>CAWGGM010000012.1:0-804922 GCA_963822115.1 uncultured Pseudomonadota bacterium
ATCGACGCAATCGACGCCGCGCGCGCCGCCCGCACCGCTGGCGCCGCGCATCCCACCCGCGCCGCTCGCGCCTGCTCGCGCACCGCCCCCGCACGCACCGCCCACACCGCTCGCGCCGCGCCACCCGACCTCATCACTCGAAGCCCACGCCACGCCCCCGACCGCGCATCGCCAGCTGGCATGCCCGGCGCGCCGGCCGCTGGTAGACTAGCCGCTGTGCAGGTATCGAGCGGAAAGCTGCATGGGACCGGGCGGGGCTAGATGCCGGACCCCTATCGAACGCCTGCGCACGAGGCCTCGTTTCCGGCGGAGCAGATCGCGTGGCGGCGGAGCGTGGCGCAAGGCGCGGTGGCGCTGCTGGCGTTCGTGCTATTCAAATACCTCGCGCTGGGCGCCGTGGAGGCGTCGCCCGGCGTGGCAGCGCTGGTGCTGACGCCGGTGCAGCTCGGGCTGTGCTTCGCCACGTGGAAGTTGACGGCGCCGGCGCCGGAGCGCAGCCACGCGACAGGGCTTGGCTGGGTGCTGCGGGGGATCGTGGTGGCTGGCGCGCTCACCTGGCCGCTCGGGCTTCTCGGCCTGCACGTCCGGCTGGCAGCAGGTCTCTTGATGCTGGCGGCGACGGGCGCGGGCCTGGTATACGTCGCGGGCCTGTTCAGGGCGTTCGAGGCGCCCCGACATGTCTGGCTGGCGCGCGTCGCAGCCTCGACGCTGACCTTGGCCGGGCTGCCGCTCGCGCTGACGATTACCCAGAGCGCGCTGTACGGCATGCTGCTGCTCGGCGCGGTCCTGCTGGCCTTCTACTGTCTGGTGCGGCTGATGTTCGTGCTGCGCGTTGCGCACCACGAGCTGTTCTGGCGGGACGACGGCGTGCTGGCGCCGGAGTGGGTGGCGCTGTTCCTGCTGGCCGACGGACGCGCGGAGGCGTTCGACGCCGGCGGCCGGCTCGGCTACTTCGCGTCACGCACGGAGGCCGAGGCGTGGCTCGACGAACACGGCGTCGTCCGCGACAAGGCGCTCGCAGCGTTGGCCGGCGCGCAGCCGGAGTAGCAGCACGCGACGACCCGGCGCGGCGCCGCCCGTCCCGCCTCGATGCAGAGAGCGTGTCACGCTTGGAGGAGGCGCGCGGATGACGCCTTCGCGGTTCGTCGGCGCGTAGGCGCGCGAGCAGCGGCTACAGACTGGCGTCTGCGGCGTCGGTGCCGGCGTCGGATGGGGTGGCGGCAGCGTCGGTGCCGCTGTCCGTGCCGGCGTCGGTGCAGTAGTCCTTGGCGTAGAAGAAAGGGGTGTTGTCACAGAACATGCGATTGGCAACGCGCACGCTACAGAAATGACCGGAAGAACAACCCCGGTCGGAGGCGCAGGGGCCACCAGGGATGCCATGGGCTGCGGCAGCAACGGCCGCGTCCATCTGCGCGGAGCAAGCCCCCGCCCCCCACCCGCACTCGATCGGACCGGGCGAACAGGCTGCGCCGAACACGGCACATGCGGTGCCATCGGGGGAACACGCGATATTCGGGAACGAAGTGGCCCAGTCGCACCCCGTCGCATTCGAGCACTGCGTCGACACGCCGGGATCGCACAGCCCGCACGTGTCGCCGCCATCGTAGTGCGGCAGCACGTAGGCATTCGCACAGCCCGTCTGCGGATCGACGCCCGCACCCGCACCCGCCGTCGGCGCGCACGCATCACCGCCCGCGCCGGAACCCGCCGCGCCGCCCGCGCCGGAACCCGCCGCGCCGCCTGCTCCCCCGCCGGCCGGCCCAGCGCTCGTCGACGTGCATCCGACCGCGAACGCCAGCGTCAGCAGCGCGAGCAGCGCTCGCTGCTTCGTCGAACTGCCAAACGTCATCCTGCTGCCTCCCCACGTCATCCTGCTGCCTCCCCTAGTTGCTGTCCCACGCCACGCCCCACGTGTCCCACGACATGCTGTCCCAGTAATCCATGTACAAGCTGATTTCGTAGGTCTGCGTCGTCGATTCCGTGTTCTGGAAGATAACGTACTTGTAGTTGTTGCCCACCCCGTAGGACCAGTAGTCCCGCGGGTTGGCGGACGGGTTGGTGTTGTGGACGTGCAGGTAGTACAGAGGGAAGTTGTCGCTGCTGCAGTTACCCGTTGTAGCCGGCGTGCCGCAGGTCGGATGGTCCATCATGAAGGCAGCCACCCGGAGCCAGTTGCCAGGATAGACCGCTGCGTTGTTGTGCTGGGTTTCTGTGCCCTGGGACCAGGTCGTCGAACTTGAATAGTCGTAGTAGAAGCCCGCGGCGGTAGCCGCATTTCCCGGCACCTCGTAGTACTGGGCCACCTGCCACGCCCCATACGCGTCCAGCAGGCCCGCACCGTCGTGGTCGTCGGTCGCGTCATCCAGATCCAGTTTGGTCCCGTCCGGGCCGCCCGGTTGCCCTGGGGTGTACGCGCTGACCAACATGATCGGAAAGACGGCTTCCGGCCAGTACTGGAACGGGGTGTAGTACTCCTGAAGCGAAGCAATAGCGCCGGAAACCTGCGGCGCGGAGAAACTGGTGCCGCTGCAGCCGCGAAGGTTCGGCCCGTTGGCGTAGTCGGAGACGGTGTCGATTCCTACACCCGGCGCGACCAGGTGAGGTAGCTCAGCGAAATCGGTGTTCTGCCAAGAGCTGAAGCCAGCCATCGTCATCCAGTACCGGTTGCTGCTGCCGCCGTCATCGACGGCGCCGACGACCAGGCCATTGTGGATGTGGCTCTCGACCTTGCCGCCGCTGTTCCCCGCCGACGCTACGATGCTCGGCCACGTCTCGCTTGCCACGTAGTCCAGGTACCGCGAAACGCCGGCGGAGTTTTCCGCACTGCGGTTGATCACGGTACTACGCTGCTGCGCCCAGTTGATCTGGTCGACGAAGTCGCCCGCGCACGCGCTGTTGCCGTTATCGGTCATCATTGCCGCATGCCGCGCGGCGCCCCCCGATAGCGCCGCCCACGTGTTCTTGATGATGGACATCACGTGCTGCTGGTGCCCCCATTTGCAGGGAGTGCTCGTAGGGGGCGCAGTCCACGCTGCCGTAGCGTACGGCGCCCCGGCGGGGCAGTAGCACTCGTACGCCGCACCTACGGGCGCATTGCACCCGCCGCCCGCCAGTCCAAGGAACTGGGAGTCGTAGACGCCATAGCTGCCGAGCACATCGGTGACACCGACTCCATCACCGTCGATGCCATAGTACTGCAACGTCCCGAAGTGACCGGCATCGAACCAGGCGCTGCTGGAGGCGGGCTTGTCCTCCCATGGCCACAGCGAGAGACCGACGAACTCGACGCCGTCCTGATCACCTATCGCCCGTAGGTCGACCGGCGCGGCTTCGACCTCGAGCAGCGGCCCCCCGTTGTTGAAAGCCATGGAATCGCCGCGCACGATCGCGTCGGGAGCTACTTTCTCGATCATCGACGCGACCTGGTGGCCACGAGCGGAGATGGCGGAATTGTAGTTGGCGCGGAGCGCCTTCTGCTGCTCCTTTCCGAGAGCTAGAAAGTCCGGCTTCGGCGGCATCTTCCGGTCGGCGGCCAGGGGCGTGGGAAACCACACATCCGCGAGCTGCCGGACCGACTCCCCGTCGCGCGCAATGCGAGCGCGCAGATCCGGACCGAACCGGTGGAAGCGCGTGCGGAAGGCCGCGTGGCTCGCGAGGCGCAGCTCGTCCCGACCCCACTCCTTGCCGTTGGAGTCGACTTCGTGCAGCACCGGCCTGTTGCCGACCATGCAGACGTACGGCGTCACGACCACGTCGAGGTTGTCGTTGCGCCCTGCGGGCAGCCGCGTCAGCACGCCACTGCAACTGAACGGTAGCTGTGCCTGTTGCTGCGCCGACACGGGCTCACCGGCCGTGGACGACCGGGACGGAGCTGGGTTCTGTGCAGTGCAGGCCGCGCAAAGCGTCAGTGAGAGCCCCAGAACGACGTGCGTGCGTGCGTGCGTGCGGAATTCGTGCCTATCCCCAGCCATTGCGCCTCCCTTCTCTAGATTGTGCCTCTCACATGTGCCATGTGCAAGGCCGAGAACACCGCCAATCGCGCGACATCCTGTGCAATCGCTTTCTCGATGGAGACACGCCCCGAGTCTACGCTTCCACACAAGGCGAGAGCGCAGCGGGCACTTACACCAGGTACGCTAGCAGCCGGACAGAATGATCGCGATCAACCCTGCGCCGCCGGAGGCCGCTGCCCTCCTGCCGTTCGAGACATGGGTGGCCCCCGGATCCGTGAAAACCTATTCGAACCCTGGAGCCACACCAGCGCGCGCCTGAACCCGCGAACCGTGTCACGCTTGCAGGGCGAGCGCATGACGCCTTCCCGACGACAACTGCTGCAGATCATGGCGCTGGTCGCTGCCAGCGGCATCGCGCCTGCTGCGCTTGCCGGCGAAAAGCGCCGCATCTACATCCAACCGCTGGGCCGCGCGCTGCCCGACGCCGACGTGAAGCTGGTGGCCCGGGCGCTGTCGGTTTTCTACCAGATGGAAGTGAAGCTGCTCGAGCGCGGGCCCCTGCCCCGCTTTGCCTACTATCCGCCGCGCCACCGCTACCGCGCCGAGAAGCTGCTGGAGTTCCTGCGCGCGCGCGGCCCCGACGACGCCTTCCGCGTGCTCGGCCTGACCGGCGTGGACATCTCCACCACCAAGGGCAAGTACAAGGACTGGGGCATCCTGGGCCTGGCGACCATCGACGGCCGCGTCGGCGTGCTGTCGTCGTTCCGCTGCAAGCGCCGCGCGAAGAGCGCGAAACACGCCCGTATCCGCCTCGGCAAGACCGCCGTTCACGAGATGGGCCACACCCTCGGCCTGACGCATTGCCCGAACCACGGCTGCCTGATGGAAGACGGCAAGGGCAGCGTACTGACGACCGACCACGAATACGACCTGTGCGACAAGCGCTGCCGCCCGCTGCTCGAGAAAGCCGGCTACACGCTCGGCAGCGCAGCCGACGCGCCCTGGCCGAAGCCGAAGTCGAAGTAGGGCCTCGTCCGGGACCTCGGCTGCGGCGCGTCGTCGCGCATCCGTGAAGCGGAAACCAGCTGCGTCGTGATCAGCGCGACGGCTCGTCTTCCGCCGCGCCAAGCTCGCGCGCTGCGATGCGGCCGAACTCGCGCAGTGGCCGTCGATCCTCGACAAGAGCGGTGTGGAGGCGATCCAGATCGAGCTGGGCGTAGACGTGGGCCAGCACGTTGCGCAGCCCCACCCAGCCCTGGAGCGTCTGCGATGCTTCGCTCGAGATCACACCCGCTTGCGCCAGGCGCACGAACGCGTCCCGATACGTCTCCGGCACGCCCAACCCGCGCGCCGCCACCAGCTCCATCGCCAGATCGAGACAGCACTGCGCCACGAGCTCCAGCGCGCGCGTGACCTTGAGCCAGGTATCGAGATCCGACTCGAGCTCCGCGCGACCGATGTGCGTCGCGTAGGCGTCGAGCTGGTCGAGCAGCCGCGCCAGCAGATCGAGCTGGGCCTCACCCATGCTGCCACCGCTCGAGCATGCGCCGGCGCATGCGCAGCCATGTGGGGCGGAAGTCCGCCCACTCGCTGGTCGAGCGCGCCTCGAACTCCAGGCGCGCGCGCCGGTCGCCCTCGTACAGCAGACGTCCCTCGCGCAACACCGTGACGCGGAAGCGCGGCGGAGTGCTGGCGAGCGGGCGGAGGTCGATCTCCGGCCCGTGTGGCGCGCCGCGGGCTTGGAGCTCCGAAGCCCAGCGCTCGAGCGTCCGGGACGGCACCGGGCACCGGGTCACGACGCCGACGTCCACATCGCGCGCCGCCTCGCCTCGCGCCGCCGAGCCGAACAGGTACGCCGCCACGACCACGGGCTCGGCCCCGAAGAGCTCGCGCGCCGCCTCGCCCAGCGCATCCAGCTCCGCGCGTCCCACCGTGCGCCTGCTCGCCAACGTCGTCCTGGCCACCGCCCAAGCCTACCGGAGCCCGGAACGCGCCACCAGTCACGCGTCGACGCCCGGCCTGGCTCCGCCCGTCCCGCCCGCGCACGCCGGGCGCTCCAGGACACGCGACAAGCCGCCCCGTCGCCGAAGCGAGGGGCGGCTTGGTGCTGCGCGTACTTCTTCTACTGCACCGGTCCGAGCGGCGTGTTGGTCGGGACCTGCTGGGCGATGACTTCGCCCTTCTCGGTGATGGCCATCTGTCCGCCGAACAGGTACTGGATGGCGGGGTAGGACAGGTCGAGGCCCCAGTGGTCGACCTTGGACTCGACCCAGCAGGCCGGGCCGCGATCGATGACCGCAACCACCGCGGACTTGCCGGTCTTCTTGTTGGTGACGAGGATGCGCGCGCCGCAGCCGAAGCGGTCCGCGTCGGCCGAGTACCAGTTCACGCTGCGCTCGCAGTCGGGGCCGGACATGCCGCCGCACAGCGCGTCCCACTCGGCGCTCCGGCCCTGCGACGCGGCGCCGGTCATGCACCAGGGCACGCAGTTGTCGCCGGGATCGGAGTGCGCGCCGCCGCTGCTGTCGGTCCAGCACCCGAAGTTGGTGACGTAGTAGGAGCCGCTCTCGCTGGGATGCGTGCCGGCGCTGCCGCCGCAGGTCCAGCTGGACTCGGGAGTGCTGTAGTTGGCCGGCGCGCCCGCGCTGCCGCCCGCTCCGCCGCTGCCGCTCGCGCCGCCGCTGCCGCCCGCACCGCTCGCGCCGCCGGCGCCGCCGTTG
Source organism: uncultured Pseudomonadota bacterium (assembly GCA_963822115.1). Lineage (GTDB taxonomy): Bacteria > Myxococcota_A > Polyangia > Polyangiales > Polyangiaceae > CAWDXG01. Next base: position 6,674 of record CAWGGM010000012.1, read on the forward strand.
CCGCTGCCGTTGTCGGGCATCAGACCGATCGAGGCCCAGGTGTCCCCGCCCGATTTCACGCTCACGGTCTCGGTGGCGGTGACGTAGCCGGGCGCCGAGGCGGTGACGGTGTAGCTGCCGGGCGCGAGACTGAACAGCCAGAAGGCATCGCCGTCGCGCGCCGTCGTGCTGGAGCCGCCCTCGACGCTGAGCGTCGCGCCGGGGATGCGCACGTTGCCGCTGCTCGCCGGCGAGGAGGTCTGCGACAGATCCCACACCACGCCGAGCGCGCGGCCCGGGTCACCGGCGGGCGTCGGCGCGGGCTGGGGATCCTGTCCGGAAGCGAGCGAGCGCAGCTCGGGCAGGCGCGCCTCGAGCTCGTTGCCCGGACACTCGGTCGACGCTCCGGCGAAATCGCGATGGCCCTTGATGGTGTCGCTGTCGGACGTGATGCCGAACTTCTGCTCCAGCGCGTGCATGACGTGCCCGGCGGCCTGCAGCGCGGCGTCCGAGGGAACGTTGGAGCTCGAGATGCCGCCGCACGCCTTGCTGTCGAAGCAACCCACCCAGGAAAGTCCGATGGTGCCGGTGTTGTGGTGCGCGACGTTGGCGCCCATCTTGTCGACGGGGCGGCCTTCCCACACGCGCCCGTCCTCGGTGACCAGGAAGTGGTAGCCGATGTCGCACCAGCCGCGCACATCCATGTGGTACGACTGGATGGAGCGGATGCGCGACGCATAGCCACCCGACGACGAGGGCGGCGTGAAGGTGTGGTGGATCGCCATACGCATCTTGACCGGGTCGCTGCTCGAGCAGCGCGCCGGCCGCGCGCCCCACGCCGAGCGCGGCTGCACCAGCCCGACCAGCTCGCTGGTGAGCGGCTGCTTTGTCGTGCCGATGCTGGAAGGCGGATGGCTGTCGCCCTGGTCGTGCTCCTCGGGGGTGACACCGGCGTAGATGACGTTCTCGATCAGCTTCAGCTGGTCGACGGGGATGCGGAACTGCGTGGCTTCGACCGACTCGCCGAGATCGGCGCGCGACACGCGGTGCGGTGCCTCGTGCCAGGTGGTCTGCGCCGGCACCCAGTCGGTGCTGGTGCCGTCGGCGCGGACGCCGCGCACCTCGGCGCCGATCGGGATGTCGCCCACGTCGCCCCACAGATCGATCAGGAAGCCGCCGCGCGTGGCCGGGCCGCCCTTGATGACGGGCGAGACGGCGTAGCCGCCGATCTGCTGGAAGCCGGCGAGCTCGGAAGCTCCGTAGATGGTGTCCGCCTCGCCGGCCACGGTCGTGCCCTCGGCCGTGGGGGTGGGAGGGTCGCCGACCGCGGGAGAGCACGCGGCAGCAAACAGCACCAGAACCAGAAGCGCCCAGAATCTCAAGTACCGCATGCAGGGGGGCAAAGCAGGCGGCGTTCCATGGCGGGACGACGCGGAAATCCCCGGGAAATCGCTGCATCCGGGCCGTCAGAGCGGCCCGGGATCGTCCGGCAGCGCCGGACACCCTCCGGACGCCTCCGGACACTTCCAGACAGTGCGTCCGCCCCGCGCGGACGCCGCCAAGCGCGCTCCGCCGGTCGCGGACGCCGCCCAGCGCGCGGTACGAGCTCAGCCGCGCTCGCGCCGCTCGCGCTTGTCGCGGCGCAGCAGCACGCAGCCGATCACGGCGAAGGCGAACCACGCGCCCCCCTCGCCGTCGCTCGGCCGTCCGGGCGTCGAGCACTCGCAGCGCGAGACGGGATCGAGCACCGTCTTCGTGCCGGTCGTGGCTCCGCTCGAGCCGCAGGCCGAGGCGCAGGCCGTCGCATCGTGCGTCACGCAGGTGCAGTGATCCGCGCACGTGGCGCAGGAGCCGCAGTCCGATCCGGTGCAGCCCGGGCTTCCCAGCGCGGCACCGCCGCCACTGCCGCCGCCGGCGCCCTGCGGCTGGTTGCACACGCCGGTGCACACCTTCTGGTCGCCGGCCACACACATGCAGCGCGAGTAGCAGTCCGGGCAGACGTAGCAGGTCGGCACCGCGCAGCTCGCGGCGCCGCCGCTGCCACCCGAGGCGCTGCTGCCCCCGGCTCCGGCGCTGCCACCGCTGTTGCAGATGGTGTTGCAGGACTGGACGCTGCCGAGCTGGCACACGCACTGCGACACGCAGCCGACGCAGCCGTTGCAGTCGGGCGCCACATTGCAGCCCCCGCCCGTGCCGCTGCCGCCCGTGCCGCTGCCGCCTGTGCTGCTGCCGCCCGTGCCGGTTGCTCCACTGCCGCCAAAGCCGCCGGCACCGCTGCCGCCAAAGCCTCCCGCACCGCTGCCGCCGAAGCCGCCGGCACCGCTGCCGCCAAAGCCACCGCCACCAAAGCCACCGCCGCCGCCGGTTCCGCCGGTTCCGCCGCCACCCGAGCCACCCGTGCCGCCGGTTCCGACCGCGACGCCCGGGCAGCCGATGGTCGATGACGGATCGATGAGGTCGGCCGTCACGGCCTTGTACTCGCTCCAGCCCACCGCCGAGGTGCCCATGAGGTACTGCGTGACCATCGGGCTCACGTCCAGCACCGGATGGTGGCCGCCGCACGAGCAGTTGCAGGCCGCCTGCTCCACACAACGGTTGGGACCGCAGTCGGCAACCTCGACCACGCACTGCTTGCCCGAGGCCTGGACCAGCAGCTTGGCGCCGCAGCCGAAGCGCGAGCGATCGGCAGCGTAGGCCCAGGTGCCGTCCGCCGTGCCGCCGCAGGACATGGTCTGCGTGTCGGCGCCGCCGCCGAAGGTGGTCACGTAGTAGGTGCTGTCGGCCGGGATGTCGTTGTAGGTGAGCGCGTCGCAGCTTCCGCTGCCCACGCAGCTGCAGCCTCCCACCGCGGCCTGGCTGACGTGCGCGACCGACTCGCTGCCGGGCGCGGGCGGCCCGGCGGAGCACGACACAGCCAGCCCTGCCACCAGGGCCGGAATCACGATCTGCACCACGCGCCGGAGTCGCGTCCGCCCGGGTGCGCCGCGTAGCCCAAGCACGAAACCAGGATATCACGACCCCGCTCGTCCGCGGCAGCGGGCCTCGGGCCGGGCAGAAGCCGGGAAAATGCCCTGGGGGAGTGGTAGGCTCGGGTGTCGGCCCAGCCGACCGAGCGGCGACGAGGCACGATGCGCGACACCACCGTCACCGACATGCCGCTGGGCATCCAGGCGCCCGAGCGGCGCCATCTGCCCGGCCTGGCGGTGCTGTTCTCGCGCGAGCCGCAGTGGCCGGTGCCGGTGGTGATCGCCGGGCCGATAGCGGCGGGCCGGGCGGACACCGCCGCCATCAGCCTCGACGACAAGGCGGTCTCCTGGGAGCACGCCGTGTTCGAGCCCCACCAGGACGGCGTGCTGGTGACCGACCAGGGCAGCCGCAACGGAACTTTCGTGGACGGGGCGCGTGTGGTCGAAGCACGCACACTGGCGCCCTTCGGCGCGCTGATCCGCATGGGCGGCTCGCTGCTGCTGGCCAGCGACGACGTGCTGAAGTTCGAGTACGACCCGGCGCGCGCGCACCCCGCGCTCGTCGGCGGCCCTTCCCTCGACGCGGTGCGCGCGCGCGTCGCGATGATCGCCACGACGCGCGACCCGGTGCTGGTCGAAGGCGAGACCGGCACCGGCAAGGAAGTGGTCGCACAGGTGCTGCACGAGGCCAGCGGGCGCAGCGGCCGCTTCGTCGGGCTCAACTGCGCCGCCATCGCGCCGGAGCTGGTCGAGTCCGAGCTGTTCGGGCACGCGCGCGGCGCGTTCTCGGGCGCGACCGCCGCACGCAGCGGCCTGTTCCGCTCGGCCGACGGCGGCACGCTGCTGCTCGACGAGATCGGCGAGATGCCGCTGTCCATGCAGGCCAAGCTCCTGCGCGTGGTCGAGACGGGCGTGGTGCGCGCGGTGGGCGATGACCGCGAGCTGCCGGTGGACGCGCGCATCGTCGCCGCGACCAACCGCAGCCTCGAGCAGTGCGTCGCCGACGGCACGTTCCGCGCCGACCTGCTGCACCGGATCGCGGCGGTGCGCCTGCTGCTGCCGCCGCTCGGCGAGCGGCGCGAGGATCTGCCGCTGCTCGCCGCGCACTTCCTCGCCGAGCGCAGCGTGTCGATCAACGCGGCCGCGATCGAGCGCCTGTGGCTGCGCGCCTGGCCCGGCAACCTGCGCGAGCTCCGCAACGTGCTGCACGCCGCCGCCAGCGCCGCAGCGCACGACAAGCGCGACGTGGTCCACCCCGAGGATCTGCCCGGTCACGAGCCGACGGCCGGCGACGAGCTGCGCGCGCGCGTGCTCGACGCGCTGACCTCGACGCGCGGCAACATGACCCAGGCCGCGCGCCGCATCGGCATGGCGCGCTCGGTGCTGTACGAAACCGTCAAGCGGCTGCGGCTCGATCCCGCGTCGTTCCGGGGTCGCTCGAAATGAGACCGTCGTCGCCGTCGCTGACCGGCGAGCTGCTCGCCGTTCCGGAGCGGGTCGGCCCCTACGAGCTCCTGATGCGGATCGCGGCGGGCGGCTCGGCCACGGTGTACCTCGCGCGCAAGGTGGGCCTGGCCGGCTTCGAGCGCGCGGTCGCGCTCAAGATCGCCCACGCCGAGCTGCGCGAGGATCCGGAGTTTTCCCAGGCGCTGATCCAGGAAGCGACCATCGCCGGGCGCATCCATCACCCCAACGTCGTGCCCGTGCTCGACGTGGACGAGGATCCGTTCGGCGTGTTCCTGGTGATGGAGTACGTCGAGGGCGAGACGCTCTCGGGTCTGATGCGCAAGGTCGAAGCCACCGGACAGCGCGTGCCGGAAGCGATCGCGCTGGCCATCGTGCGCGACGTGCTCGACGGCCTGCAGGCGGCGCACGAGCTGACGGACATGGACGGCGTGCCGCTCGGGCTGGTGCACCGCGACGTGACGCCGCACAACGTGCTGGTCGGCCTGGACGGCATCGCTCGCCTGACCGATTTCGGCATCGCCAAGGCGACGGCGCGCGTCGGCCTGACCGCCACCGGGCACATCAAGGGCAAGGTCGCCTACATGTCGCCCGAGCAGGCGCTCGGCAAGCAGCTCGACGTGGGCACCGACCTGTGGGCCGTCGGCGTGATCCTGTGGGAGCTGATGACCGGTCTCCGGTTGCACGTCGGCACCAGCGACGCCGCCACCCTGCTGCGCATCGTCAGCGATCGGCCGCCGCGCGTCAGCTCGCTCAGATCGGACCTGCCCGACGAGATCGACACGCTCATCGCCGGCGCGCTGGAGATGAACCGCTTCCGTCGCCCGGCCAGCGCCGCGACGTTCGCGCGCGAGCTCGACGCCGCCGCGGCCGTCACCTACGGCCGCGCCACGCGCCACGACGTCGCCGCCTGGGTGAGCGGGCTGGTCGGCGAGCAGGTGGCCGAGCGCCGCGCGCAGATTGAGGAGATCGTCGCGGGCGGGCCCAGTCACCCGGCACGGCTCGCGTTCGGCTCGCGCCCCTCGCACCCGCCGCCGAGCGCACCGGACGCCAGCGGTTACGGCGCGGCGCCCGACGAGCAGACGGTGTTCGACGGACCGTCCGCTCCGTCGCACCCGCCCCCGCTGGACTCCAGGCCCGAGGCCACGCGCACCGAGACGGCGAGCGTGACCTCGCTGGAAGCGCGACCGCGCCGGTCGCGCACGCTCTGGCTCCCGGCCGTGGCCGCCGTGGTCGCGCTCGGCGGGCTCGCGGTCTGGGCCCTGGCGCCGCATCGAGCTGCCAGCCCGACCGAGGCGTCGGCGGCCACGACTCCCCAAGCGCCGGCGAGCCTGGCCACGACCTCGGCGAGCGCGCCGGCGACCTCCGCCTCCGCCGCCGCCGATGCGGGCGATGTGCCGCTCTCGCCCGACGAGCTGCCGCTACTTCCGGACCAGACTCCGGAAAAGACCCCGGGCAAGCATCACCCGACCCGTGTGCGCCGCACGGTCCATCACACGCGGCGACCGCGCCACGCCGTGCCCGCCGTATCGGTCGAGCTTTCCCCCACGCCGCCGCCGGACAACAATCCGCCCCAGCTGCTGGGCAGCCCGTATAGCAAGGGAAACGAGTGAAGCGCATCTCATCATGGGTCGCCGTCGCGCTGGCGATCGCCCTGCTGGGCCTGGCCAGGCCGGCGCGCGCCGACCGCGAGGAGCGCGCGCAGGCGCTGTTCGAGTCGGCCACCGGCCTGTTCCAGAAGGGCGAGTACGAGCGCGCCGCCCGCCGCTTCATGCGCGCGTTCAGGATCGTGCCGCACGCCGACACCGCCTTCAACGCGGCGCTGTCGTGGGACGCGGCGAACGAGCCGGCGCGCGCGGCCAACGCCTTCCGCCTGGCGCTCGACGGCGGCCTGCCGCACAAGGCGCGCAAGCGCGCCGAAGCCCGCCTGGAACAGCTCCGGGACAAGCTCGGTCGCGTACGCGTGGAGGCGCCGGACGGCTCGAAAGTGCTGGTCGGCGACGAGAAGCGCACAGCGCCCACCCTGCTCTACGTGGAACCGGGCGTGCACGACGTGATGGTGGTGCTGCCCGACGGCACGCGGCGCGTCCGGCGCATCCACGCCCACGAGGGCGGCCTCGACCACGTGACGATCGAGGGCGCCGGAGACAAGTCGTCGGACACGCTGCGCACGGTCGGCTGGGCCTCCCTCATCGGCGCGGGCGTGCTCGGCGGCGTGTCGATCGCGCTCGAAGCGCGCGCCACCACGCTGCGCAACGACTTCAACCACTCCAGCCGCACCGACGCCAAGCTACGCGACGCCGCGGTGCACGGCCAGATGTGGGCCACGGTCGGCTGGGTCGCCACCGGCGCGGCCGCCGTCACCGGCGTCGCCCTCGTGCTCGGCACCGGCAGCGGCCCGAAGACGCACGTCGCGATCGTACCCGGCGGCCTCAGCGTGTCGCGGGCGTTCTAGGGGCGGCGCGGGACGCGGGGGCGCGGCGACTGCGCGTGCGCGCGGCGCGCGGCGCGCGGCGCGGGCCGCGTCCTGCCGCCCGGCCCGCACGCCCCCCGAGAATCCGCGAGTTTACGTTGCGTTTACATTATCCGACGCTACGTTTACATTATCGCATGCCCGCAAAGTCACGCGACGAGCGCATCCTCGCGCTGCTCGAGCGGCGCGGCGTGATCTCGACAGCGGACGCGGCACGCACGCTCCGGATCAGCCGGCAGGCAGCCCATCGCCGGCTGCGGGCGCTCGCCGATCGGGGCGAAGTGCTGCACCAGGGTGCGGGACGCGGCGCGCGCTGGGTGCTGCCGGCCGCGTCGCACCTGGAGTTCGATTTTCCGACAGCTGGGCTCGCCGAGGATCGCGTCTGGACCCTTCTGCTCGGAAAGGTGCCGGCGCTCGCGTCGCTCCCGGCCGATGCGCGCGCCATCGCCACCTACGCCTTCACCGAAATGCTCAACAACGCCCTCGAGCACTCGGGAAGCGACCGGGTGCACATCGATGTGGCGCACGACGCCCGCAGCGTGTGCTTCGAGATCGACGACGCCGGCATCGGCGCCTTCGAGCACGTGCGCCGCGGCCTGGGGCTGGACAGCGAGCTCGACGCGCTGGCCGAGCTCTCGAAAGGCAAGACGACCACCGCGCCGGAAGCGCACACCGGCGAGGGCGTATTCTTCACGTCCCGGGCCGTGGAGCGCTTCGAGCTCGAAGCCAACGGAGTCGAATGGATCGTGGACAACAGCATCGGCGACTTCACGGTGCGCTCGACGGATCGCGCCACCGGAACGCGCGTGCGCTGCATCGTGCCGCTTTCGCCGAAGCGGACGCTCTCCGACGTGTTCATGGAATACGCCGAGGACGGCGAGTTCTCGCGCACCCGCGCCGTGGTGCGTCTGTTCGCGCTCGGCTCGGAATTCGTCTCCCGCTCGCACGCCCGCCGGCTGCTCCACGGCCTGGAGCGCTTCCGCGAGGTCATCGTCGACTTCGATCGCATCGAGGCGATCGGACAGGGCTTCGCCGACGAGGTCTTCCGCGTCTGGCCGCGAGCACACCCCGGAACCCGCATCGTCGCGGACAACGCCGTGCCCGCCGTCGACTTCATGATCCGCCGGGCACTGGCGGCGGCGGAACAGGACCCGCGAGCGCGCTGAGCGGCGCAGCGGGGCGCGGGGGCGGGCGGCGTGCGGGGGGCGGGCGGCGTGCGCTGGGGCGGAGTGCGCGCTGGCGCGGGTGCGCGCTGGGGCGGAGTGCGCGCGGGAGCGTGCGGCGCGCGGCGCAGGAGGCGGAGCGTGCGCGCGCGGCGCGTCGATTGCGTCGATTTCGCTTGACGCGATCTGCGGCGCACCGGCTCGCGATTCCGCCGGTTGCCTGGGGGAATGCGCGTTGCCGGACGCAGGCGGCGCGCTCGCTGCTTCGTCGGCGGCGGAGCGGGTTTCGAGCCGTTTCCATGCTCGAAAACGCGGCAGCGGCGGGCCAGCGAGGCTTCGGATCGCGGGTGTAGAGTGCGCTGATGGATGGGGTGACTGACAATCGCGGGCACGCTCTGTTCCGGCTGCACGAGCTGGGCGACGAGGCGCTCCTGGCCGGCACGCGCCGGCTGGTCGGACAGAGCAACCAGACACTGGCGCTGCTCCTGGCGCATCTCGCCGAGGTCGAAGCGCGCGGCATCCACCGCACACGGGCGTGCGCGAACCTGTACACCTACTGTGTGTACGAGCTGCGCCTGTCGGAGGACGCCGCCTTCCGGCGCGCCAAGGCGGCGCGCCTCTGCCGGAAGTTCCCGCGGCTGTACGACGCGGTCGCTGCGGGCGAGCTGCACCTGACCGGCTTGTTGATGCTCGGGCCGCATCTCACCGAGGACAACCACGTGGAAGTGCTGGCCCGCGCCAGGCACCGCACCAAGCGCGAGATCCAGAAGCTCGTGCGCGTGCTCGATCCGCTGCCCGCGGTGCCGGCGCGGGTGGAGCCGCTCGGGCCGGAGCCGGGCATCGCCAGCCCGCGCAATCCAACGTGGAGCGAGCTCGTGGCGTCGTTCAGTCCGGTGCGCGAGCTGGCGCCGGGGGCGCGGCCGCGGGACTGGGTGGAGGATGCGGAGCGGGGCGGCGATGTTCACGACACTCGCGACGATGCGGACGAAGCCCGCGCCGGCGCGGGCGACGCGAGCGCGGGCGACGCGAGCGCGGGCCATGCGAGCGCGTGCGGAGTGGCGGCCGGCAACGCGGCGGCGAGCGAGGCGAGCGCGCGCGATGGGGCGACGGGCCCCGCAGGCGCGGGCGCGGGTAGCGAGCCCGCGGCCAACACTGCAGCGCAAGATGGCGGCGGCGTCCGGAACGCGCTCGCAGCGCCGCAGCGCTACAAGGTGCAGTTCACCGCGTCGCAGGAGTACGTCGACCTGCTCGAGCGGGCGCGCGATCTGCTGGCGCACGCAGTGCGGGGGCGCTCGATCGAAGAAGTGCATCTGCGCGCGCTGCGCGCGCTGGTCGCGACGCTCGAGAAGAAGAAGTACGCCGCGACGGACAGGCCGCGCAGCGCGGACGCGACGCACCGCGGCGACGCGGGCACATCGCCCGATTGCGAGACGCGCCGGCGCGGCGCTTCCGCTCCGCCGAATGCCGACACGCCCGAGCGCGTCTCGCCCGCGCCGCAGGGCGAGAGCGCGCTTCCGCGCCGGCGCGGCAAAAACCAGCTCGCCGACAGCCCGGCACACCCGCGCCAGCGCGATGACATGCCGGTCTCGTCCCATCGCGAGCCGCGCCAGCGCGACGACGCAGCCCCGCTATCCAATCCCGAGCCGCGCCGGCGCGGGGCGATTCCGGCGGCAATCCGTCGTGCTGTGCGCGAGCGCGACGGGGATCGTTGTGCGTACGTCGACGCAACAGGGCAGCGCTGTCGCGAGACCGCGCTGCTGGAGTTCCACCATCAGCAGCCGTTTGCGCGCGGCGGGCCGGCCACACTCGAGAACCTCGAGCTGCGCTGCCGGGCGCACAACGCGCTGGCGGCGGAGCAGGATTTCGGGCGCGGGCTGATGGAGCGGCACCGGGGTCGCGCTGCGTCCGGGCCGTGAAGCCGCGCCGGCGCGGCGCGCACCGCAACGCACGGCAGCCGCACGACCCAACACCGACACGCGCCCGCGCGCCCGCACCGCAGCGCGTCGCCCGCGCGCCCGCACCACACCGCTCGCGTCGGGCGCGTCCCCCGCGACACGATCGCCCCGCGTGTAGCAGAAGCGCTACGCCTCACTTCGGCAGCAGCTGCTCGGGCGACACGCTGGAGCTGGACACGAAGAAGCCCACGACCAGCACGGCCAGGATCAGCAGCAGCACGACGATCCACACCCGCGCCCAGCTCGCATCGTTCATCCGCAGCTCCCTTGTTCGACGCGACCTCCCGGAACGCTTCTTCCAGGTTCTGTTCGCTTGCTACCTCCTCCATCGTCATCATCGCCGGTGGGGCAGGTCCTGTCGTGGTTCGCGACTTCGGCGCCGCGCGCGGAGCAGACGCAGGTCGACCTGCCGCCGCTCCGCCGTCGGCCCCTTGCGGGCTGTCGGCTGTCTCGCGAAACAGTCCAAGCTGCTCCACCTGTTGGCTCGCCGTGGTCTCCTTCCCGCCCCGCCCGGACCCCGTGACACGCGAGCGTCCCGCAGCGGTTACGGCCGCCTTTCGACGGCCTTGTGGTTGTATTCGACCATCCGACTTCTCCCGTCCCTTCGCCATCTCGTACTTTCGTCCTTCGATGCTACCGCTGACACTCATCGCGCCGCGGAGGCCGAGAGATCTCCCTGGGTAAGAACGCAGAACTTCGTGACGACGCCGTCACCCGTACGCGCGCTGCTCGACGGATACCGGGCTTCACCGCCGTTGGCCGGCTCACCCTGCAGTCGCACGCCTCACGGTGCTTCACTTGCGTTCGGTTCGTCACTTCACCCTAGGCTTCCACCAGACATTCCCTCGCGGGCAGGGCGCCGCTCGCGCGGGCGCTCCAGAACCGGTCGCTTCCGGCCAATGCCCTTGCCTCGTAGGTGCGGGGTTCCCTCCGTCGGGGCCCCCAAGAGGACTTGGCTTCTCCACCTCCTTTCTCATGTGCCATCTGGCTTCACCTCTCTGTTCTGCGCTTATGCCAGGCGCAACAAGCTCGTGCTCGCCTCCGGCTGCGCGCGAGCGGGGGAGACGCACGCGGCTCGTCGCGGGGCGGCGCGGTAGCGGACCGCGATGCTGTGAGCGGTGCGGCGCGGGGCGCGTTCCGGGCTGGTGGTGATGTGCCGCGCAGGGGCGTCATTCCCGGTGGAGCGACCGGGCTCCGCGGGAGCGGCGCACGCCGCCCGCCACGCCCCGCGCTGGCGAGCGCGTGCGCGGCAAGCTGCGACCTTGCGAGCGCGAGACGCGGAGACCGGGCGTGTCATGCGGCCTGCGCCGGAGGGCGGCGTAGCCCGGTCGCTCCACCGGGAAAGGAGGCTCCCATGCATCGTCTTCATCCAGTCAGCTCCAGTCGGGCCCGGCTGCTGGCGCAGCGCGCGGCTCAGATGCGCGCTCTGCCGGCGGCAGCTGGGCGTGCAGTTCCGGCGACAGGTCGTGGTCGGCGGCTACATCGCCGACTTCGCGGCGCCCGCCGTGAAGTTGATTGTGGAGGTGGATGGCACGTGGCACCGCGGGCGGGAGCGGCTGGACGCGCGCCGGGACCGCGCGCTCGGCAAGGCCGGCTGGCGCGTGGTCAGGCTCCGCGCGAAACTGGTACTCGGCGACTTGCCGGCGGCTGTTGCGCTCGTGCGGGAGGCGCTCGCGGGGTGAGGCTGGGTACGCAGCGGCGTGTGCAGGGTGGAGTGCAGACGCTGCGCGCCAGCGTTCAGGCGCGCGGGTCGCGCGGGTCGTGGACCGCGACCACGCGCGGCCGCTCCGGCTCGTCGGGCGGCGCGTTGTCGTCCATCTCGTCGCTGGCGGCGTCTGCGGCTTCGTGCGCGGCGCCGTCGGAAGGCTCCGGCGCGACGCGCACGCGCTTCTTGTTCTTCCGCGGTTGCGGCGGTCTGCGCGGCTTCAGCAGGGGCACGGTGTCGGTGGGAACGCGGTCGACGAGGCGCTCGGCGAGGGCGCGCTCGGCGGGCAGGTAGCCCCGCTGCGAGAGCCAGCCCATCGCACGCTGCCTGGAATGGAACCACCCCGGCCTTCGGTCGTTCCACACCACCTCGGCCGGCCCGGCACGGTACACGAGCAGCGGCACCCACTCGCCGGGCGCGCCCGCCTGGTTGTCGAACCACCACTGCTGCTCCGCTGGGAGCACTTTGTGGCGTAGCTCATCGAAGGCATAGGCCGTCAAGAGGAGGGAAATCCCTCCGAGCATGAAGATTGGCGGCAACTCGAAGCATAGCGCCCCAAACACGGTTGCCACTACGAAAGACCAGGCGGTGGAACCGGGCTCGCGGTGTCCGCCATCGCCTGGCCATTTGCCGAACCTCGTGAAGAAGTACAGGGCGGGCAGTGTGGAAAGCAGCAGGCTTATCCCGAGCGGGCTCATGTCCCATGCGAACCCCAGCGCACTTCCCAGGAGGCGGGCGACGTTCGGCGCGAGGTGCAGCGTAGCTGCCACATAGGTGGCGATCTTCAAGGGCACCGCAGCCAGAACGCCCGCCACACGACCGGCGGACTCCAGCAGCAGGCCTCCGAGAGCGAGCGAAACCAGCGCGCTGCCTCGCACCAGCCAGCCCTCGAACCCCACGTGGCCGCCGGGGCGCCGCGCCGTCAGCATCCACGTCGCAACGACAAGCGCCGCGCCCACCATGCACCACACCACCACCCCGGCCAGCACGAATCGCGCCAGCAGCCAGTGGGTCACCGCAAGCACCGGTATCCCTGCCAGCGCCAGTAGCGTTGCCCAGCGCGCGCTCCTCGCCACCCGCCGCCGCCACGCGAGCTCCGCCAGCGGCGCGGGCGGGGCGTTGTCGGTTTCGCGGTAGGGGCTCGGCATCCAACATGCTCCGTCTGGCAGCGACCGGATGGGTCGCCCAGTGCGACACCACAGCCTAACAGACGGCGACTGATGCCGCGCTTGAGGAGCAGCGCTGAGCCGCCCCGGGGGGACGGCTACGTCAACCGACCCGATGCATGGCGACCATGTCGTAGGGATGCTGGGGTTGCCTCCCCTCGCGTGCTCGCCGCCTGCGGCGGCTGCGCCGCGGTCCCCTCCTTGCCCGGACGCGGCGCGCCGGACAGGTCCTGCCGGGACTTCCACGTGGCTCCGCCGCGCGCGCCGCGCGCGGGCGGAGGGGACGGGGACGGCGCGGGGCGGCGCGTGCAGAGCAAGGGGCGGCGCGGTGCGGCGCCGGCGATCACGCGCGAGGGTCGCGCGGATCGTGGACAGTCACTGCACGCGGCGGCTCCGGCTTCGGGGTGATCTCAGATCGACCGTCCGATCCACCGTTGAGCATCACCGATTGCCACTGCCGCGGGCCGGGCTGCCTGGGGGTTTGCCGCAGGTCCGCGCCGGTCACGGATGCGGGCTGACGGCAGGTGCACCGCCTTCGTGGTAGTCTTGACGCATGGTCGAGGCCGAGCGCATCACGCATGACCCTGCCGTAATGGGTGGTCGCCCGTGTATCCGTGGGCTCCGCGTCACGGTGGGGACGGTCGTTGGGCTGCTGGCGGCCGGAAAGACAGTCGAAGAGATCCTTGCCGCGTATCCGTACCTCGAGCCGGAGGACGTCCGCGCGGCTCTGGCCTACGCCGCCTGGCGCGCCGAAGAAGTCGAGATCCCGCTCGGCGCGCGATGAAAATCCTCGTGGACATGAACCTGTCACCCGCATGGGTGGCGGAGCTCGTCGCACATGGGCTCGTCGCGAAGCACTGGTCGGAGATGGGCAGCCCCCGGGCCACCGATGCGGAACTGATGCAGTACGCCCGTGAGCATGGATACGTGGTCTTCACTCACGACCTGGATTTCGGTGTGCTGCTGGCTCTCACCCGCGCTGCCGGTCCCAGCGTGCTCCAGGTGAGGACGCAGAACGTCATGCCTTCCGATCTGGGCGACATCGTCGTCGCTGTGCTCCGCGACCACGAATCCGCTCTCGCCACGGGAGCGCTGGTGACGGTAGACAGCGTCGGCTCGCGGATCCGCATCCTGCCTATCCGGTGAGCGCGAGGCTCGCAGTGGATTCGCTGATGGAAGTGCCGAACGCATTGGTGTCCGCCGTTCGCAACCTCATTGCAGAGCATGAGCGCAAGGCTAGCGGCGGCCGCTGAGGCTGCGTGGCGTCACCGGAACGGCGCGCGCCGGGAATCAATCGCGCGGGTCGTCCGGATCGCGGACGGTCACTGCACGCGGCGGCTCGGCGTCGTCGAGCGCCGGCTCCTCGATGGCTTCTGCTTCTCGGTCGATGGCTTCTGCTTCCGCCGCGACGCGGACGCGGGGTTCGTCGTCGCGAACGCGGTGCTTGTCCTTGCGCGGTCGCGCCGGCTTGCGCGGCTTCAGCAGGGGCACGGTGTCGGTGGGAACGCGGTCGACGAGGCGCTCGGCGAGGGCGCGCTCGGCCGGCAGGTAGCCGTAGTATCCGAGCCAGCGCTCCGCGTCGCTCTTGAACCGGAACCAACTCTTGTTCCCGTTCACCCACCGCAGCTCGGTCAACCCGTCATCGTACACGAACACCACGATCCACTCGCCGGGAGTTCCCGTTCCGTTGTTGAACCACCAGTCGTGCTCCATGGGAAGCAGCGTGCGGCGCAAGGGCTCGGCCCCCCAGGCTGCAGCGCCCGCGACCAGGACGGCGAGGAAGCGCCATGCGGGCTGCAGCGCCGGGTCCACCAGGTAGTCGGTGATCGCCGTCAGCACGAAAAGGAATGCACCGTACAGCAGCCACTGTCGGCGGCTCCACTGGACCCTCACTTTGCGGACTTTGCGGAACGACGCGATGTACGGGACGGTTGCGCCAACAAGCAACACACCCAGGATGAAGCCCGCGGCTCCCAGGTGGATCCCGAGCAGGGGCAGACCGGTGACACCGAGACCGAAAGCCACACTGGCCCTGAGCAGCCACCCCCGCCAGCCCACGGCGGAGCGCGGTCGCGGAGCCGTGTACATCCATGTGGCGACGAGAAGTACCGCGCCCACTACGAGCCACGCCATCGCTCCGGCCAACGCGAAGCGCGCCGGCAGCCAGTAGCCGGCCAGCACCAGCAGGATGCCACCCGCCCCGAGCACCGCCGCCCAGCGCGCGCTCCTCGCCACCCGCCGCCGCCACTCGAGTTCCGCCAGCGGCGCGGGCGGAGCGTTGTCGCTTTCGCGGTAGGGGCTCGGCATCCAACGTCGTCCGTGTGGCAGAAACTGACCGGGGCGCTCAGTGCGACACCACAGCCTAACAGACGGCGACTGATGCCGCGCTTGAGGAGCAGCGCTGATCCGCCCCGGGGGGACGGCTGCGTCAACCGACCCGGTGCATGGCGACCATGTCGTACCAATGCTTCATTCCATGCAGGAAGAGCCTTTCCGGCGCCGTGGAGGTTCCGCCCCCTCCGCCAGCGTCGGAGCCCGCTGGGAGGTGCGCCTGCTCCTGCCTGCGTCTCAACGCTTCCGCGAGCGTGTCCAGCAGCAATGCCGTCGACATGGCGTGTCCGCCGGATTGCTCGGGCGTTGTCGTCGGCATGTCCCCCGAAGCCCCGCCGTCCGCGCGCCGCCCGTAGAGATTGCCGCTCCAGGGGTCGAATTCCTTGGTGCCGCCTTTGGTGCCCTTCGCACCCTTCCGATGTGTGTCGATGTAGCCGCGAAGATAATGACCGGCCCCAACGCTGGCCCCGAACGAAAATGCGGCCGCAAATACCGCCGGGTCGTCAGCCACTGCCGGGGAGACATAGCGTTTGGTGGCTAGTCCCACAACCGACCCCAACGCACCAGCGGCCTCGGCTTTTGCTAGGCCAGCTTGAAAGTCTGCGTAGGAACCCGCCAGTGCTAGAGCGGTGCTGTACCAGTGCTTGCCTCCCGATACCCGCTGCAACGCCGTCCCCCGCCCATACAGCCGCCCCCCCACGGCGAACGGATCGAGCTGGCTCATGCTGCCCGGGCCCGGGTATTGCGCCCCGATCATCGCGGCAACCTGCCGGCCGCCCTCGGACTGCTGCAGCGCTGCACCTAGCTCCGTGTACGCCGCAGCGGGGTTGTCGAGCATGTTGGAGACATCGAAGCCGTAGCGGTTCTTGTGCGTGCCGAACGCACTGGGCCTCCCGGGCAGCCCGGCCATGGCGGCCACGGCACTCGCGCCATCGCTGCCGCCGCCGGGGGTCGGGGTCATCGGCATGGGCGAGAAGTTGCTCTTGGACGGATTCGACTGTTCTCCCGTCAGCTGGCTGCGCAGGGCGGCCTGGGCGGCCGACATGTACTGGTGGCTGGCAGGGCTCACGGTGCGGAAGCGCTGGCCGGTGGCGGCGTGGTCGACGACCCGGAAGCGTGTGGTCATGCTGGGCTCCTTGGCTGGGTAGGGCTGGGTCCGGCGCGCGCCGCGCGGCTGGGGAGCCGGCGGCGCCAGGGTTGCCCCCACTCGCGTCGGCTTCGCCTCCGCGGTCTCCCCCAAGCTCGTGCTCGCCTCCGGCTGCGCGCGAGCGGGGGAGACGCACGCGGCTCGTCGCGGAGCGGCGCGGTAACGGACCGCGATGCTGTGGGCGCTGGCGGGGCGGTGCGCGTTCCGGGCTGGTGGTGATGTGCCGCGCAGGAGCGTCGTTCCCGGTGGAGCGACCGGGCTCCGCGGGAGCGGCGCACGCCGCCCGCCACGCCCCGCGCTGGCGAGCGCGTGCGCGGCAAGCAGCGACCTTGCGAGCGCGAGACGCGGAGCGTGGGCGTGTCATGCGGCCTGCGCCGGAGGGGGCGTAGCCCGGCCGCTCCACCGGGAAAGGAGGCTCCCATGCATCGTCTTCATCCAGTCAGCTCCAACCGGTCGCAGCTTCTCGCGCAGCGTGCGGCGGAAATGCGCGCGCTGCCGTCGGCTTCGGAGCGCGCGCTGTGGTCCGCGCTCTGCCGGCGGCAGCTGGGTGTGCAGTTCCGCAGGCAGGTCGTGGTCGGCGGCTACATCGCGGATTTCGCCGCTCCCGCCCTGAAGTTGATCGTGGAGGTGGATGGCGGTTGGCATCGCGGACGGGAGCGGCTGGACGCGCGGCGCGACCGCGTGCTCGCCAAGGCGGGCTGGCGCGTGCTGCGGCTCCGCGCGAAACTGGTACTCGGCGACTTGCCGGCGGCTGTCGCGCTCGTGCGGGAAGCGCTCGGGGGATGACGCGGTGGCGCCTTGACGTCCAGGCGGCTCCGCTGCGGACGCAGAGCCGCGCGTGCAGAGCGCCGCCCGCCAAGCGCGAATCACTGCCGGGGCTTGTCCGCGTCCTGGGCCGCCGCGGCGCGCCGTACGGGAATCGGCGTCATCGGTGTCCACGCGCGGCGTCCTCGTCGAGCTCGTCGCCGTCCTCGGTCGCTCCCTCGGCTGCCTCGTGCGCTTCGCGCTCCGACCCGTCCGACGCGACGCGCATGCGCGGCTCCTGCGACGGCGCCGAGGCGCGCACGCGCTCGCGACGCGGCGCCTGCGTCGTCGGGTCGGGTGGCACGTCGGTGACGAGCCCGTCCTCGATGGCGCGCTCGGCGGGCAGGTAGCCATTCTTCTCGAGCCACTCCACGGCCTTCTGCTCCGACGCGAACGCCAGCTTCCGTCGGTGCGTAGCACCTCGGCCTTGTCGCGAGAACACGAGCAGCGAGACCCACTCGCCGGCCGTCCGCGTCTTCTTGTCGAGCCACCACTGCTGGGCGGCGGGGCGCAGCCAGTAGCGCAGGCTCCGAGAAGCCGGCGGCTCCGCCGACGACGGGCGGTGGCTCGATCCCGGGCGTGCTGGCAGCACCGCGCGCGGCGTGAACAAGCCCGCGGGCGGCGCGCAGCCAGTCGCGGGGCCGCGTTGCCGTGAGGACATCGGGCGGCATCGCCCTGACGAGGTGCTCCTCGACGGCCCGTCGCGCGGGCACACATCCCTGTTCCTCCAGCCACCGCTCCCCGTCGGCTCTGGATGGGAAGCGCACACCCTGGCCATCGCTGGGGATCACCTCGACGTAGCCATCGCCATAGCCGAGCAGCGAGACCCATGCGCCCGGTCCCTCCGCGCTGTCGTCGAACCACCACTGGGCGTCGGTCACGTGGAGCATCTTGCGGAGGCGGAGAAGCAGGACGCAGGCCCACGTCATGCAGAGCAGGCCAACCAAGGCGACCCAGAAGGGGATAGCCGAGGAGGAGTGGCTGTACCCGATGACGATCTCGGACACGGCCAACGGCACGATCAACAGCCGGGCCTCCTTCGCGCTGGCCGGGTCCTGGCCCTCCTCGAAGAGGCGAGCGAAATACGCGAGGGCCGCGACCTGCACCACGAGTGCGGAAACGAGCAGGGGCGTCGAGTAGTGGGTCAGGACGGAGATGAACTCGACCAGCGGCACCGCTATCGCCGCCGCGCGCAGCAGCCATCCGAGCCGGCTCGGCCGCCCGCCGGGGCGGGGCGCGGTGAGCCTCCACACGGCGAAGGCCTCGGCGGCGCTGAACGCGACAAGCGCCGCAGCCCAGACATGCCGATGGGCGGAATCCGACAAAACGACTGCCGCGAAGTCGGCGACCAGCAGCCCCAGCAGCCAGGTTGCCGCGGCGCCCACTCTCCGCCGCCACAGGACTTCCCCGAAGGCCGCCCGCGGCGCAGCCGGACCGTCGCGATACGCGCCGGACATCCCCGTACTCTACGCTGCGTGAACGTGCCCGTCGACGGATACCAAGCTCACAAGCAACGGGTCACGTCGCGCCAAGATTTCCACGTGACTCCGTTTCACACGCTGCTCGCGGGCGGAGGGGACGGCAATTCCACTCCAATGCGGACTTCACGCGCATCCACGTCATGGTCATCGCTCTTCTCCTGCAACCAATGCGGCTCGTCATCTCCGCCCGGCGACGGCGTCGTACCAATGCTTCATTCCATGCAGGAAGAGCCTTTCCGGCGCCGTGGAGGTTCCGCCCCCTCCGCCAGCGTCGGAGCCCGCTGGGAGGTGCGCCTGCTCTTGCATGCGTCTATACGCTTCCGCGAGCGTGTCTAGCAGCAATGCCGACGACATGGCGTGTCCCCCGGACTGCTCGGGGGTCATGGTGGGGTAGTAGCCGGCGCCTCCCACGGACGGGTCGAGCGGGCTGGGGCTTACTGACCCGTCGGGGCCGACGGGATATTCAAAGAGAGACTTGAACTTATTTAACAGCGAAAGTCCCCTCATCGTAAGGTGGGCGGCGGCCTTCCCAACCGGAAATGCAACATGTTCTCCCCAGCTAAATACTTCTGCGTCGGCTTCTGCTTCGGCCTTCAAATCTCGGAGCAAGTGAGTCGCGGCTCCCTGCCCAGGCGTCGGTGGACCGCTCGGACCACCCCCTGCACCGTGCGAACCCCCGTAGCCGCCCGACGTGCCGCCTTGGCCCCCATACCTTTGTGGATCGCTGTTCCCGTACCTACGGGAGGTCGCGCCGGTGCCGCCCGTGCCCCCTGTTCCGTTGTTCGGATCGGCCACCAACCCCGTCCCCCATGTCCTCCCATACAGCCGCCCCCCCACGCCGAACAGATTGCCGTAGCTCCCCCCGTCCGATCCACCGCGTCGCTGGTTCATTAGCGACGCGAACTCCCGCCCCGCGTCCGACATTTGCAGCACCGAGCCGAGCCGCGTGCCCGGACCTATAGCGTTGAAGATGTTGGGGACAGGGAAGCCGTGGCGTCCCTTGTGCGTGCCGAACGCACTGGGCGTCCCGGGCAGGCCGGCCATGGCGAGGAGATTGCCTTCGACGTCGGCACCCCCGCCGGTCGGACTCCAGGGGATCGAGCCGAACGTGCTGTCGAACTTCCCCGGTTGGCCCTGCGCGAGCTCGGCGGCGATCTTGGCGCGAGCGGGGGATTCGTACTGGTGACTGGCAGGGCTCACGGTGCGGTAGCGCTGGCCGGTGGCGGCGTGGTCGACGACCCGGAAGCGTGTGGTCATGCTGGGCTCCTTGGCTGGGCGGGGCTGGGTCCGGCGCGCGCCGCGCGGCTGGGGAGCCGGCGGCGCCAGGGTTGCCCCCACTCGCGTCGGCTTCGCCTCCGCGGTCTCCCCCAAGCTCGTGCTCGCCTCCGGCTGCGCGCGAGCGGGGGAGACGCACGCGGCTCGTCGCGGAGCGGCGCGGTAGCGGACCGCGATGCTGTGGGCGCTGGCGGAGCGGGGCGCGTTCCGGGCTAGTGGCGATGTGCCGCGCAGGGGCGTCGTTCCCGGTGGAGCGACCGGGCTCCGCGGGAGCGGCGCACGCCGCCCGCCACGCCCCGCGCTGGCGAGCGCGTGCGCGGCAAGCAGCGACCTTGCGAGCGCGAGGCGCGGAGACCGGGCGTGTCATGCGGCCTGCGCCGGAGGAGGCGTAGCCCGGTCGCTCCACCGGGAAAGGAGGCTCCCATGCATCGTCATCATCCAGTCAGCTCGAGTCGGTCCCGGCTGCTCGCGCAGCGCGCGGCGGAAATGCGCGCGCTGCCGTCGGCTTCGGAACGCGCGCTGTGGTCCGCGCTCTGCCGGCGGCAGCTGGGCGTGCAGTTCCGCAGGCAGGTCGTGGTCGGCGGCTACATCGCGGACTTCGCCGCTCCCGCTCGCCGGTTGATCGTGGAAGTCGACGGGGCTTGGCACCGCGGGCGGGAGCAGCTCGATGCCCGCCGGGACCGCGCGCTCGCCAGGGCCGGCTGGCGCGTGCTCAGGCTCGGCGCGGAGCTGGTACTCGGCGACTTGCCGGCGGCTGTTGCGCTCGTGCGGGAAGCGCTCGGGGGGTGAGGCTGGGTACAGCGGCGTGTGCAGGCTGGAGCGCAGCGGGCTGCGCTCCAAGCGCTCAGGTGCGCGGGTCGTCCGGGTCGTGGATCACGACCGCGCGCGGCGGATCCGCGTCGTCGAGCGCCGGCTCCTCGATGGCGTCTGCTTCTCGGTCGATGGCTTCTGCTTCCGCCGCGACGCGGACGCGGGGTTCAACGTCGCGCACGCGCTGCTTGTCCTTGCGCGGTCGCGGCGGCTTGCGCGGCTTCAGCAGGGGCACGGTGTCGGTGGGAACGCGGTCGACGAGGCGCTCGGCGAGGGCACGTTCCGCCGGCAGGTAGCCCTGGTTCGAGAGCCACCACACTGCTTGCTCCTTGGAACTGAACCAGCGCGGCCTGTCGTCGTCCCACGGCACCTCGGCCTGCCCGTCACAGTGCACGAACAGCGCGACCCACTCGCCGGGTGGCTGCGTCTGGTTGTCGAACCACCACTCGTGCTCGACGGGGAGCACAGCATTGCGCGTGGCCCAGGCCGGACCGGCTGCAAAGACGAGGAAAAGCAGGCCGGGCGTGATGCCTTCGAGAAGCAGCCCCCGTAGCAGATACGGCCTGAACACCAACACGACGCCGTAAGCGAACCCCGAGATGACAGCACCGATGAGGTACCCGCGAGCATCAAAGGGCACCGGCCTACGCAGCGGCCTAGCGTAGGCCACGCTTGCCACTACCAGCAGCGCACCGAGCGCGTAGCTGGCCATCGCCAGGTGGGTCCCGAACATGCGCAGGGCCATCACGCCCAGATACGCCGGCACGCTGACCCTGAGCAGCCAGACCCGCCAACCGACGGCGGACCGCGGGCGCGGAGCCGTGTACAGCCATGTGGCGACGACAAGCGCAGCGCTCAGTACAAGCCACGCCTTGGCTCCGGCCAGCGCGAAGTGCGCCGGCAGCCAGTAGCTTGCCACGAGTAGCACCATCTCGGCCACGGCGAGCAACACCGCCCAGCGCGCCCTCCTCGCCACCCGCCGCCGCCAGGCGAGCTCCGCCAGCGGCGCGGGCGGCGTGTTGTCGCTCTCGCGGTAGGGGCTCGGCATCCAACATCCTCCGTCTGGAAGCGACTGGCCGGGGCGTCCAGTGCGACACCACAGCCTATCAGACGCAGACTGATGGCGCCCTTCAGGCGGCGCGGGGCGGCGCTGACCCGGCAGGCGGGGAAGGCTGCGTCAACCGACCCGATGCATGGCGACCATGTCGTAGGGATGCTTCATTCCGTGCAGGAAGAGCCTTTCCGGCGCCGTGGAGCTTCCGCCGCCTGCGGCAGCGTCGGGTCCGGCCGGACTGTGCGCCTGCTGCTGCATGCGTCTATACGCTTCCGCGAGTGTGTCCAGCAGCAATGCCGACGACATGGCGTGTCCGCCGGATTGCTCGGGCGTTGTCGTCGGCATGTCCCCCGAAGCCCCGCCGTCAGCGCGCCTTCCGTAGAAATCACCGCTCCAGGGATCGAATTCCTTGTTCGACAAGTACAAGCCCAATGCGACCCCCGTTTTGGCTGCCGCCACCCAGCCTACCGCGCCCGCCACCGGTGCCGGTGCCCCGGCTGCCTTGAGCCCGGTGGCAACTGTCAAGCCAACCAACGAGCTCACGGAACTTGTTAGTACGGCCTTGGCGCCGGTGTGTAGGTCACGTCGGAGCGTCTCATGCGACCTCCAGAATCTGTCAAGGTAGCTCTCGCTCACCCATTGCGACGCCATGCCCCGCCCATACAGCAGCTGCCCGACGCCGAACGGATTGCTCACGCTCGCCCCACCATGTTGCGCGTTGATGTGCCCGGCGACCAGCCGCCCCGCGTCCGACATTTGCAGCACCGAGCCGAGCCGCGTGCCCGGATCCAGCGGGCTGAAGATATTGGGGAGATCGAAGCCATGGGCTCCCTTGTGCGTGCGGAACGCACTGGGCCTCCCTGGCAGCCCGGCCATGGCGGCCGCGGCACTCGCGCCATCGGCTGCCGCCGGGGGTCGGATTCATGGCGGGGTTCGAGGAAGTTGTCTTTTGACGGATTCGACTGTTCTCCCGTCAGCTGGCCGCGCAGGCCGGCCTGGGCGGCCGACATGTACTGGTGGCTGGCAGGGCGCACGGTGCGGTAGCGGTTTCCGGTGAGGCTGTGGTCGACGACCCGGAAGCGTGTGGTCATGCTGGGGCTCCTTGGCTGGGCGGGGCTGGGTCCGGCGCGCGCCGCGCGGCTGGGGAGCCGGCGGCGCGGCGGGGGGCTTGGGGGTCAGTCCTTGAGGATGAGTGAGGTTGCCCCCACTCGCGTCGGCTTCGCCTCCGCGGTCTCCCCCAAGCTCGTGCTCGCCTCCGGCTGCGCGCGAGCGGGGGAGACGCACGCGGCTCGTCGCGGAGCGGCGCGGGAGCGGACCGCGATGCTGTGCGCGCTGGCGACGCGGGGCGCGTTCCGGGCTGGTGGTGATGTGCCGCGCAGGGGCGTCGTTCCCGGTG
This sequence comes from uncultured Pseudomonadota bacterium, assembly GCA_963822115.1. Taxonomy (GTDB): domain Bacteria; phylum Myxococcota_A; class Polyangia; order Polyangiales; family Polyangiaceae; genus CAWDXG01. The sequence continues at coordinate 29,843 of CAWGGM010000012.1, forward strand.
GAGCGACCGGGCTCCGCAGGAGCGGCGCACGCCGCCCGCCACGCCCCGCGCGGTCGAGCGCGTGCGCGGCAAGCAGCGCCCGGTCGCTCCACCGGGACCGGCGCAGCCCGCATGACACGCCCGACTTCGCGGCGCCCGCCCTGAAGTTGATCGTGGAAGTGGATGGCACGTGGCACCGCGGGCGGGAGCGGCTGGATGCGCGGCGGGACCGCGTGCTCGGCAAGGCGGGCTGGCGCGTGCTCAGGCTCGGCGCGGAACTGGTGCTGGGTGACTTGCCGGCGGCTGTTGCGCTCGTGCGGGAGGCGCTCGGGGGGTGACGCTGGGTACAGCGGCGTGTGCAGCGTGGAGCGCAGCGGCTGCGTGCCAGCGTTCAGGTGCGCGGGTCGTGCGGATCGTCGACTGCGACGGCGCGCTGGTGGGGCTCCGGCTCGTCGAGTGGCGCGTTCTCGTTGATCTCGTCGCTGGCCCCGTCTGCTGCTTCGTCCGCGGTGTCGTCGGAAGGCTCCGACGCGACGCGCACGCGCGGCTGCGGCGACATGGAAGCTGAGCGGAGCTTCTTGCGGGCTCGCGGCCTCAAGACATCCGGCGGAACTTCGCTGACGAGCCGCTCCTCGATGGCACGCTCGGCTGGGACGTAGCCGTTGTCCTCGAGCCACTCCGTGGCTTCAGCCTTCGACACGAACCAGCCCAGTGTTTCGTCGGCGCACAGCACCTCGGCGTGCTTGTCGCGGTGCACGAGCAGCGAGACCCACTCGCCGGGTGGCTCCATTTCGCTGTCGAACCACCAGTGATGGTAGTCGACCCCCATCGCGCGGCGGACGTGCGAGCGCGGATCGATTGCATAGACGAGACACAGGTAGGGAACGGCGAAGGTGGGGAACCACCGCAGCCACCATGCGGCCAGATGCAGGACTCCAGCAAGCACGACCAGCGGAGCGATGGTGACGCGGGCCCACCTGGCGTGGCCGGTGGCGCCCGCCAATTCCAACAGCCCAGCGAAATAGGCGGTGCTCGCCACGACGACCAGCGCGCTGCAGATGAAGCTGACGAATCCCAGTCCCAGTCCCAACTCAACGAGGACCGCCACGCCCAGACAGGCAAGGACGCTTGCGCGCAGCAACCAGCCCAACCGATCACTACGGTAGCCGGGCCGCGGGGCCGTCACGGCCCAGATTCCAAAGGCAATGCCCAGCGCGGTTGCGGACCAGACTACTGCCAGTAGAACCACGTCCAGCGTGGAAAGCGCGATCAGGCCGGCCAGCACAAGGACAGCGAAGTTGCTAGCGAGGAGTATCTCGACCCAACCGGCGCCCCTCGCCACACGCCGGCGCCAGGCGAGCTCCTCGAGCGGCGCCGGCGGGGTGTTGGCGGTCTCGCGGTAGGGGCTGGGCACGACGGAAGGGCAATTCTAGCACGGACGCGCTTCACGTCTGCGCCACGAGTCGACGGAACTGCAGCGGATCGTCAAGAACGCCGCGAGCCCGCGTAGGGAACGACCGAGCAGGCGAAACAGCGCGAGTCGAGGTCCCGCATCAAGCAGGTCGAGGCTGTGCGACCCAGGAGAACGTGTGCTTGCCATGCAGGAGGGTTGCCTCCCCTCGCGTGCTCGCCGCCTGCGGCGGCTGCGCCGCGGTCCCCTCCAAGCCCGGACGCGGCGCGCCGGTCAGGTCGTGCCAGGACTTCCACGTGGCTCCGCTCCGCGCGCCGCGCGCGGGCGGAGAGGACGGGGGCGGCGCGGGGCGGTGCGCGTCGGCAATCACGCGCGAGGGTCGCGCGGATCGTGGACCGCGACGGCGCGCGGCTGCTCCGGCTCGTCGGGCGGCGCGTTGTCGTCCATCTCGTCGCTGGCGGCGTCTGCGGCTTCGTGCGCGGCGCCGCCGGAAGGCTCCGGCGCGACGCGCACGCGCGGCTGCGGCGACATGGAAGCTGAGCGAAGCTTCTTGCGGGCTCGCGGCTTCAAGACATCCGGCGGAACTTCGCTGACGAGCCGCTCCTCGATGGCGCGCTCGGCTGGCACGTAGCCGTTGTCCTCGAGCCACTCCGTGGCTTCAGCCTTCGACACGAACCAGCCCAGTGTTTCGTCGGCGCACAACACCTCGGCGTGCTTGTCGCGGTGCACGAGCAGCGCAACCCACTCACCGGGCGGCTCCATTTCGCTGTCGAACCACCAGTGGTGTCGGACGACCAGGAACGACCGGCGGAGGCCGTCGAAAAAAGCGGCCGTGACGAGGAGGGCAAGCACCCCGACGATGCGCCAGGCCGGTCCCAACAGCGGCAGATAGTACGGGGCCGATACTGCTCCCACAGTGGCGGAAGCGACGGTCAGGACCCGCGACAAACTCCGGTCCTTTCGGGGAGCGGGCGACGACGGAAAGGAGCGGATGTACGTTACAGCGGCTGCCACGAGCAGCGCGCTGCAGATGTAGCCCAAAACGTCGAGCCGGATTCCGAGCTGCAGCACACCCAGCACAGCGAAGTAGGCCATCATGCCGCCACGAAGCACCCAGCCACGCCAGTCAGCGCAGGAACCCCGCAAGAGAGCCGTCAGCTTCCATGTAGCGACAACGGATGCCGCACCCAGGACGAACCAGGCCACCGCTCCGACCGTGGCGAAGCCAGCTGGGAGTGGACCTGTCGCGACCAGCAGGCCGAGACCAGCGAAAAGAGAAACCTCCAGCCACCCCGCGGCCGTAGTCCTCTTCCGCCGCCACGCGAGCTCCTCGAGCGGCGCGGGCGGAGCGCTGTCGCTCTCGCGGTAGGGGCTCGGCATCCAACGTCGTCCGTCTGGCAGCAACTGACCGGGGCGTCCAGCCCGACACACCAGCCTAACAGACGGAGACTGATGGCGCCCTTCAGGCGGCGCGGGGCAGCGCTGATCCGCCAGGCGGGGAAAGCTGCGTCAAGCGACCCGGTGCATGGCCACCATGTCGTACCAATGCTTCATGCCGTGCAGGAAGAGCCTTTCCGGCGCCATGGCGGTTCCACCGCCTCCGCCAGCCTCGGATCCGGCCGGCATGTGCGCCTGATTCTGCCAGCGTCTCAACGCTTCCGCGAGTTGGTTCAGCACCAGTGCGGTCGACCTGGCGTGTCCGCCAGAGTGTTCCGGCGTTGCGGTCGGGTAGTTCCCAGAAGCCCCGCCGTCAGCGCGCCTTCCGTAGAGATTACCGCTCCAGGGGTCGAATTCCTCTGTGCCGCTCGTGCCGCCAGCTCCGCCGCCAGCGCTCATACCCTTGCTAACGCCCCAGCCAGCCGCCCCCGCAATGATATGGGTAACCCCGGCTTTTACGAACTTGCTTGCCGCCCTCCACGTCGCGGCCCCCTCGGCAACGGCTTCGAAACCCGCGGCCACGAGTACTCCCACGGCGAATTCGGTATACGTGTCTTTCTCCCCTTCGCTTTCCATCCGCGCCGGGCGACCGTCCCCCGATGTGCCCTCGCTTCCGCCGCCTCCGCCTTCGCTCACCGCCTCGTTCCCCGTCGGCCTCCCATACAGCCGCCCCCCCACGCCGAACGGATCGCGTTGGCTCATGCCACCCGACCCACCGCGTCGCTGGTTCATCAGCGACGCGAACTCCCGCCCCGCGTCCGACATTTGCAGCACCGCGCCGAGCAGCGTGCCCGGACCTATAGCGTTGAAGATGTTGGGGACAGGGAAGCCGTGGCGTCCCTTGTGCGTGCCGAACGCACTGGGCGTCCCGGGCAGGCCGGCCATGGCGAGGAGATTGCCTTCGACGTCGGCACCCCCGCCGGTCGGACTCCAGGGGATCGAGCCGAACGTGCTGTCGAACTTCCCCGGTTGGCCCTGCGCGAGCTCGGCGGCGATCTTGGCGCGAGCGGGGGATTCGTACTGGTGACTGGCAGGGCTCACGGTGCGGTAGCGCTGGCCGGTGGCGGCGTGGTCGACGACCCGGAAGCGTGTGGTCATGCTGGGCTCCTTGGCTGGGCGGGGCTGGGTCCGGCGCGCGCCGCGCGGCTGGGGAGCCGGCGGCGCGGCGGGGGGCTTGGGGGTCAGTCCTTGAGGATGAGGTCGGCGTTGAGCTGGACGTCGAGGGAATTGCCCGGGGTGCCCGAGGCGCGCGTTCCCACGACGGCCACCTGGAGCAGGCCGCCGAAGGGCGTCGTGAGCGGGAACCACAAAGCATAGGGATCGCTCGGGGGCGAGGCATTGTTGTTGGGGTTGAGCGTCGTCTGGGCGAGGGGGGCTGGAACCGACGCGACATCGCCTGTGGTCGCCAGTGGAGTGAAGAGGGTGGCTCCACTGAACGGGTCCCAGGGGTCCTCGGCAACGGTGATCTGGATATCGTCGGTGGTGGGAGACTGGATGTTGATCTTGATGATGCGCACGAGCAGCACGCCTTCCCGGTACTGGGATGCGGCGATGCGCTGCGCGGCAAGCTGTGCCAGGGATCCGCTCGCCTCGAGGGTTCCAAAGTCGTAGTGGGTATCTTCGATCACGCGTATCACTGTTCCCGACATGGTTTTTCCCGCTCCTTGTGGTGGTCGTTGAATGGGAGTTCGACAGTGTCGGGCGCGCGCGCTGATGTCATGTCATCACGTTGATGACAGACGCGCGTTCAGTGGCCGTGGTCGAGCAGGAAGCGGAAGGCGTCGGCGAGGACGTCGCTCTTCGTCGGCTTGCCGGTCTTGTTGAAGATGCGTCGCCAGTGGGTGGCGATGGTGCCCGGCTTGCAGCCGATCAGGTACGCGGTCTGTTCTCTGCCGTCGCCCGCCAGCGCGCACTCGAGCACCTGCGTCTCGCGCGGGCTCAGGTTGTGCGCGCGGGCGTATGCGCTGGCGGCGCCAGCGTGGTCGCGAGGCGCCTGGGCAGGCGCCGCGGCCGCGCCGCCGAGCTCGCACAGCGCCGCGAGCTGCTGGGCCAGCGCGCTCGCGTCCGTATCTTTCGGTACGACGGCGTGGGCGCCGGCACGCACCGCGCTCTCGCGCAGCCGTGCGCTCACATGTCCGGAGTAGACCACCACGGGCCCCGGGAACTTCGCGTGGCGCGCGCGGCGGCAGAGCTCCACGCCGTCGAAGGGCTGCATGCGGTAGTCCGAAACCAGCGCGTCGCAGGAGCCGCCGGCCAGCGCGTCGAGCGCCAGCAGCGGCGTCGCAGCCAAGACGCACATCCAGCCGCACGCCGCGAATACCCGGGCCAGCGAGCGCAGCATTGCGGCTTCGTCGTCGACCAGCAGCACTGTCCGTGTGGAAATCTGACCCCCTTCCGTCAGGATTCCACGTAGCCTATCCGGGGAGGGGTCAAGCGCGTTGTCGGCTTGACATTGGCCCCTCATGAATGCCTACTGGAAGTAGCAGGCATGCTCTGGCTGTTCGTTCGACGGGCCGGGGCGGCCAGGAGGGTCCCTGATGCGCCTTGTGGAATCGGCCGCCGCGCTGTTGGCGCTGTTGCTGGCGGTGTCGTGTTCGTCGAAAGGGTCGGGTTCGTCGGCCGGGTGCCGGCGCGACCGGGATTGCGCGGCGGGGTCGATCTGCCAGGCCAGCCGCTGCACGCCGGGCTGCCGGGCTTCGCGCGACTGCCCGACGGGACAGTCGTGCATCGTCGGCACGTGCACGGGAGGCGGGAGCGGCGGGGCCGATGGCGGAGCGGATGCGAGTGCCGGGGGAGCGGGCGGCACCGGTGGAGCGGGCGGCGGAGCCGGAGGCGGCGCGGCGGCCAGCCAGCTCGGCAACCTCTGTTCGTCCGACAGCGACTGCGGAGCGGGCCTGCACTGCGTGCTTGCCACCGACAACGACTTCGGCTTGTCGGGTCCGTCGCGTGGCTACTGCACGCTGGCCTGCAACACCACGAGCGACTGTTCGGCTGTGTTCCCGGGCTCGCGGTGCAATGACTTCTGGCTCGGGGGGAAATTCTGCCTGCGAGGCTGCGACCCCTCGGCAGCCGACCGCTGCTTCGGCCGCTACGACGAGCTCTGCTTGCCGCTTGCGCCTGCGGATGGCGGCGCGCCCGCGCACCTGTGCTACCCCGCGTGCGCGACGGACGACGACTGCGCAGGGCGCAAGTGCGACATCTCCACGGGCCTGTGCACCGACACGCCCAAGACCGGAGCTCCGGTCGGCACGCCCTGCGATCCCACCGTGGTGCCGGATCCCTGTGCTGGCTGGTGTGTCGGCGACACCGGGGGCGATCCGACGGTCGGCCAGTGCGGCGCGATCTGCAACATCGAGGCGACCGGGCTCGCGGGCGGATGCGGCTCCGATCCGACGCCCGACAGCCCGCAGAGCGCGGCTTGCGTCTACGGGGAAACCTACAGCGACGGCACGGTCGCGGGTGGCTGCGGTCAGCTCTGCAATTGCGACAGCGACTGCCTGGCGCCGGGCATGGTCTGCGAGAGCTGGGCGCAGTTTGGCGCCTCCGATCCAGCCCTGTTCGCCAAGGCTCTCAAGAAGCAGGGCTTCTGCATCCCCACGGCCTGGGCGGCGGACGCGGGTGTCCCGGGCCTGCCGACGTGCAGCCAGGACGCGGGAGTCGACGCGCAGTAGTTCTGCCGGCATGCGGGGCGCGCACCCGGGCGCGCGGGAGCGCGGTTCCGCGCCGGCGAGGCAAAAACCAACTCGCCAACAGCCCGGCAGGCCCGCGCCGGCGCGGCTCAGTGTATCCGCGCGACGAGCGGCAGGGCGGCGACGATCTCCGCTTCGAGCTCGGCGTATTCGTCGAGGCGGGCGTCGGCGGCTTCGCCGAACTCGTCGCGGGCTAGCTTGAGGAACAGGGCGGCGTGGCCGGCTTCGCTGGATTCGAGGCGGCGGAAGCGGGCGGCCAGCTCGCTGTGGCCGCGGGCGGCGAGCTCGGCGCCGAGTAGCTGGAAGCGCTCGCAGGAGCGCGCTTCGATCAGCGCGCTGACGAGCAGGCGGTCGAGCTTGCGCTCGGGGGCGGGCTTGCGCTGGTGGGCGAGCAGCTGCTTGACGTAGGGGTCGCCGCGATCGCGCGGCAACGTGACGCCGCGTTCGACGAGCTCGGCGTGGATCTCGCGGAAGTGTCCGATCTCTTCCTCGGCGAGATGGCCGAGCGCGTGCACGAGGCGCGTGTCGTCGGGATAGTCGTTGATGAGCGCGAGGGCGCTGGCGGCGGCCTTCTTCTCGCAGTGCGCGTGATCGGCGAGCGTGGCGCCTAGGTCGTCGGCGGCGACCTTGGCCCAGCGCTCGTCGCTCGGCGAGCGGAGCAGCGTGTCGGCGGTGCGGCGCCGCGGGGCATTCGTGGATGCGGTCATGACTTGGCTGTGGGCAGGCGGGCGGCGCGATCATAGCCGCGCAGGGCCGCTTCGCGGTAGCCGTCTCGACCGGTGCCGAGCGCGCTGCAGGCGAGCTTCAACGCCTCGACCAGCGCTGCCTGGCGCGCCAGCTGGGCGTCGCGTAGATCCGCTTCGCTGGTCCAGAAGCCGGCCTTGTCGCGCTGCTCGGGCCGCCCGGAGGCGATGGGCAGCACCAGCTCGCCGCCGTCGGCCGAGGTGAGCACCACGCCGCGCGGCGTGGCGTCGACGCTCACCACGCGATCGAGCGGGACGCGCCGGCGGAATCCGGCCGCGGCCAGCTCGAGCGCGCCGTCCTCCACCACGACGCGCGCCGGGTCGCGCACGAGCAGCGCGCGCTCGCCGACGAACAGCGCCAGACCGAACAGGTACGCCAGCGGGTACAGCGTCGGGTCGAGCTCGAGCGCGGCGAGCGCCAGCAGCATCGTGACCAGACCGAGGCGCGCCCAGCGCTTCACCGAGAGCCAGCGCAGCCACAGGCTCCAGCGGCCCGGGTACTCGAGCGAAAAACACAGCGGGCGGCGCTCCGGGGTGACCTGGGCCGCCGAGAGCGCGGCGGCGACTTCGTCCGCGTCGATGCGGAAGGAGAGCAGCCCGCCGCCGCGCACGCGCAGCGCGACCACGGCCGTGGCGTCGGCGAGCGGCGTGGCCCAGCCTTCGCGCACGGGCGGGAAGCCGAGCTGCCGGCGCTTGCCTGCGCTGTCGATCGTGATGTGCTCGGCTTCGATGGCGACGCTGCCCTCCGCACGGCGCGTGGTCATGCCGCGCAGCATGCGGCGCGCGAGCGCGACCAGGATCGGAGCCAGGAAGAGCGCGACGTACACGACCAGCGGCACGACCACGACGCGCAGCACGGCCAGCGCGACCAGAACGAGGATCGCGATGGACCAGAACAGTGACAGCGCGCCGCCGAGCGCGATGGGCCGCTCAACGGAGACCTGTCGAGGCTCGAAGCGCGCGGCGGGGCCGTCGGGCGCGAGCTCGTCAGACGCCGTAGGTGTCACGCAGGTACTTTACGATATCCGCCGACTCGAACATCTCCTGGCCGGTATTCGGATCGACCAGGTACGGCACCATCATCTTGCCCGAGCGCTCGACGAAGGCCTTGCGGCTGGGGCTCTTCTTCGCGACGTTGTGCAGCAGATAGGGGATTTCCAGCTCCGACAGCGCCTCGCGGGCGATGCGGCAGTAGGGCGAGGCCTCGAAGCTCCAGAGCTCCAGCGGCCTCTCCGGCGCGCGGTTGGGTCGCGCCAGGCCGCCGCGACCGGCGCGCGGCAGCGACACCAGCGCCGAGCGTGGACGTGCTGACCGGCCCCAGCGACAGCGACAGCGCACGCCGCCCGGCGCCGTACGTCTCGTACAGGTAGCGCGTGATGTCGTTGGACTCGTACATCTCGCGGCCGGTGTTGGGATCGACCAGATACGGGAACTGCGTCTTGCCGCCGCGGCGCTCCACCTCGGGGCGATAGCGCGTGCCGCCGCGCGGGCACGGATAGATGCGCGCTTCGAGGTCGAGCATGCTGAGCGCCTCCCGCACCTTGCGGCAGAACGGACAGGCCTCGAACTCGTACAGCTGGAGCGGCTTTTCCGGACGAGGGCCGAGCGGACCGACAACGAGGCCGGCCGTGCCTCCGAGCACGCTGCCCAGGAACGAGGTCGCGACGTCGAGCGTGCGATTCATGCCGCGCGCTACGCGCCGTCTGCCTCGGCCGCCACGCGGGGCCGCGCTTCGAGGTGGTGGCGGACGAAGTAGACCGCGCCGATCACGATGACCAGGCCGATCACCGCGTCGAAGCGGTGGAAGTACGGCTTCAGATCCGCCCAGTGGGCGCCGAGCTTCGTGCCCAGATACGCCAGGCCCAGGCACCAGGGGAAGGAGCCGATGAAGGTGTAGAGGATGAAGGGGCGCATCGGCATGGACGACACGCCCGCGGGGAACGCGATGAACGTGCGCACCACCGGCAAGAGCCGCGCAAAGAACACGACGGGCGCGCCGTGCTTCTCGAACAGGCGATCGGCGCGATCCAGATCGGACTTCGGCAGCACCAGGAACCACTCCTTGGCCGCGTTCTTCCAGATCTTCAGCCTGAGGTGCTTCTCGATGAACTTCCGCCCGCCGTACTTGCCGGCGTAGTACGCCGGGATCGATCCGAGCACGCAGCCGATCGCGCCGGCGAGGCCCAGCCACCAGACGTTGAAGCGCCCGGACGCGACCTGGAAGCCGGCGAACGGCATGATGACCTCCGACGGCAGCGGGATGCACATGGACTCGATGCCCATGAGCAACACCACCCCCGGGTAGCCCATCTTGCCGATGACGCCGATGATGAACAGCGAGAGGCCTTCGAGAACTTTCGTGATCAAGGTGCGGAATCCTGACTGCTGGGCCGGGGTTCGTCAATCTCGCGGGAAAGCCGCGGCTAGGAGGGCTTCTTCACCAGGGTGACGACCCAGCGGCCGTACCAGTAGATGCCGATGGCGGACAGGATGCCGATGACGCCGAGTGCCACCCAGATCGCGCCCACGTGGTGCGAGTTGTAGAGCACCTGCGTCAGGTGGTCGGGCGTGTCGTGGGTGTAGTCCACCAGCTTCTGGAAGGCTTCGCCCTGCTTGATGGCGTGCACCTGGCTGGCGGCCATGCCCTTCTGCATCAACAGCTCGCGAGCGAAGCGGTCCTTGGACCCGAAGTGGTCGTAGAGCGCCGGCCCGATGAAGCCTTCCAGGCTCCAGCCGATGGCCAGCGGGATCTGGGAAAAGCCCAGGTACATGGCCTTCTTGTCCGCAGGCGCGAAGTTGCCGATGTACTCGGAGAACTTGGGGCTGGAGAGCATCTCGCCGACCGCGAAGATCAGGATCGCGAACACGACGATCCAGCCGCCCACCGAGAAGCCGATCATGAACAGAGCTGCGGTCGCGAGCAGGGTGCCCACGACCATGCTGGTGATCGCGCGCATCTTGCCGCTGATCCACGCGAAGATGAAACACGTGGTCATGATCATGCCAGCGTCGAGGTTGAGCATGCCCTCCGGCTGGATGCGCTTGCCGTCCTTGCTCATCACGACGAAGAACTTGATGACCCCGCTCGTCGTTCCGTGCGTGCCGAACAGCGTGCGCACGACCTCGTGCGTGTTCACCCAGTCGTCGATGTGCGCGGGCAGCACGTCGAAGAGGGCATTGAACATGAACCAGAAGCCACTGAAGATCGCCAGGTACGTCCAGACGTGCGGCTTCTTCAGCTCCTTCAGTGACTCGAGCCACAGGCTGTCGCGCTTGGCCTTGCCTTCCTTGTAGAGCTTGTTGCGCGCGATGCGCTCTTCCTTGTCCGGCTCCTTGTACATGAGCAGGAAGATGAAGTTGAAGCAGATGATTCCGGCGCACGCGAAGAAGACGTACTTCCACTCCATCTTGCGCATGAAGCCGGCCACCAGCGGTCCGAGGTAACCGCCGATGTTCACCGTCTGGTAGAACACGCCCCACGCCATCGAGCTGTTCTTGCGGCTGGTGGCCTTGACCAGCGTGCCCTGGATACCGGGCTTGAAGATGGCCGTGCCGGTCGCCAGCAGCATCGCGCCCCAGAAGAAGCCCCAGAACGTCGGGAACAGCCCCATCGTGACGTAGCCGGAGATCTTCACGAAGGTGGAGACGAAGATCGTCTCCTTGTAGCCGTAGCGGTCGGAAAGTCCGCCCGTGAACACGGGCACGACGGTCTGCACGAGCGCCCAGACGAACAGAATCACCCCGAACGACGTGAGCGTGATGCCGAGCCCGCCCTTGCTGACCGGATCCTTGGCGTACAGCGTGGCGACCGCCTTGACGCCGTAGTAGGCGAGGCGCTCGATCATCTCCATGCCGCCGCAGATCCAGAACACGTAGCTGAGCGACGCGATCGCGGCGAACAAGCCTAGCTGCTCGACGTCGACGAGCGCGTGAGCGTCGCCTTCCGCTTCCACCGTCGCGGGCGACGCCGGCTCGAAGTCCTCGGCGGGCCCCTGGGTGGTGGGAACCATGTGCTTGCCGGAGCTGCGCTCGGGCTCGTCGGCTTTCTTGGCCATGTAGTGTCCGTCGGAAGAAAGGCGCACCCGTACGCGCCACCTGCCCCTTCTTGCTCGGGTACGGCAAAAGCAGCAAGGCGAAATCCCCCAGCCGGCTCTCCTGGGCAGCTTTTTCCCGGCCCCCGGCGCCCCGGAGTCCGTACAGACAGGGACGCGGAACGCTCGCCGGCCTCCCGCGGCTCGTCTGGGCAGCAACGCCGTCGGGCGCTACGGTCGGCGGCATGAGCGATATCCGGACCATCGACACCGGCTACCTGGACCGCGAGGGCTTCGCGGCCGCCTACCTGATGCGCGAGGGCGATCGTGCCGCGTTCGTGGAGACCAACGCCAACCGCGCCGTACCCAGATTGCTCGCCGCACTCGAAGCCGAGGGACTCGCCCCCGACGCGGTACAGTACGTGATCATCACGCACGTGCACCTCGACCACGCGGGCGGCGCGTCGGCACTGATGGAGGCCTGCCCGAATGCGACCTTGCTCGCCCATCCGCGGGCGGCGCCGCACATGATCGATCCGCAGAAGCTCGTCAAGAGCGCGCAGGCTGTCTACGGGGAAAAGGAGTTCCGCGAGATGTACGGCGAGATCCGCCCGATCCCCGCCGAGCGCGTCCGCGTCATGAACGACAACGAGACGCTGTCGTTCGGGCAGCGCACGCTCACCTTCCTGCACACGCGCGGCCACGCCAACCACCACTTCTGCATTCTGGATTCAGGCTCGAACGGCATCTTCACCGGCGACTCGTTCGGCCTCGTGTACCCGGAGCTGCAGCGGAACGGTCTGTTCGCCCTGCCTTCCACTTCCCCGACCGACTTCGACGCCGCCGAAGCCAAGCGAAGCCTCGACCGCATCGTCGCCACCGGCGCGCAGCGCGCCTTCCTCACCCACTTCGGCGAGCAGCGCGAGCTCGAGGCTATTGCCGCCCAGCTCCACAGCCAGCTGGACGTGTACGGCGCGCTGGCGGACGAAGCGTTCGCGTCCGATCTCCAGGGCGAAGCGATCGAAGAGCTGTGCCACAGTCGCGTCGGCGCGCTGTTCGACAAGCTTCTCGCCGAGCACCGCCTCGCGGACGATCAGTCGGTGCGCGCGCTGCTCGCCACCGACATCGACCTCAACGCGCAGGGCGTCGCGTTCTCCGTGCACAAGCGCCGGCACAAGGCCGCGCAACAAGGCTGACCGCGAGGGCGCCCGCTCACGGTGCGCTGCCGGGCAGCATGTTCCCCTGGACCCATTGGCTGCCGGGCTGCGGCAGCGCGGGGCCTGGGGGATCCGGCAGTGGTCTCTCCGGAGGCGGACAGATGTAGCCCTTCACATACAGGTGTCCCTGGGCATCGATGCCCGGAAGCGGGCTGCAAGCGCTTTCCCCGTAGTCCGGAGGCTGCGGTGGCGGAAGCGGCTGCACCGTCGCGCTGTCCTCGACCGCGGGCTCGTCACCTGCGTCGACCGTCTGCACGGCGCAGGACATCGAGACGAGAGCCAGGGCAACGCCGACCAGGTGTCGTGTTGCTCGATGGATGGCCATGGGCGACCTCCCCTCCACGCGTACAAGAAGCAACGCACATGCCATCAGGCGCACTGTCGACGACCCGCTCCCCCCGGAGCGAATAGGGGCCTGTCTGTCCGCGTCGTCTCGTGCTGCTCCGCGCGCTCGCGCAGCAGATTCGGTTTCTACGCCCGGCGCGCCCATTTATTCGCGTTCGACCGCGGAACACTGCAATGCGAGCCTTCGCATCCTGCCTGGCTTCCTTGCAGCGCGGGCGACAGCGAAGCGGGCACAACGCTTGCTTCACCAGATCTTCCCGGTTGTGCGCGGCGCTTCCGCCGCGGCTGGGTACCCTGCCGTGTGCGTCCCGTTTCAGGACCCGGCGAGCTTCACAGCTGTTGCGCTTCGCCATGCCGCGTCATGCCGCCGTGTCCGCGCGGTCCGCTCGCTGGACAGAGGATAAAACGCGTGGAATCCGCACGCTTGCTCGTGTAGAAGAACACGATGACCGACAAGTTCCGCCTGGTGACGCGCAGCGATTTCGATGGCCTGGTTTGCGCGGTTCTGCTCAAGGAACTGGATCTGATCGACGAGATCCTGTTCGTGCATCCCAAGGACATGCAGGACGGCAAGATCGAGATCTCCTCCCGCGACATCTCGACGAATCTTCCCTATGTGCCGACGGTGCACCTGGCATTCGACCACCACCACAGCGAAATGCTGCGTATGGGCGTGGACAAGGCCGACAACTACGTGTGCGAGCCCGACGCTCCGTCGGCGGCGCGCGTCGTCTACAACTACTACGGCGGCAAGGAGAAGTTCCCCAACGTCAGCGACGACATGATGAAAGCCGTCGATCAGGGCGACTCGGCCCAGTACGAAAAGGAAGACGTACTGGACCCGAAGGGCTGGGCGCTGCTCAACTTCCTGATGGATGCGCGCACCGGCCTGGGCCGCTTCCGCCAGTTCCGCATCTCGAACTACGACCTGATGATGCGTCTGATCGATGCATGCCGTGAGCACAGCATCGACGAGATCCTCGAGCTCCCCGACGTGAAGGAGCGCGTCAACGTCTACATGGAGCACCAGGAGAAGTTCAAGGCGCAGATCCAGCGTTGCGCGCAGGTCCACCAGAACCTGGTGGTGCTCGACCTGCGCAAGGAAGAGACGATCTGGGCGGGCAACCGTTTCATGATCTATGCGCTCTACCCGCAGTGCAACATCTCCGTCCACGTGCTCTGGGGCAAGCAGAAGCAGAACACCGTGTTTGCGGTCGGCAAGTCGATCTTCGACCGTGCTTCGCGTACCGACATTGGCGAGCTGATGCTCACGTTCGGCGGCGGCGGCCACGTTGCGGCCGGCACGTGCCAGGTCGACAACGACAAGGCCGAAGCCACGCTGGACGAGCTTGTCGACATCATCACGCAGGACGGCTAGCCCGCCTTGCACGGTTGCCGCCCGGTGCAAGACTCCAGGCGGTGCCGGGGCTCGGCAAACAGGCTCTGCTCGCAGCGTTTTCGGGGGTGTTGTGCGCGTGCGCTAGCAGCGGGCTTTCGCCGCGCGCGCCCGCGCCCGGTTCGGCGTCGTATTCCGTGGAGAGCTACAACGTCGAGAACGGCAAGCACCACGACCAGAGCATCATCGAAGCCGTGGGCGCGGGCCACGCGGATGTCGTGTGTCTGCAGGAAACCACGCCGGAGTACGAGGCCGTGCTCAGGCCGCGCTACGCCTCGCGCTACCCCTACCAGCTCTACCGGCCGCGCCCCCACGCTGCCGGGCTCGCTGTGCTCTCGAGGTTCCCGGTCGTCGACCGCGGCTATCACCGGGCTCCGCACGGATGGCACCCGGCCTGGCACGTCGAGGTCGCGACTCCGAGCGGTCCCGTCCAGATCCTGCTCGTACATCTGCGCGCCAAGATGAGTGGGCGGGTGGATGATCTGACGGCCCTGCTGACCCTCGGCGGCGATCACCTCGACGAGATCAAGGGGTTCTCCCGCTACACGAAGGCGGGCCGGCCAACGCTGGTCGTCGGCGACTTCAACGAGGAGTCGGACGGCGCGGCCGTGCGCTGGCTCGAGGCGCGCGGCTATCGCGACGCACTACCGCTGTTCCACCCCGGCGAGCACACCTGGCGACACCCCGTACTCGCGTGGGAATTCCGGCAGATGCTTGATCACGTGCTGTTCGACCGCGCCTTCATCCCGCTCGACGCCCGCGTGATCCATACGGGACACTCCGATCACCTGCCGGTCGTCGCACGCTTCCAGGTGGCGGCGGATCCGCGCTGGAAGCCCACGCTCGACTGAGCGGGCAATCGCTCACGGACAGGGCGAATACCCGGGGTCGTAGCTGCCGTAGTCCTGCGTGTAGATGTCGGTGCCGAGCGCGGCGGTCTTCGGCAGGCACGCAGGGCCGTAGAACGTGTAGGAGCAGATCGGGTTCGAGTTGTGGGCGCAGTCATAGTCCTGGTCCATCTCGAGCGCGTAGGGATCGACCAGCGTCTGGAGATCCTGTCGACCGAGCGGCGAGTTCGCCGCGCTCGACGTGGGATCGGAGAAGTACTGCGTCTGGCCGCGCGGCGCACCGCCGTCCGTCTCGTCGCTGATGTCGAAGGGCGAATGCGGGCCGGCCAGATCATGCGAGTCGCGCCAGAAGCTCGACGGGGTCACGTCGGCGATGTCGTACTTGCCATTCGCCTGCTTGGCGCCCTGGTGCTGGCCCGCGGCGAGCTGGGCATCGTAGAGCTCGGCGTCCATGCTCATGATCATGCGGTTGTTCTCGCCGCCGCCGCAGCTGCCCGGATCGGTGGCCGTTGCGCCGCTGCCGCCGACCACGCGATACAGCCTGACCACGTGCGAGAGCATCGAGCTGCCGTCGCTGCCGAGGGTGCTGCCCTGCATGCGTGCGGTGAGCGTGAGGAACGTCGCCTGCGACGAGGGGTCGAGCTTCTGCCACAGCTCGCACACGCTCGACACGTTGCTGCCGGAAAGGCCGTTCGTCTGCGTCTGCGATGGGTTCTGCTCCAGGTAGTCGAGGTAGCTCGCCAGGAGCCGGTCGCGGTTGCCGGTCAGTGTGTCGGCGCCTATTCCGCCGCTGCCGCCCTGTCCGCCTGCGCCTGCGGCGTCGGAGCCTGCGTCGGCGCTCGCGCCGCCGCTGCCCGCGCTGCCACCCTTGCCCGCGCTGCCACCCTTGCCCGCGCTACCCGCCGTACCCGCGCTTCCTCCAGCGCCGGCAGCTCCGGCGTTACCCGCGCTGCCTCCAGCCCCGGCAGCTCCCGCGTTGCCCGCGCTACCCGACACACCGGAGCTGCTCGACCCGCAGCCCGCCGCGGCAGACGCGAGCGCGAGGCACAGGCAGGCGGCCAGCGAACACAGCCGCCGTCGGGTCGTCAACAAGCCGGCTCCATGGCGTCATCGTAACGCCATACCGGCCAGCGCAGCAGGGCGAAATGGAGCGCCGCTTTGCGCTATTTAGCAGCCGCAACAGATCGCAGAAGAGGGTCGCGTTTTCTGCGCGGCACCCGTCGTGTGAAGCTTGCCCGTGCGGACATCGAGCGCGCCGGCGATGTAGAACTTCTCGTTCTTGCCGGGCGTCACGACACGGCGCTGCTGGCCACGCAATGTCCAGGTTCGACCGATCTTCGGGTTGAGGTGGATGTCGACTTCGTCCTCGTAGAGAACAGGCTCGGCCGCGCTGGCGCGGGCTTCAAGCGCGCGGATCTGGCGGAGGCGTCGCTCTCGCGCGTCGCTCTTCCACGGGCACAGTACGATCGGTTTGGGTGCACCGAGACGAGCACCAAGCCGTGCCAGTACCCGTCCCATCGTGCAAACAGCGACGTTGGGCCATCCCTCATGCGCCATCTGCAGGCACAACAACTCGCGTGTCCACGTCGGCCGGCCCCATCCGAGGTCCTCGGGCGTGGCAGACAGCAATTCGGCAACCCTTCGAGCGAAGGCCTCACCGGCCTTGAGGCTGCCGTTCGTTCGTCGTTGATCGTAAAGCCCTTCCTCGCCCAGCCGGTTGAAGCGGTCTGCAACCCTGACCACCGTGGAACGCGCGACCTCAAGCTCCTCGGCGACCTGGACGGTGCTGCGACGGTCGGAACGTCCGGTCGCGCGACGGCGGGGCGCACGATGCCGTGGCGCTCGAGTGCGGAGGCGAGCGCGGCGATGCGCGACACGTCCTCGTAGCCAAGCAGACCGATGAAGCCTTGCGGCCCGAACACGGCCACAGGACGACCTGCCAGCTCCATCAGGGTCGAGCGCAGCTCGTCGAGTGGCGTGGCGGCGTCGACCTGCGCGATGTCGCGACGCATGACCCCCGCGACGAACGCACCCAGCCCGACGGCGCCAGCCGCGGCCAGCACCTCGTCGCGCGACAGCGTGCCGACCAGCTGCTCGCCGTGGACGACGGCGAAGTGCGCCTGCGGGGTCCTGAGCAGGTGATCCACCGCCGTGCCGACCATGTCACCCGGCATGAGCGTGATGGCGTTGGGATCGCACACCTCGCCTGCCTGCAGGCCGCGCACCGCTTCGGTCACCTGCGAGCTCAGCCGCTCCTGGCTGGCACCCAGGAACACGAAGCCGGCGATCAGCGCGAGGATCAGCTGTGTCTCGACGATCGCATAGACGGCGAGACCGCCAGCCAACACCTGCCCCACGGCCGCCGCGACGCGCGTCGCCTTCGGCTTGCCGACCATCATGGCGAGCAGCGCGCGGAACACGCGCCCGCCGTCCATCGGTAGCGCGGGGATCATGTTGAACACAGCCAGCATGACGTTCGCCGCCAGGAGCGAGCTCACGAGCCCCTCCACCGACGGCGGGCCGAGGGCCGCCTGCAGGAAGCGATCGCTGAACAGTCCCGAGGGGCCGTACAGCGCGAGCGCCAGCCCCGTGAGCAGCACGGCGATGACCACGTTGACCAGCGGCCCCGCTATGGCGATGACCAGCTCGTGCAACGGCTTGGAGGGCTCGCGCCCGAGCCGGGCCAGCCCGCCGATCGGCAGCAGGATGATCTCGCGGACGCTCACGCCCAGCCGCTGCGCCACCAGGCTGTGGCCGAGCTCGTGCAGCACGACGCAGCCGAACAGCGTGATGACGACGGCCGTACCGAACGCGGCGCCGACCAGCCCGTGCGGCGAGCCGAACACCAGGGCGAAGTACAGCACCACGAGCAAAAAGCTCGCGTGGACCTTGATGTCGATGCCCGAAACGCGGGCGATGCGCAAAGACCACTTCATCCGGCGGCACCGGGGGCGGATAGCGACCCCGGCCCTTCAAACATAAGGCCGAGCCGCCCGCATGGCGAGCCGGGGCCGGATTTTCCCGGCCCCGCCTTCCCTGCTACCAGACGGAGCAGGTGTTCTTCGGGTGCATGGGGGTGCCGACCTTGCAGGAGAAGGCCTCGGCGAACGCGGGAAGGTTCGCGAGCGAGCCGTCGACCCGCCAATGCGGCGGCGAATGCGGATCGACCTGGGCCAGCATGCGGGCGATCGCCGCGTGCTGCTTGCTGCACCAGATCTGCCCGGTCGCCAGGAAGAACTGCTGGTCCTCGGTGAAGCCGTCGGCCACCTTGACCGTCTTGGCGCCCGCGCGCAGCGTCTTGTACGCGTTGTAGGCCAGCTTGATGCCACCGTTGTCGGCGATGTTCTCGCCCAGGGTGAGCTTGCCGTTCACGTGCACGCCCGGGACCGCTTCGAACTTGCTGTACTCCTTCACGATGCAGCCCGTCTTGGCCTTGAACTGCTTCTTCACCTCGGGCGTCCACCAGTTCTCGAGGTTGCCGTTCTTGTCGAACTGCGAGCCCTCGTCGTCGAAGCCGTGTGTCAGCTCGTGGCCGACCACCATGCCCATGGCGCCCAGGTTCACCGGGATGGTCGCCTTCACGTCGTAGAAGGGCGGCTGCAGGATGCCGGCCGGGAAGACCATCTGGTTCTTCTGCGGCCGTGTAGTACGCGTTCACCGTCGGGGGCGTCATCTCCCACTCGCCGCGGTCGACCGGCTTGCCGATGCGCTTGAGCTGGCGCTGGACCTCCCAGGCCTGGCCGCGCAGCACGTTGGCCGCGTAGTCGTCGGGGTCGACCTTGAACGGGTACTTCTTCCACTTGTTCGGATAGCCGATGAGGTAGGCCATCGCCTCGAACTTCTCGCGGGCGCGCTGCTTGGTCGCGGGATCCATCCAGTCGAGCGTGCCCACGTCCTTCACGAACGCCTTGCCGATGGCGTGAACGAGCTTGAGCGCGAAAGCCTTGCTGTCGCCGCCGAAGCGCTGCTTGACGAACGGCTGCGCCAGAAGCTCGCCGAGCTCCGCGTCGGTCGAGGCCACGCAGCGCTTCCAGCGCGGCTTCTGCTCCTTCTGCCCGGTGAGGACCTGGCGCATCTTGAAGTTTTCGTCGACGAACTTCTTCGGCAGGGCCGGCGCCATGGCATTGATGATCTGCCACGCGAAGTAGTTCCGCCACTTCGGCATGCTGACCTTGGTCAGCAGCTCGTTCATGCCGGAGAAGAACTTCTTGCTGGTGACGTTGATGTTCTCGATCTTCGGGAAGCCGAGTCCATCGAAGTAGCGGTTCCACTCGAAGTGCGAGGCGAGCTTCTCGACGCCCTTGCGGTCGACCGGGTTGTACAGGCTCTTCGGGTCGCGCCGCTGGACCTTGGTCTTGCTGATCTCGGCCAGATCCGTCTCGACCTCCATCACGTCCCTGGCGGCCTGTTCGGCGGCGTGCTTGTTCCAGCCCGCCAGCGTCATCATCGCCGCGACGTGTTCCTGGTACTTCTTGCGGATCTCCTTCGATTTGGCGTCCTGCTTCGTGTAGTAATCGCGGTCCGGCAGGCCCAGCCCATCCTGGTCGAGGTAGGCGATGTAGCGCGTGGCGTCCTTGAAGTCCTGGTCCGACGACACGTCGAACAGCGCCCAGATGCCGTCCTTGTGCAGCTCGGTCACCAGCGCGGAGATGGCCTTGACGCTGCCGAGGTGCTTGGCCTTGGCGAGCAGCGGCTTGATCGGCTTGAGCCCCGCCTTCTCGACGGCCTTCTCGTCCATGCACGCGGCGTAGTAGTTGCCCAGCTTCTGCAGCCCGGGCTTCTCGCTCTTCTCGGCCTTCTCGGCGTCTTGCAGGATCTTCCGCAGGACCTGCTCGTTCTTCTTGTGGATGACGTTGAAGCTGCGGACCCAGCGCGACCTGTCGCCGGGGATCTTGGTGTTCTTGATCCAGTTGCCGCAGGCGAACTGGTAGAAGTCCTGACAGGGGTCGACGCTGTGATCGATCGCCTTGGCGTCGAGCCCTACCGAAGCCAGCGAAACCTTCTCGACCTTGGGGCCAGGCGGCGGCGCGGGCTTCGCGCTAGCCACGGGCGGCGTAGCAGGCGGCGGCGCAGGCTTGGCGCAGCTCGCGGCCAGCGCGAGGCCGGCAGCCAGCGGGATCAGGGGTGCAATCTTCCGCATCGAATTCTCCAGTACTCGGGGCCCCGTGGGGCGGCGCGGTCCGCATATAACACGTCACGACGGCCCCCGCGGCGCCGCGCCCCGACCAGCGCCAACTCCGCGGGATGCGTGACCATTCCCGCCCCGGGACTAGGGGCAGACGGGAGCCAGCGCAGCGAACTCGCCGAGCAGCTCCGAGTAGCTCTCGATGCGCCGGCTGTTGTGGGCGGTATCCGTGAACTGGAACATGATGCGGTGGCTGTCCGGCGCGACACCCGTGCCGAAGTAGGCGTCAACGTCGGAGCTCCTGTTGCCGAAGCCGTACTCGATGACCAGACCGCGTTTCTGCTCCGCCTGGATCTCGCCGGTCTTGTACGTCGCCGCGGCACTGTTGAGCGCGCCGGTCAGCGTCGTCGTGGTGTGCACGATCCCCGGCGGATAGCCGTACTTGTCGAGGAACTCCCGCGTGCGCCCGACGAGGAACTCCGGACGGGCCGTGAGATAGAACGGCCGGTAGCCCTTCTTTGCGAGCTCGTCGAGCACCTGGGGGGAGTCGGGATTCGAGTTCGGGGTCGAGCCCGTGAGGAGGGAGGTAAACTCTGCCGTTTCCTGGGTCGTGAGCGTTCCGTCCACGTCGCTCGCGAATAGGTGTGTCCCCTGGGGCACGACTTCGATGTACAGGTCGGTGCTGCTCAGGTCACCGGCGACGACCAGGTGCACGCGATGCCGGCCCAGACCGAGCTCCTTACCGGCCGGGATCTGGAAGTAGATGCGCCCGCCACTGTCGTCGACGCCTTCTTCGGTCGCGTGCTGGTTGTCCTGGGTGGTGATGGCCGTGCCGAGCTTCTCCCAGCTCCCGCTGCAGCCGCGCAGCAGGTAGATGTCGACTTCCTCGTCTTTCAGATCCTTGTCGGCAATGCCGTAGGCGAACTTGCCGATGATCCACTGCGGCTCGCCGGGCGTGAGGAAAAGGTCGCGGCCGCGGTGATTGGGCGAACCGCTGGCGACGATCGCCGGCGACTCGAAGCTGTGGTGCCAGGAGCGTTTGGTGAGCGGCGGCAGCGGGGCATCGCAGGTCTTCGGCGGGACCCAGGGCGTGCACGGGGCGCCGCCCGTCCCGCCGCTCCCGCCGCTGCCCGCCACGGCACCGGTGCCACCACCGCCGCTGCTACCCGCGGTACCGCCACTGGCCGCGGAGCCGCCACTACCGGCGGAGCCGCCACTACCGGCCGTTCCGTACTGGCCGCCGTAGCTGTTGCCCGTTGCCTGGCTCGATGCGCCGCACCCCGTGGCCAGAGCGACCACCGCCACCCATGCGATAACCGATATCCGACGCATTCCGATGGCTCTTCCAGCAAGCTGCACGATTGGCAGCGGAGCGAAACGATCGTAACAAAATGCGGGCGCGCCGTCCCGGGGGTATTATCTAGAGGAAGTGGAGATGCTACGTCGTCCCGCTCGGCTGGCTCTCGAGCTGGCTTTGATCTCGGTCACCTGCTGCTGGCCCGCGGTCGCTTCTGCACAGAAGCCCGGCAGCGAGGTGATCGATCCCTGGACGCCGCACAAGCCACCCACCCGGGCCTTCCCTCCTCTGCCCGCCTCGACGTGGCACGGCCCGAACGGCAGCGAAGTGATCAACCCATGGCGGGGCTCGCAGCAGAAAGTCCACAAGCGCGAACAGCCGTTCATCATCGATCCGTGGCACAAGCGACGCCGCGCCGCGCGCACGCACGAGCGAAAGCACGCCGTGCCCACGGCCGCGTTTCCGCCGCTCGACGTGGTCGACCCGTGGGCGCACTGACGCGACAGCTGTCCCCCCAGACCGCGACGTCGTGCGGGCACGCGCGGCGGGTCGGCCACCTGGAGACAGTCACATTGTCTGTCCAGTCTAGACAATCAGCGTAACTGGCGCGCGTCCCCGGGCACTACGCGGGAGCGGGCACCAGCTCGTGCAGAGCGGTCTCGTCGCCGCGCTCCATTGCCGCCTCGGCTTCCAGGCTCACACGATCGCGACCGATGGTGGCAATGGCGAGCGTGCGCCCGTCGCTGCGATACGCCACGGCGCAGTCGAGCGCGGCGACGTTGCCCGCCACGTCGATGCGCTGCCACGACGGCGCGTGCCCCACGTAGGCGATCGGCGTGTCGTAGTGCTGGCTCCAGAAGAACGGCACCGCGTCGAACGGCACCTTCTGGCCCAGCATGTTGCGCGCGGCGACCTGACCCTGGCGTTCGGCGACTACCCAGTGCTCGATGCGCACCCGCTGTCCGCTGTGCGCGTCCGGATAGCACGCGATGTCGCCGGCCGCGTAGATACCCGGCACACTCGTCCTGAGCTGCTCGTCCACGCTGACCCCGTGGTCGAGCTCGGCGCCGGCGCTCGCTGCAAGCTCCACCCGCGGTCGCACGCCGATTCCGACCACGACGAGCTCGGCGTCGATCGAAGCACCGTCCTCCAGTGTCACGCTGGAAGCGTCGATGCGCGCGACCGTCTCCCCCATGTGGAACACCACACCCTTGTCCTCGTGCAGCCGCCGGATGGCGTCGCCGAGCTCGGCGCCCATCACGCGTTCCAGCGGACGTGCCTCGGGGGCCACGACATGCACCTCGAGGCCCCTGACCGAAAGCGCCGCGGCCGCTTCCAGGCCAATGAAGCTCGCACCGACCACCACAGCTCGCTTCGCCTTGCCGGCCCCGTCGATCAGCGCGCGGCTGTCGGTGAGGCTGCGCAGCGCGTGGACGTGCGGAAGATCGGCGCCTGGCACGTCGAGCCTGAGCGGGGCCGCACCCGTGCACAGCAGCAAGGCGTCGTAGTCGAGCTCGGCACCGTCCTCGAGCAATACGCGTCTCGCCGCAGCGTCGATGCGCTCGGCGCGCGTGCCGGTGCGGAGCTCTATCGCGTGAGTTTCATAGAAATCTCCGGAACGAAGCGGGATCCATTCCTCCTGAGCGGTGCCGGCCAGGTAGTCCTTCGACAGGTTGGGACGATCGACGGGCCCGTGGGGTTCGGAGCCGACCAGCGTGACCGGGCCTTCATAGCCCTGGCGGCGGAGCATCTCGGCGGCCGCGTTGCCGGCTGCGCCCGCCCCGACGATGACGACGCTCCGCGGCGGCTGTGCAGGAGCGGAGGCACTGACGGAGACGTTGCCGCCGGGACGTCGCTCTGCACCCTCGAGTTGTTTCCTGCCGAGCACGACCCATTTCCTGCCGCGACGCTCGACGCGATAGCAGGGCAGCGCGTCCAGAGCCGGAGCACGCTCGGCCTCGCCGGTGCGGAGATTGAAACAGGCGTGATGCCACGGACACCGCACGCTCTGTCCCACCACCAGTCCGTCGACGAGCGGAGCGCCGTAGTGCGTGCAGTTCGCGCCCACGGCGAACACCTGCTCACCCTGTCGCGAAAGCAGGACGGCCTCGTCGCCCACATGCCCGACCAGTAGCGCGCCGTCTCCCAGCAGATCGTCCTCGACGCCTTCTGCGAGATCGGGACCCTCGACGTTCGTCTTGCCACCCATCTTTCCCCTCCTTGGGACGTGAGTCGTATGGTTTCGCGGCTTTGCACGAGAATGTAGTCCCGTCCGTCGACCGCGTCAGCCCCTCCGTACACCGACCGTTGCGCTCGCCTGCCGTCGTCGTAGCATCGCAGGAAGTGACCGAGGGGCCCGCGTCAGCCGACGACATCGGCGAGCTCGATAGAGCCGAGCTCGAGGAGCACGCGCGCGCCCTGCGCGCGGTCGTATCGGTCGCCGACGCGGTCCATCTGTCGACCGACTTCGCCGACCTGGCCGAGCGTGCGGTCGATGCCATCGTGACGTACACGCGCTACCCGTCCGTGGGTCTGTTCCGGGTGAACCGCGGCGAGCAGCGGCTCGAGCTGGTGGCCATCCGCGGCTTCGGCCCCGAGGTGACCAGAAGCGCGCAAACGCTGCCTCTCGAAGGCAGCCTCACCGGGGTCGCCGTGCGCGAGAAGGCCGTGGTCACCTCGCACGATCTGGCACGCGACGGGAGGCTCGAGCCGCGAACGAAGACAGCGCTCGAGCACGAGGGATTCGTCGAGGTGGCGAGTGTGCCGCTGCTGTTCCAGGACGAGGCCATCGGCGCCCTGAACCTCATCTACAAGCACACCGCTGATCTGTCGCCGCACGAGCGGAGCATCCTGCTCGCGATCGGCCAGACCATTGGCATTGCCATGCACAACCGCATCGCCGCCGAGGAGCGCCGGGCACTCGACGAGCGCTTGCGCCGCGCCGAGCAACTCGAGAACCTCGGTGTGCTGGCAGGCGGCATCGCCCACGATTTCAACAACCTGCTCATGGCGATCATGGGAGCGATCTCGCTCACGCGCGGCAGCGTTGCCGACCCCGAGCTGAGGACGCTACTGGAGGAGGCGGAAAACGGCTGCCGGCGCGCCAGCGCCCTGGTCCGACAGCTTCTGACTTTCTCCCGCGGCGGCGCGCCACTCAAGCGCGCGACGGAGAACGTCGCAGCGATCGTGCGCGATGCTGCGGAGTTCGTGCTCCACGGCCGGGACATCGTGTGCGAGGTCCAGGCGGCGGACGAGATCGGCACGATCGAGATCGATCCGACCCAGCTCGCGCAGGTCGTGCAGAATCTGGTGCTGAACGCGGCCCAGGCTTCCGCACCCGGCAAGCGCGTCGTCGTGAAGCTGGAGCGGCGCGAGCACGACACCCCCGCACCGCCGCTCGAAAAGGGCCCCTACCTCGCGCTCTCGGTCAAGGACGAAGGCTCGGGTATCCCTGCCGATCGCCTCTCGCGCATCTTCGACCCGTACTTCACGACACGTCCCGCGGGCAGCGGGATCGGATTGGCCACGACGCACTCCATCGTGACACGTCACGGCGGACGGATCTGGGTCGACAGCGACGTCGGCAAGGGCTCGACGTTCCATGTCGAGATCCCGATAGAGGAGTCGAGAGTCCAGGCTCCGTCGTCCGACCAGGATGCGACGATCCCCACGGACCTGCGCGTGTTGGTGGTCGACGACGAGCCCGCGGTCCGCCACGTGCTGGGACGCATGCTCTCGAGGCACGGCAGCAACGTCGGAGAAGCGTCGAACGCGACCGAGGCTGTCGCGCGTTTCGCCCAGGCCAAGGAAACGGGCAAGCCGTTCGACCTGGTCATCCTCGACCTGACACTGGTCGGAAGCGAGGGTGGCGTGCAGATCCTCCAGCATCTGCGGTCGCTGCAGGAGGATGTGCGGGTGGTGGTTTCGAGCGGCTACTCCGAGGACGCTGCCATGTCGCAACACAGCAAGCTGGGTTTCGCCGCCGTCCTGCCCAAGCCGTACACGTTTCGCGAGCTCGACAAGGCCCTGGTGACGGCACTTTCCTGGGCCGGATAGTCCTGTGCAGCGCGGACTCTAGCCCGGCCCAGGGGCTGCGGGCGCCCGGCGGCTGACCGATATCAACAGCGGTGCCCACGCCCGCGCCTGCCCGCCGTATGCTGCATGCAGTGACCGACCGGGACACAGCGGCGCAGCCTGTGCATCCCACCCGCCGCACGTTCCTCCGGGCCGGGCTGGGCGTGGTCGCGCTACTCGCGGCCGGCCGGGGTGGACTGGCGATCCTGCGCGGGCGCCCACCGCGCGTGCAGGGGCTGCTGGCGCTCGACGACCAGGAATTCAGGACGCTCTCGGCGGTAGCGCGCGTGCATCTGCCGCGCGGCGGTCCCATCGCACCGGGCGCGGACCAGCTCCAGCTGGCGCGCGCTTTCGATCGCTACCTCGCCGACGAACCGCCGGAGATCCAGAGCGACGTGAAGCATGCGCTCGGCCTGCTCGAATACGGCCCGCTGCTATTCGAGGGGCGGCTCGTCACATTCTCGAATCTGTCGCCCGCCCAGCAGCTCGCACACTGGAAGCGCTGGCTCGACGGCAAGTCGGTGCTCAGGCGGCAGATCTCCTGGTCGCTGAAGAAGTTCCTGTCGCTGGTCTACTACGACAGCCCCGCCGTATGGCCTGGGATTCACTACCCCGGACCGTCGTTCTCGCGGACCACGCCATGAGTGGGAGCATCGTCGATCTGTCGAAGCACGCGCCGCCGCAGCGGCTCGATGCCGAGATCTGCGTCATCGGCTCCGGCTGCGGCGGCGGAACCGCAGCGCGCGTGCTGGCCGAGGCCGGGCACGACGTGGTGGTGCTGGAGGAAGGGCCCGACCTGACCGGGCAACAGCTCACGCAACGCGACGGCGCGATGTACGACCAGCTGTACATGGACCGCGGCGGGCGTGCGACCGACGACCAGTCGATCTCGATCCTGCAGGGACGCGCGCTGGGCGGAGGAGGCGTGATCAACGCCTGCGACGTGGTACCCATCCCGGATGGGGTGCTGGCTTTCTGGCGGCAGCGCTTCGGTCTTTCCGGGCTTACGCCCTGGGCCCTGGCGCCGCATGTGAAGGCCGCGCTCGAGGATCTGTCGGCCAATCCCATCGCAGACGGCCAGCTCAACCGGGCCAACCAGCTCTTGCGCGCCGGGGCGGAGGCGCTCAGCCTGCGCGGTGCGCCGATGATCCACAACCGCGTCGGCTGCATCGGGCTGGGGACCTGCCTGATCGGCTGCCCGGCGAACGCCAAGCGCAATCCGCGCTTCGTCTCGATCCCCAAAGCGGTCGACGCGGGAGCACGCTTCTACCTCAGGTCCAGAGCGGTACGGATCGACTACGGCAGGGACGAGGTCAAGCGCATCCAGGTGCGGACGCTCGACCCGAAGGGCTATCACGAGCAGCACTCTCTCGAGGTGCGGGCAAAGATCGTCATCCTGGCCGCAAACGCCATCGCCAGCGCCCAGCTGCTGATCCGCTCCGGGCTCGGCAACCACCACGTCGGGCAGCATCTCTCGCTGCAACCGCAGCTGCCGGTGACAGCGTTCTTCAAGGAACCGGTGGTCGCGTTCCGCGGTATCCCCCAAGCGTACGCCGTAACGCACTTCGAGCAGAGCGATCACCCCGACCACGGGCTGTGGGGCTTCCGGATCGAGGCGATCATGGGCACGCCGGGCATCGTCTCGACGCTGTTGCCTTTCACCGGCATGGCAGGAAAGCAGATGATGACCGCATACGATCACATCGCGGCGTCGCTCTTGCTGGTTCCGGACTGGCCGTCGGGCGCGGTGCGCGTGTCGTCGGGCGGGCGCCCCCTCGTCCGCTACGAACATCGCGAGGATCACAAGGCGCGGCTGCGCCAGGCCATCAAGGCCACAGCGCGCATCTACCTCGCTGCAGGTGCGGAGCGCGTGATGGTGCCCGTACTGCCCCCGCTCGAGATCCGCTCGGAAAAGGACCTGGACAAGGTCGATGCGCTGCGCTTCGACCCGGTCAGCGCACCGCTCCTGTCGGCCCACCAACAGGGCGGCGTCCGCTTCGCGCCGTCCGCGCGCGACGGCGCCGCCGATCCCGACGGGCAGGTGTACGGCAGCCGCGACGTGTACGTGTTCGACTCGTCGGGCTTCCCGTCGAGCTCGTCGACGCACACCATGACCCCGATTATCACGATGTCGCGCTACCTTTCCGCGCGGCTGCTGTCGCGGCTGGCCTGACGCGCGCAGCAGCAGCGTGATATCTTCACGGCATGCGCTTCGTCGCTGCCGCGGTTGGGCTCGCGGTGCTGGTCAGTGCGTGCTCTTCGAAGACCAACCCGGCGGCCTCGACCCACGTGCTGGCCGACTATCGGCTTGGTGGCGGGTTCTACGCCGCGCCCTTTCCCGACGACAGTCGCATGGGCACCGATGGACACCCCGACCTCTCGGGCTTCCCGAACACTACAGGCTCGGTATTCCTCGGCAAGGTGATCAAGCTGATCGAGCGGGACGCGCGCGGCTTCTCGACCACGGCTGGAGTGTACTTCGCACTCGACGGCCCGCTCGATCCAGCCGTAGCGATGGGACCGGCCGCCAGCATCAAGGACGACGCGCCGGTGTTCCTGGTCGACGTGGACGACAGCTCGCCCGATCGCGGCAGGAAGATGCCGGTGAGCGTGCACTTCGACGCCGACGGCGGTCCCTTCGGCACCGACAATCTGCTTTCGCTGATCCCGCTGCAAGGCATCCCGCTCGGAGCCGACACGCGCTACGCGGCCGTCGTGCTCAGGAGCGTGCACGACGCGGACGGAAAGCCGCTGGGCGTACCGCGCTCGCTCGCCGAGCTCGTCGCCGGACGCACTCCGGCGGGCATGAGCGCACAGGTCGGAGACGAGTACCACGCGGCGATCAACGCGCTCGGCTCGCTGGGCGTGAAGGCCTCCAATCTCGCAGGCCTCGCCGTGTTCACGACCGACGACCCGACCACCGGCCTGGTCGCGGTCGAGAAGGCGATGCTGGCGCGCCCGCTGCCCATGCCGGCCCTGCCCTTCAAGGCCGACGAGGTGTTCGACGACTACTGCGTATTTTCGTCGACCATCGAGATGCCCGACTACCAGAGCGGCACACCGCCTTTCGACGAGACGGGCGGTGACTGGCTCTTCGACGCCGCTGGCAAGCCGATCTTCCAGCGCAGCGAGAACGCGCGCATCGTCGTGACGGTGCCGAGAGCGAAAATGCCCGCAGCGGGTTTCCCGATCGTGCTGTTCAGCCGCACCGGCGGCGGCGGCGATCGACCGCTGGTCGACCGCGGCGTCCAGGCGAAGACGGGCGGTCCCGCGCTCGTGCCCGGCACGGGACCGGCGCTCGGGTTCGCCAAGGTCGGCTGGGCCGGCGCGAGCGTCGACGGACCGCACGGTGGGCTCCGCAACGTCACGGGCCGCGACGAGCAGTTCCTGATGTTCAACGTGACGAACCCCTCCGCGCTGCGCGACAACGTGCGCCAGTCCGCGGCCGAGCTCGCACTGCAGGCCCACGTGCTGGAAAGGCTCTCCTTCGACGCGTCATCGTGCCCCGGGCTCGACACAAGCGGCGGGCCGGTGCACTTCGATCCCGATCACTTCGCGCTGATGGGTCACTCGATGGGCGCCACCATCTCGCCCCTCACGCTCGCCACAGAGCCGATGTTCAAAGCGGGCATCCTCAGCGGAGAAGGCGGCAGCTGGATCGAGAACGTCCTGTACAAGCAGCATCCCGTGGCCGTGAAGGGCCCGGCCGAGCTCCTGCTCGGCGTCGCCGGGCAGTACTCGCTGACCGAGCAGGACCCGGCGCTGAATCTGTTCCAGTGGGCGGCCGAGCCGGCCGACCCGCCCGTGTACGCGTCGTATATCGTGCATCATCCGCGGCAGGGTGCGCCGCGCGACATCCTGATGATCCAGGGCATCGTCGATCACTACATCATGCCGACCATCTCCGAGGCGTCGAGCCTGTCGCTGGGGCTGGACTTCGCGGGCACTGCGCTGGACAGCAGCACCCCCGAGATCGCGAGCTTCCCGACGCTCGACGAACGGCTGCCGCTGTCGGGGCGGAAGCACATCACGCTCCCCGCAACCGGCAATATCGACGCGCACACAACGGCGGTCGTCGTGCAGCAGCGCGAGGACGGCGTGGAGGACGGTCACGAGGTCGTCTTCCAGACCCAGCCGCCCAAACACATGTACCGCTGCTTCCTCGCGAGCCTGCTGAAAGGCACACCCACGGTACCGGCGCCCGCCGCCGAGGACGCTGCGTGCCCGTAGCGACGGCTGGCGCGGCGTCGCCCAGCTCGTCGAATACCGCGTCGCCTAGACCCACCGTCTCCGCACACGACGGGGAGCTGCACCGCGGGGCTGCTCTTCCTCGACGTGCGCTGGCAAATGTGAAAGAGGCCGCTGCCTGGGCAGCGGCCTCATCGTGTGTCGGGGCCAAACATCAATCAGGTGGCGCCCCCCCTCCGGCCCCCACCGGCGCCGCCTGCATCGCCCTTGTGCAACGCGCGTGCCGACAGTCGATAGCCGGGAAAGCCGGAGGATCCGCTAGCGGGCAGCGCCCGATGTGCGTGACGAATCGCCTCACAGAGGCGGGATGTCACAGCACACCCGGCGCGAGCGCACTTCGCGATTGCGTGTTGTCATGCGAACGCCGACGAGCACCGGAGCGGCGGGCCTACTCGGGACAGGGGGTGCCGAGCGGCGCGGGAGCCGGTACGACCGCTGTTCCGGTGTCGTGGAACGACTTGAAGAAGCAGCCATACTGGTACTTCACCGCGTCGAGCTGCGCGAAGATCGCGTGCGGATCGTAGATGCCGTCGCCTTTGTACTGCACCACGACGCCCGTGTACTTCTTCCCCGTCGTCGACTGGAGGTCGTCCTTGACCGGATACGGCACGATGCCGCCGAGCCCTACGACCTTCAGCGAGTGCTGCATCTCCGGCCAGATGATGTTGCCGGCTTCCTTGTGTCCGTAGGCGAGCACGATCGCGTTGTAGAGCGTGGTCGGGAAGTAGCTGTCGCCCTGACCGACCGGCTCGTAGATGGGTCGCACAGGACTGCCCGATAGCGGGAGGCGCGCCAGGCGCGGCATGTAGACCATCGGTTCGGCCGGCTCCCAGCCCGTCTCGAGCAGCGCCAGGGCGGGGTGCAGCGGCGTCAGCTCGCCTTGGGTCCCGAGCCCCAGGATGACGCCCACCAACTTGCCCAGGTTGCCGAGCAGCTTGGTCTGGATGATGAACTGGCGCCAGAAGCCGCCGGCACCCGTCGGGACCACGGCTTTGATCTTCGGTTCCACCGCGCCGATCATGTTGGTGTACATGCCGCCCATCGACTGGCCCATAGCCAAGAGTGGATCCGTGTTGAACGAAAACTTCGTCGCGCCGGCAGGCAGCGTGGGCCCGGTGCAGCCGCTGAGCAGCGAAGGATCGATCTGCAGCTTCGATAGCGCCTGGATGAACAACCGCTGCTCGATCACGCCCTGCCGGAAGGTGTAGGGGAACGCCGCGAGGTTGTTCGTGTTCAGGTATTCCGTCTCGGTCGCGCCCGGCACGCGCTCGGGGTTCAGCGGCAGCGCGCTACCCGCAGCAGCGAACCCGAACGGCGCCAGCACGTAGGCCGGCCCCTGACCCGGCGTCGGTTGCCCCCCCACGGTCGTCACCGTGCCGCGGTCGACAACCTGCGTGCTCAGCCCGCCGGAGCCGTGGAAGTACATCACCAGCGGGTAGCCGCCCTGGGGCATGGGTTGCTTGGGCAGCGTGATGACGATCGGCGCCGTCAGCGTGCGCTGCTCGATCGGCACACCCTTCTTGTCCAGGACGAACTCGCCCTCGGTGTTGTACGGCGGCTTGCCCTTCTGGAACTGCGGGTAGTCGATCGTGCCCTTCAGCTCGCAGAAACGCGGCGCGGTCGCGCTGGATGGGTCGAGCGTGAGATTCTTGATCGAGAGGTCGTACTTCGCGAGCAGCGCCGTCGACATGTCGTAGGTCTGTTTCACGACGTCGCCCGTGGTGAATACGGTGGCGGCGGCTACCTGCGCCTTGTCGATACCTGCGGTCTTCAGCGTGTCCCACAGCGAGGCGTAGAGCTTCACCGCGTCCGCACCCTTCGCACCGGCCGGTGCCTTGCCGGCCGCCAGTTGTTGAATCGCCTTGGGCACGCCGAGCGGCTTGCCCTTGGCATCGTCGGCGGAGCGCATCACGACGAACGCATACTTGCGGCCGGGATGGAGCACGATCCCGGGGTAGGCCGACACCGCCAGCAGGTTGTCGGGGACGTACGCCCCGTCGTTCGGCGGCGTATTGGCGATCGTCGGGATCAGCTTTCCGCGATCGGGCGAGCTCGCGTCCACGTCGATGAGCAGGATGGGCGAGGACGCGTCGGCCGGAATCAGCTTGTCGAGGGTGCGCGACTGGATAGCTCCGTTGAACCGGAAGAATGCGACCGGCACCGTCGAGAAGCCGGGGCGCTGCCCCGCAATGTGCTTGAGCCCATCGACGATCTGCTTGTTGTACGGGTTGGGGAACCCGCTCACGTCCGGCGTCCCCTGGGCCGTGAGGCGCAGATCCGACGGGAACGGCACGTCGTAGTAGTGATCGGGTTGCGAGAGATCCGCCCCCAGGTCGAAAACTGCCTGGGTCCCCGCTGTTGCTCCGGAGCCCGAGCTACTGCTGCCGCAGGCCACCGACAGAAAGCACATCGCGACAAGGAACAAGATCTTCCGGATCATGACCGGCGATTCTAGACGTTCGCAGGCCGTCCGGGCCATGCCTGTGCCTGTTCCGGACAATTGCCGATGAGGACCATCACCTGTGCTCTGCTGATCGCCTCGCTGCTCGTCGCGTGCGATCACAAGCCGGCTCCACACCCAGTTGCCTCCAGTAGGGCCGCGCCGCGCCCCACCGCGCACGCCGCGCCGGACCATACCGCCGCCGGTCTCGCCTACCTCGAGCGGGTCACGGGCGGCGCTGGTCAACAGGCACGGCTGCCGCTCATCGTCGCGCTGCACGGGCTCGGCGATCGGCCGGCGAGCTTCGTGCACGTCTTCGATGGGCTCGACACCCAGGCGCGCGTCGTGGTGCTGCGCGCGCCGCTGTCCTTCCACGGCGGCTACTCCTGGTTCCAGATGGGCGACGATGCAGAGCTCGCCGCGGGCATCCACCACGCTGCAGATCAGGTGGCGCGCGCCATGACGGAGCTCGTCCAGAAGCGCCCCACCCTGGGCCGCCCCATCGTCACGGGTTTTTCACAGGGCGGCATGCTCTCGTTCGCGATCGCTGCGCTGTACCCGGATCGAATCGCTGCGGCGTATCCGATGGGCGGCATGCTGCCGGCGGCACTCAGGCCGGACAAGCGCCCCCCGGGGTCGCTGCCGCCGGTCGTCGCGCTGCACGGCCAGAGCGATCCGCGGGTGCCGATCGCGAAATCACAAAGCGCGGTGGCGGCGCTGGTCGCGCTGGGATACCGCGCGGAGCTCCGGCCGTTTCCCGGCGTGCGCCACGCCGTTCCCTACGCGATGCGCCACGAGCTGTACGGACTGCTCGACGCCGCCTGCGCGCTGCAGAGCGCCGCGGGCAACCCAAAGGCGCAGTAGCAGCGGGCCGGCACGCTCCGGCCCGCTCCATCGCGTCCCCACTGCAGATGCCCGTCTAGCCGGGCTTGCTGTCACCGCCGCCCCACGCCGCGATGGCGGCGACGGCGGTGAACGGGAGCAGCGTTTTCATCAGTTGATGACCACGACGCAGCGACCATTGGTGCACGGCACCGCGTTGCAGCAGTCGCTGCTGGTGGTGCAGGTCTGGCCGTACAGGGCGCAGGTCGTGCCGCCGTCGGTGGTGGTGCCGCTGTCGGTGGTGGTGCCACTGTCGGTGGTGCCCGCGTCTTGCGGCGGCGGCGGAGGCGGCTGCTTGCACGTGCCCGTCGACGAGCCCGGATCGGTGATGCACGGCAGACCCGAGCAGCAATCGGCGTCGGTGGAACAGTTTCCGCCTTGCTGCACGCACGACGGCCCGCAGATGTACGGCGGGGTGCTGCCGGCCTTGTTGGGAACGCACGGCAGACCACAGCAGTCGGCGCTGCTCGCACAGGCCTTGCCCGCCATGGAGCCGCCGTCCGCATTGCAGCCGCCCGGGTTGATGGTGCAGCGCGGGATGCCCAGCAGGTCGAGGTGGCACGTGTCGTCCTGCTGGACGTTGCCCGAGCAGCACACATCGGTAGCCGAGCACGACATCGACTGCAGCCGGCAGATGGAGCCGGCCGGCGAGCACTTGTGACCCTGGTCGCATAGGCCGAGCTTGGCGCCCGCCGCCTTCGAACAGTGCGTGTTCGCGTCGGCGCTGTTGGGCGTGCCCGAACCGCCGCAGCAGTCGCTGTCCTTGGCGCACACTTCGCCGGTGGGGCGGCAGCCGCTCGGCGGCTGGCAGATGTTCACACCGGTAGGTCCGTACGGTGCGCAGGAGTGGCTGCAGCAGAACGAGTCGCCGCAGGCCGTGGCTCCCGTCGGATCGCACACCGTGCCCGCGATGTGGCAGCCGCCGGCGCCCGGTCCCACAGGAACGCTGCACGTACCGAGCGTCTTGCCGCTGGCGATCGTGCACACACCACCGCAGCACTCGGCGTCCTTCGTACAGGCGTCGCCGTTCTGGGTGCAGAACGACACCTTGGCCGAGCAGAGACCGTTCGTGCAGACCTGCGAGCAGCAGTCGCTGTTGCCGGAGCAGGTGTTGCCCGACGTCTTGCAGGTCGAGTTCAGCGGGATGCAGACCTTCGCGCCGCCGTCGGGACCGGCCGCACACTGCCCGCTGCAGCAGTCGGTGTTGGCCGAGCACGCCTGGTTGTCGGAGGTGCACTGCGTGGAGCCACACTTGCCGCCGGTGCAGACCATGCTGCAGCAGTCCGTCGGCGTCGAACACGCGCCCCCTGCGGTCTTGCACCCACCCACTGGATTGGCGCAGACATGCAGCTTCGGATCGCAGTTGGCAGAGCAGCATTCGCTGCTCGCAGTGCAGTTGGCGGCCGCCGCCTTGCAGTTGGCGCTGGTGCCGCCACCGCCACCGCTGCCATCGCCGGTCGTGCCGTCGGCCGACGAGTCCTGACCGCCGCCGTCCTTGTTCGTCGTGCTCTTGCCCGACTGGGTGTTGCTACTGCAGCCCTTGCCCAGCGCCAGCGCCACTGCACACGCGGCCAGGACTCCCAACCATTCGACCCGCATACCCCACTTTGCCATGACAGGTGAGTCGGGGCGGAGCCGCGATATTATGAAAATCCTGCACATGTCGCTGGCCACCTACATTGGCCACCGGTATCGCACCCCAGAAAAGCGCGTGGATCCGGCCTGGAATCAGCTCCCGGCGACAAGCGGCGGCGGATCGGGCGGGGCAGGCTCCCCGGAAGCCATGCTCTCGAGCCACGCGAGCCGGGGGCGGAGTCGATAGTAGATCCGACGCCTCGGCGTACCCAGGACCTCGAAACGCCTGGTCCGGATGTCCGGCACGCCCGGGTTGCCGACCAGCGCGAACAGCATGCCCGTCAGCGGGTCGCTCTCGCAGATCAAGAACGAGTGGGAGTGCATCTCGTGGCGTTGCCAGGGCTTCTCCCATCGGGCGAGCGCTTCGCCCGTTCGATGAGCCGCGAGTCTTGTCGGGACAGCGGGTGCGCGGATTGTTATACGATATCGCTGTACCGCTTCCGGGAAAGCACGCGGCTCGCCTGCCATACGGGTCTGTCGAGCGGCGCTGTTGTGGCGGCTGCCTCGGCCGCGCGATTCCGGGAAGGCGACACTCCCAAGGACCAACACTCCCTTGTGCGGCATCTGCGGTGAGATACGCTTCGACGGTAGTCCAGCCTCGGTTGGCGCCGTGGAGCGGATGACGGCGGCCATGGAGCCGCGCGGGCCCGACGCATCCGGCCTGGTGGCCCGCGGGCGCGTCGCGCTCGGACACCGCCGGTTGAAGATCATCGATCTTACCGAGGGCGCGCAGCAGCCGATGGTCGACAGCGCGCTCGGCCTCACCATCGTCTACAACGGCGCCATCTACAACTATCCGGAGTTGAGGAAGGAGCTCGAAGGCAAGGGCTATCGCTTCTTCTCGACCGGCGACACCGAGGTGCTGCTGAAGGCCTACCACGCCTGGGGTCGGGATTTCGTGCAGCGGCTCTACGGGATGTTCGCGTTCGCTATTGTCGAACGCGACAGCGGGCGGATCGTCATGGCCCGCGATCGGCTCGGCATCAAGCCGCTGTACTACGCCGAGGTCGGCGGCGCGCTGCGCTTCTCCTCCTCTCTGCCAGCCATCGTCAAGGCTGGCGACGTCGACACGAACCTCGACCCGGTAGCGCTGCATCACTACATGAGCTTCCACGCGGTGGTGCCCGCGCCGCACACGATTCTGCAGGGCGTGCGCAAGCTCGCGCCCGCGTCGCTGATGGTGGTCGAGCCCGACGGCGCCCGTCAGGAGCAGGTCTACTGGCGCCCTGCATTCGAGCGGGATGAACGCGACGCCGGCGTCTCGTTCGAGGAGTGGCAGGGACGGGTGCTCGAGGTGCTGCGCAAGGCGGTGGCGCGACGGCTGATCGCCGACGTTCCGGTGGGCGTGTTGCTCTCGGGCGGTCTGGACTCGAGCCTGGTCGTCGGGCTGCTCGCCGAGGCCGGGCAGAAGGACATCGAAACGTTCTCTATCGGGTTCGAGACGGTCGGGCGCGAAAAGGGCGACGAGTTCGCCTACTCGGACATCATCGCCAAGCGTTTCGAGACGCGCCACCACCGCATCTTCGTAGACTCGAGCCGCGCCCTGCCGAGCCTCGTGCGCTGCATCGACTCGATGAGCGAGCCGATGGTGAGCCACGACAACATCGGCTTCTACCTCCTCTCCGAGGAGGTGGAAAAGCACGTCAAGGTCGTGCAGAGCGGCCAGGGCGCCGACGAGATCTTCGCCGGCTACCACTGGTACCCACCGATGCTCGAGAGCACGGACGCCCTCGGGGACTACGCGCGCGTGTTCTTCGATCGCGATCACGCCGACTACGCCCGCGCCGTGGAGCCGGCGCTGGTGAGCGAGGACTTCAGCCGCGAGTTCGTGCGCCAGCACTTCGCCGAGCCCGGAGCGAGTCGCGCCATCGACAAGGTCCTGCGCATCGACACCACGATCATGCTGGTCGACGACCCGGTGAAGCGCGTCGACAACATGACCATGGCCTGGGGCCTGGAAGCGCGCGTTCCGTTCCTGGATCACGACGTGGTCGAGCTGGCCGCGCGCGTGCCCCCGGAGATGAAGGTCGGAGGCGGCGGCAAGCACGTCCTCAAGGAGGCCGCCCGGCGGGTCATTCCTGCCGAGGTCATCGATCGCCCGAAGGGCTACTTTCCGGTGCCCGCACTCAAGTATCTACGCGGTCCGTACCTGGAGATGGTGCGGGACGCTCTGGACGCGCCGCGCGCACGGCAACGCGGGGTGTTCCAGCGCAACTATGTCGACACACTGCTGTCGGATCCCGAGCAGCACATCACGCCGCTCGGCGGCTCGAAGCTCTGGCAGATCGCTCTGCTCGAGCTGTGGCTGCAGATCCACGACTTGTAGGAACGGAGAGGGCAGGTCTCGTGTCGACGCGGAGGGGTGACGGTCAAGCAACGGGGAACGGCAAGAAGCCACGCCCGTCGTCCCGCATGCATCCGGAACGGCTGGGCCCGGGTTCGCACCACCGGGTGGATCGCGACAACGCGCCCACGCTCAAGACCTGGAAACACCCAGATCGCGCGGACGAGGCGCCGGCCCAGCACAACGTAACGGTGGACTGCGGCTGGGGGCGCCTGATCTTCGGCCACACCTTCGAGTCCAACGAACAGATCGCGCATGCTCTGATCGAGGAGCGGCCGGGCAGGCGCGACATCGCCTTCTACCTCGGCGACCCGCACGTCGTGCTGTCGATCGCTCCCCAGGATCTGTTCCTCGATCCGTCGCACACCTACCGCCTGTACCTGGAGCAGTACCGGACCCCACCGGCTCCCGCGACGGGCTACACCGTGCGGCGTCTGCAGAAGCGCTCCGACACGCTGGGTACGAACCGCATCTACAAGCACCGCCACATGGTCGAAGCAGACCCCGAGTTCATGTGGGCGCAGCGGAAGTCCCGCGTGTTGACCTATCTGGTGGCGGAGGACTCGAACACCGGCGACATCATCGGAACGGTCACCGGAGTCGACCACACCGAAGCCTTCGGCGATCCGGAAAGCGGCTGCAGCCTATGGGCCCTGGCCGTCGACCCGCAGACCACGCATCCTGGCGTCGGCCAGGCACTGGTGACGCGCCTGCTCGAGCACTACATCGCGCGTGGCAGGGCCTTCCTCGACCTGTCCGTGATGCACGACAACAAGCAGGCCATCGCGCTGTACGAAAAGCTCGGCTTCCAGCGAGTGCCGGTGTTCTGCGTCAAGAAGAAGAACGTCATCAACGAACCGCTGTTCATCGCGAGCCCGCCCGAGGCCGAGCTCAATCCCTATGCCTCCATCATCGTGCGCGAGGCGCGCCGGCGCGGAATCGCGGTGGAGGTGCTGGACGAGGAGGGCGGGTTCTTCTCGCTCGCCTTCGGCGGGCGCACCATCGTGTGCAGGGAATCGCTGAGCGAGCTGACCAACGCCGTGGCGATGAGCCGCTGCGACGACAAGCGCGTCACGCGGCGGGTGCTGATCGCCGCAGGTCTCAACGTGCCGGCACAACAGACGGCCGGACGTCGCAAGGACAACGAGGCGTTCCTGTCGCTGCACGGCCACATCGTGGTCAAGCCCGCCCGCGGCGAGCAGGGCAGAGGCGTGCGCGTGGACATCCGCACGAAGAAGGACCTGCGTCGGGCCATCGACGCTGCCGCAGAGTGCTCGGATGCGGTGTTGCTCGAGGAGATGGTGGAAGGCGCGGATCTGCGCATCATCGTCATCGACTTCCAGGTGGTCGCGGCGGCAGTGCGACGCCCTCCCCAGATCGCCGGTACCGGTCAGCACACCATCCGGGCGCTGATAGAGAAGCAGAGCCGCCGCCGCGCCGCGGCGACCGGAGGCGAAAGCCGGATCCCGATCGACGAGGAAACGGAACGCTGCGTGAAGAGCGCAGGCTACTCGCTGGACGCCAGACTACCGGCCGGCAAGACGGTCGTGGTGCGGAAGACCGCCAATCTGCACACCGGCGGCACCATCCACGACGTGACCGCCGAGCTGCACCCGCGCCTGGTCAACGCCGCCGAAACCGCAGCGACGGCACTGAATATCCCCGTCGTCGGCCTCGATTTCGTCGTGCCGTCGGTCGAGGGCGCCCGCTACTGGATAATCGAAGCCAACGAGCGGCCAGGGCTGGCGAACCATGAACCCCAGCCCACCGCAGAACGTTTTGTAGATCTGCTGTTCCCGCAGACTGCAAGTGTCATCATCTAGAAGCATGCCTACCGACCTCGAGAAATACCGCCGACAGCGCACACCCGAATCGCGAGCCGAGAAGAACCAGCAGGGAACCACCGAGAAGCCGATGAAACGGCTGACCATCGACGGCGAGTACCTGCTGGACACGCTGCTGGGTCTGCTCGAAATCCCGAGCCCCAGCGGCTACACCGACCGCATCGTCCACCACGTCGGTGAAGAGCTGGAGAAGCTCGGCATCTCGTTCGAGTTGACCCGTCGCGGCGCGATGCGCGCCTACATCAAGGGCCGCCAGTCGAATCCGAGCCGCGCCATCGTGAGCCACCTCGACACGCTGGGCGCCATGGTGAAAAACCTGAAGGCGAACGGCCGCCTCGAGATCGTGCCGATCGGGCACTGGTCCAGCCGCTTCGCCGAGGGCGGCCGCGTGACGATCTTCACCGACAACCACGGCTCCCGGCGCGGAACCATCCTGCCGCTCAAGGCTTCAGGGCATACCTTCAACGAGGAAGTCGACACCCAACCCGTCAGCTGGGAAAACGTCGAGATCCGGACCGACGACTTCTGCCGGACCGCCGAGGAGCTGGCGCACGTCGGCTTTGCAATCGGCGATTTCGTTGCGCTCGATCCGCGCCCCGAAGTCACGGAAAACGGCTTCATCAACTCGCGGCACCTCGACAACAAGGCAGGCGTCGCTGCCATGCTCGCGGCCGCCAAGGCCGTGGTGGACAGCGGCGCGCCGGTTCCCGTCGACTGCCACCTGCTGTTCACGATCTCGGAGGAAGTCGGCTCGGGCGCCTCCGCTGTCCTGCATGGCGACGTGACCGAGATGGTCGCGGTCGACAACGCGACGCCCGCCCCGGGGCAGAACTCGCGCGAGCGCGGCGTGACGATAGCGATGGCCGACTCGACCGGGCCCTTCGACTACCACCTGTCGCACAAGCTGCTGGCCCTCTCCCGCCAGTTCGGCATCGAGCACCAGCGCGACGTGTTCAAGTACTACCGCTGCGACGCCGCCTCCGCGCTGGAGGCTGGCAACGATCTGCGCACAGCGTTGGTCTGCTTCGGCGCGGACGCCTCGCACGGCTACGAGCGCACCCACCGGGAAGGGCTCGCGTCGTTGGCAGAGCTCCTGGCGGTGTACATGCAGAGCGAGCCGACGTTCTACCGCGACAAGAACGAGCTCGGCCCCCTCAAGGGCTTCCCGGTCCAGCCGGAGTAGGCGCGACCTTTCGGCGGTGGAAGCCTCTTGTCAGATCTGGAAGGGATCGGGCGCTTGAGGCTGCGCAAGTCTCCGGCGCGTGAGCTCGCACGCATGGCACGCGGTGTGCAATGTCCTCGTGCAGGCGCCGCTCGTGGTGTTTCCCCCCTCCCCTCCCCCGCCACCTCGAGCCGGGCGCCTTCCTCTCCGGTCAGCGGTCCTGGGTAGTCCCCCCCTCACCCAGGGCCGCTGACCCTTTTTTTCTGCGGACCACGGCCGACCCTGGCTCTGTCCGGCGCCCTCCCCCGGGCTTGCTAGACTCCGGGCAATGCCCGGCTTCGAGCTTCCAGAGCGGCTCCGCGACCGGCTCGCTGCCGTGCGCTCCGTCGGCGTCATCACCGGAGCCGGCGTGTCGGCCGAGTCCGGCATCCAGACGTACCGCGGCAGCGGCGGCGTGTACGACGATCCAGAGGAGGGAGAGCAGACCGTCGAAGCACTGTCCGGGCACACGCTGCTCGGGGATCCGGACCGGACATGGCGCGTCATCGCCAAGCTCGCGCGCATGGCCCAGGGCGCCAGGCCCAACGCCGCGCACCGCGCCATCGTGCGCATCGAGCGGGTAGCCGAACGCTTCGTGCTGCTCACGCAGAACGTGGACGGCCTGCACCAGCTCGCCGGCAGCCGGAACGTGATCGACATCCACGGCACGGTCAGCCAGACGCTGTGCATGAGCTGCGGCGACCGGGCGCACGTGGACGCCCTGGCCGACCTGGATGCCGCGCCGCGCTGCCGGCTGTGCGGCGGCGTGCGGCGCCCCGACGCGGTGCTGTTCGGCGAGCTCCTGCCCGAAGACAAGGTCCGGCGCCTGCAGCATGAGCTGTCGTGGGATCCGCCAGACCTGGTCATCGTGGCCGGAACGACCGCTCTGTTCGACTACATCGCCGCACCGGCACTAGCTGCGAAACGCGCCGGCAAGCTCACGGTCGAAGTCAATCCCGAGCCCACCGAGCTCGGAGCGGCGCTGGACTTCGCGCTCTCTGCCAGCGCCGGCGTTGCGCTGCCGGTGATCGCGGAGGAGCTCGAGCGCCGACTCGGCCCACCTCTGGAGGCGCGACAATGAAACGCCACGCACCCGCCGCAGAGCGCAATCGCGAGCCCATTCTCGAAGTCCTGCGCCGCGAGCTGCCCGGGACCGGCGTCGTGCTCGAGATCGCCAGCGGCACCGGCCAGCACGCCGTGCACTTCTCGGCGGCTCTTCCCGACATCGTCTGGCAGCCGAGCGATATCGACCCCGCCGCACTCGCCAGCGTGCAGGCGTACCGATCCGAGGCCAGGCTCGACAACCTGCTCGCACCCGTCGAGCTGGACGTGCGGAACGAAGCGTGGCCGCTCGAGCGCGCCGATGCGGTCGTGAGCATCAACATGGTGCACATCTCGCCCTGGGAATCGTCGGAGGGCCTGTTTGCCGGCGCAGCGCGCCTCCTGCCGGCAGGCGCGCCGCTGCTCATGTACGGGCCGTTCCGCTTCGACGGGAAGTTCACGGCGCCCAGCAACGAGGCCTTCGATGCCTCGCTCAAGAGCCGCGACCGCCGTTGGGGTGTGCGCGACGTGCGCGACCTCGACGCGCTGGCTGGACGAGTCGGCTTCGCGCGACAGACGACAGTGGAGATGCCGGCGAACAACCACGTGCTGGTGTTCCGGCGTGCCTGACCGGGACTGGGTGCTGGCAGAGCTTGCCGAAGACGGCGCGCGGACCATGGGGGCACCGGAGCTCCGCAAGCGGGGAGCACGGCTGGCAGGCTGGCTGGATGTGGCTGGCGTGCGCGCCCACGATCGCGTCGCCTACCTGCTCGACAACTGCATCCCGGTCTTCGAGATCGGCGCGGCGTGCCAGCTGTTCGGCGCGTTTCCCGTCCCCATCAACTACCACGCGTCCGCGGACGAGACGCGCTACGTGCTCGAGGACAGCGGCGCACGCGCACTGATCACCTCGCAGCGCCACGTGGAGCGGGTCGCCGGTGCGGCCCGGGGACTCGCCGCCCTCGACGGACGCAAACTGCTCGTCGGCGGCTCGCAGGAGGATTTCTCCGGCTACGACGAGACCCTGGCAGCGGCAACCCTGTTCACGGAGCACGCGCGCCCCGCGCCCGGCGTCGTAATCTACACCTCGGGCACGACGGGAGAGCCCAAGGGCGTGATGCGCGGGCCGGTCTCGCCGGAGCGGGCCTTGCGCTTCGTGCGGGTATTCCGCGACGTGTGCAAGCTCGGCAGCCATCCGACGCACCTCGTCACGGGTCCGCTGTATCACTCCGCGCCAAGCACATTTGCGCGACTCAGCCTGAGGCTGGGCGGGCGCGTCGTGATCCTGCCGCGCTTCGACCCGGAAACAGTGCTACGCGCGATCGAGACCTACCAGGTCACGCACGTGCACCTGGTTCCGACGATGATGCACCGATTGCTCGCGCTTCCCGAAGCCACGCGCCGGCGCTACCGCCTCGACTCGCTGCGTGCGGTACAGCACGCCGCCGCGCCGTGCCCGCCCGAGACCAAACGCGCGATGATCGACTGGTGGGGCCCGCTGATCGACGAGTACTTCGGCTCCACGGAAGCGGGCATCTGCACGTATATCACGGCGCGCGAGGCACTCGAGCGCCCCGGCAGCGTCGGACGCGCCATCGAAGGCGTATCGCTCCGCATCCTGGACGAGCAGGGCCACGAGCTCGAAGCGGGGCGCGTCGGCGATGTGTGCGTGGGCACGGACGCGAGCCGCGACTTCGACTATCACGGCGCCGCGGACAAGCTTGCGAGCGCGCGTCGTGGCGAGCTGTTCGCAACCGGCGACATGGGCTACCTCGACGACGAGGGCTACCTGTACCTGGTCGACCGGCGCGCGGATCTCGTCATCTCGGGCGGCGTGAACATCTACC
The DNA here is from genome assembly GCA_963822115.1 of uncultured Pseudomonadota bacterium. Lineage (GTDB taxonomy): Bacteria > Myxococcota_A > Polyangia > Polyangiales > Polyangiaceae > CAWDXG01. The sequence continues at coordinate 72,917 of CAWGGM010000012.1, forward strand.
CGGCCGAGATAGAGTCCGCACTGGTGACGCACCCTGCTGTGCACGACTGCGCGGTGTTCGGCATCCCCGACGACGAATGGGGCGAGCGTCTACACGCCGTGGTCGAGCTCGAACCCGGCGCGACGGCCTCTGAAGCGGAGCTTGTCGGGTTTGTCGCGGACAGGGTCGCCCGCTACAAGCTGCCGCGATCGATGCAGTTCGTGACGGAGCTGCCGAGGGAACCCTCAGGCAAGATCTTCAAACGCAAGCTGCGCGAGCCCTTCTGGCGCGATCGGGGCACGGCCATCCAGTAGAAAACCGACGCGCGTAGAGCGCGCCGCGCTACTTCATGGTGAGCTTCATGTTCTTGAAGTACTGCTGATCCGGCGGATTCAGGTTCTGCGACTTGCCCACCTGGAAGTCGACGTGCCCGACCGGCCCCGCGTGGTCGTCTTCAGTGAACTCGAAATAGATGTGATAGGTGCCGGCGGGCACGGGGTTCCCGGAGATGTCCGTGCAGTTCCATTTGACGTTGTGCGTCTGCGGTTGGCAGCACTCCGTGGCGCTCGTGACGGCGTCCACCGTGTTGCCCCCGGACGACTGGTTCCATTGGGACAGGTAGAACTGCCGGACGAAGGCGTGCTTCTCGAGCGTCTTGATGAACTGGTTGTTCGGGCCCTCGATCCAGGTCGCCTCGACGTCCTTCGGGGAGAACCGACCGCCATTGTCCTGGGTGGTGAAGCTGAACGTGAACTGGCACATGGTCGGTCCACCGCCGCCGCCCCCGGTGCCGGAGCCGCCCGTGCTCGAGCCACCGGTGCTCGAGCCGCCCGTGGAAGAGCCGCCCGTGGAAGAGCCGCCCGTGGAAGAGCCGCCCGTGGAAGAGCCGCCCGTGGAAGAGCCGCCCGTGGAAGAGCCGCCCGTGGAAGAGCCGCCCGTACCCGCACCACCGCCTCCGGTGCCCGATCCTCCAAAGCCCTGCGCAGCGCCCGCACCCGGACCACCCAGGTTCTGGCTGGGGCGCCAGAACGAGGAGTCGTTGCCAGAAACTGATCCGCAAGCTGCGACGATACCGGCAGCCAGGAAAATTCCATAAGCGCGGAAGGAGTGCCGCATGGTGGTGATCCTTCAGGTCAAGATGTTGACGGCCGCATGGACGCCAATAGACTTCCACGCAGCCGACCGCACGTCAACGCAAAGCCCCTTGTCATGAAATCCTTCGACTTGTCGCGACCACCACCACGCTTCGCTGTTGTCGCGTGTCTTGTCGCCGTGCTGTTCACGGTGTTGCTTTCCGGATGCGCGGATGTCCACGCATATCAGCGTGGACGACTCGCGCATCCGAGTATGGATCCGAACGACGCCGCCAGCATGGGACAGGAACATGTCTATGCTGTGCACGAGGGGGCAACGGGGGGACACGTAGGCGCCACCAGCGGATGCGGCTGCAACTAGGCCGATAGCGGGAGCAGAACTTGCGCGCAACGAAGCTCGGGCTGCTCCTCGGTGGACTAGCGCTCGTCATGGTCGTCGGACCAAGCGCTCGCGCCGACGAGAGCCATCACAGTGCGACCATCGTACACGCGAAGGCCGAGACCTCGACCTACGCCGACTCGGATTCCGTGGCGGTCAACACGCCCGGCGTGGAAGCCTCGGTGGAAAATCCCCTCGCGGGCTGGTCGGTTTCCGGCTCGTATCTCGTGGACATCGTGTCGGCGGCGAGCGTCGACATCGTGTCCACCGCCAGCCCCCACTGGACCGAGATACGACACGCCGCGACCTTCTCCGCGAAATACAAGCCGCATCTGTTCGGCGGCGGCGTGTCGGCGGCCATCTCGCGGGAGCCGGACTACCTGTCGCTGTCCGCAGGCGGGAACGTCTCGCTCGACCTCGACGACAAGAACGTCGTGCCATTGCTCGGCTACAGCTACACGCACAACACGGCTGGCCGACACACGACACCGTTCAGCGTCTACTCGCACGTGTACTCGACGCACACCATCAACGGTGCTCTCGAGCTCGTGCTGGATCCTTCGACGCTGGTCACCTTCGTGTCGGACGTGATCCTCGAGCGCGGCAACCAGGCCAAGCCCTACCGCTACATACCGCTCTTCGCGCCAGGTGTGGCGGACACCGTGCCGCTCGGCGCATCGGGCCAGCTCGTGAACCAGATGCGGCTGCCGGGGAAGGTGATCGAGAACCTGCCGCTTTCCCGCAACCGGTTCGCGCTCACCGCCCGTCTCGCCCAGCGGCTGAGCGCTTCCACGTTCATCATCAGCGAGCGCGGCTACGCGGACGACTGGGGGCAGAAGGCTTCCACGACCGACATGCGCTTCGTCGTGGACATGGGAAAGCGATTCTACCTGTGGCCACACCTGCGCCTCGACGTTCAGAGTGCGGTGTCGTTCTGGAAGCGGGCCTACACCGCCCAGCTCGGCCCCGACGGGCTCGTCAACGTGCCGTCACTGCGCACCGGCAACCGGGAGCTGGGACCGCTGCTCACGACCACGTTCGGCGGCGGCTTCCGCTGGAACATCGGCCCGGACCTCTCGCCGAGGGACTGGAGCATTGTCTTCCTCATAGAAGCCTCGGAAACGAACTACCGCGACGCCCTGTACATCAAGAACCGGCTGTCGGGCTTCAGCGCACTCGAACTGGAGGCCACGTTCGAATGAAGCGTCACGCGATCTCCCTCGCGCTGTTCGCGCTGGCCGCGCTGCTCGGCGCGTGTCAACCCGACCCGGTGCACGAGGATGCCGTCAAGGCCCAGGGTCCCGAGACCCCGGGCATTCCGACCGGGCCTTTCCACCGCGCCGGACAGCCCTGCCTGGTGTGCCACGCCGAGCGCGGGCCGGCGAGCATGGTGATGTCGTTCGCCGGTACGATCTACCAGAGCTACGACAACCGCACGCCCCTGGAGGGCGCCGTTGTCCACGTCTTCGACTCGCGCGGGCACGAGGCCGTGACGGGCACGAACTGCGTCGGCAACTTCTTCATCCAGAAGAAGCAGTTCGACCCCGTCTGGCCGGTGTGGGTTCAGATCGAGTACGGAACGCAGGCTGGGCAGCCCGCGGCGCAGATGCTCTCGCCGATATTCCGCGACGGGTCCTGCGCCGATTGCCACCACGATCCGCACGCCACGAACGCGACGGGGCACATCTACTACGCGCCGCAGGGCGTGAACATGTCCTTCCCACCGGGCGGCTGCAAATGAACGCGCGTATCCGCTTCCGCTCCTTCGGCGCCGCATTCATCGGCGGCGCGCTCGTCGCCTTGTTGGCGTCGGCCTGCTCCGGACCGTCGCCAGACGGCCACACGCAGTTCAAGGCGCCCTCCACGGACACCTTCAAACCGGTCGCCGACATGCTGGGCGCCCGCTGCGGGTCGCTCGACTGCCACGGCAACACCGCGCGCAACATGCGCATCTACTCCTTCCGCGGCCTGAGGCTGTCCGCGCCCGACTACCCGGGTGGCGGCCCCACCACAGCTGACGAGTACGAGGCGACCTACCAATCGGTCCTGTCGCTGGAGCCGGAAGAGATGGGTCACGTCCTCTTCGAGCATGGCGACCCCACGAAACTGACCATGGTGCTCAAGGCGCGCGGCCTCGAGCGCCACAAGGCAGGCACCGTCTGGAAGACGGGCAGCGCGGCCGACCACTGTCTGATCTCCTGGCTGATCGGCCAGGTCGACAACAACGCCTGCCAGCAGGGGCAGACGCTGCCCAACACGCCCGGACCCTGGTCGGGCACGCCCTAGTCCTGCTCGTCCTGGGCGGGCCCTGCCGGGCCTTGGCGGGACTGGCCGGGCTCTGCGGCTACAGGCCGAGCGTGTAGCCGAGACTGAGCGAGACCGCGGTGCCGCTCGACGGAAAGAGCTGCATCAGCTTCAGATCGGCGAGCACGCCGTTGTCGTGGCCAAGCTCCCAATAGACGCCGCCGCCCAGCGCCGCGAAGGCGGCACCCGACTTCTTCCACGCATCGAGCATCTGGGCGGGGGGATTGTCGATCTGGTTCGCCGGCGGCGGCACGTTGCGGTTCTCGAGCACCGGCACGCTCTTGTTCACGTCGACCTGCGCGATGCCACCGCCCAGGAACACGAACGGCACGAAGCCACCGCCGTTCATGCCGCCACTGGACAGAAAATACGACACGCGCGCTTCGGCGTGCAGCGGCAGGAAGCGCCGACCTCCGTCGGGCTGCGGGCCGCCGCCTCTGAGGACGTAGCCCAGCCTGATCCCGACGCTGAAGCGCTGCCCGAGCATCAGCTCGCTGCCGAGCAGAAGGCGCGTCGTCGCAGGCGCCAGCCCGCCGCCGATGTGGTCACCGGCGCCCTGCACCGGCGTGCCGTGATACTGGACGCCGTCCTGGCGGAAGCACGAAAAACCCTTGTCGAGCTGGCTCTGCGGCGAGCACACGTCGGTGCCGCCCACTACCGCCAGATCCTGCTCGAGCGACAGGCTGAGCCAAGCCGGGGAAGGCCCGCCCTTCGACCCGCCGCCGCCACTGCAGCTTTCCGGCGGCTTCTTGCCGGGTAGACGCGGCGCATCGCCGTAGAGCTCCTGGACGAGCTCGACCTTGTAGGCATCGTCGGGAGAACCCGCGTTTCCCACGACGCGATCGTCGTCGTCGAGGGCGCGCACGTAGTACTGGACCTCGTCGCCGGTCACGGCGTCGCAGGGGATCTCCGCGCCGAAGCCGTCGCCGACCGGATGCATGTGCACCGAGTGCCACGGCTTGTCCGAGGATGCGCGGTAGTACAGCTTGTACTTCTTGGCCCCGACGTCGCCAGAGGGCTCGACGTAGATCGGCACGGGAGTTCCACGCCGTTGTTCGGTGACGGGCTGGTGCTGGAGCGTGTTCGACGAAGTCAGTGTCACTTCGGTCTCGCCCTCGACCTTGCCGCCGGCCGCCTTGAAGGCGGACTTCAGCTCCGGAGTCGTCAGGGCGGGGTCGAGCTGTATGGACGAATCCGCAGCCACGGCGTTCTGCATGGCCTCCAGGCCATGAGCGGGATCCTTCAGACCGACGATGTAGACGGTCGCCAGGTCCCTGAGCACGCGCGCGAGCACCTTCGTCGAACATCCGCGCTGGCAGGCTTTGACGGCGCGCTTCAGCTTCTTCTCCGCAGCCCTGAAGTTGGTCTGCAGGTAGTCATGGTTCATCGCCCGCTTGTCGAGGCGGCTCGCCGTCGCATCGGGCGATGCGGCGCGAGCGGGCAACGCGACCAGGACCGAGGCCAGCGCAGCGGACGTCGCCAACGACGCTGCCCAGCCCCGGGAGCTCGACGGGACACCGGACGCTAGGCCAGATCGGGGCGGCGACATCTCCGACATGTTTCAGGTCTTGGCGGCTCAGCCGCCGGCTCTCCGAGCGCGAGTCTGTTGCTACCCGTCCTGTTCGCTATGCGGCGGGTCAGCTTTTTCCCACCCGCGGAACTAGCGTGTCAAGCTGGCCGGAAAGCCGGAACGCAGAAGGATAGACTCCCACCAAGGCGGCCGTCGCATGACTTGTGGTGGCACGGGAAGCTTACGCTCTGGATGCACAACTCCGGCCTGCCTTCGAGGCGCACAACCCGCGGTCACGCGTAGCGGTTACCCCAGGGCAAGTCGTCCTGGATGCGCGGCTCCGGCAGCTCGACGCCGAGCACGCTGCAGAGCTTGAGCAGGAGCTCGTAGAAGATGAACGCGCTTGCGCCGTACAGCACGCGGTCGGCGACGTTGAAGTGCGGCATGAGCCAGCGCTGTCCCCGCCACTGGGTGGGCACGGCGCCGTGCTGCCGCTCACCCGTGATCCAGGCCGCCAGCGGTAGCTCCACCACCCGCGACAGCTCGCTGCTCGCCACGCGCGGTTCTGCCTCCGCCGAGACCGCCGCGACAAACGGATGGATCAGATAGCGACCCGTCACGACCGGGATAGCAGACAGTGTCCCCAGCTCTTCCAGATCGCTCTCGGCGAGCGCGACTTCCTCCATCGCCTCACGAAACGCCGCCGCGCGGAGATCCGTATCGTCGGGCTCGAGCTTCCCGCCGGGAAAACCGACCTCGCCAGGATGGTCGCGCAGCTGCTCCGAACGCACGACCGCGATCACCGCGGGAACCGTGTCGAAGCGGATCGGGACGACCACTGCAGCCGGTCTGGCCTCCGGGCGCGGCCCCGGACGGGGCAATGGGCTCGGCAGCGCCAGCGCCTGGCGCACGAGCGAGGTCGTGATGGGACGGGGAAGCTCCACGTTGGGCGTGGAGTCTAGCGCATGGCTGGCGTTCCGCCCCCCGGCCGCTACACGCGCAGCACGCGCCGCGACGAAATCTTCACGAAACGCACGGTCAGCGCCACGGCGACGCCCGTCAGCCCCGCGCTCAGCCCCCACCACAGGCCGCGCGCTCCGAGTCCGAAATGAAACGCCAGCAGCACGCCGAGGGGCAGGCCGATCAGGTAGTGGCCAGCCAGGTTGGCAAACAACGGGAAGCGTGTGTCGCCGGCTCCGCGCAGCGCGCCGGCCGCCACCGCCTGGACGCCGTCGGACAGCTGGAACACGGCCGCCACGAACAAGAGCGGCACCGCGGCCGCGATCACGTCCTGCTTGTCGGTGATGACGCCGGCCAGCTGCTTCGGCACGAGCAGGAACGAGATTGCGGCCAGGCTCATGAACGCCATCCCGCTGAGAAGCCCGATCACGCCGGCGCGACGCGTGCCCGGACCGTCGCCACGGCCGATGGCATGTCCGACGCGTACCGAGGCCGCAGCACCGATGCCGACCGGAACCATGAACGTCGCGCTCGCCAGCGTGATCGCTACCTGGTGCCCCGCCAGCGCGCGGGCGTCGATGTTCCCCATCAGTATGTTGACGAGGCTGAACACGCCGAATTCGGCAACCAGCGTCAGGCCGATCGGAGTACCGAGCGCCAGCGCCTTCTTCATCAGCCCGCGGTCGGGCCGGAAGAGCCGGCGCGCGCCGGGCAGCTTGATGGAGCGCACGGCGACCATCAGCACCAGCATCTGCGCCACGGTGCACGCGGTGCTGGCCCAGGCAGCCCCCGCCACACCGAGAGCGGGCACACCGAGCGGAGGAAGCCCGATGCGGACCAGGCCCGCATCGCCAAACACGAGCGCCCAGCTGAGCGGCAGATTGAGCACGTTCGCAGCCACCACGCTCAGCACGACCGGGCGCGTGAGAGCCACGGCCTGCAGGTAGGAGCGGCAGGCGACGAACAACAAAAACGGCACCAGACCGAACAGGCGCGCGAACAGATACGCACGCGTGGGCGCTGCGGTGACAGCTGCGATGCCGAAGTGCTCCAGCAGCATGCCCAGCCCCGCCACCAGCAGAGCGAGCGGCACACCCAGTATCATCGCCAGCCACCCGCCCTGCCACAGCATGCGCCGCGCCTGGGCAGGCTCGTCGGCGCCGATCGCCTGCGCCACGAGTGGATCGAGCCCGAGCATGATGCCCATGCCGACCACGGCCACGACGAAGAAGACCGAGTTGCCGAGCCCCGCCGCGCCGAGCTCGATCTCGCCCAGTCTGCCGACGACAGCGGTGTCGACCGCGCCGATCAACACCTGGCCGAGGTTGGCCGCGGCGAGCGGAACGGCCAGGCGCATCAACTCGCGAAGCTCCGCAATCCGCGGCGAGGAGTCGGGCGACGCTGGAGCCATCTGCTGGAGACCGAGTTGCATGGAAGGCACGTGGATACGCGGCGGGCGAGACGCCGCCCCGAGCCCGGAGCGGGCGAACACTGTGATCAGGACTACGAACGCCGCAAGCGCGGATTGTCTTCGGAGCCGCAGCCGATTCCTTCCAGCCGGCGCTTATGCCGTGGCACCGGTTGTCCGTATCCAGGGGTAGAGAGAAGCGTGGTTCGCAAGGCCGGGTCGGGGTCTCCGCACAGCAAAGCGGTCCCTCCTCCTACCCCGACCCGGCCATTTCCCTGGCTTCGCGCCACGGGTAGAGACAACATCGTCTCGATGGCGCGCCCGCTGTTCCTGTTTTCCCACGGCGCCGGAGCGCCTTCCAGCTCCGACTGGATGCAGAGCTGGAAGACCCGGCTGGCAAAGCTCGGCAAGGTCGTCGCGTTCGACTACCCGTACATGCGGGAGGGTCGTCGCTCGCCCGATCGACTGCCGAAGCTGATCGAGGCGCACCGCGAGGCGCTCGCCTCGGCCCGGCGCCGGCACAAGGGGCCCGTGGTGTTGATCGGCAAGAGCATGGGCTCGCGCGTCGGGTGCCACCTGGCGCTCGAGGAGCCGGTCGATGCTCTGGTCTGTCTCGGCTATCCGCTCAAGGGCGCGGGCAAGACCGGCGCTGTCCGCGACGAGGTGCTCCTGGCGCTCGAGACGCCAATCCTGTTCGTGCAGGGAACGCGCGACCCGCTCTGTCCCCTCGAGCTGCTCTCCAAGGTGCAGCGCAGGATGAAGGCGAAGAGCGAGTTGTTCGTGGTGGAGACGGGCAACCACTCGCTCCAGGCCACGAAGACCGCGCTCAAGAACAGCGGCGAGACGCAGGATGACGTGGACGAGCGCATCCTCGCCGCCATCGCCGACTTCGTGAAGCGCGTGGGCTAGCCGCCCTACCCCGGCTGGTCGCGGGGGCGGATCAGGATGTCGTGCACCTGCATGTGCGGCGGGCTCTCGAGAACGAAGCGCACCGCACGAGCAATGTCGTCCGACTCGAGCACCTTGTAGCGGCCGTAGGTGCGTGCCGCGGCCTCCGCGCTCTTGTGGTAGTGCTCGGCGAAGCTCGTTTCCACGTAGCCCGGGCTGATCGCGCTCACACGGATCGAGCTCTGCCGCTCGCGCAGCTCCTGCCTCAGCCCCTCGGTCAACGCGCGCACCGCGTACTTGGTCGCGGAATACATCCCGCTGCCGGACGGAACGCGATGCGCGGCCATCGACGAGATATGGATGACGTGCCCGTCGTCGCCGCGACGGAACATGTCGGACAGCGCTTCGCGCGTGCAGACGCACAGCGCCAGCACGTTGACCTCCAGCATCTCGCGCCAGTGCTCCGTGTTGCCCGTCAGGAGCGACTCGGCGTGGCCGAGACCCGCATTGTTGACCAGCACGTCTACCCCGCCCCATCTCTCGCGCACGCTGGAGAAGAGCCGTAGGATGTCACCTTCCTGCCGCAGGTCGACCGCCAACGGAAGCATCTCGCCGGCGTCGGGCTGGGCGGCGAGCTCGCGCAGGCGCTCTTCGCGGCGCGCGCAGACGGCGACCTTCATGCCCGCGCGCGCAAGCTCCAGAGCCGTCGCGCGACCGATACCCGACGAAGCGCCGGTCACGAGCGCAACCCGCCCCTGCCACCGTTCCATGTCCGATGAGCTGGTCATGTGGCGCAAGATGCTTGCAGAACCGGCGCCGTGATGCCAGGAATCGCCGCACGGGCGCGACAGACGTGCGAAGATGTGCGTCGCATCGAGGGTCGGGAGCAGACACGTCGTGGAGTCCATCAGCATCGAGAGCACAGCGGACGACGGGCTGTTCGGCATCGTCAATCGCGCGCAGACGGCGGTAGCCGGCGAGGACAAGCAAGGCCCCGTCGGAGTGCTCGAGATCGATCTCGAGCCGGACGGCCAGGAGGGCACGGACGTGCAGATCGAGGCGGCGTACGCGCACAAGGGAGCGCGGCGCGTGCTGCAGCGGCTCGACGTGCACGTGCGCGCCAGGCTCGATCAGGTCGAGGCCGACAAGCTGCTCGGCGACGCCATCGCGGATTTCGGTGGCCAGAAGTTCACGAACATCTGTCTTTCGCTTCCGGGCACGACGGAATCGCGGGGTTCATCCGCCGAGGCTGGCCGCATCCAGGTTCCCGGCAATGGCGTCTCCGAAGCGCTCGACCTGACCGTCTACTTTCCGTCACGCGTGCCGTTCTACGCGAAGAACCTCGCGTTGCTGTCCGACGAGCTCGCACCGGGAGTGCTCGACGACCTGTCGGCGGTGCTGGCGGCGCTGGGCGTGAAGAGCCACCGCCACGGCGCGGCGCTGGTGGTCGCGACGCGCCAGCTCCGGGGACGAGTGACTCGCGATCAACAGCTCGCGGCCTACCGCGAAGCGAGCGCAAGGAAGCTCGGCGTGTCGCTGTACGCCGCGACGCTGCCCACGACGCAGTCGATGCGCGTGGCGGAGAGCAGTGCAAGGCTCGAAGACGGCTCGCTGCTCGGCTTCGTCGACTGCCAGCTGTCGCACGGTCTGACGCCGGACACGATGACCACTCCGGGCGACACGGCGAGGATGCAGAAGATCCTGAAGCGTCACTTCGGTCTGGAGCTGGGCAAACGGCACTGGCAGGTGCAGAACCTGCACGGCGAGCCGGGGCAGGACAGGCCCGAGCCGGAACGCTACCGCATCAAGTGGGCGAAAGGGCGACGTCGGTAGCCGCGACTCAGTCCGGTGCCGGCGGCGGCTGCGAGGGCGTCGGCTCGGACTCCAGCGCGGGGTCCATCAGGATCGCCAGCCAGCGCGTCTCGGGATTGTGCTCGAGGAAGATCTTCGCGACCATCGTCAGCGGGACCGAGAGCAGCATGCCAGCCGGCCCCCACAGCCAGCCCCAGAAGATCAACGACAGGAACACCACCAGCGTCGACAGACCGAGCCGCCGCCCGAGCAGGCTGGGCTCGACGATGTTGCCGATCATCATGTTGATGGCGAAGAACCCCGCCGCCACGATCATCGCGCGCCCGAAGCCGAACTGGACGATGGCCAGCAGCACGGGGGGCACGGCGGCAATGATCGAACCGAGGTTCGGAACGTAGTTGAGCAGGAAGGCGACGAGACCCCACAGCGCCGCGAAGTCGACCCCCAGGATGAGCAGCAGGAGCCACACCAGCACGCCGGTGGCCGCGCTGACGTAGGTCTTGATGACGATGTAGTTCTGGACCTCCGTGGTCACCTTGGAAAAGCGGCTGAGGTCCGCCTGCGGATCGCCCATGGCCTGGCGGATCTTGCGCGGCAGCGCCGTCACCTCGAACAGGATGAACGCCATGGTGATGATCACGAGCAGGGCGTTGGACAGCGCGGCGGCAAGCTGCGTGAGCGTCCCGCCGATCACGCTGATCACCGCGGCGGGCTTGAGCAGCGTGCGGACGTGATGCGTCAGATCGATGCCGTGCGCCGACAGCCAGCGGCTGCTGCCGCCGACCACGTCTTCAAGCCCGGACTGGTAGCGCGGCAGCGCGGCCACAAACGCATTCACCGAAGTCCCGACGAAGCCGGCGACAGCGGCGAGCACCGCGACCACGCCCAGCACCACCAGCGGCACCGAGACGACCGTGGGCACCTTGCGCTTCTGCATCCACAGCACGAGCGGCGCGGCCAGCACCGCCAGGAACACCGACATGACCAGCGGCACGAGCAGCGGTTGGCCGGCCTTCAGACCCGCCAACACGACGATCACACCCGCCGCGGTCAACAGGTAGCGCGAACCGGCGAGCCCCTTCTCGTCCGCCATCGTTCCCGAGCTTATCGGCCCGGCGGCGAACGGCAAATCAACCCGCTTCGTACGGGTCCGGCTCGGGCCCAAGAAGCCGGCCCGCTCGCCTGGACCAGCTCTCGACCCGCCCCGGGTCGCGCGGGTAGCGCGCGTAGAGCGCTCCGGCCATGGCCATACGCGCACCCACGCCCGCGAGCCGCCGTGCCAGGCGCCGCTCCCGGGCCAGCGCGCGCAGCTGACGGCGCAGCGAGCCCAGCTGGAGCGCAGGCAGCCGCTGCAACAGGCCGGCACTCGCTGCCGCCTCCTCGAGCAGACCGGAGGTCACCAGGCGATCGAGATCCGCGGGCGAAAGTCGCTGCGAGAAACGGCGGAACGCGTCGTAGGCGGCAAACAGGCCGCCGTAGCGCCGCTGCCACGCCGCAGCGTAGGCGTGCGGATCGCCCTCCCGGGACAGCGCCTCGGCGAGCATGCGCGCGGCCACCATGCCCGCGCCGATCCCCGAACCGTGCGCGCTGAAGACCTGGCAGGCCGCGTCGCCGATCAGCGCGACCCGGTCGGAAGCCAGCACGTCGAGCGGACGCCTGAGCGGCACCGCGCGCGCGCCGCCGAACAGTCGCTTCCCGATGAACGCGTGCTTCGCGACGAAGTCGTCGAGCAGCTGCTGGCCCGAGGGATGTCCGTCGGCCGGGATGCTGCCGGTGAGCAACCCGATACGATCGCCGTCCAGGCGCACGTTGACGATCGAGTAGCCGCCTGCGATGCCGGTGAAGCACAGCGTGTCGCCGGGGCGGACAGCGTTGTCCTCGAAGAAAGCGCGGGCTGCCGCCAGGTCGGTCACGGCTCGCACCTCCTGCGCGGCCGCACACAGATCGCCGCGCGCCACCCGCGGCTGGCCCAGCAGCCGCGCGCCGCCAAGCCCCGAAGCGTCGACGAACCAGCGGGCGCGAATACTGCCGGCGCTGGTCTCGAGCTGTCGCCCGTCGAATGCGCCCAGCGTCACCTCGCCGTGCAGGCGGGCCCCCGCGTCGATGGCCATGCGCTGCAGTCGCGCCACGAGATGACGCATGTCGACCTCGAGCAGGTCGTGACCCGTCATGACGATGCGCTCGGGCCCCCAGCCACTCACGAGGTGGAAGGCGTGACCCGCGCCGTACAGCTCCTCGCCGCTCGGCTGCTCGATGCCCGCCTCGTCGAAGCTCCAGGCGGGCACGCCGTTGATCCAGCGCGCGCCCGCCCCGGACAGCGAGCGGCGGTCCACGCACACGGTCGAAAGCCCCGCCCGCGCGCACAGCGCTGCGGCGGCCGCGCCGGCGGTTCCGGCTCCTACGATGGCAACATCGGCCTGCATGTCGTATCAGGTCGGGCGGGCGACAAGCCTACACGATCCGTGGGCCGCGGCGAGGAGCGAAACATGCCGGAGACCATCAGCGTCGAGAAGAACGACCTCATCACCACCGTCTGGCTCGAAACACCGACCATGCCCCCGAAGCTGTTCGAGGAGCTCGGCACGGCGTTCGGGGAGCTGGCGAAGGACGACGACGTGCGCGTCGCCCTCATCCGCTCCCGCGCCAAGCACTTCACCTACGGCCTCGACCTGACAGCCGCCTTCCAGGAGCTGGGCGCGGCGTTCAGCGGCGGCACGGCCAAGCCGCGGATGGAGCTGTTTTCGACCATCCGGAGGCTGCAGGGCTACCTGGACGCGGTGGCGGACTGCCCGGTGCCGGTGATCGCGGCCGTGCACGGCTGGTGCATCGGCGGCGGCGTGGATCTGATCAGCGCCTGCGACATCCGCTACGCGACGGAGGACGCGCGCTTCTCGGTGCGCGAGACGCGCATTGCCATCGTGGCGGACCTGGGCAGCCTGCAGCGGCTGCCACCCATCATCGGCCAGGGCCACACGCGCGAGCTGGCCTTCACCGCCAAGGACATCGACGCGGCCCGCGCCCGCGAGATCGGCCTGGTCAACGACGTGGCCGCCGATGCCGCCGGGCTCGAGGAGATGGCCCTCGCGACGGCCCGGCAGATCGCGGAGAACGCGCCGCTCACCGTGCGCGGGGTCAAGCAGGTGCTCGACTTCGGACGCGACCGTCGCGTCGCCGACGGCCTCGAGTACGTGGCCGCCTGGAACTCGGCGTTTCTCGCCTCCGAGGATCTGGGCGAGGCCATGGGCGCTTTCCTGGAGAAGCGGACGCCGGCCTTCAAGGGGCGGTAGCGGGAGCTGGACGGGGCGGGCAGAGAGCCCGTAACCAGCTGGAATCACAGGCGTTCCTCCACCGGTTTTAACACCGCGGCGGCCCCCGGACATCCACGGGTGCATGTCGACCAGCTTCCCGAGCTCGCTGTCTCTAGCGCTACCCGCGAAGGCTTGCGAAAAAGGCCGCACCTTGTCCGTCGAGCACGAGCTCGTCGCCCGCGCCCTCGAGGGCGACGGCCGCGCCTTCGCATCGCTGGTGCAGCCGCACCTGTCGATGCTCTACCGCATCGCGGCGCGCGCCTGCGGCAGCGCGACGCTGGCCGAGGACGCGGTACAGGAAGCGCTGACCGTCGCCTACCAGCGGCTCGACCGCTACCGGCCGGGCACGTCGTTGAAGGCATTCCTGGCGGCCATCGCGGTGCGCAAGGCGCATACGCTCCTGCGCGGCGAGCGCCGCCGCAAGGTGCGCGAGGAAGTCGCGGACGCGCCGGAGAACCCGGCCGGTCCCGGCGAGCTGCTGGATGCGGAGCGCACGCGCGCCCGGATCCGCGAGGTGCTCGCCGGCATGCCGAAGAAGCGGCGCGAGGTCGCGCTGCTACGGCTCGACGCGGGCATGTCCTACGACGAGATCGCGAAAGCCGTCGGCTCGACGGAAGGCTCGGCCCGCGTGCTCGTACATCTGGCGCTGAAGGAGCTACGCGAAAAGCTCGGTGACGTGGTCGCCACCGGGGAGCAAGCATCATGAAAGCGGACAAGCCCGTCCACGACGCAGAGCTCGATCAGGAGCTCTCGCAACTGTTCGACGCGACGGCCGACCAGCCGTCGGGCCCCACCCTGACCAAGCTGAGCGCGCGCGCGACCGACATCCCCGCGCACGTGAAGCGGCGCCCGCGCTGGCGCTCGCTGCTGTTCTGGGCGCCGGGCATGGCCGCGGCCGTTGCCGCGCTGGTGCTGGTGCTGTCGCCGTCGCTCCGGCACTCGGGCCTCGCGCCGAGCGCGACTCACGCCGCCCTGTCGGCGCCCGTTCCGGAGAAGATCGCCAAGGCCACCAAAGCGCCTGCGCCCGCGCCGACCCCCGCAGCCACCGAGGATCCCGACACGAGCGATCTGGCCGCGGTCTTCGACGACAGCGACTCCGCGACCACTGCGGCCCTGAGCCTCGACCCGCTCTACGGCCCGTCGCAGGACGACAACCTCGATGCGTGGCTGTACGCCACGAGCGCAGTGCTGAAGACGGGCGGCTGACCTTCTAACGCCCGCGCTTCGCGCGGCATCTCTTCTGCAGAAACCCCGCCCCCCGAGGAGCCCATCATGTTCCAGACCCGCATCGCCCGCTTCGTCCTGCCCGCTGCACTGGCGCTGTCGGTCGCAGCGCCCGCCGTGGCGCGCCCCGGCCGCGCGCCAGCCGCCGCGCAGACGCGAGCGGAGAAGCGCGCGAAGATCGAAGCGCGGCTGAAGAAGATCCGCGGCGAGGTGCTGCGCAAGCGCGTGGGCCTCGACGAAGCCCATGCCCGCCGCGTCGAGGCGATCCTCGATCGCTACCGCCCCAAGCGCCAGGCGCTGCAGAAGCAGATGCGCCAGCACCGCCAGGCCATCGGCAAGCTGCTCAAGGCCGACAGCAACGACCAGAACGCCTACCGCCGCGAGATCGCCGGTATGCGCAGCGCCAAGCGCCAGCTCGACGCGCTGCGCGAGCGCGAGCTCAACGAGGTCAGCCGTCTGCTCACGCCCAAGCAGCAGGCCAAGCTCGCCGTCGCCCTGCGCCGCATGCAGCGCCGCCTGCACCAGGCGATGCGGCAGTACCGCGGCCGCCACCACGGCGGCGGCGGCCCGCGTCCGGCGGATTTCGCGTTCTAGATCACCGAGCGTGATTCCGCTACGGGAGCGGAAGCTCCTCCTGATCGCGCCGTTTCGACCTGCCGCGCCGACGGCTGGAGCGTCCTGGCTGCCTCCCGCCGGGAAACTCCGTTCTGATGCTTGTCTTGTGAGCGTTTGGGGCCCCGACCCCAACCGCGGCAACTGGAAGCGTCGCTCCTCGTCCTGTAGGGGAATCGTGACCGGTGATGTAGCGGCGGGAGGCTGCGCTTCCGCTCCCGGCTCTCAGCGCAGCCTCGGCAATAGCTTCGCAGCGTCGATGTAGCCGGTGACACGGTCGATCTCGCGCCCGGAGCCGTCGAGGATGAGGAGCATGGGCACTCCCTGCACCCGGAAGCGTTCCATCAACTTGTGCGCAGGGCCCTCGTCGTCGGTGAGGTCGACCTTCACCGCATGGTAGGAGCTGTTCAGTCTGCGTCGCACCGCGGATGACGAGAGCGTGGTGCGCTCCAGCTCCGTCGACGCCATCGCCCACGCCGCGCTGAAGAACACCAGCACGCGATGCCCGTCGGACTGCGACTGGGCCAGCGCCGCGTCCACGTCGTGCCCCCACTCGACGGGGCCCGGGTCGCCCGCGGTCTCGCCGGGCGGGGGCGTGCCCGGTGCAGTGCCCGCGTCCGCTGGCGGCGGCGCCACGTAGACGGGCGCCGCGGCGCGGGCGCTCGGTGCGTGAGGCGGCGACGGGGAACAGCCTGCCAGCAGGAAGAGCAGTGCGGGTTCCCGGCACCAACGACGCATGGCAGAAGTGTACACATCGCGCGCCGTTGCTGGGCCAACTCCACTCGCCCTAGAACTTCTCGACGTGCGGCCGGAGGTCGATCTCCAGCGTCCACGCGCTCGGCTCTTGCTGGTGCAGCTGCCAGTAGGTTTCGGCAATGGCGTCGGGAGCGAGCATGGTTTCCGTCGCGCGGTCGGGCATCATCTTGCGCAGGCGCGGGGTGTCGATCTGGCCGTCGATGATGACGTGCGCGACGTGGATGCCCTGCGACCCGAACTCGCGCGCCATGCTCTGGGCGAGCGCGCGCAGACCGAACTTGCCGACGGCAAGCGCGGCGAAGCGCGCGCTGCCACGCAGCGCCGCGGTCGCGCCGGTGAGCAGCACCGTGCCCTTCTTCGCGGCAACCATGTCCGGCAACACCTGCTGCGCCGCGTACAGCGCACCGGCGCAGTTGGCGCGCCAGCACTGCTCGAAGACTTCAGGCCCGAGCTCGAGCAGACCGCCCATCTGGAACGCGCCGGCGTTGTAGACGAGCACTTCGGGCTTGCCGAGATCGCTGCGCAGGCGCGCGAAGGCCTCGGCGACCGAGCGCGGATTGCTCGCGTCCGCCGGCACCGATACGGCGCGGCCGCCAGCGTCGACAATCTCGCGCTCCACCGGCTCGAGCTTGTCGGCGCCGCGCGCAACCAGGCCCACAGCGTAGCCGCCTCGTGCGAAGCGCCGCGCCACAGCGGCTCCCAGTCCCGGTCCAATGCCGATCACGACCGCAGTCGGCTCTGCGCTCATCCCTGCCCTCGCTTTCCAGTTCAACTGCCGCCGCGCGGCTCGCGTTCCCAGGCGCTCGAGAGCCGCTCGCCGCCTTCTTCGGTGCGCCTCATCCACACCAGTGATTCCACGTGGTGGGTGTGCGGGAACATGTCGAAGCCGGTCACGCTCTCGATCTCGTAGCCGCTGCGAGCGAGCTGCTTGAGATCGCGCGCGAGCGTCACCGCATCGCACGAGCAGACCGCGACGTAGCGCGGCGCGAGCTCGGCCACCGCCGGCAGCACGTCGCGCGCGCCGCTGCGCGGCGGATCGAGCAGCACCAGATCGAAGCGGCGGCCCTTGCGCACCAGAACCCGGACGCGGTGGGCGACGTCGCCGGGCAGAAAGCCCGAGTCGGGCAGGCCGGCGCGATGCGCGGAGCGCCTGGCGGCCTCGACACCGGTGGGTTCGCGATCGATACCGATGCCCGTGAGGCCGGCTGCCAGGAGCGGCAGTGCGAAGTTGCCCGCGCCGCAGTAAAGGTCGCAGAAGCTCCCGATGCCGCGTTCGCGCACGCCGTCGAGCACGGCCTGCACCATCGCGCTGTTCACGCTCCAGTTGACCTGCGTAAACGCTCCGAGCGGGGCCGACAGCTCGACACCACCCGGCAGCGGCCAGCGCTGTTCCTCGCCGGCGTCGGGCGCGTGACGAGCCAGCGGTTCGCGCTCGACGCCGACCACGAATTTCCCGGCGAGCTCGTCGCGCAGAGCAACCGTGCTCGCCGGCAGCGGCCGGTTGTGATCGCGCGGCACCAGCTCGAGCGCCACGGCTGGGCCGGCGGGAGCCGTGCGGATCTCGATCGCCGAGAGCGCCGACAGCGCACCGGGATGACGCGCGGCCACTTCACGCACACTAGCCAGTGCCTGCTCGACAGCGGGTTGACTCACCGGACAACCGGGAACCTCGACCAGCTCGTGGCTGCGGCGCGCGTACAGACCAATGCGCCCTGCTTCGTCCACGTGCACGCGCAGACGACCGCGGTAGTGCAGCTCCGAACCGGCGCTGACCACAGGCAACATCTCGGGCAGATCGTGGAAGCCGCCGGTGCGACCCAACGCTTCGCGCAGCACGCCCGCCTTGGCGCTGAGCTGCGCGTCGCGCGACAGGTGCATCCAGTCGCAACCGCCGCACGTGTCCGCAACGGGACACGCCGCCTCGACACGCTCGGGTCCGGGACGAACCAGCTCCCATGAAAGCGCACGCACGTAGCTGCGGCGATCGTCAACGTCGATCGGTTCGATGACGTCGCCGGGCAGCGCGCCGCTCGCAAATCCGACGCGTCCGTCGCCGAGACGAGCAAAGCCATCGCCTCCGGGCACCATGCGGAGGATCTCCCAGTTCGCAGGTGCCGCGCGCGGACCGGACTCGAGTCCTTCCGGCGCCGGCGCCCTCTCATTTCCGGACGACGCTGCCACCCTCGCAGCGTCGCAGGCGATCGCCCTCCGGTCCAGCGCGTCGGGCGATTTCGGGAGCGCGACCCGCGAACGGATCCAGACGCGCGACCCGGCCTCCGCTAGACTCGGGCTTGCGGGCACGCCGCCCGCCGTCGCCCGGGGACGGGAGGGTCGAGCGCGCCGCCGGCACGAACCGCAGAGTCCGCGGTCACACTCCGGCGGCCTGCAGCGATGATCGTCATGGGAAAGCCAACGATGCCCGCCAGCCCCACTGCCACATCCGGCGATCAGCCGATTTCAAGCCATTCCAGCACTCCGGAGCCGTCCACGGCAGTGCGGGCGCTCATCGCCGAACCCGCGCGCCGCGCCGCGTTGGTGCGCTTCGTCCGGCCGCGCGTTCCGGAATCGGAAGTGGAAGACATCGTGCAGACCACGCTCGCCGATGCGCTGGTCTCGCCGAAGACACCGGCCGAACCGGCAGAGCTGGATCGCTGGCTGTACCGTATCGCCCGCAACAAGGTCGCCGACCACTTCCGGCGCGGGCGGCGGGAGCTGCCGCACGAGCCGGCCCACGGCGACGAGGTGCCGGCCGAGAGCGCGCCGCACAGCGCTCGCGACCTGCTGCGCTGGGCGGAAAACGAACTGCCCGACGGCGAGGGCGCCGACCGGACGCTCGAATGGGCGATGCGCGAGGCGGAGGGCGACAAGCTGGAGAGCATCGCCGCCGAGGCCAGGCTGCCCGCACCACGGGTCCGGCAGCGGGTCTCCAGGCTGCGCCGTCATTTCCGCGGCCGCTGGGCCGCCGAGCTGGCCGCCGTCGCTGCGCTGGTCGGGCTCGCGCTACTGTTCTGGAAGCTCTGGAAGAAGCGCCCGCACGCGGCGCCGGACCAGATCGCTCACGAGACCCCATCGCCCGCCGAACGCGCCGGCGCGCTCCGGCGCGCGGCGCTCGGGGACTGCGCCGCCAAGCGCTGGCAGCAGTGCCTGGACGGGCTGGACAAGGCCCGCGGGCTCGATCCGGCGGGCGATCGCGCGCCGCGGGTGCAAGAGGCCCGTAGTGCCGCCTCGGCCGCGCTGCATCCGCCGCCGGCCCCGGTGAAGAGCGCGCCGGCGCCAAGCGCCAAGCCGACTCCGAAGCCGCAAGTGCCAAGCACGCCGGGCAAGAAGGCCGCCCCACTCGTCCCGACCGACGTGCCCGCACCGAAGCCGGCACCGAAACCGCGCGCCACAAGCATGCTGCGGAACTTCGGGCCGAACGACCTGCCGTGGCCGGATCCGGCGCCCAAGTCGAAGTCGCTACCGAAGGGCGTGCAGTCCGAAGCGCCGAGCCTTGAGCCGAACCAGGCGGCTGGCTCCGTACCAGAGCAGGCCCCCACGCCGCAGCAGGCCCCGGTACAGAAGTCCAGGACCTCGACGCAGTCCGGCCTGTAGCTCCAGCCCGCGCGTCACACCCTGCCCCGCTACGGCGATGGACAGGTGAAGCGCGACGGCGCTAGCGGCTCGACGGTTCGAGCCCGCGCGTCGCGCCAGAGCGGGCCCGAGCGCGGGCCGGGAGGCAGAGCCATGTCCGGATCGAGGGTGCGTCGTGCAGGTGTGTTCCCAGCAGTTCTCGCCGCGTCCGCGTTGGCGGCGGTGTGGCTCCAGACCGGCCACGCCGCGCCGAAAGTGAGCAGCGCACCGCCCCCGCGCCGCACATCGAGCCCGCCCGCCACGAGCGCTCCGTCGTCACGGCCGCCGGCGCCTCCGCCCAAGCGCCGCAACACCGCCCCGTTCTGGTTGCGCGAGCCGGACGGCGGGAAGTTGATCGTCTACCCGCCGAAGAAGCCGGGCAAGCAGCCGCTCGCCGTGCTGCTGCACGGCATGTGCGACGTCCCGGAGAACGAGTGCCCCTGGTTCGCACCGGCCGTGACGCCGCACGCCTGGCTCGTGTGTCCGCGCGCCAGCGTCAGCTGTCGCGGCGGCGGCGCGATGTGGAGCGGGCAGCGGATGAAGACCACGGTCAAGGACGCCGTTCGCGGCCTGATTGCCGCGCGCCCGGGCCAGGTCGACACGAAAGACGCTACTCTGATGGGCTTCTCGCAAGGGGCGTACATGGCGTTTTCGATCGCGAGGAGCGAGCCGGGCAAGTGGTCGCGGCTGCTGCTGATAGCGGCCAAGGTGTATCCCAGCGCGCGGCGCCTGCGCCGTCACGGCGTGCAGCGGGTGCTGTTCGCGGCCGGCGACTACGACATGACCCACAACCCGATGCGGGCCGCCGCCCGGAATCTTTCGCGAAGTGGCTATCCGGCTCGCTTCATGAGTCTGGGCAAGGTCGGACACACCTTCCCGGATGACATGACAAAACGCATGAGCGAGGCCGTCGCCTGGTTGAAGCTGTAGAGAGGACGCGGGACTGTCGCTCTCATGTCGGAGTCCGGTAGCCTACGCAGCATGGTGACCAGGGTGCGTAGGCTCGCAATCCCGTCGCTGCTGCTCCTCGGGGCTTCGGCCTGCAGCGCCTCCGGCGGAGCGTCGCGCGGCGGCAGCGGAACGGCCACCGGAGGAAGCGGCGGCCAGCAGGAAGGCGGCGCGGGAGGCAGCAGCGGTGCGACCTCCACCGGCGGCGCCAAGGTCGGCGACGCCTGCAAGACCGACAGCGACTGCTCCGACCCGCCCGGCGCCAAGTGCTTCACGACCGTCGGCGATCCGCAGTTCGGCACGGTCACGTTCCCCGGTGGCTACTGCTCGAAGGACTGCAGCGGCACCGGCGACGGCGGCACCGACTGCGGAGCGAGCGGCGGCTGCACCGACTTCGGAACCTCCAGCGGCGGCAAGACCATCACGCTGACAATGTGCACCGCGCCCTGCAAGACCGACAGCGACTGCCGGACCGCCGACGGCTACCACTGCAACATCCTGATCCCCGGACTCGGCGGCTACTGCGGGCCCTGAGTCACGCGCTGCCGGTGTCGAGTGCGGCGCGATCTTCGCCGAGCAACGCGAAGAATGCGAGATCGATGACGCGACCGTCGAACCGGGACACTCCGCGCAGCACGCCTTCGCGGTGGAAGCCGAGCCGCTCGGCAACGCGGGCGCTTCGCATGTTGCCGGCCTCGGTCCGGATCTCGACGCGAGGAGCGCCGAGGTCGTCGAAGGCGTGCACGGCGAGCCGTCGCGCCGCCTCGACCGTGTAGCCCCTGCCAAGCGCGCCGGTCGAAAGCCAGTAGCTGATGTCGACCCAGTGCCACGCGCTGCGCGGAGAGATGCTGCGCACCTGCAGGCCCGCCGCCCCCACGAGGTCGCCGTCGGGTTTCGCGTAGAGGCCCAAGCGGAACGCTTCGGTCGCATCGTAGCGGCGCGCCGCCCAGCTCTCGAGCGCCTCGACCGAGGTCATCTGCCGCGGCCAGTGGAGCCAGCGCTCGAGGTGGGCGCGGCTCCCTTCCACCACAGCAAACAGCCGCGCCGCGTCGGCCGGCTCGAACGCGCGCAGCACGAGCCGCGGTGTCTCGAGATACTGCGCCAGATGTTCGAGCTCGAGGTTCACGGTGATGGCAAGGGGGCTGCGGGGACGGATGGGGTGCGCCTGCTGGGGTACCTGGTTGGGTGCGCCCCCGGCAAAGGCAGACAATCTAAGGGACGCGCGCGATGTCTATGCGGGTCGGGCCGTCGCGGTTGTCTTCATGGACCACCAGCGTGGCGGAGCCGACCTGGATGGCGCGCGGGCGGGTGAGCGCGACGGGCGAGGTTCCGGTGTCGTCGGCGCGGCGGGGTGTTGCGGCCTTGCCGCTACTGTCGATGTCGGACACGGACAGCGCCGGGTGGCCGGCAGCGAGCTCCTGGAACACGAGCCGCGCCGAGCCCGGTCCGAGCGCGATGGCGGGACGATAGCGCGGCATGGAGCTGCCGCCGCGCGTGACCGACGGTGTTGTCTCCGGACCGCCCGGCACCGCGGCGCGCCTGGACCAGCTCTTGCCGCCGTCGCTCGACGCAACGTACGAGATGTCCGCGTGCGCGCGGCGATCGCGCAGGTCGGTCCAGGCCGCGATCACGTAGTCGCCCTCGGCCTCGATGCGGGGCTCGCCGTCGAGGCGCTCGGCCTCGCCCTTGACCGGGCCGCCGTCGAGGCGCAGCGAGGCGTCGAACGCGGAACCGTTCCAACGCGCGTAGCGCACGTCCCAGGATTTTTCGCGATAGTCGAGCCACACCAGGTGCTCTGCGTCGGACGACAGCGCGGGCTGGAGCTGGGAGCCGAGCAGGCGATCCCGTCCGGCGCTCGACGGGTCGACTTCGGCGGATTGTGCAAACGCCGAAGCGCCGGACGGCAGCGACGCGAAGCGCAGGCGCGACACGCCGCTGGACACGTCGTCCCACACGACGCGCAGCGCGCCGGACGCGTCGAACGCGCAGTCGGGCTCCCACTCGGGCTTGCCGGCGGACACGTCGAGCGGCGAACCGAAGCTCTGCCCGCCGGCGCCGAGGATGGCCGCGCGCACGTGCTCCTTGCCCGCCGCGCCGTCCTGCCACACTGCGGCGATGCGATCGTCGGACGCGACGCACAGTGCCGGGCGGCGCTGGGGCGCGCTGCCGGAAGCCACGTCCTGGGCGGCACCGAAGCTCTTGCCGCCGTCGCCGGAGATCGCGAAGCGGATGCGCTCGCTACCGGGCACGCCTTGTTGCCACGCGACCAGCACGCGGCCGCCGCTGTCGGCGACGAGATCGGGGTCGCGCTCGGGCTCTGCGCTCTTCGCAACGGCTGTGCTGGCGGGCAACGAGCCGTCCGGCGTCACGTCGATAGGTGACGGCGCGATGGACAGATCGGCCGCTACGACGCTGGAGACGTACTGGTCCTCGCGTGGGTCTCCGGAACCAGGCTCGAGCGCCTGGCCGACCTGGCGCAGCGCGGCGCGCCGCTGGTCGAGCGAGAGCGAGCTGTCCTTGTCGCCGGGATCGGGCACGACCCAGGGGCCCACCTTGCGGAATCCCGGCAGTGGGTCCTGCCCGATGTAGGCGTGGCCCGGGTCCGCGTGGGCGGCGGGCTGGGTGATCGCGACCTGGCCGTCGAAGACCATGTCGAAGAAGTTGCCGGTGAACTGCGGCGTCAGGGTCGCTGCGATGCCTGCGTACTTCTGCTGATCGAGCCAGCTACTGGACAGGAACACGTCCGGCAGCCAGTCGCCGGGTTGTTCCTGGATGGCCCAGCCGCTGAACGCCTCGGGCTGGATCAAGAGGTTCACGCCGAGGTCGTCGAGGCGCTGCACGAACGGCGCGTAGAACGCGTCGCGACTGGTGGCGACGCCGATGCGCGCGAACGGCGTGTCGATCACGTCGAGACCGGACAGCGAGCCGTTGTCGAGGTCGAGCAGGGTCTCTTCCGGATCCGTCAGGAAGACCTTGTCGACCCGCCCCGCAACCTCACCCTTCGGATTGAACAGGAGCGCGGTGTTGTACAGCTCGGGGCCTTCTGCGACGTAGGCACCGTCCTTGCCGTCGAGGTCCGGATCGCCCAACTGCTGGACCAGCGTGGGATCGTCCGTGTGCTTCTCGCGCGGGACGACGACGCTGGTCAGCACCCACACCTTGTTGTCGCGTGCGATGCCGCCGAACGTCTGGAGCGTCGCGCGCCAGACCACGTCGCCCAGCGCAAGCAGCACCTGCCGCTGCACGCTCGTCGTGGGATAGACCTTCTTGTAGTAGCTGCTGGCCTGGGTGTACGCCGAGAGGATGTAGACAAAGGCTTGCGCGACCTTCGTCTGCTCGCGCGCTTTCGCAGACCTCGTTCCGATGAGCAGCGCCGGCAGCCCCGAGTTCTCGGGAAACGCAACCAGCGTGGGGCGACCTGCGGACAGGCAGTGCTGGACGGGGTCGAGGTCGCGGCGGAACGACGCCGCATAGCTCTCGTAGCTTGTGGCGTCCTTCATCTGGAAGCGGTGTCCCACCACGAAGACACGCACGTCGCCCTGACCGCTGAAGTTCTGGTCGGCGCACACGTCGCTATGCGACGCCTTCGTCGCCTTCGACGATCCGCAGCCCGCCAAAGCCAGTGCGAGCGCGAACAGACACGCCGCGCGGAGCATCATAGCCCGCATATGATGTGCTCAGGGGGCGCCGACCGGGTGAACGACTTGCCACCGCTCTGCCAGGTGACCTCGAGCGTGCCGGTGCCGCCGCAGTAGTTGCAGGGCGTCTGGGGGCCCTGCCCCGTGCCCGACCCCGCCGTCTTCGTGTGCGTGACGGGCTTCGTCTGGCCCGCGGCGATCAATCCGCTGCCGGTCGGCGTCACGCTGAAGCTCCAGGTCAGCGTGTTGTTTCCCTGCTTCATGACGAAGCGAGCGCTCTGGATAGTGGCGCTGGCGCTCTGGGTACCGTTCTGGTTGTCGTACAGGACGTCGAAGTTGCCGCCGACGGGATCGGTGGGGACCACGGGCATGCAACCCACCGACATCTGCACGTTCGTGATGCTCGCAGCCAGGGTGCCGCCGCTGCTGCCGCCCGTTCCGGAACTGCCACCGCTGCCTGCAGCACCGCCGGTTCCCGCGCTGCCACCGCCGCCACCGCTTCCAGCGCTGCCGCCGGTCCCGCCGACGCTGGTGCTTCCCCCGCAACCGACCGCCAGGAGCAGCACTGGAAGCGCCGCCCAGACCTTGCCCCTCGCTACTCCCACCATGCCGCGATGCTACGGCAGGTCGCCTTCGGATGCACTGCCGGGGGCCGGGTAGTGGCTGATGGCAACGCGGTTTCCCTCCGGATCACGAGCGTAGGAGCTGTATTCGCTGCGCGCCTCGATGGGCGCGCCAGCCTGTTCCAGCGCATGCTCCATCCGGTCGCGCGCGGCGGGCTCCACCCTGACAGCAAGCAGGAACGGCCCCGCGCCGACGCCGTAGACACGGCGCGCCGGCTGCGCGGTCCGCTCCACCATCAGGACGGCACCGCCCAGGTCGAGCCAGATCGAACGCAGCGCTCCCGCGTCGTCCAGATGACGCGTCACCTCGGGCAGACCGAGCACATCACGATAGAAGGCCGCCACGCGCTCGACATCGCGTGCACCGAGAGCGACATGGTGCAGACGCAGGCCTGCGTCAGTCCTCGTCGTCTTCGTCTTCGCCCTCTTCCTCTTCGTCTTCGCCGATGCCGCAGTTGTAGAGGAAGTCGCGGACGAACTCGACGATGTCCGAAGGCCAACCGGCGGAGCGTCCGTGATCTTCGAGCGCGTCGAGCTGCTCCTGGATCTCGCCCAGCTGATCGGGCGGCAGGCGCTGGACGTACATGCCTACGTGCTCCAGCACGTCGCTGGCCGCAGCCGGGTCCACCGTGTCCTCGTCGGCAAAGTCGAGGAACGCGGTGCAGTGCAGGAGCGCCAGCAGGAATGGATCGATGTCCAGATCTTCCGGAACGACGGGTACCTTGCCGTCGCCTACTTCGTCCTCGAGCTCGAGGTCGTCGTCTTCGGTCATGGTCTAGTCGCCTCCTGCCGCTGGGGCGCCGCGAACCTAACGCAAAGGCGCGTCTGGTGCACCTGGTCTGCGCAGGAAAATCAGGATTGTCCGCGGGTCCCGAACACGTAGTCCCACACCATGAACGACACGCCGAAACGGTTCTCGTCGTCCTTGAAGTGGTGCAGCATGTGGTGCTTCTTCAGACGCCGTCCATACTCCGTCTTCGGACGGAAGTGATGGATGTAGTAGTGCGTCATGTCGTAGGCCATGTAGCCGATCGTGAAACCGGCGTGGAAGGGGAACGCCACGTGCGGTCCGAGGAGCAGCAGGAACAGCCCGCCGAAGATGAAGAACAGCGAGATGCTGACCGCCGGGGGCATGACCAGGCGGTACTTGTCGCGCGGCCAGGTGTGATGCACGCCGTGCACCAGGAAGTGCATGCGGTCGCCCAACGCGCCACCGGGCTGCCAGTGGAAGAACAGCCGGTGCAGCCAGTATTCGGTCAGCGTCCAGACCACGAAGCCGGCCGCAAACAACAGCGCGCTCGACAGCACGCTCACGCCGGCGTGTGCGACGCCGTACCAGAGCAGCGCCAGAGCAGCCGGAACAAACAGCATGGGCACAACCGCCGGATGGGTGCGCGAGAAAAAGTCGATGAAGTCGCTCTCGAACATGCGAGGCGATTCCGGCGTGGCCCTCATCATGGTGTGCTGCTCTCCTGAACCGTAACGAACTGTATGGACGGGTGGGGGCCGTGACAAGACCACGGAACGGCGCTCGATAGCCCCATTTTCGGCCGTGCGAAAGCCATTTCGCGGGCGCGGCGCGCCGACCGGGTGGATACGAACCGACCCGCCGGACCGCGACACGGCTGTCACGGCCAGGTCGTTGCGGAGCGATGCGCAGCGATTGCACGCAGCGGCGCATGTTGCATCCGCGGCCCGGCCGAAGGGCTAGCGCGATGGGATTGCAGGGTTTTCGGGCGTGAATGCGCAGGCATGTAGATCCGTCGGCGCGCTGGAACGTCCGCAAGGTAGCGCACGGAATGAATCGTGCAGAGCTTGCGTTTGATCCACAGGCGAGACCCATCCATGACCAGCTCCCCCGGCCGTAGCCCTCCCCCCGACGCACCCGTGCCGGACGCGGAGATCGAAGACGAGCGATCGTCCATCCGCCCGCGGTACGCGCCCGTGCCGAGCGAGCAGCGGGTCATGGCAGCACAGGGGCGCAAGGCGTCCGGCGAGCGCCCCCGGGCTCGCATGCCGAGCCAGCCCTCGGGTCCAGTCGAAGAGCGCGTCCCGCGCGTCGACCAGAAGATCCGCATCGCGAAGATCCTGTTCGATCAGCTCCCCGCCAACTCTCCGCGCGCCCGCCTGCTGCGCGTCGCCATCGTGCGCCGCGACGAGGTGCTGCTCGACGGTATCCTCGACGAGCTGCAGGCACAGGCGAAGTCAGCGTCGATCGCACCGCCCAGCGGCGACCCCGCAACCGGCGTACGCAAGCGCCGCGACGACGACGACTAGGCCGACGCTTTCATGTCCACGCGAGCGGCTGCCGGGCGGGTCCTGGCAGCCAGTCATGAGCCGGCGCGGCGGCGACCCATCAGAAAGAGCGCCAGGCCCAGACAGAAGATCGCGCTCGCCACGAGCAGCACGGGGATACCGTCGTTGCGACGCACGATCACGGCGAGCGCACGCTCGGGCTTCACGCCCTCGAACAAGACGCTGGGGCCGAGGCTCTGACCGGCTGCCAGCCACTGCCACTCTCCCGAGCCGTCGGCGCGACGCACCGTTACCATGGGCAAGCGCAGCGACGGGGCGGCGCTGATGCGACCGAGCACCCACCGTTCTCCCTTTTGTCCGAAGCTTCCGCCGGGCGCGACGGTCTTCTGCTCGCCGAAGACGTTGAAGGTCGCCGCGCGTCCGGGCACCTGTCGCACGCTTTCGATCAGCACGAACGTCCGCATGCCGTCGAAGAACAGCGGGTCGTTGTAGCCAAGAGTCCGGCGCCGGCCGTCGACGGTGACCGCCGCGCTGGCCGTTCGAAGCGATCCATCCGGATTCGTCTCGAGCGACACATGCTCCAGCCGGAGCGTGTGGCCGGCGATCGGGGTAGGTGCGCGCGTGAGGAGCGCACCTGTTTCGATCTTCGCGGACAAGCCCGCCGCCAGGTGGGTCACGAGCCCCGCGATGACGCCGAGGTGCATCAGCACGATGCCTACGAAGCGGAGGTTCCAGGCTCTCTTCGACCTGAGCAGCGACGTGCGCAACGTCGACAGGAGCAGGTTCAGCCCGAACAGCACCAGCGCGGCCGCGAGCACCCAGAACCAGGCGTAGCGGAGCTGGAACGACGCCAGGAACGGTCGGAACGACTCCGAGAACGGCAGCGGGTTCCGGCCCCGCGGATCGGGGATCGTCAGACTCGAGATGGCGAGCAGCCCGCTCGCCGCGAAACCCAGCACGATTCCCAGACGCACGCTGGACAGCGAGCGCACGATCCGGTTTTCGAACAGGGAGCGCACGGCGCTAGAAGGCATGGATGCTGCCCTTCATGAAGGAGGTGCCGAAGTAGGTGACCGCGACCACCGCGAAGCCGATGCCGCCCAACATGATACGCGGCGTCTTGCCGCGAACCGGCCAGTAGCGCAGGTGCAGGAACGTCGCGAAGTACAGCCACGCCGCCAGCGACCACACGATCTTCGCGTCCCACAGGAAGTAGACGCCCCAGGAAACCAGCCCCCAGACGGCTCCGAAAACCAGCGCTGCGGAAAAAAGCGCCAGGCCCCAACGCAGGTCCTCGTCTTGCCGCGCTTCGAGCTCGCCCGCATCGACTCCAGCGAAGGCCGCGTCGAGAGCGTGCGCGCCCGCTGCAAGCCAGAAGGCGTAGCCCGCGAAGCTCAGCGGAACGTGCACCGCGTACCACGCGGTGTACAGAATCGGCGACGGATAGTGTAGAGCGACGTCGAAGGTGAGCGCGACCGCGACGACCGACAGCGCCGTGGCAGAAAGCAGGATCCTGCCCGGACGTTCCAGACGCGGGTGCCGGTACCCGGAGACCAGCAGCAGGATCAGCGCGAACCCCAGGAACGACTCGTACTTGGTCGTGAGCGGCAGGAAACCGATCGCGGCCGCGCGCGACGACAGCAGCATGGTCAGCGGGACGGTTGCCCCGAGAAGCAGCGCTCTGGCTGCCCGCGCCTGGCCCAGGAGCTCCGCCGCGATCGAAGCGCCGATCGCGCCAAACGCCACCCACGCCAGGTAATGGACGAAGGGAGTCACTGGCCGTCATGTACCGCAAAAGCGGCTCGCTGGGCTCTTGATCGAAGCTGCCAGCGGCGAGGCATCGCCAGGCTACCGGAACGGTCGACGCGCCCGGCTGGCCGTCCGTAATCCCCGGCGCTCTAGCGACTGGCTCGTCGCTTGCCCTTCGAAGCCCGCTTGAGCAGGCCGCGGTAGGCCGGTGCGGTGAGCTGCTCGCGCCCCTTGGCCCAGTCGCGGATCGCCGGGACCAGCTCGCTCTCCCAGAGCGGGCCGAGCCGGAGCTGGATGAATTCCTCGTACAGCGCGGCGATCAACCGGTCGAGCTCCTCGAGCAGGTGCATGCGTTCGTAGAAGCGCTCGTCGCCGGTCTCGTTGATCAGTGCGGGGATCGAGGCGCTGGAGATGGTCAGCGTCGAAGCGGTGAGCACCAGGGCGTAGTCCTGCGGTCCGATGCGCGCGCTGATGCGTGCTCGCGACGGCAGCTTGCCCTGCTTGAGCGCCTCGCGCGCTTCGGGCGTGGTGCTGGGCGCCAGGCCGCGCAGCGTGGTCTTCTCGGCCTTGTCGAGCTGTGACTCGAAGGACAGGAGCGTGTCGAGCCACAGCTCGACCTTGCCGAAGCCAGGCACGTCGAGCTCGCCATCGAACAGCTCGCTCTTGAACCAGAGCCAGACGATGAACTCGCCGCCAAGGAAGCGCGTGCCCTCGATGCGTTCTACCAGGTCCATCGCTAGCCTCGCTTCCTGCCGCCCAGGGTGCTCGCCTCGACGCCGGACAGCGCGTGCAGCTCGCCCTCGCGCAGGCCAAGCCGCTCGGCGGAGATGTACGGGCTGTCGGCCACAAGCTCGAGCGAGAACGTCTTCTCGAACAGCGCCATGAACTGTTCGTGCACGCGCGGCGACTGGTTGAAGAAGCGGACCACACCGTTGTCGAGGTTCCAGCTCATGTCCACGATCTTCATCGATGGCATCAGCTTCTTGCGCAGGCGCGTGATGATGCGCGCCTTCAGCTCCGCTTTCTCGCGCTTGCCCAGCTTCTCGTGGCCGGACTTCTGCAGCGCCTCGCGCTCGGCCTCGGCCAGGTGCGCGCGGAGCAGCGCTCCCGGAACGCGCCAGCGGTCCATGCGCAGACCGAGATTGATGTACGAGTTGTAGAATACCTTCTCGTGGTCGAGCTCCAGGTCGAGCACGCGCCCGACCGCGCACCAACCGACGTGTTCCTGCTCCTCGCTCTCGGGCGTCAGCGGCTCGAAGGTGCGGAGCCGGATGTTGTCGACGTACTTGTCGCGGAAGCGTTTCGGCGGCTCGCCGCGAACGAAGAAACGGGTGAACGTGAGGGAACCGGCAAGCGCGCCCAAGATGCCTCCTCGGCAGGAAGGCCGTCCGTAGCGAACCGCGAAAGGACGGTCAAGCCGACTTGCGCGCTTGCGTCCGGGGTTCGTCCCGGCTGCCCACGCTGCTAGACTCGCTCCGGTGCGTTTTCCCGGACGACGCAAGCACAAGCACTACTTCCCGGTCCACGAGCGGGACCCGCTGCTCCATCACGCGGGCCTCGACGAGCCCGAGACGAAGATCCACATCGTCGGCATCGACCAGACGCTCGTGGACATCGACGCGCGCGTCTCCGACGAGCTGCTCGGTCGCTACCAACTGCCCAAGGGCGGCTCGACCATCATTGCCAACGAGCGCGCGCTCGCGCTCTACGACGAGCTCTTCGAAAGCTCGAAGATCGCCTACGAGTTCGCCGGCGGCACCGTGGGCAACACGCTGCACAACTACTCGCTGCTCGCCGACGACGCGGCCATCCTGTTGGGCGTGATGAGCGACCCGATCCGCTTCGGCACATCGGGCTACCGCTACCTGTCGAGCACATCGAGCCGCGTGAGTCTCGACCACCTGCAGCCCGTCGACGGCCCCATCGGTCGCTGCTTCGCGCTGATCACTCCCGACGGCGAGCGCTCCTTCGCCATCAGCGCGGGCATGATGAACCAGCTCCGCCCCGACAGCGTGCCGGAGTCGATCTTCGACAGCGCCGCCGCCCTGCTCATCTCCGCGTATCTGATGCGAGCGGACGACGGCGAGCCGATACCACAAGCCACGCGGCGCGCCGTGTCGCTCGCCGGGGAACACGGCGTTCCGGTCGTGCTCACGCTCGGCACCCGCTTCGTCATCGCGGAGCGGCCCGAGTTCTGGCAGCGCTTCATCGCGGACAACGTCGACATCCTCGCGATGAACGAGGAGGAGGGCGAGGCACTGACCGGCGCGGAGGACCCGCTGATCGCGTGCGACCGCGCGCTCGAATGGGCCGACCTCGTCCTGTGTACCGCCGGCCCGATCGGCCTCTACCTGGCCGGCTACACCGACGACGCGGTGAAACGCCAGACGCGCTATCCGCTCCTGCCAGGCGCGATCCCGGAGTTCAACCGCTACGAGTTCAGCCGTCCCATGCTGCGCGAGGCGTGCGATACGCCAGTGAAGGTCTTTGCGCACATCGCGCCCTACCATGGTGGTCCCGGGCGCATCACCAGCGCGAACGGCGCGGGCGACGCCGCCCTGTCGGCGCTGCTGCACGACATCTCGGCCAACCGCTACCACCGCGCGCGCGTGCCCGCTTCGGCCAAGCACGTCCGCGATTTCATGACGTATTCGTCCATGAGCCAGGTCTGCCGCTACGCCAACCGCGTCAGCTACGAGGTGCTGGTGCAGTCGTCGCCACGGCTCACCCGCGGGTTGCCCGAGCGCGAGGAAGGGCTGGACGACGAGAAGTACTGGGCTATGTAGGCGGCGGACTGCGGGGCGCCACCCATTGCGCCCCGCGCGGGGCTCGGGCACCCTCGAAGCATGCACGGGGATCCCGCGGCTCGTAAGCAGACCCAGCCCTTCCTCCCAGCGCTGGTGATGGTAGGCGCGATGATGGCCACCGCCTGTGGCGCTCCGCCAACGGACGGCGACTTCCACGGTCCGGAGCCGGTCGGCACGGTGCAGGCAGGCCTGACGGTGGATCAGTCCGTGAGCGCCGGCTGCTCGACGACGGCAGTCGCCGGCCTGAACCAGCAGATCATCGCCGAGATGAACTGCCTGATCCCCGGCGGCGCGCTGAAGCCCGTGCCGGCCCGCCCCAACTTCAAGAAGGGTGGCGCAACGCTGGCCTGGATGCAGCCGGCGGCGGTGGACGCGCTGGTGAAGGCGCTCGACGCCCACTCGAGCACGACGTTCACCGCCAACTCCATGTTGCGCACGGTCGCGGGGCAGTACCTGCTCTACCGCTGGTACCAGAAGGGGACGTGCGGTATCTCGCTGGCGGCATCACCCGGCACGTCGAACCACGAGTCCGGACTCGCCATCGACGTGCACGAGTACAGCACGTGGAAGTCGGCGCTCACGGCGCAGGGCTTCTCGTGGCTGGGCAGCAGCGACCCCGTGCACTACGACTACGCCGGCCCGGGCACGGTGAACCTGAAGGGCAAGGACGTGCTCGCATTCCAGAAGCTCTGGAACCTGAACAATCCCAACGATCTCATCGCCGAGGATGGGATCTACGGGCCGCAGACCGGCGCACGCCTCGCCAAGTCTCCGGCCGGCGGCTTCGCGACGGGGCCCTCGTGCGGCAGCGGAGGCAGCGGCGGGACGGGAGGCACGGGCGGTTCCGGTGGCGGGACGGGAACGGGCGGCTCCAGCGCGGGAGGCAGCGGGGGCAGCGCGACGGCGGGCGGCGCCGGCGGGACGGCAGGCACGGACGGCACCGACGCAATCTGCACACCCGGCAAGCCGGCAGTCTGTGCCTGTCCAGGCAGCCAGCAGGGCTACCAGCTGTGCAACACCAACGGCACTGGCTATGACGCCTGCAGCTGTTTCGGTGCCGCTGGCGCGGGCGGCGGCAACCCGGCGACGCGCACCATCGGGGGCAAGAGCGGCTGCTCGTGCGGCGTGCCCGGCCGCACGCCGGCCGATGTGCCCTGGCTCGCCGCCCTGGCCCTGGGCGCGCTGGCGCTCGTTCGCTCGCGACGAAACCGCGCCAGCGACCGCGACGCTTGATCTATGCGCAGAAAAATGCCTGGGCCCAAAGGCGTTCCCCTGCTCGGCAGCCTGCCCGACTTCCGACGCGATCCCCTCGGCTTCTGCACCCGTCTGGCGCGGGAGCATGGGGACATCGCTTTCTTCCACCTGGGCCCGATGCGCTGCGTGCAGGTGAGCCACCCCGACCTGATCCAGGAGCTGCTCACGAAGCACGCGCCGCAACTGCACAAGTCGTGGGACTTCAGGGAGATGGAGTTCGTGCTGGGCAAGGGGCTTGTCACCAGCGAGGACGAGCTCTGGCGGCGCGAACGACGGCTGATCCAGCCGGCGTTCCACAGTGACCGCATCCGCGTCTACGAAAACACCATGGTCGAGCGCGCGGCGGCCATGCTCGACGGCTGGAAGAACGGCGACCGATTGGAGCTGTCGGCAGCCATGTCGAAAGTCACGCTGGACATCGTGGGCCGCGCGCTCTTCGGAGCGGACATGAAGAACGACACGCGCGTGATGGCCGAGTCGATCACGGCGTTCATGGATCGCTTCGAGAAGCTGATGACGTCCTGGGTCCCCCTCCCCATCAAGTGGCCGCTACCCGGCAACCGCGCCGCACGGCGTGCGGTGCGCGAGCTCGACCGCATCGTCGAGTCGATGATCGCCCGGCGGAAGTCCGCCGGCGAGGGCGACGACCTCTTGTGGTGGCTTCTCGAGGCACACGACGAGCAGGGCGCAATCGACGCCCGACAGCTGCGCGACGAGCTGGTCACCCTGCTCCTGGCCGGGCACGAGACGACCGCGCTCGCGCTCACCTGGACGCTGCTCCTTTTGTCGGAAAATCCTGAAGTCGAAAGCAAGCTCGTCGACGAGCTCGACCGCCTCCAGGGCCGCCGCCCCACTGGAAGCGACCTGACCGAGCTCGTGTACACGAAGCAGGTCGTCGAGGAGGGCATGCGCCTGCGCCCGCCGGTGTGGGGCATCGGGCGCGAGGCACTCGAGGATTTCGAGCTAGGCGGCCACGTGATCGCCAAGCGCTCGCAAATCTTGATCCTGCAGTGGGTTCTCCACCAGGACCCGCGCTTCTTTCCGGAGCCGGAACGTTTCGACCCCGACCGCTGGTCACCGGAACGCCGCGAGTCGATCCCGCCGCACGCTTCGATGCCGTTCGGCGCGGGCCCCCGCAAGTGCATCGGCACGCATTTCGCGATGCTGGAGGCGATCCTGCTGCTCGCGTCGATCGTGCAGCGCTTCCACGTCGAGGTCATCCCCACAAAGATCGAGCTCCAGCCCGCCGTCACCCTGCGCCCGAAGCGCGGCATCCACGCCGGCGTCCAGGCACGGGCGTAGACGCCCCCCGACGCCGCACGCTCAGGGGCCTTGCTCGGCGACAGCTTCGGGGACTTCGACGAGCTCCTCGCCTAGGTGCAGGCGCACCTGGTCGGCGGGCAGGCGAACAGCGATGGCCCAGATGTAGCAGATGAGCGACAGCACGAAGAGCGCCAGAAAGCCCGTACCGAAGTCGAGCCAGCCGCGCCCGTGGCCGAAGCTGCCGATGTAGCTGCAGCCGGCCAGCCCGATCAGCCAAGGGAAGACCCATGAGCCGGCCTTCCACTGGTAGCCGTGGCGGCCCACTCCCTGGAACAGCTGCTGGAAGACCAGCAGCACGAAGCCCAGGCCCACAGCGACGAAGAGCTTCTTGTTGATCTCCCAACCCGTCCAGTAGACGACGAGGTTCGACGACCAGAACGCAATGAAGGGGATGACGTCGCCAAACGGAACGCGGAAGGGGCGCTTCTGATCGGGCAGCTCGCGGCGCAGCGCACCCATGACAAGCG
The DNA here is from genome assembly GCA_963822115.1 of uncultured Pseudomonadota bacterium. Taxonomy (GTDB): domain Bacteria; phylum Myxococcota_A; class Polyangia; order Polyangiales; family Polyangiaceae; genus CAWDXG01. Next base: position 107,825 of record CAWGGM010000012.1, read on the forward strand.
GGCCCGAGCCGAAAGAGAGCACCGAGGCAGAGGTGATGAAGCCCACGAGCTGCTGCCAGCCGGGGAACGGCAGGAAGAAGATGAGGCCGACAACGAACGCAAGGATGAGGCTGATCCAGGGCACGCCGTGGCGGTTGAGGCGGGCTAGCGCCTGCGGGGCGTTGCCGTTCTTGCCCATCGCGTAGGACAGGCGCGCGGTCGTGGTCGTGTAGATCAAGCCAGTGTCGGCGGGCGAGACAATGGCGTCGAAGTAGAGCAGCCCGGCGAGCCAGCCGATGCCGAGGATCTTCGCAATGCCGGCGAGCGGACCGAAGTCGCCCTTGAACTCGAGGTGGTGCCAGCCGTGAACGAGCGCTTCGCCTGGCAACGCGACGAGGAAGGCCACCTGGAGCAGGATGTAGATGACGCCGGTGATAAGCACCGAACCGATGACAGCGATGGGCACCGCACGGTGCGGATCTGCACTCTCGCCGGCCAGCTCGACGCCCTGACGGAAGCCGAGATAGGAAAAGACGATACCCGTCGTGGCGATCGCCGACAGCACGTTGTGCCAACCCAGCGGCGCAAAGCCGCCGTGGCCCAGCACGGCGTGCCAACCCGCCGGAACGACGGTGCCGGCGGCGACGTTCGTATGGGAGGCGAGGTGGCTCGCGGCCAGCAGCACGACGACGGCCAGCGTGATGATCAAGAGCTTCCACCACACGATGAGCGTGTTGAAGCGCGCGAACCATTTGACGCCGTAGAAGTTCACGGCGACGAAGATCGCCATCATCGCCACGGCCACCGCGTAGCCGCCGGGGGCGAGGACCTTCACGCCCTGGACCGAGTGCGTGAGCCACGGCACATAGTTGGTCGCGTACTGCAGGGCTGCCTCGACTTCGATCGGTGCGACCGAGGCCGCCGCGAGCCAGTTGATCCAACCGGCCGTGTACGAGGCGAAGCTGCCGAAACCGAAGTGCGGATAGCGGACAACGCCGCCCGAGACCGGGAACATCGCGCCGAGCTCCGCGTAGGCGAGCGCGATGAACAGGATCATGAACGCGCCCAGACCCCAGGAGACGATGGCGGCGGGCCCGGCCTCCTTGGCAGCGTAGAAGGCGCCGAACAGCCAGCCGCTGCCGATGATCGCACCCACGCCGGCGAACAGCAGGCCCACCAGGCGGATGTCCCGCTTCAGGCCCGGATCGTGCCCGCCGGCGGGCGCCTCCTGCTCCACCTCGACGCCGCTCATGCTACCTCCGCTCGTATCGTCTTTCCGCGCTGACAAAGCGAGGCGGGACGCTAGCCCAGGAGCGCCCGGCTGTCAGTCCGACCTGGTTTGACGCGTGGCGTCCGGAAGCAGCGGAACCAGCGGGCCATGGGCGGAAAACGCGAATTCCTCCCATTGTCCGAGCGCGCGCGACAGGTCCGGCGGCACAGGGGTCAGCGGGTGACGCTCTTCCGGATCGGTGGCGAGATCGAACGCGGACAGCCAGCCCGCGTTCACGTCGCGGATGATCTTGCGCTTCCCCAGCACGAGCGCCTGCAGGTGCAGTCCGGGTCGCCACAGCTCGAGCGGGGCCGGCGCGTCGGCGCACGCCCCCGGCCGGGGATCGGTACACAACACGACGTGCGTCGGAGCGTGTCCGCCTTCGACCATCGATAGCAGCGTTCCCGGCAACTGCAGCAGACTGCTGACCGCCTCGACCCGCCCCACCGGAAGGCCCGGACCGGCCATCACGAGCGGCACACGCGCCACCTCCTGGAACAGGCTGTTGGCGTGCCCGCGCATCCCCCGCTCGTACAGCTCTTCGCCATGATCGGCGAGGACTACCCAGAGCACGCGCTGGCCCAGCGTGTCGACGAGTCGACCCAGCGCTCGATCCGTCCGGAACACGGCAGCGTGGTAGGCCGCAACCGATTGATACGCGTTGTGCGCCGCGAGGTAGTGCACGAACATGAAGCGCGGGCGGTCCGGACCGAGCCGCTTCCAGACCTGCACGGCGCGATCGGTCACCGCATCGGCGGTGGAGAAGTACGGCATGGTCGCGAGGACCGAGAAACCATCGCCGAGCGCGGTCGGGGCGAAGCAGTCCGTGGTCTTGGCGGGCGAGCCGACCAGCGCAGTCGCGTAGCCGTCGCGGGCCAGCGCGCGGGGCAGACCGTGGACCGGCTGCGACGGGCAGCCGTTGTACGGTGCGCGCCAGTGGAAGGGAACGCTGGAGACCAGGCGCCCCGCCAGGATCCCGAGCAGCGATTCCGCCGTGAACGTCAACGTCGAGTAGGCGCGGGTATAGTCGAGCCCGCGCGCGCGCAGCGCCGCGATAGCAGGAGTGCGTCCGGTCCGGGTCTCGTCGGCGCGGAGTGCGTCGAACAGGACCAGCACGATGTCGCCGTTCCAGCGCGGAGGCGCAGCAAACCGCGGTTCGATACGCGCCAGCCAGTGCTGGACCGACTCGTGTCGATCCCCACCCTGGCAGTTGTCGTCGATGCCGTTATTGGCGATCTCGCGGGCACCCGGATGAACCCTGGGATTGAACGGCGCGCAGTCCGTGCTGCCGAACCATTCGCCGTATCCGTCCCGGTCGACGTCCGACAGTGTGCGCAGAGCCGTGACCAGCGTACTGCCCACGCCGCTCAGAGCCGACTGCCCCTTGAACGACAGCGTACTGGATTGAAGAGTCCAGTTCGCGCCGAATAGCAGCACGACACCCGCGAGGGCCAGGAGCGCCGCCGGACGCCAGGTCAGTGGCCGGTCGTCGAGACTGCGGACGAACGACATCCCGAGTCCCACGGCCAGCCACACGAACGCGATCTCGATCTCGACGTAGCTGGCGGGCAACATGGTCGCCAGCGCCCCGCACAGCACGGCGGCGAGCGGCAGGAGCCACCGCTGTCGGTAGCCCGCCAGCAGCAACACGACGCCGGCCGCCAGTGCGCCGAAGCCCAGCACGCGAGCTGCCACGTCGAGGTAGCGCATGGCGAGAGGCAGCGCGATCGAGAACGCCGCAAGGGTCGCTGCCAACGTGAGACCCAGCGCCCAGCCCGGACGCTCGATGCGCACGCGCCGGCGCAGCCGGAACAGCGCCACGGCCAGCGGCGCGGTCAGGCCGAGTGCGGTGACCAGGCCAGCGGTCGCCGAGTGGGGTAGCCACAGCTGGAAAGCGCGGTCGACCGCCCAGATCAGCGACCGGCCGTAGAGCAACAGCGGCGGCACCGTCGCGAGCACGCGGAGGACCCACACTCGCCGGATGACGCTCTGCGCCGCGCCCAGCACCAACCCGACCCCGCATCCGACGAGCAGAGCGACGGTCCACGCGCGCAGTCCCCGGTTGGTCCCCAGCGCTACCTCGAGCAAGCACCAGGGCAGGATCGCCAGAACGCCGGCCAGGTTCCCGAAGCTGTAGGGGCGAAATGCTTCGATCTTGCCGGCAGCCGTCAACTCGATCTCCAGGCTAGCATGCGGCCGTCACGGGCACGCTGCTTCCGCCTCCGCGGATGGTAGCTGTTGTTTGCCGCAGCGCGCTCATGGCAGGATCACAGTCGAGATGCTTCGAGCGCGACTGGGAAGCCGGACCCGACTCATCGCGATCGGGTGCACGCTGGCCCTCGCAGCGAGCGTCCTTTCTACCGGCTGCGGCTGGTTCGACACCTACCCCGCCCCCTGCCCAGTGGATGCGGGCGGAGGTGCCGGAGCCGGCGGAGCAAGCGGAGCGACCGGAGATTCGGGCGCCGACGCCGCCCCGGTGTGCGGCGACGGCATCGTCAGCGGCACCGAGGAGTGCGACAACGGCCCGAACAACGCCAAGGGCAGCGGCTGCGAGACGGATTGCCACTTCAGCTGTCATACGAATGCCGATTGTGACGACGGCGACCCGTGCAACGGCGTCGAGACGTGCCAGGCCGTCGCTGGCGGCCAGGCCTGCCAAGCGGGCACTCCGGCCGCCGACAACTCGGCGTGTGGAACAGGCGGCTACTGCAAGAGCGGCGTCTGCACGCAACCGGTGTGCGGCAACGGCACGGTCGAGCCCGGCGAGGACTGCGAGCCGCCAAACACGGCGACCTGCAGCGACAAGTGCAAGAACGTCATCTGCGGCGACGGCGTCATCGCAGGCAACGAGCAGTGCGACGACGGCAACACCAAGAACCTCGATGGCTGCGACTCGACCTGCCACTACGAGACGGTGATGCGCTTCACCCAGTTCGCCTTCAGTACGGACCCTGCCCCGTCGTACTGTGTGCACAGCGACAACGCGTTTGGCTCGGCAATTGCCGACGCCGTCTTCCAGAGCGTCAACGGCACGCTCCTGAACACGATCAACGGCGGCAACTTCAACGGGTTCCTCTCGTTCGGTGGGCTGGACGACCTGACCGGCGCCAACGCAGCAAGCGTCGGGCTCGCTCTGCTGACCGGGACGATCGACTCGAACTACCCGGGCACCTGGAACTCGAACACGCTCGACGAGTGGTACCTGGTCGACACGAACCTGCTCGACGCACAGGACCAACCCCTCCAGGTGTTCTCGCCGGCGGCGATCGCGAACCACATCCTCAGCGCCGGACCGAGCCCAGCCAACCTCCGCCTGGTGCTCGCCACGACGCCCAACGAGATCGATTCGCTCGACACGACGATCCGGGCCACGATCAACACCTCGCCAGCACCCGACGAGCCCGCCTCCCCGCCCTCGGCGCTGGCTTCGGGGCTCAAGGTGTTCCGGAGCGTGACCGCAACGGCGCAGGATCAGGGGCTGTGCGGCGTAGCGACCGTGGCCTCGCTGGCAAACGTTACACTGCCGCAGGATCTCTGCCTCGGCCCGAATACCTGCCAGCCCTCGACCACATGCCCGGGCTCGCGGACGTATACGTGTGACCAGTCGTTGCTGGACGTGCTGGTGGGTGGATGCAAGGTCACGGCGCTGTGCCTACCGGCGGTGATCGCGACGCAGCCCGATGTCGGGACGGGCGGCAACCCGCCCGCAACCCTGGTGAACGGTGCGAACAACGTCGTGACCCCCGTCGTCCCGACGGATGGCTATACGTTCTTCATCCACTTCGCCGCAGCCCGGGCGCATCTCACCAACAACCTGCCCTAGACCAGCGCGACCCAGGCGCTCTGGAAACCCTCCGGATCGCACCTGTTGTTTGCTGCGGTCCGCTCGTGGCACTCTAGCGACGAGATGCCACAAGCGGGGCCGCATAGGCTGGCATGGCTCGCGTTGGGATCGGCCGTCGCGCTGGGCCTGACCGTAGCTGGCTGCGGTTGGTTCGACACCTATCCTGCGCCCGGTCCGGAAGGAAGTGCCGGGGCGAGCGGGGCTGGTGGCGCCGGCGGCAACGGTGGCGTCAGCGGGCACTCCGGCGCCGACGGTGGCGCGGTGTGCGGCGACGGCGTCGTCAGCGGCAACGAGGAGTGCGACAACGGCCCGAACAACGCCCCGGGCAGCGGTTGCGAGCCGGACTGCCGCTTCAGCTGTCACGTCGGCAGCGATTGCGACGACGGCAATCCCTGCAGCGGCGTCGAGACATGCCACGCCGTCATCGGCGGCCGCGCGTGCAAGGCCGGCACTCCCGCCGCCGATGGGTCCGCCTGCGGGACCGCTGGCCACTGCGAGAGCGGCAAGTGCATACAGCCGTCGTGCGGCAACGGCGTCGTCGAGCCCGGCGAGGACTGCGAGCCGCCAAACACGGCGACCTGCGACGCCAACTGCAAGAAGGTCGTCTGCGGCGACGGCGTGATCGCCGGCAACGAGCAGTGCGACGACGGCAACACGAAGAACCTCGATGGCTGCGACTCGACCTGCCACTACGAAACGCAGATGCGCTACACGAGCTTCGGCTTCTCCGGGGACCCGGCCCCGAACTTCTGCGTGCACAACGGCAACGCACTGGGCACGTCCTTCTCTTCCGAAGTCCTGAAGGCGTACACCCAGAACATCCAGGCCACGATCGACGGCGGCACCTTCAACGGGTTTCTGACGTTAGGCGGGCTGGATGATCTCACGGGCTCCGACGCAACGAACATCCAGCTCGGCACGCTCACTGCGTCGCTCGACCCGAACTATCCGACCAAGTGGGACAGGAATGCCCTCGACGAATGGTACCTGGCAACGCCGAGCCAGCTCGACTCGCAGGACCAACCGATCGAGTTCTTCTCGCCCGCTACAATAGCGTCCCACGTGCTCACCGGCGGGCCGAGCGCAGTCCGGATCCATTTCGTCGTCAACATCGGCTACTTCAGTATCGATTCACGCGACACGAAGATCCGGGCGACCATCGATACATCGCCAGCGCCGGATGTGCCTGGACCACCGCCCAAGGCGCTGGCCCCCGGGCTGGACGTGTTCCAGACAGTCACCGCGACTGGCGCGGACCAGGGCATCTGCGGCGTGGTGAGCGAGGCGGCTCTAGCAAAGATCGACTTGCCCTCGGACTTCTGCCTTGGCCCGAACGCCTGCCAGCCCTCGAGTGTTTGTTCGGACTCGCGGACGTACAGCTGCAACAACAAGCTGCTCGACGTATTGGTAGGCGGGTGCAAGGTGACATCGCTGTGCGTAGCCGCGGCGACACCAACGCAGCCCGATGTCGGCACCAACGGTAGTCCGCCCGCAACGCTGGTGAACGGCGCGAACAACGTCGTGACTCCCGTCGTCCCTACCGACGGCTACACGTTCTTCATCCACTTCGCCGCAGCCCGGGCGCACCTCACCAACAACCTGCCCTGACCCGGCCCGGCAACCCGCCGAGGCACTGCGGCTACAACAGATCGTGCATGCGCGAGAACGCGTCGGCGTGCCCGGGCGGCGGCGTCTCGAAGCCGTCCGCATGGAACAACGAGCGCACCGCGGCCAGCGACGAGCCCGGCAGATGCACCAGCGCGTCCACCAGCTGGGCACGCGCATCCGGCTTCACCCGCTTCGCGATCACGATGGCGTCCGCGGGGATCGGCCCCATGGTCGCGATCACCTCGACATCGTCCGCCGACACGCCGATCTCGACCCAGCCGGCGTCGCGGATCGTCGCACCGTGGGGGTCGAGGTTGGCGTAGGTCGCACCGACATCGGCTGCGCCGCGCAGCACGGCGCGGGCTACCTCGGAGTGGGTACGGTAGAACAACTGGCGTTCGAACAGCGCGTCAGGTTCGATGCCGTGCGAGCGGATCCACTGCCGTACGAACAGGTAGCCCGACAGGCTTTCGCGATCGACCCACGCAGCAGTGCGACCGCGCAGCCCCTCCACCGTCTTCGCGCCCAGGCCGGGGCGACCGAACAGCACGCTGTGGTACATCGTCCCCGACGTGCGCCGCGAGCACACGGCGACCGTCGCTGCTCCCGACTCGACCAGCTCCACCGCGACCAGCGGTGGCGTCCAGGCCAGGTGCAGCGAGCCAGCCTTGAACTCTCGGGCGAGTGCTGCGTAGTTCGCGAGGATCTGCGGGTAGAGCACGTGCGAGGCCGCGCGTCCGAGATCCCGACACACGATTCCAAGGGAGGTGCGCGCCGTCGCATCACCGGACACCACGCCAAAAGCGAGCGAGGCCGGCGATCGTGACTGCGGTCCGTTGTCCGACATGCTTCCCCGGAAGCATGGTCCGGCACACGTCCGGCGGCGTCAACCCCGCCGCAGTTTCCCGCGGTCGATCTTGCCGAGATGCGTGCGCGGCAGCGAGTCGACGATGGCGACTTCGCGCGGCGCCTTGTACGGCTCGAGGCGCTCGCGCACGAAGGCTCTTGAGCTCCTCGTCGAGGCCATCGCGCTTGTCGCTCGCAATCACGAACGCGTGCGGCTTGGTCAGCCCTTCCGCGTTGACCACACCGACCACGGCGCACTCCTTGACCGCGGGATGTTGCAGCAGGCAGTTCTCCACTTCCTGCGGCGCGAGCCACTTGCCGCCGACCTTGAGCATGTCGTCGCCGCGGCCGCAGTAGATGAAGTAGCCGTCCTCGTCGCGGCGCAGCATGTCTTCCGAGACGTACCACTCGCCGCGGAAGGCTCGCATCGTCTTGGGCATGGAGTGCCAGTACTGGATGGCGCGCGACGCGCCGCGCACCCACAGATAGCCGACCTCGCCGGGCGCGCACTCGCGGCCCTCCTCGTCGGCGACCTTCACCTCGAAGCCGGGCACCGCGCGACCGAGCGTGCCGGGGCGCACATCGCCGGGGCGGTTGGTGAGGAACACGTGCCACATCTCCGCCGTGCCGAGCCCGTCGCAGAGCTCGACGCCGAACGCCTTCTTCCAGCGCTCGTACAGCTCGACCGGCAGCGCTTCGCCGGCCGAGGTAGCGACGCGCAGGCAGGACAGATCCTGCTCGGCCGCGCGCTCGTGGCTGACCATGTGGTTGATCATCGTCGGCACGTTGATCAGCAGCGTGGGACGGTGCTCGCGGATCAGCTCGAACAGGCGATCGGCCGTGCAGCGATCGGGAAACAGGATCGACGTCGCGCCGACCGAGAACGGGAACAGCAGGTTCGCGCCCGTCGCGTAGCCGAAGTAGAGCTTCGGCACGCTGAGCGTGATGTCGTTCTCGGTGTAGCCCATCACGCCCTGGCCGTAGAGCGCCGTCGTGTTCGCGTACGAGCCGTGCGTCTGCACGACCGCCTTGGGCTGACCGGTGGTGCCGCCCGAGAACAGCCAGATGGCGCCGTCGTCGCGATGCGTCGGGTAGTTGTCGAACCCGGCGCAGGCCGCGGCCATGCGCCGGTCGAGATCGAAGACGCGCACCGGGCCGCGACGGCGCCCTGCAACGCTGCCCTTGGCAGGCCCATCGAGCTCGGCGGGCAGCGCCCTGTCGCCGGCACCGACGACGAGCAGCGCGTCGAGATCGCGCGCTCCGAGCGCGGCCTCGGAAAACGCTTCCAGCTGGTCCGCGTGCACCACGGCCACGCGGGCGCGCGTGTAGTCGTAGAAGTACGCAAGGTTCTTTGGCTTGAGGCCGGAGTTGACCATCACCACGACCGAGCCGTTCTTGAGCGTGCCGAACAGTGCCGCAACGTACTCGGGAATGTCGGGCAGCCCGACGATCACACGCTCTTCCGCCTCGACGCCCAGCTCGACCAGCACGTTGGCGAAGCGGTTGGCCGCCGCCTGGACCTCGGCGTAGCTCACGCGCCGGTCGCCCGCGATGAGTGCGGTGCGATCGCCGCGACCCTCGCGGATGCGCGCGTCGAGAAAGCGGTCGGCGAGGTTCAGATCCTCCGGCAGATCGTCGAACATGGCCCCGGACCCTACGCGTGCTCCGGCGCCGGGTCGAGGGCGAGCTTTGCGGTGCGGGGGCCCGAAGCGGCGCAGCGCGCCACAACGGCTTGGCGCAGCGCGGCACGCGCCTCACAATGGAGGCGTGGCTGTGAAAGAGCTGACCGACCTGACCTGGGAAGAGCTGGACGCGCTCGACAAGACGCGCGCCGTCGTGATCCTGCCCGTGGGCGCGACCGAAGCGCACGGCCCGCACCTGCCGCTGGGCACCGACGTGATCATCGCGCAGGCGATGGCGCGCCGCGGCGCGGAGAAGCTGGACCAGCGCGGCGTCACGGCACTGCTCGCGCCGCCGCTCGCCTACACCGTGGCCAACTACGCGGCGGGCTTCGCGGGCACGGTGTCGATCCGACCGGAAACGGAGCGCGCGCTGCTCGAGGACATCGCGCACTCGCTGTCGGCACACGGCATCCGCTATCTGGCGCTCGCCAACTCGCACCTCGACCCCGCGCACATCGGCAGCCTGCACGCGGCGGCCGAGCACATCACCGCGGCCGGCCTGCTCACGGTCGTGTTTCCCGATGTGACGCGCAAGCCCTGGGCGCTGCGGCTGACCGACGAGTTCAAGAGCGGCGCATGCCACGCCGGACAGTTCGAGGGCTCGATCGTCATGGCCGAGCGCCCCGATCTGGTGCGCGAGCAGATCCGCGCCGGACTGCCCGACAACCCCGCCAGCCTGTCGCGCGCCATCCGCGACGGGAAGTCCACCTTCGAAGCCGCCGGCGGACCGCGCGCCTACTTCGGCTATCCGGCACAGGCCAGCGCGGCGGAGGGCCGGGACACCATCGAGGTGCTGGGCGCACTGCTCGACGAGGCGATCGCGGCACAGATGGATGGGATCGACTGAGGGAGCGTCGCCCTGGCCTGGCGCGCCCTACTTCTCGAAGAAGTGCGGCGGCCGGTGCTCGCCGCGGTAGAGCTTGCTGCCCACGAGGATGACCGGCTGTCCGTTGACGTGGCCGGCAATGCCGAGGCCACTGCCAGCCGGCCCCCAGGAAATCAGGTGCGGATTCCGGATGCCGTGGCGCCGCGCGATGTCGGCGATGACCGCCTTTGTGTGCGCATTGCGGAGCCTGGCCACCGCCAGATCGACGTCCCGCATCGTAACGCCGTGTCGCTGCCGGAAGTCGGCGAGGATCTGCGCGATGGCCGCGCGACGCTGCTTGGGCGTCATGCGCTGCTTCGAGGTCGCGGCGATGGCGGCTCGCGCGCTCTTCACGTCCTGCAGAGCGACGGTGACTTTCCCTGCGGCACCGGAGACGACCACTGTCGGCGGCGGCGTGAAATCGGCCAACCGCTGGCGCAGGTTGTCGCGAGGAGCGACGGGCACCGGGGGCGGCGGTGGGCTCGGGGGCTTCGCGGGCGGCGGCTTCGGCCTGGGCGGAATTGGCGGCACGTTGCTCATCACCACCACGGTGGTGTGCGCCGATGCCATGAACGCATGCGGCCCCCGGGCGTTCGGCGTCTTTTCACGATCGCTCCAGCGGGCGCTGGCTTCGATGTCGTAGCTGCCGCGCGGCGCATCGTGCGCGCGGCCGGGCGGGCGCTCCCTCACCTGCCCATTCCAGCCCAGCTTCAGGCTGACCGAGCTTCCAGCTACGACCTTCGTCCGGAGCAGCCCGCCGCTGGGGCAGCCCATCATGTCGCGGTCGTCGATGCGCACTCGATCGCCGTTTCTGTCACGAACGATGAAGTCCCAGGAGCCGGTGCAGACGATCGACGGATTGGTCCAGACTGCAGCGGCACTGCCGTTGTCCAGCGTGACGACGAGCTCCACCCGCTGGCCGGCGCGGATCGTGGTGCGCGAAGCGCGGAGGGCGAGCGTCACCCCTTGGCCTGGGTTCGATGGGGACGCCACCGGCGGGGGCGGCGCTGCGAATCGGGAGGACAACGCGGCGGGAGCAGGCGCGGGCGCGGAAGCCGTAGCGGACGCGCCATCCGGAGCAGGCGCGGAGACCAGAGCCGCCGTCGCATCGGAGTGCGGCGCCGCGCGTCGAGCCGGCGCCGCCGCGCAGCCCGCCGCAAACACGACAAAACCGCCGACGATGTAGCGACAGATCGGCAATCCGGGCACCCGCAGCTATCGTCCCAGCTCCGCACTCCGGCTGTCAACGCGCCGCCGCGCTCCGGTGCAGCAGCGCTGACGGACGCGGCCGGGCGGTATACTCTCGGGAAATGTTCGACGAGGCCGCCACCGCTGTCCGAAGCGCGGAGCTCGAGAGCGCCGCCGACGGTGTGGTGTGCTCGTCGCTCGTGCTCCGGAGAGGGCGAGATGCTGGTCGTACTGTCGGACGCGCGCTCGTCGCTGATCGCCGACGCACTGGCGCGGGCAGCGGGCAGGGCAGGCGCGCTGGCGCTCGTGATCGATCTCGACCAGCTCGGCGCGCGACCGCACAAGGCCCTGCCGGACTACGTCGCCGGCGAGCTGGCGATCGCCCAGGCCAGTGCATTCGTGGCGCACTCGCCGCACGGCGAGCTCGGCATGCGCCAGCACCTGCTGCACCTGGTGGGGAGCCACAGCCTGCGCCATGCGCACATGCCCGGCATCAGCCCGATCGCGTTCGCGCGCGGCATGCGCGCGGGCGGCACGCGCATCGCGCGCTACGGGCGGCGGCTGCTGAACAGGCTCGACGGCGCGCGCTACATCGAAGCGCACAGCCCCGCCGGCACGCGGCTGCGCATTGCACTTCCGGAAAGCTGCCGCTGGTTTTCGCAGCTCGGCACGCTCGAGGCGGGACGCTGGGGCAACCTGCCAGCGGGCGCTTTGTACGCCTCGCCCCAGCTGGTCGAGGGCACGTTCGTGGCCGACGCCTCGCTGGGCGAGTACTTCGGCTCGCGCGAGCGGCTGCTGCTCGACAAGCCCGTGCGCCTCGTCATCGAGAACAGTCGCGTACGGCGCGTCGAGGCGAAGGGCAGCGCCGAGCTGCAGCGCGACATCGAGCAGATGCTGGGCTTCGCGGAGAACTCCGATCGCGTGGGACTGGTGGCGATCGGCGTGAACGTCGGACTCGACGCGCCCACCGGCGAAGCCCTGGTCGACCAGAACCTGCCCGGGCTGCACATCGCCATCGGTGATCCGGCCGCGCACGCCACGGGCGCCAACTGGTCGGCGCGCACCAGCTTTGCCGCGTGCCAGGCGGACAGCAGCGTGACCGCCGACGGCGCGCTGCTGGTGAGCCACGGCAAGTTGATGGCGCCGACCGGCTCGGTACCCGCGCCCCACTAGCGTCGTGTCCGCGAGCGGGCTTTCGTGATTGAATCGCTACTTCCGGGACGCGGCACTAGCGTCCGACAGGTCGCCGCTTGACTCGGCCGCCCGGCGCTGGAACATCTCCGGCGGCTCATGGGAAACTCGTGGTGGATAGGTGCGTTCGCGCTCGCGCTCGTGGCGTGCGCGGCGACGGACAACAACATCAAGACGTTGGGCGGTACCGGCGGATCGGCCGGTAGCGCCGGCTCCGCGGGCAGCGCGGGCTCCGGCGGCAGCACCGCCACTGGCGGCACGGCGGGCACTGCAGGCAGCGGTGGCAGCTCGGCCAGCGGCGGCTCGGGCGGGGTGGACGGCGGCGGCGGCTCGGGAGGCACGGCAGGTTCCGGCGGCAGCTCCGACGCGGGCACGGCGGGCGGCGGCTCGGGCGGCACGGCGGGCAGCGCCGGCTCCGCGGGCGACGCCTCGACGGTCAGCCTGGTCATCTCGGAAATCTTCGTGGACCGCAACCTGGCCGGCGACGCGCACGAGTGGATTGAGATCTCCGGTCCACCCGGTACGCCCATCGGCGATCTGTCGCTCCGCCACTACAAGTGGGAGAGCAGCTCCAACCCCACCGTGCTGGTGTTCGACCTCCCCGTGGCTCCGACCGGCACGCAGATGCCGTCGAACGGCTTCTGGACCGTAGGCGGTTACCAGTCATCCGCGCAGCAGAACTACAGCATCGCCTCGCCCGACAACTTCGGGCTCGTCGACTCGGGCTCGCTGCAGCTGTACCGACCTGCGACCAGCGAGCTGCTCGACGCGGTCGGCTACGGCAGCGCCCAGCCGGCGAACGCGCCGAGCGCACCGACCACGACCATGTACGGCAGCGCCGCGCCGCTCGCGCCGAGCGGAACGGACACGCTGTCCACGGCGCGCCGCCCTGGCAGCTCCGCGCAGGACAACTCGGTCGACTTCTGCGTGCAGGACGTATCGCCGGACGCCGCCAACAGCAGTACCTGCAAGTAACGGCGGCTCCACGGCGCCGTGGCGGGCATTGGCGGCGCGCCGCGCGCTGGCTACGCTCTCGCGCATGCCCGTCATCGACGCCTGGATCCAGCACCCGACCCCCGGCTTCCTCGCCGACCCGATGTTCGCGTCGCTCCGGCGCTGGATGGGCATGGAAGAGGTGCCGAAGGAGATCCCCATCGACTTCACCGTCGGTGCGCTGGAAAACGCGGGCGTCGAGCGCGCGCTGGTCTCGGCGTGGTGGGGCCCGCAAGGCCCGCTGATCGACAACGACACCGTCGCCGGCTTCGTCAAGGCGCGCCCCGATCTGCTGGTCGGCATCGCATCGGTGGATCTGTTCCGGCCGATGGACGCGGTGCGCGAGCTGCGCCGCGCGGTGAAAGAGCTCGGCTTCCGCGGGCTCCGCCTCTTGCCCTGGCTGTGGGGGCTGCCGCCGAACGATCGCCGCTACTACCCGCTGTATGCGGAGTGCATCGAGCTCGGCATTCCGTTCTGCCTGCAGGTGGGCCACGCCGGCCCGCTGCGCCCTTCGGAGCCGGGCCGCCCCATTCCCTACCTGGACGAGGTGGCCTGCGATTTCCCGGAGCTGGTGATCGTCGGCGGGCACATCGGCTACCCGTGGACCCAGGACATGATCGCGATGGCGACCAAGTACGACAACGTCTACATCGACACCTCCGCCTACAAACCCAAGCGCTTCCCGCCCGAGCTCGTCACGTACATGCGCGGCCACGGCCGGAAGAAAGTGCTGTTCGGCTCGCAACCACCCCGATGATCTTCCCCGGCAGCTGCCTGTCGCAGCTCGACGAGCTCGGCCTCGACGACGAAGCCCGCGAGCTGTTCCTGCACGGGAACGCGCGGCGCGTGTTCAAGCTCGACTAGCACCGACGCGAGTCGCTTCGCTCATCGCGGGCTCGCTCACGCTCGCCGGCGCCGCCGCGCCGGCACGACGCGGCCTTCTTCGACCAGCTGGCGCAGCGCGCGCTCCATCTCCTGCGCGAAGATCAGCCTGACGGCGTCCACGCCGGCCGAGCGCAGCGCGTCGAGCGAGCGCGCGAGATCGTGCGGCGACGCGCCGTCGCTCTTGTTCTGCTGTTCGAAATGCGCGAGCAGCTCGTCGGCGGCGCGCGACAGGCGCCGGCGCAGGATCTGTTCCGCCTTGGTCACCGAATCCAGATCGACGCCCGCTTGATCCAGCTTGAGCGCGATGCGGAGCAGCCCCGGGCTCTGCACGAGATAGCTCGGCGGGTGCGCGTGGCCCTCGCGCCGCACCAGCCCCACACGCACCAGCTCTGCGATGAAGCCGGGACGCGGCTTGTCGCCGAGCAGCTCGACCAGCTCGGGCTCGGTGAAGATGCGCGGTCGATCGTCGGACCACGGAGCGCGCAACGACTCGCCCACGCCCAGCCACTCCGACACCGACACGTCGCCCGCGTCGGCGCGGCTCAGCAGATCGCGGATCGCTTTCAGGCTCAGCCCGCGATCCTGCAGCTGCGCCACCAGCTCCAGCCGCGCGACGTGCGTGTCGTCGTAGAACGCCTGCCGCCCGGAGCGCGTCGGCGCCGGCAGCGCGCCCTTCGCCTGGTAGAAGCGGATGGTGCGGCTCGGCACGCCGGTCGCCGCCGACAGCTCGTCGATGGTGTAGCGACGCCCCTCGTCCTCGGCGGGCTCGGCGGCTTCCACGCCCGGATCGGCAGTAACAGCAGTCACAACTACACTCTTAACCGTTACAGTCGTTGCTGTCAATGCAACCACTGATAGCCAGCGGCCGCGCGCCCCGCCCGTAGCGGACAAGCGCGCGTTGATTTACAGGAACCGCATGGATCTCGTGGGGAAGAAGGCGGTCATCACCGGCGGCGGGCGTGGCATCGGCAAGGCCGTCGCGCGCACGCTGTGCGAAGCCGGCGCGAGCGTGCTGGTCGCGTCGCGCACCACGGCGCAGGTCGAAGCCGTCGCCGCCGAGCTCGCCAGTGCGGGGCACGACGCCCGCTTCGCGAAGCTCGACGTGACCGACGAAAGGAGCGTCCAGGCGCTCGCCGCCGAAGCAAACGACAAGCTCGGCCAGGTCGACATCCTGGTGAACAACGCCGGCATCGCGACCTCCGCGCCGGTCAAGGCGCAGTCACTGGAAGAGTGGAACCACGTGATGGCGGTCAACGCGACGGGCACCTTCCTGTGCACGCAGGCGTTCGTGACCGACATGGCGGCGCGCGGCTGGGGGCGCGTGGTCAACATCGCCTCCATCGCCTCGCGCATGGGCGCGCCGTACATCTCCGCGTACACCGCCTCCAAGCACGCCGTGCTCGGCTTCACGCGCGCCGTCGCCGCCGAGGTCGCCAAGAAGGGCGTCACCGTCAACGCCGTCTGCCCCGGCTACGTCGACACCGAGATGACCATCGAGTCCGTCGAGCGCGTGATGAAGCAGACCCAGCTCGGCCGCGAGGACGCGCTCGCGGCGATCCTGCGCACCGCCAGCCAGACGCGACTCATCACGCCGAGCGAAGTGGCCTTCGTGGTCGCATCGCTCTGCAACGAAAAGGCCGGCGGCATCAACGGACAGGCCGTAGTCGTCGACGGCGGCGGGCTCCTGGCATGACTTGTCTCCACCCACCCACCCACCCCCACCGGAATCCTCCTCGAGGGGGCTCACCGCCCCTCGAGCACCCCGACGCGATTCGCTCCGCTCATCGCGGGCTCGCTGTCGCTCGCCGGCGCCTCACGCGGGCGCCACGAAAGGGACCGCAATGACCCACAAGCTGATCAATCCCGAAGCCCTCGGCGCCCCCAAGGGCTACTCCAACGGCGTGCTGTGCGAGCCCGGCGGGCGGCTCTTGTTCGTCGCCGGCCAGGTCGGCTGGGACGGAAACGAGAAGATCGTCTCGGAGCGCTTCAGCGAGCAGTTCGGCCGCGCCATCCAGAACGTGGCGGCGATCGTCGAAGCCGCCGGCGGCAAGCCCGAGCACGTCACGCGCCTCACCATCTTCGTCAGCGACAAGGACGAGTACGAGGCCGAGCTGCGCGAAGTCGGCGCCCAGTACCGCCGCGTCATGGGCCGGCACTTCCCCGCCATGAGCCTGATCCAGATCGCCGCCCTGCTCGAAAAGGGCGCCAAGGTCGAGATCGAAGCCACCGCCGTCATCCCCGCCTGACAGGAACAGAGCATGCCCCTTTCCCCGAAGAGCTTCCTCTACGAGCACGACGCGAAAACCGGCGTCGCGACCCTCACGCTGAACCGCCCCGACCGGCTCAACGCCCTCACCTTCGAGATCTACGGCGAGCTCGTCGCCACGTTCCGCGCGCTCGACACCGAACCCGGCGTGCGCGCCGTCATCATCACCGGCTCGGGTCGCGCCTTCTGCTCCGGCGGCGATGTGGAGGACATCATCGGCGCGCTGTTCGAGCGCGACCACCAGGGCCTGCTCGAGTTCACCCGCATGACCTGCGCGCTGACGGCCGCCATGCGCGGCTGCCGCCGCCCCATCGTCGCCGCGCTGAACGGCACGGTGGCCGGCGCCGGTGCGGTCATCGCCACCGCCGCCGACGTGCGCATCGCGTCGGAGAAAGCCAAGATCGCCTACCTCTTCACCAAGGTCGGCCTGAGCGGCGCCGACATGGGCATGGCCTGGATGCTGCCGCGCATCATCGGCCTGGGGCGCGCGACGGAGCTGTTGATGACCGGCGACTTCATCAAGGCCGACGAAGCCCAGCGCATCGGCCTGTACAACCGCGTCGTCCCGCCCCAAGAGCTCATGGAGGAAGCACGCGCCTTCGCCGAAAAGCTCGCGCGCGGCCCCGCCTTCGGCATCGAGATGACCAAGAGCCTGCTCGACCGCGAAGCCGACACGGATTCCGCGAGCGCCCTCGAGCTCGAAGCCGAAGCCCAGGCCGCCTGCATGCTCCACCCCGACTTCCGCGAAGCCTACGAAGCCTTCCGAGACAAGCGCGAAGCGAAGTTCAAGTAGGGCGGTGCGCCGTAGTCCGACGGACCGCGGAGTCTAGGTCGCTTGTTTGATGGTCACCGTGTACGTCTTCGTCTTCCCGAAGCACGTCACGGAGAAGCTCGCAGTGCCGAACTTGGTGAACTCGAGCACGAACGTCCGCCCCGGAGGACCCGAGTCGGCGGGGATGTTCAAGTAGTCCGACGCGCCGGCGGCGGGGCTGAAAGCGAAATCGGAGCACTCGCCGTACACGTAGCGACCATCCGCCAGGTGCGCGCCAACCTCGAACAGGTCGGCGGCCGCTTGGTGGGTGAGCGCCGATGACGTGAAGGACTCCGTGAAGCTCGAATCGAACGGCGGATTGGGCGGCTTCGCGGTGCCCGAGCCAATCGCCAAATAGGCTCTTGCCAGATCGATCGAATCGACGCCGGCGGGATCCACGACGTTGAGGCTCCAGCGGAGCTTGCCCGCATGCAGATTGACGCTCGTCCCGGCGGTCGACGGCGCGAGCAGTCTGAAGCCGTCGGAGCCCGGCTGCGGCTCCAGAGCGCTCGCGGGCGTCGCGCTGATTGGCTCGGCACCGACGCCGGTGAGCTCCGAGCCCCAGCTGTCGAGGTGGACCAGCTGGAAGCCCACCTCGGCGCCCGGTGTCATGACAAATCCGAAAGGGGTGTCCTCGGGAGGGAACAGGTCCAGCCTGTCGGAAGCGACCTTCTCGACATCGAGATCGACGGAGTCCTCGGTGCCCGCCGCGGTCTTGGCCGTGATGCGCGCGGTCCCGGGCTTGCCGGCGTCCAGCGTGACTAGATCGCCGCTGAAGGTCTTCACGGCAAGCACGCCCGGCTGTTTGGACGTCACACTCGAAAGCCGCGCCCAGTCCTGACTCGGCCCGTCCCACACCTCGAGTTGGATTATCGCGCCTGCCGCGATGGGACGGATCCTGGAGGCACTGTTATGCGCAGTGTCGGTCTGGTCGTAGAAGGCGAGCTTCCCGCCTATCCCCATCTGGTAGTCCGAACACGCCGGCAAGGCCGCCAGCACCGCCGCCACCCCGAAAATGCGTGCCAGTCGCTTCATGGCATCGCCCCCTTGTCTGCAGAAGAAAGATGTCGGTGTCCTCCGGCCAGCGTCGGTCTGCCGGAATGCAGCGGCAGCACCGGCGCGCGCCCACGACAAGCCGCCCACGCGGAAGGCTCCTCCGCGAGCTGGAGAACAGGTTGTAGAAAAAGCATGAAGTCGGCAGCCCGAGCGCTGCCCACCCTACAAGTGTCCGCCACAATTCCGGATTGTCAAACGATGACGGGATTGGCGTCGATCAACGTGGAATAGCTATTCACCGCATCGCTGTAGGCCGCGCGCCTACCGGCACTCCTGCGGCGATCACCTACCTCTTCACCAAGGTCGACCCGAGCCCGCGTCGTCCCGCAGCTCGCCCGCGTCCCCGCCTTCGGCATGTTCCGGCGGCAGCGGCCCGCGCCCGTCAACCGTCCGGCGGCAGCGCGCCCTTCCTGCTTTCCACGAAGCCGCGCCCGAAGTCGCGCTCGGCCGCCAGCGCATTGTGCGCGCGGCAGCGCAGCGTCAGGTTTGCCGCGGTCGCGGAACCGCCGCGCGCAAAGGGATGCTCGTGGTGCAGCTCGAGCCAAGCCGTCTCGCGACAACGCTGCCCCATCGCGTCGACAAACGTGCAGCGCGCTCCGTCGCGCTCGCGCACTTCTCGGCGGACCGCGGCGGGGACAGCGTCGCGCCGGCGCGGGTTCGCGGCGTCGCTGTTCGCGCCATCGCGTCGGCGCGGGTGTTCGGTGCCATCGGCCTGTTGGTTGATGTCGCGCCGGCGCGGAACCGCGCGCTCGCCCTGTGGCGCGGAGGCAACGCGCTGGCGCGAGTCCGTGGTGCCGTCGTTGCACGGCGCGCCGTCTTCCGCGTCGCCGGCGCCCTTGGCGCGGTGCGAGCCCGCTGAAACGCTGTCCGTACCGCCGCGCCGGCGCGGCTCCGCAATGTCCGGCGCGAGCCCGCGTGCGCCGTCGCGATGGCGCGGCTCCGCCCCTTGCTCGTCAGCGCGCGCCGCCGCGCTGCGCCGCGCCGTCCCGCTCGCCGCGTACTTCCGCTTCTCGAGCCGTGCCACCAGCTCGCGCAGCGCGCGCAAGTGCACCTCGCTGATCGAGCGGTCCGGCACGGCGTGCGAGAGCAGATCGCGCGCCCGCGCGAGCAGCTCCACGTATTCCTGCGAGGCGGTGAACTGGATCTTGTAGCGCTGCGCCATTGCATCCAGGTCCGCGCCGGCGCGGCGCTCGCCATCCGCTTGTGTGCCGCGCTCACCGTCCAGCTCCGCGCCGCGCGCCACGTCCAGCTCCGCCTCGCTCGCGCAGTTCTGCCCCGCGCCGGCGCGGTTCACGCCGTCCAGCTCCGCGCCATCGACAGCGCCGTCCCCCCAGTCCGCAGGCCGCGCCCCCGGCGAAAGCTCGCGCACCGCACTGAACGACGCCGCGAGCTCGCTCCAGGTCGGGTTGCGCGGGCTCGCGATGCCCGCCTCCGGACCGAGCGGCTCGATGCGCGCCGGCACATCCGGCAGCGGATCGAGCTGACGCACCAGCTTGGCGATCTCGCGCTTGGTGCGATGGCGCGCGCGGGCCAACACCTCGACCTGGTTCTCCTCGGTCAGATGCGGCCCGAGCATCAGCAGCCCCGTCAGGTGCAGCTCGCCCGCAGCGACCGCATCGTACAGCGCCGGAAAGCGCCGGCACAGCCGCGCCGCCTTCGCCCGCCGGAACGCCGCGTCCTCCGACATGCGCAGCTCGTACACGCAGTACGTGTACAGACTCGCGCAAGCCCGCACCCGATGGATCCCCCTCGCCTCGACCTCGGCGAGATGCGCGAGCAGCGCAGCGAGCGTCTGGTTGGTCCGCCCAACCAGCCTGCGCGTACCGTCGATCAAGGCCTCATCGGAAAGCTGCTCGATGCAGAATCGCGTGTCGTCGTGAGTCGATACCAGAGCGTTCATGAACGCACCCTACACCCGCGATCCAGGCCCTCCCTGGCGCGCCCCTGCCGCGTTTTCGAGCACCCGATCGGCTCGAACCGTGTCGCCTCAACGAAACAACCGCAGCGCTTCGACCATGCGCCAACAAGCGCAACCAGACACCCAACCCCCGGAATCGACGGCGCGATCGCTCCAGATCGTGTCAAACGAAATCGACACGAATGCGACACGCAAGAACGTTTCCCGCGCAGCCCCGAGCGCCCGCGTGGCCAACAGACCAGCTCTGGCGCAGCGGAGCGTGCAGGCAAGCGCCCGCTCGAGTCCCACGCGCCGCTCAGCGCGGCCCTGCCGGAGCGACGGAACAGCGCGCGTAGCCGACGAGCGTGCGCAGATCCGCGATGTGCAGCTCCGAGCCGTCGTCGGCAACCGAGAACCGCACATCGGCGATCCCGGCGTCCTCGTCGCCACCGATGTCGACCCAGGTGTAGTCCGGGGGGATATCGTGCTGCGCGGTGTACTTTCCGAACAGGTCCGCGGAGAAGGTACCGTGCCCGCGCACCAGCACGGCAAAGTGACCCGGCACGGACGGGACCAGCACCGAACCCGCGCCGGGACCGAGCTGGAAGCCGACGGTGTCGGACGTGATGCCCGTGGTGCGCCGAGCCGTGCCCGTCGTGTCGCACGCGCTGTCCTGGCAGAGCGCGCTGAGCTGCTGCGACTCGCCGGTAGCCCCGGACGAGCTGGAGAGATCGACATTGCCCATGCAGGCACCCACGGCCAGCAGCGCCAGGACGCCGGCACCGCGAACCACGCGCCGCCTAACCTTCGACATGAAACACCACCGAGACATGGAAGCTTCCCATGTTCCAGGGTCTGCCCTGGTCGCCGGGCGCGCCGGCCGGCGCGAACAGCACGCCCGCAGCCAGACCTACCGGGATCTCCAGCCACAGCACCCCCGCCTCGAGACCGAACACCGGCGCGCTCTGCCACCTGGCGCCTCCGCGGAAACTCTCTGTGCCGCCCGCGTAGCCGACGCGCGCGACGATCGGAAACCGCCAACTGCCGTCGCCGCCGAGCAGCATTGTTTCGGGCCCCACGAACAGCAGGTGATCCGAAAGGCTCGCGCTACTGCTTGTGCCATGAACGCTGCGCACCGCACCCGCGCGCCGTCACAAACGCCCTACGCGGTCCGCGCCGTCCCCGCGCCTACCGGCACTCACGCGGCACATCCGCTCCGCTCAGCACCGCCGTGATCGACGACAGCGCCTTCGCCCGCGGCGTGTTCAGCCCGGCCAGCGAGTTGCACACCGACGCCGCCTGCAGGTAGCGGCGGTTCTGTGGCGTCGGGGCGCGCGTTGCCTGGTCGGTCAGCGCCTTGCAGCAGCGCAGGTAGTCGATGCGGATCGCACCGCGCGAGGCCCCGCTGCGCGCGTTCGCCGCTCCCCCGCCCGCGCGCTGCGACTGCCAGCCCAGCTTCACCGCGCCCACCCTACCGGTATTGTGCGGACTCTCCCCGCGGAAGCGCGAGATGAACGGCTTCGCCTTCGAGCCCGTTTCGAAGCAGGTCAGCATTCCGTCGTTGGACGCTACCAGCAGCTCGTACGTGCCGTCGCCGTCCGTGTCGGCGAGCATCGCCGGCGCTTCGATGGGACCGCCCAGCTTCGCCAGCACCGCGCGGCCGCCGTCCGCCGTGAGCGCCAGCAGCTTGCCCGCTTCGGTGCCGATGATGGCCTCGAGCTTGCCGTCGTTCGCCAGATCCGTGACCACTGCGCTGGCCGACACGCGGCCCTCGAACGACTTGAAGCGCCGCTCGTCGACCCCGACGCCGATGATGCCGTCCTCCTTGCCCCACCACGAGGTCGGCGCGATCAGCACGCCCGGCTTGCCGGGCAGTGGCGTGGGTGTGCCGAACAGCCCCTCGATGCCGCCGCTGTCCTGCGCGAGCACCGTTTCCCAGCGCTTCGAGCCGGTCTTGCCATCGGCGATCACCACGTCGCCGTACGACCACGCGGCGAGCACCTCGGGATGCCCGTCCTGGTCGAAGTCCGCGATGATCGGCGAGGCGTGCATGCCGGAGCTCGACGCGATCTGCCACAGCACGCCGCCATCGGTGCCGCGGTAGGCGGACAGCACGCCGTCGCGCGCGCCCGCGACAACGTCGGGGTGACCGTCGCCGTCCAGATCCGCGACGGCCGCGGCGCCGATGAAACCTTTCGCGCCGTAGTCGTTGCCGCCGGTCGCCACGGCCCACAGCCGCTTGCCAGTCTTGCCGTCGAGCGCGCGCAGCATGCCCGACTCGTCGCCGACCACAACGTCGAGCGTGCCGTCGCCGTCCAGATCCGCGAGCGCCGGTGCGGGCCGCACCTTGCCCTTGGCGCGCGCCTTCCAGACGATCTTGCCGCCGAGCGAGGCCTTGATGATCTGCGAGTTGTCGCTGGTGAAGACCACGTCCTGGCCGTCGATGGCCACGCCGCCCACGTCGCGGTCGCCGCGGCCCGGCGTGCGGATCAACCGCACGCGCTTGCCGGTCCTGGCGTCGAGCACGTACACGCCGTCGTCGCGCTCGTTCTTGCCTTTGAGCGTGCGGCCGTGCGTGCCGATCACGATCTGGCCGCCGACCAGGGCCATGGTGGTGCGGAAGGTCGTGCGGCCCACGCGCGTCTGCCACTTCTTCTTCAGCGTCACGCCGAGCTTCAGCACCGACACACCGCCGGTCGCGCCCTGGCGCGGCGGTCGCCCCGGCACCACGTCGAACTGCCCGCCAGCCTGCTGGGGCTTTCCCGAGGCCTGCTGCAAGGGTTGGGGTTCCGGCTCGGCAGGCTCCGGCGCAGCGATGGCTACCGGGCTGGTCTGCACGGGCTCTTGCGGCGGCGACGCAACGGGTCTCGGCGCAGGCGTGCATCCCGCGGCCAGCAGCACCGCCCAGCCCGCCAGCGTCCCTTTCGGTCGTCCACACGTCATCGCACTCCCCTTTGCCTTTCCGACGAGACTAGGCGAGCCGGCAGCGCTCGGCTAGACCGGGGGCATGCCGCGCACCGAAGAGATCGACGCTTTCCTGGACGACCCGCACCGGCAGCTCGCAGCCGAGATCGAGACGTTCGCAGCAGAGCAGATCGCTGTCCTGCCCCCGCCTGCCGACGACGCCGCGGCGCGCCTGCAGGCGCGCGAAATCCTGGCTCGGCTCGGCACGGCCGGCGTGCTGCGCTACGCGCACCCGCTCGATCTGCGCGCGTGCTGTCTGGTCCGCGAGGCGCTCGGCGCGGCCTCGTCGCTCGCCGACGAGGTGTTCGCACTGCAGGCGCTCGGTTCTACGCCCATCGCGATGGCGGGCAGCGTGGAGCTCAAGCAGCGCTGGCTGCCCGCCGCGGTGGAAGGCCGCGCGATGGCGGCTTTCGCCATGACCGAGCCCGAAGCCGGCTCCGACGTGGCCAGCCTGCAGACCACGGCGCGCCGCGACGGCGACGGCTACATCATCGAAGGCGGAAAGACGCTCATCTCGAACGCCGGCATCGCCGACTTCTACACCGTGTTCGCCAAGACCGATGCGGACGCGGGTCATCGCGGCATCTCGTGCTTCGTGGTCGAAGCGGCCAACCCTGGTCTGGAGCTGGTCCGCCCGCTGGTGTTGAGCGCGCCGCATCCGCTCGGCGAGCTCGCCTTCCACGGCTGTCGCGTGCCCGCGTCGGCGCGCGTAGGTGACGAAGGTCAAGGCTTCAAGCTCGGCATGGCCACGCTCGATGCGCTGCGCACGACGGTGGCGGCGGCCGCTGCCGGCATGGCGCGGCGCGCGCTCGACGAGGCCCTGGCGCACGTGACGTCGCGCCGGCAGTTCGGCCAGCCGCTCTCGGACTTCCAGATGGTGCAGAACCGCCTGGCGCGCATGGCCATCGATCTGTCGGCGTCGCGGCTGCTGGTCTACCGCGCGGCCATGGAGAAGGACCGCGGCGCAGCGCGCGTCACGCTGCCGAGCGCGATGGCAAAAGCCTTTGCCACCGAGGCGGCGCAGCGCATCATCGACGACGCGGTGCAGCTGGTGGGCGGCCGCGGCGCGCTCGCCGAGAGCGTCGTCGACCGCCTGTACCGCGCCATCCGGCCGCTGCGCATCTACGAGGGCGCGACCGACGTGCAGCATATCGTGATCGCGCGGGCAATCTTGAAGGAACACGCGGGCTGAGGTGGACTCCACTGCGCCCGGCGCTCTGCACGAGACGTACCGTGACGGCCCCGGCGCTGGGCGTCCGGGGGCGCCCCGGGGGTACGTGACGCGATGCGCCTGGGCCTCGCCGCGGCTGCCAGGACCCCCCAGCACAAGCAGCGGAAAAATCGGCCGGCGCTCCTGCCGCAGCGTGGAGGACGCCGGCCGACAATTGAACCGCTGCCAAAAAGCGCCGGCCCGTGGTAGCTTGAGCCGATCATTCTTCGAGCGTGACGGTGGGCAACTACAACGAAGACGATTATGACGACGAGGGGGCGGAACGCACCGCGATCGTCAACCTCGCCGAGCTGAGGCGGGCGCAGACGGCAGCGCCGCGCGACCGGCACCTGCTGGTGCGCGTGCACGGCAACCAGCTGGGCCAGGTGATCCGCCTGGACAACGTCGAATACAGCATCGGCCGCAGCATGGACTCGAACATCTGGCTGAACGACTCGGGCATGAGCCGCCATCACGCCAGGCTCAAGCGCGAGGGCGCCAGCTACTCGGTGGAGGATCTGGAGTCGGCCAACGGCAGCTTCGTGCAGGGCGAGCGCATCCAGAAGCGGCAGCTCAGCGACGGCGACATGATCCAGCTCGGGCCGAGCGTCATCTTCCGCTACTCGATCACCGACGAGGACGAGGAGAACGTCCTGCGCAAGCTGTACGAAGCCAGCGTGCGCGATTCGCTGACCGGCTGCTACAACCGCGAGCACTTCGACGAGCGCCTCAAGGCGGAGGTGTCCTACGCGCGGCGGCACCACACGCTGCTGTCGCTGTTGATGTACGACCTCGATCACTTCAAGCGCGTCAACGACACCTACGGCCACCAGGCGGGCGACGAGGTGCTGATCGAGCTGTCGGCGCGCATCCGCGCGCAGCTCCGCGCGGAAGATATCTTCGTGCGCTACGGCGGCGAGGAGTTCTCGATCATCCTGCGCGGCATCACCGTGGAAGGCGCCGCCCACGTGGCCGAGCGGCTGCGCAACGCAGCAGCGTCCCAGCCGGCGGTCTTCGAGGGAACAGCGATTCCGGTCACCATCAGCCTGGGTGCGGCCTCGCTGCACGAAGCGCAGGAACCAACGTCGCAGGCGCTCATCTCTGTAGCCGACCGGCGCCTGTACGCCGCCAAGCACGGCGGCCGCAACCGCGTCGTCTGGCAGGGCTAGCTAGCCGGGTCGCAACCGGACGCAGCGGCTCCGCGAGCCGTCGCGGAAGCAGCGGGCTCGACATTCCATGTTCCGCACGCGACCAGCGTGTGGACGACACCGGCATGCCCGGTGCTGTCGATAGCCACGCTCTTCGAGGGCCGGCACGGCGGCGCTCAGCGGATGTCCGCACCTCGCTCGGCGAGCAACTCCCGGAGGACGGAGCGGTGGCAGTGCGACTCGTCTTCGCAGTAGCAGCCCACGGAGAGGTTCGTGGTGTGCGACAGGGCCGCGAGCAGGTCGAGGGTGCGGCGCGCGGTCGGTTCGCTCATTTCCTTCCGGAATCGCTTCTTGAACGCCGCCCACTCGCGTTCGGTGCTGGCGGCGTGGCCGAGCTTGACCAGCTCCGGGCTCGGCGACAGGTCCGGATACCAGAACGTCGTACCAGTCGTCGGACGCGAAGCGGCTTGCGGGAACCCCGCGCGGTGGACGGCGTACGGTTCCGATGCGCAGACCTTCACCGCGACTCCGCGGCTGGCCAAGGCGGACGATGCGAAGGGTCATGACGCGAGAAGCCTACCGTTCGCCCGCCTTGCCGGAAACCAGCGGCCGAGCCGCACGTTGCCGTCACTGATCGGCCCAGTACATATCCCTCGACCAGAACGTCGCGCCTGGATTCCGCGTGTCCTTCCGTTTCGGACGGATCGGCGTGCGATGTACGGGCGGGTAGGTGCGCAACAGGAAAGCGGAGAGATCCGGGGGAACCCCTGCGCGCGTGCGCGGCCGCACTGCGGGCCGGGTGTGGTAGACGCGCCGGAGTAGGAGCATGTAGGATCGAGAGCTGTGGATCTGAAGTCGGCTAGCGTTTTCGTATTGTGCCTGGCGCTCGGGGCATGCAGCTCGGGGCTCGGCTCGCTAACCAGCGACAACGGTCACGACGCGGGGCAGGACCATTCCGCGGGAGGCAGCGGGGGGTCTGGTGCGGACGCCGGTGGAGCGGGTCAGGGCGCTTCCGGCGGTCAGGGCAATGCCGGCGGCCAGGGCAATGCCTGCGGGCCCGGAACGAAGCTCTGCGGCAACGCGTGCCAGTCGACGACGGATCCGGCCTTTGGTTGCGGCGCCACGGGTTGTGCGCCGTGCAGCGCCAACCATGCCAAGGTCGATTGCGCGACGGGCACGTGCCACATCCAGGCGTGCAACACCGGCTACGCGGACTGCAACCAGGATCAGAGCGATGGGTGCGAGACGAACACCCAGGATGATCCGCATCACTGCGGCAGCTGCGGGCTCGACTGCTTCGCGGACACCTCGGCGAACAACTGGGTCTGCAACCAGGGCAAGTGCGAGCCAAGTACCTGTGCGCCCGGCAAGGCCGAGTGCGATGGCAACCCAGGCACCGTCTGCGAAACCAACATCGCAACCGATCCGGCGCATTGTGGTTTCTGCACGAACGCCTGCACGCTGCCCCACGCCACGCCGGGCTGCAGCTCCGGACAGTGCGTGGTCGCCAAATGCGACGCGGGTTGGGCCGACTGCAACAACAACCCCGCGGACGGCTGCGAAGTCAACGTGCAGGACGGCGACCCGGCCAACTGCGGAGCCTGCGGTCACT
Organism: uncultured Pseudomonadota bacterium; assembly: GCA_963822115.1. GTDB lineage: Bacteria > Myxococcota_A > Polyangia > Polyangiales > Polyangiaceae > CAWDXG01. Next base: position 135,140 of record CAWGGM010000012.1, read on the forward strand.
CGTGCAGCACGGTGCACGGCGCCGCATCGTGCAAGGCTGGAGCGTGCACGATCGCGTGCAAGGCCGGCTGGGGCGACTGCAACAGCGATGCAACCGATGGCTGTGAAACCGCGCTGCAGAGCGATGCCGCGAACTGCGGCAGCTGCGGCAACGCCTGCCCGGCGCCCGCCCATGGCGCGGCCGTCTGCCAGTCCGGCCAGTGCGCCGTGGCGTGCAACTCGGGCTACACCAACTGCAACGGCGAGTGCGTCAACCTGCAGAGCGACACCGCGAATTGCGGGAGTTGCGGCACCAGCTGCGGCAACCAGACCTGCAGCGGGGGCAAGTGCGTTTCCAGCTGCAACCTGACGACCTGCAACGGCGCCTGCGTGGACACGGCGACCGATCCAGCCAATTGCGGGACCTGCGGCAAGCAGTGCAGCGCGCCGGCCAACGGCAGCCCGACCTGCTCTGCCGGCAACTGCGGCGTCCAGTGCAACTCCGGCTACACCAACTGCAGCGGGCTTTGCCGCGCCACAGCTACCGACGTCAACAACTGTGGCGGCTGCGGCAAGCAGTGCAGCGTCCCCGCCAACGCCAGCCCGACCTGCTCGGGCGGCAAGTGCGGCATCCAGTGCAACGCCGGCTACACCGACTGCAGCGGGACCTGCAAGAATACCAACACGGACAAGAACAATTGCGGGAGCTGCGGCAACAGCTGTACGGCGCCGGCCAACGGCTCGGTAGCGTGCAGCAGCGGCAGCTGCAGCATCTCCTGCAACAATGGCTTCACGAAGTGCGGCAGCAGCTGCGTCGACATCCTGACGGACTCGAAGAACTGTGGTGGCTGCGGCACGGCGTGCGGCATCGGCCAGTATTGCTCTTCAGGCACGTGCAAGCTCACCTGCAACTACACCGTCTGCAACAACCAGTGCGTCGACACCTCGACCAGCACGTCGAATTGCGGAAGCTGCGGAACGGCGTGCGCCGCGCCGGCCAACGCCTCGGCCACCTGCTCCCACGCCAAGTGCGGGTTCTCCTGCAACGCGGGCTTTTCGCTGTGCAACAGCAGCTGCGTCAACTACAACACCGACCCCTCGAACTGCGGCGGCTGCGGAACGGTGTGCACGGCACCGACAAGAGCGACCGCGACCTGCTCGAACGGGGTGTGCGGCTGGGTGTGCAATTCGCCGTACACGGACTGCAGTGGCACCTGCGTGGATACCAGCAGCAACCCGCTCAACTGCGGCGCGTGCGGCGCGAAGTGCCCGGTCAAGTTGGGGATGTGCATCGGCGGCTACTGCGAATGCACCCAGTGCTGAGGGTGCCGCACCCTGCGAAGCGATGCTGGACCTCGGCTACAGCTGCGCTTGCAGGTGCGCCACGGCGATCAGGTGCGCGGCGAGGTCGGTCTCGGCGGCGTTGGTGGAGGCGACGTGGGCATTGTCGCCGCCCGTCGCGTGGACGACGCTGGCGCGCCGGCGCTGCGACACCAACCGGTCGTCGTAGAGGGCTCCGGGAGCGCGCGCGCGGAACAGCTCGACGGTGGTGGTGAAGTTCTCGAGCAGCGTGCGGCCGGCGCGCTCATCGAGACCCGCGTAGCGCAGCCGCTGCTCGCGCAGCAGCAGATGGCCGCTGCCCGAGCGGGCAAACACGTACAGCACCTGCTCGCGCTCGCCGCGCAGCGAGTGCTCGCGCTTGACCGTGGTCTTGGAGAAGGAAATCCCGCCGCTCATCGCGGCGCGCGCCAGGCTGAGCTTCGTCTCCTTCTTCTCGGTGGTGATTTCCTCCGAGCTGTCGTGGGTGGCGCGCACCAGCGCGAGCACCTCGGCGTAGGCGAGCTCCTGCGAACCGGCGCCGGGCGCGGTCGCGCTGAAGGCGTCCGGCTCGAACGAGAAATCGCGGGGAACGAATAGGCTGTCGGCGCCGGCCACGTGCGCCATGTCACAGGCAACGGCACCGTGCCCGGCGGCCCGGAGCACGCCGAGCACCTGCTGCGCCGCCGCGACCTCGCCGGTGCGCACCAGAACATTCGGCAGCGGACCCGACAGCAGGAGCCTCAGGTCGTACGCGCTTCGACGCAGGTGCGGCGCCAGCACCGCCGCGAGCTGTTCGACCGCGGCGGGCGGCCTCGCATCCGGCGGCGAGCCGGCCGGTCCCCAGCGAGTCAGTGCTACTGCGTACATGCTTCCCTGGCGCGGCAAGAGCGCGCGAGGAAAGGGTAGCGCTAGTTCGGCAGGGCCGACCAGTCGAGCAGGTTTACCCACTCGCTGGCTAGCGCGTAGTCGACCTCGGCACGGCGCTCGACGCGGTCGCCGCCGATCTGGAATGGCACGGGCTGCGAGAAGCTCGCGTGGCAGCTGTCGAGCAGCCAGGTGTGCATCTTCGGGCAGGGATGCGCGCCGCGCCACAACTGGCGCATGCGCAAGGTCGCCTCGATCGCGCCTGCCGAGTAGATGCGCATGCAGAATCGGCCGGGCACCAGGCCCGCGAACGGGAAGGCGCGGAAGCCGAAGCCCCACTCGGGCGTCGTGCCCGCCGCGCACACGCTGACCGGCCCTCGATACAGCACGGCACCGTTCTCGCCGCCGGGCACCGGGATCGCGCGGCCCTGCTCGTCCACCGTCAGCGCGTCGGCGCCGGTGTTGACCAGCTCCACCTCGACCGACGGGCCCGAAGCGTGCCGCGGGATGGTGCGCGTGAACATGCCGTGCAGGTAGCCCATGAGCCCGTTGCGGCGGCTCTTCGGCAGGATGCCCGGCGCGTCCTTCTGCATGTGGAAGTCGTCGATCATCTCGGCGTCCCAGCCGGTGCCGGCGAAGTGGGCGAGCTGGCCGTCGACTTCCACCAGATCGAAGCGCTTGACGGGCAGCGGCGAGCCGGAAACGAGCGCCCCGAGCTGGTTGATGGCCTTGCGCCAGCTACGCGCGCCGGTGACGCGGGCCCAGGCGTTGCCGGTGCCCAGAGGCAGGACGCCCAGCGCCGTCGTCGGCGCCGTACCGTTGGAAAGCCAGGGCACGTGCGCGCCGGCCTGCGCCGCGGCACGCGACGTGTTGAGCAGACCGATGGCCGTCCCGTCGCCACCGGCCGAAATCACGACGGCTGGTGCGCGCGATCCGAGCTCGCGCACGAAGTCAGCGCAATCCTGCATGCTACGCGAGGTCAGCACGCGCGCCGACGGGATCCTCGAACGGCACAGTTCCGCTACCGCGTCACTGCCCCGCCGAGCCTGGGTGTTCACCACAACAGCGATGCTCACAGCACCGTTAAGCCTAGGACCAGCCGGGCCATCAGGCTGTCAGCATTCGGTCACGGATGCACTGCGAAGGGCGCTTTGCGCCTCGCCCGGGACCCGGCAGACTGTCGCTGGAACCCATGTGGCACCCTGCAAATCCCGTCGTTCACGAGCTTCCTGCCGCACATTGGCCGACCCGGGAGGAGGCCGCGCGCTCGCGCTGGTTCAGCCCGGTGGCGCTCGGTTCGGTGGAGCTGGAACAGCGGACATGGGTACCGGCGATGGTGCCGTGGCGCGCCACCGAAGAGGGCTTCGTGACGGACGACGTGGTCGATTGGTACGCGCGCTTCGCGGAGGGCCGGCCTGGTGCGATCGTCGTCGAAGCTACCGGGATCCGCGACGTGCCGAGCGGGCCGCTGCTCCGCATCGGGCATGACCGCTTCGTGCCAGGGCTCGAGCAACTGGTCGACGCGGTGCGTCGCGCAAGCGGCGGTCACACGCGGCTCTTCATCCAGCTCATCGACTTCCTCGCCATCCGCCGCCGGCCCGACCAGGGAAAGTACTTCGCGCGCTACCTCGAGATCACCGATCGCCACCGCGACGCTTTCGAGGGACACGAAGACGCGGAGATCCGCGAGCGGCTCGCAGCGCTGCCGCACGACGAGCTCGCGCGCGTGCTCGATCCCCGCGAGCTGGAAGCGCTCGACTACGGCTACCGCGAGCGCGTCACGGATCTGCACCTGCCGCACATCCGCGATCTGCCGCGCGTGCTGCCGGGTCTGTTTGCCGATGCGGCCGAGCGGGCCGCGCGCGCCGGCTTCGACGGCGTGGAGCTACACTACGCCCACGCCTACACGATGGCGTCGCTCCTATCGAAAACCAACGACCGCAGCGACGGTTATGGCGGCTCGCGCGAGGGGCGGGCGCGGCTTCCGCTGGAAGCGTACCGCGCGGTGCGCGAGCGCGTGCCGGCATCGTTCGCCGTCGGCTGCCGCTATCTGGCCGACGAGTGCGTCGACGGCGGCAGCAACGTGGACGATGCGGCCTGGTACGGCGTCGAGTTGGCCCGTGCGGGCATGGACTTCCTGTCGCTGTCACGCGGCGGCAAATTCGACGACGCCAAGCAGCCGCAGATCGGCTGGGCGGCGTATCCGTACACGGGGCGGAGCGGCTACGAGTGCATGCCCAGCGTCAAGAGCGACGCGCGAGGGCCGTTCGGGCGCAACGTGCCGGCGGCCCGGCAGATCCGGCAGGCGATCCGCGAGGCCGGGCTGTCGACTCCGATCGTGGTGGCAGGGGGCATCGCGACGTTCGAGCAGGCCGAGCGGATCCTCACCGACGGCGCGGCCGACATCGTCGGCGCTGCCCGCCAGTCGCTGGCCGATCCGGACTGGTTCCTCAAGGTATCGCTGGGCCGCGGGTCGGAAGTGCGGCGCTGCGTCTTCACCAACTACTGCGAGGGGCTCGACCAGAAGCACAAGCAGGTCACCTGCAAGCTCTGGGACCGCACCGGGCTGGACGAGCCGGATGTGAAGCTTTCGCGCGTGGGGCGCCGCCGCCTGGTCGCACCTGCATGGAAACCCGGCGACGATTTCCTGTAGAATGAGCCGATATCGGTCTGCCTCGACACTACTCATCACGAGCGGAGTCAGGAGGAGTTCATGAACAGGGCACTCGTCGGTCTTTCAACCCTTGCGCTGGCAGCGGCGGTCGGCTGCGGCGGCAGCAGCACGGGCCTCACGGGCAGCGGCGGCGGCGGCAGCGGCGGCAGCGGAGCCACAGCGGGCGGCGGCGGCAGCGGAGCCACAGCGGGCGGCGGCGGCACGGGCGGCGCTCCCCTGCAGACGCGCAGCAACAAGCTCGACCTGCTCCTCGTGGTCGACAACTCGATCTCCATGGCGGACAAGCAGCAGATCCTGGCCCAGGCTGCGCCTGGCATCATCGACCGCCTGGTCAACCCGTTGTGTGTCGGCCCCGGCGGCGATCTCGAAGCCCGTATCCGGGCCCAGCGCACCCTGCCCGTCCGGCTATTCGCGCGAGGTGACTCCCGTGACCGACATGCACGTCGGCGTGGTCACCTCGAGCCTCGGCGGCCATGGCCCGCCCACGAACTTCTGCAATCCCGAGGGCCCCGACAAGTCCAACCCCAACAACGACGACCACGCGCACCTGCTGCCCACGGTGAGGCAGGGCGTTCCGCAGTGGAACAACAGCGGCTTCCTGGTCTGGGACCCGAAGGGCAAGTCCAGTCCGCCCGGCGAGAGCAACATCACGCAGTTCGAGACGGACGTGGCGACGACGATCAAGGCCGCGGGCGAGAAGGGCTGCGGCTTCGAATCGACGCTGGAAGCCATGTACCGGTTCCTGGCGGACCCGACTCCTCCGACCGGCGTCAAGGTCACGAACAACACCTCGCAGCCCGACGGTGTCGATACGCAGGTCCTCGATGAACGCAAGGCGTTCTTGCGACCCGACTCGGCGGTGATGGTCGTGCTGCTCACCGACGAGGACGACTGCAGCATTTCGGACTCGGGTCTGGGTTGGCTGGTGGCGCGGCAGGAGCACATGCCGCGCGGCACCTCGGCATGCGCCACGGATCCAGCAAGCCCCTGCTGCCGCTCGTGCGCGCTCCAGGAGGCCTCGCCGCCGGCGGGCTGCTCGGCCCTCAACGTGGACCCGTCATGCACGAAGGGCTCGTTCACCGACAAGGAAGACGCGCTCAACCTGCGCTGCTTCCACGAGAAGCGGCGCTTCGGGCTGGACCTGCTGTACCCCGTGGCGCGCTACGCCAACGCGCTGTCGAAGGTGGCGCTCTGCCCGAACGAGAAGGACCTGGCGTGCGCTCCGGGTGACACGCCGGTACCCAATCCGCTGTTTGTCGGCGGGCGCAGCGCGTCGCTGGTTTCAGCGACGGTGATCACGGGCGTGCCCTGGCAGGACATCGCCCGCGATCCGACGAGCACGCAGAACCTGAGCTTCATGTCGGCGACCGAGCTCGGCAGCAAGGGCCGCTTCAAGACGATCGTGGGCGACCCCGCGAACTACCAGGCACCGACCGATCCGCTGATGCAGGAATCCGTCGACCCACGCAGCGGGAGCAATCCCGTGACCGGAGATGCGATCGCGCCGCCCTCGGCCGGCGTCATGGCCAATCCCATCAACGGCCACGAGTACGACATCCCGAACCAGGACGACCTGCAGTACGCCTGCGTGTTCCCACTCGCCGCGCCGCGGCAGAACGGTCAGGACTGCGGGACGTTCGGACAACCCGAGGCCTCGCCGGACAAGCCGCTGTGCCAGGACCCGTCGAGCGGCAGCTACGGTACCACGCAGTACTTCGCCAAGGCCTACCCCGGGCTGCGCCAGCTCGCCGTCATCCAGGCGCTCGGCGATCGCGGTGTGACGGCTTCGATCTGCCCCGCCGTAGGCGCGCCCGGGCCCGACGGCGGCTACAACCCCGCCGTGCGCGCGATGATCGAGCGACTGAACCGGATGCTGCAGTAGGCGGCGACCTCCACACGGCGCGGGCAGTGCCGGCCTCCGCATCCGGGTGAACACCCGGTCGGGGACCCGGGACTTGCCCGCGGCATGCCGGGCGATCCATTTTGGGGGCGCCGATGGCTGACCCGTCGACCGCGCCCCTACAGCGTCGCCAACCCGCGCCGCGCTGGCTGCTCACCGGACTCCTGGCTGCAGGAGCAGGAGTCGGCTGCACGCTCTTGTGGCTGGGGATGGGCTCGGCAGCTCCCGCACCCGCGCCAGCGCCGGTCGCCCACGCTGCGCACCCCGCACCGACATCACGAGCCAAGCACGTCGAGCCGGCGCGCTCTGCCTCGCCAGCGCCGGCACCAAAGCGCGTGCTGCCGCCGCGCGCTTTCGACACGCCGGACCTGACCCAGACCGATCCCGGGCTCCACGTTCCGGGCGGCGGCAACTCGTACTGCGGACCGGTGTCGATCTCGAACAGCGTGATGTGGCTGGCCGAGCACGGCTACCCGAACCTGGCGCCGGCCGGCAAGACGCCCCACGACCAGCAGCTCGAGCTCGTGCGCCGGCTCGGCAGCAGGCACTACATGGCGACCAGTCCCTACTCGGGCACGGGCGCCTTCGGCATCCTTCCCGGGCTCGCGCGCTGGGTGCGCGACGCCGGCTACCAGCTCAAGCGGCTCCAGTACGAGGGCTGGCGCGGCCACCCGCTCGACAGCGACGTCGGCGTGCGCAAGCCCGACGCGCACTGGATTGCGGGCGCGCTCCATCCGGGCGGCGCCGCCTGGATCAACGTCGGCTGGTACAAACCCGGACCGGGCGGGCAGACCTACGTCCGCCACGGCGGCCACTGGCTGACGGTGGTGGACGCCGGTCACGACGAGCATGGCGCGCCCGATCCGTCGGTGCTCGTGCTGCACGATCCTGCGCCGTACGCGGGAACGAAGTTCGAGAACACCTACGTGCGCCTGGAGCCGCTTGACCACGGCTGGCTGATCGACGGCAAGAACGGCCTGCCCGCCAAGGGCTACGACAAGGTCGCCGGCGGCATGCACATCAAGCGCCAGGGGGACGTGGCGATCCTCGACGGCGCTGTCGTGCTCGAGCTGACCCCGACCAGTGGCTGAACCGCTATAGCTCACGGAGCCGGGTTTCAGCTTGCCGCGTTCGGGGTCGGGGCCCCGAACGCCCACAAGACAAGCATCAGAACGGACTTCTCCGGCGGGAGGCAGGCAGGGCGGTGTAGCCGTCGGCGCTCCAGGTTGGCCCGTCTTGATCGAAGCACCAGGCGGTGTGTAGTGGAATCGCGCTCGGTGATCTAGGCGACGGGCGGCGGCGGCGGCGTGCTGCGCATGCGCGACCTGAGCAGCACCTTGGCCAATGCCTTGAACGCGGCGTAGGCCTGGTCGGGCTTCGACTCCACCACGAGCACAGGCGCGGCGCCGGACAGCGTCTGCCACTCCTCGGCCAGGGCGCGGCCGCCGAAGACGACACTGGGCACATGCAGCTTGCCGGGCCCGAGCGTGCGGCCCAGCCGCTCCACGGCCGCTGCCGAGTAGTGCGTCCCGCTGGCCAGCGCATCGGTCAGCACGAGCGCGTCCACGTAGGGCACCAGACGTTCCAGCGACTTGCCGCTCGCGCCGTCCGCGGCCCAGGGATCGAGCGGAAACGCCTCGAAATGGAAGCGCGGCTGCCAGCCCTGCACAGGGCCGGTACGCAGCTCGCCATCCTCGAGCTCCAGTGCGTCCACGAAGAGCGGACTTGCGCCGCCCATCACTACGACCTGGAACAGGAGCTCGCGGGTTTCCTCGTCGATCGTCGGCATCGGCCCTCCGCCGTCCAGGCTAGTTCAGCGCGCGCTGTTCGGCTACTGCCGGTCGGACCGGGAGCCCATGCCTGGTGTGGCCGCCGCGACACAGCTGTCGCAGAACAGGCGCTCGGACGGAGACGCGGTGCCGACGATTTCCGCGCGGCCGGCGCGGATCGGAGCCGTGGCATGCAGCATGCATTGCGCGGCGCCATGCCCGCCCCAGCGCCGCGTTGCGCCCTCCGGACGCCACCGCTACGCTCCCGACCTTGCCTGCCCGGATCGGGAGGGATGCCTTGAAGCTCTTGCGTACCATCGTGGCGCTCGGCGCCGTCGCTGCGACCACGGCCGTGGCCTGCGGCGCGAGGACCGGCTTGCCGGTCTGGGAGTCCACGACCACGGACGACGCCGGCGTGCCCCAGCAGTGTGTGGCGCTCGATGCGGTAGCCCAGCACTCGGCGCTGGACGTATTCGTGATGCTGGATACCTCCGGCTCGATGGGCTTCAAGACGGCCGACGGCCAGACCAAGGCGAAGGCCGTGCGCGACGCGCTGGCCGAGTTCTTCGCCGACCCCGACTCGGCGGGCATCGGCATCGGCGAGGCCTTCTTCCCCATCCAACGCTTGAACGTGCCGGACTCGTGCGTCAGCGACAAGGACTGCGGCGAGGCCGGAGCGTGCTTTCCCACGCCGAGCAGTGTGTGCCTGCCGAGCGGGCAGACGGCGTGCTCGAGCGATCTGGACTGCAAGGGCTCGGACAAGTGCTACCCGGTGGGCGCGTGCGCCGACGACGCGCAGAAGCTGTGCGTCATGGGGCAGGCATCGCAGTACTGCAATCCGGGCGTTTCGTGCAGACAGCTGGGCAGCTGCCTGAACCGGACCTCCTGCGTCGCGGCCGACTACGCGAGCCTGGTCGTGGACGTCGGCACCTTGCCGGGTGCGCGCGGCAAGCTGCTGCTCGGGCTCGACTCGCGCACCCCAGCCGGTTCGACGCCTACACTACCAGCGCTGGACGGCGCGATCTCGGCGGCGTCGGCCTGGCAGGACACACACCCCGGCGACAAGGCGATCGTGCTTCTCGCAACCGATGGTCTGCCGACGGCGTGCGATCCCGCCATCATGTCGTCGCCGATGACGACCACCGCGGGCATCCCCAAGGTGGTGAAGGCCGCCAAGGCCGGAGTCGCCGACGGCGTACAGACCTACGTGGTCGGCGTGTTCGCCCCCGACGAGCAGGCCAGCGCCCAGAGCGCCCTGGGGAAAATCGCCCAGGGCGGCGGGACGGACAAGGCGTTCGTCGTGACCACCGACAGCAAGGTCTCGAGCCAGCTGGTGACGACGTTCAACAAGATCCGCAACCATGCCGACAGGTGCGAATACTCGATCCCGTGGCCGAAGCCAGGCGGCATCGATCCGCTGAGCCTGAGCGTGACGGCCCGGGGCGTACCGGTCTCGCGCGTGGCATCGGCCGCGACCTGCGACCCGACCCAGGGCGGCTTCTACTTCGATCGCGATCCGGCCCCCGGCATACTGCCGCACAGGGTGATCCTCTGCCCTGCCACCTGCGGTTCCAATCCTCCGCCGTCGGTGCACATGCAGGGAGCGTGCAGTGCCGCGCCCTAGCCGGTGGGCCGTCGCGCTCGTGCTGGCCGCCGGTGCCACGCTGGGCGCGAGCACCACACTGCTCGGTTGCAGCTCGGCGCGCGGCTGTCTCACGGGCTGCAACCCCGGCGACGCCGGACCCGACGGACAGGCGCATGGCTCGGGCCTGAAGGACACCTGCCCGATCGTGCGCGCCTGCCCGCACGTGAGGACCGTATCCAGCGTCTCCACGCTGAGCCTGTCCGGCTCCGGCACCGCCTATCTCGGCAATGCGATCGAGACCCAGCTCGGCCCAGCCGTGTCGTTTGTTGTCGTTCCGAGCCAGCCTGGCGCTCTGCGCCGCATCGGCGTGGCGTTGCTGGAACAGCAGCAGGTCATCGGGCTGACCAGCACAAGCTCCGGGTCCGATCCGACTGTTGCTCCCGTGTTGCTGGAGCGCGACGGCGAGCTCGACCTGCTCGAGCCCCCGACGTTCGACCAGCTGATCCCGATCCAGGAGGGCACGCTCCAGCCCGGCGCCGCGCTACCCATCGTCGTGGATCCCCTGCCGGGCTCCGTGCCGGCGGCGGTCGGCTTCGGACAGGCGCTCGCCGCCGTCGTGGACCCTGGTCCCACGCTGCGCTTCTACGACGCCACGCTCGGCAAGCCGCTGTTGACCACGGCGCTGGGAAACGGCAGTGCGGTCCAGCCGCTGGCGCTGACGCCCAGCTGCAACGGGCTCATGGCGTCGTGGGGCTCGAAGGTGGCGGCGTTCACCCCGCTCGGCGATCGGGTGGCCCCGACCGTGGACACGGGTCTGCCCGCAGCACGGCACGCCGTCTGGGACGGCGGGGAGCTCGTGCTCAGCGGCAGCGGCGGCGTCGTGGAGCTCGACAGCAAGGGCAACGTGCTGTCGCGCACCCAGGTGCCGATGGGCGCCGCGGTCGGCACGGACGATGGGCTCCTGGCCATCTCGGACAGCGTGGGCTCCAGCGAGGTGGTGGTCCGCAATCGCTCGAGCGGCAGCGTCGACAAGTCGTACGCGACGCTCTCGAAGCAGCTGGTCCCGGAAGCGGTCGTCGTCACGAACCGCTACGTCTACTTCATGCAGGCGGCCTCGACCTCGCTTTTGTGGGTCGACATCGTGTGCAGCGCCTGAGCGCCCTACGCCTGCGAGGGTACGCCGTCGAAGAAGTGGACCGTCCCCGTCTCGAGCTCGTACTCCGCACCGACCACGACCAGGCGCCCTGCCTGGACCAGGTCCTCGAGGATGCGGCTGCCGTGACGCAGGTGATCGGCTGAAGCCTGCACATTCGCGCGCACGGCTTCGCGTACGATGTCACCACCATCGCCCACCCGCACGAGCCCCTCGATGTGCGGCGCGATGCGCTCGGTGATGGCACGGATGTTCTTCGATTCCGGACCCTGCCCCGTTTCGATCGCCCTGACCGTCGCGGTGACGGCGCCGCAGCGCGTATGGCCCATGACGACGACCAGACGCGAGCCGAACTCGGAGGCAGCGAACTCGATGGAGCCGACCAGCGACGGAGCGATGATGTTGCCGGCGACGCGCACCACGAACAGCTCGCCGAAGCCCTGATCGAACAGGATCTCGACCGGTGTGCGCGAGTCGGAGCAGCCGAGGACGATCGCGAACGGCCGCTGCTTTTCGACCGCCTGCTCGGCGCTCCAGGGAGCGGCGCGGGTCGCGACACCCTCGCGGAAACGTCGATTGCCGTCGACGAGACGCTGCCGCGCCTCGGTCGGAGTCGGGGAGTCCGGGTCCCAGGTGTGAGACATGGGGAAGCCATAGCACCGGGGCGGCGCCGATGTCAGCGCGCTAGTGCCGCGTCCCGGACACGACACTAACGCGTGGCGTCGTGCAGCCGCGTGCCCGAGCTCTTGTCGATCTCGTACACCCGGCCGACCCAGGGCGTGGCGCTGCCCTGCGGCGCGACCGCCATCACGACGGCATAGGTTCTGCCCGGCGCGGCGAGAAACCGCACCTTGTGCTCGATCGGGATCTCCGCGTCGGGCCGGTACACGCCAAGGACGTGCTCGCCCGGCAACATCTCCACGTGGACGCGCGTGTCGGAATCCAGCCGCACGTCGAGCGGCTCGCCGTCGACCGTGCTCACGTGCAGCGGGTCGGTGCTGGTGATGCGCACGATAGCGATGCTGTCGGCCGGCCGAGGCTCGCCGCCGTAGTCCTGCAGCACGTACGTCACGGTGCCGCAGCCGGCGACCAGCAGCGACATTCCCAAGAGAACCGCCGGCACCAGCCGGAGCAGAGCACGCATGCCGCGACTCTACCGCTACTGCGGGGGGGCGCCAGGCTTGGCTTGCTTGGCGGGCTTGGCGGCGACGCCCTGCAGCCGCGCGCCCACGTTCGTGAAGGAGAACGCTTCCTTCCGCTCCGCGCCGCCGAACGCGTAGCGCGCCCAGACGCGGCCGATGGCAGGGTCGACTTTCAACACCCGGGCTTCGGTGAATCCCCCGACAACAGGCACCGTGACCCGATCACCGGCGGCAAGCTTCGGCTTGATGGGCAGATCCTGGCAGTCCTTGCGCGAGAACACGCGCATCTTGCCGCCAAAGCCGATGGCGAGCCGCTTGTCGCCGACCGCGTTGGTCAGCACCCAGCGCGTGCGCCGCTCGCCGACCTTGCAGGCCAGGGTGCTGCCCACCTGGCCGGGGTGCTCCAACTTCTTGAAGGTGTCGGGGTGCAGCGTGTCGACCTGCTTGCCCCAGCCCGATGCGTTGTCGAGCGCCAGGTCGAGATAGCGGACCTTGGGCGTCTCCGGCTTGCCGCCGTCGACCACGATGGCTCGCTGCATGCCCGAACCGGACTGCCATGTGGTCAGCACGATGTCGCCCGGCTTCGCGGTGCCGCCCGCCGGAACCGGGATGATCATCGCGTTCGGAATGCTCGCGACGATGCCGGTGAGCGTCTTGATCCGCGAAGCCTTGTCGCCGGGCTCCAGCATGCGGCCACCGTAGTAGATGAAGGTCTGTCGCCCGCCACCGCGGACGAACGCCTGTGCGAGCGCCTTGTGTGAAGGCGCAAGGACGTAGTCGCCCTTGTCCGCGCTGGTCGGAACCGCGGGGTAGTCGAAGGGCACGGCACCCGGCGGGTGCTCGGCTTCGGGCGCTGCGGATTCTGCTTTCGCTGCACTTGCCGGCGCGCGCGGTGGCGGCGCTGGTGTCGTCGTCGTGAAAGCGGGCGCGGACTCCTGCGCGGCGCTGCGGTTGCAGGCCGTCAGCAGCAGAAATACGAGTGCCCAGACGCTCGGCGATCTCACGCCCACTAGCGGTGCAGCGACGCGGCGGACGCGTCAAGCGGGCGCGCACGAAACGGGGAGATCCGCCCCATCCGGGCACGCCCGCCCCGCCGGACGCCGCGCATGCGCTGTGGTACCCTCCACTCACCATGAAGCCGCCCACGAATCCGCGCGTCATCATCCGCCACTGCGACAGCTACGACCCGGAGAAGATCCGCCGCATCGTCCGGGAAGGCCTGGAAGAGCTCGACCTGCGCCCGCACGGGCGCACGCTGGTCAAGCCGAACATCGTGGCATCCGGTCCGCTCTTCGAGCACGCGCACACGCGCCCCGAGTTCGCCGAGGGCGTGCTGATGGCGCTTCAGGATCGCGACGACGGGCATGTGAAAGAGCTCGCCATCGGCGAGCGCTGCGGCATCACGATCCCGACGCGCAATGCGTTCGAAGGCGCGGACTACAACCCGATGATCAAGCGGCTCGGGGTCAAGCAGTACTTCTTCGAGGAAGAGCAGCAGGTCGAGATCCCGTACACGCACAAGGGGCGGCTGCGCGACTACGTGTTCACGCCGGAACCGATCGCGAAGGCGGATTTTTTCGTCAACATCCCGAAGTTCAAGGCGCACCCCTGGACGACCGTTACGTTCTCGCTCAAGGCCTACATCGGCATCCAGGACGACCGGCACCGGCTCATCGATCACGACCACCGGCTGAACGAGAAGATCGCGGATCTGCAGTACATCATCCAGCCGCAGTTCATCGCCATCGACGGCATCATCGCCGGCGAAGGGCGCATGCTGACGCCCATTCCGCGCAACCTGAACCTGATCATCATGGGGGACAACCAGGTCGCCTTCGACTCGGTGTGCTGCAACATCATCGGCGTCGACCCGAAGGACGTGGATCATATCCGGTTCGCCGCCGAGCGCGGCTTCGGACCGACGGATCTCGACAAGATCAAGATCAGCGGCGACGTGACCCTCGAAGAAGCCCGCGATCGCGCCAAGGGCTTCAGCGTCGGGCTGGTGCGCGTGGAGAAGTACTTCGAAGGCAGCCACATCACGGCCTACGCCGGGCCGCCGCCGGAAACGGAGCACACCGACTACTGCTGGGGCGGCTGCCCGGGAGCGATCGAGGAAGCGATCGAGATCCTCAGGCTGTTCGACGAGAAATGCGACGAGAAGATGCCGCGAATGCACGTCGTGTTCGGCGCGTACACCGGCCCCATCGACGCCAAGCCGGGCGAGAAGGTCGTGTTCATGGGCGACTGCGCCACCTGGAAGGGCGAGCTGAACAACAAGCCCGTGCAGATCAGCAGCAAGTACAGGGACCGCTCGACGAAGGACCCGTACCACGCCAAGCACGAGGACATCTACGTCAAGATGGGCAAGACCATGAAGAAGCTGAAGGCCGCGAAGGACGAGGACTGGGTGCGCTTCGAGGGTTGCCCGGTCAGCGTCGCCGAGCAGGCTCTAGCGCTGGTCAACCTCGGCCACCTGAAGAACCCGTACGCCGACAAGGAAAACGCGATCACCTTCACGAAGAACTATCTGGCGTGGCGCTCGGTCACGATGGCCAAGCGCATGACGGGCAAGGCGTACCAGAAGAAGGGGCCCACCGTGCGCGGCGAAGCGCGCCCTGAAGTCACGCCGCCCGAACCGGCGGAATAGCTACAGACCCGCGTCCGCCGCATCGCTGGCCGCATCGCCGGCGTCGGTTCCGCCATCCAGGCCGCCCTCACTACCGCCATCCACGCCGGCGTCGGCGCAGTAGTCCTTGGCGTAGAAGATGACGGCGTTGTCGCAGAACATCCGGTTGGCGACGCGCAGGTCACAGTAGTGGCCCGGGTCGCACTGGCTGTCGTTCGTGCAAACCCAGCCAAGGAGGTACGATTTGTTGGGCTTCGCGGCATCGTACAGCGCCTGGCAGGCCGGTGTGCCCCCCCAGCCACACTCTACCGAGCACCCCGGCCCGGCACCGCAACCGAGCCCATTGCAGTCCGCACCGAACAGAGTGCACGCGGTCCCATCCGGCGTGCACTCCGTGAAGGGCCCCTCGTTCGCAGGCCAATCGCATACGGACGAACATTGCCTCGACGCCCCTGGGTCGCAAAGCCCACAGGTATCGCCATGATAGTGCGGCAGCACGTACGCCGTCGGACAGTGGTTCTCGTCCAGCGCGCCCCCCGCGCCCGCCGTCGGCGCGCAGCCGCTGTCGCTCCGGGGACTGCCGCCGCTCCCGCCATTCCCGCCGGTCCCGCCCGCTTCGGCCTTGCCCCCTGAACCGCCGGCGCCGCTTCCCGCGCCGCCCTCGGCCGGTGGAGCGGCGCTGTTCGACTTGCATCCCGGCGCGCATGCGAGCGCCACAAGGGCGAGCAGCGCGGTGAGCGAGCTGGAGCGGACATCGATCATCGGACCCTCCTCCTGCGCTACCCCGGCCCTTGCGTCTTGCTGTCCCAGGCGACGCCGTAGGTGTCGTAGCTCATCGTGTTCCAGTCAGACATGTACAGGTTGATCCCGAACGTCTGCGTGGTCGAATACGTGTTGTGGATCATCAGGTACTTGTAGTTGTTACCGTCGCTCACCGAGAACCAGTAGTCGTAGGGAAGGTTGGGGTCGGTGTTGTAGACGTGCAGGAAGTAGGTGGGAAAAGTGTCACCGGTGCAGTTGTTGTACGTTGCCGGGTCGCTTCCGCATGTCGGGTGATTCAGCATGAAGCTGGCCACGCGCAGGTACGCTCCCGGAGCGACTGACGCGAAATACGCGTTGGTGTAGTTGTACTGTGGCCAGTCGGACGTGCTGTGCGAGCCGAAAGCGAATCCCCTGGCGCTTGGAGCATTTCCAGCGTACTTCCGACCGCTGTAGACCACCTCCCATGCCTCGGTCGCGGCCAGGAGGCCCGCCCCGTCCTTGGCGTCGATATTGTCATCCAGGTCGAGAGGCGTCCCGTCCGGGCCGCCGGGATTCGTCGCGTCGAACGCGCTGACGAGCATGACCGGGACGACGGCCTCGGGCCAGGTCTTCAAGTCTCCGTCGTACTCCTGCAGCGAAGCGACGGCGCCGGAAACCTGCGGTGTAGCGAAGCTCGTGCCGCTGACGACGCTTGTTTGTGGATTGTTGCTCGCGTCGGTGTCGACCACGTCGATGCCGACGGCCGGCGCAACGAGGTGGGGCAGCTCGGCGCTGTCAGTGTTCACCCAACACCCATTGCTGTACGTGGTCATGTGAGTGCGGTCGCTATAGCCGTTGTCATCCGCGCCCCCGACCACCAGGCCGTTGCGCACATGGCTTGCAATCAGGTGTGATGCGCCGCAAGGGGGATTGTTGGTATTCCCGGTTGCTGCGACGACAGTTGGGTAGCCGAAGGCGCCGCTACAGCCATAGCCTTCTGCGAGACAATCCAGATAACGCGAGAAGGGATAGTCGTTCGTCCCGCTGCGGTTGATGACGGTAGCCCCCTCGTTGACTGCCCAAGTAGTGAGCGTGTCGATGTAGAGGTTGCCGCAGTAGCCTCCACCGCCCGCGGCGGCCAGAGTCAACGAGTTCTGGGCGGCGCCGCTTGGCAGCGTCCCTCCCAGATCTGCTGCATACGTGTTCTTGATGACCGACATCACGTATTGCATGTGCCCGGCTTTGGGCGAGTGTGGCGACGCTGCTGCGCATTTGCAGTCGTAATCCGGGCCGAACGGCGGCTGGCAGGTGCCGCTCGCAGCGCCGAGATGCCGGGTATCGTACGGGCCGTCGCTTCCGAGGACATCCGCGACCTCGAGGTTGTCTCCGTCGACGCCGAGGTACTGCAGCACGTCGAACTGCCCTTGATGGAACCACCTGCTCGACGCGGGCTGGTCCTCATCCGCCCGGAGCGACAGGCCGACGTCGAGGATACCGTCCTGATCGCCGATAGCGCGTAGATCCGCCGGAACCGCTTCGACCCGCAGCAGGGGCCCCTCGCCGTGGAAGGCGAACGACTCGGGATCCACCGTCGAGCCAGGAGCCACGCTCTGGATGGTGGCGGCGACCTTCCGGCCGCGTGCGGCGATGGCGGCGTTGTGAGCCTCGATGATGGACTTCTGCTCGGCCTTGCCCAGGGCGAGGAACTGCGGCTTCGGCGGCAGCTTCTGGTCCGCGTCGAGCGGCGTCGCGAGCCAGACTTCGGCGACCTGCGGGACGGACTCGCCGTCGCGCGCGATGCGCGCGCGCAGATCGGGCCCAAGGCGGTGGTAGCGATCGCGGAACGCTGCAGCGTCGGCCTGGCGCAGGTCGTCGTGGCTCCACTCCTTGCCGGTCGAGTCGATCTCGTGCAGCGCCGGTTTGCCGTCCGCGAAGCAGAAGTACGGCGTGATATCGAGATCGAGGTTCTGCTCGTGGTGCACGGGCAGCCGCATCAGCGTGCCCGCGCACGCGAACGGCAACAGCGCCTGCTGCTGGGCGGACACGGGCTCACCGGGCCCGGACGCACGCCTGGGGTTCCGCGCCGTGCAGGCTGCGCAAAGCGTCAGTGACAACGCCGCGAGCAGTAGCGCTCGCTTGTTGGTTGGTTGGTTGGTTGGTTGGTTGGTTGGTTGCGCATTCCGTGCCTACCCGGAGCGATCAGTGCCCCCGCTTCCTGTGCCTACCCTGCCCCTCACAGATAGCAAGCGCAACCCTGGACTGTGCGCGCCGCGACGCGAGTCCGCGCGATGTCGCACGCTTCTGGACGTTTGCACGCGGAATTGCTGCGAAATTTTCCTTGGGTAGCGGGCAGCGCCTCAGCGTGAGGCTCTTCTACGCGGAACAACGGCTCCAATCGAAATACGCCGTGGTGGAGACGCAGGACTGTCCGGTCGCGGTCGCTGACGCCATCACGGTCACGGCCGCCGTCGCGGAAACGGCCAGGGTCACGGCCACAAACCCCGCCCCGGCCGCGACTGCCAAACGCCGCCTCCAAACGCCGCCGCCGCGACGGGCCACATGCTGGTCCGAGGCGCGAGCCTCGTTGGTAATTCCCGCACGGGGGTTCTCTCCGCAACAGCGTGCTGTAGAGTGCGCGCGGCATGTCGGGTGGCGGCGGAGAAGGCAGGACGTGGATCTGGGCGCTGGTAGGCGGCAGCGTGATGGTCGCCGCAGGCATGGCCCTGCATCATCCGGCATGGCTGCACGGGGGCCTCGCCGGCGTGGGCGGGCTGCTGGTCGTGTACGGCGCCTGCGAAGCGATGATCAAGTCGGTCGACGGCTTCGCGCGCCGCCGCCGCATGAACGAGTTCGTCGCCGGCACCATGGCCGGCCTGGCCAGCAACATCCCCGAGCTGGTCATGCTCGGCTTCGTGCTCGCCGCCACGCCGCGTATCGGCTTCCTGGTCACGGCCGTCACGCTGCACGTCGGTGCCGCCGCGTTCGGCATCTACAGCGCCCTGTTGCCGCGCGACGAGCGCGGTGCCGCGGCCATGCCGAAGCCGCTGGTCGAGCTGAGCACTGATCTGTACGCCTGCGCGGGCGGCGCGTTCTTCGCCACCGGCGCGATCATGCTCCTGATGTACGCCTTCGACGCCGGCAAGCACAAAGGCGACGCGCTGGGCGCCGGCGACCTGTACATCCTGGGGGGCGCGCTGCTGTTCGTGGAAGTGGTCGCCGTCGCGCGGCTGGTCCAGCGCTTCGGCGGCTCGGACGAGACGAGCGTATCCGCGGCCGAGGGCAAGGGCGAGCCCGACAAGACGCCGCCCAGCATTGCGGGCATTGCCTTCTACGGCCTGCTCGGTATCGCGGCGAGCGTGCTCGGCGGGCACGCAGTGGGCGACTTCGCCGACATCCTGGTCGGCTCGCTCGCTCGCGCCGGCTATCCGCGCATGGTCGGCGCTCTCGTGCTGAGCGTGTTCGCGTCCGCGGGAGCCTTCGTGATGGTCGGCTCCGCCCACGTCAAGGGCATGTACGACGTGGCGCTCGCCAATGCTTCCGGTCAGGTGAACCAGGTGCCGTTCGTGGTGATGCCCGTCGCCCTGATCCTGCTGGCGGCCTTCGGACAGACCGGCGTCATCCCGCTCACGCCGAGCGGCGGCGTGCTCCCGATCGATCTCGACACCACCAGCGTGCTGCTGCTCGGCTTTCCCTCCATGGTCATTCTGTGGAAGGCCATACAAGACGACGGCAAGGTCAACTGGCTCGAAACCGCCACGATGATCGCGATCTTCGGCCTGACCATCTATTTCCTGGCAGTGCACGGCTGACGCAGCGGCAAGGATTCTTGCCCTCGATTCCAGCGGCGCGTCGATGCCACCCTGGAGGCCCACTGCTGCCCCGGGAGGAGAAGTCCATTGCGTCGTCTTGCCCTTGTTCTCGTTCTGCTCGTGTCGGCGACCAGCGTCGCGGTCGCCGCGCCACCGACCCACAAGACCTGGCACAAGCCGTCGCCTCACAAGACGGCGCTGCGCATCACACCGAAGATGCTCTCCGCGTTCCGCGACCCGCTGATCTCGAGCACCGCGGGGCTGCACATCGCGAGCGTGCTGCTTTCGCAGGCGTGGAAGGGCAAGTCGACCGCGCGCCGCCGGGCCCGTGCGGTAGCGCTGGCACGGTCCGCCTTGCTGAGCAGCCGGGCGCTGGTCGCACGGGCACTTCGACAGGCGCGCAGGCACCACAGGAAGGCGCCCCAGCTGGTGGCGCAGAGCCGCGGCATCGCCCAGGCCCTGGCTGCGCTGCAGAAACTGCCTGCCAGGCCCAGCAGGCTCCAGGTGCGCAGGGCCGCAGGCAGCTCGGGCATCGCACTGCTCCGGGGCGACGCGCTGCTGGGCAGGCACCACAAGCACGGCATCGCGAAAGAGCGCGCCGCGGCGGTCAACGCGCTGATCGGCGAGGACGGCCTGGTCGCGCTGATTGGCGAGGACGGCAGCAAGGCGATCATCGGCGAGAACGGCAGCCATGCGCTCATCGGCGAGGACGGGATGATGGCTCTGGACGCGCTGATCGGCGAGAACGGCCTGGTCGCCGACACCGTTGCAAAGACGCGGTCCGTGCCGAAGCTCGCCGGGCACGCCCACAAGCTCGCCGCGCAGCAGCGCACGCTGGCCGGCGCGCTGCACAGCCACAGGGCCGGCGCCGCCGTCGGCAGCGCCCTCCGCCAGGCCGCGCTCGCCAACAGCGCCATGGTCAAGAGCCTGGGCGGGCGCTAGCCGTCGCAACGTCAGCCGCCGTTGGGCTGCCCCATGCGCAAGGGGCCTCCGCGCGCCGTGGGCCAGAGCAGGCAGTTGTCGGCGGAACCCGGGATCTTGAACACGTCCATGGCGTGGTCGAAGGTCTGCACGAACACCTCGAGCTGGCCGTCGCCGGTCAGATCGCCGACGGCGGGCGCGGCCGGCGCGCCGTTGCCGTTGCCGTTGTGACCGGGGTTGGGCAGCGGCACGTTGTAGAGCAGCGAGCCGTCCGCACCGAGGATCACCAGGTGCCCCGAGTCCGTCGTGTTCGGGTCGCCGTAGGTCGTGAACAGCAGCTCGGGCGAGCCGTCCTGGTTCAGGTCGGCCACCGTGACCTCGGAGGCGTACATGATCTTCTTGCCGAAGGTGTAGTTGAAGCGCCACAGGCGCTTTCCCGTGTAGTCGTAGCAGTAGACGAAGCCGTCGTTCAGCGAGACGACGATCTCCGGATGCGAGTCGCCCTGGATGTTCACCGTGGTCGCCGCCGGCACGCCCTTCGGCGGGTAGTAGCCGCTCACCTGCATCGGCGTGTCGCCGTGCGGCAGCGTTTCCCAGCCGGTGTGGCGCATGGCCGAACGGCTGCCGTCGCCGTAGGCGCCGTCCAGCGCCATGATGGCGTAGTACTGCGTCACGTACGGCTCGTGCTCCTCCACGTTGGGCACGCCCACGACCTCGTTCTTCCCGTCGCCGTCGAGGTCCACGACGTTTGGCGGCGAGGCGGTCCACTGCAGCCACGGAGTCGTGTTGATGTCCGGCCAGGCCCCGGTGTGGTCGTGGTACTGCGCCTTCTCCACTGCCGGATCCGCCCAGCGGATGAACTGGCCCCAGGTGAGGCGCTGTCCCGCATACTTGCTGTCGCGGTTGGTGAACCACGACGACGAGTTGATGGCGACGCCGTCCTTCTTGAAGGCCTGGATGTGGTGGTTGTCGTAGGTGACCAGGATTTCGAGATCCGGGTCGTCGTCGATGTTGCCGATGCCGACGTTGAGCCCGTAGCAGCCGAAGCCGCTCTCGCCCATGCCGTTGGCGTCGGCGTCGTTGCCCGTGCCCGTCTTGTTGTTGTAGCGCGGCCACGCCTGCCAGCTGATGCCCGCCGGCTGGTACAGCTTGCCGTCCGGCTCCCACACGAACACCTGCGCGCCGCCGTCGGAGGTCTTGGCCGTCTGCGTCGTGGTCGCCACGACCTCGATCGAACCGTTGTGATCGAGATCGGCGGCCGCCAGGCCACGCACCTCGGGCGTCTTGCCCGCGGTCGTGGTGTCGACCGGCCAGCCCGGCTTCGGCACGAGCTTCTTGTTCCGCCACTCGTAGGCATAGACCTTGCCGCCCTCGCCCGCGACGATGTCCATGATGCCGTCGCCCTCCAGGTCGGTCACGACGTGCGGCGCGTAGACGCGTCCCGAACCCGGGTCGACGCTGTCGAGCAGGTTGCCCTGGCTGTCGAAGACGTAGATCTTGTAGTAGGCGGCGATCAGCTCGTTTTTGCCGTTGCCGTCCAGGTCCGCAATCACCGGCGAGGCGAACCAGCTGGTCTGCCCCTGGAGGTGCTTCCAGAACACGGGCTTCTGCACGGCGCCCTGGCTGGTCCCCGCTTTGCAGGTCGGGTTGCGCGTACCGCCGGTGGAGCTGCCACCGCTCACGCCGCCGCCGTTGCCGCCACCGCCGCTGTTACCGCCCCCGCCGCTGTTACCGCCCCCGCCGCCCGTCCCCGTCGAACCAGCATTGTTGCTGCCGCTTCCTCCGCAGGCACTGAAACCCAAGGCAAGCGTGAACACCCAGACCCCGGCCAGGGCGATGCGTCGCGATCGAGAAGCCATCGAAAAACCTCCAGACTACCCTCAAGACTACTCCTCATCCGGCCGTAGTGGGGATCGATGGCCCACTCGAAATGCAGCATCGCGATATCGTTGATGGCAGTCACCCTGCTCGCTGCACCGGTGGCAGGGGCCCGCACCCCTCACTCTGCAAAGAGTGCACACCCGGTCGGAAGCGAGCTCCAGGGCGGCCCGAGCGGAAAGACGGAGAAGCTTCCGGAGGGTGTCCAGCTCCAGCTCGGAGCCGGCGCGCGCATCCGTTTCGAACGCTCCACGCGCCTCACTCTGGGCAAGGCCGGCGAGCCCACCACCCGCGCGCTGACGCTCGACCTTCTATCCGGGCGGCTCGATGTGCGCGTGCCGAAGGCTCGACCGCCACGCATCGCCGTACTGGTGCGCGCTCCCCACAAGGTGAGCGCAGTCGTCAAAGGCGGCCACGGCATCGTCCTCGACAACAAGGCGGGCGTCACGGTCGCCGCGCCCCAGGGCGAGATGCTCACCGCCATAGGCAACGACTGGAGGGTGCTCGCAGAAGGCATGGTGCGGAACGTCGGTCCCGCTGCCGCCTCCACACGTCCTCACGCCATGCTGGGCGCGACACGCCTCGCCGTGTCGCAGCCTCTGCTGCTCTCGCTCACCGGCAAGGCAGAGAACACCAGCGCCGTGTGGCTGCCGGTACGCGGCGCGGCGCGCTACGAGGTCACCGTCTCCCGCCGCGACGGCAGCGTCGTGCGCACGATCCGCACCACGTCCCACACGGCCCACCTCGGCCGTCTCGCGCCGGGGCTCTACGAGGTGCGCGCTCGCCCGGTCGATCGCTTCGGCCTGGAAGGCCCCTTGTCCGAGCCGGACACCGTACGCGTCGTCGGCGTCGAGCTGCCCCCGGGTTCCTTCGTATCCGATGGTACGGTGCTGCTCGGCCGCGGTCAGCGTGCCCGGTTTACGCACATCGACGGCGTCGAAGTCAGCTACGACGCCGCGACCACCTACATTCCCGCCCCCATGAGCATCGGGCTCGCTCGCGGCAACTCCACGCGCGTACGCTTCCGCGCAGCCGGCGCGAAGGATGACTCCGCAGCCCTTGTCCTGGCACCGCGAGCACTGTCCGCACGCATCCAGATCGGTCCGCAGATGGCGCACTGGCCAAACGACAAGGTCACCGTGCGCGTGCGCGTGGTCGACTGGAACGGCCGCCCCGTCCCCTCGTGGATCAAGCTGGAGCCCAGCGTGAAGGTCAACGTGGCTCCCGTCGACGTGCGCTGGGTGCATCACGGAAACGTGCTGAGCGCGGTGGTTCCCACGCCCAGCGTGCCCGGTCCGTGGGTCGTGCGCGTCGAGGTCCACGACCAGTTCGGCGAGGAGCTCGGACGCAATTTCCTCGAGGTCGCCCAGGCTCCGTCGCGCGTCGCCAGCGCCCGCTAGTCTGCGAGCGCAACGCGCGGTTTCAGCGCCGGGAGGACAGCGGCCGCACCGAAGCTGGCCGCGACGAGGAACGGCGCGGCTCGACCGCGGTCGCAAGCAGCCTCAGCCAGCGCAGGACCTGCTTGAAGATCAAGAACTCGTCGTGCACACGCCGCTGGGCACGGCGCGCCATCGCATCGCGCTCCAGCGGATGGGCGAGCAGGCGACCGAGCGCGTCGGCTACTTCGTGTACGTCCTCCGGATCTTCCACCAGGTGCCCGTCTATGTCGTTGCGGATCTGCTGCCTGAGCCCACAGGCCGAGCTGCCGATCACGGCCGTGCGTTTCCACATGGCCTCGGTCACGGTCAGCCCAAAGCCCTCGCGCAGCGAGTTCTGCACCACAACCGTGGAGCAGCGCTGGAGAGCGTTGACCATCAGCGCGTTCACTTTCAGCGACTTCATCGGCAGGCTGAGCAGCGCGATGTCCTGCTGCAACTCCGGCGGAAGCCCGGTGTACGCGGCGCACAGCTCGTCGAGCACCTCTTTCGCTTCCGGGTCATCCTGTACTGCCGCCGGCTCGGGCCCGGCCAGCACCAGCCGGACGAGGTCGAGACGGTGGCGCTGGCGATCTCCATCGTGGAGAAAACGCTCCGGGTTCTGCTTCAAGAGCACGAACGCGTCGAGCAGCGGTCGCCAACCCTTGAGCCTGTCCCAGCGCGAGATCTGCGTCACGATGGGGCGGAACGGGATACCGAGCTCGTCGGCTTCGGTCGCGGGAGCGAAGCTGCCATCCGGCTTGAGCCGCTCGACCGGCGTGTCGAACGCCGGCGTCAGCACCGGTCCGTACTCCCGAAGCAACGACGAATTGCACAGGACCCCGATCAGCTTGTGCGCCGACAGATCCCGGTTCTTGTGCGACAGCGGATCGATCGCCGGATGGATCACCGAGACGTTGCTGGACAGATAGTGCGGAATGTACTCGGTCGCCGTCCACACCGTCTGGTCGTACCGTTCGATGTAGGGCCTCAAGAACTCCCACGCCTCCTGCGTCTGGGGCAGATCCGCATCGAGGCCGATGTGGCAGCGCCAGACGCACATCACGCCGAGCTCCTCGGCGATCTTCGCGCCCATGCCGGCCGGCTGCGGATCGTGCACCACAACGATGTCGTCGGGCGCGACCCAACCCCGGAGCTCGTCGGCGAGCTCGCGGCTCACGGTGTCGTACAGCTCTCGCTCCTCGGCGGTGATCACCGGGTCTCCAGCCCCGTGGATCAGGTTGTGCAGCTTCTTGGTGAAGCTGAAAAACTCCTCTCGCTCCGTGCCGATCACGAGCCAGCGCGTGGTCACGCCTACCTGGTTCATCAACGAGAACGTCGTGGGGCAGCATTTCCGCCACGCCGCCGCCCCTGGCTGTGGAGTTGACCATCCAGATGGTGCGACCCGCTAGTTTGGGAGCCAGAAGCCCGGCTTCGCTTCTGAGCTCGGCGACGGTGTTCGCCAGGTGCGCATACGAAGCGTAGTCGTCCAGCTCGAGCTTGGCGCCGATCTCGACTTCTTCGATCATAGCCCCAGACTAGAAGATGGTACCGCCTACGCAAACTTCAAGAGCTTGCGAGGAAGTCGAGCACCACTTCCGAGAGCTTTTGTGGCGCTTCCCACATCGCCATGTGACCGACCCCTTCAAGGATCTCGAGACGTGCGGCGGGAATGCGTTCGGCCAGAAGATGCGCGTTTTCGACCGGAATCAGCCGATCGGCGTCACCGTGAACGACCAGCGTCGGCTGCTCGATGTGCCGCACGCGCTCGGAGCGATCGCTCGATAGGAGCGCCTGCAATTGAGCGCTGAAAGCGTACTTCGGCGTGGGCTGCTCGACGGAGAGACGCACCAGCTCCTCCACCGCGTCGGGATGCGACTCAGCCCAGCCCGGCGCGCTGATCAGCTCGAGCGCGTTCCGCATGATCTGTTCCGGCGGCGTGTCGCGCGGCGGCATCAGCACGCGGGACATCTCGGGACCCGGGCGCACGGCGGAGGGCCCGCCGAAGCTGGTCGACAACAGCACCAGGCGCTCGACGCGCTCGGCGTGATCGAGCGCAAAGAGCTGCGCGATCATCCCGCCCATCGAGACGCCCAGCACGTGCGCCCGCTCTGCACCGACGGCGTCGAGCACCGCCAGGGCGTCCGCGGCCATGTCCTCGAGCGACCACGCCTCGCGCGGCTTGGAGGAGCCGCCCGTACCGCGGTTATCGAAGGTCACGACGCGGAAATGTGCGGCCAACGCGGCGGGCAGCTCGGCTCCCCAGTCGGCCGCCCGTGCGCCAAGCCCCTGGATGCAGAGCAGCGTCTCGGCAGCCTGTCCCTGGATGGTGTACGCGAGCTCGACGCCCGCACGCTTTGCGAAATGTGTCACGCTTCGACGCTAGCCGTGGCAGACGTCCAGCGCAAACCATGAAGCTTGCTACCCGCCCCGAGCACGTCATCTTCGATCTCGACGGCGTACTGCTCGACACGGAGCCCGTCTACACGCGCGCCACACAGCAGATCCTCGACGAGTTCGGCAAGGTCTTCGACTGGTCCGTGAAGGGAAACATGATCGGGCGCAGCTCGCTCGACGGCGCGCGCTACCTGATGCAGGCACTCGATGTGCCGCTCGCCCCGGAAGAGTATCTGGCGCGGCGCCGCCCGCTGCTCGATCGCATGTTCCCCGAGGTCGACGAAATCGCGGGCGCCAGCTCGTTCGTACGTACGCTGGCAGAGCGCCGCGTTCCGATGGTCGTCGCCACCAGCGGCGAGAGCGCACTCACCCGGTTGAAGGTCGAGCGCCACGCCTGGTTCGACGCGTTCCGCGCGATCATCAGCGGCGACGACCCTCGGGTCTCTGCGCTCAAGCCTGCGCCGGACATCTTCCTCGTCGCAGCCGCCGAGCTCGGCGCCGATCCGCAGAGCTGCCTGGTGTTCGAGGATTCGCTCGCCGGAGTCGAAGCCGCGCGCGCAGCGGGCATGCAGGTGGTGGCGCTGCCCGATCCACAGATGGACGCCAGCCGCTACACGGACGCTCACGTCGTCATCCAGAGCTACGCGGATCTCGATCCGGCCGAGCTCGGCCTCTGACCCGGGTCAGAACCGTCCGACCCAATCGAGCTCCATTCCGCCACCGGGTAGCGCGCGCGGCAGCATCAGCGACCGCGTGGGCCTGTCCGCCGCGAGGCTGTCGCGGAAACCGCGACCGACACTCCAGCCGATAGCCTGGCCCAGCAGGGCGCCCGAGATCACGTCGCTCGTCCAGTGCCGATCGCCGACGACCATGCCAAAGCCGATACCGAGGGCGAGCGGGTAGCCGACGAGCGCAACCCAGGGCTCGTCGGAGTAGTACGCCGCGAGCGCCGCGGCGATCGACACGCTGGCCGAGGTGTGCCCGGAGGGCCAGGACATGTACAGGAGCTTCAGCTTGAACGGGCGGAACTCGCGCGCGTAGCCGGGATGTTCGAAACGGTCCGGCGCAGCGGGACCACCGCCATGCATCGGATAGGGCCGGCCCGTGGCGACCTTCAACACGCCGGTCACGCCGAGCGTGACGGCGAGGGCCTGCAGCGCGGCGGCTCCGGCGCCAGCCGTCTGTCGATCGCCGGTGGCGACGCCAAACGCATAAAGCCCAGGCGCCACGACCGCCGGCGCGATGTATCCGGCGTAGTAGGCAGCATCGGCCCACGCGGGCGCGACGAGCTGGTGCTGCACCGCGACGCGCAGCGCGTGGTCCTCACCGGAGAGCGACATGGCACCGGTGACGGCGACGGCTGCGGCGGGAAAGAGCAGTCGCGTTCCGCTGAAGGCCCGCGCGACGTGAGCGCCGAGCCCGTCGCAGGGCGTCGGCATGCGGCGTTCCCGGCTCCCGGCGTGCGCGTTACCGGCCACCATGAGGAGCGCTACGCCGAGCGCTCCAGCGGGGCTTCGCGCTCCCGTCAGGCATCTAGTCCGGCAGAGCACCCACGGCCCGCACGGTCTGTTCCGCCATCGTCACCAGCAGCTCGAGCAGCTGGTCGCGATCGATATCGTGGTGATGCGCCCAGTCCAGCGCGGCGGACTCGACGAAGCCCACGTAACCGCGCAGGGCGTTACGCACGCGCGGCAGCTTCGCCACTTCCGGGTCGAGCTTTTCCAGCATTCGATGCACGAAGTGCAGCCGCGTCTCCTCCACGATCCTTCCCACCTCGGGATCGAAGCCGATGCCGCCACGGAACAGCGTGAGGTAGGCGCGTGCGTGGGCCTCCACATATCCGAGGTAGGCGTCTAGCCCCGCGTGCAGCTGGTCGAGCGGGTTGTCGTTGGCGGCGAGATCGGTGCCGGCACGGAGCTCTTCGGCCGAGGCCCGGATGCAGGCGATGTAGAAGCCGCGCTTGCTCTCGAAGTAGTGGTAGATGAGTCCCTTGCTGATGCCGGCGGCCTGCGAGATGTCGTCCACCGACAGCTCGTCGAAGCCATGGCGGGAGAACAGGTCCATGCCCACCGCGAGCAGCTGCGCGCGCCGCTCGTCCACCTGCAGCCGGCTGCGCGGCTCGCTCACCGGAGCGCTCACGAAATTCAGCCTAGCCGCCTATTGACTTCTGTTCAATAGAGCCCAGACTACTATTGACTTTAGTTCAATAGTTATTGAACCTTGTTCAATAGAGGTGCGCATGCAGACCCAGACCGAACGCCCCGCCATCCGGCCGCGGCGCATGGACTTTCCTTTCGACGACTCGATTCCCAGGCACTGGCTTGCCGACAACGCCGTCGCCACGCACGTGGCCAACGGCGTGTGCCTGCTGTTTCCAGCTGGCGAGCGCTTCTTCATCCGCAGCGTGCGGCACTACCTCGATCGCATCGACGACCCGGAGCTGAAGCAGCAGATCAAGGGCTTCTTCGGGCAGGAGGGCCGTCACGCCCACGAACACGAGCGCATGTTCGCCATCCTCGAGGCACAGGGCTACCAGATCCGCCCGTTCTTGAAGCGCTACGAGCGCATCGCCTACGGCGTGATCGAGAAGCTCACGCCTCCCGAGCTGAACCTCGCAGCCACCGCCGCCGCCGAGCATTTCACGGCCATCATGGCGGACAACGCCCTGCGCGACGACCCGCTCGAGCAGGCACACCCCGTCGTCCGCCAGCTCCTGCTCTGGCACGCGTGCGAGGAGATCGAGCACAAGTCGGTCGCGTTCGATGTGCTGCAGCAGGTGAACCCCAGCTACGCGCTGCGCGTGGCCGGACTCGCGATGGCCACCGTGATGCTGGCTTCGTTCTGGGTGGCCGGCGCGCGCATGCTGCTCGAGCAGGAGGGCGTGACAGGAAAGAACGCGCGCCGCGAGATCAAGCGGCTCGGCGGCGACAATCCCATCGGCAAGAAGGTCTTCCTCCGGGGCATCCGCGAGTACCTGCGCCGCGACTTCCACCCCTGGGACAACAACAACCTCGAGCTGGCCCGGGCCTATCTGGCGAGCGTGGGCCAGCAGGCGAGCGCTTGACCCGGCGCGCCACCGGAAGCACACGAGGCGACATGAAGATCTCGAACAGTACCCGTGCTGTGGTCACCGGCGGCGGCGGCGGGCTTGGCCGCGCGCTGTGCCTCGAGCTGTCGCGCCGCGGCGCGAGCGTCGTCGTATCCGATATCGATCTGGAAGCCGCACGGCGCACGGCGGACGAGATCGGCAAGCGAGCCTACGCCGTCGAGTGCGACGTCTCCAAGGCGGAGTCGGTGGAGGCGCTAGCCGACCAGAGCGAAAAGCTGCTAGGCGGCGTCGACTTCGTGGCGAACAACGCTGGCGTGGCGGTGGCCGGGCCGATCGGCGAGGTGCCGCTCGAGGACTGGCACTGGATCGTGGGCATCAACCTGTGGGGCGTGATCCACGGCTGCCACTACTTCGTGCCGCGCTTCAAGAAGCAGGGGCACGGCGCGATCCTCAACGTCGCATCCGCCGCGGGGCTGCTACCGGCGCCGAATTTCTCGCCCTACAACGTGACGAAGACGGGCGTGGTCGCGCTGACCGAAGCGATCAGTACCGAGCTTGCCGGAAGCGGCGTCTCCGTCACCGTGCTGTGCCCGATGTTCTTCAAGACGAACATCGCCGCCGCAGCACGCGGCAGCGGCGTCGACGAGAGCCAGCGAGGCCACATCGAGAAGCTGATGGGACAGACCAAGGTGCAGGCACCCGAAGTCGCCCGCATGGCCCTGGACGCCGTGGAGCGTGGGGACCTGTACTCGGTCCCCCACCCCAGCGGGCGTTGGTTCTGGCGCCTCAAGCGCGCGCTGCCGACCGGCTACTTCCGCCTGGTCCGCATCGGCGCGAAGCGCGGTCTGATCGGCTAGCCGACTTCAGCGCGCTTTTCACAGGTCGACCGAGTAGACGAAGCTCGTCTTCGGGAAGCGCAGGAAGCGCTTGGCGATGACCTTCTGCGGCACGACGTTGCCGTCGACGTACTTCTTCGCGAGCGCGTCGGCGCCCTTCTTGTCGTTCTTCGCCTTGATGGTGGCCACGAGCTTCATCAGCTTGGTCGTGGCGGCCGGCAGCTTGTCGAAGTCGACCACGAACGCGCCCGTGTCCGTGCCGTCGGCGGCCTTGGCCTTTTCGTCCCAGTGGATGGCGCCCTGGTCCATCAAGAAGCCGATCTGGATGGCGGCGAGCTGGCTGTAGGCCTTGCGGTGCCCGTCGGGCGTGTACATCCCGCGCGAGATGTGGCCGAAGCACCAGGTGATCGAGTCGAGGTAGGTCTGCTTCGCGAGCTCGGGCGAGATGATGCCCTTCTTCTGGATATAGCCGATGAAGTAGAGCGCGCCGGTCTGCGCCTTCAGCTCCTCGAGCATGCTCGCCATCCCGCCGCCGAAGGCCTGGGAGGCCGTCTTGCCGTGGTACCTGTACTCGTGCGCCGGGCCCAGGTTGTGCGTGGCCTCGTGCAGGATGGTGCTGAGCAGGGTCGGAGTGGAGTTGTCTGGCAGCTCCTTGATCGTGGTCGCGTCGAGCAGCGTGGAATCTTCTGCGCGGCGCATCGCGAGGCTGTCGGGGTCGCTGTACAGGTTGCTCATCGCCACCGTGCGGCCACGCCCCTGGGCCACCACCTTGCCCCAGTTCGGCAGGCTCTGGCCGATCGTTGCGCCGTACGGATCGCGGTCGTCGCCGGCGTTGATCACGATGTCGATGAAGTCCGGCAGGTGGAAGGTGACCTTGCGCGCCTTGTACACATGCCCGATCAGCTTGGCGATCGAGTCTTCCATGTCCTGCTGCAGCGGCGTCAGCTTCTTCTGCCACTGGAGCGAAGCCTTGTTGATCTTCGCAAAGGTCAGGTGGAAGCCCGCCTTGTGGCTGCAGGGTTCCCAGTACACCTCGTCGGGAGCAACCCTGAGATACCAGTGCGAGTTGTTCACCGTCATCTTCGACCAGGCTTCGTCCGCCGGTCCCCAGTTGTTGTCCTTGAAGCTCTTCGCCGCCGCTCGCAGGTAGGCCTCGAGCGGCGCCTCGTCGGAGCCCTTGATGGCATCGGCCGCCTTCGTCAGCTCGTCCGACACCTTGCCCATCCACTTGGCGTAGGCCTTGGAATAGGGCACCGCGGTGAGCTTCTTGCCCTTTTCACGCACGACCGTGAACGGGGTCAGAAGCTTCTTCGAGTGCGGGTTCTTCTCGAGCTTCTTGCAGAAGCCGGCCTCCTTCTGGATGTCGGCCGGGTAGACGTCGACGGCGGGCTTGGGCGCGCCGGGGATGGCCGAGCAAGCCGGGTTGTTCTCGGTGGTCGGCGCCTTGCAACGCGGCCCCCAGTTCTTGCGCATCAAACTCTGGCTCGCGGGCTGATCCTTGGGCACCTGGCTCTCGAGCGCCGCCTGCCCGGTCTGCATCGAGTAGATCATGTCGATGTCGTGCGCCGCGGCGAGCACGTGCTCGACCATCTTGTGCTGCGCCGCGGGCAGCTTGCTCAGGTCGGTGTGGACGAGGGTCGGCGCCGTCTGGTCGAACTCCTCGCGGATGGCCTTCTCGCGCGCGACCTCCTTGGGGTCGCCGGTCGGCGCGGCGGCCTTGGAAGCGTCGACGATCGCGGCGTACGCCTTCTCGAATGCGGGCGTGAAGTGGCCGCCCTCGACCCAGTGACCCTTCGTCGGATAGAACAGCAGCGCGCGCACCTCGTCGGGATCCACAGCGCCGTTCTTGTTCTTGTCCGCCGTCCAGAACAGCGGCAGGTCCAGCCGCATTGCCAGCTGGTTGAAACGCAGCCGCGGTAGATCCGAGTGCTCCGCCTTGGGCGGCGCCGCAACCGGTTTCGCGCTGGCGGTCGGCGCTGGTGTCGCAGGCGGAACAGCCGGCGGCTCGGGCGAGCGGCAACCTGCCGCGGCGACGGCGAACAAGGGGAGCGTCGAAAGGGCGAATCGCGTACGGAACTTCATGGTGCGGGGACGCTAGATCATCGATCGGGGTTGTGGAACCCGCCGCCAGGCCACAAGCGCCCTCACCCCCTGATAAGCGGCAACACACGGCGCGCCGGCTTCATTCCGACTGGAACTGTGCAGCGAAGCGAGCCCGTTGCGGCACAGAAATGCGGTGCCTATGCTGCATTTCGACGCGCGGCGGCTGCACGCCGGGCCGAGCCCGGAGCGGGCGCCGGCCAGAGGATCACGCCGCCCTGGCGCAGCAAGGGATGAGAGGACACTGGATGCCCAAGCTCAATCGCAACGCTCGGATGCTGATCCTGAGCGTCGTGCTGGGCATTATCGGGGCGCTCGGGGCCCAGCTGTTCGAGTGGATGCTGAACGTGGCGCAGCATTACCTCCTCACCGGCGTGGGCCATTTCACACCACCGACGCCTGAGGGCGTCGCCGGCGCTACCGGCCCACCCGCGATGCCCCGGCTCGACTGGTGGATACCGCTCATCACCACCGTCGGCGGTCTGCTGGCGGGCCTGCTCGTGTACACCTTCGCGCCGGAAGCCGAAGGGCACGGCACCGACGCCGTGGTGCGCGCCTACCATCGCGAGCGGGGACGCATCCGCGCGCGGGTTCCGGTCGTCAAGTCGATTGCCAGCGCGATCACGATCGGTTCGGGCGGCTCGGCGGGGCGCGAGGGACCGACAGCGCAGATTGCCGCAGGCGTCGGCGCCCTCGTGGGCGACCTGCTCAAGGTCTCCGACGACGATC
Organism: uncultured Pseudomonadota bacterium; assembly: GCA_963822115.1. Taxonomy (GTDB): domain Bacteria; phylum Myxococcota_A; class Polyangia; order Polyangiales; family Polyangiaceae; genus CAWDXG01. Next base: position 168,029 of record CAWGGM010000012.1, read on the forward strand.
GGCGCTACCTCACGTTGATCGGCATGGCCGCTGGCCTGTCGGCGATCTTCAAGAGCCCGCTCGGCACCGCCATCTTCGCCGTGGAAATCCTGTACGGCGGCCTCGCTTTCGAGGAGACAGTGCTGAGCTTCGCGATCGTCGCAGCAGCTGTGGCCTACGGCTTCACGGGGCTGTTCGACGGCTGGGCGCCGCTCTTCTCGCTGCCGGCGCATCTTGAATTCAACAACCCCGTACATCTGCTGTGGTACGGGGCGCTCGGGGTCGCGTGCGGTGGCATCGGCGCACTGCTGCCCACCATCTTCTACGGCACGCGCGATCTGTTCAAGAAGCTCCCGGTGCCGCCGCACGTGAAGCCGGCGATCGGCGGACTGCTGCTGGGCGTGCCCGCCATGTTCCTGCCGCAGGTGCTCGGCGGCGGCTACGGCTGGATGCAGCTGGCCATCGATGGCCGTCTGCCGCTGATCTTGATGCTGGTCCTGGCGCTCGCCAAGCTACCGGCGCTGTCACTCAGCGTGGGCTCGGGCGGATCGGGCGGCGTCTTCGCCCCCACGCTGTACGTGGGCACCATGCTGGGCGGCGCGATCGCCGTCGGCCTCGGCGGGCTGGCCCATGGCGTGCCGCCGCAGGCGTTTGCGGTCGTGGGCATGGCGGCGATGTTCGGTGCGGCGGCGCGGGTGCCGCTGGCAACGCTGGTGATGGTGGTCGAGATGACCGGTGGCTACGGTCTGATCGTGCCGACCATGGTGGCGGTCGTACCTGCAGTACTGCTGCAGCAGGCGCTCACCCGGAAGGCCAAGTACCCCAGCCTCTACGAGGCGCAGGTACCGTCACCGGCGGACAGCCCGGTACACCACGACGAGTACTACCGGACGACGCTGTCGCTCCTCAGGCAGCATCGCTTCCACCTGGCGGACGACGTGATGATGCAGGAGGTCGCCGAGAGGCTGAGCAGCGGACAGGCCGTTCCGCTGCCAGGTACGTCGCAGTCGCTGTACAACGTGCGCGTGTCGCCGAGATCGGCCGCTGCGCGCAAGGCGATCCGCGACCTTCCGCTGCCCCACGACACGATCATCATCAGCATCCTCAGGCATCGCTCGATGGTCGCCGTGCACGGCGACACCGTTCTGGAACCCGACGATCGTGTCGTAGTCGCCGCCGTCGCCGAGGCCGAGCAGCAGGTCGAGCAGCTGTTCAACGACCCGGTCAGCACGCGCCCGAAGATCGAAAAGAACGGAAAAGCCCCGGCGATCAAGGGCAAGCGCCGGCGGACACGCTCGCGCAAATCCCAGGCGTAGCGGGACAGCACCGGAGCGGATGGAAAGAGCTGGCGCACCCGACCGGCCGCCATCACGCTACGACACGGAGAGCCCATGTCAGACGACCTCAAGAAAGAAATCATGACCCAGGCCGCAGGCGCGGCATCGCTACAGATCGCGTTCGTGGGCGTCAGCAGCGGGCTTTTCTCGAAGCTCGCGGAGGTCGAACAGGCAACGTCAGCGGAGCTCGCCCAGGCCGCAGAGCTCGACCCGGGCTATGTCGAACGCTGGTGCGACGCTGCCTACGCTTTCGGCTACCTCGAAGAGCAGGACGGCAGCTTCAGCCTCGGCGAGCGCGGCAAGCGTTTCTGCCCCGACACGCCCAGCACCCTGATGCCGTTCGCAGTGCAGTCGGCGCTGGCAGCGCATATGGCAGACCGGGTGATCGGGCTGATGAAGACCGGCGAACGCCCCGGTGAGCAGGTGCTGGCCGAGAAGGCGACCATCCTACCGTGGTTCGGCCCGATGCTGGAGGCGACGTTTGCACCGCTCTTCGACGAGCAGATAGCGCCCGCGCTTTCGGTGTACGCCGAAGCCGACCGCCGCCGCGGGCTCGTCGTCGACCTCGGGTCGGGCAACGGCTGGTACCTGCGCCACCTGGCCCGGCGCTACCAGAACCTGCGCGGCATCGGTCTCGACGGCTTTTCCGAGAACGTGGAGCAGGCGAACAAGCTGGCGAAGCAAGAAGGTGCCGCCGACAGGCTGGAGTTCCACGCGGGAGACATCAACGACTTCCGCGTCGCGGAGCCGGCGCAGGTGATCGCGATGAACCGCGCCCTGCACCATGTCTGGACGACGCGCGACCGCGTATTCCGTATCCTGCGCGACCACCTCGCGCCGGGCGGCTCGGCGGTGATCTGGGAGCCGCGCTGGCCCGACAGCCGCGCCGAGCTGAGGGACCCGTCGCGGCGCGGCATGGCCTTCCAGAACCTGAGCGAACACGTCCAGGGCAACCGCTTCCTGCGGCCCGACGAGATCGCGGCCGAGTTCGTCAAGGTCGGTATGCGCGCGGAGCCACACACCTTTGCGAACGGCAACGAAATCGTCGTCGTGGGGACGCGCCCCGACTAGGTCTGCGGCTCCGGCAGAGCAGCCCGCGCCCGCTCAGGACGCGGCGGAGGCCTTCGGCGCTGGCGCGCCGACGCCGAGCCAGTCGAAGAAGACGGCCAGCATGTCGCGTTGGTGCGGCGGCATGTATTCGAAGTTGCGGCCGCGGTCGATGATCTCCCAGAAGTCCTTGCTCGTGACGCGCTCCAGCGCCTCGCGGATCGCGAGCAGCCGGTCGGCGGGCTCGTTCTCCATGTCGGCGGAGATGGTGCGCGCCTTTTCCTCCTCGTCGTGGGCCAGGTAGTACGCCGCGAGCTTGACCTGCGCCTTGCGCACGCCGAGCAGTGCCTTCTCCTGGCTGCGGGAGCGCAGCGGACGATCCAGCTCGAGGAAGAACTCGAGCATCTTCTCTTCCTGCTTCGCCCCAAGCTCGTGGGCATACTGGCAGAGCGCCGACACGTCGTACGCCACCGTCTCGGTCACGAACGTGAGCTTCATGTCGAAGCTCAGGTGCCCGTAGTAGTTCATGTGCTTGACGCCCTCGACGGCGGCCTCGCCGTTGCCCTGCCGCAGCATGGCTTCCACCAGCATGCGGTACTGGTTGAGGACGTTGTAGGCGGTGCGCACGTCGCGGGCGTTGAGCGTGGCGCGCAGATACGAATTCATGAAGCGGAACACGAGCTGGATGAGCTCGGCATCCCGCGCCTCGCCAGCGGCTTCGCCGATGTAGCGCGTATCGATCGCGATCAGGTAGTTGATGTCGCGCATCTCGGCGAGCGCTTCATTGTAGATGCCGAGGTACTGCCGCATCACCTTCCACTCGACCCAGGTACGGCGCTGCTCCAGATCCTCGAGGCTCTCCGGATCCATCGCGACGAAGTCCGGGTTCTGGCGGATGCTGCCGCCGATGTCGTACCAGTCGTTGGAAGCGCGCGCCTTGGCCTTGATGTACTCGATCGCGAAGTCCTTCAGCGCGTCGACAGCGCCGCTGGCAATGATCTTGTCCTTGCCGGAGATGGAGTTGCTGGTGATGTCGGTGAGCTCTTCCATCGCCGTCAGCGTCTTCGCCTGGGCTTCAGCGATGTCGTCGGCGTCCTTGGCGGTGGTTCCCGCAGCCGCCGTTTTCACCGCCTCGCTGCGGATGCGCGCGATGATGTTCATCGGTTCGAGAAACCAGAACACATACCCGAAATAGGGCGCCATCAGCACCAACGCGAACGTGTTGATGATGATCATGGCAAGCAGCGTGACGCGCGGCGCGAAGTTCTGCTGGATGGACACGCTGCACCACACGCCGCTGACGGTGCCGACGACGTAGAACCCCATCACCGAAAGGTTGATGCGGTCGCTGAGGAACATGCGCGCGACGCCCGTGTAGCGATCAGCCGACAACTGGACGATGATGCTGACGACCGTAATGACGATGCCCAGCACCGCCGCGACCATGGCGCCCAGCTGGCTGACGGCGTCGGTGATGTGATCCGGATCGAAGTGGATGTAGCGGTCGAGCGCGTTTGGCGGATGCAGCATCACCGGCCCGCCGGTGAAGTACTGGTCGAGCGTGTAGAAGCCCCAGAAGAACGCCAGGGAAAGCGTTACGAGTCCGACTACCGGCAGGAGCCACTGCCGGCGGAAGCTCGGTCGTTCGGACGCCATGGGCCTCTACTCTAGATCAGGGGGCGCTCCAGTCGTACGCTTGTCGCAGGCGCGCACGCCGGAGCGCCGGAAAATCGGCCTACGAGAGCCGGCTGCCGCGCGGCAGGTCGGTCGTTTTTCTCACGAGGAACGGGGGACCGGCGGAAAGTCACGGTCGAGAACCGTCTTGCGACCGTCGCCCGCCGCGCTCCTGATGGCCTCGTCACACAGTCGCCGGATGTGGTCGGAGAGCACGCCCGTCACGCCATCCGAGGTGTTCATCCCGGAGCGGGCACGGATGTAGTTCTTGAGCTTGGAGACGACGACCAGCACGTCGCGAGGTAGGTCGTCGTCGCGGAGCTTCGGCGCGGCGGACTCCTCCGCGCCCACGCCCACCACCCGCCGGTGCGGCGCTTCCGGCTCCGCCCCGGCGTGCGCCTCGCGCGCCTCGCGCGCTTGCTCGGCCTGCGCTTCAGCCTGCTGCTCCCGCTCCCAGTCGCCGCGTTCAGGCGCTCGCGCTTCCACTGCCCAGGCGTCGCGGTGGCGCATCATCGGCAGATGCGCTTCCCAACAGGGCAGCGAACAGAAGTAGAGCGCAGTGCGCTTCCTGTTGCAGGTCGAGACGCTGCACTCGTAGTACCCCTGCCCGAAGGCGATGTCGGTCTTGCAGGTGCTGCAGTGCTTCCACGCGGTGGGCTCCGTCATGCGGAGCAGATTGACAGAGCCGACCGCGGAGCGCTACTTGGCGTCGACGGCCGGGACGCCGCTCTTGGGCGCCTTGCCGTACTCCTGCAGCTTGTACTGGATCTTGCGCACGCTAATGCCCAGCACGTCTGCAGCGCGGCTGGTCGACCCGCCCTGCGCTTCCAGCGTCGTCAGGATCGCGTAGCGTTCGATGTCGGCCATCGACGAGCCCGGGATGAGGGGCGCCGAGCGGCTCTCGCTCGCCGGCACGACCTCGGGCGGCAGATGCGAAGGTTCGATGGATTCGCCGTCCGCCAGCACCACCGCCCGTTCCACGACGTTTTCGAGCTCGCGGACGTTGCCGGGCCAGGCGTAGCCCACGAGCCGCGCAAGCGCGGCGTCGCTGAAGTGGTCGACCTGCTTGCCGTTCTCTTCGGCGTAGCGACGAAGGAAGTGCATCGCCAGCGCCGGAATGTCGCTGATGCGCTCCTTGAGCGGCGGCAGCGTGATGTTGATGACGTTCAGGCGGTAGAACAGGTCCTCTCTGAACTTCCCGTCCGCAACCATCGAGCGCAGGTCGCGATTGGTCGCTGCAATGACGCGCACGTCGACACGGATCGTCTGGTTGCCTCCGACGCGCTCGAACTCATGTTCCTGCAACACGCGCAGCAGCTTCACCTGCGTCGCCGGCGAGATGTCGCCGATCTCGTCCAGGAACAGCGTGCCGCCGTTGGCCTGTTCGAAACGTCCCTCGCGGCGCCGTTCGGCGCCGGTGAAAGCGCCGCGCTCGTGTCCGAACAGCTCGCTCTCGAGCAGGCTCTCGGCCAGCGCCGCGCAGTGCAGCTTGACGAACGGTCCATCGTTGCGCGGTGAGCGGTGGTGGATCGCAGCGGCGATCAGTTCCTTGCCGGTTCCGGATTCACCCGACAGGAGCACGGTGGCGCGGCTCGGCGCCACCTGCGCGACGACCTTGAACACCTGCTGCATCCTCGGGGATGAACCGATGACGTTGTCGAAGCGGTACCTCTCGGCAAGCTGCGTCCGGAGCTCGTGCGTCTCGCGACGCAGGCGGCTCTGCTCGAGCGCACGCTCGATCACCAGGAGCAGCTCGTCCACGTTGATCGGCTTGGTCAGATAGTCGACCGCTCCGGCCCGCATGGCCGCGACGGCCGTATCCACAGCCCCGAACGCGGTCGTAACAATCACGGAGGTGTCCGGGTCGACCTCGCGCAGCTTCTGCAACAGCTCCACGCCGTCCATGCCCGGCATCTTCAGGTCGGTCAGCACAAGATCCGGCCCGAACTCGTTGAAGCGGGACAGCCCCTTGAAGCCGTCAGCCGCCGTCTCGACCGAATAGCCCTCTTCTTTGAGGATTTCGGCGAGCGCATTTCGCGCGTTGGATTCGTCGTCGACGACGAGAATGCGTCCTCGTGCGGTCACTGGTTTGCCTCCAGCTGGCGGGGGGACTCCCAAAGAGCCCGGTACTGCGATTTCTGCTGAGCTGCAGCACTCGTGCCAACCTTGCCGGGCACCAGCAAACACGCGCATATCCAGCGGCTCAGCCAAACGTCGCTTGCGCCCATGCGCAGATGGTGCGCCACAGGGAGCCCGCACGCAAGTTCTGCGCCGCCGGGATGCGCGGGCTGCCGTGATTGCGGTCAGTGCACGGGCGGACCGGAGTCGGCGGGCTCGTCGGGCAAGAGCACCGTGAAACAGGTGCGGCCGGGACGGGACTCGACGCGGATGTTGCCGTCGTGGGCCGTCACGATGCGATGGACGATGGCCAGTCCCAGCCCAGTCCCGCCCTCCTTGGTCGTGTAGAAGGCGTCGAACACCGGCGCGTCCTCGCCGAACCCGGTCCCGGAGTCCTCGACATCGATGCGGATGTTGCCGAGGTCGTCCGGGCCACGCGTGCGCAGCGTCAGAGTGCCTCCGCCCGACATCGCTTCGAGCGCATTACGGACCAGATTGAGCAGCACCTGTCGCATGCGCTCGGGCTCCACCAGCACCGACCCCGCATCCTGTTCCAGCTCGATGCGGACGACGATGCCCTGCGACTCCGCTTCCGGCAGGATCAACTGGGCCACGGACTCGACGAGCTCGTTGACGGGCCGGCGCGAAAGCTCGAGGGGCCGCGGCTGGGCAAACGCGAGAAAGTCGCTGACCAGGCGATCCAGCCGCTTGATCTCGTCCTTCACCACGCGTGTGACGGCTAGCAGATTCGCGGGTTCGTGCTTGCCGCGCTCGATGCGGCGCTCGAGCACCGACAGCTGCAGCTGCGCGGAGTTGAGCGGGTTGCGGACCTCGTGGGCGAGACCCGCAGCGAGCGTGCCGACCGCAGCCAGACGCTCCGCACGCAGGGTGCGCCGGAGCATCTCGCGCTCGTCCGTCACGTCCCTGCCCAGCCCGTAGGTGATCGTCTCGCGATCATCGCCAGGGACCACGGCGGTCTGCCAGCGAACCAACCGGTAGCCACCCCGCTTGAGCAGCAGGCGACGGTCGGTGCCGCTGCGTCCCACAAGATGCGCGCCGGGTGTCCCCAGCATCTCGCTTCGGGAAAATCCTGTTACTTCCTCGAGCCAGCGGTTCCACAGCACGATGCGCCCCTCGCTGTCGAAGCCGAGGACGAATGCCGGCACGGCCTCCAGCACCTCGCGGTGCCGCCGCTCGGAGCGCTCGAGCTCGCGCCGCAGGTGTTCGCGCTCGCGGAACAGTCGCGCCTGGGCCAGTGCGCGCCGGGCAGTCTCGACCACCTCGTCGCCACGGAACGGCTTGAGCACGTAGGCGAACGCGCCCTCTTTCACCGCGTTGATCGCGCTCTCTATCGTGGCGTCACCGGTGATGATGACCACCTCGGCATGGGGCGAACCGGTGCGGATCCGGCCGATGAGGTCGGTGCCGCTACCGTCCGGCAGGTGCAGATCGATGAGCGCGAGATCAAAGTCTTTCGAGGACGCGAGATCGATGGCCGCCTGGCCCAACGTCGCCACCGAGCTGTCGATATCAACGTCTTCGACCGCGTCGAGGATCTCGCAGATGTTCTCGGCGAGATCCTCGTTGTCGTCGACAACGAGGACCCGGGCCTGGTTCATTGTCGCGCCGCTTCGCTGACCCGGACCAGGAGAAGCTCGAGGTCGACAGGCTTTGTCAGAATCGGAGGATCGCCATCGCGTGGGGTGAGCTGCGGGAGCAACCGCTGCACCACGTCACGCGCTTCATCGGCATAACCCGTAACGAACACGACCTGCAGCTTCGGATCGCGCGCCAGGAGCCGCCTCGCCAGTTCGATGCCGCTCTGGTCGGGAAGCCGCACGTCCAGAACGGCCACACGCGGCAATGCGCGCAGGGAAAGCGCTGCCGCGGCCGAGCTTCCGACGATCACGGGCTCGAGCCCGCGCGAACGCAGAGCCTCGGCAAGATCCTCGGCCAGGTCTTGGTTGTCATCGACGACCAGCACGCTCTGCTGGCCACGCTCGAATTCCGCGACGAGCGAGAAGAGCCGGTCGAAATCCACCGGCTTCGACAACACTTCGAGCGCGCCGACCTCTTCGGCCTGGGCGACCACGTCGCGGTCGGCGAACGCGCTGACCATCACCACCGGCAGCGTGTAGCCGGAGCGCCGGAGCTCGGCCAGGAGCTCGACGCCGTTTCTGCCTGGAAGCCGGAAATCAGTGATGACGCCGTGGTACTCGGCCTGTTCCAGACGCTCGAGCGCCTGCTCGGCCGTCTCGGCGACGTCGGCGGCGTAGCCGGCGTCTGCCAGGATCTCGGCGAGGTTTTCGGCCAGATCGACGTGGTCGTCCACGATCAGAAGGCGTGCTCTGCTCTCCACCACGAGAACCTCTCTACAACGTCCCCTCGCCGACGCAAGACATCCCCACCCAAGCTAGCCTTCCTCCCCGCCGGCCGCAGCTCCGGTCGAGCCAGGCGCGAAGTCCGGAACCCAGATCCGGAAGATAGCGCCGCCGGTGCTGGTTTCCAGAGCCAGCTCGCCGTGGTGCGCTTCGAGGATGCGGCGACACAGCGCCAGCCCGAGGCCCGTTCCTTTGGGCTTGGTGGTGAACAGAGCGTCGAAGATGCGGTCGCGATGCTCGGGAGGAACGCCCGGCCCCTCGTCGCGGACGCGCAACGCTACGCCACCTGGAGCACGTTCCGCCGAGACCCAGATACGGCCCTGACCGCCCATCGCCTGGCTCGCGTTGCCCAGCAGATTCGACAGCACCTGGCGCATCTGGTCCGGATCCGCGTCCAGTTTGAGGCCCTGGGGCACATCGCGCTCGATCAGGACGCACTCGCCCAGTGCCGCGCTCTCGGTCGCAAATTCGAGCAACGCGGCCGCCTCTATCGACTGACGCCTCGGAGGACGACTGCGGGCCAGCTCGAGCAGGTCGGTGATGGTCTTGCCGCAGATCCTGACCTGGAGCCCGACCTTGTCGAGGTGCTTGTCGACGCCGGCGTCGTCGACCCCGGCGCGCTTGAGCTTCTGTCTGATCAAGAACAGCGAGGACTCGATGATGCCGAGCGGATTGCGAAGCTCGTGCCCGATGCTGGCAGCAAGCTGCCCTATCGTCGCGAGGCGTTCGTGCGCGCGCAGTTTGCTTTCGAGGTTGTCGCGGTAGGTGTCGAGCATGATCGCAAGCTCGAGATCCATGATCTTGTCGAGCGCATCGATAACCATCCAGCGGCGGTCGGGCTCGTCTGCAAGCTCGGATTCCGCCACTTGTGCCATGTGCTGGCGGATCCGGTTCATCGCGGTGAACATCAGATCCTGCGGCAGCTCGATGCGCACGTGCACACGGCCGATACGCGAGTGCGATTCGACGAAGGCCGCGTCGTGCGGCCCCAGCAGCAACGAGTCGAGCCAGCGCACGAGTGTCTTCTTGAGTCGTTCAATCTGCAGCGTGCCCCCGGTGATCACGCTCGCGGCACGCGGATGCGACTCGATAGCTGCGTAGAAATCGTCGATGGTACGCTGGAAATGCGGTTGCGCGATGGGATGGAAGGCGCGCAGTGCGGCGCTCGACGCGGGCGTGAAGCCCACGTATTCCATTGCACTCTGAAACCCTGCAAAATCCATAGGGAAGTAGTCAGGCCTTGGTCGGGCCGCGCACCGTCAACACCGGGCAATGCGCGTGACGCACGACCTTCTCGGCGATGCTGCCCATAAGCAGATGCGACAGCCCGGTCCGGCCGTGGGTGCCGACCACGATCATGTCGTAGCCGCCATCTTCCGCGGTCTCGACAATCGTCCTGCCCGGATCGCCCGACGCGAGCAACGGCTTGCCGATCTTGACGCCGCGATCGCGGAGGTCGTCCAAAAAGCCCCTCATCTCCTCCTCCGCCGTTCCGTGGGCAACCTGGGCCAGCGTCTGCGTGTCGTGGCCCGGCACCCCGACCATGGCTTCCGGCGGGATGTAGGGGGGCACTTCCCAGACGTGGATCAGGTCGACGACTGCGTCGAAGGTCTTCGCCAGGGTCTCTGCGTAGTCCAGAGCGGCCCGGGAGCAGTCGGAGAAATCGACGGGAACCAGGATACGAGTCAGCTTCGGCATGTTCCTTAGCCTTTCGCGGCGAGCGCCTCCGCGCCCGGCATGGCTGGATGACCAGATACCACAGCTCGATCGCGGCCGGCGGCCTTCGCCGCGTAGAGCGCCGCATCGGCCGCAGCCAGCAATGTATCCGCCGCCGTGGCCCTGCCGGAATCCGCAATCCCGACGGACACACGGGGAGCGAGCCAGGGCGCCGCTCCGTTATCGGCCTCCCGGAGTCCGCGGCGCACGCGCTCGGCCAGCTCCACGGCTTCGGCGGCCGTCGTCGACGGCGCGAGTACCACGAATTCGTCCCCGCCGTAGCGGGCCGGGAGATCGGCCTGCCGGCAGGAGCGGGTGAGCGCGTCTGCCACGGCGCGCAGCGCGGCGTCCCCACGCGCGTGGCCAAAGCGATCGTTTATCGCCTTCAGACCGTCAACGTCCAACGCCAGGACGGACAGCGTCTCGCCATAGCGCCGCGCGCGGCCGAGCTCCAGGTCGAGCCGGCGCGCGAGCTCGCGCCGATTGGGCAGACCGGTCAGAACGTCGGTCGTGGAACTGAGCATGAGCTCGTCTGTCTTGCGGCCGAGAACCCAGCCGAGCGGCACGAAAACCGCGAGCGTACCCAGACCCAGATAGGCGTACAGCATCGGAGCGGCGAACAGCTCGTCGAGCACCCAAGCGGGCGTGGGCCACTCCTGTTCGACCAGGCTGCGAAGCAGCAGATACCCGAGCGGAGCGCCCAGCGCGAACACCGCGCCGAGCAGCGGATAGACGCGGCTCCTCGGTGCGTATTCCAGCTGCTCGTCCATGCCTCACCGAACCTGCTTGAATCGTGCCATGCACAGAGCAACGTGCACGAATCAAGCCGAGCGACGCGATAATTGCGCGCTTGATCAGGCCTGCGGAGCCCGGACGGTCAGCACCGGGCAGCCCGCGCCCCGGACAACCCGCTCCGCGACGCTACCCAGCAGGAGATGCGAGAGGCCGGTGCGCCCGTGGGTACCCATCACGACCAGGTCGTACGGCTCGTCCCGGGTGAGCCTCAGGATCACATCGACCGGCTCGCCCGAGACGAGTCGTTCGGTGGTGCGGCCGCGCCTCGGCTCGGGGATCTCCCTGAGCAGGGCGTCCATATCCTGCTCGGCCTGCTCCTCGGCGACGTCGGTCATCGGCTTGCGGTGTTCCTCGCTGCCTTCAACCCACACCATCAGATCGGGCCGGACATACGCCGGGATCTCCCACACGTGCAGAACCTCCACCCGCGCATCGAACCGCTCGGCAAAAAACAAAGCCTGCTCCAGCGCGGCGCGGGAGCAGTCGGAGAAATCGACGGGAACCAGGATGGCGCTGATCTTGTGCATGACGATCCGTCCTATCGCGGCGGAGGCGCCGCTACCAGAGGGTCGACCACGGCGCTGCAACTCGCGTGCCGGTGGCAGGCTTCCGCTCGGGACGTCCGACGCGGTCTAGCGTCGACCGGCGCTCACCACGCGATGCCCGCGGCGCCGGCGCGGTCGGCGGCGTCCGGAGCGGCGGCGCCAGACGCGGCGCGACGGCAGGAGCAGCGCCACCAGCCCGATCGTCCAGGCGCTCAGATGTGCGTGGCCACCCGGCGCCAGCGCGCAGCTTGAACCACTTCCGCTCGAGCTGCCGCTGCACGTCGCACCGTCGCTGCTGCTCGACGAGTCGCCGCTGCACGTCGCACCGTCGCTGCTGCCCGACGAATCGCCGCTGCACGTCGCGCCGTCACTGCTGCTCGACGAGTCGCCGCTGCACGAGTCGCTGCTGGAGGACGACGACGAGTCGCCACTGCACGTTGCGCCGTCACTGCTGCTCGACGAGTCGCCGCTGCACGAGTCGCTGCTGGAGGACGACGAGTCGCCGCTGCACGAGTCACTGCCCGAGCTGGTGCAGCTCATGTCGACGGCGACGTTGCCCGAGCTGCTGGAGTAGTTGCCGGAGTTGCCGTAGCCGCCGCTGCCACCCACCACGACGTTGCCGCCTCCGGTGCTGCCGCCGCTGCCGTTGGTTCCCCAGGAAGACGAGCCTCCCGAACCGCCAGTCGCCTGCGAGTGGCAGCCGCCGTCATCGTACGTCGACGCGGCGACAATGGGCGACCGGGGGTCGGCCGGCAGATGCTCGATGCCGACGTCCGTGGTGCTCTTCGAGCCGAGCACGCCGCTCAAACGCGTGAGCCCGACCTGGTTGGCGAGCAGACCCGACATCGCCATCGCGAAGTCGTCGGCGGCGCCGCAGCGCAGCGTGTCCGCATCGACAGTGCCGGCCTGCGGCTTTTCGGTGCACGTGGGATCGGCGCCGCCATCCAGAGGCACGCGAGCCAGCAGACCGGAAGCGCATGCGGGAGCGACGGGCATGCCGATGCTGCCCGCCACGCGTGCTTCCGCCGCGGAGTGGGCGCAGCTCGCCGGGTCGCTGGTGGTGTCGCCGAGCTGGGCGGCGATCGAGTAATACGCGTCCGCGGCGGGAGGGATGGGTGTGATCTGGCCGGGCGGCGCGGTCCAGCCGAACAGGCGGGCGTTGCCACTCGCTTCGCGGATGAACGAGGCACCCGCCGCAGCGGTCAGCAGATCGTGGCGCTTGTCGACGTAGTCGCTGTTGCCGTCGAATGCGTGCCACACGGCCTTCACGTCCGCGGGGTCGAGCGCGGCTCCCGGCGCCATCCCACCCCGCCCGGGCAGGAGCGTCCACAGGGTAAACGGAATGGGATCGGCGCCGGCCGCGCGCGCGATCCCGAGCGGCAATGTCGAGAGCTCGACAGGCTCGGTGACGCGCAGTGCCTGGGTGAAGACGGACGAGCCCGGAGACAGCGGGTACAAGACAGCCAGCAGTCGCTGGCCGGGGATGTCGAGCGCCGCGCGATCTCCGGGCGAGAGCGCGAGCTGATTTTTGGCTGCGAAGGCGTCGAGGTCCACGACCGTGTCGAGCACCGCAACCTGCAGCGGGTGCAGGGTGGCTGCCGGAGCGTCCACCGCCGTGTCGTCGATCAGGTTCTTCGAGCCGCCGTAGCAGGCCGGCATGCCCGAAGGCGGCATGACCCGGGGCGCCGTGGCTTTCTCCAGCGCGCGGAACCACGCTTCGCTGGCCGGGTCCACCAGCGACCCCGGAGCGACCGGCAGCACGACGGCCACGCGCTTGGCGGATCCCGAAAGGCGGAACGCCGTCCACAGCGTGGTCTGGTTGGTCGAGAAGGCCGCGGCCACCCTGAGCTCGTCGAGCTTCGCGGGTCCGTCCGAGGAGGAGATCACGCGGCCCACTGCCCGCGCCGGCAGGCAAGCCAGAAACAGGGACAGCGCGACGAGAACAGCGCCGGCGCGGAAACGGTCCATGTCCGGAGCTGGGCTGCAACGCGCATGCCCGGGAACAATTTCCCAGGATCACGCGCACTTGCGCTCTCCGGCGGCGCAACGTGTGAACGCCCGTCGCTGTGCCGTCAGGACGACACTGCACCCGGAGCGGCTGGTGCGTGCACCCTGAGCAGACTCTGCTCGGCCGGCACACCCAGCCGCAGCGGAAAGCCGTAGTGGCCGGTACCGCGATGGACGTACAGACGGTCGGTGCCGCGTGCCCACAAGCCATGGTCCGGCGCGTTCATCAGGACGCGCAGCATGGTCCAGGGCAGGCCCAGGCTCACCAGACCGACCTGGCCCCCGTGGGTGTGCCCGGACAGCACCAGGTCGGCCTCCCCTGCCGGCAGATGCCGGAACGCACTTGGGTCGTGCAGGAGCACGATGCGCAGCGCGCCCTCGCGGCGCGGATGGGCATCGCATGCGGCGGCGATGCGCGGTTTGCGGTCGCGCCAGCTGAAGTCCAGCCCCAGTACCTGCACGGGCCCCGCGTCCGTGACGACCTCCGCCGCTTCGTCCACCAGCAGCCGCGCGCCGATGCGCTCCAGAGCTTCAGCGACGGTGCGCGGCGCTTCCAGGTCGTGGTTGCCACGGCAGGCGAACACGCGACCCGGCAGCTGCGCCAACGGCTCGAGCGCGCGGGCCAAAAGCTCCGGATCGCTCTGCGACTCCATCGTCAGGAAATCACCAGTGAGCACCACCAGATCCGGCTGGCGCTGCACCGCGCGTTCGGCGATGCGCCGGAGCCGCGCCACCGACATGAACGGACCCAGATGCGGATCGGTGATCTGGATGATGTGCAACGGTCGCTCGGCGCGCAGGCCGCGCGCGCGATGACGCCGCACGCCGTCGACCGCATGCCCGTCCCGCACCTCGATGTCGACGTCCTCCTCGCGGCTCCATAGCGACTGCGCGACGCCGACGGCCGCCACCGCGTACGGCAGCCAGGGCAGCGGCAGCGTGGCGCCGAAGGCCAGAGCCACCGCCCAGGGCAGCGACAGAATGGTGCCGGCCGCGAAGAACGCTGCCGGAATGCTCACGAAAACCCGGTAGGGCAGCGGGCGCATGCGCGGCCACACCAGCGACAGCGAGTGCACGTAGACCGTGGCGTGCAGGTACAGATAAAGAGGTAGGATCCACGCGAAGCGCGGTGCCAGTGCCAGCACGACCAGCGTGTGGATGCCCAGCGTGATGCCGCGGAAGATCGCGTACTGTCGCGAGCGGAAGCGGGCCGCCAGGACCACGACGAGAGCCGCCGCAAGCACGGATGCCGGGGCGAGATAGGCCGTCACGTCCGTCGAGTCTCCATGCGCTGGACATGGACCTGGCGCAGGCCGGGCCCCGGCGCAAGGGGGGCCAGGGACGAGCGCTTGGGCCGGGAGCGTCTATAATGCGCCGCGCATGGACTACGTGGGCCGCATCTTCCGTCCTCCGAGCGAGGCGCGGAGCCTGCTTCTGCAGGTGACGGTGGGCTGCAGCCACAACCGCTGCGCGTACTGCGACATGTACCGCGACAAGCGCTTCACTGCGAAGGCGCGCGATGTCGTGGAGCGCGATCTGGACGAAGCAGCGCGCCTCGGGCCGCGCTTTTCGCGCGTGTTCCTGTGCGACGGCGACGCGCTCATCCTCTCGACGCGACGCCTGCTCGAGATCCTGTCGGCCGTCCGCGAGCGGCTACCGTGGGTCGAGCGCGTGGGCGTGTACGGCGACACGCGCAGCGTCAAGAACAAGAGCGTGGACGAGCTCCACGAGCTCCGCGAGGCCGGGCTCGGCATCGTCTACCATGGAGTCGAGTCGGGCAGCGACGAGGTGCTCGAGCTGATCGACAAGGGCGGCACCCGTGCCGAGTGCGTCGAGACCGCAGCCAAGTTGCGACAGGCCGGCATCGCGCACTCGGTGATGGTGCTGCTCGGCGTCGGTGGGCGGAAGCTCTCGGAGGTGCACGCGCGCGAGACGGGCAGTCTCCTGTCGGAGATGGACCCGCCCTTTGCGGGCGCGTTGACCACGACGCTGGTGCCCGGCACGCCGCTCTACGAGCTCTCGGAGCGCGGCGAGTTCGAGCTGCCCGACCGCTTCGGCATGCTGGCGGAGCTTCGCACCATCGTGTCCGGCGCCAGGCTGTCCGGCTGTCGCTTCTCGGCCAACCACGCCAGCAACTACCTGCCGCTCACGTCGGTGCTGCCGCGCGACAAGGAGCAGGTGCTCGAGGTGCTCGACCACGTGCTGGGCGCGCGCGACGAGCGCCTGCTCAAACCCGAAGCCCTGCGCGGTCTGTAGCCGTGATGTGCTAGAGGGCGGGCATGTCAATCCAGCGATTGTCCGTGGTCCTGTCCGTCGGGCTCTGTGCCGTCGCCTGCGCGCCGCCGGCGCAGCACGCCGCACCTCCGCCGCCCCCTGCCCCGGCCTCCGCTCCGGCCCTCGCAGCCAGCGCGCCGCCGGCAGCGACCAGCGCAGCACCGGCTTCGTCCGCGGCGCCTACGTCGTCGGCGGAGCACGCGGAGCACGCGCACAGCGCGATGCACCACCGCTTCAAGAACGCGAAGAAGTGGTCGAAGATCTTCGACGACCCGGCACGCGACAAGTGGCAGAAGCCCGACCAGGTGATCAAAGCGCTGTCGCTCGCGCCGGACGCGAAGGTGGCGGACATCGGCGCCGGCACCGGCTACTTCAGCGTGCGGCTGGCGCGCGCAGTGCCGCGCGGCAAGGTCTTCGCCGTCGACATCGAACCGACGCTACTCGAGTACATCCGCCATCGCGCAGAGCACGAGGGACTGAAGAACGTCAGTACCGTGCTCGGCAACACCACCAGCCCGAACCTGAAGGGCCCCATCGATCTGGCCCTGGTCGTCGACACGTATCATCACATCGACGATCGCCCGGGCTACTTCCGCGGCGTCGCCCACGAGCTTTCGCCGCACGGCCGCGTGGTCATCGTCGATTTCCGCATGGGAAAGCTCCCGGTAGGTCCGCCCGAGAAGCATCGCATCCCGCCCGCACAGACCACCCGCGAGATGCAGCAGGCCGGCTACAAGAAGTGCGGGTCCTTCGACAAGCTGCCCTACCAGTACGTGCTCGAGTTCGGGCTGGACTGCAAGAAGGCCCACTAGGTCACCGAGCGCGATTGCTCTACACACCGCCTGGTGTTTCGACCAAGCCGCTCCAACCCGGAGCGCCGACGGCTGCGCCGCCCTGCCTGCCGGAGAAGTCCGTTCTGATGCTTGTCCTATGGGCGTTCGGGCCCCGACCCCGAACGCGAGCCGCGGCGCCTGCGCTATGCGCCCGCGGGTTGCAGGCCGTGCCGCTCCAGGAAGCGGAACGTGTGCTGCCAGCAGCGCCGCGCGTTCGGCCGCCAGATCATCGCGTGGAAGGCGTGCACTTCGCCGGGGTAGTAGCGCGCTTCGTGCTCCACGCCGAGCCGCTCGAGTGCCACGGCCAGCCGCTGCGAGTCGTCGATCAGCGGGTCCTTCGTGCCGCAAGGTACGAAGAACGGCGGCAGCGGCCGCTCCGGCGCCTCGCCGCGTTCCAGCAGCAGCAACGGATCGGCCAGGTCCAGCATTTCGCTGGGTTTTCGTTCGACACCGCGCAGATAGGCGTGGCTCACTTCCTGGAGCCGGTCGTCGATGAAGGTGCTCATCCGCGGCCAGCGCTGGCGGAAGCGCTGGGGATTGCTCACCTGCAGCATGCCGCACGCCGGGACGACGGCGCGCGGCGCGGGCACCGATTCACGGAGGCGGCGTGCCCACGACTCGGGCCGGCGGTACGACGCGGCCACCGCAAGCGACGTGACCAGGTTCGCCCCGGCGCTCTCCCCAGCCAGCACCAGTTGCGAGGCGTCGCCGCCGTAGCTCTCGGCATGCTCCGAAGCCCACTCCAGCGCAGCGCCCGCATCTTCGATGGCAGCGGGGAATGGATGCTCGGGGGCGAGGCGGTAGCTGATGTTGAACACCACGTAGCCCTGCCGCGCAAAGGCCAGACCCATCAGCCAGTGCGTGTCCTTGCTCAGGATGCGGAAGCCTCCGCCATGGACGTAGAGCACCGTCGGCAGCCGATCGCCGGGAGCGGTGTCGGACGGCCGGTAGACATCCAGCAGATGTTCGGCAAGACCGGTATCCCGGTATCGCACGTCGTGGATCACTTCCACGTTGTGCGCTTCCGGTCGCGCCCGCGGGTGGAGTCGCCCCGCCCCGGCGAGACCCCGGAAGAAGCCGTCGACCACGACCGAGCCGGTGCGGCGGCGGAGGCGCTCCGGAAGACGGGAAAACTGCATCACACTCTGCATGTCGGGCCCGAGTCTAGCATGAGCCCCGCACGTGCCCGCCCCGGGCGCTCTATTCGTCCACGCGCAGCCAGAACGCGCTCTGGTCGCCCTCGTAGCAGACGTCGCCTTCGTGCGTGAACTCGAAGCTGTAGCGGATCACGTGACGCGACTTGCCGAGACGCTGCTTGGTGGCGGTGCAGGTGGCCTCGATGGGCGTGCCCGGCGGCACCAGCTTGCGGAACGCGACCTTGTGGATGTTGCTGCCGTAGCCGACCCAGCCGGCGCTGTGCCGGAGGCCGAGCAGGTAGTAGGCGTGGACGAAGCCGAGCATTCCGGTGGCGTGCACCATCACCGCGCCGGCCACGTGCCGCGGGTGACGCGTCGGATGCACGCGCTGCTGATCGGTGAACGGCAGCGGACGCTCGGTCGGCATGCGGCAGCGCACCAGCCTGCGCTCCGCGTCCGCTTCCAGCAGCTGGTCGAACAAGAGCACCTGTGGGTCGTAGGGCAGGTCGGCGAGAAAGGCGTCGTCGAAGGCGCAGGGCATCTCGGGCAGGCTCATGTCGTCTTGGTCCTTCACTCGCCGGCCACGTGCACGACGATCTGGCGCCGGTGCGGGCGCGAGCGGTGCTCCCACAGGTAGAGCGCCTGCCAGGTGCCGAGCGCCAGCTCGCCGCCCACCACCGGGATGGACTCGGAGCTCTTCGTCAGCGCCGAGCGCGCGTGCGCGGGCATGTCGTCGGCGCCCTCGGCGTCGTGCTCCCAGCGCCGCGACTCGGGAGCGACCTCGCTCATCCAGCGCTCGAGATCGCGCAGCACGGCCGGGTCGGCGTTTTCCTGGATGACCAGGCTGGCGGAGGTGTGGCGCACGAACACCGTGCACAGGCCCAAGCTGACCCCGCTGTCCCGGACGACCTGGCGGATACGCGGGCCGAGATCCGTGAAACCGCGCCCCGATGTGGGCACTTCGAGAGCTTGTTGGTGTACCGTCACGCGTTGCCCGTATAGCATTCCCCGCCGCAGCGTGGGGTCCGCCGCGCGCACTCTCCGCATGCTGGAAAAGACCCGCTCCCTCAAGATCAGCGCACTGACGCGGCTGGAGACCTTCTTCGACCGGGGTCCGGTGCGCCGGGGCGCGTTCTCGCTCATCCGTGGTATGGGACGCCACCGCCTGGCCCAGACCGCGAACGCCATGGCGTTCGACCTGTTCCTGGCCTCCATCCCGATGATCGCGCTCGCCGGCTGGGCGTTCGCCCACGGGCTGAAGGACAGTCCCGAGACGCTGGCCACGCTGTCGAGCCTGGTCGACCACACGCCGGCGGATATCCATCTGCTGATCGTCCGGAACTTCGGCCGGTTCTCGGTGGGGGCCGTCGCTCCGCTGGCTATCGTCGGCTCGTTCTGGCTGGCGTCGTCAGCGTTCCACACGCAGATGCGCGTCATCGAGATCGCGGTCGGCGCCGAGAAGCGTCCCTGGTGGACGAAGCGGTTGATCGCGCTCGGCTGCGTGCTGGTCGCGCTGGCAGCCATCGGCCTGTCGAGCTTCCTCGCGGTGGTGCTCGCCGGCGGCCCGATCGCCGTGATGCGCGCGCTCGACCCGGACGTGCCGCACAGCGGCGCGCGCGTCCTGAACTGGGTCGCGCTGCTGGTGGCGATCGTGACGATCACGACGCTGCTGGCCGGCTTCTACCGCATCGGCATCCACCGCCCCGGCGTGAAGCGCCGCGTGTGGCCCGGCGCGGTGCTGGCGGTCGGCATCGGCGGCTTCGCCTCCTACGCCTTCGGCTACTACGCCAGCACGCTGGCGCGCTTCACCATGTTCTACGGCAGCCTGGCCGCCGTCGCGATCGCGCTGGCCTGGCTCTGGATCTGGTGCGCCGCGCTGCTCACCGGCGCCGAGCTCAACACCCAGCTCGAAAGCGCCGAGCGCCGCCAGCCCCCCAACCCCGAGCGCCACAGCCTACCCCCGCCCGGCAAGCGCGCCTCGGGGCGTCCGCCGGAAAAGTTCCCCTCCACGCGCCCGCCCTCCCTGTAGACGCGACGCCGCGAGCCGGCGGTGTCGCGCCGCCCCCAATGGGTGCAGGGGGCTGCCAGGACCTGCTCGATCTTCAGTTTGTCGGTGCGGCGTGGAAGAGCGTGCTGCCGATTTCGGCTCCGGCGGCGAAGTAGGTGCCGGTGTCGGAGGCGGGCAGGATGTCGTAGGTGCGCGCGAAGGCGTAGGGCACGACGCTCGCGCCGAGCACGTGGTGCTGGGCGTCGAGCGCGCTGCCGGCGCGTAGCGAGCCGAAGCGGCGGCCGTCGGCGGTGGGATGGCCGGCGCTGATCTCGAGCACCCGGCCGCTGTCGAGCACGACGCGCACCACGTGATGGTGGAAGACGGGCGTGCTTTCGGCGCGCAGGATCGGCACCGCAACGATGGCGCCGTGGTCCACGCTGTAGACGAGATCGCCCGGGCGCAGCGTGGCGATGGCGCGCTCGCCGTCGGGCGTCTCGATGGGCGTGTCGGGCGAAGCGCAGATGGGGCAGTTGCCGGTCTTCCACGTCCACACGCCGCCTTCGCACACCACGGACAGCTCGCAGTCGGGGCCGCAGTCGATGCCGGTCGTGGTGCACGGCGTGCCAGCCTGCGGAATCTTCGCGGGACAACCGCTCGACGGCGCAGCGCAGGCCCACTCGGGCGGATTGATGGTCTGGCAGATCGGATACTGGGTGCCACCTTTGCAGTCGCTGCACCAGCAGCGGGTGCCGCTGTCGTACCAACAGGAGATCTTGTCGCTGCAGGTGCTGCCGCTTGAAGGCGGCGACGCGGGGCACGACGCGGGCAGCGCGGGCGTGGCGCAGCCGGTGGCGTTGGGCTGCGTGACCGACCAGGTCCTATCCGCCTTGCACAGCGCAAGCGTCCTGCATGCCGGGCGCGGGTCATCGCCCCAGCTGCAGTGCGCGGCGTCGCTACCCAATCCCGACGAGGCGTCCGTCTGTGGCGGCGTGCAGGCCGAGCCGTCTGCGGGCGGCGCCGCGGGACAGGAAAAGCCCGTCGAGCCCCCACTGCCGCCCGTGCCGCTGGTCGATGTCTTTCCACTGCAACCGGTGACTGCCGCGAGCGCGAGCAGCGCCACCCCGAACCCCGTGCGCATGCCGGGAGAGTAGTCCAGCGCGGCGGCGCGCGCTACAGGCCGGAGCTTCGAGGTGCGGCTACGGCTACAGCCCGCCGTCCATGCTGCCCGACGGAACGCACACGCCGAAGTAGTCGGGCATCTGTTTGCTGGCCTGGCACTTGCCGCTGCCGCAACCCGGATCGCTCGCGGTGAGCGAGCAGATCTTCAGGCACTTGCCGGTGGCCTGCGAGCAGACGTGGCCCCAGGCGCAGGGGCAAGGATCGCCCGCGGTACCGGTACCTGGCGGCGTGATGCAGCTAGCCATACCGTTGCCCACCACCATGCACGCGGTGCTGGGGTCGGGGCAGGTGCAGTCGGCCGGATCGGTTGCCGTGCACGGATACGGCTCGGCCAGGTTGCAGTTGTCGGCGGGCACGCAGAGCGGCGCCAGCTGCGGCTGGGTGGAACCGTTCGAGGTGCCGTCCTTGAGCGGACGCACGGCGCAGAAGGTGCCGTCGAGGCCGGCGTCGGGCTTCTGGCAGACCGAGTCGCCTCCGCAGCAGAAGTGCAGGCACTCGCCGGCGCTGCAGCCGTAGCCGGGCGCGCAGTCGCTGGAGTCGACGCAGGGATCGTGCTCGGTGCCACTGCCCGCGGGCTGGCACACGGCGGCGGCCTTGCCGTTCTGGCGTGTGAGATGGCAGGCATACTGCGGTGCGGGAACCCCTGCGCCGCCATCGGGCGATGCATCGCCGGCAGACGCGTCGCCGGCGGGGCCCATGCCGGAGTCCGCCCCTGCCTCGGCCGTGCCGGGCGCTGCATCGGCCATGGCGGCGGCATCGGCCGCGGCCGCGTCGGACCGAGCGCCACCGGTGTAGTTATCGCACGCCGTCGGCTCGTCGGGCACACAGCCCGTCGCGCACAGCGCACTGGTGGTCGTCCCGCTGTCGCTGTTGGTGTCGGCTTCGGGCGTTGCCGAGTCGACCACCGTTCCGTCGCTGCTTCCGGCGTCCGTGTCCGGACACTGCAGACCCACACAGCCGCCGCTCGCGGCCATGCCCTCGCCCAGGCTGGCACAACCCATACCGACCGCACCGCTGGCTAGCGCGACGGCGAAAAACCCTTGGAAGAGCAGGCGAAAAGGCTGGGGCATCGTAAGCGGCGGGCGGCGGGAAGCGGCCCGGTGATGGATACGGAACTCTAGCACCTAGCCCCGACAGAGCACACAACGTGCCGAACACCGATCCGCGGGCGGCGCCCGGAAGACAGCTCGGGGCCCTGGCAACCGTGTCGCGGTCGTGGCCCAGAGCGGCGCGGGCGTGCGCGCCGCCGGGCCGGGCCGCTACTTCAATGTGACGTTCAGGACGACGAAGTTGTCGGCCGCGTCGTAGACGCGCACGCTGAGCAGCACGGTGCCCTTGGGAGCGAAGCTGGACACGTCGGCGTCGAACTTCTCGCGCTGATCGTCGAACACGCCGTCGACCGGATAGTACGGATACCACACGCCGGTTCCCGCAACGGAGATCTGGATGCGCTTGATCGGGCCGACGCCGTCGACGGCCGTGCCCTTGACGTGACGGCCGGCAACGCGCAGCCCCTCGATGCTCGGCGGCGTGTTGTCGACCAACACGATGTCGCTGGTGATCTGGCTGTGCTTGGCGCGGTCGGGCGGATTGGAGATGTCGTCGCTGGCGTCGAGGCGCACGCGGTAGCGCCCCTCCGGCAGGTCCGCCGTGTCCCAGTTGTACTCGGTCTTGGTCAGGACCTCGTCGGGCTTGAGCATGTCGTACCAGCTCGTCGTGCCGACCAGGCGGTAGTGCAGGCGGTAGCGCAGTGCGTCCTTGTCGGGGTTGTCGACCTTCCAGCTGAGCTTGACCTTGGTGTCGGGCTTCTTGGTGATGGGCCCGCCCGACTTGTGCACACCGCCGGACGACGACGACGACGAGCTCTTCTTCTTCTTCGCGCCCGAGCTCGCGTCGATCTCCGTGATGGTCGCGCGCAGGTTGTCGGTGACGAACGGGATCTCGATGTCGCTGAGCCTGGCCTTGGGGTCGCGGTTCCAGCGTGCCCTGACCTGCAGATACCTGCCCGCAGGGCTCGCGATGCGCGCCGGCGCCGCCATCGGCTTGCTCCACGCGCTCCAGGTCTTGTCCGGCTCCTTGCTGTTGCCGGTGCGCGTGGAAAGCTCGAGCGTCCCGGTGGCAATCCAGCTCATGCGTCCGAAGTGCGCGCGGATACCGGCGTCGAACACCTTGCTGGTCCACACCGCGTCGGGACCACCGATGCCACGCACCGGATGCAGCACGGCCGGGTCGCTGCTGGCGACGAACTGGTGCTTGCCGGTCAGGAGCAGGGCCGAGACCTGGCGCTCCTTGGTGTCGGCCACCAGCACCGAGTTGTGGTTCGCGTCGACCGTGTAGACGCGCCCTTCGACGCCCGTTCCGACGTAGGGCCGGCCGTCGTCGCCGATGGCGAGACTGACAAAGTGCTCGTCCTTGTCGTCGAGCAGCTGGTCGTAGGTGCCGTCCGGCGCAAACTCGTAGAGCGTGCCCTTGCCCTTGGTCTTCGAGGCCGGCGCGGTCGGGCCGGCCGAGGTCGTCACGCCGCGCCCCGCGTGAGACGGCGTGTAGCTGCCGCTCGTGATCTTGTTGGCGATGGCGTAGACCTCGCCTTTCGGTCCGATGGCGATGTCGCGCACCTCGGTGCGCTCGAAGTCGTACAGCACGCTGGCCCGGCCGGGCCCGGTGATCTTGTAGAGCTTGGCCTTGTCGCTGGCGCCGGCATACACGGTGCCGTCCGGCGCCACGGCCACGCTCATCAACTGCTGCTCGGGCGCGTCGAAGTAGACCTGCGCGTTGCCGGTGCGGTCGATGCGCCACAGCTTGCCTTCCGGACCGGTCGCCGCGTACACGACGCCGCGCTTCTTGTCGAAGGCCACCTGCCACACGTGCTCGGTGCCCTTCAGCTTGGCCAGCGTGGAGAGCTTGTCGCCCTCGAGCTTCATCACCTTGCCGTCGGGCAGGGTGCCCATGACGACGGTGCTGCCCCAGGCGTGCGCCAGCGAAGTGACGACGAGCTCCTTGGTTTTGGCGACCACGCTGACCTTGGCGCCCTTGACCGAGAGCAGCTTGCCGTCGTTGCCCGTGCCGAGCAGCAGCGAGCCATCCGGCATCTCCAGCATGCTCCAGATCGTCGTGCCCTCGGAGATCGGCATCGCGCCCAGATTGAAGCCGGCGCGGACCTGGCCGCTCGAATCGACCGCGACACCCGCCAGGTCGCCGCCCTTGAAATCGTCCCCGCTGTCGAGGTCGAAGCGGCGCGTGCCGACGGCGGCGGCCTGGACCGTGCACAGCAGCACAGCGAGACCGAAGGAACCTACAAGAAGTCGATGGGCGGATTGGCTTTTCACTGGGGAGCTTCCTCTGGACAACCGTCGGCGCAGGAGCACACGACGGCGGGGACCACGGGGGACGACGAACATCAGTGCAGTACAGGCTTCACTTGCACGCTCACGCGGTCCTGCCCGGTCATGAAATCGGGCAGAGGAACCACGAGCCGCGTCTCGGAACGGAAAGTATCGGGCGCCACGGTGCTGGAGGTCGGGCGGATCGAGTCGAGGGCGCCGGGCGGCAGGTTCCTCGCGACATGGCCCTTGAAGCTCACCGCTGCGTCTCCGCTGTTGTACGAGACGATGATCGACTTGGGCGGGTACATGGCGTGAGCCAGGTTGTGGATGAGCGCGGCGAGGCTGTCCGGGTCGGCCTGGTCGCGCTGCTCGGTGTAGCCCGGCTGGATCTGCAGGTTCAGCGTCTTGCCGGCCAGGTGCTCCGGGATCGGCACCGAGATGATCCGCGTCACCGGCTTCGAGGCGTACGGGATCAGCGTCAAGCGGATGCGGGCGGGCTGCCCGGCGGGCACCTCGGGATCGAGGATCTGCGTGCCGCGCAAGCGCAGGATATCGCGGGCGTAGTGCAGGCGGATCGTCATCTCGACGCCGTCGATGAGCAGCGGCTTCCAGGGGTTGTTCATCAGCGCGCCCATCGAGCGCACCAGGTTGGAACGGACGAAGTCCTGCGGATCGGGCGTGCCGCCGATCGCAACGCCGAAGTCTTCGAGGTCGATGCTGCCGTGATTGTGGATGGCCAGGTGGCTCTCGGCCGTCCAGCTCACGTCCTGGCGCTCGGCGGCGGTCGCCTGCAGCGCGTTACCGAGCGCGATGGCGAGGAAGGCCGGCGACATGAACTTTTCTTCGGCCACCTGGAAGTGCCAGTCGGTGACCGGGGCCCCGTCGACGCCCTTGATGTGCATCGTCACGGGGATGACCGGAGCCTTGATGTTCTCGTCGACCACGATCGCCGCCAGTCGATCGTTCTCCAGCGCGCCCAGCGGCTTGAGCGGCTCGCCGATCTTGAACGAGCGCATGTCGCTGGCGAGGAACCACAGCACCTTGCCGGTGCAGGTCGGCATGGCGGTGACGCCCGACTGCATCATCGGATGACCGAATGCGACCAGTCTGTGGCCGGACACGCGAGTCACCGTTCCCAGGCCCATCGCGCTCATGTCACCGCGGATGAGCTGCACGCCGATCGAGCCGCCGTCCACGAAGTGGTTCGCTTCGTAGGAGGCCAGCTCCGCCTTGCTGGCGCCGCCGCCACCGCCCCCTGCCTGCAGCGGGACCAGACCGAGCGGCGAGAGCAGCTTCTTTGCGAGCCCGATTGCCGAGCTGGTCATGCCGCCCATGAGCAGCGGCGTGTCGACGGGCTGCGCCGGGCTCGACGAGCCGGGCAGCATCAGCGCGTTGCGCTTCTCGATCTGTCGAGCGTGCTTCTCCAGGTCGTAGTGATCGAGCGAACCGGCGAAGCGATTCACCGAGTTCAGCGAACGGCGCGCCTGGCGCTTGTCGTGCGACGGCCCCGGCACCAGCGGCCAGCCGTTGATCATCTTCGGGATGGGCCGATGCAGCTCGTTGAGCATGTTCTGGATCGGCGTCACGCCGGCCACCGGCTCCGAACCGAACGTCCAACCGTAGGCATACGCCCCGACCATCTTGTGGTTGATGAAGATCGGGCTGCCGCTCATGCCGGCCACGACCTTCGTCACCGCGAGCCGCGGGTGCTTGGTCTTGACGAGGATGAGATCCTGGCGCGGCTGGAAGTTCTTCAAGACGCCAATGACCTCGACGCCGAACCTCTCCGGCTTCGTGCCCTTGAACACGGTCAGGCCGTAGCCCTTCATGCCGGGCTTGATGTCCTTGACGGGCAGGATGCCGGAAGGAGCGGTCTTTCCCTGGGCGCGCGCTGTCTGCCACAGGCCCAGCGGAGCCAGCAGGCCAACCAGCACCGCCAGGGCGAGAAGGAGGGTGTTTCGCACGGTCCGCGGAGTCTAGCAGCGCGCCGCCCTGAACCAGCCAAAAGCAGCGCGCTGATGAGCGAATCACCGCTCCAGGCCGGCGGGCCGCGTCTGACCAGAGCCGCCCCGTAGCCGGTGCGGGCGCTCCCGCGCGCCCTGATCTAGCATCGGTCGCCCGTGGATCTGGCCATCTACATCCTGGCGAGCCTGTCCTTCGGCGTGCTGGTGACCGCGCATGTCGCGCTGGTTTTCGGCCTGCTTCTGCGCCGACCGCGCTGGCGCGCGCCGATCGCGCTGGTGGTTCCGCCGCTGGCGCCGTACTGGGGCTCCGACTCCGGCATGCGGATCCGCACCCTGATCTGGGTGGGTGCGGTCTGCGTCTACGCCGTCACGAGGATCCTCGCCGGCCTGGGCGCGTAGTTGACTGCGGCGGGGGCGGGCGAGCGGGTGCGCCGCTATTTGCGGTGAGGGCCCTTCTTCGTGAGCGTCCGCATCTGCGAGAAGCCTTCCTCGACCCAGCGGTCGCGCAGCTTCTCGGCAACGTCCTTCTGTCCGCGCCAGGGCACGGCGATGGCGTAGGTCAAGCAGGCGTCGGGATAGGCCGGATACGTCGCCCACGCCGCCGAGAAGCGGTGATGAGAGAAGCCGAAATCCACGTTGCCGTCGACGTACTCGACGTCCATCGGCTCGCCGCGCCAGTGCTCGTCCTTCTGTTCGATAGGCCCGAGCTTCACGTCGAAGTTGCGGATCCGCGAGCGCGCCCAGGACACGAAGCGCTCCATGCACATCTTGGCGTCCGGCTTCTCGCCCTCCGGCACCGGCTTCACGAACACGATGGCGATCACGTGGTGCTCGTCGCCGTAGCGGAAGCCGGTGAAGTGGTGGACGCCCCAGTAGCGGACGCGCTTCCACTTCTTCCAATCCGGCAGCGGGACCAGCATCTGGTGGTCCTTGTCGTCGCGTAGACCCCACTTGCCCGCCAGCACGCGCTCGAGCGCCGCGCGATGCGGGTTCGCGGCATCGCCCCCAGGCTCGGCCACTGTCACCGAGGTGGGCGTGGGAGGCCGGCCCGGCGGCTGGCGCACGACCCCGGGACCGCACGCCGCCAGGGCAGAAAGCGCGGTAAGAACCAGGCCGATCTGCGCGACTCGGGATCTCACAACTGTTGGACGCGACACTGCCGGATATTATGGAACGTCAATTCCGCGGAGGCACGTCCCGCGGAAACCGGCGCGGGCTCAGGCCTTGACGTGCTGCAGCTGGATGCGGTCCAGGTCGTAGACGCCGAGGCCGAGCTGGCCGGCCACCTTGATGTAGCGCGGCTCGCGGTGGGCCTGCTTCAGTGTGGGCAGCTTGCGCTTCTTGCGCTCCTCTTCGACGATGCCCCAGCCGATGCGATCCATGGCCACCGGGTCGGTCGAGACGAACACGGCGCCGTAGGGCGTCTTCGTGTTCGGCTGCTTGTCCAGCGGCCCGCGATCGTATTTGACCTTGAAGCCGTCGGTGATGTTGAGCCGCGTGCGGCTCGTCACGATCGGATGGTTGTACAGCATCGCGATCTGCGGGCTCGCGTTGTGCGCGTGGTGCGCCTGCGGGTTGTTCACGTTGCCGTGCGTCATGTTCTTGAGCAAGCCCGTGTAGCCGCAGATCGAGTGATCCTTGATCATGCTGATGTTGATGACCGCGGTCGCCTCGAGCAGGAAGCGGCAGTACTTCGTCGGGATGCCGTTGTAGATGCGCACCGGCGGCATCGGGTGATTCTTGTTGTTGTGCGTGGCCGTCTTCACGCCGGCGGGCAGGTCGTAGCCCTTGCGGCCGATGCGCGTGCCGGCCAGAAACTTCGGGTACTGCTCGTAGACGGTGATCCTATCGGCGGGCACGCCGACCTTGAGAACGGTCTCGACGACCGGCAGGATGAGCTCGAAGTTCGTGGCCAGCGCCTCGAGCGCGATGCCGTTCACCTTGATCGCGACAACGTCGTCCTTGTGGATGAACTTCTTCATCGCCTCGACGACGTTCGACGCGCCCGTGAAGGACGTCATGCCCTTCTCGAACATGGCGCGCGCCACCTCGGGCTTCGGCCACAGCTGGTTCGGCTGCATCAGCGACTTGAAGTCGCCCGGCTTGGTGACCTTGACGACCTTGCCCGGCACGACCATCGGGCTGAAGCCCTTGGGCGGCTGGGCGATCAGGTGGTCGATGCCCGAGCCCTCGGCGGCTTCCGCATCGACTGCCGATAGCAATCCCGCTCCGGCGATACCGAGCCCGGCGACAGCCGCGCCCTTCATCAACTGACGGCGGGAAACTCCGTCCCCTCGACGTTCACTCATGGCTCGTCTCCTCACTGCCGTTACGTAAGCCGAGGTAACACGCCCTCCGGGGGTGGGCAAACCGCGGGACTGGCGGGCGCCGCCGGCCAGACGCCGCACCGCCACCCGCGCCGGAGTGCAAAGGCCAACGATCCCCGTGGCTTGGCTTCTGGCACGCGGCTCGCTCCATCCCCTGCCGCCGCCGGCGCCCAGCGCCACACGCCGAGGCGGGCAGGCGGCACCTCAACCCAAGGAGACAAGCCATGGATGCCAAAATGAAGATCGTCTACGTCATCACCGAGCGCAACGGACGGAACTACTGGAACCGCGTCGGTGTCGCGTTCGTCAACCGCGACGGCTCGCTGAACGTGAAGCTCGAGGCGGTGCCCGTCTCGGGAGAGTTCCAGATCCGCGACTACACGCCGCGTGACGAGGCCGCCGCGCTCGCCCGGCGCAGCAACGGCCACAGTGCTGCGGCCGAACCGGTCGTGGAGTTCTCCTGAAGCCGGGGTAATCCGATGAGCTTCGTCGAGCTGGAAAGCGGAACGCCTGCGGGCGCTCCGATCTCGAAGAAGAGCGTCGTCGGCGTCGAGGCGGGCGGGGGTCGCAGCGCGGCCCCCGCCCGGCTTGGCGGATCCATCGCGCGCCTGCGCGAACGCTACCGCCACAGCGTGTGGGCGCCGCTGGCGCTGAAGGCCGGCGGCATCCTGCTGTTCATGCTGGCACTGGCCGGCGTGGGCGTCGCCTCGATCCTCTCTGGCGTCGACGGCGTGCGCGTGCCGATCACGGCGCCCGTCGACGACGACATCGGCTCGGCCTGGCTCGCCTCGCAGCGCCCGCCGAAGTCGGCGTCGCTACGGCCAGCCGCCACACCTGCAGGCGACGCCGACGCCGGCGCGTCGGCTGAGGGCAGCGACGCCGACACCTCCGCACACCCGCGCGGCATCACCGCCGACGGCAAGGTGATCCTCAACCTGGCTAGCGCCGAGGAGCTGACACGCTTGCCCGGTGTGGGGCCCAAGCGCGCCCGCAGCATCCTCCGGCTCAGGAAGCGGCTGAAGCGTTTCCGCAGGGTGACGGATCTCCTGCGCGTACGGGGCATCGGCGTGCGCAGCCTCAAGCGCATGCTCCCCCACCTGGTGCTCGACCCGCCGAAGCGGGCCGACGCCGGCACGCGCAGCTGAACCTGCCGACCGGTGTCGCGCCGCCACTGCCGTGCGTGCTAGTCACGAGGTCGTGGGTCAGAGGGCGCGACAGGTTCCAGGTATCGTCGCGGGGGCAGCGGTGCTGTTCGCGCTTTTTGGACAGTCGGCGTGTGGCGGCGCGCAGGTTCCGCCGCCGCCTCCACCGCCCCCCGCGACGGCGCCGCCCGCCGCTCCTCCGCCAACCGCAGACGCGGGCGCACCCGAAGCCGCACCCCCCGCGGCCGATGCCGGCGCTGAAGCGCAGGCGCCCCGGGCGGAGTGCCCCGACGGCATGGTCCACATCAAGAAGGACTTCTGCACCAAGGTCGAGCGCACCTGCCTGGAGAGCACCTACGACAAACCCAACCACCTGCACATCTGCCAGAAGTTCAAGCAGGCGCCGCCGAAGTGCATCGGCAAGCACATCCAGCTCGACTTCTGCATCGACCGCTACGAGTACCCGAACAAGAAGGGCGCGCACCCGCCGGTGATGATCGACTGGTACACCGCGGCGGGCCTATGCGCGGCCAAGGGCAAGCGCCTCTGCTACGAGAGCGAGTGGACCGCGGCCTGCGAAGGGCCGAAGGATCTGCCGTTCCCCGCCGGCTACGTGCGCTCGAAGAAGATCTGCAACATCGACAACCGCTGGATCAAGCCGAGCCTCGCCAAGATCTACTCGAAGAACCCGGCCATCAGCGGTCCCGAGCTGAAGCGCCTGGACGAGAGCGTGCCGAGCGGCGGCAAACCGGAGTGCGTGAGCGGCTACGGCGTGTACGACATGACCGGCAACTTCGACGAGTGGACGCTCGCCGATCACGACCGCCCCAAGGAGCACGCGGTGTTTGCCGCGCTCAAGGGCGGCGCCTGGGGCCACGTGCGCAACGCCTGCCGTCCCGTCACGACCAGCCACTACCCGACCTTCAGCTACTATTTCGTCTCCACCCGCTGCTGCAAGGATCCGGCAAGCATGAAGCCGTTTGCGCCGAACGCGGGCAGCGCCGGCAAGTAGCCGCCGTCTATTCGATCACGCCGCAGTCGACGAAGTCGAAGTTCGTCTCGAGCCGGAAGTTCGAAGCGCAGCAGTTGCGCCCGGCAAAGCCCCGGGGCAACGCTCCGGGGCGGGACAGTGGCGTCCGCCTGCTGGCACGGTCTGGCACACTGGCAGAGGGCACATCCTGCAGAAAACTGCCATGTCACCGGGGTAGTCACACCTGCGTCGGTGTGGCACACCGGTTGCTTGGGGGCTGGGCACGCGGCGCGGATGCCGCCCCCAGGAGACACAGAACAATGATGCGGAATCTCGGTCGGACAATGGGACTTTCTGGAGCCACGCTGGCGCTGCTGTTCGCAGTCGGCTGCGGCTCGTCGGTGCAGGGTGAAAACGGCAACCAGGGCCTCAAGGGGTCCGTCGCTCGCTCGTCGCTGCAGCACGAGACCAATCCCCAGGTCGCCGACGCGGACTACCAGGCGCTGATCAAGGACAACAGCGACTTCGGGTTCGACCTGTACTCCCAGCTCACCCAGTCGGACGACGGCAACGTGATCATGTCGCCCATCAGCGCGACCGTCGCGCTGGCCATGACCTACGCGGGCGCCAAGGGCAACACCGCCACCGAGATGGCGCACGCGCTGCACTTCAATCTGTCGGCGGACAAGCTCCATCCGGCGATGAACAAGCTCGCGATCGAGCTCGCCTCGGAGAACGTCGCGCAGCACAAGACGGATGAGGGCGACAAGAGCCTGAAGCTCGATCTGGTCAACGCCAGCTGGGCGCAGAAGGACTACCAGTTCAACCAGCCGTTCCTCGACACGCTGGCCGTGAACTACGACGCCGGCGTGCACCTGCTCGACTTCGCGACCGATCCGGAAGGCTCGCGCCAGACCATCAATGGCTGGGTCGCCGACAAGACTGAAGACAAGATCCAGGACCTGATCCCCAAGGGCAAGATCGACCCGACCACGCGCCTGGTGCTGACCAACGCGCTCTACTTCTATGGCAGCTGGGTCTACCCGTTCGACAAGAGCATCACTGCCAACGCCGCCTTCCACCCGCTGTCGGGTGCCGACGTGCAGGTGCCGACCATGCACGAGACTGAATCGCTGTCCTACGCCGAGGGCACGAACTACCAGGTGGTCGACCTGCCATACGACGGAGGCGCGGTCTCGATGCGCATCGTGCTGCCCGCGCAGGGCCACTTCGACGAGATCAGGAAGGGCCTGTCTACCAGCTGGATGAGCGACGTGGACAAGGCGATGCAGGGCGCCGAGGTCTCGGTCAGCTTGCCCAAGTTCAAGTTCGACTGGGGCTCGACCTCGCTCAAGCCGGCCCTGCAGGCCATGGGCATGAAGGATGCTTTCCAGTATCCGGCCGCCGATTTCTCGGGAATGGAGCCCACGCGCGAGCTGTACATCGGCGACGTGATGCAGAAGGCCTTCGTGGGCGTGGACGAATCCGGCACCGAGGCCGCCGCGGCCACGGCCGTGATCATGAACGCCGGCAGCGCGCCCATGCAGCCCAAGACGTTCGACGCCAACCGGCCCTTCATATTCTCGATCCGGGACAGCTCCGGCACGCTCCTCTTCGTCGGCCAGGTCACCGATCCGACAGCCTGAGCGCTGGACAACATGAAGCCCGCCGCGGCGGGAGGGACAGGGGGGACCTCCCGCCGTGCGCAAAATCCGGCACGACAACACGATCGTGTCTGGACACGCGGCTCTCGAACGGTCAGCGTTCTAGAGTGCCAGGTTCGGACAAGCGGCCCCACATGGGCGTCGGCAACCCGACAGGGCGCTCGGGCGTACACGAAAGTTCTGCCGTCGCGACGGTTCCGCATTCCGTCCTGCAGATGATCGTCGACCGCTTCCCTGAGGGCATCCTCGTCCACCGGATGGGACGCATCGTCTACGCCAACGAGGCGCTCGGGCGCATGCTCGGGTACGCCTCGACCGACGACCTCTTGCTGCGCGAGTGGAGCGAGCTCATCCACCCGGACGAGCTCGACAGCGCCATCCGCGATGACGAACGCTCGCTCGTGGCCCCGGAGTGGACGGCCTTCCCCACGGTCCGCCGCCGTCTCATCGGGGAAGCCGAAGTGAGCACGGAGCAGTCCACGCTGCGCATCGACTGGGACGGCGGCCCGGCGCTGGCGGTGGTCGTGCGCGACCTCGGCGATCGGGATCGACTGGAAGGGCAGCTGCGCGAAGCCGAGCGCATGGCCGCGGTCGGAACGCTCGCAGCCGGCGTCGCCCACGAGGTGAACAACCCCCTGGCCTACGTGGTCGCAAACATCGCGTTCATGATGGAGCAGATGCCCAGGCTGGACGCCGGCTCCGTGGCACGGCTCCGCCCCGAGCTGGAGGAAGCCTTGTTCGAGGCACAGCAGGGCGTCGAGCGCGTCCGCCAGATCGTCAGCGACCTGAAGACGTTCACGCGCAGCGAGGACCAGGACGAGCGCGTCGATCTACGGAGTGTGGTCGCCTCGACGCTCAAGATGGCGCGTCCCAGCCTCCGTCACAGTGCCGAGCTTGTGACGGAGTACGCGCCGGCGCCGGCGGTCAAAGCCAACGCCTCGCGGCTGGCGCAGGTTCTGCTGAATCTGCTCGTCAACGCTTCCCAGGCCGGCGAAAAGACGCAAGACCACACCCTGACCGTCCGCGTCAGCGTCGATTCGACGCCTGCAGGAGAGGCCCGTGTGCGCGTGACCGACAACGGCCGGGGCATTCCGCCCGACGTGCTCCCTCACGTATTCGAACCGTTCTTCACGACCAAGCCCGTGGGTGTCGGCACGGGGCTGGGGCTGTCGGTCTGCCACAACATCATCGACAAGTACGGCGGACGGATCGGCATCGAGAGCCAAGAGGGAGAGGGCACCACCGTAAGCCTGGTGCTGCCCCCCGCCCCACGTGATTTCGCGCCGCTACGCTCGAGCACGGCGCTGCACGCCGTCAAGATGAAGCGCTATCGCATCCTGCTGGTCGACGACGACCCGCTCGTGCTCAAGTCGATGCAGCGCCTGCTCCGGCGCCACGACGTTCACACGGTCCCCGGCGGCGCCGAGGCGCTGGAGTTGCTAGGGCAGGACAGCGCGTTCGACATCATCCTGTGCGACCTGATGATGCCGGACGTCACCGGGATGGACGTCTACGAGCAGCTCGCCGCGCAGGGCGACGGACTCGAGCGCCGCATCGTGTTCCTGAGCGGCGGCGCGGTCACCGCACGCGCGCAGTCGGTACTCGCTTCCGCGCCCAACCTGCGCTTCGAGAAGCCAGTCGACCCCAAGCGCATCGAGCTGATGCTGCAGTCCGCGGTCGAGAGCTTCAACAGCGCTGGGCCGCAGAGCTAGCGCTCCGGCGCCACCGGACGCGCGGCGGCGTCGACGCCACGCGACCTGCCCGCTATAAGCCGCCGCATGGTCTCGGAAATCATGAACAAGGCCCGGTGGCGCGCCGTCGACGGCTTCGACTTCACGGACATCACCTACCACCGCGCGATCGACCAGGGCACGGTGCGCATCGCGTTCAACCGCCCCGAGGTGCGCAACGCGTTCCGCCCGCACACGGTGGACGAGCTGTTCACGGCGCTCGACCACGCCCGCATGTGGAGCGACGTGGGCTGCGTGCTGCTCACCGGCAACGGCCCTTCGCCGAAGGACGGCGGCTGGGCGTTCTGCTCGGGCGGCGACCAGCGCATCCGCGGCAAGGACGGCTACAAGTACGAAGGCGCCGAGGGCATCGACCCGGCGAAGCTCGGCCGCCTGCACATCCTCGAGGTGCAGCGGCTGATCCGCTTCATGCCCAAGGTGGTGATCGCCGTGGTGCCCGGCTGGGCGGTGGGCGGCGGGCACAGCCTGCACGTCGTGTGCGACATGACGATTGCCAGCGAAGAGCACGCCGTCTTCAAGCAGACCGATCCCGACGTGGCCAGCTTCGACAGCGGCTACGGCTCCGCGCTGCTCGC
The DNA here is from genome assembly GCA_963822115.1 of uncultured Pseudomonadota bacterium. Taxonomy (GTDB): domain Bacteria; phylum Myxococcota_A; class Polyangia; order Polyangiales; family Polyangiaceae; genus CAWDXG01. Next base: position 202,756 of record CAWGGM010000012.1, read on the forward strand.
CCGCCAGGTCGGCCAGAAGAAGGCGCGCGAAGTCTTCTTCATCGGCGACAACTACTCCGCGAAGGAAGCCGCCGCCATGGGCATGGTCAACGCCGTCGTTCCCCACGAAAAGCTCGAGGACTTCGCGCTCGACTGGGGCAGAAAGATCAACGGCAAGAGCCCGACCGCGATGCGCATGCTCAAGTTCGGCTTCAACATGATCGACGACGGCATGGTCGGCCAGCAACTCTTCGCCGGCGAAGCCACCCGCCTCGCCTACGGCACCGATGAAGCCCAGGAGGGCCGCGACGCCTTCCTCGAAAAGCGCCCGCAGGACTACTCGAAGTTCCCCTGGCACTACTGAGTCGCACGCTCCGGCTTGCGAGCGAAGTACGTCGCCTGGCCGCCACTGGTGACGAACCCTAGAACGCGCTTTCGAGCCGCTGGATGTCCTGCTTGATGTCGTAGGATCTCCTCGACGGACGTGGCGCGGCACCCGGAATGTCAGCGGCCGGGCTCGCGTCGGCTGCCGCCTTGCGCTTCATCTGCAGGACCAGGGTGGGCGGGTATTCGATCTGGTACTGGATCAGGAGCTTCCTCTTCTGCTTCGGGCGAAGTTTCAGAGGCCAGCGCAGGATCCCCTTGGAGTCGGGTTTCACGGACGGCGTGATCTTGACCCCGCTCACCACGATGTCCTTTTCCTCGGACACCGGGATGCGATCGGCGAGCTCGAGCGACACGGCCTTCGAAGACAGGTTCTCGACCGTGACGACGAACGCCAGCTGCATCCGCGTGCGCCGCTTGCGGACCAGCGCGCTGCGCTTCTTGTCGAGCACGCGGGAGAGCTTGATCTGATCAGCGACGTTGAGGAAGACGGAGAATTTCTCGTCCTTCGCCACGAAGCCCAGCTGGGTCATCCCGAGGAATGCGCCGGCCTGGTACAGAGCCACCTTTCCGGGCAGGAGCGCCTGCCCGCTGTTGTTCTGCATCTGGAGTATCTGGGCCGCGTTCAGCGACTGCTCGGGAGCCGCGACGATGGCCTTCTTCGCCTTCAACGTCGCGCGACCCAGCGGCACCCTCACCGAACGACCATCCGCGCGCACTTTCGTCGTGGTCATGCCCTTGAACTGGGCGGTCGTGCCGCGCTGCTGGAGGCTCTGGAAGAGCTGGACCGTCTTCTGCTGGATCACCTGCAGGTATTCGAAGTTCGTCTGGTAGCTCTCCGCCACGCTGCCGCCCTGACGGGTGCTGCGCATCCGCTGGTTCCACAGGCGATTCTGTCCCTTGAACGCTGCTTCGGCCCGCCTGAACGATGCCGAGCGCCTCTCGATGCTCCGCGTCCTGGCCCGGGTGTCGCCGAGTGTCAGCGCTTCGAGAGCTGGAATGCGCAGGGCCTCGGTGGACGACTGCGTGGAGAAGGTGAGCTGGGCGTGGTCCCAGTCCTCGCCCGTCGCCTGGGTGACGACGGCAAACGAGGTGAGCTCGGCGGAGGTCGCATCCTTGCCCGAGACGCGCAGCTCGTGGGCAGCCTGCCACGTCGCTCCCGGAAGCAGGTAGCTGAGCTGGAGCTTGGCCTTGGCCGGGGTCTTGCCCTGCACGGTGACGAAGACGTTGGTCTCTTCGAGCTGCGTCAACCCGCGTAGCTCGTCCAGGCGTCGCTTGGCGGCCTTGACCTTCGGAGCAAGCTCCTGCTTCTTCTCCTGGACCGCGCGGCGCCCCTTGGCGATCTTGCGCAGCTCTTTTCCGATGAAGTCCACGACTGCCGCGTAGGTGTCGACGCCGACATTGCCGGTGGTCCCGGCGCGTTTGGCGCGTGCCGGCTCGCCCGCCGCCACGTCCTTGCGAAGCTTGTCGAGCGAGAAGGCCTTGATGTCCTCGATCTGCTTCTCCTGCGCGTGCAGCACTGCGAGCTCGTCGTCGAGGGCGGCCAGGCGCTCTGCCAGCGCGCGGGCATGAGCCTCGGCCTTCCGGTAGCTCTTGTCGGTCGATCGGGCGAGATAGGCGCGTCCGACCTGCACGTCCAGGATGCGGCCGGCAGTCGTGGCCGCACGCACGGAGCCGTCGTCGACCCAACCGGGAAGGTGCCGGAAGGCAAACACGGTCGGCTCGGTCTTCACCTTCACCGAGCCTTGTCGCGACACCAGCGCGCGGTCGGAGTAGACCGTCACCTTGCGGATCGTGGACGAGACCGCGACCGCGTTGGGGTCGTCGGCGACGGACACCGGACCTGCGCGGGGAGCGGACAGATCGACCGCATGCGGAGCCGCAGCTTGCTGGCTCGGCGACGCGGCGGGCTTCGGGCTCGCCCCCGTCCGGGCGCAGCCCACCGTTGCCAGAAGCCACACTCCAAGACACATCCGGGCCATCTGCCCGATGCTTCGCGTCGTCGACATTCTCGTTCCCCGAAGTTGTGCGGAGCCGTCCGTTGCCCAGCAGAGCGAGCCCGACCGCGTTCGTGCGCGGTTCTGCCTGCCTATACGTACGGCCGCGCGCTCCGGTCTGGAGAAAATCAAGATTGCCCGCGACCTCCGCCGAAGGACATCCCGGGTATCCCGAGTGCGGTTCCGGCCGGCAGCTGCTATGCGAACGCTCCATGCTGGCTCTGCAGGCGCTCCGTCCCGAGGCTCTGGCCGCGGCCGTTCCCGTGATGAGCGCGGCGGAGTCGCGGCGGATCGTCTCGGCCGTGCACCATTCCGGTGAGCTGCCGGACTACGTCGCGCACGTGCGCCGCGTCGCGCTCGACGCCGCGCGAGCGGCCGGTCGCGTTCCGGAGCTGACGCTGGTCGGGCGGCAGGCGAGCGCGCTCGACGGGTTCGTCAAGTTCGCTTTCAAGGCCGCCGACGGCCTGTGCTTCGAGACGGTGCGCATCCCGCTGGAGCGCCCCGGCCGCTACTCGGCGTGCGTCAGCTCGCAAGTCGGCTGCGCCCTCGGCTGTGCCTTCTGCGCCACCGGGCGACTCGGTCTCGCGCGCAATCTCGAGACGTGGGAAATCGTCGAGCAGGTCCGGCACGTCCAGCGCGAGCTCGCGCCGGAGTGGAAGCGCTCGAATGGCGCCGCTCCGCGCGTGCGCGGCGTGGTGTTCCAGGGCATGGGCGAACCCCTGGCAAACGCCGATCGCGTGCTCGAGGCGATCGGCGTCCTGACCGACCCGAGCGCCTTCGCCATCGATGCGCGCGCCATCACGGTGTGCACGGCAGGACTGCCCGAGGGGATCCGGCGTCTCGCCCGCCAGGCGCCGCGCGTGCGGCTCGCGATCTCGATGGGCAGCGCCCTGTCTTCGACGCGCCGGCAGCTGATGCCGATCACCGCTGCGCATCCACTCGACGCTGTGCTCGATGCCGGCCTGGAGCACGCGCGGCTGACCGGGCTCGCTCCGCTGTGGGCGGTCACTTTGCTTTCCGGCGTGAACGACTCGGCGGAACACGCGCAGGCGCTGGCCCAGCGCGTGCTCGATTTCCGCAAGGAGACGTCACTCCGCCCGCGCATCAGCGTCATCCCCTACAACGCCACTGCCGTTGGCGACGACGATCCGTTCCGCCCCAGCCCGCGCGAGCGCGAGCAGGCATTCTGCGCGCTTTTGCACCAAGCCGGCATTCCGACGCAGAGGCGCTACAGCGGCGGAAGCAACGTCGCCGCTGCGTGCGGCCAGCTCGTCGCAGGCCGCACGCCGGGCGAGCGACGACCGGATAGTTGACCGTGATCACCCCCGAGCATCCACCAGATTTCCAACTGGAGACGGAGCCGCGTTGACCTCATGGATGGTAGACTCGTGATGACATGCGTGGGGTCCATGCGCTCGTGGTGTTCCTGGGTCTCGGCGGCTCACTGCTTGTCGCGGACTGCGGCGGCAAGACCATGTCGGGATCTGCCCAGGCCGATGCGGGTCCGGACGTTTCGACGGGAGCGACGACTGGCGCAGGCGCAGGCGGCGTAGAAGCCAGCGCTGGATGAAAGAGAACCTGAAGACAACACGTCTCAGCGACGGCACGCCGGACGACGCGCATCAGCTCTTGCGGGTTGCGACGGGCGCTCCAGGGGATGCGCTCTTGATCGATACGGCAACCTGGTGAGTTCGCCGAGGTGATGCCAGTCTGCGTGACAATGAAGACACTGCTTTGCCCTGGAAGACGCCAGCGACTTGCCGCAGAACGGACAGGGCGCAGTGTCGTAGCCTGAGGGCTCCAAACGGATCGCGTCCAGAATGCTCAAGACGATGCCTCGAGCTCGCCCGATTCGATCTGATCAGCGAGGACGCGGAACGCGAGCGCGCGGGCGAGCTGGGCAGCCTTGTCCTGCGTGTCGGCATACACCATCACGCCCGGCAACTCGGGAACTTCGGCGATCCAGCGACCGTCCGCCTCCTGCTCGAATTCGATGGTCAGCGTCATGGGTACGCACAGATTCTGCCACGCGCGCCCCAGTGCGCCAACTGCCGGGCAAGTCGTTCGGCAGCCGCGGGCCCGCGCCCGCATGGCGACGCGCCCGGTCCACCTCAGGGCGTAGGTTAGCCAGCGCGACCAGGTGCCCGCTATCGCGAGATCGGCCGACTTTCACACGCAGGCACTCTACTCGTACTCGTCGCCGTATTCGTCGAAGTCCATGCTGACACCCAGTGCGGCGAGCCGGGATAGCCAGCTACTCGCTCAAGGCGGTCGAGGAGCGCGTTCAACTGTTCGTCCAGCCGAATATTGCCCGGCGTCAGCGGATGGAGTGTCCACAGATGGTAGCGTGGAATGGGCAGCGGCCCGTCTCGCTTCGAGCCACGCAAGCAGGACTCGTCCGGGGCGATCCCGATGCGACTACTGATCTGTTCGGGCGTCAGGACGTCCGAGCTAGCCATGAAGTACACCCGCTGTCGAACTTTCATCGTGCCGGTAGCCGCGCTTCCCACGGCAGAGAGTTGCGCCAATAGCTCGGCGTCGGTTCTGGTCTGCCCAACGAATCGAAATTCAGCCGCGAAGGCGCAGCATCACTTCCCCGGATGCTACCACCTCATCAGGCGCGAGACGGGATCGCGCTGCGGACGGCCAGGCCGCCTTCGCCAGCTGCAATTTCCTGTTGGGCGGCGCAGGCTCAACCGGGTGGGGCGGGAATTCCCAGGGAGCGGCAGATCTTGATCGCCAGTCGGTTCGATATCTCTGTGTGACGCGGCACCGCTTCGACGACGCCGTTCGCGGCATTGCACCACAAGGAATGGGAAGCACCTTCGCGCTTGAGGTAGCAGCCGTGGAAGCGGAGGTGTCGTAGGAGCGTACTGCGCTTCAACCGACGGTCACCGTCTCATGCACAGCGTCGTCGGGCAGACCGCGAAGCGCATCCTCACGGCGGTCCTGCAGAACGAGTGCGATCGCCTCGGCGAGGCTCGCGCGCGCTTCGTCCTTCGTCCGGCCCTGGCCGTTCGCGCCGGGCACTTCCGGGCAGTACGCGACAAACCAGTCGCCGTCCCGTTCGAAGATGGCGGTGAACTCGTTATGCATGGCGACAGCATAGCGCAGCGGGAGCGGACGCGCCTTCCCGCGTACGCCGTGTGCGATTCGGTCCGCCCAGGGCGCGCGTTGGGCGCAGCGGGACCAGGGCGAAGTGCATGTCGGGTACATGAGGAGCACGACATCCTCGTCTCGTCGGGGTAAGCAAGGGGAGTGTCTAGCCGCTCCGCGATACGCGCTCCGTGGATGACCGCCTCGCGCGAACATTGGCTCAGGGAGGTATTCGACTGGGCGTGCGTGGAGCTGGCTGCTCGTGCAGACGCTTCGGTGAGCGGAAAGGCGGTCGTGCGCGAACGACCGTGGTCGATCGTGGAGCGCTTCGACACCGATCGAGGCGCGTTCTACTTCAAGGCGTGCGCGTCCGGCGGCGCTCACGAGCCGGCGCTGCTCGAGTACCTATCCGTGAGGTGGCCCAGGGTCGTCATCACGCCCATCGCGGCCAAGGCGGATGTCGGCTGGACGTTGATGCGAGATGCTGGACTGCCTGCGCGTCGGTCGGGCAGGGACTCCGCCGCCCTGTGGACGGCGCTACTGCCGGCGTATGCCACCATCCAGGTCGCTTCCGCTGACGATGTCGAGCTGCTGCTCGCCGCCGGCGTGCCCGATCGGCGCCTGCAGCGACTGCCGGCGCTATTGTGCGATCTGCTCGCGCGACAAGACGCGCTCCGCCTCGATTTGGCCGACGGCCTTGCCTCGTCGGAACGCGACGCGCTGCTCGACGCCGTCCCCCTACTGGAGGCGGAGTGCGCTCGGCTGGCTGCGGTCGGCATTCCCGAAGGCATCGATCACGGGGACCTTCACGACGGCAACGTGCTGGTCGACGACGACCGGGTCTGGCTGGTGGATTGGGCCGACTCGTCGCTGACGCATCCGTTCTGCTCGCTGCTGGTCACGCTTCACGTCATGCAGGGCGATGACTTCGATCCCGGATCCAGCGCTGCGCTCGCGCTGCGCGACGCCTACCTCCCCGTGTGGGAACAGTTCGCTCCGCGTCCGGTGCTCGACGAAGCGTTCCGTGCCTGTATGCGGATCGGCCACGTGATCCGCGCCCTGGACTGGGATCGCATGCTGGCTGCGGCCCCGGCTGACGTTCGCGCCAGCTTCCAGCCCCGCATCGCCCGCTGGTTGCGTCGCTGGTACGACCGCCGCGAAGGTTCGCTCAGCTAGGGCGGTCCGCCCAACGAACCGCTGCTAAGCAGCGGCCGCAACAGAATACCACGAGGCAACAGGTAGCGATGACCGCGCCCGTGGTAGTCCACCACGGGCGCGCGGAAGGTCCTGGCAGTCAGGACACCGCGCGGCCGCCTGCTTCAGCAGTTTGTTGGGCGGCCTTGCTCACCGACTACTTCGTCCGTGCGGTCTTGGAGACCAGGACCTCATCACGAACAAAGGCATGTTGCAGCTTGGGAAGGCGCTCGACCGTCGCCCTCCCGTCCGCAACGCGCCCGCAGCTAGCCACGACCAGGTGCTCGAGGTCGGGCGCGATTTCGGGGAGCTCGGCGATGGACTCGAGGTTGCGGCAACGATGCGCCTCGAAACGTCTGAGGTTGGGTAGTGCCGGGATTCCACCGAGCGTGCGTGGATTCGCCCAGTTGAACTGCAGTTCGTGGAGGGACCTCGGAAGTGCGATCCCCTCGAAGGACCGCTGCCGCGGATTGCAGTGCCAGACGTGGAGCACTCCGACGCTGGGCAGCTCCGCGATCCCGGCGTCGTTGGGGCTGAAATCCCAAACGACTTCTTCAAGCGAAGGAAGTCGGCGGAAGTCGATGGGCGGCCGCTCGGGCTGGACGCCGAAGGAGCGCAGGTTTCGCAAGTGGTAGAGGCCATCCACATTCGAAAGAGCGACGTCCCAGAACCACACCTTCCGAAGGTCCGGAAGCTCTGCGAGAAAGTCGAGGTTGGTTTCTCGGAAACCGAACGATGGCGAGCCAAAAACGCCGGCGGCACCGAGGCGCCGTGCCTCGGCGATACATCCCCGGAGGTTGTCAGACTCGATTCCCACGGACAGCAGGCCATCCAGGTCGCGGTCAAGCAGGTATTCGCCGTGGCGCTCGATAGCCATCAGGTGGGGGTCCGCCCAACGGACCGCTGCTAAGCAGCGGCCGCAACAGAATACCACGAGGCAACAGGTAGCGATGACCGCGCCCGTGGTACTCCACCACGGGCGCGCGGAAGGCGCGGCTGGTGGGACGACGGGCGGCCGGCTGCTTCAGCAGTTTGTTGGGCGGCGACCTATTTCGGCGTAAGCTTCATGACGGCATTGTCGTCGCGGTTCGTCCAGTAGACGCTGGTCGCGTCGACCGCGATGCCCCGTGGACTGGCCTGCCCCGAGGCCAGCGTCACCGGGGTACCGCCGGATAGCGGGAGCTTCATCACGGTGCCGTCGGAGTTCCCGGTCCCGAGGTCTGTCCAGTAGACGCTGTCCGTGTCGACCGCGATGCAATACGACTCGAGCCGCCCCGAAACCAGCGTAGCCGGTACGCCACCGGACAACGCTACCTTCATCACCGCACCGTCGGCAGGGATGCTCGAACTGCCCATGTCGGTCCAGTAGACGCTGGTGGTGCCAACCGCGATCCCCATTGGATGGTGCTGCCCCGAAGCGAGGGTTGTCGGCATGCCACCTGAAAGGGGCAGCTTCATCACGCTGCCGTCCGTGTCGCCGTTCCCGCGGTCGGTCCAGTACACGCTCTTGGCGTCGAGCGTGATGCCCCACGGAAACGGCTGGGAACTAGCGAGCGTCACCGCTGCGCCCCCTGACAGTGGCAGCTTCCTGACCATGCCGCCTGTCGCAAGTCCACCGGATTCCGCGTCCACCCAGTACACGCTGGTCGAGTCGACTGCGATGCCCTGCGGGTATACTTCCCCCGGAGTCAGCGCCACCGCCGAGCCCCCAACGCCCGGCACCTTCATCACCCTCGAACCCTCCGAAAGTGTGAAGTAGACGTTGCTCGTATCGACCGCAATGCCCAGAGGTCCCGCCCCTCCGGTGAGCCTCACCGGCTTGCCTCCGCCCAGCGCCAACTTCATCACGTCGCCGTAGGAGTCTTCGAAACCGGTAGTCCAGTACACGCTGCTATCGTCCACCGCGATGCCCTCGGGGTCGACCTGGTCCGAAGCGAGCGTCACCCGACATCGACCACCGCTGCACGTGCCAGCACAGCTGATGCCGCAGGCGCCGCAGTTGTGCGCATCGGTGCTCGTATCGACGCAGGAGCGACCGCACATCGTGAGCTTGCATCCAGAGTCGGGCGAGCCGCCGCTGCCCGCGCTCCCACCGCTGCCCGGGCCGGGAGCCCCGCGCCCGCGGCACGCGGCCGCGAAAAGCGCTGCAGCCATGCCCACGACAGCGCGCGCCCAGCACGTCACCCGCCTAGCGCCCCACCTCATGGAATCGATCCTCTGCTCCCGTCGCAGCTCGTGTCAAGAAGAGGCGAACCGGGCATGTTCGCGCAGTCCGCCCAACGGACCGGCCGCTCAGCTGCGAGCGCCAGCCCAAACCTTTCCGGATGGTAGCACCTGTCAGGCGCGGCTCGCGACGCTACCTTCGTTCGAGGATCGCCGAGCGTGCCGCGCGGAGCGGAACCACCCTTCGAGACGCGATGACGGTGCTCGTCTGCTGCAGGGCCTTGTTAGCCAGACCCGGCTTGACCCGACAGTGACCGTGCGTCGGCGATGGCAAAGTCGGGACCGAGTTCCTGGCGTAGCCTCTCAAGCAAGGATGCGGCTGCCACGTCGAAGCGCGCTGCCTCCTCCGCGGTCCAGAGCGACGGCCCCGAAGGGTCGTCCCAGTTGAGGGATCGGTCGTACCAGGCACAAAGCTCGTCGCACTCGCGCCGCAAGCTCTCCGATATCGCGAGTTCGCCCGACGCAACGGCGTAGCCGAACCGCTCGCGAGCGGCGCTGCTGGCAGACCAGAGGCAGATGCCGGAGCCTGCATCGAAGAAGAAGCGCAAGCGGAATCTCGGCTCGCTCATCGTTGCCTTGGTTCTGGCTAACGAATCGAAATTCAGCCGCGAAGGCGCGGCATCACTTCCCCGGATACTACCATCTTGTCGGCGCGGCCGGTGACGACAGCCTCGTGAGATTGTCGCGCAGCGTGCCGCGTGGAACGGAACCACGCCTGCCAGCCGGGACGACCGCCTTCGTCGGCTGCAATTTCCTGTTGGGCAGCGAGGTCGATCGCTTCGGCAGAAACAGCAGCCAGAACGCTTCCCGTCGCCGCCTCTCCGGATGGAACCACGCGATGGTCGCGCAGCGGCGGCGACGCTGCCGGTGGGAAGCAAGACATGGGCAACACCGGAAGCCACAGCGAGCACGACGCAGCAGCCGGAACGGTCTCCAGACGCCACGCCCTCGCCGCCTCGGGCCGCCGCCACCTCCCAGGTCGCCGCCTTGTGGCCCCGGCATGACGCCGCCCAGCAGAGCCAGCCGGCACGGCGCTGCCAGGGTCACGACGACCTCGCCCGAGCGCGATCCGAACCCTGAAACCAGAACAGCGCTGCTGCTCGGCGGGACAATGCAGATGCAGTGCGAGTCTGCCCAACGAACCGCCGCTCAGCTGCGAGCGCCCGGTCCAACATTTCCTGATGCTACCACCTTCCAGGCGCGGCTCGCGACGCTGCCTTCGTCCGATGGTCGCCGAGCGTGCCGCGCGAAGCGGAACCAGCCCAGCCAGCCGACACGACGGCGCTCGTCTGCTGAAGCGGCCTGTTGGGCAGCGAGGTGCGCCACTCCGGTGTGGTCTTGGAGGCTGGAGACGCCACGGTCGGCAGCCTCTCCGGATGGAACCACGCGGCAGCCCTGCACCGCTCACGCCCGGTGGCCGAAAGCCAGCCGGCAAGGCGCCGCTACCCACGAAGACTTCACCGTCGAGCGCGGCAGCCAGTTCCCGAAAGGACTCACGCGACCGGATGCGATCGGAGACCTTCCAAACATGCGAGTCTGCCCAACGGACTGGCCTTCAGCTGCGAGCGCCAGCCCAAACCTGTCCCGATGGTAACACCTGTCAGGCGCGGCTCGCGACGCTACCTTCGTCCGATGGACGCCGAGCGTGCCGCGCGGCGCGAAACGACCCTGCCAGGCGAGAGGACGGCGCTCGTCAGCTGCAGGGCCTTGTTGGGCAGCGAGAGCGATCGCGTCACCAGGCACGGCAGCATCAAGCTCTCCGGACGCCGCCTCTCCGGATGGAACGACGCGGTGATCTCGCGCGGCGGCGACGCCGCCAGTTGGAAGCGAGACGTTGGCGTCACCCGAGGACATGCCGCACCAGCCTCGGGCCGCCGCCACCTTTCAAGTCGCCGCCTTGAAGACCAGGCACGACTTCATCCAGCGGAGCCAGCCGGCAAGGCACCAACAAGCTCACGACGAGCTCGCCCGAGCGCGATCCGAACCCAGAAACCAGAACAGCGCTGCAGCAAGAAACCCGAATGCAGATGCAGTGCGAGTCTGTCCAACGGACCGCCGCTCAGCTGCGAGCGCCCGGTCCAACCTCTCCCGATGGTAACACCTTCCAGGCGCGGCTCGCGACGCTGCCTTCGTCCGATGGTCGCCGAGCGTGCCGCGCGAAGCGGAACCAGCCCCGCCAGCCGACATGACGGCGCTCGTCTGCTGAAGCGGCCTGTTGGGCAGCGAGGTGCACCACTCCGGTGTGGTCTTGGAGGCAGAAGACGCCACGGTCGGCAGCCTCTCCGGATGGAACCACGCGGCAGCCCTGCACCGCTCACGCCCGGTAGCCGAAAGCCAGCCGGCAAGGCGCCGCTACCCACGAAGACTTCACCGTCGAGCGCGGCAGCCAGTTCCCGAAAGGACTCACGCGACCGGATGCGATCGGAGACCTTCCCAAACATGCGAGTCCGCCCAACGAACCGCTGCTAAGCAGCGGCCGCAACAGAATACCACGAGGCAACAGGTAGCGATGACCGCGCCCGTGGTAGTCCACCACGGGCGCGCGGAAGGTCCTGGCAGTCAGGACGAGCCGCGGCCGGCTGCTTCAGCAGATTGTTGGGCGGCCTACTCGTCGCTCCAAATGGGCTCGAACTCAAGGCCACGCAGGCCAGCGGCGTGCCAGGCATCGACGAAACGCTCAGATACGAAGGTGGGACTGACACGAAATTGCGGAATCTTGAAACAGTCGACACCACGGAGATCCGAGGCCCGGAAGACGTACCGGGTGACGTCCATCACTCGACCGCTAGTGCGGAATCGCAGGATCTCGGATCGCTCCTCGTCCAGGACGTCCAGTACGCGCGTCGCGTGGAAAAGAAAAAGTCGCGCCTCGTCACAGTCGACGGGCAGAAGCTCGCCGTTTGCCTCCAGAAGCGAGCGCAACGCCACCACCGCCGCGGCCCGGAGGACAAGCGTCGCAGACCCAAGCCAAGGCGCATCACTACGCGTCAGCGGGGCACCGTCATGCTCGAAGTGAATGAGCTTCATTCGAATCGGAGTCCACGCAGGAAGCTTCGGTACGCCCGCCGGAAGCAGATCCAAGGCATCAAAGCTGCTGTCAACGGGATGAGCGAGTTCTGTGTCCGTGGCGCCGGAGGGCTCAAAGAACTTCATGGTGCAGGATCACCCGACGTGCTCTCGGTCCGCCTAACGGACCGGCCCTCAGCTGCGAGCGCCAGCCCAAACCTTTCCGGATGGTACACCTATCTGGCGCGGCTCGTGACGCTGCCTTCGTTCGAGAGACGCGGAGCGTGCCGCGCGGAGGGAATCACGTCGCCAGGGGAGACGACGGCGCTCGGCTGCTGCAGGGGCTTGTTAGGTGGGGCACCGGTTCGATCCGGGTACATGGTTAACAGGTGTCCAGGCACATGATTTACACCGGCAGCCGACGGAGGTTGTCGGATGCCGTGGATGGAGACGGACGCGATGAGGGAGCGTGTACGATTCCTCGTCGACTACACGAGCGGGGACTGGACGATGAGCGAGCTGTGCCGCCGGCACGGCGTGTCGCGACCCACTGGCTACAAGTGGGTGAAGCGCTTCGAGGCGGACGGCGTCGCAGGTCTGCGCGAGCGTAGCCGCGCCCCGGCGAGCTGCCCGCACGCGACGCCGGACGCCGTGGTGGAGTTGATCCTGGCGGCCCGGCGCGAGCACGGCTGGGGTGCGCGCAAACTGCGGCGCGTGCTGGAGCGACGCCACCCAGGGCTCGAGCTGCCTGCGCGCAGCACCATCTTCGACATTCTGAAGCGCAACGGCCTGGTGCGGCCGAAGCGGCGTCGTACGCGCTGGAAACACCCTGGCGCGGTGCCGCTCACGACCACGGCCCCCAACCAGGTATGGACAGCGGACTTCAAGGGGCAGTTCCGGACGCGCGACGGCGTGTACTGCTACCCGCTGACGGTCGTCGACCACTACAGCCGCTTCCTGCTCGAGTGCCGGGGTCTGCACTCGGTGCGGACGGAAGGGGCAAGGCCAGCCTTCGAGCGCCTGTTCCGTGAGTTCGGTCTGCCCGATGCCATCCGCACCGACAACGGCGCTCCCTTCGCGTCGACCGGTATCCACGGTCTGTGCGAGCTCAACACCTGGTGGTTGCAACTCGGCATCACGCAGCAGCGCATCCACCCCGCGAGCCCGCAGGAGAACGGCGCGCACGAGCGCATGCACAAGACGTTGAAGAAGGACACGACTCGTCCTCCTGCCGCCAACCTCCGCTCGCAGCAGCGGAAGTTCGACCGGTTCCGCAACGTGTACAACCACGAGCGACCCCACGAAGCGCTCGACGACGACACGCCGGCGTCGCGCTACACGCCATCCACGCCGTCCATACCCGCGTCGCATCGCGCCTCCGGAATACCCGGGTCACCTCGAGAAGCGCCGCGTCAGCAACGCTGGCGTCTTCCGCTTGAAGACAAGTCAGCACTTCCTGAGCAACGCGCTCAAGGGCCAGTACATCGGCCTCGAGGAAGTCGACGACGGCCTCTGGAACATCGTCTACTACGACACTCTCCTCGGCCGCCTCGACGAGAAGTCCGGCCGCCTCACCGGCGTCCAGAAAGGTGTAAATGATGTCGCCGGACGGGTGTAAAGGATGTCAACGGTTGCTCAACCAGGGCCAGAGGACGAAAACGTCACCGGTGGCTTGGATAGACAAGTCAGGCTTGATGACGATGTTGATGCGGTTGCCGAAGTCGGGCTCAAGATACCCGATATCACCGGAGCGGTGGTCTTCGCCGTTCGAGCGAAAATCAAGCTCAAGGCCGGAGTCACCCGTCGGCTCGATCACAACACAGGTGGAAGCATCCGGCGGAATGTCCGAGATGCTGGCGTCGAAGCCACGGCCGCGAAGACGAAGCTGCGAAAGCGGTTTGCGGGATAGGTTGACAATGCGAACCCGTGGCTTCAGCCCCCACCAGCACAGCAACGCCACCAAAACCACTGCGAACGCAGTGGCGCTCCACTTCCACCGGCGCTTCATCTCGCGTCCACCTAACGAATCGCTGCTAAGCAGCGGCCGCAACAGAATACCACGAGGCAACAGATAGCGATGACCGCGCCCGTGGTACTCCACCACGGGCGCGCGGAAGGACCTTGCAGCCAGGACGATGTGCGGCCGGCTGCTTCAGCAGATTGTTAGCCGGCCGCGTCTGGGCGCAGGTCCTCTGGAAGGTTCTCGACGAAGGTTGGCTCGCCTTCGGTTTCGACCGACACGTTGCCGCCCGAAACCTCCAGGGCGGTGCCGTCAGCAAGGGCGAGCGTGAGGCGAGCTGGACCGGGGAAGCGGGCAGGAAGCGGAATCAGATTCTCGTGCGTGTCGGAACGCGACTGGATCGATCCCGAGGAGATCTGGGTCGCCGTGCCCGCTGCATGCGTTGTCGCGTGGTCGACACGGATCACGACCCGCTGGGTCCAGCCGGTTCCGGTCCAGCCCGCCGGACCCGACTCCCATTGGTGGACGTACCCGTTCAAGAAGACTCGGGTGCCCGAGGACGTTGCCGTCACCGACAGCAGATCGGAGTCATGGAGCTCAAGCCAGCGGGCCACGGTGAAGTCCGCCCAACTACTATTCGACGTCCATCATAGCCCCTCCGTCCCGCCCTGTGTAGCCACGCTCCGCGCGCGCCGTCCCGCGCCGTCGCGCGCCGGCGTTCTTCCTTCGCCGCCGCTTTTCCCCCGCTGCCACCTAGATCCGGTTCCGGCCGCTATCCAGTTCCGCATAGCACCGTAAATAGTGCGCCCTCAGGGCAGCAGATCGAAGGGCTCTGGACGCCCAGGGCGCCGCGGAGGACGTGGGTGTAGATCATGGTGGTGCTCACGTCGCGGTGACCGAGCAGGTTCTGGATGGTGCGGATGTCGCAGCGGCTCTCCAGCAGGTCGGTGGCGAAGGAGTGGCGCAGGGTGTGGCACGAGACGCGCTTGGAGAGACCGGCGGCGAGCGCGGCGCTCTTGACGGCGCGCTGCAGGCTGGTCTCGCAGGCGCGCGCACTCGAGCAAGCGCACGCCCGCGCTGCTGCGAACCGCGTGCCAACCCCGCGCGCCCGCGCGGCCGCGCTTTTTCCGCGCCGCACCGGCAAACATCCCCAGGGGCCTGGCGATCGCCGCCAGCCCGCCGCCAGCCCCTGCCCTTCCCCCAGGCGACTGCGCTCGGCGCCGGACTCGACGCGCGTCCGCCGCAGCGCGTCAGCGGGATTCCCTGTTGGCTCGCGCCCCTCGCATGATAGGGTGCGCGCCCTGCTGCTCCGGGGGTGGTGCCATGGGGGTGCTGGGCCGGGGCGGCTTTCGGGATCGGAGGAGAGCTATGCCTGCACGCAGCCTGGCGCTGATCTATCGGCACATCAATCGACTCAAGGACACCATCGGGGAGTACGCGCCCAAGCACGCGGCGCTGGCGGCGCTGAAGCCGGGAGCGGACGCGTTCGCGACGCAGGTCGACGACGCCTACAAGCACTACGTCGACTCGATCGCCAGGGGCGACAAGGAGCGCACGGAGCGCGACACGGCGATCGACGCGCTGCGCGGCGCGGTTTCCAAGTGGCGCGGCGTGGTGCTGTGCACGGTGCCCGGCGCGGGCGCGACGGTGCACGCGCTGCCGCCGCGCGGCGGCACGGTCGACGACATGCTGCGCGTGGGCGACGTGCTGGTGCACTTCATCCAGACCAATCCGGCCACCGCTGCTTTCCGCAAGGATGCGCTCGCGGAGCTCGGGCCGCTGCTCGACGCCGCCCGCAAGCAGACCGCCGACGCCACCTCGGCGCTGCCCGCCCAGCAGGCCGCGCGCGAGGCCTTCAGCGCGGCGTGCCTGGCCGCCAATCCCTTCCTGGTGCACGCCACGGAGGTGCTGCGCGCCATCTTCGGCCCGCACTCGCAGCAGTACAAACAGTTCATCGAGCACGACCTCCGCGACCACGCGCAGGTGGACGCCGCCGCCAACGCGGGCGAACCGATCGCCGCACCCGCAGCCGCCGGCTGAGCCGACTCGCGCCCACCTTCCGGGGCCCCGGCATGCGCGCCGGCGGCCCCGGGTTTCTCTCTGCGCCTTCCCTACGCATCTCCCGCCCCCGCGCGAGCTGCCGACGCCCCCGCGCGAGCCGCCTCGTCGCCAGCGCGAGCTGCCGCGTCGCCAGCAGAAGCCGACGACCCTTCCACCGGAGCTGCCCGCCCTCGAACGCGACCTGTCGCGTCGCCAGCGCGCCCTGCGCAGGCGTCCCCACGCCCTGCCGGGGCGCCCGCACGCCCTGCCCCGCCTCCAGCACGAGCTCCGCCGCCGCTCCCGCCTGCTGCCGCATGGAAACCGCGAGCTGCCGCCCCCCGCGCACGACCGCGCCCGGCGTCCCCGCGCCCGGCCGCCCCGCAACCCCGGCCTGCCACGCCCGCCGCCGGCCCTCCAGAGCCGAAATCGGACCCTGGCAGGGCGAAATCGGAGCCTCCAGGGCCGAAATCGGGCCCTGCGACCCCGAAAACGCGACCTACGGCCCGCAAAGCGCCGCCCGCACTCGCGCCAGGGGCCGACCGCAACGCCTTGCCGGTCGGAAGGGTCTTCCATCCGGAGACGCCCGTCACCAGGTCCAATACGCGTCCAGCTCGCCGATCACGGTCTTGTGATCGAGCACGAAGTTCAGTCCCGGCACGTTCCAGTTGCCGTAGCCGATGCCGAAGCGCAGGTTCAGGTGCTTCCACGACAGCGCCACGGCCGGCAGCAGGCTGAAGGCGTGGGGCGTGTACAGCACGTCGCTGGTGGCGTTGCCGTGCACCTCGACGGTGGTGAACGCGTCGGGGCGGAAGCTGGCGTCGGCGCCCGCGGCCACGCGCTGGAAGACCAGGTAGCGCGCGTGCAGCGCCAGCGTGGTCACGCGCGTCAGCCGCCACTCGAAGGTGGCCGTGAGCTGCATGTTGGACACGGCGCCCGAGCCCGCGCCGTCGAAGTCGCTCTTGTGGAGCGTGCCGTCCAGCGAGACCTGGGTCCAGGTGACGCTGCCGCCCAGGTCGAAGCGCGGGTCGATGCGCCACGAGACGCGCGGCTCGAAGGTGCCGGAGGTGATGACCGCGCTGCCCGCGCTCTGGTCGAGCTTCTTCAGATGCTTGGTGTCGAGCCGGAAGAAGTCGCCGTACACCGCCAGCGTGACCGGCTTCGGCTGCCAGAAGCGCCACTTGGCGTGCAGGCTCGCGACGCGCGCAAACCACGCGGGCCAGTAGGTGCCGACCGTGAGCGAGTCGAAGAGGCTGTACTCCGCGCTCCAGAGTCCGAGCCGGAAGCTCTTCTGCGGCAGCGTGTACGCCGTGTGATCGGTGATCGGTGTCTGCTCGGTGTTGTACGCGGCGGCCGTGGCCGGCCAGGCCAGCAGAGCCCCCGCGACGAGTGCGGCCGCGGCTCTCAAAACGTGATGCTCACGCCGGTGTCGGCCGTGCAGGTGTGGGTGGAGCCGTCGCAACTGAAGGTGCCGTTGCCCGCGCGCAGGCCGGCAAAGCCCGCGGTCGACAGCTCCACGATCACGTCGCCGTCGGACACGGGCACGCGCAGCTCGAGCTCGCGCGTGGCGGGCTTGATGCGGAAGTCGAAGTCGATGCTGTAGGGCTGGCCGTTCACCTCGGCCAGCAGGTTGGCGCTGAACAGCACGGGCGAGCCGTCATAGCCCGAGAAGCTCAGTCCGCTGCCGAAGTCGGCGCTCACCTGGCCGGTCTGGCCGTCGGGGCCGGCGCCGAGCTTCAGCTTCACGCCGTTTGCGTCGTAGCTGCAGTCGTTGAAGCTGCCCCACACGATCGGGCCGGGGCCCTTCTCGGTGAAGGTCAGAGTGAAGCGCATGTTGCCGTTCGCCGGATCGGGCTTGGCGCCCGCGCTCCAGTCGCCACAGATGCGCGTAGCCGTGACGTAGCCGCTGCCCTCGAAGTGCGGCACGTTGGCGGCCACGCCCGCGTCGCTCGTTCCGGCGTCGGCGTCGCCCGCGATCGACACGTCGAGCGCGCTGGTGAAGATCTGGTCCAGATCGGCCTGGTCGAGCAGCGACTGGTGGTCGAGCACCTGCTGCTTGAACGAGTCGAAGGTCTGCTGGTCGAGCGTGCCGGTCGGCGCGTTGTAGACGTCGATCAGCGGCTGCATGTCGGGGGGCGTGGGCGACTTCTCGACCGGATGCTTCGAGCTGCAGCCCAGCACCACCCAGGGCACGAAAAACGCCGCGACCACCCAGCGCATCGCCTCCAGCATGCCAGCGCCGCAGCGTGAACGGAAGCGCGCCGGTGACATCTGCCGGTGTGGCAGCCTGTCGCCTTCAAGCGCAGACGCGAGTCGGCTAGCCTGCCCCGCATGACGCCGGGACTTCACGAGCTGGAGTGCAACAACTGCGGCGCGCCGATCAACCCGCCCGCCGAGTCGACGGTGGTGCGCTGCAGCCACTGCGGACAGCCGCACATGTGGGTGGCGCCGCAGTCGAGTGGCGAGCAGGGCCGATGGACGGTGCAGCAGGCGCCCGCCGGCAAGGGCGGCGCGCTCAAGTGGCTGCTGCTCGGCGGCGCGGTGCTGGTGGCGCTGATCGCGGTGGGCGTGGTCGCCGGCAGCTTGATGTGGTCGAAGGCCGGGCGCGGCGGAAGCGGAGAGGCGCCCGTCACCGCGGACACGCCGCTGACGATCGGCGACGACGTGACGGTGCACACCACGAAAAACCACTCCTGCGAGAGCTACGTCGCAGCGCTGCTCGGGGACGGCCGCGTGCGCGTGGCCGACTGCGGCGGGGGCGACAGCCCGCTGTCCGCGGCGCGCTCGCTCTTGACGCTCGACACCTACGCGTTCCGCAAGCCCGCCGTCGACGACGTCGTACTGCGGAGGGTCGCCGG
The DNA here is from genome assembly GCA_963822115.1 of uncultured Pseudomonadota bacterium. Lineage (GTDB taxonomy): Bacteria > Myxococcota_A > Polyangia > Polyangiales > Polyangiaceae > CAWDXG01. Next base: position 221,490 of record CAWGGM010000012.1, read on the forward strand.
CAGATGGCAACGCTTCGTGGTGGTGGGGCTGGACGCGGGCGGCCGGGTGCGCGTGGAACCGCTGCTCGGTGGTAGCAGCGAGAGCGTGGATCCCAAGGCGTTGCGCGTGGTGTGGCGCCACGACGGCAGCAGCGCGGGGTTCCGCTGGGTGCCGCTGCCCGCCGGCGCGGCGTTCGCAGTCGGCGACGTGGTCGGCTATCGCGACGCCGGGGTCATCAAGAGCGGCAAGCTGACGCGCATCGACGGCGCCCGGCTCGAGCTTCTGCCCGGCTACCTCGACCACGGCAAGTTCGCGCCGGAAAAGGACGCGACGCCCACGCGGCGCGCACAGAACACGCTGCTGCTGCAGCTGGCCTCGCCGTTTTTGGCCCCCGGGCTCTGGCAGACGCTGCTGGTGCAGAAGGAGGGCATGTGGCAGCGCGTCAAGCTGGCAAGCACCGACGAACACGGACGCTGGGGGGTGCAGGACAGCGACGGACACCAGTGGGTGGTCTGGGGAGGACACGCCCTCGAGCTTCCGCACGCCAGGTGAACGGCGTTTCTGGGCCGGCCGCGGCGTGCAGGTGCGGCTCGGCTCTCGCTGATGCGAGGCCGGACTGCTATTGTGGTGACGATGGCCATGTTCCGGCTCACCGGCAGACTCAGGAGCTTCATGCAGCTTCTCGACAGCGAGCTGTCGGAGAAGCCGCCGCGCTTCCCGTTCGGTGACTGGTACGTGAACGTGCTCGGCGGTGGCGGCAGGAGCCACCTCTTGTTCACGAGCAGCCACACGCTCTATTCGGTGGTGGTGCCCGCCGTCGAGCGCGCCGCGCTCGCCGACATCGGCGCTCTGTTCCGCCGCCACCTGGAGGCGACCCTGCTGGAAGACGGCTTCTCGCCGGGCCTGTCGCGCGAGCTGTGCCGCTACGAGCCGGACGCGCTCGGCAAGGCGACGGACAGCTCGGTGCTCGGCTCGATGAACGACTACGCGCGCGACCTCGAGACGTACCTCGAACTGGGCGAGTCGAGCCTTTTGTCTGTCTCGCGCGACCTGAACATCGCGCCCATGGGCGCCATCGGCATGGCCTCCGCCGTCGACTACCTGCGCGCACGGCTGACCACGAGCTGAATCACCCGCGCCGATCCGTAGTACCCTGGGCGCATGGCACGGGGACTGGTGGGACTCGCTCTGGGATTGGCTGCGTCGATCGCGCTTTCGGCCGCGCCGGCAGCAGCCACGGATTTCTACGTTGACCCGGTCAACGGCAGCATGTCGGGCGACGGCAGCCAGGCCAAACCCTGGAAGACGCTCGAGGCGGTGGTCGCTGCCAATCTCATCGAGAGCCAGAAGTGGAAGACGCTGCCCTACGCGAGCGGCGACACGCTGGTACCGAAGAACCAGGGCGCGCCGGTCAAGGCGGGCGACACGATCTACCTGCTGGGCGGCTACCACGGCGCCGTCACGCTGCAGGGCTACTACAACGCATCACCCATCACGATCGCCGCGGCGCCGGGGCAGAAGCCCGAGCTGTCGAAGGTGCTCGTCCAGGCCGGCAAGAACTGGAAGATCACGGGCCTGTACGTCAGCCCCGAGTACGCGCCGACCTACAGCCCGGCGACGATGTTCACGATCCAGAGCCACAACTACCAGGGCCCGGTCTCGGACGTGGTCGTGGACGGCTGCTACCTGCAGTCGAAGGCGGACGTCTCCGCGTGGACCGCCAGCGACTGGGACCAGCTGTCGGCCAATGGCTTGTCGGTCGGTGGCACGAAGATCACGATCCGGAACAACCACCTGAAGAACGTGAACTTCGGCATCAGCGTGAGCGCGACCGATTCGCTCATCGAGCACAACGTCGTCGATTCCTTCGCCGGCGACGGCATGCGCGGCCTGGGCGACAACAGCGTGTTCCAGTACAACCTGGTCAAGAACTGCTACAAGGTGAACGCCAACCACGACGACGGCTTCCAGTCGTGGTCGACCGGGCCCAACGGCGTGGGCACCGGGCAGGTGACGGGAATCGTCCTGCGCGGCAACACCATCATCAACTACGAGGACCCGAACCAGCCGTTCCGCGGCACGCTGCAGGGCATCGGCTGCTTCGACGGCATGTACGTCGACTGGGTCGTCGAGAACAACGTCATCATCACCGACCACTGGCACGGCATCACGTTCCTCGGCGCGAAGAACGTCCACGTCATCAACAACACCGTCATCGACCCGAACACGACCAAGCCGGGACCGCCCTGGATCGACATCGGCAACCACAAGGACGGCACGCCGCCCAGCGGCTGCATCGTACGCAACAATCTCGTCACCGACTTGAACAACGCTTCCAGCGGCGTAACGGCCGATCACAACATCGTCATCAAGAACTTCACGGACTACGGGAAGTTCTTCGTCGATGCGGCAGGCTACGATCTGCACCTTCTGCAGAGCTCGAGCGCGGTCGACCAGGGCTCGCCCGATCTCGCGCCGTCGATCGACATCGAGGGGATCCCGCGGCCGCAGGGCGCCGCCGTCGACGTGGGCGCCTACGAGTGGCACGACCCGAGCGTCACGCCGCCCGACGGCGGACCGGGCGGGGGCGGAGTGCCGGGTACAGGCGGCTCGGCTGGTAACGCGGCAACGGACGGTGGCGCCAATGGCGGTACCGGCAACGCCAGCGGCGGTACCGGCAACGCCAGCGGCAGCCCGGACAGCGGCGCAGCCGGCGCGAGCAGCAACGCGGCCAGCAGCGGCAGCACCGGCGGCTGCGGCTGCCACGCGGCCGGCAGCGATCACCCCGGCCCCGGCTGGCTCACGCTGCTGTTCGTCGCCGGTCTCGCCACCAGGCGACGGCGCTGAGCGCTCGACTGAGCCACCGCGATCCGACGGGTTTCTGGGGGGTCCTGGCAGCCGCTCGTGCGTGCTGGGCCCCCGCAACGCGGCGGCGACTGCCCAGCCCACCCCGGCCTCGTCGCGCGCCCTGCGCGGCGCGTCGCCGGCGCTGTGCCATCGCGCCGCGAGGCGAACTGTGCCAGTGCACTGGCACAGTCGTCCAGATTCCGTGGAAAAGCCCCGACAGAAGCGGACGGTGCCAAGGGGAACGCATCTTGCAGCGACACGCTGGCAATGCTGCGGAGGTCGGGATGAAGATTCGGAACGTGCTCGGAGTCGCCAGCGCAGCGGCGCTGGCGACCGGCCTTCTGGTGGGCGTCGCGTGCTCCACCACCACGACGCCGCAGGCCGCCACGACCGGCGTGCTGCGCTCGGACCTGCCGCGCAACGAGAGCCCCGCCGTGAGCGCCGCGGACTACCAGTCGTTGATCGACGACAACAGCGCGTTCGCGTTCGATCTGTACGCGCGGCTGAGCGACGGGAACGACAAGAACATCGTCTACTCGCCGCTGAGCGCGTCGGTCGGGCTGGCCATGGCCTACGCCGGCGCGCGCGGCGAGACGGCGACGCAGATGGCGAAGGCGCTGCACTTCACGCTTCCCGACGGCACGCTGCATCTCGCCTTCGACAAGCTCACGCTGGAGCTCGCTTCGCGCAACATCGCGAGCCACACCACCGAGGTTGGCGACAAGAGCGTCGAGCTCTCGCTGGTCAACGGCCTGTGGGCGGACAAGACGCTGGATGTCGTCCCGGCGTTCCTCGACACGCTCGCCACGAACTACGACGCGGGCGTGCGCGTGCTCGACTTCACGAACTCCGAAGCCGCACGCAGCGCCATCAACGGCTGGGTCAGCGACCAGACGCACGGCAAGATCACCGACCTCCTGCGCGCGGGCGACATCACGCCGAGCACGCGGGCCGTGCTCACCGACGCGCTCTACTTCCGCGCCAGCTGGGACCACACCTTCGACAAGAACGACACCTCGCCGGCCACGTTCCACACCCTCTCGCAAGGCGACGTGAGCGTTCCCACGATGGGGGCGAGCGAGAACCTCGAGTACATGAAGGGCGACGGCTACGTCGCCGCCGATCTGTCCTACGACGGCGGCAAGCTGGCGATGCGCATCGTGCTGCCCGACGCCGGGCGCTTCGACGAGGTCCAGAGCGCGCTGTCGCTGGACTGGATGAAGAACGTCGACCAGTCGATGCAGAGCGGGCCGGCGTTCGTCAGCCTGCCCAGGTTCGACTTCTCCTGGGGCACCACCTCGCTGAAGAAGCCGCTCCAGGCGCTGGGCATGACGGACACGTTCGGCTCCGCGGACTTCAGCGGCATGACGCCCGAGCCAATCCACATCCAGGACGTGCTGCAGAAAGCGACCCTCAGCGTGGACGAGTCCGGCAGCGAGGCGAGCGCCGCCACCGCGATCACGTTCAAGGACGGCGGCGCGATGATGAACCCGTTCCAGCTCGACGTGAACCGCCCGTTCCTCTTCTTCATCCGCGACCAGAGCGGCACGCTGCTGTTCATGGGCCAGGTGACGAACCCCGCGAGCTGAGCGCACGCGGACCGGGCGTGACAGCGACGGGCCCCGCGCGGCTCAGGGAACCACTTCGCCGCGCGGCGGGTCGCTCATGCGCTGGGCGCGGTAGATGCTCCAGTAGTCGGGCAGCTTGATTTCCCAGACCGACTTCGACGCGCTGGACACCTCGGTGAGCGTCGTGCGGGTGCCAGGGGCGTTCGAACCGAAACAGATCAGAGTGTTGCCGTTGTCGAGCCGCTGGGCGCTGCCCCAGTACGGGTCGAACAGGTCGGGCTGGTGGCGGAACTTCCACACGGCGTGCGCTTCGCTCTGGCCGGATGGATTGTACGTGTAGGCGATCTCGAGCGCCCGGCTCCACTCGCGTACGCCCTTGCGGCCGTTGTCGAACATCAGCAGGTGCCCGTTCGGCAGGATCGTCGTGTCGTGCTGGTGATAGAAACGGTCGGCGTCCAGCATGCTGAAGTCGCCGTGGAAGCCGTCCTCCACCTCGCCGTGGTAGCCCATCACCCACACCAGCTTTCCGCTGGCGCGCTCGATCTTGAAGATGGAGTTCTGGTTGCGGGACGACGCCACCAGATACTTCTGGTCGGGAAACAGCGCGACCGTGTTCATGTGCGACCAGTCGGCCACGTCCTGGGGCGGCGTGTAGTGATCGCAGAGCTTCCACGACCAGACCTCGCGCCGCTCCGCCGGACGGTACTCGGCGATCACCGAACCGGGGTTCGCCAGGCTGTCGCAGCCGCGCTGGACGATGTAGTAGAAGTCGCCCGGCGTCTCGGCGGGGCGCAGCTCGTGGGTGCCGTCGGACGGGCCCTTCCACACGATCTGCCCGCGCCAGGTGACGTAGGACATGGGCACGAAGTCACCGCCCAGCACGACGCCGTCCTGGTAGGGAACGACCGGCGCGTCGGTGCCGGGCCACGCGGTGGGGTACTGGAAGTACCAGCGGAATCGCCCCTGCGCGTCGAGCAGCGCAACGGTGTACGGACAGTGGTCGTGCAGGCTGGACACGTCGATCAGCGTCCAGCCCGGTGCCACGGCGCCCGAAGCCGGCGGCTTCGACAGCTCGATAGGCGGGAGGAAGGACGGCAGTGGCTCGACCTGGATCTTCGTCTGGGCGCTGGCCTTGTCGCCGGCGGCGGACGAGCGCGCGGTCAGCGTGCAGGTCACCCCGGCAGCGAGCCCCATCAGGAAGACGTGGTGGGCCTGGGTGGCCTGGGTGCTCGACAGCGTCCAGGGCGTCAGACCATCGCACGCAACGTCGAGCGCCGTGTCGGCCGGGTGCGACGAGCTCCACGACACGTCGTACGCCAGCACGTTGGACGGGCTCTCCACCGCGACCAGATTGGAAATGGACAGCGCGCCGCCCCCCGGCGGTCCGCCATCCCCCGTTGCTGGCTTGCTGCTGGAGGCCGGAGCACCCGAGCAGCCCGACAGCAGAAGCGCCGCGCACGCCAGCACGGCGCGCGCGGAGCGCGAGCGCGCGCGTTCGGCAGGGACTGTGTGCGAGCCGCACCCCATGAGGAAGAACCCTGAACTACCGCTCGCCGCCAGGCTCGTCAAACCGCGAACCCGCCGCGCTCAGTTCGCCGGCTCGATGTCGATCGAGTCGAGGAAGGTGTAGGCCCAGTTGCCGGTGGACGCGGATTTTCCGCCGACCACGAACGACAGCGAGCCGTCGGTCAGGTCGAGGGTGGTGCTCTTGACGATGACGGGCTGCGCGTCGGTCGTCACCACGTCGTCGATCAGCTTCACGCCCTCCACCGTGAGGTTGTGCGGATCGTTCGGGTAGCCCTTGGCGGGGCGGCCCACGGCGACCGTGACGGTGTACTTGCCGTTCGCGATGGCGAACTCGAACAGGTTGTCGCGGCCGTAGTCGTCGTAGATGTAGCTCTGCTGCGTGACCGGGAAGCCCGACACGTTGTCGAAGCCATACAGCGCGATCGACGGGTCGTGGATGTTCTGCCCGCTCCAGCCGTAGCCTTTCTTGGCGTCGTAGGCGTCCCAGCCGATCTTCATGTAGGTGTGGCCGCCGACCACGAGCGGACTAGCCGTCGGCTGCCCCTTCGGATCCTGGAAGTTCAGGTAGTAGGCCGCGCGCGGCCGCACGTTGCTGTTCGCCTGGAGCACCGGCAGCGTGGAGCGCGAGCCCTCGATGTAGCGACCCAGCTCGTAGCGCAGCGCCATCAGCGCGTCGGCGTCCTTGGTCCAGCTGGTCAGCCCCGACGCCACGCTCCTGGCCGTGGCGTCCGCGGGGCCCGTCTGGCCGACCACCGGGTACTGCTTGCCGTTGGCAAGCCACAGGTACTCGTAGTCCTCGAAGCCCTCGCGCAGCAGCTCCGCACGGATGGTCGGCTGCGGCCCGTCGAAGAAGCGCCCCGCGTCGTAGTACGCCCAGCCGCGGATGCGCCGCCCCCACGCGACCCACGGGATGATGCGTTCGTGCATGCCCTGCGTGTCGACGCGCGTCGGGTTGAAGTACGGATCCGGATCCTGATCCAGGCTGTAGAACCAGACCTGCTCGCCGTAGTCCTTCTGCCGCTTCCAGGCGTAGGTCTCGTTGTAGTTCCGGACGTAGGCGATCCAGATGTCGTAGCCGCACGCGCCGCCCGGGTCCTCGGCGATTTCTGGCTTCGGCTCCTCGCTGATCGCGATGCGCAGGTGCGGCGCCGCGGCCTTGGTCAGCCGGCACAGCGCCGCCGCGGTCTTGTAGTCGGCGGCGTTTTGCGGCTCGTTCTGCACGTAGTAGTACGCCTTCTTGTCGTAGCCGTTCGCCACGATGTACTGGTCCAGCGCCGCCAGGTACTTCGACCAGGCAGCGTTGTAGGCGGCCGTGCCCGCCGGGTCGCTGCCCAGGCTCTGCCCGCAGAACGTGGTCGGACGCGGCGTGGAGTTGTTCACGAACTGGAACAGCATCGCATTCGGGTAGCCGACGCCGTTCCAGCCCTGGCCCAGGATGTACTTCTTGGCCAGCGACTTGATCGAGTACTCTGCGCCGTCGTTGGGCTCGTCGTAGAAGGCGCTGCAGCGGTTCGGGTTGGCAGCGCTGTCCCAGGTGATGTTGTAGCCGAGCCCGCTCGGCCAGGTGGCGCTCTTGGGCGTCATGCGGTGCTCGTAGAGCATCGTCTTGGCGTCCTCCGTCGTGCCGCCTGACGGAATCAGGCTCTTCACGCTGACGTTGAGCTGCGTTGCGAAGTGGATCTCCTTCGGCATGTCGAAGTCGAACACGTGCAGCGTGACCGGCACGCTGATGGCCGCGCCGGAGCCTGGCGTGAGCGTCAGCGTCGTGGTGTGGTCGCCCTTCGTCGTTCCGTAGGGAATGTAGACCGTGAGCCAGAATCGGCTGCGGCTGGCTGCCGCTGAGCGTGACCGAGCCGCCCGAAGCGAGCGGGTCCAGATGCTCCGGCCAGCCCTGCTCGTAGCCGACGCTGGCCAGCGTGACGCGCTGGCCGGCAGGCAGATCGGCGAACTTCGCGATCGCCACCTTCACACTGCCGCCAGCCGGATCGATGACCAGCTGCGCCGGCTCGAACTCGCCGCGCGCCGCCGCGAGCTTCAGCCCCGACGCGGTCGCGCTCGGCGCCCGCTCGTTGACAAGCACCTTGTGCGTCGCCGGCGTCGTCCACAGCGTCAGCGCGCTGGTGCTCTCCTTCAGCTTGTAGGTGTAGTCGCTCGACTTGGGCTGCACGGGCGCCGTGTTGCCCGTGCCACCGCCGCCGCCCGACGCACCCGAGCCGCCGCTGCCGCCGGCGCCGTTGCCACCGTTCTTCGAGCTGCCGCACGCCATCGCAAACAGCAGCGCCACCGGCACCACGAACTTCGCCCAAGCCCAGCGTCCCATGACCTGGCATCATACTCCCCCTGCGCGGCGGGCTACCCCTGCGCGCTCAGCCGGTACTTCGTGCCGGCGCGGTCAGGACGAGCTGCGCGGAATCACGCTCGGTGATTTACGGCGAGCAGACCGGCGTGGGGTCGATGCCGCACTTGTAGTCGCAGTTCTCGCCGCCGTTGCTGGTCGGCACGCCGGGCAGAGCCACACCGATGCCACCGAAGTCCGCACCGGGGCACTGCCGGCCCGACAGGCCCAGCGACAGCACGATGCCGGTCTGGCCGGCGCCGACCGTCTTGCAGTCGAAGCTGTCCGCGGGGCTGTCCGTCTGGAGCGTGCAGCTGTAGGCGCGACCGTCGGTGTCGTTGTGGATGACGGCGCTGCCATCCGGCTGGGTCTCGAGGAACGTGAGGTGATCGCCCTGCTGTGGGCAGCGGCTGTCGCAGCGACCATTCATGCAGGTGCCGGCGCAGTCCACCGTCGTGGAGGCCACCTCGCCCGTGTCGAGGTTGTTGCAGGCGGGATTCGGACCGGGGCCGCACTTGGTCTCGGCAACGCACTTGTAGTCGAGCAGGTTGCCGTTTTCGTCGCAATTGTCGCTGAAGGTGCCGTTGGACGCGACGTAGGTGTGTTTGACCCCGTAGCCTTCCTGCCGGTTCAATCCGCCAGCCGTGCAGAACGTGACCGTCTCCGCCGCCGAGCACGAGTGTCCGTCGCAATAGGGGTAGCTGGGGAAGACCGCGCAATCGTCGTCGGTGTTGCACGACCAGTGCGCGGGATCCGGCGCCGCGTCGCCCGTCGCGGCCGCGGCGTCGCCCACCGTCACGTCCTTCGCAGCCGCGTCCAGATCGCGCGGCACGTAGCCCGCGTCGCCGCAGCCCGTGCTGCTCTGTTGCGCGTGCTCGGCCGCGCTCGAACCACAGCCCGTGAGCACCAACACCATCAGGAACGCGGCTCCGCGCATGCTCTGGAGTATGCCTCCAGGGCCCGGTCCGCGCGAGCGGGGGCGTGAGCAGGTGCGGGCTTTCCGGTCCGCCAGGCGGCTGACCAGCCGCGCTGGACCGTGGCCGGCTTGTCATCGACGAACGCTTCACCCATAGAGGAGGTGAAGCGAAGGCAGAGCGCTCTTCGCCCTGCCGTGAGCCACACCGACCCCGACCACCCGCCGAAGGCCGAACGCCAGAAGGGCGACGCATTCGCCGTCACCTCCGCGTTCTTCGCAGCTATCTACCTGCTCGCGTTCCGCTCGGCCAACGCGGCGGCGCCACGCGACGCGGCCGTGTTCGCGATGCTCGCCTGCGCGACGCTGTTCAACGGCGGCTACGCGCTCGCCCGTGCGCGCCGGAGGCCGCGCCTCCCCTCGCGCATCACGATGGTCTCGATCGCGATCTTCGCCGTGCTGACCATCCTCGGCAACGTCGGCGTCGCGGGCGCCCTCGGTCACCTCGACCCCGGCCTGACCAGCACGCTCCTGCAGACGCAGGTCTTCGTGGTCGGGCTAGGCGGTTGGCTCTTGCTCGGCGAGCGCATTACCGCCCGCTTCATGGTCGGCGCGTGCTTCGCGCTCGGCGGCTTCGCGGTGCTCGGCATCCACGACCCCACCGCGGCGGCGGTCGATCCCACCGGCGTGGCCTTCGCGCTGCTCGGCTCGCTCAGCTTCGGCGCGATGCTGCTGTACACGCGCAAGGTCATCGCCCACATCGATCCAGTGGGCGTCAACGTGGCGCGGCTGGCTCTCGCCGTGGCGATCATGGCCGCCTACCTCGGCCCGACCGGCGCGCTCGCTCGCGTGCCGGAGCAAGCCTGGCTGATGACCGCGCTCGCCGCCGCCTGCGGCCCCTTCATCAGCCGTCTGTTCGTGATGTACGCCGTCCGGCACATCAACGCCTCGCGCACCAAGCTGCTCACGCTCTTGACGCCGGTGGTCGCCTTCGCCCTGGACACTGTCGTGCTCGGAACCGCGCTGGTGCCCCGGGAGCTCGCCGGCGCCGGGCTGATCCTCGGCGGAGTGCTGCTGCCCGTGCTGGCGGGCGGTGCCAAGGCCGGACCCGTTGATGGCGGTCCCGCGCCGGACCGGCAAACCCCATAGCGGCCATACGTCCGGCATCCCTGCTGATGCTCGCGACCTGCAACGCCGTCGGCATGCAGCGCGCGTGTTTCCGGATCTATCCGCCGCGCGGCGCCGGCTCGAGCGCTGGCTCCACGTGGAACAGTCGCGCGACTTCTGCAGGCTCGCTGCTCTGCTCCTGCGCACTGAAGCGTTCAGCCAGCACTGTCAGTGCGTGATCTATCCGTGCCACTGGTACGTCGGCCTGTGTAGGGGTGTAGGAAAGCGCGACATCCCGTGTGGCCAGATACCAACGCCCGCCCGGGACGCGGCGTTCGACATGCACAACCAGCTCCAGACCCGCGCCGCTCTCGAGATCCAGCTCGACGCGGGAGCGACCAGGCGGCGCGCGAAGCGCGGTCACCGTCACTCCCCCACCGAGACCAAGCGGAGGGAGGCCGCCGAGGAGCAGCCTGCAGAAGTCATCCACGTCGATCGACGACGCGCGCTCCTCGCGAAGCTGCGCCGCCGCCTCCTCCGTGCGCCGTCGACGCGGGGCAAGCGCGGCTTCCGGGTCGGACTCGAAAGACGCGGAGACGGCAATGCCCCTCGCCCGGAAGCGCTCGATCACCTGCGTCAGGACGTCCACGTCGCTCTCGGCGATGGGAGAGACGCTGCTTTCGCCGAGTTGCTCCGGGTAGACACCCGAGCAGATGGCGCGGACCCCGCAGGTGCTGCACTCCTGCGGCGGAGGCAGGACTGCAGGTTCCGCTGCCTCTTCGTCCTGTCGCCCGTCGAGGAAGTCGTAGCTGTCGCCGCGTACGAGCCCGACGACCTCTCCGCTGAGCTCGTAGTGCGGGCGCAACACGCACAGCGGGACGTTGGAGAACCTGACCCGATCACGATAGATGGCAGGGATGCCCTCCACGATCTGCGTCCGGATGTCCGCCAATGACGCCAGCTCGCCGCCGGCGACCAGCCGCGGTGTCGGGATCGCGTTCTTGATGTAGTAGGCCGGGTGGACATTGGGGAAGTCCCGCTCGATACCCGTCACGAGGCCGGCGATGTCGGCGACGTTGTCCCGCACGATTACCGAGTTGACGGTGCACTCGAGCGCTCGAGTGGCCTTGACGGTATCGATAACCTGCAGGCACCGACGTTGCCGTGCTGCGATGAAGTCGCGACCGCCGAGAAAGGCGGCGCGCTCCGGCACGAGCGAGTGGATGGAAAGCTCCAGATACTCGAGCCCCGCGTCCATCAGCCGGAGCAGGCGCTCCGGGCTGTCTATCATCGTCCCGTTCGTGGCGACTCCGATGCCACCGAACCCCAGCCCGCGGACCATCTCGAGGATCGCCGGCGCGTCCTTGCGGAGCAGCGTCTCGGCACCCATGAACATGACGTTCCGCACCGTGTCCGGATCGAAGCGTGCGAGCCGTTCGCGGATGTCGTCGACCGTAGGCACCTCGACGATGCGCTCGTCGGCCTCGAAGCAGAACCGGCAATCGAGATTGCAGCGGTTCGACACGAACAGGATCATGGAGTGCGCCGGCATTTCCGCCTGCACATAGCCTACGCCATGCGACCCGCCGCGTCAGCAGCTTCAATCGTCGGCGGCGCGCCGGGTCGATTCCGCACAGCCACGGGTACGACGCGCCTACAGCGCCTTCTTCAACGCATTCACCAGCGGCTGCACGTCGTCGTGGCGGAGCTTGTACTGGGCGCGGTTGGCAACGAGAACGCTGGAGATATCCGCGATGACCTCGCGCTCTTCGAGGTTGTTCTCGACCAGGGTGGTTCCCGTTTCCACCAGGTCGACGATCAGGTGCGACAGGCCGACGAGCGGCGCCAGCTCGACCGAGCCCTGCACGTAGATCACCTCGGCCTGCACGCCCTGCTCGGCAAAGTGCTCCAGCGCGATGCGCGGGTACTTGGTGGCGACGCGCGGGATGGCGGGCACGTGCGCGCCGCGCGGACCGGCCACCACCATGCGGCACTTGCCGATGCCGAGATCGAGCGGCTGATACAGGTCGTAGCGCCGTTCGAGCAGCACGTCGCGACCGCTCACGCCGAGATCGGCAGCGCCGTACTCGACGTAGGTCGGTACGTCGTCCGGCTTGAGCAGGAGGAAGCGCAGCCGGCCGTCGGCGCTCTCGCGGATCAGCTTGCGGTCGTCACCCAGCAGGCACGAGGCGTCGATGCCCGCACGCCCGAGCATGGGAACGAGCACCTTGAGCACGCGCCCCTTGGGCACGGCCACCGTGAGCGGCGTCACTCCCCCAGCCGCCGAGGTCACGGCAGCCCCGGGTCGAGCTTCACGCGCTCGATGCTGGCACCGACAGCGGCGAGCTTGGTCTCGATGTGCTCATAGCCCCGATCCAGGTGATAGACGCGGCGCACCAGCGTCTCGCCCTCCGCAACCAGGCCCGCGATCACCAGCGAGGCGCTGGCGCGCAGATCGGTGGCCATCACCGATGCGCCCGAGAGCCGCGGCACGCCGGCAACCATGGCAACGTTGCCTCGCGTCTCGATGTCCGCACCCATGCGCGCCAGCTCCGGCACATGCATGAAGCGGTTCTCGAAAATGGTCTCGGTGAGCACGCTACGCCCCTCGGCGCGGGTCATCAGCACCATGAACTGCGCCTGCATGTCGGTCGGGAAACCGGGATGCGGGGCGGTGGTCACGTCGACCGGCTTGATCGGCCCGCTGCGGGCGACGCGCACGAAGTTGCCCTCGCGCTCGATCTCCAGCCCGGCCTTGCGCAGCTTCACCACCACCGGCTCGAGCTCTTCCATCGGCGCGCCGTCGAGCAGCACGTCGCCGCCGGTCGCGCCCACGGCTGCCATGAACGTCCCCGCCTCGATACGGTCGGCGATGATCGCGTGGTCGAAGGGCTCGAGCTCGTCGGAGCCGGTCACGTGGATGATGGCGGTGCCCGCGCCTTCGATGTGCGCGCCCATCTTGTTGAGCACGCGCGCCAGCTCCTCGACCTCGGGCTCGCGCGCGCAGTTGACGAGCGTGCTGCGACCGCGGGCGAGTGCGGCAGCCATCAACAGGTTTTCCGTCCCGGTCACGGTCGGGATGTCGAACACCACCTCCGCACCGCGCAGCCGGTCGGCTTCGGCGACCACGTAGCCGTGCTCGACCTGGATGCGCGCGCCCAGCACTTCCAGCCCGCGCAGGTGTTGGTCGATGGGGCGCGCACCGATCGCGCAGCCGCCGGGAAGCGAGACCTTGGCCCGACCGTAGCGTGCGACCAGCGGACCGAGCACCAGCACGCTGGCGCGCATCTGCCGCACCAGCTCGTAGGGCGCTTCAGGGCGGATGTCGCCGGAAGTCGCCGCGACGCGCACCTCGGGCACATCGACTGAAACGTCGCGTCCGAGGAAGCCGAGCAACGCGGCGGTCGTGTTGATATCCCGCAACCCCGGCACATTGCGCAGGAGGCTTTCGCCGTCGCTCAGGAGCGTGGCGCACAGGATGGGCAACGCAGCATTCTTCGCTCCACCGACGCGAATCGTGCCGGAGAGCGGGCGGGAGCCTGTGATGCGGATGGCGTCCATGATGCGGAGGCGGGCCGTACGGCAGGAGCCCGGCGCGCGCAAGCAAGATGGCCGGGTCGGGCGCTCCAGGCAAGAAAACCCGACCATCGGGCAAGCTACGGGGCGGCGGGAGCAGGTCGCGCGCGGGGATTTTTTTGCGGGTAATTCGCCCGGACACCCACTACCCTGTCGGGCCATGCGCACGGGCCGCCTGCTCGCTGCAGTCACTTCCGCTGTCGTTCTGGTCGCAGGCGCCGCCAACGCGCAGGTGCCCTCGCTGGACCTGCGCAACTTCAACCCGCCGACCGATCCCAAGGGTTCGCTGTACCTCGAGCCGAGCTCGACGCCCGGTCCCGGCAACTGGAACGTCGCAGCGTGGCTGTCGTACTCGAATCAATCGGTGACGCTCGAGACCCCGTCCGGCGACAAGGTCGCGCATCCGGTCGAGCACCAGCTGTCGCTGGACTATCTGGCCGGGCTCGGCATCGGCGACCGACTGGCCGTCGGGCTCTCGATTCCGAGCGTGCTCTACCAGACGGGCGACAGCACGCAGACGCTCATCCCCGGCTCCGGGGCGTTGCCGCACACCGCGCTCGGCGACATGGGCTTCGGAGCCAAGGCCACACTGGTGCCGACCACTGGCATGGGCGGCTTCGGGTTGGCGGCGCTGGGCCGCGTCACGGCACCGACCGGCGACCGCGCCTCGTACGTCGGCGACGGCGCGGTGACCGGCGAGCTCAGACTGCTCGGCGAGCTGAAGCTGATCCTGCTCGACGTGCGCGCGACGGCCGGCGCCCACGTGCGCAGCGCACCGCGCACCTACGTCGGCCAGGAGTTCGGTCACGATCTGCCCTGGGGCGTGGGCGTGACGGTGCGGCCGCAGGCGCTGGGCCTGGACGACAAGGGCCGCTGGCTGTGGACGGTCGAGACACGCGGCCAGGTGGCGCTCACGCCGCACTTCGGCGCCGGACCGCAGTCGCCGGCGCTGGTCGGCATCTCCGCCCGCTACACGGTGGGCGACATCTCCGGCATCGCCGGCGTCGAGCTGCCGATGGACTCGGCGGTGGGCAGCCCGCGGGTGCGCGGCGTGATCGGCATCGGCTGGGCTCCGCGTTTCTACGACGAGGACAAGGATGGCATCGCCGACGACGACGACGAGTGTCCGGAGCTGGCCGAGGACAAGGACGGCTTCCAGGACAGCGACGGCTGCCCCGAGTACGACAACGACGACGACGGCGTACCGGACGACCAGGACCAGTGCCCGACGGCCAAGGAGGACGAGGACGGCTTCCAGGACGACGACGGCTGTCCCGATCCCGACAACGACCACGACGGCATTCCCGACACCCAGGACGCCTGCCCCGACAAGCCCGGTCCCGACGGGCCGCCGAAGTATCGCGGCTGCCCCGTCAAGGACACGGACAAGGATGGCATCCTCGACCGCAACGACAAGTGCCCGCTCAAGGCGGAGGACAAAGACGGCTTCCAGGACGACGACGGCTGTCCCGATCCCGACAACGACCACGACGGCATCCCCGACAAGCAGGACGCCTGCCCCGACAAGCCCGGTCCGCGGCGTTCCGATCCGGAGCTGACCGGTTGCCCCAGCCCCGACAAGGACGGCGACACCTACGACGACAAGGTCGACAAGTGCCCGGACAAGGCCGAGGACTTCGACGGTGACCGGGACGACGACGGCTGTCCGGACATCGAACACGAGACGCCGGCCTGGAAGCAGGCCAAGCCGCTCGTCACCATCGAGCTCAAGGGCAGCGACCGGATCCTGCACTGGCGCATCGCGCCGGCGTTCACCGGCAAGGGCGACGCGGTGCAGATCTCGCCGAAGACACTGCCGACCGTGCGCGCGATGGCCGAACAGCTCAACATGCACCCCGCATGGGTGATGATGGTCGGCGTGCGTCCACGCGGCAGGAGCGCCGCGGCACAACAGGCCGCGCTCAACAAGGCTTTCCTGGTCGTGAACAAGCTCAGGAGTCTGACCCACCGCGACGAGGTCGCCGAGACGATCAGCTGGTCGGGCGTGTCGAAGCTGCCGGGAGCACAGGCAGCGGGCATCGGCGTGATGGTGCTCGCCCCGCCGCCGAAAGCAGTGCCACACGTGAAGGTGCCGGTGCACATGCTGCGCATCATGCGAGCGCATCCCCCGCGGCCGCACCTCCTGCCCGTACATCCGCCGTCCGGCACGCCAGAGCACAAGGCCGCGCCGCACAAGGCCGCGCCGCACAAGGGCGGTCAGCCGCCACACAAGCCGTGAAACTCGCGGCCAGGTTGTCGCTTCTCGCGGCGCTCGCTGTGCCGCTCGGCGCGACCAGCGCCTGGGCACAGATCCCGCGCCCGACTCCAATGCCGCGGCCTGGTTTGCCCAGACCGCAGATCCACCAGCGGCGGACACAGCACTCGCGGCCACCGGGGCCGAACAGCTCGCTGAAGAGCCACATCGGTGTGGACGCGGCGATGCGTCTGCTCAGGTCCACCAATGCGGACGAGCGACAGCAGGGGCTCGCGCGACTGGGCTCGGTGGGCAGTCCGCGTGCGCTGGAGCTCCTGGTCAAGTCCCTGGAACCCGGAGGCGTGGTCAGGACCTCCGAGGACCGCCTGGTCGCCGTGCGCGCACTGGCTCTGCACACCGACGTGCCCGACGTGCGCCAGGCGCTGGTCAGGACGATGACCGGCGTCGGCGTCGACAAGCGACAGCGCAACGGAAACCAGCTCGAGCGCTGGGTGCGGCAGAGCGCAGCGGCGGCGCTGGCCGCATCCGGAGATGCCACGGCGCTGGCGGCGCTCGGCAAGGCGCTGCGTCAGGATGGGCCGGTCGCCCAGGCGGCGGCGGCCGGCCTCGCAGCGCATCCGCCCGCCGATCTGGCTCCGGTGGTGAGCGCACGCGGCGTACCGACGCTGGCACTGGTCCAGCTGCTGTCGGATCTCGCCGATCAGCGGGGATTCGACAGCCTGCGTTCGTTCGTGCGGCATGGTTCGCCGGAGGTCCGCGCCGCGGCAGCAGTGGCGCTCACGCGCCTGGGCGATCTGGAAACGGTGCCGCTGGCCCGCTTCTGGTTGAAAAAGGAAAGGCTCCCGGTGCTGCGCGTGGCCGGCGCGCGCATCCTGGCCATGGCGCACGCGCCCGACAGCGCGCGGGCCATCACACAGCTGCTCGACAACAAGGGGACGCGACGCGACGCGCTGGCGCTCGCTCTTCAAGCGGCGTCGCCGGCGCTGGTTCCCGCACTGGGCAAGCAACTCGATCACGCCGACGACAGCGAGCTGCCCGCACTGCTCGGCGCGCTCTCGCGGGCGGGCGGTCCCCGGGCCGCAGCGCTGCTCGCCGCCGAGCTCGACAAGCCGCACCGCGCGGCGCTTGCCGCCTACGCGCTGGCCCTCTGCGCCGGCAGCGCCGCCCGTGATCGGATCGAGGCTGCGCTCGGCGCGCCGCGCACGCGCCGGCTGGCAGCTCGGGCAGCGGTGGTGCGGCGCATCGCGCTGGGCGAGAAGGTGCCAGGCGCTACGCAGGCGCTACGCACACTGCTTTCGTCGAAGTCGCCCGCCGACCGCGCCGCAGGAGCGTGGGGACTGTCGACCCTCGATCCGTCCAGCGCGAAGCGACTGCTTGGCGCGAAGGATCCGGTGGTCGTGCGGGCCGCGGCGCGCGCCGCGGCGTGGGATCCGCGCGTTGCACCCATCGCGGCGAAGCGGCTCGCCACGGAGAAGGATCCCGCCTCGCGCATCGCGCTGGCCGCATCGCTGGCCGTGCCCGCGGCGGAACGCCACGTGCCAACCCAAGTGCTCGTCGAGCTCGTCGACTCGGCGACTGCCGCCACGCCGCTGGCGGTGCGCGCGCTGGCCGCGCGCGACAGCGCGGCGCTCAGGCCTCGCATCGTCCAGCTGCTTCACAGCGGCGACCCGCTGATCCGCGCCCATGCCGCGCTCGGTCTGGGCGACAGCGCGCGGCCTAGCGCAGTCGGCGTGCTGTCCGACGCCTACCGCTTCGAACCCGACGCCCGCGTGCGCCGTGCCATCGTGATCGCGCTGAGCCGGCTGGCGCACGCGCGGCGCACGCTGGAGCTCGCCACCCAACTGGACGGCAACGCCGAGGTAGAGAGCGCAGCAGCGCGGGCGCTCGCCGGACGGCGGCTGTACGGGCTTTCGCCGGGCTCCGCGCTGCTGTGGCTCGGGCTGGTTCCCAGCGACAAGCTGGAGCAGGGCGCTGTCGGGAGCGCGACGGTGGAGCTGGTCACGGCCAGCGGGCTCGCGCTGCCGGCCCTGCCGGATCCGGACGGTCTGCTGCTGGCAACGGGCCTGCCGGCGGGCCCGATCGAGGTGCGGGTTGCAGCGCCGGCCCTCGTCACACCCACCCACGCGCCCCCGCCGTAATCCTCCTCGAGGGGCCTCACCGCCCCTCGAGCACCCCGACGCGATTCGCTCCGCTCATCGCGGGCTCGCTGTCGCTCGCCGGGCTGTTCCGCATGGCTGGGCCCTTGACGCATTGCCGAACGTGACGCTTGCTCGGAACATCCAGCACGCGCCAGACGCGCGATCGGAGGCATCCAAGTGGCAAGGACGAAGTCCCGGCCGTCGGCAGACGCGAAGCGAGACCCCACAGAGCCCGCGGCGGAAGCGGCCCCCTCTTTCGAGGATTCGGTGCGGCGCCTCGGCGAGATCGTCGAGCGGCTGGAGGGCGGCGACCTTCCTCTGGAAGAGTCGCTGAAGCTGTTCGAGGAAGGCGTGCAGCTGGCCCGCGCATCGCAGGCGCGGCTCGATCGCGCCGAGAAGCGCATCGAGCAGCTTCTGACCGTCGACGAAGAAGGCAACCCGGTCGTCCGGGAGATCGAACCCGACGCATGAACCCCTCCCTCGCCAACACCGCGGCGGTCCTGCTCATCGGCAACGAGCTTTTGAGCGGCAAGATCCACGAGGCGAATCTGATCGAGCTGGCGCGCACGCTGCGTTCGCTGGGCGTGTCACTCCGGCGCGTCGTGATGGTGCCCGACGAGATCGACACCATCGCCGCGGAATTGCGCACGCTGAGCGACGGCCATGACGTCGTGTTCACGAGCGGCGGCGTGGGACCGACGCACGACGACGTGACGCTCGATGCGGTAGCGGCGGCCTTCGGCGTCGACACACATATCGACCCGACGATGGAGTCGCTGCTCAGAAGTGCCTACGGCGAACGCACCACCGAAGGGCACCTGCGCATGGCGCTGGTGCCGGACGGCGCCGAGCTCGCCACAACACCGGACATCCTCTGGCCGACCGTCGTGATGCGCAACGTGTGGGTGCTGCCCGGCGTTCCGGAGATCTTCCGCATGAAGCTGGCGGTCGTGCGACAGTGGGTGCACGGCCCGGAGAGCTTCATCTCGCGCGCCGTGTTCACCAAGATGGACGAGGGCGATCTCAAGCCGTTGCTCGATCAGGTCGTGGAAAAGCATCCCGACGTGGAAGTTGGTTCGTATCCCAAGTGGTTCGATTCCAGCTACAAGACCAAGGTGACCTTCGACGGCCGCAAGGAAGCCGACGTCGAAGCAGCGCTGGCGCGCTTTCTGGCCCTCTTGCCCGAGGGCGAGCCGCAACGCGTCGAGTAGCCGGAGTACCGCGCCGCACAAGCCGCGAGCGGGATACCGCGCCGCACAGGCAAAAACCAACAGCCAGCAGGGTGGCGGCGAGGCGGCGGCGGCCCGCCGATCGAGCCAACCACTGGGAAACGCGCGGCGGGGCGGCGCGGTGGGCGGCGCCGCCTGGCGGCGGAATTCTCCGCCAGGTCGCGTTCTGCCGGGCTTTCGTGGCGGCACGCTTCCTGCTCGTGCCCCCGCCATGACCGCTTCCCTCGCCTGCGACAGCGCCCGCCCCGATCTGCGCGAGCGCGCGCTCCTCTCCGGCGTCCACACGCTAGCCGACGTGGACCTGCTCGCGATCCTGCTCGGCAGCGGTGTCGAAGGAGGCTCGGCGCGCGCGCTGGCCGCGCTGCTGCTCGACCGCTCCGGCGGGCTCGAGGGCCTGACCCGCCTCGGACCGCACGCGCTGTCCGATCAACGCGGCATCGGTCCGGCCAAGGCCGCGCGCGTCGCCGCCGCGCTCGAGCTTGGAAGGCGCGCGGGCCTCGGCTTGCTAGCTACCTCCGGTCGGGTGATCGGCAGCTTCGAATCGGTCGTCGCCTGGGCGCGCCCGAGGCTCGCCTGGCTGGAGCACGAAGAGGTGTGGCTCCTGGCGCTCGACGGCCGGAACGCGCTCAAGTCCGCCCAGCGCGTCGCGCAGGGAGGGCTGCACGGCTGCGCCCTGACGCCACGCGACGTGCTCCGCCCGGCCGTCCGTGACGCCGCCAGCGCCTTCGTGCTCGTGCACAACCACCCCAGCGGCGACCCCTCGCCCAGCCCCGAGGACGTGGAGATGACGCGGGCCGTCGCAATCGGCGGGGACGTGGTGGGTATTCCGCTGCTGGACCACGTCGTGATCGCCCGCGGAGGCGCCGAATCGCTGCTGGAACTCGGTGCGCTCGAACGATGATCGGTCCTCCGGAGCGGCCGGCCCAGCCCCCAGGCGGTAGTCTTGCGAGCGCGATACGGCTATTCTCGCGCACCGATGAGCGAAAGTGACGCCCTGCAGTTCGCGGCGCTGACGGATGTCGGCCGACAGCGCGAACACAACGAAGACAACTTCCTCGTCGACAAGAAGCTCGCCTTCTTCGTCGTGTGCGACGGAATGGGCGGCCATGCGGCCGGCGAGGTGGCCAGCGCAATCGCCGTGCGCACGCTGCACGAAGAGGTCAAGAAGGAGTACGAGCTCGTCGAAGACTACATGGCGAAGCGCAGTGGCGCCGCCAAGGTCAGCAAGCGCGACATCCTGAACATGCTCGAGTTCGCCGTGAACCGCGCGTCGAGCAAGGTCCACGCCGAAGCCGAGAAGGACCCGTCCAAGCGCGGCATGGGCACGACGCTCGTGGCCGTGCTCATCGCCGGCAACCAGGCGTTCATCATCTACGTCGGCGACAGCCGCATCTACCTCTTGCGCGACGGCGTGCTGGAGCAGGTGACGGAAGACCACACCGTCTACAACGAGCTCATCAAGCGCAAGAAGCTCTCGCGCGAGCGCATCGAGCAACTGGCTCCGAAGAACGCCATCACGCGCGCCGTGGGCGTGTACGAGCACGCCGAGCCGGACACTCTGGTGCTCGATCTGGTCGCCGGCGACCGCTTCCTTCTGTGTTCCGACGGCCTCAGCGGCTACTTCGAGGACGATCCGGAGGACCTGGGCCGCTACCTGCTGGACCCGAATGGCGACGCGGTCGTCAAGAAGCTGATCGACGCGGCCAACGAACAGGGCGGCAAGGACAACATCACCGCCGTCGTGGTCACCGTCGGTGACGTGAGCGCACGCGACGAGCAGCGCGCCAAGCGCCTGCAGCTCAAGCGCGACATCCTGGCCCGGATGCCGCTGTTCCGGCCGCTCAACGACCGCGAGATCCTGCGCGTACTGCAGGTCACCGACGTGGTTCCGTACAAGGACGGGGACCAGGTCATCAACGAGGGCGACAGGGGCGAGGAGCTCTTCATCGTCCTCAGCGGGAAGGTGAAGGTCACGCGCGGCGACGCGGAGCTCGCGACCTTGAGCCCGGGCGAGCACTTCGGCGAGATGGCTCTGATCCGCAGCCAGCCGCGCTCTGCCAGCGTGGTGAGCGACGGCCAGAGCGAGCTCATGGTGCTGCGCCGACAGGACTTCTTCGAGATCCTGCGCAAGGAGCACCAGCTTGCCGTGAAGCTGCTCTGGCAGTTCACCGGCGTGCTGGCCGATCGGCTGGCAGCGACGAGCCGGGAGCTGGGCAACGCACGGGAAGAGCTCGCCGCCGAGGACATCACCAGCGAAATCTTCGACGCGGACGACGACGACGAACGCAAGACGCTGGTCCTGCCGCCGCCCCCGCCGTCGGTACGCCAGCCCCAGTGACTTCTCCTGGTCGATCCTGCTGGCCGCTGCTCGCGCTAGTCGTGGCAGCGACGGGCTGCAGCAAGCACAAGAAGTCCAGCGCCAAGCCCGCGGCATCGGCTTCGGCGCACCCGGCCGACCACAGCCTGGGCAAGGCCCAGCGGCTGTTCTGTCGCGCGCTCACGGTCAAGGGCTCGGTCAGCGTCGCCGGAGGCAAGCCGTTGAAGAGCGGCTCGCCCATCGATGGCTCGCGCTGGCTCGAGCTGGGCAAGGACGCCGTGGTCGATGTGCGCCACTCGCTCAGCGCACGCGAGTTCCAGCTCCACGGCCCTGGCCGCGCGGTCGTCTGCCCGGGCGGCGCGGAGCGGATCCTGCTCGCCAGCGGCGAAGTCGTCACCACGAACGGTCCGGGCGCACGGCCGGGCGCGGAAGCGATGATCGCAACCCCCTTCGGCACCGTGACCTACGGCGACGCGCGTCTTGTCGCCCGGCTTACGGACAAGCAGCTGGAAGTGACCGTCCGCTCCGGTGCCGCCTGGGTCGATCCCGCTCCGGGTTCGAAGCGGAACGGGCCGGAAAGGGTCGATCCGAAGCAGAAAACCACGCTGGAAGCCTCCGCGCAGCTGGACACCGACAAGCTCGTCTCGCTGTGCCGGAAAGACGCCGAGGAGACCGCCCGGCGCGCGCGCGCCGTCATCGACAAGCCGACCGCAAAGGACGCCGGGACGCTCGGGGAGCGCGCCGCAGCCCATGTCCGGGCCCGCAAGGCGGCGCGAAGGGCCTGTGCAACGGCCGAGGCCGCAGTTGGCCGGGTCGAGGACCCGGCGCGCCGGAAAAAGCTGTGGGGCGAGCTCGAACGGTCGGGCCAGCTCTGGCGAGCCGTTCCGCAGCGCTAGGCGGCTGGATCAGGGCCGTTTCCTGGCTCCGCTTTGGGCTGGTGACCAGTGGGGAGCCAGCGATCCGCAAAGGATCGACTGAAGGTCGTATCAGCCCGTTGACAGTTTCGCCTGCTCACCGGTAGCGTCCGCTAACGACAGGCGACGTGGATGGGCCTTCGACGCATGGATAACTTTGACGCAATGCGGCTAGGTCTTGCCGTCGCGACCGCTCTGGCCACTGTGGCCAGCAGCGGCGTGGCGCGAGCCGACGAGCCCCGCAAGGTGACCGAACCGACCGTCCTGCAGGAACCGGCCGAGATCACTCAGGTCGTCGATGCATTCGACGACCAGAACAACGATCCGTTCGACCTGAACCTCACGCTCGGCTTCCAGCAGACGTGGAAGGGCGCGAACATCAGACGCGAGACCGCCATCGCGCAGCCCGGCCTGACGACGGGCGGCTACTTGAGCGACGCGCTGAACATCGGCAAGTACTCGCAGACGATCAGCCGCCTCAACACCAAGGCGGAAATCGGTCTGTACAAGGACATCGCGCTCATCGTGCGCGTGCCGATCATCCTGTCGAACGACCAGAAGATCACGGGCGTCGACGGCAGCGACCAGCACCAGGCAACGTACCTGCAGGGTGCGCCGGGCGAGCAGCTGTTCCGGCTGCCGTTCACGTCGCCGACGCGCAGCGGCGTCGAGTATCTCGCGGTCGGTCTCGACGTGGGCATCATGAACCAGTTCCGCGACCCGACGAAGCCCACCTGGGTGATCGGCGCGGAAGGGCGCTTCAGCGTGTCGACGCCGATGCACGCCTGCAACGCCAACCCGAGCGGGCTGAACCAGCCAGGCTCGCAAGAGAAGTGCGCCTATCCGTCGGACATCAACCGCAACGGCATCAGTGGCGACGTCAAGGACCCCGGCACGGGGAACAGCCTTGAAGGCACACACTCAGGCGGCAGGTCGCCGGGCGTCAGCCGCGGCACGACGGCTCTCGAAGGGCACACCTACCTCTCGAAGCGCATCAAGTACATCGAGCCGTACGCTGGCTTCAAAGCGCTGTTCGAATTCCAGAACAACTCGAGCGACTACGGCGCGACCAACTTGAAGGGCTCGCTGGTCAACCACCCGCCGCTCCGGGGCACGATGATCATGGGCATGAACGTCATCCCCTGGGAGGTGCGCGACAAGTTCCAGCGGGTCACGTTCGATTTCCGGTTCGCCGGCACCTACATCTCGGAAGGCCGCGACTACTCGGAGCTGTTCGATGCGCTGGGCTCGAGCGACGCCCCCTCGCTCCGTAGGCCCAACTACGCGGAGTACCAGGCCAATCCGGACTCGAATAGCAGGGACCAGTATCCCTCTGTGGTCAACCAGAGCTCCCAGAAGGTGTACTTCACGGGGCTTTCCGACGTGCAGCAGCACGGCAGCTACACCTTCAGCACGCAGTTTACCTGGCAGGCCGGGCAGTACGTGAAGTTCAACCTGGGCGGTGCGTACACGCTCACCCAGGCCCACATGATCTCCTTCGATCAGCCCTGTAATCCGGACTTCAGCAACAACGTCGGCAAGGCCGGGCCGTGCAAGCAGACGCGGACGAGCGGTACGTCCACGACCACGACGGCCACCGGAATCCCGAATCCGAACTACCGCGCGCCGGTGAACATGCCTGGGCGGCGCTTCAAGGTGGACGGCTCGCACGCGTTCGACGCCTGGATCAACGCGACCGTCATGTTCTAGGCCCGCTTGCGGGCCACACGGCCGCCGCCAACCTCGTGCCTGATTGAGGTATGTGCCGAGGGGCGGTAGAACGGTTTCCGTGAGGGCGCGCGGAGACGCTCGATTCGCAGGCCGCACCGCGGCTTGTCTGCTTGGCGCACTGCTGGCAAGCGTGCCCTCCATCGCGCGGGCGGGGCAGGAGGACGTCATCCTGCTTCCCACGGTCACGCCCGTGCTGACCAGTACCGGCTCGAAGAAGCTCGAACGCCCGAGCGCGGCGGAGCCGAGTGGGCTCAGGCGCTGGACGCGACGCCTGGACGTGATCCTGGGAGAGTCCGTGCAGGATCTCGGGCTGACCATGGACGTGTCGGAGCGTCCCAGCATCAGCACGGCCAAGTTGTCCGAGGACGCTCTGGTCAAGCGCGCGGCGGACAACTGGGTGGTCTCGCCGCGCCTGTCCTACGAGGACGGGCAGCTGCGTCTGAGACTGCTGGCCGTGGCTCCGGGGTCGAAGGTGGTGCTGGTCCGGACGCAAGAGGTCACTCCGCGCGAGTTCGAAGTGCGCGCGATGGTCATGCTGCGCGACCTCGTGCAGGCGGGGCGCCACGAGGCATCCACGGCACAGACGCCAGCCGGACCGGTCGAGGAGTCCAAGGTGGTCCATCACGCGCGATCGGAAGGCCGCGCCGTGCTGGCGCTGAACGCGGCCGTACTCGGTGGATACGTCGGACTGTCCTTGCAGCGCGCAAGCGGGTCGAGCGACGCCCGCCTCACCTACCCGCTCATGGCGCTGGGCACCGGCATCGGTCTGGGCGGCTCGATGATCGTCGCAGACGAATGGGATGTCGGGCTCGGCGACGCCTGGTACCTGTCTGCCGGCGCGGTGTGGCCCACTGCTGCCGGTCTCCTGCTCGCGGACAGCTACAACGTCTCGCCCTCCAGTGACCGCTACGTGTACGGGCTGGTCGGCGCCACTGCGGGCATCACGCTGGGAACGGTCGCGCTGAGCTTCAAGGGAATGAGCGAGGGCGGCGCCGCGCTCACGCATTCGGGCGGCGCCTTCGGCATGCTGCTGGGCGGCATCACGCAACTCACCTACGAGGGCCGCACCGACGCCACGCCCACGCGCGGCATGGGCTACGGCACCGGAATCGGCGTGCTGGTAGCCGGCGCCGTCGCCACTCAGATCCACGTTGCCCCGTCGCGGGTGCTGCTGGTCGACCTGGGCGGCATGCTGGGCGGGTTGACCGGAGCAGCCGCGGCCAGTCCGCTCGTTTTCGGCGACAACAAGACACCCGGCAAGGACCGCGCGTGGCTCGCCAGCTTCGCCGGAGGAACGGTGGCGGGCGCGGCGGTGAGCTACTTCCTCACACGGCCCAAGGCACGGCACGCGGGCGACGAGACGACGCCGGACCGCTTTGCGATGGTTCCATACGGGGGAGTAGTCGGCGAGAGCCTCACCGGAAGCGGGCGGAAGAGCCCGGTGTTCGGCGGCGGTATCCGCGGTACATGGTAGGCACCTTCCCCTCGATGTCATCGGACACGCTCAAATTCCAGGTGGAACGCGAAGAAGCCGGCCAGCGGCTCGATCGAGTGGTGATCCGTCGCGTCCCCGGCCTGGGGCGCAAGCGCGCCGCGAAGATGTTCGCGGACGGCGCGGTGCATATCGACGGGCGCCGCGCGCTGAAGGGCGAACCCGCGACGGTCGGCGCCGAGCTGACCGTCGAGCTCGCCGAGCCGGAAAGCCTGGCGGCCGAACCGGAGGCGCCGCTCGACGTGCGGCTCGAGACGCCGGAGCTCGTGGTGGTCGCGAAACCGGCGGGCCAAGCCAGCGTGCCGCTGGAAGATGCCGAGCGCGGGACGCTCGCCGGCGCGCTGCTCGGTCGCTATCCGGAAATGAGAAGCGTCGGATATCGACCGCGTGAGCCGGGGCTTCTGCACCGGCTCGACACGCAGACATCGGGGCTGCTCGTGGCCGCACGCTCGGCGGCCGTGTTCGAGCATCTGAGAGCGGAGCTCCGGGCCGGGCGCTTCGTCAAACGCTACCTGGCCGTCGCCGGGGCACAGGGCCTGGACGACCGCGGCACCATCGACGAGCCGATCGCCCCGGACCGCACGAACCGCAAGCGCGTGCGGGTCGGAACGGAAATCGAGTACCCGCGCGGAGGCCGCCGTGCCCGCACGCACTACCGGGTGCTCGAGCGCGGCAGCCACTTTGCGCTGCTCGAGGTCGAGGTGTCGCACGCCTATCGACACCAGGTCCGCGCTCACCTCGCCTTCATCGGCCATCCCATCGCGGGCGACACCCTGTACGGCGGCGAGCCGGTCGACGCGCTCGGCCCGCGCCACGCGCTGCATGCGAGCTACGTGGCGTGGGCGGGCGATGCCGCGGTACCGGCCTTCGCGGTCGACGACGCTCTTCCGGACGACCTGCGGCGGCTTCTCGACGACTGACGACGGCCGCGCGGAGCCGCACCGGGCTCCTCGAGCATTCCCACCACGCGCTCCAGCAGCGACAGACACATGCTGCGCGTGGGCAGCTTGGGCCGGATGACCGCGACGCGCTCTTCCGGCTTGCGGCCACGCGTCCACACCACGCTCCGCGGCAGAGCGTGGTAGCTCTCCGAACCGTCCACGGCCCGCACGATCACGCAGGGCAGAGCGATAGGGCCCCCGGCGCCCTGCTCGTACTCCATCCCCACCTCGATGGCGGTGAGCCCGCGGCGCGCACGGCGCGGCATGACGAGCAGCCGCATCTCGTCGGGCTCGCTGCTGTTGTCCGGCACGCGGGCCCACGGCACCACCTTGAGCGTCTGATGACGACGCAGCTTGCCGGCGAGCCACGAGAGCAGCGCACGCGGCTTCTCGGCGGGATCCGCCGGCAGCTCACCCGCGCGTCCGGTGCAGAAGATCGGCAGCAGGCAGGCCGACGCGAGCGCCAGCATCAGCGCGTGATAGGGGGAGTGCGGCAGCAGATACAGCCCGCCGGCGGCGAAGCCAGCTAGCGACAGCAGGAAGACCAGGAAGCCAGGCAGCGTTCCGCTGTCAAAAAAGCGTCCCGGCAGGCGCTGCTTCTTCCTTGCGAAAGCCTCGCTCTCGCCCAGCGGCAGCCATCGTCCGGGGCCGCGCAGCGGCTGCTGCGCCCGCGGCGCGACGTGCGCGGCGAGGCCCATTGCGAGCAGCAGCAAGAGCCCCGCGACCGTGGGCAGCTCCGTGGTCGCCGCGACGAACACTGCCGCCGCCAGCGCGATGCCGGCCAACGCGCCGCGCACCGGCGCGGACAGCGGAAGCAGCGCGCGGGCCTGTGCGCCCCGCTCGGCACACGCCTTGCTCGTGGCCCGCCACTTCAGGACGACCAGCGAAGCGTAGCCGAAGGCAACCACGAGCAGCACGATGATGCCGAGCGCGCGGCGACCCGGCGGAAGGCTGGGCGCTGCCGGCTGTAGCTCCGGCGCGGGCACCGGCGCGGGAGCCGCGAATGCCTGGAACGCCTTGGCATCCGCCTCGATGCGCCACTGGACCGGCTCGCCCTTCGCGACGTGCGGGCGCACGACCTCGAGCTCGTCCTGGTCTGCAAGGCGGTGCAGGTTGGACAGGAACACGCCGGCGTTGGAGTCGCCGAGCAGTGTCTTCTCCGGGTCCGGCGCTGGCAGCCCCGGGGGGTTTTCCGCTCGCGGAATACGGAACACGACGCGCGCCGAGTTGATGCCGTCTTCGAAGCGCGGACCTACCCACGTGATGTGGACTCTGGCTCCGGCGGGCTTTATCAGGTTCCGGGCAAGCAGGTTGGTCCGGTAGCCCAGCTTGAACAGGAAGGTGCCGCGCCTCAGGCCCTTGTCGTTGTCGATCTCGACGCGCAGGCTGTCGTCGTCCCGCTTGTCGAGCAGGAGCGGGATCGGAGTGGAGGCCGCCGCCCCGCTCCCGGCTGGCGACACCGTCGCATCGGGCATCGGGCGCGCGTCGCTGTCGACACCGGCGAGGTCGAAGCCCTTGAGCGGGCCCCCCCGCAACTTCATCACGATCTCGTGGGAGACGACGGCCGTTCCGTCCCGGGCCACGTCCAGCGTGACCACGTCGGACTCGACCGTCTTCTCGACCCAGGCGTGCGCCGGCCTGGCCAGGACCAGCCCGGCCAGCGCCAGTGCCCATGTAAGCAGGTGTCGGTGTGTCGCACACATCCTACGACTGCTGGTTACATGGCGGCGCGGAACTGGCCAACTTTCCGCACCTGTCGGGCAGCCGCCGGCTGCGCCTTGCTCAGGGCTTCTTGATCATGGCGCCGCTCGCCTGGCTCTTGAGGGCCAGAACGGCCGGCACCAGCGCCCCGATGTCCGCGACCACGCCCTTCGGCGCCCGCATCGACCAGGCCAGGCTCACGCCATGGCCCTGCTGGTCCACCATGAAGGTGTAGGAAATCGGGGTCTCGCCGTGGTTCGGCAGTGCGTCGAACACCTTCTGGAGCGCCGTACTGAAGCTCGGGCCCAGCACGGCGCGGAGGTCCGACCGCATGCCGTTGGTGAAGCCCGAGAGGGTCATGAAGCCGCCCGAGACAGCCTTGGACGTCTTGAGCTGGGCGAGGCCGGGGCGGGAAGCCAGCGTGTCCTTGCCCTGGTGGATCTGCGAAAGCCGCTGGAAGAGTGCCTTCTTGTCCGCCGAGATGCCAACCCAGGTCTGCTTGCCCTCCGGCATCACCACGATGCTCACGATGACAGGCTTGAGCGTCGTCTTCTTGGCGGCCTTCTTCCTCGGCGCTGCGCCGTAGTGGAAGTGGTGGCTCTCGAACAGCGAGCCCGGGAGCGTGAGGTCGTATTCGGTGGAGCCCGGCGCGATGCCGCGAGCGCGTGCCCCATGGACCTTGAGCGTGGGCAGCAGCTTCTGCTTCTTCTTGCCCAGCTGCTTGTCGAGCAGCTTCCTGAGCTGACGGTCGTTGTAGACCTTGGCCAGCGTCGACATCAGCTTCTTCACCTTGGCAGGCGTTTCGTCGAAGCCGATGACGTTCCAGCCAACGCTCGAGATCAGGCGGTCACGCTTGCGATTCGAGGTCTTGTCGTCGGGGACCGTGACGGCTCCACGTGCGAAGACGTGAGCCCCCTCGAGCTTGAAGAGCTGCTCGATGGCGTCCACCGCCTCGTCGCGGGCGCGCCGCGGCACCTGCTCGTGGGACATGAAGCCATCGGCCAGCTCCTCGGCCGTGCGCGCGATGCCCTTGTAACGACTCGGGTTGGGGCTCACGCCGTATCCCGCCGAGGCCACGTCCTTCGGCAGCTTCCAGAACATGTCCGGAGGCGGCCCCGCACGCTTGGCGGAGTCGACCATCGTGTGCACGGTCCACGAGCTGTCGCCGCGGAACTTCACGGCACCGGTCGTGACGACCTGCTGCTTGGACTTGTCGATCGTGCCATCGATGTCGATCGAATCGAGATCCTCGACCAGCGCGATGAACTCGTCACCCAACCCGTGCACGCCGTCTGCCAGCGCCCGATCGAAGGACGGGCTGTCCAGCGAGAGCTCCTTGAGCACGAACGGCACTGCCAGCGTCTTCAGCTCCCTGAGCTGGCGCGCGTAGCGGCGACGGAACGGCTCGGCGCGCAGCTCGATGTGCAGATCGTTCTGCCCGAGGTCCGCGTTGGGCAGACCACGCGTGGCGTACGGCAGGAGCGCGTCAACGTCCTCGCGGTGCCTGCCGCAAACCAGGCGGGCAGGCACCTTGCCGACCGAAGCCGCGACCGCGCACGACACGTCGCCGTCGGCACCCACGCGGTAGACGCCTCGGCTCATCTCGTGCACGTCCTCGCCCTGCTTCCTCGCGAAGGCGACCGCGTCGTCCAGCGAATTGAGCCCGACGCTGACAACAGCGAAAGGCTTGGGCATCTGCCCGACGCTGGTCGGATTGAGCGCCGCAGCGATGTCGACCGGCGCGTCCATCGCAACGATGCGCGCCGCGTCCGGCTGGTGGCGTGCGATGAGCTTCCGCCAGTCCATGGGCATGCCGGCCCAGTTGGTGATGGTGTCGACCGCGGCCCCTGGATCCTTGAAGCGGCCGACAAGGAACAGATCCTTCGGCGCGGCAACCGGACTCAGATCCGGAGGCGCCTCGGCCTGCGTCTTGGCCGACTTTGCAGAGCCCTGCGAGGTATCGACGGCGGACTTGGAGGGAAGCTTCTGGCCTCCACAGCCAACAACGAGCACGAGCGAGGACAACGCGGTAACGCGCGAGAGGAATCGAGCCATGGGCCGGGAATCTATACGGCGCAGTCGCCGCTGCAAGTAGCGCGCGTCACCTCGGCGCGGGTTGTCACGATCCGCGCTGGATTCCTCTGTCCGGTCGCTGGTCCGGTTCCACCATCAGCGAAATGCCGCGCCAGCGGCGAGGCTACGGGGACAACCAGCTCGCGCGAGCTGTGTGGCGGAGCGCGCTCCAGCCCGCGCGGGCGATCGCGGTCTTCGACCACTGCTTGCCGGCGAAGTGCTGCAGACCGATACGGATGAAGTCCGGAGTATCGAGCAGAAAGCGCTCTATCGACGGCCGGGACGGACCGTAGAACAGGTGGACGCCCCTTTCCCGTACGCCAAGGTCCCTGCCGATCATGGTGCGGCGTACTTCCACAGACCAATCAGCGAAATCGAAGCGCCGATCCTCGAGGCGGCGAGCGAGGTACCGCCCAGCGACCGCTCCGTACTGGATCGCCTGGGCAATCCCCTCCCCCGTGACCGGATCGATCCCCGCCGCTTCGCCGACCAACAGCACATGCGGACGGGACACGGGTCGATGCCGCTCGAAGCCGCGTTCGGCGAAGCGCTTCTTGCGGAAGCTGGATAGCGACAGGCCGCGCGCTTCAAGCTGCGCGGCAAGGATGTCCTGGATCTCGATATGCGGGTCGTTGTCGCCCGTCTTGAGCATGTACACGCCCCGACAGATCATCTCCTTGCCGTCGACGAGCGTTGGAAAGTCCCAGTAGTAGCCGGGAAGCCCGCGATCGGACGCGTCGAACAACAGGACATCGCGTGGGAGGTCGCCCTCGACGGGTTCGGTGTCGAGCTCCAGCGCCTGGGCCCGGTAGCGAGTCGAGGCAAACCCGAGCGCGCGACGGACGATGCTGGCAACGCCGTCGGCGCCCACGAGCGCGGGCGCGCGGAATAGGCCGGCGCGACTGTCCACTTCGACGCCGCCGTCGAAGGGGCGGATGGCCGTGACTGCAGCGTCGTCGATCACGCGGATGCCGCGCTCGAGCGCGATGCGGTAGAGCGCATGGTCGAACTCGATGCGGCGCACGACACGCCCGATGGCGCCATCGCGCACAGTGGTCGTGCGTCCCATCGCCCGGAACGCGACACCGTCCAGCCACACGGACGGCACGTCGACCACGACACCAATCGAGCCGAGCAGCTTGTCCGCGCGCGCGCCGACCCCGCCCGCACAGTACTTTTCGCGCGGGTATTGCGCCTTTTCCAGTACGACGATGCGATCGGTCAACCCGGGCGCCGCATGGGAGAGGAACAGCGCAGTCGAGATACCCGCCGGTCCCCCCCCGACGATGAGCACCTCAGCGTTCTGCAAGGAAACCTTCCGCGCCGCGCAGCACGCCCACATCTTGGCGGACCCGAGGCACGCCTGGCAAGTGCAAGCGCGAGCGTGAAGGAGATGCACTGCCGGACGCAGCCCGGCGCGCGCCCGCGCACAGCGAGCGCGCGGGGGTCCGGGGCGGTAGGCCCCCGGCGGAGGATTGCGGCGGGCGCGGGATGCGAACTACTAGTTCGTTTCCTCGAACTCGGCGTCGATCACGTCGCCGCTCTTCTTGCTCTCGCCCGCCTCGCCGGCACCAGGCGCGCCGTTGCCTCCGGCATCGGGACCACCACCGGGAGGTGCTCCGCCAGCCGCCTCGTAGAGCTTGCTGGCCATCTGGTGCGCCTCTTTTTCCAGACGCTCCAGAACGTCCTGTACCTTGGCGTCGTCCTGCTTCTCGACGGCCTCGCGACCTTCCTTGATCAGGCCCTCGAGCGAGGAGATGTCGCTGGCTTCGAGCTTGTCCTTGTTCTCGGTGATCTGCTTTTCCAGCGTGTAGCAGAGGTTGTCGAGCTTGTTGCGCCGCTCGATCTCCTCGCGGCGTCGCTTGTCCTCCGCCTCGTGCTCGGCGGCCTCCTTGACCATCTTGTCGATGTCGCCCTCGTTCAGGCCGCTCGACGCCGTGATGGTGATCTTCTGGTCCTTGCCCGTCGCCATGTCCTTGGCGGTGACCGACAGGATGCCGTTGGCGTCGATGTCGAACGTCACCTCCACCTTGGGCACGCCGCGGGGCGCCGGCGGCAGACCTTCGAGATGGAACTTGCCGAGAGTCCGGTTGTAGCGCGCCTCGGCGCGCTCGCCCTGCAGCACGTGGATCTCGACGGAGGTCTGGTTGTCGCTGGCGGTGGAGTAGATTTCCTTCTTCTGCGTGGGGATGGTGGTGTTGCGCGGGATCATCACCGTCATCACGCCGCCGAGCGTCTCGACGCCCAGCGACAGCGGGGTCACGTCGAGCAGCACGACGTCCTGCACGTCACCGGCCAGCACTCCGCCCTGCACAGCCGCGCCGATCGCCACGACCTCGTCGGGATTGACGCCCCTGTGCGGTTCCTTGCCGAAGAACTTGCTGACCGTCTCCTGCACCAGCGGGATGCGCGTCGAGCCGCCGACCAGCACCACCTCGTCGATGTCGCTGGCCTTCTTCTTCGCGTCGTCCAGAGCCTTCTTGACCGGCTCCATCGTGCGGTCGACAAAGCTGCCGATCATCTGCTCCAGCTTGGAGCGCGTGAGCTGCTTCTGCAGGTGCTTCGGCCCGCTGGCGTCGGCGGTGAGGAACGGCAGATTGACCGTCGTCTCCTGCTTGGTCGAAAGCTCGATCTTCGCCTGCTCCGCTGCGTCCTTCAGGCGCTGGATGACCATCTTGTCGTTCGAGACGTCGATGCCGCTGTCCTTGCGGAACTCGGCGATCAGCCAGTCCATGATCTCGTGATCGATGTCGTCGCCGCCGAGGTGCGTGTCGCCGTTGGTCGAGATGACCTGCACGACGTTGTCACCAACCTCGAGGATCGAGATGTCGAACGTGCCTCCGCCGAAGTCGTAGACGGCGATGACCTCGTTGGTCTTCTTGTCGAGGCCGTACGCGAGCGCGGCCGCGGTCGGCTCGTTGATGATGCGGCGCACTTCCAGACCGGCGATTTTGCCGGCGTCCTTGGTGGCCTGGCGCTGCGAGTCGTTGAAGTAGGCCGGAACGGTGATGACGGCTTCAGTCACCTTCTCGCCCAGGTAGTCCTCGGCGGCCTTCTTGAGCTTCTGCAGAACCTTGGCGCTCACCTCGGGCGGCGCCAGCTGCTTGCCGCGCACTTCCATCCAGGCGTCGCCGCTCTTGCCCTTGACGACCTTGTACGGGATGCGGTGCATCTCCGTGTTGACCTCGTCGAAGCGGCGACCGATGAAGCGCTTCGACGAGTAGACCGTGTGCTCGGGGTTCGTCACGGCCTGCCGCTTGGCGATCGTGCCGACCAGGATCTCGCCCTTTTCATCCCATGCAACGACCGACGGCGTCAGGCGCGAGCCCTCTTCGTTGACGATGACCTTGGGCTCCTTGCCTTCCATCACCGCAACGACGCTGTTCGTCGTGCCCAGGTCGATTCCGATAATCTTGCCCATTTTTCCCGGTTCTCCTGATCGCTCCAACTCCCACACGTGTCCGACCGGCGCGCTACCATCCAGCGCACAGACCGCTCGGGGGGTTCGAGCCCAGTCTGGCCCCGAGCACTCTCGGGGAACGCGGGCAAGATAACCACCCGCCGAAGGGGGTCAACCAAATCGGCGAGCCACGCGGAGAAGAACGTGCCAATCGGAGGGGGCTCGGAGCGAGCTCCAGGCCCGCGACTCGCCACCGCAGAACCCGCCCGGCGATTGCAGTTGACACCGCTCGGGCCGCGGGTACCCTCCCGGTCCTCCTCCCGGGGCCGTAGCTCAGCTGGGAGAGCGCCGCGTTCGCAATGCGGAGGTCAGGGGTTCGATCCCCCTCGGCTCCACTTCCTGCCTCACTTGTGGCGGCGGCGTCTCACGCCTGCCAGCCCGATCAACGACAGCCCGATGATCCACGGCACCGGCTTTGCCGGACCACGCCCCTCGCCGAGGGTGCAGCCGCTGCTGGTGTTCACGTTGGAGCTCTGGGGAGGGTTCTTGCAGACCTGGACGCTCTTCGTGACGGAAGTGCACTTCAGTCCGGGCGAGCAGGCGTTCTGCGCGTCGCACCTGGCAGCGCAATACGCCTGCGACGGATCGCTGTCGTAGACGCATTCGTACCCCGAGGGGCAGGGCTGCGACGAGCTGCACTGTTCACCCTGCGGGTCGGCGGTCGTGACCGGCCCGCCGGCGGTGCCGCCTGCGCCACCTGTGGCCTGGCCGCCTGTACCGCCGCTCGCTCCGCCAGCTCCTGTTGCTCCGCCGGCCCCTCCCGCACCGCCGGTTCCGGTGCTGCCGGTGGTGGCCCAGGTCGGCGGCGTGTAGCCACCCTTCTTGGCCGCATCGAGCGCGCCCTGGATGATGAAGTCCTTCCAGGTCGAGACAGCGCTGTAGATGGGGTAGGTGCAGTTGTAGCCACGGGACGTGACACCAACGACCATGTTGTTCGCGTCGAGCGCCGGCCCGCCCGAGTCCCCCTGGCAGACGCCGGTCTCGCCTTCCCACTCGCTCGGCGCCATCTGGCCGCCGCACGGCTGCGTGTTGCAGACGGGCGCGTACGACTGGTCGTGATACCAGCTCACGTGCAGGCCGGTGCGATCCCGGCGCGTACCGCTATCCTGGCCGGTCGGAGTGGTGATGCCGTAGCCAACGGCCGTGTACACCTCGCCGAGCGCGACCTCCTTGTCGATGCGCGGAACGTACGGCGTCACGCCTGTGATCTTCGAGTCCAGGACCAGGAGGGCCACGTCGTAACCGCACATGTCGGCTCCGTTGCTCGGGACCCGCACTTCCTGGGCGCGCGTGAAGTTGCTGCTGTAGCCGACCTTCACGTCGGTCGAGACGTAGAAGGCGCTGGGCTGGTACGTCGCGCCGAACGTCGACTGCCCGCAGATGACCTGCTCGCTCGGAACCGACGCAACACAGTGGCGGGCGGTGAGCACCAGATTCGGCGCGATCAGCGTGCCCGAGCACATCTCCATCGGTCCCTGGAACCCGTTGGGCAGGATCGCGATACCCACCACCGAGCTGTGGGTGCTGTCGACCTGTCCACCGGAGATGGGCTGGACCTTGTTGGTGAACCCGCCGCTGGGCATTTCATTGGCGGAGCCGCAACCAGCAGCGAGGAGTAGAGCGAGCGAAGCAACAAGCTGGGCAGAACGGCGCATCGATAATCCTCCGCTGCGGGGGCAAAGCGTGTCGGACGTGCGCGCGAGCCGGGGCACAGCTCGCGATCGCAAGAGGCATTGCACTGTAGTTTCTCGACCGTCGATCCGCCAGCGCGAACGCGTCATCTTTGTCGCGATCACAGCGCGCGCTATGGTCGACTCCGCGACGCAACGCGGCGACACAGCAAGTGGCCGGGCTTTTCCCATCGGCTGCCGTCACGCGCTCTGCCCTGCTATCGATCAAGAAAATCCGCATGGCTTCACCCGCGACACAAGATTTCGTTCTGACTGGAGACGCCCCCGTCGATTCGTGCGTGCTGCCGCGACGCAAGCCCGCGCGATGTCAGCGGCGTCGCACGAGGGCAACGCCACCGAGCACGACCCCCGCTTGAACCGATGACCCTTGACTTCCGTTTGGAACAATCCGTCGACGCTTCGCTCGAACACGCGTGGGAGGCGTGCGCAACGGCGCGCGGGCTCGAGCGCTGGCAGGTGGATGCCGTGCGCGGCAAGGTCGAACGCGGCGGTCACGTCGAGCTGACCTGGAGGGCACTGGGAGCGAGCCTGCCGGTGCGTGTGACGGCATTCGTCGAAGGCGAGGAGATCGCGTTCGACAGCGGCGGGTCGCGGATCCGGATGCTGCTTTCGCCCGGGCGGGTCGTGCTGGAACACGAAGGACTCGAGCCGGACGACGACGCCGAAGGCGTCGCGTCTTCGTGGCGCGTGTCGCTCGCACTTCTGGCCCATTCGCTGGAGAAACACCCGGGACGGGATCGACGTGCGGTGTGGCTGATCGACGCGGCGCACACCTCCGCCGCAACGGCCCACGCTTTCTTCTCCGAGCCGGCCGCACTGGCCACGTGGCTGGGCACAGGCGTTGGAATCGGTCCCGAGGGCAGCCGTGTTTCGCTGCGCTGCCCCTGGGGCGATCATATCGGCGGTAGCGTGCTGACCAACACGCCGGGACGCGACCTCGCCGTGTCATGGCACGAAGACGACGACTCGGTGCTGTGCCTGCGCACACTTCCCTCGCCGCGCTCGGAGGACGAGAGGTTGGTGGTGGTGTACTGGTCGCGCTGGAGCACGAGCGATCCGCCTGGCGAACGACAACAGGGCCTGTCCGCCGCGCTCGGGCGCCTGACGCGGACTCTGGACCGGAGCGCCGACGCCTAGTGTCGCGTCCGCGAGCAGGCTTTCGGGATTGAAGTGCTGGTATCGGGACGCGGCACTAGCGCGCGTCCAGGCAACATCGGGTGCCGAGCGAATAGTCGTAGTAGGCGGGCGCGTGCACGCTGATCTTCGACTCGCACCCCTTGGTCGTCGCGCGAGCGTAGAAGCCACCGACGAACATGCCCCCTTCGTCGTCTACCCATTCGTCGAGGTTGCCGACCATGTCGTAGATGCGATCGCTGCCCCAGCGGCTCGCGCAGCTCCGGGTCGCACCGGTGTTGCGGAGGACGGGGTCGCGTCCGTGCTCGACCACGAGGTTGAGGCGCGGATCGGTGTGGCCGATCGAGGAGTTGTCGTGCAGCACGTACGCCGGGTGGTAGTAGCGGTACACGTTGCACTTGGAGCGATCGAAATGATCGCCGTAGGGAAAGCGCGTGTGCCGCGCGCCTTCGCACGCCGTCACCCACTCATCGTGCTTGCAGAGTCGCTTGCCCGCGTTTTCGCAGGCTTCCTTGGCCGTGTAGTAGGAAAGGTAGCCCTGCGGCACCACGCCCGGCTCGCTCACCGCCTTGGGGCGGAAGCGATGCGTCCGTTGCCACTCGGGCAGAAACGGCAGCGGCATCTGGCTCGCGCTCTCGCTGCCCTCCTCGAAACGCTCCGCCTGCCACACCTCGCGAACGCGGCGCATCAGCACGGGCTGGGGCGGATAGTAGGGCGACAATGCCTGGCCGGTCTTCTTGTCGACGGTCGAGATCTCCCAGCGGTCGATGCAGTAGTCCTTGACGCGCACCATCTCCGCCGGACATCCGCGATGGCGCCGACCTGCCGCGGGGCGCGGCGCGGGATCCGCCTTGGGCGCCTTGGGCGCCTTGGGCGCTATGGGCGCCTTGGCGTCGGCCGACACGACGTGCCGCTGGCCCGCGGGCTTGTCACCCGGACCAACCAGCTTGCCGTTGTCGGCGAAGGCGTCGGTAAGTGAAGTGACCGCCGCAAGCGCGACCAGGCAGATGGCGATGATGCGCCGCTCCATGCCGCCCTGTAGGGTGCACGGAGGGCCGCCGGCGGGCAAGCGCCGGCTCAGGCGGACCCGACGACGCGCGTCGTGAACGCGATCGGCGTGGTGCCGATGTGGGCGTAGGCGGCCGTCCACACCTCGTCGCGGGGCACGTCGAACACGATCGCCGGATCGATGTCTGTCGGCAGCCACGCGCCCGCGCGGATCTCGTCCTCGAGCTGGGAGGGCGCCCAGCCCGCATAGCCGACCAGACCAACCAGGCTCGGCGGCGAAGTGCCTGCCGCAACCGCTTCAAGTACCTTGCGCGAAGCCGACGCGACGATGCCCTCGCCCACATCGAACTGACCTTCGATGCCGTCGAATCGGTCCTCGCTGCGGTACACGAGCCACACCTGCTCCTGGCTGACCGGCCCGCCCATACGCACCGTGCCGAGCGCTGCGTCGATGTGCTCGGTGGTGACCTCCGCACGAACCAGCAGCTCGGGCAGGGTCATCAGCTCGCGTCCGTTGATGATCCAGCCAAACGCACCATCGGGCCCGTGCGCGGCCAACAGCACCACGGAACGATCGAAGTTTGGGTCGCCAAGCGGCGGCGCGGCGACCAGAAGACCTGGGGCTAGGCTGGACATGACTTTACGTTCACTCAAGCTAACAACCCCGGGGCTCCGCGTCGAGTGCGTGATCAGTACACGACGACTCCGGCGTAGCCCACGACGCTCGCATAGTCGCCCGAAGCGTCGCCCGAGTTGGCATAGCGCACGAGCTCGGCGCCGGTGGCCCCGAGACGCAAGGCGGCGACCAGGGCCACGGTCGTCGGGATGAAGCCGCACATCGAGATGTCGTGACGCGTTACAACGTCGTACAGCCCGTCTGGATCGAGCGCGCGCACGCGTTCCAGCGCCAGTGTGTCGAGTCGCTTGGCCACGTCCGCCGGCACATAGTGCGACATGTCCGTGCTCGCGACGATCAGCGTGCCCAGCGCACCGCCTGGCGCCGCCGCGATCGCGCGGGCCAGTCCTTCGCCGAGCTCGTGGCACTCGCGAAGCGAGAGCCCTGCCAGACAGATCGGCACGATGGAGATGTCCGGGCGGCGAGCCTGCAAGAACGGAAGCTGCACCTCGATGGCGTGCTCGCGCAGATGCGCCATGTGGTCGCTACCCAGATCCGCGGCATCGCGGATCGCGCTCGCGAGCTCCTCGGCGATGGGAACTGCGCCGCCGGGCATGTTCCACTGCCCGCTGCTCCAGAGCGAACGGCGCACGCCCAGACCTGTGTGGTTGGGGCACATCACCACTGCACGCGACGGCACCCGGACCTGTGCGAACGTCGCACCGGCAACCCCACCGCTGTACATGTAGCCGGCGTGCGGCGCCATCACGGCAAACGCATCCCGCTCCGCCGGCTGCTCTCCGAGCAACCGCGCCACTTCGTGGCCCAGCCGCGCCGGATCCCCCGGGTAGAAGCGGCCCGCAACCGCGGGCTGTCTTCGATCCGTCTGTTCGACTTCAATCATCGGGAACGAATCTAACCTTCCTGCGGGCGACCGCTAGCGTGCGCAGCCGCCCGCGCTTCGGCGACGACAACCCGCCGCTCCAGACCGAGGCGGCGCATGCGGCTCTGCAGCGTCGAGGGCTTGAGCCCAAGCAACTCGGCAGCGCCGCCAGGACCGTAGATGCGTCCGTCCGTCAGCGCGACGACCCGGCGGATGTGCTCGCGGGAGAGCTCGTCGAGCGTCGGCACGCGCCGATCTGGATGCGCCTCGTGCAGGCCACAAACCGCGCGCTCGGCCCGGGGCAGCTCCAGCTCGGCCGGCCCGAGCTCGCGCCCCCGGGCGACGATCGTCGCGCGCTCGAGCACGTTGGCCAGCTCGCGCAGATTGCCCGGCCAGCTGTAGCTGGCAAGCAGCTCGAGCCCCTCGGCGGTCACGCGCATGCCGCGGCGCCCGGTCCGCTCGGCCTGCTCCGCCAACAGCACGCTGCAGGCGATCGGCAGGTCCTCCAGCCGCTCGCCGAGCGGCGGCAGCTCCAGCGGGAACACATTCAACCGGTAGTACAGGTCGTCGCGGAAGCGCCTTTCGTCGATCGCACGGCGAAGGTCGACATGCGTCGCCGCGATCACGCGCACATCGACTTTCACGCTCCGGTCGCTGCCCACCGGCTCGAAGCGCGCTTCCGACAGCACGCGAAGCAGCTTCGCCTGGAGCTCGATCGGCAGCTCGCCCACCTCGTCGAGCAACAGCGTGCCGCCGTTCGCCATCTGGAAGCGACCGCTGCGGTCGCGGGTCGCACCTGTGAACGCGCCCTTGACGTGGCCGAACAGCTCGCTCTCGATCAGCTGAGCGGGGATCGCTGCACAGTTGATCGCGACGAACGGCTGCGCCGCCCGGGGACTCCACTCGTGGACGGCTCTCGCTAGACGCTCCTTGCCGGTCCCCGTCTCGCCCAGGAGCAGCACCGGCGTGTCCGTCGCCGCCACTTGCCGGGCGCGATGCACCAGCTCCTGCATGCGCGGGCTCCGACTCGATTCCAGCAGTCGGACCGATCGCTCGCCGATCTCCGATCCGAGCAACCTGAGGTAGTCGTGGTCCTGGCGGTGCAGGCGCTCGAGCGCCTGCTTCTGCTCCGCGTTGCGGATCGCAATGGCCAGCACGCGGGCGTAGACCTCGACCAGCTGCACGACATCGTCCGGATACGTCTGGCACACGGCCCGATCGAGCGTTGCGACACCAAGACAGTGGTCGCCGGAACACAGCGGCACGACCATGCACGAGTGCCCGGGCGGCAGGTCGAGCACACCGTCGAAGGGGTCGCCGTCGCCCTCGGCATGATCGCTCTCGGTGAACGCGCGGGCGCGCCGCGTGTCGATCGCCTCGCGAATGGTCGGAAAGTCCGTCAGCTCGAGCACGTGTCCGCGCACGCGCTCGCCTGCCAGCCGTCCTCTCGCGGCCCGCACCACGAGCCGATCACCGTCGAGCTCGAACACCGTCGCCAGGTCGTAGGGCGCGAGGCGCGAGAGCCAGTCGAGGCCCCGCCTGATCAGCTCGTCCACCTCGTCGGCAGCGACCAGCTCGACCAGCTCGGCAAGGTCACGGGTCAGATCCAGCTCGCGGGTCACGCAGTTCACGTAGTGCCGAAACACCGAAATGTCAGTAGAGCTACACCGAAATCTCGGTTTTCACTGTCATACGGGTGCAAGATAGGACCATAACTACTTGAAATTACTTACACACATGACTGGTACGGAAGCTGCTGATGCGAAGGGTAGGCGCGCGTTGGCGCCCGGACACACCCCAACATCGGAAAGGACACCCAACATGCTCACCATCGGAGACCGCCTCCCGCCGTTCAAGCTGCAGGCCGTCGTCAGCCTCGAGGCCGGTAGACAATTCGAGGAAATCACCGAGCGTACCTACGGCGGTCGGTGGCAGGTCCTCTTCTTCTGGCCGATGGATTTCACCTTCGTCTGCCCGACGGAGATCGCCGCGTTCGGGCGACGCTACCGGGACTTCGTGGAGCGAGAGGCCCAGCTGCTCGGCGCCAGCATCGACACCCACTACGTCCATCTAGCGTGGCGCGAGAGCCACCCGGACCTGCGCCAGCTGCCCTATCCGATGCTCGCCGACACACGTCGGGAGCTTTCCAGGGCGCTCGGCATTCTGCACCACGAGGAGGGCGTAGCGCTGAGAGCCACCTTTATCGTGGATCCCGAAGGCATCATCCGCTGGACCAGCGTCAACGACCTGTCCGTGGGGCGGAACGTCGACGAGGTGCTCAGGGTGCTCGACGCGCTGCAAACAGGCGAGCTGACTCCCTGCAACTGGGAAAAAGGTCAGGCCACGCTGCCGGCCTAGCGCTCGGGCAGGCCGTCGGGCCGCGGCGGGCAAGAACGTGGGGTCAGGAAAATGCGCCGCCGGACAAGAGGCTGATACAGTGGAGCGCTATGCGCGTCCGCTTCTACGGAGTCCGGGGCTCGGTGCCGGCGCCCGGCCCCGAGACCGCTCGGTACGGCGGCAACACCTCGTGCGTGGACGTGCGGCTTGGCGACGGCAGCATCATCGTCCTCGACGCTGGCACCGGCATGCGCAAGCTGGGCGACGCGCTGGTGGCCGAGCACCACACCACGCCGGTCAACCTTCTCCTGTCGCACACGCACTGGGATCACATCCTGGGGCTGCCGTTCTTCGCGCCGTTGTGGAAGCGCGAGACCGAGCTGCTCATCTATCCGCTGGCGACCGACGCGCAGGAGCGCTTCCAGCGCACCATCTTCGACGACATCCACTTCCCCGTAAGCGCCAACGACATACCGGCCAAGGTGGAGTTCATGCGGCCGGAGCGTCCGACCTGGCAGATTGGCTCGGCCACCATCCAGCGCATCGGACTGAACCATCCCGGCAGCGCGCAGGGCTTCCGCATCGTCGACGAGGACGGCGCCTCGCTCGCCTATCTGACGGACAACGAGCTGTCCGCCCCGGACGGCGTGGTCACAACACCCGAAACGCTGGCGCAGTTTGCGGAGGGTGTGGACCTCTTGATCGACGACTCGCAGTACGTGCAGGCGGACATGCCCGCCAAGGTCGGCTGGGGACACTCCGTCGTAGACGACGTGCTCAAGCTCGGCGTGCTGGCCGCGCCACGCACGCTCGCGCTCTTCCACCACGACCCGGATCGCACCGATGCCGCGCTCGACGAGGTCGGCAAGCGCGCAGCTCGCTGGATCGACGAGCACACCGAATCGACCAAGCTGGTCGTGGCCTCCGAGGGCATGACGCTCGATCTGCGGAAGTAGGTTCGAAGCGCCTCGGCGATCAGGCCGCCAGCGGCCAGCACAACGAGAACGTCGCCGCTCCGCCTGGCTCCTCGTGGAATTGCACCCATCCGCGGTGCTCACGCGCGATACCGAAGCAGACCGCGTAGAGCATCGACAGTGAACGCTGTTCGGGGCTCTGCGCCTCCACGCGAAGCCACGGCTCGTGGATGTAGTCGTAGTCCGGTGCCGGGAGCGCTACGCCGTGCAGCGCGAGGTCGAAACACGCGACCGGACCCGTACTGGCACGCCCCCGTTCGTACGACGGTGGCTCGAGCTCGCGGCGCGACAGCGACAGCGACATGCGCGTGCCGCGCCCACCGACCGCTGCCGCGTGCGTGATCAGATCAACCAACACGTGTTCGATGCGCGGGGCATGGACCTGGGCGTGGATTTCCTCCACCTCTCCCAGCTCGAGCTGGATTCCGCGAACATCGACAATGGGATGCATGAGCCGCACGACGCGTCGGGCCAGTTCGGGAAGGTCGGTCGGAACCGGACCGGGCCACCCTTCACGGACGAAGCCCAGGACCCGACTCAGCATGTCGGCGATCGTGCGGACCTGCTCGCGGATGATGCGCGCGTTGTCGGCGAGCTGTTCCTGGCTCATGTCCCGCATTCCGATCATCGTCGCGCGCCCGGAGATGACATTGAGCGGCGTGCCCAGAGCGTGCGAGAGAGTGGAGGCGAGCCGGGCCATCGCCGCGCGGCGTTCTTCGCCGAACATCCGATCCAGCTCCAGGCCAAGCTCGCGCCCGCCGTCGTCCGTGCCGTCCCCGACGCGCCCGCCGGGTCCGGAACCGGTTCCAGACATATCCTGCCGGCTTAAATTCGCTCGTGGCCTCGCGCAACCCAAAGATACGATTATCTGGCCTGTCGCCCTTGCCCCGGGCCGCCAGCGACCTTAACCAGACTAGCGGTAGTCTGTGCTCAGCAAGAGTCCCCCACCGGCAACGGTGCCCCGCTCGCGTTTCCGCAGCGCATGGGCGCCCGTCATCGTGCTGCTGGTAGCCCTTGCCGTGACCGGCAGCATCACCGCGTTCGTCGCGCGCACAGCGGTGGATCGCGATCGCGCGCGCTTCAACGACTCGGTCGCCGCCACCGAGGACGCGATCCAGGAACGCATGAAGACGTACCTCGACGCGCTGCAGGCGACCGCCGGGCTATTCGCGGCTACCGCTCCGGTGGCTCGCCCGGAATTCCACGTGTTCGTCGAGCACCTGGAGCTCAGCCGGCGCTTTCCCGGCAATCGCGGCGTCGGCTGGAGCCCGACGGTTCCCGCCGACGAGGTTGCGCCGTTCGTAGACAAGGTCCGGAGCAGCGGTGAGCCCGGATTCAAGCTGTTTCCGACCAGCCAGCGCGCCGTACACCAACCCGTGCTGTTCATCGAGCCGCTCGATCACGGCAACCGCGACTCGATTGGATACGACATGGCCAGCGAGCCCCGGCGTCGCGACGCGATGGACCGTGCGCGGGACACGGGCAGGGCGGCTGCAACCGCGGAGGTGCCGCTCGAAGAGCAGGGCAGCGAGAGCACGGAGCCCGGATTCATC
The DNA here is from genome assembly GCA_963822115.1 of uncultured Pseudomonadota bacterium. GTDB lineage: Bacteria > Myxococcota_A > Polyangia > Polyangiales > Polyangiaceae > CAWDXG01. The sequence continues at coordinate 265,750 of CAWGGM010000012.1, forward strand.
GTCTTCACGCCCGTCTACGATGCCGTGGGAGTGCCAGCGACCGTCGCGAAGCGGCGGGCATTGCTCAGAGGGTTCGTCTACAGCCCATTCCGCGTCCGCGATCTGCTCAAGGGGATCTTCGCCGAGCACGCGGCGGGGCAGCTCGCCTTCAGAGTGTACGACGGCCAACATCCAGCTCCTGCCGCACTGCTGTTCGACGCCGGCCAGAAGGTGCGCCCGGCCAGGCCGTACCTGCAGGGCTCGCGGCACATCCAGGTCGCCGGGCGCACCTGGACGCTCGACTTTGCGTCGACTCCACGCTTCGACGCGGGGTCGCACCGCGGCAACCCGCCTCTGGTTCTGCTCGCCGGTCTGCTCGTCAGCGTGCTGATCACGGCGATCACCTGGTTCGAGACGCGCGCACGTGCTGAAGCCGAACGCGCCAGTGCGGAGCTGGAGAAGTCCAGGGAAGCGCTGGACCGCGCCAACCAGGCCAAGGACGAGTTCATCGCGATGCTCGGGCACGAGCTGCGCAATCCGGTCGGCGCGCTCGTCAACGTGATCCGGGTCATGCGCCTGAGCAAGATGGACGATGCCACCCTCAACCGCTACCTGGACGTGGCCACGCGCCAGGTCAGACTGCAGACGCGGCTGGTCGACGATCTGCTCGACGTGTCGCGCTTCAGCACGGGGAACGTGCGTCTGAAGAAACAGGCGGTGGATCTCGGCGAGGTCGCGCGACGCGCGCTCGGCGACGTACACTCACGCGCAGCAGAGCACGGGCACAAGCTCACGCTGGAGCTTCCCGACCAACCCGTCGTGGTCGATGGCGACCTGGTGCGGCTGGAGCAAGTCATCACCAACCTGCTCAGCAACGCGCTCAAGTACACGCCGGCGGGCGGGGAGATCCACGTCGTGGTGGAGCTGGATCCAACACGTGGGCAGCCTCCCGGCGAGGCCGTCGTCCGGGTCATCGACACGGGCATCGGCATCGCACCCGAACAGCTTGAAGGCATCTTCGACCTCTTCGCCCAGACGGACAAGGCCAAGACCCGGGCGCAGGGGGGTCTGGGCATCGGTCTGACGCTGGCCAAACGCCTGGTGGAGCTGCACGGCGGGCGCATCGAGGCGGATAGCCGTGGCGAGAACCAGGGCAGCGAGTTCGTCGTGCGCCTGCAGGCGATCGAAGCCGAGCCGGAGTCCGCCGAAAGCCCTTCAGGACCGGCGGCAATCGCGGCCCTCGACGAGGAGCACAAGCGGCCGCTCCGGATCCTCGTGGTCGAGGACAACGCCGACGCGCGCGACATGCTCCGCGATCTGCTCACGCTGCTCGGACACGAGGTGATCGTCGCGGAAGACGGCCGGGCCGGTATCGACAAGGCCCGGCACCAGCACCCCGATATCGCCCTGGTGGACCTCGGTCTACCGGTGGTCAGTGGTTTCGAAGTCGCCGAGCGCGTGCGCGCCGACAGCGAGACGTTGGGCATCCGGCTGATCGCGCTGACCGGTTACGGCCAACCCGAAGATCGACGGCGTGCGCTGGAGGCCGGCTTCGACGAGCATATGGTCAAGCCTCTCGATCTCGACGGCCTGGAACGGGTACTCTCGAACGTCGACGAAGGGGCGTGAAAAAAGAGCCTCCAAGCCACCTGCCGGCTTGGCCGGCACGGCACTTGCTCCCATCCGCGCTTGAGAGTAATCCCGACGGACGGGGCGGTCCTGGTACCACAGGATGCGCCGTCTGTTTTGCATGGTTACCTCGATAGCCGAGACCCCTGTATCCGACTCCCCGCTGTCGGCATTGTCTTCTTCAACCACGAACTCCAGAGGCTAGACGCATGAAGGGCCGAGTCCTGATCATCGACGATGACCAGAGCATGTGCGAGCTGATCGACGAAGCGCTGTCGCAGAAGGGCTTCGAGACCCAGTGGCGGACCTCAGCGGACGAAGGCTTCCGCCTTCTCGACGGGCACGAGTTCGACGCCGTGCTGACGGACCTGAACATGCACGACATGAACGGGCTCGAGCTCTGCGAGCGCATCGTTTCCAGCCGGCCTGACATCCCCGTCGTCGTGGTCACCGCCTTCGGAAGCATGGAAACGGCCATCGGCGCGATCCGCGCTGGCGCGTACGACTTCGTCACCAAGCCCGTCGAGATGGACGCGCTGGCATTCGTAGTCGAGCGGGCCGTGCAGCACCGTTCGCTCAAGGAAGAAGTGAAACGGCTGCGCGAGGCGGTCGACGCCACCCGCCAGTTCGACGACATGATCGGCGGCAGCTCCGCCATGCGCAAGGTGAACGAGCTTATCTCGCGCGTCGCCGACAGCGACGCGAACGTGCTCATCACCGGCGAGAGCGGAACGGGCAAGGAGCTGGTGGCCAAGGCACTGCACGCGCGCAGCGCGCGTGGCGGCGGTCCCTTCGTTGCCATCAACTGTGCCGCGGTGCCTGAAACCCTGCTCGAAAGCGAGCTCTTCGGACACGCGAAGGGTGCGTTCACCGACGCCCGCCAATCGCGGTCTGGGCTGTTCGTCCAGGCAAGCGGCGGCACGCTGTTCCTCGACGAGGTCGCCGAGCTGCCGCTCGGCATGCAGCCGAAGCTGCTGCGCGCGCTGCAGGAGCGTAAAGTGCGCCCCGTCGGCGGTAACACGGAGGTGTCCTTCGACGCGCGCCTCGTGACAGCGACCAACCGCGACCTCGAAACCGAGGTGTCGGAGAAGAAGTTCCGCGAGGACCTCTACTACCGCATCAACGTGGTCCGTGTGGAAGTCCCGCCGTTGCGCGCCAGAGGCAACGACATCCTTCTGCTCGCGCAGCACTTCGTCGAGCGCGCCGCGTCGCGCGCCAACAAGAACGTCGTGGGCCTGGTCAGCGCGGCAGCCGAGAAGCTGCTCGGCTACGACTGGCCCGGGAACGTACGTGAGCTCGAAAACTGCATGGAGCGCGCGGTTGCGCTCACGCGCTTCGACCAGATCACGGTTGAAGATCTGCCGGAGAAGATCCGCAACTACCAGAGCTCGCATGTCGTCGTCGCCAGCGACGATCCAAACGACCTCCTCAACATGAACGAGGTGGAGCGGCGTTACATCCAGCGCGTGCTCAAGGCCGTGGCGGGCAACAAGACCCAGGCCGCCAAGCTGCTGGGGTTCGACCGCCGGACGCTGTACCGCAAGCTGGACCGCTACGGCCTGTCCTGACCCGGCTTGTAGCAAGACGCCACAATTCTGTAGCACTTTGCCTCGCCCATTTCGGCAGCAATGTCACGTTTTCGTGGCATTTCGCTACAGGTGAGGCAGCTGGACACGAAAGCCGCCGTGGAAGGGGCGCACGCAGCCAGAACGCACCACATGGGCGCCAGGGCGCAGCCAGTGCGTGGAATCCTGCCACGCCAGATCCCGCCGCGGACGCCCGTCTGTCTGCGCTCGACCGCGGAAAAAAAGGGGGAAAATCGCTGCTTGTCTGCCACCGACTGGGTCGCGGCCGCGGGTTGGTACGGAGCCTGCAACGGCCCCCGACACCAGGGGGAGAACGAACCCGGACTCCCTCACGAATCCCGGCAAGAGGAGCAAACAGTCGATGAGAGTCGCCATCAGGATGCGCGAGCGCCCGGACCAGCCCGCCACCCGCGCGCCCCAGGTTGATCCGCCCGAGTGCTTCGCCGAGTTCGAGGTTCCCGATGAACCCGCCAGTCGCTGTGCGGATGAAGAATGTGGGGAAGACGACGACACCGTACAGGTGACGGTCGTGCTGAGGGGGCGCCGCAACGAACTGGAAAACCCGGCGCTGGCGTTGGCCAAGCTCGCCATGCGGACACTACAGAACGAGACGCCCGACCGGAGAAGCGACGCCAGCGATGTGATCGACTCGGTAGGCGTCGCGGTGGAAGCGGCCTGGGCACGCTGAAGACCCAACTGATTGACATCGCCTCGCGGCTCGAAAACAAGGTGGAAGAATGGTCCACCCCAAGAGCCGCATACTTGGAAGCGCAGCGTTCCTGGTCGCCGCAGCCGCCGTAGGCACGGCCAACGCCGAACCGGGAGCCGCCACCCAAGCGAGCGCCAGCGGGCGGACGCGCTTTTCGGTCGATCCAGTCACGGACACCGCAGCGCTCGGCATCAGTCTCGGATTCGGTGCGCTTTCCCAGCTGGTCATCTCGACCGGCGAGCTTTCGCCACAGCAGCCAGGCAGCACCGACAACCTGCTGTCTATCGACCGCGGAGCGGTCACGCAGTCGGTGGACCCGCACGCCTCCACGGTGTCCGGGATCGGCGTCGGGGTGGCCGGAGCGTACGCTCTGGGCGATACACTGTTCACGGGCTTCACGGACGGAGCCGAATCGGGCCTGGTGGACGGCGTTCTGTATGCGGAGAGCGCGGGCATCACCTTCGCGACCGCGAATCTGGTCAAGATCGCCGTCCGGCGCCCGAGACCCCGCACCTATCGCCTGCGCGACCAGCTGGAAGCGCAAGGCAAGCCGTATCCCGACAATCCCGGCACGGACAGCTCGCTGTCGTTCTTCTCGGGACACACGGCGGAGACCGCAGCGCTGTCGGCGACCGCAACCTATCTGGCGTTCTCCCGCTCCCACACCCATACGCGCGGCTGGATCACGCTGATCGCTGGAACGGCACTGACAGCGTTCGTCGGCTACGAGCGCGTGCGTGCCGCGGCCCACTTCCCGACCGACGTGATCGCGGGAGGACTGGTGGGCGCGGGCATCGGCACGCTCGTCCCGGCCCTGCATCGACACGAAGCAACTTGCCGACCGCTGTGGGTCGGGGTCATCCATCCGGGCGGAGACGGCACCGGGCTCGCGCTCGGCGGGGTGTTCTAGGTCACCGGTGAATCGCGCTCGTTGAGTTCCTGGAGCGCGGCAGCCCGGGCTACCAACCCAGCTTGACCGCCCCGATCAGAAGCCCGACCAACGCGGCCCCGATCAGCGCCATCAGCAGCGCGCTCTGGACGAAGAACGGGTAGACAACCAGCACGACCCCCACCCCCAGATGAGGGATACGGGCCTGCTTCTTCCCGTAGACCAACAGCACGAACCCGACCGAGCTAACGAGCATCGAGAGCAGCAGCGTGGCCGGATTGAAGCTCATGTCTTCAAACCTGCCATGCGCGGCGGAGCAGCAGGAGTGTTTCGCACCTCCTTGCCAGAACGCGCCACCCGCCCGGCCTGTTCCGCGGCAGCCCCGAAACTGCACAGCCGCGCAGGTATCGCGCAACCGCGGCCGTCCAGCGCCCGAACAGAGCAGCGTGACAGAGCTCACCCTAGAGCGCCTCGGACACCGACTGTGGCGGCTCCGGCTGTACCGGTCCGGCCGCGGGGGCCGGTATCTCGTTTCCACGCTGGAAGGTTCACTCGGACACGTCCTGGCCGTCGCCCAAAGGGCGTGCGTTGTCTGGACGTGCAGTGACGAGGCTCGCGCCATCCGCCGGGCGCGAGTCGGCTAGAGCAACGCGTAGCGCCGGCAATTCGTGCGCAGAGCGTGGGCCCTTGTCGCAAGGCCTGCCGGCCGCTGACAGAGCACCCGCGCCGCGCGGGCTGGATCGCCCCCCGGACGCGCTGCCTTCGCGGCACGGAACCTGCGTCGCAGCCCAGCGGATGATCGCGGCGATCCACCGCAAGCTGCTGCGCGATCTCGCCTTGCTCAAGGGCCAGGTGATCACGATCGCCCTGATCGTGGCAGCCGGGGTCGCGAGCTACGTCGCCCTGCAGAGCACGTGGAGCTCGCTCGAGCTGTCCAAGACGAGCTACTACCGCGACTACCGCTTCGGCGACGTATTCGTCCACCTCAAGCGTGCACCGGAATCGATGCGCGACAGGCTCGAGGCGATCCCCGGCGTTGCGCAGGTCTACACGCGCGTGGTCGAAAACGTCCGGCTTCCACTCGGCGGCGAGGAGCAGCCACCCATCGGCCAGATCGTCTCGATCCGGGCCGGGCATGCCGCGCCGCTCGACGCCCTGTACCTGCGTTCGGGGCGCCTCCCGGAGCCGGGTCACCCCGACGAGGTGCTGCTGCTCGAGAAGTTCGCGAAGAACCACCACCTCTCCCCGGGCGACCAGCTTCCAGTGGTGATCAACGGCAAGCTGCGCAAGCTGCAGATCGTGGGGACCGCCGCCTCCCCCGAGTTCATCTACTACATGCCCGCATCGGGCATCAGCATGGACGAGTCGCGGTTTGCTGCGATCTGGATGGACAGGAAGGCCCTCGCCCCTGCCTTCCAGATGGAAGGCGCCTTCAACGACGTGGTGCTGCGGCTGCAACCAGGGGCGTCCAGGGCGGAGGTCATCGACACGCTGGACCGCATGCTCGAACCGTACGGCACGTTTGGCGCAGTCGGCCGCGACAAGCAGATGTCGGAATACATCCTCAACGGCGAGATGCAGCAGCTCGAGAGCATGGCCACGGTGGTTCCGCTGATCTTCCTCGGCGTTGCCGCGTTCATCCTGAACGTGGTCCTGGCGCGGCTGGTCCACCTGCAGCGCAGCCAGATCGCGTCGTTGAAAGCGCTCGGCTACTCGAACGCGAGCGTGGGATTGCACTACCTGCTGATGGTCAGCGCGATCGTGCTGGCCGGCTCGGCACTGGGGATCGCGCTCGGGGCCTGGCTGGGCTCGCTGTTGACGGGACTGTACGCGTCCGTCTTCGGCTTCCCCGTTCTCAGCTACCGCCTGGAAGCCCACACGGCCATCGCGGCAACGCTGATCAGTCTCGTTGCGGGCGCGGTGGGAGCGATGGCCTCGGTGCGACACGTCGCGTCGTTGCCGCCGGCGGAAGCCATGCAACCGCCACCACCCGGCATCTACCATCGGACGCTGCTCGAGCGGATCGGGCTGCACCGCCTGGTAGGGCCGACCGAGCGCATGATCCTGCGCGAGCTCGAGCGCCGACCCCTGCGCGCCCTCCTGTCCGCCCTCGGCATCGCGATGGCCGTGGGCATCCTGGTGGTCGGCCGCTTCAACGTCGATGCGGTCGACTACCTGCTCGACGTGCAGTTCCGGCAGGCCATGCGCGACAACCTCTCCGCCGACTTCGTCGACCCCGTCCCCAAGCGGGTCATACACGAGATCGCAGCGCTGCCGGGCGTGGAGCGCGCCGAGGGCCTGCGCTCCGTGCCGGTGCGGATCCGCGCCGGGCACCTGGCGCGCGACGCGGTGATCAACGGCTACCCGGACGACATGCAGCTGAGGCGCGTGCTCGACAGCCACGGTCGACCCGCGGCGCTGCCGCCGGACGGCGTGCTGCTCACGAAAAAGCTCGGCGAGCTGCTCGGGGTCCACCCAGGCGACACGGTGACCCTCGAGAAGCGCGAGGGCAACCGCGAGCACTACCGCGTGCACGTCAGCGGCCTGGTCGACGAGATGTTCGGCCTACAGGGCCATATGCGGCTGTCCGAGCTGTCGAAGCTGTTCGACGAAGCGCCGGCGATCTCCAGCGTGGCGCTTTCGGTCGATCCCGCGCACATCGATGAAGTCGAAAAGAGACTGGAAGCGATGCCGCGCGTGGCCAGCGTCAACAGGAAGGAGGCGGAGGTCTCACACATCCAACAGCAGATGGACCAGACCATTGTCTTCATGACGGTGATCCTGACCCTGTTCGCGGCGACCATCGCAGTCGGCGTGGTCTACAACAACGCACGCGTTGCGGTCTCGGTGCGAAGCCGGGATCTGGCGAGCCTGCGCGTGCTGGGTTTCACGCGCGGGGAAATCTCGGCGGTCCTTCTGGGCGAGATGGCTGTGCAGGTCATTCTCGCGATTCCCATCGGGCTTCTCGTGGGGACCTGGCTGTCGCACGGTGTCGCGAGCACTATCGATCCCGAGCGCTTCCGTTTCCCAGTGGTGATCTCGCTCAAGACGTACGCCAGCGCGGTGCTGATCACCTGCGTCGCTGCGCTCGGCAGCGCGCTTCTGGTTCGCCGCCATCTGGACCGGCTGGACCTGATCGGCGTCCTGAAGACCCGCGAGTAGACGCCAGAAGGCATGACCGTGGCCGCTAGCGAGCCGGCCAGGACCCGTGCTAGCGTCCCGCCGCTGCATGGGACCCCCACGGGGGCCGGGTTCTGCGCGGCTTCTGCACCACAAGACGAGGCCTTGCGATGACCTGGCACCGATACGTACCGAACCGGACAAGTGCGACCCGGAGCTTGGCCGCGGCGACCGGCACGCTGACGCTGATCGGCGTGCCCCTTCTGCTTGGCGCATGCGGCTCGAGCAGCCAGAGCAAGGGGGGAGGCGCTGCTGCGGGAGGCGCCGCGGGCGACGGCGGACCTGGGGCTGTGGTCGATCTACGAGCCGACGTGAACCGGAACGGCACGGTGGACCTCGACGACCCCACCGAGGACCAGGGCGAGAACACATGGGACGCCAAGCATGGCGCGATCTTCCTCGCCAACATCGACGACGACCAGCACAGCTGCCCCACCACGGACGGGCAGGGCCAGCCGCTTTCGGACATCGAGCTGGCCAAGTGCAACGACGCCGCCGACGACGTGGTCAACGGGCAGGACGACCTGGCGGATCTGGCGCAGCTGAAGAGCGTTCCGTATCCCGACGCGCCGGACGACGCCGTCGGGCACATCGAGCTGTCTGATTCGGCGAAGGACCACGTGCGGCTGTTCGTCGGCGACGGCAGCGGCAAGAGCTCGAGCTACAAGGTGCTCGCCCCCGGCGATGATCTGCAGGCCAGCGCCCTGAAGAAGGGGCTGGACCTGCGCATCGAGGCGCGCGACATCGTGCGCGACCCGGCCGTCTGGGACGGCTACGTCGATGTGACGCTGCACGTCACGGCTCCGGGCGAGAACATCGACCAGAGCGACACCGTGCGCATGCGCGTCGCGCCGGTGATCACCAGCACCAACCTCGACGCCCCCGAGACGGTCTACGCCACCTTGCTTGCGGGCGACCTGGACTCCAACGTTTTCCGCGCCCAGCTCAAACAGGCGGCGACCGACGCCCAGGTGCCGAACCCGCTGGTGACGGTCAACCCGCCCGACGGCGACCAATGGACGCAGGACTACTTCGAGACAGGCAGCATGAGCATGCCCGCCGCGGGGGGGAAGCCGCACGTCATCCGCGTCTTCTACCGTTCGGCAAACGTGTTCTCTCCGACCAAGCCGGACAACCCGCTCCGACCTGCCGGGCGCGTGGTGTTTACGCAGTTCCGCGGCAAGGACGTGGCCGGCGTCCAGCAGTTCGACATCCACCACGACCAGAGCTCCGACTCGCTGAACTCCTTCGGCAATCTGGAGACCATCCCGCCCTACGACTATGGCGGGAAGAGCTACCCGCTCGGGCGCGTCTACCGCGGCAGCATCCCCAGCTTCGCGCCGGACCCGACCTTCGAGAAGATGATCGACGCCCAGGCCGTGCAGCCGCGCGTCGATATCGACACCTCGTGGCTTCTGGTCGGGCACGTCGACGAGACCACGAGCTTCGTCAAGGCGAACACGCCGCGGGGCTGGGCGCTCGTCGTCAACGACCCGGCGCTCGCCAAGAAGATGCTGCAGGACGCCTCGGCTGCCGGCCACGGCGACGCGGTGATGTTCAAGGGTGAGAACTGGCTCGACAACCAGAACAACAACGTGCCCGCGGATATCACCATCGACCAGGTGCTCGCGAACACGGAAGTGATGTCGTCCAGCGCGGAGGCGGCGACGGAAATCGATTCGCAGATCGCGACGCTGAAGAAGGAGACGGGCATCACCGACAGCGAGATCATCCGCGTTCCGTTCCTGCACGAGAAGACGCAGGGCTACGAGGTCGCCTACCAGCCCGGCACGGTGAACGGCATCGTGCTCGGCGACTCGGATTTCGGCGCGCCAGCGCCGCATGGCCCCGTGATCAATGGCAAGGACATCTTCGCCGACGAGATGACCCAGACCTTCAAGGCGCACGGCATCACCGTGCACTTCATCGAGGACTGGGGGCTGTACCACCGCCTGGACGGCGAGGTGCACTGCGGGAGCAACGCGCTGAGAGCACTGCCCAAGGTCAACTGGTGGGAGACCGGACGATGAGGATGAAGCATTCATGTCGCGCGCTGGCAGCCGGCGCGCTCGTCGCACTGGCCACGACACTGGTCCACGCGCCCGAAGCCAAGGCCGCCGGCGTCGTGGTCGACGCCCACCACGCGCTGGCGCCGAAGGCAGCCCACAAGCTCGACATCGCCATCGCCAGAGCGCGGGTCAGGTATCCCGACGCTTTCAAGAAGGTGGCGGCGCTTCCCGCGCTGGCAGCGCGCCTCGAGCACCGCCGCCGTGGGCGTGCGATCGTGCTTTCGCCCTATCTCAAGGCGCTGGGCAAGCCGGCCCTGTTCCCGATGCTCGAGATGCTGGCCGTCGACGGGCCCACGCGGGGCTCGCTCTCGAAGCGCACCTGGCGGGATCTCAGAGCAAACGTGATTGAAGCCGTCGGCATGCTGCGCGACGCCCGGGCGGAGCCGGTGCTCCGGAGCATTGTCGACCACAACAACGAACCGGCCATCGTGCGGGCTGCGGCCGTCGCGCTCGGACGGCTCGGCGACGACGCTTCAGCGGCGCATCTGGTCCAGCTGGCGACAACGCCGGGGCCGAAGCAGGACGCGGTCATCTCGGGGCTCGGCGAATGCCGGCGTCTGGTCGCCGCGCGCGCTCTGGCGCAGCTCTCGACCACGAGCAGCGGTTCGCGTGAGTTCAGCGTCATCCGCCAGCTGGGCAACGTCGGCAATTCCTGGGCGTGGCAGACGCCAGCCGTTTCGAAGAGCGGCGAAGGTGCCGCGGTGCGCCGCACAGCGGCGCGCGCGCTGGTCGCGGCGTTCGTGCAGCAGAGCGGCGAGCTACGCAAGAAGGCCGTCACCGAGATCCTGCTGGTCGATGACCCGTCCACGCCGGCCCTGATCGCCGCCGCGCGCAGCGGAGCCTCCACTGCCCTGCGCGCCGCGCTCGACGATCTCGCCCAGCGCTTCGCGCACAATCCGCTGCACTGAGTCAGCGCTCGCGCTTGTCGGCCAGGCGCTCCAGCGCGGAAATGTCGCGCGCTGCGCCGGTGGCGGCGCTGGTCGTCATCAGGGCGTAGGCTTTGAGCGCCTGCGAAACGACGCGGTCGCGCACGGGCTTCCACGCCCGGGCGCCGCTCGCGTCCATCGCCTTGCGACGCCGTTCGAGCTCCGCGTCGTCCACCAGCACGTCGATGCGCCGTGAGGGGATGTCGATGCGCACGCGATCCCCTTCCTGTACCAGCCCGATGTTGCCGCCTTCGGCGGCCTCCGGGGACACGTGCCCGATGCTGAGCCCCGAGGTCCCGCCGCTGAAACGGCCGTCGGTGACGAGCGCGCACGCCTTGCCCAGGCCTTTACCCTTGAGGAACGACGTCGGATACAGCATCTCCTGCATGCCCGGCCCGCCCTTCGGTCCCTCGTAGACGATGAACACGATGTCTCCGGGCCTTATCTGGTCGGCCAGGATCGCGTCGCACGCCGCTTCCTGCGACACGAACACGCGCGCCGGCCCCTCGAAGCAGAGGATGCTGTCGTCGACGCCTGCCGTCTTCACGATGCTGCCATCCGCCGCGATATTCCCGTACAGGACCGCCAGCCCGCCGTCGGCGCTGTAGGCGTGCTCCACGCTGCGCACGGCCCCGCGCTCGCGGTCGAGATCGGCCTCGGCGAAGTACTTGTCCTGCGAGAACGCGACCTGCGTCGGAACGCCGCCGGGAGCAGCCAGGGCGCGCTTCTTCGCCGCGTCGCTGGCGGTACTGCGACGGATGTCGCTTTCGTCGATGGCTTCGCCCATCGTGCGCGCGTGGACGGTCCCCGCGTCGCGGTGGATGAGCCCGGCCCGGTCCAGCTCACCCAGGATGGTGAAGATGCCGCCCGCGCGGTGCACGTCCTCGACGTGGTAGTGCGACGAGGGCGCAACCTTGCAGATGTTCGGGATCCGCCTGGATAGCGCGTCGATGTGCTCCATGCGGAAATCCACGCCGGCCTCGCGCGCGATCGCCAGGATGTGCAGCACGGTGTTCGTCGAGCCGCCCATCGCGATGTCCAGCGCCATCGCGTTCTCGAAAGCGTCGAAGCTCGCGATACTGCGCGGCAGGACCGACGTGTCGCCCTCGAGGTAGCGCCGCCGGGCCATCTCCACGATGCGGCGCCCGGCCTGTTCGAACAGCTCCCAGCGCAGGGCGTGCGTGGCGAGCAGCGTGCCGTTGCCCGGCAGGCCCAGCCCGAGCGCCTCGTTCAGGCAGTTCATGCTGTTCGCCGTGAACATGCCCGAGCACGAACCACAGGTCGGGCACGCCGAGCGCTCGATGCGCGCGAGCTCCTCGTCGCTGACACTGTCGTCGCTGGAGGCGATCATCGAGTCGATCAGATCCAGCTTGCGCGCCAGGGGCTTGCCATCGCGATCATGCGTGCCGGCGAGCGTGCCGGCCTCCATCGGACCGCCCGAGACGAAGATCGTCGGAATGTCGAGCCGCATCGCGGCGATCAGCATGCCAGGCGTGATCTTGTCACAGTTCGAAATGCACACCAGCGCGTCCGCGCAGTGGGCGTTGACCATGTACTCGACGCTGTCGGCGATGAGGTCGCGGCTGGGCAGCGAATAGAGCATCCCGCCGTGGCCCATGGCGATGCCGTCGTCGATCGCGATCGTGTTGAATTCGACGCCCCAGCCACCAGCTTCGTCGATGACCTTCTTCACGCGCTGACCGACATCGTGCAGATGCACGTGGCCCGGCACGAACTGCGTGAAGCTGTTGGCAATGGCGACGATGGGCTTGTCGAAGTCGGCATCCTTCATGCCGGTCGCGCGCCACAGCGCGCGCGCGCCCGCCATGTTGCGACCCTGGGTCGAGGTGCGGCTCCGGTATCCGGCCATGCGCGTAGGCTAGCGCACCGGCTGTCGGAACGCTGCCTCGCCTGCTCGCTCGACAAGCTCCCGCACGTCCTCGGCCAGCACGGACAGCGGCTCGCTGGGCTCGACGTGGCCGCGGATGACCGCGTCGCCCGTGCCACGCACGATGTATGCCCCCGGCCAGGCTGCGCCGCGGGCATCCGCACGCGCCCAGCGCCCGCCCCAGCTCCGGCAGTCGCCGAGACACCCCTCGATGCCGCGTCCGAACAGCACGATCCGGGCGCGCGCCTGGCGGATCACCAGGGCGCAGGCGTCCCGCCCCTCCAGCACCTCCGCGGTCAGGGGCTCCGCCCAGCGAATCACGCGGGCGCCGTCCGCGGAGACACCTTCGTGATCCACGACGAGGCGGTCCTGCGAGCTCAGGCTCAGGGCGTGTGCAACGATCATGGCGGGCAGAGCGCCGAATGACAGCAGCGCCGGCAGGCCTACGGCCAGCAGCAGCCGCGCGCCAGGCAGCGGGCTGTCCAGCGCGCCGCTGGCGACGACCAGGACAATGACGACCGCGCTCCACACGCCCCACGACAGGTACCCGCACAGCCGCCCGCGCCGTGTGAGGCTGCCGGTTTCGATCAGGATCTCCCGCGGCGCGAAAGCCTCGGGCCGGACGCGGTACGCCATGAAGCAAGTGTACGAACGCGTGCCGGCTCACGCACGGCCTGCGTGCCGGCTCGGCCTCAGCCGGCGCTGATCTCGATCCAGGTGGTGCGTGTGGCTCCGGGCTCCTGCACCAGGAGCCCCTCGCCGCTGTTGAGCGCATTGCCCGGAGAGGTCCACGGCTCGAGACACACGAAATCGCGACCGCGGAGCGTCCACACCACCCAGCGCTGGTAGTCCTGGCTGCCCCGCACGCGTACGTCGCCGCCGGGGCGCGAGAGAGCGCTGTCGCTCCTCTTGTGATCGAGCAGGTGCAGATCGACCTCTGACGCCGAAAGGTCGATGCCGTGGAGCTGGACCTCGGCCTTCTTCACATTGTCCCAGGCCCGCGCCGCCCCGGTGTCGATGCGCGTCGTCGCCTTGTCGGCCTCGGGCACGTGGAAGTACGGGTGGAACCCCAAGCCGAAGGGCATGGGGAAATGCCCCGGGTTGTGGAGCCGCTGCTCGATGTGGAGCGTCTTGCCCGAAAGCGAGATGCGATGCTCCAGGTCGAACTCCCATGGCCACATGCCGTGCGTGTCCGCGTCCGAGACGAGCCTGAGCGTGCACACCGCAGCGTCGTCCGTCGCGGTGTGCCCGACGTGCCAGGGCATGTTGCGGGCGAAGCCGTGCTGTTTCAGCTCGCCGGAGTGGCCGAGGTAGTCCCAGCGGTCGCCTTCGAGCTTGCCCGGCGTGGGGAACAACACCGGAATCCCGCCGCGCACGTTCTTTGTCGGGTCGTGCAACGTGGATTCGTCGAGGAACAGCACGTCGTTGTCGCCGACGCTGAAGCGTGTGATCAGTCCGCCCCGGTTGGGCGCGATCACGACGCGCGAGCCAGCGTCGGTGTCCTCGAGTGCGATCGATTCCAGCGGGTCGGGGAGCTCGTCTACGCGGAACATGCTAGAATCATAGCCCCGCTGGACGGAATTTTCAGCCGCATCGCGCGACGACGCCCCAGGCGACCGCGGCGATCGCGGCCTAGCCGGAAAGTCGCCGCGCCAGGTGCTCCAGAGCCGGGGGATAGCGGTATTCGATAGCGCTGTGCGTCGCGTCGAACAGCTCGAACGCGACGTCCTTCACGCCGATGTACCCGAGAGCGCGTCGGAACGCCTCCGCGCCCAGGTCGAGGTAGAACTGGTCCCTGGTTCCGGCGTCGATGTAGATCGTCACGAGCGAGCGCAGCGCTTCAGCATACTGCGGAACCATGCGCACCGGATCCCACGCAAGCCAGCGCGCCCACACCGCGTCGTCGAGCTGCCCGGTGAGCGGGTCGAACGGCAGCCGCACGCTGCCGTCCTTGTCGGCGGAATAGCAGGCCGCCATGCACCAGGTGTTGAGCAGCACCGCGTCGCTGTCCCGGGACAGAGCAGGGCGGGCGCGGAAGTCCTCCCAGAAGCGATCGAACGATCCATCGTACTGGTCGCGCAACGCGCGCACCGCCTGCCGGAAGTCCGGCAGGTAGCAGGTCTCGAACAGCGCGTCGCCAGCGTGGGTGGCGAGCCCGCCCCACAGGTCGGGCCTGAGCATGGGCGTCACCATCGCGCCGTACCCGCCGCTCGACTTGCCGGCGATGCCACGATGCGTGCGGTCCGCGATCGTGCGGTAGTGCTCGTCCACCCACGGCACGACCTCGTCGCACAGATAGCTGTGGTAGCGACCGGTACCGGGGGAGTCGAGAAACTGACTGCCCCCGATCCGCGTCCAGCAGTCGACCCAGACCACGATGCAGGGCGGCACGTCGTCGCGCGAGAACAGCTCGTCGACCAGCTCGGGCACGTTCTTGCGGAAGGGCGCGCGGTTGTTCCACATGTCCAGCTGCCCGGTGAGACCCTGGATCTGGTAGAGCGTCGGGTAGCGGCGTTCGGGATGGTCGTCGTAGCCGGGCGGCAGATAGACCCAGAGCGGGCGCTCGTGCGGATCGCCGAGCGGGTTATCCGCCAGCAGCCGACTGCAAAAAGTATGTTCGTCGAAACGTCCGCGGAGCTCGCTCGACCAGGGCCGCATGCGGCGAGGGTACACCCGGAGCACCGGGCGCGCCGCAGCGTCACCAGGGCAGCCAGCCGATTCCGCAGATGACCGCAGCGATGCACGGCGCGAGGCCGATAGCCGACCCGATGACGTAGTCGCGCAGGCTGATGCTGGTGAAGGCCAACGCGTAGTCGAGCGGCGGCGAGATCCAGAGGAACAAGCGCAGAAGCACCACGCTGCGGATCGGATGCGTCTCGACTCCATCGAGCAGACGCCTGAGGAAACGCCAGCGCGGCTGCCAGGTGCGCTCGCGCTGCGTGCGGATGCCCCGTACGAGCAAGAACGGCGCCGTGACCGCCACGATCGCCGCGCCGTAGCTCAAGAAGTAGCCCACCACCCCGCCGTACGCCGCACGCGCTACGAAGACGAACAGCATGCCCGGCAGGTGCACCAGCTCGCCCAGCGTGAACGCGAGCACGAAGGCCGGCGCCGACCACGGCCCCCAGGACCTGACCCAGCCGCCGATCGCCGCCTGCGTCAGACGACCGGTGTAGGCCAGCCAGATGCCCGTGGCGATGCACGCGACCAGCACCAGCGCCAGCAGGATGCGGCGCACGCGCGCCAGCGCCACGCTACGCGCGTCGGCAACGGTGGTCGCGACGGCATCGCTCATCGTGCATGTCAATTGTCCACGAACGGGTCCCTGTCAAGCAACCCCGGGCGCTCCCCGCCAAAGGCAGCGGGCCCGATCAGCCTTCCAGCAGCGCATTGCGCACCGCCGCCTGCGTTATCGGCAGGGTCCGGACGCGCGCGCCGCAGGCATCGAACACCGCATTGGCGACGGCTGCCGCCACCGGCACGCTCGGCGGCTCGCCCATGCCCGTCGAGGGTGCACTGCCGTCGCCGACGATCGCGACGTCGATGGCGTCGGGCGCGTCGGAGAACCTCGCGATCGGATAGTCAGCGAAGGATGCCGGCGCAACGCGGCCTTCGCGGTGACGGAGCTCCTCCATGAGCGTCCAGCTCGCGGCCTGCTGGATCGCGCCTTCTGCCTGGTTGACGGCGCCGTCGGGATGCACGAGCCGTCCAGGGTCGACCGCGCACCAGACCCGAGCCAGCTTCACCCTGCCGCTCGGGGCGACAACGACCTCGGCGACCTCGGCGACGTAGGTGCCGTGATACAGCGTGCACGCGACGCCGAAGCCGCACCCCTTGTCGCGTGTCCGCTTCGCCCAGCCGCTCTGGTCCCGCACCGCTTCGAGCACACCACGCAGGCGTGCGTCATCGAGATGCGCGAGCCGGAGCTCGAACGGGTCGGTGTTGGTGTGCCGCGCGATCTCGTCCATGAACGACTCGATGGCGAATGTGTTCGGCGCGGCGGCCAGCGAACGGAAGGCCCCCGTCCTGACCCGCGCGCTCTGGATGTACAGGTGCGCTTCGACCGGCATGCGATACAGCGGCACGGCGTTGCGCCCCGAGGTTGCGATCACCACCTGGGGCGGCAACTCGCCGCCGCCGTAGGTGTGCGGATTGGTGTGCTCCTCGTAGTGCCAGGCGGCGATCCTGCCGCCGTCGATCACGGCGGCGATTTCGCCGGTGACCTCGGGACGGTAGGGGCTTCTTCGCATCTCCTCCGCGCGGGTCCACTGCACCAGCACGGGGCGGGCCACTGCGCGCGAGAGCCGTGCGGCTTCCACGGCCGCATCGCTGCCGCCGTTGCGCCCATAGGTCCCGCTCGACAACTGCGGGTGCACATGCACCCGCGCCGGCTCGACGCCGCAGATCCCGGCAATCTCGTCGCGCAGCGGGAACGGACGCTGGGTCGCGACGTAGACGTCCGTGCCGTCCTGTCGCACGTCCACAACCGCAGCGCTCGTACCGATCGAGGCGTGTGCGATGTGCGGTACGACGTAGCGCGCGGACAGCTGCGCCTTTGCGGAGGAAAATGCCGCGCGGGCCTCCTCGTCGGCGCGGAGCTCGATGTGCTTCGGAGCCGGCGGCTCTCCCGGCAGCTCCCACTCGGCCTGGAGCGCGCGAACAGCGGCCAGCGCCTGCTCGTCGCGCTCCGCCACGACCCCGGCAAATTCCCCGTCGTGGACCACGGCGACAACACCTGGCATGGCGCGGGCGGCCGTGTCGTCGAGCTTGACGAGCCGCGCACCGTCCACCGGTGGCGCGAGCGCGTGGCCGCGCAGCATGCCCGGCAGCCGCAGGTCCGCCGCAAAGCGCGCCGTGCCGGTAACGATAGCCCGCGCCTCGAGGCGCAACGGGGCGCGCTCGGTCGGCGCCGGCACGCGCGGCGCGATTTCCGGGGCTTCGCCCGCGATGGGTGCCTCGCGAACGAGCTCGGCATAGTCCGCGGATTGTCCGGCGGGCCCGCGGACACTGCCGTTGTCGAGCGGCAGTGCGGCACGCTCCACTCCGAAGCGCTCCGCTGCCCGATCCAGCAGCCGCTCGCGCACGAAGGCTGCAGCGCGGCGCAACGCCTTTCCGTCCATCGCCGTCGACATGCTGCCGAAGGTGCCCATGTCCCACGGCACCTCGTCCGTCTCGCCCAGCACAACGCGCACCCGCTCGAGCGGCACGGCCAGCTCCTCGGCGACGATCTTCGAGAAACCGGTGCGGATCCCCTGGCCGTACTCCACCTTGCCGGACAGCGCGACGATGGTCCCGTCGGGCTCGATGCGCACGCGCTGCTCGACGAGCACCGGCTTGTCGGCCCAGCGCATCATCGGCTGCCTGCCTTCTGCACGGCGCGGATCACGCGCTGGTAGACACCGCAGCGACACAGGTGCGGCTGCAGCGCTTCGCGGATCTCCTCTTCCGACGGGTTCGGCGAGTGCTGGAGCAGCGCTGCAGCGGCGATCAGCATGCCGCTCGTGCAGTAGCCACACTGCATCGCGTCCTCGTCGATGAACGCCTGCTGCACCGGATGCAGCGTGTCGCCATCGGCCAGCCCCTCGACGGTGACGATGCTCCGGTTCGCGGCGTCCTCGATGTCCAGCGTGCACGACGCCACAGCCCGCCCGTCGGCGAGCACGTAGCACGCGCCGCAATCGCCCTGCCCACACCCGAAGCGCGTGCCGACCAGTTCGAGCTCGTCGCGCAGCACGGAGAGCAGCGTGGTGCCGGGCGGAACATCGACGTCGACGGCGCGACCGTTCACTTCCAACGCGTAGCGCATGCGGCGGAGGATACCCGCGTCACGGCGACTCCGCGAACACGCGAGAAATGTGCCGTGGACGCGGGAGCAGCAGCCACTCGCACAAGCGTTGTGCGCCGCGCCGACGGTGGCTACCCTGGGGTATGGCCGAGACAGAAGGCAACGGCGCGGGATCGCTGGAAGATCACGGCGTGTCCGAAGCGGAAACCGCTCAGCCGGAGGTCGTGCCGCCCGCGGAACAGCGCCGTATCCTGCGAGTGCTGGCTCGCTTGACGGCCAACATCCGCAAGGCCCAGCTGGCGCGCCTCCACAAGTCGCGGGAAGCCGTCTTCGAAAAGGCGCGCGAGATCCCCGACCGCATGCAGCAGCTCACCAACCAGGTGCGGTTGTTGCTCGACCTGGTGGACGACTACCTGGCGGGGCGCTACCGCAAGGTGCGCTGGTACTCGCTCGCGATTGCGGTCGCCGCAGCGCTGTACTTCATCAGTCCCTCGGATCTCATCCCCGACACCCTGCCGGGCATCGGACAGCTCGATGACCTCTTGATCATGGCGGTTGCACTACGCCTGCTCAGGAAGGAGCTGAACGCCTACGCACGCTCGAAGGGCCTCGACCCCGCCGACTACTTTGGGAACTAGGGTCAGTGCGTCGAGACCACGACGCGCTCGTGCTCGGCGTCCACGTCCTCCACGGTCAGGCGATCGCCGACGCCAACGCGCTCGTCGCGGTCCTCCGTCACCAGCTCTGCGGCCATCTGCAGAGCCCGGCCGTCCCGCTCGACCTGTACGATGCCTTTGCCATTGCGGAACGCCGTCACGGCCTGCACCCGCTGCATGATCAGGGTCTCCAGAGGCGAGCTCGGCTCGCCCGTGAAGCGCAGGGCGAGCTTCCAGATGCGCCCAACGATCAACCACTCTACTAGCGCAGCGGAGAGCGCGGCACCGACGAGCTGCACGACGAACGGCGCGGCCGTCACGTGAGCCAGCACGTTGCCGAATGCACCGAACAGTGCGATTACCGTGAGCACGACGCGCGGCTCGGGCACGTAGTGCAACAGGCCGTCGACGGCGGAAACCGGCTCGCCGCGCTGGGGCCGCGGAACCTGGTGGGCGTGCGCCTGGCCAGGCTGGGCCTGGGCGGCGCGCGCTCCGCGCCCGGCGTGACGTACCACGTGACCGCCATGCAGCGGCGCGCGGCCGCCGCGCGCCGCTCCGCCGCGGCCGCGCGCCGCTCCGCCGCGGCCGCGCGCTGCTCCAGAGCGGCCGCGCGCCGCCCGGGCGTGACCCGCACGCCCGTGGCGACGCACGCCGGGAACCGCCATCAAGAGCAGCCCGCCGAGCCCGACACAGAGGCTGACAACGAAGACGGACATGGCCGGAGCGCCTTACCGCTGACGGGAGGCGCCGTCCGCCGGCGCCCTGACCGCCGACTCCGTGCGGGACTTCGCGCTGGAGTTCTTCATGCCGTTTTCGCCCAGCACCTGCGCGGCCATCAGCGTCTGTACCACGCGCATCACGTCGTCCGAGCCGGACGCGACAGCGGAGTGCCCGCCTTCTCCGGTCGTACCGAAGTTGATGAACTGGCCTCCAGCGAGCGCGTCGGCAACCTGACGGGTCAGGTCCGGGGCGAGCTCCAGGCGCTTGAGGTCGAGGTACAGGTTGCCCGCCTGGCGGAGCGCCTCGGCCTTCATGCGGATGGCGTCGGCTTCTGCTTCCGCAATGGCGCGGATGCGCGCGGCCTCGGCGCGGCCGGACGCCTCGAGCGCGATCACGTTCTGCTCGGCGTCGGCGTTGGCCTGGGTGATCTGCGTCGCCCCGAGTTCGGCGGAGCGCTGCTCACGCACAGCGGCCTGCTTTTCCGCCTCTGCCCGCGCGATGTGCGCGCCATTGGAGGCGATCTGCGAGTGCAGAGCGCACTCCTGGTCGTTGATCTTCTGTGCCGCCTCGAGCTGGGCGATGCGTGCCCGCTGCTCCTCCTGGGCCTGCACCACGTCGGCACTGGCCTTGGCACGCGCGGCCGCCTCACGACGACGCGCGTCGGCCACTTCGCTCAGCACGGCCTTGATATTCAGGCTGTTGAACGACAGCCCCAGGTCGAGCAGCTCGCGCGAGCACGCTTCCTTGATGATCACGGCCAGCTCGTCGTCCTCACCGCGATCCACCATGTCATCGGCCGAGGGGGCGACTGCGGGACGCGCGTTGAACAGCTGGTCGTGGCGGAGCAGGTTGATGGCACGCCGGCCCGCTGAAGACAGCACGTCGGTCAGCGTGTTGAGCTGTTCGGCGGGCGTCTTCGAGAAGAACTTGTTGGCCGCCGTGTTCACCATGGCATCGTCCTCGCCCACGCTGACGATGGCGGATGCCTTCACGGTGACCTTGACCGGCGCGGGAGTGCCGTGCTGGTCGACATCCGCCGTCTGGTCGGTGATTTCGATGTCGACGTTGATCGCCTGGGCCGGAATGACCCGGCTGACGGTGAGGATGGGGACCACCATGGCTTTGCAGGGCCCCCGGTAGATGCGGAGCTTTCCGTTCAGCCAACTGACAAGACGGATTTCTCCAGCAGCAACATCACGCAGGAACGAGCTGACCACGAGCGGGGTCAAGACCACCACCGCAAACACCGTGGCCGCCGCGATATAGACGGACGTATCCATGACAAGCTCCTCTGGCCGCGCCAGAAACGAGCCCATCCGAAAAGCATACCGGGATGGGGCGGTTCCTCCCCCGGCCACAAGGAAACGACCTTCTGGCCTTGACTTCGAGAATAACCATCCGCAGGCGTCCCGCAATATCTGCGTAGTCGCGAGTGGTCGATTCCATTGGGGGAGCCAGGTGCGGAAACTACCTGGGCGCGCTGCCGGCTACACCTCCAGCCGATCGCCCTTCTTCGACACCCAGCGATAGAGCACCGGCAACAGGAAGATCGACAGCGCGATGCGCGACAGCAGGCCGCCGACGACGACCTGCGCAAACGGCCGCTGGCTGTCGCTGCCAATCGCGTGGGAGAACGCCGCCGGCATCAAGCCGACGCAGGCCACCAGTGCTGTCATCAGGATCGGGCGCAAGCGAACAGCTGCGCTCTCCCGCGTCGCCGCGTCGATCGACATGCCCTCGCGTCTGAGCTTGTTCGCGTGGCTGATGAAGATGACACCGGTCTGGACCGAAATGCCGAATAGCGCGAGGAAGCCGAGAGCGGAGCTCACGCTCAGGTTGGTCCTGAGCATCCACAGCGCCAGGAGCCCGCCTTCCGGCATCGTCAGTACCACGCTGAGCGCGAGCATCAACGGGTACTTCAGATTGCCGTAGAGCCCGAAGATGATGAAGAAGATGATGAGCACCGTGAGCGGAACGATGACCATCATCTCCTTTTTCGCATGGATCAGGTCGCGGTATTCGCCGCCCCATTTCACTTCGTATCCAAGCGGAACATGCAGGTTCGCGTCGACGGCCTTCTGGGCCGCCGCGACAGCAGAGCCCAGATCCCGCCCCTCTACCGAGTACTGCACGCCAATGTAGCGGGAGCTGTGCTGACGGTAGATGAACGCCGCGCCCTGCCCGACCGAGAGCGTCGCGAACGTGGACAGCGGCAGGCGCTGGCCGCTCGGTGTCGTCACCAGCAACCGACCGATGGCTTCGGGGTTGTCGCGGTAGCGCTTGTTCATCCGGACCACCAGGTCGAACTCGCGCTCTCCCTGGATCACCTGCGTAGCCGGCACTCCGCCCACCGCTGACTCGATCATGTTGTTGATGGTCGCGACGTCGATGCCGTAGCGAGCGACCTTCTTGCGGTCGATCTTGACGTCGAGGCTGGGTTGACCGAGCTCGCGCACGACGGTGACGTGCTTGATGCCGCGCACCTTGGTGATCGTGCGTTTGATCTGCACGGCCATCTTCTGCAGCTTGTGCAGATCGGGGCCGTACACCTTCACGGCCAGCGAGCTCTTGAGACCGGTTGAAGCCTCGTCCACGGCGTCTTCGGCCGGCTGCGTGTAGTTGAAGATGATGCCGGGGAACGACTTGAGCTTGTCGTTGATGGCCGCGATGAGCTGCTTCTTGGTGTGGATGCTGCCCTTCCAGGTGTCGTACGGCTTGAGCCCGACGTAGAACTCGCAGTTGAAGAAACCGGTCGGGTCGCTGCCGTCGTCGGGGCGCCCGTGCTCGTCGGCCACGGTCGACACCTGCGGGAAGCCCATCAGGATCTTCCGCACCTTGGGCGCGAGCTTCTTCGCTTCCTTGAAGCTGATCGTGTAGGGCATCGTCGCCCGCACCCAGAGCGCGCCCTCGTCGAGTTTCGGCATGAACTCGGAGCCGATTCCGAACAGCGTGAGCGCCGACGCTCCGAACGCGATGACGCAGGCGGCGACGGTCAGCTTCGGTCGCGCAAGTGCCCGATCGAGCGTCTTGAGGTACCAGGACTTGAAGGCGCCGTAGAAGCGCCCTTCGCGGTCCTTCACACCCTTCTTCAGGAACAGGCTGCACAGCACCGGTAGAAGCGTCAACGTGAAGATCAGCGTACCGAGCAGCGCGAACACGACGGTGTCTGCCATCGGCGAGAACAGGCGTTCTTCCGGACCGGTCAGCGCATAGATCGGCAGGTAGGCTGCGATGATGACGGCGGTCGAGTAGAAGATCGGCCGCCCGACGTCCTTGGCTGCACCCAGCAGGGCGTCGTGGATCGGCACGCTCATCTCGCCCGGAGACCGCTCGCCGAGAACGCGGAAGATGTTCTCGACCATGATCACTCCGGCATCCACCAGGATGCCGAAGTCCACCGCCCCCAGCGAGAGCAGGTTGACCGGGACGTGTCTGAAGTGGAGCAGCAAGAACGCCGTGGCCAGCGCCAGCGGAATAGTTGAAGCGACGATGAGCCCGGTACGGAAGCTGTGCAGAAACAGCACCAGGATCAGCGTCACGAGCAGGACACCCAGCAGCAGATTGTGCTCGACGGTGTGGGTCGTGAGCTTGATGAGGTTCGTGCGGTCGTAGAACGGGTGGATTTTCACGTCGGGCGGCAGGACGTGCTTGTTGAGGTACGCCGTTTCCTTCTGCACGCGCTTGAGCACGGTCTGGGCCGGGTCGCCCGTGCGCAGGAAGATCACGCCCTCCACCGCGTCGTCGCGGTTCATGTAGCCGAACTGGCCCAGGCGCGGCGCGTGGCCGATGCGCACCTTGCCCAGATCTCCGACGTGGATGGGCACGCCGTTGTGAGTGGCCACCACCACGTTCCTGATGTCGTCGAGGTCCTTCAGGCGCCCTAGGCCGCGCACGTAGTAGAACTGACCGCCCTGCTGGTAGAAGCCGCCGCCAGCATTCTGGTTGTTGTTGCCGAGCGTGCCGAGCACATCCCCCACGGTCACGTGGTACGTGTTGAGCAGATTCGGATCGAGGACGGCCTGGTACTGGCGTGTGGTCCCGCCCAGAGCGGAATCGTCGGCCACGCCCGGTATCGCTTTGTAGCGCCGGTAGATCACCCAGTCCTGCAGGACCTTCAGCTCCTGGGGCGAGCGGTCCGGACTGTCCAGCACGTAGCGGTAGATGAGGCCCGAGGGCGAGAACAGCGGCGACATCGACGGCGCGACACCATCCGGAAGCCCGGCGTCGCCCATACGCTGGAAGATCTGCTCCCGATTGAAGTACGGGTCGGTCTTGTAGTTGAAGACCAGATCGATGTCCGAAAGACCGTAGAGCGAGACCGAGCGCTGGACGTGCAGGCCGGGCGCCCCGTTGCAGGCGGTCTCCAGTGGAATGGTGATCAGCCGCTCGACGTCTTCGGCGGCGTGCCCGGGCCACTGTGTGACGAGCTCCACCTTGGGCGGCGAGAGGTCCGGATAGGCGTCGATCGGGGCCTTCTTGAAGGCCCAGGCGCCGGCCACCAATGTGGCGAGCGCGGCAGCGATCACCACGAATCGCTGCCTGAGCGACATCGCAATCAGCTTGTGGATCATGTGCCCGGCTTCCTATCGCTCGAGGCTGTCGGCGAACTGGACGAACAAGGCGCCGTCGGCCAGCACCTTGTCGCCGTCCTTCAGCCCGCTTTCGATGACGGTTTCGTCGTCGAGCTCGGCGCCGAGCTTCACGTGCCGTCGGGCGAACTTCCCCGGTCCCACTTCGACGTACACGAACGGCAGGTTGTCCTCGTCCCTGAGAACGGAAGCGTCCGGAACGACCATGGCGGAGATCGGACTTGGCCGGGACGATCTCGGCGTCGACGTACATCCCTTCCTTGAGCAGCCCATCGGCGTTGTCGGCCGCGATACGCACCGGAACCGTCAACGTGTTCGGGTCGATGGACGCTCCGATGTAGGTGACCTTGCCTTCGATGGGCTTCTTCAGGACGGGCGAGCGGATGATCGCGCTGTCTCCGAGCTGCACGTCACGCAGATCCTGCTGGTACAGGTGCGCGATGACCCAGGCCGCCGTCGGATCGGTGATGGTGAAGCAGAGCGTGCTCCCCGCCGACACGGCTTCGCCGACGGCGACCTTGCGGGCGACCACGGTGCCGGAAATCGGCGAGCGCAAGACAGCCTCGGCGCTGCTGCCGCCCGTGATGGCGGCCTGCGAGTTGTCGTTCGCGACCGTAGCCTCCGCCGCCTTCACGTCGAGCTCGGCCTGCTGCAACTCCTCGAGCGAGAGGGCCTTATGTTCATATAGGTCCTTGTCGCGGGCAAGGATGACCTTCTTGGTTGCGAGGGCCGATCGGTCGCGCGCGATGTTGGCCGCTAGACCGGAGGAATCCGGACTGGCAATCGTGAGCAGCACCTGGCCGGCTTTCACGTGGTCGCCCTCGTGCACCCTGATCTTCGACACCTTGCCGCTGACCAGGGGAACGACGCGACTCGTCTTCAGCTCGTTGAAGTTGACCAGCGCCGGAATCTTCACGGGAAGCGTGACCGGCTTCTTCGCCACCGCGACGACCTTGATGTGGGCGCGCTGGTGTTCGGGAACGGTGAACAGCGTGGCCTTCGACGACGCGGTCGCCGAAGCGTCATCGTTCTTCGCTTGCGAGCAGCCTGCCAAGCAGACAGCCAGCAGAAGCCCCACACAATAGCGGCGTGCAAGTTGCGGATTCATTGGAGATCCTCTCCGGAAACGAAACGGATGTTGGCGGCGGCCAGCACCGCATTGGCCTCTGCGGTCCGGTAGGCGCGCTGCACATCGCGGTAGCTGGATTCGGCGTCGAGGTAGTCGAGGAGCGTACCGGCACCCTCCTCGTAGGAGTGCCGACTGATGTCGAGCGACTGCTTCGCCTGTTTGACGAACTCGTCGTTGTAATCGCGCAGGCGCGATTGGACTGTGCGCCACGCCTGCACAGCGCGAACAGCGTCGGCGCGGATCTGCGTGCGCATGGCCTGGAGCGCCAGGCCGCTCTTCTCGTAGGCGGCGCGGGCCTGGGTAACGTTGCCCTGGTTCCGGTCGAACAGCGGAACCGTCGCGGTGAGCACCAGGTCGTAGTTACCGGCGCCGCCCGGTTCGGTGTTGTAGTCGGCCGTCACGCCGAGGTCCGGAATCGGCTGACGCCGTGCCTGGGTGAGCGCCGACTGCGACGCCTGCTGCTGCGCGCGCAGCGCCTGGTAGTCCGCGCGATGCACGAGAGCACTCCGCACAATCGTGTTCGCCGCGAGATCGCGACGCATCTTCGGCGGCTGGAGGCTGCCGACGACTTTGTAGCCGGGGGCAAGCGCGCGCCCACCCACCAGACGGGACAACTCCTGGCGATCGTCGACCAGCTGCTGCTTCGCGTCGCGGACCTCGTCGTCGACCTGCCGCGCCTGGATGCGCAGCTTGAGCACGTCGCCGAAGGAGATCTTGCCGTCCTTGTAGCGGAGCTCGTTGATCTGCACGGACTGCCGGAAGGTCTGCTGATCCTCCTTCGCGAAATCGAGCAGTGACTGGTCGAGCAGAACCTTGACGAAGGCGGTCTTGACGGCGAACGCGAGCTGGCGGCGCGCGGCGATGCGCGTCGCGCGCGCCGCGCTGACACCGGCCTTGGCGCTCGCTATCCCGGCGGCGCGTTTGCCGCCGATCGGGATAGTCCAATCGAAACCGAACTGGTTCGGGATGGGCGCCTGCGCGGGGTGGATCTCGATCCCCGTCGCGCCGACGAAGATGTCGGGGTTCGGCAGCACCTGCGCCTGCTCGACAGCGCCGCGGGCGGCCGAGACATCCTGGTCCGCGGCTCGGGCATCCGGATTGTGGGCAAGCGCCAGACGGATGGCCTGCGAGGCAGTCACCCGTTTCACAGGACCCTGCGCACGCGCGGGGCGCGCGAGCAACAGACCGGCACCGAACAGACCCAGCGCTACGAGCGAGCGGGCGCCAGGCACACGCAACGCATGCGTGCTCGAATACTTCCACATGGTAAAGACGGCTCCTTGAAATGCGCGGCTGTCGTGCTCGCGGCACGAACAGCGTCGATCGATCCCGCCAGCGCACGGACCCCGGGGGAACGGAGTCGCGCTGGACGGATTTGGCGATAGCGGCGCTCAGCGGCGCCGCTACATCACGCCGGTGGACCGATCTTCGGAGCGAAGTCGAGCTCCTGCCGTCCCGGCAGAAGCGTTGCATCCAGGGCTGGACGGCAGAGGCTCGTGTTGCCTGGCGCGTCGAGCTCGATGCCCCTCGCGGCAGTCAGAATAGCGAGCCGCTCGTGGGCCAGCATCGCGAGCGCGCAGCGTTCGTGGGCGACGACGATCTGCGCGGGCGCGTGCGCGGCGACCCGTCTGGCCCCGGGAAGCGGCACGGCGCTGGTCGGCTTCGCGCCTCCGACGACGTGGACGTCCTCGATCCCGTGCAGCAGGCAGAAACGATGCGGAACGAGGTCGAAGTGCAGGACAACCGATGCCTGCCCAAGGATCAGGATCACGCTGACGAGGCCGCTCAACCAAGCGACAAACCCAGTGCGGCGCCGCCGACGGCGAGCCATCTGGAGGCGGGGGGCCTCGTCGTTCACGCGGGAAGAAAAGCACCGCGGCCGACACTTGACAAGCGATTCGGTTTTCCAGCGCGGCTTCCCTGGGCCTTCATTCACGAGCGATATCCGCGCATTCGAAGACGACAAGCGCTGGCTTGCAGCGGCGGAACGGGACGACACGAATCCAATCTGCCCACAATCGGCTCATACTGGCGTGCATTCCGCATCCTCCTCTCCGCCTGCGCAGGGCTCGGCGGTTGCGCCCGCGGGCCCGCCTGGGCAACAAGATGGGTCGATGAGCCGTGACGACACCGCCAGCGGCCCCGAGGCCGAGAGCGAAGCGCGCATCGCGAGCCGCCTCGCCCAGATCCAA
Organism: uncultured Pseudomonadota bacterium; assembly: GCA_963822115.1. Classification (GTDB taxonomy): domain Bacteria; phylum Myxococcota_A; class Polyangia; order Polyangiales; family Polyangiaceae; genus CAWDXG01. The sequence continues at coordinate 293,676 of CAWGGM010000012.1, forward strand.
CGCGTCATGCTGCTTTCAGGCCTGGGCCTGGTGCTGGTCGGGTCCGTGCTGGAGTTCATGCGTCACGGCCACATCGGCAAGGACGCCGTGATGCTCGCCGATCTGCCTGCACGGCTCGCCGCGTTCCATGGCGGCGCGATCCTGACGCTCGGACTTCTGGTGCTGCTGGTCGCCCCCGCGAGCGGCATTGCCTACCTGATCGGCGCGCTGTTCAAGGCAAACGACCGGATGCACGCAATGCTGGCGGCCATCGTTCTGGGGATCCTGGTGTTCAGCATCCTGTTCAAGGGGGCCCTGTGACGGCCTGCCCGACAAGCAGAGCGAGGCTCGGTCTGTGAGTCCGGTCGCCGAGTTCGCCGTCCTGCTCGCGTCCATCGTAGCCGGGGTCTTCGGATCCATGCTGGGGCTGGGCGCGGGTGTGTTCTTCGTGCCCATCCTGTCGGTCTTCTTCGGCGTGCCACTGAAGACCGCAGTCGCCGCCAGCGCAATCAGCGTGATCGTCAACTCGACGGGCGGCACGTCGGTCTACCTCAAGAACCGCATGACCAACGTGCGGCTGGCGCTGGTGATGGAGCTGACCACCACCGTAGGCGCTATCGGTGGCGGCGTAATCGTCATCCTGATCGCGCCCACCACGCTGCGCCTGGTCCTCGGCCTCGCTCTGCTGGGAATGAGCGCGGCGCTGTTCATGCGCAAACGCGAAGCGCCGCCCATCGTCGACGGGCCAGACCGGCTCAGGCTCAAGCAGACGTATCACGACCCCGCTCGCGGCGAGGACGTGACCTACATCCCGACGCGCATCCTACCGGGGCTCGGCGCCGCGTCGTTTGCCGGAATCATCTCGGGCATGCTCGGTATCGGCGGCGGCGCCATCAAGGTGCCGATCATGAACTCGATCATGAAGGTGCCGCTCAAAGCGACCATCGGCACCAGCATGTACATGGTCGGCATCACCGTCTCGGCGAGCGCGTTCCTCTACTACAACCACGGGCTCATCGATCCATCCGTGGCGGTGCCGGCGCTGCTCGGCGTGGCCATCGGCTCGCAGGCGGGCTCGCGCCTCGGCCGCCGGCTGCGCGGGCGGGTGCTGACGCGCCTGCTGGTGCTGATCCTGCTCTACCTGGCGATCACGCTGCTCCTGCAGTCGTTCGGCATCCACCTGCCGGGCACGAAGTAGCCGGGTCAGTTCTGACAGGTCGGCAGCGACCCGAGCGAGGCGGGGTAACCTGTCTGGATCAGCGTGCTCGCCTGCTGCTCCTGCCGCGTCCAGAAGCACAAGGTGTGGGCGGTCCTGAGGTAGCCGAACGAGTAGACGGTGAGGTTCTTGTAGTCGTCCACCATGCGGTGCAGATCGAATCGGTAGCCTTTCTCCCGCCTTGCCACCACCTTGGCTGCCTGGGCACGCACGCCTGCGGCCTGCTCGAGCAGCGCGGCGTGATGGCTGCCGCCGCGGCTCCAGTCGAGCACCGCGCGGTAGAGCAGCACCGCATGCGCAGCCCTTAGCCGGTCGATCTCGAAGCCGTCCGCGAGCTCGCTGCACCAGGGGCGGAGCGCGTCGTCGGCCGTGCCACAAACCGCCTGCACCGATTTCGAGAGCGGATTGATCGCCTTCCGCATGGCGTCGAGAGCGTCCACCACGTCGTGCTCGAACGACTTCTGCGTGGCCGGATCCATCTTCGCCACTTCCGCGTAGCTCTTGCGACGCGGATGACTCTCGTAGCCGGCAAGCCACCCCACATCGAGCGTGTTGTTCTCGCCCGAGACGTAGCCGACAAGCTTCTGATCGAACAGGTACTTGCTCTGCAGGTCCACGAGCCCTTCGAGGTCCGTCTCCAGCTCCGATCCGCACGGCCCGAACGCGGAGGTGTAGTGCTTCAGCGAGTCGGTGAACGGCGCGTCCGGGTGCCACAGCATGTGCGCTTCCAGGTAGTCCGTCAGCCAGTAGTTCCACTCCATCCCGGACGAGAACAGAACGTGGCCGTCCAGCGCCGGCAGACCTTTCGTCTTGATGTCGGAATGCAGGTTGTGGATATCGAGCCAGCGCGAGTAGATGTACTCGGGCAGAAACTGCGGAACGTCGATATCGCCGGCGATCCAGTACGCGGCTTCGGGGAAGTAGCGCACCTTGCGTTTGGGCAGCTGCTGGAAGAGATAGTCGCGCTGGAAGAAGAAATTGGGCTCCTTGTACGTGCCCCAGTCGCGATACAGGTCGAAGAAGTAGACCGTGTGGACGCTGCTCGTCAGGCGCGGGTCGGCATAGCCCGCCAGGTGGTAGAAGTAGGTCTTCTTGCCCTGGTACGTCACCCACAGCGCCGGGTAGTTGCCGACGTGGACCAGGGCCGACAGCTCGACGTTCGGGTAGTGATCGGCCATGTACTGCGTGGCGTCGTCCAACCACGCGACGACCTGGCTCGGGTCCGCGCTGAAGAACTCGCCGAGTGCAATTTCCACCTTGTCCCACTTCACCGCCATGAGCTTGTCGAGCCCCGACTCGAGCTCGCTCTGCCAGATGGCGTTGCCCGTCACCAGAACGTAGTTGTTCTGCAGCGCCGAGCCCTTGAACAGCTCGACGCTCGCTCCGACCTGCACGCCCCGCATGTGCGCGTAGTCGACAATGGCGCTTGCGTGCTTGGCGAAATCGGCAAACGACGGCTCGTTCAAGAGCGGCCACTGCACGTAGTTCTGGCCGGTCTTCACCAGCCAGTCGATGTAGTGCTTGGCGTCGGCCAGGTTCTGCGCGCCCGGCACGTTGAACGGCATCATGAAGCCGATCGGATGCAGCGTGTGCGGCTGCATGCCCCGCGTGTTGAACGCCGGCTTTTCCGTCAGGTCGAGCTTGGCCGGCAGGAACACGCCGCCGAGCTCCGGCACGAGCTCCTCGAGCGGGTGGAAGAAGCGGAAGCCGAGCTGCTCGAGAAAGGCGTAGGCTCCGTAGGCCAGGTTCGTCGCGTCCGGAGCGTAGACGATCCACTGCGTGCGCTGGCCGCTGTCGACCCGCCTGAGCACGTATCCGCTGCTGATGCTGGTCTTCAGCTGATCACGCGCCGCTATCGACGTGGTGAACCAGACCGTGTTCTGCTTGCCGGCTGGCGGCGCGCCGCTCGCGATGTTCAAGCCGGGCTGCTCCCAGGCTTTCTGAAGGTAACCCTGGATCTCGTCGTGGAGCAGACCGATGGCCGGGCTCGTGCCCGCGTCGAAACACACGCCAAGCGTCGCCGGATCGACTTCTTCCAGGGAAGACGACGCGGCGGAGGAGCACTGCGCCGGCTTGGGCTGCGCGACTTCGGCCTTCGACCCGCAGCCCTGCAGGGCGAACAGGCACGAAGCACACAGGAGCGCGACCACGAGAGCGCGAGCGGACATTGTCGGGATAGTAGCGTCCATTGCCCAGCCGTGCGCGCCATCGCGGCCGAGGTTGGGCGGCGCGGCACCTCCCTGTTGCCCCGGTGTCTTGCCGGAAGCACACCGCGCTGCCATGCTCGGTCCATGCGTGGGGTGTGGCTTCTTTCACTAGGCGTCGCGGGCTCGCTTTCGCTGCTTCCGGCGTGCGGCGGCAAGGTCGTGCAGCAAGGCGGCGGCTCAGGCGGCACTGGAGCCGACGGCGGAACGTCGACCACCTTCAACAACGGGTCGCACAGCCTCGGTCCATGCGTCACGGGCACGTCGCCCTACACGGCTGGGCCCTGCCCTTGGCTCGGAAGCGACGGGCTGTGCCACCCGACCGTCGACGCGGCATGCAACTGCGTGTGCCCGCGCGATCACGCCTCGACCTGCGTGAGCGGCTTCCCGGGCGGGGCCCAGAGCAGGGTGAAGGTCAGCTGCAATTGAGGACGGCGCCGGGCCCGGCGCCGTCGCGGTAGAGCTGTGGCATGGTCCGCGGTCATGCGGGCAGGACACAGCCGCGCGACGACCGCCGTGGCGCTGGGCGTGCTGGCGATCTCTTCCGCGGCGATCCTGTTCCGCGCGGCGGCCCCGACGCATCCGCTGGTGGAAGCCGCTGTCCGGCTGTCGGTAGCAGCAGCGCTGCTGGCGCCGATGGTGATGCGGGGCTGGCTCGCCAAGAAGCTGCCGGGGCCCGTGCTGCGCGCGGCGGTGCTGTGCGGACTGCTCTACGGCGTGCACTTCGGTGCGTGGGTGAACTCGCTCGCCATGACGAGCGTTGCAGCCTCCGTCACGATCGTCACTGCGACTCCGCTCTTGCTTGCCGTTGTCGCCATCGTCACAGGACGCGATCGCCCCGACCGTCGGCACTACGTCGCGATAGCGCTCGCGCTACTGGGTGTCGGCTTGATCGGCGGTCACGATCTGTCCGCACCCGGCGCGCTCGCCGGCGATGCGCTCGCGCTGCTGGGCGCCGTCGCCATGGCGCTGTACCTGCTCATCGCGCGCTCGCAGGGGACGCGTCTCGAGGTGTGGTCGTTCTCGGGGGTTGCCTGCGCGGTGGGCGCCCTCGCCCTCTTCGCCGCAGCGCTCGTCGCCGGCGTACCGATCGCCGTCTCGTCGACGCGCGCTTTCGGCTACCTGGTGCTCGCCGCGCTCGTACCGCAAGTCGTCGGTCACGGCATGCTCACCTGGGCGCTCCGCGAGCTCCGCCCCACGGTCGTTGGCATGGCCACCGTGGGCGAACCCGCCCTGGCCACGCTGATGGCGTGGTGGCTGCTTTCCGAAGTCCCCGCCGGGCTGGTTCTCGTGGGCTGCGCCATCACGCTCGGGGCCGTGATGCTCGCCGTGTGGGAGCCGCGCCAGGCCAGCGCCACGCGATAGACACCGGGCAACTCCTGCACGGGCGCGACCGGCTCGCGCACCGCATGCGCCAATCCGGTGCTGGAAGGGCAGCAGCGTGCGGCACGCCGATTGCTCCTATCAAGTGCGCACCATCACAGGAGTCCGTGGCATGCAGAGGCACTGGAAGGGCATTCAATGGTTCGCGATCCTGGTCGCGACACTCATCATCATCTCGTTCATCAACGGCTGGCTCTTCCTCGTCTACGCCATCGCCGCCGCCGCCGGCCTCACTGCTTTCATCTATCTCATCGCCGTGACCCGCTTCGACGGTCGCCCCTCCGACGAGGAAGAAGAAGAGCAAGAGCGCACACGCAGGCACGCCGCAAGACACGGACCCGGCGCGATGAAGCATCCGTAGGCGCGGCAAGGGCCGCTCTACACGACGCAGCACCGCCCTGGTCGTCTCGCCGCGCTCTGACAGCGCGACCCGCGGAGCCGTTCGACCGCAGTATGTATTGCGGCGGCGGCACGCTACGACTACGGGCGGCGCATGACCGAACCGGTCGCCCCCGGCGAAGCACAGAAACCCGAAGCGCCCCAGTCCGAAACCCATGCCGCTGCCGACCACGGTCGCACCGACGTGGAGATGGACTGGCTGGAAAACGTCTACCAGGGCGACGACGTACCGCAGCTCACGGTGCGTGCGGTGGTGATGGGTCTGGTGCTGGGCTCGTTCATGGCGTTCTCGAACCTGTACGTCGGACTGAAAACCGGCTGGGGGCTCGGCGTCGCGATCACGGCCTGCATCATGAGCTGGGCCATCTTCAAGGTCCTGCGCCCGCTGCTCGGCAGCGAGCCGTCGCTGCTCGAGAACAACTGCATGCAGTCGACGGCGTCGGCCGCCGGCTACTCGACGGCCTCGACGCTGGTCAGCGCCTTCAGCGCCTACCTGATGATCACCAAGCACCATCTGCCGATGTTGCTGGTGATGGGCCTGGTGTTCTTCCTGGCCATGCTCGGCGTGTTCATGGCGGTGCCCATGAAGCGCAACATGATCAACGTCGAGCAGCTGCCGTTTCCATCGGGCACGGCGGCTGCCGAGACGCTGCGCTCGCTGTTCACCGAGGGCTCCGAAGCGCTCAAGAAGGCGCGCGCTCTGTTCTGGGGCATGGGCATCGGCGCGGTGCTCGCCTTCCTGCGCGACGGCATGGCCGACTTCACCGGGCGTTTCCACCTGGGGAAATGGGCGACGTGGATCACGGTTCCGCCGTTTCTGCCGCTCGACAAGTGGTTCAAGAAGCTCGGCTGGGACAGGGCCGCAACGGTTGTCGCGCCGCACGGCTACACATTCGCCGTCGAGATGAGCCTGATCCTGGTCGCCGCCGGCGCGATCATGGGCATTCGCGTGGGCGCGTCGATGCTAGTCGGCGCGATCCTCTGCTACGGCGTGCTCGCGCCGATCATGCACCACTTTCCGGCGGCGTCTGGGCACGGAATGGTCATCGACGTGCTCGGCTACCGCGGCATCGTGGCGTGGGCCGTGTGGGGTGGCGTGTCGCTGATGACCACCGCAGCACTGCTGAACTTCGGCCTGCAGTGGCGCACGCTCGCCCGCGCGTTTTCGGGCCTGCGCCGGATGTTCTCGAAGAACAAGCCAGCGGCCGGCAGTGACCCGATGGCGCGCATCGAGGTCCCGATGTCGTGGTTCGTCGGCGGCGTCACCATCGCTTCCATCGGAGCCGTGGCGATCAATCGCTGGGCGTTCCACATCCCGATCTGGCTCGGCGTGCTGGCCGTGCTGATCAGCGCCGTGCTCGCGATCGTCGCCTGCCGCGCAACGGGCGAAACCGACACGACGCCCATCGGCGCGCTCGGCAAGATCACGCAGCTGACCTACGGCGTGCTGATCCCGCAGAACATCACAGCCAACCTGATGACCGCGAACGTCACCTCGTCGATCGCGGCGTCGAGCGCCGACCTGCTCACGGACCTCAAGAGCGGCTACCTGCTGGGGGCGAACCCGAAGAAGCAGTTCCTCGCGCAGTTCTTCGGCGTCTTCGCCGGCACGCTGGTCGCCGTGCCCGGTTTCTATCTACTCGTCCCCGACGCCAGCGTGCTCGGCGGCGACAAGTTCCCGGCTCCGGCCGCGCAGGTGTGGAAAGCCGTGGCCGAGCTGCTCGGCAAGGGCATCCACGCGCTCGATCCCACGGCGCTCTGGGCGATGGGCATCGGCGGCGCGCTCGGCATCATCATCACGCTGCTCGAAAAGCGCTTCCCCGATCACCGCCACCTTATCCCCTCGCCCACCGGCCTCGGCCTGGCATTCGTGATTCCCGCGTGGAACTCGATGAGCATGTTCGCCGGTGCCCTGGCTGCCTGGTGGTTCGAGAAGAAGCACAAGGAAGCCTCCGACACCTACACCATCCCGGTCGCATCCGGCCTGATCGCCGGCGAAAGCATCATGGGCGTGCTGATCGCGGTGTTCAGCGTGGTGTTCGAGCTGGTGAAGTAGAGCGCGTCGGCGACCCGGGAATGCGGCACAGGCACCGCGGGTTGCCCATCAGGTCTGCCTTGTTCCGTACCGATAGGCCTGACCCACAACAAGCGCCCGCGGTGGGCGCTGGATCAAGAAAGCGTCGCGCGTCGGCGACCCGGGAAAGGGGCAATGTATGCGTATCCTCGCGATACTCCTTGTCTTGTCTACCTCGGCTGTCGCCTACGCGGACGCTCCGGGCTACTCGAATCCGACTCTCGTGCCCTTCACGTCGGTGCAGGACGTCTGCGAGACCTGTCCGACCCCTCCCCACTTCGACACGATCAAGCTGCGTTCGGGGAAGACGGTCCGCGCGTACGTGGCGGCCCAGAACCCGGACTTCTATTTCCTCGTCCGGTTCGGCGAGTTCCGCGCTGTCGGCCGGCCACGGGTAGCGTCGATCGCAAAGAACCCGGCGCACGACAAGCTGCCGGCGTACCCCGACCAGATCCTGTTCAAGGACGGGACGGTACTCGGCGGCACGCTGAAGACCTACTCCGCGGCTGGCGGGTTCAGCATGGTCGTGCCACCCGAAAACCAGCTCGACACCGGAACCTACGCTGCGGTCGCCGAGCTGTTCCACAACGGCAAGCTCGAATACCGGGCGAGCGCCCAGAAGAAGTAGCGCCTCGGCGGCGAGCGCTCAGGCAGCTTCGGCTTCTTCGACGTCGACCGGGGTCGGCAGCACAACGACGTGGGCCTTGGGCTTCTCGTTCCACAGGCGCGTCATGATGAAGGCGCCCATCGCCGAGAACGGCACAATCGAGTAGGTCCACACGCCCCAGCCGAAGTGATCGAGCAGCATGCCCATGCCGACGCTCGTGATGCCGCTCGCCACGTACTGGATGCCGTCGAGCATGCCTGCCGCGCTCGCGGCGCCCTTCTTGCCGCCGAAATCCATCGAGGCCGTGCCCGAGAGCATGCCGTGCACGCCGAAGATGAACATGCAGGAGAACCCGATGCCCATTGCCGCCAAGAGCGGCGTTGTCGCCCAACCGAGGGCGAGCACCGCGACGATCTGCATGAGGTAGAAGAAGAACGCGACCGGCGGGCGGCGCGAGTTGAAAAAGCGGTCGGAGAGCCAACCGGCAAGCAGCCCGCCTGCGATGCCGCCGATGGTGATGCCCGTGGTCGCCACGTTGAACAGCCCCGAGCCAGGAGCAATGCCGTGCTGCGTCTTGAGCCACTCGGGGAAGAAGAACAGCACCGACTGGCGCACGAAGCCGGTGCAGAACTCCGCCGCCATCAGCGTGAGGATGATGCGGTTCTTGAAGATGTGCTTGACGATGTACTTGAAGTCGACCGGCGTATCGTCCCCATCCGAGGCGTCGGCGGTCGGGAAGTCCTCGTGACCTGCGTCCGACGGTCGGTCGCGCACGAACAGCCAGGAGACCAGGAACATGATCCCCATCGCGATGCTCGGCGCGATGAAGGTGAAGTACCACGGCAGCCAGCTGACCTTGGCCGACAGCTTCATGATGAACCCGGCGGTCGACAGGGCCATCACGTAGCCCAGCGAGATCATGATGCCGAAGATGCCGCCGAACACGCCGCGTTCGTTCACGTGGAACCACGGCGCGTTGACCTTCACCACGCTCATCGCGCCGAAGCTCTGGAAGAACATGTTGCCCGCGTAGAGCAGGCTCATGAACAGGACGAGGTGGTTGGTGAAGCCGCCCAGGAAGAACAGACCGATGAGCAGGTTGAAGGTGCCCGCTCCGAAGGCGCCGAGAAGGATCGCCTTGCGACCGCCGATGCGGTCGGCGAGAGGGCCGTTGACCAGCTCGCTCGCGGCGTACGTCCAGAAGCCGCACAGAGCGATGATGCCGAACTGGGTCTGGCTGCCTCCGAGGAAGGTCCCCTCGACGTGGTGCTTGACCACGTTGATGTTGTAGCGACCCATGTAGAAGGTCGCGTATGTCAGCCCGAGGATGAACCAGTTGAAGAAGCGCCGCAGGCGATAGGCCCGACTGTGCTTCACCGGTACGCCCGCCCTGACCCCGGACGTTGACTCGTCATCGGCCATCTTGCGGCCCTATACGCAACCGCCACGCGGCGGGCAAGCGACCCCGACGGCGCCGGACGTATGGATGCCGGCCGGACACCAGAGCCCGAAGCCGAAAACCCCCTCCGCCCTCACAAAGTGACAAGCGCGTGACAAGCGCGACAGAGCCCCTGCTCGGCTGCGCGCCGCTACTTTGAGGCGAGGACCGGATTCGAACCGGCGTATGACGGTTTTGCAAACCGTTGCCTAACCACTTGGCTACCTCGCCGAGGAGCGGGACCGTTCCCATATTCCTGGATGGAGTCAAGCCGGAATGCTGTTGCACGGTGGACAAGCGGTGAAGAGGCTCGGCCGCAGGGCCTGCCCTGGCTGGCGGGGAGAGCTATCCTAGCGGCAGCCGGTGACATTCACGTGACACCTTGGTCTCGGTCATCGAGCCCGCCCGGCCGGCACGGATATCCTGAAGCTGCTCGCTCATGGCTCCCATCGTTGCCGCTCCAGCCGAGCCGCGGCTCCAGCACTCCAGTGCGTTCAGGAGACGCCGCTTCCTGAACTGGTTCCCGCTCGGGCTCAGCTACGCGTTCCTGTACATGGGGCGCTACAACCTCACGGTCGCCAAGACATCGCTCGGCGACCTGATGACGAAGGAACAGTTCGGCATCATCTTCGGTGTCGGCACCTTCATCTACGCCTTCGCGTTCCTGGTGAACGGCCCGCTCATCGACCGGTTGGGCGGCCGCCGCGGCATGATCGGCGCAACCGCCGGCGCCATGACGATGAACCTCGCCATGGCCGCGTACCTGTTCCACATCCTGCGCCTGGGCGATTCGAGCGGCGCGCCGCTCACGCTGGTGTTCAGCCTGCTCTACGCGCTGAACATGTATTTCCAGAGCTTCGGCGCGGTCGCCATCGTCAAGGTCAACGCGCACTGGTTCCACGTCAACGAGCGCGGGGGCTTCTCGGGCATCTTCGGCACGATGATCTCGAGCGGGATCTTCTTCGCGTTCACCGGCAACGCCTGGCTTCTCGACGGGGTCAATGCTCTCAATCCCCATCACCCGAACCAGTGGGTGATTTTCGCTATCCCCGGCGCCCTGCTGGGGCTGATGTGCGCGATCGAGTTCTTCCTCCTGCGCGATCGCCCAGGGCTCGCGGGCTTCGAGGACTTCGACACCGGCGATGCGTCCTCCGGCGACACCAGCGAAGAACCCGAACGCTCCGGGGCTCTGCTCAAGCGCATCCTCACCAACCCCATCATCCTGACCATCGCGTTCATCGAGTTCTGCACGGGCGTGCTGCGCAACGGCGTGATGCACTGGTTCCCGTTCTACGCGAAGGAGATCTGGGCGCTGCCGGGCAACCACCTGCTCCGCTACGGCTCGCGCGAGCACTGGGAGGTCGCGGTCGCCTGCTTCGCCGTCTCGGCCATCTCCGGCGTCCTGGCGACGCGGACCCGCGGCTCGCGTCGCGCCTACCTGATCATCGCGGCGTCGCTGGCCTTCCTCGCGCCGTTCTCCATGTTCGGTTGGGGCGGCCTGTTGATGATCGCCGGTGTGATCGGCGGCAACGTCGCCGGCTGGGTGTCGGATCTGGTGTTCCAGAGCCGGCGTGGGCCGGTCGCTGCCGTGCTCTACGGAGTGATGATCGTGTGCACGATCGCGATGGTGTTCGTGCTCGCGCCCGCCTCCAACGTGGTCGCGAGCGCCAAGCCCGCGAGCGGTCTGCACAAGGGCGACCGCATCCTCGCCATCGCGGGGCACGATCACATCGAGAACTGGGCAGCGGTGCGCCACGCCGTCGCCTGCTGGGAGCCGCTCTGCAAGAACTCGAGCTGGAACGCCAAGTCGTGCAAGTGTTCCGCGCGCATCGCCGAGCACGCGCCCAGCGCCGGAGTCGACGGCAAGCGCGGCATCCCGGCCACGATCGTACGCGGTGGCGCGACGCTCGAGGTAACGCTGCCCGACGCCGAGGCCGTGCAGCGCGCCGGCGATCACCGCCTATTGCCGGCGCGCCCGGTGCTGCCGATGAGCCCATTCTTCCTCGGCGCGATCGCCTTCTTGCTCAGCGTGTCCGTGATCGGTTGCCACGGCGTGCTGTCCGGCACCGCCACCATGGACTTCGGCGGGCGCAAGGGCGCCGCCACGGCCGTCGGCGCCATCGACGGCTTCGTCTATCTGGGCACGGCCGTGCAGGCCGTGAGCCTGGGCTTTCTGACCACCAAGAGCTGGACCTACTGGCCGCTGTTCTTGATCCCGTTCTCCGTCATCGGCTTCGTCCTGAGCCTGCGCATCTGGAACGCCAAGCCGAAGGGCGCCGACAGGCCACCCGCACGCGAAGCGAGCGACGACATCCTCGAGCCCAGCCCGGCGGACCTGCCGGGTAGCTAGAGCAGGCGCCGCGGGGCTCGAGCCTACTCCGACGGACCTTCCAGATCTTCGGCCAGGTAGCTGAGGATCACTTCGTCGAGAGACTTCTCGCTGATCACGCTCTCGCCGAAGATGGACTGCTTGTCCGGCGACTTCGGCTCGTCGAAGATCGCGGCCGGCCTCGATGGCGCGTACTTGCCCGGGCCCGACGCGACTGGCGGGGTGCCGTGAGCGGGTGTGACTCTCGGCGGCGGCGGCGGAGCGGCGGCGACGGGCGGCGGAGGCCGACCCGACTTGGGGCGGGCCTTGGGCGGATGAGCGTCGATCGAGTTCACGTCCAGGTCGAAATCGCCCGCGGGAGGCGGAACCGACGGAGTCACGCGCCGCAGGTTGGGGTTAGTCAGCGCTCGCCCGCGCTTCTTCTTCGGCGGTCGGGAAGACCGCCTCGGCTCGGCTGCGGTCGCCTCCGCCTCTTTCGCGGCCTCCGCTGGCTCCGGCTCGACCCGTGGCGCGCCCGCCGGGAGCGACTCCGGCATGCGCAGCGACTCGGGCGCGTCGGGGTTCACCGCCGACGCTGGGGGGCCGCACGCTTCGGCGATGATGTCGTCGTACTCGCCGGAGCGCAGGGAGATGAACATCCCCTTGTGCTGCTCCTTCATCATGCGGCGCACGACTGTCGCCATGTCGTCGCGTCCGACGTGCTCGGCGTAGTCGGTCCGCGTCGTCTTGAGGATGCGCCCACCGTCCGCGAACAGGTGCGTGACGATGCGCGGATACTTCACCCCCGAATCCTCGGTCTGGATATGGAAGATCCGCCCCTGATGCCTGACGTTGTTGTTGAAACCGAGCAGGGGAGGCGGGCTTCTAGACACTGCCAAGCACTCCAGACCAGAAATTCCCTATAGGACCAGGATTTCGAACAGTACCACGTCGGGCGACCGAGCACACGCCTCGGCGCGTCAGCTCGGCGCTTGCGGGCTCCACGGCCAGTAGGGGGAGAAACCAGAGCATCACCGAACCTGCTCGTCGATCCGCCGCATGCCTTCCAGGAGCAACGCTTCGGGGCTGTCCTGGATCACCTGCTGCGGTGCGGTGAAGTTCGGGTCGAGCGAGAACTCGCCTTCCGAGAACCCCAGCATGGCGTAGAAGGCGTCCTCTCCACGCAGGTTGGCCCACAGCGCGTTGAAGATGGCGCCGTTCACGAAGTGGATCTCCCCGGCCTCGCCGCCGGCGCGGATCTTGAGCGAGCCGGTCTTCCGCCCGTGCCACAGAACCTGCACCATGTCCGGCAGGCTCATCTCCGAGAGCGATCCAGACACGCCCCTGAGACCGGTCTGCGCCGCTTCACGTTCGATGATCTGCTTCAGCTTGGCCACCAGCAGGTCGGAGCTGACCGGCTTCGTCATGAAATCCTGGGCGCCCATCTGGAACGCCTTCTGCGCGTCCGCACCACCGGAGCGACCGGTCACCACGATCCAGGGCAGCTTCTGCCCCCAGGGGTGCTTTCGCGCCTCGGTCAGCAACGCTAGCCCGTCATCGTCGCCGAGGTCGATCTCGCTGACCACGATCTCGATCTCGCCCTTCTGCAGGGCCTTGATCGCCTGATCGGCGCTACGCGCCTGCGTCACCTCGAAGCCCTGCTCGATCATCCTGAGCTCGAGCACCGTGGTCTCTTCCGGATCGGGATCGACAATGAGCGCGCGATGCCGGTTCGCCAGAAGCCGCGCCTTGAGATCGTCTCCCGTCACGGTGTGCTTGAACAGGTCGACCAGGTTCGGATCGAAGATCGTCCCCTTGTATCGGGCCAGCACCTCGCAGGCCTGGACGGGACGCAGCTTCTTGCGGAAGGGGTTGCGGGGATTCTGCGTCAGGTCGGCATAGGTGTCGGCGATCGCCAGAAGCCGTGCGCCGAGCGGGATGTCCTTCCCGCTCATGGCACCGGGCAGTCCCTGCCCGTCGAACCGCTCGTACATCGCCTCGACGGCCTGCATGGCTTCGCGTGGAAGCGCGACCGCCTCCATCAGGCGGTTCGGAGACCGGTACAGCTTCGCCGCCGCGGTGCGGTGACCTTCGTACTCCGAGACGTTGAGCGTCGTCAGATGGTACGCGCTCATCTTGCTCAGGTCGTGGATATAGCCCGCGATGATCATCGCGCTCCTCTGCACCTCGGAGAGCCCGATGCGCTCGCTGACCTTGCGCAGCAGCCGCGCCACCTGCGACGAGTGCCCACGCAGATCGGGGCGAGCGTTCTCGATCAGGCTGACCAGCACATTGAGCGTCTCGAGGTACGCTTCACCGGTCACGCCGCGGCCGCTCGCGCCACCCGCAGTGCGCTTCGCCCCCCTCTCCAGATCGGTCGAGGAGATCATCCGCTCGCGGCGCGTGCCTTCCGTGGCCAGCGCGGTCGCCATGCTTTCCTCGCTGACGAGGTTGCGCTCGTAGACATCGAGCATGGTGCTGAACTGCTCGTGCGCTGAACGGTCGATCGTCGAGAAAGCGTGGATGTCGCCGTTGTAGGCCTTGGCAATCGCAGCCCGCACCGCACGCGGTCGTCCCACGAACGCGCGGACTTCCTTGGCCCCCGAGGCGAGCTGCACTTCCTGCAGCACCGGAGCATTGTCCGGATCCGGCGTCACGACGCTCAGCACCCCCGCGTTCGCATCGAACAGCACGGGGAACACCGTGTCGCGCTCGGCCAGCTTCTTGGGAACGCGCTCGAGCGTGGAGCGCTCGATATCGGCTTTCGCCAATTTCTCCGTCGACACGAAGCGCGTCTGGTGCAGCGCCGCCAGGTACTTGAGAAGCGCGACTTCATCGAGCGCGCCGACCTCGATCAACGCTTCTTCGATTCGGGCGCCGAGCATCTTCACCTGATTGAGCGCAGCCTCCTGCTGCTCGGGGGTGATCAGCCCATCGGCGACCAGTCTCTCGACGATGCGGATGTTGCCCGTCGGGTGCATGCGCGTCTCGTAAGTATGGCTTGTCGGCGGGTGCCGCTGTCCAGCGTACATCTGCCCGGGAGGGTAAAAGTACCTGGAATTGTTGATTTTCCGGCCGGATTTCCGGAACCTTCCAAGCGCGGGCTGCCGGGCGAGGACCGGCTTGTTGGCCGGGACGACCCGCCCGGCTTGACGTGGCGAAGCCCAAAAGCTAGTAAAGCCGCCCTTCACCGGCAGGCCGGCGCCTGCTCCAGAGGTCAGTAATGCGAACCTACATGGCGAAGCCCGCCGAAAGCCAGTCCACCCGCAAGTGGTGGGTCATCGACGCGAAAGACCAGCCGCTCGGGCGCCTGGCCAGCAAGATCGCGACGGTTCTGCGCGGCAAGCACAAGCCCACCTTCACCGCGCACGTCGACACGGGCGACTTCGTCATTGTCATCAACGCGAACAAGGTGAAGCTCACCGGCGCGAAGAGCGACGCGAAGAAGTACTACCGCCACAGCGGCTATCCCGGCGGCCTGAAGGAAGAGACCTTCCGTCACCTCGTGGCGCGTCGTCCCGAGGTGCCCATCCAGCAGGCGGTCAAGGGGATGCTGCCGAAGAACGTGCTCGGGCGTCACATGCTCGACAAGTTGAAGGTGTACGGCGAAGCCGAACATCCCCACCAGGCGCAGAAGCCCGAGCCCATGCCGCTCTAAGCGGTCGAAACGAAAGCAAGCGATGTCCGAAACCGCAACGTACGCCACTGGTAAGCGCAAGACCGCCGTTGCCCGCGTGTGGATCACGCCGGGCTCCGGCCAGATCACTATCAACGGCACGAACGCCGACGACTACTTCGAGCGCGAGACCTCGCGCATGGTGATGCGCCAGTCACTCGAGCTGCTCGAGCTGATCGACAAGTACGATGTGAAGGCCACGGTGGCCGGCGGCGGACACAGCGCCCAGGCCGAGGCCATGCGCCACGGCATCGCGCGCGCCCTCACCACCGAGGATTCCGAGCGCCGCCGCGCCCTCAAGCGGGCCGGCTACCTCACGCGCGACGATCGCAAGAAAGAGCGCAAGAAGTACGGCCAGCCCGGCGCCCGCAAGCACTTCCAGTTCTCGAAGCGCTAGACCGCGCCGCACAACGCCCCCGAACGCGGGGCCACAACGCGCCACGTCCGCACCTCGTGCCGACGTGGCGCGAACGCGTTCAGCGCCCGTCGCGTAGCCCGCGCCGTCGCATGCGCGCTGGCGCCGCGCCGTTCAGTACTTGTGCGCCGCGTACCCCGTTTGTACGCGTCGAGCACGAGGTTGTCGTAGCTGCTGTTGTACACGGTGCAGCTCTTGGTGCTGCCGTAGCTGTTGTAGCCAGCTCCCTGCCTCTCCCCTGCGGCTGTCCCCGCGCCTCCCCCGTGCTACTCCCCTCCCATGGACGCACTCCGCGTAGGAATCGTAGGCGCCGGCGGTTACACCGGAGCCGAGCTCGTGCGGCTCGTGCACGCGCACCCTCGCCTCTGCATCGAGTGGGTGGCGGCGCGCGAGAAGGCGGGCAAGCGGCTCGACGAGGTGTTGCCGGCCACGCAAGGTGTCGCGGGGCTGGGCGAGCGCGTGCTCGAGGCGTTCGACCCCGCCGACGCTGCAGAAGTCGCCAAGCGCATCAACGTCGCGTTCACGGCGCTGCCACATTCGGCGAGCGCGCGCGTGGGCAAGGCGCTGTTGGACGCGGGCGTGCGCGTCGTGGATCTGTCGGCGGATTTCCGGCTGCGCAGCGCGAAGACGTACGGCGACTGGTACGGCGAGCACCCGGCGCCGGAGCTGCTCGAGCAGGCCGTGTACGGATTGCCCGAGCTGCATCGGAAACAGCTGAAGGACGCGCGGCTGATCGCGGCACCCGGATGCTATCCGACGGCGAGCATCCTGCCGCTGGCACCGCTGCTCGCGCGCGGGCTGGTCGAGTCACGGAGGATCATCATCGACGCCAAGAGCGGCGTCAGCGGCGCGGGCCGCAGCCCGTCGCCGGGCACCCACTATCCCGAGACGGCGGAAGGCCTACGCCCGTACAAGGTCGCCGGCCACCACCGGCACGCACCCGAGATTCGAGCAGGAGCTCGGTCTGATGGCCCGCAAGGAGCTGCGCGTCGTGTTCACGCCGCACCTGGTGCCGATGAGCCGCGGCATCCTGAGCACCGCCTACGCCTCGCCGAAACATGGCGTCACTGCCGAGCAGTGCCGCGAGGCCGCGCGCGAGCAGTACGCCGGCGGGCTGGTCACGGTGCTCGAAGAGGGACGCCTGCCCGACACGCTCTGGGTACGCGGCTCGGCGCGCGCGCACGTCGGCTACGCGCTGGACCAGCGCACCGGCACGCTGCTGGCGATGGGCGCCATCGACAACCTCGCGCGCGGTGCGTCCGCGCAGGCCATCCAGGCGCTGAACGTCGCGCTCGGCTGGCCGGACGCCCTGGGGCTGCCCGAGGTCGCCCTGTTCCCCTAGCCCCGGTGCGGCGACTGGCCCTGGCGGCGGCGTTTTCCCTGCGATCCCGCGGTACTCCGGCTGGCCGAGGCCGAACGTTGGAAAAACGGCCGGTTTCTGCTATTCCGCCGGTCGCTTCCTGCCCCCGCGCGGGTGGAAGACGAGGCGAGCTGAAGCGCCACTCGGGGTGGCGGCCAACCCCTCGAAGCAGCGCGGCTTCGTCGCACAGCGCGAGCCGCGCCGACAACGAGTCGAGGTCTCCAATGTCAGTGTCATCAACCCGCGACGCGACGCGTCGCACCGCCTCCGGTCTGATAGGGCTGGTGGCGTTCGTCGCCACGCTGCTCACGAGCGCGCTCGCCTGGGCCGCACCCGAGCACAAGGCCACCGGCGAAGCCAACCTGATGCTGCCCGACATGCACAAGATGCAGGTGTTCGGGACAGACGGTCACACGCTGCTCGTCTGGGGCATGCTCGTCGTAGCGCTCGGCCTGATCTTCGCCCTCGTCATGCTGACGAAGGTCAAGAACCTGCCGGTGCACAAGAGCATGAGGGACGTCTCCACGCTGATCTGGGAGACGTGCAAGACCTACCTGCTGCAGCAGGGTCTGTTCCTGATCCTGCTCGAGGTCTTCATCGGCGCCATCATCGTCATCTACTTCGGCGTGCTCGAGCACTTCTCGGCGCTGAAGGTGCTGATCATCCTCGCGTTCAGCATCATCGGCATCCTGGGTAGCTACGGCGTCGCCTGGTACGGCATCCGCATGAACACCTACGCGAACAGCCGCACGGCGTTCGCGAGCCTCGAGGGCAAGCCGTACCCGGTCTACGCGATTCCGCTCCAGGCCGGCATGAGCATCGGCATGCTGCTGATCAGCGTCGAGCTGATCCTGATGCTGACCATCCTGTTGTTCGTCCCGAAGGACTACTCGGGCGCTTGCTTCATCGGCTTCGCCATCGGCGAGTCGCTCGGCGCCTCGGCGCTGCGCATCGCCGGCGGCATCTTCACCAAGATCGCCGACATCGGCTCGGATCTGATGAAGATCGTCTTCAAGATCAAGGAAGACGACGCACGCAACCCCGGCGTGATCGCCGACTGCACCGGCGACAACGCCGGCGACTCGGTCGGCCCCAGCGCCGACGGCTTCGAGACCTACGGCGTGACGGGCGTCGCGCTGATCACCTTCATCCTGCTGGCGGTTCCGGACGAGCTGATCCAGGTCCAGCTGCTGGTCTGGATCTTCGCGATGCGCATCATGATGCTGGTCGCGAGCGGCCTGTCCTACCTCGTCAACGAGGTGGTGCAGAAGGGCATGTACGGCAACTCGGACGAGATGGACTTCGAGAAGCCGCTGACCGTGCTGGTGTGGCTGACCTCGATCGTCTCCATCGCTCTGACCTTCGTCGCTTCCTACCTGCTCATCCCGAACCTGGGTGACGGCACGCTGTGGTGGAAGCTCTCGCTCATCATCAGCTGCGGCACGCTCGCCGGCGCGGTGATTCCCGAGCTGGTCAAGGTGTTCACCTCGACGAACTCCGCTCACGTCGACGAGGTCGTGACGGCGTCGCGTGAAGGCGGCGCGTCGCTCAACGTGCTGTCCGGACTGACCGCGGGCAACTTCGCCGCCTTCTGGCTGGGTATGGTGATGCTAGGCCTGATGGGCGCCGGCTACTACGTCAGCATGATGGGCCTGCACGAGATCATGCAGGCCGAGGCCGTGTTCGCCTTTGGTCTGGTGGCCTTCGGGTTCCTGGGCATGGGCGCCGTCACCATCGCGGTCGACTCGTACGGTCCGGTGACGGACAACGCGCAGTCGGTCTTCGAGCTCAGCGTGATCGAGGGTATCGACGGCATCGACAAGGAGCTGAAGAAGGACTTCAAGCTCGACGTGAACTTCGAGCGCGCCAAGCACCTGCTCGAGGAGAACGACGGCGCGGGCAACACCTTCAAGGCAACCGCCAAGCCGGTGCTGATCGGCACCGCCGTAGTCGGCGCTACCACCATGATCTTCTCGATCATCGTGATGCTGACCAACGGGCTGACGGAGAACCTGAGCAAGCTGTCGCTCATGCATCCGCCCTTCCTCCTGGGGCTCATCACCGGCGGCGCGGTTATCTTCTGGTTCACGGGTGCGTCGACGCAGGCGGTGACCACCGGCTCCTACCGCGCGGTGGAGTTCATCAAGGCCAACATCAAGCTCGAGGGCGTCGAGAAGGCCTCGATCAGCGACAGCAAGAAGGTCGTGGAGATCTGCACGAAGTACGCGCAGAAGGGCATGATCAACATCTTCCTGGTGATCTTCTTCGGCACGCTGGCCTTCGCCTGCGCCGAGCCGTTCTTCTTCATCGGCTACCTGATCAGCATCGCGCTGTTCGGTCTGTACCAGGCCCTGTTCCTCGCGAACGCGGGCGGCGCCTGGGACAACGCCAAGAAGGTGGTCGAGGTCGACCTGAAGGAGAAGGGCACCGAGCTGCACGACGCGACGGTCGTGGGCGACACGGTGGGCGACCCGTTCAAGGACACGTCCAGCGTGGCCATGAACCCGATCATCAAGTTCACCACGCTGTTCGGCCTGCTGGCGGTCGAGCTGGCGGTCGTGCTGCCACGCGGCACGACGATGGCTCTGGCCGTGGTGTTCTTCCTGATCATGCTGGTCTTCGTGTGGCGCTCCTTCTACGCGATGCGCATCCGCTCGGAAGCCACCGGCGGCCAGGCCACACCGGCCGTAACGCCCGCCGAGTAACAGCCGGTCGGGCAAAGCAGAACGGGCGGCGCGCCACACGGTGCGTCGCCCGTTTTCTTTTCGTCGCAGGCACGCCGCTTCTGCCACACGACGCGGGCCGCCCTGACGTCGCTTTGCGACGGCTAGCGGCGGTCGAGGCGGCGGTCGAGGTCGTAGGCGGCGCTGATAAGCGCGAGGTGCGTGAAGGCCTGGGGGTAGTTGCCGAGGTGCTCGCCGCGCAGACCCAGCTCCTCCGCATAGAGCCCCAGGTGGTTGGCGTAGCCGAGCATCTTCTCGAAATAGAAGCGCGCCTTGTCCAGCTGCCCGCAGCGCGACAGGTTCTCGACGTACCAGAACGAGCACATACTGAACGTGCCTTCTTCGCCGCTCAGGCCGTCATCCGCGCTCCTACCGTCGGTGCGGTAGCGGAACACCAACGAGTCCTCCACCAGGTCCTCCTTGATGGCCTTCATGGTGTTCATCCAGCGCCGATCGGTCGGGCTGATGAAGCGGACCAGCGGCATCAACAAGCTCGCAGCATCGACCGTCTTCGAGCCGGCGTGCTGCACGAACGTGCCCCGCTTCTTGTCGTAGAAGCGCTCGTGGATGTCGCGGTGGATGGCGTCGCGGGTACGCCGCCAGCGCTCGGCCGGGGCTGGCAGCGAGCGCTTGTCGGCCAGGCGCACGGCGCGATCCACCGCCACCCAGCACATCAGCCGCGAATACAGGAATTCCTGCCGGCCGCCGCGGACCTCCCAGATCCCCTCGTCGGCCATCTGCCAGTTTTCGCACACCCAATCGACCAGACGCGTCACGTCGCTCCACAGGTCATAGTGGATGGGCTCGCCGAACTTGTCATAGAGGTAGATCGAGTCGAGCAGCTCGCCATAGATGTCGAGCTGCAGCTGCCCTGCCGCACCGTTGCCGATGCGCACCGGCGATGACTTCCGGTAGCCCTCGAAGTGCGGCAGCGTCACCTCCGCGAGGTTGTGCCGGCCGTCGATGCCGTACATGATCTGCAGAGCGCCGCCGTCGCTCAGCTCCGCGCAGCGCGCCTCCAGCCAGTCCATGAACGCGCGCGCTTCTTCCGTGAAGCCTAGGCGCAGGAATGCGTAGAGCGTGAACGAGGCGTCACGGATCCACGTGTAGCGGTAGTCCCAGTTGCGCTCGCCGCCGATCTCCTCCGGCAACGAGAACGTCGGCGCCGCAACGATCGAGCCGTAGGCCTGCGACGTCATCAGCTTCAGCACCAGCGCGGAGCGGTTGACCATCTCGCGCCAGCGGCCCTGGTAGCGCGAGCGACCGATCCAGCGGCGCCAGAAGTCGCTGGTGTCCTTGAACGCCGTCGGAACGAAGTCGTCCGCCTGGGATGGCGACGGCTCGCCGGGATTCGCCAGTTCCAGAACGAACGGCGCCTTCTCGCCCGCACGCAGCGTGAACTCGGCATGCGCCACGCCGTTCTCGACGCGAAGCGGAACGGGAGTGCGTAGCCGGATCGCCGTTCGGTCCGCACCCAGACTCTCGAAGATCACCTCGCCGTCGCGTTGCTCCACGCGCTTTTCCGCGCGCCCGTAGTCGAAACGCGGATCGCACACCATGTGATACTTGATCTCGCCGCGCACCGTCTTGGCGCGCCGGACCAGGTTGTGGACGTAGCCCGCTTCCTCGACCGGCATGAAGTCGCTGAGCTCCGCCACGCCCTGTTCCGACAGGAAGCGCGTGATCAGCATGTTCGTGTCGGGCAGGTACAGCTGCTTGTGGTGCGCGTCGTCCAGCACGGGGGCAATCTGGAAGCGGCCGCCATTTTCGTGGTCAAGCAGCGCCGCAAAGATCGACGGCGAGTCGAAACGCGGAAAACACATGAAATCCATCGAACCGTCGGGGCCGACCAGCGCAACGGTGTGCAGGTCGCCGATGAGACCGTAGTGTTCGATGGGCTTGTAGCGCTGCATGCCTTGGCTCCTTGCCGGGCCCGGCGTGTGGGCCGGCATGATTATCCTGTCTACCCCGGGGGGCGAGCTACCTCAACAATAGACGGGCCGAGAACGGACACCGACGGCTTCGGGACTTGAAAGGCGGCGCATCGTGTCGAATCATCAGAGATTCCGTCATGCCGAGCCAATTCCGGATCCGGAGCGAGTTTACGCCGAAGGGCGACCAGCCTGCTGCGATCGAAGCGCTGTCCAAGCACATCGACGCAGGACAGCGCTGCCAGACGCTGCTCGGCATCACGGGCAGCGGCAAGACCTTCACCGTCGCCAACGTCATCCAGCACTACCAGCGTCCAACGCTGATCATCGCGCCGAACAAGACCCTGGCGGCCCAGCTGTACGGCGAGATGCGGGACATCTTCCCGGAGAACGCCGTCCACTACTTCGTCAGCTACTACGACTACTACCAGCCGGAAGCGTACATCCCGAACACCGACACGTTCATCGAGAAGGATGCGATCATCAATGACCAGATCGATCGCATGCGCCATGCCGCGACGCATGCGCTGCTTTCGCGACCGGACGTGATCATCGTGGCGAGCGTGAGCTGCATCTACGGCATCGGCTCGGCAGAAACCTACGAAGGGCTGTTGATCGAGATCGTCAAGGGCGAAGAGCTGAGGCGGGACAACCTGCTCAGAAGGCTCGTCGACATCCAGTACGAACGCAACGACGTTCGACTTCCACCGCGGCACGTTCCGTGTTCGCGGCGACGTCGTCGAGATCTTTCCGGCGTACGAGGAGAAGCTCGCGATCCGCGTGGAGTTCTTCGGCGACGAGGTGGACGCGATCAGCGAGGTCGACCCGGTACGCGGTCGGGTGCTCGGCTCCCTCGACCGCTACTCGGTGTTCCCGGGGTCGCACTACGTCACCCCGCGCCAGCAGTTGCAGCACGCAATCGACGCGATCCGCGAGGAACTCAGGGAACGGCTCGACTACTTCGACAAGCAGGGGCGCTTCCTGGAGAAGCAGCGCCTGGCGCAGCGCACATCCTATGACCTCGAGATGCTCGAGCAGATGGGCTTCGTGCAGGGCATCGAGAACTATTCGCGGCACCTGTCGAAGCGCAAGCCCGGCGAACCGCCCCCAACGCTTATCGACTATTTTCCGGAGGACTTCCTGTTGGTTCTCGACGAGTCCCACCAGACGGTCCCGCAGATCGGTGCGATGTATCGCGGCGACCGCTCGCGCAAGGAGACGCTCGTGGAGTACGGCTTCCGGCTGCCAAGCGCTCTCGACAACCGGCCGCTGAAGTTCGAGGAATTCAACAAGTACATGCGGCACGTCATCTTCGTGTCCGCGACTCCTGGCGACTACGAGCTCGAGCAGAGCCAGGGCGAGGTCGTGGAACAGCTGATCCGCCCGACCGGCCTCATCGACCCGGAGATCTTCGTGCGCCCTGTGGGGGGACAGGTCGACGACCTGCTCGGCGAGCTCAACAAGCGGGTGGAAGCCGGCGAGCGCGTGCTGGTCACCACGCTCACCAAGCGCATGTCCGAGGATCTCACCGAGTACTACGCCGAGCTCGGCGTGCGCGTGCGCTATCTGCACTCCGACATCGACACGCTCGAGCGCATCGAGCTGCTGCGCGACCTGCGCGCCGGCGAGTACGACGTGCTCATCGGCATCAACCTGCTTCGCGAAGGGCTCGATCTGCCGGAGGTCAGCCTGGTTGCCATCCTGGACGCTGACAAGGAGGGCTTCCTCAGAAGCCCGCGCTCGCTCATCCAGACCATCGGCCGCGCGGCGCGTAACGCGCATGGCCAGGTGCTGATGTACGCCGACCGCATCACACCCGCGATGAAGACGGCCATCGACGAGACGGACCGACGCCGTGCCATCCAGATGGCGTTCAACGAGGAGCACGGCATCACGCCGGAAACGATCAAGCGCGCCATTCTGGACGTCAATCCGGCCAGCGGCACGAGCGACTACTACGCGGTGCCGCGGGTCTCGCTGGGCGCGGCAAGCGGCAAGACCGGCGCCGGCCAAGCTGCCGAGAGCGAGGTCGATCTGGCCGATCGCATCGAGGCAATCCGCCAGCAGATGTTCGCAGCCGCCGAGGCCCTGCAGTTCGAGACCGCCGCGCGGCTCAGGGACGAGTTGCACCGGCTGCAGGCCGGCGCCGGACCGGAAGCAGCCGCAGGCAACGGCTCGTCGACCCGCCGCGGCAGCGCACGGCCGGGCCCCAGGCGTCGCAGCCGCGCTCCAACCGGCAGCCGTCGCCGGCGCTAGGAGCTCCTACCGCGCAGCGGCCAGTGCGGATGCCAAGGACGCTCGCGTTCAAACGCGCGCGCCGCCTGGAGCACGAGCTCTTCCTGCTGCTGACGCCCGACGATCTGCAATCCGACTGGCAGCCCTGCTTTCGACAAGCCCGCCCGCACTGTGGCCGCGGGGTTCCAGGCAAGATTGAACGGGATCGTGAAGGATGCGACCGCCGCCATCCGCTGTGGGCGCCCCTCCGTCTCGGCCGGGAACGGGCCCTTGGCGGGAGGCGGATCGAACGGGACCGTGGGCGTCAGCAGGAGGTCGTACTGCTCGAACGTGCGCGCGCACCACTCGACCAGCTCTGCGCGCTTCTTCGCCATCTCGCCCCACCAACGCGGCGTCACTCCCGATGCCATGCGGATGCCTTCCATCAGACTCCGGGTGAAGTCCTTCTCGCGATCGGGGAGGAAGCGAGCGATGTGCGACGACAGCTCGAAGCCACCCAGGATGGCCCACTCGCCGGAGAGATCGGGCGGCCCGTTGCGGATCCCCCGGACCTCGTGGCCAAGCTCCTCGAAGACCGCCACTGCGTCCGCGACGACTTCCGCGACGTCCGACTGCACCACGGCGTAGCCGAAGTCCGGCGAATACCCGATCTTGAGCGAGCGTCCGAGCGGCTGTCGCACGCGCTCGAGGTAGGAAAACCCGGGATGGGGCAGGCTCGCCGGATCGTGGTCGTCGTGACCGACCACCTGGTCGAGCACCAGCGCGGCGTCTTCCACCGTCTTGGTCAGCGGTCCATAGACCGCTGTCATCCCGTGGTCCCAGTACTCGAAGGGGCCGCGCGGCACACGGCCGTGCGAGGGCTTGAGCCCGAAGGCGCCCGTGAAGCTCGCCGGGATACGGATGGAGCCGCCCCCGTCGCTGGCGGTGACGAGCGGCAACACCTCGGCGGTCAACGCTGCCGCCGAGCCGCCGCTCGAGCCTCCCGGGGTGCGCTCGGCGTCCCAGGGCGAGCGCGTGACTCCGTGCACGAGGTTCTTCGTGATCGCCGTGTAGCCGAACTCTGGAGCATTGGTCTTGCCGAGAAGGATTGCGCCGGCCGCCCTCAGACGCCCGACCTGGCTCGAGTCGTGGAGCGCCCGGTTTTCGCCGAACGGAATCGAGCCGTGCGAGGTGACCAGTCCCTCGGCATCCTCGAGATCCTTGACGCCCAGCGGCATCCCTTCGAGCGGGCGGGCCTCACCCCGCACGATACGGGCTTCGGACTCGCGGGCCTCGGCGACCAGCGCGTAGCGCTCGCGCATGGCGACCACCGCGTTCAGCTGCGCGGCAGTCGCCTCGATCCGCCCGAGCGTGGCCTCCATCAAGTCGACCGGCGAGGCCTTGCCGCTCCGTAGCGCCTCGGAGAGTTCGATCAACGTCATTTCCAGGAGCTCGCTCATGCCTCCTCCAGGCCCCGGAAGGGCCACCGGTTGTCCGCGGACAACAATAGCCTGCTAGGCTCCCGCGAGCGATGCGACCGTACGAAGGCTTCATCGAGCGCTTTCACGCCCATTTTACCCAGAATCCCAACCGTCGGGTCGTACTCGGCGTCGAGCGCGAGCTGGGCAGGCTGCCCGACCCCTCGAACGACGAAACGGCGCGACGCCTGGACGAAGCCCGACAACTGTCGGGCGAGCTCGAGCAGCTGTCGCGCGAGGACCTGTCGTTCGACGAACAGCTCGACCTCGACCTCGCCCGGCTGATGCTCGAGGCGGAAGCACATCGCGACAGCTATCGCTTCAACGACAGAACGCGACTTCAGCAGCTTCCGAGCGCAGGCGACGACATCGGTGACGGCGTGTTCATGCTGTTCATCAACGACCCGCGCCCGGCCGCCGACCGCCTGCTCGACATCACCGAGCGTCTGGAGCAGGTGCCCGACTACCTACAATCGCTGCTCGCGCGTCTGGACACGCCGGTCGAGCGCTGGGTGGGCATGGACGTCGAGAAGGTCGAAGGCCTGACGCAGCTGTTCGCGACCGCCGAGGACTGGGCGAACAAGGAGAGCTTCAAGGAAGCTCCGCGTCTTTCGCAGGCGCGCCAGCGCGCGGAGTCCGCTCTAGCGGACTACGTCGAGCGCTTGAAACAACTGCCGACCACCCGGCAGCTTCATGTGGGCGACGCGCTCGCACGCGAGATCGTAGCGAACCGCGGCATCGACAAGTCGCTGGAAGAGCTCCACAGGATCGCGAAGGACTTCCTGGCCGAGACCTACAACACGCTCGAGACGCTCAGAGCCCGACTCGCGGAGCGCTACAACCAGGCCCCGGACACCTCGATCGAACAGCTCGAGGGCTATCTGAACAAGCGCTTCGCCGTCGAGCTTGAAGGCGGACGACTCGAGAGCGTGCTCGATCGCTACCAGAAGGAGCGGGACAGGATCCTGTCCTTCATCCGCGAGCGGTCGCTGTTTCCGGTGTTCGAAGACCAGGACATCCGCATCCTGCGCACGCCCCGGTTCCTGGAGCCCTCTATTCCCGCCGGCGCGATGGTCTCGCCCGCACCCTTCCGCGACGGCACCAAGCGGAGCCTGGTGTACCTGACGCTGTCGGACGAGCTTCTCGACGAGCACACCGAGCTGAGCATCCCCAGCATGATGATCCACGAGGGCATTCCCGGACATCATCTGCAGCTGGCCACCGCGGCGACCCATCCCTCCGTAGTGCGTCGGCACTTCGACGCGATGGATCACGCCGAAGGCTGGACCACGATGCTCGAGGACTACATGCTCGAACGTCGGCTACATGGGCGAGCTGACCGATGAAGCGCGCTTCATCGGCAAGCGCGACATCGCCCGCATCGGAGCCCGCGTCGCGATCGATCTCTTCTTCATGACCGGCGATCGCAGCTACCTCGAGGTCGGTATCGACTGCGACCTGTCTCCCGAGGACCCATTCGAGGCGGCCGGTAACCTGCTGACGGCGGTCACCGGCTTCGTGCCGGGTCGGGTGCGCGCCGAGCTCAACTGGTACTCACAGGAGCGGGGCTATCCGCTCAGCTACCTCGCCGGCAATCGCATGGTGCTCGAGCTCAAGAGCGATCTGGAGCGCGCACAGTCGGACAAGCTCCAGGGTCTACCGCTCGACCGACGCTTCCACGAGCTCTACATGGGCTCCGGAAACATGCCGCTCTCGTACCTCAGGCGCGTGTTCGAGCACCAGGGGCTCCTGCTCCGCCAGTAGCGCGTACCTCAGCGGCTGCACACGCCGTTGATCTTGCGGATCAACTCGCTCTCGCTCTTGACGACGCCCTTGAACTCCAGGTCAGCCGACTTGACCTCCTTCACGTCGTCTTTCGACACCGCGTCGGCGAGGTGGAGCGCGGCGGTCGCGCTGTGCTCGCACATCTCGCGATAGCGTCGTGTGTGGGGCGCCAGCCCCGGCGAACTGATGTGCATCGCCTGGATGTCGGTCGCCAGCTTCTTGAACAGCTTCGCCAACGTGCGCATGTTGGTTTCAAGCTTGGGATCGTCCGCCCGCGTCTTCGTGTACTTGTTGATCTCCCTGAGCGACAGGTTGACCTTGTCGATGAAGTGGTTGCACTCCATGATGCGCTTGCGCCGGGCGCACCCCGCGGTGGTCAGCGAAAGCGCCACGGCGAAAAGCAGCGCCCAACCTGTGCGCGGCGACGCGCGCCGGCTCACAGCTTGTCCTTGTCTCCACGCCGTTCGAGCGCCTGGACAACTCGGCGGACGTCCTGCGCGCGCTCTCGCGGAATGACCAGTAGGGCGTCGTCGGTCTCGATCACGCACAGGTCCTCGACGCCCACCAGCGCGACCACGCGCGACTTCGCATCGGACCTGAGGTCCCGGACCAGGTTCCCCCGGGCGTCTTCCAGGATGGTGCTTTCAGGAGCTGCGTTGTCGGCCTCGTCCCTCCCGGATAGCTCCCAGGCACTCTGCCAGCTGCCCAGGTCGCTCCAGCCGAAGCTCGCCGGCACCACGTTCAGCCCGGATTCCTTCTCCATGATGCCGTAGTCGATGCTGATCGGTTCGGCGTTCTCGAAGACCGAACGCGTCTCGGTCTGTTCCGCTTCGGCCCCACGGGCAGCCGCCGCCTCGATGCGCGCGAGGCCTTCCGACAGCGCCGGCATGTTCCGGGCGATGGCGTCGAGCATGGCGTTGGCGCGGAAGAAGAACATGCCGCTGTTCCAGAAGTAGCGACCGGTCTGGAGGTACTCCTCGGCGCGCTGGCGGTCGGGCTTCTCGACGAAGCGCGCGACGCGGCGCACGCCTTCAGTCACGTTTTCGCCCGCCTCGATGTAGCCGAAGCCCGTCTCGGGACGGGTCGGTTCGATACCGATCGTGGTGATCGAGCCGGCTTCGGCCGAAGCCAGCGCGCGCTCGAGAGCGGAACGGAAGCCGGGCTCGTCGCCGATGTGGTGATCGCTCGGCAGCACCATCATCAGCGCGTCCGGGTCGCGGCGGGCCGCAATCGCCGTTGCCCAGCCGATGCAGGGAGCCGTATTGCGCGCCACCGGCTCGCCGAGGAACGAGCTCTCCGGAAGCCACGGCAGCGCCTGCTGCGTCTGCTGCAGGAGATGAGCACCGGTGGCCACGAGCGTACGTTCGGGCGGACACAAGGGCTCGATACGGCGCACAGTCGCGGCGATCAGGCTCTGATCGGAACGCGGGCCAATGGCAAGAAGCTGCTTCGGGCGAAGGCGTCGGGACGCCGGCCAGAAGCGCGTACCGCTACCCCCCGCGAGAACAACCGCGTAGACATCCAGCATCGGGCAGCATTGAACACGCCCCGGCCCGGCAAAAGCAAGGGCGGAGCGGCAGCCCGCGCGGCAGACTCCAGCCTCAGCGGGGCCAGGCTTTCGCCATCGCCAGCGTGGCAATGGCCACCGGCAGGACCCACAGCGCAAACAGGGAGAAATGACCGCGAACAACCACTCGCCGGAGTAGGAGCAGCGCGATCACCCCGACGGCGAAGGCCACCACGGCCCCAAGCAGCGCGGGCCCGAGCACGCCCGCGCCGGACTGCAGGTGCCCGCTTTCCAGAAGCGCCGCACCGACGACGGCCGGTACGGAAAGCAGCATGCTCAGTTCGAACGCCCGGTCGGGCCGCACGCCCAGCCACAGCGCCATGGCGATGGTCGAGCAGGTGCGCGACACGCCCGGCATCACGGCCAGGCCCTGCGCGATGCCGATAATGGCGGCTCCGACAAGGGTCGGAACCTCGTACTGACCGGGGCGCGCCCAGCGCGTGGAGACAAGCATCGCCGCGGTGGCGAAAAAGCCGAGCCCCACGGCGAGCGGCGAGCGCGCCCAGCGTTCCAGTGCGGGCTCGAGGCCGAGCCCGAGCACCGCCGTCGGTAGCGACGCGACGAGCACGAACAAGGCATCGCGACCGCCGGCCGTCGTACGGAACAAGGCTGGGTGGAAAAGCGCCTTCGCACCGTCCGTGACCGCCAGACCCATGCGATTGCGCAACACCACGAGGACGGCCAAGAGCGTCCCGACGTGCAGCATCATGTTCAGCGCCAGGCCGGTAGATTTGTAGTCGAACAGGAGCTCGGCGAGCGCCAGGTGGCCGGAGCTGGAGATCGGCAGGAACTCGCTCGCACCCTGGACGGTCCCCAGGAGCGCCACCTCGCCGATGCCCGGTCCCATTCGAGGATCTCTTTACATCATCGCGATGCAGCCGTCGAGCGAGCTCATGGAGCCCGCGCGCAACGCACTCCGAGGGTGTCGAAGCGACTCTTCGGATCGATCGCTTCGTTTTCCACGTTGAAAAGAAACCCATCCACGCTGCCGCCGCGCGCGATGCGCTTGCCGGTCGGCGACTTGTCCAGCTCCGCGCAGTCCACGCATGGCGTCATGCTGCTCGGCCACCAGTCGAGCACCCACTCGAGCACGTTGCCCACCATGTCGGCCTGCCCCCAACGTGCGTCGCCCTTTGGCGAGAACGAACCGACCGGCACGAGCGGCGACTGTCCATCGATCGCCGCGTAACTCGGGTCGATGAGCTTCGAGATGGGCGGGCTCGACCAGGGGAAGACACGCTGCCCATCGACCGGCCCCGGCGCCGCGGACGAGTAGTCGTAGCCGCCACCGGACGCGGCGTAGTGCCATTGGGCCTCGGTCGGCAGCCACCCGCCGTCCCAGGCACAGAACGCGAAGGCCTCGTACCAGCTCAGGCACGAGATGGGCCGGTCTTCGTTGGCTCCGGGCGCGGGCGTCCACGTAGCCCTTGGACCGCAGTCGAGCGCGGAGTCCAGCGCCGTCCTGTCCGCTGGCAACTCGGCGTCCCACGCCGCCTGCCAGCCGCTCTCCGGCGTGCGCGGCTGACCTCCCGCACCGGCCGCCGGCGGCGACACCCCGGTCCCTCCGCCCGCGTCGACGAAGGCCCGGAAACGCGAGACGGTCACCTCGAACCTGTCGAGCCGGTAGGTGCTGAGCGAGGCCGGGTGGCGGTCGTCGAGATGCGTGACGCCGTCCCAGTAGCGGCGGAAGCTGCCGCACGGCAGGAGCGGGCTCGCGCAGCAGTTCTCGTTGCGAGCAGGGCCGCAGCTCTGCGCGGCGGCTACGCCTGCCGCACAGCTCGGCGGCTCCGGTGGCGCCGCATCGGGCGCGTCGCAGGCACAACCGGCGCTCTCGCATCCGGAATTGCCGGCGTCGCCCGCTCTGCCGTCCGGCGCGGCGGCCTCGGCGCCCGCCTCGGCGCCAGCGTCCGTCTGCGCACTGAAGCCCTCGTCGCGACCGCACGCGACGACCAGCAGCGCGCCCAGAGCGCAAGCGGCCCACGACAGCCTGATCGCTCTCATCCGCTCGCCGGTGCGCCGCGGAACGCCCAGGCGTCCGGTGGCGGAGGTCGATCAACGGTGCCACCGATCGCGCTGCACGGAGCTCCGCGCAGCACCGGCAGCGGCGTCGCTTGGTGCGCCGGCAGCTCGGTCCGCACCAGGCTTGGACTTCCGAGAACGGGCGAAAGAGCGCTGGATAGCTGGTCCGGGTCGCTGCCCGCTTCGAGTCGCGGCAGGTAGTACACGAGCGGATCGAGCGCGAGCGCCGCGGCACCCCAGAACAGCCCCCCGGGACACGCGAGCTCCGGATCGCTCGCGTACTGGCTGCGCGCGAAGATGTCCGGTGCGAGCCCGACACCTTCGGAATTCGCTGCGACCTGTCCCGCGGCGCACACGCCCCACGCGATCGTGGTCTGCTCGTCGTACTCGTACTGTGCCGCGTCGGGGATGCCGTCGGCGTTGGTCAGGAAGATGATGGAGTTCTTCGTCGGATAGAAGGCACGGACACGACCCGCGAGCCGGGTGATCTGCGCGGGCTCACCCGTCACCAGCGACGGGATCGCGCCGGGGCGGTCGCCGCTCCGCGCGTAGGGGCGCGTCGTGGCCCAGACGTTGTGGAAGTAGTCCTTCCACTCCGGGATGAAGTCGAAGGTATCGGGATAGGTGCTGGCAATGCCGCTGACGGCGGCTCCGGCGTAGCCGTTGCGCTCGTAGACGAGCAGCAGCGCGCCGTCCTTCTCGAAGGCGAGCGACAGCGCGCTGTTCTCGAACAGCTCCGGCGGTCCGCTCACGTCGACAGCGGAGAACGCACCGGTGCCGGGACCGCGCCGGAACAACCTGAACGGCGAGGACAACGCCAGCACCAGTTCCTTGGCGCCGGCCACCGCGTGCGACGCGAGCGCGACGCCTCCCTGCGTGGTCACTCCCGCGAGACCGGCGGGCACGGATAGTGGGTCGCAACCTGCGGCCGAACAGCGGCTGGAGACTACCGCGTGCGACGCCGCATCCACGCCGACCACGAGCGCCGCGTCGCCGTCGGCTGCCACGGCAACCTGGCTGAACGCCGGGTGAGCGGGACCTCCCAGCGTCCCGATCGATTGCAGCGGCTCCGCGAGATTGCCGTCCGCACGATACGCTACGTGGATCGGGCCCCAGGTGGGTGGCGCACTATCGCCCACGGCAAGCCCGCTGTCGGCGAACGCGTAGACGACCGAGCCATCTGCCAGCGTGGCCATCGACTGG
This sequence comes from uncultured Pseudomonadota bacterium, assembly GCA_963822115.1. Classification (GTDB taxonomy): domain Bacteria; phylum Myxococcota_A; class Polyangia; order Polyangiales; family Polyangiaceae; genus CAWDXG01. The sequence goes on from CAWGGM010000012.1 coordinate 325,655, forward strand.
GTGAGCTCGCCGATGGATCCGGTCGCCACACCGTCGATGACGAGCTGCGCCTCGTCTGCGGCCGCGTCGAACGAGGCGCAGCTCGAGAAGCGTCCGTCGCACGGAGCGTCGGCAGCGGGCCCGATGCTGCGAACGCGGAGCACGGACAGCGCGCCCCGCCCGGTCCACGCGGACGCCTGCGGATTTTCGTGATCGGCGACGTACACGGCCCAGAGCGCGCCGTCGGCGGCGGTGACCGCCGGCGACGCCGCCTCGAACGTGGAGTGCAGCAGCTGCGTTCCGGAAGAAGTATCGACGTAGTAGACGTTGCGCGGCTCGTAGGAAAGCCGCGTCTCGTGACCGTAGTAGCTGCCTCCAGCCCGCGCGCGCGCTTCGACCGGCCCGACCAGCGGCGCCTGGACCTTGCCGTCGAAGTTGAAGTCCACGCCGGCGGGAGATACCGGAAACCCCCACGAGCCGCCGCCCAGCGAGTCCTGCTGCAGAAAGCCCGCCGGGAGCGGACCGAACGGCTTGTCTTCGGGATAGTCCAGGGTGCCCGGACGCGGCAGCGGGTACAGAGCGCGCGCGCCAGACGAAAACCCCGCGTCGACGTCTCCCCCCCCTGGTAGACGTAGTTCATGATGGACAGCTGGTTCACCTTGGTGACGCTGTAGCGATCTCCAGCAGGCGCGGCGAACGGGCTCGGCGCTCCGGGGCCACCATGGGCCAGCCCCAGGAAATGCCCCATCTCGTGCGCAAACGTGACGCCGTCCAGTCCGGCCCAGCCGCCCTGGCTCGCAAACGCGCTGTTGCCTTCATGCGCCGAGTAGGCCTTGAGCGCGTAGTGCACGAACACTCCACTGTGGGCGTCGGAGAGCGAGGTGTCCGTGGACGCAGCAGCGCAGTGGCTACCGCTGCCGGACGGATCGTAGATGACCAGCCCAGGGCGCGGAGGATACGTGCCGTCGGTCGAGACCGGGTTGAAGTCGCGGACGTAGTAGCCGAGCGCAGGCCGGCTCAGATGCCGCGTGTAGCACGGCGGCGAGGAGCAACCGGCACCGCGATCCTCGAGCGCCACGTCGAAGTGCACGGAAATCCCCCCGCGACCGTCGGGGTTCCGCGCTGCGTCCGCGCGGATGCCGTCGAAAATCTCCGCGAAGCGAAACAGGTCGTCGGGGGCGCGCAGGCCGAGCCGCGACGTGTCGCCGGGTAGCGCGGGTCGCAGCACTCCCAGTCGCGGATCGTGCGCATCGGGACAGCTCTTCGCGAAGCTGTCCACCTCGACGAACAGATCCTTGTGGCGCGGGTCCGCACCCCACAAGGGAAATGTCTGGTCGGCGTCGCTGGAGCTGCCTCCGCGATCGGAACCGAGAACTTCCGCGTAGTCGCTGATGCCGTCGCCGTCGGTGTCGCGCGGATCGCTGGTGTTGGTCCCCGCCAGAACGTCGCCCCAGGTCGCACAGGGAAAACCCACGTTCGGCGAGGTGGACGGCACCGAGCTGACCTGCCCGTCGCACAGGCCGAGCTGTGCCTCGATGGTGTCGGACAGGCCGTCGTGATCGCTGTCCTCGTCGTACCAGTCGTCGAGGGCTACCCGGTAGCGCCCCGACCCCACGTCGCGCGCCTTTGCGCCGTCGGCGCGCGGCCCGAGCGCCACGGGCACCAGCGGTTCGAGCACGTCGGTCGACTTCCAGAACGACCACGGTCGCACCATGGCCCATGCAGCACCGGCGCCTTCCGCGTGGACCACACGGGCGGCTGCCCCCACGCCGCTCTGGTTCGCGTCGCCTCCGACGACGTGCATGTTGCTGTCCAGGAGCCAGATCTCGGTCGCGTCGGCGCCCAACCCGTCGTTGGCCGTGTTGCCGGGATCCAGCAGAAGCGCAGTGTCGAGATCGTAGTGGCTGCCCAGAGCCAGTTTCGACAGGTCGATCATCAGGTTGCCGGCCATCTCGAATCCGGCGCTCTGCTCGGCACCCGACGAGAGATCGCGCAACACGAGTCTGCCCTGGGTCCTGGGCAGCCCGTCGAAGAGCGGCCCGTTGTGCACGGCGACGGCAATCGTGGTGGCGGCGCCAGCAGAGAAGCTCACACAGGAGGCGTGCGGGAACCCGGCAGGCGGCGCAGCGCAGTCGTTGTTGGCCGCGATCTCCACTCCCTCGCCGGGCTTCGCCGGATCGGGAGCGAAGACGTGGAGAACCGTGTCCGGGCCTCGCGCGTTCACGGCTTGCTGGCACGCGGCCTGGTCCGTCTTCGACAGCCCGATCGCGCTACAGCTCGCGGAAAGCTGGTCGGTGGACAGCGCGTAGTCGTGGCCGGGCGTCACCGCGAAGTGGAACCAGGGCGCGGACTCGCCGAACGCGACGTCGCGCACGAAACCGCGGGGGCTCAGACCCAGCGGACGCAGTGGCGGCCGGAGCGGAGCGAAACCCCGCCGCGTGATCGCCCCTCGCGCCTGCGGGTTCTCGAGCAGACCATCGGCGAGCTGCGACAGGAACGCCGCCACACCCGGCCTATCGAGTCGCGCGCCGAAGCGCGGCGCCAGATCGCGGCGGAGCTGGTGCGTCAGCTCGTCGTGCGTCGACTCCGTATGGGGGATTGTACCCACAGCGCGCTCGTTTCCACTGCAACCGACGACGAGCGCCAGCAGTATCGCGTGCAGTGGAGCGGATCGCGGAAAGGCCATGCGCGTCGCCCGACAAGGCTACGTCGTCTGCACCCCCGAGCGCCATCGCATGTCGTTCCATGGATCGGCCGTCGAGCCGGCGCAATTCGACTGGCGCGATGTCCGAACGAAGGCTGCATCGCCCTGGCGATGGCGCTATGGACAACCCCTTGGTGGCACGCTCCCCCGCGGCCGCCCGACTTTTCGCAAGGCACCGCGATGACCATGATTTCCAGCTTTCGCTCGACCCCCACCCTCGCCCTGTCTGCGCTGTTCGCGTTGATCGGCGCAACGACCCTCGGCACCGCCTGCAGCAGCAGTAGCGGCGGTGGCAACGGCGGCGGCGGCAGCGGCGGCATCGAGGCGGGCGCCGGCAGCGGCGGAACAGCGGGCGGCGGCGGAAGCGACGCCAGTGCCGGCAGCGGCGGCATCGACGGAGGCGCTGGTGCCGGCGGCAGCGACGCGGGCCCGGGCGTCGGCACCGGTGTGTGCAAGGTCACGAAGACGGGCAAGAGCGGACTGCTGCTGGAAGGCACGGTGCTAGCACCCGAAAAGATCATCAGCGGCGGCCAGGTGCTCGTGAACAGCTCTGGCACCATCACTTGCGTCGCGCAGGACTGCTCGACGGCGGCCGGCGCTCAGGACGCGTCGGTGATCGATTGCGCCGAGGGCGTGATCTCGCCCGGCCTGATCAACCCGCACGACCACATCACATACGCGAACAACAAGCCGCACAACGGCACGGAGCGCTACGAGCACCGCACCGACTGGCGCAAGGGGACGCACGGCGGCACCATCATCTCCTACAAGTCCGGCGCCACGAAGAACCAGATCCTGGCCCACGAGCTCAGGATGGTGATGAGCGGCGCGACCTCCACGGTCAGCGCCGGCGGCGAGCCGGGCCTGCTCAGGAACCTCGACGTGAGCAACCTCAAGGAAGGGCTGCCGGTCCAGACCGTGGATTCCGACACCTTCCCGCTCGCGGACTCGAGCGGCACGCTGATCACGAACGGCTGCGCGTACAGCTCCAGCCGCACGACCGCCGCCGACATCGCCGGGCTCGACTCCTACGTGCCGCACATTGGTGAAGGCATCGATTCGGCAGCGGAAAACGAGCTCACCTGTACCGGCACCGCCGGCCCCTACGACATCATCGAGCCGCAAACGGGCATCGTGCACGCCGTAGCTGCGGGCCTCACGGAGGCCAAGCGCATCGCCCAGACCCACTCCTGGGTCGTCTGGTCGCCGCGCACGAACATCTCCCTGTACGGCAACACGGCGCCGGTGGTGCTGCTCGACAACGAGGGCGTCGGCCTGGCGCTCGGCACGGACTGGATCATCTCCGGTTCCATGAACATGTCGCGCGAGTTCCGCTGCGCCGACGACCTGAACCAGAAGTATTTCAACAAGCACTTCAGCGACAAGCAGCTGTGGCAGATGGCGACGACGAACGGAGCGTTCGTCACCGGGACCGCGAACGGCCTGGGCATGCTCAAGCCGGGCTACGTGGCCGACATCGCGGTGTTCGACGGCACCACGAACAAGGGCTACCGCGCCGTCATCGATGCCACCCCGCCCGACGTGGCGCTGGTACTGCGCGGAGGTACGCCGCTGTACGGCGACGACGCGCTGGTGACGAGCACAGCCGTCGGCGGCACGACCTGCGAGGCGCTGGATGTGTGCGGCGTGTCCAAGGCGGCGTGCGTCATGGCGGACACCGGCGTGTCACTTGCCGACGTGAAGACCGCTGGCGAGGCCATCTACCCGCTGGAGAACTGCCCCGGCCAAGCGCCGCCCGGCGAGCCGAGCTGCGTGCCGATGCGCCCCAACGAGTACGACGGCAGCATCACAGCGACGGACAGCGATGGCGACGGCATCCCTGATGCTTCGGACAACTGCCCGGACGTGTTCAACCCCATCCGCCCGATGGACAACGGAGTCCAGCCGGACGCGGACAAGGACGGCGAGGGCGACGCATGCGATCCCTGCCCGAATGACAAGACCGATTCCTGCACCAAGCCCGACGCGAACGATCTGGACGGCGACGGCGTTCCCAACGGCATCGACAACTGCCCGCACATCGCCAATCCGGCCCAGACCGACTCGGACAAGGACGGCAAGGGCGACGCATGCGATGCCTGCCCCAACTCGGCAAACCCGGGCGTGGCTGCCTGTCCGCTACCGATCACGACGGTCCGCGACCCGAATGCAGCAGGCCACCCGTCCAGCGGCAGCGCGGTGAGCATCCAGGGCCTATACGTGACCGGCGTCGTCCCGCAGAACTCGGCGGGCACCAGCAAGTCGCTCGGGTTCTACGTCGAGGACGGTTCGCAGAAGCCCTACAGCGGCATCTACGTCTTTACCAAGACGACGGTGCCGACCGTGAAGATCGGCAACAAGGTGGACATCTCGGGCGTCTACGACGTGTACAAGTCGAACGCCGAGATCTCGAGCCCGGTGTACACGGTGACCGACCCAGGCACGACGCTGCCGTTCAGTCCGCTCGTGGTCGCCAGTCCGGGCGATATCGCCACCGGCGGGTCACTAGCGGATAGCTACCAGTCGATGCTCGTCGAGGTCGACAACGTGACGGTGACGGTGATGAACCCCGACGCGCCGAACGACTACGACGAGTTCGCGGTTACCGGCAACCTGCGCATCGACGATCAGCTGTACCCGCCGCTGAACAACACCTACCCCGTCGGTACGGCCTTCAAGAAGATCATCGGCGTGAGCACCTTCGCCTTCGCCAACAGCAAGGTCGAGCCGCGCAGCGCGGCGGACGTCCAGCAGTAGCGCCGGCGGCCACCCCCGGAAAAAAATCGACGGGCGCGTGAAATAAGCCGCCTGCCTGCCCCGAATGTACGGGCATGTCGGATGCGCTTATCGCCTTTTCAGGGGTGGGACGGGACTATCCTTCCGGTGACGGCGTCGTTCACGCGCTCGATTGCGTCGACCTGGGCATCGAGCGCGGCGAGCTGGTCGCCATCACGGGGTCCTCCGGGTCGGGCAAGTCCACGGCGGTCAACATCATGGGCACCCTGGACACGCCCACGACCGGCAGCTACCGGCTCGACGGCCAGCTGGTGGAGGGGCTGGACGATACGGAGCTGGCGCTGCTCAGGAACCTGAAGATCGGCTTCGTGTTCCAGGCCTTCCACCTGCTGCCGGGCGCCAGCGCGCTGGAGAATGTGGAGCTACCGATGGTCTATGCCGGGGTGCGCCCGCGGATGCGTCGCGAGCGGGCGCGGGCCGCGCTCGAACGCGTCGGGCTCGGCGAGCGCGCCGGCCACCGTCCAAACCAGCTCAGCGGCGGCCAGCAGCAGCGCGTGGCCATAGCCCGCGCGCTGGTGAACCAGCCACTCCTGGTGCTGGCGGACGAGCCCACCGGCGCACTGGACACGACGACCACCCGCGAGATCCTCGCGCTGTTCCGCGAGCTGTCGGCCGACGGCGTGACACTCGTGATCGTTACGCACGATCCGTCGGTCGCCGGGTTCGCCGAACGGGTCGTGGAGTTCTCCGATGGCCGCATCGTCGCGGACGGAAGGAGGGCGGCGTGAGCGAGTCCACCCGCCCGGTGTCTGCGCCCGCGCGCCAGCGCCCCCGCAAGCAGCGCCGCTGGCCCCTTCTGCTGCTCGCGCTCGGCCTCGCTGGCGGCGCGTTCGGCGCGTGGCGCGTCACGCACCGCCCGCACACGACGGTGGATCCGGCGCTGGTCGTCACCGCCAAACGCGAGAAGCTCGACATCGAGGTCACCGACGTCGGCCGCATCGAAGCGCCGGACACCGTGCAGATCGGCTCCCGCGTGCCGGGTCGCGTGGTCGACGTGCTGGTGAAGGAGGGCGAGCACGTCGAGCGCGGCCAGCTGCTGGTGAAGTTCGACCGCCGCAACGCGCTCGCGGAGGTGGCCCGCACCCGGGCCCAGCTCGCACAGGCCCGCTCGCGCTACGAGTTCTCCAGGAAGGACGTAGAGCGCAAGAGCAACGGCGTGGCGGCGGGCATCGTGGCGCGCCTCGACCTCCAGAGCGCGAGGCACCAGGCCGCGCTGGCTGCCCTGGACGTGAAGCTCGCGCGCGTGGCCCTCGCCGAGGCCCGCGACCACCTCGACGACCTCGCGCTCTCGTCGCCGATCGACGGCACCGTCACGCGCCGCGCCATCGAGCCGGGTGAAATGGTGGAGACCGGCGTGCAGTCGTCGCGCGAGTCCGCGGCGCTGCTCACGGTGGCGGATCTGTCCCGGTTGGTGGTCAAGACCGACCTCGACCAGATCGACGTGGCCAAGGTGAAGCTCGGGCAAGAGGTCGGCGTGACGCTGGACGCGATCCCCGGCGAGACCTTCCGCGCCCACGTGACCAAGGTCGCGCCGGCTGCCGTGAAACGCGCGGGCAAGGACGTGGAGGTCTTCCCGGTGGAGGCCGAGCTTGCCAAGGCCGACCCGCGCATCAAGCCCGGCATGACCGGCGACGTGCACATCTCCGTGCGCGAGGAGCCGCACGTGCTGGCGCTACCGCTGGAGAGCGTGCAGAAAAAGGATGGCAATAACTTCGTCACGCGCGTGGTGAGCGACGCCACCGGCGAACACACCGAGCGCGTGCAGGTGAGACTCGGCGACGGCAACGATCACGTCGTCGAGATCGTGTCCGGCATCCACGAAGGCCAGCGCGTGCTCATCGACCCGGCGAGCTCGAAAAAGAACGAGACGAAGATCTGATGTGGCGGACACACCTCGGTGTCGCGTGGCGAGCGCTCTCGGCCCGCAGAGGGCGTTCCGCGCTCACGGTGACGAGCATCACGCTCGGCACGCTGGCGATCGTGCTGATGACCTCGCTGGCCGGCAGCGGCCTCAGCACGCTGACGCGCGGCATCGAGGAGCTGGGAGCAGCGCGCATGGTGCTCTTGGCGCCGAAGGTTCCCGAGCGCGCGAAGGGCAAGGCGGCGAAGCCGCGGCCGTTCACGGAGCGCGAGCGCGACCAGCTAGTCCAGGGCGTACCGCACCTCCAGGCCGCGTCGCTGGTATCGACACCGGGAACGCGCGATGTGCTCAGCGACGGCGGAAGGCGCACGCGCACCGACCTGGTAGCCGCGGATGCGGCGTTCGGCCGCGTGTTCCACATGCGGCTCGCACGCGGACGCGCGCTGACCGCGCTGGACGACCGCGCCGCAAGGCCGGTGTGCGTCGTAGGGCCGAAGGTGGCCCAGCACCTGTGGGACGGCTCCGCGCTGGGGCACTCGCTCGCAATCGGCGACCTGCGCTGCCGCGTGGTCGGCGAGCTCGCCGACAACAAGCATTTCGGCATGAACTTCGGCTTCGACTGGAACGACCTGGTGGTGGTGCCGTTCAGCCTGGGGCGACAGCACGACAAGAAGACCGCCGGAGGCGCGATGATCACGCTGGAGACCGACGCGGTCAGCTCGAACGACATCGTCAAGCGCGTGGTCAACGCGCGGCTGGTCGCGCGCCGCGGCGGCGTCGACGACTTCACGTTCTACGACCTGTCCGGCGTAGTGCGGAAGTTCCACGCGGCCTTCGCGGTGATGCAGGCGCTGGTCGGCGCAATCGCGGCCATCGCGCTGGTGATCGGCGGCGTGGGCGTGATGAACATGATGCTGGTAAGCGTCAGCGAGCGCGTGCGCGAGATCGGCGTGCGCAAGGCCCTGGGGGCAACCGCGTCGGCCATCCGCACGCAGTTCATCGTGGAGTCGGCACTGCTCTCGGGTCTGGGCGGCGCAGTGGGCGTGGGGCTCGGTGTGGCGCTCGCGCTCGGCAGCGGTTTCGCTCTGCGCGCGGTCCTGCCGACGTGGATCGTGAGCGTGTCGCTTCTCGCCGCGGGTATCGCTTTCGCGGCGGCGCTCTCCGTGGGCGTGCTGTTCGGATGGCTACCGGCGCGGCGCGCAGCGCGGCTCGCGCCCGTGGAGGCGATGCGCCGATGAGCCCTTCCGAGATGCTCCGCACGCTGCGTTCGCTCGGCTCCGCGCCGGGGCGGCTGGCGCTGACACTGCTCGGCGTCGCCATCGGTAGCGCGGCCATCGTGCTGGTGATGGGGCTGTCGGAGGGCGGCCGTGCTGCGCTGGTGCACGCCAACCAGGGTGTCACCGGCTCGAACCTCGTCGTCGTCTCGCGGAAGAGCCTGCCGGGGCGCGAGCGCGCGCGCGGGCTTCCGGGGCTATCGCGCGCAGACGGCCGTGCCCTGTCGCAGACGCACCTGCTTTCCGGCCATCGCGTGCGCGCAGCCGCCGGCCACGACGTGCGCGCGTACTTCCACGGCCGGGACAAGCGCGTGCGCATGGTCAGCGGCAATCCGGCCATGCTCGAGCTCTACCGCATCCACGTCGAGCACGGGCGCTTCCTGGCGCCGTCCGATCTATCTGCGCGGCGGCGCGTCTGCATCGTGGGTCACGAGATCTACAAGCAACTGCTGGCAGAGCGCCCGCTTGGCGACGACCTCGCGATCGAGGTCGAAGGCACACGCTGGCAGGTCGTCGGCGTGCTCGCGAGAAAGCCGATGATCGGCTCGACCACCGGCACGCACGTCTGGGGCCGCAAGGTTATCGTACCGGCAACGACCTTCGACCTGTACTACGCGCGCCACCACCGCTCCGATTTCCTGATCGTCGACCGCGCCGCGGAGCCGCTCGACGCGATCCGTACGACGATCCACGCCGTGCTCGACCTGCGCCACGCGGGAGCAAAGAACTACAAGCTCGACGACCCGAACGGCGCCAAGCAGGAGCGGCTGATCCTGGCCATCGTGGAGATCCTGCTCGTCGGGACGGGCGTGCTGTCGCTGTTCGTGGGCGGCATCAACGTGATGAACGTGATGCTGGTGCGCGTGACGGAGCGGACGCGCGAGATCGGCCTGCGCCGTGCGCTCGGCGCCACGCGGCGGAGCATCGTCGGCCTGTTCCTGTTCGAGTCGGTGCTGCTTTCGGCCGTGGGCGGGCTCGGCGGCATCGCGGCAGGCGCGGGCGTGCTCGCCCTCGGCGCGCTGGTGCTCGACCACGCGCTCGGCAGCTTCCCGCTCGTGGTCCCGCCGCTGTCGCTGGCGCTGGGGGCGGGGCTCTCGCTGCTGGTCGGCGTGGTGTTCGGCGCGCTGCCGGCATGGCGCGCGGCCCGGCTCGATCCGGTGGAAGCGCTCGGGAACGAGCAGGGAAGCTAGATGCAGCAGAAGGTGACCGCACCGGTCGTCTGGATGCCGCCGCTGGGCTGTCCGCCGGACGGTGTGCAGCTTCCGCTCTGCAACTTTGTGGGTTGCGTGTAGTCGCCACTCCAGTCACCGGCCGCGTCGGTGTAGGATCCATCGAGCAGATTGCTCAGGTCGACACAGCTAGTCGAGTCCACGACCTTGTTGGACTGGCAGTTGACGTAGCTGCTACAGCTGCAGTTCACGTGATCGTAGAACGTGTAGGCTCCGCCGGTGCACACGACACCCGACGGCGAGCACGTGCACGCGCTGCAGCCGCGTGTGTCGGTACCGCTGGCATAGCCGACCAGCCGCGTGTTCCAGCCCGCAGGGCAGGTCTGCTTGCCCACCTTGCTGATGCACACCGTGCCGGAGTAGGGGCCGGTCGTTGCAGGAGCAGCGCACGACTGGCCGGAGACACAGCCGCCGCCCGCCTGGTTGGCGCCACCACAGGCGTACAGCCAACGCTCGAACGTGCTCTTCACGGCGAGCTCGCCTCCGGAGGCGGGGCACGTCGTGCCAGCCGACGGCGTGGCGGCCTCGAGCTTGCACGAGAGCGCTGCGGGATGGCCCGCCTGGCTGCAGATCTGGAAATTGCTGCTCCAGTCCGTCGCGCCGGCGCAATTCGTGTTCTGAGCGCAATCGACACGGGCAGGATCGCACCCACCCGACAGCGCGCCGCAGCTGCACGGCGTACAGGTCGCCGGCGCCGGGTTCGACAAGTACTTCACCGGCTGGCTGCCATCGGGGCATGCCGGCGGCGGGCTTGTCGTGGCGTAGACATCTCCCGCGGTCCGGAAGTAGCCCTGCCAGCCAGGGGGCGGGCTCACCTGGCAGGAGTAGCCGGCGCTGGAGCACGCGGGATCGCTGCAATCGGCGAAGCCGTTGCCGTCGTTGTCCTTGCCATCCAGGCAGTTCTCCTGGCCTGCACTGCCACCACTCACCGTTCCGGCGTCGGCCGCACCGCTGCCGGACGTTCCGCCGCTGGGCGCTCCGCCTGTCCCGGTGCCCCCTGCGCCGCCGCCGTCGACCGCGGTGTGCTGGGTCTGGCGGGGAAAGGCTACCTCGCAGCGCGCTAGCGCCAGCAGCAGAACCGGGAGAGTCAGCGTCGACGCATGCTTCGAGAGTGCGTGGACCTTCCACCTGCTGCAGCGTGACTCGCATTCCCTCGAGAACCGCTCGACCCGCGCACGCATTGGAAGTCCTGCCCGTTCAAGTCGCAAGTGCTCTGCCTGGCATGTCCCCGGAGCCGCCGGCCGGAAGCTCGGGCATCATGGAACGTCGACTGAAGCAGCGATCTTCTTTGTCGCGCTTCAGTGCAGCGTGCCGTCGGTGGCCATGTTGGGACGGATCTCGTCGGCATCGAAGGCCATTTGCTGGGCTTCAGCCCGCTCCTCGGCGAGCACGCGCTCGACCTCGGCGTCCATCGTGCCCTCGATCATCTTGCCCCACATGATGAAGTCGGCCTTCAGGCTCCAGAGCGGATGCTTGAACGTGGCCGGCCGGTTGTGCTCGACGACGAAGTGACTGAACCACGCCGGGCCATAGCCAGCCATGGGAGCCAGGAGCAAGAGCCAACGTCGCTTGCCCAGCAGCGCGCCAGCGGCACAGGCCACCGCGAGCGAGGTCCCCACGAAGTGCAGCTGGCGGGTCAGCTTCTTCGAGTGCTCCCGGACGTAGAACGGCCAGAACTCCTCGAAGGTCTCCATCTTGTTCGTCTTCGCCATCGAGGGATTGTCTAGCATTTTCCGGGGCACGGCGCAGCCAGCGCCGGCGCGCTGCTACAGGTCCATCGCCTGCAGAGCGAGCTGTTCGAGCTCGTGCCCCGAGACCACGCCGTGGTGCACGGCGATGATGTCGCCCGAGCGGTTGATAACGACGAGCGTCGGTAGCGTCTGCACGTTGTAGGCGTCGGCGACCTTGCCGTCCGGGTCGTAGACGGCGGGATAGCTGAGCCCGCGGCTCTGGGCGAAACGGACGGCAGCTGCACGCTGATCGCCGGTATTGACGCCCACGAAGAGCACATCCTTGCCCTTGTTCTTCCGCGCGACGGCGTCGATGATCGGCGCCTGCTGGCGGCAGGGCGCGCACCAGCTCGCCCAGAAGTCGAGCACGACCGCCTTGCCCTTCTGGTCGCTCAGCTTGATGCGGCTGCCAGGATCGCCGTTGACGATCACGGGCAGCACGAAATCCGGCGCGGCGCCTTTCGGCACCGCCGGCTTCGGGCGGATGTACGGCACGATGATCAGCCCGAAGAACGCGCTGATGCCCAGGACCAGCGCAATCAGCAGCCAGGCCTGTCGCGGATTGGTGGTGCGCTTGAGCTGTTCGGATGCGGGCTTCTGCGCCATGGGGACGTTCGAGGCGGCCGGGCTCAGGCGCTCTTCGCGCTCGGCGGGGGCTCGCCGTGGGACGGTCTACCCGACGAAGGCGGAACCTGCCAGTCCCGCGCTTCGAGCGCCAGACTGCCGGCCGGCGTGCCGGCCACGGGCAGCCGGATCCTGAAGCGCGCTCCCCCCAGCGGGCTCGCGTCGACCGAGACGCTGCCTCCGTGCTCGATTACGACCTTTTTGACGATAGCCAGCCCGAGGCCGGTGCCGTCCGTCTTGGTAGTGACGTAGGGGTCGAAAATGGTCAGGCGCGCGTCGTCGGGAATGCCGGGTCCGTTGTCGTCGATATCGAGCACCCAGTAGTCCCCCTCGCGCTCGACCCGCACCCGCACCCTCCCCGCCTCGACGCCTGCGCCGGCGACGGCCTGGGCGGCGTTGCGCACGAGGTTGATCAGCGCGCGACGAAGCATTTGTCGATCCATGTAGACCGGAGCCGAACCGGCAGGCAGCTCGAAGTCGACCTGGACGCCGAGTCCGAGCACGGGCGCCGACTCGCGGGAAACCTCGCTGCCCTCCCCCAGCTCGTCCTCCAGCAAGGACAGCCGCGTCTTCTGTTCTTCCAGGAACTCCACGAGATCGTGCTGCTCGAGCGCCGCCTGCGGCATGCGCGCGAAGCTGGAAAACTCGCTGACCAGCCGCCTGAGCGTGCCGACCTCGTCCTCTACGATCTCCAGAGTGGTATCGAGCAGCTTCTGGTACTCGGCGCGCTCACCGCCGTAACGGCGGTGGATCTCCTGCACAGCGAGCTGGATGGGTGTGAGCGGGTTCTTGATCTCGTGGGCCAGACGCCGCGCCATTTCCTGCCACGCACCAATGCGCTGCAGATACTCGATGCGTGCGCGGCTCGCCTCGACCTCGCCCAGCATGCGGTTGAACGCACGCGCGAGATCCGAGATCTCGTCGTGTCCATGCTCCGGCACCCGGATGCTGAGGTCGCCGGCGCCGACCGCCTTGGTAGCGGCAGCCAGCTCGGCTATCCGCGTAGACACGCCGCGCGCGAGCAGCACGCCGACGCCGATCGCCATGATGATCGTGATGCCGAGCAGCGCGGCGAACGCGTACATGTAGCTTTGTTCGACCGCCTGCCGGCGTTGATCGATCTGCTTGTACGTGTCGACGAACTGGCTCATGTCGTCGCGCTCGTCGAAACGCGCACGATTGGCTGCGAACACCGCGACCAGTTGCGGCACATCCTCGTCGGCCGTGTCCTCGCCCGAGAGCGGTCGGCTGACCTCGAGAGCGTTCTCTTTCTTGCGGTCGAGCGGACGACCGCGATCGGCATGCCCGAGGCGCTTGCCCGCGGCGTCCTCGACGGTCAGCGAGACGATGTTCGGGTACTTCTTGACCTGCTGCGACAGGACCTTGTCGATCTGCGCTCGATTGCCCGCCCGCACCGCCCGGCGCAGGCTGCCTTGAGCGGCGATCGCGGTTGCTTCGTTGCGCATGGAGCTCTTCACGGCGTGCGCGAGCTCCTGGTACAGGTCGAGCGACTGGTTGAGCCGCGAGAACACCTCCGGCTTGAAGAACCGCTCCGAGCTGCGGCGCACCATGCTGTCCGCAACGAGAATCGCGACCAGCACCGGGATCAGGGCCGTCAGCACGATCGCGAGCGCCAGGCGGCGCTGGATGCGGCCCGGAGCGAACATGGGCGGGATGTTCGCCTGGATCACCCTCCAGCGTCCAGCGGCGTCTCAGTCGTCGCGATCGCGGGCGAGCAGCTTGCGGAGCAGCACCACCGGGTCGAAGCCGAGGAGGCTCTCGATGTCGCGATCGAACAGCCCGATGTCCTTCACCCGTTCGAGGGCCGGCGTCAAAAGCCCGTGTTCGCCCAGCCACCCGCTTGCCCCGACGCGATCGGCGAGGCCCCGCACCGTGGCGAGCGCCGCCCGTCCCACGTCGACCCCGAGCGGAATAGCGATGGCCGGCACCACCGGGTGCAGGATGATATCGCGCGCGGCAACTGCCGCGGCCCAGGCTCCGGGCATGGGTCGCTCGGCGAGACGGCGGAACGTTGCGACCTCTCCAAAACAACCCAGGGCCAGCGCGCCCGCCCGCTGCTCGGCCGCGCGCGCCAGGTGACGGTAGTCGCGCGTCCAGTCACCGGAGATGAGCCCCATCTCGTGCCGGAGCTCGTCCGGACCGAGGATCAGATCGAAGCCGGTGCCGTGGCGACGCGCGACAATCGAGGTCGCGACCTCGCCGTGCTCGAACGCGCCGAACAGCAGCGAGCGGCCATCGGGGCAGAACGACTCGAAGGCGCGCATCAGCACCCGTTCGTGAGGCACAGGCCACGCGCTCAGCTTCGCCGGCCACGTGGCGAGCGCGCCCTCGGCTTCCAGCTCGCGCAGGATCGACACCAGAAGGAGCCCCTGCGCCAGCAGGTCGTGCTCGCGGCGCAGGCGCTCGCCGAAGCGATCCATGAGCTCGTCGAGCGCACCGGTATGCAGGCTGAGCGCCCAGCGCGCGGAGTGCTGACCGGCCAGCTCCTCGAGCGGGACCGGCCAGCTCTGCGCGTGCACGTCCAGACGGCCGGTGTCGGTGCCAAGCAGCTTCCTCAGCCGATTGCCGGTCGTGATCGCTATGACGCCCCCGCGGCGACGGCCCACCCCTGCTGGAGCGGCGGTTTCATCGCCGTCGGCGCTCGGCTCGCGTTCGCGCGGGCGCCTGGGCGGCGGACGCACCAGCTCGATCAGCCGCACCCAGTCGGCTGTCGTGAAACCTTCGAGTCGAACATCGCGGGTCAGCACGGCGACCGGGAGTATAGTGCGCTGGTCATGACAGACGAGAACAAGCTGGAAGCAGCCCGGGATCTGGCCGGGTTCATCGACGCGAGCCCGACGCCGTACCACGCGGTCGCCGAGGTGGCGCGCCGGCTCGACGCAGCAGGCTTTTCGCGGCTGGACGAGCGGAGCAGCTGGAAGGTCGAGCCGGGCACGAAAAGCTACGTGATCCGCGGCGGCGGCACGCTGGTCGCCTTCATCGCCGGCGAAAAATCGCCCGCCGATGCGGGCTTCATGCTCATCGGCGCGCACACGGACTCTCCCAATCTGCGCGTCAAGCCGGCGCCCGACCTGCGCTCGGTGGGCTATCGCCAGCTGGCGGTCGAGGTGTACGGTGGCGTGCTGCTGTCGACCTGGCTCGACCGCGACCTGTCGCTGGCAGGCCGGGTCAGCGTCCGCGGCGGCGAAACACATCTGGTCCGTTTCAGGCAACCGCTGTGCCGCATCCCGAACCTGGCGATCCACCTGAACCGCGACGTGAACTCGTCCGGCCTCGTGCTGAACGCCCAGACACACCTGATGCCACTCGTCGGACTGGGACGCGATGACGACGAGGTGAGCGGGCTCCGCTCACTGGTCGCCGAGGAGCTCGGTCGGAGCGGCGTTGCCAAGCTCGAAGCCAAGGACGTGCTCGGCTGGGACCTGTGCCTGTACGACGTCCAGCCTGCGAGCCTGGGTGGCGCGCATGAGGAACTGTTGTTTGCGCCGCGCCTGGACAACCTGGCCTCGTGCCATGCAGCCACGCGAGCTCTGCTCGACTCGGGCGAGGCGGGCGCGACGACGCGCGTGATCGCGCTCTACGACCACGAGGAAGTCGGCAGCCAGAGCGCGGCGGGGGCACGGTCACGTTTCCTGCTCGGCGTGCTCGAGCGCATCACCGAGGCCTACGGCGGCGCGAACGACGCGGCAGCGCGGGCGCTCTCGCGCTCGCTGCTGCTCTCCGCCGACATGGCACACGCCATCCATCCCAACTACGTCGAAAAGCACGACAAGCACCACGCACCGCGCATCGGCCGCGGCCCGGTCCTGAAAGTCAATTCGAACCAGTCGTACGCCACCGATGGTCCCGGAACCGCTGTGTTCGAGGAGGCCTGCCGGGAAGCGGACTTTTCGCCGCAGCGCTTCGTGTCGCGCAACGACATGCCGTGCGGCAGCACAATCGGACCGATCTCCGCGGCGCGGATGTCGGTGCGAACGATCGATGTCGGCAATCCCATGCTCGGCATGCACTCCTGCCGGGAAACCGCCGGCACGCACGACGTGGCACCGATGATCGCAGCGATGACGGCGCTCCTGTCGCGCGCCACGCCACCCGATCCAGCGAGTTGAGCTAGTTCGGGAACTCGCTCCGGGCCGCAGCCACCTCGACCGCGCGCCTGAGCTCGGCCATCGTGAACGGCTTGGTCAGACACTCGTTGTCGACCTCTTCAACGAAGCGCCGTGCACGCTCCGTGAAGGTTCCGCCGGTCATGAAGACCATGCGTCGCGCCAACTCCGGCCGCGCGATGGTCAAGCGTTTGAACAGCTCCGCCCCGGACACGTCGGGCATCATCACGTCGCACACGACGACGTCGAAGGGACGTGTTGCGAGAACTTGCTCTGCCTCGACAGACGAACGCAGCACGGTGACCTGGTGTACGCCGGCGAGCATGCGCGCTACCACCCGACCCACTTCCGGTTCGTCGTCGACGACCAGCACATCGAGCACCCGTCCCTGGGCCAGCGGAAGCGGTTTTCCGCGCGGATTTTCGATGCTCCGTCCGACGTCAGCGGGCAGCCGCACCGAAAAGCAGCTCCCCTTTCCGGGCGTGCTCGTGACGTCGATGCTGCCGCGATGTGCGCTGATCACGTTGTGACAGACCGACAGCCCCAGTCCCGAGCCGAGTCCGACAGGCCTTGTGGTGAAGAACGGTTCGAACACGTGCCCCAGGTGTGCGGGAACGATGCCCCGACCGGAGTCGTGCACTTCAACCACGACGTCTGCCCCCTTCGCGAAGAGCACGATGCGGATCTCGTTGCCGGCGCGATCCCCTTCGGGAATCGCCTGCGCGGCGTTCACCACGAGGTTGAAGAACACCTGCGCCAGACGCGCCGGGCTGCCCAGCACCGGCGGCACGTCCCGATAGTCGGTCACCACGCGCGCTCGAAGCCGGCACTCCGCGCGGCCCAACCGGAGCGCGGACTCGATGAGGGACCTGAGGTCGACGGGCACGAGGTTCTCGCTGTGGATGTTGGAGAACGTCTCCAGGTCACCCACGATGTCGCGCACGCGCTCTACCCCTTCGAGCGCGACGGCCAGTCGCTCGCGCATGTCGGAGACGTTCGCGAGCTGGCCCTGGTCACCACGGACCGCCGCCTCGGTTCGCCCATATCTCGCGTGGGCACTCCCCATCGAACGTCTCGAGCCGCGCCAGTTCCGACGCCAGGTGTTCGAGATTGTACAGGGAGTAGGTCAGCGGGTTGTTGATCTCGTGTGCAACACCCGCTGCGAGGGCGCCAACAGCGACCAGCCGATCGTCCTGGAGCAACGCGGACTGGAGCGCGTCGCGCTGGACAATCTCCCGCGCGATCGCTTCAAACGATCCGTTTGGCAGTTGCTTCGCGCTCAGCTCGACCAGCGCGGCGCTGCCGTCCTTGCGGCGGAGGCGGCGTTCGACGAGGAGCGGATCTCCTGCCTGCATCTGCCGCAGGCGGGGCGGCGCTCGCTTCACATCCTCGGGGAACATCAGGTCGTGGATGTGCAGCCCGAGCAGCTCCTCGCGAGTGTAGCCGACGAGCTCGCAGGCCCTGTCGTTCGCCAGGGTGTAGTAGCCCCCGGCGTCGGCCACGAAGATCGCGTCGGCGGCGCGATCGAGCAGCATGCGATATTGCGTGAGCTCGTCGTCCGGCACATCTTCCGCACCCGGCATTTCACCGGCGGCTTTCGTAGAATCCTCGGTCATCCTCCACCCCACGGACCACCATCATATACGAAGCTCGCTCCGCATTGAATGAGGGGCAACAGTTCCGCCCGGGGCGGTAGGCGGAAGGGCCCGGAAGGTCTAGAATGTTCGCATGGCTCAGTGGAGATTTCCGCGTCGAGCGGCACCCGCCATGGCGCTGCTGTGTGGCGCGATGTTTGCCTGTGGAGCCTGCTCGAACAGCCAGACTTCGAGTCGCGGGTCACCCGGAGGCTCGGGCGGCTCCGTCGACGGCGGTGGCGGCGCGAACAGCGGGGGCAGCAGCGCGGGCGGCAGCGCCGCTTCGGGCGGAACCGGCGCCACGGCGACCGGTGGCAGCGCTGGCTCGACAGGTACCGGCGGCGCTGCAGGCGACGCCGGCGCGGTCTGGCACCCTGCACCGGGAACGAGCTGGCAGTGGCAGCTCAGCGGAACAATCGACACGAGCGTCGATGTCTCGATGTACGACATCGACCTGTTCGACGCTCCCGACGCGGTGCTTTCCCAGCTGAAGGCCGACGGCCGCATCGTCATCTGCTACTTCTCGGCCGGCAGCCGGGAAGACTGGCGGAGCGACGCGAACGACTTCGCGCAGAGCGACTACGGCAACGCCCTTGTCGGCTGGCCCGGGGAAAACTGGCTCGACATCCGCTCGGCGAACGTCAGGAAGATCATGCAGAAGCGGCTGGACCGGGCCCGCTCCCGCGGCTGCGATGGCGTGGAGCCCGACAACGTCGATGGCTACGCGAACAACACCGGCTTCCCGCTGACGAAGCAGGACCAGCTCGACTACGACACGTTCATCGCGAGCGAGGCCCATGCCCGAGGGCTCTCGGTGGGGCTGAAGAACGCAGTCGAGCTGGTCCAGACGCTGGAGCCCAGGTTCGACTGGTCGCTGGACGAGGAATGCATGACGTATTCGGAGTGCGGCCAGCTCAAGCCTTTCCTCGACGCCGGCAAGGCGGTATTCCATGTGGAATATATCGACAAGGCATCACAGGGGCCGGCCAAACAGACCAGCGTCTGCGGCGATCCGTCCATCCAGGGCTTCTCGACGCTGATCAAGACCTGGGATCTGGGCGCCTGGCGGCTCGCCTGCCCCTGACTCACGGAGGCGGCGGAGCGAAGCGGCTGCCGGGAAACGCCTGCGGCTCGACCGGGCGCCGTTCGAAGCGCCAGTGCCGCGGCGGGTGGACCCGGATGCCGCGCGCCTCGAGACCGTCCTCGTCGTCGTAGCGCAAGAGCACGATGCGCGCCGGCGAGGTCGGGCTCTGCCGGACGAACGACACCTCGCGCACCGGGCTGAAGCGCGACTCGCCGTACTGCGTACCGAGATTGTTGACGCGGCGGCGAGGCGCCGGCTCGAAGCGGCTGCCGCCCGACGCGGAGTGCGGACGCCGCGCTGCCCGGTCCTCCGCGGGCGCGGCACGCCTAGACTTCCGCGGCGCGGGCCGCGACTCGCGGGCGTGACGGCGCGGCTGGGCAATCGCCACAGGCGGGCGGCGCCTTCGCTCCGGGAAGAACGCGACGCCGATCACGCCGACGTTCTGGGGCGTGCCCATGCGCGAGGAGTAGCTGTCACCGGGGTTCGTGAAGCGGAAGGCCGCGACCTTGTCCAGGCTCTGCCGGAAGCCGGACACCGTCAACGATCCGAAGGGCTGGATGACGTAGCCACGGTGGTGGACGAAATCGGCGACCTGCCCGGTGATCGCATCCCGCCCGTCGACACTGATCACGGCCTCCACCCGCCTCGAGGTCGGGTTGGACACGCGGATGCTGTAGCGGACGCCGGGCTCGCCGAGCACGAAGGTCCGTCCCATGTGCCGGAACGTGCGGAGCGACTCGCCGTGCGCCCCCACCAGGGTGACGGAAAACGCCGAACTGGGATGCCACCAGCGCCGTGGGCTCTGGGCCAGGGCGTCCTGGCTGACGAGGAGCGCTGCCACGCCCAGAATCGCGAGCAGGAGCGGGTACCGGTAGAGCTTCTTCTTCGACATGCTGGCCTCCAGAGGAGTCGTCGCCTGGAAAGACGCATCAGGACGCCGGAAGATCTGCCGGGATGGGAAAATGGCGCCCCGGCCGCGGGAGGGAGTCGCGACCGGGGCACAAGCGCAGCGCGACGGGAGGAACGACGCGCCGCGGCAGGCTCAGTTTCCGGTCACGGTGACCGGAACCGCCTGCACAAGTCCTGCGACCTTCACGCTGATCTGCGTGCTGCCCGGCTGGACACCCTTCACGGTGACCCAGTCGCTCTGGTCATGAGTCGACCCCTCGACCGAGTCTGGCGTCAGCAGGGTGTAGGTGGGGAAACCTGCGACGCTGGTGTTGTCGCTGCCCCAGCTGACCGCATGGCGGGCAATGAGCTGTTGTCCGTCGTCAGCCAGCAGCTTGGCCGAGAGCGTCACGGTATCGCCGCTCTTGACGACGAGCTGGTTGATAGGCTGGCTGTCCTGAAGCCCGTTCTTCGACTGCTCGAACTGAACGGAGCTGGCTCGGCGCACGTGTACCGTCACGCGATCGAGCAACTGCCCCTGGGGATCGAACAGCTCTAGCTTCGCATCGCCCGCCCCGAGCGCCTGCATGTCGACGGCATTGTCGCAGGTCTTCGTGAACCCGTCGGGGCATTGGCCCTGGGCATCGGTGCTCATGCCCTCGGCCGAGTTGCTACTGCTCTTTTCGCAGGAGCAGGTCCGCTTCAGGTTGAACCCGGCAATGGCCGGCTCCGCCGACACGGCCGTGACGCCCTGCGCGTCGCCGGGTCCGGTGAGGTCGATGCGCTCGCTGGCGCCGACGAGGACGGGGCGGTCGAGACTGCAGCCGAAGAAGCAGCTCGCGCCGTAGCTGAAGTCCACGCGCCCGAGGTCGCCGCTCGTGCTGTCGCCGAGCTTCATGCTGCACGCGGAAGTTCCGGCGGCCGCGAGAGCCACCGCTGCAAGACCGGCAAGGAACCTTGTACGCATCTATCGTTCTCCGTCTGCTGCGCCACTGGCGGCGCTACGACGGAACCCGGGTGCAGCTCGCATGCCAGGAGCAATACAGGCGGATTTCCGCTACTTGCGCGGGTCTGCGCAAGCCAGGCCTGTGCGCCGGCGACCACAGCTGTGGTCGGCGCGCGCCGCGCAATCACGTTCGCGAGCGGTGTGATCCCGTGATCAGTGGGCGGCCCAGAGCGTGAGCCGTCCGGCGCGGTCGACGGCGGCAATGGCGGTGCGACGCCTATCCATTGCTACGTCCTCGACCTTGCCGCTCGTATCCAGCGCGACGCGCTGGGGACCGGCGATCTCGGCGATCTCGAGGCCATTCGAGCCCCCGCGGACCAGCCACTTCGAATCCTTCGTGAACCAGTAGCGCTTCACCCAGCGCCCGTTCTTGATTTTCGCCTTCTCCGAAGGTGTGCCCGCGAAGGACCAGATGGTCGTGTAGCGGGGCTGGCCTTCCTCGGCGAGCAATGTGCCGTCGGCGTTGAATGCGATGGCATCGGCCTCGCTTTCGTGACGCACCAGCTTGTGGGGTACGCCCGGCGCCTTGGTGTCCCACCACCAGATCGACCCCTGCACCCAGGCGACAGCCACGCGCGATCCGTCCGGCGTCATCGCCATGCTCTTCACGTCGATGGGGGGCCCGGGCACCGGGATCTCGATCGTGTCGGCGCCGTCGAGGTCGTAGATGCGGATCACGCCGTCGTGGTGACCGAGCGCGATGCGTGGCCAGGCCATCGCTGCCGCGGTGACGGGCGACGGATTGATGCGGGGAGCATGGAGGCGAGACAGCTTCTTGCCGTCGAACAACTGCAGCGTCTTTTCACAAACGACCAGCAGCTTGCCCTTTTCGAAGGCGATTCCGCCCCGCACCACGTCGCGACAACTGTCGACGCGACCTGTGGACTTGCCGGTCGCAAGGTCGAACAACTCGACGGGCGAGCCGGTCGCCACCGCAACCCGGCCGAGCGCGCGGTCGATCGCCACGGCGCGACCATAGCCGCCCACGGCGGCCTCCCAGCGCAGCTTGACGTGGTCGACATTCCAACTGCCGATCACCGGAGAAAGGCGCGGCGCCGCGTGGCGGGCATGATACGCGCGATGATGCCGGCGCGGGGCGGCGGCCGCGCTCTTCGCCGGACTGCCGGCGCAGGCCCAGGCAAGCATCGCGAGCGCGTACAGCGCGCGCGGTGGCCGCAATCCTGTTCGCTTCGACACGCTGGCTACTTGTCCGGAAGCCGGGCCGCCTGTCAAGCGCGCGCGCTAGCCGATGCGGTACATCGCGACCAACGCGACGACGAGGAAGCCGAGCGCCAGGCACAGCACGGCAACCAGCAGCAGCCAGCCCGTGCCGCGCGACTGCACGTGTTCCGTCTGCTCGTCGCCTTCCCCCACGCGCGCCAGATGCGCCGCCAGCGCGGCCTCCGACCTCTTCACGCGCAGCACCAGCAGCACCCCTGCGAGCACAGCAGCAAACGCCGAGAACAAGCCCGCCAGAAGCTGGGCGCGGCGGCGCCGCGCCTGGTCACGGCGGGCGGCGTCGACCAGGCCGTCGAGCAGCATGCGATCGGGCACCACCCGCTCGTCTGGCGGCCCCCCCCTGGCGGCCGGAACGCGCAGCGGCCAGCCCACGGTAGCCTCCGACGAGAGCTCGGGTTCGCTCGACACGACCGCCCACAGCGGACCTGGTGGAAGCGGCGGCAGCGACACTTCGGCGACGGAGCCGCCCCGGCCGTCGGGAGTGAGCGTGAGCGGAGCGCCGGCGATGCGCGCGCGGGGAGTCAGTAGCCCGAAGTAGGCGCGGTCACGCTCGATGGGCGATCGCACGACAAGCCGTTTGCCCTCGAGCCGGGCGTGCATTGCGCCCACAGCGACGGGCACGGTCGAGTACCATTCGCCGCGCGTGCCATCCGGCGCCGTCGCGACGATGCGTAGCGCCACGTGGAACTCTCGCGGCGCCAGGCGGATCATCGCGCGCCCGTCGTCACGCGTCTCGAGCGGCGAGGGCGCCTGCACGCGGAGTCCTTCCGGCGCGAGCGTCAGCTTCGCGTGGGAGACCGGCCCGTGCGGCCCGCGCACCTCGATCCAGAACGGGTCACCGAACGGTACCGCGAAAACGCCGCGCCCCGGCGCAGCACGCACCAGCAGATCGCCGGTCTCGTGTCCCTTGATCCACCCACCGTCCTGACGGCGGCGCGAGAGCCACTTGTGCACCGTCAGCTCGATCCTCCCGCTGGCAAGCGGCGCGCGCTCGCCCGGCGCGGTCACCTCGACAGTGACGGGGCCGCGCACCGGCGGCCCGGGCACCTCGACGTTCACGCCGACCATGCCGTCCGCGTCCGGCCGTCCCGACCACGTCACGTGGCGACCGTCGCCGAGCCGGGCCTCGACCTTGAGCCGGGTACGGTGCGCCGGCGACTCCGCGCCGTCTTCCCAGTGCACCAGCGCAATCCGCCACGAGAATCGTGTCACCCCCTCGGTGGGCCCGCCGTAGATGCGCGCGCCCGCGTAGGGTTCCGGCGCCCCGACCACGAACAGGGCGAACGCGACCACGATCACGGTCACGATGGGCAGCGAGTAGAGGGCAAACCGGCTCACGACTGGGCCGGAGCGTCGCAGCCCCGGCTAGCGGCGTCGAGAGCCGAAAGCCCCCTCGGGAACAACATGGCGCGCCCGGTGTTTCTTCCGCGTTCCCGATCGGATCCGCACGCCCACGGCCACCTCGGCAAGCGTCACGAACGGCGCTGCCGGTTGCCCCGAATTGTCTCGCGAATTCCGGGCCACGACACTACGCTCCGCCCCCAACAGACCCATGGCCGAACCCACCCGCAAGAAGAAGAAGAAGGTCAAGAAGAAGGCCCCCCGCCGGGAGCGCAGGGAGCGCCGCTTCAGTCCCCAGCAGACCCACACCTCCTGGGTAGCCGTCGCCGCAGGCGCACTGGGCGCGGGGGGCCTCGGTGCAGGCGTCTACGCGCAGTGGATCAGCGATCCCCCCCACCACTACGCGCCGTACATCGTGACCGCCGGCGCGCTGGTGCTCGCCGGCGCGCTGTGGTTCGGCGATACGGGCGCGGTTCCCGTGCGCGTGGGTGATGCCGGCATCGCCATCGAGAAGGGCAAGGAGCTGGTGCGCCTGCCCTGGTGCGACATCACGCGGATCAGCGTGGACAAGGGCCAGCTGGTCGTGCGCGGCGAGGATCTGACCCTTACCATCCCGCTGGGCGCACACCGCACCGCTATCGCATGGGTGCTGATGGAAGGCGTGCGCCGGGTCCCCGACGCGATGGACGTGAAGGGCAACGTCGTCGACACGCTGCCGAAGCCCGACGAAAGCGACGGCGAGCTGCTCAGCGTCGAGGGGCTGCAGGTGGCCGGACGCGAATGCGCGGCTAGCGGCGAGACCATCGCCTTCGAGCGCGACGCGCGGCTCTGCCCCACCTGTGGCCAGGTGTACCACAAGGATCACGTGCCCAAGCGCTGCGTCACCTGCGACGAGGCCCTCGGCAGCCAGGCAATCCGCGCGTAATAGGCCCCGATCAGGCAGGGGGTTTACAGCGCCTGCGACAGAAACCAAGCTCCCGGCCCATGGCAGACGCGCTGGGCAAGGTAGCAATCCTGGGGGCTGGCACCATGGGCCGCGGCATCGCGCAGCTGTGCGCTTCGCGGAAAATCGAGGCTCGTCTGTACGACGTGGCCGCAGGCCAGCTCGATGGCGCGATGGCAGCCGTCGAGAAGCAGCTCGACCGGCTCGTGGGCAAGGGGCGTATCGACAAGAGCGAACGCGACGCGACGCTCGGGCGCATCAAGCCCAACGCGGAACTCGCTCTGGCCTGCAAGGACGCCGAACTGGTCATCGAAGCCGCGCCGGAATCGATGGAGCTCAAGGTGTCGTTGCTCGGCGAGGTGCTGAAGCTCGTGCCGGACAGCACGCTCATCGGCTCGAACACCTCCAGCCTGTCGCTCACCGAGCTGGGCCAGCGACTGGGCGTCGCCGAGCGCACGGTCGGCATGCACTTCTTCAATCCCCCGCCGGTCATGCCGCTGCTGGAGATCGTCCGGGGCCTCGGCACGGCGGAGTCCACGGTGGACAGCGCGCTGGCGTTCGCCAAGCAGATCGGCAAGGAACCCATCGTCGTCAACGACTTTCCCGGCTTCGCCAGCAGCCGGCTCGGCGTGGCGCTCGGTGCCGAAGCCATGCGCATGCTCGAGTCGGGCGTGGCACGCGCCGTGGATATCGACCGGGCGATGGAGCTGGGTTACCGTCATCCTATGGGCCCTCTCAAGCTGACCGATCTCGTCGGGCTCGACGTTCGGTTGGCGATCCTCGAGCACCTGCAGCGCGAGATCGGCGAGCAGTTCCGGCCGCCAACCATCCTCCGACAGATGGTCCGCGCGGGGCGCCTCGGCAAGAAAGTCGGTCTAGGATTCTACCGCTGGACCGACGAGGGTCCGGTGCCCGCGGAGTGAGCGTGCCAGGCGACGCGCAGGTCAAGGGCTACACGTTCCTGTCGTACACGACGCCGCTGAAGCGCGAACGCAGCGCGCTCTGGCACCGCGTCGAGGAGGAACTGCCCAGCGACTCGCGCGAGTTCTTCGCGGGCGCGATCTTCGCGAACAACTGGTACTCACGCAAACACCTGCACGCGTTGATGCAGGCCTTCCAGCAGGCGGTGCACGGCGACGTGAACGAGGTGCGCGAGCTCGGTGCGATGGCGGCGCGCTTCCAGCTGCACATGATCTACCGGCTGTTCCTCAAGTTCGCGACGCCCGCGATGGTCTTCAACCGCGCGGCCAGCGTGTGGTCGCGACAGAGCAGCGAGGGGCGCTTCGAGGTGGTGGAAGAAGCCAGCGATCACCTGATCGGCGAGCTCGACGACCCCGAACTGCCCGTCGGCATCCCCGACCTCATCGCGGGCTGGAGCGACACCATCATCGCCATGCTCGGCCGCACCCCCTTCCCCACCACCTACGAGCAGGTCGGCCCGCGCCGCTGGCGCTTCAAGGTGAGCTGGGTCACCCGCTAGATTGCCCTAACACTGGCTACGCGTCAGCGGCCGGCAGTCCCGCGCGCGGCCTCAGGATGTTCGCTGCGACGCGCCCGGTGCGGACGGCGGCTTCCATGCTCGCCGTGGGCTGCGTGCCCTGCATCCAGTCGCCCGCGAAGACGAGGTTTTCGTACGGGCTCTTGTCCTGCTCCGGGCGGAACTTCCAGTGTCCAGGCTCCATCAGCAGGTAGCGCAGATGGTTGGCGGTGTTGCGACGGAAATCGTGGTGGCAACCGCCGGTCTGGTTGACGATCGCGTCGATGTCGACCTTCGACTTTTGGACGAAGGGCAGCTCGACGAAGTTCGAAAGGAGCTCGCGCACGATCTCCGTGTCGGTCAGGTCGCCGTGCAGACCCTCCTCACCCTCGAACTCGATCACCGAGCCCCAGTTGCTGGACTCGAGCTCGCCAACGCGGTTGGTATAGTCGATGATCGTCGGCGCCGGCTCGGGCGTACCCATCACGACCGTCGTGTAGTCGGGCGGCATGACCTTCTCGGGCAACCACATCCGGAGCGAGATCGACGCCACGCTCCTGAGCGCCCAGATGCGACGCAGCTGCGGCTCCTCGAGGACGTCGCGCTCGAAGTCCGGCGTGGTGCGGAGCAGCGCGCGGCTCGAGCGCACCGGTAGCGTCCACACGATGTGGTCGAAATCCGTGCCGTGGCGGAGCTCGCGCTTGGGAGCGCCGCTTGCGGGCGCGGGATCACCCACCGGATAGGGATCGTCCGCCAGCGAGTAGCTGCCGCCGATCGGCGTCACATCGACGTGGTCCACCACGCCCGCGATCGGCACCGGCGTCGCCGTCGGCTGCGTGACGACCTTCTCGATACGGCGGGTGCCCGGATCGAGCTCGACGCCGGTCACCTTGGTGCAAAATTCGATCTTCCCGCCCAGCGAGACGAACAGCTCGGCGACAGGCGCCACGATCACTTCGCTGAGCCCGCCGTTCAGGTAGTAGACGGTGCTGTTGGCCGGGCTCATCAGGTGCTGGAAACCGCTCATCCCCACATACGCGGAGCCCGGCGCCGGGTAGTTGAAGGCGAGCTCGAGCACATAGCGGAACCAGCTCTTCTTCGTCAGCTCGATGTCCAGCCCCGTGGCGACGGCGTAGGCGGTGAAGGAGTGCTCGTCGAGCTCCGGTTCGAACGTCTCCGTCAGAAGCCGGAAACCCGTGGTGGCAAACCACCTGCCGGCCTCGAGCTTCTCCTTGAAGCTCATGCCCTGGTAGCCGACGAAGCCGTTGTGGAAGAGCGCGCCCACGTCCAGCGGGCCCTGCGGGATGTCCAGGCGATTCACCGCGCGGGCACCCGCCTCGTACATCAGGTTCACGCCTTCGTTGTTCGTAAACCAGCGCGGGTCGGTGACCGGGTGCCCAGCCCGGGCGAGCAGCTTCTGCAGCTTGTCGTAGTAGCCGAACACGCCGTGGAAGCCGATTTCCATGTAGCGCCCGTCGGGCAGGCGCCAGCTCGATGCCTTGCCGCCGACCCGGTGCTCCATGCACAGGATCGTGACCTCGAAATGATCGCTGCCGCCCTCCTGCAGGATGTGGATCCCCGCCGACAGCGCCGACAGCCCACCTCCCAGGATCACCACCTTCTGTTTTGCCACGCCAGCATCGTGGAGAAGCCTCGGCGCGGGGTCAACCGGGAACCGCGGCAGGCCGAAAGGCTCAGCTCAACTTGACCGAAGTCGTCGCTGTACCGGAGATGGCGCCGTCGAGCGAGCGCGCCACCACGCGGGCGACCAGTTCCTTGCCCTTGGGCAGGGCCGGGTCATCCAGCACCATGACGGGAACCTCGAGCCCGGTGCGATCGAGGATGGGCTGGCCATCGGCGTGCTCGAGGAAGAAGCGGTACTCGAGCTTCACCTGCTCGTCCGGATTGTGCACGCGCCACTCGAGAACGGTCAGGTCCTTCTCGCTCTTGACGACCTCGAGCTTGAACTCGGGATCTTCATAGCGCTTGACCAGCTCGGCGAACGCCACACCGCTGGCTGGCTGCCCGTCGAAGGTGCCGGTCACGCGGCAGCTGCCTTCCCAGAAGTCGCCGAGCCAGTTCGCCCAGCCCTCGAACATGTGCGTCACGCTGCCGAGCAGCGTCGGCGGAGGGTCGTCGACGATCGGCGTGAGCTGATCGTGGTAGCGCGGTGTGATGACGAGCGACGTGTTCCACTCGGGTGCGTCGAACGTCCAACCGGCAGCGTAGATCGCGTGCTGGTCGGGCGAGCGCCAGAAGCTCGTTCGCTTCCAGCGGTGCGAGCCGATCAGCTTGTCGAAGGTGTTGTCCTTGCGGATGAGCCCCGCGCCACCGTACGCCGGCAGCGCCGGTGTGCGCCCGTCCGGTTCCCACACCGTGGTGAGCAAGAGCTCGTCGCCCGAGTCGAGCTGGATGCTCATCCACTCGTACTGCTCGAGGTTCTTGGTGCGGAAAGGCGTGACGTAGAACGGCCCCCACTGGTGGTCGTACCAGCCGATGCCCTTGACCGCAATCGTCTCCTGTCCGCCGCCACCCGCCCTCGGCAGCCGGAGCGTGCCTTTCACCGACTGTCGCGTGAGCGAGTAGTAGTAGAAGGAGCCGCGCTTGCCGAACGGCAGGTAGCCGACGCCGCCGGCCTCGTACGGGCGCTTCGTGCACTCCAGCTCGAGGTCGACCGAGAACTTGCCGGCGTCGTCGAGGGCGGAAAGTACCGAGGCGAACGGGATGGGGTCGCCCGCGGCGTCGAGCTTCGTCTTCCACTCGTCGGTGCCGCCGCCATGCTTGAACGTGAGATCGAGCCGCTCCCTGGACGCGCGCAGGAGCCCCCAGGCCGTGCCCGTCCAGCCGCCCAGGTAGCGGTCCTGCGCGTCGAACGCCCGCACCACCAGAAAGCGGATGTGCTGGGTGAAGTACGCCGCGAACACCACGAACGTGCGCCCTGCCCCACCCTGCTCCTGCAGGTGACAATTCACGTACACCCACTCCATGTCGCCGAGCGCCGGGTTGGCGACGCCGAGCGCCGGGTTGGCGGCACCGAGCGGCAGCGGCAAGAGCCGGTGCCAACCCTCGTCGCGCGGGAACGAGAGCGCAGAACCGGTGCGGTGGTAGGGCCAGGTATCCCACGGAGTCGGCATGGCCCCGAGGGTAGAGGAGCCCCGTGCTGTCGCAAAGCGTGGCATCATCGGCGCATGGCGAGATGCGGGCGGGCTGGGCGTACCCTCTGGATTCCATTCGGGATCGCGCTGTCGCTCGCAGCCTGCAACCACCCGCGCCACCCCGCGCCGAGGCCCGGCGCCTCGGCGGCCCCGACGCCTCGGGCGTCGGCAGCGCCAGCGCCCAGCGCGGCAGGATCGGCCGCGCCAGCCACCGACAAGCAGAGCTGCGGCGGCCTGGGTTGCCGCCTGTACGACACGCCCGCCCAGGCACTGTCCGCGATCCTGGCGGAAAAGCCGCTGGTGCTCGCCGTCGGCGAGACGCACGCGCAGCGCGGCAGCGAGGGCGTCGAGTCGGCCACCAAGCGATTCACCGACCAGCTCTTGCCGATGCTGAAGGGCCGCGCCAGCGATTTGGTGCTGGAGCTGTGGCTCGGCAACGCCCGCTGCCAGAAGCAGGTCAAGAAGGTCCAGAAGAAGCAGAAGGTGGTGACGAAACACCAGGCCAAGACGGACCAGAACGAGTTCATCGCGCTGGGCACAGCTGCGAAGAAGCTCGGCATCCAGCCGCATGCCCTGCGTCCCTCGTGCAAGGAGTACGACAAGATCCTGAAGGCAGGGCCGAACGATATCGAACAGATGCTCGACATGATCGCGCGGCTCACCGGCAACGATCTGGTGACGCTCGCCAAGCGCAACGAGAAGGCCGGCACGGACGAAAAGCTGGTGATCGCCTACGGCGGCGCCATGCACAACGACCTGTACCCTCAGAAGGGTCTCGAGCAGTGGAGCTTCGGCAAGCGCGTCGACAAGGCCACCGGCGGGCGCTACGCGGCGCTCGACCTGATCGTGCCCGAGTTCGTCAAGGACACGAAGGCGTGGCAATCGCTGCCCTGGTACCCGTACTTCCACCGCGGCCAGTACCCGGGCAAGACACGTCTGTATCACCCGGGCAAGGGCTCGTGGGTGCTGGTTTTCCCGGCCAGCAGCGCGACCCATGCAGCAAAGGACGCCGGAGCGGAATAGATCCACAACGTCTTCGCGCCAGATCGCGGTCCGCGGGGGTACAAAGCGGCGGACGAGGGGCGTAGACTCGGCGCCATGTCGATCAATACCGTCTACGTCGTCGACGCCATCCGCACGCCAAT
This sequence comes from uncultured Pseudomonadota bacterium, assembly GCA_963822115.1. Lineage (GTDB taxonomy): Bacteria > Myxococcota_A > Polyangia > Polyangiales > Polyangiaceae > CAWDXG01. The sequence continues at coordinate 355,891 of CAWGGM010000012.1, forward strand.
CGGGAAGTTCCGCGGTGCGCTCGCCAAGGTGCGCACCGATGACCTGGCTGCGCTGACGGTGTCGGCTCTGGTGGAGCGCCAGGCCGCGCTCTCCGAACGCATCGATCAGGTGATCTTCGGATCTACCAACCAGGCCGGCGAGGACAATCGCAACGTGGCACGCATGGCGCTGCTGCTCGCTGGGCTGCCGTACGAGGTACCCGCCGTCACCGTCAACCGCCTGTGCGGGTCCGGCCTCGAGGCGATCAACGACGCGGCACGCATGATCGCGCTGGGCGAAGCCGAAGTCGCGATCGCCGGCGGCGTCGAGAGCATGACGCGCGCGCCCTACTCCATGCCCAAGCCCGAAGAGCCCTTCGCCCGTGGGGGACCGAAGATCTACGACACCACGCTCGGCTGGCGCTACCCGAACCCGAAGATGGCCGAGCGCTTCGATCTCATCGGCATGGGCGAGACGGCCGAGAACGTCGCGAACAAGTGGGGCATCAACCGCGAGGAGCAGGACCGCTACGCGCTGGGCTCGCAGCAGAAAGCCGCCGCCGCGTGGGAGCAGAAGCTGTTCACCGACGAGATCGTGCCGGTGGAGGTGCCGCAGCGCAAAGCGCCGCCGGTCGTCGTCGATCGCGACGAGTCGATCCGACCCGACACGAGCATGGAGAAGCTCGCCAAGCTCAAGCCCGCCTTCCGCGAAGGCGGCAGCGTGACCGCCGGCAACTCCTCGCCGCTCAACGACGGGGCTGCGGCGGTGATGCTGGCCAGCGAGAGCGTGGTCAAGGAGCTCGGTATCCAACCGGCGCTGCGCTGGGTCGCCTCGGCCACGGCCGGCGTGGACCCGAACTACATGGGCGAAGGGCCCATCCCGGCAACCAAGAAGGCGCTGGCCCGCGCCGGACTGCGTTCTCCGAACCTCGACGTCATCGAGCTGAACGAAGCGTTCGCGTCGCAGAGCATCGCCTGCCTGCGCGGCCTGGACCTGGATCCGACGCGCGTGAACGTGCGCGGCGGCGCGCTCGCGCTGGGCCACCCCATCGGCGCCTCGGGCGCGCGCATCGTCGTGACCCTGCTGGGCGCGATGAAGGCGGACGACAAGGCGCGCGTTGGACTGGCATCGCTCTGCATCGGTGTCGGCCAGGGCATCGCCACGATCTTCGAGAAGGCCTGAGCCAGCCTATGCAGACGCTGCCGAGCTGGATGCTGGAGGTGCTCTCGCCTCGCCCGGACGACTCCTCCGACCTGCGCTGGGCGGTGGAGACGGTCGCGGCGATGTGGGCGCGCGGCGACGGCCGCAAGACACTGCTCTGGCTCCGGCAGGCCTCGGAAACCGCGCGCGGCGACGGCCTCGACGGGCGCGCCGAGGCGCTGGCGCAGGCAGCCGCCGAGTTCGAGCGTCTGGGGCTTTCGGCCACGCTGCCGACCGGCGAAGGGACCACTCCAGGCGTCAACGCACCGGCGTCCGCCACGGCGTCGCCGGTGCCTGCGGTGCCCGCGTCGGCGCCTGCAGCGCCTTCGTCAGGGCCTCCGGCGCCGCCGTCGGCGCCTCCGGTGCCCTCGTCGGCGCCGCAATCGCCGGCGAGCCCCAACCCGGCGGCGCGTCGCAGGCTACCGCCCACGGCACCCTACAACGTGGTCGATGCGCCCACGCACCTCGAAGCGCCGGCATCTGATCTGATCGAGGCGATCCGCCGCGTGGACGACACCGATCCCGACCACCCGGCACAGCCCGAGTCCGCGCCCCGACCGTCGCGACCGCTTCCGCCCGAAGTGCGGCGCGAGCCGCTCGAACCGACCGTCGTGATGGAGGAAGAGTCGAGCGCCCTCCTGGCCGCCCAGGCCCAGAAGCAGCACGCCGAAGAGCGCGCTAGCAACAGCCACTCCACGCTCGAGAGCCCGCGGCCGCCGCTGGAGCCGATGCGGGCTGTCCGCGTTGCAGTGCGCCCGGGTTCGGGGAAAGAGCTGTCCGTGCTACTGCTCGACGACGGCGAGAAGGCCCCGCAAGGCAGCCAGGAAGCGCTGCTGCTCGCGGTCGGCGACAATTTCCGCGGCTGAAACCGTATTTTTCGGGTTGGCCCCTGGCGCCGACGGCCCAGCGGCGGAATAACTCTGCAACCGCCGTGTTGCCATGGGCCCCCCGCCCGTGCTTTGCATGCCGGCGCCGGCGCACACCGTTGCCGGAGAACGGATGGATTGTCGCGCGTGAACAACCCGATCGCCCCGCTGTACAGCAAGCCGTTCAACAGCCGGCCTAACCGAGGCCGTGGAGGTCCAGGCGCATGAAGCGAGAGCGAACGCGACTGAACCGCCAGGAATGGCGGGCCGTCGGCACGCTGAGCGGCGTGTTCTTCCTGCGCATGCTCGGGATCTTCCTCGTGCTGCCGGTGTTGAGCGTGTACGCGAGCCACATGAAAGGCGCGACCCCGCTGCTGGTCGGGCTCGCATTCGGAGCGTTCCCGCTGCTGCAGACCGCGTTCCAGGTACCGTTCGGCTGGCTCAGCGACCGCTTCGGCCGCAAGCCGCTGATCGCCGTGGCGCTGTGCATGTTCACGGCCGGCAGCCTGTGGGCGGCCTTCGCGCACTCGATCTGGACGCTCATTGGCGCCATGGCGCTGCAAGGCTCCGGCGCTGTCGCCGCCGTGATCCTCGCGCTCGTGGCCGACCTGACGCGACCGGAAGTGCGGACGCGTTCGATGGCCATCATCGGCAGCAGCATCGGACTCGCCTTCGGCGTGGGCTTCGTGGGCGGTCCGCTTCTGGCTGGCCACTTCGGCGTCGCGTCGATCTTCGAGCTGATGGCGGTACTGACGCCCATCGCGCTGCTGGTCGTGCTGTTCGTCGTGCCAAAGCCTGCCAAGCACGAGCACCACGACGAAGCCGAGATCTCCGCCGGCGGCTTCAAGACCGTGCTGACAAACCCGGATCTGCTGCGGATGAACACCGGGATCTTCGTGCTCAACGGCACGCTGCGCGGGCTGTTCCTGGTAGCGCCGTTCCTACTCGCCACGCTGGTGGCAAAGCAGCACCAGTGGCTGGTCTACCTCGGCGCGTTGCTGGTCGCCGGCGTGGTGATGGTGCCGGCGATCATCTTCGCCGAACGCGACGGCTACATGAAGGAGGCGCTGTACTTCTCGCTGCTGTCGCTCGGCCTGGGTCTGCTTCTGTTCACCAACGGTGGCCGTAGCCTGGCCTGGTTCTCCCTGGCGATCGGCCTGTACTTCATCGGCTTCAGCCTGCTCGAAGCCATCATGCCCTCGCTCGAGACACGGCTCGCCCCCGCCGAGAACCGCGGCACCGCCGTGGGCCTATTCAACATGAGCCAGTACCTCGGCTCCTTCGGCGGCGCGCTGCTCGGCGGAGCCTTCCTGCAACGCGGCGGCGCCGGCATCACGCTCCGCTCCGACTACTGGGTACTGTTCGTGATCCTCGCCTGCGGCGTCGCCTTCTGGGCTCTCATCGCCAAAAAGCTCCCGATGCCCGCCAGGCAGAGCGGCCCAGCCGGCGATGCCCCGATTGCCGACGGAGAAGCGTAGAGCGCGGAAAGCGCTCGGGCCGCGCGGATCCGGCTCTGGCCGAGCTGTGCTAGACCGGGGCCCGAACGATTTCCGGTCACGAAAACCAGCGAGGACAACATGGCTGAACCGAACTTCCCCCCGATCAACGTTGCAGGTAGCGGTGCGCTGTATGCGCGGCTGCACACCACGCAGGGCAACATCGTCATCGAGCTGGAGGAGCAGCGCGCGCCGAAGACGGTCGCGAACTTCGTGGGGCTCGCCACCGGTAGCATGGACTGGAAGGATCCGAAGACGGGCCAGAGCATGCAGGGCACGCCGATGTACGACGGCGTGCGCTTCCACCGCGTGATCCCGAACTTCATGGTGCAGGTGGGCGACCCGCTGAGCCGCCACCAGGACATGCGCGGCCGCTGGGGCACTGGCAGCCCGGGCTACCGCTTCGGCGACGAGTTCCATCCGGAGCTCAAGCACGACCGCCCGGGCGTCCTGTCGATGGCGAACGCGGGTCCCGGCACCAACGGCGCGCAGTTCTTCATCACCGAAGGCCCGACGCCGCATCTGGACAACAAGCACGCCGTGTTCGGCCACGTAGTGGTCGGGCAGGACGTGGTGAACAAGATCGCGCGCGTCGCGACCGGCGCGCGCGACATGCCGCAGCAGGACCAGGTGCTCGAGAAGGTCGAGCTGTTCCGCAGCGAAGCGCCGCCGACCGCGTAGGCGCGCGCGTGACAGGGCGCTACGTGGCGCAATGCCACGTGGCGCCCTTGAGGAGTTGACCGGTCGCGCTGCGCTACGCACCTTCCTGGGCAGGACACGCTCCTATCCCCCGCCGCTCCACATGGAGCTGCCCGGACGGAGCCCAGCTTCCCGGAGGTGCCATGCACACACCGGTATTCCATTCCCTGTCACGCGCCGAGCAGCTCGGCACAGCAGCGGCTCTAGCCGCCCTGCTCGCCGGCTGCGCCGCGACCACACCTACGCCCAAGGTGCCTGAAGCGAGCGCACTTTCGCCGGTCGCGGCGACCGCCGCTGTGCCACCTGTCGACGCGGCCGAGCCAGCTTCGGAGCCCACCGCCGAGCATCAGCCGATCCCGGACCCGGCGGTCAGCACAGAAGTCCGCCGCGAGCTCCTGCTCGACGACGGCGTCCCGGCCGAGGGGATCGACGTGGCCACGCACGAAGGCGTGGTGACGCTGTCCGGCACGGTCGACGACGTGCTCGCGAAAAAGCGCGCCGTACGGCTTGCGCGAGGTATCCGCGGCGTGGTCGCCGTTGTGGACGACGTGGTGGTTCCGCGCAGCAAGGAGAGCGACAAGGCACTCGCCGGCGACGTGCGCGCAGCCATCGCGAGCGACCCGGCCACCGCCGGCTACGACATCGACGTGCACGTGCACAACGGCAAGGTGACGCTCAGGGGGCTCGTGCACTCCTGGGCGGAAAAGTCGCTCGCCGTCGACGCCGCCAGCCGCGTCGACGGCGTGACTGGCGTGGAGAACCAGCTGGCCATCGAATACAAGGTGGATCGGAGCGACAGCCACATCCGCCAGGACATCGTCGAGCGGCTGCAGAACGACATGCGCGTCGACTCCGAGCTGATAGGCGTAGAGGTGAAAGGCGGCGCAGTCACGCTGACGGGACAGGTCGGCAGCGCGGCGGAGCGCGCTCTAGCCTATGCAGACGCCTGGGTCGCCGGTGTGACCTCGGTCGACAACAGCGGGCTGGAAGTGCGCTGGTGGGCGCGCGACCAGATGCGCAAGCACAACACGCCGATCCCCACCCCAGCCAAGCTCGACAAGGCCCTCGACGCGGCCTTCCGCTGGGACCCGCGCGTCACGCCGGGCGAAATCAAGCCGCACGTGGTTGGCGGCGTCGCGACGCTGGAGGGCGTGGTCGGCAGCCTCGCCGCCAAGCGCGCGGCCGGCGATGACGCCCGCAACACGGACGGGATCTGGCGCGTCGACAACTACGTCCAGGTGCGCCCGCCAAAGCATGTCAGCGACCAGCAACTGGCAGAGAACGTGCGCGATCGGCTGCAGAAGAACCCCTATGTCGACAGCGACGACATCCGCGTAACCGCGCACCACGGCAGGGTTTCGCTCGGCGGCCGCGTGGATAACCGCTTCCAGCAGAAGCAGGCCACGCGCGAAGCGGAGCACGAGCGCGGGGTGGTAGCCGTGAACAACGATCTCCACGTCGGCAAGCAGAAGGCGAGGGAGCGTCCGGACTGGCAGCTCGAGCAGGACATCGAGAGCGGCCTGCGCTGGGATCCGTACGTCGACGCCGGCGCCGTGCACGTCGAGGTGCACGACGGCGTGGCCACTCTGACCGGAACGGTAGGCAACGAGCAGGCATACCACGCAGCGGCCGACGAGGCGCGAGCGGCCGGGCCGCGCCGCGTGGTCAACGACCTGGACGTGGTGTCGGGCCCGGCGTTCCTGAAGCAGTAGCGCGGAGCGCTGCGGCTACTCCGCGGCCTTGGCGGGCTCCGCGGGCTTGCCCAGCACCTTGACCTTGTCGCCGTCGATCTCGAGCACCTGGGTGGGACCGCCGTAGAAGTCGCTGAGACCCACGTCGGTGCGCCACACCTGGCCGTTGCAGGCGGAGCTGATACCGTCCTTCTGGACGGTGTGGCCGACCACCATGCGCCTCGCGTGCAGCTCGTGCAGCACCTGGCGCAGCGTGGCGCAGGCGTCCGCGCCGGGCGTGCCTTCGGAATACTCCCTGAGCCAGTCGGGTGCGTCCTGGCGCTGCATGAGCGCGGGCAGCCTGCCCTGGCCGCGCATCCACGCGCTGACCTCGGCGTTGATGCGATCGAGCCCATAGGCGACGTGTTTGGGGAGGAGCCCCCCGTGCACGAACACGCTGTCGCCCACGATGGCGACGACGCTGCGCTTGGCCAGCCGCCGCGCCCACTCGCCGCCGGGATGGAAGGCCGCCGCCCTGCCGCGCGCGATAGGGGGAAAGCGCCCCAGGATGCCACCCATCTGCAGGGTCGGCGTTCCTTTGAATTCCTCGAAGCCGCCGCGCGTGGTGTAGCGGAAGTCGCCCTGGACGTTCATCACCTCGTGGTTGCCGTCCAGCGCGATGACGCGACCACCGGCGGCCTTGGCCTTTTCCTTCAGGCTGTCCATCAGCTCGAGGATCTCGCGGTCGTGATCGCCACGGTCGAGCTCGTCGCCGACCTGCACCACGACCAGCTTGCCACCGATCCAGTCGTCGTCGGTGTTGATCGCGCCGGCCAGCTCGAGCGCGTCGCGCGTCGAGCCGATATCGCCGTGCAGATCGCCGATCGCGACCAGCCGCGCGGCGGCCGGATAGCGCAGCGGATTGGGCGGCTTCGGGCCGGCGGGCGCCTTCTGCGAGTGCGAGGGCGCCGGCGCGGAAGTGGTCTTCTCTTCGTGGCGGCAGGCCGGCAGCGTAACAACCGCCGCCAGCACAAGCGCGATGACGCTGCGTTTCATCTCAGGGCTCGAAGTCCTCCACCGGAACCTTCTTCTTGGGCGGGGGCTTCTTCGTGGCGCCCTTCGACGGCGCGTGGTGCACGGCGTGGTGCTTGTACGCGTGGTGCCCGCCCTTCTTCTTCTTGTCCTTCTTGTCACCCTTCAAGGACGACGTCGCCTTGCCGGCCTGCGCGATGCCAGGCACGCCTTCCGAGACCATCGTCACCACGAAGCTCGGCTTGGAGTGGCTGTCGCAGCCCGCCTCGAAACCGTCCGCCGAGAAGCGCAGCTCGGTGTCGCCGGACTGCTGGACACCCTTCTTGCCGGTGATGTCGACCTCCACGCGCAGCCGCCGCACGCCGCCGCGCGACGGCGAGCAGTACGCGAGCAGGTAGTAGCCGGACGCGAGCGACTCGGCTCGCGCCGCGGCGTCGGAGAAGGCGCTGGCCAGGGTCTTCGGCGGCTTCACTTCGAAGGCCCCGTTCTTGCCGATGTGGTCGAGCGAGAGCTTGCGGTCCGCGTTCTGTCCGATCGCGACGACCTGGTAGGGCGTCGTGTCGAGCGCCTTGTCGAGATCGGAGTACGTGATGCGACCTGCCAGATCGGGCCCGCTGGTGAACACCACGAGCGTGCCGACGTGGACCGGGCGCGAGTCGCTGCCCAGGTTCGAGTCGAGCTTCGACAGCCCCTTGACCACCGCGCCGTACAGATTGCGCGACGGGTCGTTTTCCTTCATCTGCGTCAGCTGATCGAGGGTCTGTGGGCCGGTGGCGTTCGGGTCCTTGGCAAAGTCCGCGACCGAGCGGATGTCGGCTCCGCCGTCGAAGGCGTAGACGCTGACCGGCTCGCTCTTGCGCACGCCCGCCACGAACGAGGCCGCCGCATCGGACAGCGCCTTCTTGTCGGCGGCGCTGCCGGTGATGTCGACCAGCAGGATCACCCGGCTCTCGGCGACGCTGTCGCTGGGCAGCAGCGTGAGCCCGATCTTCTTCGAGTCCAACGGCTGGTTGTCCTCGTACACCTTGAAGTTGTCGGCGGTGAGATTCGGTGAGCGGCTTTCCGCCGGCCGAAACACCGACGTACACGGCGACGTTGCTGGGACGCTGCACCGACGTCGCGACCGGCTTGACCTGGACGTAGCTGCCACACGCGGCCAGCGCGGGCGCCACGACGAGCGGTAGCGCGCGGAGAACAAGGGCCCGGAAACGGAAGTGCAGTCGGTGGAGCATCTCGTCTATCGAGTCTGCCATCCGGCGTGCTGGTCTAGAATGCGTTTTTCCGGGGAAAGCGCGCGTCAGCCGCCCGTGCCGAGCAGCTGGACTTCCACGACCGGGCGGAAACCAGCCAGATCGTACACGGCGCGGCGCGCGCCACGCCGTAGCTCGTCCTCCAGCTCGAGACCCCGCCATCCCCGCACGCGGTCCAGCGTGCGGACGACCTCGTCCGCGATCGCAGCCAGGGCCGCCGGCTCATCGTCCACTCCGGGCACGCCACGCGCGCGCACGCTGGGGCCGGCCACGACCTGCAGAGCGTCGTCGAGAGCAAGCACGACGCTGACCACGCCGGAGCGCGCGAGCTCCGCGCGCCGGCGCAGCGTCTCGTCCGACAGCTCGGAGCCGCCCAGGGCCACGTTCACGCGACCGTGCGGCACCGGATCTTCCACGTGGAGCCGGCCGTCTGCGAGCCGGACGGGCGTGCCATTCTCGACCACTTCGACCTGCTCCACGCCGAGCGAGCGTGCGAGCTCGGCGTGATGCGTCAGGTGATGCAGGGTGCCGTGCACCGGCACGAACGCGCGCGGGCGGATCAGCTCGAGCATGTGCCGCTGCTCGGAGCGCCCCGCGTGGCCGCTGGTGTGCACGCCCGGATCGGACCCGCGGGTGTGCACGCGGGCGCCGCGGCGCATCAGGTCGCACATCATGTCGAAGATCAGACGGTCGTTGCCGGGGATGATGCGGCTCGACATCACCACCGTGTCACCCGCTTCGACCGACATGTGCTGGTGCGTGCCCTGTGCCAGGCGGGCCATGGCGGAGTTGGGCTCGGCCTGCGAGCCACCGGCCAGCACCAGTAGCTGCTCTCGCGGGACGCTGCGGGCCTGTTCAGCGGCCACGCGCAGATCGCTCGGCCAGGCGAGCCGGCCGATGGCGGTCGCCACCTCGACCTGCGTGTTCAGGCTGCGGCCCAGCAGACAGATCTTGCGGCCGGTCTGTTGTGCAATATCGCCCAGCATGATCAGCCGCTGGATGTTGCTGGCGAACATCGCGATGAACACGCACTGGTCGGCGCCCGCGATCAACTGCGCCAGCGCCTCGGCGACGCTCTTTTCCGAGCCGACGCGTTCAGTCACGTCGACGTTGGTGCTGTCGCTGAGCAGGAGCGCGACCCCCTCGTCGCCGATCGCGCGCAGGCGCGCCTCGTCGCTGGGCTCGCCGTCGGGCGGATCGGGATCGAAATTGAAATCGCCGGTGTGCACAACGGTGCCTGCCGCCGTGGCGATCCGCAGCGCGCTGGCCTCGACGATCGAGTGCGCGACACGCACCGGCTCCACCTCGAACGGCCCGACCTGGTAGCGCTCGCCCGCGATCGCGACGTTCAGCGGGACGTCTCCCGGGAGAAAGTCGTGCTCCGCGAGGCGCCGGCGCGCCAGACCCAGCGCGTGCGGCGGTCCCCACACCGGCACGTCGAGCCCGGAAAGCAGGTACGGCAGCCCTCCGATGTGATCTTCATGGCCGTGCGTGATGAACACGCCGCTGACCCGCTCCGCGCGCTCGACGAGCCAGGAGTAGTCGGCGTGGATCACGTCGATACCCAGGTCGACGTGGGGAAACGCCGTTCCGCAGTCGACCACCAGGATGCCGTCGGACTGCTCCAGCGCGAAGCAGTTCATGCCGATCTCGCCCAACCCGCCGAGCGGGACGAAGCGCAGGTTGTCAGGGCCGGGAAGCGGAGGCACCGGGCCGACAGAGTAGACAACCGCGGGCCCTTCGGCCACACCGCACGCGAAATCGCCGGGCCGGGTGGTAGACTGGGCCGATGAGTCGGCTCGCTTGGCTTCTGGGCGCTGGTCTGGCGGCGCTGTTCGCGGCTTGCTCGGCGACCAGCCAGAGCCCACGACCGGGAGCCGGCAGCGGCGGGTCGGGGGGAAGCGGGGCGGGCGTGGGCGCGGGCGGCGCCACTGCCGGCAGCGCAGGGCAGCCGCCCATCGACGGCTCCACCCTCGACGTGAACAGCGGGGGCGCCGGCGGCGCCAGCACTCCGGTCGGCGAGGTCTACGGTCACAGCAACGCGACGCTCTACAAGCTGGAGCCGTACTCGAAGACCGTCAGCATCGTCGGCAACTTCGACTGTCTGGGCAACGCCGTAGCACTCGGCGGCGGCATGTGGGACATCGCCATCGACAAGGCTGGCCACATGGTGGGCAGCATGAACAACGGCGTGGGCGCCGGAGCCATGGTCACCATCGACAAGACCACCGCCCACTGCAACGTGTTCAAGACCGGCAACTATCCCAACTCTCTCACGTACCTGCCCGCCGGCACGCTGCTGCCGAACAGCGAAGCGCTGGTCGGCTACAACCGGGACACGTACGTCCAGATCAGCACGCAGGACGCGTCGCTCACCACCATCGGCAACCTGAACCCGAACCCCACAGGGCAGAAGTGGGAGTCGAGCGGCGACATCGTCTCGATCATCGGGGACAAGACGTACCTGACCGTGAAGCCCTACGGCTCGACGGGCGGCACCGATTCGATCGTGGAGGTGGACCCGAAGACCGGCCAGATCGTCAAGCTGATCGGCAACACCGGCTTCTCCCAGCTCTGGGGCCTCGGCTACTGGGCAGGCGTGGCCTATGGCTTCAGCGCCACCGGCCAGCTCGCACAGATCGACCTGACCACGGGCGTGGGTACGGCCATCCCTCTGCAGAACGTCCCGCCCAATCTGTCCTTCTGGGGCGCGGGCGTCACCACTGCGGCCCCCATCAAACCGCCGCAGTAGCGCGCGGGTAGCGTCGCCGTTCCAGTGGACCTAGGTTCCGGGGAAATGTCCGGCATCAAGAAGGTGACGCCCGAGGAGGCGGTCGAGCTCATGGAGCGGGGCTACGTGTACATCGACGTGCGCAGCGAACCGGAGTTCGAGCAGGGCCATCCGCCCGGCTCGCTCAACGTGCCGCTCATGCACTTCGGCCCAGGGGGGCTGACGCCGAACAACGAGTTCATGCAGGTCATCGAGAGCGCTTTCGGCAAGGAGGAGAAGCTGCTTCTCGGCTGCCGCGCGGGCAAGCTCTCGCGTCACGCGGCCCAGCTCATGGCGGCGGCCGGCTACAGCGATCTAGCCGACCTGACCACAGGCTGGGAGTTCGCGCGCGATCCGTTTGGACGCGTGATGCCGGGCTGGATCAAGAAGGGGCTTCCAGTCGAGACCGGCAAGCCCGCCGGGCAGGCCTACGCGGACGTGAAGAACCGCAAGCCCGCTATTTCGTAGCGTGCTCGCGGCGCACGCGGTCGTAGTCGTCTGCGGCCTTCTCGACCATGCGGTAGTCGCGCGCCGCCTTCTGGGCCTCGGAGACCAGCGTCGCGGTGAACAGCGTCAGACCCCAGATGCCGTTCTTGCGGCGGCGGAACGGGTAGCGCGTTCCGCGGACCGTCTCCACCGTGGCACGCTGTCCCTTGATCTCCACCGTTTTCACGCCGGACATGTCGCGGCGCAGCCGCGCCAGCCAGCCGTGACGGTGCGCCTCCATCGCGAAGATATCGGAGCCATCCTTGGCTTCGGCCTCGGCCTTGTACTCACCGGCAAGCCGCGAACGCTCCGGCTCGGGATAGGAGCGGAGCACCCGATCGCGGGCCTTCTTCCGGTAGCCCTTGATGGTGTAGCAGGCGTGCCGCGCCTCGGATTCGAGGTAGGCGAAGAACGCCTCGGGCCGGCCGCGATTCACCGCGCTCATCACCCGCAGGTACGCCCCCTTCGGCGTGTGGTCGCTGGGATACGTCGCCCACGACCACGCGAACCACAACACGGGCAGCGCCGCGGCTCCGCCCGCAAGGTAGACGATGGCGCGACGTCGTTTCACCGCGGGCGCTCTACCGCAGGGTCCGATCCAGGGCAACCACCCTCACGCGGGCCGGACCCGACGGCGACGGACCGCCAGCACGACGAACAACGCGGACAGCGGCCACCACGGCGCTGGATCCGTGTCGCCGCTGGTCCGGCAACCGCAACCTCCGGTAGAGCTCGACGCCGGCCCCGCAGCGGCAGCACTGCCGCCGGTCCCCGACGACGCTCCTCCGGCGGCACTGCCGCCGACGCTGGACGTCCCGGCTCCGCCGCTAGAGCCGCCCATGGCAGTCCCCGCACACGGCGAACCCGACGGCCACGCGAGCGGCTGCTTCGAGTAGGCGGCCAGCCGCTTGCGCATATCGGCCGCCGTACCGCCGGCATCGGACGACGCAGGCGGCACGGTGGCCAGCTGGGCGCTCTCGTACGCACGAAAGTCGTCCGGATTGCCGCTGCCGCGCAGGTCGAACAGCACGCCACCGAGCCCGGCCGAGACAAAGCGCTTCAGCACGTCGGGCTGGGTCTCGAAGAAGTGGTAGTCCGTCGTGCCTATCTGGGCCTGCCACAGCAGGATCGGAACATGCGCCGCGGAGCTGACGGCAGAGAACCATGCGACGTTGGTATCGACGAGCTTCGGATCCCAGGGCAACCACCACGTCGATGGATCGGCCTCGAGATGAGGCTGCTCGGTGAAGATCACGTCCCACTCGCCCAACGTCGAGTAGAACCCCGTCACTACTTCCGGGTGCTGTCCCACGCGGAAGTTCGACGCATGCCAGCCCATCCGCACGGCGGGCGCGTACTTGTCGCGCAGCGCCAGGAGCGCCTTGGCAAAGCCCGAAGCGTTGTCGGACAATCCCGCGACATCCGCCTGTCCCGAGCTGGCAACGGACACCGGCACCGACGTGGCATCGGCGTTGCCGTCGACCCCCATCGCCCACATCATGAACCCCCACGAATCGGGCTCGACCTGCACGATGACCGGCGGGGTCGCCTGAGCCACGCTCTGCAACAGGAAAACGAAGTTGTCGAAGTACTGCTTCATCAGCGCCGGACTCTGGAGCACGCTCTTGACCACGTCCGGCTCGGCGCCTGAAAGTCCACTGTTCTGCCCGAGCTGCAGCAGCTCGTAGAACGTGTAGACCGGGATTGCGCCGAGAGACTTCGCGGTCGCGGCCTTGCCGAGCAGCCACGACTGCACGTCGGCCTTCGGGTCGCTGGTGGGGACGACGTAGACGTAGAGAAACTTCCAGCTGACGCCGTACTGCTGCGAAGCCGTCTGGGGCCAGGTTCCCGCCGCCGAGAAGCTCGAGATGCCGACGCCGAGCGACGGGCCGAGATCGGCGCAGATGTCGTGCTTCGGCGCCGCCGACGCCGCCGACGCCGCGCCCAGCACGCACAAGCCCCACATGAAAGCAGCCAACGCCCGGCGCATCCCGGCATTGTACCAGCGCCTTGCCAGGGCGTGTCCGCAAGGCTAAGCGACGGAGCATGTGGCGTGGCTCGCGCGTTGCCGTCGTCGTGCCCGCGTACCGTGAAGCACGGCTGATCGGCCGGACTCTGGGCTCGATGCCCGGCTACGTGGACGCGATCTACGCTGTCGACGACGGCAGCCCCGACGACACCGCGGCGGCCATCCTCACCTGCCCCGACCCGCGCGTGCGACTGCTGCGGCATGACGACAATCGCGGAGTGGGCGCGAGCATCGTCAGCGGCTACCACGCGGCGCTTGCCGAACGCGCCGACGTGATGGCCGTGATGGCCGGCGACAACCAGATGCACCCCGATGACCTGGAGCTGCTGCTCGAACCGGTCGTGACGGGTCGGGCGGACTACGCGAAGGGCAATCGCTTCGCACACGCCGAGCACGCACGCATGCCGCTGGCGCGCCGCTGGGGTGGCCGGGCGCTGAGCGCGGCGACGCGGCTCGGCACGGGGCTCGCTATCGACGACAGCCAGTGCGGCTACACGGCGCTGTCCGCAGCGGCGGCGCGCTGCCTGCCGCTCGACGAGCTCTGGCCCCGCTTCGGCTACCCGAACGACCTGCTCGGCATGCTGGCGGCGCGCGGCCGCGGCGTGATCGACGTGCCGGTCCGGCCCGTGTACGCCGACGAGCAGAGCGGCATCCGCGCCTGGCACGTCGCGAGCATCGCGGGGATCATCGCGCGGCGCTGGTGGCGGGAGCGCGTCTCCGCCATCCCACCCACCCACCCCCACCGGAATCCTCCTCGAGGGGACTCACCGCCCCTCGAGCACCCCGACGCGCCTCGCTTCGCTCGACGCGGGCTCGCTGTCGCTCGCCAGTTCTTCAACGGCTAGGCGTCGACTGCGCGCTTCATGGTCATCAAGCCTCGATCGCGCGCTTCACGATCGTCGAGGCCCAGCGCAGGGCGTGGTCGAGATCGAAGCAGGTGTCGAGCTCTGCGCCGAGCAGCCCGCCGACCTCCGGATCGGCGCCGAGCAGCTGGCGGAAATCGCCCTCGCCACGGAAAGCCTTCATGGCGTTGCGCTGCACCCTCTCGTAGGCCTGCTGGCGGCCCAGGCCCTTGCCGACCAGCGCCAGCATCACGCCTTCGCTGAAGAAGAGCCCGCCACTCTGTTCGAGATTCTTCTTCATGTGTTCCGGGTAGGCGACCAGACCCTCGACCAGTCCCGCCGCGCGCTCCAGCATGAAGCCGAGGCTGGTGGTGGCGTCCGGCGCGATCATGCGCTCCACGGACGAGTGCGAGATGTCCCGCTCGTGCCACAGCGCCACGTCTTCCAGCGCCGGGGTCACGGCCGAGCGCACCACCCGCGCAAGCCCGCACAGGTTCTCGCTGAGCACCGGGTTGCGCTTGTGGGGCATGGCGCTGGAGCCCTTCTGTCCGGCGCCGAAGCGCTCTTCCGCTTCGGCCACTTCGGTGCGCTGCCAGTGGCGGATGTTGGTCGCGAGCCGCTCGATGGCGGCGGCCATCAAGCCCATCGCGCTGAACAGCGCCGCGTGGCGATCGCGCGCGACCACCTGCGTCGCCACCGTTTCCGGCTCGAGCCCCAGCTTGCCGAGGGCCTGCTGCTCGATCTCCGGCGTCAGGTGCGCGTAGGTGCCGACCGCGCCGGCGATCTTGCCGACGGCGATCTCGGTGCGCGCCGCGCCGAGCCGCGCGCGACAGCGCTTCACCTCCGCCAGATGCCCGGCCAGCACCACGCCGAACGTGACCGGCTCGGCATGGATGCCGTGCGAGCGGCCGATCATCGGCGTGTGCTCGTGCTCCTGGGCACGCGTGGCCAGTGCCGTCGCGAGCCGGTCGCTCCGCTCGAGCAGGAGGTCGGTCGCCCGCACCAGCAGCACGGCCAGGCTCGTGTCCAGCACATCGCTCGAACGTCATGCCGCGGTGCAGCCAGCGCGCCGGCTCGCCCGCCTTCTGCTCGAGGTGGGTGAGGAAGGCGATCACGTCGTGACGCGTCGTCTTCTCGATCGCCTCGATGGCGGCCGGATCGGGCTCGAGCTCGAGCGCGCGGATGGCGCCGGCCGTGCCCTCGGGCACCAGGCCCGCTGCTTCCATCGCTTCGCAGGCCGAGAGCTCCACCTCCAGCCACACCGCGTAGCGGGTGTTGTCGGACCACAGCTCGGCAAACTCCTTCGGGGTGTAGCGCGGAATCATGACGCGCCACGCCTACCCCAGCCGGCCGCCCGCGACCAGCCCGCGCGCCTTTCCTGCGCTCAACGACGGACGCCGCCGACCACGCCCTGGACCTTCGGCGCGACCGCGGCGCGGTACAGCTCGGGCGGGACCTCGACACTGGTATCGAAGCGGCACTTCATCGTCCGGTACTCGATGCGGCCGCGGCTGGAGGCGGGCGCCGTGCGGAACAGCCAGGCGTGGTCCAGATCGTCGACGGGCAGGATGGCGCTCTCGCCGTGCAGATCGGCGCCTTCCAGCTTCACGCCCTCGGCGTCGTACGCCGCCACGCAGGGCGACGCCGGCGTGCCATACATCACCGCCTTGCCCGTCAGAAGCCCGCGCAGCGGCTCGCTGGCATCCGACACGATGACCGGATGCCGGGTCCCCGCGACGGCCCGCTGGATGGACCGCGCGGTGCTGGCGCGCTGCGTCTTGCTGCAGCGCGAAGGCTTGTCGGGCAGATCCTGCTGCATCGGCAGCGCGATCGGCGGATCGAGCACGGCGCCGCTGCCGCGGAAGATGAACAGCTGGCTCTGGTGCTGCCCCCCGTCCGGGTCCTCCATTGTGACCACCAGCCCGGCGTTGCCCTTGAGGTAGGTGATGTCGATGTGCTGCTCGAGCCCGAACTTCTGCGGGCTCTCGAGCGACGTCGTCATGGCGTCGAAGTGATAGCTGCCAGCGGAGCGGAGCGCGCGCACCAGCGCCGTACCGATCTTCACCGGCAGATGCGTCCGTCCCGCGTGCACCATCTCGCTGCGCACCGACTGCACGGCCGCGGGCCAGTGGACGGCAGGGATGCTGCTCCCGGAGTGGCCATCGAAAAACAGCGTGGGCTGCGCATCGCCGTGGGTTCGATGCAGCCGCACGTAGATCCCGCCCGAGGCGATGCTGAGCAGCGCGGGGCGGGCGAGCTGGGAGTGGATCCCCGTCAGGGCGCTGTAGTCGCCGGGCACGTAGCCGCCGCCGTCGGCGAGCCGCGCGCGCGCCACGCGCCCCTCGAACAGGTTGTCCCACGCCACCTCGACGTTCTTGAGGGTGGTGGCGTGAACGCCGTCGGGAACGTCGTAGCGCAGCGCGGCGCCGCCCTCGATCTGTCCGATGGCGGTCATGGCCTTGTCGCCGGGATGGCGCGCCGGCGCGAGCAATGTCACCTTCTCGATGCGCGGGTGCGCACCGCCGGTCGCGTGGAGCATCCAGGCTGCGGCGTGCGCGTGATCGCGGATCAAGTTGAACCACACGACCTTGCCCAGCTCGGCGTGATCGGCGCCCGGCGCGGCGTGCAGACCATCGATCGTCTTCCAGGCCGCCGGATCGAGCGTGCAGGAGATCGGCTCGCGCAGCACCACGTCGTAGCCCGCGGGCGGCGCCGGCGCCGGCGGAGCCAGCACGCCCTCGTCCGGGCCGGCCTGCCCGTGCCAGCCGATGCGCGAGAGCTGATCGCCGATCACGCAGCCGCCGGGATAGCAGTAGACGGGCACTTTGCACTTGCTCCCGGAGCCGCACAGGTTCATCGGCAAGCCGCCGATCGAGTCCCAGGTGGCTCCGCCGTCCAGTGACTCCCAGGCGTCGCGCGAGCCGGGCGCCACGGCGAACGCGCGCGTGCCCGCCGCACCGACGCTCGCCCGCGAGGTCGGCGCGTGCGACAGCGACACCACGCGCCCCTCGTCGTCGGTCACCAGCAGTGTCGTCGTGCCGTAGCGGGAGAGCACGATGGCCAGCGTGCCGTCCTCGGCGGGCATGACCGACTGCACCTCGGTGCCGTTGTGGCGATAGCTGCGATAGCCGTAGCCGCCGTAGTAGCTGTCGTCGTAGTCCGCCGGTAGCTGGTCGATCTCGTGGGCCTCGAAGCTCCGGCCCCCGTTGTGCGAGACGAACACAGTGAACGCACCGTTCTTGCTGCGACGACCGATGGCGTACGCGATCGTCCCGTCGCTCGAGAACGCGAGCGCGTCGGCACTGTCCTTGAGCGACGGCGTGGCCGAGGGAGCCAGCTCGTAGCCGGCGGGCAGCTTCGTTTCTGCCTTCGCCTTCTTCTTCGAGTTCTTCTTGGTCGACTTCGACGCGGCTGCGGCCGGGGCGCCCGCGTCCGCCTCGACGCGCCGCCGGTAGTACACGCCCTGCACGCCGCAGCCGCTGCCCGCCGCGCGCGGCGGGCACACGCCCGTCACTACCAGTGCGCCGCCGGCCCCCACCGCCATCTGGAAGTCGTCCATGCTGCCGACGGCCGGGAAATCCGCCTTCTTCCAGTGCCGGCCGGAGTCCTGGCTGCGCATCAGCTCGATGGGATGCGACGAACGCCCCAGGGTCGTGCGCGAGCAGGCGAGGTACAGCCAGTGCGAAAAGCCTGCGATCCGCACGCTGCGACAGTCCTTCGCCTCGGCGAAGGGCAGCTCGCTCAGCTGACCGTCCACCGGCCCCGACAGCATGCGCCAGCCGCGGCCCTCGCGCGACAGCTCGTAGTAGCGCCGGCCCACGATCGTCGCGCGTCCCGCCGCGAGCGCCCTGGCATCCGGTCCGCGCGGAGGCGGCAGCGGCAGCTTGTAGCTGTCCGGCCCCGCGGCGTGACCGGAGAGCGGCACGAACGGCGTCGCCGCGCCGGGCTTCCACTCGCGCGGACCGAACGCGCTCTTCACCGCGATGGTGTCGTCGGGACGCCGCTCGAGCGACAGCGCGCCGAAGGTCCTGTCGTCGAGCGGCTTCCAGCTCGCGCCGCGGTCGCTCGTCGCGTACAGCCGCTCGGGGACGGCCAGCGCCAGCCCGCGCCCCTGGTCGTCGAGCACCGCGTCGGCAAAGCGCGTCTTGCCCGGTCCCACGACGTTCCACGAAGCACCGGCGTCGGCGCTCTGCACCAGCGCTCCGTCGCCGCGCACGCCCAGCAGCGTGCCGGCCGCGGCGCTCACGCGCGCCAGCGGATCGAGCGGCGCGCTGGAGCGGATGAACGGCCCGAGCGGCTTTTCCGCCTCGTAGGTGGTGCCGCTCCTGCCGACGAAGAGCCAGCCGCCGGAGTCGAGCTTCAGGATCGCGACCAGATCCTCGGGCGCCAGCCGCGCCGCGGCGCGCACCGAGCGGTGGCGCCTGTCGACCAGCCAGCGCTCGCCCTTGTCGCCCGCATACAGCAAGCGGCCACCGGACAGCTTGCGGCGCACGCGCAGCGGCGCCTCCTTCTTCGGGTGGTAGCGCCACACCGCCGGCGACGGATAGGCCGGCGTCACCTCCGCGCTGGACAGGAGCGACTTGCGCGGATGCTTCGGCGGCTGGGGCGCTGTCCCCGCACACGCGCCCGCCGCCAGCGCCCCGACCAGCCCCACGAGAGCCCAGCCGAGCGAGCGGCGCGTAGCCGAAATCTTCCGGACAGCGGTGCGGTCACCCATGGTCGGCTGCATCCTAGCGCCGGAGCGGCGAGGCGTCGCGCTTGCCCGGTTTTCCGCCCAATCAGCGCTCCCCACGCCCACGCCGCCCCATGCCGACCCCTGCACCCGGTAGCCAGTGGCTGGACGGCGTTAGCCGTTTGCTGGTTGGTCGAGGCGGGTTTGTAGACGCCTGGAGCGGTGCGCGGTTCCAAGGCTCCGGTCCCGGGCGCGCGTCAGCGCGACCGGCTCGGCAGCGCCCGCGCACCGACGGGGGAGCAGCCCAGCCCTGCGCGGGTCGTTCCGAGCGAGCGCTCCGACCGCGGCCAGCATCCGGTCGCGCTCACGGCATGTGGAACAGGGGCACCTCGCGCACACTCTCGTCCACCGGCTCGAGCACGAAGCCCCGCTCGCGGCAGCCCCGATCGGCAAAGTGCAGGTAGCGGCCCAAGCGGCCAAAGATGAACAGTTGGCCGAAGATGTCGAACCCGACGCGCTCGGACGCGCGCAGGGCCGCGATGTTGCGCACGTCCACCGCCGAGATCACCCCGTCGAAGCGTCGGTCCCCCAGGGCGCGGGCCGCGCCGAGGATGCCCGCCGCGTGCAGACGCCGCCCGCGGAAGTCGGGATGGGTGAAGTTGTTGTGCATGAGGACGAATCGCGGATCGAACCGCACTGCAAACTGGTCGGTGAGTGGGCTGGGCGTAGACGCATACCAGCCGTAGTTCGCCAAGCGGCCATCGTCGGCGAACACGCCGAAGCACCGGTCCCCTTTGGCGAGCAACGCCTCGACGGGCGCCGCGCCCAAGGGGCTGTCCGGCACGTTGGCCAGGCGCCGCACCTCTTCGCCTGTCAGAAGGCGCATCCCGAAGTGGGCGGGCAGCGGGTTGTCACCGGCACGCTCGACCGCCTCCTTCGAGAGCAGCATGCCGTGGACCGCCAGGAGGTAGCACAAGCGGTGCAGACCGTGCATGGCCAGCTCCAGCGCGGCCGGACGGTAGCCGTATCGCTTCAGGATCTCGCGCGCCGTGTACTCGATGCGATCCATGGAACGCTCATCTACATAGTGTTGCGATGCTCTCCAGTGAGGCGACGTTGCCAGCAGTCGGCTGGGCGATCTTCTTCAGAGTCGGTGTCGGTAGCCTGGGTCCACTTCGTCGGGTTCCGATCCACTAGTGCATGCAGCGTGCCGAGCTCGTCCGTGTGCGCGAGCGTCCGCGCAGCGACCGCGTGGCACACCCAGCCAACCGCGCGGAGCTTGCGCTACCGCCGCCATGCCTTGCCAGACTTGCGCGCTTGGTTCGCCGCTACCGCTTCAGCACCAGGAGCGCGATCTCGGGCGGGACACCAAGGCGCATAGGCGGGCCCGTCGTCCCGAGCCCGGCGTTCACGTACAGCTGGCTTCTGCCGTCGCGGAACAGGCCGCGCGCTCGCTGGCGCGCGAGCGTGGCGATGTTGAAGCGCTCGCCGACGAGCGGCAGGCCGATCTGGCCACCGTGGGTGTGGCCGCTGAGCACGAGCTCGACGCCCTGCTCGGCGGCGGGTTCGAAGAAGTCGGGGTAGTGCGACAGGAGCAGCGTGGGAGCGCCCGGCGGCCTTCCGGACAGCGCGCGGTCGAGATCGTCGCGGCGCGCGAAGCGATCGTCGAGTCCGGCCACCACCAGCGTCGCGCCGTCGCGAACTACGCTGGTCCACTCGTTCAGGAGCACGCGCGGACCGCGGGCGCGGATGGCTTCGATGAAGCGCTCCGCGTCCCACTGGTCATGGTTGCCCATGGTCACCAGCACGCCGTCGCGCGCGCCGAGCCGACCGAGCAGCTCGGCGGTGTCGTCGTAGAACTCGACGCCGGAGGTGACGAGATCGCCGGTCACGACGGTGAGGTCCGGCTGGAGCGCGTTCACCTGCTCGACCCAGCGCGCGGCGCGCGAGGGCGGATCGAAGCTGCCGACGTGCAGATCGCTGAGCTGCGCGACCACGTAGCCGTCGAGCTCGGGGGGCAGATCTGGGATGGTCACGTCGAGACGCCGCACGCGCGGCTGGCGGCGGATCCCCACACGCTCCACGCGCTGACGGCAAGGCCGACGGCGTACGCAAGCAGCGCGACGTTGGGAATGTACAGGCCCGCGAGCGCGGCGACGGGCAGCGCGACGACCAGCAGCGGCAGCCCCACGAGACAGCCGCCCCAGTGCCAGAACACGGGCTCGTCGACGAGCAGGGTGAGCCAGCGCGGGCGGCGCCGGTCCAGGCGCAGGGCGCTCAGCCGGAAGGCCGTCAAGAGCCAGGCGAGCGCCGCGCACAGCACGGCGGCCCAGGCCGGCAGGAGCGCGGAGAGCGCCACGGCCGGCACGACGTGCACCACGGCGGTCAGCGCGTGCGCGATGGCAACGAAGCGTCGCCTCCTCTGCGCGCGGCCCGCCATGGATCGTTGCGGAGCCAGGCTCCGCGCGCGCTCAGACGTCGATCAGCGCGATCAGCTTCGCCTTCGTGGTCAGGCCCACGTGCTGGGCGGCGCGCTCGCCGTTCTTGAACACCATCACGGTGGGCACACCGCGCACGCCGTACTTGCCGGCGGTGACAGGCGCCTCGTCGACGTCCAGCTTGCCGACCTTGAGCTTGCCGTTCAGCTCCTCGGCGACCTGGTCGACGATGGGAGCGAGTGCCTTGCACGGGCCGCACCAGGTGGCCGTGAAGTCGACCAACACGGGGACGTCGGACTTCAGGACTTCTTCGTCGAAGTTGAGATCGTTGAAGGTATGAACGTTCTGAGATGCCATCTGCTGCTCCGGAAATACTATCTGGGGGGGGCAGGAACATAGTCCCCACCGGCGTCCGTGCAAAGCCCCGCCGCGCGCCCAGCCGGCCTTTGTCGGGGATTTCCAGGGGTTGTGCTACATGTTCGCGTTCCGCGAAAGCGAAAGGTTCCGCTCATGCTGATCATGATGAAGTCCAACGCTACGCCGGAGCAGATCGACGCGGTCTGCGAGCGCGTGAAGGAGCTGGGCCTGACCCCGAACCAGATCCCGGGCGCAGTGCGCCTCGCCATCGGCATCACCGGCAACAAGGGCGCTCTCGACCCCGCGCTGTTCAACCGCCTGCCCGGCGTACAGGACGCCGTTCCGGTCAGCCGTCCCTACAAGCTGGTCAGCCGCGAGGTGAAGCCGGACGACACCGTGATCGAGATCGGCGCCACGAAGATCGGCGGCGGCGCGCTCACGGTCATGGCCGGCCCCTGCTCGGTGGAGAGCCGCGAGCAGGTGATGTCGACGGCGCGCCTGGTGCGCGAGCGGGGCGCCACGGTGCTGCGCGGCGGCGCGTTCAAGCCGCGCACCAGTCCCTACGACTTCCAGGGTCTCAGGGAGGAAGGGCTGCAGCTCCTGGCCGAAGCGCGCGAAGCGACCGGCATGCCGGTCATCACCGAGGTGAAGGACACCGAGACGCTGCCGCTCGTCGCCAAGTACGCCGACATCCTGCAGATCGGCGCGCGCAACATGCAGAACTTCTCGCTGCTCGAAGCCGTCGGCAACCTGGGCAAGCCGGTGATGCTCAAGCGCGGCCTCGCCTCGACCGTCAAGGAGTGGCTGATGGCGGCCGAGTACATCGTGTCGCGCGGCAACTACCAGGTGATGCTGTGCGAGCGCGGCATCCGCACCTTCGAGACCATGACGCGCAACACGCTCGACCTGGGCATCGTACCGCTCCTGCGCGAGATCACGCATCTGCCGGTGGTGGTCGATCCCTCGCACGGCAGCGGCGTCGCGCGCGCGGTCACGCCGCTAGCGCGCGCCGCCGTGGCCACCGGCGTCGACGGCATCATGGTGGAAGTGCATCCCGCGCCCGAAAAGGCGCTCAGCGACGGACCGCAGGCGCTGACCTTCGAGATGTTCGGCGAGATGATGGATCAGCTCGTCAAGGTGGCCGGAGCCGTCGGCCAGGAGCTTTCCTGAGCCCGTGGACCGCGACGACGCGGACGCTTTCGAGCCGCTCGCGGCGCGCTGGCCGTGGAGCGCGGACTGGAGCGCCGAGGGCGTCATCGAGGTTCTGGAGCCGCTGGTGCTTGCGCCGCGTCGCGAGCGCGTGCGCACGGTCGTGGAAGCGCGGCTCGGCAGCGTGGTCGCGCTCATGGATGCGCCCCACGATCCCCACAACGGCGCCGCGGTGATGCGCTCGTGCGACGCGTTCGGAGTCCAGGAGCTGCACGTCGTGCCCCGCAACGAGCCGTTCCTGGTCTCGGGCGGCGTGGCCAAGGGCACCGAGCGCTGGATCGACGTCATCCGGCACCCCACGCCCGAACAGGCCGTCCAGACGCTCGAGGGGCGCGGCTTCGAGCTGGTGGCGACGCACCCCGAGGGGCAGCTCGCCCCACCCGACCTGGCGGACATCCCGCGGCTGTGCCTGGTGCTCGGCAACGAGCACGACGGGATCTGCGAGGCCCTCCAGAAAGCGGCGCGCCGCTCGGTGCAGATCCCCATGCGAGGCTTCGTGGAGAGCCTGAACGTGAGCGTCTCGGCGGCCGTGCTGCTCGAGGCCGCCACCCGGGGTCGGCCGGGGGACCTCCCGGAAGCAGAAAAACGGCTGCTGTACGCGCGTGGGCTGTTCCGGTCCGTGTCCCGGGGCGCGGACGTCCTGGCCGCCTCGCCGCCCCGATGACGCCCCCGGACGGGCCTGATCCAGCGGTTTCTGCCCCCCGGTGACAGGCGGCCCGGCCTGTATTAGCGTGCGCGCCGCGATCCCATGGCAAGGAACAACCCCGACATGAGCGTGCTCGGCGCCGCGACGCAGCTGACCGGACGGGTCAACGGCGAAGGCGGGCTGCGCGTGGAAGGCACCATCCGTGGCGACGTGGCCGTCACCGGCCCCGCCGAGATCGCCGAGGGCGGCAGCGTGGAGGGCAACGTCCACGCCGAGTCGCTCGACGTGTCGGGCAGCCTGCTGGGCGATGTCGCGGCGCGCGGCCCGGTGGTGGTGCGCGCGGGCGCCGTCGTGCGCGGCGAGCTCAGCGGCTCCCGCGTGACGATCGAACCCGGCGCGCGCGTCGCGGTGCGCCTCGACACCGATTTCGAGCTGGATCTGGAGACGACGCGGCACCGCCGCTGAGCGCTCCCCCTACCCCACCCACTTTGAAGCGAGGCGAGATGGCAGGCACGGTGATTGGCGAAGGGCTTACGGTCGAAGGGGAGGTCACGAGCGACGAGGAGGTCGTCGTCCACGGCACCCTGCGCGGCACCCTGAGCACCAGCGACGCGGTCAGCGTCGGCTCCGGCGGCAGCGTGGAAGCAGACGTGAGCGCCTCGTCGCTGAGCGTCGCCGGGCAAGTGACCGGCAACGTCACCGTCGCCGAGCGCGTCGACCTGCAGGCCGGAGGACGCCTCATCGGCGACGTGAAGTCGTCGCGGCTGACCATTGCGGACGGTGCCTCGTTCAAGGGCAACGTCGACATGGAAGTCTGAGCGGAGGACCGATGACCGCCGCTTCGGTAGTTGGACATGGGACGGTCGTGCGCGGCAACGTGCGCGGCCAGGGCTCGCTCGTGATCGACGGGCGCGTCGAGGGCGACGTGAGCGTCGACGGTGACGTGACGCTCGGCGAGCATGCCGCCGTGAAGGGCAACATCAGCGCTGCGCGCATCTCGGTGGCCGGAGCGGTGGCCGGCGATCTGCGCGGCACCGAGGCCGTGATGCTCGAGAAGAGCGCACGCGTGGTCGGCGATCTGGGCGGGCCCAGCATCGGCATTGCCGACGGCGCGCTGGTCCGCGGCAACGTGCGCACGGACGGCGAGCCCCAGGCGCCGGCGGCCCGCGCCAGGAGCGCCCGCAGCGAGGCGCCGGTCCAGCACGAGGAACCCGCTCCGGCGCGCGCCGAGCGGCCGGCTCCGGCCCGCGCCCGGCAGTCCGCGCCGGCGCGTCGCCCCGCGACCAGGAAGAAGCCCGCGCCCGCCAAGGCCAAGCCGGCCAAGGCGCCCGCCAAGAAGGCCGCCAAGAGACGCCCGCCGCCGCCCGTGGTCCCCGCCCTCAGCAAGCGCACCCGCGGCCGCAAGAAGAAGAAGTCCCGGCGCTGATCCCCCGGCGAGCGACAGCGAGCCCGCGATGAGCGGAGCGAATCGCGTCGGGGTGCTCGAGGGGCGGTGAGCCCCCTCGAGGAGGACTCCGGCGGGGGCGGGCGGGCGGGAGGAGAAGAAAATGATCGACGAGAAACGACGCCAGCGCCTGATCGAGCTCCTGCGCGAGCGCAGCTTTGCGAGAAAGCGCGTCATCCTCGCCTCCGGACGCGAGAGCGACTTCTTCATCGACTGCAAGCAGACCGTGCTCACGGCCGAGGGCCACGCGCTGGTCGGCGAGCTGATGTTCGAGGCGCTGGCCGAGCTGCCGGAATGCGACGCGGTTGGCGGCGTGGAGCTGGGCGGCTGCCCGCTCGCCAGCGCCGTGTCGCTCGTCAGCCACCAGCACGGCCGCGATCTGCCCGCGCTCTACGTCCGCAAGGCGCAGAAGGACCACGGCAGCGCCAAGCTCGTCGAAGGCGACAAGTCACTGTTCCCCGGCATCCGGGTGATGCTGCTCGAGGACGTGGTCACGACCGGCGGCTCGAGCCTGCGAGCGGTGGAAGCCCTGAAGAAGGCCGGCGCCAGCGTGGTCGGCATCCTCGCCCTGGTCGACCGCGAAGAGGGCGGCGCCGAGACGATCGGCGAGGCCGGACTGCCCTTCAAGAGCCTGGCCCGCCGCTCCGATTTCATGTGAGCCCACGCCGTATCGCCAGAACCTCAAGGCTCGGCCGCCCGGCAAGTCTGGATTCTGGCGAGGCTTTTGCGAGCACCGCAGCGGAGCGTACTCGAGTACGTGAGCAGCGGAGCACAGCGAAAACGAAGCCAGAAGCCAGAATCGCCGGGCGTCGCCACATGCTTGAGGTAGCGCGACTGGCCCACGCCTCGCGTGACCTCGGGCGCAAGCCGGGTTACCTTGGCGGCTCCTCGCGTATGCTGCCGCCGGCCTCCAGATACCGCCCGGTCTGTCTTGCTCGCTGGCTCGTCAGCGCTGCGCTGGCGGCGGGGCTCTTCTTGCCCGGCACCGCGCGTGCTGCAGCCGAGAAGGACCAGCCAAAGACGCGGCAGCTCTCGCCCGCGGAGATCGAGGCCTGGCTCGACTCGCGCAACCTGCCCGAGACGCACGACACGGGCAACAGCAAGGCCCCGGAGGTGCCCCCTCCGCCGCCGCGTCACCACGGCCTGGTCGTGGAGTCGAGCATCGGCGCCCTGCAGCACCTCGGACCGCTGAAGAACGTCACGCCGCTCGCGCCGTGGTTCCACCTGCAGCTCGGCTTCGAGCCAGCCAAGTGGGTCATGCTGTTCGGCGAGAGCGACATCGCGCTGTCGAGCACGTCCTACGCGCATCCGCCCCCCGACCCGCGCACCTACACGCTGTTCGGCTTCGGCGGCGGCGTGCGGCTCACGGTCAAGCCGACCGATCGCTTCGGCATCTACGCGCAGGGCAGCATCGGCGCCGCCAAGACAACGAACGACTCGCTCGTGACCTACGGCTACACCGACTCCACGTCGCTCGGCCCCTACTACGGCGGCGCCCTCGGCCTGGAGTGGTACCAGATCGATCCGCACTACGCGCTGGCGCTGAACGGCGGCATCCGCAACTACAACAACATCCTCGACCGCTCGCGCAGCAGCCAGACCGCCCTCGCCCTGATCATCGCGGCCGCGCTTCGCTATACGTTCTGACGGCGCGTCAGGCCGCTCCGCCCAGCAGCTCGAGCGCTTCGCAGAAGCCGCGGCCGGGGCACATGTCCTTGCCGTCGCGGACGCGCGCGTCGCGAAGCGCCGTCGCGTACCACTCGAGCTCGGCGAGGAAGCGGCCCGTGCGCTTTTCCCAGGCCGACGGGTCCTTCGGGTTGCCGTCCTCGTCGAACGCATCGTGCACGCGAGGCACGGGCAGCGTGGAGGGAATGGCCGACATCCCCATCTCGGCTACCATCTCGCGCAGGGCGACCGCAGCTCGTACACCGCCGAACGAGCCCGCCGAGTAGGAGACGATCGCCGACGGCTTCCAGAAGTACTCCTCGAGGAAATGATCGAGCAGGTTGGTCAAGCCCGGCGGCGGCAGGTGATTGTACTCCGCGGTCACGACGATGTACGCGTCCGCAACGCGCACAATGCCCGCGAGCTTCTCCAATAGCTCGGGCGCCTCGCCCTGCTTGTACTCCTTGTACATCCGGTCGAGCAGGGGGAGCCGGTACTCGAGCGGATCGACGACTGCCACGTCGTGGCCGCGCTCGCGACATCGGCCTTCGATGAACCGCACGGCTCGAATGCCCTGACGGTCCCTGCGAACCGACCCGTGGAATATCGCCAGTCGAAGCATCTTTGCGCCTCCCGGCGGCAGCATCGCACAGTCTTCCAGCCGGCGGTCACGCCCGATCGCGCCACGCGGCGGGCGTCGAGTCCGTCCAGCGCTTGAACGCGCGGTGGAACGCGCTTGGCTCGGAAAAGCCGAGCAGGAACGCGACTTCGGACAGGGGCAGGCGCTTGTCGCGCACGTAGTTCTCGGCGAGCTCGGCGCGCGTGTGGTCGAGCAGCACGCGGAACGACGTGCCCTCGGCTTCGAGCCGCCGGCGCAGCGTGCGCTGGCTGGTGGCGAGCCGCCCCGCGACGATCTTCAGCGTCGGCACACCGCGTTGCAGCTCCTCGGCGATGATGCCGCGGATGCGGTCGAGCTCGTCCGGCTCGCTTCCGCCGCGGCGTTCGAGCGCCTGGCTGGCCAGCTGGCGGAGGTAGGCGCCGAGCTGCGCGTCCGCTTTGGGCAGAGGCAACGCCAGATCGTCCGGGTCGAGCTGCATCGCGATGTCCGGCGCCTCGAACAGCAGCGGACAGCCGAAAAACGCCTGGTGCGCGGACGTGTCCGCCGGCGCGGGATGGGTGAAGCGCACCGACAGCGGCGTGATGGGCCTCTGCGTGATCAGGCGCGCCGCGTTGAGCAGCTCCGCCGGCGTCGCCTCGGTCGCCAGGCGCAGTCCCAGCCGATCGGCAAAGCGCGTGCGGTAGACGATGCGCAGCGTCCCATCGTCGCCGAATTCGATGCCAGGGTCGTCGGTCCACAGACCGAGAAAGCGCACGGAGTGCCGGATGGCCTCGCCAAGCGTGGCGCTGTTCATCGCCACGAAACCGACCAGGCCGTAGTCCCCGGGCGAGTAGCGCTCGGCTCCCACGACCGCCGCCTCCATCCGCGGCACGGCGGTGACCGCCGCCTCCCACAGCGCGTGCAGCTGCTCGAGCGGCACACGGCCGTCCTGGTCGGCGATCGCGCCGGCATCGAGCCCCAGCGCCTCCAGCATCGGCGCCGGGTCGATGCCCTCGCTCCGGAGCGCGTCGAGGAGCTTCTGGATTGCTCCGCTGGCGATGGTGGGGCGTGGCGCTGCCACGCCCCCAGGCTAGATCAGCCTGTGCATACTACAAGAGCGGGCTCACTTGTACTGGAACGTCGCGTAGCTCGACCAGTCGCCGTACGAGCCGTTGACCTCGGCGCGCACCCGGAAGCGGTAGCCGGTACCCGTAATCTGCGGGTAGAAGCTGCGGGACGGCGAGCTGCCCGTGTAGGTGTAGTACGGCGAGTAGCCGCTCGAGCCCTGGAACTCGATGGCGAACTGGTAGCTGGTGGCGCCCGTCACCGCCGAGCACGAGAGTGTCACGGAGGACGTCGTGATCTGCTGGTCGCCATCGGGAGACAGTCCGCCTGGAACACCGGCCGGCGGCGGAGGCGGAGGATCTCCCGCGTCGCTCGAAGGCTGAGGCGGCGCGCCCGCATCACTCGAAGGAGGCGGAGGCGCACCGGCGTCGCTGCTGGGCGGCGGCGCACCGGCGTCGGTGCTGGGCGGCGGCGCACCGGCGTCGCTGCTGGGTGGAGGCGCGCCGGCATCGCTGCTGGGCGGCGGAGGCGGGGGCGTGGTGCTGGGCCAGGTTCCGGTGTAGTCGCCGAACTCGAACACGGCCCAGTGAGACCAGGCCCCGATGCCGTGCGCGTTGTGCGCCCGCACGCGGAAGCGATACAGCGAGTTTTTCACGCCGGGGTAGAACTTCACGAACGCGTTCGGGTTCTTCCACGTAAAATACGTGATCCAGCTCGAGCCGGTGTAGCGCTCGACCGCGAGGTCGTAGAGCGTGGCGCGCGGGATGAGCGAGCTCATCACCTTCGCGTAGTCGTCGGTGAGCTGCTGGCCGTTGTCGGGCCAGAGCCCGGTCGGCGCGGGGGGCACCGTGCCGGTGTCGGGCGGCGTGTTGCGGTCGACCGTGACCGTCGGCTGGGCGTCGACCTTCATCGAGTCCCAATCGGTGCCGCCGATGCCGCACAGCGGCTTGGTCGCCCACTGCTTGGCGACCGGATCCGTCCAGCCGCCGAACGCGTCGTCCTGCCACGTCGACAGCGACGTCTTGTTGTCGTAGTGCGCCCACCACAGCGGGACGTCGGTGAACGCCGTCGTGTCGCCTGCGTACGTCTGCCAGAAGCCCTTGCCCGTGTAGATGCCGCACTCGACGCCACCCTGCGCGCGGCACGCGGTCACCGCCTCCTGGATCCTCGAGTCGACTGCGCCCGCACCGAGGCTGCCCGGATCCTGCTCGATGTCGAGCCACATCCGCCCGATGGGGAAGCCCGCCACGCGCTTGAACGCCTCCTTGACCTGGGCCGTCATGCTCGTGTCCCAGTACAGGTACACGTAGGCGTCGACCGTCATGCCGCGCGAAACGGCCATCGCCAGCTGCTCGCGGGTGATGTCCTCTTCCTGGGTGCCGACGATGACGTGCCGCACGCCCGACTCCCAGAAGCAGTCCATCTCGGCCTGCGAGAGCGGCGTCTCCCAGAACGACACGTCCGTCGCGAAGACCGCACCGTTGGCCGGATCGCCGTCCTGCACGGGCACCGGGACGAGCCGTTCGTAGGCGGTCGACTGACCCGGCGTGCCGCCGCAGCCCGCCAAGAGAAGCCCCACCGCAACGATTCCCAGCTTCGCGAGTTTGTTCATGGTGTCACCCTGCAGGTGAAACTCGCACACCCACCTACCTCGCGTCGTTGACCGGGCCGGCCAAACCGCTGGCCCAACCGGCCACGGCGTTCTCCTGGCTGGCGGGTCCTGGCAGCCGCTCCACGGGAAGGCGCCTCCGCAACGCTCGCGCCGCCCTGCCCCTCCCGGCCTCGTCGCGGCCTCAGCGGCAGTCGTAGCGCTGGTAGGTCACGCCGGCGTTCGAGCGCAGCGCGTAGATGACGCCGCCGTCGTCGAGCACCGCAAAGTCGCGGAAGCTCTCTTCCGGCATGGTGTTCGCGGGCAGCACCGCGCCGCCGACGACCGTGCCCGTCGCCCCGTCGAGGCAGGAGAGCATGACCGTGGGCTGTGCGCCCGGGCGCTGTACCTCGGCCGCGAAATACACCGTGCCGGCGCGGTCGGTGTCGAGCAGCAGGATCTGGTGCACGACCGGCACGAGCGCCAGGTCGCGGGCAAAGCGCTCCTTGCCCGTCGCGCGCTCGGTGCTTGTGACGCGTACGCGACCGGCGACGGCGTCGAGGATTTTCGCCGACAGGAGCGCGGTGCCGTCGCGGCTCGGACGCCCGGAGAGCGTGGTCTGGGGGTTGGCCACATTGCCGCTCGTATCACCGAGCTTGACCAGCTGTCGGTGCTCTTTCTCGGCGTACACGTCGTTGCCGTCGACGAGGATGCTCGTCACTTCGCCGGGGTCGGAGATGCCGGCGCCGACCAGCGGCAGCGTGCCGCGCTTGGATCCGGACGGATCGTACAGCGCGACGTCCCGGTCACCGAGACGATCGAGCACGGCCATCGAACCGTCGGCGGCGACGACAATGTCTTCCGGCGTTCGCTGGTCGAGCGGAATGGTGCCCTCCACCTGCCCATCCGGGCCACGCCGTACGATGCGGTTGTTGATCTCGTCGAGGATGTCGACGTGACCCTGCCCATCCACGGCCAGGCTCATCGGGCCCCTCGGGTCGCCTTCCTCCGGTCGCTTGCGTCCAAGCTGGTTGGGCCCCGAGCCCCAGGCAGCGAAGAACTTCGCGCCGGCGCGCGGCGCGCTGGGCGGCGCGCTCGCGCTGGGGAAAGCCCTGGCCACCGACGCCGTCGCGCTGGCTGGTGCGGGCGCTCGTGGCGGCGGAGCGGGCCGCGCCGGCGGCGGAGCTGCGGTCGCCGACGCCTGCAACGACGCTGCCGGGCGCGCCCCCCGGATATTGCGGTACACGATGACCCCTGCGAGAGCCGCAACGAGCAAGGCGAACAACCCAGCCCACGCCGGTCGGCGCGCGCCGCCGCTTCCGGTCACCCGCTAGTACCCCTTGCGGCGGATCGCGTGGTAGCTGCTCGACGCGGTACGCATGTCGCCCACGCAGCCGTACGAGCAGCCCTTGCACTCGTAGGCGTACATCGAGCCCCAGCCGTCGCCGTGGTCGTAGATGAAGATATGCCCGGCCCCGTTCTTCCGGTACACCATCGCGTCGGCCACCTGCAGCGAGCCGCGTGACACCGTGGACCACTGGGTCGTGTCCTGGCTGAAGCTCAGTGTGCTGTACGGGTGCGAATCGACGCTGAGGTCGTTGTTGCTGGACGGGACCTGCCAGACCTTCGCTGCGAAGCCCGAGCAGTCACCACCGTAGCTGCCGCCGTGCGTGCAGTTCGGACAGTTGCCGCTGCACGAACCGGCGTTGCTCGAGCTCGGCCCCTGCGACAGGAAGCGCCCGTGGCCCCACCAGTACGAGAAGCCCACGCCCGCTTTCGCACGCGCCATGGCTTGCTGATGGAGCGCGTCGACGCCGCTGGACGCGGAACCGCCGGAACCCGAGCTGGAACCGCCCGTGCCCGAGCTGGAACCGCCCGTGCCCGAGCTGGAGCCGCCCGTTCCCGAGCTGCTGCCGCCCGTGCCCGCACTTCCCGAGCTGCTGCCGCCCGCGCCGCCACTGCCAGCCCAGGGCGTGGAGCCAGCGCCGCCGGCACCAATCCCGCCCGAGCACACGCTCTGGCAGGTTGGATCGCCGTGGGTGACGCACGCGCACGAGTCGGCGCAGGTCGAGCAGGCGCTGCAATCACCATCGCCGCACCCGGGACTGGCGGCCCCGTAGTTGTGACCTGACCCGTCGGATGCGCTGCACCCGGCTCCGAGCGCCAGCAGCAAGCCGAACGCTATCGCCGAGACCGTACGGAGGCGCCCCTTTGCCATGATTTCCCGAGCATATCACGCCTCGGCGCTGACCAGGTATGTCGCCCGGGTGTCAGAATTCCGTCAGCCCCGAACGGATTCCGTCAGCCGCGTACAATTCCGTCAGGCTCCCGTCGAGAGATGACGGTCCGCATGTGCGGCACGGACGCGCGGGACCGGGTTCAGCGCGGGGGGTGCGATCCGGAAGATCGCTCGAATGTGAGCGACCGCAGCTCTGCCTGCTCTCCCCAGGCGACGCCCACGGCGACGTCGATACGACGCACACGCCCGGGAGGAACATTGAACGTGAGCCCACCGATGCCGCGCTGTGCCGCGTCCGTGCCGGACGGGCGCACGTCGCAGTAGACCGCTCCGGACGCTTGCGGTCGGAGCACCCAGGTGCCGACCGGAAGCCTCAAACCGTCGAACCAGGCCGGCGCGGCAGGCGTAACAAGCGTGAAGACGCGCCCCCGGCCGTCGAGCTCCGCCGGTGTACGCGGATCGGCAGCCAGGAGATACCCGGGCACGATTACGCGTCCAGGCTCGCGCTGGATTCCGAGCGGACCATCTTCCGCGCGCACCCAGACCATGCCCTTCACCACGCCGAAGCGCCGCGTGCGGTAGTAGACGAGTCGATACAGGCTGTGGAACGAAAACGACCTGTCCATCTGCCGCCCGCTCGTGAACATTCCGTGCACGCTTCCCCACGGCAGATGGAACACGACAAGGTCCGGCTTGCGTGCCAGCACGTAGCGTCCGTTGCCCAGGCCGTGCGCAATCACGGTGCGCCCCAGATTGCGCGGAGGGTGTTGGGCGATGTAGCGATCGTTCAGGCCGAGCATGTCGAGCGAGCGCAACCCGGAGAAGAACGGCAATGCGCCGGCAGCGTCGACGGCGAGCAGCGGGTCCTTCTTTCCGAACGCCGTGCGGAAGAAGTAGCCAATGGGTTTGCCGTCCCAGTACCAACGGCTGTTGTTCGCGTCGGGCACAGCGGGGTCGGAAAGCTGTGCGAAAGCCAACCACGCGACCAGCGCGGGGCCCCACACCCAGGCCGTAGCCGAGGCATACGGGCGCCGCGCCAGCCACCACAGGCTCTCGGTGGCGAGGAAGGCGAGAAGCGCCAACGCCGGAACCAGCTGGCGATACTCGGGCATGAAGTCGCCGCCGATCGCCACGAGGTAGGCGAGCCACGCCACGAGCGGCGGAACGATCAGGGCCAGCCGCCGCCGCACGTCGCGGTCGAACCACGCCAGACCGAGCGCAAACGCCGCGGGGAACAGCATCCCGAACCGGATCTGCCAGCTGCGGGTAACGTAGCCGAGGCCGACCTTCATGTGCGCGAGGCTGGTCGTGAGCTTGGTCGACGTGTTGGGCAGCCAGGCGTGATAGTAGACGCGGCGGAACGCGACGTGCGCTGCAACGAACACCAGCGGAATCACGACCAGCCGAAGCGCCCCGGCAAAGCCGCGCCACCGGAAACGATTCGCCAGCACCAGGCCACCAGCCAGCGTGGCCACGAACAGCGGCGCGTCGGGGCGCGTCAGGCACGCAAACCCGAGCAGCACGCCGGGCAGCGCTATGCGACGCCAGCCGAAGTCGTCGCACTCCAACGCGTGTAGAAGCAGCGCCAGCGACCAGCCAACCAGCGCGATCAACAGGGGAGCTTCCAGCCCTGCGGTGCTCCAGGCTGCGATCGGCCCGGAAAGGGCGAGTATCAGTCCGCCGTAGAGTGGTGCGATGATCTCGCGGGGGCGACGCGGCGCGTACGTCCACACCAGCGCGAAAACCGCCGCCGCACCCGAAGCCAGGCCGGCGAGGCGCGCTGCCAGAACCAGGTCGCGGGTGATTCCGCCGAGACCGGCGACCAGCAACACCCACAGGAGATTGGAATACCCCTCGACGGGCGGACCCGCCGTCCACGTCAGGCCATGGCCGTGCAGCAGACGATCCGCGTAGCGCAGCGAGATGAAGGCATCGTCGAAGAAGAACGTGGGGAAGACCCAGCGCGCGTGGATCACGAGCACGGCCGCACAGACCACGGCGATTGCCGCGCCGATCGCCCGCCAGCGCCAGCCCCTTCCGCGAACCGTCCTGCCGCCCCGCTGCATTTGCTATGCGAGCTCCAGCGGTCGCCCGATGACGAATTTCAGGTACCGCCCTTCGAGGTGCCCGGCCATCACTGGATGGTCGGGGGCCTGGCCAGCATCGTGGATGATCTGCAGTCGGCGCTTCGCGCGCCGCGCCGACTCGGCCAAGGTCTCGCGGAAAGCCTGGGGTGACACCTGCGCCGTGCAGCTCGCGGCCGCGTACAGCCCGCCCGGCGCGGTGACGCGCAGACCGAGCGTGTTCAGACGCGTGTACGCCTTGAGCGCTGCCTCGAGCTGGCTTCTGTCGCGGGCGAAGCTCGGTGGATCGCAGACCACGAGATCGAAGCGCCGCGCCTGGCTCACCGCGCGTTCAAGGAACTCGAAGGCGTCCGCGACCACCGGCTCGTGACTGCCGGGGTCGAGCCCGTTCAGCTCGAAATTGCGTGCCGCGTCCGCCATCGCTGCCGGCGCGCTGTCCACGCTGGTCACCGACGCGGCCCCCGCGGTCGCGGCATGCACCGAGAAACCGCCCGAGTAGGAAAACAGATTCAGCACGCGCTTGCCCGCCGCCAGCTGCCCAACGGTCCGGCGATTGTCGCGATGGTCGAGGAACAGCCCGGTCTTCTGTCCGGCGTGCAGGTCGACCGCGAAGCGCAGCCCGTGTTCGCTCACGACGAGCTCGCGCGGCGGCTTGCGTCCGGACAGCACCTCCAGCGCCTCGCCCTTGCGCCGACGCACGATGCCGGAAAGCTTCGTGGTCTTGCCCAGCGCGTCGACGACCCAGGGCACCAGAGGCTCGACCGCGTCGGCGTAGGTCACGAGCACGGCGAAGCCGGCGTAGAGATCCACTGTGACTCCGGGCAGGCCGTCGCCTTCGCCGTTCAGCCAGCGCAGAGCGGAGGTGTCGGTCGCGCGCACCAGCTCGCGGAGCTGCCAGGCCTGCTGCACGCGTTCGGCCACCCAGGCGGCGTCGGGCTGGCGCGTCGCCGATAGCATGCGCAGGGCGATCGGCGAGTGCTCGTCCCACAGCGCGTAGCCCGTGAAGTTACCCGCCTGGATGCGGACCCAGCTGCCGGAAGGTGCGGAAAAGCCCCGCGGCACGTGGTCGCGATACACCCAGGGGTGCCCGCTCGACAGAGCGCGCTTGAGAAACCCCGGCAGCTGGATGGTGGGCAGCCCCGGTTCCATGACGGCTCCGCTATCCGCCGATGATCTTCCGGACCTGTGTCAGGTCGCTCTTCTCGATGGCGCCGTGCACGATGCAGCGCACCTCGCCCTTGGGATCGACCAGGATCTGCACGGGCAGCGCGGTGTCCTCGTCGATGTGCGCCTGCTTCAGGAAGTCCTCGCGCTTCTTTCCGTCCGGCAGCCAATACGTCGAGCGCATGCCGCTTGCCGGTTGACCGTCGAGGAAACCGTGCAGCTGCCGTTCGTCGTCGTCCATACTGACGAACAACACCTGCATGTGCCCCGCCAGCTGCTCGTTCCACGACAGCAGCAGCGGCATCTCCTCCTTGCACGGGTGGCACCACGCGGCCCACAGGTTCACCCACTTCCAACCGCTCTTTCCAATCGGCATCTCGGCCGGCGGCTCGTGAGCGCCCTGGGCGGCAGCGCGTGCCGGCGTCACCTTCGGGAACGGCCGACCTGGCTTGCCGATCTGGTCCGCACACAGCTTGCGGGGCTTGTCGACGACCGGCTTGGGCGGAGCGGACGCCGGTGCGGCGGGTGGCGTAGTTGCCGTGTCGGCGGGTCCGGTAGCCACGACGGACTGGCTGCGCGCCTTGGGAGCGAGCGGCGCATCGTCTTTCTTGCTGCAGCCAGCGGGGAGCAGCGCCGCGGTCAGCAGGGCTACAGCCGGCAGTCCACCCAGGAAACGAACGCGCTGCGGTTGATGGCGTCTTCGTCGCATTTCTTGTCCGGTCGGGAGTTGGGCCACGAACAGTAGTTCTTCGAGAGCTGGGCGAACTCGTTGCCCAGCCACAGGAGGCCGACCTTCTTGTCGATATCCGGGTCCTTGGAGATCTTCTTCAGGTAGAACATCACCGAGTTCGCACGCCGATGGGAAAGCGCGCGGTTCTTGGCGACGGTGCCCGTCTTCGAGGCGCGCGCGACCACGAAGAAGTAGCGTGCCCCCTTGCGATTGAACCACTTCTTTTCGAGCAGCTTCTTGGCGTTGTCGTCCAGGTCCTCCTTGCCGACGTCGAACATCAGCACCGCGCCGCGGTCCTTCAGCGGTGTGAACAACGCGTTGAAGTCCTCGTCGCTGATGGAGGCGAACGTCTTCACGTCCGTCGGCTTGCAGCCGCGGCGCTCGCCGCCGCTTGCCAGACCGCAGGAATGCAGAACCCGTTCGAGCACCTTCTTGAACTCGGGCGTGCAGTAGCCGACTTCCGCCTCGTTGGCGATGGCGACCTTCGGCTTTTCAGCCTGGGGCGTGACCAGACGCTCCTTGGCGTTGCCGACCGCGCTGCTCACCATCACGACCATCGAGAGCAGCAGAACCAGGGTAGCGAGCATGCCGGCGAGCGGCGCCAGCCATGCGGGCACGCCTGCCTTCGGGGTCGGTCCGGCTCCCGGTGGCGGACCCGCCGGCACGCCACCCTGCGGCGCACCACCGGGCGGAACCCCGCCGGGCTGCTGTCCACCGGGCGACGCACCACCTGGCTGCTGTCCGCCGGGCACCATTCCGCCCGGGATCGTGCCGTGGGGACCCATGGGCTGCGTCATTTGAACACCTGCGGAGCGAGCTGGTGGAGGGTGTACATCAGACCGAGGTCCGTGTCCTCGTCGCACACGCGCCTCTGACCCAGGTACATCTGCGGGGTCGAGACCGGGATGTTGTTGTCCGCCGCGTAGTGCAGATTCTGGTTCAGGCGCACCTTCGTGCTGTTCGCGTCGATGCACTTGAGCATCTTGTCGCCCCAGCGCTTCTGGATCACCGCGCGCAGCGTGGGCTCGCCGGCCTTGCCAGCCCGCTTGAGATAGTCCTGATTGTGGAACGCCCACTCGAGGACCTGGCGCGCCTGGTCACCGCCGCACAGCACGGCCTTGGACACGGTGCAGGCTCCGGGGTGCAGCGAGTTATCGAGCATCCAGTTGCACTCGGTGTCGAGTGGGAACAGCGCCAGCTGTACGTTCAGCTTGTCGAAAATGCCCTCGGCGACCAGTCGCTCGTGGAAAGCCTTGCAGGTCGGGCAGAGCGGATCCTCGAACAGCGTTGCGGGCTGCACCGACTCGGGCGTGCTCATCTTGACCAGCGCGTTGTGCGACTCGGCGGCCTTCTTCAGCGTGCCGCACTTGGCCAGGTAGGGCCGCTGGTCGGGCATGGTGCTGGCGTAGACGAACGACGGCACCAACGAAATGAGTCCGAGCGCCGCGAGCCAGAGCACAGGAAAGACGATGTTGACGTTGGCGCGCGGCGGCCCGGCGCTCATCGCCTGCGTCCCACTCGCCTTGAGAGTCATCAGGCCGAGCAGAGAGCCGGCCGCAAGCAGCGCCGACGAGAAGTAGATCCCCGCGCACACCTTGCAGATCTCGCCGAGCTTGATGATGGATATGGCGAGCATGAGCAGCGACACCAGGAGCGGCGTGGTGCCGGTCACAGCCTGGAATGCCACCGCCTTCTTCGGCGCTCTCGGCCCTGCAAGCAGCAGGTACAGCGCGAACCCGGCGAAGAAGGAAAACGCCCCGAGCGCGAACAGCGAGATCGGGATCCCGCCCCAGAAGTGCTCCTTGAAGAGCGCCGAGTACGGGCTGTACATCGCCGCCCGGCAGGCCTCGGCTTCCGAGGTTGGAGGCGCACCGGGAATGAAGCTGCAGTGGATGTCGTGCAGCCGACGGTCGAGGTGCTCGGCGTAGTCGAGCGTCGAGTACGACGCGAAGACCAACCCCAACACTGCCCCGAACAGCGCCAGCCCCGCAGGCCACCTCGTTTTCGGTCCCATCGCGGGACCCAGCCTGGCAAGAGCTGCCATCGGGGCGCAAGCCCACGCTGCCCAAGCAAGATGTGCACCGGGTCGCCCGCACCTTCATAACCTGCTGATTTCCTGGGAGAACCCAGGGCCAGGTTGATGTGCGAAACGTCGGCTGCCCGTCGCCGAGCCCCGGGAAAAAGCCGGGCGACGGGCAGCCTCCCCCACACACGGTAGTATCGAGCGAGGCTCGGCTTGTGGAGCATGGGCTCCACACCGGACGACGTGTCGTCTGGCGAGTGCACGCTGCTTGCACAACGCATGCCGGGGCTCGAAGCGGATTTCCGGAGCCAGATGCGTGGCATTCTGCCTCGACCGAGACATCGTGCCGCGGCACGTGTGATCGGCGCTGCAGTGCCGGCATGCCGGTGCTGGTATCGTGTGGGGCACGGATCCAGAAAAAATGCTCGGCTTGTTGATCCCCCGGACCCGCGGCGCGCTAGGCGCCGCGCTGCTAGGTGGGCTGCTCGCGGGACTTCCGGCCTGCGGTAGCTCGGGCGCGCACCACGGAAAGACCGTCAACGCCGACATCGGCGGACTCGACGTCCAGCTCGAGACGGATCCGGCTCGCATCGTCATCAAGGCCCCCGACGGCACGGTACTCATCGACGGTCTGCCAGGGGGCAGCGGCGGCAAGGGCACTCCGAACATCGCCGCAGCCTTCCGCCACGCCGACGCGACCTACGAGATGCAGTTCGGCTCGTTCAAGATCGACGAGACCAACGCCGACCCGTGGAGCGGCGTCACGTCGTTTGGTT
This sequence comes from uncultured Pseudomonadota bacterium, assembly GCA_963822115.1. Lineage (GTDB taxonomy): Bacteria > Myxococcota_A > Polyangia > Polyangiales > Polyangiaceae > CAWDXG01. The sequence continues at coordinate 394,909 of CAWGGM010000012.1, forward strand.
CGGTCGACAAGGGTGCGGACGGCAGCGTGTCGTTCTCGCTCGAGGGCAGCCACGGAAAGCTCGGCACCGGACTGGTCGAACCGACGAAGAGCGGCAACCTGCACCTGCTCCTCACCGGTCGCGACGCGGACGACCGTGCAAGCATCGCGTTCAAGTGCAACGCGGACGACCATTTCATCGGCTTCGGCGGTCAGTCGTTCGACGTCGACCAGCGCGGGCAGACCGTGCCCATCTGGGTCAGCGAGGACGGCATCGGCAAGCTCCCCACCGACGACATCCAGGGGATCTGGTACTTGAAGGGGCGGCGGCACACCACGCACTCGCCGATGCCGATGTACGTGACCAACCGCGGCTACGGCCTCTTGTTGAACACGCCGTACTACTCGAAGTTCAACATGTGCTCGGAAGACGCGGGCACCGTGCGCATCGAGTCCTGGGAAAACAAGCTGGACTTGACCCTGTTCTACGGTCCCGACCCGAAGACCTCGATCGAGAAGATGACCGCGAAGGTGGGGCGCCCTGCCCTGCCGCCGGCCTTTGCCTTCGCCCCCTGGCTGGACGCCATCTACGGCTCGCAGAACGTGCGCGACGTGGCCCAGGCGCTGCGCGACGACGACGTGCCCGCTTCGGTGATCTGGACCGAGGACTGGCGCGGCGGAGCGAAGGACGGGCTCGGCTACACGCTGAGCGAGAACTGGGAGGTCGACAGGACTCTGTATCCGGACTTCGAGCAGGTCGCGAGCGACCTGCACGACGAGGGCTACAAGTTCTTCACCTACAACAACACGTTCCTCGACAGCAAAGTGCCCGTGTACCAGGAAGCGGTGAAGGGCGGATACACGATCAAGAACGACAAGGGGCAGCCCTATCTGTTCACGGGCGTGAAGTTCCACGACACGTCGATGGCGGACCTGTCGAACCCGGCCGCGGTGGCCTGGGTGAAGAAGAAGTACAAAGAGGGGCTGGACCTGGGCGCGGACGGCTACATGGCGGACTACGGCGAGTGGCTGCCGACCGACGCCAAGCTGGCCTCCGGCGACAGCGCCGTCGCGCGCCACAATCTCTACCCGGTCGATTTCCAGCGCCTGAACAAGGAGTTGTTCGACTCGATGCACAAGGCGGACGGCGTCGACCGGTTGTTCTTCGTGCGTTCCGCCTACGTCGGCTCGCAGCCGCTGGTCAGCGTCGTGTGGGGCGGCGATCAGCAGACCGACTTCAGCCAGGGTGACGGCATGCCCAGCGTGATCCCGATGGGGATAGGTCTCGGAGTGACCGGCTTTCCCTACTTCGGCAGCGACATAGCCGGCTACATGAGCCAGGGCACCCAGCCGAGCACCAAGGAGCTGTTCTTCCGCTGGACCGAGCTCGGCGCCTTCTCCCCCGTGATGCGCACGCACCACGGCAAGAGCGCCCAGGCGAACTGGAACTGGGAAAAGGACGCGGAGACGATCGCGCACTTCAAGCGCTACGCAAAGCTGCACATCCAGCTCTTCCCGTACCTGGACGAGCTCGCCAAGCTGGCGTCGGAAAAGGGCGAGCCGATGATGCGGCCGCTCGCCTATGGCTACCCGGACTTTTCGCCGGGCTGGAGCATGACCGACGAGTACATGCTGGGCGACCGGCTGATCGTGGCACCAGTGGTGAAGCAGGGCGCCACGAAGCGCGACGTGGAGCTTCCCGCCGGCACGTTCTATCCGCTGCTCGGAGGAAAACCGACGACGATCCCGAGCGGCGGCGGCAAGACGACCGTCGCGGCGCCGGTCGGCGAGATCCCGGTGTTCGTACCGGCAGGCTCGGTGCTCGTGCTCCTGCCGGACACGGTCGACACGCTGGTCGCCGCCAAGCCCGCCCCCGGCCTGGTCACGCTGTCCGACGTGAAGGACGACCGCGTGCTCTGGCTCTACCCCGGCGGCAGCAGTGACTGGACCGAGGCCGGCGGGCTTTCCTACTCGTGGCAGGCGGACCAGCTTGCGAAGGCGCCGTCGAGCGCGACGTGGAACGGCGCGAGCGTGCCCATCACGAACGGGACGATCAGCGTCACCGGCCCCGGCAAGCTCGTGCTCGACGGCGGCGAGGCGACGCTCGACGTGAAGGGCGGCGCGGCCGATCGCGCGCTGTCCATCGTTGTGCGCTGACGCGCGCCGCCGGCGCTCAGTGTGTCCAGCCGTGCGCGCGCATGAACGAGACCAGCGCCGGCGAGTTCCGCTTCAGCGGCGGCAGGTACGGGCCGACCAGCGTGCGGTGCCACCAGGCCTTGCCCTGTCCTGGGCGCGTGAACCGGTAGCGGTAGAGCTGGGCGCGCACCCAGACCGGAGGCTTGCCCGGAAACGGATCGCGGGCGAGCACGGTGTCGATCAGCCGATCGCCCGCCAGCAGCTTGTACACCAGATGCACGATCCACGGCTGGCTCCGGAGGGGCGAGAAGGCCGCGAACCACATCTGCCAGTCGAGCCGTTCGTGGTAGGGGCTGATGAAGCACGGCGCGCGGTCGACGTTGCCCGGCTTGCAGGGGAATTCGTACTCCTTCCACTTCGTGTGCGCGTCGATGTGCGGATCGCTCGTGCCCTCGATCACCACCTCGTAGCGGCGGCGGTTGACCGAACCGAATGCCCCGTAGGTGTTGACCAGATCGAGCGGGTCGAAGCTCGTGTTCATGGCCTGGTGGCTGCTGGTGAGGTTCACGATCGGGTTCATGCTCAGAAAGCCCACGACCAGCGCATAGCCCCACGCCGCGCCGCGGTGCCCCTTCGAGGGCGGCAGGATCGCCTCCGTCGCGCGCCCCTCGTCGTCGAGCCCGAAGCGCGAGGCAACCCCCGAGCGCCAGCGCCCCGGGACCACCCGCACCAGAGCGCGGTCATCGAAGCACGCAAGCGCCGGCACGATGGTCAACCAGTTCAGGAACGACAGGTTGCCGCTCAGGATCAGGAAGCACTGGAAGCCCACGAACAGGCAGCCCGAGATGATGCGGAAGCGCCGCGGGCCGAAGGCAAACCAGGGCGCACCGACCTCGACGATGTGGTTGACCGCCACACCGACCTTGTCGAACCAGGCCGGCGCTGCGTTCAGTAGCCAGCTGATGGGGTTCGGGATCGGCTGGGTTTCCCAGTGGTACCGGAGGCAGGTGAGATTCTTCCAACAGCGGTCACCACGCAGCTTGATGAGCCCCGCGCCGAGCATGATGCGGAAGATGAGCCAGCGGAACAGGAGGATGATGATCGGTGGCGGCGCTCGAGCCCGGAACGGTCCGATCGTTCGGAGCGGGCACAGGAAGATGGCGATGAAGCCCGTCTCGCAGAGCTGCATCTCCCAGCCGTAGCCGTAGAAGGTCTGCCCGATGTGGATGATCGAGAAGTAGAGCGCCCACGTCACGAACATGACCGCGGCGTTGGTCACGCCGAGCAGCACCGCCAGGGAAAGCGCGACGCCAATGCTGGCGACGATCGCGATCGCGCGATCCGACGAGTCGATCCAGAACAGCGTCGGGACCTTGTACACCGCTGTCGCCGTGCCGAGGTACGCGCGCACGCGCTCCAGAAACAGCCCCGCCGGCTCCAGCCCGTCGCTGCCGATGAGTGGACGGAACTGCAACAGCGTGACCAGGAAGGCCACCAGATACACGAGGCCAAGCAGGCGCAGGAGCACGAAGCGCACCAGCACATAGCTCTCGTTCCACGACAGGAAACGCGCGATAGGATGCGGCCGTGGGCGCGACAGCTCCACTTCCAGCGCGTGGATCCGCGACTCGTCCACCGCCTCGTCTGCTCTGCCCGCGTCGCTCATGCCGGCGCGGTCAGGCTATCACCGCCTGCTACCGGCGGAGTGCGACCCTACATGCAGAGCATGGAACCGGCGGTGCCCGGCCCCTTGAGGTGCAGGTTGGACACGATCACGTGGCCGACCGGGCCCTTGATGCGCGTTTCCTTGGACTTGCCGGGCTCCGCGGGGCACGCCACCACGTGCTCGGGCTTCTTCTTGCCGGGGCGGAGCACTTCCAGGCTGTAGTGCAGCATCATCTTGGTGGGATTGTCGAGGTGCAAGGTGGCGCCTCCGGAAGCGTCGCTGGAAAGCGTGACAGACAGCGTGCGGTCGGGATGCGCGGGCGCCGGCACCAGCTTGAAGCCCACGAGGTCCCACTGCTTCCTCTGCGTCTCGACGCACAGGTTTTCGCCAGGCACAAGGTCGAGCGTCGGTGCCATCGCGCCGCTCAGGGTGCGCTCGCTGCCCACGATGTCGCGCGCGGCTCTCGACGTTTGCGTCCGGCAGGTTGTGCCGCCAGACGCCGGAGGGGGGGCGGCACTCGGCGGAGGCTGAGCGGCCGGAGCCGCACTGGCGGCCACAGGGGAGGTCCCGGACGCCGGCGGCGGCGGCGGAACGGAGACCGGCTCGGCGGCAATAGCGGAAGAACCCCCGTCCGGCGAACGCGCCGGACCATTCTTGGCACAGGCGGCCGCCAGACCGGCCAACGCAACGAGAGCCCACTTGGTCCGCATCACCACCACACCTTGCATCGCATCGGTGCGCTGGCAAGCGCGAGTCGCAACAGCTCGTGCCTGCTGGCAGGCACTTGCGGTGACTGTGTTGTTGTCGGAAAGCTTCGACTTTCTTCGCCATCTGGAGGAATCCTTGTTCGAGACGCCTGCTTTCCCTTTGCGGACGCTGTGCAGCGTGTGCCTGGCGCTGACTGCCGCCGTCGGTTGTAGCGGCGCTCAGTTCGCGTCGGCCACCGGGACGGGCGGGGCGGCCGGGTCCATCGCCAGCGGCGGCACGGATGCCGGCAACGGCACGGCCGGCGGTGGCGCAGGAGGCAGCGGCGCGACGGCCGGCGCAGGAGGCAGCGGCGCGACGGCCGGCGCAGGAGGCAGCACGGCAGACGCGGGAAGCATCGACGGCAGCACCGGCTGCGGCGTGTGCCCGTCGAATGCACCGTACTGCGACCAGACGACGCACCAGTGCGTGCAGTGCCTGTCACCAAACGACTGCCTGGATCCGGCCGCACCGGCCTGCGTCGGCGGCAGCTGCGTGTGCCCGGGCGGGGCCCAAGCGGTCTGCGGCGGTCATTGCGTCGACCTCAGCACCAGCTTCGCCAATTGCGGACAATGCGGGCACACCTGCAGCGCCGGAAGCACTTGCCAGAACGGTCAGTGCCAGTGTCCGACCGGAACGCAGACCTGCGGCGGCAACCGCTGCTTCGACCTGTCGAACGACGCGACCCATTGCGGCAGCTGCGGCACCCAATGCCACGCCAACCAGACATGCGTCGGCGGCACTTGCACGTGTCGCTCCGGACTGACCGATTGCGGCGGTGGCCAGTGCGTCGACACCAACTCGGATCCGGACAACTGTGGCGGCTGCAACCAGCCCTGCACCAACGGGGCGACATGCCAGGGCGGCAGCTGCCTGACGATCAGCAACTGCCCGAGCGGGCTCACCAACTGCAACGGCGGCTGCGTGGACACGCAGACCAGCAATCTCGACTGCGGCCAGTGCGGACAGGTTTGCCCGCGGAACAAGATCTGCGTCCAGGGCAGCTGCCGGGACTACGCGCCGGCGGTGGGCTGCCAGACCTGCCCCTGCGCCCCGTGCAAGGTGATCGTGGACACCGGCAACCCGGGATGTTGCACCACGAGCAACGGCGCCTTGATCTGCGTCGACAGCAACGGCGCATGCCCGTAGAGCCCCGCCAGGTGGACGGCCAGCCTACTTGATAGCCGCGAGCTTCTTCTTGGCCTTGGCGCGAGCCGGGTGGTTGTCCGGCGCATCCGCCAGGAAGCGCTTGAACAGCGGCTTGGCCTTTTCCGGCTGCTGCAGGAAGTCCGCATACAGCACGGCCAGGTTGTAGTTCGCGGCCAGATTGTCGGGTTCGCGGTCGAGCACGCCTTTCAGGAGCTTCTCCGCTTCGTGGTACGGCGCCTTGTTGTCGCGCTTGCCCTGGCCGCGCAGCGCGGCAGCCAGCCCGATCGTGGCGGGGATGTCATCGGGCTTGATCTGCAGGACGGCGCGGAACTCCTTCTCGGCGCGGTCGTACACGCCGGCCTCGAGCAGCACCGTTCCGATATTCATGCGTGCCGTGGTGTCCTTCGGGTCAAGCTGACTGGCCGTCTCGAAGTGCTTGAACGCGATGGCGTCGTCGCCTCGCTTCAGCGCGATGAGGCCCGCCGTCCGCTCGGCAACGGCGCTCTTCTCGCCCTTGAGCGACTCCTCGCTGAGCAGCTCGGCCGTGTCCATGTCGCCGCGAGCCATGTGGGTGAGCGCGAGCTCGGACAGCGCGTTGGGGTCGCTGGGGCGACGCACCAGGACGTCACGGGCCTGCTTGATCGCTTCGTCCAGCTTGTGGCTGTCGCGCAACGCGCTGACTAGCGCGATGCGCGCGGCGATCGCCTTGGGGTGCGCCTTGACGAAGGCATCGAGCACCTCGGCAGCGCCTGACGCATCGCCACGGCGGCGCCGCACCTCCGCCAGCGCCACCACCACGTCCTCGGCATTGGGCGCTGCCTTGAAGGCAGTGACCAGCTGCTTCTCGCTCGCCGCGAGATCGCCCTTCTCGGCCAGCAGCACGCCCAGATTGTAGCGAGCCTCCCACAGGTGCGGGTCGGTCTTCACCGCCGACTTGAACAGACCGATGGCCTTCTTCTCGCCGCCCGGCTTCTTGGCTGCGTCGACCCCCTGCTCCATCGTGTTGAGCGCGTGGGGGTTCGCGGGTGGCAGCGTCGGCGCAGCCACCTTCTTGGTGGAACCGCCGCAGGCGAGCAGCACCATTGACGAGAGCAACGGCAGGACGAGGCGCTTCATCGACGGTGCCCCTTCCTGCCCTTGTGCTTCTTGCCCTTCGACTTGTCGTCCTTCGACTTGTCCTTCGTGTCCTTGTCCGTGGCCTCGTCGTTGGCATCGGCAGCCTTGACCGCCTTGTCGGCCGTGGCCGCTGCCGACGTGGCCTTGCCCGCCTTCGCTGCCTCGGGCGGCGTGATGAAGTACTCCTCGGCGGCGCCTCGCTTGTTGCGCCTGAGGCCGTCGATGAGCGGAGGCATCGGCGAGGGCCCCTTCACGCGCAGCTTGAACCCGATTTCCTCCAGCGGCGGATACAGCTCCGAGTTCAGACGCCCGAGCGCCGCGCGCATCTTCGCGGTCCAGGAGTTGTAGATGCCGAGTTCCTTCGCCTTCAGCCACCCGTCCTCGTAGGCCTCGAGCGCGCGCTCCTCGATGGGCACGACGAACTCGTCGATCTGCTGGGAGTACTGATCCTTCGCCTGGGCGCTCAGCTCCTTGGGCGGCGGCGAGTTCTCGAGCGCCTTGGAGAACGACTCGTAGGTGAACCCGATCTGGTAGAGGGACGCAGTCGTCCACTCGGCAACGCCCATCTTCGCCGTGTCGAGGAAGGTGTCGGCGGCTCGCTTCAACAGCGCGCTCTTCTTCTTCAGGCGCGCCTTGAGCTGCTTGACGTCGCCCTCGATCTTGACCTTCTCGTATTCGGCCAGGATGCGTTCGCCCTGCATGTAGTGGGCCTTCGCGGCGAAGTACTTCCCGTCATCGCTGAGGTGGCCCTTGTGCAGCTTGTAGACGTTCATCGCGCCGCGGAGCGCCGCGCCGGCGCCACGCTCGTCCTTCAGCTTCACGCGCACTGTCGCCAGCCGCACCAGCGCCTCGATCCGGGCGTTCGCATCGCGCGCGGTGCGCGAGTAGCGACGGTAGAGCGCCTCCGCGGCCTTCCACTTCTTCGCCTTCTCATGGGCCTTGCCCATCAAGAAGACCACTTCGTCGGCGTCCGGATCGCGTGAGTAGTAGCGCGTGAATTCCTTGCCGCTGGCGATGGCCTTGTCGTGCTCGCCCACGGTCGTGCGCAGCAGCACGGCGTTGTACGCGGCGTCCTTGTGGTGCTCGAACTTCGGCCAATTTTCCACGATCGTCTGGTCGTAGTCCGCCGCCTGGCTGTACAGGCCCACCGACTGGTAGGTGGTCGCCGCGATCCACAGGCCCTGCGCCGCTTCCGGATCGGTCTTGTGATCCTTGATGAGCAGAGAGGCAGCGGACTTGAGCGTGGCGAGGTCGTGCGAGCGGCGCGCCTCGACCTCGGCGTTCACCGCAGCCTTCGCCGCTCTCGGCTCCTTCGGGAACTCCTTGGCTGCCCGGAGGTAGGCCTGCGCGGCCTTCTTGTGCTCGCCCTTCCTGCCGAGCGCTTCGCCCTGCTTGAACACGGCCTGCACGATCAGCTTGTCGAGCCTCGCCTGCTGTTCAGCCCCCTGGAAAGCCGGCGCCTTCTTGAGCCTGCGCGCCCAGGTCTCGATGTTCTCGTAGTCCTTGCTCTTGTTGAACGAGTCGAGAATGAGCTCCCCGGCGCCAACCGAGAACTTGCTGTTGGGAAACTTCTCGAGCAGAAGCCCCCACTGTCTGACCGCCGGGTCGTAGACCGCGTAGTCGTAGTAGAGCTTGCCCTGACGGAAGAGCAATTCGGGGATCTTCGGATCGTCCGGGTAGCTCTTGATGTAGAGCTCCATCGCCTCGGTGAGCTTCTTGTCGGTCGGCGTCTCCTCGGCGGGCTTGCCGCTCTGCTTGGCGGCCTCGAATTCCTTCTGGCGGGACGACTCCAGCGCGGCCAGTGCGTTGTACAGCGCGTCGCGGGACAGCCTGCCCTTGGGGTTCAGCCTGACCGCCGCCATGTAGGCGTCGGCGGCTCCGGCGTCGTCACCGAGGTGATAGAAGTCGATCTCGGCGAGGTTGAAGTAGATCTCGTAGGCTGCGGGCTGCTTGTTGAAGCGGCTGAGATACACCTCGTACAGCTTGGCCGCCCACTTGTACTCGGCCCGGCTGTCCTTGTCCGCCTGCGCCTTGGCGTGCAGCCCGACGGCGTCCTCGCGGATCTGCTTTTCGATTGCTGCCTGGGCCTTGGCCACGGTGGCCGGCGTCTGCGAGCGCGTCCAGACGCCACCCTGGGCGGGCTTGCCTTTCACAGCAACGGGAGTGGTGTAGTCGCGGATGATCCAGCGGTAGTCCTTCTCGAGCTGCTTCCAGTCCTCCATGGTGGAGTGACCCTGAGCCACCGAGAGCGCGTGCTCGTAGGCCGTCGGAATCCGCCGGCTCGAGCTTGAGCAGGAGCCGGTAGGCCTCGATGCCGCGATCATAGTGCGCCTGGTCGTAGAAGGCCCGCGCAAGCGCGTGGACAATCTTGCCCGCAAACTTCGCACCGCCGGCCTTGACGAGGAACTTGTACATGTCCTCGGCGGTGTTCTTGTCGTCCTCGACGAACACCGCGACGAGGTTCTTGAGCGCCTCGCGCTGCAGCTCGTCGATCTCGGCACGGCGCTTGTCGCCGACCTTTGCTCCCTTCTCGGTCGCCGTCTTGAACACGGTCAGGAAGCGTCGCGCCGCTTCGTCCGTCCGACCGAGCCGCCACAAGCACCACGCGCTCTTGAACAGCGCGATGTCGTACAGCTCGCTGTGCTTGTATTGCAGGACCTTCTCGTACTCGTCGTACGCTGCCTGGTAGTTCGGATAGTCCTTCGTGAACTCGTACTCGGCGCGGAACATGTGCGCGTCCGGCACGAAACGGCTTCGGGGGAACCAGGCCAGGATCTTGTTGAAGCGATCGACCGCGACCTGGCTCTTGCCCTCTTCGTTGGCAAGGAAGCCGTCGACGTACAGCGCGAGGTCGTAGTCGCGGTACTTCTTGTAGTGCTTCAGCACGCGCAGAAAGCGGCTGCGCGCCTGCGAGTAGTCGGGGTTCGGCGGTGGGCCCCGCTGATCGGTGGGCGACTTGTCCCACTTGTGGAACTTCAGCAGGAAGTTGTCCCGCTCGGACTCCCACTCGAGCTCACCGATGCGCAGGAGCGCCTCGGGCATGGCCGGCGAATCGGCAGGCGACTCGGCGATGAACTTGAGCAGCAGGGCATGCGCCTTTTCGCGGAGCCGCTTCTCCTGCGCGATGTCGCGGCTGATGCGTGCATCGATTTTCTTTTCGAGCACAGCGCGCAGCCGCTCGGGGATCTGCAGGTTCACCCGATAGGCGCGCTGATCGCGCGCGCTCTTGGCAGCGTGCTTCTTGACCGTGGGACGCTCGCGCTTGCCGATAGCGCGTTCGGCTACCGGCTTGATCTGGCTCTTTTCGCCGGCCATCGCCGGCGTGGAGGGCTGGTCGTCGGCCGCGCGCGCGACCCGCACGACTCCGAGCGACAGAAGCGCCAGAACCAGGGCAACCCCGGGCCTCGTGCCCGACCTCACCTGAGCCCCTCGCCGCCCACGTATTCGTCCTTCCAGTCCTCGCCGTCGTAGGGCCAGTACTCCTCGTCGTCGCGCAGGTAGCGGGCCGCATTCAGCGAGTCGACGATGGTCTGCGGCAAGAGCCCTTGCGAAAGCGCGTCGATCTCGACCTCGAGCGCGCGCTTCTTGCCGAGCACTGTCTCGATGCGGCCGAGTCGCGCACGACGCAACAGACGTGACAGACGCCGGTCGAGACGCACCAGCGCGTCGCGCGCCATGCCCTGCTGCTCCGCGGCGAGCTTCACGCGCAGCTTCGCTGCGTTCTCGTAGAGCTGGCTCGCGCGCTGGCGATCGGCGTGGATCACGTCGGGCAGGTCCGTGCCGTTCTTGCCTCCGGCCTGCCCTCCGCCCATCGCGGCAGCCGCGGCGCGGGCGGCGCGCGCCCGCACCTCGAGCGCCTCGAGTTGCTGCGTCAGCTCCGCGATGTCGCTCGGCTTGGCTTTGCCCGTGCGCGAAACCTCGCGCAACAGCCGCCGGACCTCCGCCAACTGGGCGTCGATGCGCGCGATCTTGTCGTTCGGTTCCTCGCCAAGCGGCGTGGCGGACTGGGGCCGGACCGACTTCGGTGTCGCCAGGCGCCGGTTGGCCTCGTCCAGATCGCCCATCGCGCCACGCAGACCGCTCATCTCGTGGTCGAGGCGCGCAAGCCTGAGCGAGGCGTGCGAGTAGCCCGCGTCCAGCCTGAGCAGCGCGCCCAGCGTGCGCGCCACGCCAGCCTTGACTCCGACGCCCGCTCCCGCCGGATCCGCACCGACGCGCACCGCCTCGACGAGCTTCTTCATCGCAGCTGGATCCCGCGTCAGCCGCCGCGCGGCATTGCGCACCGGCTCGTAGCGAGCAAGGAAGATGCGCAGCTTCTTGTCGGCACTCGGGAAGTGGCACGTCGCTAGATCGATGTAGGCGTCGAGGATCCAGGCTTCGTCCTGATAGGGATTGTTGCGGTGCAGCGCCTTGAACTGATCCATCAGCTCGCGCGCCCCCTCGTAGTCCTTGGCCTCGTAGCGCGAGGTCGCCGCCTCGTAGAGGGCTTCGGGCAGATGATCCGAATCCGCGGGAACGAGGTAGTAGTAGTAGCGCGCGTCGTCGAAGCGGAACTGTTCGTGCGCCACGCGCCCCAGCGCCAGCCGCGCCAGATCGCGAACGCGGAAGAAGTCGTTGCCGCCGAACAGCGGCGCCTTCTTCGGAGTCTGCTTGGGATCGGCGACCTTGCAGAACAGGTTCTCGCCCTTCTTGAGCTGGCCCCGTTCGACCTCGATGAGACCCGAAAGGTAGGTCGCCTGCGCCCAGAAGCGCGAACGCGGTGTCACCTTCGCGTACTCCGCCTCCGCGGCAGCCGGGTCCTTCTTGCGCTCCTGGGCGCGGCCGGCCAGATACGCGATGTCGCCGCGGAGCTCCGCCGGCGCGCTCGATGGAACCTTCGACAGGTCCTTCAGGAACGTGTCCGGCTCGTCGCTCTCGAGCCCGAAATCGACCAGGCTCCGCACAGCACGGCGGTACCAGAACGTCCTTCGGATCCCCTTTGAGAAGCCGCAGCAGATAGCCACGCGCGGGCTGGTAGGCACCCTCGCGTCCGAGCGAGTCACCGAGCCAGAACACGCAGGCACGTCCCTCGGCGCTGTCGGCGAACGGATCGAAGCGGGGCGATTCGACGATGTAGACGAGATCACCGATAGCCTCGTCGAGGCGCCCGTCGCTGATCTTCGCCTCGGTCTTCTCGAGCACGTCGCGCAGCCGCTGGCGGCTGAGCGGCGCGGTCGCGGCGAGCCTTCGCTTCGCCAACGCCTGCTGGTAGAGGCGCATCGCCGCGCCGCGCGTCTCGGCGGGGCCATCGCTGGCGGGCGGCTCCGCCCGGCTCTGCTGCCCCGCGGTCGGCGTCGCTTCCGCCGGCTTGCCTGACTGGTCCGCGGTTCCGGCCTCGCCCCCCGCCTTGCCGGTCTCGTCCTTGCCGGTCTTGTCCTTGCCGGCCTTGTCCTTGTCCGGCTTCGCGTCGTCCGGCTTCGGAGCGCTCGCGTACGGGTTGTCCTCGACCTTCACCTTGTGAGGCTTGCGGTGCTTCTGCGCGAAAGCCGGGGCTGCGACCAGAAGTGAAAGGGCGCCGACAAGGACCCCCGAGACAATGTTTCGACGGAAGCGCATAGCTCAGTCGATGACGAGCGCGCGAAGACGCACGCGCAGGTCGTACTCACCATCCTGATCGTCCGGGAAGTCCGCCGCCATGTCGGAGTCGTCCTCGAGTCTGAGGCGCGCCGACAGACGCTTCCCTTCCGGAACCACGATCGAGAACTTCGAGCTCTGCCAGGTCTGGTATTCCTTGCCGCGCACGTCGTAGCGCTCAACGTCCACGCCGATCACGTGGTGGCCTGGCGCAACCGCGTGCTCGTAGACCGTCTTCTCGTCCTCGGCACTGAAGTTCTTCGGAGCCGAGTAGATGACGCCGTCGTCGAGCGTGACGGTGAAGCTGGTAATGCGCGCGTCGCTGCTGTCGTCGGTCTCGACGATCACCTGCAGCTTGCTCGCGAACATGGTCGTGGTCATCGCCGACACGCGGCTGCGCAGCGCAGCGATGTCGCCAAGCAGGCGATCGTAGTTTGGCGGCGGCGCCGGCGAGCCGCCCTCCGGGAACTCGTTGGCGGCCGGATTCAGCGGCGATGGTTTCGGACCGCCATCGCCGGCTGCGGTCTTCGGCGGAGGGCCACCGATGTCCTCCTTGCCGGTGACCTTCACCTGGGCCGCGGCGCCCTGCGCTCCCGCGTCACCCTGCTGCGACGCAGCCACGGGCGTCTTGTCCGCTGACTTGCCCTTGTCTTTCTTGCCGTGTCCCTTGTGGGGCTGGGCCAGGGCGACCAGCGACAGCAGGACGAACAACGTCGCGACAAGCAGGGCGAACAGGCGCTTTCGCATAGGCAGGCGCCGAGGTTACCATGGGCCGACCGGCTTGAGATCGGTCATCCGGCGTCGGCGCCAGCGTCGGCCCCCGCGTCCGTGCAGGGCAGGACCAACGGTCCCCCGTCCGGCTGGAAATCCCAGTAACCGCTGCATTCGTCCTCGGGCGAATGGTTGTAGTGGTCTTTCACGAACTTCAGGAACACCGCCGGCTCGAAACAGCTCGCCTTGAGCGTCCAGCCCCAGGCACTAGCCGCCCAGCGGGTATCGAGTAGCGGGTCGGGCGTCATCACGATGTGGCGCGGCACACCCGCCGCCTTGGAGCAGGCCGGGTCATCGAACGAATCGATGGTCGACTGGACCTTGGCGACCTCCGCGTTGCACCCGCCGGGACAGTTGTAGGTAATTACCACGGCGCCGTGTTCCAGGTTGTGCACCCAGAAGCCGCGCGGCCACAGCGCGCAGACCACCAGGGCAAGGCGAGGCACGCGTGGCTAGCCCTTGGCCTGGGCGGCGACCGCTGCTGCGGCGCGCTCGGCAGCCTCGGCGTCGCCCAGGTAGTAGTGGCGGATGGGCTTGAGTGCCTCGTCGAGCTCGTAGACCAGGGGGATACCGGTGGGAATGTTGAGCCCCACGATCTCCTCCTCGCTCACGTTGTCGAGGTGCTTGACCAGCGCGCGCAGACTGTTGCCGTGCGCGGCGACAACGACACGCTTGCCGCTCAGAATAGCCGGCGCGATGTCACTCTCCCAGTACGGCAGGAAACGCGCGACCGTGTCCTTGAGACACTCGGTAGCGGGAACCTCGTCAGGCGACAGCGCCGCATAGCGCGGGTCACGCCCCGGCCAGCGCTCGTCGTCGGGGCTGAGCGCGGGCGGCGGCGTGGCATAGCTCCGGCGCCAGAGGTGCACCTGCTCGGCACCGTGCTTCTCGGCGGTCTCCGCCTTGTTCAGCCCCTGCAGTGCGCCGTACATGCGCTCGTTCACGCGCCAGCTGCGGTGGACCGGGATCCACATCAGGTCGAGATCCTCGAGCACGATCCACAGCGTCTTGATCGCGCGCTTCAGCACGGAAGTGAAGGCGACATCGAACGTGTAGCCGCCCGCGCGCAGGAGCTCGGAAGCCTGGTGTGCTTCCTCGACACCCTTTTCGCTAAGCGGAATGTCCACCCATCCGGTGAAACGGTTCTCGAGGTTCCACTGGCTCTGGCCATGGCGGAGAAGGACAACCTTGTACATGTCTCTACTTTCCGTTGGGCCCGGCCATCGCGCCGGGGACCCGGATCAAAACCACGGCCCCGGCACCAGGCAAGGGCGACCGGTGTTCAGGTTGGTGCCGCTCATTTCCGGCGCGGATTCAGGCCTTCTCGACCGCGGCGCTGCGCTTCCAGGCCTGCTCGAGCAGCTCGAGCAGCTCGTCCTTGGTGAACGGCTTCTGCAGATACAGAAGGCTGCCGGATTCGAGATCGGCCTTGGAGATCAAGCCGTGCGTGTAGCCCGACATGTACACGACCTGGACCGACGGGTATTTCCCGGCAAGACGCCTGGCCAGCTCGACACCGCTCATGCGCGGCATGACAACGTCGGTGAGCAGGATCGAGACCGGCTCGTCCCGCCCCTGCATGAGTTCGAGGGCCGCCTGGCCGTCCGCCGCCTGTTCGACAACGTAGCCGCTATCCGCAAGCATCCTGGCCACGGCGCGGCGAAGCGGACGTTCATCGTCCACGATCAGGATCGAGCGGGGACGGCTTTCGAGTGCTGGTGACGGCTGCGTCGTTCCGACGTCGTCGGCCGGTAGGTACACGCAGAAGGTCGTACCTCTCCCTTCCTCACTCCGGACGACAATGCGTCCACCCGCCTGTCGGACCAGGCCTTCGATGATCGACAGCCCGAGCCCGGTGCCCACGCCCGCTTCCTTGGTCGTGAAGAAGGGTTCGAAGATGTGAGCGACGACCTCCTCGGGAATCCCCGGACCGGTGTCGCCGATCTCGAGCCGCACATAGCGACCGGGTACCAGCCCGCCGCTGGCCGCAGAAGCATCGATCTGCGTGTTGGCCGTGCGCACACTGAAGGTTCCGCCATGCGGCATCGCGTCGCGCGAATTCGCGGCCAGGTTCAGCAAGATCCGCTGCAGCTGCGCACGCGCAAGCCGCACGTGCCACAGACCCTCGCCTAGCTCGACGCGGTACTCGATCTGCTCGCCGAGCGTGGCGGACAGCACGGCTTCCAGACTGGAGACGGCGGCGTTCACGTCGACCGCAGCCGCTTCGCCCGTGGGTGGGCGGCTCAGCGCCAGGAGCTGCTGCGTGATATCGGCGGAGCGTTCGGCGGCGTCCCGGATGCGGTGCAGGGCGTCGGTGGCCTTGGCCCCCGACTCCAGGTTGCGCTCCGCCAGGTCGACGTAGTTCAGGATCACCGCCAGCATGTTGTTGAAGTCGTGCGCGATGCCGCCGGCAAGGCGCCCCAGGCTCTCGGTCTGGCGCAGGCGTTCGAACTGCATCCTGAGTCGCGCCCACTCGCGCTCTGCGACCGTGTCCGCGAACAGGGCGAGACAAGCGCCAACCACACCATCGTGCGACCTGAGCGGGACCAGCGTGGCCGTGCCGGGCAGAACGCTGTCCCCCTGCCAGATGCGTCCCTGGAGGAGAACGTCGCGGGCGGCGTCGTCACCCACCAGGCGCTGCTCCGGATCCAGCGCGCCGCCATGCACGCGCTCGAACGCCGGATTCAAGAGCAGCACGCGGGTTTCGAGCGTGCAGAGCGCAGCTGGCTGCGAGACCGACTCGAGCAGCCGATCGATATCCGCCCCGAACAAGCGAAGCGACCCCGGGGAAGATCGCGTCCGCAGGCTGGAGCCCGGCGTGGGCTCGGAAGGGTGGTCGGAATCTCGGCGACTATGCACCGACTGCGGAGCATACTCCCGTATGGGTGCGCTGCTCGACCTGAAAATGCCAGGTTCAGTCCGTAAATGGGATGAACACGCTCAAGCCGCCCAGCGCGTTCACGTCGTTCACGACCTTCTGGATGGCCAACACCGGCAGCCGGCGATTGTGCACGTAGTCCCGCATGTCCAGACGCAGCGCCAGCCACTGGGTCAGGTAGAATTTCATACCGAAACCCCCTGAACCCGTCAGGCCGACGCTGTTGCGCTCGTCCGTCGCGCCCGCGCCGAGCGCCAGATAGAAGTCGAAGCGGCTGATGGCGCCGCCGAGCCATCGCACCTTTCCATACGCCAGCGACCAGATCAGGTGCCCCATGAACAGCTGCACCGTCTCGGTCGAAACCGGCTGGATCTGGATCAACCCCTGCTGGCGGGCTTCCACAGCGTTGACCAGGTCGTAGGACTGGCGGTAGCGGAGGTACGACGCTTCGAGCCCCAGATCCTCGCTGAAATTGAACGTGTAGGCTCCGCCCCAGACCGGCGCCGAGTCCGCCAGGTCCCCGGCGTACCAGCCGCCCAGCGGCGAGATCTCGTGACGCAGCGCCTTCTTGAACAGCCGCGGCACGACGCCTCGGTAGGCGCGACGACCGACGAGCTGTTGCTTCAGCGCCTCGTCGACGCATTGCGCCCGCGCCCTAGGGGCCGAGAGCAGCACCAGCATGCCCGCCGCGAACGCGGCGACCAGAAGCGGAATCAGGCGGCGGGAGAACAAGCTTCCGATCCGATATCATAGGATGGCTTTGGCGCGGCTCCCTTATTCCACGCGCCCCAGCGTAAACTTCGAAGAGATGCCGACCCGACCCGCCTTCCAGGCGATTCTGCTGGCTGGTCTCCTGGGCGCGAACGCCGCCCTGGCGGCCCCGCCTGCGGGCGCGCCCGCCCCGGGCCCGCCGCCCGGGTCTCCCCACAAACAGGCCTGCAGTCACGGACAGAACAGCGCAATCAGCGAAATCGGCTGCGAGCTATCCAACTCCCTGGGAGCCGTTCCGGCGCGGGCCCTCGTCGTCGCAGCCCCGCTCGCGAGCGAGACCAAGCTCGAAAATGCTGCGCTGCTGGGCCGCCGCATCACGCGAGTCGTCGCCGGGGCCCTGGGGCGCCAGGTGCGGGCGCACGACGAGCCCGCCGGGCTCGCCCGCGCCCGCACGCTTGCCAGCGAGGCGGGCACGCTGGTCTACCTCCAGCCGCACATCGCGCGCGGCCAGCTCCAGGTCACCGCCGACGAATACCCGGTGCCCCACAATTTCTGGGACCGCGTACGCGATCCGGAGCCGAGCCCGGTGCGCCATGCATTCGCCAGTCGCCGCATCGACGCGGAGATCCGCTCGTTCCTGCCGCCGGTGCGGCTCGTGGTGGGGCACATCGACAAGGCCAGCTCGCCCGAGCGAAATCCGGTAGCGCTGGCCTGCGCCGAGCTACCCGGGCAGACCGGACTCGAGCTGGTAGTGGCCGGCCGTCACGGTATCCATCTGGGACGCATCCGATCGGGGCGCATGATTTCGCGTGCGAGCGTGGCCTGGACCGCGCTGTCGCCGGTCGCGCCGTTCCCGCTGCGCCAACCGCTCGGCGCCATCGCGATCGACCACGGACACATCGACGTGGGCATCAGCGACCGCGCCCAGGAGGTCCGCCTCGGTCCCGAGCTGGAGCCCATCGCCAGGGTTCCCCGGCGGATCCCGTGGGCGCCCGGAGGCTGCGTACGATTTTCCGGCGTGTCGCTCGCTACGAACATCGGGCCGTGCATGGAGGGCGACGGCGGCGTGACGCTGCCCGGTTTCGACAGCCCGGCCGATGCCGTCGCCGGCGCGCTGATCGTCGGTCGCGACGGAAAACCGCATCGTTTCCGCGCCGAGCGTGTCTTCAACCATTCCGTCGCGCTGCTGCGCGACGATCGCGGACGCACGGCACGCGTCGACGGCGCCGGCGCCCAGCTTGCGCTCGGCGACGTGGACGGCGACGGACAGCCCGAGCTCTTGAGCGGCGCGGACACGCTCGATCCGCTCGCCGACGCGCTGATCGTGCACACCTGGCTCGACGACGGACGCGTCGTCGAGCGGCTCAGGCTGGCAGTGCCGGACGGCGTGCGTGCGCTCGCGGTGTGCCCGCCGGAAGACGAGGGTAGAGCGCCCGTCGCGATTGCGACCGGAGACAGCCTTTGGATCCTGCATTGAGCCCGCCCCGCTTCGGGCGACGGGCGCTGCTGCTGGGCGTTGCCAGCGCCGGCGCGGCTCACGCGCTGGGACGCATTCCATATGGGGGGCGTCTCGCCCTGACCGTGCCGTGGCCGCTCGGGGAGATCGATCCGCACGCCATCGACGATCCTGCTGCGGCGTTGTTCGGCAGAGCGATCGCCGATCCGCTGTTTTCGCTCGACGCGCAGGGCCGCCCCTACCCCGCCCTGGCCGCGCGGCTGCCAGAGCGCACGCCGAAGGGCACGCGCGTCGCTCTGCGCCCGCAGATGTCCACCGCGCGCGGCCGCGGTCTCGACTCGCGCGATCTGGTCTTCTCGCTCGGGCGTTCAGCGGCGCGCGGCGGGCTGTCGCTGCTGTCGCCCTTCGGCCGGCCCACGCGGGATCCGGACGACGCGCTGGCCGTGCTGATCCCCGGTGCGGACCCCGACGCGCTGGCGCGCGCGCTGTCGAGCCCGGTGACCGCGCTCCTGCCCCGCGCATTCCGCCCAGCGGCGCCCGACGGCACCGGCGCGTTCCGCGCCACCACCCGACGCGACAGCCTGACGCTCGAACGCAACCTGCACGCCGCCCGCGGCGCCGCCTTCCTCGACCGCATCCACGTGGCACGCGCCGCGGATCTGGCGGGCGCGCTGCGCGCGTTCGAGGCCGGCGAAGCCGACGTGGGCTGGCTGGGTCGCGGGCTGCACCGCCCGCGCGCGGGCGCGGTGGACTTCGACGCGGGCCCCTTCGGCTGGGTCGTGCTCAGGACAGGGCGCGACGCAGGCAGCTGGGGCGCGCCGGGCGTAGCCCAGGGACTGCTCGACGCGATCCCTCCGTCGCGGCTGTCCTACCTCGGCCTGCACGGCCTGCCTTCGCCGCGCGGGAGCTACGGCTGGGGCGGCGCGCCCGCCGACCTGCTGGTGCGCGACGACGCGCCTCACCTGGTCGAGATCGCGCGCGCACTGGCCGCGCTGCTGTCCAGACCGGGGCACGAGGTGCGCCCCGCACCGCGCGCCTGGCCGGCGCTGACGCGGCTGCGTGCAAGACGGCGATTTTCGCTGATGCTCGACTTCGTGCGCCCCATCGGGCCGCCCGGTCCGGCGACGCTCGCGGCGCTCCTCACTGCGGCGGATCCGGCACTGGCCCGCCATCCTCCGCGGCTGACTACGTTCGGTCCGCGCAGCATCGCGCGCACGCTGTCGCTGGGCATCGTAGGCGAGCTGCGCATCGCCGGCGCACACATCCCCGGGATCAACGGCCTCGCGCGCTGGAACCTCGGTGCGGTGTGGCGGCCGCGCTGAAGCGGCGTCCGACCTACGGCAGCGACATCCGCGACAGGAAGCTGAACGCACCGAACACCACGAACATCAGCACGTAGCCGAGCGCGCCGAGCGCGCCGAGCACGATGCCGGCGATCGCGAGCGGCTTGCCGGTGTAGCGCATCGGCTCCTTGCCGATGCGCGAGATCGACACCAGCCCGAACGTGACGGCGGAGATGCCGAGTACGATCGACAGCGGCCCGCAGCAGAAGACCATGAACAGACTGAACAAGCCCAGCACCAGCGAGACGATCGCGAGCTGGTCCTGGGCCGCACCCGGGGGACCGCCGTAGGCCGAGCCTGGGCTCACCCCGGGCGGCAGTCCCGCACCATAGCCACCCGGCGGCGCGTTCCAGCCAGGCGGCGAAAAGCCCCCGCCAGGTGGCGGACCCGGCGGAAGACCGTAGCCACCTCCTCCGGGCGGCGCACCCCCAGGCGGCGCACCGCCAGGCGGAGGCACGAACCCACCCGGCGGACCAGGCGGCGGACCGTAGCCACCCGGCGGCGGGTTCACGCGTCCTCCGCGCGCACGGCACGCGCCGGCAGCAGATCGGAGAGGGCCTCGGCCGCGCCCCCACAGGCCCAGGCAACCAAGGCCCAGAACGACAGGTACATGATCGGCGCGGCGCGGTTGTATCCCCACGCGGCCAGCAGCTGTCCGTGACTCAGCGCAGCGAACGCGCGCGTCATGCCGCACATCGGGCAGTCGAGGCCGAACAGCTGATGAAACGCACACGGCGCCGACAGGACCACGCGCCCGCTCACGATGTCGCCCGGCGTCACCATGAACGAGATCGCGAGCATCACCGACAGCGGCAATGCGACGGACAGGAAAGCCACCAGGCGGAGCAGCGCAGCACTCGGCTCGCGCCCGCCGTCCACGGACATCCCGGAGCTCATCGCCCCACTATACATCGCGGCGCCCACGACCCGCCGGATACACTTCCGCTGGCGCGATGCTACGCTGGCGGCGTGAAATCCCCTTGGCTTGTCGCGCTCGCGCTCGGGCTCTCGGCCTGCAGCAGCAAGAGCAGCACTGCAACCACCCCAACCACCGACGCCGGCGATACCTGCCCCCAGAGCGGCATCAGCAAACGCCCCTGGGTGCTGCGCGTCGACGGCAGCTCCGCCCTCGTACGCTGGGAAGCGTGCCGCGACCCCAGCGACGGCAAGCTCGCGCTGACGCCGGAAGCCGGCGGCGCCTCGCAAGAGGTCGACTCCAGCGCGTCGCCGTTCACGATCAAGGAGACGTACACCGCGCCGCTCAATCCCGACGCGCCGCCCGACGCGGCCGGCACCTACTGGCTGCACGAGGCCAAGCTGACAGGGCTGTCCGCCGGCACCTGCTACACCTACGCGCTCGACGCCGACAAGACGCAGACCGGACGCTTCTGCACCGCGCTTGCCCCAGGCAAACCCTTCACCTTCATGACCATCGCCGACACCAACCCCGGCCTCGGCGGTCACCTGGCGAAAGTCGAGCAGCAGATCGAGAACGAACCGTACGACTTCACCTTGCACGCCGGCGATCTGCAGTACTACTCCTCCGGGCTCGAGACCTGGGCGTACTGGTTCAATGCGCTCTCGCCCATCCTGTCGCACGGCGCGTTCGAGCCCTGCATCGGCAATCACGAGAGCGAGAAGCCCGACGAGTACACCGAGTACTACCATCGCTTCTTCGCAGGCGCGGGCTTCGACGGCACCGACGGCTGGTACCGCTTCGAGACCGGCGGCGTGTGGTTCTTCTCGCTCGACACCGAAACCGATCTCACCGCCGGCTCCACCCAGTTCAACTGGTTCGAGAAGGAGCTCGCCGACGCCGCGAGCCAGCCCGGCTACCGCTTCAGCGTGGTGTTCCTGCACCGCCCGCTGCTCACCTGCGGCGACACCGGCCAGCTCGACACCGAGCGGGCGGATCTGACGCCGCTGTTCGAGAAGTACGACGTCAAGCTGGTGCTGCAAGGCCACATGCACGGCTACGAACACTTCGAAGTGCCCGTAACGAGCGACCCCTCGAAGACCATCACCTACCTCACCGTCGCCGGCGGCGGCGGCGCCATCGGCGACCCGAGCAAGAACATCTCCCGCCCCACCTGCTCCATGCGCGTCGCCTACGGCTCGTTCTTCTTCGGCGTCGTGGTCAAGGTCGACGACACGTCGCTCTCGGGCCGCACCATCGACCAGGACGGCAAGCTGCGGGACACGTTCACGCAGCCCTTGCCCTAGGGCGAGCGAAGCGAGCCCCGGCGCAGCGAAGCAGGCCCGCGTCGAGCGAAGCGAGGCGCGTCGGGGGGCGCGGGGGGCGGTGAGCCCCCCGGGAGGATTCCGGTGGGGGCGGGCGGGCGGGACACAAACCATCCCACCCGCACACCAACGTAGGGCGATGCGAAGCGAGCCACTCGTACAACGCCGTAGGGCGAGCGAAGCGAGCCCCGGCGCAGCGAAGCAAGCCCGCGCATTTCCGCCCCGTCCGACGCCCCAGCCCACCGAAATGCGCGCCCACGCCGCACAGACAAGCGAACAACCACGAAGACCGGCACTTGGCCCATGGTTTTCACGCGGGAAGCAGGCGTGCAGCGCGTGCCCGCGCCGCACCGCCAACCCAACCTCCAACTCCCTCGAACCCGACGGCTACTTCGGCGCCATGCGCAGCGAGCCGTCCAGGCGGATGGTCTCGCCGTTGAGCATGGTATTGCCCACGATGTCGAGCGCCAGCTTCGCGTACTCCGGCGGGCGACCAAGACGCGGCGGGAACGGCACGCTGACCTCGAGCGCCTTCTTCGCTTCCTCGGGCAGGCCCGCCATCATCGGCGTGTCGAACAAACCCGGCGCGATGGTGAGCACGCGAATACCGAAGCGCGCCATCTCGCGCGCGATGGGCAGCGTCATGCCCGCCACACCGGCCTTGGATGCGCTGTAGGCGCACTGGCCGATCTGCCCGTCGAACGCGGCGATCGACGCCGTGGTGATGATCACGCCGCGCTCGCCTTCGGCGTCGGGATCGTTGCCGATCATCGCCTCGGCGCACAGCCGCACCATGTTGAACATGCCGACGAGGTTCACCTTGATGGTCAGCTCGAACAGACCCAGGTTGAACGGCCCGCTCTTGCCGACCACGCGTCCCGCGGTGCCGATGCCCGCGCAGCCCACCGCGATGTCCAGCCCGCCGAACTCCTTGGCGCGCGCCACGGCCTGCTGCATCGCGGCCTCGTCGGTCACGTCGCACTCCACGAAGGCCGCTGCGTCGCCGAGCTCCTTCGCCAGCGCCTCGCCGGCTTCCTTCGCCTTGTCGACGATCACCACCTTGGCGCCGCGCTTCACCAGCGCCTGCACCGTCGCCTTGCCGAGTCCCGATGCCCCACCCGTGACCAGCGCAACCTTGCCTTTCGGATCCACTTCGCCTCCTTCGTCCGCGCGTGTTTCCGCGGAGGGCGCGCACTCTACAACATCCGCGCCCGCCGCGGTCCATCGCGCCCCATCCCGGCTGATGTCCGCCGCACAGCGCGTCGTTTCCGCGTCCCGCCTGGATGCCCTCCGCACAGCGCGTCGTTTCCGCGGCCCGCCGCGCTCGCTCCGCTGCGCGCGCCGGGTGGTCCCAAACGCGCGGCTGTCGCCGCGCGCGGGCCCACCACGGCAAGGCCCGGCGCGCTACGGGCCCGCGTCGGGCGCGGCGTCGCTCTTGGCATCGCTGCCACCGTCCGTGCCCGCCTCCGCGCCGGCATCGGGGCAGTAGTCCTTGGCGTACACGGGCGGCGCGTTGTCGCAGAACATGCGGTTGTCGACGCGGAGGTCGCAGTAGTGGCCGGATGCGCAATCGCCGTCAGAAACGCAGATGCTTCCCGCCTTCGAGTTTGCCACCTGCGCCAACGCCGGGCAGGCCGCCTTTCCGGTCCAGCCGCACTCAACCCCCTCTCCGCACATGACCGGAACGAAGATACAGGCGCTCCCATCCGGCGTGCACTCCACCCCCACTACGGTTGCCCATTCGCACACGGAGGAACACTGCGCCGACGCGCCAGGATCGCACAACCCGCAAGTATCGCCCTGGTAGTGCGGCAGCACGTACGCCGTTGTTCATGTCCACCGCGCCGCCCGCGCCGGCCGTCGGCGCGCAGCCGCTGCCGTTGCCCCCTGAACCGCCGTTGCCCGCGCTGCCCGCGGCGCCGCCCGCTCCGCCCAGGCCAGAGCCTCCGCCGCTCCCCCCGCGGCCCGCCGTGCCCGCGCTCCCCGCGCCCACCGGTGGACTGCTCGTCTTGCAGCCCGCCATCAAGGCAAGCGCCGCAAATGCGACGAGCACACAGCGGCTTGGTATCTGGAGTGTCCTCTTGTTCATGACTGCCTCCACTAGTCCGTGTCCCATGCGAGACCCCACGTGTCGCCGCTCATCCCCTTCCAGTCCGCCATCCACGCGCTGATCTCGTAGGTCTGGGTCGTGGAGTAGGCGCTATGGATCGCGAGATACTTGTAGTTGTTGCCGAGGCCGACCGACCAGTAGTAGTCGCCGGTCGCCCGGTCGTAGACGTAGAGGTAGTATTCGGAGAAGTTGTCGGCAGCGCTATCGCAGGTCCCCGGCGTATTGCAGCTCGGGTGGTTCATCATCACGGTGGCAACGCGCAGGTAGCCGTCAGCTGGCAGGGATGCGTAGTAGATCGGCGACATGCTGTACTGGGCCCAGTCCCCGGGATAGTCGTACCGGTAGTCGAAACCGCGCCGGCTCACGGCGTTGCCGGCGTTCTGCCTGTGCTCGGCCACCTGCCAGGCTTCGTATCCGTTCAGCTCACCCGCCCCGTCCTTGTCGTCGATGCCATCGTCCAGATTCAGGATGTCCCCGTCCGGGCCCCCAGGCTCGAAGCTGGTCCAGGAGCTGACGAGCATGATCGGGACGACGCCTTCCGGCCACGAGCGCAGACCGAAGTAGTACCCCTGCAGGGAGGCGACAGCGCCCGAGACCTGCGGAGCAGAAAAGCTCGTCCCGCTGCAAACGTCCACGCCGGGGTAGCTACCGAGAATCCCAAGCGAGCCATCGGAGATGACGGAGATGTCTACGGCCGGCGCAGCAAGGTGGGGCAGTTCGGCGTCGTCCGTCTTCTGCCAGCAGTCTCTGTCGTCCTCACGTGCGAGGATTGCAACCGGGAACCCAACGCGCTCGGGGTTGTTGACTGTCAAGGCACACGTGTTTCCACGGTAAAGCTGCGGAAGCGGGGAAGCGCTCTGCCACTGCGGCGACGTGCCAACGCTGCCCGCACGAGGCTTGCCAGAATGCCTCATGCTGCCCGAAGACCGCTCGACCATGCGTGGCGAGGACGTTGCGGAGCCGTCCTCGCGGCAGTCGCGGCGCTTGCCCGACACGGCAAGCTCCGTCGCTGGCAGCCCCCGCTCGGTCGTGCCACCACGGCATGCTACCCTTGAGCACATGGCGGACGAGCTCGCACACACGCTGGCCGCGGTCGTTGCGGCGGAGCCCGCCATCGACGTGGCGTACCTGTTCGGATCGCGCGCGAGCGGACAGCCGCGCCTCAACAGCGACGTGGATCTCGCGGTCGCTTATGCGCGGCAGCTCGACGGTGCGGCGCGCGAAGCGGCACGGCGCCGGCTCGTGGTCGCGCTCGCCGATGCGCTGGGTTCCCTCGGCGAGACAGCGGATATCGTGGACCTCGAGCGGAGCGGCACGACGGTCGCGTTCCGCGCCATCCACGACGGGCGGCTGCTGATCGCGCGCCATGCCCAAAGGCGCGTCGAGCTGGAAGCGCGCATCGCGCGCCGCTACGACGACGAAGCGCCCTATCGCAAGCTCTTCCGCCAGGCCGCGCGCCGCGCTGGACAGGCAATGGACGAGGCGACGCGTGGTCGATGACGACATCGTCGCGCGGCGCGTACTCGCGCTCGGCGAAGCGCTGACGCATCTCGAAAGCTCGGGCGGTGGGGATGCCGCACGGCTAGCGGCCGACGCCGTGCTGCAGGCGGCTGTGGAGCGCTGGCTGCAGGTCGCGGTCGAGGCGTGTATCGACGTCGCCTACCACGTGGTTGCGGCACAGGGCTGGACACCTCCAGACACGGCGCGCGCCGCATTCCTCGTGCTCGCCCGACACGGCATGATCGACGAGGCTCTCGCCCAGCGGCTCGGCGCGGCTGCCGCCATGCGCAACATCCTGGTCCACGACTACGTGGCGATCGATCTCGCACTGCTGGCGCGGACGGTGCGCGACGACCTCGACGATCTGCGTCGCTTCGGCGCGATCGCGGCGCGCCTGCTGGGCGAGCAGGCGTGAAGCCGGTGGCCGGGCCCACCACGCCCGACTACGGCCCCGCGTCCGCCGCGTCGCTGCCGGCATCCGCCGCGTCGCTGCCGGCATCGGACGCGTCGGTTCCGCTGTCGGCGCCCGCGTCGGGGCAGTAGTCCTTGGCGTACACGGGCGGGGCGTCATCGCAGAACATGCGATTGTAGACGCGCAGACTGCAGTGGCCGGTCCCGCAGTCGCTGTCCCTCGTGCACGTTATCCCGCCCGAGGCGATCGCCGCCTGCAGCAAGGCCGGGCATGCCGGTTGTCCCGTCCAGCCGCACTCCTTGCCAACCCCCGCTGCGCAGAACCGTGAGTAGTTGGTGCAGACCGTTCCGTCGGGTGTGCACTCCGGGTCTGGATAGGGCATGGCCCAGTCACACACGGACGAGCACAGCATCGACGCACCGGGATCGCACAACCCGCAAGTATCGCCCTGGTAGTGCGGCAGTACGTACGCCGTCGGACAGTTGTTCATGTCCACCGCGCCGCCCGCGCCGGCCGTCGGCGCGCAGCCGCTGCCGTTGCCCCCTGAACCGCCGTTGCCCGCGCTGCCCGCGGCGCCGCCCGCGCCCACGCTGCCCGCTCCCGAGCCGTTCGAGTTGCAGCCGGTCGCCCAGACGAGCAGCGCGAGAGCGAACAGCGTGAAGCAGGTTGTCGTTCGGACCGCGCTCGTAATCATGGTCGCCCACCGCCTTGTACAGGCTCTCCCCGGACACCGTCGGCCGCCGGTTGTGCCACTCTGTGTCACTCGGACCTCCATAGCGAAAGCGCTGCAGGATCCGTAGCTCACGGTCTCGAGTTCCGTTGGGAATGCCCCTGGGATCCGGCTGGATGCAGAACCCCATGTGCCGGCGCCGCCCGCTGCGGGGCATCCGACGGGCCGTGCGCGACTGACAGCGGTGGCGCGCACGGGCGGTGTCAGCTCACGACGGTGCCGCGCGCCTCGATGGTGTCGCCGTGGGACTCCGGCTCGGCGCGTGGAGCTTCGCTACCGAGCCTGCCGCGCAGGGCGCCCAGCTTCTTCGCGATGAGCGCGCGGGTTTCCTTGCCGGTGCGGGGCGCGACGAGCAGCGTGACGCCGACGCCCAGAGCGACGCCAATGCCGAACGAGCCGAGGCCGGGCAACAGCGCGGCGCCGGTCGACGCCTTGCCGATCGCCTTGACCGCGTCGGTCGCTTCCTTCATGTCGACCTCGCCGAGCTTCTTCAGGGCGAGGCGGGCCAGCTCCTGTCCGATTTCCGACATTGCCATCGCTTTGCTCCTGTTCCTGCAGCGTACTTCTACAGTCTACGGGATCTTCTGCGGTACGGGGAGCGTGCCACCGTTTCGAATGTAGTCCACGATCTCTTTGCTCAGCCTCTTGTCGGCCTTGACGCATTTCAGGCTGACCTCGCCCATCGTGGCGCCTTTGCAGTATTTGCGCCGTGCGCGGTACGCCTTGGTGACCGCGTCATCCTTGCGCAGTGCCTGCTGCATGGGATCGGAGAGGAACCGGAAGGTGACCTTGGTGGCCTTGGGCGCGGGAGGCTTGGAAAGCGTGAGCTCTTCCTTGGAGAGCGTGACGCAGGAGCCGTCCCAACGCAGGGCGTCGTAGCCGCCGCCGGCACCGCTGACCTGCATGCCGTTCTTGTCCGCCTTGCGTTCGCGCAGGATGACGACTTCCTCGTCGAAGGCGACCCAGCCGCTCTCCGATGCGCCGCCCGAGGCGTTCCACGCCTTGGTCTTGCGCGTCAGGTAGCCGTGCGTCCAGGGCGCCGCCTTGGAGAACATGTACAGCGTGGCATCCGGGTAGTCACCGGAGCAGAGCTTGTCGACGAACTTCGAGCGCGGCGTGCACACGTCGCCGCCCTTCTTGGCGCACTTGCTGGGCATCGTGTTCGGCGCGTCGTCGGAGTCGGCGTCTTCGTCGGAATCCGCTGCACTCTTCGCCGGCGCAGCCTGCTTGGCGGACGCTCTGGGCGTGGCGGGATCAGGAGCGTTTGCGGGCGGTGGCTTGGCGCCGCCGCAGCCGCACAGCGGTGCGAGCAGGAAAATTCCGGTGAGCGCAGATGCTGGGAAACGCATGCTTGGCAGATGAGCCGGCGCGCGGCTTTGTGTCAAGTCCGCCTGCGTGCCTACTCGACCGTAACCGTCTTCGCGAGGTTGCGCGGCTGGTCAACGTCCGTGCCCTTGAGATCCGCGATGTAGTACGCGAGCAGCTGCAGCGGCAGCACGGTGACGAGCGGCTGCACGACGGCCGGCACAGCCGGCACCGCGAGTGTCTCCTGCGCGAGCTCGGCGGCCTCGCTGTCGCCTTCGGTGATCACGGCGATCACCTGGCCGTCGCGGGCGCGGACTTCCTGCACGTTGGAGAGCGTCTTTTCGTACTGGTTGTCCTTCGGCATCACCACGACGATGGGCATGTCGGCGTCGATGAGCGCGATGGGGCCATGCTTCATTTCGCCGGCGGCGTAGCCCTCGGCGTGGGCGTAGGAGATTTCCTTGAGCTTGAGCGCGCCCTCCATCGCGATCGGGAAGCCGAGACCGCGACCGAGAAACAGCATGTGCGCAGAGTGCTGCCACTTGCGGGCTACCTCGAGCACTTCGTCCTTGTGCTCGAGCGCGGTGCGCATCGCGCCGGGCAGCTCGACCAGCGCCTGAAGTACTTCGCGCGCGCGCGGCGCGTCGAGCGTGTCGCGGCGGCGGCCGAGGTAGGTCGCGAGCAGCAGCAGCGCGACGAGCTGCGTGGTGAAGCACTTGGTGGACGCGACGCCGATTTCCGGACCGGCATGCGTGTAGAGGGCGCCGTTGGCGGCGCGGGCTATCGCGCTGTCGAGCACGTTGACGATGCCGAGCACGTGCGCGCCGGCTTCCTTCGCCGAGCGCAGCGCGGCCAGCGTGTCCGCCGTTTCGCCCGACTGGCTCACGGCGACGACCAGATCGCGCTCGGTGAACACGGGCTCGCGGTAGCGCACCTCGCTGGCCAGCTCGGCCTGGGCAGGGACGCGCGCGAGCTGCTCGATCCAGTAACGGCCGGCGAGCGCGGCGTGATAGCTGGTGCCGCAGGCGAGCAGCACGACGCGATCGATGCGCTGGGCCGTCTCCGCATCGAGGCCGAGCTCGGCGTCGACCAGGTCGCCCTCCTCGAGCAGGATGCGGCCGCGCAGGGTGTCCTCGACGGCGCGGGGCTGTTCGAAGATCTCCTTGAGCATGAAGTGCTTGAAGCCGCTCTTCTCGGCCTGCACCGGGCTCCAGTCGATGCGGCGCGGCTCGCGCTTGACGGGCTTGCCGTCGAGCGTCTCGATGCGCGCGCCGTCGGCGGTCAGCTCGGCCATCTCGCCGTCTTCGAGGAAGATCATGCGGCGCGTGTGGCCGAGCAGCGCGGGGATGTCGCTGCCGCACAAGGTCTCGCCGTCGCCCAGGCCGATCACCAGCGGCGAAGCACTCTTGGCAACCACCAGCCGATCGGGTTCGCTCTTCGAGATAGCGGCCAGCGCGTAGGCGCCCTGCACGTGCGAAAGCGCGGCGCGTACCGCGTCGAACAGAGTCGCCGCACCGCGCTGGAGCTCGCCGTCGATCAGGTGCGCCACGATCTCGGTGTCGGTGTCGCTGGAGAGGCGGATGCCCGCCTGGACGAGCTCGTGCTTGAGCTCGAGGTGGTTTTCGATGATGCCGTTGTGCACGACGGCCACCGCTCCGGCGGCGTGCGGGTGGGCGTTGGGTTCGCTGGGGCGCCCATGCGTTGCCCAGCGCGTGTGGCCGAGGCCGGTGGTGCCCTGGAGCGGGTGCTTGTCGAGCGCGCGGGCGAGGTTGTCGAGCTTGCCGACGGCGCGCACGATCTCGATCTGCCGGCCGTCGTGCACGGCCAGGCCGGCCGAGTCGTAGCCGCGGTACTCGAGCTTGCGCAGGCCATCGAGCAGGATGGGCGCAGCGCCCCGCGGACCTACGTATCCGACGATTCCACACATTGCAGAAGCTCCTCCCGTAAGTGTCGCAGCCGGCGCCGCGCGTTCAAGGCGGCCCCTCCCGGTGTCGCATCAACCGCCGCTCGCGGTCCACTTTGCGTCGGCCCAGGAGCCCTGCAACTCAGTACGGGTTGTCCGCCGCGCTCGGCACGACCTTCTTCGGGGCCGGTTTCGGCGCGGTCGGCTTCGGCGCGGGCGCCGTGGGCTTGGGCGCGGCCGGCTTCGGCGCAGGCGTCGTGGGCTTGGGCGCAGCCGGCTTCGGCGCCGTGGGCTTCGGCCCCGGACCGGGTGAAGGCTTCGGCGGGGGGATCTTCGGGCGCAACTGGCGCGGCGGAGGCTTGGGCACCACGGGCTTCTTGGCCGAGGGCGCCGGCGCCGCCGACGCTGCGGCGGAAGCGGACTCCGACGCGGCCGGAGCCGAGGCCGACGCTGCGACGGGCGCCGACGCGGAAGGCGTCGGTGCCGACATGGTGGGTGTGCCTGCCGCACCGTGTGCGGTGATGGGCATTTCCGGTTCGGCGCTGGCGGCCGTCGTCGGCGTGTTGGGATGCTGCACCCGCATCAGCGCATAGATGAGGACAGCGACCAGCACGGCCCCCGCACCGACCTTGGCCGAGAGCGGCAGCGCCTTGAGCGTCGCTCCGATGCCGGCAGGCGCAGGCGGCGCGGGTTCGGACCCGGGCTCGCTGTCGCGCTCTTCCTTCCGGGGAGCGCGCGCCTTCTTGCGCTTCGCGCCGGCCTTCTTCTTCGGTGCGGCCGGCTTCTCTTCCTCGGCTTCGCCGCTCCCGGCAGCGGGCTCGCCTGCGGAAGAAGGGCGGACCGGGCGCTCGACCTCGCGTGCGGGCAGGTTGCGCTGCTTCGCGCGTGCGCTCTTCTGGCGCTGGGTCTTGCGCTTCTTGCGCGACGCCTTCTTCCGCGCAGCCATTGCGACCTCGCTAGGCCGAGAGCGCCTCGGCGCCGCCGATGATCTCCATGAGCTCGGTGGTGATCGCCGCCTGGCGTGCCCGGTTGTACTGGAGTGTCAGCTTCGAGATCATCTCGCTGGCGTTCTTGGTAGCGGAGTCCATCGCGGTCATCCGCGCACCCAGCTCCGACGCCATCGACTCGTAGAGCGCGCGCAGCAGCGTGATCTCGATGTACATCGGGACCAGCCGCTCGAGCAGCGTGTTCTTGTCGGGCTCGAAGATGAACTCCCGGTTCTGGACGCGGTCGGCAACGTTCGCGCTCTCCTCCGCGGCCGCGCTCTCCATGGCGCTATGGACGGGGAGCAGGGGTTCGGCGGTGAGCCGTTGGCTCATCGCGCTCTTGAACTCGTTGTACACAATGTAGATCGTGTCGACCTCGCCGGCCAGGAAGGGCTTGAGGATGGTGCGCGCTACGATGCGCGCCTGGCCCATCCCCAGGTCGTCCCACACGCCCGAGAAGACGTGGAACATGGGCGCGTTGCGACGCCGGAAGTAGTCCCGCCCCTTGCGGCCGATGACCGCGAACTGGACCTTCTTGCCCTCGGCTTCCTTGTCCTTCCAGAGACGCTCGGCAGCCTTGTTGATGTTGGAGTTGAAGGCGCCGCAAAGTCCGCGATCGCTCGTCACCACGACGAGCAGCGCGCTGCTTTCAGTGCGACGGGCCAGCAGCGGATGGTCGGCTTCGGTGCCGCCATTGTCGTCAAGGCGCTGGTTCGCCGCGGCAGTCACCTCGGCCAGCACCTGGCCCGTCTTGACCGCGTAGGGCCTGAGATGGGTGATGCGCTGCTGCGCGCGATTGAGCCGCGCGCCCGCGACCATCTTCATCGCACGCGTGATCTTCTGCGTGGATTTCACGCTCGCGATGCGCTTGCGGATCTCTTTCAGGTTGGCCAACGATCAGTCCTTCCGGGTCAGTCCTCGCTGGCCACGAAGTTCTTCGTGAACTTCTTGAGCACCTTGTCGAGCTGCTTCTTGATATCGTCGGTAAGCTCGCGCTTTTCCTTGATGTCCTTCCACAGGTCGGGGTGCTTCTCGTCGATGTGGCGGTACAGCTCCTGCTCGTACGCCTTCAGCGAATCGACCGGCAGCTTGTCGACATAGCCCTGCGTGCCCGCGTAGATGATGACCACCTGGCGCTCGACCGGCAGCGGCACGTACTGCCCCTGCTTGAGCAGCTCGGTGAGCCGCTGACCGCGGTCGAGCTGGGCGCGGGTGGCGGCGTCCAGGTCGCTGGCGAACTGGGCGAACGCGGCCATCTCGCGGAACTGCGCCAGGTCGAGGCGCAGCGTACCGGCGATCTTCTTCATCGCCTTGATCTGCGCGTTGCCGCCGACGCGGCTGACCGAGATGCCGACGTTGATGGCCGGGCGGACGCCGGAATAGAACAGATCGCTCTCGAGGAAGATCTGCCCGTCGGTGATCGAGATGACGTTCGTCGGAATGTATGCCGACACGTCACCGGCCTGGGTCTCGATGATCGGCAGCGCCGTCAGCGAGCCGCCCGAGTACGGGTCCTTCTTGATCTCGAGATTGGCCTTGTCGTCGTGGGCTTCGAGCGCCTCCTTGGCGGCGTGCTTGCCCTCGTCGCCGAGGTGGACCTTGCCGTCCACGCCGCGGAACTTCTCGTTGCCCTTGGGGACCTCGGCGTCCTTCTTCACCACGTACCAGCGGTCCGCCATCTTCGCGGCGCGCTCGAGCAGGCGCGAGTGCACGTAGAACACGTCGCCGGGATAGGCCTCGCGGCCCGGCGGGCGGCGCAAGAGGAGCGACATCTGGCGGTAGGCGACGGCCTGCTTCGAGAGGTCGTCGTAGATGCACAGCGCGTGGCGCCCGGTGTCGCGGAAGAACTCGCCCATCGTGACGCCGGTGTACGGCGCCAGGAACTGCAGCGGCGCGGTCTCATCGGCCGTCGCGGCCACGACGATCGTGTAGTCCATGGCGCCGTGCTGCGCGAGCTTGTCGACCACCTGCGCAATGGTCGACGCCTTCTGGCCGATGGCCACGTACACGCAGATGACGCCGTTGCCCTTCTGGTTGATGATCGTGTCGGTCGCGATCGCCGTCTTGCCGGTCTGGCGGTCGCCGATGATCAGCTCGCGCTGTCCGCGGCCGATGGGAATCATCGAGTCGATGGCCTTGAGCCCCGTCTGCAGCGGCTCCTTGACCGGCTGGCGCGCGATGATACCCGGCGCCTTGACCTCGATGCGGCGGCGCTCCTTGCTCTCGATGGGGCCCTTGCCGTCGATGGGCTGGCCGAGCGCGTTGAGCACACGGCCCACGACCGCCTCGCCCACCGGCACGTCCGCGATGCGGCCGGTGCGCTTGACCGAGTCGCCTTCCTTCACGCCCGTCGCGTCACCGAGGATGGCCACGCCGACGCTATCCTGGTCCAGGTTGAGCACCAGCCCGAACAGGTCGCCCGGGAACTCCACGAGCTCGCCGGCCATGGCTCCTTCCAGGCCGTAGATGCGCGCGATGCCGTCGCCGCTGGTCAGCACGGTACCCGTTTCCGCAACGAGGGCGGCACGGTCGAAGTTCTGGATCTGCTTCTTGATGATCTGGGAGATCTCGTCGGCGCTGATCTGCATGGTGTTGTTCTCTCGAGGGCTGGGGCCCGTTGGTTCGCGGCACGGCCGCGGTCCGCGTCTGTCCGGAAATCAGGTGTGCAGGAGCTGGCGCTCGAGCTCCGCGAGGCGCCCCTTGAGGCTGCCGTCGATGGTGTGGTCGCCAATGCGGGTCACGACACCCGCGATGAGCGAGGGGTCCTGCTTCTTCTCGATCACGATCTTGCGCGAGGAGGCCTTCTCGAGCTCGCTCACGAGCTTCTGGTAGTAGCTGTCGGGAAGCGGCGCGGCGCTGGTCACGACCGCGCGCAGCACGCCGGCCTTGTCGTCGGCGAGCGTGCCGAGACGGCGCGCGATCTCGGGCAGCGCGAACAGGCGCCGGCGCTGCGCGAGCAGCCGGATCGCGTTCTGGGCGAGCTGGCCAAGGCCGAGTCGCGTCGACAGATCCTTCAGCACTGCCTCGCGCTTGGACTCCTCGACGAGCGGATTGTCGAGCACGCTGCGCAGCTCGGGGCTGCCGGCGTACACGTCGGCAAGCTTCTGGATCTGGCTGGTGAGAGGCGCCTGCTGGTTCGCCTCGACGCCCAGCTCGAAGATCGCGCGCGCGTAGCGCTCGGCGACTGCGGTGTCGATCACGCGCGACCTCCCGGGACGTGGATCTCGGCGCGCTTGACGCCCTCGATGTAGTCGTCGGCAAGGCGCTGCTGGTCGGAGGCGCTGACGTGCTTCTCGAGCAGATCCCGGGCCGAGCCGACGGCGCTCCTGACCGTCTCGCGCAGGAGCAGCTCCCGCGCCGCCTTGAGCTCCTGGTCGATCAGGACGCGTGCGTCGTGCTCCATGCGCTCGCGCTTGTCCTTGGCCTCGGCCAGGATGCGTTCGCGTTCACGCTCGCCGGCCTCGCGCATCTCGCGCTTCACGCGCTCGATTTCGTCGTCGACGTGCTTGAGCTTTTCCTCGTAGCCGGCGAGGCGCTTGGCGGCGTCATCGCGCATCTTCCCGGCGTCCTCCATGCCCTGCATGATGGCGGCCTTGCGCTTCTTCAGTGCATCGGCCAACGGCCTGCGCGCGATCTTGAAGACCAGCCAGTACAGGATGAAGGCGTCGAACACCTCGGCGAGCAGCGGCGGCTGCATGCCCTTGGGACGCCAGAGCAGCCCCGGCTTTGCGCCTTCCTTCTCGGCGATGAAGCCGTAGTACCAGTTGATGCCCTCGGGCTCCTCGGCATGCTCGCCGGTCGCCTGGGCACCGGGGTGCTCGCCGGCTGCTGCGGCTTCGGACGGCTGGGCGGCGAGAGCGCGCGGCGCGGCGGCCAGCACGAGCCCCGCGAAGCACAGGATGGCCAGTGCGAGTGACAGTGCCGAGCGTCGCATCAGCCGACCTCCCGACCGAGCACGCGCGTCGCCAACTCGCTCGCGAGCCGCTCGGACTGCTTTCCAAGATCGAAGCGGATAGCCCCGACTTCCTTTTCGATCTTGTCGCGGCCCTCTTCAACGACCCGTGTCGTCAGGTCGCGGGCCTCGTCGAGGATCTCCGCTTCGAGTCGCGCGGTCTCGGCTCGCAGCCGCTCGCGCTCCTCTGCGGCGACCTGGTTGATCCGCTCGAGCTCCTGCTCGTAGCGGCGCAGCAGCTCACCGGCCTCTTCCTGCATGCGCCGGGCCTCGGCCCTGGCGCCATCCGTGCGCAGCTCCCGCTGCTCGAAGATCCGGAGCACCGGATCGAAGAGCAGCGGCTTGAGCACCACAATCAGGCCCATGAACAGGACCATCTGGATCACGAAGGTCCGATCCAGGTCGAACTTGACTCCCCCCGAGTCGTTCATGATCCCGACGGCCTCGAGAATCGTGCCGACCTGTGCGGTCGAAGCGCATAGTCCGATGCTCAGCATCCTTCCACCTGGCTATTCCGGGCCGCTCGGGGTGAGTCGCGCACCAGCACCTGCCGGGCCGGTCGCTAGGCGCCGGGCCGGTTCACCCGCAGACAGCGGCGGGCGGCTCGTACCACCTTGGCGCCGAAGTGTCTACCCGTGCGACGCTGTGCGTCGAAGTGGCGGGCAGCTAGCTTCGATCGCCCGCCGTAACGCCCGGCCGACGGCGCCGCCAGGTTCCTCCCTCGGTGCCCGCGAGGCATCTGGCGCCGGAGCGATCCAGCCCGGCGGCCAGCGTCGCGTAGCGCTCGCCCCGCTCGGGATCGGCCGCGTCGGGAGCGACATCGAGCAGCGGAAGCAGGGCGAAGGCACGCCGCAGCAGCTCGGGATGCGGCACCTGCAGGCGGGTCGTGTCGACCCGCAGGTCCCGGATCCACAGGATGTCCAGATCGAGCGGGCGCGGGCCCCAGCGCTCGCGCCGCTCCCTGCCCTGGCGCCTCTCGATCGCCAGCAGCTCGCCGAGCAGGGCCTCCGGCGAAAGCGTGGTCTCCAGCCGCACAGCCGCATTCAGGTAGACGGGTTGGGGCGGCCCGACCGGATCGGTCTCGTACAGCGCCGAGACCTCGACCAGCCGTCCAAGACCCTCGAGTTCGTCCAGTGCGGCATCGAACGCCGCACGGCGATCGCCGAGGTTCGCACCTAACCCGAGAACGCAATCCGTAGCGGTCATGTACTACCATGGCGATCATAATGTCGGGACCGATCAATAGGCGTCCGGGCGGCCGCGTGCTATCGCCGACGCGTGTTCTTCGGGCTAACGAGCGGCGAGCTGTTCGTCATCGCGTTCGTGACGGTGGCCGTCGTTTCCGCTCCGTTGTGGCCGCGGCTCGGTGCGGCGATCGCCGTCAGACTGGCGGGCGCCGAGGAGCGCAAACCGCACGCCGGCCCGGAGCAGGAAGAAGCCCGAAAATGAGCGTGATCGCCCTGACGCGCGCCAACTGTGGGCCTCCGCAGAGTAGAGGTAGCCGCCTCGTGCGCGCCTCGCGTACACTCGCCGGCCGTGGTGCCTGATCCCCCTGGCGCCGACATGGGCGGCCCCTCCGAGTCGGAGCCGCTGATTTTCGTCAGCGATGCGTCCGCCGAGGCAGAACGGTTGACGACCGCACTGCGCGTGCGCGGCTACGTCGTCGTGGACGTGCCGCTCACACTGGTGGTGAGCCGCGCTTCGGTGCAGCGCCCCTCGTTGATCCTGTGCGACGTGGATGCAACCGAGGCCATCGAGACGATGGCGCGACTGCGCGACGTGCCGGGCGGCAGCGGCGTCGACATCATCTTCCTGGGCGAGGCAGGCGGCACACTCGACGACATGCCCGACGCGGTGTTCCACGAAGGCAGCGGCTTCTTCGTACGGCCGGTGGACGTGTACGCGCTGCTGCGCAAGGTCGAAGCGTTGATCGGGCCCCCGAAGGGCGTCGTAAACTCGATGGTTCCCGGGTCGGCGCGCGGCGCACTGCTCCCCTCACAACTGCCGTATGGGCCGCCCAGCTCGAGCGGACGTCCCGCCCGGATCAGTTCGGCTCCGCCGCGTGCTCCTTCCAGCACACCGTCCAGCCGGAATGCCGACTCGAGTCGGGGTGCGGCCAAGCAGACCGGCCCGGAGAGCTCGCACGAAGCTCGAGCCGAACCGCTATCCGAAGCGGACCGCGCTGCGCTCGGGGCTGGCCCTGCCGCACCGACCCAGCCACCCCCGCGTTCGTCCGAGCCTCCCCCCGAGGCGCTCCCCACCGGCCCCGGACCGGTGACGTACGAGCCCGCAGCGCCCGGCTCGGGCAAGCCGAGCTGGTCGCCCGCTGCACCGACGCAGGCGAGACCGACGGAACCGCCCAACGATAGCCCAAGCCTGCCCGCGCCAGTTCCTCTCGGTTTCGGAGTGGAAGCCGAGCCAGCCGGCTCGCCTCTTGCCCGGCAGATTCCGCAATCCGAGATGAGCCCGGAGCTGGAGCGTCTGCTGGCGCGCGCCGAGCAACGGGTAGGCCTGAACCCGTCGTCGTCGAACCCACCTGCGCGCCTCTCGCCCGAAGAGGAAGTGGAAGCGGTACTGCCGGCGGAAGTCCTCGCGGCGCTCGACGAGCCGCTCGACCACGACGCCGAAGACGACGGCGAGGAGTCGAGCATATACGGCACGCGCTCCGGCTCGGACGGCGGTGGAACCGGACTCGGCACGGGCGTCGGCACCGGCGGGACGCGCGCGCCTATCCCAGTCGGCACCCAGGCACCGTCGCCCAGCGAGGCGACCAGGCCACCGAGCATTCCAGCCGGAGCGCGCACCGCCTCGGGCGGCAGTCTGTTTCCCCCCAGCGAGAACCAGGCGGGTCCCGCAAGCGAAGCGCCCGGCTCCCTCAGCAAGGACGAGGTGACGCCGCCCGCTGTTCCGACACGCGGGAGCTGGATGCCGATGGGACCGACTGGTGTGGACTCGCAGCGCGAAAGCGTGGGCTCGTTCGCTCCAGCACCGCACAGCGAGCCACCACCACACACCATCCGCCCGACTCCGCTGCCCCCTTCGGCGCGCGATGCGATGGCGCGCCGACACCCGCCCCCGCCGGGGCTGCCAGCTGGCGCGGCGACACCCGCACTTGCCCCATCCGCTGCCTTGGCGACGCCGCCGCCCGTGCCGCCATCGGCTGCGATGACGGCGCCGCCGCCCGTGCCGCCGTCGGCTGCGATGACGGCGCCGCCGCCATACCACAGGAACGCGGACGCAGAACTGACCTTGTCCCCCTCTGATGGCGTACCGCTCGTGCCTCCTGCGGCGCAGGCTCCAGTCATCACGAGCGCGCCCGATCTCGCAAGCATCCCGGAAATCCCGACGGCGCTCGGGGTCGGCGATACGGTGCGGGCGTTGGCTCGCGCCGTGCGCTCACGCTACACCGGCGCGCTCGCGGTCGAGGACAGCGCGGGCATCCGCCGCGTGGTGCTGCGCGACGGCGATCTGGTCACGGCGGCATCCGGCATCGAGGGCGAATCGCTGGTCGCTTTTCTCGCGCAGCGCGGCGTGCTGACGCCCGACGTAGCAGCGCGCCTGGGCCGCAAGCTCGCGCAGTTCGGGCGACACGCCGGAGCAGCACTGATCGCACACGGGCATCTCCGCCAGGACGAACTGTGGCCGGTACTGCGCGCCCACGCGGAATGGATCGTGGGCCGCGTCATCGACGTGGAGCACGGCGCGCTGAGCCTCGAGAAGGAGCTGCCCGGACGTCTGCAGGCCGAGCCCGCCGTCTTTGGCGGTGCGACGGGAGCGGAGGTGCTGGTCGAGGTCGTGCGGCGCAGCGTGCCCCCCGGTGAGGCCATCCGCCGCATGGGCGGACGTGGAGCGCGCTTCGCCGACGGACCCGGTGCCTCGCTGCTCGGCGAGTGCGCGCTCGTGGAAGCCGACGTGGCACTCGTTGGTCGCGCGAAGAGCTCGAGCATCGACGAGCTGCTCGAAAGCACGCACTCCGATGACCCCGCACCGATGCTATACGCGCTGGTCGAACTCGGAGTCCTGCAGATCCTGTCCCCGAGCGATTCGGCGCGACGGGAAGCAAGCGCTCCGCAGGCGCCGCAGACGGACGAACTCGACGAGGAAGCGCTCCGTGCCCGCATCGAAGCGCGCATGGCGTTGGTGCGCGAAGGCGACTACTTCGCCGTGCTCGGCATCAGCCGTGGCGCGACGGGCTACGACATCCGCCGCGCCTACCTCGACCTCCGTCGCGAGTTCGAACCAAGCCGCATCTTGAGTGCGCGTACCGCGGATCTTCGCGACGACGTGGACGTCATCTGCGAGGTGCTGGACGAGGCCTACGACGTGCTGCGGGATCAGATGCGCCGCGATCGCTACCGCCGAGCGCTCGAAGCAACGCCGCGCTGAGCGCGGGAAACGCCCGCAGACAGCAGGTGCGTGGATGTAGGTCCAGCCGCGCCGGCATGCGCAAAATCAACCAGCTGCCTGTGCGCGAGTACCTGACGCTGGCGTGTCGTCGGTTTCCCGCAACGTCGTGGTAGATATCCAGGTACGCTGTAGGCTCGGTAGGGCGATGTGCGCTCTGCCTCGTCGGGTGTCGCCGTGGGCCGTCGCTTCCGTTACTTCGTCATTGCTGCCGCGCTGGGCGCCGCATTGTCTGCCGCACCGCGAGCGCTGGCGCAGGACGGCGGAGCACCCGACGCCGCACCAGTGCTGGACGCGGGCGGAGACGGCGGTCCGAGCCCGTCGGCCATCCTGGCCTACTACTGCGGCGACGCCGATCTCGAATGCACGATTGCCGGCCCGCTGGAGTACGCAAAGACCGTCCAGCTGCCCATCGCATTCGATTGGGACACCAACTGGATCCCGAACGGCAGCCCGCTCCAGGTCCGCTTCTACGTGAAGGTGCCGGCGGAGACCACGGTCAAGCTCTCCGGACAGCTGAAGACCAGCTGGCCCCAGGCGATGACCCTGGCGACTCCGGGCGGCGGGAGAGGCTTCCTCGGTTTCGACTACGGACTCGAAGTCGGCGCGAAGGCACGCATCGACACCACGGTCGCGGGCATTCCGATCAAGTGGACGGGCGACATTCCCTATGTGCCGCAGGTTGATTTCCACCTGACAGGCGCAACGACGTTCCAGCCATGGGCGTTCGCCCCCAATGGCGCCAAGGCGAGCGCGTTCAGCAAGGAGTTCACACTCTTCGACGTGAACCTGCTCGGCCTTGCCGGCATCCCGAGCCAGATCAGCAAGGGCGGCGTCTCGCTCGACGTGAAGGGCGAACTGTCGGCGACCTACACGACCGATCGCATCCAGATCGATCCCGCCGGTCCTGGCGAGCTACCGATACAGAGCGCGAGCGGCACCGCCTACCGCGCCTTCGCAGGCGGCGCCTTCGTGGAATACGACGTCTGGCCCGAGGGCACGGTCCACTACGACGGGACGCTGCACCTGATTCCGGCCTTCTTCATCGAGGTGCTCGGCAAGAAATTCACGATCCCCATCACGGACTTCCCGCTCACCATGCCGATTGGCGATCAGGCGTTCGTGTTCGATCCCGTGCGCGTCCACGTGCCGCTGCCCGACATCAAGGAGATCCAGGATCCGATGATCGACTTCGGGCAGGTCGCGGTCGGAGGCGGAAAGCTGCGCAAGCTGCAGCTACAGAACCTCGGAGAAGCCAAGGCGCGCGCCACCGGTTTCATCGACGCCAACATGGAATCGACGTTCCAGCTTACCTCCCCGTCCTCGCTGATCGATCCGGGGCAGGACGGCGACGTGAAGGTCCGCTTCACGCCCAAGAAGACCGGGCTGTTCGAAACCGAGATGACCCTGGTCACCAACGATCCGGACTACCGTTTCATCAAGGTGAAGCTGCGCGGGCTCGGCGCCGCGGTGAGCGCGCCCGACTACCCGAGCGACGACGCCGGCGCACCGGACGCGGCAAGCTCGCCACCCAGTCTCAACCAGAAGAGCGGCTGCGGCTGTCGCACGGCAGGTTCTTCCGACGCCCCGGCGGGCGGGCTATGGCTCGGCCTCGTCGGCCTGGGCGTGGTCTTTTTCAGGCGCCGTCGTGGACGCGCCTGAACGCTACTCCGGCCCATCGCGGCCCGAACC
The DNA here is from genome assembly GCA_963822115.1 of uncultured Pseudomonadota bacterium. Taxonomy (GTDB): domain Bacteria; phylum Myxococcota_A; class Polyangia; order Polyangiales; family Polyangiaceae; genus CAWDXG01. The sequence continues at coordinate 435,705 of CAWGGM010000012.1, forward strand.
GGAGCCAGGAGCCCGACCATGAAGCACTCGTTTCGAAGCCCTACGGCGCATCGCTCTTCCCTTCCGCTGCTCACCGCTCTGGGCGCGCTCCTCGTTGCGGCGCCCGCGATCGCGCAGGACGCAGGCAGCGATGCCGGTGCGACTCCACCCACCGTCTGCGACCCGACCACGCTTCTGTGCAGCACCGCCGTCGTGAAGCAGAAGGTCGAATCCCACGACTCGCTGCCGATCAACATCGACACGGGCTGGGTGCCCAAGTGCAACCCGACACCGCCCAAACACTGCAGCGATCAGAAGATCCAGGTCGACGCCAAGGTCACGTACGATCCGAGCGGCAACACGCCCATCTACGCGGTGGACATGACCAGGAACGCCACCATCCAGGTAGCCTGGCCGGACACCAGCGGGTTCGTGGTCTCGCTGCAGCACGACCCCCAGCCCGATGCGCAATTCCGCATCACGCACACGCTGACCCCGTCGTTCGGGCTCTACTTCAACACGAGCATCTACACCGGCGAGATCGACATCAACGCCAACACGCTGATCAACTACCTGCCGGGCGCGCAGTTCAACTACGTCGCGCTCGGCAGCGGCAACTTCAACCCGTGGGGCTTCGACGGCGCCAGCGTCGAGGTGAAGGGCGCGGATCTCAACAACTCGAAGCTGTTTTCCGTCACGTTGGACCAGCTCGGCAAGCTGGTCGGCACCGGCAACTTCAACAACGTGATCACGGGCGATTTCAGCTTCGACGCCACGACCGACACGACGTTCACGTACACCACCACCTCCGTGCAACCGGTCGGCAGCACCAGCGCGATCACGCAGCAGGACGGCACGACCGTGTTCCCGATGGTGGACCAGGACTATCTGGAGTTCACGCTGCAGACCCAGGGAGAGATCAGCTACACGGGGAACATCGAGCTGCTCCCGGCCATCAACATCACGTCGATCGCAGGCGTCGGCATCACGCTCAACTTCCCGATCAGCGTCGGGCTGAAATTCCCCGTGGCCGGCGCGCCGATCCCCGTGAACTTCCCCACGCAGATCGTCCACCTGCCGCTGCCGAACGTGTTCGTGCCGACCACGCCGGTGGACTTCGGACAGGTCAATACGGGCGATCGCAAGGACAAGACCGTCAGCATCGACAACACCGGTGAGCTCGGCGCGCTGTTGCAGTTCTCGAGCAGCGATCCCCAGTTCAGTCCGTCGGTGCAGTCGACGCAGATGGGTCCGGGCGACACCTACGACCTGACTGTGCGATTCAAGCCCACCAAGAGCGGCGCGCAGAAGGGCACCATCACGGTCAAGAGCAACGACCCCGACTCGCCGGACCAGGAGTTCACCGTGATGGGCTACGGCGTTGGGCCGGACCTGCCCGGCGCCGGCGGCGCGGGCGGCGGCTCGAACACCGACGGCGGCGTGTCGGCAAACCCGCAGGCCAACGACAGCGGCGGGTGCGGCTGCCGCGCGGCGGGCGATTCCCCCGGCGAGCCGGCCTCGCTTCTCGCCTTGTTCGGGCTGGCCGGCGTGGCGCTGCTACGCCGTCGTCGCCAGCGGTAGGGCGCGCCTCAGCCGGCGTCCTTCTTGCCGCCACCCTTGCCCGCGGTACCGCCGGTGCCTGCGGTGCCGCCTGCTCCAGCCGTCGCGCCTCCCGCTCCGGCGCTGCCGGACGTGCCTCCCGACCCCGCCGCGGCGTCGGTCTGCCCGCCATCGGTTCCGCCCGTCGCACTTCCGCCGCTTCCACCGGTAGCGGTCGTTCCGCCGGATCCGCCGGTCGCGCTCGCACCCGAACCGGCCGAGCCGGCCGATGCATCGCTCCCGGAGTTGTCCGCGGGGAAAGGCTGCTCGTTGTCGTTGCAGGCCGCGGCGGCGAGAGCCACAGCGACCAAGGCGACCCACACAGTACGCATGCTCGTCTGCATCGTGACGCCAGTATCGCTGCGCCGCGCCCACCCCTGCCAGGGGTTTCTCGCATAGGTTGAACCAGTTGCGAGGCGCGAGCAGGGTCTGTGCCTTGCTTGCCGGCCGAACCAGGCTAAAACAGCTACATAGGGCTTCGTCCGCAACACACTGCGCATCAGCCCCTTTTCGCTTTGTTTCAACGATCTTCCACAGCCTCCATCCATCCGTCACCGTCGGCCGGTACGAACCGGGGCAAACGACGGACGAACAACATGGCCCCCCCGCCTCATCCAGATCTGTCGATGTCCTGCGTGCTGGGCATGCAGCATCCGGGGGTGGCACGGCGACGGAGGATGACATGAAGATCGCTGTGATTTCCGACCTGCACCTGGGCCCCGGCGGAGTAACCGATTCCTTTGGCCACGACGACGGCGAGTTCCTGCGCTTTCTGCGCTTTCTGGAGCACAACTTCGAACGCATCGTGCTGCTGGGAGACGTGTGGGAAACCCTGACTGGCCGGCGCTACGGCAATCCCGTAACGGAGCTGGCAGCAGCGCGTCATGCGCATCCCGAGATCGCGCGTCGCTTCGCGCGCGCGCCCTACACCTACATCCACGGCAACCACGACCTGGTGACGGGCAGCCTCGAAGGCGCCCCCGAAGAGCTCGCGATCGAAGCCGACGGTACGCGCGTACTGTTCACGCACGGCCACCACTACGATGTCATCATCCAGAAGGCGCGCTGGCTGTCCGAGCTCGGTGTGTGGTTCGGCGGCTGGATCCGCCGCGTCGGCTGGAGCCCGCTGTACCGCATCCTGAGCCGGCTCGACGGCATGCGCGGAAGCCAACACGCCGATGGCAAGAGCTCCGGCTTCCAGCGCTGGGCAGTAGGCGTCGCGCGGCTGCGCAGCGCAGACGTGGTCGTGACCGGCCACACGCACCATGCAGCGCGCACCGAGCATGGTTCACGGCTGTTCTTGAACAGCGGCTCGTGCAGCGAGGGCCGGACCAGCTTCCTCAGCCTGGACACGAGCTCCGGCACGTACGGCGTGCACAACTCCTGGTAACGAGCCGGAGCTCGGGCTCGCTGACTATTCCGCCGCCGAGCTCGCCGAGTCGTCGGCCCTGCCGTCGAGCACGTCGAACGTCAGCTCGCCGTCGGTTTCCGTAGCGAACAGCACATCGCCACGCTCCAGCTCTCCAAGCAGGATCTTCTCGGCCAATGGCGCTTCCACCAGGCGCGCAATGGTGCGCTTCATGGGACGCGCGCCGAGGGTCGGCTCGTAGCCCCCGGCGTCGAGCAAGAGCTCGATCGCCGAATCATCGACCTGGAGGCGCACTCCGCGCTGCCGCTCCAGCGCGCGGCCCACGCCGGCCAGCAGACGCCGCGCGATCTCCCGCACCTCGTCGCGACCGAGCGGCGGGAAAGCGAGCACCTCGTCGATGCGGTTGTACAACTCGGGCGGCAGGGCAGCGCGCGCAGCGGCCACGACGCGCGCGTCCGCGTCGTCCTGCGGCTCGGTCGCGCCGCTGCCGAAGCCGACGCGCCGGCGCGGCGCGGCGCCGGTCTCCTCGGCTCCGAGGTTGGACGTCATGAGAATGACGGTGTTCGTGAAATCCACTGTCCGGCCACGTCCGTCCGTGAGGCGCCCCTCGTCGAACACGCCGAGGAACGTCACCAGCACCTCCGGATGCGCCTTCTCGATCTCGTCGAGCAGGATCACCTGGTAGGGGCGGCGGCGCACAGCCTCGGTCAACTGCCCTCCCGAGTCGTGACCGATGTAGCCGGGCGGCGCGCCGATCAGCCGCGCTACGGCATGCGCCTCGCTGAACTCGGAGAGATCGAGCCGCGTCATCGCGCTTTCGCTGTGGAAGAGCACCTCGGCGATGGCCTTGGCCGTCTCCGTCTTGCCCACGCCAGTCGGACCCAGCAAGAGGAACGTGCCGATCGGACGCCGCGAACCGAGCCCCGCAGCGTTGCGGCGCAGGATGCGTGCGATCCGGCGGATCTGCGGCGCGTGCCCGACGACCCGTTCGGCCAGGATCTCCTCCAGCCTGAGCATGCGGTCGCCGTCGGTCTCGAGCAGTCGCTCCACCGGCATATCCGCCATCTCGGCGACCACCTCGGCGACGTTCTCCGCCGTCACCTTCCTGCCACCGCGGCGGCGCGTGCGCGCGCCGGCCAGATCCACGACCGACACGGCCTTGTCCGGCAGCGCGCGGCCTGGCAAATAGCGCACCGACCAGCCGATCGACAGCGCCAATGCGTCCTCGTCGTAGCTGACCTTGTGGTGCTGCTCGAGCCGGTTCGCGAGTGCACCGAGGATCAGGTAGGCGTCCTCGCGGCTGGGCTCCTCGACCTCCACGACGCTGAAGCGCCGCGCCAGTGCCGCATCGCTCTCGATGGCCTTCTTGTACTCCTCGTGCGTGGTGGCGCCGATGCAGGGCAGCTCGCCACGGGCCAGCGCGAGCTTGAGATCGCCGGCCAGCTCCTCGGCGGCATCGCCCAGGAACAGCTGGTGGATCTCGTCGAAGAAGAGCACCACCCGCCCTCCCGACGCGAGCACCTCCTTGCGCAGCGCTCCCACGCGCTGCGCCAGCGCGCCGCGCACGCCGGTGCCGGCAACCAGCTCGCCCACGGGGATTTCGATGATGATCCGGTCGTCGAGAGACACCACGTCGCGCGCTTCGGCGATGCGCTGCGCGAGCCCGCGCACCACGCTCGTCTTGCCGACGCCGGTCACACCGACCAGACAGGGATTGTTGCCCTGTCGCTTGGCCAGCACGTCCAGGGTCTGCTCGATCTCGATCTGGCGCCCGACAGCAGGGTCCAGCTCGCCTCTTGCAGCAGCAAGCGTCAGGTTCTGGCCGAGCGCGCACAGCGTCGGGAACTTCTGCGGGTCGAGCGCGAAGCGCGACTGCCGGGCGTTGCTGGCGCTCTTCGTCTTGCGTCGCGTGTTGCCCGAGCGGCTCCCCGAAGTGCTGCGCGAGGCTGGCGTGACAGTTACGGCCTGGGCCGGCTTCGGCGACGGGCAGGCCGTCGGAGCCGCGGGCGGCGCCTTTTGGCTGTGCGCGGGCGAGCCGGCCTTGGCGCGTGGCGGCGGCGAGCTCGACAGCTGGGACGGTCGGGGCGGAGGAAACAGCGGAATGGTGACGCCGGTCGGCTGCCGGCGCGTGGCGTTCTCCGCGACCTTGCGAGGCGCCGGGGTGGCTTCGCGGCGGCCGACGACGCGGCGGCGCCCGACCAGCCCCTGGCCGAGATTCATCGCCGCCGTACGCAGGCGGCTCACATCCACGCCGCACTGGTCGAGTGCCTGGTGCGCCGCCGCGCGCCGCTCGTTGAGCAGCGCCACCAGCAGATGCGCAGCTCCCGGGTCCGGAGCGCCCATGCGCGATGCAACCTCGCGCGCGCGTGTGAGCGACCACTTGAGCGGATTGTCCAGCTCGTCGCTCGAGGCCCGGGCTGCGCGCAGCAGCACCTCGGGCCCGAGCTTGCGGTCCTGCAGCAGGTCGGCCACCGCTCCAGGGCGCGAGGCGATAGCCGCCAGTAGATGTGCGCTGGTCACCCGCTCTCTACGGCGCCCCGCCAGCTCTTCTGCGAGCTTCCTGAGGGCCACCAGTTCGGGCTCGATTCGCGCGGACATCGTCAAGGCCATCCTCTCCTGCTTGGCCCCGGACAATGCGCAGGATCGGGAGAAAACGGCCAAGTTCCCAGCCACCCGGACCCACCCGGTCGCTGACTCCGCCGCCGGTCCCACCAGAGGCACTACCCCGCCACCACGACACCCTCGAGATCGTGCCTGCCGCGACGCCCTCCCCGCCGGACCGACCCAGGTAATCGATCACGCTTCGCTTTTCCGCCGTCGCCCGTCCGCGCCACCGATGGATACCGAAAAGCGTCACGCCGTGTCAGCCGGCCGGATACAGCACGCAGGACGCTGCCTTGAAGACGAGGAAGACCTCGCGCCCCGGCCCGAGGCCGAGCTCGTCCGCGGCTTCGGCGCTGAGCTCGACGATCAGGTTGGGAACGTCGCTCGCGACCCGGGCGCGCAGCACGCGTCGGGTGCCCGACTCGGCAATGCTGTCGATCGTGGCGGCGATGACGTTGCGTGCGGAGAGCCCCTCCAGCCGCGAGGTGGCGATGATGATATCGCGCGACGGAATACCCAGCAGGCTTCGATCACCGGCCTTCGCGGCCGCACCTCGCGTGGCGATGGCAACACTCTCGCCCAGACGCACGCGAGCGACTTCCCCCTCGACAGCGATGACCGTGCACGGCAGCGTGTTCTCGAAACCGCCGGCTGCCAACTCGAACACCGCCGGATCGGCGAGCACGTCGTGGGGCGACCCGCACGCCACGACGCGGCCCTCGCGCAGCACCACGACGCTGTCGCATAGCGCCTGCACTTCAGTCGGGTCGTGCGACACGACCAGCATGGGGATATCGAACTCCTCGCGCACCCGCCGGATGAAACCGAGCAGACGCCGGCGCAGCGGCATGTCAAGCGCACTGAGCGGTTCGTCCAGCAGCAGGAGCTCGGGTGCGGAGCAGAGCGCGCGACCGAGCGCGACCCGCTGACGCTCGCCGCCGGAGAGGTTGGCAACGTCACGCGACCAGAGCGGCTCCAGCCCGAGTGTCACGGAGACACTCTGGAGCGTTCGGTCGACGGGGCCTTCCAGCCGACGCGCGCGGCGTGCACCTGCCAGCAGGTTGTGCTTCACGTCGAGGTGCGGAAACAGCAGCGCATCCTGGGGCACGTAGCCAACACGCCGTTCCTCGGGCCGCACGAAGACACGGCGCTCCGAATCGAGCCACGTCTTGCCCGCGATGCCGACCTTGCCCGTCGCACCGCGCTCGAGACCCGCGACGACCTCGAGCAGACTGGTCTTGCCCGAACCGGAAGGACCGAAGATGCCGATCACGCGATCGTCGGAGGCCACATCCACTTCGATCACGAAGCGATCGCGCGGCAACCGCACCTTGAGCACGAGTCGCGCTTCGCCGTGGTCCATATCCGGTGATCCCCCGACTATCCGCGCGCGCGCAGGGTCGCGTCGGTGGGCGACCCTGCGACGAGCGCCCGGCCCAACGCGCCCAGGATTTCGCTGTTGTCTTCCTGTGTCATCTCGGGGTGAGCCCTGCTGCTTGGAGGGTATACGTGGGTTCGGACCCGAACGGAACGTCGAGCCCACCGGGACGAGCGAGAACCCGGCGCTCGAGGCGGGCCAGGAGGCTTTGGCGCGCTTCGGGGGCGAGCGCAACGCCGGACAGCGGCCGCGCCGAGCTTGTCGCGGTGCGCCGCCGCGAGCAGAGCAGCCATCGGCGACGCCAGCTACGGCGACAGCACCTGCTTGCCGGTCTTGATGTTCCAGACCGCTACTCTGCCGGGGCCGCCGACCGCAACCAGCGGCGCGCGACGCGCCAGCACCACGGAACGATCGCGCGTGACGGCGCGCACCCAGTCTTCGCCGGGAGGCGGCGGCGCGCCGGCTGGCAGCTTCACCTGGAGCAACTGCTTGCCGTCCGCGTCGTAGACGACAAGCTGCCACCGACGCTTTCCATCCTTGGGTTGCTCGACGCGCAGCGCTGCCAGATACGAGTCGCTCGACGCGATATCGAACAGCGTGGCCGGCAGCTGGATCTTCCTGATCTGTCTGAGCTGGGGCCCAAGCTGCGCGAGTACGACCTCGCCGTCGCCCTGCGCGATCCAGACGCGATCGAGGCGCTTCGTCGTGAGCAGACGCCAGACCTTTCCCTCGCCGGGCAGCGCCTTCATGTCGATCCGTTTGCCCTTGGGATAGAAGCGACGGAATCCCTTCTGCGTCGTGTACAGGAACGAACCGTCTTTCAGCCCGACCATGGCGCGATGGTCGAACCCCTTCAGCTCGACGAAGTCCCCCATTCCCATCATCGAGCCGATCGCGGTGTCGAGCTGGTACTGGTAGAGGGTCTCGTCGAACGAGTGCAGCACCCAGAAGTGATTCTTGTTGCTGCGCTCGGCGAACGCGACCGAACCGGGAAACAGCGTGACGCGGGGATGCGGCTCGGCGTGCTTCGCGCCGGGCGCGAGCAGGTAGCTGCTCGACCCCGAGAGCGCGAGATAGCCTCCGCCCGCGAGCACTAGCAATCTCCGCGGGTCGGTGATGGTCACCTTCGCGCGCTCTTTCCAGGTCTTGTCGTCACGCACGATCAGAGCGTCGGAGGTCAGCTGTCCCAGGCTCGATCGCCCGAAGGCGATGCGCTGCTCGGGAACGTTGCGGGCCGTGAGCGTGAGCTTGTGCTCGCGGATGCGCTCGATCTCCTTCTGCGCGAGCTTGTCGGCGCCGCCGTCGTGTCGCGCGCCGCCGTCGGCCAGGAGCTTCGCGAGATCGGGGGGAAGCCCGCTCGGAACCGCGGGCGACAGCGAGCCCGACAGGCGGGGCGAACGCGGCGGCAGGCCGGGCTTGTCGGGCGGCCCCTTGTCGTGGCAGCCCGCGATAGCCGCCAGAGCCAGGAGCGGTAGCACCTGGCGAAGCCAGTTTTTTCGGAAGAGCCGCAGCACGCGGGCAAGGCTAGATCGCCGTCCGCGGCTGGGCCAGCGGTCGTCTACTCCTGTCCGGAGCTTTCAACCGAGTAGGCGACCCGCTACAAGGAGCGGCGTGTCGCTCCGTCGTATCGCCTTCCTGACGGCCTGGGTCGTGCTGCTCTCCGGCTGCACTCACATGGCAAAAGCCCGGCAATGTCGCAACCTGGCACGCACCGTCAACGGCGCTTTGAGCCAGATTGCAGCGCTCAAGGTAGCTGACGAAGAAGAACCCGCCGCGCTGCGCAAGGCGGCGGCACGCTACGCGCAACTGGCCGGCGAGGTAAAACGCGCTCGTCCCACGCACGACGCCGAGCTCGGCAGGACCGTCGACGAGCTGGCCAGCCTGTTCCGCCAGACGGCCGATGCGCTCGGCGAGCTCGCCGACGCGAAGCAGTCGAAACACCGCGACAAGGCCATTCTGGCTCGCCGGCAGGTGGACAACCTCGGCCGCAGCGAACGCACACAGGCCCGACGCGTGGATTCCCTCTGCAACGCGCAGTAGCGCGCTGGAAGGGCAGACCCGTCCCCCGAACGTCGAGCGCGCGGCTGGGCACGTCCGGCAAGGCGCGGAGCTAGTGCCGCGACTTTCTGGTGTGCTCCCGCCAGATGAAATGGCGCTCTTTCGAGCGCACGTCGATGCGCCCCCAGGCGTAGGTCACCAGGCGCCGGAACGACCCCAGCTCGTCGCCGCCGAACAGCCAGAGGTCGAGCGGCCGTACGTCCTTCTGCACCGTCGGCATCCAGTGACCGCTCGAGACCCAGGCCAGGATATGTGGACGGTCCAGCGTCACGCGCACGATCAGGATTCCGCATTCGGGATTCTTGCCGAGCCCGGCACACCCGCCCATCACGGTGAGCCGCTCGTTGCCGATGGGCCGCCAGGTCCACATGCGATCGAGATCGAGGCGCTCGGGATGGTGCACGTCGGCCCTGGCCTGGTCGGGTAGGTGCTCGACCAGGCGACGAGCGAGCTTCCTGTCCGGCTTGTCGTGGAACGTGAGCGAGGGTCCCCGCTTGACCTTCAGCACGACCTCCGCGTCGTTGCGCGGACCGGCGCAGCACCTGAAGCCAATCGATCCGGAACGCGACGAGGGAGGACGCCCCATCGCGTTGGCGCAACGACCGACCAGCTCGCCTTGGGGGGCATTGCCGCCCCTGAGCGTCGCCAGATCACCGTGCGTACCGCGGCCCCAGGGGCTGTCCGTCCATTCCCAGACCCCGCCGTGAAGGTCGCGCACGCCGAAGTCGCTGCGACAACCCACATTCAAGCCAGTCGGGCGCATGGCCGGTGGCGAACCCGTTCCGCAGCGGTCGGCCTGGTAGCGATCGCCGTACTCGTAGGTCTTGTTGTCCGGCCCCTTGCACGCGCGTTCCCACTCGAGCTCCGAACACAGCCGCTCGCCGCGGCGTTCGCACAGCGCCTTGGCCTGCGCCTGGTCGACGCCCGTGAGCGGAATGGCGCCCTCCTCGTCGGGATAGGGAAACTCGTCGATGTAGAAGCCCTTGAGGATGACCTGTTCGCCCGGCATCTCCTCGTCGGCAATCCGCGGCAGGGAATCGGGAGGCGTTCCAGCCACCAGCGCTCCACCAGGGATCCACACCATCCCCTTGCGCGGCGGTGGCGCGCTCACGGGCGGGCCGAGCGGCGCGCCGGGTTCGGCCGATGCCGATGCTGCCGTCGGCGTGCGTCGACTCCTGTGCTTGCAGCCCGCGAGCTGGAACGCACACACCGCCATCGCCAAAAGCAAGGGCAATGAGCGAGCCGCGCAGCCCCCCGCGGAAGTCACGACTCGGCGCGCTCGTCCCGCTCCCGGAGGCCGAGCTCTTTCATCTTCAGCTGCAGCCCCTTCCGCGAGATCTTGAGCAGGCGTGCAGCGTGGGTGACGTTGCCCCCGGTCTGGTCGAGGGCCCGGACGATCAGCTCGCGCTCGAGCCGGCTCATGGCGGCCTTCACCTGCTCCTTCAGACCGTCCTGGCTGGACGATTCGGCGACGACGGGCTGCGACGGCATCGGCGCCCGGGGCGCGCTGTTCCCGTCGCGGACATCCGGCGGCAGGTCCTCCACCTGCAGCTGGTCGCGATCGCTGAAAAGCACAGCGCGCTCGATCACGTTTTCCAGTTCGCGGATGTTGCCAGGCCATGGGTACGTCCTCAGCACCTGCTCCGCGTCGGGGGCGATGCCAACGACCTGCTTCTTGAGTCGCTCGTTGAACTTCTCCACGAAGTGTCGAGACAACAGCGAGATATCGGTAGCCCGCTCGCGCAGCGGGGGCAGCCGGATCGGCACGACGTTCAGGCGATAGTACAGGTCCTCGCGAAAACCGCCGGCGGCGATTTCCTTCTTCAGATCGCTGTTCGTGGCGGCAATCAGCCTGACGTCGACGTGGATTGTCTTGATGCCGCCGACGCGCTCGAACTCGCTCTCCTGCAATGCACGCAGCAGCTTGACCTGCATCTCGACCGGAATGGATCCGACTTCGTCGAGGAACAGCGTGCCACCTGTGGCGAGCTCGAAGCGGCCCGGCTTGGACCCGACGGCGCCGGTGAAGGCGCCCCGCTCGTAGCCGAACAGCTCGCTCTCCATCAGGTCCTTCGGGATAGCCGCGCAGTTGACCTTGATGAAGGGCTTGTCGGCGCGAGAGGAGTTCTCGTGCAACGCGCGCGCCACCAGCTCCTTGCCGGTACCGCTCTCGCCCGTGATGAGCACGGTCGTCGGCGTGTCCGCGACGCGGTCGAGCACCGCGTACAGATCGACGATGCCGGGGCTCTGCCCGATGATCCCGTAGCGAGCAACGGCCGCGCTGCTCGGGTCAGGGCGCGTGGCCTCGGCCGCGGACAGGTCGCGGGTGCGCAGCGCCTTCTTGACGATCGTGCGCACTTCGGCCTGGTCGAACGGCTTGGTGATGTAGTCGAAGGCCCCGGTCTTGAGCGCCTCGACGGCATTGTCGACCGTTCCGTGCGCCGTGATCATGATCACCGGCAGCTCCTCGTCGAGCGCCAGCGCGCGGCGCAGGAGCTCCATGCCGTCCATCCGCGGCATGCGCAGATCGGTGATCACCAGATCGATGTGGTTTTCCTGCAGCACCGATAGCGCCTGCTCGCCGTCCTCCGCGGTGTGCACGTCGTAGCCGTCCCGCATCAGCTGGGCGCTCAACACGCGGCGCAGGTTGGGTTCGTCGTCGACGACCAGAATCTGCTTGCGCTCGGGGAGCATCATGACAGGCCTCACGTTCAAGCTCCCAGCGGTGGGCTACCGACAGCGCGCGCCGCGCTTGTCCGCCGGCAGGAGCTTCGAGCAATAGAAGAGCGCGACCTTCTGGTGGCCGGGCGCGCCGGCGGCAATGATATCCCGATTGTTGCCGATGCGCGCCGTGGTCACGGAAGTCCCCAAGCGGTCGCCCGTCTCGGCGGAGGAAATGAAGTCGGCCTCGGTCAGCTCCTGCGGGTGTGCGGAGCTCACGTCGTAGACCAGAAGCGCGCCGGCATCGGAGACGCCGCGCACCGTCATGGCGGGCGCGCCCACAATCACCTCGCCGTCCCCGTTGCCATCCAGATCGCCGACTGCCAGCGACGCGCCGAACTGCGACTTCGAACAACCGGTGATGGCCGGCGTCTGCCCGCAACCGAACGACGCGATGAGCGCGCCGGCAGGCAACGAAGCGAGCGAGCACGCTGCGGAAGCCTGCTTCAACCCGCCGAGCACCTTGCCGCTGAACACGCTGACCTTGTCGTTGTCCGCCACCACCAGATCCTCGCTCTGGTCGCGATCGACGATTCCGGTCGCCAGCGTCCGTCCGAAACCAGGGGGACCGCCCAGACAGCCGATGGCCTTGGCGGTCGTGGCCGACTTGTCGAGCCGGAACAACCACACATGCCCCTCGGACGGACCCGGCGCGCCCACCGCGATGAGAGTTCCGCCCCCGTCGAGATGCCCCGCTGCGACAGCAGTCGCGTAGCCGGCGTCGAGGGACGAACCGGGCGGCGTGAGAACCTGGGTGTCGTCGGCGGCCGGAGCGCCCGGCGGATAGAACCACGCGCTCCGGACCACCGTCTGCCCCTTGTCCAGCCGCGCGCCCGCCACGAGCGTGGGGTGCCCCGAGTGGTCCGCCGCGACAACCAGGGCCGGCGGATCGTAGCCGAGCTTGTCGTCGAACGCCGGGGTGATGATGCTGTTCTTGACGCCCGTCGGCGCTTCTAGCGAGTAGTCGGCGCCATTGTCGCAACGGATCGCCAGCCCGGCTTGGTATTGATGGCTATCCAGCACGTGCGCTTTCATCAAGCCGGACACGAAGCAGAGCTGGAGGTCGCCAGCCACGGAACCTCCGAGCGGCATCCCCGCGGGCTGGACTGCCAGCTGGCAGTAGCTACCGTCGCAATGCGTGCTGTCGACCGCGTCCAGATCAGGCTGGTCGGAGCTGCCGAGATTGAAGACGGCACCGCCCTGTTGCCCGGGCGTTCCCGTAGCCAGGAGCCGCACCTGGAGCGTCTGCTTTCCGCTGTTCGGGTCGGTGACGAGCAGACTGGCCGACGCGACTCCGTCACCGAAGCCGTGCTTGAGGTCTTTCGGCCGCTTCAAGACGACGTTCGGCGCGTTGTTCTGGAGGTCGCTGAAGCGGCTCCAGGAACAGGAGGCCACCGACAACACTCCCAGGAGCAGGGCGGCCGATCGGAGAACCGGGCGCATCCGCATCAGAACCTCCCTCCGAGACCGAAACCGACACCTCGCGACCCGAACAGCGGCCCGACCGTGAAGGAGGGGGCAGTCCGGCGCGGCAGCGGTCGGTCACCGGCCAGCCGCGACGGGACACGGCGCGGGACGAGCGCCGTCCGCTTCGCCTTCGACGGGTCCGGAAAATCGACCGGCTTGCCCGTCTTGATGCTCGAGGGTGGCAGTGGATCCCTGATGAAGTTGTAGGTGGCCAGCACGCCGAGCACGCCGCCCACGACGAAGCCGGCGTCGGCGCCGATGGAGTACCAGCGACCCTGGGTAATGCGGTTGTCGCCCTGCTCCAGAACGCCAGCCTTGCGATCGGCGTTGACCTGATCGTACAGGCGATTGCTCTCCACGCCGAAGTACACACTGGCACCGACGAACGCCGCGCCGATGGCCGCCTGGGTCCAGGCCGTTCCACGGGGGAACTTCGGAATCATTCGTGCGCGCACCGGCAGCACCTGGCCTCGCGGCACCTTGATGACGCCCTCGTACGTCTTGCGCCCCGACGCACGGATCGTCAGCTTGTGGTCGCCGGCGTCGGCCTTGACCATCAGCGGCGGCTCGCCGCTCCGCCAGTAGCCCACGGGCTGCTTGTCGATGCTGACCTTGGCCTCGGCCGCGTTCGTGTGCAGCCGGATATAACCGTACTTGACCCGGACGAGCTTGACCTCCACCTGCTTCTGCTGCCCGTGCTTGACCTCGATGGGCGTGAGCGCAGGCTGGAAGCCCGGAGCTTCGACGAGCACGGTGTGCTTGCCGGGCGTGACAAGCTCGCCATACGGGGTGACGCCCCACTCGGGGTGCTTCTTCAGCTTGTCGTCGAGATAGATGTGCGCTCCGCGCACGTTGGCCGAGACCCGCAGAAACGACATGAACGCGCCCTGCGAGAGATTGGCCTTGAACTGGTAGACATGTCCCGGGGACACGTCGATGTCCGTCTCGCTCGCGTTGAAGTCGCGGAACTTCTTCACCACCACGTGGTAGCGCCCGATATCGAGGGTGAAGTTCGCAGGTGAAGTTGTCTCCTCCACTTCCTTCCACCCGGGATTGGCGCCGCCGGAATGGAACGGCCCGACTGACGTGCTCGTTCGCCTGTACAGCGCAAGCGGGGCACCCGGCGGCTCGGTCTCGACCACGACCAGCGATTTCATCGCGTTCTGGTCGTCGGAGATATCGACGGGAGGAGCCGGCGGAGCGCCTGCTTCGACGGGAGCGGCACCGGCTTCGGCCGGCGGCGCTCCGGCATCGCCGGCAACAGCAGCGCCAGCGTCGCCGGCACTGCCGTCTTCCGGGCCAGCGTCGCTGGTCGGCGGCGGGCCGGCCTCGGGCGGTGGCGGCGCGGGCTTCTGGGCCTCCGAAAGCTTGGCGATGCGCGCCTTGACCTTGTCAGCGTCCGGAGCGTTCGGATCGACGCGCACGTACTCGCGGAATTTCTCGAGCGCGTGGTCGAGATCCTTCATCTTCTGGTAGCAGACGCCCGCGTTGAACAGAAAAGCGGAGTACGGGTAGTTCTTGTACCCGGCCTCGAATACGGCCGCGGCCGCCGCGTACTTGCCCGCGAGGTAGAGGTCCTGCCCCTTCTCCATCTGCTTGCGGATCAACTCGAGCTTGTGGGAGGCGCCGCCATAACGTCCCTGTGCGGTCGCAGCCGTGGGCGCACCCACGGCCAGCGCAACAGCGACGAGCAGCCAGAACCCCCAGCTTCGACGAACGCCCAGGCTCACCGCCCGGACCATGCCCCCGGATGGCCGTCGAGGACAAGCCGCGAGTGCGGCCAGCAGCTGAAATGCCGCATGCTAGGACCCGTCCAGCGAGCCGGCACGCGCCGGAACCCTCCAAAATCATCCGTCCGGTCACGCCTGCGAAAGGTTTGAGGTACACGGGGCATGCCTCTATGCTAACGGCCGCCCTGTCGAGCCCTTTGGAGGAGCTTAGAGTATGCGAAGGTCGCTGAAGCCGTGGCTTCTGGGAATCACGCTCGCCGTGTCACCGGTGGCGGTGCTCGCCCAGCAGCAACCCAAGCAGTATCCCGAGTGCACGACAAAGCCGACGGCGGCCGATGTCAGCGGCGCAAAGGGGGCGTTCCAGGCCGGACAGGCCTCGTTCAACGAAGGCGACTACGCCACTGCAATCACGTATTGGGAGGACGCCTTCCGTCGTGACTGCACTGCCGTGGCGCTGCTCCTGAACCTGGCGCGGGCCTACGAGCTGAACGGACAGAAGCCCGCGGCCGTGAACGCGCTGAAGGCGTACATCAAGCGCGAACCGAAATCTCCGCAGCTCGATCAGATCCAGAAGCGCATCGAGGTCCTGGACCAGAAGATCGCCAAGGACCAGCAGAAGGCGGGTGGAACGGCACCGCCCGCGACGGGCACTACCACCGCGCCCACCGGAACGCCGTCGGCCAGCGCTACGACCACAAGCACCAGCGCTCCTCCCGCAACGACGCCGGGGGGCAAGCGCCCGATGCTGCCGCTCTATGTCGCCGGAGGCGGCGGTGCCGTCGGGCTCGCGGGCCTGATCGGCTTCCTCGTCGAGAACGGCAAGTACAACAACTACCTTGCAACCTGCCCGATAAAGAACGGGGCGCATGATTGCGGCAGCGACGCGAAGAACAAGACGGCCAACAAGACCCGCACGGCCCGCAACATCTTTGGCGGCATCGGAATCGTCGGCGGCGTGGTCGCGGTTGGAGGCGTCGTCTGGTACTTCCTCTCGCCGCCCGAGCACGACACCAGCGCGCTCCGCACACCCAAGCCGCACACGACCGTTACACCCGAGCTCGGCCAGGGCTACGCGGGGCTGTCGCTCAGCGGCTCGTTCTAGCGGTCGCCGTCACCGCCAGCCGCACCCCAGGTCGAAGGCGCCGGACCCTGCTCTGGCGATGCGGATTGCGCCGCTTCGGCTGCGCCGGGAGCCCGGCCCTGTTGCACCACGTGACGCTTCGGCGAAGCCGCAGCGCTGGCCGCGGGCGCCTCGGGCGCCGGCTCGAGCGGCGGTGGCGTTTCGCTGGACGACCCGCCGCAACCCGCGCAAAGCCCCAGCAGGACCGCACTCGCGAGGAGCCGCCACGTGCCATCGTGTCCGCACTGCATGGGCGTCGGGCTAGCACGCGAGGGTGTGCGGCGGAAGCCGTGTGCCGCACGAGCGCACAAAACCCGAACGCGAAAGCCGCGAGTAGCGCTAGGCTCGGAGCGCCCAGATGATCGGACGGCTTTCGGGAAGGGTTGTCATCGAAGAGCCGGATGGCCGCATCGTGCTTGACGTGAACGGCGTCGGCTACGAGCTGGCCACGCCCGTCGGCGCCGTCGGGCGTGCACGGGCCGACGCGAAGGGAGACAGCATCGTGCTGTTCGTCCACACCCACGTCCGCGAGGAATCCCTCGAGCTGTTCGGCTTCGCGTCGCAGATCGAGCGCGGCGTGTTCCGTCTCCTGCTCGGCGTGCCGAACGTCGGCCCGAAGACCGCGCTCAATGTGCTCAGCGCCTTGCCGCCTCCGGAGCTATCCCGGGCCGTCCACGCCGGCGACCTGCCCCGGCTGAACAAGATCCCAGGTATCGGGAAGAAGAGCGCGGAACGCCTGGTGCTCGAGCTCAAGGAGAAGCTGCCACGGGTGGCGCGGGAGGCGGAAACCGCCCCCGGGTCCGCCGATACGGCCCACCGGCTGGCCCTGGCACTGACAAACATGGGTTACCGGCCGGCAGAGGCCGACAAGGCCATCAAGGCTCTCGGAGAGCAGAATATCGCGGAACAACCCCTCATAGACCTGCTTCGCAAGGCCTTGGCGTACCTCGCATCCTGAGCGATCATTCTTTCCCCCGCCCGACCCGACGACCGCTATCCTTGACCCTTCTCGGGAGGCGTGGATAATCGCGCGCTTATCGAGGGTATTTTCGCTGGCGCGGGCACCAACCACCCGCGCGGAGCGCCCAGGAGGCCATCCGTGATCGCCTGTCCGAAATGCAGCAAGGAGAATCAGGACCACTACAAGTTCTGCCTCGGCTGCGGTGCAGAGCTGCCACGCGAAAACGCTCCCAAGCCCTTTTCCCCCCAGACGCCGCCACATGGTGTGCCGGCGGCAGCGCCCGCTCCTGCTGCTGCGGCTCCTGCTGCGCCCGCTCCCGCCGCTGCTCCAGCGCCCGCGGCTGCGCCGGCGCCTGCGGCTGCTGCTCCCGCTCCGGCAGCAGCAGCTCCGTCCGGAGGGCTCGTGTGTCCGCAGTGCGGTCACAACAACGACGGGTCCGTGCGCTTCTGCGCATCGTGCGGCTACAACCTCGGCGCGTTGAAGAGCGCGGCTCCCGCGGCTCCCCCGGCCGCTGCCCCTGCGGTTGCAGGAGCGAGCAGCATAGGCCTCACGGCGCTGCGCGCCGACGGTAGCGAAGCCGGCAACTACCGACTGCCGGATGCGCCGTCGGTCACCGTGGGGCGCGACACCGGAAGCATCTTCGCCGGCGACAGCTATCTGTCGCCGCGCCACGCGACGTTCACGCGACGCGGCGAACAGCTGTTCGTCAAGGACGAGAACTCGCTCAACGGCGTCTACGTGAAGCTCAAGCCGAACGAGCCGTGGCCGCTCGACTACGGTGACGTGTTCCGCATCGGCCAGGAGATCATCCGCATCGAGGCGCTCAAGGGACAGGGCGGGTCTCCCGACGGCGTGGAGCGATTCGGCAGCCCCGCCAAGGGTTACATCGGCAGGCTCGCGCTCGTGATCGGGCGCGACACGACCGGCAACGCGTTCCCGATCCCCGAGCGGGGCGTGCACTGTGGCCGCGAGCGGGGCGACATCCTGTTCTCGGAAGACGGCTACGTCTCCGGCCTGCACTGCCGCATCGCGAAGGCACAGGACGGGAAGGTCTACCTGACGGATGTCGGGAGCTCGAACGGGACGTTCGTGCGCCTGGGTTCCGAGCACGCGGTCGGACCCGGCGACATCCTGCTGATGGGGCAGCAACTCTTCCGTTGCGACTTCTGAGTCGCAACCCCGTCCGATGACCGCGCCCCGTACCATCCGCGTCGTCGCCGCCGTTATCGAGCACGACGGGCGCTATCTCATCACGCAAAGGCGCCCGGCAGCGGTGCTGCCGCTGTTGTGGGAGTTCCCCGGCGGACGCGTGGAAGACGGCGAGACCGACGGCGACGCGCTCGAGCGCGAGGTGAAGCATCGGCTCGGCGTCGCGGTGGAACCGGGTCAGCTGATCAGCTTCGTCAGCCATCCGTATGAACGCTACGTCGTCGATCTGTACCTATATGAATGCCGGCTGACAGGTGGCGAGCCCACCGAGCTCAACGTCAACGCATTCAAATGGGTTTCCAGCGCGGAATTCGATCAGTATCCGTTCACGCCAGCCGACGAGCTGTCGATGAACAAGCTGCTGGGCGTCGGTTGACCTCGCTTGGCCGGCACGGACGCGCCGCGTTGTGCGCGCTGTTGCTGCCGGCCTTGCTCGTGCTGGAAACCACACCAGCGTTCGCCGATGGCGGAGCTTCGCCGCCGGCCCCAAGCGCGGCGCCACCGGCAAGCGCCGCCATGCCACCCCCGGCGGCGCCAAGCGGAAGCGGAAGCGCGAGTGCCCCTTCAGCGCTCGCCCCGGCGGCGCACAGCGCAGCGCCCCCGGCGAGCGCTGCGCCCGCCACAGCCACGAGCGCGGCCGCGCCACCCGCACAGCCCATAGTTGTCAATGGTGCCGCGGCGAATCTCGCGCCGTTCGGTCCGGGCGTCAGGGTGACGGTGGAAACCGCCAAGCTGACCAAGGTGTACGTCGCCCACGCTCTGCCCGACGGCAGCACCCCGCCGATCTACGACTTCACACACGTGGGCACCGCGCCGCTGTCGATGCAGCTGCCACCCGGAACGTACGACGTGGCCGTCGAAAACGAAGACGTGAGCCGCGCCGATCACGTGGTGCACGTCGGCACGAAGCCCGTGGTCCTGGACGTGAAGCCTGGCTCGTCCGGGCTGGGCAGCGTGGGCAGTCTCGCGCTCGGCGTGGGTGTCCTTTCGGTGTTGGCCGCAACGGTCATCCTGATCAGCGGCAGCGACGCGCCTGCCGGCATCGACAAGCCCAAGCTCGTCATCCCGCTGTACGCCGCAGGCGGGGGCCTCGTCGTCGGCGGGCTGACCATGTATCTCGTGTCGCGGACGAGCATCAAGGAGCGGCCCGGCCCGCTGCCGCCTCCTGCCCCGCAGAGCACGGCAGGACTCGGGCTGCGCGCCCGTTTCGACTTCTAGCTCGGCGAGCGCCATTGGGCGGCCCACAGAACAGGCCGCTTGGGGGCGCGAGGGTGTAGAGTGCAGAGGTGCGCTGTCGTCGCGTCCTTGCCGCCTTGCTTCTTGCTGCGCTGGGGATACTGCTCTCCGCCGGCTGCGAGGCGAGCCGCACCAACGCCGCCTGCGAGAGACTGCAGGACTTCAGCTGCCACTGCTTCCCGCTTTGCGAGCTGAAGTACAACAGCATCATCGACTCGCAGGACTCGCAGGCGTGTGACAAGGCCCTCTCGGACGCCTACGACGAGTGGAAGGGCTGCCAGGGGACGTGCACGCCCAACTGCGAATACGGCTGGGGCTCGTGTGCGCTGTCGCACTACCGCGCCGTGGGAAAGAACCCCAGCCAACCCTGTCCAGCAGGCGGAACGGACGCGGGGAGCGATGGGAACTGAGCGGCCTCCCGGAAACGGTGGACATCCATGAGCCCGACGGGATGCACCCAGGGCACAACCGGCCGTGACACCGTGCCGAACAGCACGGCATGTCCCGATCCGGCATGTGGCAACGCCTGCTTCCACAATTACTCGACCTGCTGGCGCCACGCGGTTGCGCCGCATGCGACGGCGCGCTCCGCCGCGGAACCGTGCTCTGCGAAGGCTGCAGCGCCTCTCTGCGCCGGTCGCCTCCCGAGCCACTACGGCTCGAAGGCGTCCTGGCGCGGGCCGCACTGCTCTATGCAGAGCCGCTGTCCACTGCCATCCATCGCTTCAAGTATGGCGGCCGTCCCGATCTCGCAGCCCCGCTCGCAGTGCTCGCAGGAGGGGCTCTGGAAGGTCTCGACCCGGCACCGGACAGTCTGCTCGTACCAGTACCGCTGCACCCGCGACGGCTCGCCGAACGCGGATACAACCAGTCCGCGCTGCTCGCAAAGCACCTGGCGCGGAGTCGGGGTCTGCGCGTCGCCCCGCTCGCACTCCGCCGCGCGCGGCCTACCGATCGACAGGTCGGGCGCAGCCGGCGGGAGCGCTGGAGCAACGTGGCCGGCGCATTTGCCGTACGTCAACCCCACGCGCTGGCCGGACGCAGAGTGGTTCTGGTCGACGACGTGCTCACGACGGGAGCCACGGCGGCTGCCTGCATCCAGGCGCTCGGTGCGGTGGGTAGCTCGGTTGCGGGGGTTGTCACGCTGGCGCGCGCCGGAACGCAGGGGCGCGAGCCTGGCGCCGCCGGAGCCGGGGACAACGGCGACAATCATCCCGGGTTTGCCGAAGTCCTCCCGAAATGCGAATAGCGACAAGGGCAACCTGCCCCCTGCTATGGAGAGCCCCTGTTGACCGAAGAGGCCGAGGACTGGCGCTGGGTCGACGTCGATGGCGCTCAAAAGCCCATCGATGAATGGGAGCTGGTCTCTTCCCTGTCGACGGGCGCGCTTCCTGCCTACACGCTGGTGTGGCGCAAGGGTTGGGCCACGTGGATCCCGGCTTGCCGCGTCGAGGAGCTCGCTTCCGCTGTCCCCGCCGACAAGCGCGAGACCAGTGTGGAGCCGCAGGCCGATCCGGGGCGCGACGAACCGCCGCCTCCACCCCTGGAAGAATACGACCGATACCGCACGCGGCAGGCGGCGTCGCAACTTGTCGGAGCGCGGCGCATGCCGCGCTCCGCTACCGTGCCGCCACCGCCACCGGGTACGTCGGGGCCCGGCCGCGGAGCGACCGCCGCTGCCTCGCTGGTCGGAAAGGCTGCATCCGGCGCAACCCCCCCGCCACCGCCGCCGCCGCCAGTTCGACGGCCGATGCCCACCCTTATCGAGCAGCCCGACGCGCCCTCGTCGATGACCCTGCGGCCCCCCGGAGCGGTCCCGCCGCCGCCTCGCGGCGTGCCGACAACTCGACCCCGCATCTCTTCCAATCCCACGGAACCTCGACGCGCCACCGGTGTGATCGACACGCCGGTCCCGGACATCGCATTCCAGCCAGCGCACCCGGAGCACGAGGAAGCGGAAGCGCCTGAAGCCGCGCCCGCCGAAGCTGCGTCACCTGATGCCGCGTCGACCGAAGCGGACAAGCCCACACCGGGCGAAACAGCGCCAGCCCAACCGGCGGCGCCGCCTGTCGACCTCGCCAAGACCCAGGAGTCCGCATCTCCCGGGCCTGGAGCGCCCGCGGAACCTGCCGTGGAGCCGCCTACCCTGCCGCATGCCTCGCCGGGCCCCCTTGCTGCACCGGGCCAGAGCGAGGCGCTGCCTTCGTGGAGCGCGGAGCTCGAGCTGGCATCCGCGCCCGGGGCGAGCGCGGGGCCCGTCGCTCCCGCTCCTGTCGCCGCGCCGGCCGCTGGAGCACCTGCGGGCGCCCCTGCCCCCTCGCCCGGCCCGACCCGCTTCCCGGTGGCAGTCGTGGCGCTCGGAGGGCTGGCTCTTGCGCTCGGCGTGCTGGTCGTCGTGCTGCTCGCCACGCGACACAACAAGCTGAACCCGCTTCGCACGGCGGATAGCGCGGTCTCACCAGCCGCAACGACTTCGGCTGCGCCCGTACAGCAGTGCAAGCTGGTGCGCCCCGCACACCGGCTCGCACGCTCCATCCTGCGCAGCATTCCGCCGTACGTCACCTCCACACCGGACGGCTCGCGCGTTGCCATCGGCGTCGCCGCCAGCCGCACCACGGCGCTCGGACTGCTCGTCGACCCGGTCACCCTGTCGGTGGCACGGGCGTTTGCTCGAAACGGACGCGAGCCGCTTCTGGGCGTCGTGCCGACGACAGCATCCGGCAAGCTTCGCTTTGCCGTCACACGAACCGACGCGCCACTCGGCTATGCCCGGATGGTGGACGGGAAGCCGCGCTTCATGCTGGGCATGTCGGACAGCGGATTTGCGCGCGTGGTGGGAGCCGGCAAGCCAGAGGTGCTCTGGCCCGGCGGCACCGGAGAGCGGATGACCGAAATCCGGATCGCAACGCTACCGTCTGGCGATCACGCCGTCGCTTTCCGTCGCGGTGGTCAGTCCGGGCAGGTGCTGGTGGGTTGGCTGGGTCCCCACGGCAGCCGCAAGAGCGCGCTCTCGCCCGTCCAGGGCGACCAGTTCCTGGGCACGCCGATGGTCGCCGCCAACAAGAGCAGCATCCTCGTGGTGTTCGCCTCTCGCGACAGCCGCCAGGACCACTGGGGAGTGCGGCTCGCCCACGCTCCGCACGGCAAGCTGCCGGCCAGCTCGCAGCGCTTCAAGATCCCGCCCGGCGGGCCGGGTGTCGAGGCGATTTCGCCGGCTGCAGCCGGTCTTGGTGACGAACGCTGGCTGCTCCAGTGGACCGAGGGCTCCAGTGGCGAGCACGCGGTGCGGGTGCAGATGCTGGGAGCCGACCTCCAGCCCATCGGCGACGCGATTACAGTGTCACCGAAGGAAGCCAACGCGGGCCAGGGCGTAGTATGGGTGCGGGGCGGAAAGGCCCTCTCTCTCTTCCTCGTCAGCACCGGAAGACGACTCGAGCTCTGGGGAGCAGCGCTGAAATGCCCGTGAACAATTCGAATCCTCACCCGTCCCTGAAGCGCCGACTGCGACGGCACGTGTCGGCGATAGCAACTGTGATGGCCACCGCGGCAGTTCCGGCAACGCTCGTCGTACTGGCGACGCAACCCGGCTGCTTCCTGTTCGGCAGCCCCGGACCGTCGAGCGTCGGCCAGGGACACAAGTACGTCTCCGGCAATCCGGAGTACGACCAGTACTTCTCCCAGCTGTACGAGCTGCAGGTCGAGATGGGCAAGGCGCCCGACACGGAAAAGGCGATCCGCAAGAAGCTCGCGAAGAAGCTCGGCATCGACGCCGACGCTTCGGCAGCGCTTCTCGCCCACAAGGTCAAGAAGAACGCGGAGAAGATCGCGAAGCGCGGCGTTGGACTACAGATCACGCTCGAAGGCGGCGACGATAACGACGGAGCGGGCTCGGCCAAGCTCCAGAGCAGCGGCGGCACGCTCTCCGGCGATGCCAAGAAGTTCGCAAACGCCGTCGAGGACGCGGTCGTCCACGAGCAGAAGCTCGCCGCGGAGATGAAGAAGAGCCACAAGCTGCTCGACCAGCTGCGTGCCAAGACCGTCGAGCTGAAGGCGAACGTCGAGTCGGTATTCCGCAAGGGCGGGATTCGCAAGCAGGCCGAGGTGAAGAAGAACCTGAAGGACGCGGACACCATGATCACCCTCATGGTTGCGCGCTCGGACGACGTGAGCGACGCGGCCTCGAAGACGATCAAGCGCCTGGCCGAAGCGATCCACACCGACCACGGCCAGTTCAAGGCCGCCGCGGAAGAGGGCGCCGAGAAGAAGGAGCCCGAGAAGAAGAAGCCGCACTGGCACCCGCCCCCGCATAGGGGCGCTGCGCCTCCGGCGACGCACAAGCCTCCGCCGCCCAAGAAGCCAGCGTCGCCGCCCCCGTCCGACTTCGAGCCCTGATAGAGAAAACGCGCCCGGAAGCCCGGGCGCGTCCGTCAGTTCACCTGCTTGATGGCCTTCAGGAAGCGGGCCGGCGTGACGAAGTCGTTGTAGCGGATGGCCTCCTTGCCGCTGGAGTCGAACACCAGCACCGTCGGCAGACCCCGCACCTTGTACTTCTGCATCGTCGCCTCGACCTTGGGATCGTCGGCGTTGGTAGCGTCGACCCGGACCGCAACGAAGCGCCCCGCTTCGCGCTCCACGTCCGGATGCGAGAAGGTCTTCTTCGCCAGCTCCTTGCACGCGCCGCACCAGGAAGCGCCAAAATCGACGAGTAGAGGCCGATGTTCCGCGCGTGCCTTCGCCCGCGCGTGCGCGAGGTCGGTCTTTTCCCAGGACAGCGTGCGCGCGGGCTTGGTCGCGCCGACCACGAGCAGGAAGCCGGCAACGCTTGTGAGCGCGATACCCGTTCCCTTGGCGAGCTTCACGCCGGTGCCCGGTTCGTCGAAGGAGCGGTGCACTGCGCCGAGCAGGATGCCCACGATGATGATCGCCGCGGTGATGCCGAGGAACTTCGGCGCGGGGCTCGCGTAGTGGCCGAGGACCGGGAAGGCGTTGTTCAGGAAGTACAGCGCGACGATCACCAGAACGATGCCGAGCAGCGACTTGACGTGCACCATCCAGCGCCCGCTCTTCGGCAGCTGCACCGCGAAGGCGCCGACCAGGAAGAACGGCATCCCGAGCCCGAGAGCAAAAGCGCCCATCGCGGCTCCGCCGAGCACTGCACTCTGCGTCTTGGCGATCCACGCCAGGATACCGGTGAGTACCGGACCGGTGCAGGGCGAGGCGATGAGCCCGCACGCCAGACCGAGCGCGAACGCGCCCTTGAACCCGATGCCGCCGACTGTCGCCAGCTTGTTGGTGAGCGACGACGGCAGCGTCAGCTCGAACGCGCCGAACATGCTTGCCGCCATGACGAGGAACAGCACGCTGATGCCCGTGATGACCCAGCGGTTCTGCAGGACCGAACCGAACATGCTGCCGGTGAGCCCGGCGACCACGCCTAGTGGCACGAACATGCTGACGATGCCGAGCACGAACGCCCCCGACAACATCGCACCGTGGCGGCGGTTCTTGACCTGCTTTGCGCCGAACACGCTCACCGTGACCGCAACCATCGGGTACACGCAAGGAGTCAGGCTGACCAGGAGCCCTCCCGCCAGCGCAGCCAGCCCCGCGTACAGCGGACCTTTCGACAACGCGCGCGTGAAGGCATCCGGCTGCGCCGACTCTGCGAACGCGCTGCCCGCCAGCGTCAGAAGGCCGAGGAGAAGTGAAAAGGAAAGGAGGCGACGCGTCGCGGACTTGCCCGCGCGCGACCTCCGACTGGAGGACAAGGAGGTGGTCTTCATCGTCTGCGTGCTCATCATGACACCTGGATCCGCTTCCGCGCCCGATACCTTCATCACGGGAACGCGTGGGAGTCTATTGTCGATATGGTCCGCGGCGGCTTGCGGTTTCAGTCTAGATTCCGTTGCGTTGATCGCAAGGTCCGGGACGAAGTGCAGTCTGCCCGAAATGATAGGATGGGGCTGTATGTCAAGAGCCGGAGCGCCGCCGACCTAGCCGCGACAACAGCTCCCGCGCCCGGGTTATTTCCCCGTCCAGCGCGACAGCCAGCGCCACCCTTCCGCTGGTAGAGCGCTTGACGAACGCGCGCAGATAGTCGCGTGCAGCCGGGAAGTCACCATCGTGATATGCGAGCTCGCCCAGCACGAACTGCCCGTAGCCTTGACCACACGGTGCATCGGCGAGGCGCTCCCTTAGCTCGGAAAGATCGCCCGGCGGGTCGCCGCACGCGATGCGGGCAAGCGCGAGCTGCGCCTGGTAGAGCGGTCGCTCGGTCGTGCCCCAGCGCGACGCGCGCGACAGCGCACCGATGGCCTCGCGCGGTCGCCCCGCGAGGTACTGGACGCTGCCCAGGGTCCACAGGTGGAACGCGCGGCGCGACGCAGGGCCGACCCGGCTGGCCAGACGAAGATGCTCGATGGCCCGATCGCGGTCGCCCATTCCCAGGCACGCGCGCGCGGCGTCCTGCCGCGCAACGTCCGGCATCACGTCCAGCGTGACGATCTCCTCGGCCACCTGCAGTGCCTCGTCGAAGCGACGCCCCTCCATATGTGACAGATAGAGCTGCCGGAGCAGCATCGCACGGGTGGTGCGGTCCAGTTTGCCGCGCTGCTCCAGTCCCCGCCGGGCGTACTTGGCCCGCAGGCCGGACGTGCGCGCCAGCGTGGCCTTTCTGAGGAGGAGCTCCGGCGTGGCCGGCTCCGCCGCGCTGCCGCGCGTTCTGGACATCCCTTGAAAGGGTAGCAGCACCTGTACGTACGTCCAGATTTCGGCGTCCGGCTCCAGGGGTGCGTAGGTTTCACGGGGGTCCGCCAGGACAGCGCAGCGAAACGGCATTGCGATCACCGCCCCTTGCCACAATGCTCCGCGGCGTCGATGCGACCGCTCCAATGGGCCCTGCTCGCCGCCGCGGTGCTGCCGTCGCTGTCCGGATGTGGGCACCCGGCCAGCGTGGGGGAGTGCGAGGAAATCGTGACCCGCATCGCGCAGCTGGAGCTGGAAAAGCAGTTCCCGAACGACCCGAAGGCAGTCCAGCGCGAAACGGAGAGCACCAAGAAGGCGCTGAAGAAGACCACGATGAAGGACTGCGTCGGCAAGCGGATCACGAACAGCGCCATGCAGTGCGTGCGCAACGCCAAGAGCTCGAAGGAGATCGTCGACAAGTGTTTCGACTAGCGGCGGCGATCGCGATCGTGCTGCCCCTCCTCTCGAGCGGTTGCGCCAGACCGCTGAGCCACGACGAATGCTCCCAGCTGCTCGATCACTACGTCGACCTGCTCGCTCGCAGCGATCGGCCCGACATCAAGGCCGGCGAGCTCTTGCATCTGCAGGTGAAGGCGCGCGCCGAGGCCGCGCGCGATCCGGCGTTTGCCAGCTGCCCGTCGCACGTATCGCGCAGCCAGTGGAAATGCGCCATGAAGGCGCCCGACGCCGACTCCCTCGAGCGCTGCCTCTTGTAGCGCGGGGCACCCGCGTCAGCGCATGAGCGCTTCCAGCCGCGCGACGGCGCCGGCCACATCCGGTCGCTCGTCGAGCAGGCCGGAGAATGGGTCTCCCAACTCCGCTACGCGCGCCAGCACGTTGAACATCGAGAAACGCGCCGGGTCGAGCGCCAGGTGCACCTCGTCCCAGCCGAGCGGTGTGGAGACGGTGGCGCCGGGCCGCGCGCGGACGGAGTAGGGCGCCACGATGGTACGCGAGCGGCCCGTCTGCCCCGTGTCGATGTAGACACGCGGCCCACGCTCGCTCACCCGCCGTTCCATCGTGGAAATCCCGGGATGGCGCAGCTGCAGGCACCTGCCGACGAGCTCGACCAGGATCTTCGCGACCTCGAACTTCACGCCGGGCCCGAGCGGAATCAAGACGTGCAGTCCGCTCTGCCCCGAGGTCTTCGGGTAGCCGGGCAGGCCGATCTCGTCGAGCAACCCACGCAGCGAAAGCGCCAGCACGACTGCGTCGCGGAACGGCTGCTCGCCGATGTCCAGGTCGATGGTCAGAAAGTCGCATTCGTCCAGGCTTTGCTCGCGACCCGCCAGCACGTGGATGGGGATGCAACCGAGATTGGCGATGTGCACCAGCGAGTCCACATCGTCGACGAGGAACACGCTCTTGTCGTGCGGCCCGGAGTCGTCCTCGTCGACCAGGGCGAGCGTGCGGATCCATTCCGGCGTCCCGGGCGGCGCATTCCACTGGAAGAAATTCTTGCCCTCGATGCCGTCCGGGTAGCGCACGAGCACTACAGGGCGGCTCTTCAGGAACGGCAGCAGCGCCGGGGCGATGGCTGCGTAGTAGTCGCACAGGTCGCCCTTCGTGTAGCCCTCGTTCGGCCAGAAGACCTTGTCCCGGTTGGTGACCTGGATGCGCTCGCTGTCCGCAACACTCGCTTCGATCGGCGCCTGCTCGGCTCGCTCGACGATTTCTTCCGCGGGCTGGGCCGTGCACTGCCGGGGTTCGATGTCATCGCGAAGGGCCCGGAAGACCGGCTCGCGCAGTCGACCGTCCTCGGTGAAGCCGAGGTAGCGGACGCTCGCCACCAGCTCGGGACGCACGAAGCGGCGCGTCCCGCTCTCGCGCGGCGCCTCACCCTCGAACGCGGGCGTGTCGACCTCCAGCTCGCCAAGGCGCTTGTCGAGCAGGTCGAGGGTTGTCTGGTCGAAGCCGCTACCGACCTTGCCGCGGTAGACTAGTCGGTCGCCGGCATAGCTGCCCAGGTCGAGCGCGCCGACCCGCTTGCGCGAGCCCTTGCCCGTCACCCATCCAATCACCACGAACTCGTCGTCGCGCTGGCACTTGATCTTCACCCAATCGCCGCTGCGCACTGGGCCGGGGCGGTAGCGCGATCCGCGGCGCTTGGCGACCACGCCCTCGAGGCCGCGTTCGCGACAGAAGTCGAACAGCGCGCGGCCGTCGCCGTCGAGATGGTCGAGCGCGCGGAGCAGTCCGCTGCCGACGATCACCTGCGACAGCAGGGCCTTGCGTTCAGACAGAGGCAGACGCGTCAGATCGCGCTCGCCGAGCTGCAACACGTCGAACACGACGTACACCACCGGAACCTGCGCCGCGACGCGCCGTACATCGAGCGGGCGCCGCGCCTGGATGCGCGGCATCAACCGTTGCAGCATCGGGCGACCCTCGTCGTCGAAAGCGACAATCTCGCCGTCGAGCACGACGTGCGAGCTGGCAAGGGATGAGACAGCCCGGGCGATCTCCGGGTAGCTGTCGGTCGCGATGCGCCCGTTGCGGTAGCGCAGGCTCACCTGCGCGCCGCGGCGCTCGGCAAGGATGCGCGCGCCGTCCAGCTTCAACTCGTACAGGCGATCGGCGGCGTCGAGCCCGGCACCGGAATCGGCGCAGAGCATCGGCGTCAGCCTCGCTGCATCCACGTCGCCCACCGGCGCCCCCAGCCGGGCGGCGGCCTCCTCGAGCTCGTGCGCGACACGCTCGCGATCCACGAGCTGGTCCACGCGAAGCCCGCTCAGCACGCTGTACGGTTGCTCCTCGATGATGTTTCCGCCCGGCGCCGCGAACGCGTCCTGCTTCTTGATGAGCAGCCAGTTGTGCTCCGCGTCCGGCTTGCCGCGCCCGGTGTGGACCAGCGCGAAGCGCCCGCGCAGCTTGTAGCCGGACAGCTCGAAGTCCAGCTTGCCGTCGTCGAGCTGCTTCTCGGCCGGGTCGCCGAGGTAGCGCACGCCACCCTGGTCCCACACGATCATCGGGCCGGCGCCGTAGTTGCCCTCCGGGATCACGTCCTCGAAGTCGACGTAGTCGAGCGGATGCACCTCGGTGTGTACCGCCAGATGCTTCTGCTCCGGGTCGAGGCTGGGTCCTTTCGGTACCGCGAAGCTCTCGAGCGCACCGCCGATCTGCAGCCTCAGGTCGTAGTGAGTGCGGGTCGCTGCATGCAGGTGGACGACAAAGCGACCGCTGCGCGTCGGACCAGCGCTGCGTCTGTGTTCAGCAGCGAACGGCTCGTTGGTGCGCGTCGGATCGCGTTTGTCGCGATACTCGCCGAGTCGCGCAGAGCCCTTCGAAGCATGGGATCGTTTTTTTGTCGTTCTCTTCTGCAACGCGACTCCTGGTGGCTACCATACGCGTATGGCCGCACGCGCCACCTCCTCGGGTACTCTCTCCTTCGGACTGGTCTCGATCCCCGTCAAGTTCTACACGGCGGCATCGTCGGAGCAGGTTCGTTTCAACATGCTCCATGACAAGTGCAAGGGGCGCCTCAAGCAGCAGTTCTACTGCCCGACCGACGACGAGGTGGTCGAACGCGCCGACACGGTCAAGGGCTACGAGTACTCGCGCGGGCAGTACGTCGTCTTCAGCGACGAGGAGCTGAAGGAGCTCGAGACCGAGCGCAGCAGCAGCATCGAGATCGTCGAGTTCGTCCCACTGTCCAGCGTCGACTTCGTGCAGGTCGAGAAGAGCTACTACCTGGGACCGGACAAGGGCGGCGATCGCGCCTACCGGCTGCTGGTCGAGTCGATGGGGCAGAAGGAGAAGGTTGCCGTGGCGCGCTGGGCGGGGCGCGGCAAGGAGCAGCTTGTGTTGGTCCGCCCGTACCGCGGCGAGGGATTGATCCTCCACCAGCTGTACTACGCGAGCGAAGTGCGCGACTTCAACGAGGTGCCGACCGGCGCCACCTTCGAGTTCAAGGAGGTCGAGCGCGACCTGGCCGAGAAGCTCATCGACCAGCTCTCGTCGGACAGCTTCGAGCCGGAGAAGTACAGCGACGCCTACGCCGAGCGTGTGCTGGCCGCGGTCGACCAGAAGGTGGCCGGCGAGGAGATCACCGTGGCGCCCGAGCAACCCCGAGCGCAGATCATCGACCTGTTCGAGGCGCTGAAGAAGAGCCTGGCCGAAGGCAAGGAAGCACCCAAGCCGCCGAAGAAGGCGGCCCCGAAGGCGAAGACCGAGGCAGACCAGGTCAAGCCGAAGCCGCCAAAGAAGGCGACCGCGCGCCGCAGCAGCGGCTCGAAGAAGAAGACGAAGACAGGTTGAGGCCCATGGCTCGCGAGGAGCCCGACGACAAGGTCGTGGTGCTGGAGATCGAGGACTCGATCGACCTGCACACGTTCCAGCCGCGCGATATCCCGTCCGTTGTCGAGTCGTATCTCGAAGCCGCAGCGGAAGAGGGCTTTGCCGAGGTGCGCGTCATCCACGGGCGCGGCAAGGGCGTGCAGCGGGCGCGCGTGCAACAGGTCCTGTCGCAGAGCCCGTTGGTCGAGTCCTTCCACGACGCGCCGGCGCCGCGCGGCGGCTGGGGCGCGACCGTCGTCCGCCTCAAGCGACGGCGCTAGCCTAGTCCCCGAGCAGAGTCTGGCCGGCTTCGCCCAACCGCTGTGCGTAGTCTTCGAGCGTGCGTCCCGGCTCGGCCTCGAATTTCGCGTCCAGCACCTGGATCGTCTCGATACGGTCCACGCGGAAGTTGCGGAAGTCATCGCGCAGCTCGCACCAGGCGGTGAGCGTCCAGGTGGGCCCCCAGAAGAACGCGCCCAGCGGCCACACGACGCGCCGGCTGCGCTCGCCGTCCTGCCGACGGTACGACAGCTCCAGCTTGTGCCGCTTGGCCAGCGCCAGCCGCAACGGCAGCAGGCGTTCGGAGAGCTTTGCGCCAGCGGCGTTGGGCGAGTACAGCCGCGTCGCTTCGAGCTTCTTCACGAGCTCCGGCGGCAGCGCGGTCTCCACTTTGGACAGCGCCGTCTGCGACGCGCGGGCGAGCTCGCTGTCGGCGAAGCTCTCGACGATGCGCGCACCGAGCACCAATGCCTCGATCTCGCTCTCGTCGAACATCAGCGGCGGCAGGTCGTAGCCGGCGCGCAGCACGTAACCGACACCG
Organism: uncultured Pseudomonadota bacterium; assembly: GCA_963822115.1. Lineage (GTDB taxonomy): Bacteria > Myxococcota_A > Polyangia > Polyangiales > Polyangiaceae > CAWDXG01. Next base: position 466,975 of record CAWGGM010000012.1, read on the forward strand.
GGCTCGCCATCGATGGGCGTGCCGGAACGCACCAGGTCGTGGATGTCGCGATAGACGGTGCGTTCGGAAACCTGCAACCGCTCGGCGAGCGCGGCCGCGGTCATCACCTTCTTCTTGCGAAGCAGCTGGATGATCGAGAACAGGCGGTCAGCGCGGCGCACGGCCCATCCTACCCCAGCTGTCAGGATCTTGGCAGGATGTCGGGTAACCCCTGGTATTCGCTTGGCTTCCAGGATGCGTGAGCCCCGCTTTCTTGTCCCTCCCGGAGCGCTGGCCCTATGCCGGAGAGCACTGGAGGGCACATGTTCAGAGCGACACAAAGGACGGCGACACTGGTCGTGATCGAGTTCGGGGCGAGCTGGCCAGGTTGGTTCGAGCCGAGCGAGAACGGCGACATGGCCGTCGTGGCCCAGCACTACCAGGGTCACCCGGGCTCGCTCGTGACGCAGGTAGGCAGTCGCGTCGCGCGGCTCGAGTCGCGCGGCTGGCGACTCGACGCGATGGTACTCGTCGCGAATGGATGCACCGACGCCGAGGACAGCGCAGCACGCGCCGTGCTCGCGCGCGGACTGCTCGCCAACCTCAGGCGCTCGGGCGGCGGCGAGCTCGTGCTCACGCTCGACGATCACGCACCGGCGCGCGCACACCACTCGCTCACGGCGCTTGCCGCAGGTCTCGATCAGGAAGCCATCGGCACGAACGTGGTCGTCGGCATGCGACTGGGCAAAGGCGCACCGATCCTGGGACTGTCCGCGAACGCCGCGCTGGCGTCCTGAGCGCAAGCGGGTAGCGGTCGGAAGCAGCCGGGCGACTGGAAACGCAGGCGCGCGCTAGGCTGGCGGCGGAAACTGCGACGCGAAGCGGTAGGCGTTGTCCTCGAGGAAGTCGAGCAGCTCCTCGAGCGGCGACAGGTGTGCCGACTCCGCCTTGACGAAGCTGTCGGCTTCGAGCAGAGCGCGCGCGGCTGACAGCAGCTCGGGATGGCCCCCCTCCGTCAGGACGCGCTGTACTTCGCGGATACGCGCAACCGGCATGTGGATGCCGGCAGCGACAACGTCCGCAGGGATGGGACCGACGCGCGCGACGACGTGCATGTTCGCGTCACCCCAACCGGCGCGCCAGACGCCGTTGCCTTCCCGGTGGTGCATGAAGGTCGCGCCAACGTCCGCGTCGCCGGCCAGCACGGCCTTCACGACCCCCTCATGCGAACCGGTGAAGGACTCGGTGCCGAAGGCCTCGGTCGGTTCCACTCCCTGCGCGCGCAGCGACGCGCGGATCACGAGATAACCCGACGCGCTGTTGCGGTCGACCCAGGCGGCGCGGACGCCGTGGAGATCCGCAGGGCGGCGCAGGGTGGAATCGGCACGCGTGAAGAGTGCACTGTGGAACGACGACACGCCTCCACGCACGGGCAGCGCGATCGGCAGCGCACGCCCTGCCGAAGCCGCACGCAGGGCGAGCACCGGCGGCAGCCAGGCGACATCCACGCGGCCCGCGTTCATTGCATCGAGCAATGACGGATAGTCCGCTGCCGCGTGTGACTCGACCTCGACGCCGAGCGTTGCCGACAGCGCGACACAGAATGCCTTCAGCCGGGCTTCGAGGTCCTGTCGCACCTGGGCGCCGGATGCCGTCGCCGCAGCGACACCCACGCGCACCAGCGCCTTGTCGGACATGTCCTGGGTCACGCAAGCACCGTGGCTCTGCGCGCGGCAGCGGTCAATGCTTCTCCTCGCGACCACGCAACCGACGGTCGAGGACGCGATAGTGACGTTCGGCGTCCTTGTTCTCGCGATCGAGCTTGAACGCGATCAAAAACGAGCGGTGCGCTGCCTTCTCGTTGTCGGCCATGAGGTACAACTGCGCGTAGACGTAGTGCGAAAAGGCCATGTTGCGATCCTGACGCACGGCGCGCAGGGCAAGCTCGCCCAGCTTCTCCTTCTGATCGCTTATTTCCTCGGGGTCATCGAGCGTGCGGAACTCGGCCCACGCCGCGTGCAGCTCGTATTCGATCGCCTCGGGATAGAGCTTGGCGGCCTTGTCGAGCTCGGCAAACGCCTTGGCCCAATGGCCCTGCCAGAGGTGGGCACGTCCGCTCTGGAACAGCTGTTCGGCACGCAGCCGGGAGTACTTCACATCCGACGGAACCGGGATCGAGAACGGCCGCTGCGACGTGGACTTCGCTTGGGAGTCGGGCGCGTCGGTGGAGGTGGGTGCCTGCGCTGGCGCCGAGGCCGAAGCCTCGTCCCCGGAGGCCGGGTCGTTCGGCGGCGCGACCGACGGAACGACCAGGGCCCGGGCGATCGCATCGGGTATCTCGCTGGGCGAACCCGCGTCCTGGTCCGGACCGGAAACCGCCACCTTGCGCCCTCCAGGCACGCGAACAAGCGAACGAGCAGCCTGCGCCTGCGCCTGCGCTTCGTCGCTCGTGGCACACGTGACCAGCGCTTCGGTCAAGAGCAGGGCGCTGACAAGCCGCGCCGCTTCAATCTCTTCCAGCTGCCCGGAACCGATCACCTCGGCCACGGTCCGTGAACCGTCGATGCTCTCCACCAACAACCGCTCGGCACGCCCGAGCTTGAAACGCGCGACGATCGCGTCGGCAGTGTCCGCGGGAGCCGCGAACTCCGCTGCCGACTCTTCCCACAGGGGGCGCACGCGCTGCTCGTCGAAGAACTCGCGCAGCCCCTCCAGAAGCAGCGGTTCGACCGGAGAAGGATAGCGCGCCACCTCGTCGAGGGCTTCGGCAACCGGCTTGAACTCGCATGCGGGAGCGGACCACTGCATGCAGCGCACCACCTTCTGCCGCACCTGCTCGGCGAGCGCATCGTTGACCTGCTGCAGGCTCAGGTAGCCGAGCGTGACCGCGACCTCCCCGAAACGGAGCTGTTCACTGCCGAAGACACTCTGCGTCATGCCTTCGATCACAGCCGAATACTGCTCCTGGGTCAGCACGCCCTGACGCACCAGCACGCGACCGAGCGTCTCACCCAACGACCCCTGCTCGGCGAAAACGGGGACCCCTTTCTGCACGTAGACGAGAGTGGAGACGCCTTCCGCGCGAACCTCGAGCACACCGGTGCGCTGGAAGCGGTGGACGGCCAGCAGGCTGTGGACGAAGACCGCGTCGTCCTTGGGGGTTTCCGTCACTGCCTAGTAGCCTAGAACGCCGGTAGCCCTGATCGCCATAGGTCCTTGTGCACCCCGGGGTGGCAAAGCAGTCGGGTACGCTGTAGAGCAGGCCCGCACGGATGTCCGGAACTGCCCCGACAGAGACGGCGTGGACCGACAAGACCGCCACCGACCTGGAGTGGCGTGAGCTACTTCTGCGCATCGCGGGACGTGCTACCGGTCAAGCCGCGGAGCGCAGGCTTGTCGATCTCGCGCCCGCGACAGGGCTGGAAGACGCGCGCCACCGCTGCCAGCTCGCGGCCGATGCCGTCGAGCTTCTGGCTGCGGATGCGCCGCTGCCCGCCGCGGCGGTCGACGAGCTGGACACGCTGCTCGCACGACTCAGGCGAGGTGCTTCGGCGGGAGCGGCCGAGCTCTCGTCCCTGCGCACCGTGCTCCGCACCGCCGCGGCGCTGAGGCGCTACGCCGCGCACCATCGACACCAACACCCGGTCCTGGCCGCGGAGATCGCGAGCGCGCCGTCGCTCGATGCGCTGCTCGACGAGCTGGACAATGCGCTCGACGAGGACGGCAACGTGGCCGACCGCGCTTCCGACGAGCTGGCACAGGCGCGTAGGCGCGTCGCGTCGGTCCGCAGCGAGCTGACCACGCGTATCGGCCGTCTCGTCTCGCGCTACTCGGAGGTGCTCCGCGACGCGTACTACGCCGAGCGCGATGGGCGCTATGTGCTGCCGGTGAGGGCGGACGCGCACCGGCGCGTGCCCGGTATCGTGCTGGGGTCGAGCGCTTCCGGCGGCACGTTGTACGTGGAGCCGCAGGAGATCACGGAGCTCGGCAATCGACTGGGCGTCGCCGAAGCGACGGCGGAGCGCGAGGAAGCGCGCGTGCTCGCGCGGCTGTGTGACTCGGCGGCCGTTCTGGCCGACGAGCTCCAGCAGGCGTACGAGGCGTGCCTCAGAGCCGATGAGCTCGGCGCGATTGCGAGCTGGGCCAGGGAGGTAGAGGGCGTGGTCGTCACGCCGGACCCGGACTCCGGGATCGAGCTCCGTGCGATGCGCCACCCGCTCTTGCTGGGCGGCGAGTGCAACGTCGTACCCAACGACATCGTGCTCGAGGCGGGGTCGGGACTGGTCATCTCGGGGCCCAATGCCGGAGGCAAGACGGTCGCGCTGAAGTGTCTCGGGCTGGCAGCGTGGATGGCGCGGGCGGGTCTGCCGCTGCCCGCGACTCCTGGCTCGCGCATCGGCTGGTTCGACAAGGTGCTGACCGACGTGGGCGACGACCAATCGCTGGCGCGCTCGCTGTCGACCTTCAGCGCGCACATCGAGAAGCTAGCGCTGTTCGTCGAACAGGCCGACAGCCGCGCACTGGTGCTGCTCGACGAAGTCGCAGCGGGCACCGATCCGGAGGAAGGGTCGGCACTCGCGGTAGCCGTGCTGGAAGAACTCGTTTCACGCGGCGCGAGTGTCGCCGCAACCACGCACTACGAGCGACTGAAGGAGCTCCCCGCGCAGCACGAACGCTTCTCCAATGCCTCGGTGGGCTTCGACTTCGCGGCGATGGCTCCGACCTTCAAGCTCGAGCTCGGCGTGCCGGGTGCTTCCAGCGCGCTCGCCGTGGCCACGCGCTACGGCATGCCAGCGCGGGTGATCGAGCGAGCGGAGCAGCTGGTACCGGAGCACGCGCGCCGGCGCGAAGAGCTGATCGCGGAGCTACAGACCGAACAGCGCGCGCTCGAGCAGGCACGTGGCGAGGCTGAACAGGAAGCAAGGCGCCAGAAGCAGCTGGTGAGGGAGGTCGAGGCCGAGCTCGAGCGCGAACGCGAGCTGGGGCGAAAGCTCGCCGAGCGCCAGGCCCGCGAGCTGACCGGAGAGGTCCAGCGTGCACGGGCCGAGCTCAGGCAGGCGCGGGCTCGCTTGAAACAGGCCGGACTGGACAAGCAGCAGGTGCGCGCGGCCGAGCGGAGCGTCAACCAGGCGGCACAGCAGATCGCCATCGGGGGGCGCCTGGTGCAGCTGGCCGACGCGCCGCGGGAACCAGCAGCGGCAGAGCGACCCCTTGCTGCCGAGGAGCTGGTTGCCGGCACCCGCGTGTATGTCTCCGGGCTCGACACGGTAGCGGAGGTGCTGGCGCCGCCCTCGAAGGGCCAGGTACGGGTCGCGGCCGGCGCACTCAAGCTCACGGTTGCGGTGGCTTCCCTCGCCCCGGCGAAAGCCGCGAAAAAGGACCAGCGCCGGGCACTCCCCCGCCCCGCCAAAGGCACGCGCCCCGAGGGTAGCGCGCTGCGCGGCGAGCACGTTCCCGTCCGCACCGACGACAACACGCTCGACCTCCGCGGCCAGCGCGTGGACGAAGCGCTGGACCGGGTGGACGCATTCGTCGACCGCTTGCTGGCCGAAGGCGAACCCGCGGGCTTCGTGCTGCACGGCCACGGAACGGGCGCGCTGAAAAGTGCGGTCCGGCGGCATCTGGAGAGCTCGCGGTACGTTGCAAGGTCGCGGGCCGCCGATGCGGAGGACGGCGGCGATGCGTTCACGGTGCTGTGGATCGCCGACTGATTGGAGCTCCGCCGGATTTTTACATGTGCCTCAACCCTGGGGAATCGCAGGACTATTCGCCGATTTGCGGCTACGATGTGCGGCCGGAGGGCGGGAGTCTTCGCCACGCGTACAATGGCGTGTCCCGGTCCCCCGGGTCGTAGAGGGTCCCCCGTCTTGATCGAGAGCGAGCAACACAAGCAGGCCAGCGAAGAGCTGGACGAGGAAATTCCGGAGGTCTCCGGGTCTCCCGACCAGCTGATAGCCGACAAATACCGCCTGGAACGGGTCATCGGCCGCGGCGCGATGGGAACGGTCTGGCAGGCGGTGCACCTCGGCCTCGAAGAACCTGTCGCCGTGAAGCTGGTGGCGCGCTCCTACTCGCAATCCCGCGAGGCGCGCCAGCGGTTCCGCGTGGAAGCCACGGCTGCCGCGCGCCTGCGCTCGCGTTTCGCGGTGCAGGTGTACGACACGGGCGAGACGGAAGACGGCATCCCGTACATGGCCATGGAGCGGCTCGAGGGCGAAACGCTCGAAAAGCGTCTGCTCAGGGATGGCGCGCTGCCGCTGGTAGACGCGGTCAGGATCACGAGCCAGGTGGCGCGCGGACTTTCGCGGGCGCACGCGCTCGGAATCGTGCACCGCGACCTCAAACCCGCGAACATCTTCCTCGCACGATCCGAAGACGACGAATCCGGCCAGATCGCCAAGGTGCTCGACTTCGGCATCGCCAAGATGATCGACCGCAACGAGACCACCTCGACCACGCGCACGGGAACCGTGCTCGGCACACCGCAGTTCATGAGCCCCGAACAGGTGCGCGGGCTCAAGACGCTGGATCACCGGGCGGACCTGTACTCGCTGGGCGCCGTGACCTTCAACATGCTCACCGGGCATCTGGCTTTCGAAGGCGAGGCGTTCGGCGATCTGCTGCTCGCCATCTGCACCAAGCCGCTGCCGAAGATACGGGAGCTGATGCCGGAGCTGCCCGATGGGCTCGATTCCTGGTTCCAGCTGGCCTGCGCGCGCGACCCGGACAACCGCTTCCAGACCGCGGACGAGCTCGCCGAAGCGTTGGCCATTGCAGCTGGGCTGGCCGAAGGGAGCCTGCAGCAGTTCGTGGCCGGCGGTCGGACGCTGGCGCACGGCACGGTGCGCGACAGCATGGCTCCGCTGCCGCCCCACGACGACGACGAGATGCCCACGCTCAAGCGCGGCGCAGAAGAAGTGGCCGGCACGGTCGGCACCTCCGGCGTGCTCACGGTGGGCGCAGGCGGCGCGTCGAGAAGGCGGCCGCTGTGGCCCGTGGCGGTCGGAAGCGGCGCTGTCCTGGTGCTCGGGGTCCTGGTGTTTCTGTTGGCCTTTAGCGGCCGGCACCCTGCCCAGACCGATCAGGACCAGGACGCCACCGGAGCCTCGGCACCCTCTGCGGCCTCGGCTGCGGCTCCGCCGCAGGCGTCGGGCAGCGCTCCGGCCGTCGTACCGGCCGCCTCGGCTGAGGCCCTGGATGGGGGCGAGGCGACGGAAGCGGGGGCGAAGGACAAAACCGGAGAAGACACTTCCTCGGACAAGGCTGTAAGCTCGGAGAAGAAGAAGAAGAAGAAGCACAAGGTCCGCCGGTCGCACCGGCTGCACGTGGTCGATCTTCCGTCCAAGTCAGCCAAGCCGAAGAAGCCCGATCTGGGCTTCTAGGGGCGCCGGGGGACACGTCCCGACCAGTTCCGCGGGTCGGGGAAACTCCGCCAACGCCTTGAACCGCCCCTGCACACACAAACCCCGGCCCTCCAGCCTGGTCGTTTCGCTGGCACTTCTGATGCTGCTGGGAGGAGCGCGCCCCGCGCTGGCACAGGGCGGTCGGCACCAGCCGTCGCCCGCCGACATCGCTGCCGCGCGCGATCTGGGTACGCAAGGCGTGCTGCTGGCAGAAGCGGGCAAGTGCGACAAAGCGATCGCAAAGCTATCCCGAGCGGCAGCGCTGTTCGCTGCGCCGACTATCGTGGAACAGCTGGGCGAGTGCCAGGTCAAGGTGGGCAAGGTGGTAGCCGGCACGGAAAACCTGCAGCGCGTCGTCCGTGACAAGCTGGCGCCGGACGCTCCGAAGCCGTTTGTCCAGGCGCAGGAGCGCGCGCGCAGGGTTCTGGCCGACGCTCTCCCCCGCATCGCGCACCTCGTGATCATCCTCGACGCGCCGCCGGGCGCGAAGCCAAAGGTCACGGTCGACGGAGCGCGCGTGCCGCTGGCGCTGATCGGCGCAGAGCGCCCGACCGACCCCGGAACGCGCGAGATCGTAGTGCGGGCGCCGGGCTTTCTGGAAGCGCGTCGCAGCGTGAAGCTAAAGGACGGCGGCAGCGCGACCGTGCGAATCGAGCTGAAGCGCGATCCAGACGCCGAGATCGGCGACCAATCCGGCGCCGCGCCGTCGTCGACGAAGCGGACCGTAAGCTATGTGCTGTTCGGCGTCGGCGGTGCCGCCGTGGCCACGGGCTCCGCACTGGGTATCCTCGCTGCCGCGAAGAAGACCGACCTCGACAAGAAGTGTCCGGGCAGCACGTGCAACCAGGCCTACGCTGGCGAGCTGAAGACCGCTCGTTCGTTGGGCACGGGCTCGACGATCGCGTTCGGTGTGGGCGCCGCCGCGGTGATCGCCGCGACCTACCTGTTCGTGACGTCCGACTCGTCTGCCGAACCGCCTGCCGACAAACAGGCCGGGCACCCACACCTGTGGATCGGTCTGGGTGGAGCGGGCCTGGCGGGGAGGTTCTGATGCGACCGAGGACGCTGCTGTTGATAGGTCTGGGGTATGTAGCTCTGGCCGGCTGCAACTCGATACTCGGGCTCGACAAGTTCCAGGTCACGCACGGCACGGGCGTGGGCGCGGTCGGCGGCAGCGGCGGCACGGGCGGCAACGCAACGGGGGGCAGCGGCGCAGGCGGCGTGGACGCCGGTGGCGCAGGCGCAACGGCCGGCACGGGCGGAACCGGGGGCGTCCCTGCCTGCGGCGGCTCGCTCACGCCAAACAAGCGGGTCGTCGAGACCTGCATCCTGCGCGCCAGCTGCTCGCCCTTTATTCCGGACGCCACGATTTCCACCTGCATCACGTTGAACCTGCAGCAGGCGTTCATCGGGACGGCCTGCACGCAGAACGCCGCGAACTGCAAGGAACGTCGATCTGTGCCAGGGCTACGGCTACACGGACTCGACGCAATGCCCGTCGGGGCAGACGGGCTGGCGCTGCGAGAACAACTACGCGATCAACTGCACGCAGGGCTACTACATCAGCTGCGCCAAGCTCGGCGGCCAGTGCCAGATGTACGACTCGAACGGCGACTCCTACCTCGACACGGCCGACTGCAAGGTGTTGGACTCGTGCGTCAACGGGTCGGGCTGCCAGGGCGACATCGCCTACACGTGCGTGAACGGCACCGGCTACGGCATGGCATGCTCGAACTTCGGCGCCCAGTGCGACAGCCAGAACGGGCAACCCGCATGCTACCTGGCTACCCAGTCGTGCAGCGGCAGCTTGACTCCCTGCACCGGCGACACCGCGCAGGTGTGCATCAACGGACGCAAGCAGAGCTACGACTGCGCGTCGGTCGGCCTGGGCTGTACGAGCGACTCCAGCGGCCCGTACTGCGTAGCGCCGGGTTGCACCATGACCGACGCCAACAACTGCGCCGAGTCGTGTACGGGTTCGACCGCACATCTCTGCTACGGCGGCGTGCCCTACAACGTCGACTGCAAGACCTACGGCTTCAGCACGTGCACCGAGCACGACGACAAGGCGCCGCCAAACGGCATCGGCCACTACGTCGTGTGCTCGAACTGAAGCGGCTTTTGCCGTAGCGCGCGCGCCGCTACGCCGCAACCGTCAGCCACAGCATTGACAGGCGTCCGGGCCGGACCAATCGATACCCGCTCCAGGGCGGGATGACAGCGCAGATCGTCGGCAAGGAAGAGGCGGCAGCGGCACGGGTCGACGAGCTCTTCGAGCGGTTGCAGAGCTCCGCGACCGGAGGCCTGTCCACCGCGGAAGCGACGAAGCGGCTCGCGACCTACGGGCCCAACGCGCTCGAAGAAAAGAAGGTCAGCCCGCTGCTCGGGTTCCTGCGCTATTTCTGGGGACCGATCCCCTGGATGATCGAGGTCGCGGCGGTTCTGTCCGCGATCGTCCGGCACTGGTCGGACTTCGGCGTCATCCTGGCGCTGCTGGTCTTCAATGCCGCCGTCGGCTTCTGGCAGGAGCACAAGGCAGGCAACGCCGTCGAGGCGCTGAAGCGGAGCCTGGCCTTGAAGAGCCGGGTGCTGCGCGACGGGCAGTGGCGGGAGATCGACGCCAGGGAGCTCGTGCCCGGCGACGTGGTCCGCCTGCGCCTGGGGGACATCGTGCCCGCCGACGTGAAGCTCGTCGACGGCGAATACCTGAGCGTCGACCAGTCGGCGCTCACTGGCGAGTCGTTGCCGGTCGACAAGAAGCCGGGCAGCGTCGCCTATTCGGGTTCGGTCGCCAAGCAGGGCGAGATGGTCGCGCTGGTCACGAGCACCGGCGACAACACCTACTTCGGACAGACCGCCAGGCTGGTGGAGTCGGCGAGCACCGTGTCGCACTTCCAGAAGGCGGTGCTGCACATCGGCGACTACCTCATCTACCTGAGCCTCGGGCTGGTGGCGCTGCTGCTCATCGTGCAGCTGTTCCGCCACGCGCCGCTGCTCGAGCTCGTGCAGTTCTCGCTGATCCTCGTCGTCGCGTCGATCCCGGTGGCGATGCCGGCGGTGTTGTCGGTGACGATGGCGGTCGGCGCGATGGCGCTGTCGCGGATGAAGGCGATCCTGTCGCGCCTCGAGGCCATCGAGGAGATGGCGGGCATGGATATCCTGTGCTCCGACAAGACCGGCACCCTGACGCAGAACAAACTGAAGCTCGGCGAGCCGCTGTTGTTCGGTGCGAAGGACCAGGAGGAACTGGTGCTTTCCGGCGCGCTGGCGTCGAAGGCGGAGGATCGGGACGCCATCGATCTAGCGGTGCTTGCCGGGCTCGGCAGCCCGGACGCACTCGAGGGCTACAAGCAGCTGGAGTTCAAGCCGTTCGATCCTGTGGGCAAGCGCACCGAGGCCACGATCCGCGACCGCTCGAGCGCAAGCTTCAAGGTCACCAAGGGCGCGCCGCAGGTGATCCTGGATCTGTCCGGCGTCGACAGCGCGACCCGCGCCCGCGCGGATCGGGCGATCGACGACCTGGCCGAGAAGGGCTACCGCGCTCTGGGTGTCGCGCGTACCGACAGCGACGGCCGCTGGGTGTTTCTCGGCGTGCTGCCGCTGTTCGACCCGCCGCGCGAGGATTCCGCCGACACCATCGAAAAAGCACGACAACACGGCGTAGCGGTGAAGATGGTCACCGGCGACAACCTGGCCATCGCCCGGGAAATCGCGAAGAAGCTCCGCCTCGGAACGCACATCCAGCCCGCGGAGGACCTGCTCGGCAGCGGGAACGGGGCCGAGGACGCGGCGGCGGCCGCACGGGTTGAAGCGAGCGAAGGCTTCGCGCAGGTCTTTCCCGAGCACAAGTTCGAGATCGTCAAGACGCTGCAGGCACGCGGGCACATCGTAGGCATGACCGGCGACGGCGTGAACGACGCTCCCGCACTGAAGCAGGCCGATGTCGGCATTGCCGTGTCGGGTGCCACGGACGCGGCGCGGGCCGCGGCGGACCTGGTGCTGACCGCGCCGGGTCTGTCGGTCATCGTGCGCGCGATCGAGGAGGCGCGGCGCATCTTCGAGCGCATGAACTCCTACGCCATCTACCGGATCACGGAGACCATCCGCATCATGGTCTTCGTCGTGCTCGCCATGCTGGCGTTCAATTTCTACCCGATCACCGCGATCATGATCATCCTGCTGGCCTTCTTCAATGATGTGCCGATCATGACCATCGCGTACGATCACACGTCGCTCGATCCGGAACCGGTGCGCTGGGACATGCACCGGGTCCTCCTGGTTTCCACGGTGATGGGGCTGACCGGCGTGGCCGGCAGTTTCCTGATGCTGTACGTGGCCGTGGACGTGCTCCGGCTTCCGACGCCGCAGGTACAGAGCTTCATCTTCCTGAAGATGGCCGTGGCCGGGCACCTGACTCTGTTCGTGTCGCGCAGCAAGGGCTTCTGGCTGAAGAAGCCGTATCCTGCACCCGTCATGATCTGGTCGGCGGTGGGAACGAAGCTGGCCGCGACGATCCTGGTGGCGTATGGCTTCGGCCTGATAACCCCCATCCATTGGGGCGCCATCGGCTTGATCTGGGCCTACTCGATCAGCTGGGCGCTGGTCACCGACTGGGCCAAGCTCGGCGTGTACAGCCGCCTCGCTCACGCAGCCCCGCGGCATGCCGGTTTCCTCACGCGAGTGCATCAACCCATCACCTCGCACGCCTCCAGCACGACGGTGCGGCTGGGGCAGCGCGACGTGCAGGGGCGGCGCAAGGCGCCGTAGAGGTTGTTCTTCTCGGGCGAGGCAGAGCGCCCGCGCGGCGCTCTACCTGTTCGCGAGCAGCGTGAGCAGGAAGATGACCGCGCTCACCAGGACGACGAGCGGCCCAGCCGGCAGGCCCGTGACCGCGTACAGGGCAACGCCCGCCGCAGCGGAGAATGTCCCGATGACGGCGGCGCCCAGCGCGTACTGACCGAGGTTCTTGCCCAGGTTCCGGGCTGCCGCCGGCGGGATCGCAACCAGCGCCGCGGTCAGCAGGCCGCCGACCATCTTGACGCCGAGTGCGACGATGACGGCGATGAGCAACAGGTACAAGAGGTTGTAGCGCCGGACGTTCGATCCCCTCGGACGCTGCGAGGTCCTCGGAGATGTTGATGAGGACGAGCTTCGGGTACACGCGATACACGACGAGCATCAGCACGAGCGACGCGCCGACCGCGAGCGCCGCGTCGCCGGGGCCGGTCTTCGAGATGTCGCCGACCAGAGCGGCTTCCGCCTGCTGGATCGGCAGGAACAGGAAGGCAATCGCCACGCCGGTTGCAAAGACCAGCGCGGTCAGAGCCTCCATCGGCAGCCTGGTCTTCATCTCGAGCAGCCAGATCGCGACCACGCCGGCAATCACGAACGGGAACGCGCCCAGCGAGACATCGAAGCCGTAGATCAGCGCCAGGGCGATGCCCGGCAGGGTCAGATGGCCCAGAGGGCCAGCGACGAGCGCCATCCGGCGGCTCAACATCAACGAGCCGAGATACCCGGCAGCGCCTCCGATGAAGACTCCAGCAACCAGGCTCGGGACGAGGGGCTGCATGCGGCGCTACTCCTGCCGGTGCTGGTAGTACTTCACCTCGGTTCCGTAGATCTGCTCGAGCGCCTCCGGAGTCAACACGGCAATGGGTGGGCCGTGACAGATGGATTGCCTGTTCAGACACAGGACGGTCGATGACAGCTTGTAGACGACCGCTAGATCGTGCGTGACGAGCAGCATGGTCATACCCCGCTCGCGATGGAGCCTCGCGAGCAGACTGTAGACGGTCTCCTCGCCGCTGATGTCGACTCCGGTCGTCGGTTCGTCGAAGAGCAGAACCTGCGGATCGCCGACGAGAGCCCAGGCAATGAGAACGCGCTGGAACTGACCGGACGATAGGTCGCCCATGCGCTGCTTCGCGAGCTCGTCGCGGAGGCCTACTGCACGCAGCATCTCGCGGGCCTCGAGTCCAGCGTGACCCTTGAGCGCGAAGAAGTCCCCGACGCTGACCGGGATGTCGCGGATGTACGGCAGACGCTGCGGCACGTAGCCGACACGGATGCCTTTCCGCCAGGTGACGCTTCCCTGATGCGGCACCAGACCGAGCAGTGTGCGGAGCAGCACAGTCTTCCCTGCCCCGTTCGGCCCGAGAATCGTCAGGATCTCACCGCGCTTCACGCTGAACGACAGGTTCTCGAGAATGACCTGGCGCTCGAACGCCACACGCAAGTCGGAAACCTCGAGAACCGTGTCGTCATCTGGGCTCATCGCGGGAGGCTCCGGACAGCTCTCACTCGAGCAGGCTGCGGAGCATCCACGCCGTCTTCTCGTGGACCTGCATGCGCTGGGTCACGAGGTCACACGTCGGCTGGTCGTGCACTTCCTCTGCCAGTCTGAATGCGTTGCGAGCGGTGCGTGCAACGGTCTCGTGCCCTTCGACCAGCCGGCGGATCATCTCCTGCGCCTTGGGGACACCGTCGTCCTCCTTGATCGACGTGAGCTCGGCAAACTGCCGGTAGGTGCCTGGGGCCGGGAAGCCGAGAGCCCGGATCCTCTCGGCCACGAGATCGATCGCGAGCCAGAGCTCGTTGTACTGCTGCTCGAACATCAGATGCAGCGTCTGGAACATCGGTCCCGTGACGTTCCAGTGGAAATTGTGGGTCTTCAGATAGAGCGTGTAGGTGTCAGCCTGGACCTTGGAGAGCGCTCCGGCGATCTGCTCCCGCGACTTGTTGTCGATGCCAATATCGATGTCCATGGGTCCTCCTTCGTAGGCGCAGGGGACTGCCTGCCTTGGCGCCGGCTTGCGTCGAGCAGCCAAAACGATGCAGGTCCTGTGCCACATGTCGCAGCCCCGACGTTGGCACAACCGATGCAAGTGCTGCGTGGTCCCAGGGAAGGGGGAAACCATGACCGAACCGGAAACCACGACCGAACCAACCCCGCGCCTCGAGCTGAACGGCCCCGTGCCCGATTTCAAGGCCACCACGACCCACGGCCCGATCCACCTCTATGAGTGGGAGAGGAAGAAGTGGGTGATCCTGTTCTCGCATCCGGCGGATTTCACGCCGGTGTGCACAACCGAGTTCATGGCGTTCGCCAAACTGCAGGGCGAGCTCGCCAAGCGCAACGTCGCGCTGCTCGGCAACTCCATCGACAGCATCTACAGTCACATCGCCTGGGTGCGGAACATCAAGCAGAACTTCGACGTGGACATCGGCTTCCCGATCATTGCGGACCTCGACATGAGCGTGGCGCGCAAATACGGGATGATCCACGAAGCCAGCTCTACAACCGCTGCCGTTCGCGCGATGTTCTTCATCGATCCGAGCCGCAAGCTCAGGGCGATGATCTACTACCCGTTGAACGTGGGGCGGAACTTCGACGAGGTCCTGCGCGTTGTCGATGCGTTGCAGACCGTCGACGAGCACGGCGTGGCGTGCCCCGCGGATTGGCGGCCAGGGCAGCCCGTGATCGTGCCTCCGCCGCAGACAGCCAATGGGGCCGAGAAGCGCGTGCACGAGACCCAGTACAACGTCACCGACTGGTATTTCTCGAGGAAGAACCTCTAGTCCAGCGCAGCGCTCTGGACTCGCCTTCCGCGAAACAACTGCCAGTCGCACTTCATCCCGCTGCAAGCATTTCGTGACCAGACGCCCGCAAGGGCGGCGGCGCCGTGGAGTCGGCTCCCGGCGCCGCCAAGATCCGGATGTTTCACAAGCGTGTCCGTTCCGCGCAGCGCAAGGGCATGAAGCTCGACTACGGCAAGCACCGAGGGCGCACGCGCGGGGCTCTAGAACCCGATGCCGACGACAGTGCGCACCCAGACGTTGCCGAAAGCTTCTCCGGGCTGGAGCGTGTGGTTGCGATCGCCGAGCCGGAAATAGGCGCCGGTCGACCACCAGATCTGTCCAAGCTCGAGCAGTAGCGCCGGTCCCAGATACTGGTGCGGCCCGAGCCCGAACGGGCGCGGCGAGGGCGGATGCTGTTCGGGATACTCGGCGTGCATCCACCATTCGAGGCCCGGCTGGACCACGGGCGTGACCTCCACGGTCGCACCGGCCGAGGGCGTCAGCACGAAATCGCGCGTGCCGTCGTAGTAGACCTCCTGCTCTGCAGTGGCGTTGGCAATCAACCTGAGCGGCCCCAGCCGTCGCTGGAGGATCAGCTTCCCCTCGAACTCGACCTCGCGCTCGTTCTCGGAGACCTCGCCGTAGAGCCCAACGTCGATGGGCCACTCGCCGGTGGGCGCGAGCTGGTAGCGAAGTCGCTGCTTCAGCCCGTTGCCTTCCGTGCCGCGTGGCAACGACGAAAAGCCGCTCGTTGGCGCGGGAGCGAGCGTCAGGTAGAGCCCGAGCTCGAGACTGTCCGTGATGCCATGTTCGAACTCGGTCTGGAACTGGCTGAGCCCGTACCAGACCGGATCGCCGCTCGTGGCGGAGCGCGCCCGGACCGGGACCAGATCGACGTACTGTTCAAGCTCCGTCGCGTCCTTGGGCAGCTGCTCATGCTGGTAGGTGAACGGCAGCGGTCTCGGGTTCGCCGCGGCGCGCAGCCCCACGGCGGAAACCGCCAGCGCTGCGGCTGCGCCGCACAACCAGAAGCGGGACTCCATCGGGCGGCCTCAGAAGTTGTGAAGCGCGAGGGGCTTCGCGCAGATCGCGTCGTTACCGCAGGCGACGTGGCACTTGTTGCAGCCGCCGGCCGCGTCGCCTCCGTAGGTGTCGCCCGCGGGCGGAGCAGCCCCGCGCCACACGATGCGGACGCCATCCGTCCCGTCGTCGAGATTGGCCAGGTCGAACCATTCCCAGCCGGGCGCGCCGGAATTGAAGCCACCGCCGCGCTTCACGGCCGCGAAGATCTCGTGGGGAATCGTGCCGCCCGTGGCTTCCTTGACGATGATCGTCCCGACCGGAAATGCGCTACTGCCGTGCGGCGGCAGCGCGTTGATGTACTCGGTGACCGTGCTTCCGTCGTGAATGCCCGCCAGCGCGGCGTCGTCGGTTACGTCGTAGCTCTGCCAGCCATGGTAGCCGCTGAAGTCACTAGCGAAGGCCAGGAATGTGTCCGAGGAGCTCTGGGGTGGTGGAGCTGCACCACCGCAGCCCACACCGGCAAGAGTCCCCACCAGCAACCCTAGGCGCAGCCAGTTCGCCCTCCTGGAATATTGAATATTCTCTTGGTTCATCTTCCAACCATCACAACAGTTGCTTTTCGATTGCCTCGAGCAGAAGAAACGCTTGCGATGGCGTGGGACGCCCAACAAGGGCATCGCAGGAATACCCGGGCGCCTTCTGCAGACGTGAGAGCAGCATCTGGACTGCATCGTGGCGCGCACGCCTGATGCGCTCGCGTGCTCCACTATCCAGTCGCGTGTCCAGCCAGCGCGCCACCGCCCAGGCGAGCCCGGCGTGACATGCTTCGTCGTCGGCAATGACCGCGAATACGCTACGGAACAATGGGTCCCTCGCGAAGCGTGCCTGCCAGGCGAGGAGAGCCGCGCCGTAGGTCTCGTGGACGCAGCCCTCGATGGCGTTCTCGTGCGCCATGCTTTCGAGCGTTCGCTCGTTGTCGAGGTGGACACGGGGTGTTGCGACGCGGGCGCCGTGTTGCCGGGCAAGCCGCGCCATGATTTGCGCGTGCCTGACTTCATCCCGACGCGCCTGCTCGGCGCCACCGATCAGCAAGGCCGGTGCGCCCCAGCGCCGTAGCTCGCCGCGCAGGCGCTCGAAAGCGATGACGCTGGCAGCCTCCTCGTACGCCATGCTGCCGAAGTAGGCGCCCAGAGCGTCGGGGGCCGCAACCGCGGGCGGCTCCTCGAGCCCCGCGGGCCGGCGGCCGCCGCCTCCACCGAGGCAGTCCTTGCATTCGATCGTGACGGCCCCGTTCGGGCCGGGCGTGTAGGCATCGCCGTCGCATCCACTCCCCTGCACCAACCAGCAACCGAACGCGCGATCGGTCAGCGACGCGTCGGGCGGATCGAGCTTGTACAGATCGCAGCCGACGACGGTCAGGCCACTGTCGGCAAAGCCGCATGGCAGCCGGTACCAGCAACCCGGATCGGCGTCGGGCCCCGCGTCGGCAGCCGCGTCGCGCTGCCCGCCAGTGACCAGGCAGGCGGCTTCCGCATCGGCATCCGCCGCGATGGCGGCATCCGCATCGGCGCTGCCGCCGTCAGGCGACGCTTCGTCAGCTGCCGCATCGCGCGGCGCCTGGTGCGTGTGCGTCGACGACTCGCCGCACGCGACTGCGGCGCCCAGCGGCAGGACGGCGACCAGAGCGGCTCCCAGCGCCAGCCGCACCCGGCGCTGCTCGGAGCGCAGGCTTGTCCACATCACCCGTCCCCGCGCGGGCTGATGTGCGGGAAAGCGCGATCCCGCGGCAGTTGGTCCGTTGACACGGCCCGGAGAGTAGGGCATCTCTCTTGAAAATGAAAATGAAAATCATTTTCATTCTTGCCTCGTGCAGCGCGTGCTCGGCACAAATGCCCGCCGGAACGCCCGCCCCAACCGCTGCCGCCCCGGAGCTGCAGACGGCGAGCATCACGGCCAGTGTGGGCAGCACGCGCTTCGACGCGAGGGATGACTTCCTGGCCGGCGCGGAGATGCAGATCTCCGGCGAGCCGTTCGCCGAGAGCATGGGGCGCGACCTCGGCGGCTACAGCCGCGATCACGTGCCGACCGACATCTACTTCGATCGCTCGCCAGGCGCGGCCGGACCCTGGATCGACCTGGCCGGCTATTCCACAGCGGTCGAGTCCTACGAGTACTCCAAGCAGCCGATGAACAACGTCGCGTTCGAGTCGGGCGCGGGGACCTCGCTCGTCTACGGACCGCTTGTCAATCCAGACGGCCTTTCCGGAGCAGCGGCCGTAGGTCTGCTCGCGGACAGGATCCAGCACTTCGCCGAAGCGAGCCACGCGGCCGGCCGCTATGTCTTTCCACCTGGAACCTACCCGACGGACAATCCCCGCAACGGCAACCGCAACTCGCTCGGCAAGGGCAAGCCCGCCGACAATCCGCTCGGCTGGCCCGGCATCTGGCCGACCGTACACGTGTTCCGGAGCTTCGATCCGGCGATCCACGCGACCGGCGCTGCGGATCTGGGCTGTACCATCAGCTCGGACGACGATCCCGGCGCCAGCGGGTCGCTGCTCAGCGCCGACTACGAGTGCGACGCGACGACCCTGCACCTGCCCGATCGCGACAAGCAGGTGGAGAAGATCGTCTCGCCCGGCGCCGATGGCTTCAGCGCCTGGAAATACGGGCTGTGGGTCCTGAACTACCTCCAGGTGATGCACGACTCGAGCGAAGCAGCCGTGGCGGGCGTCGACGAAAGCGATCTCGACCAGGTCGGAACAGCGGACAACCAGGTCGTCGGCCGCGACGACACTGGCGCGGCCACGAAGGGGGGCACGTATCTCGGCTCGAGCGACATCGAAGGGTTCCAGGCAGCGTTGTTCATCGAAGAGCTCGATGACCGCGCGGAGGACTGGCTCATGGAACTCGGAACGAGCGACGGTACAACGCTCTCCGGCTTCTCGTCGCTCTCCGATGCGCTGGCGTACGACTACACCACGCCGCTCCGCTGGTTTCCCGGCGCGATCAAGGTCACGGAGACGGACGATGGCTCCGCCTTCCCTCGCCCGGCGTATTCGCTCTCGAGCGCGGACAGCCACCTGTTCGACCTGCTGGGGATGCTGCTCGGCTACTCGGAGATCTACGCGCTGACCGACACGGGCAACGCCGACGTAGGAGGCTCCCAGGCAGCACGCGCCTATTTCGACGGGGATCCCTTCCCCGCCGACGATCAGAAAGCCGACGGCGAGCCGACGCTGCACGACCGGGCCCTCGGTGTGCTGCGCGTCGCCCTCGTCGATCTCGACCGGCTGCACGTCGACCCGGCGTCGGGGTTGCTGGTGGACGACGTGGCCATGAAGGGCGCATCGCCGAGCCGCGGCACGACCATTTCGACGATCTCCGTCGCCTACTCGATCCTGGCGCTCCGCAACGCGCTCAGGTCGCTGAGCTCCCAGCTCAGGCTCTACTCCAACAACAAGCCCGACACCGCCATCGCCCGGACGCCCTTCGATGCGCTGCCGGGTCATCCGCCCTCGGGCGGCACGCTGGTCGGACGCATGCAGCAGATCCTGCGCGCCGAGGCGAAGCTGCTTCTCGATCACCTGACGGACGAGAGCGGCCGGGCCTGGGACGGATGGGATGTCGCCAAGGGCGCGCGGCTCGACGATCACGACGTGCTCGACGCGCACACGGCCGCCCTCCGCGGTCTGTTCGCGGCGTATCTGGCCAGCGGCGATGTCCGCTATCGACAGCGCGCGATCGCCGTCTTCGATCGGATGCAGAGCGTCTTCTACGACGCGGGAGCGCGGATCTACGACGCTTCCCCTGCGCCGACCGACAGCGTCGAGTACACACCGTTGCGTTTCGCGCTGCTTCAGAGCGCGCTGCGGGACATGGTCGAGCTGGTCGCGTTGCGCCCGGACCAGCAGGCGCTCGAGCCCGTGCTGGAAGCGCGCGTGGGCCGGCTCGACAAGCTGGTCCTGAACGGCTGGGACGACAGGAACGAGAACCGTCTCGTCGACTGGCCCGGCGAGTGCGTGAACGTGAAGAACGGCCTGCCGCGCGGGGGCCTGCAGATGGCCGAGCGCACGCTGACCGGCGAGACCGGCAGCAAGCAGGACCAGTTCCTGCCAGGGCAGCGCAATGCCACGTCCGACCGCGACCACGACTGCGTGCCGGAGATCGACGACGCCGGGCTGCCGGCGGCTCTGGCCGGCTCCGTGACCTTCCACATCCGCCGGAGCGCGCCATGAGGCTCCTCGCATGCGTCGTCGCCCTCGCGCTCTTGACCAGCGCGTGCTCGGCGCCGCAGCAGACCCCCGGAGAGGCCGGCCACGTCGCGACGCACTCGGCGTCGCTGGCGCTGTCGTCCGACGGGAAGCAGCTGTTCGTCGCCAATCCCGAAGCCGACTCGGTGTCCGTCGTGGACGTCGAGCAGCGCAAGCTGGTGCGGGAAATCCTGCTGGCGCCGACGCCGCCCGCTCCCGATCCCGACACCGGTGCCTACACGCCGGCGGTGATGCCGCGCGATGTGGCGCTCTCGCCGGACGGCGCGACGCTGTACGTGACCGGGGAGCGTTCGAGCACGCTCTATGCGCTCGACGTCGCATCGGGACTGGTCGCGGGCAGCGTCCGCGTGGGCAGCGAGCCGATCGGCGTGGTCGTGTCGAGCGACGGGAAGCATGCCTTCGTCGCCTGCTCGCAGGACGGCAGCGTCGTGGAGGTCGACACGCGCACGCTCGCGGTCGCGGCGAGCGTCGCCGTTCCCGGTCAGCCCTGGGCCCTGGCCTGGTCGCGCGACCAGAAGCGGCTCTACGCGACCCAGTTCCTCGGCCCCGGCGCCGTCGAGATCGCTCCGGCGACGATGCAGCTGGTCGCAGCCCATGCGATTGCCGATGTCGCGCCGCGCGGCAACCGTCGGCTCGCTCACGGGCAGGCGCGCGGCCTGTACGACATTGCACCGCGCCCGGGCTCGAGCGAGATGTGGGCGCTCCACACGCTGCTCGCCACGGACACGGCCCAGCCCGAGCTCGACTTCGAGTCGACGGCGTTCCCGGCTTTCTCGGTGCTCGGCGCGGGCACGAACCCGGCGCGGACCTTCTCCACCGATGCCCACGATATCCCCGGCATCGACGGCTCGATCTTCGACGTGGTCTCGGGACCCCATGCTTTCGCGTTCACGAGCGACGGCCGCTATCTGTTGATGGTCGACGCCAACAGCGAGGACGTGATGATCGTCGACGCGAGCTCGCGCCTGGAAATCGGCCTGGTGCGTCCCCTCCCGGGCGCAATGCCCGACGGCATCGTGCTATCACCGGATGGAAAGAAGGCGTACGTCGACGAACGCATCTCGAGCGACATCGCCGTGCTCGCTCTCGACGAGTCGGGGACGGCGCTCGACGCGAGCGTGGACGGCGCGCCCATCGCGCGGCTGTCGAAGGACCCCATGCCGAAGGAGCTCCGGCTCGGGCAGCATGTCTTCAACTCCGCGAACAGCAGCGAATTCCCGGTCACGACGGATCACTGGATCTCGTGCGCCACCTGCCACATGGAAGGACGTAGCGACGCGGTCACGTGGCGCTTTGCCCAGGGCCCGCGCGACACGCCCTCCAACGCGGGCGGCATGCTCGGCACCGGCTTCCTGTTCCGCACCGCGGACCGCACGGCGGTGCAGGACTACTTCCAGACGGTGAACGTGGAACAGGGCGGGGACTTCGACCCGGTGGCACAGAAGGACCTCCTCGATGCGCTCGCGGACTACGTGAACCACGCCATTCCGCTTCCCGTACCGCCTACGACGGATCCGTCCCTGGCCCAGCGCGGCAAGCAGGTTTTCACCGACTCCGGCTGCGACAGCTGTCACTCGGGGCCGCGCTTCACCGACTCGGGTTTCGGGAACCCCACGCTGGATCTTGCCGGGCCCTTGACCCTGCATGATGTCGGCACCTGCGTGAAGTCGGGGCCGTTCCCCGACGTGGCCCACGATGACATCGACGGCGATGCGCGCTCGGCCTGCGATTTCGACACGCCGTCGCTCAACGGCGTCGCCTCTACACCTCCGTACCTGCACGACGGCAGCGCCGCGACCCTGGACGACGCGGTCAAGAGGATGCCGGGCGCACCGACGGACGACGACGACCGGCGCGCGCTGGTCGAGTATCTGCGATCGCTGTGAGGGTCATGACGCGCGTATCGACGATAGCGCTCCTGTTGCTGCTACTGGCGGGCTGCTCGTCCCCGTCCCCGAACGCTCGTACCTGCACGCTCACGCTGTCAGGAAACGTCGCGGAGACCTCCAGGCTCGGGAAGGACTGCGCGAAGCTGGAACCGTCCGCCGGCGGCTACGCGCTCGAATTCGAGGGGAGCACCCACGAGATCCAGGCGCTCGCCTTCCGCGTCGACCTCGGCGAAGCTCCCACAGTTGGCGCATATTCTCCAGCGACCGTCGGCAGCTGGAGCGCCTCCGCGCTCCAGGCGGGTGACACCAGCTGCATCCTGTCGGCCGGCGAGAAGTCGGTACCGCAGGGCTACTTCACCCTCGACCTCGAATCGGTCGAAGGGCACGCCGGCGGCGTAGCCCATGGTTCACTCGATCTGGTCATGAGCGTACGCGCGCCGCCGGCCACCGACTGCGGACCGGGCGACACCGAGCACGCGACGTTGCAGTTCTGAACGCAGCGCGGCGCCGCTACTTCGCGCCGACCTTCTCGTGGCAACTCGCGCAAGTCGCGAGGAAGTCGCCGTAGAGCGAAGCGCGCGTCGCAGCCGGCGCATCCCGGCCTTTGGCGCCGAAGCCGTGCACCTTCTGCGCGAGCAGCTCGACCTCCGGCGGGATGCTCTTCTCGCCCGACAGCGCGCGCTGGCTCAGCGGTGCATCTGCCAACACGTCGGCACCCTTCGACCACGACACATCGGACGGAGCGATCAATCCATCCCACATGCGGTCGGCGGCCCACTGGTGGCGCACCATGTGCAGCGCCGCGCCGGATCCCTCGGCAGGCGGCGCACCGGGCTCGAGCTTCGGTCCACCCAGCGCCGTGTGGCACGAGCCGCACGCGCTGCCCATCTCCGCCACTGCTTGCGCGGCACTTGGAAGATCCTTCGCGTCGGCGGCATGCTGCGCGGCGGTGTGCATGGCCTGCATGTGCGACCGCCAGCTCTCGGGTGCCTGCGGCAGCTCATGCTTCGCCATCCAGTCCGCTTCTTTCTTCAGCGTCGCCACGTCGCCGTGGATCACCGCGTTCTTCATTGCCGCGGCCTTGGTGAAATGTTCGGTCATGCGCTTCTGCACCGTCGGCGTCGTCGACCCGCTCGCGGGCGCTGCCGCAGAGGCTTCCACCGTGGACGCGGCGCCTCGCGTTCCCTTGTCGCAGCTCGCAACTCCAACCAGAAGCGGCACAACCATGAAAACCAGAGCTCGACGCATGCTGCCCTCCCTTCGCGTGCTGCCTGGAAAGAACAAGCAAACGATGTGCCTTGGGCATTGCAGTGCGAGGAGAATCGCGAAGCAATGGGCGCGCCCTGTGCATCGGATCGAGCCATGATCGCCTCGCTGCCGAGAGCCTTCGCATTGTGCACGGTTGCTGGAATTTCGCTCCTGCTGCTGGGCTCGTGCGGCGGCGGTAGCGCTGTGGAGGAACACGGGTGCAAGCCCGCGCCCGAGGTGTGCGACGGCGTCGACAACGACTGCGACGGCGCCATCGACGAGGGGCTGGTGTGCTGTCCCGCCGTCATGACCAGCATCGGAGGCCGCTTCTGCATCGATCGCTGGGAAGCGTCACGACCCGATGCCACAGCCGATAGCGCAGGCCAGGACGAAAGCAGCGCCACCTCGCGCCCTGGGGTCTTGCCATGGAAGACAGACGGCACTCCTGCGGGCTACACGACTGCGCAAGCTGCCTGCACAGCGGCAGGAAAGCGACTCTGCGCTCCCGCCGAGTGGCTGTCGGCCTGCCAGGGGCCGGCCCAGAAGGTTTACTGCTATGGCAACAGCTACGATCCAGTCGCGTGCAACGGCATCGATGCGCACTGCGATGACCCAGAGCCCGGCTGCGGCGCCGCGGATCGCGAGCAGGGCATTTTCCACTTCCACCTGGCGCCGACCGGAACGTTTCTCCTCTGCACCAACGACTACAGCGTGTACGACATCAACGGCAACCTCTGGGAGTTTGTCCAGGCTTCGGGCGGCACGCTGTCCGTCCGGGGCGGGGCCTACAACTGCGGGGACTCGGCGTATCTACATCGCTGCGCGTACGTCTCGCCGGCCGCGATGCGGACCGAAGTCGGATTCCGCTGCTGCGGCGATCCGGCTCCGCAGGAGTGAACCCGCTACCGCAGCCACTGCGTGAGTCTGCGCTTCTCACGCACGCGCTTCGCGCGCCTGGCACGAGCGATGCAGCGGTGGGCGTGTGCCCTCGCTTGACGCGCTGTCCGCCCTATCGCTGGGCTTCCTCGCCAGCCTGGCCGCAGGGCTGGGCACAGCAGTAGGCGCACTACCGGCACTAGCCGTGCGCAACATCAAGCGTCAGACCCAGAATGCCCTGCTCGGCTTCGGTGCGGGTGTGATGCTGGCCGCCACGGCGTTCTCGCTGATCGAACCGGCGGTGCGCGCGGCAGCCAACGGCACAGGTTCGGTCGCAGCGGCAGCTATCGTCTCCGCCGGCGTGTTGCTCGGTGCCGGCGCGCTCTGGCTCGCCAACGCGACGTTGCCTCACGAGCACTTCGTCAAGGGACGCGAGGGGAGCGCCACGACGGCGCTGCGCCGCACGTGGCTGTTCGTCTTCGCCATCACCCTGCACAATTTCCCCGAGGGACTGGCGGTCGGCGTCGGCTTCGGTGGTGGCCACGACATGGCAAACGGTCTGGCCCTCGCACTGGGCATCGGGTTGCAGAACCTGCCGGAGGGATTGGTCGTCGCACTCGCCTTGATCTCGGAGGGCAAGAGCCGCCTGCTGTCCGTCGCGATCGCCGCAGCCACAGGCCTCGTGGAGCCGGTGGGCGGGGCGCTGGGGTCGTTCGCTGTGTGGCTGGCTCGCCCGCTCTTGCCCTGGAGCCTCGCCTTCGCCGCTGGAGCGATGCTGTTCGTCATCAGCGACGAAATCATCCCCGAGACCCATCGCGAGCATCCGGCGACCCGGGCGACGTTCGGTGTAGTCGTGGGTTTCGTTGTGATGCTCGTGCTCGACCATGTCGTCGGATGACCTGGTGCGCTAGCGCGCGCCCGCGCCGCGCACGTAGAAGCGCTGGCCGTTGTGCCAGACTTCCCGCAGCTGCCCACGCCGTACGAGGTCGTCGACCAGCGCGCTGCTCTCGTGCGCATCCGACAGCAGCGCCTGCACTTCCACTTCTCTCAGAGGATGCACCGCAGTGATCGCGAGAAGCTCCGCCGCGACGTCGCCGGCCGCCGCGAGCTGGGGTTCGGCGTATCCCGAGAGGAGCGCGACGTTGCCCACGCGCGCCTCGAACGCGGCGCGGGCGCGCGCGAGCACCGGCCCGGCGGGCGCCTCCACCCACGGTTCGCCGGGCGGGCGCGTGGGAACGCCAAGATACGCAGTGTGCGGCGATAGCGAAGCCACGAAATCCGCAGCCCCCGCGACCACGTCCTCGGCGTCATTGCTACCCCTGACGAGCATGGTCTCGGTGACCAGCGTGCCGTGGAACGCGGCTGCAAACCGACGGACTCCGTCCAGCACGTCGGACAACGACAGGAGCGGATGCGGGCGGTTGTGCCGGCGCCACGCATCCTCACGGACCGCGTCGATTTTGAGCGAGACCCAGTCCGCCTTCACCACGTCGTCACGGACCTCTGGCTTCCAGAGCAGCGAGGCGTTCGTCACGACCGCGATGGGGATCCCGAGCGGGCGCAGCAGATCGATTTCCTGCCCGATCCCGGCATCTAGCGTCGGTTCGCCGTCGGGCACGAAGCTCACGTAATCGATCGCTGCCCCGCGCTTCTTCAATGCTTCGACCCGCCCCTGGACGGCGGAAGCAACCGCGCCCGGCGCGTAGAACGTCCGCCGCTCGGTATCGGGCTTCTCCGTGGCGCCGAGCTGGCAGTAGACGCACGAGTAGGAGCACGTCTTCATCGGCACGTTGTTCACGCCCAGCGAACGGCCCAGCCTTCGAGAGGGAACCGGACCGAAAACCAGATCAGCGTCGCCTGGCATGGCGTCCCTGTCCGCGGCTCATGCAGCGGCGGAAAGCAGGAAGATGACGGTCCATGGAGGCTCGGCGCAGGTTGTCGAACACTGCGAGGATATCGGGGCGGGTCGTGCTCTGCATCAGCCGCTCGTAGAGAGCGGCATTCGCGATCTCCCCCGCGACGCCGGCTTCGCATGCATCGTGGACACTTGCGAAACGCGGAACGCGGCCGGGCCACGTGTTGTGCGGCACGCGCAAGTCGTAGCGTTCGAACAGCGTACGGAGCGCATCGATGTGCCTCTCTTCGGACTCGCGGATGTTGATGAACGGCCGCTCGGGTCCGAAGTCGTCGATCACCTGATCATAGGTCGCCCACGCCTGGTACTCGTCGTCGAGAGCCTCGCGCAGCGCCTGCGACTCCCTGTCTTCCAGCATCGACATCTGGACCCTCCTCAGCGGAACCGAGCACGGGCCGTGCCAGGACGGGCGACGCCGGGCAACATGCGCTGCGCCGCAATCGATTCGTGGAGTCCTGCGCTGTGCGCATGCGCTTCGCACAGGTTGTTCCCGGCCTGTGGATCCCTGGTGCGGTGGCACGTCGGATGCTTGCCGTGAGGATAGGGAGGAGGGGGACATGCTGCGTGCGAGACACTGCGTTCTGGCTGCCTGCTCGCTGTTCGCCGCCGCAGCCTGCGGCTCGAACTCAACGGTGACGGAGTCCCCGGCTCGTCTGGAAGTGAACATCCAGGTCACGGGAACCGACAACATCAAGCCCATGATGGACGAGCTCGAGAAGCGAGGCATCGTCGCAACCGTCTGGCTGAGCAGCGCCGAGATCGACGGTGAATGCTCCGCGGTCGGCGGCTGGGCCCAGAAGGGCTACGAGGTCGCCGGCAAGTACCCGACGGAGATCGACGATGACACGACCCGGCAAGAACAGGAAGACGAGATGAGCGCCATTGCCGAGGCGGGCTCCCGCTGCGGCGCCGGAACGATCACCGGCTTCCGCGCCAACCGCTTCACGGCCAACGACGACACCTACGCGCTCCTGGACGAAAGGAACCTGGGCTATCTCGAGCGGAGCGCCCGCGCGGAACGCTTCTCCATGTACACGTTCAAGCCCTATCCCCTCCAGGGCCACTCCTTCGCCGTGCTGCCCATGCCGATCGTCGTCTACTACGGCCAGACCTCGTCCATGTGCGACAACGCCTGCCAATCCATGATGACACCCGACGAGCTGCTGACGTACGAGAAGAAGGCGATCGACATGCACCTACGCACAGGCGAGCCGCTCATCTTCGAGTGGCACCCGGGCACGACCTACCCGGGCGACGCGACCGGCTGGTGGGGCGCGTTCACCGGCCTGCTCGACGAGCTCGAGAACCGCGGCTCCGCGGTGCGGTTCGTCACCGCCCGTCAACTTGTCGAGAAGTACGCGACAGCTAGGTAGCCTCGCCGAAAATGCCGCCTGTGCTCGCAGCACATCTGCGCAGGCTGTGCAGGGGCTCTCCAAAGCGGATACCCAGTACGGGACCGATAGGCAGGTGCGCGCTCCAGGCGCCGACGAGCGCGAACAGCTCGCGGCGGAGGTCGTCGTCAGCCGTGTCCTGCGCCGACAGCACGATGTTCCCTGCCTTTCGTTCTGCCATCGCGTAGAGGGCGGCCCGGATCATGGCGCCCCTGGCGTCGGTGGACTCGTCGGTCGCCTTCGTGACCACGAGCACCAGGCGTCGCAGTTGTTTCGCTTCCCGCACAAGCCCGGAGATGTTGTGCGCGACGCGGCGCGCGAACTCGGGGGATGTCTCCGCGGCCTCTTGCCGGATGACCAGCGTGCTTGGCGAATTATCCCGCGCCCAGTCAGGACATCGGCCACCGCGCTCGACCGCGACAAGAGCCATTGCCCCGCACCCATCCTGCTCCCCGCTGCTGTTCCCCATCCGGCACCCCCTCAGGCATGACGGGCCGGTTCTGCACGAGGCATGCCACCGGGAGCGCGCCGTACGCGGCGGGTCATCGGGCCCGCGTCGTCCGTAACCGCGAAGTTCCTGCGCCACGCCGGGTGCAGCACTGCACGAGCTGCGCTTGCGGGCGGGCGTGCGCTGCAGGCTGTGGATAACTCTCGAGCTAGCGTTCGGCGTGCAGCGCCACGCGCCGGACAGGTGCATGTCGGGGAAGCGGCGTGCGCTTGACGAGCTCGTCGTGAAGCGTCTGCCATTGGTCTCGATCGAGCATGGCCACCTCGGGCTGGAATCCGTTCTGCGGGGCGCCCGCCATGGCGGCCCGGGCGAAAGGTTCGAGCTGGGTACGCCAATCCGGCACCTGCGACAGCACCTCGGCGGCTCGCACGGGGTCGGCTATCGCTCTACGACACAGCCGGGCTCCCGGGTCCGCGTTGGAGGCGGCAGGCACCCGGACCGCCGGCGGAGCCACGTATTCCCCGGCCATGTGCTTCATGACGATCGAGACCTCGACCTTGTTGGGAGTGTGGCTCCCTCTGGACAGGTGGTACTGCGCGTCGAGCTGCTTGATCTCGGCGTCCTGATCGTCGTGATGGTCGAACTTCCCGAGCGACTGGATGTAGTGCGTCAGCGCGAAACGGTCCGCTGGCGACAGCGTGTCGAACGACGGCATCGGCGTGTTCTGGATGCCCTCGCTGAGTGTCGTGTAGATTTCGCTGACGGTATAGCCACGCGTCCACCCCTTCGGGCTGGTGAAGTTCCGCGGAGGAGGACGGAGCGACGCCGCGGCCGGGCCGTCGCCCTTGCCAGCGGTACCGTGGCACGCGGAGCAACTGTCGCCGAACAGCTTCTTGCCGCGAGCCACTGCTGCGGGACTGCTCGTGAACAGCCGCTCGAGGTCGAGTCCCGGTTTCACTTTTCCCCTCACCGTCTTGAAGACGGTGGGGTCGGGGACCGAACGCCCAGGAGCCGTGGCCTGCCGGTAGGAGAGCCAGTGCGAGCCGCGGCCACGCAAGAGCACTCCACCGCCGACGATGGCAATCCCTAGCAGCACTGCCACTGCGATCAACACGGCGACGATTCGCTTCGAGTCCTCCGACATCGCTTTGTCCCTCATCGAAGTTGGAATTCGAGCGCATCCGGCAGGAATGGATCGCCGATGGGCGTGTCCTCCCCCCTGGACATGGCCCGCCCTACGACCAGCAGACCGGACGCGAGGAAGAAGACGGCGAACGCCAGCTCGGGCCAGCCGAGATGGACCCCTTTGCCGATAATCGGGGAGATCAACCAGAAGACATCCAGGAAACCCATGAAGACGACCCACATCGCAACCCAGCGAAGCCGCTTCCGGTTCTTCTTGTTGCTTCGCGTCATCAGCGCGAAAAACGGCACGAAGAAATGCCCGAGGCCGAGCAGGATGAAGACCGGCTCCATCGACCCGACGGTGCGCTGCCGGAACCAGAACACCTCCGCCGGCAGGTCCGCGTACCACTGCAGCAGGTACTGCGAAAAAGCGATGTACCCCCAGAAGATGGTGAACCCGAACAACAGCCCGCCGAGGTTGTACAGGTGGTCGGCTGTAACGTCGGGAAGGCGTCCACGGCTCTGCAGGTAGATCACCGCGAGCAGCGTCACCGCGATCGCGGTCGTGGTAGCGCCAGCAAACAAGTACACGCCGAAGATGTCGCTGTACCAGGTCGCCTCCAGACTGGACACCCAGTCGAAGGCAAACGCCGTCATGGTCAAGGCGAGGATGATCATGAAGACGGGCGAGTAGCGACGGAGCTTGACGGTGATCGCCGGGTCACGCGACGAGTCCTGCTTGATCGATCCTCTGACGAGGATCGCGTAGGAGAGCACCCACAACGCCAGACACACCACGAGCCGGATGATGAAAAACGGGTAGTTGAGCCAATGGGCTTTCAGGACGATCGGGGTGATCTTGTCGGCGCCCGGCTGCGCCCAGGAAAAGACCACGGGCAAGGAGAACAGGGCGATCAGCCCCACCGGCACGAGCCAGGGCGTCAGGGCAGCAATCCTCTCGGGAACTCTTCTGAGCACGATGCTCCACGTAGCCCCGGTCAGATGCTGCAACGCGACCAGGAACAACGCCCCGAGCGCGATGCATGCCAGGAACACGAACCACAACAGCCAGTTTTCCCAGAAGCGCTTGGGCCCCTCCAGGAAGTAGGTCGCCACGACGCCGGCGCCACCGAGGGCTGCCAACATCCACAAGGTCGATCTTGCTCGGTTCATGGTCAGTTCGGGGTGGCAGGTGAAGGTGGATTGGTTTGCGATCGGGCGAAGCGCTGGCCCGGCTGTGGAGAGCGGGCGCTCACCTCGTCCCTCATCGGTGCGTCCTGCGAACGCTGGAGCGCCCGGACGTAGCGGACGATGGCCCAACGGTCGTCCTGCGAAATGTCCGCGGCGTAGCCCGGCATGGTGCTGTAGCCGTTCGAGATGACCCAGTACAGCGCGCCATCCCTCGCCTGACGCATCGTCGAGGACTGGAGGTTGGCCGGTTGGGCCTTGTACCGCTTGCTCAGCCACGCCTTGCCTGTCCCGAGCTTGTCGTGACACACGGCGCAATGGAGATTGAACATCTTCTGGCCCCGATGCAGGACCCGGGCGGTGACGGGCAGTGGGTCGACGAGCGCCTTGCCGGCCTGCTCGGGATCCTTGGCCAGGATCGGCATGTAGGCGCGAGCGACGGTACCCGGCGGCGGCCGGCGCATGCCTCGACCGTTCGCGAAGAAGCTGTCCGCCTGCTGGGCGTCGAGCTTCGGCTGGACTTCCATCGCGACCCAGGGCTTGGCCGTGGGCATCGTCCGGACCGCCCATGCGACGCCGAACCCCGCGACGACGCAGGCCGCGGCGATTCCAATCACGACCTTCATCCACCATCCGATGCCCGCCTTGGGGTGGTCGGGCAGCGGCACCACTTCGATCGCCTCGCCGCCGACGGCGGACAACGCGGCCGAAGCGGCCGGGGCGTCGAGCGAACCGTCTGCCGAAAGAACCACCAGCGCGAAGCGGTCCCTGCCGATGTCCAGGGTCGCCTTGGTCCCGAATACCGGATCGCCGAAAAACGGTAGCTTGTTGAAGACGAACAGGGTGCCGAGGCCCGCCGTGAACGTGCCGAACAGGATCGTCGCTTCGAACACAACGGGGATCCATCCCGGCCACCCGTTGTACGCCTTGCCAGCAGTCAAGAGCGGGTAGCTGACGGTGCTCGTCCACCACTCGAGACCGAAAGCGGAGAGACCGCCGACGAGCGCCATGATGAACACCAGCACTCCGACGCGGGACGGCGGGAGTCCCAGAGCTTCGTCGAGCCCGTGCACCGGATAGGGTGTGTACGCTTCCAGCTGGGTGAAGCCCTTGTCCTTCAGCCTGGGGACGGCTTCCAGCAGCTCGTCGCCGCTCTTGAACAGCCCCAGCACACCGAACACGCGATCACGCATGCTCCGCCTCCTTGTGCTCCTGATGGTGGCGCGCGATGTCGGGCTTCACCTCCCAGGTTGCGATGATGGGCATCTTCCTCAGGAAGAACAGCAGCATGGTCAGGAACATGCCGATCGAGCCGAGCAGGATGATGAAGTCGATGGGCGTCGGCAGATAGGTGCCCCACGTGGCCGGCACGAAGTCCCGATGCAGAGACAGGATGATGATGGTGTAGCGCTCCATCCACATTCCGAGGGTCACGCCCAGAGAGACCAGCACCATCACGGGGACCGAGCGACGGAACTTCGGCACCCACAACAGCTGGGGCAGAAGGACGTTGCAGAAGATCGTCAGGCAGCCCGCCCACCATTGATCACCAAAGACGTAGTTGGCGAAGATGTACCTGGTGAAGTTGTCCGAGCTGTACCAGGCCGTGAACCCTTCCATCAGGTAGGCGTAGCCCATGACGCAGGACAGGAAGAGCACCATCCTGTTCAGCAAGTCCATGTGGCGCAGGGTGATGTAGTTCTGCAGGTTCATGATCCTGCGCACGAAGGCGAAGACGAGCACTACCCCCGCGAAACCGGAAAACGCAGCACCCACCACGAAGTACGGCGGGAAGATCGTCATGTGCCAGCCGGGCACCATCGAGGAAGCGAAGTCCATCGACACGATGCTGTGGACGCTCAAGGCCAGCGTCGTCGTCAGCCCCGCCAGGATCAGGTAGGCCTTCTCGTAGTGGAGCCACTGCCGCGCCCGACCCGCCCAACCAAGGCTGAGCAGCTTGAACGCAGCGCGTTTCACTCTGCTCTTCACCCTGCCGCGCAGCGAGGCGAAGTCCGGAATCAGCCCCAGGTACCAGAACAGCAGCGACACGCTGAAGTAGGTGACGACAGCACACACGTCCCAGATGAGCGGCGAGCGGAAGTTGACCCACATGCCGCGCTCGTTGGGATAGGGGAACAGCCAGTGCGGCAACCACGGGCGGCCGATATGGATGGCTGGAAAGACCATCGCGCAGACGAACGCGAAGACCGTCACGGCCTCCGCCGTCCGGCAGATCGCGTTGCGCCAGCGCTGGCGGAACAGGAGCAGGATGACCGAAATCAGCGTTCCGGCGTGGCCAATGCCGACCCAGAACACGAAGTTGATGATCAGAAAGCCCCACACCACGGGAACGTTGTTGCCCATGGCGCCGATGCCGGTAGAGAGCATGTAGGCGATGGCGGCAAAGCCGGCCAGCGCCATCAGGCTCGTGATCGTGATCGCGATGTACCAGGCCCTGGGCGGCTTGGCTTCGCTCAGCGTGCAGATCCTGTCGTCGAGATCCGCGAGCGAGACGTCGCCCTGCACCAGCGGCTCGGGGCGAAGTGCTTCCGGCAGCGCGGGCCTGGAGCTTTTGCGGGCCCAGGCGGTCGGCGGGATCATGGCGTCGGACATCGTTCTTGTTCCTCCGCGCTCAAACCGGATTCTTGAGTTCGGCCATGTAGGTGATGTTGGGGCGCACTCCGAGTTCTTCGAGCATCTTGAAACCGCGGTCACTCCGCGACAGCTTCGAGACCCGGCTGTCGGGATCCTGCAGGTCACCGAACACGATGGCGTCGGCAGGGCAGGCCACGGCGCATGCCGGCCGGACCTCCCCATCGCGGAGCGCTCGCCCCTCGTCCTTGGCGACCTGCACGCCGTTGCGGATGCGCTGCACGCAGAACGTGCACTTTTCCATCACACCGCGCGGCCGGACGGTCACCTCGGGATTGAATGCGAGATCTAGCGGGTCCTTGATGTTGCTCGTGTAGTCGAAGAAGTTGAAGCGCCGCGACATGTACGGACAGTTGGCCGCGCAGTAGCGGACGCCGATGCAGCGGTTGTAGACCTGCTCGTTGAGGCCGTCGTCGCTGTGCACCGTGGCTGCTACCGGACACACGGGTTCGCAGGGCGCGTCGTCGCACTGCTGGCACATCCCGACCGAGTGGGCCACCTGCGGGTTTTCCAGCTTGCCGACGTAGTACACGTCGCTGTGGACCCAATGCATGATCCTGCCGCGCGCCACACGCTCCGGCCCCACGACGGCGATGTTGTTCTCGGACTGGCAGGCGATCTGGCAGGCCGCACAGCCCGTACAGGCGGATAGATCGACCGCCATGGCCCACTTGTGCTCCGGCCACTCGAGGTTCCGGTTCAAGGTCGGCAGCTTCCGCGGCTTTTCGACGACCTTCGCGTTCTTCCGGTATTCCGCGAGCGACCAGAAGCGCACGATATCGCGGCCGTGCAGATTGAACTCGGTCTGCGATCGCACCAGCGGCTGTCGACTGTTCAACCTGGAAATGCGCACATTCGACCGATGGAACGGCGTCGAGCCGTCACTGGCCACCAGCGGGAACAGATTCGCGCCGCGCCCACCGGCGATGTCGCCTGTTCGCCCGTGGCCGAGCGCCGCAAAGGCCGTTCCGGCGGCCTGGCCCGGCTGCACGAGCACTGGCAGGGCGACGCTCCGGCGACCGACGGCGACGGAGACCATGTCGCCATCCGAAACACCAAGCCGCCGCGCGTCCGCACCAGAGAGCGCAAGGTAGTTACCCCAGCACACCTTCGAGATGGGATGCGGCAGCTCCTGCAGCCAGCCGATGTTCGCGTATCGGCCGTCCCACAACCTCGGATCGGGCTCGAGCAGGAGCTCCATGCCGGTCAGCGCTTTTGCCTTGGCGACCTGGCGGGCGGCGCCCGCGATCGCACCTGCTTCGAGCTGTCGCTTCGGGCGCGGAGCGGCGGTGCGCCGCAACAGTCCGTCGTGAACCGCGGCGACCCAGAAGTGCGAGAAGTCCGCCAGCGTCCCCTTCGGGTAGACCTCGCGCTGCCATCGCGCCATGAGGTACTTGCGGTAGTCGGTCTGGACGGGCGCCGTGCGGGTCAGCTGCTTCGACCAGCCGAGCAGGACTTCCTCCGCCTGCCGCGTGTCGTACAGGGGCCGGATCAACGGCTGCTGGAGGCCGAGCATTTCGGACGAGTGCTCGAAGTCGTTCCAGCTTTCCAGCCAATGGTGGACCGGAAGAACAACGTCGCACTTTCGCGCCGTCTCGTCGTCCTCGAGCGCGAGAGCGATGGTCAAAGGCACCTTGGCCAGAGCCGAACCGAACGCTTCAGCATCTGAAACGCTGTATGACGGGTTCGTCTCCCAGAAGATGGCCGCGGCGTAGCTCCCAGCCGCGAGCTCGCGGGTGAGCTTTGCCATGTCGGCGGGGGAAGCCAGCTGGGAAGCGTCCAGAGACGCCGTCTCCACGGTGTTGCCTTCCGCACCCAGCATGCTGTTGAGCAACGCCACCGCGGCATGGGCCTCGGCCGGCAGGGACGGACCGGCGAGCACGAGGCCCTGGCTGCCGGCATGCGCGAGGTCAGCGACCAGCGACGAGAAGATCGCCGGCTCCACACCGTACCTACGGGCAACGTCTGCGCCGAAAGCCGCCAGGTCGTCCAGCGAGAGGCCAGTGGGCAGCGCGAGTCGATGCTCGGTGTGCAGAGCCCGCGCGACCGCGAACGCAAGTCGGGCCGCGCCAGATGGCCTGAGCGGGATCCGCACGTCCGCCTTGCTGCCTGTGATGCTCAGCGAGCTCTCGCATGCGTACAGGCGGCTCATGGGATCGCTGGGCCTATCCAGCTTCCGGTTTGCGGCAAAACCGGCCACCGCCTCGATGGTGTTCCCCATGGTCCCGAGGAAGTCCGCCTCGAACGATACGATCACCTTGGCCCGGTCGATGCGGTATCGCGGCGTCGCGGCCGCTCCGTAGAGCACTTGGCCTGCCACGCGATCCGATAGGCCGAGCGCCGGTTCCCACTCCACGTGCTTCAAACCGGGCAGCACCTTCTGCATGTCCCGTATGACCGCCTTGCACGTCGGAGAAATCACCGCGCGCGTGAGCAGCAGCACCGGCTTGTTGTCGGCCGCCGCCTGCTTCAACCGGCTGACGACCTGTGCCTGGGCGGCCTTCCAGCTGGCGGTCTTGCCGTGCACCCGCGGCTCGCGCAGCCGCTCGGGACTGTACAGACCGATGATTTCCGCCTGCACTCTCGGCAACGTCTTGCCGTTGAAGACCGGGTGCTCGTCGTTCCCGTCGATGTGGATGGGCCGCCCCTCGCGCGCCTTGACCAGCACGCTGTAGGGAACCAGCCCCTCCTGGAACGTGCTGGCGTAGTAGTCGGCGACACCTGGGATGACCTCGGTGGGCTTCTTCGTGTACGGAACAATCGTGTCCTCGGGCGCAGGACTGCACCCGGCCGCGCCCGCCAGCGCTGCAGACGCGGCAGCCAGGCTCAGAAACCGTCGCCGCGACACCGAGCTCGCCTCCGACGGCGAGACCGGCGCAGCCGACTCCTCGGGCGTAGCAGCCTGTGTCCACTCGTGCTCGTTCGACCTACCCATGACGCTTCACCGAGTGGGGAGCTGGCCCCAGGTTGCGCCGTGCACCGACCCGCGACTGCCGACCCGTGCGAGGCCTGGGCGCGCGCCACCGCAGAGACCTGAGCACGGGAGCTTCCACCAGCAGGACGCCCGCTGCGAAAACCATTGCGAGGAGACCCCGACGATCATCTACCTGCATGTCTTGCTCTCCTGCTCCTCTGTTACCGGTGGCATGCCGTGCAATCCGTCGGCCCGTGCTTGACCTTGGAGCCTGTCGGCAGATAGCGGCTGGGGTTCCGGTGACACGAGAGACACTGGCCCATCCGCATGTTCATGACGCGCGTCGTCACGTCCATGTTCTCGACCCGCCCGTGGCACGTCTGGCACTGGACCCCGACATCCACGTGCGAGCGATGGTCGAAGAACACGTAGTCCGGCAGGTGATAGACGCGTTTCCACGTCACGC
Source organism: uncultured Pseudomonadota bacterium (assembly GCA_963822115.1). Lineage (GTDB taxonomy): Bacteria > Myxococcota_A > Polyangia > Polyangiales > Polyangiaceae > CAWDXG01. The sequence continues at coordinate 503,347 of CAWGGM010000012.1, forward strand.
GCGCGTCGGACTTCAGCGGCTTGATGACCGCAGTGGCGATGTACTTGTTGTTGTTTGGAAGCTTGATGGCTCGGTGGCAGTTCATGCAGGTCTGCACAGCCGGCACCGTCGCGTGCCGGCTGCGGTCCGCGTTCGTGTGGCAGTACGGGCATGGGATCCGGTTGTTCCCGGCGTGCACGCGATGCGAAAACGGTATCGGCTGCTTCGGGGCGTAGCCCACCACGAAACGCGCTGGTTCGACGGCCCACCCGACGACCACCATCGTCGTCAGGACGGCGAACACGCCCAACGGAATCACGACACGCCAGAACCGATCGCGGGGGTGCACTTTCATACTCCGAGGGGAAGCAGTCGTTTCCGGATCGCTAGGGTGTGACGACGAGCTGACCGTTCATGACCACGTAGTGACCAGGCACGGTGCAGATGTAGGGGTACGTGCCCGGTGCCGGCGCCGTGAACGTGACGCTCACCGACTTGCCGGGCTCGGCGAGTGGCGTCGCCGCGAGGATGTCGGGACCTGGCGCGATGTATCCCGCGGCCTTGCCCTTCTTCAGCCCGGCGGCCGCCACTTTCGCCTGTGTCCCCGACTTCACGAGCACCCAGTTGTGCGGCAGCACGGCGAGAGTCGCGTTGTTGTGGAAAACCAGATGGACCTTCTCGCCGGTCTTGACGGTGAGCTTGGTCTTGTCGAACTTCATCTGGTTCGCGACGCTCGCGATCACGCGGTCGACCGTGGGCGCCTGGGCGGCTGTCTTGGGCTTGGGCGTCGCTTGCGCGGCCTTGGGCGCCGCCTGGGTAGCCGCTGGCTTCGGATCCGGCGCCTTGTTCTTGCGCGGCGCCGCGTGGCTCGTGTTGCATGCGGGCGCCACGACGAGGGCAAGAGCTGCGATCAGTAGTGTGCTGCGCATTTCAGCCTCCGCGGTGCAGGTGGAGAGAAACGGTTGCCGCCGCACCCGCCACGTTGACGGTCTGCGTCGAGACAGCGAGCTTGGGCGCCCAGGCCGAAAGCTTGTAGCTGCCGTTCGGGACGTTCTTGATGGCGTAGTGCCCCGAGCGGTCGGCTATCGCGTAGAACTTCGACGGCACGACGTAGACGTACGCGATCATTCCCGGGTGGATCTGGCAGAGCAGCGTGTAGGACCCCGGCTTCTTGAACACGTGCGCGCGCGCGGAGTTCGCGGGCATCATGCCCAGGTTGAACTTGTCCCCGTCCGGCGAGAACACGTTGTGCGGGAACGGGTCGCTGTTACGGAACACGACCTTGCCGCCCGCCGGGATGGCCGTCAGGTACGGCAAGAACTTCATGCTGTGCTGGTTGATCTCGATGGTCCTGGATTTGGCAGGCAGCCCACCGCCGTCGAGCCACACGACAACGTGCTTGCCGAACTTGGCGGGCGAAGCCGTCACCTGACCCGAGATCGTGCCGCTTGCGGCACCAGGCGTTGCTGGAGCAGCCGGTTTCACCTTGGCAGCTCCGCTGCTGGCGTCCGCGGTGCTGGGCGGGGCGCTCTTCCCCTTGTCTGTGCTCGAAGGCGGATCGGTGTTGTCGGTCGGGCTTGCTTGCGCCGTCGCTGCATCTGGAGCCGGCGTCGCGTTGGCCGTCGGGCTGTTGGCGGGTGCACCTGCCGGCGGCGCGGCACACGCGGAAACGAGCCCGCCGACCGCCAGGGCGACGGTCACTCTCGCAAGATTCGTAGTGTTCATGATTGTTCTCCCCTTGCTTTCGACGGGCATCAGAACGCCCATCCAACATTGGCGGTGATCTGCTCGGCCTCTGTCTTGCTCTTGCCGCTGGGCTGTCCGGCGATCGTTGCGTCGCCGGCGGCACCCCAGTCGCCGCTCGGAGGCGTACCGGTCGCGTTCTCGATGTCTGCCGCGAGTGCGAGCTTGATGTTCGGCCGGAACAGGAAGGCGATGCCCGGCTGGATCTTGAGCATGCTGGCTGTGCCGCCACCGTTGGCCGTGTCGATCCAGAGCCGCGTGTACTCGGTGCGAACGGTCGGGACGAACCACGGGAAGACCACGTAGTCGAGCTCGTTGTACTGAACGAGGCCGGTGCCGGGGCTGGTGTCGGCCGTGCCGGGCACCACGGGCGGGCCCGGGTCGCCGGCCGTGGTTGCGACGTAGGGGTTCGAGTGATGCTCGACCCAACCACCGCTGCTCAGAGAGAACGAGCCCACGTCGATGCGGAGCTGGCCGCCCAGGGCGTTGACGTTGTCGTCCTGCAGGACAGGATTGCCGTTGGCATCCAGCGTCTGGCTGTCGAAGCGCGCCAGCGAGTGGTAGCCGTAGACATCGACGGTGAGCGCGGTGTCGGCCCAGGGCTTCTTCGGGTTGGCAACCTGCGCGCCGCTCGGGCCTTCACCGTCGAGCGACATGCCGCCGATCTTGAAGCCGATGTGGGCGTAGGCGTCCTGCGAGTTCGGCATGCTGCCGTCGAGGCCGTCCTGCAGGCCCGAGGCTTTCCAGCCCAGGGAGTAGTCGACGCGGTGGGCCACCGTACCCTGCAGTGCGATGCCGGGGCTGTGGCCGAAAGCCTCCCCCAACACCTCGTTGGGCGTGTCGGGGTTGAACAGCTGACCGATGGAAACGGCCGGGAACGCGCTGTCCGCCAGATAGGTGCCGTGTGAGCCAAAGCTGGTGAGCCGCGGGAAGAATGCGCCGAAGTACAGGTTGAAGGCGTGCCGTGGCCCGACGATGTCGTTCCACATCAGGTAGGCCTGTTCGGGGCTGATGCCGCCGTCGGCGATGCTCATCTCGACGAAGTAGGTGAGCTTGTCGTTGAAGGCGCCGGCTGCAAACAAGGCCGCTTCACCGACCATGTCGTTCCAGGCGAAAGTGCTGCCTTCGGCGGCCTTGGCGCTCGAGTCCGGCAGGTTCACGTGCGAGTTCAGGTTGATGTACACGGACAGCGGAACCGCCTGCGTGATCGAGTCGGGCCAGACCGAGTTGGGGAACAGCTTCTTGTACTCGTCCTGCCCGAGCGGAAGCATCTGGGCCTGGACGTTGTCGCTGTCGAGGCTGCCGTCCTTGCTGGGGAAGCGGAACCCGTTGCGGCGGAATGCTTCGCCGAAGGGGTTCAGCTTCGGGAACACGGTGTGGCAGGTGACGCAGCTGGTCTTGTACTTGCGAGCGAAGGAGGGAACAGCGTGGGCCTTCTTGGTGCCGCCGAAGAAGACGAGCACAGCCGCGACAAGAGCGGCAGCGAGCGCACCGACTGAAAGGGGGCGTCGAAAAGCAAAGCTATGATGGGTCGTGTCTCTCACAAGCTGCCGCCCAATGCAGCGCACATGCCATCGCGCAGCACTTGCGGGCCGGTTCAACGGCGTTGATCGTCGAAGGCCGGCTGCGATTGCCACAAAGGCTCCGTTCGCGCTGGGCTTGCGCCAATCGGCATGCGCAACGTCAACCCGCGCAGCCGTTGCGCAAAACGCGAGCGGCGCTCCTTAAGTTCCATCAGGACACTTGAGCTCGCGCAACGCGCTTGCGTCCGTAGAGCTTCATGGAACGCATTGCCGAACACGCGCGTTTGCTGCCGCGCCGATCGCTCTTGACCGATGACGATCTACGCGACTGCTATTCGTGCACTAATCGGGAGCTGCACACTGGCGTTTCTGCAACCCGCCTCAAGTCCGCGGCACCACTAGCAGTTATCGCCGACTCCGGGCTGGAAGCGACCGCGCGCGCCAAACGAGAGTGCAGTTTCGCCAGGATCTTGATCTACGTCTTGTACTTGGCGAGCTTGCGGTAGAGCGTGGTCGGATCGATGCCGAGCAACTCGGCCGCGCGATCGCGATTTCCACCCATCGCCCTGAGCACGCCTGCGATGTGATCGCGTTCAAAACGCGATACAGCAGAACGCAGCTCGACCCCGTCCGCCGCGGCCGTACGTAGTTCGACGGGCAGATGTTCCGGCTCGATGGAGTCGCCGGCGAGGATCGTGGCGCGTTCGATCAAGTTCGACAGCTCGCGTACATTGCCGGGCCAGGGATAGGCCAGGAGCAGGCGCATCGCCGCGTTGGAGATGTGCGCTGGCTTTCTTCCCAGCGAAAGCGCGTGCTGCAGAGCGAAGTGGGAAACCAGGTCGGGGATGTCCTCGCGTCGCTCGCGCAGCGCCGGCAGCTCGATCTCGAAGACGTTCAGGCGGAAGTACAGGTCCGCGCGGAACATGCCGTCCTCGACCCGCTGCTTCAGATCGCGGTTGGTTGCGGTGATCAGGCGGAACTCGGCTGGAACCGGTCGCTCTGCCCCCACCGGCAGCACCTCGTGCGATTCAATGGCCCGCAGCAGCTTGGCCTGTGATGCGGCAGGCAGCTCACCCACCTCGTCGAGGAACACGGTGCCGCCGCGTGCGCTGCGCAGCACGCCATCACGCCGCCGGTCCGCGCCGGTGAATGCGCCCTTTTCGTGACCGAACAGCTGCGATTCCACAAGGTCCGGCGGGATCGCGGCCATGTTGACTGCGATCATCTCGAGCTTCGACATGCTGGACTGCGCGTGGATCGCCCGGGCAACCAGCTCCTTGCCGGTACCGCTTTCCCCGGTAACCAGCACGGTCGACGGGGTGGGCGCTACCTTCTCGACCAGGTCGAAGACGCTGCGCATGGCGGCACTCCCGCCGACAATCCCCTGGAAACCGAGACGACGATGCAGGTCCCGGCGCAGCCGCGACACCTCCTGGCGCAACGACCGGAACTCCATCAGCTTCGCGAGCTTCTGCAGCACGTCCTCGGGTTCGACCGGCTTGAAGAGGTAGTCGAAAGCTCCAAAGCGCAGCGCCTCGATCGCGGAGTCGACGGAAGCGTAGGCGGTCACGACGAGCACGCAGGTGTCCGGGCGTTCCGCCACAACGCGCCGGAGCAGCGTGATCCCGTCCATCTTCGGCATGCGGATGTCGACGATGGCGACGGGAAAGTCCGTTTCCAGGATCCGCTGCAGCGCGGTTTCGCCGTCCGCGACGCCTTCCGCCTCGTAGCCGGCCCGCCGCAGGAACTGGCAGAAGGCCTGTCGCTGGGCGTCCTCGTCTTCGGCAACGAGTACCTGGTCGTTCACTGCCGCACCTCCTTGGTCGCTTCCGGATCCGCTGGGAGGCGAACCGCAAACGTCGTGCCGTCCTGAGCCGAGTGCTCCAGAACGAGCTCCCCACCCATTCCTTCCAGAATGCCGCGGCTGACGAACAACCCCAGCCCCGTACCGCGCCCGGGAGGCTTGGTCGTGAAGAACGGCTCGAAGATGTGCTCGGCAATCGAAGCGTCGAGACCGCCGCCCGTGTCCCGCACGCGCACGACGGCCATCCCGTCTTCACTGCACGTGGAAAAGGCGAGCGTGCCCCCTTCCGCCATCGCGTCCAGCCCGTTGATCCCGAGGTTCAGTAGCACCTGGGCCAGGTGATCCGCCTTGGCCCGGACATACGGCACGTGGTCCCCGAGATGCAGCTCGATCTGGCTATTTTTCGCGCGCGGGTCGTGGCCCAGAAGGCGTGCGGCGTCCCGCACCACCTGGTTGAGCCCGACGTTGATTTCCTCGCCGCGCTTGCGGCGCGTGAAGCTGACGAGATCGCGGAGCAGCTCCGAGATCCGGCGCACTTCCCGCTCGACGGTCTTCAGCATCGGCTCCGCTTGACCGAGCTCGCCTGTCCCTCTCGCCATACGCAGCTGCCACTGGATGGACGCCAGGGGATTCCCGATCTCGTGCGCCATGCCAGCCGCCAGCAGGCCAAATGCCGCCATCTTCTCGTGGTGCATGGTCTGCGCGAGTAGGCTTCGTTCCGCCGTCACGACCCTCTCGATGCACACTGCCGATTCCACCTCGCCGGATCCGCCGAACACGGGGAACACTTCCAGGTGAACGATCTGTGCAGCTCCAGCCAGCTTGAGAGCGCGATCCGCCGCGGCGGGTCGCGCGGTCTCGAACGCCTGTCGCACGGGCTTGTCGGCGTCCGACCCTGCGTGCGACTGCAGGATGTCCCGGTACGACGCGCCCAGCATGTCGCTACCGTGTGCCCGGAATGCCGCTCGATTGGCGCTGATCAGGCGCAGCGAGCGGTCAACGACCACCACGGGCTGGTCGATGGAGTTGAGCAGCAGCTCGGCAAACACCGTCCGTTCGGTAATGCGGCGCTCCAGCGCATCGTGCGAGTCCTTCAGCGCACTGCTCATGCGGTTGAACGTCGCCACGAGGTCGGCAACCTCCGCGGGGCCGCCGCTCGGCACCCGCTCGCCGAGAACCCCGGAGGACGCTCGATGCGCAGCATCCACCAGCTGTCCCAGCGGTCGAACAACGGAGTGCCCCGCACCGTAGGCCAACATGGAAACCAGGATGACCAGGAACGCCCCGAGCAGCATGGCCCGCCACTTCAGGCGGTTGAGGACCCTCATGATGTTGGCCATCGGAACCTCGACCAGCACCGACCAACCCAGGCCCGGGACCGGTGTGTACGCTCCGAGAATCTCGCTACCGGAAGCGAGCGTGTAGCGGCTCGTCCAGGCGGAATTGCCGAGCCCGGGGCGTGAATCAGCGCTGGGCAAATCCGGGATCTGGTGCGCTGTGTCGTGGGGCTCGAAAGAGCCGCAGATCACCTGGCCTCCGGCGTCGAGCAGGTACAGTTGCGCGCCGGGGGTGCGGCGGCTGCGCGCCGCGACCAGTTCGTCCTGGACCTGGAACGGAAACCGGCCGCAGAGCACCCCGAGGTAGGTCTCGGCGCCATCGTGGATAGGCGCACCGAGCAACAGGTCCGGTTCGCCCCCGAGAAACTCGATCGACTCGACGGTGGTGCCAGTACGCCCCGCACGGAAGCAGGGGTTGAAGAAAGACTCGGCGCCGATGCTCGCGCCACGCATCGACGAACCGAGCAGAGCACCCTGCGGCGAGAGTACGAACAGCGCCTCGGCTACATGACTGTGAGCAACTTTCGCGACCAGGTGCTTGTGCAGCAGCGCCTCGGCGGTCTGCCGGGTCTCCAGGTCATCGCTCAGCAGGAGCGTTCGCAGCACCCCGAACAGGTGCTGGTTGTCCGCCAGCGTCGCTCGCATGAAGCTGCGCCGATTCCGCACAAAATCGGCGGTTCGCGATGCTTCCAACTCCCCGACATTGCGGAGGTTGAGCATCGCGCTGTTCGAGATCAAACCGCGCGCGGTCACGTAGCCCCAGATGTTCGAGATCACCAAGGGCCCCAGAGAAAACGCGACCAGCAGGATGACGAGCTGCCGGCTCAGGGCGCGCGGTTTTTGACTTTGCATGACGGTCGGCCTCGCTTCCGGGAGGCCAGAGTCGCGCGAGCTGCTGTGTGCGGAAATGCAACTGGATCGGCATGAGCAGCGCGACTTGGTGGCACTGGAATAAAGGTTCCGGCAGCCAGAGATCCCGTCAAATGAGCACTGTCATGACGAAAGCGGCGCGCAACCGCGGGCTCACGCGGCCGGGCGCAGGTCGAGATGCATCTGCTCGAGCAGCCGTGCGAGGTCAGGACCCGAGGCCGGAATGCAACAGAGCAGGCGGTCGGCGTTCTCGACCGCCCAGGCCTGCGAGCCGTTCTGCGGGGCTAGGCGTGCCGAAATCGCGAGCATCGACTGCCACTCGCTGCGCCAACGCGCGTCGTAACCGCCCAGAAGATCGCGGTCCGTGCTGCCCGCGCGCGTCGCGGAGAGACGCTCGGCCAGGTCGTGGGCTTCGCGAAGACCGACGTTCATGCTCTGGACACCCACGGGGCTGGTGCCGTGGGCGGCATCGCCGGCAAGCCAGACCCGTCCCTCACCGTAGCGTTCGACCAGATACTGCTCGAAACGCACGGTATTTGCCCACACCAGCTCCTCCGGGGGGCTACCGAACCACGGCGCCCGCGACGCGAGCAACTCGGCAAGCTCGGCCGGATTCGAGCCGCTGTTCGACTCGCCGACCTGGAAGCTCCAGCGCCCACGCCCGGGATGGATCGGCCACAAGACGTTGCTGGCCGCGCCATGCAGCACAACCCGCGCCTCGTCGGTCGTGACCATCTCCGCCGGGAACTCGAAGACGGTGAACCACTGCGTAGGCCGGGGTTTTTCCACCTGAATGCGCTGGCTGCGCCGGACGAAGGACTCGTAGCCGTCGGCGCCGACTACGTAGTCTGCGCGGACATTGTAGATGCGATCCAGACTCATCTCGGTGCGGGCTATCCCGTAACCCACGGACGCCTTGTCCATCCGCGCCACCTCGACCTCGACATGGTCGGGACCGTTGTTGATGGAAAGCGCCTGGTGGTTGCGAAGCACACGAACTCCGCGCTTGGCGAGCGCCCGCTCGAGCACGTCCTCGAGCAGGGTCTGTGGCACGACGAGGACGTACGGGAAGGCTCCCTCGACAACGCTGAAATCCAGCGTCTGGGCGCGATCTGCTGCGTCGTAGAAGGCCAGCCGCTCGATGCGCTGGCCATGTGGCAGCAAGAAGCGAGTCAGCCCCAGCTCGTCCAGAAGACGCAGGGATTCGGGGTGCAGCGCAAGCCCATAGCTGTGCGCGACACCCTGTTCGTCCTTGTCGATGATCTGCACGTCCAGGCCTCGCGAGACCAGGGCGAGCGCGGCGTACATGCCCACTGGGCCGCCACCAATGACGAGCACCTCGCTTGTCTTCTTCATCTTCCGACTCCGGGCTGGGGGGACTCGCCCGAGGAAAACGGGCGTCGAGTCTCGTGAACCTGCGAGCCCCTCGTGCAACCCTCGTGCCGTGCGCGTGAAGCCATCCAACGCGCAGGCTCTGCGTCCATGCCGGAATCGCGCAGAAGCTTCGCACCACCGGGAATCGGACCGGTCAGGACGAACGCGAGATGTGCGCGCTCCCGTTGCGTTGATCGATGACACCACGAACACGACCAAGCACGCCGGTCGACCGGAAGTCACCCCCAGGCGTTGATGGCGAACAAGTGCCAACACGCGGAAGGGCCTGCTGCTACGTCGCGGGACGGACCTGACGGATCGCAGGTGACCCGATGACCACAGTCAAGGACACCATCGTCATACCGCCAGAGCGCTCGCGAGCCGACGCGTCGCTGGTTCCAATCGCACGACACCGGATGGTGTGTTCCGACCGCGACAGACCGGAAGCATCACCCGTCCGACGACCGTGGCGGCGCACGCCGCGAGTCGCGCGTCTCGAAGTTCCGCCAGGAAACAACACGCTCCCGCCTGCCCGCGCGGGTAGAAGTACCGTGGGGGGGTTGCTCGGCCCCGAGCGCAGCCATGCAGGCTCCCTCCGGCCGACAACGATCTGCAAACTCGAGCCGCATTCTGCACGAGACCAACCCGGCAGCTGCTGCGCTTTCCGGCTCTCGTCGCTGCAAGCCATGCGCGGGTCCGGGCCTGGAGCCGGCAGCAGGCGCTGCTCGGGGGCCAGGCATGCCGGTTGCAGCAGATCGGTGCATGGAACATCATGGACCGACTCCGGGAGAGGGCCAGAGCCCGGTTCCCGAGATTGGTGTTTCCCGAGGCCACCGAACCCATGGTTCAGGCCGCCGCGCGGATCGTCCGCCGGGAGCAGCTTGCGCGGCCTGTTCTGGTAGGGCACCGCGAGGAGATCATGGCGACCGGAGTGAACGTTGCGGACATCGAGATCGTCGATCCCGCGACCGCGGACAAGCGCGACGAATATGTGCGGGCCCACGCAGATCGCGCACGGCTCGACGAGCCGGAGGCCGCGCGCCTGCTCTCGTCACCGCTTGACTTCGCGGCCATGATGGTCGGCGCGGGACACGCCGACGGATTGGTGGCGGGCCTCGTTCACGGTACGCCGGCAGTGATCACCGCCAGCACACAGTTCGTCGGCCTGGCAAAGGGCGCGCTCTCACCGTCGAGCTTCTTCATCATGCACGTGCCCGACTGGAATGGCGGCGAGGGCGGCCACCTGGTGTTTGCGGACTGCGCCGTGGTAGAGAACCCGACTCCACCCGAGCTCGCCGACATTGCCGTCACCACGGCGCACAACGTACGGGAGCTTCTGGGATGGGAGCCGCGCGTGGCGTTGCTCTCCTTCTCGACGCGGGGCAGCTCGGTCCACCCCGACGTGGACAAGGTGCTCGCAGCACTGGACCTGCTCCGACATCGCGCGCCCGAGCTGTGCGTGGACGGCGAGATGGAGGCGGACGCCGCAATCGTGCCCACGGTTGCCGACAAGCTGGTGAAGAACGGAAGCCGCGTCGCAGGGCACGCCAACATCCTCGTCTTCCCCGATCTGGATGCCGGCAACATCGCGTGCAAGCTGGTCCACCGCCTGGCCCGCGCGTCGGCGTATGGCCCCGTGCTGCAGGGCTTCAAGAAGCCGATCAGCGGCCTATCCAAAGGCGCCACGCTCGACGACATCGTCGGCGCCGCCACGGTCGTTGCCGCGCGCACGTAGAGTACGTTGTCCGGAGCTCTCCCTCGGGCTCGCCAGGTCACACTACGTCCCTACCCCCGCAAACGTTGCGACGGCACGAGCCCGGGCGTGCAGCGGCTTCGCGCGGCACTTTGCCCCGGTTGTCACATCAGCATGAACCCGACGACGGTCAGAACGACAACGACCAGCAGAAACGCGAGCCACACCCACATCATCCAATCCACGCGCGTTTTCGGGGCCTGCGGGATGGGTCCGCCGGGGTCCATGGGGCCTACGCCGATTCCCTTCGGCATCTTGTCTTCTCCTTTTGCACCCTACAGATGCATCGGGCGTGCCGGTTCGAAGCCGGCCAGGCCCGCCACAAGGCTCCAGCGCGCGGTGACTTGACCACAGAGGCCGACCCGCTATATTCAACTCTTCGATTGAATAGTTGATTATGTCCGCACACCGCCAGTTCAAGGATGCCATCTACGAGCAGTTTGCCCGCATCGGCAAGGCGGTCTCCGCGCCGAAGCGCCTGGAGCTGCTGGACCTGCTCTGCCAGGGCCCGCGCACGGTCGAGGCGCTGGCACGCGAGGCCAACCTGAGCGTCGCCAACGCCTCGCGGCACCTCGGGGTACTGCGCGCCGCGCGCCTGGTCGAGACCGAGAAGAAGGGGCTCTACGTCGAGTACCGGCTCGCGGACGAGCGCGTGTGCAAGTTCTTCCACGCCCTACGCGGGCTGGCCGAGGCGCGCCTGACGGAAGTCGAGCACGTGACGCAGAGCTACCTCGAACGCCGCGGCGCAATGGAGCCCGTGCAGGGCCCCGAGCTCCTTCGCCGCGTGCGCGAGGGCGCGGTGACGGTGCTCGACGTGCGGCCGCCGGAGGAATACCGCGCGGGCCACATCCCCGGCGCGCTCTCGGTGCCGGTGTCCCAGCTGAAGAAGCGCCTCGCCGAGCTGCCGAAGAACCGTGAAATCGTGGCCTACTGCCGCGGGCCGTACTGCGTGATGGCGATCGACGCGGTCGAGCTGCTGCGCAAGAAGGGCTTCCGCGCCGAGCGCATGGAGCAGGGCGTGGGCGACTGGCGGGCGCGCGGCTGGCGCCTCAGGCGGGGCGAATCGCCGTGACGTCCCAGGTGCGTCTCGGCCTGCGCGAGAACCTGGCGCAGTTCTCGCTGCTCGTCGTCGTCAACGCGTTCGTGGGCGCGATGGTCGGTATGGAGCGCAGCATCCTGCCGGCCATCGCTGGACACGACTTCCAACTGGCAGCGCGCGCAGCGGTGCTGTCCTTCATCGTCGTGTTCGGCGTCAGCAAGGCGCTCACCAACTACCTTGCCGGACGCCTGTCCGATCGCTTCGGCCGCAAGCACATCCTCGTCGGCGGCTGGCTGGTCGCCGCGCCTGTTCCGTTCCTGCTCATGTGGGCTCCGAGCTGGTCGTGGATCCTGTTTGCAAACGTGCTGCTCGGCGTGAGCCAGGGGCTCACCTGGTCGACGACCGTGATCATGAAGATCGATCTGGCGGGAGCGAAGGACCGCGGCCTCGCCATGGGGCTGAACGAGTTCTCGGGCTACCTCGCCGTGGCTGCCTCGGCACTGGCAACGGGTTGGCTCGCCGCGCGCTACGGCCTGCGCCCGCAGCCGTTCTACCTCGGCGTCGGCTTCGTGGTGTTCGGCCTGGGTCTGTCGGCGCTGGTCGTGCGCGAAACGAAACACCACGTCGCACACGAAGCGAAGCTCGAGGGCGAGCTACCGCCCGACGGCATGCCCACGCAGCGCGAGGTGTTCTGGCGTACCTCGCTCCTCGATCGCGATCTGTCCGCGGTCAGCCAGGCGGGCCTGGTCAACAACCTCAACGACGGCATGGCCTGGGGCATCTTCCCGCTGTTCTTCGCCGCCGCGCAGATGTCGCTGGAGCAGATCGGCGCGCTGGCCGCGATCTACCCGGCAACCTGGGGCATCGGCCAGCTCTTCACCGGCGCGCTGTCCGATCGCATCGGACGCAAGTGGTTGATCGCGGGCGGCATGTGGGTGCAGAGCGCCGGCATCGCCGTGGTGATCCTGGCGCGGAGCTTTGCGGGCTTCGCGCTGGGCGGGGTGCTGCTCGGCATCGGCACGGCGATGGTGTACCCGACGCTGCTCGCCGCCATCGGCGACGTGGCGCACCCCACCTGGCGCGCGTCGTCCGTCGGCGTCTACCGCTTGTGGCGCGACCTCGGCTACGCCGTCGGTGCGGTGGTGGCCGGCGTCACCGCCGACGCGCTCGGCCTGTCGCCGGCAATGTGGCTCGTGGCCGCGCTCACTTTCGGCTCCGGGGTCATCGTGGCCACGCGCCTGCGCGAGACGCTCAGGCGCAGCACCCCGGGGCGAACTCCGGCTCCAGTGGAATCGTCGCCAGGCACGTTGGAAAACACCTGATCACGGTTCCGCCGTTGTACCTGTGGCGGGCGCGCCGGGCGCCGGTCACCGAGCCCGGCGTGACTCGTGGAGCATGGCTAGTCGACGACGACGCTGCCCTTCAGCATCCCCATGCCGCACTGGAACGCCACCGTACCGGTCTTCGTCGTGGGTAGCTTGATGTCCACGGACTGGTTCAGCGGCAGGTCCTTGGTGATTCCAAGGCTCGGGAACACGACCTTCTTGGCGCAGGTCTGGTCGCTGGTACGCGTGAAGCGCAAGGTCACGCTCTGGTCCTTTTTCACCTGTACGTCGGTTGGGGTGAAGCCTTGATCGTCGGCGGTGATCGAGACGACCTTCGGCGCGGGTTTGCTGCAGCCAGCCACGCCGAAGGCAAGCGCGGACGACAGCAACGCGTAGCGGATGAACCTGGACATGCCGCCCGTTACAGCAACTACCATGCCACTCAACGAGGGAGCGTAGCACCGTCCAGGATCGCGCCGACGCCGCGGCGGGCGCGACCAGCGAGCCGCCGCGGCAGCGAGCATTGGAGAATATCCCGCAGTCGTACCGATAGTATTCGACACGCGCCCGGTCCGGGCTACGAGGCGGCAGTAGCGCCCGGCTCGCCCGTGCCGAGCGGCGGCGGCTCTTCGCCTCCGGAGGCGTCCCCACTCGCGATCTCCCGGCGGAGCTTTCGCCCCTCGCGAACCTGGATGACGAGCGCGTAGATGGCCGGGATGGTGACCAGCGTGAGCACCATGCTGGTTATGAGCCCGCCAACCATCGGCGCGGCGATGCGCTTCATGACCTGCCCGCCGGTTGCCGCCGGGCCCGCGAGCATGATCGGCAAGAGGCCAAGTGTCATCGTGGCGACCGTCATCAGTTTCGGCCGCACGCGATCGACGGCGCCTTCCATCACCGCGAGGTCGAGCGCCTTCCTGAACAGCGCAGTGGAGAAATGGCCGAGGCGACGCGTCTCCTCGACGAACTTCTTCCGTTGCTCGCGCCACGCCTCCTCGATGTAGACGAGCATCACCACGCCCGTTTCCGCCGCCAGCCCCGCCAGCGCGATAAACCCGACATCGACGGCAACCGAGAGATTGTAGCCGAGCACGTACATCAGCCAGATGCCGCCGACGAGCGCGAACGGCAGCGAAAGGAGCACGATCAGCGTCTCGCCGAGCTTGCCGAAGTGCGTGTACAGAAGGAGAAAGATCAACACCAGCGTCAGCGGAACGATGATGCGCATCCGCGCCGCCGCGGCCACCATGTACTCCCACTGCCCGGACCAGACGATGTCGACGGGCTTGTCGGGATTGATCTTGATACGTCCCTCGGCGCGCGCCTTGGCCACGGTGGCCATCGCAGTCTTGACGTAGTTGCCGACCGGCGTCTTGTCCGTGTCGATGTCCACGTAGATCCAGGCGGTCTTGCGCGCGTTCTCGCTCTTGATGGCTGGTGGCCCCTTATGCAGCTTGATGTGGGCGAGTTGGCCGAGCGGGACCTGGGCACCGGTCGGCGTGGGGACCATCACGTGCGACAGCGCATCGGGATTGCTCCTCAGTTCACGGCTGTAGCGAAGGTTGACCGGGAAGCGCTCCAGACCCTCGACCGTTTCGGTGACGTTCATGCCGCCGATGGCGCTCATGATGATGTCCTGCACGTCGCCGACGGTCATGCCGTAGCGGGCTGCTGCCGAGCGATCGATGTCGAAATCGTAGTAGTTGCCACCCGTGACGCGCTCCGCGTACACGCTGCGCGTGCCGGGCACCTTGCGCATGACGGCCTCGATCTGCTGGCCGACGCGAGAGAGCTCGTCGAGATCCGACCCGAGGAGCTTGATTCCCACGGGCGTCTTGATGCCGGTGGACAGCATGTCGGTGCGTGTCTTGATCGGCATCGTCCAGGCATTGGTGAGACCGGGGAAGTGGATCGCCTGGAGGAACTGCCCGACGAGCTTGTCCTCGGTCATCCCCTTGCGCCACTGGCTGCGCGGTTTAAGCTGCACCGTGGTCTCGATCATCGATAGCGGCGCAGGATCGGTCGCCGTGTCGGCTCGCCCGACCTTGCCGAACACCGTCTTCACTTCCGGGAAGGACTTGATAATGCGATCGGTCTGCTGGAGGAGCTGCCGCGCCTTGTCGATGCTGATACCGGGCAGGGTGGTCGGCATGTAGACGAGGTCGCCCTCGTCCAGCGGTGGCATGAACTCGCTACCTAGTTCGCGCGCGGGGAGAATCGTGATGGCGAGCACGACGAGGGTCAGGCCAATCGTCAGGAACCGGTGGTGTAGGACGAAGCGAATCACGGGCCTGTAGAGCCAGATGAAGAAGCGCGAAAGCGGATTCTTGTGTTCGGGAACGATGCGGCCGCGCACCAGGTAGTACATCGCCACCGGGATGATCGTGATCGACAGAACGGCGGCGGTCATCATCGCGAAAGTCTTCGTGTACGCCAGCGGCGTGAAGAGGCGCCCCGATTGGCCGCCGAGCGCGAACACCGGTAGGAAGCCGACCGCCACGATGAGCAGGGAATAGAACAGTGCCGGGCCGACTTCCTTCGAGGCTTCCAGCACGATCTGGAAATGTGGGGTGTTGTCGCCGCGCGCCTTGGCGCGCTCGATATGCTTGTGCGCATTTTCGACCATGACCACGGACGCGTCGACCATGACCCCGATGGCAATGGCTAGTCCTCCGAGCGACATGATATTCGCGCTGATCCCCAGCAGGTACATGATCAGCAGGCTGCCGAGCACGCCGGCGGGGAGCACGATGAACGCCACAATCGTGCTCCTCACGTGCACCAGGAAGATCAGCATGACGAGCCCCACGACCGCCATTTCCTCGAGCAGCTTGTGCTGGAGCGTGTCGACAGCGCGGTTGATGAGGGCGGAGCGATCGTAGGTAGGCACGACCTTGACGCCCATCGAATCGAGCGTCGGCTTCAATTCCGCGAGCTTCTTCTTGACGGCTTCGATCGTCTTCAGCGCATTCTCGCGATAGCGCATCACGACGATGCCGCCGGCAACCTCGCCTTTGCCGTTCAGCTCGGCGAGGCCACGCCGGAGCTCGGGGCCGATATGGATGTTGGCTACCTGGCTGAGCAGGATCGGCGTACCTTCGGGGCCGACGCCGATGGGGACCGTCTCGAGATCGTGGATGTTCTTGATGTAGCCGAGCCCACGCACCATGAACTCGGAATTACCCATCTGCAGCAGGCGGCCGCCCACGTCGTTGTTCGAGCGCTGGATGGCGTGCTTGACCTTCTGCAGCGGGATGCCGTAGCTGAGCAGCTTGTTCGGGTCGACTTCGACCTGGTACTGCTTGACGTAGCCGCCGACGCTCGCGACCTCCGAGACGCCGGGTACGGATTCGAGCGCGTAGCGCAGGTACCAGTCCTGGATGGTCCTGAGCTGCTCCAGGTTCTTCGTCTTGCTGGTGAGCGCGTACTCGTAGACCCAGCCGACGCCGGTGGCGTCCGGGCCGAGCTCGGGATTGACTCCAGATGGAAGCTTGTTCCGGACGTAGTTCAGGTACTCGAGCACGCGGCTGCGCGCCCAGTACATGTCCGTGCCGTCCTTGAAGATGACGTAGACGAGCGAGAAGCCGAAAAACGAGTAGCCGCGCACCACGGTCGACTTCGGCACCGAGAGCATCGCCGTCGTCAGCGGGTAGGTGACCTGATCCTCGACGACCTGCGGCGACTGGCCGGGATAGTGCGTCAGGACGATGACCTGGGTGTCGGAAAGATCGGGAATCGCGTCCAGCGGGATGTGCTGGATAGCGTAGATCCCACCCAGGCACAGTCCGAGCGTAGCCAGGATCACCATGAAGCGGTTCTTCATGGACCAGGCGATGATGCGATGGATCATTTTCGCAGCTTTCTAGTGCTTCTTCGACGGCACATGCGTCTTCGCGCCCGGCGGCGTTTTCGTGCTGCCGCTCTTGTCGCCCACGCTGGACGCCGGCACCGCGCCGTCTTGCTCCCCTCCGTTCTCGTCCTTCTCCACCGTCGCAGGCTTCTCGAACTTCTTCGACGCTTCCTTGAGGCTGCTCTCGCTGTCGAGCATGAACTGGCCGTCGGTCACGACCTTGTCGCCCTCGTGAAGGCCATCCAGCACCTCGACCGCGCTATCCAGATCGACGCCCAGCTTGACGTCATGCGGCACGAACGTGCCGTCCTTGCCCGCAACGAAGACGACATTACGCGTCCCCGTGCGGATCACTGCTGAATCGGGGACGAGCAACGCCTTCCGTCCGAGATCGGCATGGACGTCGGCGTTCACGTACATGCCCGGCTTCAGGGCACCGGTCGGGTTCTTGAATGCCAACCGCGCCTTCACGTCGCGCGACTTGTCGCCCACCCACGGGAAGATGTAGTCGACCTTTCCCTCGAGCACGTGGCCGGGATCGTAGGACAGCGTGATGGTGACCTTCTGTCCGACCTTCACGAACGGTACATCCATCTCGTACACGTGCACGTAGACCCAGACCCGCGACAGGTCCGCGATGCGGAACAGCTCGTCTCCGGCCTTGACGTGCGCGCCCCTGAACGTCTTTTTTTCGACCACCACGCCCGCCCTGGGCGCGCTCAACACGAGATTGCGACGCACCTTGCCGGTCTTCTCGATGTGCTCGATCTCGCGCTGCGAGAAGTCCCAGTAGCGGAAGCGCTGTTCCGCCGCCTTCATCAGGATCTGGTCGCGCGGCGACTGGCTCTGCTTGTACTGCTGCGCCGCGATCAGCAGGTCCTGCTGGGAGCTGACGAGCTCCGGCGAGTAGAGCGCGAGCAACGGCGCGCCCCGGGCAACCTTCTTGCCCGTGTAGTCGACGTATAGGTGGTCGACCCAGCCATCGATCTTCGTGTTGATGATCGAGAGCCTGCGCTCGTCGTAGTCGACGTAGCCGACCGCCCGGATGGTCTTGACGAGCTCGCCCTTTTCGACCGGCGAGGTGGTGATGCCCATCTCCTGGCGCACTCGCGAGTCGATCGTAACGCTGCCGGCGGCCACTTCCTTGTCGCCCTTGCACGCGGGGACCAGGTCCATGCCCATCGGTGACTTGCCGGGCTTGGGGCTCCGGTAGTTCGCATCCATCGGCGCCTGGTACCAGAGGATCTTCTTGCCCTCGCACGCCTGCTTGCCGGTCAGGATCTGGCGTTGCTTCTTCTTCGCCTTGCCGCTGTGGCAGGCGGGAACGAGGTCCATGCCCATCGGCGACTTGCCCGGTTTCGGACTCCTGTAGTTGGCGTCCATCGGCGCCTGGTACCAGACGATCTTCTTGCCCTTGCACGCTTGCTTGCCGGTGACGATGTCACCGTTCGACCCCGAGTGCGCCTGGCCTGCGCCGGCGGCCGCTGAGGAATCGGATTTTTCATGATGGAATAGCCCCAGGATCGGCTTGGACAGGAACACGCCGGCGGCCAGCGTGCCGACCAGGGCCAGCACGATCCAGACGCCACCGGCGACGCGGGACCAGCGGTCTGAAGCGAAGGCGCGGTCGTGATCCATTTCGATGCCGGACCGCGCCGCCCCGGGCGCCACCGGCTCGATCGCCGTTTCGGCGGGCGCGCTCGACCGAGTGTGGCCGACGGGCTCGGTGGTGGGTGTCGTCTCGTCGCTCACGGGACTCTCCCTGCAAGGGCGTAGATCTCGGCGAGGCTGATGGCGCGATCGCTGAGCAGCTCGGCGTACGCCACGCGCGCGGCGAGCTCCGTCCGCCAGTTGTCCAGCACCGACACCATGCCAACGCTGCCCACGCCGTAGTCGCTCAGGCTCGCATTCACGGTGTGCCTCGTCTCCGGGAGGATTTCGCGCTGATACAGCGCGATCTGGGTGTTCAACCGCCTCACCTCGTCGGCCAGTTCCTCGAAGCGGGTTTCGGCGTCGAGCGTCTGATCGCCGACGCCGCTCCGCGCCGCTCCGAGGGCAGCGTAACTCTGCCGCACGCGCGCATTCTGCTTGCCGCCCATCCACAGCGGAATCGGCACGGCAATGCTCACGCCGAACATGTCCGCGCCGTTCGACAGGTCGCCGGGGCTGGCCTGACGGTAGCGGTAGGCCAGCCCCACCTGGAAGCCGGGCCAGCGATCCTGTTTCGCCTCGTCCACGCCGCGCCGCGCCGCCTCGAGCTGGGCGCGGCGGACGTTGATGGCGGGATTGTGGCGTTTGATCTCGGCGAGCAGAGCCTTGCGATCCACCTTGACCGCGCCGCCCGGTGGCTTGTCGGCGGTTGCGATGTCTGCGCGCGGTGTGCGTCCGACCGCGCTGTTCAACGCCCGGCGTGCCGCGCTGACCGCAAGGCGGCGGTGCTCCAGCACGGAACGGAGCTGGCTGTGCGCGACCTCGGCCTGCAACGCGTCCTGCTGCGGAACGTGGCCCACCGAGTAGTGCGCAGCCACGGTCTTCTCCACTGTGGACAGCAACGACTCGCTATCCGCCGTGATGCGTTCGGCGGCCTCTGCGAACTGGAGCCGCCAATACGCACGCTCGACACGGAGCGCGATCTCGATCCGGACCAGTCCGAGCTCTTGCTTGGACGCGTCGGCCTTTGCCCGGGCAACGGCTTCCCGACGGCCGAGCTGGCCGGGGAACGGGAAGGTCTGCGTGAGGCTGAACTGCAGTGCGCTCATCGGGCTGGTGTCGAGCGCCGGTTCGTCGGTGCGGATGTTCTGCAGCGCGACGCCTAGCACCGGATCCGGAAGCGAACCGGCCTGCGAAGGACGCTCGCGTGCTGCAGCCAGGGCGTGCTCGGCGCGGTGCACCGCGGGGTGGTTCTTCAAGGCTTGCTTGATCAGCTCGGCCAGGTGTTCCCGGCGGCCGCGCGAAAGCTCGGTCAAGCGAACGGGAGCAGGTTGCCGCGGCGCGGCGACCGGCCGGCTTGACGACGGTGTCTCTGGCTGCGCGACCGGCGGCTTCGGCTTCGGGGTCTGCCCCTGCGCCTGCAACGGCGCGCCGAACGCAACTCCCAGAGCGAGGACGCTAGCTGGCAAGATCGCTCCGGGGAGGAGCCGCCCCCGCTCGCAGCGGACACTCTTCACGGCTGTCCTCCCACCGGCCCCGCATGGTGGATCGCCGTCTGGCCCTGCATTCCGGGCATCGCCGCCGGATGCGAACGGCACGCGTCCTGGACCAGCACGCCGATTGAGATCAGCGCGGCCAACGCGGCAAACGCAACCGGGACTCTATGCGACATGCCCCGGCGATGAGCAACGGGCGTGCCAGACCACAAACGGGCATTTTTCTCGCGGAATCAGCACCGAATGGAGAATATTCTCAAAGCCGCGTTGCGGATTTCGAAGGGCCTTCCAAATACGTGGGTGCCCATTGGACTGTCCGGCCCACCGGGTGCAGGGCTCCGGCGGGACAGCCGCCGACGCGGGCCGACCTGTTCCGCACCATCTCCAATGGTCTGCGCGGCACAGGCATGGCCGCTTTCGCCGATCTACCCGAGCGCGATCGTTGGGCGCTGGTCGAATACGTACGCACGCTCTCGCCGATATTCGCCGCGCAGGCGAAACCGTTGCCCCGCCCTGCCCCGCCGGCCGATCTCGCTGCTCCGGCCCGCGTGGCACGCGGTCACGCGGCCTTCGCGCGGCTCGGTTGCACGTCGTGCCATGGAGAGAACGGTGCCGGGAACGGTCCTGCTGCAGCATCTCTTGCGAAGCAGGGCTTCGCCCCTCGCGATTTCCACACGACCCCACTACGCACCGGCAACGATCCCGACATGGTCTACCGCACGCTGAGCACCGGCCTCGAAGGCACGCCGATGGCGGCATACGCGACCACACCTGCCAGTGTGCGGTGGGATCTCGTCGCCTATGTGCTGTCGCTGGAGAGCCAGGAGAAGTCCGGGCGGAACACCGCGATGCAGCAGGGACAAGCGCGCCACGCGGTGGTTGACGGCTGCGGTTGCCAGGCCCATCGCTAGCGCGCAGGCTCCGCGGCCTGCATGCTGCGCCACTCGTGCCAGACCAGCGCGATCACGACCAGGTCGAAGGCGCTGAGCAGCACCAGCCCGAGCGAGTGCGTGTACGAGTAGCGGTACAGCTGGTAGACCACGAACAGGAACAGCACACCGAGCGCACGATGGTGTGCGTGCTGACCAGATACAGGACGATGCCGCTCGCGCATTCCACCAGCGCGTGCAGCCCTTTGAGCACCACGCCTAACTCGAAAGCCTGGTGCAAGCGGCGGCGTTTCATCAAGCTCCGGCGCGTCCGGCCGCTGACAGCGCCCGCGGCGCAGTCCTGGCGACGGAGGGGACCACAACAGCGTAAGCACGGCCTCGAGCACCAGCCACCGCTGCCGTGAATTTCCCGGTGTCGGCGCGGCCAGGACTTGACCCCGTACCAAGGTACTGGGTCCATGCTGGAAACATGAGCGGCGAGGGTCTCAGCATCGGACAGCTCGCGAGTGCGGCGGGCGTGGGCGTCGAGACAGTGCGCTTCTACGAGCGGCAGGGGCTCTTGCCCGAGCCGCCGCGGCGCCGTTCGGGCTACCGCGAGTATCCGCATGAGGCCGTCCTGCGCGTGCGCTTCATCCGCCGCGCCAAGTCGCTCGGCTTCACGCTGCGCGAGATCGCCGAGCTGCTCGCGCTGCGCGTGGACCCTGACAAGACCTGCGCGGACGTACGCGCGCTGGCGCGCCAGAAGATCGCGGACGTGGAGGAGCGGATGCGCGAGCTCGAGCGCATCCGCTCCGCGCTCGAGCGGCTCGCGCGCCGCTGTCGTGGCAGGGGCCCGACCAGCGAGTGCCCGATCCTCGATGCGCTCGAAGCCGACGAGAAGGAGACCGGCGATGCCCAGCGTTGATCTCGTGTACGCCGCCGACTGCCCGAACCTGGCGCTGTCGCGCGAGCACCTGAGGCTCGCCTTCGCCGCCGCCGGGCTCACGCCGGACTGGCAGGAGCACCGCATCGGCGACCCGGACGGCCCCGAGCGGGTGCGGGGTTTTGGCTCGCCGACGATCCTGGTCGATGGCAGGGACGTCACGGGCGCGACACCCGAGGCCGAGAGTTGTTGCCGTCTGTACGACGACAACCGCGGCGCGCCGTCCGTCGAGGACATTGCCGCTGCGCTCTCCGCCGCGGCAGGGCCGCGCTGAGCACGGCGCGCGAGCGGCGCGCGACACCGCACCCGCTGCGGCCATCCTGGCCGTAATCGGCCAGCGCACGGCGTTTTCCGGGGCCGAGCGCGCGCCGCCGGGCCTGCCGGAGCCCATTTCCGGCCAGATTCCGCTCGCGTCCAGCACTGTGGCCGCTAGGCTGCGCCCCCGTGGCTCCCTCCTCCGACAGGCCCGAAACGACGTCCGGCAAGGACGAAGAGACCCAGCAGACGGACGCTGCAGACGCGAAGGACGAGCGCGCCACCGAAGCGGAAGCTCAGCCGGACGAGCCGGACTCCGAAGCAAGCGAAGCCGACGAGCCCGAAGCGCACGACGACGCAGACGACGAGCCCGAGCCGGGCGACGCGGAGACCGAAGCCAACGAGCCCGAGGCGGCCCGTTCCGCGTCCGACGCACCGCGCGCGCGCACTTCGGAGCGACCGGTGTCGCGCTCGAGCCGGCCCGCGCGGCGCAACAAGGCGACCCGCAGCGAGACCCCGCACGCCAAGCAGGTTTCCAACGAGGACAGGGAAACCGGCGGACTGAACCCCGTCTGGTACCTGGTGGCACTAGTGGTGCTCGCGGTGGGTGGCTTCTATCTGTTCCGCTTGCGCAAGCAGCGACTGGCCGCCGCCGAGCAGGCGCTGCACGCGGCGTGCAAGCGCTCCGAGCGCTCGGCCTGCCGCACGCTGTGCGATCGCACGCCGGCAGACATCGGCGCGTGCCTGCGCCTCGGCGACAAGCTGCTCGAGGGCGATGACGGGGAGCGCAATGCGCGCGACGCGGTGTCGCTGTTCCGCAAGGCGTGCGACGCGAACAACTACGAGGGCTGCGCCAAGCTGGGGCGCGCGCAGTACAACGGCACCGGCATCCCGCGCGACCTGGAAGCCTCGGCGGTCAACTTCAAGAAGGCCTGCCAGCACGACAACCAACTGGGCTGCGCCGGCTGGGGCCACCTGATGCTGGTGGGACAGGGCGGCGTGAAGAAGGACCCGAAGCACGGCGTGAAGCTGTTCGAGAAGTCCTGCAAGGCGGGCGAGCAGCGCGGCTGCGCCTCGCTTGCGGTCGCCTACCTGAACGGCGTCGGCGTGGAAAAGGACCCGGCGCGCGCCTACTCGCTCTTCACGAAGAGCTGCAAGGGCGGCATCGATCGCGGCTGCCTGGGCGAGGGCGTGATGCTGTTCGACGGCACGAACGGCGTAAAGCGCGACGAGGCGGCGGCGGTGAAGCTGTTCAAGAAGTCGTGCGAGGGCCAGGCCAAGGACGCTTGCGTGTACCTGGCAGTGGCGCACCTGAGCGGCCGCGGCGCCAAGCGAGACCTGCCGGGCGCTATCACGCTGCTGAAGCGCGCCTGCGACGAGGCGCCGCCCGCAGGCTGCGCCATGTTGGCGCAGCTGTACGTCGCCGGGCAGGGCGTCGAGCAGGATCCGGACAAGGCGGGCGAGCTGTTCCACCGTGCCTGCGACAACGGCCTGCCCGAGGGCTGCGTGGCGATCGGGCGCGCGATGCTCGCCGGGCAACTCGGCGAGAAGAAGGATCCAGCGCACGGCGCGTCGTTGATCAAGAATGCCTGCGACAAGGGTAGCGCCGCCGGCTGCACCGCGCTGGCGCTGCTGGAGATGCAGGGCGTCGGTTCCATCAAGAAAGATCCGGCCGACGCGTTCAAGCGCGTGCAGAAGGCCTGCGACTCGGGCAATCCGCAGGCCTGCAGCATGCTGGGCAGCTTCCAGATGCAGGGTGTAGCCGGCAAGCCGGATCCAGAGGCCGCGGCGGTGTCCTTCAAGAAAGCCTGCGACGGCGGCGACGGCGACGGCTGCGCCTTCTACGGCGCCCAGCTCGCCGACGGACAGGGCATCAAGAGGGACCGGAAGCAGGGCATCCAACTGCTGGAAACATCCTGCAAGCAGCTGGGCTCGCTGCGCGGCTGCTCGATGTACGCCCGGGCGCTGGTGCTGGGCGCCGACGGCAGGGACAAGGAGAAGGACGGCGTGCACCTGGCCGAGTCGCTGTGCGCGCAGGGCGGCGCGGCGTCCTGCATGCTCGCCGGCATCGCCAACATCCAGGGGCATGGCGTCAAGCGCGACATGGAACGCGGCGCGAGCTTCATCGTGGGCGCGTGTCAGGCCGGCTTCCCCCCTGCGTGCGCGGCGCAGAAGCACCTGCCCCCGGCCATCGTGAAGAAGGTGAAGAAGGACGCGGCCGCCGCGCTCGAGCGCATGAAGAAGCAGGCCGCCAAGGCCAAGGCCGGCGGCGCCCATGCACCGGGCCAAGCGGTTCCGCTCGGCGCGGCGCCGGGGCTCGGGCTGGGGCTCGGTGCACCGAAGTAACGCGGGCATGCGTCGCGCCTACCTGCACGGCTTTGCGGGCAGCCCGCGGTCGAAGAAGGGGCTCTTCTTGCGCGAGGCATTCGAGAGCGCGGGGCTCGAGCTCTCGCTTCCGGATTCTGAACGCGCCGTCGTTCGCGGAGCTGAGCCCGCGCGCCATGCTGGGCGTGCTCGACGCGCTCGACCGGGAACGCGGCGACGAGCAAGGCTGGGGCTTCATCGGCTCGAGCCTGGGCGGCTGGCTGGCAGCGCGCTGGGCGGAGCTCAACCCGGAGCGCGTGACGCGGCTCGTGCTGCTCTGCCCGGCGTTCGATTCCGTCAGCCGCTGGCCCGCGCTCCTGCCGCCGGGCGCGACGGACAGGTGGCAGCGCGAAGGCGCGCTCCTGATGCCCGACTCCGCGGGCACGCTCACCCGCGTGCACTACCGCTTCTACGAGGAGTCGCGCGCCGAGCCCGCCTTTCCATCGGTTCCCTGCCCCACCTTGATCATCCACGGCAAGCGTGACCCGACCGTCCCCATCGACGGCTCGCGCCGCTACGCCGCCGAGCACGCCCACGTCGAGCTGGTCGAGGTCGACGACGTGCACGATCTGCTCGCCTCGCAAGAGCTGATTGTGGAGCGCGCGCTCGACTGGCTCGACCGAGACTCCGGGTGAACAAGATTCGGTTCGCCAGGCCGGCCTTGAGGGTGGCCGGAATGCTATGCTGTCAGCGCATGGACGAACGCACGAGACTCGCCCGCTGGAAAGCCGGACAGCGCGCCACAGCGGCACGCAAGCGCGAGCTGCTCGCCGAGGAGGGTCCGGATCCGGAGCAAGCAGCCGCGGAAGCGCTCGCGGCGCTCGCGGCGTTGCAGGAGATGGATCTGTGGCCCGGCCCGCGCGATCCGGTGAGCGAACGTGCGGCGCGGAAGGTACGGCGCCGCTGGGCGCGCATCCAGAGGCATGCCCGGGCGTCGCGCTAGCGCCTCGCGGCGCATGGAGGACGCGCTGGCGGCGCTCGGCCGCGCGCTGGACGCCTACGGCGCGCCGTGGATGATCATCGGAGGCATCGCCGCTATTGGCCGGGGCGTGCGCCGGCTGACGACGGATATCGACGCCGTCGTGAAGGGCGACGCGGTGGACATCGCCGGACTCGTCGCGTTCCTGGCGAAGCGCGGCATCCGCTCGCGCATCGAGAAGCCCGTGGCATTCGCCGAGCAGAATCTGGTGCTGCTCATGCGCCACGAGGCGAGCGGGGTCGACTTCGACATCTCGCTGGGCTGGTCCGGTTTCGAGAACGAGGCTCTCGAAGCACGCGCCGAAGCGCGATTCGGCCGCGTCCGCGTGCCGATGGCCGCACCCGCCGACCTGATCGTGTTCAAGACCATTGCGGGGCGGCCCAAGGATCTCGAGGACGCCGAGTCGCTGCTGGTGCTGCATCCGGATCTGGACGTGCAGCGCGCACGGCGCCACGTGCGGCAGCTGGCAGCACTCGCTGGCGAGGACGAGTTGGCGCAGCAGTTCGAACGCATCGTGGCGCGGGTCCGCCGCGCGCGGCGCAAGCGCTAGCGCCGGAGCAGAACCGCCGTCAGTTGCCGACCAGGCCCAGCCAGAACGTGGACACGTTGCCGAGCTTGCTCTCGATCCAGAAGGTCGACACTCCCGTGTTGCTGTGGGAAAGCGCCGTGATCGTCAGGTGCAGCTTGTCGCCGTTCTGCCCCTGGGTCCTGTCCCATTTGAAGCCCAGGGTGGGCGAGCCGCCGGAGAACATGCTGCCGACGTCCATGGCGCTCACCGTCCAGGGGCCGGAGGTGGGACCGTCGCTGTACAGGTCGACCTCGATCGTCTTCGACTGGCCGACCGCGATCTTCACGCCGCGGCTCGTGAACGCGCCGATGGGCGAGTTGAACACCGAGAGCGTGTCGGGCATGACCGGCGCGGAGTTGAAGTAGGGGCTCGTGCCGTCCGGCTCGCACGGACTGTGACCGGCAGCCGCCGCCGCGTTGGACCACGCGCGCTGCACCAGATTGTCGACGCCCGTGGGGCGGTAGAACGAATCCGGGAAGTAGGCGCACACGTCGCCGATCTCGGGACCCGCGAGGATGGCCCAGGCCTTGTCGTCGATGTTGTTGTAGGCGGGCTTGTTCATCGGATACGGGTCGGTCGCCGCCTCGATGAACTCGTGTGACGCCTCCGCCGTGACTTCGTCGATCTGGGCCAGGCCGCTGACGGGCGGTGGGCAGCGACCCACGACGGTGTAGATGACCTCGGTCGTGCCATCCATCAGGTAGTCGGAGTGGTAGCCCTGGTAGGACTGGCACAGGTGACCACCCGAGAGCTGCACGTCGGTCGTGGACGGGTAGTAGATGGCGTACAGCGTGCTCGCGTCCGGCTGGGGGAAGCCGTTGCCGCCCTTGATCTTCGCAGTCAGCCAGGTCTGCACGTCCGCGTCCGTCAGCGTGGTGGGTGCGGTCTCGGCGAGGTGGATCGGCGTGGCCACCGTGAGCGCGCCAACGCCGTATTCGGAAACCGCCCCGGACCAGTAGCTCTTGGCGGCGCCCAGCTGCGTGTGGAACGTGTCCAGGCTGGCCTCCAGCGAATCGCCGGAGAACGAGATCGGCACGAGCTTCATCGAGGGCATCAGCGGGCCGCCCTTGCTCACGACCTTGGGCATCGCCGGATGGTCGGCGGGGTAGGCGCTGGCCGCATCCCCGGCGGCGTCGCCCGCCGCGTCCCCCGCGGCGTCGCTGCCGGCGTCGTTCGGAGGCGCTGCCTGGTCGCTGCCGGCGTCGCTGGAGGAATGGGAAGAAGCGGTGTTGCTGCTGCCACAGGCAGAAAGCAGGGCTGCCAATACAATCCAAGGAAGGGTGCGCATCCGGCGCAGCTTAGTGAAACCCAGGCGAGATGCCAGGCCCGGCGCGCCCGCGCCGGGCAGAGAACAATCACTTCGGCGCGATCACGCGCTCGCCGAGGGTCTGCTGGTTTCCGTCGGCGTCGCTAGCCACGACGCGCAAGAGGTGCTGGCACGCGCTCAGGCCTGTCGTATCGACGGTGCCGTCGTAGCCCACGTTCGGGCAGTTCGCGTAGGCAGGGTAGACGGCACACACGTCCGGACGGCTCTTGCCGACGGGGAGGGTCGCGGTGTCGGCGCCGTCGATCTGCACGTGCACGTTCTTGACGGCGCCGTTGTCGAGCACCCAGCCGCGCACGGGGATGCTCGCGCCCGGCTTGTAGCTGAAGGGCGAGCCCGCCGCCGGCCCGTCCACCACGCCGAACGGCCCGCGCTGTTTCATCACCTTCTGGAGCTCGCTCTTCACCGTGGCAAACGAGCCCAGCGCAAGGTACGCGATGCCGTGCAGCGTCTTGCCGGCGTCGATGCCGAACGCAACCTGCGCGCGCACGTTGTGGAAGTAGGGAGCGTTGCTGCCGTCGCCGCGCCAGCCCTGGAAGGCCGTGATGCCCTGGTCCATGGCGAGCCCCACGCCGTAGTCGTGATTGGTGTTCTGCCAGGAGACCCAGGGCGCGGGCGAGGTGAAGTTGCCGTACAGAAAGCCGTTGTTGCCGGGTTGACTGAGCGTCACGACGTTGCCGCCCGCGTCGAGCAGCACCGGCAGATCCGGCCCGGGCGAGCCGTGCGAGACGTACAGCGTCGGCCACTCCTGCCCGGTGACCGCGTGGCTGAACGACTCCTGGCTCTGCACCTCGGTGGCGATCTCCACGACGTGCTCGGTGATGAAGCGGAAGTCCATCTTGTAGCGCACGCCGACCGGCACGCCGCTGGCGCCGCACGAGCTCTGCGTGCAGTCGGGCTTGTTCCAGTCCGGGTTCCACTGCAGCGGCTGCACGACGACCTCGAGCGCATTGCCGACCTGGCCGTGCGAGATGACCTTGGCGCCGTGGCCGCACTCGTCGCCGCCCTGCACCGGGTCCCAACCCAGGAACGTGATCGAGTTGCCGCAGGACTGCGGATTGGTGACGCAGCTGGCCGTGGCGGCGCAGGGCTGGTGGGCGCGCGCGGGATCGTAGAGTGCGATCTGCAGCTCGCGCCCGGTGTCGTTCGCATCGATGACGTTCGAGCCCGGATTACCGGTGAGCCCGTAGAACACCACGGTGCCGCCCCAGTCGAGGCGGACGCCGATGCGGATCAGATCGGTCGGGCTCGACAGGAACACGTCGGTGTGCCCGCCGGAGCTCGTCGTGTGCAGGCCGCCGAAGCCAGCCGCCTTGGGTCGCATCGACCACGGGTCCACATCGGCCGCGGCGACGACGGGTGCGCAGGCGCCGTCGGCTGGCGGCGCGTCGTTGCCGGCGTCGGTCGCGACCGCGCCGGCGCCCGCGCTGCCTCCGCCGCCATCGGGCGTCAGGCTGCCACCCAATCCGCCGTTGCCCGCACCGCCGCTCGCGCCGCTGCCGCCCGTGCCGCTGCCGCTGCTGCCGCCCGAGCTGCTGCCGCCGCCGGATGGCCCGGCTGTTCCGCCGCCCGAAGCGCTGCAGGCCGCGACGGCGAGCGCGAGGAAGGTCGAAAGAAGCGGGAACCGGGATCGGACGCGCATGGCCCGGTCAGACTAGCATCGTCCCCGGACCGCCGGGGACCGCACGCCGCGCGTCATCCGCTGGCTGATGCGTGCGGCGGCGCTACTCCGCGGCCTTGTCCGCCTGCTTCATCAGTGGGAAGCCGAGCGCTTCGCGCTGCGCCATCCACGCCGCCGCCACGGCGCGGGCCAACGCACGCACGCGCAGGATGTAGCGCTGACGCTCGGTCACGCTGATGGCGCCGCGGGCGTCGAGCACGTTGAACGCGTGCGACGCCTTGGTGACCATGTCGTAGGCGGGCAGCACGAGCTTGTCGAGCGGACCCTCGCCGCGATCGAGCAGGCGCTTGGCTTCCGCCTCGGAGTGCTCGAAGGCCGCGAAGTGCGCCTTCACGTCCGCTTCCTCGAAGTTGTAGGTGCTCCACTCCCACTCGGCGCGCTTGAAGATCTCGCCGTACTTCACGTTCGCGTCGTACTGGAGGTCGTACACGCTGTCTACGTCCTGCAGGTACATGGCGATGCGCTCGAGGCCGTAGGTAAGCTCGCCGCTGACCGGCTTGCAGTCGAAACCGCCCACCTGCTGGAAGTAGGTAAACTGGCTGATCTCGAGGCCGTCGAGCCACACCTGCCAGCCGAGCCCCCACGCGCCCAGCGTCGGGCTCTCCCAGTCGTCCTCGATGAAGCGCACGTCGTGGTGCAGCGGGTCGGTGCCGAGAGCCACCAGCGACTCCAGGTACTGGTCCTGGATGTCGATGGGGTTGGGCTTGAGGATGACCTGGAACTGGTGGAACTGCTGCAGGCGGTTGGGGTTGTCGCCGTAGCGGCCGTCGGTGGGGCGGCGCGAGGGCTCGACGTAGGCGACGTTCCACGGCTCGGGCCCGAGCGAACGCAGGAACGTTGCGGGATTGAACGTCCCGGCGCCGAGCTCGGAGTTGTACGGCTGCACCACGAGGCAGCCCCGCTCGGCCCAGAAACGCTGCAGCGTCAGAATCAGATCCTGGAAGTACATGGCGAGGGCGCGGAGCCTAGCACCGATCCGGGGCGATCCACCGCGCAGAAGGGCGCTCTGGGGCGCCCGGGCGCTGGACGCCGTCCGCCAGCTGTTCAGGGAGAGCCCGCTGCAGCCAGCAGGAGCTGCTCCAGTGCCGCGTAGTTGGCGGGGTCGGACAGGTCGTGCTCGGTCAGGTTGAAAACGCCGACGCGGTAGCCAGCTGGATCCAGGATGACAACGTCGCGATAGGTGACGCCCCACTTCGTCCAGGCGTCCTCGGCTGGCGTGTCCTGCAGCCAGGGCAGGACACGGCCGCTGGTGATGCTCGCGTTGCCCGACTCGAGGCCGACCGCGTTGACGCCCAGGATCTGCACCTTGACCGCCGTGGACACCAGGTCCACATCCTTCTGCATCTGGTCCAGGTAGCCGAACTGGCTACTGCAATAGCCTCAGGTCGAGTGCCCGAAGTACCACGCGGATACCTGCCCCCTGAAGTAGCTCGGCGACAGCGTCTGCTGGTAGGTCGCCGACGACGGGTTCGCGTCGACCAGCTGGAACTCCGGCATGAGCACCGGCGCCGCGTCCGCGTCGGCCAGCACGTCGGAGGCGGCATCCGTGAGAGCATCCGTCGATGCGTCCAGCGAAGCGTCGACTGTGGCGCTCGCATCCGACGCGTCCGGAACCGTTCCGGCTCCACCGCCAGTGCCCCCCGCGGTCGCTCCCGCGGCCCCCGCCTGCGCGACCGTGCCGCCGACACCCGAACCCGCGCTGCCGCCGTTCGAAAGCGGCAGTTCGTCCCTACCGCACGCCGGCGCCAGCCACACCAGCGCTCCCAGCAGCAGCAGAGCAGTCCGTGCGAACCGCATATCCCAGCCTCAGGGCTTGCCGGCTCGATCGAGCAGGCGCTGCTCCAGCTCCGCGCGGTTGCCGGAATCAGCCAGATCGTGCTCGGTCAGATTGTAGACATCCACGCGATAGCCGTCCGGATCGAGGATCACCACGTCGCGGTAGGTGACGCCCCACTTCGTCCACACATCCTGGTCCGGAGTGTCCTGCAACCAGGGCAGCACCCGACCGCTGACCATGCCCGCGTTGCCCGCCTCGAGCCCGATCCCGTCCACGCCCAGGATGTGCACCTCGAGTGCGGTCGACTTGCCGTCGATGTCCTTCTGCATCTGGTCCAGGTAGCCGAACTGGCTACGACAGTAGCTTCAGGTCGCGTGACCGAAGTACCACGCGGAAATCTGGCCCTTGAAGTAGCTGGGCGACACTTTCTGCTGGTAGGTCGCGGACGCCGGATTCACATCCTGCAGCTGGAACTCCGGCATCTTCATCCGCACGACCGGCGGAGCGCCGCTGCCGCACGCCGTCACGAGCGACAGCAGCAGCAATCCGGAGAGCAGAACGAAAGCCCGCGCGCAACGCATACGAGAAGCGTCTTCCCGCGACGTATCGCGCGTCAAGGCGATGCGTCGCGATCGGCACGAAAAAGGTCGTTTCGTCGCCGTCAGCGTTGAGCGCGATCAACTCGGTGCGCGTTGCGCTAGCTGGAACCCGCCGAACGCTTGGTGCCGCGCGCCTTCGGCTTGGCCGCGCCGGGGGCTTTCGACTTCGCCACCGAAGGGCGCTTCGGCTTCGACTTCGCGACGGAGGGACGCTTCGCTCTGGTTCGGGCCACGGAGGGGCGCTTCGTTTTCGAACGCGTTGCGGAAGAGCTGTCCTCGAAGCGCGCACCGAGCGCGCGCGCCAGCTCGGGACCGCGCATCTCGTGCTTGAAGAACGCGTAGGCTTCCTGCCACGGCTGCGCCGCGAGCACGCCCGCCCAGCGATCGAGATCGGCCTCGCTGTAGTCTTCCGCGCGGAGCCGCAGGTAACCCCAGTCGGCCGTGGCGACCAGCGGCGGCGAACGACCCGGGTCATCCATGTCGCCACCGACCAGCGCGGCGTTGTGCTCGCCGAGCACGGCGTACACCTCGTCGCAGAACCACGACGCCTCGCGGAACTCGAACGCCGCGCGAGAGCCGTCCGGCAGGATCGACAGGAAGTCGCGAAGCAGCTGCGCGTCCTTCTTGAGGAACGGCGGCAGCTGGAACAGCACCGGACCCGTTCGCTCCGCCAGGATGGCCGTCACCTTGAACAGGTAGGTGACCGAATCCAGCGAGTCCTTCAGCTGTTGCTGGTGCGTGATACGCCGCGACGCCTTGAGTGCGAACCGGAATCCGGCCGGCACCTGCTCGGCCCAGCGCGCCAGCACATCCGGCTTCGGCATGCGGTAGAAGGTGTTGTTGATCTCCACCGCGGGCAGCTGTCCGGCGTAGAAGCCGAGCATGTCGGCGCTCTTCAGCCCCGCGGGATAGAAGCTGCCCTTCCATTCCGCGTAGCTGAAGCCGCTCGTGCCCGCGCGCAGACGCATTTCCGGATCGTACCAGAACGCCGCCCCGGGCCGTGGAATTCCGCACCGCTCGCCACGCGCCTCTTCGAGGGCGCGCCCGCGCGAAGCCCAGTGCCTACCGGCAGTCGCGATACGGCGGGAGCAGGTCGCTCGTGGAGCAGGTCTGACCCGACGGGCACGTGCCGCTCGCGCCGCACACCACGCGGTAATCCTTGCCGGTGCAACTCGAAGCGCAAGCGGTCGAGACGTAGTTCTCGTTCTGGCCCTGGATGAACAGCGTCGCGCAGCACACCTGGCCGCTCGCGCAATCCTCGGGTCCGTCACAAGACAGCGGCACTCCGTAGGTGCAGGTGGTTCCGGCTGCCTGGCACACGGCAGGCTGGTTGTTGTGATGACAACAGAACTTCGACGGCAGGCTGCAGTTGCTACTGCCGCACGCCACGCTCTTGCCCGAGCCGGAGCTCCCACCGGTGCCACCGGTGCCGCTACCGCCGGTGCCGCTGCCGCCCATCCCTGATGTACCCGCGGTGCCGCTACCACCCGTGCCGGACGTGCCCGCGCTGCCACCGGTAGCGCTGCCCGCGCTCCCGCCGCCGCCGGCTGTTCCGCCGCTGCCGGACGTGCCCGCACTGCCACCCGTGCCACTACCTGCGTCGGAGCCAGCGCTGCCGGACGCGCCGCTGGCACCGGCGGCTCCGCCGGAACCCTTCGCGTTCTGACTACTGCCGCACGCGGTTGTCGCCAGGAATAGCGCCACGAGCGAAACGAAAGGCAGACCCGACCATCGCTGTCCGTGCATCGACAGCAGTGTACCCGGGAACCCCGGCCCTTACGACGGCGAGATACTCCGGCACGTGATCAGGCGTGGCCACCGGACACGCACTGCCCGTATCGACGCCAGCGCTCGACGCTTCGGGGTGCGCAGGCTAGCGTGCGCTTCATGCGGGGTTTTCTGTTCGGACTCGGAGCTTTCGTGATCGGATGCGCGCCGCGCGTGTTCGGGGGTGGCGCCACCTGTCCCGCGCCACCCCCGCCGGCGCCACCACCCGCGCCCCCGCCGGCGCCCGGCGTCGTGGCCGCGCCCGCGCCTCCGGCGACTTCCGCGTCGTGCGCTACCGCAGCCATCGCGACGGGCGATCGCGTGATCTGCAACTGGATGGGACGCGGCGTGTACTACCCGGGACGCGTCGCACAGGCCGATGGTCAGGGCGGTCTCTCTATCCGCTACGACGACGGAGATCACGAGCAGACCGTCGCTGCGCGCTGCCTGCACGAGCCGGCGGGTTCGCACGTCGCAACGCCCGCGCCAGTCGCGACGCCCGATCCGGACGGCATCGCGGGACAGTACCGCATCGCCGCGGCGGCGAATCCCGGCGGCGGTACGTACAACGGCAGCGTCGCGATCACGCGCAGCGGCGACGTGTACCACCTCGGCTGGACCATCGCCGGCTCGCCGGGCTACGCGGGCGTGGGCCTGCACGTGGGCAATGTGCTGGGCGTCGGCTGGAGCACGAACAGCACACCCGGCGTCGTCGTCTACGAGGTCAGTGGCGGCAAGCTCGACGGCAGATGGGTCTCCGGCTCCGCGAGCGGCGTCGGCACCGAGGTGCTCGAGGGCCCCGCCGGCCTGTCCGGCACCTACAAGATCACGACCGGGAAGAACCCCGACGGCAGCAGCTACACCGGCAGCGTGAAGATCACGAAGAAGGGCGACGTGTACCAGCTCGCCTGGAGCATCCCGGGCACAAGCTACGTCGGCGTCGGCATCCTGAAAGACCACGTGCTCAGCGTCGGCTGGGGCCAGGGCACGGCGCCGGGCATCGTCGCGTACGCCGTCAGCGGCGGCACGCTGGACGGCGTCTGGGCCAGTCCGTCCGACACGCATCTGGGCAAAGAGCGGCTCGAACACAAGTAGCGCGCAACGCCTGCACAACGCGCCGCGGTAGAACGCGGGAGCAACGTGGCATCCTGCCACGTGCGCTGCCGCAATCTTCCGGTAGGGCACTTTTTCGCGGTCGACCGGTTGCGAAGCCGACAGCGCATGCGAAAGGTGCGACAGACGAAGGAGGGGGGAAGCATGTCCTGGAACCTGGATGGGACGTACATGGAGACGTGCAACTGCGCGACGGCGTGCCCGTGTATCTTTCTGAGCGACCCCACCGAGGGCGAATGCGGCGCGCTCGTCGGCTGGCACATCGATCACGGCAAGGATGGCGACGTTCGCTCGACGGCCTGAACGTCGCGTTCGCGGTGGACTCGCCGGGAAACATGGCGACGACGAAGTGGAAGGTCGCCGTCTACCTCGACGACCGGGCGAACGAAGCCCAGCGCCAGTCACTCACGCGCATCTTCGGCGGCCAGGCGGGCGGGCACCCGGCGGTGCTGGCGTCCTTCGTGGGAGAGATCCTCGGCGTGGAAGCGGCGCCGATCACGTTCCGCCAGAGCGGCAAACGCTACTCGCTCACGGTCGGCGACGTTGCCGGGGCGGACATCGAACAGATGGAAGGCCAGGGCGGCGGAGCCGTCACCGTCAGCGGCCACCCGCTGGCAATCGCTCCGGGCTTCCCGGCCACGGTCGCCAAGTCGCGGGAGCTGTCGTACCGCGGCCACGGGAGGAACTGGGCGGACAGCGGGAAGACCGCGTTCTTCTCGCCGTTCTCGTACAAGGGCTGAGCCGCCGTGGCGACACCAGCGGCTCCGCGCCTCGGCGACCTGCTCGCGCGCCAGCGCATGGCGATCATCGGCGGGCTCGTCGTGGTCGTCGCCGTCAGCTGGGGGTACCTGCTCGCGCTGGCGAGCGACATGTCCATGGGGCACGAGATGTCCATGGGAGCCGCGGCCGGCGGGGCGATGCAGTCGCCGGGTTTCGCGTGGTTGCTCGTCATGTGGGTCGTGATGATGGCCGCGATGATGCTGCCCACGGCGTTTCCGATGATCGTGATGCACGCCCGCTTCCAGACCGGACACGCACCCGCGCGATCTCCGGCGCCGCGGACTGCGCTCTTCGTTCTGGGCTACCTGGTCGCCTGGACCGGCTACGCCGCCATCGCCAGCGCGGTGCAGATGGGCCTGCAGCACACCGCCACGATGCACCCGATGGCGATGGCCCTGACCAGTGCACCCGCGTCGGCTGCCGTGCTGGTCGCGGCCGGCATCTTCCAGCTCACGCCACTCAAGAACGCATGCCTGAGCCGCTGCCGATCGCCACTCGGGTTCTTCATGACGGCATGGAGGAACGGCCGGGGCGGCGCCCTGCTGATGGGCATCCACAACGGAGCCTACTGCGTAGCCTGCTGCTGGGCGCTGATGGCCGTGATGTTCGTGGTGGGCACCATGAACATGCTGTGGGTCGCCCTGCTGGCCGTGTTCATGCTGTTCGAGAAGGTCGGACCGGCACCCGGACTGGTCACGCGCGGTTCGGGCATGGCGCTCATCGCAACCGGAGCGTGGTTCCTCGTGCGCTGACGCGCGCGCTTCAGTACCAGACCGCGCCGATCCCGGCCGACGCGAGCCAGGGCAGATCGCTCTTGATGCGGGGCAGGACGTAGGCGAACAGGCGGATCTGCGATTCGGACACGATGCCGCGGCGCGCTTCGAGCGAAGTGATGTCGAGATCCGTCTCGAAGCCGGCGAAGTTGAATTTCCCTTCGCCGTCCAGCGACTGGATGTCGAGGCGGTAGGTCCACGTCGGCGAGTAGACGAAACCGAGCACGACGCCGCGCCAGATCTTCTGCGTGCGATAATGGCCGATGCCGAAGCGCACGCCGAGCTGCAGCGGGATGTTGCCGTAGAGCCAGGCACGGTCCTGGCGCTTGAGACCGCGGCCCACCACCTTGTTGTTCGCGATGTCGTACGAATAGCCCGACGGCGGCCGCACATAGAGCACGCTGCCGTCGACGCCCGTACCGAGACTGAAGGCCGCAAAGCCGCCGCTCGATGTCGCCGGATCGGGCAGCGGCAGGTACATCATCGCGATGCGAACCCCGATGCCGCCGCCGATGCCCCACGTCGTGGCGTGGCCCGTCTCGGTCTGCTTGCTGACCGGATTGACGCTGGAATACGCCTGGTCGGGGATCATGACTCCGGTGGCCATGCCGCGTGCCTCGTAGCTGGCGACAACTCCGCCTCGTTGGTCCCACGCCTGGGTTGGCGTGAGCGGCGGCGCCTCGTCCGCGCCGGGCGCCGGCTTGGCGGGCAGGATGACGCCGGGGCCACCGGGCGCCTCGCCGGCCTGTCCGGCGCTGGATGCGCCCGGCTGCGGGCCCGGAGCGGGGGCAGCGCTGGACGCCGGTGTAGGCTTCGGCGCCAGCCCAGCAGCGGGCCCCGCCTTCGCGCCGGTCAACTCGTCGAGCATGGCGCCTACCGCCTTGGCCACAGCGGGGCGTGGATCGGCAGACGGCGCGGCAACCACCTGGGACTTCGTCCCCTGCTCGCCGACCAGGGTGATGCGGACACCGGTCTGGTCGCCGCGCACCCAGTCGGACGACACGCGCACCAGCAGCGCGACCCCGAGCTTGTCGCGCACCGTGCCGAGCGCCGCCGGCGCGGTGCTGATGCGACCGGCATCGAGCGCGCCGGCGTCCTGTGCCGCACCCGCCACGTCGACCTTCACCGCCGGCGAATATCCGCGCTTTTCCACGGTCTCGAACACAGCAGCGCGCAACTTCGCGTTGGCGGTCAGGTCGTCGGTCACGTCCGCCACGACCACCACCCGCTTGGCGGCGTGGGGCGTCGCGCTCGCTGCCGGCTGGCCGCGGGCGGGAGCCGGAAGCAGCACGCCTGCCACACCGGCGAGCAAGACGAAAGCCAACGACCGAGCGTAGCTCACGGCCGCATTGTGCCACCGCCGCCCCGGGAAAGTCATTTTCCCGGCAACGCACAGCTGACGACAGCCCGGGGGAATTTGCTAGGCTCGGATCCATGCGGATTCTGGTTGTGGGTGCCGGCGCGGTCGGCGGCTATTTCGGCGTCAAGCTGGCGCTCGCTGGACATGACGTGACGTTCCTCGCCCGCGGCGCGCACGCGGCGGCGATCCGCGAGCACGGGCTCGTGGTGGAGACCCCGCACGGCGAGATCGTCGGTCGCGCTCCGGTCATCGATCACATCGACCAGGCGCGCGGGCTGGCAGCGGACCTGGCGCTGGTGTCGGTCAAGGCGTCGGGCCTGGGCGCCGTGGCCGCCGGAACCGGCCACGCGCTGTCGGAACACGGCGTGGCCATCCCGCTTCTGAACGGGCTCGATTCGGAAGACGAGCTGGGCAACGTCATCGGGCTGGAGCGCGTGGTCGGCGGCGTAGCGATGATGGCCGCGGGCCACGTCGCGCCAGGCCGGCTGTACCTCAAGGCCGGCGGCATGATGAGCATCGCCCCGATGGTGCACGCGCAGGAGAAGCTGGTCCAGCGGCTGGCCGCCGAGCTCGGCGAGGCGTTCCCCTGCAACGTGGACGAGAACCTCGCGCACATGCTCTGGCAGAAGCTCTTGTGGAACGCGCCGTTCAACGCCATCTGCGCGCTTACGCGACTGCCCGCCGGCAGAGTGCTCGAGCTTCCGGAGCTGGAAGAGCTGGTGATGCGCGCCATGCACGAGGTCATCGCCGTCGCGCGAGCCGAGAACGTGCCGCTGGGCGAGTCGAGCATCGACGCGATGCTCAACGTGACACGGGGCCTGTTCGCGGACGCAGAACCGTCGATGCTGCAGGATGTGTTGGCAGAGCGCCCGACCGAAGCCGACGAGCTCCAGGGCGCGGTCGTGCGGCGCGGGCGCGAGCACAATATCCCGACGCCCGTACACCAGGCGCTGCTCGCGCTGCTGCACGGCCTGCACGAGAGCTACGCGGCCCCGCCCGCGAGCTCGCAGGAGATGGAGTGAACCGCAAGTCGAGCAGCGAAAATAGCCCGATCGGTCGCCGTCCCATCTCGGACGCGCCTCCAGGGTCGCTGGTCGAGGAAGTCGAGCGCTTCAAGAAGCTGCAGCGGAAGCTGGTCGATCGCTGGCTGTCGCTCAACGATATCGAGGCAGGGCCGCGCGACGTGGTGGTAGTCCCCTCGCTTTCGCTCGACGGTTTCCAGCTCGCAGCGATCCCCGGCATCAACCACTACGAGGAGCGCATGCTCTTCACCATGGGCCTGCTCCGCAATCCGCGCGCACGGCTCATCTACGTAACCTCGCAGCCGCTGGACCCGGTCCTCGTCGACTACTACCTCGCGCTCATCGGCGGCATCCCCACCGCGCACGCGCGTGGGCGACTCACGCTGCTGTGCACCTACGACTCCACGCCGCGCCGTCTGACGGACAAGGTCCTCGAGCGGCCGCGGCTGATCGAACGCATCCGTCACGCGATCGACCCGGACCGCGCGCACATGACCGTGTTCACGGTGAGCGAGCGCGAGCGGCGGCTGGCCGTCGCGCTGGGCATCCCGCTCTACGGCGTGGACCCCGACCTGCTCTCGTTCGGTACCAAGACAGGCTCCAGGCAGCTCTTCCGCGAGGCCGGCATTCCGATGCCGCCCGGTGTGGAAGACCTCCACACGGATCGCGACCTGGCCGGCGCCATCGCGGATCTGTGGGAAGAACACCCGGAGACGGAGCGCATGGTCGTCAAGCTGAACCAGGGATTCAGCGGCGAGGGCAACGCCATCCTGTCTCTCGCATCCGAGCCGCTCCTCGCGGCTGCGCCCGGCAAGGCGTCGCACCAGGCTCGCGCGGACGCCGTGCTCGGTAGCTTCGACGACCTGGAATTCATGAGCCACAAGGAGACCTGGGGTCGCTTCCGGCGCGAGCTCGCCAACATCGGCGGCGTGGTCGAGCTGTACCTGGAGGGGCGCAGGAAGGAGAGCCCGAGCGCGCAACTGCGCATCAACCCGCGCGGCGAGCTCGAGGCAATGAGCACGCACGACCAGGTGCTGGATGGACGAATCTACCTCGGCTGCCGCTTCCCCGCGAACGAGGCGTACCGCCAGGACATCCAGAACGACGCGATGGCCGTGGGGCGACTGCTTGTCGATCGCGGTTGCGTAGGGCGCGTGGGCGTCGACTTCATCACGGTCCAGGGTGAAGCCGGCGAGTGGAACCGCTACGCTATCGAGATCAACCTGCGCATGACCGGCACCACGCACCCGATCATGACGCTGAAGCTCCTGAACGACGGAACGTACGACCCCGAACAAGGGCTGTACATCACGCGCCGGGGCGAACCGCGCTACTACGTCTCGACCGACACGTTGATGGCGCCGCACTACCGCGGACTGTTGCCTGAAGATCTGCTCGACCTGGCGGCGGTGCACGACCTGCACTACCGGCCCTGGAACGAAACCGGCGTCGTCTTCCACCTCCTGGGGGCGCTCAGCGAATTCGGCAAGATCGGGCTCACGGCCATCGGTTCCACCCCGGAAGAAGCCGAACAATTCTACGACGAGGCGCGACAGGTGCTCGACCTGGAAACCCTGGGGCACGCCGACCCCGGCTGATGCCCCGGCTTGCGCTCTCGAGCATGTGCTAGACCTGGGCTTCTGCCCGGGGGGGCGACAAGGAGCCAGAGTTGATTCGTCCCCACCCCTCGATCCCCGCCGTCCACGAGCTCAGCGCGGACGAAACGTTCCCCTCACCGCGCATCGGCGTCATCGGCGCGCTGCACGGCAACGAGGTCGCCGGGCTGCACGTCCTCGAGAAGCTCAAGAACGACCCGGACGGTTTCGCGCAGCACATGAAGAAGGGCACGCTGGTGCTCGTCCACGGCAACCCCAGGGCGACGGAGCAAGGACGGCGCTACACCCCCGACGGCACCGACATCAACCGCCTGTTCAGCTACGACTACGTGAATCACCTGGCGCGCGAGGCGTGGACCTACGAGCACAATCGCGCATTCGAACTGCGTCCGCTGGTGACGGGACTGGACGGCATCATCGATCTGCACTCGGCCAGCCAACCCACGGTGCCGTTCGCGATCTGCGACGGGACGCCGGACGGCATCGCACTCGCACGCCACACCGGCGCGCGCGTCACCTACGGCTGGGACGGCCCGGGCATGCTGATGGAGCAGGTGAGCATCGGAGCGCTGGTCCGCCGCGGCCGTCCCGCGCTGAGCGTGGAATGCGGCCAGCACGAGGATCCGGAGACGACCGATCGCGCCTGGGAGGTCCTGACGCGCTTCCTCGGCGCGCTGGGCATCACCGATCACGGGATCGCCGAGGAGCCGGGCCCCGCCTACCGGCTGTTCGCGCGCGTGGTCAAGCCGACGCTCGGCTTCGCCCTGACGCAGAACTACCGCAGCTTCGACTCGCTCGAGGCCGGCGCCGAGCTCGGCCGCGGCGACGGCATGAGCATCTTCGTCAACGAACGCGCCTTCCTGCTCCTACCCACGCCCCACGCCCAGCGCGGCGAGGACATCGTGTACCTGGCGCGGGAGATGACGTAGGCGCGCGCCAGTTCCGATCCCGGCAGGTCCTGGCAGCCACCATCACACGTTGGGCCTCCGTAACGCTCGCGCTCTAAGCATCCCGCACCATAGGGAAATATGTACCCCCGCACCGGCAGAGCCGCAAACGCGCGGCTCGAGAGCGGGTGCGACGCAGGGCGGAGCGGGGCGCGGCTTCGCCCTGACGCAGAACTGCCGCAGCGTCGACGCGACGCGCGGCTGGGGCTGCTACACGTCCGCCGAGACCTCGACGCGGTTTGCAGGGCCCTGCGTTCTCCGGGGGCCTGCTGAACGGGTCCATCCAACTCTGATGGAATCCGTCTGATAGAATGCAGCCATGCCATCGGGATTGCGTTGGTGGGCGGGTATCGTCGTGCTGGCCGTAGGCGCCAGCGCCTGCTCGTCTTCGCCAGCGCGGAGCACGAGCGCCCCGAAGGGCCCGTACGAACAGCCGAAGGTGCTGGCTTCCGGGCAGCTGCATCCCAGGAACCTGATCCACGACGGGAGCTCGCTGTTCTTCCTCGACGACGACGGCGCGGGATACCGCATCTACCAGTTGCCGGACCAGGGTGGCGCGGCCAAGCAGCTGGCAACGACCGATCAGAGCGCGCTCGGCGCCAACAACGGCGAGCTCTACCTGGCGGGTACCGGCGAGATCGATTCGATGCCTGGATCCGGTGGAGCGCCGGCGCACTTCGCGGACACGGCGTACAACGTCGTAGACATCGCAGCCGACGCGAGCGGGGTGTACTGGTCGGAGTCGGACTCCGAGGGGTACGGAAACGCGATGGCGTTGGCCAAAGGCGCGACCCAGACGAAGACGATACCGAACCCCGGTTCCGCGCCCGCTCACATCGCGCTCGGCCAGAACAACGTGTACTGGGTGACCGGTGGCGTGGTGTTCAAGGGTCCGAAGAGCGGCGATAGCTCGCAGACGTTGGCCGAGTTCGACGCGGAATCCGACGGGATCGCCGTCGACGATTCCTACGTGTACTGGACCTCGCTTGACAACATGGGGACGGTGCGCCGCGTGTCGAAGGCGGGCGGCGACATGAAGGTCCTGGTACAGGGACTGGTGGCGCCGCGTGGCATCGCGGTCGATGCGAACTACGTCTACTTCACCGTCCAGGGCGACGGCATTGTCGAGCGCGTCCCGAAGGACGGCGGCACACTGGAGCGCCTCGCCGTCGACCAGAAAGGCCCGGACGCGCTTGCACTCGGTCCGGGCAAGGTGTTCTGGGCGGACATCGACGGCGGCACGATCTCCAGCGTGAGCATTCCCTAGCGCGGCGCACTGTTCTGTTGCCGGTCGCGCCGCAGCGACTGCGCTACGCGTCGACATGGCCAGCATGGCCCCGGCTCGACTTCGCAGATCGAGCGCTATGCAAGCCGTCGATACGTCTTCGTCCAGCGCATCCCGGGCTACGACCCGGGGCGGAGCGGGGCGCAGCTCCGCCCTGACGCAGCACTACCGCAGCGTCGACGCGACGCGCGGCTGGGGCTCCTACACGTCCGCCGAGACCTCGACGCGGTATTCGTTGTCGGCTTCGTCGTAGACGACGTGCACGCGGACGGGGCGGCAGCACACCGAGCAGTCCTCGATGTAGTCCTGCTCCTCGCCGCCACCGGGGTCGAGGTCGAGGTCGAGCGGTTGTCCGCAGTGAGGGCAGAGCGGCGTGCGCACGCCGTGCACTCTACACGCAGGGGCCTAGCGGTCGAGCCGGACACTTGCGTTCGAGCCAGGATCGCGCGACGATCCTTGTACATGGAACGTGTCATTCGCGTCGTGTCCAGCTTCGACGAAGCGGCCGAAGCCGATCGTGAGGATCTGGCGCGTTTGACCTTCGAGGAGCGTATTTCGGCGGTCGCGGAGCTCCGGAGGGTTTGGTTCGGTGAAAATCGAGTTCGGTCCCGACTGGTCCGAGTTCTTGAATCTGCTGATCTCCCATCGCGTTCGATTCGTTCTCGTGGGCGGGCACGCCGTGGCGGGCCACGGCGAACCAAGGCTGACCGAAGATCTTGATGTTTTCGTAGACACCTCGAGCGCGAACGCACAGAGGCTGCGCAAGGCGCTGATGGAGTTTGGTTTCGGAGACGCCACGCCCGAGACGGACGAATTGGCTGCCCCTGGCAAGATCTGGATGCTCGGAAGGAAGCCCTGGCGGATCGACATTCTGACGAGCATCGACGGTGTGACGTTCGACGCCGCCTGGCGTGGACGCGTACGAGCCGCGTTCGGAACTTCGACGCTACCTGTGATCGGATTGAAAGAGCTCCTCCGCAACAAGCGAGCGTCGGGGCGGCCGAAAGACCTCGCGGACGCCGCGCGCCTGGAAGAGCTGTCGAAGGGGCGGCGACCCAAGTCGAACCGCAAGAAGGCCCGGACGGTCAAGCGGGGAAAGAAGTAGCCGCACCGGCGAGTTGCCACGCAACGCGCGACACGCCGCCGTCGCTGTTTCCACGGGTCGCTCGGCCGCCGCAGGCAGTGGCGATGTCAGCGACGATCGCAGAGCAGATGCACGCGCGAATGAAGCTTCCGGCCCCCACGTCCCCCTCAGTTGTTCGTCGACGCCGGCAGCGTGATGCGGCGGTTGTTGCACGAGGAGGAGGCGGGCCATTCGTCGAACTGGATGGCGACGGTGGAGTAGCTCGACGAGTTCGAAGGCCAGAAGTCCCCCCAGGGAACGGTGCTGGCGCCGCAGCCCATGCCGTCGCTGCCGCACTCGCAGGTGGCCGCGCCGGTGTGCACCTGGTCCACTTCGAAGTGCAGGTGGATGCCGGTGGACCAGCCGGTGGTGCCGGACATCGCCAGCGCCTGGCCCTGCTGCACCGTGGCTCCGCAGGTGATGCCGGACTGCAGGCTGTTGCCCTTCAGGTGCAGGTACGTGGACTGCGTGCCGTCGCCGTGATCGATCACGATGAAGTTGGCGTCGTTGACGCAGGAGCTCGAGCCGCAGCCCGTGATCGAGTTGTCCTTGAGGTGCGTGATGGTGCCGCCGCGCGATGCGACGATGAGGAAGCTTCCGCCGTTGGCGAAATCCCAGGCCCACTTGTCGTGGTTGACGTGGTCGTTGCAGCACGAGTCGTTGCAGTCCTGGGTAAGCTGCATGGTCACGCCTGGCCGCCAGGGCAGCTTGTAGCCGCCGGGGGACGTGACGGTCTTGCAGTGGTCGGCGGTGCCCTGCGACTCGGTGACGCAACCGTTCGGACAGTTGGTCTGGCTGTCGGGCGCCTGGTTCTGCCCGGGGCAGTGGTAGAGCACGTTCGGGTCGGCGTCCTTCATGGCGTCGCCGCCGCAGTACGCGCCGCTCTGGGGCCCGAGACAGATCGGGTTGTAGCCGCTGCTACCGCCGGCGTTGCCGCTTCCCGCCGTGCCGCCGGTGCTCGAACCGCCGCTGCCGGAAGAGCCGCCCGTGCTCGAGCCGGCGGTGCCGCCCGTGCCCGAGCCAGCAGTGCCGCCCGAACCGCCCGTGCCCGAACCGCCGGTGCTCGAACCGCCCGACGGCCAGCCTGCGCTGCCATCCACCGTCACCCCACCCACTCCGCCGCCGCCCGCTGTGCCGTTGGCGACCACGCCCCCCGGAGAGCTGCTGCACCCGGCCTGCAGCATGCACAGCACGCCGCAAGCAATTGTGAACGAAGCCTTCTTCATGTTTGCCTCCTGGCCTCCACACAATGACGGGGAAAGCCTGCGGCGCGCAATCGGATCCGGCGGCGCCCCGGTCGCGCCTTGCTGAAGCGCGCGCGGCTCGACGCGCGAACAGGCTTCGGCCAAGCTCGGACGGAGCATGGTCGAGCGACCGCCCCAGCCGGAGCATTTCGCCAGCGCCCCACCGCGCCCGGATCGACCCCGGCGCTACAACGTGTTCGCCGGAGTGGGCGCGACGCTGGTCGTCGCCGGCGCACTGGCCGGCGCGTTCGCGGCCAATCGCCAGGCTGCGCGCGCCGCACAGCACACCCAGAAAGAGCAGGAGGCGCGCCACTCGGCCGATCTCGCCCGGCAGGGCCAGCTCAGCCGTGCTGCCGCCCAGGTCGCCGTGCTCAGGAAACGCATGCACACGCTGGCCGTCGAGGCCGGCGTCGCAGCCCCGAGCGCCTCGAGCCACGCCGTCGACGCCGGCGCTTCGCGTTGACGGCGCCGGACCTACTGCTGCAGCGCCGCGCTGTCGCTAACGCCGAGACTCGCGTAGATCTGCCGCGTGGCGTCGGACTTGTTCAACGTGTAGAAGTGGATGCCGGCGACGCCCCCGTCGAGCAGGGCACGGCACTGCTCGGTCGCCCAGTGCACACCGACGCGCTTGACAGCCTCCTCGTCGTCGCCGGCGCGAGCCACCGCGCGTATCAACGCGGCGGGAAAGTGCGCCCCCGCTGCCAGATCGGCCATGCGCTTCATGCCCTTCAGCGTCGTAATCGGCATGATACCGGCGATGATCGGCACCTTGATGCCGGACAACTCGCAGC
The DNA here is from genome assembly GCA_963822115.1 of uncultured Pseudomonadota bacterium. Classification (GTDB taxonomy): domain Bacteria; phylum Myxococcota_A; class Polyangia; order Polyangiales; family Polyangiaceae; genus CAWDXG01. The sequence continues at coordinate 548,270 of CAWGGM010000012.1, forward strand.
GCTCGCGGAAGTCGAAGAAATCGTGGTTGTCGAAGAACATCTGCGTGCAGATGTAGTTCGCCCCCGCGTCGACCTTGGCCTTGAGGTGGTCCATCTCGACCAGGCGGTTCGGTGTAGCGGGATGACCCTCCGGGAATCCGGCCACGCCGATGCCGAATCCGCGCGCATCGGCGTGCGCGCCGCTCTGGTTGAACTCCTGGATGAAACGCACCAGATCCGCCGCGTAGCGGAAGGCGTCCTTGGAGCGGTCGTGATCGGCCTTGTCGCGCGGCGGGTCACCGCCCAGCGCCAGGATGTTGCTGACACCGGCCTTGGCGTAGCGCACGAGCAGCTGCTCGACCTCGGATTGGCCGTGGCACACGCAGGTCAGATGCGGGATCGCCTCGATGCTGGTCGTACTGCGGATGCGCAGCACCAGATCGTGCGTCAACTCGCGGGTCGAACCGCCGGCTCCGTATGTGACGGAAACGAAGGACGGCTTGAGCGGCTCGAGCTGGGAGATCGTCTGGAAGAGCGCATCGGCCGCCGCGGGCGTCCGGGGCGGGAAGAACTCGAACGAGAACGTGGGAGATTGCTGCGCGAAGATGTCCAGAATGTGCATGAGCTGTCGATAACGAAACCAGTCTACGGAAGCGCGCCGGATTGTCGACGAGCGCCCGACCCGCGAGAACGCATCGAGACCCCGAAACCCGTGTCGGCGACTGCCGCCGGGGCTCCCGCGCGAGCGTCCCGACCTAAGCACAAGCGGCGCCGCTTCGCACGTTTCGGGACGAAACGCCCCTGGACTCCCATCCCTCCAGGGCTTCAGGAGTGCTACCGTTGGGCCATGCCCACGAGCGCCCGGTTTGCCGCCAGCCCGCTGTTCGACTCGCTAGTCCGCCTGCGCGCGGCCTGGCCCGGCGGCGGTTGGAGCTGGGATGGACGGCTGTCGTGCGTGTCGTCCTCGTTCAGCGTCGAGCTCACGGACGAAGCGCATGGCGCGGTGAAGCGCGCCCTGCCCAACGAATGGACGGCGAAGACCATCGCCTCCGCGCCGGAGGTCATCCGTGAGGTCGCCGACTCGTCCGGAGGCGTACGCGCCGAGCAGCTGGTGCTGTCCACGGATCCTGCCGAGCGCATGATAGCCTTCGGGCTGTGGTGGCCGTGGGGCGACGACGTTACCATCTCGCTGCGCGTCGGCCTCGCCGGTCGCTTCTCCGAGGACGACCAGGAGAGCTTCCGCGATTTGTTCGGCGCGATGCTCTAGCCGGACGCGAAAGCTGCGCCGCGGGGCGCTTCATCCGGAGAGGTCGGTGCGCTATCATGCCCGGTCATGGAGCGCCGCACGGAGCACCGTTTCCAGGTCTGGCTACCGGTCAAGGTCGACTCGCTGAAGGAGGGCATCGCGGTCACACACAACGCGAGCCAGGGCGGAGTGCTGATGGTCACGGCCAGCACGCTCGCCCCGGGGTCGGAGGTGCACATCACACTGCGCACACCCGATACGCAAGAGGTCCACGAGCTCGCGGGCCACGTCGTGCGCGTCGAAGCAAACACCGACGACCCGCACGGGCTCTGGCCGCACCGCCTGGCGATCGAGTTCGATCATCCGGTGCCGGAGCTGGAGTGGGCGCTGGCCGGGCTGAAGTCGCCGTCCGGCTGAGCCTCACGCTGGCCGGCGGGGTCTGACGCCCACCCTGAGCAGCGCCGACTGGACGACGATCGTCGACACGGTGCACATCAGCACGGTGACCGCGATGAGCTCGCCGAACTGCCGCACGCTCACGAACGAGCTCATCATCAACACCGAAAAGCCGAGCACGAGCGTGGCGCAGGTCACGATGATGGCCCGACCTGTTCCCCGCGCAGCGCGGATCAACGCGGCGTTGCGGCCAAGACCGCTCCGCATCTCCTCGCGGAACCGCACGACCACGTGGATCGAACCGTCCACCGCCAATCCGATACTGATGGCGAAGATGATCACCGTAGCCGTCGACAGCGCAATGCCGCGCGCCGCCATGTAGGCCATCGTTCCCACAATCGGGATGATGTTGGGCGGAATGGTGAGCAGACCGAGCCGTAGGCTGCGGAAGAGCAGCGTCAGGATGACGAAGATGACGACCGTCGCGCCCATCAGGCTGTAGAGCAGATCCGTCACGACTGCGTCCAGCGCGCGCGAGCCGGTGTAGGCCTCGCCGAGCAGCTGGTAGCGGATACCGCCCAAAGGGCGGATACGCTGCGCCAGCTGCTGCTCGAGCAGGTCGATCTCGTGGTTGGTCGCGCGGGCTCCAATGTCGGCAAAGCTGATGGTGATCCGCGCCCGCTTTCCGTCCTTGGTCAGATACGCCCTGAGCGGCTTGTCCTTGCTGGAATTCGCGACGGCTGCCAGGGCAATCGCCTGCTGCTTCGTGCGGAAGGGCTCCTTCCATGTCGCGGGGTCGCCGGTGAGGAGCGCCTCGACGGAGTGCAGGTAGTCGGCATAGCTGGTCGTCGCGAGCACGCCGTGGCGGCCGTCGGCCCAGTGCGCCACCTTCTCGACTGCAGCGATGACCTTCGGGTCCTGGAACCGATCGGGCGTGTCGCTCTCGAGGAACACCTCCAGCGGGCGCATGCCTTCGAGCTCGCGCTGGAGTAGTACCGTGGTCTCGTACACGTCGTCGCCGGGCGTGAACTGGTCGAGAAGATGGACGTCGATCACGAGCCGGGTCGCACCGAACAGGGCCAGCGCGAAGAAGACGCACGCGCCCACGATGACCGGCCACGGCCGTTTGAGGATCCGCTTGGTGACCCCCACCACCAGCTTCTCCAGCCAGCCGGTGCTGCTCGTCCGGTCCCCCCGCGGCGGCCGCACCAACGTCAAGGTCGACGGCAACAGCGTGATGGTGACAGCGTACGCGATCATCACGCCGATCCCCGCGATCACGCCGAAATGCTGCAACATGGGCGTGTCGGCGAACGCCAGCGATGCGAACCCCACACTCGTGGTGAGAGACGTGAGGAAACAGGCCGCCGCCATGCTGCGCAGAGTGATGCGTCCCGACTCGATCCGGTCGTGGTTCTTCGCGTGCTCGTCGCGGTAGCGCGCCACCAGATGGATGGAGTCACTGATGCCGATGATGATGAGCAGCGTCGGCAGGATGTTGTTCAGGATGTTCATGGGCTCGGAAGTCCAGCCCATGCCTCCCAGCAACATCAGCGTCGTAACGCCCACCGCGGAAAGCGGCAGCACGACTCCCGGCCACCAGCGGAAGGAAAGGAACAAGATCAGCACGCAGAGCGCGAGCGTCGCGGGGACCAGGACTTTCTGATCGTGCTGCATCTTCTGCACGATGCTCTGCTGCAGATACGGCAGTCCCCCGAGCCTGACGCTGACGCCGGGCGGGCGCGGCGTCGACTGGATCACGTGTTCGATCTGCCCGAGCGCCTTGTGCTGGGCGTCGAAGTCGGTGAGCGCCGGCTCGAGCGCGAGCGCGATGACGGTCAGCTTGTGATCCTTGCTGATCAGCTTGCCCTGGAGCAGGCGCGAGTGGCCGAGCGTATCCTTGACGACGCGCAGCTCCCGGTCGCTGATCGTGTCGCCCTTGACCAGCGGAGCGGAAACGAGCCCTTCGTCGTCGACCCGCGCCGACAGCGACATGATGCCGCGCGGAAAGTGCGTGGTGTCGCCGTCGACGATGGGCTCCACGGTCGCCGCACCGAGCCGCGGCTGCTCGTCCCCGCCGCCGAAGGCCGGCGCTGGCGCCGGTGCCGGCTTCTCGGCGCTGGGCTTGTCGTCGTCGGCACCCGCGCTGTCGCCGAGCATCTCCTTCTCGAGCTCGGTGTCGACGGGCAGCTGATCCTCGGCCTTGACGCCGCTCTTGTGGGGCAGCGCGGTCACCGTGATGCTGTCCACCCGCGACACCAACCCGAGCTTCTGGAGCCCGTGCGACAGCCGGGCGTTGTAGGCCAGCGGCGCGCGCGACAGCACGTCCGGGGCCTGGACCAGCACCAGCAGCGTCGCGGCCCGATCACCGAACGCAGCGCGAAACTGTGCGGTGATGCTCCGCTGGTTCTGCCAGTTGGCGACCATCCCCTCGGGAGACGGATCCGACGTCAGCCTGTACAGCCCCAGCCCCAGCGCGACCGTGGCGACTGCCAGCACCGTCAGGACCAGCGCACGGCGCCCGATGACCAGCCCGCCCAGTGCTCGCAGCAGCCGGTCCGCCATCGTGCATCCGGAAGCTAGCCCGCGCCGCCGCGGCAAGGCAAGGACCTTCGGGCGTGGCGTCGTGGCCGCTGTCGATAGTCGCGGCACTCCTCGCCAAGCTCTACGTCAGTGGCGATTGTCGGCCAGCTCCCGTGACTATATGCTGTGTGGCGTGCAGCCATTCCTTCGTACGCTAGCCGGCAGAACCCTCTCCTTGACGTTGGCGTTGCTGCTGGACGCATCGGTTGCGTCCGCCCAGCAGCCGCCACCTGCTGCCACAGGGAATGCTCCAGCTCCGGCTCCAGCTCCGGCTCCCAGCGCGGCCACGCCCGCGCCCGCGCCCGGCGCCTACCCTTACGGGCAGTACCCGTATCCCTATCCGTACCAGTATCCATACCAGGGCTACCGGCCCCCGACACAGCGGGCGAAACCACGCATCCTGCCCTACCGCGACGGGCAACCCATTCCGCCTGGCTACTATCTGGACGAGAGCATCTATCGCGGACCCACGATCGCGGGGGCGATCCTGGTCGGCGCACCGTACGCGTTCGGTCTTGCGCTCGCGGCCGGCTTCAATTTCACCAACCAGAGTGGGTGGCTGGCCTTGCCGGCGCTGGGCCCGTTCATCACCGCCGCAGCTCGACACAACACCTGTCCCCAGAACTCGATCGACACCTACAACTCGTGCAGCGACGACTCGGTCCTGCGTTCGATGCTGGTGCTCGACGGCATCACGCAGACCGCGGGGGCCATCCTCTTCATCTGGGGCGTTAGCTCGCACCACAAGCGGCTGCTCCTGGAGAACAGCGCCAACATCGTGATAGCGCCTACGCGCGTCGGAAGCGGCTACGGCCTAGGTGTCGCCGGAAGACTGTAGGCGTCGCTTCGGCCGCGCGCGATCGAGCAGGCTCCGCACCCGGCGCAACAGCTCGTCCGCCTCGTAGGGCTTGTCCAGGACCTCCACGTCCGCGGGGACTCCGCCGAGCGCGTCACCCGCGTATCCCGTCGTCAGCACCACCTTCGCGCACGGGTCGATCGCGCGGATGCGCGACAATGCCTCTCGTCCACCCATACGCGGCATGATCAAATCGAGGATGACCAGGGCGACCTCGTCGCGATGCTTCTCGAACAGCTCGACCCCCTCGACGCCGTCCCGGGCCTGGATCACCGTGTACCCCGCGCCGCCCAGAACACGGTCGAGCAGACGACGCGGCATGTCCTCGTCGTCGACAACCAGGATCGTCTCTTCGCCGCCCGCGACGCGATGGCGCTGGCCGGACTCGCTCGCTGTTTCCCGCTCCTCGGCTGCCGGAATCAGGATCTCGAAGCTCGTTCCACTGCCCGGTTCGCTGTGGACGTCGACGCTGCCGCCGTGCTGCCGCACGATGCCGTAGATGACCGCCAGCCCGAGCCCCGTACCCTGCTCCTTGGTGGTGAAGAAGGGCTCGAAGATGCGCTCGCGCACCGCCGGAGCAATCCCTTCGCCGGTATCGGAGATCCGGAGCCTGACGTAGTCCCCCGGCGTAGGCGCGGTGGGGCCCGGCTCGACCACCCGGGTCGGGCTCGTCTCGATGCGGAGCACACCGCCGTCTGGCATCGCATCGCGCGCATTCACGCAGAGATTCACGATCACCTGCTCGATCTGCCCCGGATCGACCATCACCCAACACGGCTCGCCGGAGCGCGCGTGCTCGATGTCGATATTGGCGGGAATGATGCGTCGAAGCAGACTCATCAGCCCCTGGATCTGCACGTCGAGGTCCAGGGGGACCGGCTGGATCGTCTGTCGGCGCCCGAAAGCGAGCAGCTGCCGAGTGAGATCCGCGGCGCGGCGCGCGGCCGCGCGGATCTCGCCCAGCGCCTCGCGCACCTTCAGGCTGTCGCTGGCTTCCGCAAGTCCCAGATCGACGTAGAGCAGGATGCCGAGCAGCAGGTTGTTGAAGTCGTGGGCAACGCCGCCAGCGAGCTGGCCGATGCTCTCGAGCCGCTGCGAGCGCGCGAGCTGCTGCTGCAGGTGCTCGCGCTCCTGCTCGGCGTTCTTCCTGGCCGTGATGTCCTCCAGCAGGCCGATGAAGGCGCTCGGCTGGCCGTGGCTGTCACGAAGCAGCGTCGTACTCATGTTCGCCCAGACAACGCCGCCATCGCGCGTCAAGAAACGCTTCTCGAAGCCGTAGCGATCCGCAATGCCTTCGCGCGCCTGGCGCATCCCTTCTCGACTCCGCTCGCGATCGTCGGGATGCGTGACCTCGTCCACGCCCAGCTTGGTGAGCTCGCCCTCGGCGTAGCCGAGCAGCGACAGCATCCGCTTGTTGCCCTTCTGGAACCGTCCTTCGGGGCTGGCAATGGCCATCGCGATGGGAGCGTCCTCGAACGCGCGCCGGAAGCGCTCCTCGCTGTTTTCGAGCGAGTGCTGGGCTCGATCGCGCTCGGCGAGCGCCGCCGCCAGGAGCAGCGTTGCCACCACCACGGTACCCACGAAGACCCAGAGCTGGACCAGGCCGAAATGGACGTGTCCTGCCGCGAAGGGTCCGCTGCCATGTGCGGTCGCCCAGACGGCGATCGACGACACCAGGAGCGAGCCCGCTGCGGCGCCCCTGGTTCCAAAACGAAGCGCGGCCCAGATCAGGAACGGGAAAGGAAGGAACGCCGCATATCGCCAGTCGAAGCGGCCGCCGACACCGATCAGCGTGCTGACGGCCAGGGCCAGAACGAGCGCGACCGCTTCCAGCTTGCGTCGCCACGAGCCAACCGCGGAACGCCGATCGGCCGATAGCCACGTGAGCACCACCGGCGCGACAACGAGTACGCCCGCGACGTCGCCAAGCCACCACGAGAACCAGGCCGCGCCGATCTGCGCGTGGGGCAGCGAGTCGACCAGAGCGAGCCCGGCAACGCCAACGCAGGGGCCGGGCAAGGTACCGAGCAGCACTCCGAGCAGCACGAAGCCGAGCACGTCGCGCTGTCGGTCGAGCTCGGGGTGCACCCGCCCGACCCGCTGTAGCAGCCAGGCGCCCAGTAGCGGGCTGAGCGTGTTGCCAACGCCGTACCAGAGAGCGAGCGGAAGCGCGATGCCGCCCGCGCGTGACGCGACGACCGCCCCGAGTGCGATCCCCACCGCCATCCACCGACCCCAGAGCAGCACGGCGGCCAACGCGATTCCGCTCGCCGGCCAGACCAGGCTCGCGCCGTGAGAAGCGTAGACGAACTCAAGCCCGAGCCGCGCGGCCAGACCGTAGGCGCCGGCCAACAAGAGCACGCGCACCACGACCACGCGCGAGGAGCGGGCACCCTGGGTCAGTAGATCCCCGGACGGCTGCGAACGACCCCTCGCACGCCGTCCCCCCGGGTAGGCGTGGTCCACCATCCCGCAAGGTGTATCCGACCTTCCGGGCTACCGCCAGCGCTGGCTCCGGGCGGCATGATATCGCCCGGAGCGCGGTCCGCTCGCCCTGTGCGCTCAGCTCGTTGCCGTGCTCGCGCTGTCCGGCTCGCGCCGCGACGACGCGAGCTCGTACTCGGCTCGGTATTCGCCACGCACCTCGCCACGTTCGTCGAGCAGCCAGCGCGGCGCATGCCGCACCGGGACGCGGATCACTCCTGGCTCCACGTAGGTCCCGAAGAGCATGTCCCAGACGGGGCTCGTAACACCGTGGTTCATCTTCGGACTGCCGAAGTGGTGGTACAGATGATGGCGCCGGGTCCAGCGTGAGTAGGCTCCACGCGGCGCGTGCGTGTGCGTGCGGCGGTGCTCGATCTCGTACGCCGTGTACATCGAACCGAAGCCGGCGATGAAGGACAACGCACGGCGCGGTCCTACCAGAAACGAACCTGCCACGGCGCCGGCGCCGAGCGCCACGCTTGCCGCCAGCACCTTGCGCCGCGTCGGCGTGAAGTAGCGCGTGTCGGTATGGTGGGCCTGGTGCTCGGCACCGAAGTCGCCCTGGAGCGGCGATAGCCAGGCGCGCCAGCCCGTCGAGCGCGCTTCGCTCTTGCGCGGCCGGGGCGCGTGTCCGGCAAATCGATGGAGCGTGTACTCGGCCAGGCTCCAGGACATGACGCCAGCAGCGAACGCGACAGGTGAGATGAGCTTCAAGTTGTCCTCCTTGGAATCGTCCGTTTGCCCGCGCGGGCAAGCGCCTGGTTTCCAGACGCGGGGTGGAGCTTTGCCAGGGCGTGATCGGCGGCATCCAGCGCCGCGGAGTCGGCGCCCCACCCTGCGAGCAGACCTCTGGCAGTCAGCGCGCCGAGCCGCTTGACGTGAAAGGTGTCGGCATCGAAGCGAGCCAGCTTGTCGAGCGTGGTCACGCCATGCAGCGCAGACCAGTAGCCGAGCGTCCGATCGAACGCTGGGCCAGGTTCGAGTGCGCCATGTTCTGCGGCGCGCTCGAACAACTCGCGAACATCACCCAGGAAGTCGATCAGCGCCTGCGCGCTGCCGAGGGCAGCCCCGCGTTCGATGAGGGTCCGCGGGTCGCCCAGCAGGAGACTGACCAGACGGAAGCGTTCGGGCAGGCTCGAGGGCAGAGACAGATAGAAGTCACCCGCGGCGAGCAGCCCGAGCAGCGCGTGCTCTGCCGGAGACAGCCCGCTCGGCTGATCGACAAGCTGCGACTGTTCGTCCCGGAAGCGCTGATGCAGCTCTTCGATGGTGCGGCGCTGCAGGGCGGCGAGTAGCTCGTCCTTCGAGTCGAAGTAGCGGTACAGCGCGGTGGTGACGTAGCCGAGCTGCGCCGCGAGCCGGTGCAGAGTCAGACCCTCCAGCCCGTGTGTCGCCAGCAGCTGCATCGCGGCGTCGAGCACACGCTCGGTGCGCAGGTGCCGGCGCCGGGAGCGGCGATCGGCCCGGGCTACGGGTGCCTGAATCACATTCGCAATTGTGAACATCGTTCACACAACTGTCAAGAGCGCGCGACCGTCCGGCTTTCCGACGCCAGCGTCGCGCAACGGGTAGCGTTCCGGCTTGTCGGTCAGGACAGCTTCTTGCGCATGTGCGTGGACATGTCCGGGATGCCGTAGCGCCCGCTGTAGCCGGTAATGCGGTAGCCGAGTCGCTGGTAGAACGGACGGTTGTCGGGCTGCTGCGACCGGACGTTCAGCTCGACCGCCTCGAGACCCAGATTCCGCGCCACGGTCTCGACCCAATCCAGCAAGGCAGCCCCGATGCCGCGATTCCGGACTTCGGGAAGCACGCTCATCCGCGAGACGTGCAGCACGCCCCCCGGCGAGTCGTCCAGGTGCCCGCCGCGGGCCGCGCGATCCAGTGCGGCGGCCCGGTCGAACTCCGGCCCAGCGCTCCACTTCGGCACGATCCTCGCGCTGGCGACCGCCCGACCGTCCTGAAACGCGAGCAGCGCGGCCCCACCCACAACCGCCCGGTCGAGGTCGTCCCGCGTATCGGCCAAGGCGCTCGAAGGAATCGGGAAGGCCCGGGTCGTGGCGAACCCGTCCAGCATCAGCCGGTGCACGAGCTCGTGCTCGTCGCGTCGCGCGAGCCGGATCAGCAGATCGGGTGGGTCAGCCACTCCCCCAGCCTAGACGAGCCATCGGCGTCGCGCCGCCACTACGTGGTTTCCGCGCCCTGGGAGCCGGGCGCGCTCTTTCGGACCGTGGCTCCGGCCGATCATGACGATCCTTATCCGTCCGGTCCCAGGCAGTAGACGCTCGGAGACGGAAGTGACACGCTCCGAGCCATCAGGGGTCGTTTTGGAAGGGACGTCGTCATTGGAGCTGGCCGTCGGGAACAAGCTGGCTTCTCGCTATCTGGTGGATGAGGAGCTGTCTCTCGAGGGCGCAGCCCCCGCGTTCCTGGGTACCGACGAACAGACACAGCAGCGGGTGATCGTGATTCCGCTGAAGGCGCCGGACACGACCAGCCTGGCGAAGGTGGTCGGCCTTTCCCACGCTCACCTCGCCACGCTCCACGAGCTGCTGCCGGGCGCGGACGACAACGTGGTGCTGATCGCCGACTACGTAGAGGGCGAGACGCTCGAACAGCGCCTGCAGGCGGTGGTCAGGAAAACGCCGCTCGATGCGGTGCGCTCCGCGCTGCGCGTTGCAGACGCGCTGTCGCACATCCACGATGCGGGCGGAGCGCACGGCTACGTGCGCGGAGCCGGGGTGGTACTGACGCCCGAAGGCCGCGCCGCGCCGGTACTGGGCTTCGTCCCGCCGCTGATCGGGCCGACACCCTTCCACTCGCCGGAACGCGGGGAACACGGGCCGCCCTCCGAATCGGACGACACCTGGGCGGTAGCCGGGCTCTTGTACGAGATGCTCGTGGGAGAGCCTCCCCCCGCCCACGGCCTCTCGTCGGTCGACGAGCTGTCCAAGGCAGGCATCGAAGACGAAACCGTGCAGGCCATGCTGTTGCATGCCATGAACCAGAGCTTCGAGGACCGGAGCCACGACCTGAAGCCGCTCAAGCGCGAGCTGGCTCGCTGGTTCGTCGATCACGCCGATGACTCCGGGCTGCACCACGACCCGTCACATCCGCCGCCTCCATTGCCTCCCAGCAGCGCACCACCGCCGACCTCGCAAGGTGTCCCCGGGGTGTCGGCCAGCAAGGAGCCCCAGCGCGTTCCGCGCCGCCGGTTGATCCCCATGTTCGCGGTGGCCGCGATCCTGCTTGGCCTGGTCGCCGCCTGGGGCGTTTCGGCATTCCGCGCGCGACCCAAGGTGAAGGTCGTGCAGGTGCCTCCGTCAGCCAAGCCGGCCGCGCCCGCGTCAGCCAAGGAGATCAAGCTGTCGGACGTTCCGGTGACGGGCAAGAGCTCCGGCATGAAGGGCGGCGACCGAACTGCCGCGTGCGTCGCGGGCTATCTCCCCCAGAACGCCTTCGGCAAGACACCCGACCTCGGCTGGATCTGCGCCGAGACCGATCCACGCGAGGGCGCCGGGAAACTGCGCACCGCGATCGTGACCAGCGCACCGCACGGCAACGTGACCGATGCGATGAAGCTGTTCAGCAAGCTCGGCTGGTACGACATGGCCGCGTACGCAGTGATCCGCAGCGGCTGCTGCAACGACGCCAAGCCGCTCGAGCTGCCCAAGCCCAGCACGGGCTGCCCGTCGATGGCCGAGGCCCTGAGCCAGCTCGGGCGCACGGTCGTGGCGGGTCAGCCGCACGCGGCGCAGCTCGCCGGCTACAACAAGGCGATCCAGTGCGAGGTGAAGGCGCACCGGGCCGCGCAGTACCGCCACAAGGGCCCCCCCGAAGGCGGCGAGCAGACAACCTTCGAAGACTACGTCAAGACGCTGCAGACCCCCTGATCGCGCGTCCGCCCGCGCCGGACGGGCGTGTAGACCCGGACTTTGGCCGACATCGTCCAGTTCTCGCTACAGCTCGCGCTGGGCATCTTCATGACCTGGTGGGTGCTCCGCCACGACATGCGGCGGCTCGGACCCGAGCAGACGGGGCGCGCCTGGAACGACGCGAGCTTCTGGGTCGCGGTCGTGGTGTTCAACCCCATCTGCATCCCCATCCACTTCATCCGCACCCGGCGCTCGCTCGGGGGTCTTGTGCTCGGGCTCGCGTGGATGGTCGCGGTCATCACCGCGCTGCTTGTCGCGAGCAGCGCTGTTGGCTGGGTCCTGGGCGCGTAGTCCCGAAAGGCGCTGCGGCCGCTTCGGCAAGCGCCGCGGCCATCGCGCACGGCTACTGCTGCTGCTGGGCGTTTCCGCCGCCGCGCTGGCGACCGCGGCCACCGCGACCCCCGAAGGGCAGGGCACGATCCATGCTGTTGAACTTGTCGAGCTGATCGGAACGGAGCGTTCCGGCTATCTTGTCGCGCGCGTTCTTGCGGAGCTTCTGCATCTGCTGGCGGCGGGACGTGCGATCCAGCCCGCCGTCGGCATCGCGGTTTTCCCACATGTCGCGCATCTTCTGCATGTAGTCCTGGATCGCCTGCGCGACCTTCTGCTGCTGTTCCGCGTCGAGCTTCAGCTCGCCGGTCAGGCGATCGTCGACCCGCTGCGCGAAGCGCTGCATGCGTTGCTGCCGCCGCTCCTGCCGGGTCCGGTCGATGACGTCCTCGACTGCAGCCTGGAAGACGGGGTCATCGACGGGAGTGCTCCGGGCCGTACCGCCATCCGGGGGCGGACGCCGCGCGGCGATCGCCGAGCCGTAGGCTTTGAGCGCCGCGATCGCGTTGCCGTTGCGCTTCATCCGGGCGACTTCGTGCTCCAGAGCGGTGACCCGATCGCTCAGCGAGCGATCGGTAGCGGGATCTGCCGGATCGGCATCCGCGCTCTGGACCGGCCTGGCCTGGGAGGCCGCACTGTGGTGGGTCAACATCCCGCCCACTGCGCCTCCCAACACGGCCGTCGCCAACGGAACCAGGATGGTAGTAACGCGATTCACAGCAGGTGGATGCCGCGGGCAGTGCGCCCGTTAATCCGGGAGCGCCGCAGCCGAGCCGCCCCCGAATGCTAGCCGAGACCCCATCGAGACGCATGTACACCTGCGGTCGGGGAGCGTCCCCTGGGGAGCTGGACGGCTTTCCAACCGTGGCGGATGGAAATCGATAGCGGCGCCGTAGGGATGGCGCAACGGGATGCGTCGGGGGGCTTGGATGACCAACACCAACCAACCGGGGGGCGTCGAGAACGGCATGGCCAAGGACGCCGCAGCCGAGCTGCGCCAGAAGGTCGGGATGAACCGCTCGCACCGCGTGCGCCGCTGGATCTGGCGCATCGTGGCGCTGATGGTCGTGGCCGGTGGCGTAGCCGGCGTCTTGATCTGGCGCAAGTCAGCCCAGAAGCAGGACGTGCCGAAGTACACGACGGAGACGGTCCGGCGCGGCGACCTGAGCGCCACCGTGACCGCCACCGGCACGTTGTCGGGCGTCGACACGGTCGAGGTCGGCGCCCAGGTGACCGGCAGCATCAAGGCCATCCATGCGGACTTCAACGACCGCGTGAAGAAGGGGCAGCTGCTGCTCGAGATCGATCCCGAGCAGCTCGAGGCCTCGCGCAACCAGGCCCGAGCCAAGCTCATCTCCGCGCAGGCCTCCTACGCCAGCGCCAAAGCCACCGCCGTGAACGACAAGGCGGTTGCAGCGCGACAGCACACGCTCGCCAAGCAGGGACTGATCTCGGACCAGGACCTGCAGGCGGCGGACGCTGCGGCTGCCGTCGCTGCGGCAAAGGTCAAATCCTCGGCAGCGGACATCGCGCTGGCGAAGGCCGCGCTGGATCAGGCCCAGACCAATCTGGACAAGGCCCAGATCAAGTCGCCCATCGACGGCGTCGTGCTGTCACGCGCGGTCGAGGTGGGCCAGACCGTCACGTCCGGCTTCCAGACTCCGGTGCTGTTCACGCTGGCCAAGGACCTCACGGAGATGCAGCTGTCGATCGCCATCGACGAGGCGGACATCGGTCGCGTGCGGCAAGGCCAGGAGGCGTCGTTCACCGTCGACGCCTACCCGAACAAGAAATTTCCCGCGACGCTCAAGCAGCTGCGCAACGTACCGACCACGGTCGACAACGTCGTGACCTACGAAGCGATCCTCACGGTCGACAACAAGGACAACCTGCTCCGGCCCGGCATGACGGCCACCGCGACGATCGTGACCGTCCACAGGAAGGACGCCACCCTCGTGCCGAACGCTGCGCTGCGCTTCCAGCCACCCTCGACGAGCAGCCAGCGGCGCGGTCCTCCGGGGCTGCGCATGTTCTCCGGAAACCGCAAACCCAAGCCAGCCAGCAGCGCAGCAGCCGCCGCGCCGAAGAAACCGGTCGACAAGAACGCCCCCCACGTGTGGGTGCTCGCCGGCAACCGACCCAAGCGAGTGATCGTCAAGACCGGCGTCACCGACGGCCAGGTGACCGAGGTACTCTCGGGAATCAAGCCGGGTCAGAAGGTCATTGTGGACATGACCGGAGGCGGGTGATGGCGGCCGCCGGTGACGTGATGCAGGAGCCGTGGTTCGCGCTCCGCGGCATCACGAAGGTGTACGGCGAAGGCGCATCCGAGGTGCGCGCGCTCGACGGAATCGATCTCGTCGATCTACCCGGGCGAGTTCGTCTCCATCATGGGCGCCAGCGGTTCGGGCAAGTCGACCTGCATGAATATCATCGGCTGCCTGGACGTGCCCAGCGCTGGCAGCTACTTCTTCAAGGGCGTCGACGTCGGCAAGCTCGACCGCGACCAGCAAGCGCTGCTTCGCCGCAACTACATCGGCTTCGTGTTCCAGGGCTTCAACCTGCTGGCCCGCACCACAGCGCTGGAAAACACCGAGCTGCCGCTCATCTACAAGCGCGTTCCGGCCGAGGAACGGCACCACCGAGCCATGCAGGCGCTGGCCATCGTCGGGCTCGAGGGACGCGAGCACCACACACCGGCCGAGCTCTCGGGCGGGCAACAGCAGCGTGTCGCGATCGCGCGTGCGCTGGTCGTCGAGCCAGCGCTGCTGCTCGCCGACGAGCCCACCGGCAACCTCGACTCCGCGCGCAGCGAGGAAGTGATGAAGCTGCTAGTCCGGCTCAACCACGAGCAGGGGCTGACCATCGTGATGGTCACACACGAGCCGGACCTGGCCGCGTACGGCACGCGTGTCGTCACCTTCAAGGATGGCCACATCCTCGATGACCAGCCCACCGGAGGACGAGCCTGATGCTGTGGAGCATCCTGCACATGGCCCTGCGCGAGATCCGGCGCAACACCATGCGGTCGTTTTTGACCATGCTCGGCGTGGTGATCGGCGTCGGCGCCGTCATCGCCATGGTGTCGATCGGACAGGGCGCCACGGCCAGCGTCACACAGCGCATCTCCGCACTGGGCGACAACCTGCTCATCCTGAGCCCCGGTGCGGATCGCCACCACGGCGCACCAAGCTCCGGCACCACGCCCTTCGACATGCAGGACGTGAGCGCGATCAGGAAGCAGATTTCCGGACTGAAAGCGATCGCGCCGACGTCGGCCAAGGGCATCGTTGCCGTCTACGGCAATACCAACTGGCGCACCCAGGTGTACGGCTCGACGCAGGAGTTCTTCGAGGTCAGGAACTACACGATCGCGCAGGGGCGACTACTCAACGCGCAGGACGAAGCGGGCGCGGCATCGGTGTGCGTGATCGGCGAGACGACGCGCAAGGAACTGTTCGGCAAGGAGAGCCCGCTCGGCGCTGCAATCCGGCTCGGCCGCACGCCGTGCACCGTGGTCGGCGTACTCACCGCCAAGGGCTCCAGCGCCATGGGCTCCGACCAGGACGATCTGATCGTGATGCCGCTCACCGCCGTGCAGCGCCGCATCGTCGGCAACCGCGACATCCCGACCATCTTCCTGTCGGTCGCGAACAAGGACGACACGACACGCGTCAAGAGCCAGATCGAGTCGCTGATGCGCGAGCGACGCCACATCGCTCCCGGCGCGGCAGACGACTTCAACGTCCGCGACATGCAGGAGATCGTCGACGCTGTCTCCCAGACCACCGGCGCGCTGACCGCGCTGCTCGGCGCCATCGCAGCCGTGAGCCTGCTGGTGGGCGGCATCGGCATCATGAACATCATGCTGGTCTCGGTCACCGAGCGCACGCGCGAGATCGGTATCCGCCTGGCCATCGGCGCGCTCGGCAACGAGGTGCTGCTCCAGTTCCTTGTGGAAGCCATCGTGCTGGCGACCATGGGCGGCGTCATCGGGGTGCTCCTCGGCATGGTCGGCGCCTACGCCGCGACGCACAGCATGGGCCTGCCGTTCGTGGTGTCGCCCGGCCTCACCTTGCTGGCCTTCGTGTTCTCGGCCCTGGTCGGCGTGCTGTTCGGCTATCTGCCCGCCCGCAAGGCCGCCCGCCTCAACCCCATCGATGCCCTGCGCCATGAATAGCGTTCCGCCCGAGCACGGCTTTCCCGAAAAAAGAGCGCGACGGCGAAATAGTCGACGTGCTCGGTACGAACTGTCCCCGGAAGAGCCGTGGATGCCGACGGCTCCAGCAGCCCGCCCAGAAGGCCGCGCGCCCCACCTCCATCGATGCCCTGCACCATGAACAAGCTCCTGCCCATCTCGATCCTCGCGCTGTCCGTGTCCCTGCCGCTGACCGCCGCTGCGCAGCAAACCCGCACGCTGACCGAACGCCAGGCGATCGAGGAAGCCTTGGCGAAGAACCCCTCGCTGCAGGCCTCGATGATCGACGCGGCCGCCGCCGAGCAGGACGTGCTGGCCGAAGAAGGCAAGTTCGTGCCTGTGTTCGAGGCCGATGCCGGCTTCACGCACAGCGAGATGCCGCGGCTCAGGTCGGGCACGGGCGGCGGCGTGACCGTCTCGAAGGGCGACACCTGGGCGGTGGGCTCGCAGCTCACCCACACCTTCCCGTGGGGTACCCAGCTCACGCTGCGGGTGGATGGGGCACGCTCGACGAACAGGACGCAGCTTCTGCCGGGTAGCGATCAGTACGTCACACTCGGCCCCGGCTACGACCTCACCGGCCGTCTGTCGCTCGTCCAGCCGCTGCTGCGCGGCGCCGGCCGCGACGTGGGCGAAGCAGCGCTGCGCCAGGCGCGTCTGGCCCGCACAGCCAGCCAACGCGCCGAGGACGTGGCGTCAAGCCAGCTGTTGCGCGACGTGCTGACCGCGTACTGGGAGCTCTGGTACCAGGACCGCTCGGTCGAGATCGAACAGAGCTCCCGCGATCTCTCGGTCAAGCAGCGAGACGAAGCGCGCCAGCGCCAGCAATCCGGCGCGCTCGCGCCCGTCGACGTGCTCACCTTCGAGACCCAGGTCGCCCAACGCGACCAGACGCTGGCGAGCGCCGAGATGCAGCGACGAAAGCAGGCGCTCCAGCTGCAGCAGCTGCTGGGAGGCGGCGATTTCGTCCAGGGCGTGCAGACCAGCGGCGCGCCGCCGGAGGATCTCCGGGCGCCGCCATCGCGGCGCGATGTGCTGGACGCCGCCGTACACCAGTCGCTGGAGGTGAAACAGGCCGAGGCGCAGCTCGCTGTCGCGCGCGACAAGTTGAAGACCGCAGGCGAAAACCAACGACCGCGCCTCGACGTCGAAGGCTACGTGCAGTCGGAGGGGCTCGCGTACAAGGACGTGCCGCCCGCCTTCGAGCGCTTCGGAACCGGGCAGGCACTGAGCGCCCACATCGGCCTGGTGTTCGAGCTGCCGCTGAGCAGCACGACGCTCAGTGCACAGCGGCGCTCGGCCATGCTCGCCGTGGACAGCGCCCAGGCGAAACTTTCCGCGGCGCGTCAGCAGGCCGAGTCGCAGGCGGCCACGCAGCTGGCCGAGGCCCAGAGCGCAGAGCGTCGGGTCAAGCTCGCCGAGGTAGCCGCCGACGCAGCCAAGAAGCAGCTCGCCGC
This sequence comes from uncultured Pseudomonadota bacterium, assembly GCA_963822115.1. GTDB lineage: Bacteria > Myxococcota_A > Polyangia > Polyangiales > Polyangiaceae > CAWDXG01. Next base: position 565,731 of record CAWGGM010000012.1, read on the forward strand.
GCAGCAGGCCCGCTACGCGCAGGGCGCAGGCACCGCCATCGAGGTGCAACAGGCCGAGGACGCCTATCGTCAGGCACAACTCTCGGTCGAGCGCGCCCGCGTCGATCGCGTCGACGCCATCCTGTCGCTCAAGCACCTGACCGGCGAGCTCCTGCAGGCGCATGCCGGAGTCGTCAAGAAGAGCGCACTCGAAGGTGCCCGGGCCCGCGCACGAAAAGTCGGCTTCGTGAACACGCAGCGGGGGGTGTTCTGAGGCCGGCTGCGTAGGGATCTGGCCGTCGGCCGCGTCGAAACGAGAAAGAACGGGGCAACGCCCCGGGAAGGACGCATGATGAGACAGTTCCGACGCACCCTGGGCTCGCTCGCCGTACCCGCCAGCTTGTTCATCCTCGTGGGCTGCGGCTCTACCGCCGCTCCGGACGGCACAGGCCAGACGAGCGCCGCCCAGCAGACAACCGCGCCTGCTCCCCAGAAGCCGACCGCGCGCGCGCACATGCCGCACGGCCCGGCCGCCATGTTGCGGAGCGCGCTGTCGGATCTGGAGCTCGACGCCACACAGAAGACGACGATCGAGGGGATGATCAAGCAGCTCGAGCCCGTACAAGGCAAGACGCGCGCCGCTTTGTCCAACGCACTGGCCGAAGCCGTGCGCTCGGGCAAGCTAGATCCGGCGAGCTTCACCACACAGTACGCCGCCATCGGCAAGCAGGTGAAGGACCGCGTCGCAGCGCAGGCCGGCGCGCTCGACAAGCTCCACGCGACGCTGGACCGCGCCGAGCGCGGTCTGCTCGTCGACCAGCTAGAAGCCAAGCTCGACCAGCACCCACGCTTTTCCCGTCGCGGCATGGCGCGGCACGGGCACTGGATGCATCGGAACGTTCCCGGCACCCAGCAGCCGACCCCGCGTGGCCTGCGCCGCGATGGCCCGCCGCGCATGGGCGGTTTCTTCGCGCACAAGCTCGGCTTGACCCAGACCCAGATCGCCCAGCTCCGCGAGCAGAAGCCCGCTTTCGACGGCACGAAGAAGGGTGAGTGCGAACAGCACATGAACGCCCGCCGCGACCAGTCCAAGAGGATGCTGGAGGCGTTCGTGGGCGACGACTTCAAGGCCGAAAGCTTGATCGATACCGACGCCATCGCGCAGCGCGCCGAAACACACGCCAAGAAGCGCGTCGAGCGCCTGGCGCGGCTGGTCAGCATCCTGACCCCGGCGCAGCGTAGCCAGCTCGCCGGCATGCTCGACAGGAGGGCTGGCGCCAAGCCGTGACCAGGAGCAGAGTCGTGACCGGGCTTGGCCCGACTGCAGGTAGAACACTGGCCGGAACGCCGTGGACGTGGATCTCTCACTTGTCGCACGCCGGGTCACCCGAGGTGACCCGGCAGCGTTCCGTATCATCGTGGAGCACACGCAGCAGCAGAGCTACCGACTCGCGGCTCGCATCATGGGCAGCACGGCCGACGCGGAGGACGCTCTGCAGGAGGCGTACGTGAAAGCATACCGCGCACTCTCGGAGGGCCGCTTCGACGAGCGGGCGGGCCTCGGCACGTGGCTCAGACGCGTGGTGACCAACACCTGCATCGACGCGCTGCGACGTCGCGCTGCGCGCCCTGCCGGTGACGACACGGCGCTCGACAACGGCCGCTTCGCTTCCGGGCTGGACCCGGAGGCGCTCACGGCCCTTGCCGAGCTCGGGGACTGGCTCGACGAGCTTCCTCCCGAGCAGCGCGCCGCCCTGGTGTTGTGCGCAGTGGAGGGTCTGACAGCCCCCGAAGCTGCCGATGCACTCGGATGCAGCGTGGGCGCCGTGGAACAGCGTCTGGTCCGCGCGCGCGCGACGCTGCGACAGAGAAGAGGTGGAACATGAATGACCACGACATCGAACAGCGGATCGTCCGTCTGTCGCGGTCGACGCGCGACATCATGCCCGCGTCCGGTTTCTCCGATTGGATCATGCAAGCCGTCGAACGCGAGGGCTCCTGGCAGCGCAGCATGTGGCAGGTGGGCCGCGTCGCGCTGATCGCGTTCGCTGTGGCAGCAGCTGCCGCGGCGTTCTACTCGACCCAGGCGCAGACCCGCCTCGACGCAAACACCCTGACCGCCTTCGACCCCGTGGAGTTGTCCCAGTGACCCCGAAATCCCGGTCGACGCTGGTGCTGATCGGCGCCTTCCTGCTCGGCGGCGTTGCCGGCGCGTTCGGCATGCAGGCCTACCACCGCATGCAATTCGCCCACGAGCTCGCCGGGCCGCCGGACCGCGCGCGCATGCATTTCCGGATGGAGGCCATGACGCGCCAGCTGGACCTGGACCGGGAGCAGCGCAAGAAGATCGAGAGCATCTTTGAAGAGCACGAAGCCGAGCGCAAGAAGACATTCTCGAAGTGCGCCCCTGGTTTCGCCAAGCTCAGAGCGAAAATCGACAGCGAGATCCGCGCCGTGCTCCGCCCCGATCAGCAGAACACGTTCGACGCCTACCGCGCGGCCTTCGCCAAGCGCCACGGCCTTCCACAACCGCCACACTAGACCCCCATGGAAAGACGCACGCCGTAGAGTGTCCACGCCACGGGCGGCTCTTCAGCGCAGGAGGGGGCGACGGGCAGTAGGTCGACTTTCGCTTTCCGCCTCGGCGCCAGACAGCGAACCGAGGCCGGACGTTTAGTCCTGCCAGTCGACGTCGAACCATATCCGTCCCTGGCGGAGCGCTTCCTCGTGCGCGCTCACGCTGCCTGGCCGCGACAGATACTTCAGGATGGCCTCGCAGTTGCCGGCCATCGAATCGACAATCCCCCCGCCCTTCCTGAGCTCGGGCGGCAGGCCGTCGAAGCGAACCTGGTGGTCCCCTTCCAGACGGATGCGGCCACCGTGCCGCGACACGAGCGACCACGCCTGGGGCGTGCGTCTCAGCAGGCTAGCCGGTGAGCGCCCGTACAGACGCAGCGCGCCTTCGACCAGCGGCTTGAGCAGCTGGCGCTCGAAGCTACTCAGCATGGTGTCGCACCAGAATTCCCGCGCCCGACGACTTCCCAGAGCGGTGCGCGTGGAATCGACGACTTCCGCGTAGATCCGCATGGGGATCCACGCGAGAAGCCCCGCCGCGCGGATCTCGTCCCTGGTGCTGCCCAGGACCTTGAAGACGGCGTCCCGCTCCTCGACAGGAAGCTGCTTGATGCGAACGACGGCGTACTTGACGTAGTTCGCACGGACTCTGCTCTCCGCCATCGTGCCCAGTCTACGCGGCACCATCCGTCGCGCAAAGGTGACGCGCCGGTTTCGCTGACTTTCGTCACTTCGAGAAGAGGCTCCGGACGGCGGCAGGGGCGGCAGTCCAGCCCCTGTTCGTGCTGGGCGAGCTACCGGTTCACTTCCACCGTGCGGCGGCCGAGCATGTTCGTGCGTGTCGTGCGGATGGTTGCCGCTTCGACGATGCGGCCGTCGTCGTAGTGGAAGCGCAGTGCGTCCTCCGGGCACTGCACGATGCACGCGCCGCACTCGATGCAGTCATCGGGCCGCTGGATCTCCACCTTGCGGCGTGTGCCGTTCATCTTCAACACGTTGCGCGGGCACACCTGCACGCAATCGGCAGCGCCGGTGCAGCGGTCTTCCACGAGCTCGATGTGCGGCTCGTTCTTGAACGAGTTGATGTAGCTCGGATACCAGGGCGTGGTGCCGGCCAGGTCAACGGACAGCACACCCATCGCGACGAGGCACGTGAGCGCCAGCGCCAGCTGGTGCCCGGGCGTCAGGACGCCGGACAGCAAGAGGAGCCCCGCGCCCAACGCCGCCGCCACAATCCAGAAGGCGGCGAAGGTGAAGTAGCGAGTTCGCTTCTTCACCTGCAGCCACGGCAACAGCGAGAACAGCCCGGCGATCATCACGGCTACCGCAACGTCTGCCATCGCGGCTGTCTTCCATCCGGCCAGAGCCGCTACGATGGGCAGCGCGATGACCAGCATCGTCACGCCCCACATGGACGCCATTTCCAGCCGCTCCCACAGCGGAAAGCGCATGAAGCGCTCGGCCTTGTGCACGCGCGCGCCGCGGTCGAGAAAGGCTGGCAGATCCTCCATCCGCGCCGGGCCCCAGCGCGTCTTGAAACCCGTCTTCTCGCTGATGCGCCGCCGCTCCACGCCCGTCGCACACAGCTGCGGCAGGATCACCTCGCGATGGTCGACCTTCTCTGCGATGCGCGAGGTGCGGATCACGGAAATGATGTCGTGATGCGTGAGATGCCCGCCGCCCGCAGCGCACCACACATTGATGCCGTTGCTGTTGGCGACCAGCAGCCAGGCGTCATAGCCGCGCAGCGTGTCCTCGAGCCGCCGCACGGTGAGCGTGAAGTTGCCGGTCACGAGCACCGGCGAGCCGCGTCCCGGATTGCCGATGCGCACGACTCCGGTCCGCCGGCTGTGCGGGAGCATGCGCAACGCCGTGTCGCGGAGATATGCGGGGAAGTCGATGAATCTCATGCTGCCTCCTTCACCCCCCGCACGATCACGAAGCTCCCCGACCAGATCCGCTCCTCCTCGACCTTCGAGAAGCCCGCCGCCCGGGCACGGCCTGCGAGGTCCTTCACCGGGCGCGTCGTGGTCTGCGTCATCAGGTAGGTCGCGGCGACAACCGGCAGTCGCTTGGCGCGGTAGACGAGACGCGACAGACCTCTTGGCGGCGTGGTCTCGTCCGCGATCACCAGCAATCCACCGGGCACGAGCCGCGAATGGGCGATGCGGAGCGTGTAGTCCTGTTCGTCCGGTGACAGCTCGCTCATCGCCAGGCACGAAACGACTGCGTCCAGACTTGCTTCGGCGAAGCGGTCCTCAATCTCGGCGGCGCCGAGCTCCACGAATTCCACGCTCCCCTCGCCTGGCACCTGCTTCTGTCGCGCGACCTCCAACATGCCGGCGTCGATGTCGATGCCGGTCACCTTCGCGCCACGCGCCGCACAGGCCAGCGACACTCCGCCCGTCCCGCAGCCAACGTCGAGGATGCGCTTGCCCGGCGCCGCGACGCGTTGGGCGATGCGCTCGTACACCTCGCCGATGCGCCCGCCGGACAGCATGCGGATGCCGCGGTCGTAGCGCTCGGGCGCCGATTCAAGAACCTTCATCCACACGAAGCTGCTCATGCGTCGTCTCCCCTTTTCGAAGCCGCGCCTTCCAGAAACGCGCTCACCGCCAGCTCCGGCACGTCGTCGAGCGAAGGCCACGCGCCGCCGCTGCCCCAATGCTGCACGTACAGGAGCGTCAACGTCCCGACGAACATCAACGCCAGCTGCACGCTCGGGCGGTCGCTGCGGATCTCGCCGGCGGCGATGCCATCGGAGAGCACGGCCTCGACCTTCGACAGATAGGGCGCAAGATGCTCGACGACCATCGGGTAGGTTTCCTCGCGGAAGCTCAAGGCCTCACGCACCACGACCTTGATGAATGCTTCTTCCTCGCGCAGCACCGTCACGTCGGCGGCGGCCAGCGCCGTCAGTCGCTCACGCGTGCTGCCGCTGTCCTCGACCTCCGCGTAGCGGGCGACGGCGCGCCGCGCGCCCTCGGCGATGACCTCGCCGAACAACCGCTCCTTGCTGTCGAAGTAGTTGTAGAAGGTGCCCTTCGCGTAGCCCGCCGCGATCGCGATCGCGTCCACGCTGGCGCGCTCCAGCCCGTCGCGCGCGAAGTGCTGCGCGCCCGCCTCGAGCAGGCGGCGGCGGGCCTCGGTTTTCGCTTCTGCTGTGATTCGCGGCATGGGCTCTGCTGTTTAGTGGGTGACTGGTCACCCATAATAACATCGCCGTCGTGCGACGCAATCCCGTGGGCGCACGGATCAGCACACTTCCTGGGAAATCACGTATTTCTGGCTGCTCTCGTGGGGGCACCCCAGCAGGTCCCGGAGCAGGCCCACCCCATCCGGCAGCGCAGCCCCCTGCCCCGCTCGGCACACCCTGCCTACGACACGCGCGGCCCGTTCGGCGCGAACAGCGCGAACAGCTGGTCCAGCTCGATCGGCTTGACCAGATGTCGATCGAACCCCGCCTCGGCGCTGCGACGACGATCCTCCGGCTGCCCCCAACCCGTCAGCGCCACCAGCTGTGCGCCCTGGCCCCATTCCGTCTGCCGCATCCGGCGCGCGGTCTCGTAACCGTCGAGCTGCGGCATGCCGATATCGAGCAGGACCGTGTCCGGACCGAGGCGCTCGGCGACCTTCAACGCCGACAGTCCGTCCAGCGCGACCTCGACTTGGGCGCCCATCATCGCCAGAAGCGCGCGCAGCATCTCCGCGGCGTCGGGATTGTCATCCACAACCAGCACACGATGTCCGTTCAGCGAGACCCTGTGCGGCTCCGACGGCCGGGAAGACTTCGACGGCGGCGGGCGAAGCGGCAAACGCACCCGGAACGTGCTTCCCCGCCCCGCGCCCTCGCTCTCCACGTCGATCTGCCCACCATGCAGCTCGACGATCTGTTTCGAGAGCGTTAGCCCGATGCCGAGCCCGGTGCGCATGCTAGCCGACCCGTTTCCGCCCTGCTGGAACATGTCGAACACGCTCTGCAGAAACTGCGGTTCGATGCCGATTCCCGAGTCGCTGACACTCACCTCGACCTCGTCGGCGTCGTGTCGCACGTCGATTCTCAACTTGCCACCAGCGGGCGTGTACTTGACGGCATTGTCCAGCAGATTGGCAAACACCTGCGAGAGCCTGACGGGATCGGCGTCGAGCCAGAGCTCTTCTTCGGCCAGCGACACCGCCAGGCCCAGTGACTCCGCGTTGACAAGCGGCTGTTTCGTCTCGATCGCCGACTCCAGCACGGATTCGATCTTCACCGGCTCGCGCCGGAGCTCTAGCTTGCCGGACGTGATACGCGAAAGGTCCAGTAGATCGCCTATCAGTCGCGTGAGCTGATGCAGTTGGCGGTCGATGACATCCAGGGCCTGCCGCACCTCTCCGGAACCGGAAGCCGTGTGCTCGAGCAACCGATGCGCGCTGCGGATCGGCGCCAGTGGATTCCGGAGCTCGTGCGAAAGCGTCGCGAGGAAGACGTTCTTCTGTCGGTCGCGGTCGGTAAGCTTGTGCACGAGCTGTTTCAGCTCGGCTTCGAGGTGGCGGCGATCCGCATTTTCTTTCGAGAGCGCCGCGTTGACCCGCGCCAGATCCTGCGTGCGTTCGCGCACGCGCAACTCCAGCTGGGCGCGAGCCACCTCCAGTTCCTGCTCCGCACGGCGGCGATCGCTCAGGTCGCGCGTCACCTTGGCGAAACCCTGGAGCTCGCCATTTTCGAACATCGGGGTGATGATCACGTTCGACCAGTACTCGGAGCCGTCCTTTCTGACCCTCCAGCCCTCGTCCTCGAAACGCCCGTCACGGAGCGCACGCTCCAACTCCTCGTCAGGCCAGCCGCGTTCGACCGCTTCGCGTGGATAGAAGCGGGAAAAGTGCTCCCCGACGATGTCGCTTTCGGAATAACCCGTCATGCGCTCGGCGCCGACGTTCCAGGTCACGACGTGGCCGGAGGTGTCCAGCATGAAGATCGCGTAGTCGCGAACGCTCTCCACCAGCAAGCGGAAGCGCTGCTCGGTGGCGCGCAATTCCGCGCGCGCCCGCTGGAGGTTCCCGTTGGGCGGAGAGCTGCTTCTGGAACGTGGGAACGGACACATCGACCCCACAATCTAACCACACTCTGGAGTGTTGACCTGGATGCGCCGCGTCAAACGCTCATCACCCGAGCAGCTTGCGGAGCGCGCCGCCGTGCGCCAGAACGCGCGCGATCGACAGGAGCGCTCCGGCTTCGCGCGCCGCTGATTGGACGTCCGGCCTGCCCGCACCGGTGTGGCCGTACAAGCCGGTCAACAGCAGCCGCGTGGGCCCGCGCGGCTCGAGCGCGCGGGCGAGCTTGTACGCTTCGCCATACGGAATCACGTCGTCGTCGCGACCGTGGCAGATGACGACAGGGCACTCGAGTCGATCCAACGCGGACGCCGGACTGGCAAAGCCCAGCGCGTCGCCGGCCCTGCCGAGGCCTGCCTCCACCAGCTCGACCGCGCCCGGAATCACGCCGCATCCGATCAAGAACAGATCGCGATGACGGCTTGGCACGTCGGCCACGAGCTCGCGTGCGAACGGCTCGAGACGCCCCGGCTGCTTCAGCTCCATACGCCCCCAGGTGCGGTAGACCATGCACCGCCACGCCGCTTCGAGCTCTCTCGTGTCGCCGCCGGCGTCGAGGTACGGCAGCAGGTTGAGAAACAGCGCCGGCGAGTTGAGAGGATCGCGCGCGAGCGTTTCGTCGCCTTCTGGGCTGCGCATGACGCCGTCGACGCAGAAGCGCACCGCCGCGTCGAACTCGGCGTAGCCGCCGAACGTGATCACGCCGTCGACGTTGCTGCCGAGCCGGGCAGCGACCTCGAAGGCGGGCCACGATCCGAAGGAGATGCTGAACAGCGTCGGACGCCGACGCCCCGGCAGCCCATCGCCCAGCGCGCGCGCTACGATCTCCAGGTCGTCGGGCGCGCTGGGATGCACGCGCAGATCGACGTACGCAGGCAGGAACGGCGCGACCACGAAGAAACCCGCGGCCGCCAGCACGCGACAGAAGCGATCGAGCCGGGGATCGTCGGGGCCGAGGAAGTGCAGCCCGGGCGCGATCAGGTAGGTGCCGATGGCCGGTCCGCGCGGGTGGTACTCGTAGGCCTCGAGCCGCGCGGGTTCGTCCGGGTCCGGCGTCCTTCCGGCCAGGTACGCGCGATGCCCTGCGGGCGGGCCCTCGCGCACGACCCATGTCGAGCGCTGGATGTGACGCGGCACAGCGCTGTCCGCCATCCACGGGCCGAGCCAGCGGAGTAGCGTGAGCAGAGGCTGGGCGCGCGCTGCCACCACATTCCGAGACGTAGCCGAGGCAGCGCCGCGAGGCCACCATCGCTTGAAGCAGAGAGAGGGCCGTGCGACACCCGGGCATGCGCGACGATGGACGGGTAACGATCGATCGCGAAGGGGCGGTCGCAATCCTTACGCTGGAACGACCGGCGAGGCGCAACGCGCTAGCCGGCACCATGCGACAGCAGCTGGCCAGTCATCTGCAGGTCATCGCGAACGATCCGGCGATCGGTGCAATCGTGCTGCGGGGCGCGGGCAATGCGTTTTGCTCGGGCACGGATCTGGAGCAGCTGGCAGAGCTCTCCGAGCAGCCCGACGGCGACCAGATCCTCGCCGACCTTCTGGACGTCGACGCCGAGATCGTGCTGCGGCTGGCGTGCGAAGTGAAGAAGCCCACGCTGGCGGCGATCAACGGAGCAGCCGTCGGCGCAGGGCTGGGGCTCGCACTCGCCTGCGACTATCGCCTGTGCTCCGAGAACTCGCGGCTCTCCACGGGCTTCGCACGAGCGGGACTGGGACCCGACTGGGGCGTGAGCTACTTCCTGCCCCGGCGTGTGGGACGCGCGCGCGCTCTCGACCTCATGCTGCAGAGTCCACAGCTCGGCGCCATGGAGGCGCTGGCGGTGGGGCTGGTCGACGAGGTCGCCCCTGCGGCTCGACACGATGGGCGTTGGCGGGAACGCGCCGCCGGCTGGGCCGACGTCCCGACGCCGGCGCGGGAGGCGATTGTCGATTCGATGCGCTGTGTGGAGCGCAACGAGCTGGCGGACGCCCTGGCACGCGAGCGCGAGACCCAGCTGGCCTGCTTCCGGACCGAGGCGTCGCGCAGCCGGGTGTCGGAATTGCTGGGCAGGACGCGGCGCCATGGCCCTCCGTCCTGAACGGCCGGCCAGATTCCATGACCAGGGAATCCGCCACTGTTGGAGCGCTCGCGATTTGAACACAGCGGCGTCAGACTCCGTCCAACCTCAGCGTGGCGCTCCGCCTTTCGCGTGGATTGACAGGACGATGTCGAGGGTTGCGTTCGTTGCCGTACTTGTTGCCGTTCCCCTGCTAGGAGGAGCGGCTTCCGTACCCAGCGCCGGTCCGCCCAGCTCTCTGGAGCCGGGGCCGCACGGCACCGTGACCGTGTCGCACAACCACTGGAAGCTCACGGCGTGCAATGCGCACCACGCCAGCGGAAGGCTGGTCTGCCGCGCCCAGAAGATCGAGGCGGACGCTGCTCTCTCGCTCCAGCTCCGGCCTGTCCGCACGCCCGAGCTGGTCGGCAAGGACCCGCGCAGGAGGGTGTCGGTAGCCGTTCCGGGCGGGATCAGCCCAGAGAGCGTGACGGTGCGACTGCGCGCCGGCACGTGGGAGATCGACTGGCCCGGGCACAAGGCGCATGAGCGCTTCCTGGTCGGCGACGGCGACGAGTTCCGGATACGGCTCGTCACGGACACCGGCCGCTGCCGCAGGGTGAAGCGCTCGTGCCGGCTCACACCGGGCAAGACCGACCGCAGCGTGAAGATCCCGGATGCCCATCGCGCGCCGTCCGGCGGCTGATCGGGAAAAGAGCGCGGAATAGCTTCGCGGACGCAATTGTCCCGGCCTCGGTGGTCGCGCTATAGCGATGGCCCCCTGAAGCCGAGGAGCTAGCCGAAATGCAAGATGTCCGGGCGCTGAACGATATTGTCGCCAAGGAGAGCGCCTTTATCGATGATCTGGTTGCCGAGGTCGGCAAGGTCATCGTCGGTCAGAGCTACATGGTCGAGCGCATCCTGGTCGGGCTGCTCGCCGGCGGCCACGTGCTGCTCGAGGGCGTGCCGGGACTGGCCAAGACGCTCACCGTCCGCACCATCTGCGACGCCATCCACGCCAAGTTCGCGCGGGTGCAGTTCACGCCCGACCTCTTGCCGGCCGACCTCATCGGCACGGTCATCTACAACCAGAAGAACGGGGAGTTCACCAGCAAGCTCGGCCCGATCTTCGCGAATCTGGTGCTGGCCGACGAGATCAACCGCGCGCCCGCGAAGGTCCAGAGCGCGCTGCTCGAGGCGATGCAGGAGCATCAGGTCACCATCGGCGACACGACCTACCCGCTGCCCGACCCGTTCGTGGTCATGGCGACGCAGAACCCGATCGAGCAGGAAGGCACCTATCCGCTGCCCGAAGCGCAGGTCGATCGCTTCATGCTGATGATCAAGGTCGGCTATCCGTCGCGCGAGGAGGAGCGGACGGTGATGGACCGCATGACGGGCACGCTGCCCGCGGGCGCGAAGCCGACCACCACGCCCGAGCAGCTCGCCGACGCCCGCAAGGTCGTGCGCGACGTGTACATGGACGATCGCGTCAAGGACTACATCGTGGACGTGGTGTTCTCCACGCGCGAGCCGCAGAAGAAGGGCATGAAGGATCTGGCGCCGCTCATCGAGTACGGCGCCAGCCCGCGCGCCAGCATCGCGCTGAACCTGGCGGCGCGCGCACACGCGTTCCTGCGGCATCGCGGCTACGTGACGCCGGAAGACGTAAAGGCAATCGGCCCCGACGTGCTGCGCCACCGCATCGTGCTCTCGTACGAGGCCGAGGCCGAGGAAGTGACGGCAGAGGACATCGTGCGGCGCGTGTTCGAGGTCGTCGAGGTGCCGTAGGCGGGATGGGCGCGGCGCCGGGGTCGGCATCGGGAGGAGGAGAGCGGGTCGTCACCGAGCCGCTAAGCTGTCCCTCGTGCGGCTCCGCGGTGCCGCTCGGCAGCGGCGATCACATCGAGTGCCCGTACTGCTCGGCCCGCGTCGAGATACCGGAAAGCTACCGCGAGCTTCGTGACACCCGACGACAAGCGGCGCGCGATCACGCGGAGCTGCAGGCCGCCTTCGAACGGCTGGGGCGGCCGCCGGGGCCACTGTTGAGGTTCCTCGCGGGCGTAGGGAAGGTGTTCCTGGCCCCATTCGAGGCGCTGGTGGGACTGCTCGGCGACGGCAGCTTCATGATCCTCCTCATGGTCGGGCTGTTCCTCGTGCTGTACGCGACCGAGCTGTTTTCCCACTGGGTGGCGCCACACTTCGGAGTGGATGTCGTGGATGTGCTCGGCCCCGCCCTGACGTACGGCATCACGGGACTGCTGTTCGCTATCGTGATCTTCATGCCGTCGATGACCGTGACGGCCAGGAAGACCTACACGGGCGTGCGCGCTGCGCTGCGCAAGTCGCTCGCCGCGCGCCTGCCGGAGCACGCTGGAGGTCCGTCCTGCTGCCGCAACTGCGGCGCGCCGCTGGATGTGCCGCCCGATGCCGTCGGCGTTCGCTGCGTCTACTGCCAGACGGACAATCTGGTCGCCCTTCCCGCCGAGTGGCTGACCGAGGCCACGCAGCAGGAGGTGGGTCAGCACGCCGACGCGATCGCCGCGCTCGGCGAGCTCGACAAGGCGCGGAAGAGCGCCACGGGTACGGTCCAGAAAGGCCTCGTCATGAGCGCGCTGGGAATCGCGGTGATGGCCGGCGGGGGCATGCTGGGCGTGCACCTGGACTACTCGATTCCTCCTCCTCCCAGCTGGCTCGCCGCCGTCTCGCCGCGCCGGCTGGTCGAGGTCCATGGCGGAACGCGCATCGTGGTCGACCAGCCCGGCAAGGCTCACTGCCAGGGCAACAAGGACTGCAAGCTCCTCTACTACGCGGCACTGCACGACGGAGAGGTGATGAGCCTCGAGAGCCCCGACGTGCCGAGCGGCACCCAGGCGAAGGTCTTCACGCCGACGACCTATCCCGATCTGGCGCTGGGCCGCTTTCTCGCCTGGAAACTCTCGCCGGATGGCGACTACCGCGCCGTCTTCAAAGCGCCGTACACCGGTTTCTTCGCGATCCGGCTGACGCTGCCTGACCCTCCACCGCCCGCACCGACCTTGATCTGGCACGTCGGCAGGACGGCACCGCCCAGCGGCGAGCCGCCGCCGCCGGCAGTGACCCGGCTGGTCGTGCCGGCGGTGGACAAGGACGCCATCAACCGCGTGGCGTTCTCGCCGGATGGCCGCTTCATTGCAGCGGCTTCGAGCGACTTCAAGACGCGCATCCTCGACGCACGCACCGGCAACGTGCAGCGCGTGCTCGAGGGGCACAAGCGCGAGGTCTACGACGCTGCCTGGCGCCCCGGCGGCAGACAGCTCGCCACGGCGTCGGTCGACGGCACCGTCCGCATCTGGAACGCCACGACAGGCAAAGCCGAGAAGGTCCTCCACGCGAACAAAGGGGCGGTGGAGAGTCTGGCGTGGTCGCCGGACGGCAAGCTCCTGGCAAGCGGCAGCGACGACGGGCACGTGCGGCTCTTCGACGCGACGCGGGAGTTTGCCCAGCTCACCAGCGCGCCGGCGCCAGAGAAGAACCACGTGACCTGGGTGGCGTTCGACCCCAAGAGCCCCGCGCTCGCGTACGACGGCCCCGACGTGGACGCGAGCCTGTGGAGTACCAGCCCCGGACACGTTTCCCATTCGCTACCCGGATCGGGCTTGTGGCTTGCGTTCGGTTCGAGGGGTCGCCTGCTGGCCGTGCCGGACGGCGACAAGGTGCTGGAGCTGTGGAACATTTCGGGCTGGCCGGAGAACAGCGCCCGTCAGGGCAAGGGCAAACCCAGAAGTGCGGGGATGCTGGTTGTGGACCCGTCCCTCGTGTTCGGCGTGTTCGCTCCCACGGGCAGCGTGCTGGCGCTGGACGTAGGCTCCCGCACGATCGAGCTCTGGAGCGCCGAGCGCCGACAGCAGCTCTCGACGCTCGCGAAACTGGATGGCGAGATCGCGTCGCTCGACTTCAGCCCCGACGGCAGGCAGCTCGCCGCGGGCATGAGCGACGGCAGCATCGTGCTCTTCCGGCTGGCGGACGGGGCGAGCTGGAGCAGCCATGGGGGTCGGCGCCCGGTTCGGCCATGATTCTGCCGGTTTTGGCCTCATGGCCAGCCGGAGCAGAGGAATAGTCCGGCCCCCGCGATTGTCACTGCGCTCGGCGCCGCGCTATACGCGGGCGCACACGTTTCTGCCGTAGTTTTCAGCGGATAGCGCTACCACCCAACCACTCGACCCCAAGGTAAAGCAGGTCTGTTCGTGATCCCCAAGGAGCTCCTCAAGGCCCTCCGCAAGATCGAGATCACGACCAACCGGCTCGCGACCGAGCAGCTGTCCGGCAACTACACGTCCGTGTTCAAGGGCCAGGGGCTGGCCTTCCGCGAGGTCCGCCAGTACCAGCCCGGCGACAACGTCCGCACCATCGACTGGAACGTCAGCGCGCGTATGAACGAGGCCTACGTCAAGGTCTTCGTCGAGGAGCGCGAGATGACGATGATGCTCGTCGTCGACCTGTCGGCGAGCGAGGAGTTCGGGACGAGGAAGGCCAGCAAGTCGCGACTGGCCGCCGAGGTGGGCGCGCTGTGCGCGTTCAGCGCTATCAAGCACAACGACCGCGTGGGGCTGATCCTGGCGACCGACCAGATCGAGAAGATCGTGCCGCCCAAGAAGGGGCAGAAGCACGTGATGCGCGTGGTACGCGAGATCCTGGGCGCTCAGCCCGAGCGCACGGGGACCGACCTGAAGGTGGCGCTGGAGACACTGTACAGCGTCGCGCGGCGTCGCAGCGTGGCTTTCGTGCTGAGCGATTTCTTCGCCGGCGACTACGAGCGCGCGCTGTCGCTCGCGTCCGCGCGCCACGACGTGATCCCGGTGATGCTCGTCGACCCGCGCGACGAGGAACTGCCGGACGTGGGCCTGGCGAGCTTCGAGGATCTGGAAACCGGCGAGAGCGTGGTGGTCGACACATCGAGCCCGCGCGTCCGCGCGTACTACGCCCACCAGATGCGCCACCTGCGCATGCAGCAGATCAAGCTGTTCCGCAAGCTGGGACTCGACCACTGCATCGTCAGGACGGACCAGCCGTACATCAAGCCGCTGCACGACCTGTTCGCGCGGCGCGCAAAGAGGGCCCGGCGATGAAGCGGCCGAGCGCTCTCGCCCTCGCGCTCCTGTCGGCAGGGAGCATCGCAGTCGCCCAGAGCGCCGGCGCCGCCGATGCCGGTGCGCCCGGGCACGCCGGCGTCGCTCGGCCAACCGCGAAAGCTCCGGCCGCGAAGCACGCCGCCGCGAAGCACGCTGCTGCAAAGCACGCCAAGCATCCGCACAAGGACGCCGCTGCGCCGCACGACGCCGGCGCACCCGGCGACGCCGCAGCCGAAGCAGAGGCGGGCGACGCGGGCGCACAGGCGGCGTCACCGGACGGCGGAGTCGCCGATCAAGGCACGGTCACCGGGAGTTGCATCGAACACCTGCCCCCGGGCAAGCAGCACCCGAAGCTCAGCGAGAAGTTCCAGTCCAGAGGCGTCGCCGGCCACGTGGCGACGCTGGAGGTCACGGTCGAGCACGGCAAGGGCGAGACCGTGCTGCCGAACGGCTTCCACCTGCAGCTCGGCAGCGACGCCGAGCACGCGCTCGAGCGCGCGGGTTTCGCCCTGCCCGATCCGGACGGCGGCGCCGGCCCCACGCTGAAGACGAAGGTCTCCGGCCAGCACGCGACCACCACGGTCAAGATCCCGCTGGTCCCGCTGCCGACCAAGCCCGGGCGCCAGAAGCTCTCGCTGCCGCCGCTTCCGATCGCGATCGCACGCGCCAGCGGCGAGGTGATCACGCTGTGCACCAGGCCCCACGAGATCACGGTCGAGGACCCGACGGGAAACACCCCGCACGCCAAGCCGCATCCCAATCCGAAGCCACGCCGGCAGATGGAGGAGTGGACAACCGCGCGCAACGTCACCTACGCCGCGCTGATCGCGCTGGTGGTCGGCGCGCTGGTGGCATGGCTTCTGGGTCGCTGGCTCAGACGGCCGCGGCCTGAGCCGCCGCCCCCGCCGCCACGTCCACCCTGGGAAACGGCACTGGAAGAGCTCTTCGACATCCGGCACGCGGGGCTCATCACGGAGCAACGGTTCAGCGAGCACTTCGACCGGGTGTCGCACACGGTGCGCAAGTACCTGGGCGATCGCTACGGTTTCGACGGACTGGAGAGCACGACGCGGGAAATCCTGACCTTCATCGGGCGCGTGATGCCGGCTGTGAGCGTGATGCCCGAGATCGAGGTGTTCCTGCGCGAGGCGGATCTGGTGAAGTTCGCGCGGCTCACGCCCACCGAGCAGGATTGCGAAACCGCGCTCGCGCGCGGTGAGCACATCGTCCACAGCACGATCCCGCCGCTGACCACGGGACCGGGACGCGGCGCCGGCGCGCCGGCGCAGAGCTCCACCTCCGATGCTGGAGCGGAAGCAGAGCCGGCGGCCTTCCCGGACGAGAGCGCCGAACCGCGCTCGCCGTACGCGCCGCCGGAAACGCAGGACGCCGGCAAGCCCGACGAACAGCACAGCGACAAGCCGAACGAGCCCGACGAGCCCAACGAGCTGGACAAGCCGGACAAGCGGGATGAGGCGAACGAGCCGGACAAGCCAGACGAGCCGGACAAGCCGCAAGGCGACGAAGGAGGCGAAGCGTGAAGAGCGGGCCCAGCCCCAGCGCATCGAAACGCCCGGCGCCGCCGCGACCACCGCCCGGGCCGCGCGACACACCGGAACGAGCAGTGCGTCGCCGCCGGTGGGCGCGCATCGGCATCGTCGTGCTCGCGACCGTGGTGGTGGCAGCGCTGGCTCTGCTCTATCCCGCCATCGCGCGGGGCGATGAGCTACTCTACGCCACCTGGCGCCAGAAGTGGTTCCTGCTCGGGTTGCTCGTCGTACCGTTCGTGTTCTGGCGCAGCACCTTTGGCGAAGATCGGCGCACGCCCCGGCTCCGGCTCGGCACGCTGGCACCGCTTCGCACGGGCCCGTCGGGCTGGCGGGTGTGGCTCAGGGACGTGCCCGGCGTGGTGCGCTCGGTGGGCCTGGTGCTGCTCATCACCAGCATGGCCCGCCCGGTGAACACGCTCAGGCCGCAGACGGCGGACGAGTCGGGCATCGACATCGTGATCGTGCTGGACCTGTCGGGCTCGATGCAGGCCGTGCTCGACCATCTGCCGCCCAACCTGATGCATCTGGCGCCCAAGCGGCCGCGCGGCGAGCGTCCGACGCGGCTGGACGGCGCCAAGGCTGTCATCCGCGACTTCATCTCGCGCCGCAAGACGGACCGCATCGGCGTGGTCGTGTTCGGCAAGCACGCCTACGTGCTGTCGCCACCGACGCTCGACTACCACCTGCTCGACACGCTGGTCAGCAAGATGCGGCTCAAGCTGATCGACGGCAGCGCCACGGCCATCGGCGACGCGCTGGGTGTTGCCATCGCGCGGCTCAGACACAGCCACGCCCGCAGCAAGGCGGTCATCCTGCTGACGGACGGCGACAACAACGCTGGCCGCATCGCGCCGATGTACGCGGCGCATCTGGCCAACGTGGTCGGGGTCCGCCTCTACCCCATCCAGATCGGCGCCGGCAAGACCGGCGAAGTGCAGGACGGCTACGACCTGTTCGGCCAGCCGCGCTACGTCACCGTCCCCTTCCCCACCAACCCCAAGCTGCTCAAGAAGCTCGCAGCCAAGACGGGCGGGGAGATGTACGTCGCCACGGACGCGAAAGCGCTGGAAGCGAGCTTCCACGACGTACTGAACAAGCTGGAAAAGACCCGCTTCGAATCCAGCATCGCCAGCTACGAGGACCTGTATCGCTACCTGCTGTTGCCTGGCGTGCTGCTCCTGGCGCTCGACGCGCTCCTGCGCGCGCTCCTGCTCAGGAGGTTCCCGTGAAGTTCGCAGAGCCGCTGTGGCTGTTCGGGACCGCGCTATCGCTGGTGGTCGCGGCGTTCCTGATCGCGGGCGGGATCCTGCTTCTGCGCTCGGTGCGGCGCTTCGGCGACGAGGACCGCATCGACGCCCTGGTCACGAGTCGGGCCGGCGGGCGGCGCTCGATCAAGGGCGTGCTGCTGGTGCTGGCCGTGGCACTCGGCTTCGTCGCCGCTGCGCAGCCGCAGTACGGCCGCGGCACGAAGCTGATCCCCGCGACCAATCTCGACGTGATCATCGTGCTCGACTACTCGAAGAGCATGTATGCGCGCGACGTGAAACCGTCGCGCATCGCGCGAGCCAAGAGCGAGGTTGCGCGTTTGATCGCGGACCTGCCCGGCGCTCGCTTCGGCGCGGTCGCCTTCGCCGGCGAGCCTCTGAGCTTCCCCCTGACCAGCGACGGCAGCGCCATCGCGCAGTTCTTCCGGCAGCTCACGCCGAACGACATGCCCGTCGGTGGGACCGCCATCGCGCGGGCTCTCGAATCGGGACGGGAGCTGCTCGACCGCGATCCCCTGTCGAAGAAGCACCGCCGCGTGATGGTGCTCGTGACAGATGGAGAGGACCTGGAAGGCGACCCGGTCAGCGTCGCGCAGTCCCTGGCCGCAGACAACGTCACGATCAACGTCGTCCAGATCGGCGGGCGCACGCCGGAGCCGATCCCCGAGGTGGACGAATCCGGCGAAATCAGGGGCTGGCGCACCGACTCGCAGGGCAAGCCGCTGACGACTTCGCTCTCCGCCGAAGGGGAAGCGCAGCTGACGCAGATCGCCAAGCTCACGCACGGTCGCATCGTCCGCGCGGAGCACGGCTCCACCGGCATCCGCGAGATCGCGCTTGGGCTCAAGCGCATGATGACGGAGGAGCTGAGCGAGAAGGTCGAGACGGTGTACGCGGACGTGTACATGTACCCGCTCGGGCTGGCGATCCTGCTTCTGCTCATCGAGACGTTCGTCGCGCAGGCAAAGAAGCGTTCACGGCCAACCATCGTGCCGCCGCCTCCACGCCGGCGGAAGAAGAAGAAGCGGCACACGGTCGAGCGCGCCGCAACTGGCGCGGCGCTCCTGCTCCTGGCCGCGCTGCTCGGGGTGGGCTGCAGCCACGGTCCCGACAAGCTGTTCAGACGCCACGCACCAGCCGTGGACCAGGCCATCGAGGCGATGGACGCCGGCGACGCAGGCGCGGCGGTCGACCTGCTCGAGGGCTACCTGTCGACGGGCAAGTGCAAGAAGGGTGAAATCGGCGCGCCCGACAGCATCCGCGAGAAGCACAACGCCGGCTTCGACCTGGGTCTCGGGCTGTTCCGCATCGGTGAGCAGTTCGGCCGCCGCTTCGGCGACGAGGAACAGCCCGTCGGCAAGGGCGGCCCGTCGCCGAAGGACAAGGCCCAGGCCCAGGAGCGTAGCGAGCAGGTCGACTGCGCGCTCAGGATCGTCAGGCTCATCGCTGGCGACGACACGGTGCCGATCGATCTGCGCGCGCGGGCCTACTACCTGGCGGGCAACCTGGAGTTCTTGCGGCAGCAGTACCAGGCCGCCGTCGACCAGTACGACTCGGCGCTCGAGCTGATCCCCGGTTTCCCGGGAGACGCGGGTGACGGCATCGGGCGCGACGCAGCCTGGAACCGCGCCATTGCGCTCAAGCGGATCCGCGATCAGCACCACGACGCCGGTCCCGATGCCCGGCCCGACGCCGGACCCGACAGCGGCAGGGACGGCGGGCGCGACGGCGGCAACGACGGCGGCAGGGACGGCGGCAGGGACGGCGGACGCGACGGCGGGCGCGACGGCGGCAACGGCAGGGACGGCGGGCGCGACGGCGGAAAGAGTCAAGGACAGGACGGCGGAAAGCAGGACGGCGGGAGCCGTCCCGACGCAGGACCCCAGAAGCAGAAGCGTCCCGATGCCGGCCGTCCGCCGCCTTCGGCCAACCAGGACCAGCGCATGCTGGACATGTTGGAGCAGGCTCCTACGTTGCAGCAGCAGGCCGCGAAGAACCAGGCCCGCCAGGGCCAGGTCCGCGGCATGGAGGACAAGTGAGACCGGCTGTGCTGGCTGCAATTGCGACCCTGGGCGCCACCGCCGCGGCCATCCCGGCGCACGCGATGTCGCTGAGGACCGAGGTCAGCTCACGGCGCGTGGGCGTGGGGCAGAGCTTCAGGCTGCAGCTGAGCGCCATGGCGGATTCGGGATCGGCAACACCGACCAGCCCCCGGCTCGCGGTGCCTCCCGGCATCGCTGCCAGTCCGCCCAGCGTCACGACCCAGCAGCAGGTGTCCATCGCGAACGGGCGGATCCAGCAGCGCCAGGGCATCACCGTGACCTGGACGCTGCGCGCGTCGCGTACCGGGACATTCCGCATCGGTCCGCCTACGGTCCAGGTGGGCAGTTCCCGCATGAGCGGACAGTCCGTCACGGTACAGGTCGTGCCGGCTGGCAGCGCACCACCGTCCGGGGGAATGGGTCTGGGGACTTCGCCGGGCTGGCCTTTCGGCGGCCCGAATCCGTTCGGATCGCTGCCGGGCTTCAGCTTCAACTTCGGCAACGGCAACGACCAGCTCGACATGCTGCCGAACTACCCGGACGAGCTGAAGATGGCCCACCCGCTCGACCCGATCGCGTTCCTGCGCGCGACGGTCAAGCCGAAGCATGTCGTCGTCGGGCAGCAGGTCACGCTGGACATCTACGCCTACGGGCACCGCGGTCCTTTCCGCGAGGTCAACACCTCGGAACCCAGCAAGTCGGACTTCCTGTCGTGGTCCATCATCGACAATTCGTACGGACAGCGGCAGTACCAGGTACCCATCGACGGCAGCGTGTGGAACGCGATGAAGATCCGCGAGCTGGCGTTGTTCCCGATCCGCGCCGGCACCCTGACCATCGGCCCGATGACCATGGGTTTCGACGGCCGCGGCTACCCCGCGCAAGGACAGAACCTCGGCCTTGTCCGCAGGTCACGACCGATAGAGGTCATCGTAGGCGAGCCGCCGGTGCAGGGGCGACCCGCCGGATACCGCATCGGCGACGTGGGGCATTTCTCGCTCAGCGCACACGTCGAGCCGCGCGCGCTGACGCAGGGCGACGCCGTGTCGGTCGTGGTCAAGCTCCAGGGAACGGGCAACCTGCCGTACAAGCTCCGCACCCCGGAACAGCGCGGTGTGGACTTCCTCCAGCCCAGCACGGTCGACAAGATCGGGCCGCAGGGCTCGACAATCGGCGGCTGGCGCAAGTTCACCTACGTGGTGAACATCGATCGCGCGGGGCGGGTCGATCTGGGCAGCATCCGGCTGCCCTACTGGGATCCGGACAAGAACAGCTACGAGGTGGCGGCAGCGAACCTCGGGAGCATACAGGTCAAGCGGAACGGCAATGCCCAGGCGAAAAGCACCCAGCCGGATTCCGACGATCCACTCGCCAATCTGCTGACGCTGCGCACAACGCTAGGCGCACCTGCGGTCAAGCCGCTATACGTCGCCGATCGTCCCTGGTTCTGGGCGCTCCTGTTTGCTGGCCCGGTCGGGGTGTTCGCAATCAGTGGAGTCGTGGCACTCGGCCGCGGCATCGGCCGGAAGGTGCGCGAGCGGCGCGAGGCGCACGGCACTCTGGCGAACCACGCGCTCTCGGAGGCACGACAAGCCGCGGCTACCGGCGATATCGGCAGAGCGGCCAGCGCGACCGAGCGCGCCTTGTTCACCGCCATCGAGGGCACCAGCGGGCTCAAGGCCCGCGCCGTGTTGCGTGACGAGCTGCCGGATGCACTCCGCAAAGCAGGAATCAACGACGAGATGTGCGACCGGATCACGTCGCTTCTCGACGAGTGCGACGCCGTTCGCTTCACAGGTTCCCCGGACGGTTCGCCGGCAGAGCTTCCGGAGCGAGCTGCCGAAGTGGTCAAGCAGCTGCTGCGCCGCAGTCATCGCACTTCCCGAGGGGACGCTTGAGCCGATCGAACCTGCCCGGAGCGTGCATGGTCGCCATGGCGATCGCGGTGCTGCTGCCCGCCGCGGCGGTGGCCGCGACGGCGACTTCCGCGACGCCGCGCGCGTCCGTCGCGCCCGCCCTCGCGACGCCGCGCGCGTCCGCCGCGCCCGCCCACGCGACGCCGCGCGCGAACGCCCCGGCCCCGGCGAGCGCGGCACCGCCGGATTCCCGCAGCCTGTTCCAGCAGGGAGTGAAGGCCATCCAGCGTGGCGCGACCGACGAGGCCATCGACGATTTCGAGTTGCTCGCCGATCGGGGCTTCGTCAACCCGAACGCGAGCTTCGACCGCGCCATTGCCTACGTGGACCGCGCGCGGTCGCACCACGCGCACCCGGGTGACCTGGGGCGAGCCGCGGCTGCGCTCGAAGAAACGCTGATGCTCCGTCCCGGCGACATTGCGGCGGCCAGCGCGTTGGTGCGGGTTCGCGAGGAGATCGCGCGGCGGCGCTCGCACGAAGGCGACGCACCCGTCACGGCCACGCCCTCCATGGCGCGCGCCGTCGCGGGATTGGTTCCGGAAGACATCTGGGCGATTGGCGCCGCGTTCGGGTCCCTCTTGCTCACCGGAGGACTGATCGCCCGGCGCCTGTCACGGCGGCCTCACGTCGTGCTCGGCGGAGCGATAGCGGTCGGCGTCGGTACGCTGCTTCTGGCTCTGTGCGGCGGGCTCGCCGCCCTGGCCCGGCACTTCCGCGTGAGCTCCGAGCCAGCGGTAGTGGTCGTCGACCAGGCCCGGCTGCTCGACGCACAGGGGCGCCCCATCCAACAGAAGAACGGCGTGCCTCCGCACATCGCGGTACCGGAGGGTGCCAAGGTCCACGTCGTGGGCCACCAGGGTCAGCTCGCGCACGTCGAGTGGGGCACGACCCAGGGCTGGGTCGCGCAGAGCCAACTGCGGGTCCTGGTCCGCCCGTAGTCGTGCGCCGGAAACATTGAAAAATGCGGCGCTCCACGTGGGCGGCCAGAGGGTCGACGGTCTGCTTGACCGTTCCAATCGCTCCGCGGCGTGCTACATCTTGGGCCGTGTGGGTTCGTCGTTCGGCCATCCGTCCCGTCGCTTCCTATGCGCGCGTGCCGATGCACGCCCTGGAAGCGGTCCGCGATAGCCTGGCGGACGACGACGACGAGGCGCGCGCCCAGCTCGACGACGCGTTCGAGCGATTCGAGCGCACCCAACCCACGCTCGCCGCATACGTAGCCGAGGCGCTCGGTCGCCCGCTGGACGAGACGGCGCTCGCACTGGGCTATTTCCTGGCGCTGGCTGTCTGGCTGGGGTTCGAGCAGGCGCACAACGAACACATCGACGAGGTCGGCGAGGACGAGCTGGCGGCAACCGAGGAGCTGCTCGCGCTCGACGAACAACTGCGCCGCGCCGATCCCGCCGAGGCGCTGGACAGCGACGACGTGGTGGCGATGGAGCAACCCCACCTGCTGGAGTTCGTGCACGAGCACGTCGACGCCACGCTGGAGGCCCACGCCGACGAGATCGACGTCGACGACGTGCATGTGGTCTACCGCCTCGTGCTGATCGAGGTGCTGGCGCTGTCCTACGCAGTGCAGCGGCCCGCAGGCTATCCGGTGGGCAAGAGCGAGCTGCTCGCCTAGGCACGGGCAGCGACACTGCACGATTCCAGCCAGATTCGAGTGGGGGTCGTGCAGCCGGGCCCCTCTCGACAGTGCTACACTCCGCGCCCTCGGCGGGCTCTCCCCTCGGCCCGCAGAAGGAGACGCATGTCAGCATCTTCGGCTTCGCGACTTCTCTCCCGCACACTCCTCGGCGCGAGCGCAGCGCTGTTGCTTCTCGCCGGCTGCGGCGGCTCGACCGATATCGGGTTCCAGGGCTACGGCACGGGCGTCGACTCCGGCGCGGGCAACAGCGCCGGCACGGGTGCCGGCGGCAGCGCCACGGGCGGCACCGGTGCGGTAGGCACCGGCGGCAGCGCGGGCGTCTCGACAGGCGGCACGGCGGGCGTAGGCACCGGTGGCGTGAACACCGGCGGCACAGCGGGAGTCCCCGCAACCGGCGGCAGCGGCGGCTCGGGCCAGGTGGTCTGCAACGGGCAGGTGTGCACGGGCACCACCATCCCAGGAGGCGGCACCGCGAGTCCGTGCTGCGCATCCAACGGCAACTGCGGTCTGACGAGCCAGTACCTGGGCGGACAGTGCGTCGCGAAGAACCAGCCCGGCAAGGCTGATCCGAACTGCCCGCCGCTGAACCAGGGTGGCTTTTCCCTCGCCGGCTGCTGCAAGCCGGACAATCAGTGTGGCTACCAGGACACCTTCCTGGGCCTCGGGTGCGTCGATCCGTCACAGTTCGGCGCGCCCAGCACCGGCACCTGCAACTACAACGGCACGGGCGGAAGCGGCGGCACAAGCGGCACGGGGGGGACAGGCGGCACGAGCGGAGCGGGCGTGAGCTGCGGGTCGACAGCGTGCACCGGCGGCGACAAGTGTTGTGCGCTCGAGCCGACCCCCGGCTACTGCACGGCGACGAACAACCAGTGTGCCTGCACCGGCTCGAACTGCACGACGACCGATCTCCGGTGCGACGGCCCCGAGGATTGCCCCGGCCAGGTGTGCTGCGGCGTGTTCAGCTTCCAGCAGAACCGCTACACGCGCACCGAGTGCCGCAACAGCTGCACCAGCAGCGGCGGGACCATCATGCGCGAGATGTGCCATCCCGGGCAGACCTGCTCGAATCCGAACCAGACCTGCAGCCAGAGCCAGGGACTGCCCGCCGGCTACAACCTGTACCGCTGCAACTGAGCCTGCCGGCGGAATCCCGCTACATCACCGTCGGCGGTGCAGGTCGAAATGGCGCGATCAAGGAGAGCTTGTGCTCCTGTGATGGAATCACGCTCGGTGACTTGGAGCTCAGTCGTCCTTGGCCTCGCGCGCTTGCTGCGCTGCCTCGAGACGGTCGTGGATGATCTGCCGGAGCGTCTGTAGATCGTAACGCGCCGGGCGATCGCCCTCGGGCATGTTGGCCACTTCCTGCGCGATGTGGTCGGCGTGCTCGCGCGGCTTGTCGGGCACCTTGAGCGCCAGACCGAGCTTGTCGAGAGCAGCTTGTTCGGTCCCGGTCACGACGCCATCGAGCCGGGTCATCCAGGAGGCCACCGCGTACACGAAAAGGCGATCTTCCTTCGACATGCCCCGACGATCGATCTCGCCGATGTCCACGGGGTTCTTCGTCGCTGCCTCGATCTCGTTGATCTCCTCGAGCTCGAGGCCCTCCTCCAGCGCGGTCCGCACGATGGCGTCCGCCTCGTCGGGATCGAGCTTTCCGTCCGCCCAGCCGATCGCCGCCAGCGCAATGTACACGTCGCGCCCCAGCCCCTGCTTGCCTTCCGCCATTGTCATGCCTCCGGGAACGTTCGGAGCAGGAAACATCCTGCCCGGCCCTCACCAGGCCGCCTTCTAGCACACCTCCAGAGGCCGGCGAGCAGCGCCTTTCCGAAAGAAGCTGGACGAAAAGCCCCTGGATCCGCGATAGGATCGGACGCCATGCTGCACATCAAGCACGCGATCCGGGCGCTACCGCTGGCGTTCGTGGTGTTGCTGTTCGCGGTACCAGGACGAGCCGACAGCGCCGCCGAAACCCGGGCCCGCGGTCTGAACCGCGACGCGATGGAGCAGGACTACCTGGCCACGAGCTTCAAGGCCGCCGCAGCGAAACTCCAGACCGCGCTCCGCGCGTGTGGTGACAAGAACTGCCCGACGGCGCTGCTCGCCAAGATCCACTCCAACCTGGGCATCGTCTACAGCGCGGGGCTCGGCCAGAAAGATAACGCGGTCGAGGCTTTCAAGTCCGCGCTCAAGCTCGACCCCAACATCACGCCCGACAGCAACTACCTCACCGGCGAAGTCCAGAAGGCCTTCGACGAAGCGAAGAAGCAACTGGGCGGAACGATGGTCGTCGAGAAGCCCGTCGCCGTCCTGAAAGAGAAGCCCTGGACCGAGCAGGCCACCTGGCACCCCGTCCCCGTGTACGTGGAGGTGCCGGAGGGCGTGAAGGCGTCACGCGTGGTCGTCCGCTACAAGGCACCGGGTCAAGGGCACTGGAAGGAGCTCGCGCTCGAAAAGCGCGGCAAGGGCTGGGGCGGGTACATCCCCTGCTTCGCCGTCCACAAGACGGGAACGCTCGTGTACTTCACGACCGCCTTCAACACGAACCTCGACCGGGTCGCCAGCGCAGGGTCGGCGGCGAATCCGCGCAAGGTCCAGCTGAAGAATGCGATCAACAGCCGGCAGCCGTCGCTGCCCGGAGCTGTACCGCCCTCCGAGTGCCCGCGGCCGAGGGAAGGGCTGAGCTGCGGCTCCAACGACGACTGCCCGGGCAGCAAGATCTGCGTCGAGCTGCAGTGCGTGGACGCCGCCTCCGTCCCGAACCCCGCGAAGGAAAAGGACAAGAAGCGCAAGAAGAACTGGATCGGCATCGCCTACTCTCCGGACCTGAGCATCGTCGGCTCCGCGAGCGACGCGTGCAGCCAGGCGGCGCAGAGCGACGGCAAGCGTTCGTGTTTCTACGCCGGCGGGCAGCAGGTCACGGAAAACCCCCTGGTCGACCCGGGCACGCTCAATGGCGGCGTCGCTCTGGGCAGCATGCGCGTGATGCTGTCGTACGACCGGGTTCTCGGCAAGCGCATGACCATCGGTGCCCGTGCGGGCTTCGCGTTCCTCGGCACACCGAAGCGCACCGACGGCAAGAGCTTCCTGCCGCTGCACCTCGAGGCCCGCTTCGCTTTCCACCTGCGCAAGGATCCGATTCCTCGGCAAGGGCGTGCGGCCGTACGTCTTCGTCAATGCGGGCGTGGGCGAGAGCGCAGCCCGGGTCACGACGCCCCTCGTCGTCGCCACGCCATCGCAGCCGGCCGGCGAGGTGCGGAACGTGGATGTCTACCAGAAGGGCGGCGTTGCCTTCGCCGGTGCCGGCGTCGGGATGCAGTACGCCGTCTCGCCGCGAGCCGCCATGGTGATCGAGGTCGCAGGCCGCGAGATGTTCCCCAACCTCGCAACCGTCATTGCGCCCTCGCTCGGCTTCGCCTACGGGCTGTAGAGCACATGGACCTGACCGCCGACGCTACCCTGTCTTTTCCGCGCGATATCGTCTTTTCCTCGTACCGGGACAAGCTGGTCGAGCTGGTGGACTATCTGCCGAACATCCGCCGCATCGAGGTGAAGTCGCGCGAGGACAAGGACGGCGTCGTACACATGGTCAACGAGTGGCACGGCGGCGGCGAGATCCCGGCGACAGCAAGAATGGTCCTCAGCGAGTCGATGCTGAGCTGGACCGACTACGCGGAGTGGAACGCCGATTCCTGGACCTGCAAGTGGCGCATCGAGACCCACTCCTTCAAGGACGCGGTCGACTGCCAGGGGGAAAACCGCTTCATCGAGATCGACGGCGGCACGCGGCTCGAGATCCGCGGCAAGCTCCTGATCGACGCGAAGAAGGTCAAGGGCGTTCCCAAGCTCCTCAGCAAGAGCGTCAGCAAGACGGTCGAGGATTTCCTGGTCAAGAAGATCACCCCCAACCTGATCGAAGTCAGCGACGGCCTGCGCCGCTACCTGGAACGCCAGCAGAAGGCGTGACAGATTGTCGGGCGTGAACGTCCAGATGCTCTATTTCGCCGGCGTGCGCGACGCGCTCGGCGTGGACAGCGAAGAGCTCGAGCTGCCCGACGGCGTCGACACGGTTGCCGCACTGGCCGAACACCTGGAGAAAGTGCACCCCAGCCTGGTCGGAAGGCTCTCGGCCGTTCGCTTCGCGATCAACGAGGAGTTCGCGGCGTCCAACGCCATGCTGCACACAAGCGACACCATCGCGGTCATTCCGCCGGTCGCCGGCGGCTAGCGCCCGCGCTCAAGCGAGCACGGTGTGGAGGAAGCGCCCGCGCCGATAGCTCAGAATGTAGACCAGCGCGAAGGCGACGTAGGTCAGCGCCACCACCTGCCACAGCCGGTGGTAGCCGAGGTGGAACACGAATACGACCAGGATCGCGGCTGGAACCTGGAACGCGAAGATCACCAGCGAGTCGAGCTTGAGCGTCTGCTTGGTGGCGCCGGCGCCCTGGATGGCCGAGCCGAGCACGATGCCGATACCGAGCCCGACATAGCTCCAGCCGACGTAGCGCATGTAGCTGCCGGCCACCGCGAGCACATGCGGCGCATCATCGAAGAAGCCGACGATCCGCCGTCCCCAGATCCAGTATGCCGCGGCCAGCGCCGCCATCATCACGGCGTCGTAGAGCGCGGCATACCAACCGCTTTGCTTGGCGCGCTCGCGGTTGGCCGCCCCCAGATTCTGCCCGACGAAGGTCTGCGCCGCGCTGCCCCAGCCCAGCCCGACGAACAGTGCCATCGTCTCCAGGCGGAATACGATACCGAGCGCCGTCGTCGCCGACTGGTCGGTGGAGGTCGTGTAGGCGCGCGCTACTACGGAGTGGATGACCAGCATCGCGAGAATGCGCACTACGAGCTGCGTGCTGGACGGCCAGGCGATGCGCCAGATGGACCGCAACATCTCCGGGTCGGGCCGCCCGCGCGAGTCGGCTCGGAACAGGTCGAAACGGCGAACGATGATCACCACCAACGGTATCAGCACGAGCAGCCGCGCCAGCACCGTCGCCCATGCGGCGCCCATCAGCTCGAGCCGCGGCACGTGGAAGGTACGCGCGATGGCCGGCCCCCAGGAGAACACCGGCGGCGCCTTGCCCGCACCGTACACCAGCACCACGGCCAGAAAGAGATTGGTGGCGTTGGCCGTGAGCAGCATCGAGACCGGCGTCTTGCTGCTGCCGAGCGCGCGCTGGATCGTCGTCAGATGCAAGAGCAGGAAGATGGTGATGCTGCCGCCGACCATCACGCGCAGGTAGCGGGTCCCGAGCGCGGCGACCGCTCCCTTGGCGCCGACCACCTCGTACATGAGCGCGTGCGAGCCGACGATCCCGATCAGGCCGTAGACGATGCCCAGCACCGAGACGAGCAGCGTCGACTGCCAGGCCACGCGACGCATGCCCGCAATGTCGCCTTCGCCGTAGCGCCGGCTCATGATCGCGGCCGTACCGATCGACAGCCCGTAGCTCAGGATGGTGCCAAGCGCGGCGAGCTGATCGCAGATGCCGATGGCGCCCAGCGCCGGCCCGGCCACGCCGGGCTCCAGTCTGGAGATCAGGTAGGCATCGACCAGATTGAACGTGGTCTGCAGCCCCATGCCGAGCGCGAGCGGCGCGCCGAAACGCGCCACCTGGCTCGGCAGCGGCCTTTCGAGAATGCGGCGCGCGGCCTCATCCATCGCTAGCCTTTGCGCCCACGCGCTCGAAGCAGGTGTCGGGGACGCGGCGACGCCGCCGCCGATCCCGCGTGAGCTGGACGAAGCGGTCCGTCACCGGATCGTTGTAGCCGCTGCAGGTCGCCGGATCCCCGTCGCCGGCATCCACGTAGAAGCGGGGGATCCGCGCCATCAGCAGCTCGCGCACGTATTTGCCGACGAGCGAGGCCAGCATCACCAGCACGTGGCGCGCGTCGGCGTCCTGCTCGAAGCGCACTTCGCCGAGCCCCGGAAAGCGGTAGGCCGACAGCGCCCGCCGCTGCTCGACCACGGTGTGGAGCCGCCCCGACAGCGGCCCGAAGAAGCGCGGATAGTCGCCAATGCCGCCCACCTTGCCGCACACGGCGGTGACGTCCGAGCCGGCGCGCTCGCGCAGCGCCAGCACCAGCCGCTCCATGGAATGCAGATCGGCGACGAAGCGGCTCTGCCCAACCGCGCGCTTGTCGTTCAGACGCCGCGTGCACACCACGCTGCTCTTGACCTGGAGCACCTCGATGCCGCCGCGTCCCAGCGCCGAGACGTGGCGGTGGACGCGCACAAGGAGCTCGTCGTCCGCCTCGAACTGCTCACCAGCCGGCGACCAGCACTGCGCGGCCACGTGCGACGGACAGGGCTCGCGCAGCGCCGCGCCCTCCAGGCTGAGCCGCGAGAACAGCTCGGCAGGGTCCGCCGCGTCCGGTCCGGCGAGCGCGCGCGCCCACGCTTCACCCAGCGCGATGCGCCCATGCGACACCAGCCGCTTCGAGTCATCCAGGTCGGCCGCCACGCGTGCGGGCAGCTTGCGCCGGAGCGCTCGATCGGCCGGCTCCTTCACGCGCGCCAGCACGGCTGTCACGACGAGCGGGCCGAGCCGCGCGCCCAGGCCGTTCTCGTCGGCGCCGATGACGTAGGCGTGGGTTGTCGCGGCCGGAGACAAGGCGAAAGCGAGCATAGCTTTGGCGCGGCGCGGGACACCAGAGCGAGCCCTCCGCCGAGTCCGGGCGGTGCTATGACCACTCCGTAGCATGACCCATGTCTACCCGGCCGACCTGTACGACGCCGTCCACCAGGGCACGCCCGGCGACCTCGCGTTCTACC
Organism: uncultured Pseudomonadota bacterium; assembly: GCA_963822115.1. Classification (GTDB taxonomy): domain Bacteria; phylum Myxococcota_A; class Polyangia; order Polyangiales; family Polyangiaceae; genus CAWDXG01. The sequence goes on from CAWGGM010000012.1 coordinate 595,739, forward strand.
AGCGCGTGTGCGAGGGCGCAGACTCGGTGCTGGAGCTCGGCTGCGGCAGCGGGCGCGTGCTCGAAGCGCTCGCCGAGCCTGGACGCAGGCTCGTCGGGCTCGACGCGAGTGCGGACGCACTCGAGCTCGCCGAGGCGCGCGGGTCCGGAGCGGAGCTCGTCCTGGGGCGCATGCAGGAGCTCGAGCTGGACGAGCGCTTCGAGCGCATCGTGGCGCCCTTTTCCGCACTGTACTGCCTCGACGGCCCGGAAGCGCTCGAAACCACTCTGACAAGGGTCGTCCGCCACCTTGCTCCCGGCGGCGTGTTCGTCGCCGACGCCTGGAACGCCGACGAGTTCCACGAAGAAAGCGATCCGGAGGAGGACGACACGGCCGAGCCGCTTGTCCAGATCGAAGCGCGCGGCACCACGTTCTACGTCTACGAGAAGAGCAGCTGGGACCGCGACGCCCAGCGCCTTGTCGCCAGCTACGACTACCGCGACGCCCAGGGCGGCTCCATCGTCGCGAGCATCACGCACCGCTACTTCCTGCGTGCAGAGCTCGAACGCGCCCTGTCGCGCTCGGGAGCGCTGCGCTTCCGCCTGGAGTCGGATTTTTCCGGCAGCGCATGGTCGCGCGCGAGCGAGACCGTGGTGATCCGCGCGGAGCTGTAGGGGCCCGCTCAGCTCTGGGGCATCTGGCCAGCGCCTGTCATGTGCGCCATCCCCATCTGCCCCGATTTCGGGTACCCTGGCTTCGATCCATGTGGAGACGTGCGATGGGTGGGAAATGGATATTGCTCGGCTGGACTATCGCGGGCGTCGTGCTGGTGGGCGGATGTTCCGGCAAGAAGAATCCGCCGCACCTGGGGGAAAACCCGACGTTCGGTCAGGAGTGCAGCGACGTTCTGGACGGCCCTCTGCCAGCGCGGGGTCGCTGACTGCAGCCTGGCCGCGCTCGGCGCCACGCCGAAGGACTGCGTGGACAAGTACGCGACGGCCTGTTGCGGCAACCAGTGCAACACGATCGCCGGCAGCACCCAGGGGCAGGTCGACAAGTGCGATGCGGCGCTCTCGGACTTTTCCTGCGACGCGCTGGCGCACGAGCTCCCGCCGGAGTGCCAGGGAGTCATCCACTACTGATCCGGCGGCGGTCGCGCCGGGATACGTGAAAAGGGCGGACTACCGCATCATGGGGGCGTCCCCCCCGCGCTCGCCTGTGCTAGGGTCCCGGCTCTCCGTGAACAACGCCGCTAACTCGTCGATCGACGAAACTCCAGCGGGTGTTGCCGAGCACTGGACTACCAGACTGCTCAACGACGCCCGCGATCTTCCGTTCGTCTACCTCTCGCTCGGTTGCCTGGCTGTGGCCGCGGCCGGCGTGGGCCTGTTCTTCAGCGGGCGCTGGTTCTGGTGGCTGGCGCCGGTGTACCTGCTGGTCTGGGGCCTGGGCTTCCTGGACCGGTTCATCCTGATGCTGCACTGCACATCGCACCGACCGCTGTACAGCCCCCGCTTCCGCAAGCTGAACCTGCTCATCCCCTGGGTGATCGGCCCGTTCTTCGGCCAGACGCCGGAGAGCTACTTCGTCCACCACATGGGCATGCACCACCCCGAGAACAACCTCGAGGACGACCTGAGCTCGACGATGCGCTTCCGGCGCGACCGGCTGTCGCACTGGCTGCTCTACTTCGGGCGCTTCCTGCTGTTCGGGCTACCGGAGCTCGCGCTCTACCACGCCCGGAAAGGCAGCAAGAAGCTGCTCAGGCGGCTCGTGATCGGGGAACTGACGTTCTGGAGCGTAGTGGCGCTTCTGCTCTGGCTGCGCCCCGTGCCGACGCTCGTGGTGTTCGTGTTCCCCGTCGTGTTCGTGCGCATGCTGATGATGATGGGCAACTGGGGCCAGCACGCCTTTGTGGACGCGAAGGACCCCGGCAACGCCTACCTGAACAGCATCACCTGCATCAACACGCGCTACAACCGCCGCTGCTTCAACGATGGCTATCACATCCACCATCATGTCCGCGCGCGCTGCCACTGGAGCGATTACCCGGCCGAGTTCACCGACAACATGAAGGAGTACGGCCGGCAGGACGCCATCGTGTTCGACGGCATCGACTTCTTCCAGGTGTGGGTTCTGTTGATGTTCAAGCGCTGGAACCGGCTGGCCAAGGCTGTCGTGGCGCTGCCCGGCGCGCCCGAGCGCAGCCGCGACGAGGTCATCGCGCTGCTCAAATCGCGTGTCCAGCCCATCCCGCGCTGAGCGCGCGCCTACGCGCGCGTCGCGGCGCGCTGCATCGTCCAGAAGCGCAGATTGCCCAGTAGGCGCGTCGTCTCGTCGCGCGTGACCGCGTAGCCGTGGTGCCGGTACAGCCGCACGTTGTCCTCGGTGTCCGTCTCGAGGTAGCAGGGCACGCGGTCGTGATCGGCGCTGGACGATAGCCGCCTGAGCAGCGCTCCGCCCACGCCGCGCCCCTGCCGCGCGGGGTCCACACCCAGCACGAACAGGTAGTGATGCGGCTCGTGCAGGTGGTGGCGACGCATCCAGGCATCGGCCAGCGCATAGCGCAGCGCTGCGCGCGGCCCGGCCATGACCGGACCATAGGCGAGAAACCCGAACGCACGCGCCGGCGGCGGATAGCGCCCCGGCGAAAACGAGAGCGATGCGCCGGCGATCTCGTCGTCGCCTTCGACCACGTGGACAGCGCCGTGGCGCCGCGTTGCTTCGATCAGGCCACGGAACACGCGCCACAGCGAGCGCACCCGCTCTTCGGCATCCTGCCCGGGCAGAAAAGCCCGGCTCGATGGATTGTCGCGGAAGGCGCGAGCCAGCACGCGCGCCGCCTCGGCCTGTTCTCCGGGAGCGAGAAGGCGGGTCCGCTGCTCGTCCATGTGGGCCATCCTGGATCGTCCGGCCCGGACGCGCCAGTTTCACGACGGAAGCGTCGGAGTGCGCCGACCCAGCGCTCCCAGCGAGTCGACCACGGGCGGATCGAAGTGCACATCGACCTGGGGAAACGCGATCACGATTCCCTGCTCCTTCAGCGCCCACCAGATGGCTTCGCGTACCTGGGACCGCCCGGACTTCTGCTGCCATGCGTCCCGCGTCCACACGCTGAGCTCGAAGTCGACCGAGGAGGAGCCGAAGTCGGTCATCAGCACCACCGGCTCGCGCTCCGAGGCGCGCCACTCGATCGTCTGCGCAACCTGCTCCAGCGTCTTTCGGACCAGCGCCATGTCGCTGTCGTAGGTAACGCCCACCCCGACGCGCAGGCGGTACAGCGGATCGGTGAGCGTGTAGTTCTTGACGGTGGACTGCACGAGCTTGGAATTGGGGACGATCATGTCTTCCTCGTCGCGGCTACGCACGAGCGTGCTTCTGATCCCCATCTCGACGACACGCACCATGCTGCCTTCCACTTCCACCACGTCGCCCGGCTTGATGGTGCGCTCGATGAGCAGGATCACGCCGGACACGAAGTTCTGCGCGATGTTCTGCATCGCGAAACCGACGCCAACCGCGAACACGGCACCGGCGGCGAAGAGCGCGCCGAGCTGGATGCCCGCGGTCGAGAGCGCGATGCCCAGGCCGATCAGCACGATAACGTAGTGCACCAGCCTTCCCGCGGCGGTCATACCGCCGTGCTGGACCTCGACGCCGCGGCGTGCGAGCGCGCGCTGGATCGCCATGCGTATGAGCTTCGAGACGACGAACGTCGCCACCACGATGAGCAGCATCGTGATGACGGTGGCCAGCGTGATCGGCGTGCCGCCGATCTTGGTCAGCGTCGTGGAGAAGACGCCGTGCGTGTTCGACAGAACCTGCTTCATGGCAGAGCAGGGTAACCCGGACGGTCCGGCTCGCGGGCGTTGTTGGGCTCGAAGAGCTGTCGGTGTCGCGCCGTCGCACGGCGGCGCGAACGGCTGCCAGGACCCCCGGCTACTCGGGATCGCCCGGCATCCGCGGCAACCGCGGCGCCTTCGGCAACGAAATGGTGCGCGGAGCGGCTGCGCCCGGGTACATCGAGGCGCGGTGACCGGGCAGGATGGACGGCGTGCGGCCCTCCGGCAGCGTCGCCGGGTCGCCCACCAGCCGCATGCATTCCTTGACGATGGCCTTCAAGGTCTCGAACACGCCCTGGCCGTAGATCGCCGACGCCTCGATGTCGGGCACGCGGGAGGGGATGCCGAGTGCGATGCGCAGCTCGCCCGAATCGAGCACGCCGAACAAGTCGCGCTTGTTGAACTGCACGACCACCGGCACACGCTCCGGGTCCACACCCTGCAACCGGAGGTTGGCAGCGAGGTTCGCCAGGCTCTCGGCGTTCTTCTCCACGGCGGCGGGCTGGCTGTCGACAACGAACACCACGCCGTCCACGTTCTTGAGGATCAGCTGGCGCGTACGGTCATAGGCAACCTGACCCGGCACGGTGCACAGGTGCAACCGGATCTTGTAGCCCTTGAACATGCCGAGATCGACGGGCAAGAGGTCGAAGAACAGCGTGCGCTCGGTCTCGGTGTTCAGGCTGAGCAGGCGACCGCGGTGCTCGGGATTGCTGCGCGCGTGGATGAACTCGAGGTTCGTCGTCTTCCCGCCGAGGCCCGGCCCGTAGTAGACGAGCTTGAGCAGCACTTCCTTCTTGGCGTGGTGGACGGAGGGCATCGAACCTCAGCCAAGCATGTTAGACCATGCTGGCGCGATTTCGAGCCCCGAGAGTGGCACGCGACAATGCCCCTTGATTTCCGCTGTGGCTAGAGGGCTCACGCCCCGTGGCCGGGGCCGATGATGTGGTCCAGCGCCTCGTTGACGTTCCAGTCCTTGCCCACATGGGGTGGGTGGTGGCAGCGGTCGGCGCACAGGTTCTTCGGGGGCTTCTTGACGATGTAGGCGGGATTCGCCGGCTCCTTCACGTGGCGCGAGCCGGGCCCGTGGCACACCTCGCACTGCACGTTCCGGAGCTTTTCCACGTGCGTGACGGTGGAGCCGCCCGGCTGGTTGTAGCCGGTCACGTGGCAGCCCACACAGTCCAGGTTGTACTGCTTGTGCTCCTTGACCAGGACGGCGTAGGCGCCGGCATGAGCCATGGTGTTCCAGAACTTGCGCTCGGACTTGTGGCAGCTGCTGCACACCTTGACGCCCACGTAGCCGCTTTCGCCCTTTTCCACCGGCGGCGGGAGCTTGTCCTTGAACGCAATGCGATTTTCGTCGTTGACCTGGCGGTAGTAGCGATCCATCCGGCCGGCCACGGCCTTGTCCGCGCCCAGGCTCTGCTTCACGGGCACCAGCCGGTAGCGGAAGAAGCTGCCCTGTTTCGGCGTCTTCGTCTTGCCCAGGTCGGCCAGCTGCTTCTTCATGCGCGCCAGGTCGGCTCGCCGCGCCTCTAGATCGGACTTCTTCACGGCGCCGCCGGCCTTCGACCACTTGGCCAGGCGGTGCTCCAGATCGGAAATGCGCTCCTCGAGGCTCTGTCGAGACGCGGCCTTCTCGATGCCGGAACCGTCCTGGAAGTGGAAGCTCTTGTCCCGCACGTAGAGGTCGACCACCGCGACGCCCGTCAGGTGGTTCGGCCCCTGCACGACCAGCGTGCCGCCGACCAGCACCGGCGGAATCGGCGGCTCGTTGCCATCCCCCTCGTCGAAGGGCTTGCCCACGACCATCACGTCGAAGCCCTTCACCCGCTCGGCGAGACGCAGTGCCTGGCCGCGCGGCAGCGCCACCAGCGCGACCTTGACCTGGGCACCCTGCTTTCCGAGCTGGCCCAGCGCCTGCTTCAGCGCGGCAGCCGGATCGGACACCTTGACCCCGTCCGGCAGCTGGCCCGCCTGTGCCGGATCGCTCACGCCGGCGATGCCGACCTTGAAGCCATCCACTTCCGTCATGCGGGTCGCGACGGCGCCCGCCGTCGCGCCCGCGAGGTTTCCGGCCAGCAGACGAGCCCCGGAGGCCTTCACCAGCGTGGCCAGCTTGCTGGCGCCGGCAGCCCAGTCGTTCAAGCCCGGCGCCCACGCCACCAGATGCATGTCGGAGAGCGCCGCGGCCAGCGCCTCCGCCTTGTACTCGTCCTGCTTCCGGCTGGTCGCGTCGAGGTGCGGGTCCTCGAACAGCATCGGCCCGGCGCCGACCACCAGGCTGTGCGGCGCCCCGGACGACTGCTTGTCGATGTAGCTGGCGGCGTGTTGGATGCCGCCGAGCATGTCCTTGACGCAGCCGCAGGGTTCGAGCGCCCCCGCCAGTGTGGACACCACGTACAGGCGGATGCTGGGCGTCCTCGGCGGCGCCGATGCTGGCTTGTGGCTGCTCTTGCAGCTCGCACCGAGGGTGACGATGGCCAGCGCGCACGCCGCCAGCACGGCGAGCCGGCGACTTGTATAGCGCTCCAGCATGGGTCTGTTCGATCTAGATCAGGCCATGCGTTTCGGCCAGGGGAAGCGGACGAATGTGCTCCGGGCTTCTTTCCGGCAGAAAACGCGCTCATAATGCCAGACCGTGGACAACGAGCCCCCGGGGGAGCGAGCCGCCACGTCGTTCGGCCCGTTCCTGCTTGAACGACGCCTGGCCGTCGGCGGCAGCGCGGAGGTGTTCCTGGCGCGCCCCGCCAGTGGCGATCAGCCGGCACCGCGCTTCGTAGTCAAGCGGCTCTTGCCAACCAGCAACCGGCAGGAGCAGCTCGGCGTGCTGGAGCGCGAGGCCGAGCTGCACCGCGCCGTCGTCCACCCCAATGTCGTGACCGTCTTCGAGGCCGGCATCGTGGGCGACGAGGCGTACCTGGCGATGGAGTACGTCGAGGGACTCGACCTGTACCGCCTGATCAGGCGCGCCCAGTCGGAACAGCGGCGCATGCCCGCGGGGCTCGCCGTGTACATCGCCCGCCAGCTCTGCGACGCGCTCGGCGCAGTCCATGCCGCGCGCGACGAGCACGGCAGTCCGCTCTACATCGTCCACCGCGACGTGACCCCCTCGAACATCTATCTGTCGCTCGACGGGGCGGTGAAGCTCGGCGACTTCGGCATCGCGCGCGTACGCCAGCATACCGGCCCGGCCCAGCCTTCCGCGGGCCTGAAGGGCAAGTTCGGCTATCTCGCCCCCGAACAGGTCGCGGGCGAGCCGTTCGATCACCGTGCCGACCTGTTCGCAACGGCAGCCGTCCTCGGCGAGATGCTGATCGGCGAGCGCATCTTCCCCGGCAACGGCGAGCTCGCCGTGCTTCTCGCGATCCGCGACGTGAACATCGAACCCATGCGCGAGGCTTCCCCGCCCGTCGCTCCCCGGCTGATGGCAGTCTGCGAGAAGGCGCTGGCCCGCGACCCGGCAGACCGCTTCGCAAGCGCGGCGGAGCTTTCCAGAGCCCTCGCTCCGTTCGAGACGCCGTCGGCCGGCGAGCTCCAGCGCGCGCTGAGCGAGTGGGTGAACTGGGCGCGTGACTCGAGCAGCTTTGCCAAGAAGCTCGAGGGGCACATCCGCGATTCGGTGCAGCGGATGAAGTCGGTGCGTGTCGATGCCGTGGCGTCCGAGGAGCCGCTCACCAGCCTGTCGCGTGTGCTCACCAGGTCGGGACGCACCTACGAGGACGTGGCGTTCCCTCACCTCATCGAGATGATCGCGACGGGCGAGCTCATGGCCGACGACCAGGTCGATCTGATGGGCAGCGGCTACCGCCGCATCGAAGAGATCGAGGAACTTTCGCGCCACCTCCTGCCCTCGACCAGCGCCACGACCGGAATGCTGTACCAGCCCGGCATCCCGGACTACCGCGCCACGCTGGCGCAGACGCCGATGCTCGAGGTGCTGGCCCATCTGCGCGCGGCGGGCGAGACGGGCGCGCTGTTCGTCGAGCGTCGCGACGTCACCGGTGCGCCACGGCGCAAGGAGCTGTATCTCGGCGAGGGGCGCCTGACGCACGTCGCCTCCTCCGAAAGGAAGGAGCTTCTGGGCGAGTACCTGGTGCGACGCAAGGCGCTGACGCGCGAGCAGCTGGACCAGGCGCTGTCGATGCTGCGCGAGTTCGGCGGCCGCCTGGGCGATACGTTGGTCAGCCTGGGCATGGTCGACGCGGTCGACGTGTTCCGCGCCATCCGCAACCAGGGCCGCGATCGGGTAGCCGCAATGTGCGGCTGGCCGCGCGGTTCGGTCACCTTCTACAGCGGCACGACGCCGGCACGGGTGGAGTTCCCGCTCGATCTGGATCTGGCCAGCCCCATGATGGCTGGCACGTACGTGGCCTCCCACGGCAAGCCGCGCTCGCTCCTGCCGCGCGGCGACGTGCGGTTTGTCGCCGGCCCACGTGCGGCTGTGGCGGGCAGCGAGTGTGGCACCACGCCGATCTCGCTCCAGCTCGTCGCAGGGCTGCTCCACGCGCCGCCGACCGTCGATGCTGCGCTGGCCCACATCGCCGGGCACCGTCCGTCACGCAATGCGCGTGTCATCCCCCTGAATGAAGCTGCCGCCGCGCTGGTCACTGCGCGCTATCTGGGCTGGATCGACTTTCCGGACGACGCGCCGCCGGCGTCGAAGTGAAGACGACTAGGGCTTGGCCGGGGCGAACGGCAGGATGGTCTTCAGGTCCTCGTCGTTGAAGCGGAGCTGCAGCCCGACGAAGTAGTCGCGGCGGTCGGGGCTCAGGATGTCGTCCACGCCGCCGAGCAGCCACAGCCGGTGCACGAACTCGTAGCCCAACGACACGCGCCAGCGCGGCAGCACCACTTCACCGAAGCCGAACAGGTCCTGCTTCAGCTCGAAGCGGTCGTCGAACAGATCGGTATCCAGGCCGACGCCACCGGTCGACTCCATGATGCCGAAACGCCCCGTGAACGGCCCGAAGCGCTGGGCGAACTGCAACGAGAAACGAAACGCGTTGCTCGTGACCGTGCGCACCTCGCGGTAGTGCGGCGGCTGGTTGGGGTTTGTCGTGTCGACGTCGATCTGCTGGAAGCTGGTCAGACCGCGCGGATCGTTGACGATCTGGATCAGGTAGTATTTGTCCTCGCGCGGCTGCAACCTGAGCGAGACGTAGCTCTTCACGGTGCTCGACAGGAACTGGTAGTCCGTCCTGAGCCCCACGATCGTCTGCAGACGGTTGAGCCCACCGACGAACTCGCCCACTCCCTCGGCGACGCCCTGCACCTCGTCGATGAGCTTCTCGTCCTTCGTCAGCTTGCCGAGGGTTCCCTGCCCGCGGTTCACACGGCCGGTCACCTCGTCGATGTTGGCCAGAGCGTGCTCCAGGCTGGTGCTGGCGCGGTTCACCTTCTGGATGATCTGCTGCACCTGCCCGGCGCTCGTGGGCTGCCCCGCCTTGCCCTTCGCTACCAGCTCGCGGACTTCCTTCGTCGTCTGCTGCACGTTGTCGAGGATCTGCGAGACCCTGGGCTCGCCCTTCTGCGTGATGCGCTCGACGTTGTTGAGGATGTTCTTGATGCTGGCGCGGTTCTCCCGAACGGTCTTGTTCAGCGCGTCGGTCACGTCCGCCAGGTTCTGCAGCGTGTCCTTGAGGTTCTTCTCGCCCTTCTGGGTACCGACGCTGCCCGCCAGGCTCTGCGTCACCTTCTTCACGTCGGCAGCAATGTCCGACACATCCTTGAGGATCTTGTCGGTGGTCGCCGCCTCCACCACGTTCTTGATACGGTCGCCGTCTTCGAGCTGGCGCTTGCCCTCGGTGCCCGGCGCGACGGCGAGGAAGTACTCGCCCAGCAGGCTGGTAGCGACCTTGGACACGGTCGCGTCGTCGTACAGCGGCACATCCGGACGCATCATGATGTCGATGCGGGCCATGCCGTGGTCGAGGCGGATGTCGGTGATCTCGCCCACCGGAATGCCCGCCATCTTCACCTGCGAGCGCTTCGCGATGCCCGTGGCATCGTGGAACAGCGCGTAGACCGTGTAACCCCTGCCGTGGACAGCGGTCTTGGTCACGAAGCGGTAGATCAGCAGGCCCGCAACAACCGTGACGACGGTGAAGAGCCCGACCTTCGCGGCTGTGCTGTACCGACGCATGTCAAACCAAGCGGGTTTACCCTACCAAGCGGGCGGCCAGCGGTCGACTTCGCGGGGAAATCGGGGCTTCACGGGTGCGCGGCACGGGGCATAGGCTAGGATCGCAGGCATGCGGATTGCCAGGCGTCCCAGCTGGGCGAAAGCCGCCCGCTTCGGCGTCCTGGCCGGCGTGACGCTGGGCGCCGCGGCCGGTTGTAGACCGGCCGCCGCACCGGCACCACCGGTGGCCGGCCCACCGCCTGCTTCGGCTGCACCGGCCCCGCCCGCTCCTCGACCAGGCGCCGAAGGGACGGCGGCGGACGACGAGCGCTTCACCTGGCAGCCGAAGACCTGGTCGCCACAGCCCGCCGGCGCACCCGACCCTGCCGACAACCGCCTGCTCGCGCTGTGCGGCGCCGGCGACGCCGCGCTGAACGCGGTCGCGGGGCGTATCGCGGCCCGCCAGGCACGCTCCCTGCCGCCGCTCGACATCGCGGAAACGACTTTCGCTCTCCGCGCGGCCGGCTCGCCCTACGTGTGGCCGCGCCTGTGGTCGCTGGCCGGACCGGAGCTGGACCCTGGCGACGCCCGCGATCGCGTGCGCCGCTGGCTCGCGTCCTTCAACGACGGAGGACAGCGCCGCTGCGGCATCGCCAGCGCACAGGGCCCGCACACGCGCGCCATCGTCATGTTGGCGCTGGACGCGCTCGCGGATCTCGATCCGCTGCCCACCCGAGCGCGGTCCGGTCAGTGGCTGAAGGTGACGGCCCATCTGCTGGTACCGGCGAGCGGCGCGAAGGTCGTCGTGCTCGCGCCAACCGGCGCACCGCACAGCGTGACAACGTCGCTCGACAACGGAACGGTGCACGCTGCATTCCGCGTCGATCGCGCCGGAAGCTGGCTGGTACAGGTCATGGCCGACGTGAAGGTCGGGCCCCGCCCCGTGGCGGAAGCGCGCATCCAGGTCGACGGGCCGCCGCCCGCCGGATTCCACGTAGAGCCGGCTCCCGGCGAGCAGGCGGCGGCCGGCGGCAGCGACGACGACAGCGCGCTCATCTCGATGATCAACGCCGCGCGCCGCTCGGAACATCTCTCGGCGCTCGCGCACGACCCTCGGCTCGACGCCGTCGCGCTCGCTCACGCCCAGGCCATGCAGCGGGCCGGTCGCATCGGCCACGACGTGGGCGACGGCAATCCTGCCCAGCGCGTCGTCGCTGCGGGCATCCGCGTGCACGCCGCCGGCGAGAACGTGGCCCACGCGCGCACGCTCCGGCGCGCGCACCGCGCGCTATGGGCGAGCCCGTCGCACCGCGGCAACCTGCTGTACGCGGACTTCGATGCGGTCGGCGTCGGCATCGTGCACGCGCCGGACGGCAGCGTGTGGGTCTGCGAGGAGTTCGCGGACAGGTAGTCGCTCTGTCCCGTTGCGGTCCGGCGCGGTTTCCCGCTGCCCGGCCACTCGCAGCGCAATCGCAGGCCGCCTCTCCTCGGCCGTTGCATCGCGAACGGCCTGCGCGCAAGAAAACACCCATATATTCAATCACTTGGCGTGTTGTTATTTCAATGGCCCATCCCGCGGGGTAGTTTCCTCGGCCGTGCTTTCCTCGACTGCCGGCAAGCCGGCGAAATCCCGCCGATCGGTCCCCGGAGGCATCATGAAACACGCTCCGCGCCGCTTGCTGGCCACCTTCCTCGCGTCAGCGGCGCTCGCGACCACCGTGCGCGCTCACGCGCAGTCGAACACGTTCTATCTCGACCGCGCGCAACTCTCCGGAGCGCCGGACGACGGCTTCATGGTGTGGCGCCCCTACACCTACAAGAAGACGCGCTTCTACGGTCAGTACGCGCTCGGCTACACGAACCGTCCGCTGCGCGCCGACACCGTAGCCCCCAACGCGGCCACCACGCAGGAGATCTCCACGCCGGTCCCGTGGCAGCTCATCAGCTATCTCTCTGCCGGGACCGAGGTCGCCAATCGCGCCAGCTTCAACGTCATGCTGCCGATCGCGATCCAGAAGGGGCCGTCGGTCGATCCCATCCAGCAGAGCATCGGCAACGGCCTGAACGTCAGGCCCATCGCAGTCAGCGACCTGCGTCTCGACGCGCGCGTCCGGCTGCTGAACTCCAACAACAACAAGTTCAAGCTCGGCGCCGGCGGTGCCATGTGGCTGCCGACGGGCAACGCCACGTCCTTCGACGGCGACGGCTCGCTCACCGGTGGGTTCTTCGTGTCGAGCGAGTACGATTTCGGCAGGTTCCTGCTAGCCGGCAATATCGGTACGCAATTCCGCCCCAATCTCAGCATCGGCGGCAGCAACGGGGCGCTGTTCATCGGCGACGAGCTGCGCTGGGCGTTCGGTGGCTACGTACCCCTGCGCCAGGGCACGGTGCGCCTCGGCGTCGAGCTCTGGGGCACGACCGGGCTGCAGAAGATCACGGACGACAACGGCGTTACGCACAACACGATCTTCTCCACCCGCAACACGGACCTGGAGTGGCTCGGCCAGGCGCGCTTCGCCTTGGGCAAGACCCACCACACCTTCGTCAACGTCGGTGCCGGCACCAAGCTCGCCACGGGCTACGGCTCACCCGACTTCCGCATCCTGGCGTCCATCGGCAGCTTCTTCACGATCAGCGACAGGCCGCCGAGCTCGACCCCGCCGGGCTACCGGAACGTGCCCGACGTCTCCGACTACGCGAAGGACACCGACGGCGACGGCTACCCCGACGACATCGACAAGTGCCCGCTCGTCAAGGAAGACGGCAAGCCGCCGAATCCGACCGACGGCTGCCCCGCACCAAGCGACCGCGATGGCGACGGCATCCCGGACAACATCGACAAGTGTCCGGATACGCCGGAAGACAAGGACGGCATCCAGGACAACGACGGCTGCCCGGAGACGGACGCCGACAACGACGGCATCCCGGACACGAAGGATCACTGCCCGCTCGAACCTGGCCCGCGCTCGAAGATCGCCGAGAAGAACGGCTGTCCGCAGCTCACCCACGTCACCGAGAGCGGCGAGGTCCAGCTGCTCAAGCCGATCCAGTTCGAGTTCGCCAAGGCGACCATCAAGCCTGTCAGCTACCCGATCCTCAACGAGGTCGTGACACTGATGAAGGCGCGCCCGAACATCCGCATCGGCGTCTATGGGCACACCGACAACAAGGGCTCGCACGCGCTGAACATGAAGCTCAGCGCCGCCCGCGCGCACTCGGTGATGGAATACCTGATCCACCACGGCATCTCGTCGAGCCGGCTGGAGTCGCAGGGCTTCGGCCCGGACAAGCCCATCGCCAGCAACGCCACTGCAGCGGGCCGCGCGAAGAACCGTCGCGTCGAGTTCAAGATCCTGAACGAAGACCAGGACAACGAATAGGCGCGGGACCGGCGCCGCGCGGGGGCAGGTCCGCGCGGCGCTCGGCGTCAGGGCGCGCCTGCGTCGGCGCGCGTGCCTTGCGGCAGCATCTGCAGGTCGTCCAGTAGCTCCGCCACCATCAGCTCGTGCTGGGCGGCACGAAGCTCGAGCGGCTGCCCGCCTCTTGTTGTCTCGAGGATCATCGAGGGGACGGCAAGCGCTTCCCACGCGGCCCGCGACAAGCTGCCGCGAGCCGGCCACCTGAGCAGCGTGAACTGCCGTGCGGCCTCGCTCACTGTGGCGTTGACCGCGCGCGCCAGCCGCTCCGCCCGGCTGCGGCTGTCGCCCGCCGGAACGTAGAGCACCGAGCTTCCGACGCTGTCCGGGTTCGTGCGGTTGAAGTCGAAGCCTTCATGCAGATCGATCACCCAGTCGGGCTGCATCCAGGTCAGGAGCTGCCACAGCGCACGCGCCAGCGTGCCCCGCGGCGCGTCATCGGGCGTACGCGGGAAGTTGCGATTTAGATCGGCAAAGCGCGTGGCCGGCGCTCGCCGAGTGCCGCGCGCCAGGGCCGGCTGGTTCGCGCGCGGCACCAGCACAAGCCGGCCACGAAGCGGCCGCCAGCGACGCATACGCTCGGCTGCCATCACCCCGGCCGGTTCGTTGCCGTGCACTCCTGCCACGAGCAGCACGGTCGGCCCTTCCTGGCCACTGTCGCTCGCGTAGCAGTGCGTCTCCCAGCGCGTCCCTGCCGCCAGCGTGACCTGCGCCGCCGGTGCGTCGCTGCCCGCGAGCGCTGCTGACTGCCGCCACTGCATACAACGGACAGTATGGGCGTCGCCGGAGCAGGCGTCAGCCCGCGGCCTTGACCGCGCGATCGACGACAGGGGAAGCTCCGGGCCGCTGGGACGTATTACCGCCCGGAAGGAGCCACCGATGAACATCCGCCTTGCCGTTGTGTTGCCCTTTGTCGCCGGTCTCGGCGCTTGCATGATGCCCATGGGCCGCTACCCCGCCGGGTCGCAGCAGAGCCAGAGCGGCGCGTCCGGGACCGGCATGGCCGGACAGAGCCAAAGCTCACCCGCGTCGCCGTCGCCGGGCATGCCGACCGACCCGCAGGGTCCGAGCGCGAGCCACAGCAACAGCGCGCCGGCCGCGCCGTCCACGGTGTCGGTCGACATCCGCAGCGACTGCCCGAAGACGGTCAAGGTCTTCTACGGCGACAAGCCGAAGTTCGGCAGCGGCACCTACTCCAGCGTCGAGTCGAACTCCGTGTCGAGCCACCAGTTCCAGAGCGGCGACATGTTCTGGATCGTCGACGACTCGCAGAACGGTGTCGCCAGCGTGACCGCGAAGCCCGGCATGAGCGAGATCAAGGTCACGAGCGACTGCACGCACCTGTCGGCGCACTGAATCGTCGGAGCGGGGCGGCGCGGACAACCGCGGTGCGGGACGCCGCCCCTACTACATGAAGAAGGAGGTGCCGCTCACTTGCTGTGAGGCGGCATCTTCGCTTCCTTGAACACGACGTGCTTGCGCACCTTCGGATCGTACTTCTTCAGCTCGAGCTTCGAAGTCATCGTCCGCTTGTTCTTGGTCGTGTAGTAGATGAAGCCGGTACCGGCGGTCGAGACCAGACGGATGTTGTCGCGCATGGGAGGCGAGCGACTACCACGAGCCCCTGGCTCCGGCAAGAGCCTCCAGCCCCGCCCGGCGCGCAGCACTTCCTGACAAGATCCTGACACCGAGCGCTGCAGGGGGTGGAAAACCCTCCGTATTTCGCATGGGTTCGGGGCCAACCCGGCAGCTCCCGGAGCAGGCCCGCCCCGCTGTGCGCAGCCGCAGCCCCGAGGACGGGCTGGTCGCGGTGAACGCCTTGCCGGACGCGTGGTACCAGTCTGCGGCGAGGAGGAAGCACCAATGGATGCCAGCAAGTGGATCGACCTTGGAATGCAGCTTACCGGGACGTACGCGCCCCGAATCGTCGGCGGAATCCTGGCGATTCTGCTGGCCTTCATCGTGGCGAACTGGGCCAAGCGAGCGGTCAACGGGCAACTGACTCGACGCAAGTTCGATCCGACCCTGACCCGCTTCTTCGCGGGGCTCACCCGGACCCTGATCCTGATCGGATCGGCGCTGGCCATCCTGGGGATCTTCGGCGTCCAGACCACCGCGTTCGCAGCCGTCCTCGGTGCAGCAGGCCTGGCCGTGGGGCTGGCGTTCCAGGGAACGCTGGGCAACTTCGCCGCCGGCGTCATGCTGCTCGTCTTCCGGCCCTTCAAGGTAGGAGACGTCGTCGAGGTCGCGGGACACATCGGTGTCGTCTTCGAGGTCGGCATCTTCATGACGGAGTTGGACACCCCCGACGGGCGCCACACGGTCATGCCCAACGGCAAGATCTTCGGGGACACCATCGTCAACCTGAGCCATAACGACACGCGACGCGTGGACGTCAAGGTGGGCGCAACCTACGGCGCCGACCTCGACGCGACGCGCAAGGCCCTCGAGGCTGCGATTCCGAACATCCCCGGCGCGCTAGAGGATCCCCCGCCGCAGATATTCCTGAGCGACCTCGGCGATTCGAGCGTCAATTGGCACCTTCGCGTGTGGGCAAACACGGCGGACTACTGGGACGTCTTGCAAGCCGCCACGCGTGCGACGAAGATGGCATTGGACGAAGCCGGGATCGGAATTCCCTTCCCGCAGATGGACGTCCACGTCGACGGAAGCCTCCAGGGCAAGAGCTAGCCCGCGCCTAGCTGCAGAGCTCTTTCGCGGTCCCCGCGGCGAAGCGGGTGGCCGGTGAGAGCGCGCTCGCGTAGGATGAGGTCATGAGCGCGCGCGCTCTGCTCGTGACTTGTGTCGCCCTTTCGCTCGCAGCTTGCGGCTCTAGCGGTAGCGGCGGCTCCATCGCCACGAACGAACCGGGAGGCTCGACCGGAACCGGCGTCGGCGGCTCGATCGGCTGGCCCGGAGGCGGAACAGGGGCCGGTCCCTCGGGTGGATCCGCAGGTTCAAGCACAGGGGGATCGGCAGGTTCGAGCACGGGCGGAACAGCTGGCTCCGGCACTGGCGGAACAAGCTCTGGCCCCAGCTGCGGAGATGGGAGCTGCAACGGCGGCGAGACCTGCAGCTCCTGCTCCAAGGACTGCGGCCCCTGCCCGGCCAGCTGCGGGGACGGAAGCTGCAACGGCAGCGAGACCTGCAGCTCCTGCTCCAAGGACTGCGGCCCCTGCCCGGCCAGCTGCGGGGACGGAAGCTGCAACGGCAGCGAGACCTGCAGCTCCTGCTCCAAGGACTGCGGCCCCTGCCCTCCGGTCTGCGGAGATGGAAGCTGCAACGGCACCGAGACCTGCAGCTCCTGCTCCAAGGACTGCGGAAGTTGCGGGTGCAGCGTGAGCGGTCAGGGCTCGACGGTGGCGAACACTGGAACGCCATGTTCGGAACCGGCCGAGACCTGGCGCTGCGTGTACGTCACGGCGTTCGGCGCCTGGGCCTCACAGGTCTGCCGGTCCGGGATCTGGAAGTCGTTCAATCTGAATCCCGCCGACTGCAGCGGCTGTTGCGGCTCGTACTCCAGCGCCTGCGCCGCCCCGTGACGGCGCACCGGCGAGGTTCTGGAGGCGCCCGGAGCCGCATCGCCAAGCGTCGCGTCACTCCCCTTGCATGGGCGCTCGAAGCTGTCACGCTGCGCGCGCCGTGATCCGTCTCGACTCCGTCTCCAAGCGCCATGGCCGCCAGCTGCTGTTCGTCGAGGCGTCGATGGGCGTGTTCAAGGGCGAGAAGGTCGGGCTGGTAGGCCCGAACGGCGCGGGCAAGTCGACCATCTTCCGGATGCTGGTCCGCCAGGAAGAGCCGGACGGCGGCAACGTCGTCGTCGATCGCGGCGTGACCATCGGCTACTTCAGCCAGCACGTCGGCGAGATGCAGGGCCAGAGCGTGCTCGACGCCACCCTGGGCCGCGCCGGCGAAGTCAGCGAGGTCGGCCACGAGCTCCACGAGCTCGAGCACGCCATGGCCGACCCCGCGCGCGCCGACGAGCTCGAGCAATTGATCGAGCGGTTCGGCGTGGTGCAGGCGCGCTTCGACGAGCTGGGCGGCTACGCGCTCGAAGCGCGCGCCCGGGAGATCCTCGCCGGGCTCGGCTTTTCCGACGCCGTGCTGGAAGACGACGTGGGCAAGCTCAGCGGCGGCTGGAAGATGCGCGTGGAGCTCGCGCGCATCCTGCTCATGCGCCCTGACGTGCTGTTGCTCGACGAGCCCACGAACCACCTCGACATCGAGTCGATCATCTGGCTCGAGCGCTTCCTGCGCGACTTCGACGGCGGGCTGGTGATCACCTCGCACGACCGCGAGCTCATAAACCGGCTGGTGACGAAAATCGTCGAAATCGATGCCGGCGATCTGATCACCTATTCGGGCAACTACTATTTCTACGAGCAGCAGCGCGCGCTCGCCCAGGCACAGAAGCAGGCGCAATACGAGCGCCAGCAGGCGATGCTCGCCAAGGAGCAGGCGTTCATCGATCGCTTCAAGGCGCGCGCCAGCCACGCCGCGCAGGTACAGTCGCGCGTGAAGAAACTGGACAAGATCGACAAGCTCGAGCCGCCCAAACAGCGCCGGGTCGTCAAATTCGACTTCCGCCAGCCGCCACGCTCCGGCGACGACGTGGTGAAAATCGAAGGCATGAGCAAGGGCTGGGGCGAAAACCACATCTACCGCGACTTCGATCTGCTGGTGCGCCGGCGCGAGCGCTGGTGCGTGATGGGCGTGAACGGCGCGGGGAAGAGCACGCTGCTCAAGCTGGTAGCGGGCGTGACCGAGCCGGACACGGGCAGCGTGACCATCGGCGCCAGCGTCAAGCTCGGCTACTTCGCCCAGCACTCGATGGAGACGCTGGACCCATCGAAGACGGTGATCGAGACGCTGCAGCACGCCTTCCCGCTGGCCACGCGTGGCACCTTGCGCACACTGGCCGGCGCTTTCGGCTTCTCCGGCGACGAGGCCGAAAATCGTGCCGCGTGCTCAGCGGCGGCGAGAAGGCGCGCGTCGCCCTGGCGCTGATGCTGTTCGACCCGCCCAACCTGCTGGTGCTCGACGAGCCGACGAACCACCTGGACATCGCCACCAAGGAGATGCTGCTCGACGCGCTCGACGCGTTCGAGGGCACGATGCTGTTCGTGTCGCACGATCGCCAGTTCCTCGGCGCGCTGTCGAATCGCGTGCTCGAGCTCACGCCCGACGGTCCCCTCCCCTACGGCGGCGGCTACAGCGAGTACGTGACCGAGTCGGGCCACGAAGCGCCGGGCCTGCGCTAGCCGCTGGCGGGCGCGGACGCGGCGAGCCAGCGCGCCGGGCGCATCGAAGGCGGCCGACGCCTACTACTGCGTTGCGTGGTCTGCGGCGGACGTCGCGAACAAGCCGCCCGGAACCTACCGTCAGGGAGCCTGCACGTAGCTGTCGACGCTCGCAGGCTCCACCTTCACCACAAGTGGCTTCGGCTGCGCGTCGTAGTCGCTCGGGGTCTGGTCCCAGTCGCTTCCGGTCAGGCAGTAGCCCGGATCGGCGAAGCCGATTGCGCCGCTCACCGCAGTGGTGCTGGCGTTGAAGGCGATGCTGCCGCTTTTCGCCGGCATCTTGGCAGCCCACAAGCCGTTGCCGGCGGGCGTCAGCGTGTCGGTGTAGCCCACCAGCAGCACGCCGCCGTCGCGGGTGAGCGTCGCACCGGCCCAGGCGTCCGAGCGCCGGGGCACGTTGGCCTCGATGCGGCTGCCGCCGTAGCGCTCCAGCCAGAGCATCTGCCCGACCGAGTCCGTGCCGGCCAGGAACAGATCCTGTTGAGCATCGCTGTACGTGCCGTTCTCCGAGTAGCCGAGTGTGCCGCTCAGGAGATAGCCACTACTCGGCAGCTCGACGATCCGTGCCACGCTCGTTCCGGTGTCCACGTCGCGGCTCGAGCCGCCCGACGTGGACCACGCCAGCGTCCCGTCGGGCTTCAGCTTGAACACCAGCGTGTAGTCGTGGGAATCCTCGATGGTGCCGCCGAACACGGCGTCGCCGTCCCTGGCAATGACCCCGCTGGTCACGAAGGCCGACGCCTCGTAGGCCGACCCGCACTTGCGGCTGTCGTACGTCTTCGACCAGAGCAACTTGCCGTCGCCGTCGAAGCGCGTCGTCCAGGCGCGCCATCGACTGTTGGCCGGAGCCCAGGTTGCCCCGCCGACGACCACGCCGCCCTGCCACGGGAGCAGTGTGCGGAGCGTCTCGCCGTCCTCGGCGTTGCCCCAGCGCTTCGACCACACGACCTTGCCGTGAGCGTCGAGACGCATCAGCCAGGCGTCGACCTTCTGCGCGTAGATGCGGTTTTCCCCGAAGGTTCCTCCAACGAACACGCCGCCGTCGGCCGCAGGCGCCACGCTCGTCAAACGCATGGTCGAGTCGCGGTAGGCGACGTCGAACTGCTCCGCCCACAACACGCTGCCGTCGGCTTCCAGCTTCATCAGGGTGTAGGGGTGCGCGACCGCGAGCATCGTGCCGTCCGGCAGAGCCTGCAGGTTCGAGACGAGCAGCTCCGGTGTCAGCGTGTCGTTGTAGAAGCTGACAGGCCCGAGATAGCGCCTGGACCACACGAGCTTGCCGTCGGGATCGATCTTGACCAGCGCCTTGGTGGCGGAGCCGGCCAGCACGAAGCGGCCATCGATGCTGGGCGTTGCATCGAGCCAGGCGATCTGCCCGCCCGGGCCCAGATAGGGGTGGTTCGAGACGGCGCCGGAGTAGGTCCTGGACCAGGGCGTGAAGGCCGGATTGGCGAATGCGGCGGGGTCGGGGGCGCCCCCTGTCGGCGACGGCCCGCTGCCGCCGGGCAGCGGCTTGCACGCGCCCGAATCCGCGAGCTTGTTGGACAGGTCGTACTTCTTGCTCCAGTCCGCGAGCGTGACGTTGCCGAGCAGTGGCAGTTTGGGCGACTGGATGTCGAAGCCGAACTCCGAGCTGACGCCGGCGTGGAGCTCGTAGCAGGGCGTCCGGTTCTGTTCCGCGGACAGCTCCGCGAAGGCGAACAGTCCGGCGTATGGGCCGGCGACCTTGAACAGACGTAGGTGCAGCTCCGGTCCGACGTCGACGCGCCCGCCGGCCTGGAGCGTCGCGTCGACGTTCGCCGCGTCGAAGTCGAAGTCCGCGTGCGGCGGCTCGACATTGGCGCCGCTCTTGCTCGAGAAGGTGACGCCCATGCCGGCGCTGGCGTGCGCGCCCACGTCGAACGAGAACTGGCTCGTCGCACTCCCCGAGATGGTCGCCTTCACTTCCACCACAGGGAAAAACCACAAGGGACCGATCTGGAGCGGCTCGAGCGTGGCTTTGCCCAGTGTGTAGGGTGCTTCGTAGGGCAGGAACGTGACGCCCTGCATGTGCAGCTTGGCGTCTGCGCCCGCCGACACGCTGTAGCCGACGGTGGCCTCCGGGAGCAGATCCTGAACGGAACAGCTTGTGAACAGACTCTTGGCGCAGTCCTTGATGGCGCTCGGCAGATCGAACACGTCCCCCCAGTCGACGTCGACACCGAACGTGTAGTCGAAGCCGCCCGACAGATCGCCGACGACGTGCACCTGGTCGTCCGTCGTCGCCGGATCGCCGTCGCCGTTCATCGCGAAGAAGTCGATGTGCTTCGATTGCCACTTCGAGTTGCTGGCGAGCACGCGCTGCGTCTGCCAGTTCCAGGCCACGTCCGGCGCACCGAGGTCGACGATGTGCCGGGAGAACTTCACGTGCAGCTTCTGGAACGCCATCTGGATGGGAGCCTGCGCGGTGTGCAGCACCAGGCCGCCGGCGTCCGAACCGGTGGAGGTGACGTAGCGCAGAAAACCGCCTGGCGACGCCGATGACACGCCGCCGAGCACAACCTCGGGCGGCTGGATACCCTTGAGCGCGTGCGGCGTGCCTGCAAAATGCAGCGTGCCGTCCGCGTCCACCTGCGTGAGCGCCTTCATCGTCTCGACGTCGAGCACGTGCGTGCCCGGAAAGAGCCGGGCTTCGTACTCGTCCCCCGACGAGTGAGGGATGTTGTTGTTTCCGCCGCAGCTGACCAGAGCCACTACGGCACCCGCGCACACGAGTCCCCGCAAGCGAGCCACACCGGAAAGCTATGTCTTTCGCCGGGGTTGTCCACTCCTGGTCCGTGCCTGCCAGTGCGACCGATGAGCATTGTCATGGATGGGCCGCCGCCTGCCCCTCCGTTACCGCAAGCGAGCATCCCCGCTGAGGCCATCGAGATGCCCGCCGGCGCGCGGCTTCCCTGCGTTGATGATTTCGGACACCCGGGCGTCCCGTTGCCCACACTATCGCACCGCTTGGGACACGCCCGACAAGCTCGACTACGCACGCATGGCGCGCGTCGTGGCAGGGCTCGAGGGCGTGATCGACCCGCTCACGCTGCGCAAGTAGAGCGCCGCTTCGTCGAGGCCCGGGACCCGCACGGCCCGGCCATGAGCCAGGCGGCCGTTGGCAACGCGCTCCGGACCAGGCTAGGCTGGTCTGAGTGTCTTATCGTGCCTTCTTCATGATGAAACGTTCGTGGATGGTCTTGCCGGGGCTGGCTGCCCTGTTGTTGCTCGTCGCCTGTTCGACCGGCAACCTCTCCGGTTTGGAAGCCGCTCGCGATGGCGGTGCGACAGAGGGCGGGGGAGGCGCGCTCGGCGATGGCGCTGCTGGAAGCGGCGGTAGCTTCGGGACGGATGCCGGAGGCTGCGACGGCGGCGACGACGCGGGCTGCAAGCCGGCCGTGCCCTGCTCGCCCAACGACAGCCCTTGCACCGACGACGGCAACCCCTGCACGACGGATATCTGCAAGAGTGGCTCCTGCCAGCACAACCTGCTGGCGGAAGGCGTGGGCTGCGGGAACGGCAAGGTCTGCAGCGCCGCGGGCAAGTGCAGCGCGGCGTGCGGAATCGGCGGCAAGCTCTACGCCGCCGGCGCGACGAACCCGGCCAATGCCTGCGAGACGTGCGATCCCGCAAAGAGCCCGAGCGCGTGGACGCCCGCGGCCGACGGCGCGCCGTGCGCCGACGACGGCGACAGCTGCACCAAGGACGAGTGCGCGTCCGGGATCTGCACGCATCCGGACCTGGGCGTAGGCGACAGCTGCGGCAGCGGCAAGGTCTGCGACGCCACCCTGGCGTGCAAGGCGGGGTGCGTGATCAGCGGTCAGTTCTACGCGGACGGGGAGATCGACCCTTCCAACTCGTGTCAGAGCTGCGATGCCGCCAAGAGCACCAGCGCGTGGTCGTCGCTGGCCGACACTGCGGCGTGCACCGACGACGGCAATCCGTGCACGTCCGACGAGTGCCAGGCCGGCGTCTGCACCCATCCCGACAGGTCGAACACGACCACGTGCGGCAGCGGTGGCCACTGCAAGAGCGGGCAGTGTACGGCCAGCTGCCTCATCGGAAACACGTCGTACCCCGAAGGCACGCTGAACCCGGCCAACCCGTGCGAGAGCTGCCAGAGCGCGAAGAACGCCTCGGGCTGGTCGCCGGTTCTGGACGACACGCAGTGCGGCAGCTCGTCGTGCGGCAAGTACGGAAGTTGCAGCTACTCGAGCAGCTGCGACACCAGCGGAACGAAGAAGCGGACCTGCACCGACCACGTGTGCAAGGCCGGCGTCTGCACGGCGCCGACACACGCCGAGACCGCCGGGTGCACCCGCACCACCGACGGCGACAGCTGTACCGACGACGGCTCGCCGTGCACCTCCGACACCTGCAGCGGCGGATCGTGCACGCACCCCAAGCTGGCTGGAGGTACCAGCTGTGGCAGCTCGAAGATCTGCGACGGCAACGGCGGCTGCATCGCCGGCTGCTGGATCTCCGGCACGCTCTACCAGAGCGGCGCGACCAAGCCGGGCAACACGTGCCAGTCGTGCCAACCCGCCTCGTCGACCTCAGCGTGGACGAACGTGTCGAACGCGAACGGCGAAACGATCTGCGCGAGCTCGCAGTGCGGTCAATACGGCAGCTGCAGCGGCTTTTCGGATGTGTGCGCGGAGAGCGGCGGCACCCACAGCCGGACCTGCACGGACTACACCTGCAATGCCGGCGTCTGTACCGGCACGGATCGCACGGACACCGGAAGCTGCACGCGCAACACCGACGGCACGGCCTGTGCGACGGACAACAACGCCTGCACCAGCGACACCTGCAGCGGCGGGACCTGTGCGCATACAGCGCTGCCCGACGGCACCTCCTGCGGCCCCAACCTGGGCTGCGAAAACTACCTTTGCGGCAGCGGCATCTGCATCTCGAAGTCGACCTGCCCGGCCAAGTTCCCCGTGTGCTGTCCTGGCGGTGCGTGCATTTCGCCGGGCCAATCCTGCCCGTAGCCGTCGGCGTCGCGCTTGCGCGCCCTTCAGAAATAGCTCGGCCCCGTGTTGGGCGAGCCGGCGCAGTTGTTGCCGGTCCAGGTGTTCTGATCCGTAAGCCACTGGCCGGGCTTGAAGTCATCGCCGCAGCCCACGACGCTGCCGGACACGTCGTTGTTCGAAAATGTGTTGTTGCGCGGAGCCCAGTACGGCTTCACCTCGTCCGCGCCCACGCTGAGAATGCCGTAGTAGCTGCTGGTCTTGTTTCCGGTGATGGTGTTGCCGTTGACGACGAGGTTGTTGTTGTCGGTGTCCTGGCACAGGAAGATGCCCGCCGAGTGGCCGCCGTTCGGCCCCGTAGCGCAGTACGGGTGATAGGGCTGGGGCGGCTCGGTCGCCGGGTGACTGATAGTGTTGCCCTGGATCAGCCAGTTGCTGGCGCCGTACAGGCTGACAGCGGCCCACGCGCTGTTGTCCGATACCTGGTTGTTCTTGAACACGCCGCCCCAGGCGCCGTTGATGTCCATCGCGGGACCGAAGCTGTACTTGATGGTGTTGCCGTCGATCACCGTGCCGAGGTTCACCGCCTTGGCTTCGGAGTAGATGGCAGCCCCTTCGGCGACGCCGCCGAAGCCGCCGGTCGCACAGCTCACGCTGCCCCTGCCTGGCACGTCGGTGGGCTGTGCGCTGTAGAGCATCTGGTTGTTGGTGGCGGTGACGCCCTTGCCGGCGGCGCCGATGGCGGAGCAGCGCGAATTCTCCAGGATCGAGTCTTCGACCACGTAGCCGCGACAGCAGATGTTGTAGGTGGCCACCCCCGCACCATCCAGGGTGAGCTTCTGCACGTGGAATGGGTTGGCCTCCGGCGTTGCGGGCAAGGTGTCCGCGATCATGGAGTCGCAACAACCGAAGGTCCACGCGCTCTGGCTGGCCTTCAGAATCGACTTTGCAGCGCTGACACCCCGGAGGGTGTGACCGGGCTTGACGGACACGGTGTGCGTCAGCGTGTAGGTTCCGGCCTGGACCTCGACGCAGTCGTGCTGATCGACGGCAGCCTGTAGCGACAGTTGCCCCGTCCACCTGAAGCAGCCGTCCGCGGTGAAGTTCGGGTCCCCGCCGGTGCCGCCGCTGCCAGCACTACCGCCGCTGCCAGCACTGCCGCCGCTGCCCGCGCTGCCGCCGCCGCTGCCAGCGCTAGCGCCGCTGCCGGCACTGCCGCCGCTGCCAGCACTGCCGCCGGTAGCCGTGCTTCCAGCGCTTCCGCCCGCGCCGCCGCTGGCAGAGCCCGCCGCGCCGCCCGCGTTGGGCCCAGCGCCGCCGCCGTCGCTGCTGCATCCCAAAAGCAGGAGGAACGCAAACGCGAAAAGTCCCGCCCATACCGACCACCGCATGACTCCAGCCTATCACGCGCGGGCCGGGCGCCCGCGCACGTCGCTCGCCAGGCCCGACCAGCCGTGGCGCAGTTGTCATCCAGCAGGGGGCGTGGTGACTGCATCCACGGCACAATGCGCGGCTGCCTCGATCGCTGCGTCTACGGACGGATACTGGTCCGAAGACGCGGAACACCGCGACGACCACCTCATCGCACCATCGCTGGCGGCGCTGAGCTTGATCACCACTTGCACGCTCTGGGCCATCGTCCACACGCTCCAGTTCGCGCCGACGATCACCTGGGTGGTGAGCACCGAGTGCGCGCCTGCCAGCGCCATCAGCGCTTGGCGATCCTGGGGGATCAGGTCCTCGAAGGTGGCGCCTTCGAGGACCACGGTCTTCTCGTGCGACTGGGCTACCTTGACCGTCCTGCCCTGGCTTGTCGTGAAGCTCGCTATCGGAATGATCGCGACCACTCCGACCGACTGCTCCTGGTGATTCCCCGAGGTTTCGGTCTTCGTGTCGGTGTCGACGGTCTTCTCGGTGCGCGTGCCCTCGTCCTTGCGGAGACCGGCGGGATCGATGGTCGTATAGCCGTGAAACGCCAGACCGCTGGTGACGATGGCGTCGACAGCGGGTGCCCAGCTCGACGGACATCGCCGCTCCATCCCCGCGCAGTGGGCGGACATCACGAGCACGCCGCCGGGCGGTCCGTTTGCCTTGCCGAGCGCGACCTCCGCCGTCACCGGACGCGCCTGCTGGGATGCGCCACAGGCGGTGGCACCGAAGACTAGCAATAGGCAGGATAGGGCAAGTGTGTGTCGCATGTTGCTCCTTCGAGTCTACAGATGCACTCCGAACGCGCCGGTGACGCTGGTGTCGATCGGGCCGCCGAGATATTGGCGGAATACGTCGACGCTGACACTGAGCCGGTAGCTGTGGGCGGTGCGCAACACGACGCGGCCACCGGCCATGAAGTTGAATCCGCGCAGTTGGGTCGACGTGGTGGTCCCGTTGGCGGCATCGGCGCGATTGACCGCATACGGCGTATAGCCTGCCCCGCCGTAGAGCGAGAAGCGCGGATATCCCCAGTGGACGACTGCCGTAACCGGGACCGTCAGCAGCAACCCGTGTCTGCCTCCGAGTGTCGTGGCCAGGTTGGCGCCAACCCGAACCCCGCCCGCGAGGCCCGAGCGCCCACGCAGGTACTCGATGTGATTGTCGAGCGCGAGCCTGTCGGCACCCCCGGCGACGCCGCTGACGTGGGCGTAGCCGGGATTGGCCCAGGCGATGAGCCCCCCGCCGAAGCTGCGCGCGGGCACGTCGTGCGCGACCTGTCGGATGGTCTTGCAGCCGCCGCCAGCGTTCCGGATGCAAACGTCGGTATCTACGACGCGCTTCGGCCGCCAGATCCCCACGGTGCTGGTACCGACGCCCATCACGCAGCCTGTCAGCGTCACGGGCAGCGCGAGGGCCGCAGTGCGGATGAGCAGCGTGGTGGCGGCGCGCATCATCGCACCACGCCTGCCAGCGCGCATTTCACCGCGCGCTCGACCGTCGCGGCGTAGTCATCCATTCGCGACACTTCCAGCTCACAGACGCTGGCAACGATGGGTGTCTGATCGGGGAAACGAGTCACCCGCACGAGCGCGAGCGCACGCACGGGCCACGTGTCGAGCCGCGCACTCTGCACGCGTACCAGTCCGTCCACCCCGAGCTTGGCGAGCGCTGCGCGCTGCGACCATGCGTCGACCTCGGAGTACATGGGGCCTTTCACTGTCACGTCGCGCCGTTCAGACGTCGTGCCGTTGCCCTCGATCGAGACCTCGACGGTCTTGCGCGTGCGGTTGCTGGCCGGCAGCCTCGCCAGGTCGACAACCTGCATGCCGTGAAACGCCAGATCGGAGGCGACCATCGCGTCGATGCCCTGGCACCAGGCGCGCGGATCATCGCCTGTACGGTGGGTGAATTCGGCCCGCGTGCACTCGATGGGCAACACGACCACCCGTCGAGGCAGCGCGGAGGTCTCGCGGTGCACCATCCGGATCGGCGGTAGCTTCTCGACGCTGCATGCCGCGAGCACCACGCCGCAGAAAATGGCGAGCCCCATGCCGCGCACACGCGCTGTCATGGGCTCCTCCCGATTATCGCGTCGGGCGCCCGCCACGCCAGCACACCGTCACCAGCGCAGTTGGCGAGCAGTTGGGCGGTCAAAACTGGCGTTTCGAGCCGCTCGCTACAACGCACTGTCCACAGCGGGGTACGTTCGGGGAGCGCGACCAGCTTGACCACCAGCGTGTACCGGATCGGTGCACCGGCTCCAGTACCATCGCGCGTGATCCGGAGAGTCGAGGTCATGCCCCCGGTCAGGCCCAGGCTCTGCGAGACCACCGCGCGACTCGCAGGCGATAGCGAGGCCACGGTCAACCCGTCGCCGATCCTGGCAGAGGAAGCCGTCGAGCGCGCGCGGCCGTCGCTGTCGAATGTGGTGGTCCGCTCGGTGCGGTCGACGGTCGTCAGACGCAGCTCGCGCGCGTCGGTGATCATGTACCCGGCGAGCTCGAGCTTGAGCCGCAGGATCGGGTCGATGGACTCCGGAAGGTCGGACGGCGCGTCCGCGGCCGGTACGCACTTGGTGGGCATTGCCACCACGGAGGTGTAGCCGCCGCTGGCGCTCCCATGCACCGTGATGACCGCCCGCGGTGGCGATGGTGGCGCACACGCGCTGGCAGCCAAGCAGGCTAGACCAAGCGTCCTCACGGCGCGGACTCCACGCATCGAGCTACTACGGTGCCATGAAAGACGAAGGACGTTCTCGATGCCATCGTGCTGCGCGGATCGACGTGGGTAGCGGGCCTTCCGAGGCGTTGCCCGGCGCCAACGGCTAGGAAAGCCAACCGCAGTGCGGAAGTTGGGCGTGCGGGGGCGGGCTCCATGTGGCGCCAAGGCCGCTCCGGGGCAACATCAGGTCGCTGGCGGGACGAGCGCGCCCGACGCGAGCAGCTCACGCATCCGCGCCAGACGCGCGCGTTCGGCGGCCCGGAATTTGCAACCGAAGAGCGCGGTCACGATCCGCAACGCGAGCGTCGTCGGGTTGAGCTCGATCTCGACGTGGAACTCCACCGAGCCGTTTCCCAGATCGCGCAGCGTCATCGTGCCGCCGCCTGTCAGGCCGTCCGAGGTCGCGTCGTAGTCGTAGCCCGTCGGAGGGCGGAGCGCGCGCATCGTCGCGGTGATCTCGACGACCCGACCCATCATCTTCATCCGCTCGAAGAAGACCGTCCCGGGCGCGACCGCTCCCCCAGGCGGCTTCATCGTCAGCTCGAGGATCGTCGGATCGATCTCCGGCAGCAGCAGATCCCAGCGCGTGATCAGGCGGAAGAGCTCCTCCACCGTCTGGTCCGGAAGCGTGACGCTTTCGTCGATTTTCATGCGGCCGAGCCTGCCACAGGTAGCGCACGTCGTGTCGGCCCGCCGCCATGGGCGCCGCCCCGATGTCACAGCGCGCCGTGCTGGCTCGTCCTCCATCTAGCAAGCAGGAGGGCCTGTCGATGAACGTAGCGTCGTGGATCTGCCAGGTGCTGCTGGGCGCGGTGTTCGCCTGGTCCGGAGCGCACAAGAGCGTGCAGTCGAAGCGGCGGATGATCGAGACCGGGCAGACCGGGGTGCAGGCGTACAGCCTGCCGTTCATCCGCTTCGTCGCCGAGGCCGAGCTGCTCTCGGTCCTGGGCTCATGGCGTCGCCGCGCAATCCCGCGTGGGGCACCCCGAAGCCGCACCGCCGAGCGGCGACCCGCGCCAGCGCGACCTGGAGCGCGAAGCCGCACCGCACAACGAATCACCGCGCCCGCGCGGCGAGCCCGACGCACAACACCCGCGCCGGCGCGACACTATCCCCGCCGCGGTCCGCCGCGCCGTCCGCCAGCGCGACGGCGCGCGCTGCAGCTACGTCGACCCCCGCGGCCAGCGCTGCCGCGAAACCGCCCGGCTCGAATTCCACCACGAACAGCCCTTCGCCCGCGGCGGCCCCACCACGGCCGACAACCTCACACTGCGCTGCCGCGCGCACAACGCGCTGGCTGCCGAGGAAGACTTCGGGCGGGGGTTCATGCAGGAAAGGAGACCCGCGGCGACAAACAGGTGACGACGGTCGTGCACGGCCGCGGCCCGCACGCCGTCGCGCTCGGCGAGCTCGCGGCCGAGGCCTCCCTGGCCTTCGAGCCCGACAGGCGGGGCGCGCCTCCTACGCTCCGCCGCCCCTGCCCCACGGAACATCCGCCCTGGTTCAAGCTGGCCGGTGGCGCTTTCGCGCGTCTGGCGTCAGTATGAATGGGTTTTCGCTTCTACATTCCGGGGGTAAGCTGGCTTGTCTTCTCGCCGAGCATCCTGAGGTCCGGGTGGGGCGCTCTGCTCGTCGGCCTCGCGCTGACGGCGGGATGTGCGCCGACTTTCTCGAAGGAGCAGGTCCGCACCCACGAAGAGCTGCTGCCAGGTCGCGCAGAATGCGGGGATGGCATTGGCTCTACGCGGAAGTGAGGCGCGAGGGTGACGCGGCCCTGGTACGCGTGACGGCGGAACAGGCCTGTACGCGACCTCTGGTGCACGAAGCGACCCTCGAACGGGAGGTCAGAGAACGACCCTCGGCGGCAGGGCTGGCGATGGACCCGCTGACCCCGGTCGCCTGGCTCGTGGTCCCGTTCTTCTTCTCCCCCCGGTGCTGCTTGTGGGGCTGGGCGGTGGCGGCGTCGCGCTGCTTGCCGATCTCTCGAAGTACTCCACCCACAGCTCGGAGAGCGTGAGCCGGAGCGCGGCGGGGGTGATGCCCGCCGACTGCCCGGGCGGCTCGAAGGTGCATCCCCAGCGGGTCGCGCTGTCTCTCGGGGACGGAACAAAGCTCGCGGGCCCGTGCGACGGCCGGATGCACTACATGCCCGCGGCTCGCCCGTGCTCACTCGACGCAGGCCGTCTCGATCTTCCACGTGGTCAGCGCGGTCCTGGTCCGGTCCGGTCGCCCACCAGCGCAATCCCGTCGACCTGGCTGCCGCTGTACACGACCCGCTGCCCGCGCGCTCGCCTTCCGCCTCCCCACTGAACACCCGCCCTTCACCCCCAAGGGGTGATTGCCACTCGGCGACGCCGTCGCCCGCACGGTGTGGCACTCACCGGAACGGCTTCTACACCACGTCCGAATGCGACGACGCGAAGACGAAACAACGCATCCGCGCTGCACTGGCCGCGTCCGGGCGCGCACGGCCCGCCGCGTCCGCTACTGCCGCTGCTGCGCAGACCGGAGCTCCGCCTCCAGTGCAGACGGGTCCTCCGGCTCCGCCCGCTTCCTCTCCGCCCACCGGGCACGACATGGCGCCGTGGCCAGGCGCAGCGCCGTCGGGCTCGGGCAGCGCTGCTCCGCCTTCGTCCGGCGCGCCGCCCGCTCCGCCACCGCCCGCGCCTGCAGGTTCCGCTGCCTTCCCGCCGGCGGACGCGCACTGACGACCCGGGCCTGCGCTGCGCTCCTGCTCGTTGCGGGCTACCGGGCGGCGGAGGCCGTAGCAGCTGCACGGCCAGATCCATGTGGACGCGCGCCAGCGGCAGGGCGTAGCTTGGCGTAGCGTGGCGGGGCGCGGCGGGCGCAACGGCGGTGCACGGCGAGCCCGCGCCAACTCTCTGTTCCGGAGGATCCCCATGGCCAACGCACCCTATCCCGCTGCACCTCCACCCCAGAAGAAGTCCGGCGCTGGGATGTGGGTCATCGTCATCGTGGTTGGCGTGTTTGTGCTGGTCGCCGTGGTTGGGGTGGTGGCAGCGTTGGGGATCTTCGGTTTGCGCAGCTACATCGCGAACGCGAAGGAGGCCGAGGCGCGCAATACGCTCGGGCAGATCGCGAAGGACGCGACCGCCGCGTACGCGCGGGACGGCAAGCTTTGCCCGTCTGCGTCCTCGCCGGTTCCGGCGACGGTGCCGCACGCCGCGAAGTACCAATCCGGGCCGGGCGAGTGGCAGGTGGACAAGGCCGCCCACGCGGGCTTCGCCTGCCTCCACTTCTCGATGACGGACCCGCAGTACTACCAGTACGAGTACACGGCGACGCCGACCGGCTTCGCCGTGATCGCTCGGGGCGACCTCGACGGTGACGGCGTCCAGTCCCGCTTCGAGCTCGACGGACACCTGAGCGGCGGCACCCTCAGCGTGTCGCCCACGATCAAGGCGAAGAACCCCGACGAGTGAACGTCTCGCTCCGCGCGGCACGCCCGGGCCTGCGACGCTCAGGGCGCCCCGGAAACGGCGCGGATGCCGAAGTAGGTGACCACGGCGATGAGCGCTGCGCCCGGGATGGTCAGGACCCACGCCCAGACGATGCGGCCCGCGACGCCCCAGCGCACGGCGCTCAGCCGGCGCTCCGCGGTACCGACGCCGACGATGGAACCGGTGATGGTGTGTGTCGTGGAGACGGGCACGCCCAGGAACGTGGCCATCGCCAGCGTGATCGAGCCAGCGGTCTCCGCGCAGAAGCCGCCCACCGGGCGAAGCTTGGTGATCTTCATGCCCATGGTCTTCACGATGCGCCAGCCGCCGGACAGGGTGCCGAGGCCCATCGCTGCCTGGCAGGCGAGCACGACCCAGATGTGCGGCGTCACGTGCGCCGTCTTCTGCTGCAGGCCGGCCGCGATCAGGAGCACCGTGATGATGCCCATTGTCTTCTGCGCATCGTTGCCGCCGTGACCGAGCGAGTAGAACGCTGCCGACACCAGCTGGCCACGTCTGAAGAACCGGTCCACGCGTGCGGGCCGCGCCTGGGCAAGCAGCCGGCGCACGAGGCGCATCAGGATCCAGCCGAGCAGCATGCCCAGCATGGGCGCGAGCACGATGAACAGGACCACCTTTCCGAACACGACGGCGTTCAGGATCGACAGCCGCGGCGTGTGCGCGAGGGCGGCACCGGCAAAAGCGCCCATCAGTGCATGCGAGGACGAGGAGGGGAGGCCCGACCACCAGGTGATCAGGTTCCACGCGATCGCCCCGAGCAGCGTAGCGAGGATCACGTTGTTCGTGACGGCCGTGAGCTCGACGCCCTTGGCGATCGCGGACGAGACATTGCTGGGATACACCAGGAATGCCACGAAGTTGAACACCGCGGCCCAGACCACCGCCGCACGCGGCGACAGCACGCGGGTCGACACCACCGTCGCGATGGAGTTCGCCGCGTCATGGAATCCGTTGCTGAAGTCGAAGACGAGCGCAATGAGGACGATGACGGCGAGGTACGCGGTCATCACGCATGCTCCAGAACTATCCCTTCGATGATGTTCGCCACGTCTTCTGCGCGATCGGTGGCGGTCTCCATCGACTCCAGGATGTCGCGCCAGCGCATCACCTCGATGGGGTCCTTCTCTTCCTTGAACAGACGCGCCACCGCACGCCTGTAGATCACGTCCGCCTCGTGCTCGTGCGCGTTGATGGACACGCATAGCTCGAGCACCGGCTTCGGATCCTTGAGGTTATCGAGGTGCGCGACTGCTTTGGCCACGTCTTCGGCGGCTTTGCACAGGCTGGCGGCGAGCTCGAGCGCTTCGGGTCGCGCTTTGCCGACCTCGTAGAGCAGAACCCAGTCGCTGGCCGCTTCCACGAAGTCGAGCACGTCGTCGAGGGCGCAGATGAGCGCGTGGATCTCCTCGCGATCGAGCGGCGTGATCCAGATCTGGTGCAGCGCGGCGACCGTTTCGTGCGTGATACGGTCGCCCTCCTTCTCCGCCTTGTTGATCTCGACGGCGAGCTCCTTCACTTTCGCCGGATCCGAGAACATCGCCTCTAGCTTCCGGGTAGCGTGGACCGTCAGGTCCGCGTGGGACCGGAACGCCGACCAGAACACCGCATCCCGGGTGAGAGCCATGGCAGCTGGCGCAGATGAAACCGGCTACCGCGCGCAAGGTCAAGGCGAAGCGACGAAGGCATGACAATCGCCTGATCGCCGCCGCGCGAGGCTACGGACTTTCTTTCGCGTTCCGCAACGATACGGGCGATCCAACGCCAGTGCCAGACCGGTCGCACAGCGCTGGAGCCTGTTCGCGCCTTGACGTTCTGGATGGCAATGCCAACCCTCGGTTGTGAGTAGCAGAGGGAGCTACGACATACGACAACGGGGGGGAGATGGACAGTCGCCATCAACGCCTGGCCTGCCGTGTGGCATGCGTGCTGTCCGCGACTGCCATGGGAGCATGTGGCCCGGCACAGCCAACGTCGCGCGACACGGGCTCCGCCGCGCAACGCGTAGCACCGGCGTTCCGGTGGAGCAGCGTCGTGAACAACAACGACGTGATGCCGGCTTCCACGAACCGGTTCAACAGCTACAACCAGCCCGCGCTCAACGCCGACGGACTGGTCGTATTCCGCGCACGGAGCAGGGGCGAACAGGGCGGCCCGCCGACCCGCGGCATCTACCTGCGCCGCATGGGGCCGCCACACTCCGGGAACAACCCGATCGAGATTGTCCTGAACGCCAACTCGACTGCGCCGACGCTCGTTCCGCAGCCGAACAACACCGGCGCCGGATTCACGGAGTTCCCGTCCGTCCCGCGGATCGATGCGCACAGCGATCTGATCGCGAGCCGCGGTCAGTCGCAACCGGTCTGGCGGTACACGCTACCGGACGGCGCCGAGACGCGCGTCGGCACGACCGGCATCTACACGCGACACGATTCGTCGGGCGCGCCGTTCACCGCTGCCAGTCTGCTCGGCGCTGTGCCCGGGTTCGGCTACTTCGCGGTAGCCGGAGTCGAGCCGGCTACCCGCTTCGACGTGTTCCCTGGCGCGCCGTCGCCGACCACAGCCGGGCTCTACGGCAAGATCGCGTTCAAGGGGAACTGGACCGAGGGCGTCCAGAAGAAGACCGGCGTCTTCTACCGCAACCTGACCAGCGTGAGCAGCGACCGATTCGTCCACGTGGTCGCCAGCACCGACACTCCGATCCCGAACGGATCCAGTTCGGTGACCTTCGGATCGACGTCCCCGCCTTCGGCGTATGAAAACCAGATGGTGTTCGTCGGGCTCGACAACGAAGACGAGCCGACCGAGGGCGGTATCTATCTGGCGCCGCTGTCGCCAAACCCGACGCTGACCGTTCTGGTCGGGTTCGGCGCACCCGTACCCGGAGTCACGGGAGCGCAATTCAACCGTTTCGGTGAAGCGCTGTCGTTCGACGGCCGGTTCGTGTCGTTCTGGGGCGCATGGGGCGGAAACACGCGCACTCTCACGTTGATCTGCCCCACCGAAGGCAATCGCGACCGCCTGCAGTTCTGCAACGACAACTACCCCGACGGATTCGATGTCGACGTTCCAGTGCACCAGGGCTTCTTCGTCGTCGACGTCGACACCGGCAAGATGCGGCTCGTGGCCCAGACCGGCGAGCGATTCATCGACTTCCTGTACTGGAACTTCACCGGGTCGCCCCAGGGAGAAGACAGCGAGCCACCGCGCTGGCGTGCCTCGGCGTACTCGGCAGTTGCAGCCACCGGGCCCACGGCTCGCATCGTCTTCAAGGCGAGGAGCGCGAGCTACGCCGAAGACGCGTATGAAGACGTGATCGACAGTATTGTCCTGGGCCGGAGCCCCGGCTTCATGCCGCTGATGACCGTGGTGGACACGACGACAGACGGGCGGGTCCTCGACCCGGATGCCCCCGCCGATTCCACGGTGTCCGAGCCCGGCATCGAGCGTGACGCCTTCCGCGGTCGCTGGCTGGCGTTGACGGCCAGGTTCGGCACCGAGGAAGAAGAGGGGCTGGCCGGGATCTACATCACGAGAACGCCGTAGCGGGTGTGCCCGCGCCCGGGCAGGTTCTGCAACGCAGCATCGCCGGCTTGCATCGGCTGCGCACCATCGAGCGGCGGCGGTGTGCCAGCCGTCTCGATGGAACTTCCAGCTGGAGGATAGCTACCGGTTGTCGCGGGCTTGCGGCGCAGGCGAGCGCGCACGGTTCCGGCGGGCACGCTGCTTGTATGGGAAGCAGGGTTCGGTAGACAGGATGAAGCTCGCGAAAAAGGGGGAGAAAATCATGTCTCTGCGCAACATCGATCCGTGGGTGGCGATCCCTGCAACAGCCGTCGCCTGCCTGCTGGTGACAGCGGCGGCGTGCTCGGACAGGAGCCAAAGTGCCAACAGCCTGTCCCCGCCGCGGCAGGTAGCCGTGCCGCCGCCCGGCAAAGGCAACGACGCCGGCGGAGGCGGCGGCAGGCACGACGGCGGCAAGCCCGGCGGTGGCGAGGAGGGCTACGGCAACAACCTCGCGAACCCCGTGGTCTTCGCGGAAGGACTAGGCCTGACGGGCCTGCCCGTCACCGACTCGACCACGGGTGATCCCATCTACGCCGACACCGGACTCCGGCCGACGGCAACAGAGGGATTGACCGTGACGTCAGTGCCATTTTCGTATCTGATCGACAATCCCGAGTACTACACGCTCATCGACGGCGTGCCGTACTACGAACAGAAGACGCCCAACGCCTGGCAGCCGGAGTGGCAGGATGCAGCTCACGATGGGCAGGTTGCCCATGCCACGGTGGACTGGGCCGACAACATCGTCCGCCAGACCTGGACCACCAATTCCGTGGTCCGCGTCGAGATCGTGCTCGACGATCTGCTGGACACGGACGTCGTGTCTCCCGACCTGCCGACGCCGTTGAACCCGCAGATGACGGGGTTCAACATGACCTACCTCCAGGGCACCGGCAAGAACGAGCTCTGGGGAACCGACGGCAGCACGGGGCAGTTCAACGCCACGATCTACTCGGTCTGTCCGAGGCTCCAGATCTCGAAGTGCCAGGGCGAGTACTCGCAAGCCACGGCGACCTGCGACGGCAGCTGGCTGACCGCGGTGAACCTGTGGACCTACGACGGATTCAGCTCCGACGGTCCGGGCGCCTACTCGGCGGAAGTCAACGTCTCGGGCAAGGTGATCTACGGCTACAACTGGATGCTGCGCCAGATGCCGAGCGTGATCGACGGCGTCCCGATCGACAAGGACGGCTGGTGGCGGATCTCGTTCTCGATCGACAACGGGGGCGGCGCCGTCGCCTGCAACGCGGAGCTCGACAACCTCTACCCGACGGACCTGCACGCGTACTACGCGGGCGTCGAGCCGACGGAGGGAGAGACCGATCCCGTGCTGTACGAGCCCAGGCTTGTCAGCCCGACGACTACGGAGCTCGACGTGCTGATCGTCGCAAACAGGGGCCACGGCGGCGGAAAGCCGTAGCGCGGTCCCGGTCCGATCCGCAGCTCGAGCGGCGGAGCGCCATCAGCGCCGGAACGCCGGAACGCCGGAACGCCGGAACGCCGCGAATCATGCTAACCGCAGTTGGCATGACTTCGCTTTCCGAAGTCGAGGTGCGGCTGGCGGACAACCCCGCCGACGACGGCGCCTGGAAGCTGTACGCGGTGGAGCTCTCCGCGCGCGGTGACGAGCGCGCCACGTGGATCGACGCAGCGGAGGAGGACGCCCGATCGCAGGCCATGCGCGACGCCGCCAGCTGGCTCCAGCTTCCCGGCTTCGACCCCGGGGAAGCGGATCCCGGGTTCTATTTCGAGTGGCGCCACGGCTTCGTGATCGGGCTGGTGGTGGACCTCCGCCCGGAAGTGCTCAGGTGGCCGCCGCTCGCCGAACGGTTCCGGGCGTTCATCGACTCGCCGGCCGCGCGCCTGTTGCGCCGCGTGGAGATCCGTCGCGTGGAGAACAACACCGACGAGGAGTACATCCGTCACCTCGCTGCCGCCCCTCGCCCTGCGCTGCGCGAGCTCGCTCTCGACGCCTACGATGCCAGCGCCATCGGCGGAGACGCCTTGATATCTCTCGAGCGTCTCACGCTGCGCGGGACGCACTCGCTCGCTCCCATGAGCCTGCCAGGGCTTGTCGAGCTCACGGTCCAGTCCGACAGGCTCACTTCGAAGGCGATGAAGAGCCTGGCAGAGAGCGAGCTGCCGCGACTCGCGACGCTCAGGCTGTCGATCGGTGCCGCCGACGATGTGAAACCGAAGCACCGCCCGCGCGCCGCGGACCTCGCGGCGCTCCTGGCAGCTCTGCCGGGCCTGACAGAGCTGGCCATTCACGACTCGCCGCTCGGGGACGAGATGCTCCAGCAGATCGCCGCGAGCCCCGCGGCAGCGCGCCTGGAGTCGCTGGATCTGTCGCGACTCGCGCTGACCGGATTCGGCGCGAGAGCGCTCGCGCGGGCCAACCTGCCACGACTGCGCTCCCTGGTAGTCGATGCCGGCGCTCCGGGGCGCGAGGCATTCGGCGCGTACGCCGACAAGCTCGGGATCAGGCGCCCCTCGCCGGCCGAGGTTGCGCGACATCTGCTGGCCCTGGGCGCGCTGTGTGTCGTGAGCACCTGCCGGGGAGGAGGAGCCGAAGGCCATCAGCGCGCCACGCGCTTGTCGCGCTGGGCGGGCTTGTGGCTGTTCGACGAGCTCGCGGACGTGGGCGACGCCTGGAGCCCTGCGGCGCTCGGCGTGCTCGCCTGGGCGCTCGGCCTCTCGGAGGACGCGCGCGAGGTCGGCGCAGCAGTCATGGATCGGCTTCCCCTGGAAGAGTCCGTGGCCGGCTTCGTCGACTCCGCGTCCCTGCGGGAGAGAGACGAGCTCGCGGCGCTGGCGCAGCAGCTCGAAGACCGCGCAAGGCTCGCATGGCAGCGCTTCGAGGACGTGCATCCGCTTCGGGAAGCGCTGCGCGCGGTACGCTGGCTGCTCGGCGCGGCGAGCTCCTGGCAGAACGTACCGACCTGGGCTGTGCTGCATGAGCTCCCTCCCGCCGAGGCCATCCCAGGGGCGGTGTTCAAGCGCGTGGAGCGCGTCTGGTCGGGCCTGCGCAAGCGCTACCGCGAACCGCCGCCGGGACCGGTGTCGGAGGCGCGCCTCGACGCGGTCGAGCGCGAGATCGGCCGCCGTTTCCCCCAGGACCTGCGTGCTTCGTATCTCCTCCACGGCGCAGGCACGTACCCGCCAGTGGAGCTCCTGTCCCTCGACGGCGCCATCGCGTGGTGGCGCGAGATGGATCGCTGGACCGCCTGGGACCAGGAGCCGCTTCCTCGTGCGAGCGTCGACGCAACGCTGCACGCGATGAAGGCGGGAAGCTGGCGCCGGAGCTGGTTCCCCATCACGTCGTCTGCCCAGGACAGCAACTTCTACGTGACCGATCTCGAGCCCACCGAGGCGGGGCGCGTGGGGCAGATCTTCTACTGGGGGCACGAATACCCCGGACCGGAGAGCGTCGAGCAGGAGAGCTTCGCAACCTGGCTCGAATGGGCGACCACGGCCGAGAGGTTCGAGCCGATGGATGACGAGTACTGACGCGGGCCGCGCTCGCCGGCAATCCGGACGACGGGGCCCGCTCTGCGCGCTGCGAAGAGCGCGCGCATCCCACGTCGCGGCGCAAGTTATGCGCAAGCTGGTCTCCGCACTATGCGGAGAATCGCACCCGTCTTGCAGTGTGCAACAAGGCACGCTCCTTGAAGGGGAAGCCAGATGGCCGCCCTCCCGACGGCCGGAGGGATGCCGCCGTGTCGCTCGACTCCTCCCGCCTCAAACAACTCGCGATCAGCGAATCGGGCTTCGTCTTCGATCCGCTGACGGGTCACAGCTTCTCGGTCAACGCCACCGGGCTCGCCATCCTGGGCGCGCTCAAGGAGGGGCTCGGCGTCGACGAGGCGGCCGCGCACGTGCGCGACGCATTCGACACCGACCGGAGTGACGACGTGGAACGCGACGTCGAGGACTTCCTCGCGCGTCTCCGCAACTATCACCTGGTGGGTTGACCCGTGGAAAAACTCGAGGCCACCGTTGCAATTACCGGGATGAATGCGACGGACAACCCGGCGCCGGGCGTCGCCGTCGCGCGCTGCCTACGAGACGAGCCGGGCTTCTCCGGCCGTATCATCGGACTCGGCTACGACCCGCTCGATCCCGGCTTCTACGCCCGCGGGTTGCTCGATGGGGGTGCTGTGATGCCCTACCCGTCGGCAGGGCGCGAAGCGATGCTGGCGCAGCTCCTGCGCGTGCAGAAGGCGTTCGGCCTGGACGTGCTCTTGCCCACACTCGACTCGGAGCTCAGAGCCGTCGCACGGATCGAGGGGCAGCTCGAGCGCTACGGCATCCGCACGTTCGCGCCGCGCCTCGAGTCGATCGAGGCGGTGAGCAAGGCCCAGCTCTTCCGCCTTGGGCAGCGCTCGGGTTTCCCGGTGCCGGAATCGGAAGCGATCGTCGGCGCCGAGCACATTCCCCGGCTCATCGAACGCTTCGGGCTGCCGATCGTGGTCAAGGGCGTCTACTACGGCGCCAGCATCGCCCACAGCGAAGTCGACGCCGTGGCGGCGTTCCACCAGTTCGTGGCCAGCTGGGGGCTACCGGTCGTGGTGCAGCGCTTCGTCCGCGGCGAGGAATACAACGTCGCCGGACTCGGCGACGGCGAGGGGGCGTTGGTCGGTGCCGTCGCCATGCGCAAGATGATGCTCACCGACAAGGGCAAGGGCTGGGCCGGCGTCACGGTCGGCGACCCGGAGCTCGTGGAGCTGAGCCGCCGCGTCGCCCGCGCGCTCCGCTGGCGCGGCGGTCTCGAAGTCGAGTTCCTGAAAGAATCCGCGACGGGGCGCCTCTTCGTCGCCGAAGTCAATCCGCGTTTCCCCGCCTGGGTCTACCTCGCCGCCGGCGCGGGCCAGAACCTGCCCTACGCCTGCGCCGAGCTGGCGCTCGGCCAGCAGGTGTCCCACCCGCTGCCGCCCTACCGCGTCGGTGTGCAGTTCGTCCGCATCTCGCTCGACCAGATCGGCGACCTGTCGACGTACAGCCAGCTCAGCTCGAGCGGATTCTTCGAGCCCGGAAAGGAATCGACATGGAGGCCGTAAAGCCCCGCTACGAGCGCCCCGTCATCGTGCGCCACGCCCTCGGTCGCCACAACAAGTTCGGCGCACTGACGACGATCCGCCCGATCACCGGCATCGACGGCGTCCCGGTAGCCGCGCTGATCGAAGAGTACGGCTCGCCGCTGTTCGTGTTCTCGGAGAAGACATTGCGCACACGTTTCCGCGAGCTCCGGGACGAGCTGGCCCGGCGCTTCTCCGAGTTCTCGATCGCCTGGTCGTACAAGACCAACTACCTGCAAGCCGTCTGTTCCGTGTTCCATCAGGAGGGCGCACTCGCCGAGGTGGTTTCGGGCCTGGAATTCGACAAGGCGCGCCAGAGCGGCGTTCCAGGCGCGCAGATCCTGTTCAACGGCCCCGGCAAGACGCGCCACGACCTGGAGACCGCGTTCCGCGAAGGCGCGCACGTACACATCGACCACCTCGACGAGCTGGCGCTGGCGGAGAGCGTCGCCGCCGAACTCGACGTACGACCGGAGGTGGGAATCCGTGTGAACCTGTCCGAGCTGCCGGTGCCGCAGTGGGACCGTTTCGGATTCAACCTGGAGAACGGCGCGGCGCTCGGCGCCGTCCAGCGCATCCTGCGCGGCGGGCGCCTCGAGCTCGACACACTGCACTGCCACATCGGCACGTTCATTCTCGACGCGGATGCCTACCGCTTGGAGGCTCGCGCACTGGCCGCGTTCGCGCGCGAGCTGGACAGCGAGCACGGCGTACAGGTCCGGACTCTCGATCTGGGCGGCGGCTTCGCCTCGCACAACACGCTGCACGCCCAGTACCTGCCGGGCGAGGAGATCACGCCGTCGCTCGGACAGTATGTCGAGAAGATCGCAGCGGGCGTCGAGGAAGGCCTGGAGGGGCGCCGCGTGCCGCGCATCGTGCTCGAGACCGGGCGCGCGCTCGTAGACGACGCGGGCGTGCTGTTGTCGACGGTCGTCGGGAACAAGCGACTGGTCGACGGCAGGCGCGCGGTGATCCTCGACGCGGGCGTGAACATCCTGCCAACAGCCTGGTGGTACCGCCACACCGTGCACCCAGCCCAGGAGGCCCCTGGCCTGCCCGAGCCGACGGTGCTCTACGGCCCGCTCTGCATGAACATCGACGTGGTGCGCGACACGACCATGTTTCCGCCCGTGCGCGCGGGCGACCGCGTAGTGATCGACCACGTCGGCGCCTACAACGTCACGCAGTGGATGCAGTTCATCACCGCGCGCCCGGCGGTGGTGATGGTCGCCCCCGACGGTCGGCACGGGCTGGTCCGGCAGGCCGAGACGCTGGATACGTTGCTCGGTCTGGAGGCGATGCCGGAGTGGCTCGTGCGCTGAGCGGAGCCCCGCTCCGGAGCGTGCTCGACGTGCTGCTCCGGCCCTACGCGCAGGTCGTGTTCGCCACCGATCTGCGCGCCGGGCTGCTGGTACTGCTCGCGATCGCCAGCTTCCCGCGGCTGGCCCTGGCCACGCTGCTCGCCGT
Source organism: uncultured Pseudomonadota bacterium (assembly GCA_963822115.1). Taxonomy (GTDB): domain Bacteria; phylum Myxococcota_A; class Polyangia; order Polyangiales; family Polyangiaceae; genus CAWDXG01. The sequence goes on from CAWGGM010000012.1 coordinate 637,140, forward strand.
CGCCATCGCGGACCTGGTGGTGCTCCTGTTCGGGCTGGGGCGGGGCGCGGTGCAGCAAGGCGGCTACGCCTGCACCGCAGTGCTGGCAACGTTGGCCGTCGGCGTGTTCGCTCCGGCGGGCGGACCGGTGGTCGCACACGTCGTGATGGCGGCGGTGCTGGCCGTGCTGTTCATGGCGTCTTTCGAGGCGGTGTTCGCGCCGGTGGCACTGCCCACACACTCGTTGCCGTTCATCGCTGCGGCCTGGACCGTTCACCTCGCTTCGCGCAGCCTGCCCGCAGTCTCGGCTCCGGAGTCGCTGCTGACGCCGCTCGCGCTCCTGCCCGCGGGGCTGCTCGACCGCTCCTGGCTCGATATCCCCGCCTCGCTCCTGTTCCTGCACGGCGAAGTGGCGGGGATACTCGTCATCGCAGCCATCGCACTGTACAGCCGCATCGCGCTGCTGCTCGCCGTCGTCGGCGCGCTTACGGCAGCACTAGTGCGGCTCTGGCTCAGGGCAGACATGCCTTGGTCGCTGGTGGACGTAGTCGCGTCCTTCAACGGGGTGCTGGCCGCCATGGCCGTGGGCGGCATCTGGTTCGTGCCGCAGCCGTCGTCGGTCGCGCTCGGAGCCGGCGCGGCCGCTGTGTCGACGGTGATTGCCTACGCGCTGTCGCCGGCCGCTTCGATCGCGTTTCTGCCTGTGTTGTCGCTGCCCTTCATCGTCACCACGCACCTGGTGCTCACCGCTGCGCGACGCCGCGAGACCGATGCCCGACCGCGTTCGGCCACACCCGCCGAACGCCCCGAGGAAGCGCTCGCCAAGCACCTCGCACGCGTGCGGCGTTTCGGCAACGTAACGTGGTTGCCGTTCCGGTTGCCCTTCCGCGGCGAGTGGAGCGTCACGCAAGCCTACGACGGTCGCTACACGCACAAGGGCCCTTGGCGGCACGCACTCGACTTCGAGATCCTCGGCGCCGACGGGCTCAAGCACAAGAACACAGGCAGCGCGCTCGGTGACTACCATTGCTATGGGCTCCCCGTTGTCGCAGCCGGACAGGGCACCGTGGTCAAGGTGGTCGACGGTGTGGCCGACAACCGTCCAGGCGAGATCAACACGCGCGACAATTGGGGGAACGCAGTCGTGATTGCGCACGGGCCGGGCCTGCACTCGGTGTACGCCCACCTCAAGCCCGGCAGTATCCGCGTCAAGCAAGGCGAGGTGGTCGGTGCCGGCACCGAGCTCGGGCGTTCCGGCAGCTCGGGGCGCTCGCCCGTACCGCATCTGCACTTCCAGGTGCAGCGAGCGCCCACACTGGGTAGCCCGACGCTGCCCGCCGACTTCGGCGACGTGGTGACGCGCGCCGACAACGGCGCGACCTTGTCAAGCCGCGTCACGCCCGGCGAAGGCGACGTGGTGCGTCCAGTGATGCGCGACGAGTCCGTCGCACGGGCGCTCTCGTTCGACCCAGGCACGAAGTGGGAGCTCGCCGAGACCGGCAGCGGACGGACCGAGCGCGCGCAGGTCCAGGTGGATCTGCTCGGACGGCGCTACCTCGAGAGCGACCGCGCACGGCTGTTCATCGACGTGTACGAGGGCGGGTTCGTCGTGGTCGACTTCGAGGGGAACCCGGACTCGCTGCTGCGCTTCGTGCTGTACGCGCTGGCGCGCGTGCCGTTCGACCAGTCGGAACACCTGGTCTGGACCGAGAATCTTCCGCGACGCTTCCTCTTGCCGGGGCTCTGGCGTGCGGCAGCGGACCTGGTGGCCCTGGTAGCACCGGAAGCCGGCGGCACCGTGGTCCGCTACACGTTGCAGCGGCGCGCTGGCGTGCTCGAGGTGTCCGGCGAGAGCTCCCGCTTCGCCAGCCGGGCAGAGGTGTCGCTGGGCAATGGCCCGCACCGCATCGAGATACGGCGGGGCGACGGCAGCGAAAGCATCGAGATCCGGAGCGTTCCACCAGAACAGGAGGACGCCGCGTGACCCGCCGCGCCGCCGCACTGCTCGTGGCGTTGCTGACTGCTCCCGCAGCTGGTGCGACTCCGCCGCATGCCGGGCAAGACGCCGAAGAGCAACGCTACGATCTGCGCGCCGGAGCCTGGGATCGTTCGGTCCAGCTGGAGCGCGCCGGCCAGCTGCGCGAGGCCCGGGCTCTGCTGGTGCGGGCCTGGGGCGAGCCCCCCACGGGTTACGAGGTCAGCGTGCGGCTCGCCTGGTTGAGTCTGCGCCTCGGCGATGCGCGCCGCGCGGTCCGGGAGTACCACCGCGCCCGCATGCTACCCGGCGCGGGACCGGAAGCGACGCGTGGGTTGTCGTCCGCGCTCACCCTCGAAGGCTACAACGAGCTCGCCGCGGGCGATCCCGGCGGGGCACGCGAGGACTGGCGCCAGGCGCTCGAGCTCGATCCGTCGCAGGCCGACGCGCGCCACGGCCTCGATCTCGCTCGGGCGCAGCGCGTCGACCCGGAGCTCTGGGGTGGCTACCTGGGCGAGCGGTTCAACGGGACACAGGGAAACGGGTTCTCGATCTTCACCGTCCTGCCCCTGCAGCTATCGGATCACTTCCGGCTGCGCGCGGCCTACCGCTTCAGCTGGCTCGAACTGCACGGCCCTCGGAGCAGCTCCAGCAGCCAGGCGCTCGGCACAGCCGCCATGGGACCGGGCGGGGGCGCAGGCGGCATGGGACCAGGGGGGGGTTCGGGTTCGGGTTCGGGTGGGCAGAGCAGTAGCGGCGCTTCGTCGAGCGCACGGAATCCATGGCACGAGCACGACGCCTATCTGGGCTTCGGCTTCGGCGGCACCCACGCGTGGCTTGATCTGCTCGGCTTCGCGCTCTTCCCGAGCGACGAGCCCTCCGTGCCTGGCCAGGCCGCGGAGCTGCGTCTCGGACGCCGCTTCGGCATCACCACCCTCGAGGCGACACTGCACCGGGAGCAAGGCTGGAACGGCCAGGTGGCACCGCGCTTGTTCGCCTGGCCCGTCACCTGGTTGGGGCTATCGGCCGGCCCGCGCTTCACGTTCGACGATCAGGGGCAACCCGCCAGTGGCGAGGCCACCCTGGCTCTGCTCACTGGACCGGTCCATATCTACGTCCGGGGACACATCGGCACCCAGCGCTGGCCGGTCTCGCCGGCCATCCCGCTGGTGCTCGCAACCGACCAGGATCTGCCGCTGGGCGGCTCGGCCGCACTGCTCTTCCGCCTGTCTTCGCGCTGGACCCTCGGTTTGTCGAGCGAGCTGGAGCGCCTCGCGCTGGGCGAGGTGCACGGCACCTACACCAGCTTCGCCGCGGGGCTCCGCTGGTCACCCCGATTCTGGAAGGAGAAGTCCCGATGAACCTGTCACGACTCGTTGCCGCCGCCGGCCTCTCGCTGGTGTTCCTGGTGCCGGCCCTGGCACGTTCCGACACGGCAGCCAGCGTGGCGGATCTGTACCGGCAGTCGTACCGCCTCGAAGCGCAGCAGAAGGCGGGCCAGGCCGTCGACGCCATGAAGAAGATCCGCGCGCGAAGCGGCGCGTCGTACTTCGTGGACGCGCGCACGGCCTGGCTCGAATACCTCGCCGGGCGCTACGCCGACTCCGAGCGCTCGTACCGGAGGGCCATCAAGGACAAGCCAGCGGCCATCGAGCCACGGCTGGGACTCACGCTACCGCTCCTGGCCGCGCACAAATGGCGCGAGCTGGAGCTCGCATGCCGCGACGTGCTGAAACTGGACCCGAAAAACGCAGTCGCGCGCGCGCGGCTCGCGCACGCCTACTACTCGCGCGGCAACTACCCGGACTCGGCAACCTTGTATCGCAGGCTGGTGGCAGACTACCCGGCCAACCTGGACAACCGGACGGGCCTTGGCTGGGCCCTGGCGCGCATGGGTCGCGCACGCGAGGCCAAGGCGATCTTCGCGGCCGTCCTGGTCGTCTCGCCCGACAATCCCAACGCGCGCCAGGGCATGGCGCTGCCTTGAGTCATTTCCGCCACACCGACCCGGCGGACTGACGCGGCGAGCCGCTCGGTGACGCCGACGAACCGCCGGGGTGAAATCGACGTGACGGCGTATCGCCTGCTCTTGCACTCGAACACGACAGCACCACTCTGTGCACACGAGGCTCGATGACGACCCAGTTCCACATCCTCTCGTTCGAAGGTCCGGACCCGTACTCGCGCGCCGGGGGTATCGCCAGCCGCATCTCGGGACTGGCCGACGCACTCGCCGGCCTCGGTTTCGAGACGCACGTCTGGTTCGTGGGCGATCCCGACGCACCGGGCCATGAACAGAGGGGGCAGCTGCACCTGCATCGCTGGTGTCAGTGGATCAGCCGCCACCACCCGGGCGGGGTGTATTCCGGCGAGCACGAGAAGAGCTCCGACTACGCGGCCTCGCTCCCGCCATTTCTGCTGCACGATGTCCTGCTGCCGCACCTGACAAGCGACGGACACGCCGCCGTGCTGGCCGAGGAGTGGCACACGGCCCACGCGGTGCTGCACCTGGACTGGCTGTTGCGCGAGCAGGGGCTCCGGGCGCCGGTGGAGATCTTCTGGAACGCCAACAACACGTTCGGCTTCGAACTCATCGACTGGCAGAAGCTGGCGGCAGCGTCGACCATCACGACGGTCAGCCGCTACATGAAGCACCGCATGTGGAACCTCGGGGTGGACCCGCTGGTGATCCCCAACGGGCTCGGCGCCGATGCTTTCGCCCAGCCCGACCGGGCCGCGGTGCGCGAGCTCCGCCAACGCTTCCCGGACCGCGCGCTCCTGTCCAAGGTCGCGCGCTGGGACCCCGACAAGCGCTGGCTGCTCGCGATCGACACGGTCGGCGAGCTCAAGCGGCGCGGCGCGCGGCCACTCCTGGTGGCGCGTGGGGGCATGGAGGCACATGGCCACGAAGTGATGGGGCGCGCCGCGGCGATGGGCCTGCGAGTCGTCGACCGCACTTCGACCGGACCAGGGGCAAGGGGCCTGCTCGGCGCGCTGGAAGCGACCGGCAACGCCGACATCGTCGTGCTGCGCTCGCACCTGGACGCCGATGGGCGCCGCACGCTGTTCCGCGGCGCGAGTGCGGTGCTCGCCAACAGCGGGCACGAACCGTTCGGGCTGGTGGGGCTGGAAACAATGGCCGCCGGCGGAGTGGCTTGCACGGGCTGTTCGGGCGAGGACTACGCCGTGCCGGGACAGAACGCGTTGGTCCTCGAGACCAACGACCCGCGGGAGTTCGTCTCCCTCTACCAGCGGCTCAAGCAGACTCCGCGCGGCGAACGCGACCTCCGGCGCGCCGGCCAGGCGACCGCACGACAGTACGCCTGGGAGCGGGTGATCGAGCGGGCGCTGCTGCCGCGACTGGGCGTGAAGGCGTCGGCGAGCGCCCACGCCTAGGGCACTCCCAGCCCTCGCGCTCGCGGTGCTCAGCGCCCGAAGCCCCGGCGCTGTTCGTCGCAGGCCCACAGATCGCCATGGTTACAGCCGGCTTCCAGGTACTTCCGCTGTTCGCTGCCGTGACCCAGGATGCCGTGGACGACGCCGGCCACGGCGCATTCGCGACCCGCGCCTTCGTCGCAATCGTCGACCAGCACATCCAGGGCCTTCTGCTGCGCGATGGCGATCTTCTTTGCGGACTTCTTGTTCTGCCGCGTGCCCTTGCCGGTCCACTGCATGAACGCGGCCTCGAGGCAACTCGCGTCGGAGCCGGCGTGGCACGAGCGCTGGTACAGCTCGTAGGCCTTGTAGGAGTAGCCGAGGCTGTTGTAGGCGGCGGCGCTTCCCGCCTTGCAGTAGCGCTTCAGGATAGAGGTACCCACGGCGACGTTGCGTTTCGTGCCCTCGCCGCAGCCTCTCCATCGCGCAGGGCAGCATGAGCGTGCTGCTCCAGTTCAACATGAGCTCGACCGGCGGCACGGCCATCGCCGGCACAGGCACCATCACCGAAACGTGCAAGTCCGCGCACGGTCGCGCCGCGCCGTTCAAGTCTAGTGCGTGGGGGCGCAACGTTCCGTACTCCGCCCAGGACTCGGGAATGTCCGCGGGTTATTCCCGCGCGAGGGTATCACGCCCCATGAACCGGGCGATCGCGCGGGTCAGCGGGCTTTCCGCATGCATCAGATCCGTGATCGCCGTGAAGTGGTTGCGTCCGGCCTGCTGCAACACGTCCGCGACCAGACCGCGCTGTCGCCAGCGCCGGAGCATGTCTTCGGTCTGGCGCCGGAACTCGGCGGTCTCCCCTTCGCCGTAGCTGGCGAGCAGCGGCGGCGCTTCGCTAGGGAGTTCGAGCAGCATCGGGCTGTTCCGCAGGATCTGCGCTGCAGTAAGCTGCAGCGACGGGCCGACGCACGAGAACGGCAGAGGTCGAAGGTCGTACAGGCCGCTTATCGGCACGCCGCCCGCGATCGGAGTGTCGAGCCCGTACTCGTCGCGCCAGTTCGTCAGAAGGCTCATCAGCGTGAGGTGTGCACCGGCGGAGTGACCGCCGACGAAGAGCCGCGCCGGGTCCGCCCCGAGCTCCCGGGCGTGGCGCGCGCTCCACGCCACAGCGGCGCGTGCCTGTCGCGTGATCTCGTCGATCGTCACCTTCGGGCACAGCGAGTGAGTCGGGATCACGACCGTGATGCCGGCTCGCGCGAGCCCGAGCGCGACGAAGTTGAACTCCTTCGCCGTGAGCATCCGCCAGTAGCCGCCGTGGAAGAACACGAAGAGCGGCGCTGCCCGGCCGTCGTCGAGGCGGGCCGGGAAGATGTCGAGCGTTTCGTCCCGCGTCGGGCCGTAGGGGACGGACGCGGTGTGCGGCAGACTCGCCCGCGCTTCCGCGCTCTTGTCGAGCAGCAGCTGGACGATCTGTGGGAATTCCGGCACCAGGTTGTCAACGTCGTACTCGGCGTCCAGCTCGGCCTGGGTCTCGAAGTCGCGGTAGAGCTTCATGCGGTTGGGCGAAGCAAGGATCGCGCCGCGGCAGGCCGACTGTGCGCGGCCAGCGCTACGGGCAGCAGATGGTGGTGCGGGGCGTCCCGGTCAGCGTGACGCCGCCAATCGGCTCACCGCCGTTGGCCGACACCGGGCAGTACGCGGTCTGGTTGTTCGTGTCGTACCTGTAGTCCGCGTAGAACGTGTTCGGCAAACCGCCCTGCACGCAAGTTGTGTCGAAGTTCAGGCTCTCCATCGGCGTTCCAGTGCACTGGGAGGCAGAAAAGATGTCGATCCTGCCCGAGCAGTCGCCCGTCGGAGGCCCGCACTGGCAAGCGGTGCAGCCGCGCGTGTCGGTCGCGACCTGGTTGTCGTAGACCAGGTACTTGGTCGTAAACACACTCGGCGAAGGACAGGAGACATCGCCGCTCTTGTAGATGCAGGTCCCCTTGTTGAAGGGAGACGGCGCCGGCGGCACACAAATCCCCGTACCGCTCGTGCAGCCGCCCGCCTGCCAGCCACCGGCCGGGCTCGAGCAGGCCAGCGCCTTTTCTTTCCACGGCGCCGGCATCGTGGTCGTGACCTTGCTCGGAGCGCAAGAGCCGCCAGTGGCGGAGAGCGTGAGCCATACGCTGGCGCTCCCGGGCGAGGCGCCGCCATCGGGTTGAGTGGCCTTGATGCACTGGCCGGGTTGGTAGGGCGAGAATTGTATGTCCCCAGCCGTACCGGAACCGCACGTCCCGTTGTCGTAGAGCATCGCCTCGGGCGGCTCGCAGGTCAGGCCGGTCACAGGCCCGCAGCTGCATTTGCACTGGGCCGGCACGGTCGGTTCGGAGACGCCGCTGAGCAGGGCGGTGGGGTAGTTGCCGGCGCTGCCGCAGGAGGGTGGCGTCGCGGCGTAGTCGCCAAGGTAGAGCGCGATGGGGCCGCTCCAGCCCGATGGGATCGTCTGGCAGGCGAAGCCGTATTTCTGGCAGCCCGGATCGGCACAGTCAATCTTGCCGTCCCCGTTGTCGTCCTTGCCGTTGGTGCAGTTCTCGCCGTTCGTGTCAGCGCCCGCGGCTCCGCCGGCCCCCGCGGCTCCGCCGGCCCCCGAGGCTCCGCCGGCCCCCGAGGTTCCGCCCGCCCCCGCGGCCCCCGCGGCTCCGCCCGCCGCTCCGCCGGTTCCTGCGCTCGCATCGCCGGATGAACCGCCAGTGCCTGCAGTGCCGCCCTGACCCGCGGCACTTGCGTCGGGCTTCAGGCTGCCTTCGGAGATCCCGAGCATCGCGTTGCAACCCGCCAGCGCGAGTACCAGAAAGCCCGTCACGACGATCCGGCGCATCAGAATCGACCTCGCATCGACACGCTGCCCGGACCGACGCCGACTTCCGTCTTCGCGTGCGGACCAGCCAGCCAGATCACACCACCCGCTACCAGAATCGCAGCCCCCACACCGACAACGACCGTAGCAACGTTGCCGCGCGATACCGCATCATGACGGATTGCGACTCCAGCGGCGTCGCAAACGCCGTTGTTGCAGTGGCTGGATGCGCTGTCGAACTTCGATTTCGCCATCAGGCCGAGCACGCCGCCCGTCGCCAGGCCAACGAGCCCAGCCCCGCCGACGACCAGCCCGACTGTCTGCAGTGTGCCGGAGCCCCCGTGCTCGTGGCGCGGCGTCAGCGGAGCTGTCGTCGCCGGCGCGGCCGTCGGCGACGGCTTCTCTTCGGGAGCCTTCTGCAGCTCCGGCACGACGATCCCGAGCTTCCCGGCATTCGCGCCGACCTCGACGGTCGTGTTCCACGAGCGCCGCCCGGGAGCGCTGGCTGCGACCGTGTGGGAACCGGGGTCCATCGGCTGTTCGAGCCCCCACGCTGCGCGTCCGATCGCTTCGCCGTCGAGCTGCACTTCAAGTCCGCGGATCGACGGGTCCTTCACGCGAACCGTCAGCCACGACAGCTTCGGCTCCAGCGCCGTGACGTGCGCCTGTGCGGCCTTCTCGCGCGGATCGTTGCGCTGCTGGGCGATCTGGACTGCGTCCTTGAACATGGCCCACGCGCTAGCGGTCTTGCCCGCCTTCTCGTAGCAGTCGGCGAGGTGGAGCATCGTCCCCAGCTCGGCATCGAGCCGCTGACTTTCCTTGAACTTGGGGCAAGCGGCCGCGTAGTCGCCAGCCGCCATCTGCTTCTGTGCGTCCTCGAACAGTTGCGTAGCCCTTGCCTGGTCGGCAGCCGACGGCTGGGCACGACCAGGGATGGAGCACAGGACTACCGCAACGCTCGCCAGGAGCCCTGCTGTCACGAACCTTGTCACAAGCGACCTCCGAATTCGTCCGTCGGCGCGGGCTTGGCTGACTTCGTCGGGGCGACCGGGTGCGAAGGCCTGGTCCCGGTGGCGCGCTTTGGCGCAGAGTGCTGTGGCTTGCCGCTCGCCACCAGCGGCGCAGCGTTCGCGGGCCCTGCTTCCGACCCAGGCGCAGCGGGTTCCTGGGCGGACCCTGGCGGGCGCTCGAGCCGCGTGGGCGCTGGGTGGCTGGCGGCCGCCGCGGGCGTCGCACTCGTCGGCGGCGGCGCAACGCCTTTGTGCGAATGCAGCTCGAAGGCCGTGATGCCAAGGCCGACCAGGAGGACCGCTCCAATCGCGAGCGCGGCACCCCGACCTCGACCACTGCCGTGTTCACCACCGGCGCCGGTCTGCCCCCACCCGGACACGGTCCTTTCGCGGGACCCCTGCGGCGTCTGCAGCTCCGGCGCCGTGTGGGACAATCCCGACGTATCGATGATGCGCGCGATCCGTTCCGCGAGGATTTTCACGCGCTTTGGCGCGAACTCGGCCAGAGCGGTGGCCAGCTCGGCCACATTCCCGTAGCGCTGGTCGCGGTTCTTCTCGAGACACCGGAAGACGATCGCCTCGACGCCGTCGGGGAGATCCGGACGGAAGTTCCGGAGCGGCAGCGGAGCTTCCGTTGCAATCCTCACGGACAGCTCGGGCAGCGTCTCGCCATCGAACGGCGGTCGACCTGCGAGCAGCTCGTACAGGACCACGCCGAGCGCCCAGATGTCCGCACGCGAGTCGACCGTCTTTGCCGATGTCATCTGCTCGGGTGACATGTAGAGCGGCGAGCCCAGGAGCGCCGTGGTGCGGGTCACGTCGAGACCGTCGGCCGTCGTCATCTTGGAGATCCCGAAGTCCAGCACCTTGATCGTCGGCAGCCCGTCCGGGCCGCGCACGCAGAACAGGTTGGCCGGCTTGAGATCGCGATGCACGATCCCCAGGACATGGGCCTCGGCGATAGCCTCGCAGGTCTGGACCACCAGATCGACCGCCTGTTCGACGGGAAGCGCGCCGTGCTCGGCAACGATGCCGGCGAGATCCTGCCCCTGCAGGTACTCCATGACCATGTAGGGCGCGCCCGAGTCGAGCGTTCCGACATCGGTGATGCGGGCGACGTGGTGGCCCTTGATCTTGATGGCGGCGCGTGCTTCCCTGAGGAAACGCGCGACTGCTTCCTGGTTCGCGACCGCCTCGGGCAGCAGAAACTTGATGGCAACTCGCTCGTCGAGCTGGATGTGGTGTGCCTCGACGACCACGCCCATGCCGCCCCGGCCGAGCACGCGCTCTACGCGATACTTCCCGGCCAGGACCTGTCCGGGCTCGACCATGCTGGCGGGCGGATTGGACGATTCAGCCGGTGGCGGCGACACGTTTCCCCCTGGCGCCCGTGCTAGGCGAAAATGACACTCCCGACGCTAACCCGAGCGGACGCGGTCTGACAATAGCTGTGGTGGGCGCCAGGGAACGGGGAACGGTTGGCCGATCCCATCGTCGTCGATCGTCATCCGGATCCGCTGGGCGCGTTCCAGGCCGTGTCACTGGTCGCGGCGAAGCACGGCTGGTGGCTGGCCGACGTAGACCACTCCCTCTCGGGCAAAGTCGCGCCTCCCGCATCCAGAGGCCGGGTGGTGGAGCTCGACACGAGCGGTCTTCCACAAGCCTCGGTAGTGGTGTCCGAGCGGAAGATAGGCGCTTCGGTGGTGCGCATCGCGCCGCACGGCGCTGGAGTGCGCGGCGTGTTCGTGGAGGACCGGGGCAAGCAACGGCTCAGGACGTTCGATGTCGGCTGCGGCGAGGTCAGCGCTGATTCGCGGTCAGGTCACTGGTAGCTCGCGGACATGTCGTGGAAATGCTGCTTGTCCGGCACGCTGAATCCCTGTTCGCCCGGCCCTATGCTGAACGGTACCGATGTCCACGGCCCGGGTGGGAGCCGCCCGACGGGTGTGACCTTGGTGGGCGCCGCCACGCTCTTCGTCTCGGGCTGCGGCACGTCCTTGGCGTCCTTCATGATGCGCGCGTACACGCCGGCGGCAGGAACGCCGTTCGCGACCAGCGCTTCGGCCTTCTGCAACTGCTCGTCGATGACGGCTTCGAATTTCGCGCGCGGTTGCGCGCCCGCCACGCGGTAGCCGTTGATGAAGAACGTCGGCGTGCCGCGGGTCTTGAAGTCCACGGCGAGTTGCGCGTCGGCGTCGATCGCCTTCTGGTACGTCTTCTTCGCCATCGCCCGCTTCACGCGCGCCGCGTTCAGTCCCAGGTCGTGAGCGATCGCGAGCAGATCGCTGTCTGCGAGCTTCGGCTGCGACTTGTAGATGGCCGCGACGGCCCTGAAGAAGCCCGCGTCGCCCTTTTCGGCGCGCGCCTCCATGGCGAGCATGGCCGCCGGCAAAGCGCGCGGGTGGAAAGGAAGCGGGTGGTGCTTCCACACGATCCGCAGCTTGCCGGGGTAATGCTTCGTCAGCTCCGCCAACGTGGTCGGTCCGGCGCGCTGGCCGCGCTTTTCGCCGGCGTCCCGGCCGGCGCCGCGCCAGCGTCGTCGGCCCTTGTAGCGACGGACGCAGCCGGCGGCCGAGCACCGACGCAGGCCACGACGAAAGACAGCGCGAGCAACGGAACGAAGCGACGTGTCATGGTAGCGGCATACTAGCGCCGCGCCACCGCTGCACGCGCTGATCGACTTCGACGCACTTGCTAGCGATCTGGCGATCCACTACTGTGCAGCACGGGTGTGCCCGGTGGCTGGGCAAGAGGAGACGCTATGGCGATCGACCAGAGACGCGTGCGCCGATCAAGCGCCGCGAGGGTGTTCCTGTTGGTGCTGGCGAGCGCGTCGCTCGTCTTGATGAGCTGCAGCAGGTCCGCTGGCGAGGCGAGCAACCGGGGGTCGCGGCGAGCGCCGCCGGGCAGCGCCGCGAAGGGCGCGGCCGGGCTTCGGCCCGCATGGAATCAAGCGCAACAAGCCGGCGGGAGCCCAGCCGACGCGTTCGAGGCGAAGGCGGGAGCCTTCACGGTGCACCACGTCCCGGCGACCCCTGGAAGTCCCCAGCGAGGCGCTGCGTTCGACGCGACGCTCGACGAGCGGGGCGTCGAGCTCGAGGCGGGGGAGCACAAGGCCCGGCTTTCGCTCGCGGCGATGGGGCGGCACGGTGCGCTCGATGCGGTGCAAGAAGTGCAGCCGGCAGGCGAGAAGAACCGGGTGCGGTACCGGCACGGTGGCGTAGTCGAAACCTGGGTGCACGGCCCGCTGGGGCTGGAGCAGTTCTTCAATCTCGCCGAGCGACCCGCTGGGTCCGGCGACCTGGTGGTACAGCTCGAACTCGGCGGTGCGCTCTCGCCGCGACTCGAGCCCGGCGGCAAGCGGATCGCGCTGGTCGGCGGCGACGGCGCGACCAAGCTCTACTACGGCAAGCTGTACGCAGTCGACGCGCACGGAGCGCGCGTGCCGGCGAAGCTGGGCGTGAGCGAAGGCCGCATCGAGCTCTCGCTGGACGACCGGGACGCAACCTATCCGCTGCACATCGACCCACTGCTGTGGGCACAACAGGCCAAGCTCACGAGCCCCGGCGGCGCGGTGGACGATGGCTTCGGCGGCAAGGCGGTGTCGCTCTCGGGCGACACGGCGCTGGTCGGAGCGGGCAGAGCGCACGGCAGCCAGGGCTCGGCCTACGTGTTCGTGCGCTCTGGTACGACCTGGTCCGTGCAACAGGAGCTCGCTGCCTCCGACGGTGCGGCGCTCGACAAGTTCGGCGATGCAGTATCGCTCTCAGGCGACACTGCGCTGATCGGAGCGCGGATGTCGAACCCCGATGCAATGCTCTCGCCTCGTGGCTCGGCCTACGTGTTCGTGCGTTCGGGTACGACCTGGGCAGAGCAGACCAAGCTCACCGCCTCCGACGGTGCGGCGCTCGACAAGTTCGGCGATGCAGTATCGCTCTCAGGCGACACTGCACTGATCGGCGCGGAAGCATCGGCCACCACCCTGGGCTCGGCCTACGTGTTCGTGCGTTCGGGTACGACCTGGGCAGAGCAGGCCAAGCTCACCACCTCCGACGAGAAGGCAGGCGACCAGTTCGGCTGGGCTGTGTCGCTTTCGGGCGACACGGCGCTGGTCGGAATGACCCCTCCTGATGTCCCGGGCTCGGCCTACGTGTTCGTGCGTTCGGGTACGACCTGGGCAGAGCAGGCCAAGCTCACCGCCTCCGACGGGGCAAAGGGCGCCGGGTTCGGTCTCGCCGTATCGATCGACGGTGATGTGGCGCTGGTCGGGGCGCAAGGCGACACTGTCGGAGGGAATGCCTCCCAGGGCTCGGCCTACGTGTTCGTGCGCTCCGGTACGACCTGGGCAGAGCAGGCCAAGCTCACCGCCTCCGATGGCGACTTGAACGACCTCTTCGGTAGCGCCGTGTCGCTGTTGGGCGACACAGCACTGGTCGGGGCGACGGCAGACACTGTCGGTAGCAAGCCCTATCAGGGCTCGGCCTACGTGTTCGTGCGCTCCGGTACCAGCTGGACCCAGCAACAGCACATCACCGGCCCCTCGGGCGGGGAACAGGTTGAAAAGTTCGGTGACCCGGTGTCGCTTTCGGGCGACACGGCGCTGTTCGGGGCGGCCGTCAGTGTCGGACCGAACGCCCAGGGTGCTGCCTATGTCTTCCAGGCCGGCCCGGGTGGTGGCGCAGCGGGTGCCGGCGGCGCGGGTGCCGGTGGGGCGGGTGCCGGCGGCGCAGGTACCGGTGGCGGCCCTGCGGCTCCGGGCTCGAGTCCTGGCGGTTGCGGCTGTCACCTGTCTGGCTCGCCCGCGCGGTCGCCGCGCCTCGTGTGGTTGCTCGCGCTCGCAGCCCTCGGGCTGCGTCGCCGGGAGCGCGCCAGCGCGCGCGACTGACGCGCGAGGACCGCGCAGAGGCGGGAGCTACGCCAGCATCTCGCCCGTCAGCTTCGGATCGCCTTGCCCTTGCTCGCGCGCATGACCTGGCCGACCAGCGCGCCAAGGAGGGTGTACGCGCGTGCGTCGTCCATCTCGCCCTTGTAGCCGACGTTGGTGCGCCCAGGGCCTCCGCATTGCCCCCACGACGAGCCGAGCGTCAGATAGGGCTCGGGCACGATATCGTTCGTGAGCGCGTCGTGAGACGCCACGAGCTGCCCGTCCACGTAGAGCTTGACGCCGGTCGAGCTGCTCCAGGTCTGCGCCACGTGCGTCCAGACGCCGGTCGCCGGAGTGGTGGGCGCAGTCGCGATCGCATCGCCGTCAGTGCCGTTCTGGAAGACGCGAGCAGTCAGCTTTCCGTTGACGAAACTCAAATAGGGCACACACGAGCCTCCGCCGGCCACCTGCACGGCCGGACGGAGATACCGGCGCCGGCTACGTGCTGGTGCGTTCGGCCGGCACCTGGACGGAGCAGCAGAAGCGCATCGCCGAAGCGATCGACGCTCTGCGCGTCGATCGCCTGCAGGTGCTGGCGCTCCCCCCTCTCTTGCGCGCCCAGCGCCGCGGAGCCATGCGCCGCGTGCTCGTGCGTAACCGGCCGCGTGCTGCTGCACGCAGCGACCAACCCCACGACTCCAACAAGAAGAGAAGCACGCCCCATGGAACCCTCCCGGGGACACCGCTACGCAGTCTACCTCATATCCGAGGGGTCGCCGCGTCGCGGGGCGGCTCTTCGCGACGGCTCTTCGGGGTGCCGAATAGATGCTTTGTATACGAAGTGCCTCGCCGGCCTTCGGACCTCGCGGAGATACTTTGTATACAAAGTACCCTTCCCGGCAGAGCCCCCCCTCTTCCGACGCATCGTCCGCCGGCGCGCCAGACCGACAAGCCAAATATCAGGAAGTGTCAGACCGCGCTCAGACCCGAGCACGCGACAGTTTCCTTTGGCGCGGCCCGCGGGCCGCCTGTCGGATGTCGATGAACCATGGCGTGTGTGCTCGCGCCCAGGCGGGAGAAGCAGATGGGTTGGAAGAGGTGGTCCGGGTTGGTCGCCGTGCTGGCGGCGGCTGCCGCGGGGTGCCGGCGGCGCCGACGCCGGCAGTCCGGCGGCGTCGGCCAACTGGTACCCCTGTCCGTTCCAGCCCGGAATGCTCGGGCAATGCGCGAAGCTGAAGGTACCGCTGGACTGGGACAAGCCGGACGGCCCGAAGATCGACTACTTCGTCAAGCGCAGCCTCGCCAAGAAGCAGCCGGCGCGGGGGCAGGTGTGGATCCTCCAGGGCGGACCGGGCGACTCGGGCGCGACGATTGAAGGCCTCGCGCCGGTGTTCCGGAAGATGGCCGACGTACGGCACGCGCTGGCTCGCGCGCTACCTGCAGCAGTATCCGGATCAGGCCAGCGGCGTGCGACGCGCTGCGCGGGGGCAACCCTACACGGCGCGCGGCGAGAAGCGACGCAGGCGCAGGCTGTTGGTCACCACGAAGATGCTCGAGACGCTCATCGCCGCCGCGGCGAACATCGGATTCAAGAGCAGGCGGATGACCGGGTACAAGACGCCGGCCGCCACCGGGATGAGCGCGACGTTGTAGGCGTAGGCCCAGAAGAAATTGAGGCGGATGGTGCGGAGCGTGCGGCGCGACAGGCGCGCGGCGTTGACCAGGCCGCGGAGGTCACCGCTCATCAGGATCACGTCGCCGGCTTCGATGGCGATGTCCGTCCCGGTGCCGATGGCGATGCCCACGTCGGCCTGCGCCAGCGCGGGCGCGTCGTTGATGCCGTCGCCCACGAACGCCACGTGCTGCCCCTCGCTCTGCAGCCGCTTCACTTCCTTCGACTTCTGGTCGGGCAGCACCTCGGCCAGCACACGCTCGATACCGGCCTGGCGTGCAATGGCCTGGGCCGTCTTCTTGTTGTCGCCGGTGAGCATGGCGACCTCGAAGCCGAGCGCGCGCAGCTCGCGCACGGCCTCGGCGCTGCTTTCCTTGAGCGGATCGGCAACGCCCAGCACCGCGGCGAGCTTTCCGTCGATGGCGACGTAGATGGGCGTGCGCGCATCGGCTGCCAGCTGTTCGGCGACTTCCCTGCCCTCGGCGGCGTCGACACCGATCTTTTCCATGTAGCGATCGGCGCCGACCTGGACGTGGCGGCCCGCGACCTCGGCGTCGATTCCGTAGCCGGCCTCGGCCTGGAAGGACGCGGCGCGCGGCACGTCGAGCCCGCGGGCTTTCGCCCCGCTGACGAGCGCCTGGGCGATCGGGTGCTCGCTCTGGTCCTCCGCGCCGGCTGCAAGCGACAGCACTTCGTCTTCCGGGATGCCGAATGCGTGCACGTCGGTCAGCTCGGGGCGGCCCTTGGTCAGCGTACCGGTCTTGTCGAGTACGACGGTGTCGAGGCGCGCCATGGTCTCGAGCGCTGCGCCCTGCCTGAACAGGATGCCGAGCTCGGCGGCCTTGCCGGTGCCGACCATGATGGCCGTGGGCGTGGCCAGACCCATCGCGCACGGACAGGCGATGACCAGCACGCTCACGCCCGCCACGAAGGCGTAGCTGAGCGCGGGGCTCGGCCCGAAAGCGAGCCACACCCCGAACGTGATCAGCGCCGCGACAATGACGACGGGCACGAACACCGCCGCGATGCGATCGGCGAGCTGCTGGATGGGCGGCTTGGTCGACTGGGCCTCTTCGACCATCTTGATGATCTGCGAGAGCACCGTATCCGCGCCGACTCGCGTCGCGCTGAATACGAACGCGCCGCTCTTGTTGATGGTGCCGCCCACGACTTCAGCGTCGGCAGTCTTCTCCACCGGCACCGGCTCGCCCGTGATCATGCTCTCGTCGACGAAGCTCTTGCCTTCGAGCACCACGCCGTCGACCGGCACGCGCTCGCCCGGACGCACCTGGACGTGGTCGCCCGGCACCACGGCGTCGATGGGCAGCTCCACGCTCTCGCCATCACGCAGCACGCGCGCCGTCTTCACCTGCAGCTGCATCAGCTTCTTGATGGCTTCGGAAGTGCGGCCTTTCGCCTTGGCTTCCAGGTACTTGCCGAACAGGATCAGCGTGATGATGACGGCAGACGCCTCGAAATAGAGGTGTGCCGTGCCCGCGGGAAAGATGCTCGGCGCGATCAGCGCAACCAGCGAATAGAAGTAGGCCGCGCTCGAGCCCATCATCACCAGCGTGTTCATGCCGGGGCTCTTGTGGCTGATCTCCGCCCAGCCCTGGCGGTAGAAGCGCTTGCCCACGACGAACTGCACCGGCGTGGCCAGCGCCAGCTCGAGCGCGCCCCACACCGGCATCGGGAAGATGCGAGCCATGGCAGCCTCGAGACCGGGCACGAGCATGGGCAGCATCGCGATCAGCACGAGCGGTGCGCTGAGCGCGGCGCCCAGCACCAGAGCGCGACGCAGCTTTTCCTGCTCGTGCTCGTGCGCCACCGCCTGCGCGTCGGGCTCGGCGGCGAGATCCACCGGCTCGTAGCCCGCGTCTTCGATGGCGGCCTTGAGCCGCTGCACGCTGACCGCATCCGGCGAAAACTCGATGCTCGCCTTCTCGGTCGCCAGGTTGACGGTCGCATTGGCGACGCCGGGCTGCTTCTTGAGCACGCGCTCGACGCGGGCGACGCAGCTCGCGCAGGTCATGCCCTGCACGCCGAGCTCGATGCGGTTCTTTACCTGTGTCTGCTGTGTCATCGTTCGACCTTCAGCGGTACTTGAGAACCTCCATCAGCTCCGCGACGATCTCGTCGACATCGCCGCGCTCGGCGGCAGTGACGACGTGGTCCTTCAAGTGGCTCTGCAGAACGAGCGCGCCCACCTTGTCGAGCGCTCCGGTGACGGCCTTGATCTGCTTCAGGGCGTCGACGCAGTAGATCGACTCGTCCTCGAGCATGCGCATGATGCCCTCGACGTGACCCCTGATGCTGAGCAGGCGCCGGCGCGCCTGTTCGCGCGTCTCCGGATCGAGCTTCAGACCGTGGGCGCAGCTCTTCATTTTCACTTCCTCGTGGAGCGGGGGCTTCGCCACCGCCTCACTGCGGCGCGGCCTCGGCCTGGTAGCCCTCTTCCTCGATGGCCGCGACCAGCGCGGACAGCTCCGGCGCGCCCTCGACGACGGCTTCTTCGCGGCTACGGTCCACCGAGACCACCTGCTCCACGCCCGGCACCTGCGAGAGCGCCTTCTTCACGGCCATCTCGCAGTGGCCGCAGGTCATGCCCGTTACCTTCAGCTTGATCATTGAAAATACTCCGGAATTCTGTGTCGATTGGGAGCCGCACCGTCCGGCCCCTTGGGGACTACCCCTCCCCGGGTGGGGTGGGTATGTGGACTATGCGACCCGGGTCGGGTGCTGTCAACCGCTGGCCCCGCCGCCGCGGAGTAGACTGACCGCGGTCATGCAGCTCATCCCGCTCCGCTACCTGGTCGACCGGGTGCGCCATCCGAAGAGCCGCGCCGAGGAGCTGCGCGAGCTCCGCGAGCTGCTCGCCGCCCAGGCCGACTGGTCGCGCGCGACCCGCGAAGAGCGCCGCCTGGCCATGGAGCTGGCGGCGCTGCGCGAAGGCATGCGGGCTGGGCTCGGCGAGGTGAAGTCGTGCAGCCGCTGCGCGGAGGGACACCCGCTGCCCAACGGCCGCTGGCAGGGCGGGCACTGCTGCGGAACCGAGACGCACAAGCTGTTCTCGCGCGCGGAGCTCGCGGCGCTCAAGCTGTCGGGCACCACGCCGGCCAAGCTGGTCGCGCCGCACGCCGATCACGCCGGCTGCGCCTTCCGCGGCCCCGAAGGTTGCTCGCTCGACGTGGCCGATCGCCCGAACCTGTGTGTACGCTTCATCTGCCGCGAGCTCAGCGCCGAGCTGCGCGACCGCGGCGATCGGCCGAAGCTGCGCGCGCTCTCCAAGCAGATCGAGGAGACGTTCATCCGCTTCGTCGCCGCGCGCAGGGCGCGGCTCGAGGACGAGGCGCTGGAGGAGCTGGCAGCGGAGTAGGCGCTCAGGGCGGCGGCGGCACCGGTTTGCACACCGGCTGGGGCGGCAGCACGTGGAGCACGCGCACGAAGTCCTCGACGTACGGTACCTCGCGCTCTCCGGCGAACTCCGTCCCCTCGGGCAGCTCGTAGCCGAGGATGGTCGTCGCGGCGATGCGCGCGCCGCCGCATCCGCCATAGTGCGGTTGTCCGCACTTGCAGCCCGGACAGCCGCACAGCGAAACGTCGATTGTCCGGCTCTTGACGTGCCGCTTCACGAGCCACACACGGTTTCCGCCACGGGCGAAGTGGAAATTCCCGGAGAGATCGCCGCAGCCGCCCGTCGGAGGCATCACGATCACACGCGCGCGGCGATGCGGCGGCAGCTCGCGCTCCTCGACGTGCGCGGGCTTCACGGGTCCGCGGATCTCGCTCGTGCCGTCGACGAGCCTGTGGGACACAAGCTGCACGGGCTGTAGACCGAGGCGGCCGAGCGCCTCGACGTACGTCGCCGCGTTGTCGGTCTTCGCCTGGTCCTGGCGCGCCTCGAGCTCCTTGCGCGAGAAGCACCCGCCCGGCCCCGATCCCCGGTTCGGCCGCGTTGGCGGCACGGCGAGCGGCGCCGACGCCACCGGTGCCGCAGACGCGGATACCGCAGGCGTCGCAACCGATGACGCGGTCGCGCCCGGAACGGCGACAACCCCTGGAGCGGTTGCGCTCTGCCCTCCGCGTGCGGCCGCACCGCACCCAGCAGCGACAAGGACGAGCGCGAACAGCAAGTAGCGATGGAACACGCCGGTCCTCCTCTCAGCTGTGACAGACGAGCGGGACTGCGAAGACCTGGGTCGGGGTGTTGGGCCGTTCGGCTTCGAAGACAACGAGGGCGCCGGCGGGAGTACCGATGAGCCGGATCGTGCCAATGAAAGACAGCGTGGAAACGACCACGGACGGGCCGAGCGGCTTGCCGCTGAAGTCGACGGGACGGACGCGCAGGGTGTGATAGGCGCCGCTCGGGCCCTCGGACCAGCCGACCAGCGCGACGTTGCCGGCGCGGGCGACCGCGACGTGGCCCGTGCCGGCCGCTACCTGGGCGAGCTGCGATGGCGGCTTGTTCTGGCCGTCCTCGTCGAAAGGCTCGGTGTAGACATGGTTGTCCCCTGTGACGGTGAGCGCCAGATTGCCCATCGAGGCGATCGCGTACCGTACGGCGTTCGAGATCGGCAGCATCGGATTCTGCGGCGCCAGCTTGTTGCCGTTCCGGTCCAGGTGCTGACCGACGATCGTGCCGCCGGCCACACGCCAGGTCACCAGCAGCGACCCGTCATTGAAGTGCGCGATGCCCGCCGGGTAGGTCTGCGGCACGTTGGAGTTGATGACGCCCGGGTGCGTCTGCGTCACCTGGCCGCTCTTGTCCAGCGAGAGGAGCCGGAGCGGCGCGAACGTAAACGCCGGCGAGTTGAAGAGGACGAAGCCCGACGGCGTGGCGATCGGCCAGTAGCACCAGCTCTTGGTGATCCCTTGCGGCGCGGCTGTGGGCGCACCGTTCGCCCCGAGCTGGACGAAGCGGCAGCCCTGGGCGTCGTCCCACACAACCGCGCCACGGTAGCCGGAGCCGATCGCGACGCCGATGCCGGAGAGCGAGACGCCCTGCGGGTGCTGCATGACAACGTGCGAAGTGCCGAGATCGGACAGGTCGTCGCGGACGACACGCACGCGCCAGGTCGGGTCGGGACTCGGATCGTTGTCGTTCATCGTGCCGACGAAGACGCGGTTGCCTTCGGCGTGCAGCGAGGTCAGCGTGGAATCGCCGGCCGTGTTGGTGAGCGCGACGGCGGCTTGCGTTGCGACGGACCACGTGCACGCTGCTGCACCAGCGCTGCCGCCCGTTCCGGCACTGCCGCCCGTTCCGGCGCACTGCCGCCCGTTCCAGCGCTGCCCGCCGTTCCAGCGCTGCCGCCGGTCGCGACGGGCCCCGGGCCGAGCTCGTTGAAGAGACGCGTGCGCCCGCATCCCGCGGCGACCAGCAGTGCAAGCAGCCAGATCCTGCGCATTGCGGCATTGTCGCAGAGCACCCGCCTGCGCGGCAACGCCGCGCCTAGCGCGGGATTTCGCCGTCGTACGGGACGGCCTCTTCCGCGGCGTGCCAAAGCTGTCGCATGGCGGGCTTGTGCTGCTCCTCGTGCACGTGGCCGACGAGACCGGCGCAGCGAGCGAGCACGGCGAAGCCGCGCATGATCTCCGCCGGCACGCCCGCATCGCCGAGACACGCGGCAACAGCGCCGGTGGCGTTGATGGTGATGTGACGGCCGTACACCTTGTCGACGGCCGCGGACAACGCCCGCAGCGCCGCGATGTGCGGCCCGGCAAGGCCGTGCTTCTCCGCTACGGCAAACAGCACCGCGGGGCGCGGATCGTCGGGCTTGTGCACGGGGTGACCGAAGCCCGGCACCGGGCGGCGCGCCGCACGATGCTCCTCGGCGATGCGGCGCGCCTCGGCCTCGGCTCCGTCGGAGGCTTCGAGCATGCGCGCCACGAGCGCCGCGGCGCCTTCCACCGTGCCAACGAACAGGCTGCCCACGCCGAGCAGCCCGCCGGCGATCGCTGCCTGCATCGCTTCGGGAGCGCTGGTGTACACGAGCCGCGTGGTGACGGCGCTGGGCGTCAGGCCGTGCTCCATGAGCGTGACCAGACACGCGTCGAGGACAGCCGTCTGCGCAGGCGTAGGCCGCTGGCCGAGCACCTGGAAGTAGGTCATCTCCGTGAAGGTGAGCTGGCCGATCAGGTCGCGGCACAGACTCTTGTCGCGCACGAAGATGTCGTCCTTCGTGCTGGTGGCGATGCTCGTAGTCATGGCTTCTTCTCCGGCAGGAGCTTCTCGAGCTCGTGACGCTGCACCTTTCCCGAGGCGCTGCGCGGAAACGCCTCGAGCTCGATGAAGACGATGTCCTTGGGTTGCTTGTAGCCCGCGAGCGACGCGCGACAGCGGGCAAAAAGGTCGTCGCGGCCGAGCGCGCTGTCGCGGCGCGCGACGAAAGCGACGGGTACCTCGCCCCATTTCTCGTCGGGGCGGCGCACGACGGCCACGTCGGCCACACGCGGCTCCTCGCGGATGACGCGCTCGATCTCGGCAGGGTAGACGTTCTCGCCACCGCTCTTGATCAGGTATTTCACGCGGTCGACGAAGTCGAGCGAGCCGCCGGGGTTGCGCACGAACACGTCGCCCATGTGGAACCAGCCGCCGCGGAAGTCCTCGGCATTGACCTCCGGCGCGCGCCAGTAGCCCGAAAAGAGCGTGGGCCCGCGCATGGCGAGCTCGCCGGGCGAGCCGTCGGGCACGTCGTGGTCTTCGGGGTCGACCAGGCGCACCTCGCAGTAGGCGCTCTGCTCCTTGGAGAGGGTGCTGGGCGCGACGCCGACCGGCAGGCGGCTCGACGAGCACGGCGGGCAGCCCGTTTCCGTCGCGCCGAAGGTGTTGGCGTAGGGCGCATCGAGCAGGCGTGTGACCTCGGCGATCTCGTGCGGCGGCACGAGATCCGCCATCACGCCGCACACCTTCACGCCGCGGGGCTTCGTGCCGCGCGCGCGGAGCTCCTCGATGAACGCCGCGACCATGCCCGGCATGAGCAGCAGCCAGCCGATCTCGCGCGTGGCGACGAGCTCGACGAGACGCGCGCGGTCGAAGCCGTCGACGACAATGACGCTGCCACCGCTCATCAGCGCGCCCAGCGCGGGGTCTGCCGCGCCCATGTGGTAGAGCGGCGACCAGGCCACGAACGCATCCGCGCCCGCGATACCGAACTCGGCGCGGATGACGAGGTTTCTCGCGATCTCGGCGCGGTGGCTGATGACGGCGCCCTTGGGCAGACCGGTGGTGCCACTGGTGTAGAGGATCAGCAGAGCGTCCTCCGGGTCGACGTTTGCGGTGGAGCCTTGCGGCGCTGCGCTCGCCAGCATCCGTTCGTACTCGTCGCCAAGGACTATTTTCTCGCCCTCGACGCGCGCGGCGTGGCGCGGCGAGACCACGATGCAGCTCGGCTCCACCAGGTCGAGACAGTGCGCGAGCTCGGGAGCGGCCAGCCGCCAGTTCTGGCACGCGACGATCGCTCCGAGCCGGGCGGCCGCCAGAAAGAGCTCGAGGTACTCGGCGCGGTTCTCCGAGAGCACCGCGATGCGCGCGCCGCGCCCGACGCCGCGAGCCGAGAGCGCGTGCGCGAGCCGCCGCACGCGCTCTTCGAGCTCGCCGTATGTGAGCACGCGATCGCCGTCCTCGACCGCGGCGCGCTCTGGATGGACGCGTGCGTGCGCCAGAAACAGGCTCGCCACCGTGCTCGCCGCTGCGCGCCGTACCTGCGGTCCACCGTCGTGCATGGCGCGATCCTAGCGCAACAGATGCTTCGCGACGCGCTCGGTCGCGGTGTGAGGCAGGGCATCGCGGACGTGGATCGTCGAGGGAACCTTGAAACCGGCGAGCCGCTCGCGGGCAAAGTCGCGCAGCGCTTCCGTGTCGATGCTGTGTCCGCGTCGCGGCGACACGTAGGCCACGACGTCGTCCTCGCCGAGATCGGAAGGCACGCCGATGACGGCGGCTTCGCCCACGTCGGGATGCGCCGCGAGCACGTTCTCGATCTCGGCCGCGGAGATGTTCTCACCGCGGCGACGCAGCATGTGCTTCTTGCGCGCAACGAAGGTGAAGAAGCCGTCGGCGTCGCGGCGCACGATGTCGCCGGTGTGCAGCCAGCCGCCGGCGAGCGCGCCTCGTGTCTCTTCCGGCGCGCCGTAGTAACCCTTCATGAGGGCGGGGCTCTGGAGCCAGAGCTCGCCTTGCTCACCGGGCGCGGCGTCGCTCTTGTCCTCGCGCACCACGCGCGCACGGTTCACTTCGCCGAGACGCGGATGCTGGCGAAGCCGGCCCATGCTGCCATAGCGGGGCGGCTCGCCGCGCGGCCAGATGGTGCCGAAGGTGGTCTCGGACATGCCGTAGCCGACGACCAGCTGGACGCCGAAGCGTTGTTCGAACGCGCGGTGCTGCTCTTCCGGAAGCGCGAGCGCGCCGTACACGATGCGGACCGGATGATCTTGATCGGCGGGACCCGGCGGCGTGTTCAGCAGGATGTGGAGCATCGCGCCGACGGCGTTCACCTCGGTCGCGCCGTGCTCGCGCGCCTCGTGCCAGAAGCGCGACGCGGAAAACCGCGGCAGAAGCGAGAGCCCCGCGCCCGCCCCGAGCGAAGCCATCACGCCGTACGCCTGGGCGTTGATGTGGAACAGCGGCAGCACGACCAGCAGCCGGTCCGAGTCGTCGAGGCCGAGCCAGGACGGAAACGCTTCCGCGGTCAGCGCGTACGTGCGGTGCGTCTGCATGACGGCCTTGGGCGCACCGGTCGTACCGCTGGTGGCGAGCAGCACCGCGACGTCGTCGGGGCTCACCTCGACACGCGGAGCACCGCGACCGGCGGCGGCCAGCTCCGCCGGTGTGGCGAGGACGGGCGGATCGGGCAATCCCCCGAGCGCCGCTTCGACGAGCGGGCGGTGCTCGTCGACGACGATCACGCGCGGAGCGATCAACCGGAACAGTTCCGAAAGCTCCGGCGGCTTGAGTGCCGGGTTGAGTGTGGCGTTGATCGCCCCGAGCGCGTTCACGGCGAACCAGCAGAACAGCGTTTCCGGGCGGTTGCCGAGCAGCAGCACGACGCGGTCACCGCGCACCACGCCGCGGCCGGCGAGACCGACCGCGATGCGGTCCGCCTCGCCGGCTGCCTCGCTGCACGTCCAGGAGTCCGACCCGAACCGGAGCCAGTCGCGACCCGGCGCCTGGGCAGCGCGCCAGGCAACCAGCTCCGGGATCGTGCCGGGAAACGTCACCTCAGGTGATGGTGATGAAGGGCTTGTCCTTGAGCGAAGCCGCGAACCCGTCGATCACCTCGTTGACCTTCGCCCAGCTCGGCAGTGCGCGCATGGTCTTCATCCAGCGGTCGATATTCGGCCAGCGCGCGAGCGACACGCGGATCAGATCGCCCGCAGCGACAATCTCCGCTCCGAAGTAGTCCGCAATGGTGAGCTCGTTGCCGCACACGTACTTGTTGTCGCCGATGATGTGCTTGTCGAGAACGCCCAGCCAGAACTCCGACTTGTCGCGCCCCCACTCGACGGTCGCCTTCTGCGCGACCTCGGGACTGCGGACGTGATGCGGGAACACCTGCGCGTAGAGCAGGTGATAGCCGTACTCGCGGTAGAAGTTGGTGTTGAACCAGTCCATGCGCTCGTTGACGCGCGCACGTGCCTTCAGATCCTTCGGGTACGTCGCGACGTTGTGCTTGTCCGCGAGGTACTTGAGCATGGAGGACGACTCGGTCAACTTGAAGCCATCGTCCTCGAGCACCGGCACCTGGGCGTTGGGATTGAGCGACAGGTACGGCTCGCGCGTGTGCTCGCCGGTCATGATGTCCACCACGACAGGCTCGTATTCGATCTTCGATTCCGCGCAGAAGAGCATGACGGTGCGCGAGGTAGTCGAAGCGGGATGAAAGTGAAGCTTCATGACGGGGTCTCCTTGCTTGTGGCGGACGGAGCGCCAATGCTAGGCATCCGTCAAGATCACCACAAGGACGGAGGGCGACAGTGGGCAGGCGATTTACGATGCAGCGCGGCACGACCCGCGTGGTTTTCGCCGCAGGTGCGCTGGATAGGATTCCGCACGAGCTCGAGCAGCTCGGTGCGCACCGCGTCATGGTCGTCAGCACGCCCGGCCAGAAGGCCGCCGCGGATAGGCTGGCAACCCGTCTGGGAAATCGGGCAGCTGGAACGCTTTCCATCGCCCGCCAACACGTCCCCGCCGAGGTGGTGGAAGAAGCACTGGGCGCTGTGACGAAGGCGGAAGCCGACACCGTGATGGCCTACGGAGGCGGCTCGGCCATCGGACTGGCCAAGGCTGTTGCGCTCCGCGCCCCCGTACGGGTCGTCGCGATCCCGACCACGTATTCCGGATCGGAGATGACCTCGATCTACGGCATCACGGCCGCTGGCCGGAAGAAGACCGGTCGCGACGAGCGCGTGCGCCCGGCACTCGTGGTCTACGACCCGGAGCTGACCCTGGCGCTGCCAGGCGACGTCACCGTGACGAGCCTGTGGAACGCGATGGCGCACGCGGCGGAAGCGCTCTGGAACGACCACGTCGATCGCAGCACCCGGCTCACGGCAGAAGAAGCTCTGCGGCTGCTCGCGAGCAGCGTGAACCGTCTGTCCCGCTCTCCAGAGGATCGCGACGCGCGTGAGTCGGCCCTGGAAGGCGCGTATCTCGCCGGAGCGGCTTTCGCCGACGCGGGCTCCGGGCTGCACCACAAGCTCTGTCACGTGCTCGGAGGCTTGTTCGATCTGCCGCACGCGGCGACGCACACGGTGCTGCTTCCACACGTGGTGCGCTTCCAGCGCGAGGCCGCTCCGGAAGCCATGACGGCGATCGCGCGAGCGCTTGGCGTGATCGATCCGGTGCTCGGCATGGAGCGGCTGGCGCGCGCCACGGGTGCTCCGCTCTCGCTCGAGAAGCTGGGCATGCCCAGGAGCGGAATCGCCAAGGCGGCACAGGCCGCGATCGAGACGCCGGCGCTGTCCGGCCTCGATCGCGGGCGTCTGGTCGCGATGCTCGAAGACGCCTATTCCGGCCCCGGCAAGGCGGAAGACGCCACGCCACTGCGCGCGCCGGCACAGCTGGACCATCAGTTCGGTCTCGGCTCGACACACGCGTCCGAAGCACTGCCCGGCGCGCTGCCCCAGCGGCAGAACATGCCGCACCCGCCGCCCTACGGGCTGCTCGTCGAGTGTGTGAACGGCACGCCCTTCACGGTGAAGAGCGCGGAGAACTCGCGGACCTTCATGTACCGGATCCGCGCGTCCTTCTCGCACGGCGAGCTGATGGAGCTGCCGTCGGCGCGCTTCTGCGCCGAGCTCGGCGACGTTGACCCCAATCGCCGGCGCTGGAAGCCGATGCCGTTCCCGGACGATCCCACCGACTTTCTCGACGGGCTGGTCACGCTCGGCGGGACCGGCGATCCGACGTTCGGGGCCGGGCTATCTCGTGCACCTCTACGCAGCGAACACCGACATGGTCGATCGCTGCTTCG
The DNA here is from genome assembly GCA_963822115.1 of uncultured Pseudomonadota bacterium. Classification (GTDB taxonomy): domain Bacteria; phylum Myxococcota_A; class Polyangia; order Polyangiales; family Polyangiaceae; genus CAWDXG01. The sequence goes on from CAWGGM010000012.1 coordinate 664,328, forward strand.
CCGACGCAGATGGCGACCTCTTGATCGTGCCGCAGGAAGGCACGCTGCACTGCCGCACCGAGCTCGGCTGGCTGTCGGCCGAGCCGGGGACGGTGTTGCTCATTCCGCGCGCGCTCAAGTTCGCCATCGGTCTGCCCGACAAGAAGGCGCGCGGCTTCATCCTCGAGGTGTTCGGCAATCGCTTCCGGCTGCCCGAGCGCGGGCCCATCGGCTCGAACGGCCTGGCGGACGCGCGCCATTTCCTGGCGCCGGTCGCATCCTATGAAGATCGACTGTGCCCCGGCGGCTTCCAGTTTGTCACCAAGACCGGCGGCAAGCTGTACGCGGGCGTGCAGGACCACTCGCCATTCGACGTGGTGGCGTGGCACGGCACGCACGTTCCGTTCAGCTACGACCTGCTCCTGTTCAATGCCATGGGTTCGGTGACATTCGACCACGCTGACCCGTCGATCCTGACGGCGCTGACGGCGCCGCTCGACGATCACGGCCGTGCGATCGCCGACTTCGTGGTGTTTCCGCCGCGCTGGCAGATCGCCGAGCACAGTTTCCGCCCGCCATACATGCACAGAAACGCGGCCGCCGAGATCAACTGCGTGGTCCGCTCGCCCGGCGAGGCGGGCTACGCGCCGGGGCAGATCTTCGTGACTCCGCTCTTGACCGCCCACGGCATCGCGACCAAATCGTACGATGACGTGCTGTCGCAGACGGACGAAGCGGTCGATACCCCCGAGCGGGTCTCCGACGACTCGCTCTGGGTCATGTTCGAGTCCGCGCTTCCGTTCCGCTCGACCGCGTGGGCGCGCTCCACGCCGCTGCTCGACACGAAGTTCCACGAGCTGTTCGTCGGAATGAAGTCGCGCTTCCATCCCGAGCACGAGTAGCCGGCCACGGGGCCGGCCGCGGACGCGCGTTGGTGCTTGACGGCGGGCCCGCAGCGTGGCTGACTCCCGGCCCCTCGCCGGCGCGGCACGGCTGTGCGCCCGGGCGGGGAGGCAGGACCGGCCGCACGGCGCGCGGGTCCGCACACCCGGGAATTTTTCTGTCATGTCCAAGCGCACGTACCAGCCGCACAACCTGAGCCGGCTCCGCACCCACGGCTTCCGCAAGCGGAACAGCACCAAGGGCGGCCAGAACGTCCTGAAGAACCGGCGCCGCAAGGGCCGCTGGCGCCTGACGGTCAGCGCCTACAAGAAGTAGCGACCCGCTTCGCGGCCGTCGTGCATACCGTCCGCAAGCGCGCGGAGTTCCAGGAGATCCAGTCACGGGGGCGGCGCGTGAAGCTGCCGCATTTCGTGCTGTTGTTCTATGCGCGCAGGCCCTCCGGCGACGACCCGGGACAAACGCGCCTGGGCATCACGGCGTCTCGGAAGGTGGGCAACGCCGTTGTGCGCAATCGCTGCAAGCGGCTGATTCGCGAGGCTTTTCGCAGAACGAGCGACCTGTGGGCCGCCGACCTCGACGTCGTGGTCATCGTCCGGCAGCCGCTTGTGGAAATGAAGACGGACGACGTCGTCGCCGAGTGGCGTGGCGCGGCCGACGCCATCGCCCAGCGCTCGCAGCAGGCGCAAGATGACGGGACAAAGCGCAAGTAGAAGCTGGCGGAGCGGCACGTTACGACGCAAACTCGCCCGGTCCCATGCTCGCCCAGCTGCTCATCCTGCTGATCCGCATCTACCAGCTCACGCTGTCGAAGATGCTGGGGCAGGTCTGCCGCTTCGAGCCCTCCTGCTCGCGGTACGCGGTCAAATGCCTGCAATATCACGGCGCGTTTCGTGGTAGCTGGCTGGCCGCTGTGCGCCTGTCGAAATGCCACCCCTGGCATCCGGGTGGCTGGGACCCCCCTCCTCCGCCACCTGGTCGGGAAGACCTCGCCGAAAAACCGCCGATCCTGCTAGAAGCGGACTCCGACGGATCCCGGCCCGGGGGCGACTCCTGTGGGTGCGATGCGCCGCTGGAACGAGCGGCCCGCACGCCGGGCTCACCCGGCTGACCCACGCCGATACGACTTCATCTCAAGGACGACATGGAAAAGGGCGGTCTCACACGCTGGCTTCTGATCGGGCTTGTCGTGTTTCTGGCAGTGACCCAGCTGCCCAAACTGTTCGGCAAGAGCAAGGGCGGGGACACCCAGCCGCTCAAGTTCGAGAGCACCGTCGTGCCGAAGAAGCTGGGTCCGGTGAAGACCTGCGACCTGTGGGGCCCACGCTTCCACGCCCAGCTCTCGAGCGACGGCGCCGACCTGAAGCACTTCTACCTGCTGACGGCGAAGTACCAGGACAAGGGCAAGCCCATCGACCTGTCGACCACGCCGGATCAGCCGTTCCGCCGCCAGCTGCGCTTCGATTGGAAGAACGTGGCGGTCGCCGGACCGAAGGACAAGAACTGGCAGACCGACTACGACCTGGTCAATTTCAAGCTGACGAAAGCCGACGGCAAGTCGTGCACGTTCAAGTACCAGGATGACCGGGTCGAGCTGACGAAGACGATCAGCGTCACGGGGCGCCCCTACGAGCTGATGGTCAAGGCGACCATCAAGAACCTCTCCGACAAGAAGCTCCGCCACGCGCTCACCGTGCACACGGTGGCGTGGCACAAGGAGAAAGAGGTCAAGGGGCACATGTTCCGCGTGAGCCCCTTCGTCACGCGCGTCGAGTGCATCTACAAGAACGGCGACGCGACGCGCCTCAGGCAGAAGGACTTCGAGCCCAAGGACTTCGAGAAGGACAAGGAGTTCCACCCGAACAAGCTCAACCAGGGCGACTGGTACGAGAAGAAGGACGGGGACGTCGACTTCGCGGCCGTTTCCAACGCCTATTTCTCGACCGCTATCGTCCCGTACGACAAGCACTCGCCGACGTGCCAACTGCAGATCGAGGAGCGCTGGGACTCCGCGCGCTACAAGGACGTCTCCGACGATCCGAACGGCGGCGCGATGTACCGCGCGCGGCTCGCCTACGCGCCCAAGATGCTCGCGCCGGGCCAGAGCGCGCACTACGACGTGCTCACGTACATCGGCCCGAAGGAGCGCGACGTACTGGCCGCCGCGGGCGGCGGCAATCACGAGCTCAGCGAGCTGATCAACCTGGGCTTCTTCTCGGCGATCGCCAAGATCATGGTGGCGTTCCTGCTCGCGGTGCACAGCGTGCTGCCGAACTGGGGCGTGGCGATCATCGTGCTGACGGTCACGGCGCGCACGCTGCTCTTCCCGCTGAGCTGGCCGATGGTCAAGAGCCAGGTGAAGATGCGCGAGCTCAAGCCGGAGCTCGACGCGCTCAACGCGAAGTACAAGGACGACGCCCAGGCCAAGGGCCTGGCGCAGATGGAGCTCTGGCGGAAGCACAACGTCAACCCGATCAAGGGTTGTCTGCCGCAGCTCGCGTCGATGCCGGTGTGGTTCGCGCTGTACACGACGCTGGAAACGGCCGTGGAGCTGTACCACATCCCGTTCCTGTGGTTCCCGGATCTGTCGGCGCCCGATCCCTACTACATCCTGCCGTTCGTGATCGGCGGTGTGTCCTTCGTCCAGCAGGCCATCATGCCCATGCAGGGCGATGCGACGCAGGCGAAGATGATGAAGTACTTCATGCCGGCAATGTTCGCCGTGTTCATGTTGTTCCTGCCCTCGGGCCTGGGCGTCTACATGTTCACGAACAGCCTGATAGCCATCGTGCAGCAACAGATTGTCGAGCGGCACGTCAAGAAGCAGACCGCGGGCGGCGCCAGCTCGGGGGACATTGAAGTGAAGGTCAAAGAGGAGACGTCCGGCAAGGCCGGCAAAGGAAAGAAGAAGGCCGGCGATGGCGATTCGGACGCGAAGCTCTCCGAAAGCCGCTCGCTCCTCGGCAAGGGAAAGGCGTGAACATGAACGACGCACAGGACGATCCGCAGATCGACGAGGACAGCTGGGACGAGGGGGAGGAAGACGCACCGGAAGCGGACGCCGCGGAAGAGGCTTCCAGCGACGACAACGGCCGCCCGAAGCGCCGCGGCAAGCAGCGCCGCGCACCCGAACCGGACTGGGATGGCGAGGGCGACGAGCGTGCGCAGATGGCCCTCGACTTCGTGACCGACGTGATCGACGAGATGGAGATGGACTGCCGCGTCCGGCTGCGCCGGCCCAAGGAGGGCGACGAGGCCGAGATCAACATCGAGATCCTGGGTCGCGATGCGGGCCGCATCATCGGCAAGAAGGGGCAGGTGCTGGCAGCGCTGCAATTTCTGACCCACCGCGTGGTCAACCGCCCGGGGCTGGAGCGGCGCCATGTGCTGGTCGACGCGGAAGGCTATCGCAGCCGGCGCGACAACTCGCTCGCGACCATGGCACGGCGGCTCGGCAAGCAGGCCATGGACGAGGGCAAGATCATCACCTTCGAGCCGATGAACCCGAGGGACCGCCGCGTGGTGCACCTGGCGCTCGCGAAGTTCGAGGGCGTCATCACCAAGAGCGACGGCGAAGGCGACGACCGCCGCGTGCAGATCATCCCGGTCCGGCGCTAGTTCCGGCCGGCGTTCCGGGAGGGGGGCCGGGGCCGCTCCAGCTGGATGATCGGCGCCCCGGGTCCGTCCAACTGATGACGGTCTGTCGGGGTCCGGGGAGCCACTGGCGCTCCCGGCGCCCCGAGGCTAGACAAGAGCCATAGGCGGGGACTTTGAAAGGCCCCGGATCCACCGGAAAGGACTGAAGATGTCGGAGAGCAAGAGCGTGGTCCGGCTGCTGCTCGCGCTTTTCGCCCTGTCGCTCCCGCTGACCGCTTGCGCAGGTCCGCGTGCGGTGCGCGGCGAAGAAGTGCCCGGGCTGAACGACGAGGCGATGAGCACCGGCCTCGACCAGCGCGACCTGCAGAAGCTCCTGCACGAGAACATGCAGGCCCTGCAGAACTCAGCCGTCATCCGGCGCTGGGAGAGTGAAAACCGACCGACGGTCGCCGTCCTGCCCTTCCGCAACGACACCACCGAGCACATCGACAGCCAGCTCGACGCACTCATCAGTGACATCGAGACGGTGCTGGTCAACGCAGGGCACGTGCGTGTGGTGAGCGTCGAGCGCCAGCCGCAGCTGATCCAGGAGGTCCGCTCGCAATACGGCGATGCGTTCGATCCGTCCAAGGTCGCTCGCTGGGGCAAGCAGGTCGGTGCGCGCTACTTCGTGACGGGCAAGGTGTACAGCTCGGACGAGCGCCAGGACGAGGAGCGCCGGGTGCAGTACTTCATGTTCGTCCAGGTGCTGGACGCCGAGACCAGCGACATCCTGTTCCAGAACAAAACGTCGCTGACCAAGGCCATCGTCAAGTAGTGCCGCGCGGCAGAGGTGTGCCGTGCACGGATCCGCGCCCTTCCGGCTGAAAGTTCGGCACGCAGGCCTGGCCTTCCTGGTCCTGGTCGTCGCGCTGCTGTCGACTGCTTGCGCCGGCCACGCATCGCACACGCTTGAAGCACGCACCGCGCTCGACGAAAACCAGCCGCGGCGCGCGCTAGCGCTGCTCAACGACGCGATGGACGTGAAGAGCGCGAAGGACCTGCCCGAAAAAGTGGGCGGCGACAACGTGCTGTTCATCCTCGACCGCTCGATGGTGTTGCAGGAGCTGGGCGACTACAAGCTGTCGAGCCGGGACCTGCAGATTTCCGACAAGCAAATCCAGCTTCTGGATTTCTCGCGAAACGCGCTCGACGACCTGGGCAGGTACGTCTTCTCGGACGCGACGGGGCCGTACAAGGCGCCGGCCTACGAGAAGCTGATGATCAACACCATGAACATGGTGAACTACCTGGCCCGCGGCGACCTCGAAGGCTCGCGCGTCGAGGCGCGGCGCCTCGCGGTGATGCAGCAGTACATCGAGTCGCACAAGGACCCGTCCGAAGGACTGAACGGGCCGGGCAGCTACCTGGCTGGCTTCACCTTCGAGAAGAGCGGCAACGCGAACGAGGCACTGCGCTACTACGACGAGGCGCTGCAGTACGGCGACTACAAGTCGCTGTACGGCCCGATCCGCCGGCTGGCGAAGCTGTCGGGCTACCGCACGCCGCGCATCCGGCGCATCCTGGGCGAGGTCTCGGACGAAAAGCGCCCGGGCGGCGCGTCGACCCGCCACCACGACAAGGCGCCCGCCAAGCACAAGCCGGAGACTGCTGCTCCGCCCGCGAAGGAAGAGCAGACCCCCGCGGCTGACGACAGCGACGATGCCGCGACAGAAAAGAAGCCGGAGCCGGCACCGGCGGACAACAGCGCCGAGCTGCTGGTCATCGTCAACTACGGCCGCGTGCCGGCCAAGTACGCCAAGCGGATCCCGATCGGGCTTGCCCTGACGTACGCGAGCGGTGCGATCAGCCCCTACGACCAGGAGCGCGCAAACCGTCTCGCGCTTCAGGGGCTGGTCACCTGGGTGAACTACCCCGAGCTCGGCCGCACGCACGGCGCGTACGGAGAGCCCCAGTTCGCGCTCGACGGCAAGTGGCGTGAGCTCGAAGGCATCTGCGCCGTGGATCACGAGGTCCGGCGCGCATGGGACAAGATGCGGGGCGCGGTGATCGGGTCGGCCATCACGCGGGCTATCGCCCGCTTCGTCGCCGGCGAGGCGACGCGCCGCGCGGTCAAGGGATGGCAAGGGCTGCTCCTGAGCCTGGGCACACAGGTCGCGCTCACCGCTGCCGACACGCCCGATACGCGCAGTTGGGCGACGCTGCCCGCACGCATCGCTTTCAGCCGCGTGAGGCTACCGCCGGGCACGCACAGCGTGTATCTGCACGCGCGCGGCATGCGAAAGCAGGAGCGCATCACGCTCGACCCCGGCGGCTGGGCCGTCGTCGCGCTCACAGTGCTGCACTGAGCGCCGTGCACCGCGCGGCTAGCGCGCCGCGTACGTCGAGCCGTCGAACTGGTAGCTCTTCGGCGAGCTGCCGCTCCAGGGCAGGGCCAGCGGCTCGAGACCGCCCGCGGCGGTATGGTCGGGAGGGAACGGATAGTCCTTCTGCGTCCAACCCACCGCGCGCCCCGGCCCGAGCACGATGGCCAGTCCCTGCTCGGTGGGCTTGAACGCGACGGTGCCGACAATGCGGTTCTTGCCCAGCGCCCGACCTGTTTCCGCGGCGAAGATGCGGTGGATGCCGCTGTCGGTGACCTTGTAGACGAACAGCGCGTCGCGCTCGACCACGTCGCCGCCGAGCTCCTTGCTCGCCTTGGCGTGCAGCACGCCCCGCACGATGATCTCGGCCTTGCCGTCGCCGGTGAGGTCGCGCGCCGTCACGTCCAGGATGTCCTTCGGGTCTTCCACGCCGATCGTGATGTAGGCGTAGCTTGTCCCGCCGCGGAAGCCCTTGCCAAACACGACGATGTCCTTCTTGTGCACGAGCACGCGTTCGGTGCGCTGATCGCCGATCACGTCAGTGACGAAGTCGAAGCGAGGCTTCGCGCGCCCGACGTGGCGTTCCTTGCGGTACAGCGCGTAGACTCGATCGAGCATCTCGTCCGCCGTGGGCGGGCGCGGCGCTGGCGGCGGAGGCGGCCCGGCCTTCCTCGCGGCGTGGTGGGAGCGCGGGCTCGAAGCCCGCGGGGTCTGCGTGGTCTCCCCCGACTTGACGAACTTGCTGCCGTTCCACGTGTAGGTCTGGCTGCCGATGGTCTGCCACGGCAGAAGCGCCGAGGGCATGTCGTCGCTGGTCGGCTCCTTGTAGGTACCGGGGTCGAAACCCTCGGCCTTGTCCTGACCGATCACGATCGCGTAGCCGCTGCCCTTCCGCTCGTAGCGCACGCTGTTTTCGATACGCCCGTCCGGGGTCACGATCGCCACCTCGTGCGCAAACGCCTCGAACGGCGTGTCGTCGCGCCCCACCTTGAAGACCTCGAGCACACCGCGGTACTTGTCGCCGGTACCGACGTTCTTGCGGATGACGATCTCGTCGTGGCCGTCACCATCCAGGTCGAGAAGCTTGAACCCCTTGACCTGTCCCGCACCGGAAACGCCCAGATCGCCGAAGTAGAACTGCTTGCCGCCGCGGTAATGGGGCCCGACGATCGTGAGGTAGCTGCCGTAGATGGCCACCTGCTCGAGCATTCCGTCGCCGGCCACGTTTGCGTAGGCCTCGCGCGCCGGCGCGGAGGGCAGCGAACGAGCGTGGATCAGGTTGTCGTACAGGCCCTGCTCCCCTTCGAGCCGCATCGGCGGCAAGCTGCGCCCGGCGCGCCCTCCGCTTGTGCCGACCACGGCGCGGATCGACCCGGGCGCGACGGCGTCGGTGTACTCCACGGCCGCGCGCATCCCGACGCGGACGCGCCGTGCCTCGCGGAACGTGGACCACGGGATTTTCGCTTCCACGTCGAGCCCGCCCTTGATCGGAGCCTCCACGGCTTGGGACCCGGGCACCTTGCGTCCACCCAGCTTGACGACGCCGGCCACCTTGCCGGGATTGCCGGGAAAATCTGGACCTGGTGCGTCGTATAACCGCGGCCACGCGGAAACGCGATGAACAGTGTCGCGTGGTCCTCACCGCCGCGAGCGGCGCGCGTGCGCACGATGCGGCTGTCGTGGATGTGCAGCGCGACGTACAGGTTCCGGCTGTCGTAGCCGATCTCGGTGGAGACCCGGGCGTCGCCACGGCCGCGTATCCGGGTGTCGAGCGGCGTCATGCGTCCGCCCCATTCGCGCAACAGCCCGTCGATACTGATGCGCGTGCCGCCGAACGGCTGCGGATAGAGCGTGCGCCCGGCCGCGGAGGCGACCGCCGAAGCCGACAGGATGCCGCCGGCCACGAAGAGACCTGCCCAGAAGTCGTGCCGCTTCATCGCTAGCGCTTGACCCTGAGCTCCTGCTGTTCCTGCGCCTCGAGCTCGGCGAGAGCCTGGGCTAGCTCGTCCTTCTCGGCCTGGTCGAGCTCCTCGAACTCCTGGGCGGCCTTTTCGTCGACGCGAACGGCCCGTTCCTCGGCGGGAGGCGGCGCCTCCGGCGGCAGGACTCCCATCTTGCGCTTGAGCGCCTCGAGGTCCTCGTCCGCCCCGACCGTCACCTCGAGCTGCTGGAACTTGTTGGCCAGCACATCGCCCGAATACTCCTCGGCCAGCTCCGCACCCGCCTCGGCCTCGGCTTCCATCTGTTCGATGCGACCTGCCATCTGGTCGAAGGCCTCGAACGCGCTGGCGTTCTTCAAGCCGCTCATCGTCTCCTGGATGGCCTTCTGGGCTTCCGCACGCTTCTTGCGCGCGATGAGCAGGTTCTTCTTGCGCTTGGCTTCCTCGATCTTCGAGTTGAGCGCCCTGAGCGCGAGCTTGAGCTGATCGACCGACCGCTTCTGCTTCTGCCACTGATCCTGGAACTGCTGCGCGAGGTCTCCGTGCTCCTTCTTGCGAGCGAGCGCTTCCTTGGCGAGGTTATCGTCGCCCGCACGCACGGCCATCATCGCGCGGCGCTCCCACTCGGCCGCGGTAGCTGCCTCCTGTTCCGCCTGTTTCGCGAGCCGCTTCTCGTCGGCGATAGAGGAAGCGACCTGCTTCTTCGCCTCGATGAGCTGCGCGTTCATGTCGATCACGATCTGGTTCAGCATCTTCTCCGGATCCTCGGAGCGGCTGATGAGATCATTGATGTTGGATTTGATGAGCCGTGCCAGGCGCGCGAAGATTCCCATGACTATCAGGCCTTGTTCTGTACCATCTCGCGGAGGATGGAGATGTGCTCGGCCAACGCGAGATCCAGATCCGCGAAAACGGCCTCCAGCTCGTTGAGATCGAGCGTCTCGTTCTCCAGCGCGGCGCTCAGCACGATGTGCCCATCATCGATCGCGTAGGACGCGTGGAGCAGGTCGCTGGCGTTGAACTGCAACAGACGCCGGAACACCCGCGACTCGCGTCCCGGATCGCCGCTCGGCGCTTCCCCGATCGCTACCCGGACCACCACGACGGGAGGCGCGAGACGCACCGCCACAGGCGTCTGGTTCGCTCCCATGCCCACCAGGAAGGTGCCGTCTTCGAGCCGCTCGAACCGACGCTCGAGCTTGTTCAGGTACCCCTCGAGATCCTCGTCCGACTTGATCATCGGCTGCGCAGGGTACCACGAGGGCCCAGGCGCGGGGCTCCTCGCGTCGGAACCGGCCGATTGGCCCGCCCAGGCGCTCTGAGGCGACTACAGGGGACGGCCGTCGCGGCTCGAGCGGACGCTGACCAGCTCGTCGGGCGGCGGAGCCTCGGGCTGCACGGTGACGTGGTCCAGGCCGTGATCCTCGTGGAGCCTTTCGGCGACACCGCGGCACACGTCCACGCCATGCGCGCCGCGCTCCAGCGTGACGTGCACGGTGAGCGCGTCGAAGCGATCGGAGATCCGCCACACATGCAGGTCGTGCAGCGCGGCAACACCGGGACAGGCGACAATCGAGCGCTCGATGCCGGCCACGTCGAGATGTGCCGGCGCCGCCTCGAGCAGGATCGTGGTCGTCTCGTGCAGCACCCGCCAACCGCTGTAGGCGACGAGCAGCGCAATCAACACGGACAACGCGGGATCGGCACGCAGCCAGCCGAACAGCACGACCGCCAGACCCGCGAGAATGGCGGCGACCGAGCCCAGAGCGTCGGTCAGCACGTGCACGAAGGCGGCGCGCACATTCAGACTGTCTTTTTGCGCTCCCATCAATACGGCCGCGACGACGGCGTTGATCAGCAATCCGATAACGGCCGTGATCAACATGCCCACGCCGCGGATGGCGTGAGGCGAAACCCAGCGTTCGACCGCCTCGACCGAGACCCAGATGGCGGTGAGCGCAAGGACAACGCCGTTGACGAACGCAGCTAACACCTCGGCGCGGCGGAGGCCGAACGTGCTGCGCGGGGTCCGGGGACGGCTCGCGAAGCGTTGCGCGACCAGCGCCAACGCGAGCGCACCCGCGTCCGCAAGCATGTGGCCGGCATCGGCCAGGAGCGCGAGGCTGCCGCTCCAGACCCCGACGACCGCCTCCACCACCATGAAACTGGCAGTCAGGGCCAGCGCAACGCGCAGGACGCGCGCCGGCGCCTGGGCTGCGTGACCATGACCCCCGTGACCATGGCCGCCGTGACCGTGACCCCCGTGGCCGCCGTCCGCGACGCTGACCGGAAGCGAATCGCTCACGACCCTACCCCTTAGGGGCGCTCCGGGCGTCGCGCAAGCGGGGACCGGCGCAGGGCACAAATCGAGGGGCTTTGCCCGGTTTCGGCCCGTGACCGACAGCGACCGAGAGTGTAGGCTTGGCCATGTTTGACCGGAAGAACCTCCGTGAGTGCCTGACGTTCGACAACGTCATGCTCGTGCCGGCCTACAGCGAGGTGCTGCCGCCCGAAGTCGACGTGCGGACGCGACTGACGCGCACCATCGAGCTGAACATCCCTATCGTCAGTGCGGCCATGGACTCGGTGACCGAGGCCCGCGCGGCCATTGCGATGGCGCGTCAGGGCGGCATCGGCATCATCCACAAGAATCTCGTGCCGGACGCACAGGCGGACGAGGTCGATCGGGTCAAACGGGCCGAAAGCGGGATCATCACCGATCCGGTGACGGTGCGGCCTTCGCAGTCGCTGCGCGAGGCGCTCGCGGTGATGCGCGAGCACGACGTGTCCGGCGTGCCGGTCGTCGAGGGACAATCGCCCGTCGGCATCCTCACAGCGCGCGACATCCGCTTCGAGAAGAACCTCGATCAACCGGTCAGCGCGCTGATGACGACCGAGCTGGTCACGGTCAAGCCCGGCTGCAAGTCGGAAGAGGCGCGCGAGCTGCTGCACAAGCACCGCATCGAGAAACTTCTCGTCGTGGATGACGGCAAGCTCGTCGGCCTCATCACGATCAAGGACCTGCTGCAGGCCGAACGGCATCCCACCTCGATGAAGGACGAGCGTGGTCGGCTGCGCGTGGGCGCGGCCATCGGCCCCGGCGCGGACCGGGTAAAGCGCGCGGACGCTCTGGTCGAGGCGGGCGTGGACGTCATCGTCGTCGACACCGCCCATGGCCATTCCAAGGGCGTCATCGAGACCGTGCGCGAGATGAAGAAGCGCCATCCATCCGTCCAGCTGATCGCCGGCAACATCGCGACCGCCGAAGCTGCGAAGGCGCTGATCGAGGCGGGCGTCGACGCCATCAAGGTCGGTATCGGACCCGGCAGCATCTGCACGACGCGCATCGTCGCCGGCATCGGCGTCCCGCAGATCACGGCCATCGCGGATTGTGCGGAGGTTGCCGCGCGCCACGACATTCCGGTGATCGCCGACGGCGGCATCAAGTACTCCGGCGAGGTCACCAAGGCGATCGCCGCCGGCGCTTCCTGCGTGATGATAGGCTCTCTGTTCGCGGGTACGGACGAAGCTCCCGGCGAGATCGTCCTGTACCAGGGGCGGAGCTACAAGGTGTACCGCGGCATGGGCTCGCTAGGCGCGATGAAGAAGGGCAGCAAGGACCGCTATGGGCAGGGCGGCACTGCCGACGAGAAGCTCGTGCCCGAGGGCATCGAGGGGCGCGTTCCGCACCGCGGCTCGCTTGGTTCCATCGTGCAGCAGCTGGTGGGCGGTCTGCGCTCGGGCATGGGCTACACCGGCTCGCGCACCATCACCGAGCTGCGCGAAAATGCGACCTTCATCCGCATCACCGGGCAGGGCCTGCGCGAGAGTCACGTCCACGACGTGATCATCACCGAAGAGGCGCCGAACTACCGCGTGTAGGTCTACATCAGCGGTCACGATTCCCCTACAGGACAAGGAGCGACGCTTCCGGTTGCCGCGTTTGGGGTCGGGGCCCCAAACGCCCACAAGACCAAGCATCAGAACGGAGTTTTCCGGCGGGTGGCAGCCAGGACGCTCCAGTCGTCGGCGCTGCAGCGCGAAACGGCGCGGTCAGGACGAGCGACTACTCCTGTAGCGACAATCACGCTCGGTGATCTAGAACCGCTCGACGAGGTTTCCGGACGAGGCCGTGGCCTTGTTCTTCGCACCGTCGAGATCGAAGCGGTACATGAAGCCGATCTGCAGGGCGAAGTTGGTCACGGAGCCCGAGCCCGGTGCGCAGCCGCCGAGATCGCCCGTGTTGCTGCTCAAGCGGTGAGCGCTCACCCCCGCGTTCGCCAGGAACGCGAGATGGCTGTCGAGGTCAACGTCGGCTCCGACGTTGCCGCCAATGGCGAACCCGGGCCCCTGCGATGCGGAACAAGCGAACGGCGCCGCCGTCGTGACGAACTGCTGGCTCAACACCGTCCCGGTCGCGTCGAGGTGCTGCCACGAAGCGCCGAGGTCCAGACCGAGGTACAGGCCGATCTTGTCGTTGCGGAGGGGATAGGCGCGGCCGCCCAGCCACAACGTGTTCAGATCGCGGCTGACGGCCACGCTGCTGCCAATGGGCGAGCTGTTGTCGGTGCCGATGCCCGCGTGCTGGAACGAGAGACCGAGCGAGTAGAGGCGAGCCGGCGCGAACCAGAGGCCGCCGCCGTAGGTCAGGTTCGCAGCTTCGTGATTGGAAAACCCGGGCGCGGTGCTGTCGAGGCGCGCATTGGTGCCGGCGTCGAGCTCGATGCCGAGCGTCTTCTCGGGCGGGTGCTTGGGTGCCTTTGCGCCAGCTTTGGTGCCGTTGTCCTTCGCGGGCGGAGCGCTCGCCGGCACGGGCGCAACGGGAGGTGGTGGGGCGGCAGCAGGTGCCGGAGCGGCGGCAGCAGGTGCCGGAGCGGCGGCAGCGGGTGCCGGCGCAGCAGCAGGTGCCGGCGCAGCAGCAGCCGCGGTGCCACCTGCGGCAGCAGCAGGCGCCCCCGGAGCAGCCGCACTGCCCGCCGCCGCGGCGGGCGCCCCTGGAGCAGCCGCTGCGCTGCCCGCTGCGGCAGCGCCTGCAGTGCCGGGCTTGGCTTCCCCTTTGTCCGCGGCCTTCTTGTCGCCGGGCTTGGCCGTTTCGGCCTTCTCGTCGCCAGGCTTGGCCGCTTCAGCCTTCTTGTCGGAAGCTTCGGCCTTCTTCTCGTCGGGCTTGGCCGTTTCGGCCTTCTTCTCGTCGGGCTTCTTCTTGTCCGACTTCGCCTCGTCCGACTTCTTCTTGTCGTCGGTCTTGGCCGCGCTGTCCTTCTTGTCACCCGCCTGTTTGGCATCGGGCTTCTTGCCGCTGTCTGCCGACTTGTCGGGCGCAGCCGCCGCCGCAGGGCCGGTCGGCTTGTCCGGTTGCTGCGCGGATGCGGCAAGCGCAATCACGGACGTGGCCAGAGCAACGAGCGAAGCGAGAGAGCGATGACGACGCATGCGCGGACTATCGCGCGTGGGCGGTTCGCGCGCAATCGCAGCCTGGCCCCGACGCTGCACAAACCGCAGCACTGCAGGGCTGCAGTATTGCTGCAGTCAGCGGCGCAGAAGGCGGCGCGAACCGACGGCGGACAGCCGGAGCAGCCGGCGACGCGCCGCACCGACGTTGCCGGCGTACGCCGTAGCAAACGCGTGGACCAGGCGCTGCCGGAAGCGGAGCAACCGGATGGCGGGAACGCAGGGGCGGTTCGGCCCGGGGTGGGCCAGCCGCAGTGTCTCGACCAGAGCAAACGCGAACGGCAGGATGACCACAGCCAGCAGCAAAGCTGCTGACCACATGGGCCCGAAATACATGAAAAGATTGGCAAACATTGTGCACTCCCAGATAATCTGGCCGTACAGAATGTTTTTGTAAGTCCCATTACGCAGTGTGTCAAGACCGCGGCGACCGAGGCCCAAGGCCTCGGCCGGGGGCGTCGCGCGCTCAAGGCTCGAAGAGCATGACGGCGATCTGCTCGAGCGCCGTCTCGATGACTTCGTCGTCTTCGGCCGCCGGCGGAATCGAAGAAGTCGTGCAGAGCCAGACCGTCGAGCGCTCCGAGCAGCAGTCGTGGGATGACCTGGGCGGGGACCCTCGCCTTCAGTCCGAACTGCTCCAGGCTTTGCACGACGTGTTCGAGGACCTCTTTGCGATTGGCTTCGAACATGGCAGCCAACGGCTGCTGCAGCTTCGGATCGTGGATGCCCTGCGCCATGAGATCCGCGAGCACGCGAAGCTCGGGGCCCCCCTGCTTGCGCATCGTCCGCATCTCGCGCAGGGCCCGCCGGATCTTGTCCATGGGCTCGCCGGGCGCATCCCAGGCGTGCCGCACGCGCTCGCGCATCAGTGCGGCGCAGCGATCGAGCACCTGCGCGATGAGATCGTCCTTGCTCTCGAAGTGGTAGTGCACCGCCCCCTTGCTCATGCCGGCGGCGGACGCGATATCGCTCACGCTGGTGCGTGAGTAGCCGCGTTCGGCGAGCGCGCGCACGGCGGCGTCGATGACCTGCTTCCTGCTGGTCTCGCTCTTCTTGTACGACCCACGCGGCCCCATAGCATCTCGAACGTATTCGACCTTGCGGTCCGACCGCGACCAAAACGTGCGAAGCCGCAGAAACGGGCCCTCGGGCCCGCCAACGGCGCCGTCGACAGGCCTCGGGGGCGACCGCGCGAGGCCGGAATTTCCGGCCCGGAGGCGGTCCGGCCGGAAGTGCGCACGGAGCCGTCAAGTGCCGTTGACACGATGCACACCCCCTGCCAAATTCCGCCGCGGAGAGATGACCGAGTGGTCGAAGGTGCCTGATTCGAAATCAGGTGTACCGGTGACGGTACCGTGGGTTCGAATCCCACTCTCTCCGCCAGGAGCCCGGCCCGTGCCCTCGACCGCTCACTGAGCGGGCACCGCGAGCGCACACGCCCTGGACCCTGGAGCAGGCTCCGCCGGCTCGGGCAGTCCAGGGCAAGGCAGGATCCGATGGAGAGGTGACCGAGCGGCCGAAGGTGCATGACTGGAAATCATGTGTACGGGCAACCGTACCGCGGGTTCGAATCCCGCCCTCTCCGCCAAGATGCGTCGCAGAGTCCGGAGCACGGACCTGCGCGCTCGCGATTTGACGGTTGATCCCGGGCTGGTAGCCTCCGGGGTCGCCACCCCGTCAACTTCCGACCCGTGATGAGCTCATTTTCGCTCGCGAAGCGGACCGGTTTCGCCGTCGCCTGCCTGATTGCCGCGGTCTCGACCGGCTGCGGCTCGAACGTCAGCTGGTTCGCACGGCACTTCGAGCGGCGGCCTCACCATCTCGCACCTGCAGGCGGTGGAATCGCCGAGCAACGTGCTGGCCTACGACGTGTCGTGGAAGACCTCTCGAGCGGCTGACACCTCGCTCAACGTCGAGTGCACCGGGCTCGACCCCTGGACCCTGTCCGACGCTACAGAAGCGACCAGCCATCACGTGTTCGTGATGGGCCTCTTGACGGGCGCATCCTGCACCTTCACGGCCAGAGCCAAGTCCGCCGACGGAGGAGCGGCGAGCGACTACGCGAAGGCCAAGGTCAGCGACCTTCCCGACTACCTGCCCTCCATCCACCTGACCGTGGAAGCCAAGGCGGGCACCCTGGCCCCGGGCTGGACGCTCATCAACCTGTCCAACGAGGTCACCAAGGTGCCCTACATCGCTGCACTGATCGACTCCGAGGGACGGTTCCGTTGGTACTATCAGTACCCGGGCCTGGCTCCGGGCAGCGACACACCCGTCACCGAGTACGGCAAGGGCATCCTGATCGGCGGTCGCGACGTTCCGATGTCGGAGGTCGACTGGCAGGGCAACCGGCTCTGGGCCGACGAGTCGGGCGAGTACTTCCATCACGAAGTCCGCCCCGCGGAGACCCCGGGCAGGTTCTACTCGCTGAGCAACGTGCAGTGCGCTTCGCAGGCGAACTACAGCGACGACATCGTCGAGTACGACTCCGTCGCGAAGAAGGACGTTCTGGATGTGGAGGATGTGCGACCACTACACGCCTCCCCACGACGTACCCGACTGGTCGCATCTGAACACGGTCGCGCTGTTCCCCGATCACAATTTCCTGCTGACCTCGTCGCGCGACCAGAACTCGCTGCTCAAGATCGACCGCACCACCGGAGATGTGGTGTGGATCATGGGCTACCACGGCGAAGTCGAGGACGGCTTCCACGGCGATTTCGTCATCAGTGACGCCGACCGCTTCTATCACCAGCACAGCACAGTCTTCCTGCCGAACGGACACATCATCATGTTCGACAACGGCCGCGTGGGCGTGCGTGAGTGGAGCCGCGCGCTCGAGCTTGCCTACACGTACAAGCCGTCCGGCACGAGCGAAGCGCACGTCGTCTGGCAGTACCGCCACAAGCCGGATATCTTTGCGCCTATCTGGGGTAGTGCGCAGCGCTTCGACAATGGCAACACGCTGGTCTGTTTCGGCCAGCGCGACCCGGGCACGCAATCCACCATCGTGGAGGTTTCCAGCAACTCCACACCGCTGTGGGAGTTCGTCGTACCCACGTCTTGGGGCATCTACCGCGCCGAGCGCATCGCCGAAAAGCACGGCTACGTGCTGCACTAGCGCCGCACAGCGCCGCCCCGCCCGGCGCCACAACGTCCGCGACCGTGCGGCGGACTGCCGAGCCGAGGCTAGCGCAGGAAACCCTTCACGCGCTCGGCCCGGTAGATCGACCAGTTCTTGAAGTTGGTGGCCGCCGGGTCGCGCACGCTGACCTGGTACACGATGTCGTTGTTGGAGTTCGGGACGAGCTCGACAATGCGCCCGAACTTCCGCGTCCCGGCCTGCGCAAGGTTGTCGGTGGGCGGATCGATCGCGCCGCCGAAGGTCGCCAGTACGTCGCCGTTGTCGAGCTCGTCGGCATCGCCGAGAAACGGGCAGTACAGGAAGCCTCCGTTGTCGTCCGGAGCCTTGTACTCCCACACCTTGCTGATCGTCATGCTGGACGTGTCGATGTGGAACTGCACGACGCGGCTGTACGGCAGGTCTGCATTGCCCTGGGCGTCGTTGGGATCGAAGTTCGTCCCCGGCCTGAGATTGCCGTTGTCGAACAGCAAGATGTCGCCGTTCTTCATGACCATCGGGCCGTGCTGGTGGTACTGCCAGTCGAACGGCGTGCTGGTCGGGGTGAAGTGCTTGTAGCTGCCGTAGTCGCCGGGCGCCCCTTCGTCGCCCAGGAGCCACGCCACGTCGTTCTGCGCGTTGCCGCTCGGCGGCCAGCTGAGCCCCACGATCCAGTCCTGGTGCCGCACCGACACCACGGCCATCTGGCGCTTTGCGTCGTAGACGACCGCATTGCTATGCGTCCAGTCCTGCGTGGTGATGCCGCCGTACAGCGGACCCCAGAAGTCGGTCTCGAAACCGTGGTCGAGCCGACGACACGGGTCGAGGAAGTCGAACTCCGAGACGGAGTGCACGACCTTGCCCGTGTCCGGCGAAAACTCCACGATGTCGTCGCCCACGACGTTCAACGGGCCACCGTAGTTCTGGCACGTCGTGGGGTCGATCTTCCGGAGCTCCGTGGAGAGCGTGAGGAAATTCCCGTTCGGCATCGGGAAGACCTCATGGTGGATCGTGTCGACGTCGACCTTGATCGCCCCGGTAGGCACCTTGGTGCCGGGCAGCTTCGCCGCGACCCACTGCTTCTTCTGCTGGCTCAGCTGGTCGAGCTCGATGAAGCCGGTGTTGTCCTTCGAGGTGTAGCTGTAGCCGATGGTCCCGCCGGGCATGAGCCGCGCGTCTTCGGGGCGGTTTTGCGTATGCGCGTACCAGACGACCTTGCCGTCGGGATCGAGCATCACCAGCCAGCCATTTCCGACATCGGGGAGGCCATTTTTCCCATAGGCGAAGACGTTGAACAGCGTGTTGCCGGGCGCCATGCGGCTCGGGTCGTTCTTCGTCACTGCGATCGGCGGCAGGTCGGCCGGCAGCGGGTCCGTCGCGATCGAATGCGTGCTGTCGACGGCCTTCCGCCCACCGTCGTCAGTCGCCGTGATTTCCATCGCGTACTTGCTGTCGGCGCGGAGCCCCGCGATGACGACCGCGTTCTGCACGGCCGGCGCAGACGGGTCGGTCACGGTCCACGGAGCGACACTGGTGTCCTCCGGCGTCACCTGGACGGAGAGCGTCGTGGCCTTGTCCGTCGTCACCGCCAGCGTGTACGCGAGCACATTGTCCGGACTCGCCGTGAGCTCGACCGACTTGATGTGCGGCCCCGCGACAGCAGTGTTGTCGTTGGAGGAACCGCAGGCCGTCAGCAAGGTCCCGGAACCGACCGCGAGAAGGCAGCTCAACGTTGTGAGACGGGCGAACCTGCGCATGGTTGACCTCGACCCGCAGGCGCGGGGCGTGCGTGACGACCCCACCCCGTCGTACACCCGAAAAGAAACAGCGATGCGGCGAGTCTAGCCCGTCTTGGCTGAATTGACACCCGGACCGCCGCTGGTAGCGTACGCGGCATGGACGACTGCGCGCCGCGGCGGGGCGCGGTGCAGGGCACCGGGAGGGGAACGAGCGTGCGGCTCCGGGCATGGCGCGGGCGCGCGGCCATTGGCCTCGCGCTCGCCGGGCTCGTCGCCTGCGGAGGTGGAGGCGGCTCGGGCGGCGCGTCCGGCTCGAAGGACACGACGCCGCCCGAGATCAAGCAGGTGAGCGCCACGCTGGGAGACCCGAACCCGGGAACGCTCGACATCACCAGCGGCGACGCGACGCGCGTGATCACGACACCGACGCCGCTGACGCTGAAGGTCTTCGCCACCGACGACCAGACCGCCACCGACAAGCTCGAGGTGCAGGTGCTCGACGCCTCCAACAAGCCGATCGCCGGCCAGACTGCCAGCTTCCACAACGGCCTGTGGGAGATCGGAACGACCGCGCAGGCCGGGCTCACCGTCCACATCGCAGCCAGCGACGCGGCGGGCAACCAGACGCTGTGGCCGAACGCAGCGGTGTTCCCCACGCGCACCCAGGCGCTGGTCCAGACCTGGACCCAGATCGTCTACGCCAACAAGGCGAGCGCCGGCGGCGCGTACCCGGTGCTTTCCCGCCCCAAGGACACGATCAAGACCGACACCTGGTGCCAGGACGACGACCAGGCGGGAGACGGCCCGAGCGGCGGGACGTGGTCGGTGCTCGCCGATGGACGGCTGAAGCTCGAGACGCGCCATCACATGGCGTGCACCACGACCGACTTCGGCAGCGAGTGGAACACCATCGAGACCACGCGCACGGCGGACTTCTACGTCGATGCGACGTATTTCTCCACGGCTCCCTACACCCACCAGGGCGGCGCTCCCGCGCCGGGAGACATCACCGGGACCTGGTCGTACAAGGTCGATGTCGCGTCGGGTGGACAGCAGAACACGCTGACGCCGGACTTCGTGTTCAACGCCGACGGCACGTTCACGCAAAGCACCGAGGACGGACACGACCTGCAGGGCACCTACGAGGTCCGTCCCAACCCGAACTACTCGGCCGACTTCGGACAACTGCTCGTGCTGACGGTCGACCAGATGGACGGGCAGAGCGTGACGCCGACCGTCAGCGTCCACTACTTCACGACCACCGCTGCACAAGAGCTGCTGGTCGACCCGTTCGTGCAGATCCCCTGAGCGGGGGACGGCTCACTTCGCCGGGAAGTAGTCCGAGAGCGTGTCGGCGAAACC
This sequence comes from uncultured Pseudomonadota bacterium, assembly GCA_963822115.1. Lineage (GTDB taxonomy): Bacteria > Myxococcota_A > Polyangia > Polyangiales > Polyangiaceae > CAWDXG01. The sequence goes on from CAWGGM010000012.1 coordinate 684,777, forward strand.
GGCCCGCTTGGCGGCGGCCTTGCCCATGCGAGGCAGACCCAGTCCGTCCTCCACGGTCGCCAGGAGCGTGTAGTGGTCGGCCTTCGCCTTGCTGACGTAGCCGCCGTTCTTGGCGTAGGGCGACATCAGGAAGATCGGAATCGGGTCGTCCGAGCCGAGCACGCCGCCGGAATGATCGTCCTCGTCCCACACCACCACGAAAAGACCGCCCTGCTTGTACGCCGACGAGGCGAGGATGGCGCTGGTTGCAGGCCCGATCCAGGCGTCGCCGTTCTTGATGTTCTGGATGCCGGCAGTGAGCGAGGGGTCGTGCATGTCGTCGACGGTATTGGGCGCGATATACGTGAAGCGCGGCGCGCTAGCGGGCGAGAATTTCGTGTAGTCGACGACGTGCGCCTTGCAGCGCGTCGAGTCCGTCTGGATGTCGTCGTAGTACACGAACGGCATGTGACGGACGGCGTAGTTCCCGCTGTTGCTCAGGTTGCACGGCGTGCCCATGTCCTCGCCAAACGCCATCCACGAGACATTGGCCTTGTCGAGCTGGTCGCCGAGGTTCGTCACGTTCCTGTCGCACTTGCACGTGCCCAGAACCAGGCTGCAGGTGACCCCGGTGATGCAGCTTCCGCCCGAGCTCGGGCTGCAGTCGCAACCGATACCCTGCGTGTCGCCGGACGTGAGCGCGATGTAGTTGGGCAGGCTGGGATGGGCAACGCCGTGATAGTCGGAGCCCGTCCCGTAGTTCTTCGCCAGGTTCGCGAGATTCGGAGCGTTGCCGCCGTTCATCGCGCTCTGCAACGTGGAGAGCGACGTGTTCTCCATCAGGATCAGAAAGACATGCGAGAACATCGGAATGCCGCTCTTCGCGCGGCACACGTCGATGCCGTTGGCCGTACCGCACGTGTAGCCGGTGGGGCAGCCTCCGCCACACGGCGCGCTGCTGCTGCCTCCGGCTCCCGCGCTGCCACTCGCTCCGCCCGCGCTCGCCCCGCCGGCTCCTCCGCTGCTCCCGCCGGCTCCGCCGCTGGCGCCGCCGACGCCTGCCGTTCCACCCGCGCCACCGCTCGTGCCGCCCGCGCCGCCGCTCGTGCCGCCCGTGCCTGCGCTCGCTCCACCCGAGCCGCCGCTCGTACCGCCACTGCCCCCGCCTCCGGAGGCGGCGCTGCCGGCATCCGCACCGCCGGCATTGGTACCCGCGGACGAGAAACCAGGGTTGTCGCTCTGCCCGGAAGAGGAACACGCGGCGGCGCCGAAGCCGCACACCGCGAACGCAAGAACAGCCCATCCAAGTCTTGTCACGGGCCCAGGATAGCATCGCGAGCGGCAACTTCAGCTCGCTCGTCGCTGGATGCTAGGCTTTGAGCATGGCTGGTGCGCGCTCGCTGCTTCTTGTTGTCGGCATCGCCTCTGTCTTCACGGCTTGCGGGTCGAGCTCGAGCAACAGCGGGTCGGCCGATGCCGGAAAAGAAGCCGCTTCCGCGACCGGTGGGCAGGCTGGAAGCACGGCCACCGCGGGCGCGGGCGGCGGCAGCGCAACAGGCGGTTCTAGCGGCTCGAGCCCGGACGCCAGCAGCGACGCGCCCGCGACGGGCGGCACAGCCGGCTCGACTTCGACGGGCGGCTCGGGTGGCTCCACTTCCACGGGCGGCACAGGCGGAATCGGGCGGCTCCACTTCGACGGGCGGCGCAGCCGGCTCGACTTCAACCGGCGGCTCGGGTGGCTCGACTTCGACGGGCGGCGCAGCCGGCTCGACTTCAACCGGCGGCTCAGGCGGCACTTCAACCGGCGGCGCAGGCGGCGCGGGCGGGAGCTCGGGGTGTCCGGGCCAGCAGCCCGGCGAAGGCGGCAGCTGCACGGACAGCACGCTCTGGTGCAGCTATTCCCCCGACCAGTGTCACTGCAACGGCGCCAGCTGGCACTGCACCGTGTGCCCAGCATCCGAGCCTTCGCCGAGCGCTACGTGCTCTCCCCTGTCCGCCGATTGCCTGTACGGCTCCACGCAATGCATCTGCTCCGGCACGACCTGGAGTTGTGGCTCGTGCCCAGCGCAGAAGCCCGGGAAGAAGACGAAGTGCTCCGTCACGGCCCTGCACTGCGTGTACGGCGCCTCGCAGTGCGACTGCGTCGGCGGCGGCTGGGCGTGTTTCTAGATCAGCTGCTAGCTGTTAGCTGTTAGCGATTGGCTTCCGCGTGGCACAAACTCCAGCCGCCCAGGCCAACAGCCGACGGCCAACAGCTAGCTGCTCTGAGGCGTCCAGCGCAGGCGAGGCTTGCGCGCCGCGCGCGCCTCGTCGAGCCGGCCAAGCCGCGTGAGATGTGGCGCGTGCTTGAGCAGTTCGGGATTTTCGTGCGCCTCCTGCTTGATCGACGCGAGCGCGTCGACGAATGCGTCGATCGTCTGCTTCGTCTCCGTCTCGGTCGGCTCGATCATGAGGGCGCCGCGCACCACCAGCGGGAAGTACACGGTCGGCGGGTGGAAGCCGTAGTCGATGAGGCGCTTGGCGATATCCAGCGTCTTCACTCCGGTCTCGTGCTCGATCTCCCTGTCGCTGAACACGGCCTCGTGCAGCGGCTGGGTCGGATACGCGATCGGGAACAGCTTCTTCACCCGCGTCGCGAGGTAGTTCGCGTTGAGCACGGCCATGTCGCTGACGGCGCGTAGGCCTTCGGGCCCCAGCTCGCGGATGTAGGCGTAGGCGCGCACCATCATGCCGAAGTTGCCCAGGAACGAGCGCACGCGCCCGACGCTCTGGGGGCGATCCCAATCGATGCGCACGGCGCTGCCGTCGCGCCGGACCACCGGCGCCGGCTGGAACGGCTCGAGGATCTTCTTGAAGGCCACGGGGCCCGAGCCGGGACCGCCACCGCCATGCGGCGTGGTGAACGTCTTGTGCAGATTGAACTGCATCACGTCCACTCCCGCGTCGCCCGGTCGCGCGCGGCCGAGCACGGCGTTCATGTTGGCTCCGTCGCCGTAGACCAGCCCGCCCTTTTCATGCACCAGCTCGGTGAGCTTCGGCATCGCGCTCTCGAACAGACCGAGCGTGTTCGGGTTGGTCATCATCATGCCCGCCACGTCGTCGCCCGCGTCTTCGAGCGCGCGCGCCAGGTGCTCGGGCTCCACGATGCCCGTGCCGCCCGCCGTGAAGGGAACCGCTTCGAAACCGTTCAGGGCGCAGCTGGCGGGATTGGTGCCGTGCGCGCTTTCCGGAATGAATATCTTCTTCGGCGAACGCCCCTGCGACTGGTGGTAGGCGCGGATCATCATCAGACCGGTGAGCTCGCCCTGCGCGCCGGCAGCCGGCTGCAGCGTCACGCCGTCCATGCCGACAATCTCCGCGAGCAGCTCGGATAGCGACACCATCAGCTCGAGCGCTCCCTGCGAGAGATGCTCGGGCGTCCACGGATGCAGCCTGGCAAAGCCATCCAGGCGCGCCACCCACTCGTTCACCTTCGGGTTGTACTTCATGGTGCACGAGCCGAGCGGGTAGAACTGGGTGTCGATGCTGAAGTTCCACTGGCTCAGCCGCACGAAGTGACGGAATGCTTCCGGTTCGCTCACCTCGGGCAGCGCCGCGGGCGTGCGCCGCGCCAGCGACCCGAGCGCTTGACCCGGGTCCACCGGCGGCACGTCCAGCTCGGCGAGCGACACGCCACTGCGCCCGGGCGCGCCGCGCTCGAAGATGGGAGGCTCACGGAACGAAAGTCCCTTGGCAGCTTCTGCGGGCAATGCTCTCTCCAAATTGGAGGCGCTCCGCGTGGAAGCGGAGCGCCACGGTCGCCACCCCGGCGACCCAGGTGTGCGTCGGCTACAGGCTGCCGCCGTTGTTAATCGGATCGTCGCTGGGCTGGTCGCCGCTGTCGTCGCCGCTGCCGGCGGCTCCCTGGTCGTCGCCGTTGTCGTTGCCGGCGCCGGCACTGCCACCACCCTGCGACTGATCCCAGCCGCCGCCCACGCCGCGGCGCTGGTACTCGTCGGGAAGCAGGGACTTGAAGTCGGGTTTCATCCCCTTCTGCTTGACGCAGTCCCACTTGTTGCCGCTGTCCGATTGGTCGAGGCCCCACTGGCCGTGAAGCTCGTCGGCCTCGCCCTTGTGCGGGCGCGTGTAGAGGAAGTAGCCCTTGCCGCTCTGGGTCGATGCGGGACCGACCAGCCCGATCTTGTGGTTCTTCCACGTGTAGCGCATCAGGTTGCCCTGCACCTTGCCGTGGAGCTCGCCCCACGAAGCGCCGTCGGTGGTGCGCCAGCGACCCTCGACGTCATCCCCTTGGCGGATGAGGTGGAGGTAGCCGTAGATCTCGCTGTAGTAGACGCCCGTCCACGTCCCGCCGGGCGGCATCTCGCCCGCCTTGACGTTCGAGTGCACGACTTTCTGCCCGCACGCGGAAAGCGGCACGACCAGCGCCGCGAGCGCAAGCAGGAACACGACTCTCAGGATGCTTCGGAAGCCGGACATGGCGCGGACTCTAACACGGCTTTTCCGGGCAAAGTCCACGGACATCCAGCTCCAGGTCCGGCATTTTCCGCGCCACCAGTGAGACGAGCGCCTCGGGCACCTCCAATGCCTGCTCCAGCACCCAGACCGGTGCGCCTCCGTGCTCGCGGCCCAGCTTGGTCGCGCACTTGGCCGTCGCAAGCCAGGCGTCCGGCCGCCCTCCCGGACCGGGCGCGACGGGCACGGCGTGGTCGGCGTGGATCCGGCGGCTCACCGGCTCCACGCCGGACTGGCGCAGCGCGGCGGCGACACGTCCGGGGCGGGCGATGGCGAGGGTCAGTCCCAACGGCCGGCGCGCCAGCTCCTCGACGCCCGCCAGCCTTCCATCCGGCATCCTGGCCCCCAGCAGACGGGTCGGCACCTCGAACAGCGGGCGCCCGGCGCCGGTTTCCGGAAGGCGGCACCCGCCGCAGCTTGCGCTGCCCGACAGCACGACAGCGTCGCACGCCGCGAGCAGGCGCACGCGATCGGCCCGCAGATCCCCCGACGGTGGACAGCGCCCGGCTCCCCACGGCTGGCTCGCATCGAGCACAAGCAACGAAAGCGCGAGCCGCGCGGGGCGCGCCTGCAACAGTCCGTCGACCAGCACCAGCGGCGCGAGCCCGGCCGCCATGTCGAGCGCTGCCTGACGGGTGGGCGCCACGACGACCGGAACCGCCGAGGGCGCGAGCGCGCGCGCGAGCATCAGCGCCTCGTCGCCGACCTGGTCCACGCAGTCGTCGGCCGCGACGCGGCGCGCTCGCTCCGGGCGGGCGCGATAGCCCGGCGCGACCACCGCCACGCGTTCGCCGCGCGCCGCGAGCCGCCGCGCGAGCTCGAGCACCAGCGGCGTCTTGCCGGCGCCGCCGAGGGTCGCGCCGCCGATACCCACCACGCGCACCCCGGCCGGCAACCGCAGCGGCCGGACCGGATCAGCCCAGCGCCGCCACAGCGAGCCCGCACCGCGCGATAGCGGACCGTCGAACGCGCCGCTCTCCAGTCGTCCCTGCGCCCAGCCGCGCAGGGACATCAAACCAGCCCGCGACCGAGCTCGAGACCGACCTGTTCTGCTTCGCTCTCGCTCGACGGCCAGCTCACGGTCACCTCGCGGCGACGCAGGTGCGTGCCGTCGGGATCGGCCAGCATGCCGCGCAGCCACAGCTTGTCACCCTGGCGCAGCGCGTAGGCCGCCACCGGCACCTGGCAGCTGCCTTCCACCGCGACCATCACGCCGCGCTCGGCCGCAACGGTCAGCGCCGTCTCAGGATCGGCAAGCGGCGCGAGGATCGCTGCGATGCGTTCGTCGCCGGCGCGCTGCTCGACCGCCAGCGCGCCCTGCCCCACCGCGGGCAGACAGCGCTCCGGGTCCAGCGTCTCGGTCACGCGGTCGAGCAGCCCCAGCCGTGTCAGGCCGGCGCGCGCCAGCACGACGGCGTCCACCACGCCCTCGCTGCACTTCCGGAGGCGTGTGTCGACATTGCCGCGCACAGGCACGATCTCGAGATCTGAACGCCACGCCGACAGCTGCACGCCCCGGCGGAGCGACGAGGTGCCCACGCGGCTACCACTCGGCAGCTCCTCGAGCAGGCGCCCATCGCGGGTGACCACGACGTCGCGCGGGTCCTCGCGCCGCGGCACGCATCCGATGCTGAGCGACGGGGCGAGCTCGGCAGGCACGTCCTTCATCGAGTGGACCGCCAGATCCGCGCGTTGGTCGAGCAGCGCCTCCTCGATTTCCTTGATGAACAGGCCCTTGCCGCCGATCTCGTTGAGCGCACGGTCCTGCACGCGGTCACCGGTCGTCGTCACGTGCAGCTCCTCGACCGCGAGCCCCTCGTGCCGGTCGGAAAGCTCCTTCATCCACGCGCGCGCCTGCGCCAGCGCCAGCATGCTCTTGCGCGTGGCCACCACCACCCGGTCGCTCATCGGCCCCTCGTTCCGGTGGCGGCATGCATGCCGGAGTCGACATCCTCGGCTTCCGGCTCGGCGTTTTCGCCCTGGTCGGGAGCCGGATGCAGCTCGGGGTGCTCGCCGGCGAGCTCGAACAGTTCGTCGATGGCCGCGACGAGCTGTTCGACCGGTTGGCTCTCGACGCCGCATTCAGCCGCTGTTTCGCGCAGGCGCGTGGTCGGGTGGTGGAGCATCTTTTTCAGCGCAGCCTCACACATCTTGTTGAGAGCCTCGTGTTCTTCTGTGCCCAGGTGTTTCAGCCTCCCCTTGAGACTGCGCTGCAGCTCCGCGTCGAGGATGCGACGGAAGTGCTCGCGCAATGCCACGATGGTCGGCGTCATCTGCGCCACCTCGCGCCAGCGCTGATAGCCGTCCGTCTCCTCGAGCACTATCCGCTCGGCGCGCTCGGCTTCGTGCTGGCGGCTCGACAGCGTGCTGGCAACCACCTTGGAGAAATCGTCGATGTTGTACAGGAAGGTGCTCCCGAGCGACTCGACGCGCGGGTCGACATCGCGCGGCACCGCCAGGTCGATGAAGAACAGGCTGCGTCCGCGACGCTGCTTCCGGACGCTCTTCACCAGGTCGTAGTCGACGACGTAGGTCGGGGCGCTGGTGCTGGTGATCACCACGTCCGCTTCCACCAGTGTGGCCTTGAGGTCGCCCCACTGGCGACCCTCGCCGCCCACGCTACGCGTCAGCTCGGCGACCCTGAGCTGGTTGCGCCCGACAATCACGATGCGCGCGCCGCCGCCGCCCAGAAGCCGGGCGACCGTCTCGGCCATCTCGCCTGAACCGATCAGCATCACCGTGCGACCCTTGAGGTCGCCGAAGATCTGCTTGGCGAGGTCCACCGACACACTGGGCACCGAGACCTGCCCCATGCCGATGGCGGTCTGCGAGCGCACCCGCTTGGCCGTGCGGATCGCCCGCGGCACGGCGCGGTTCAGCGCCGAGCCCACCGTGCCGACCTTTCGCGCTGTCTCGAAGGCGTCCTTGACCTGACCCAGGATCTGCGGCTCGCCGAGCACCAGCGAGTCCAGGGACGAGGCCACGCGGAACAGGTGCCGGACGCCCTCGCCGCCCAGGTGTTCGTAGAGCTTGCCGTCGAGCCCCGGCGCGCGCTGCACCAGCGCGTCGGCGACCTGCATCGCCACCCGCCCGAGGTCTGCGTCGAGCCCCTTCTTGCCGGCGGCCACCACCTCCACGCGGTTGCAGGTCGAGACCAGCATGGCCTCGCCCACATCCGGTCGCGCCACGATCTCGGAGAGCACGGTAGGCACCACGTCGCGTGGCAACGCGATGAGCTCGCGCACGCTGATGGGCGCGGTGCGGTGCGAGAGGCCAACAACCACGATCATGCGCCGGCCCCCACAGCAGGATGGAGCACATACAGGAGGATCACGAGAAGCACGCAGACCACGCCGGCGATGGTGCCGTACGCGGCACGGCGTCCGCGCCAACCGGCGACGGCGCGCAGGATGAGTACGCCAGCCACGACGAACCACGTCGTGTAGGCGAGCGCCGCGCGCAGGATCTCGCCGGCCGAAGCGTGCTCCATGTGCGCGGCGAACACGGCGCCCGTCACGATGCCGAAGGTGAGCAGAGGAAAGCCCGCCAGGAGCAGCTTGTGCTCGGTGCGATCGAGCGCGTCGAGCGGTGGCAGCTTGGCCGTGAACCACGTCACGCGCTTCGCCTTCAGCTGCCGCTCCTGCACCAGGTAGAAGGCTCCGGACATGCCCGCGAGCAGGAACAGGGCCATGCCGATGACGTTCGAGGTGACGTGCACGGCGAGCAGCCCGCGCTGCCCGCCGGGTCCCGCGCGGCTGATGCCGACGAACTGCGCTCCCACAAGGAACGTGAGCGCGACCGATGCCACGAACGCGCCGATCGCGTTCAGGCGCAGGCGACGCCGCACCACGAGGAACAGCACCGTGACGATCAACGCCGACAGGCTGAGAGCGAAGTGCACCGATTCGACGGGGCACACATGCGACAGCAGGCTGGCGGTGACGACGTGACCCGCGTGCATCGCAGCGCCCACACCGAGCAGGTACGGTGCCCAGCGTGCCGCAACGCCAGCGCCTTCACGCCGCACGAGATCGAGGAAGAACAGCGTGGCCGACGCGGAATAGGCGATCACGCCCAGGTAGAACGCGATGGTAGCGAGGTCGTGCATGGCGGAGGACTACTCGAGGGCCTGCATCAGGTACTGGGCGAGCAACTCTTCTTCACTGGATGCGCTGTCGGGCGCCGCGGGGGATTCGGTCGCGCGGAACTCGGCGAACGAACCCACGGGCGAGCCGAGCCAACCGGGAACCACGTCGTAGGCGTTGTCGTCGATTATCATCGAGTTGCCCAGCACCTCCGCGCCCAACTCGGTGAGGTAGGCGATGGTCTTGACCCTGCCGACTATCTCGTTGTCGTCCTGACCGCCGGTCGACTCGCCGAGCACGCGCACCGCCTCGAGGATGCGGTACTTGCGTCCCTCGGCCTTGATGACTAGCTCGCTGCCGGTCAGCTCGACGCGGTCGTCGCTCAACCACTGGTCGAGCGCCTCCTGGGGGAAAAAGACGCGGTTCGGGCCCATTGCGTCGGCAATCGTAGTCCAGCCGCCGGCGTTGTGCTTGTTGATGCATGACAGGCACTGGCTTTCGCTGCGTAGCAAAATGCCACAAATTTGTGTCATTTTGCCACATTCCGGCTCCAGCCCGTCTCGCGTAGGACTGGGCTCGTGACGCCGGTGCTGAGCGCGGTCTACGAAGAGCTCGTCGAGCGAGCTGCACGGCCACCCCTATCCGGGCGCTCCCAGGCATTGCGGCAGGCCTTCTTCGAGAGGTCGGGTCGCTTCGAACCCGACCATCCGTCGGCAGGTTCGCGTGATGCCGCCGGTTGGGAAGACGCGCTCGTCCGCGGCGGGCTGGCCGCGGAGCTGGCGGCGGGCTTCGCCGACGCAGCCGAGCGAGACATCGTGCTCGCGCTGGCCAACGCGCATCGCGGCATCTTCGCGTTCGAGCGCACGGACAGCTCGATCATCGCGCGTGATCTGTGGTCGCGAGCCGAGTTCCTGATACTCGCGCGCGACGACGTTGCACGCGAGCTGGCGCGTGGTGGGCTGGCCGCGGACTCGCCACTGTGCCAGGCGCGACTGTTGGCGAGCCGGGACGGTTGCGCGGTGCTACCGGGAACCGTGTTCCATCCAGCCGACGCGCGGAACGCCATCGAGCGTGTGCTAGCTTCGGCGCGCGCCGAGGCGCGTCGCAGCGACGACGTGCTCGATTCGCTGCTGCGCATGGAGCACACCTGGCGCACGCTGTCGCGCGTCAAGGTGGGCTACGCGTACCGCCCCGAAGCGCTGGACTAGATCCGCCCGAGCGCGCCCTGCCCGCGCACAATGCGGCATGCTGGAACACTGCCTTGGCGTGCTGCACCCCCGACATCGCAGTACACGCCTGGTTTCGCAGAGTTGCGCCTGCGGCCCGCGTGGCACGACGCATGCTTCATTTCTGGCTTTCGCGAGGGGGAGACTTCAAATGACGAATGCGCAGAACTGGGCCCGCGCAGGACTTGCACGAAGCGCGAGAGCCAGGCCGTCACGTTCGCGTGTCGATTCACTGGCCGATCCGCCAACGATTGTCGCTTCCGACAAGTGGCTGGGCCGCTACCGGCTGTGTCTGGCGCTGGCGTCCGGCGGCATGGCGACGGTGTATCTCGCGCGTCCGAGCGGTCCGGGTCTCAAGCGGTTTGTTGCCGTCAAGAAGCTGGCACAACACCTCGCCGACGATCCGGTGTTCTCGGCCATGTTCATGGACGAGGCGCACATCGCCTCGCAGATCAACCATCCGAACGTCTGCGACGTCTACGACTGCGGCGTTCAGGACAACATCTGCTACATGGCGATGGAGTATCTGGCGGGCGAGCCGCTCAGTCATGTGCGTCGCGCGCTCGCGCGCAGCCGCGCACTGCGCGCCACATCGAGCCCATACGTCGCACGCATCGTGGCCGATGCCTGCGAGGGGCTGCACGCGGCGCATGAGCTGACCGACATCTCGGGCAGGCCGCTGTCGGTGGTGCACCGCGATGTCTCGCTCGACAACCTGTTCGTGACCTACGACGGCGTGGTGAAGGTGGTGGACTTCGGCGTCGCCAGCGCGGCGGACCAGACGCACCGCACGCGCACCGGCGTGGTCAAGGGCAGGTTCGCGTACATCGATCCAAAGGTGCTCCACGGCAAGAAGCCGGATCGCAGCGCCGACATCTGGGGTCTGGGCGTCGTGCTGTGGGAGCTGCTCACCGGCCGCCGCCTGTTCCAGCGCGCCACCGATGCCGAGACGCTGCGCGCCGTGATGGACCACCAGGTTCCGCGCCCGTCCTCCGTGCGTCCCGGCATTCCGCCGGAGCTCGACGAGATCGTGCTGCGCGCGCTCGCGCCGGAGCCGGCCGCCCGCTACCCGACCGCACGGGCGATGGGTCAGGACCTCAGCCAGTTCCTGGCCAGCCATCAGCGCGCGGTCGGCCTGCCGGAAATCGCGGAGCTGATGGAACGACTGTTCCCCGCTGGTCGACAGCGCAAGCAGGAGCTGCTCGAGATTGCCTCCCGCCTCGACGATGGCGACGAGGTCCGCGACGTGCGCAGCGGCGAGGTGGTGGAAACAACGCCGGGCGCCGATCACGCGGTGCCCGAGCAACCGCTGCAACCGCGGCGGCGATCGCGCATCGGCCGCGACGCGCGCGGCGCGCTGATCGGGCTGGCGTTCGGCGTGGCCGGGTCGGTCGGGGTCACCAACTACCTGCCGGGGATCCTCGGCGCCAGCGCCGCGAGTGCCAACGCGTCTGTCGCGCGAAGCACAGTGCCAGGCGGCGGCACGCCAGCGCTCGCCGGTAAGCCGGCTATCAAGCCGCTTGCCGACAACCAGGAACCCGCGACCGCGCCGGTCCCCATCCAGCTCGGTCCCGGCGCGCACACGCTGGAGATCGTCCCGGCGGAATCGGGCCAATCGCGACATCTGGTGGTCAGGGTGCTGGGCGAATCGGGAACGGAGCAGAAGCCCGTCGCAGGGAAGACTGCGGCTCCGGCCGGCGGACCGTCGAAAAGCGCGAGCGCCGCTCCGGCGCCAGAGCCAGCTCCCGCACCCATCGACAAGGCGACCGCCAACATGTCGCCGGCCTCCGCGAGCAACACTCCGTAGTGAAGTCGACAGCGCGGTGAACCTGCGGCGCGCGGCACGTGAGCGTTGCGCTCGGCACATCCCCGCGCCGACGCGCTGTCACACGCCGCGCGACAACCTCGCCAGGAGCTCGGTCCGGCTGTCGCAGCCGGCCCTGCGCAGGAGCGCCGTCACGTGGACTTCCACGGTGCGCAGCGCGCAGCCGAGCTTGGCGGCGATCAGCTTGTTGGCGTCGCCGCGGGCGACGAGCGCGAGCACTTGCGTCTGCCGGCGGGTGAGCTGCCAGGCCTTCGCGGCAGCTGCAATGCGCGCGGACAGCTCGCGGGTAGCGCCGCTCCTGACGACCAGCGCGGCCGCGGGCTCGCCGCGCACCACGATCGGCGTCGCCTCGTAACCGGCCGCGCTGCCTTCGGCGAGCGCGGCGCGCAACGACGGGTCGTACGCCGCGCGCCCGCTGCCGTTCGCGTGGGCGACGGCGCCGTTCGGGCGCACGATGAACGCCGCCACGCCCAGCGCCTCCAGCGCCGCCTCCAGCCCCGCCCGGTACAGGTTTGCGTCGCAGAGCCGCCGCTCCAGACGCAGGCGCTTGTGGAGCGCGGGAACCAGCGCCGTCAGGCGGCGCTGCTCGCGCTGCGTGAACGGTTCCTCGCGGAAACCGCCGACCCAGGCCAGCAGGGCCGGGCCCTCGCACACGAGGACACGGAGCTGGTCGAAGTGCTGTGTCCGGGTCGGGACGTGGACCTTCTGGAACAGCGGTGTCTGCAGAACGAACTCGCTGGAGAGCCCGACCATCGGGCGCACCACTCGGTTTCGCTGGCGGGCTTCGGGGCGATCCGGATCGTAGACGGGCGCCCAGTCCTCCGGATGGCGGTTCATGACGCCCTCCACCGCACCCACGTATTCGAAGTCGGACGCCACCCCACACCAGACCAGCTGCGCGATCTTCCAGCCGCGTGGCGCGCGCTCGGGCGTGTAGCTCGCGAACGAGTCCGCTCCCAGGAGCGCCTGCAGCGCGCCGCCCAGCTCCTCCATCGGCGGCGGCGCGCCCACGCGGACTTCGCCGAGCGCGCGCTCGCACGCGCGCACCTGCCCGAGCTCGTGCGGCACGAGCCCGGTCGCGGCGCGCCGGGCCGCGCGTTCAACCGAGACGGGCACGCTCACGCGCTACCTCCCATGCCGCCCAGCTCCGCCACGACCGCCGCGCGGCTGTCGCAACGCGACTTGCGCAGGATCGCCGAGACGTGGATCTCCACCGTGCGCGCCGAGCAGCAGAGCGTCTGGGCGATCTGCTTGTTGGAACAGCCTTCCGCGAGCCGGGCGAGCACACGCCGCTCGGCGCGCGTCAGCTCCCAGCGCTGCGCCGCCATCGCGACCGGTCGAGCCCGCTGTCCGCTGCAGCGGCGCGTCACCAGGTAGCCCTGGGGCTCCACGCCGCTACCGACAGGCTGCGCGCTCCACTCGCCGGCCTCGCCCGACAGAGCGCGCCCCAGCTGTTCGCGGAGCTCGGCCGTCGAGAGCCCCAGCTCGCCCGCAGCGCGGTTCGCCTGGACCAGCGTCCCGTCACGGCGGAGCAGAAACGCCGGCTCCGCCAGCGCTTCGAGCGCGGTACCGAGCCCCGCTTCGAACAGCGCGGCGTGACGCAGCCGCTCGGCCAGCGCCAGGTGGTCCGAGAGCAGCGGCACGACCTGCTCGAACGCCAGCCGCTCGTGCTCGGTGAACGCGCTGCGACGCAACACGCCGACCCACGCCAGGAACCTCGGCCCGTCGCACACCACGACGCGCAGCACGTCGTAGCCGCCTGCGCCCAGCTGGCGCATCAGCGCGCGCGCGCGATCGCTCGACTCCGGCGGCAGCTCCGCCAGCGGACGCACGACCTGGCCCGGGCGGGCAGCAGGCGCAGTCGGTTCCGTGAAGTCGAACGCCGGCGGACCCAGACCCGCGCAGGTTTCGAATGCCTGGATCGTCTGTTGGCGAGTATCGATTCCACACGGAAATCCACGAAAGACCATCAACTCCAGTGAACAGCCCCCCGGCCCGGGCAGCGGCCGGAGCGCGCAGAAGCGCTCGGCGCCGAGCAGCAACATCAACTCGCGCACGCACTCGTCGGGCAGCGCGGCGCCTTCGACCGGCACACCGCGCAGTGCAGCGGCCAGACGGTCCAGAGACGTTGGATCGTCGACAGCCCCCCCTGCCCTCTCCGCGCTCCCTTCCATCGTTTTCGACCGGACAGGCCGGTTCACCCCCCGTACGCGAGGGGCCACACTTCATCTTCCGGTCCCAGGCTTCAAACACAAGTAGAAATTGCGCGTTCCAACGCGACGGACTTGGCGATCGTCAACGCTTGATTCCCGGACCGAGAATCCATGGTCGAGGGGGAATAGATCGGAATCGCAAGCTGTTGAGCGCACTCCTTCAACCCAGGGTGCGTACAATGCTCCACGTCGATATCCATGGCGATTCCGGCACGCCAGTCGTGCTGCTGCACGGCATGCCGACCGAGCCCGACCATCTCGTTCCGCTCGCACGCGCGCTGTCCGGCTCGCACCGCACCCTGCTCGTGCACCTGCCCGGCTACGGCAAGTCGCCGCCGCTCCCGGCGCCGTACAGCGTCGAACGCTGTCGCGAGCTGATCGAGGAAGCGCTCGCCGCGCAGGGCGTCGACGCAGCCACGCTGATCGGCTTCTCGGGCGGCGCGTGGCACGGGATCGGCCTGGCGCTGCGCGGAAAGCTCCGGGTGGAGAAGCTCGTCTCGCTGGGCGGCCTCGCCGGCCTGGACGCCGAGCAACAAGCAGCGTTCCACGGCTTCGCCGCCGCGCTGCGCGCTGGACAGGATCTGCGCCCGGTCGCTCCGGGTCAGTTTCTGGCGTCGGACTTCGCCGCGTCGCACCCCGAGGCGGTCGCGGGCGTGACGAGCTGGCTCGACGCCATCGCACCGGCGGATCTCGCCGCCGAGCTCGATGCGACTGCGGACGCCCCCGACCAGCGCCCGCGCCTCGCCGAGCTCGCGATGCCCATTCTCTGCCGCGCCGGCGAGCTCGACGCCGCCGTTCCCCCCCAGGCCAGCCGCAGCATCGTCGAAGGCGTCCAGCACGGCACGCTGCAGCTGGTGCCGGGCAAGGGACACGCGCTTCTGTACGAGGACTTCGACGCGACGGTGCGCGCGGTGCGGGAGTTCGTCGGGTAGGCAGCACGCGCGCCGCAGCGTGACGGCAGGTTGGCAGTGGACCCCTTCGCTATTGGCAGAACCCGTAGTTGATCCCGTTGACGGCGATGTTCGGGTTGAACGACGTGCAGTTCGTACCGCTCGGGCAGTCGTTGAGATCCACGCGGCACCAGCGGCGACAGTAACCATTGTTCATGCAAGCAAAACCGGGTGCACAGCCGTACGGGTTGCTTGAGCTGCACCCATTCGCACCGGTTTTCGTGCCCGCTGGAATGCAGCCGGTCGTAGATGCTCCGCTCGAAGCCAGAAAGGTCTCGCAGCTCAGTCCTGCTCCGCAGATCGCCTGGGGATTTTCGAGGTCGCACCCGGAAGCGCAGTAGCCAATACCGGGAACATTCCCCGTGCCCTGGCTCGTCCCGAGAGCAAGGCAGGCCCCACCGACACAGTCGCTGTCCGTCTTGCAGAACGGTGCGCACAGCAGGGTGGTGCCCGAATTGTTCAGACACACGCTCCCCGCGGCGCATAGGCCGCCACTGCACGGGGCATAAGGCGGCACGCTACCGGCCGCTGTGCAGTAGGTACTGCCGTCGTCGTGGACCTGGCAGCCCAACCCGGGACCGCACCCGCACTGCGGCGCCACGAGCGAGCAAGGGCTACCGGCGGGCGCGCCCGGACACGAGCTGCCTCCGCCAACGCCGCTGCCGCCACTCCCGGAAGAGCCACCGCTTCCGTAGGAGCCGCCTGTCCCGTAGCCGCCGGTGCCGCTCGAACCTCCGGTGCCGTTCGGACCGCCGCCGCACGACGACCCGCATACCGAGGGGTCGCTCGGATGCTCGCACTCGCAGGCGGCACACGTGGAGAGGCAGCTGCAGCTCGGGTAGGTGCAGCTCCCGGCGTCGTTGGTGCCGGCGTCGAAGCCGGGCGGAAGCTGCGGGAACGGCGCGTCGCAGGACGAAAGCCACAAGAACGACGAGAGAGCGCCCACGGCGAGAGACAGCGCCCAGCCTGCCACCCGGTTCGATGAACGGTATCGAGCTCGCACGCTGCCTCCCTATTGTCCGAACTGCAGCCCCAGCACGGGCCCGAGAAAGATGTCGGTTCCGTGCGCCCCCTGGACCGGCGGCGCCGCCAGGGGCTGCCCACCGAGATACTGTTCGGGTTGACCCGGGACATTCCGCGGCTTTCCCGTGAATTCGACCATCAGCTGTCCGCCGAGGATCACCTTCGTGCCGGGCGTGGACCCGAGCATGATTCCGGTGTCGAACAGCAGCGCCGGAACAAGATATGTCTCCGCGGGGCTTGTGAAGCCCACGTGATTGGTCTGGATGCCCAGATGGTCGGCGTCGTAGGTGTAGCGGACCGCCCGCAGCAGCAGGCCGAAGTCGGCGCCAGCCGTGAAGCGGACTACTGCGTTTCTCGACGTGACCCGAGCGCCGAGCGCCGCGCCACCGCCGTAGCGGTGGAAGCGATAGCGTTCGCGACGCGCCGGACCCACGTTCGGGATCCCCTCACCCGGCGCGATGTCGCGACCGTAGACGGTGCGGGCGACCGAGTAGTCGTAGGCACCGAGGATGACTCCTTCTCCGGCGATAACGCCGGCGCTGTAGCCGATCCGCAAAGCGAGACCTCCGCCCACTCCCGTCGATGTCGTGCAGGAACCCGCAACCGGCGTCAGCTGCTCCGGCGGGCAATGCTCGGCGATCACGTTGTGGGCCTTGGTGACGGGAAACGCGCCGAAGAATGCGAGGTCGGTGTACAGCCCCTTGTAGTCCGGTGCACGTCGAGGAGCGGCCACCGGCGTGGTCGTCGGTGGAAGGAAAGCGATATCGCCAACGGTCTCCGTCTGGCCAGGGGCCAGATCCACATCCCGGACGACCGGCTGGAAGCCGGTCTTCGCAACGACAACGTGGTGGTGTCCCGGCTTCACCGAACCCTTCCAGCTGCCCACGCCCACACCCTTGCCGTCGACCTGGATGAGCGCACCAGAGTCCTTCGCGTCTACGACCAGCATGCTCACCGTCGGTTGCAGGTCGAGGTGGACTTCGAGCGTCTTGCCGAGGACGACGTCGACCTGTTGCGACGCGGCAACGAGGTTCGTGCCACGGGCTGCAACGCTGTGGATCCCGGGCGCGAGGTCACCCGCCCACGGCAAGGGCCCGACGTCCTTGCCGTCCAGGATCAAGTGCGCCGGCTTGCCGCCCACGGCGTTCACCTCCACATGACCCGTCGTGACCACCTTCACGAGTGGGCCCTTGATCACGACCTGGTCACCGCCATTCAGCTCGAAACGCCGCTCCAGAACCTCGAAGCCGGGATGGGTGACGCGGATGTCGTGTTGTCCGAGGTTCAGACGGATGGGGTCGGCGACGGGCGTGGTACCGACGACGTTACCGTCGATCTCGACACTCGCGCCGGGTACCTGGATCTGGACGGCAACGGTGCCCGTCAACATCTTCAGGTCGTCGAGTGCTCGCGAGACCTTGGCGGATAGGGCCTTGTCCATTGACGCGCCATACGTCTGCTGGAGCTCCGCGTAGGCCCGGTAGGCGGACGCGAAGTCCTTCAGGTCGCGATAGCACTGCGCGATGCTCTGCTGGATGCTCGAACGGGGCGCGAACTTCCTTGCCGCGAGGAACTCCGCCAGGGCTTCGCGGTACAGCTTGCTCTGGTAGAGCTTCACGCCGGCCTCGAAGTGCTGTTTGGCAGCGGCCATGTCCGCGGGCGATGGGGAAGCCTGCTTCGTGGCCGGCCCTGCCAACGCGGCGCGAGAGGGGAAGAGCGCACACACGACGCACAGGACTGCCGCAAGCAACAGCAGTGGCCCGGAGCGCCGGGCAGACGATGGGTCAGCGGGCACGGAAGAAGCGTGGGAGGGCATCGTCGGTGGGGAACGGATAGCGTCCTCTTGCGGTCAGAAGTGGCTGGCGATTCCGGCTCCGCCGACCTGGGTGGTGGCGGCAGGTGCGGGAGAGGGCTTGTTCGCCGGAGCCGGCTTGTTCGTCGGCGCCGGCTTGTCCACCGGGGCCGACTTCTTCGCGGCAACGGGCCGCGGGCGGGGAGAACGTTTCGCTGCGGGATGCCAGGCCGGATGCCATGCGGGAGCGCGGCCCACGTTCTGGGGCTGGCCCGGCTTGCGCGATGCGACCGGAGCAGGCGCTGCAGACGCGGACGCGCCCGTCGACGCAGCAGGTGCGACCAGGATGCTGGCCCCGGAGGGCGCTGTCGCCGCGTTCCCGGGCGTTGCCGCCGCGGCGCTGGGTGACGGCAGAACCACGAGCCCCGAAGCAGCCTGCACGGGCCGGGCGGAACCGCGCTGCGTCAGCGCGCGATACACGGCTACCCCACCCAGAACAACCACCAGCGAAAGCACGCCCAACGCGATGGCGCGTGTCGTGCGGGCGCGGGACGTGTCACCCACAGCCGCGTTGTCATCCGGCGGCGTCTCGTAGAACACGCCAGCGCTCGTCTTGCCGCTCACAACCGTGGCGGGATGCGACGGACGGGATTCGTGGGGCGTGGTCGAAACACTGGGAATGATCTCGGCAAAGCTTCCACGCCCGGGCCCGACCGGGCCAATACGCACCTTGGCGTCGGACACCTGCGGGTAGATGGCCGAAAGTCTCCCGATCACCGCGCCCATGGTCGGCAAGCGCTCGCCTGGCAGGGGCGCAACCATGTCCGCGACCAGCTGCTCGAGCCCGGGCGGCAGATCGGCCAGCCCCTGCAGGGAAGGCGGCCCGGTGCGCGTGACGACCTTCACGATCATCTGCTCGTACGTCGGCAGCAGCGGAATCAGCGGCTCACCCGCGATCATCTCGTAGAGCACTGCGCCCAGCGCGTAGACGTCCGCGCGCTGATCCAGATCCGATGCGCCCTGCGCCTGCTCGGGCGCCATGTACTGGGCGGTGCCGATCGCCGCACCGACCCGCGTCAGCCCACCGCGCTGGCTCTGCTCCGCCTCGTCGACCAGCTTGGCGATGCCGAAGTCGAGCAGCTTGACGATCACGCTGCCGTCGTCCCGCCGGGCCAGGAACATATTGGCGGGCTTGAGGTCCCTGTGGATGACGCCGGCCCGGTGCGCCTTGGCCAGACCCGTTGCCGCCTGGTACGCGAGGCAGCACGCCGCGAACGGATCGAGCCGCTTCTCGTGCTCCAGCACGCGCTCTAGATCGTCGCCGACGAGCAGTTCCATCAACATGAACAGGCCGAGTTGCTCGTCCTGGCCGACGTCCACGACCTGCGCGACGTAGTCGCTGTCGATGCTGCCGGCGGCCTTCGCCTCCCTCATGAAGCGCTGCGCCACTTCGGTGCGACCGGCGTGCAGACGCTGCACGAGCTTGACCGCGAAGCGCTTGCCGATCGTGGTGTGCTCGACCTCGTACACGGCGCCCATTCCGCCCTGCCCGATCATTCGCTGGATGCGGTACCGCCCAGCGACGAGCACACCGAGCAGCGGATCTGCCGGTGGCGGGGCTTCGGCGTGAGCGGTCTCCGCCAGCTCCATGGGGGTGACCTTCACGTTCGCCGCGGGCACCGCGACGTGGGGCGCCGTGCCGGGAGCGGCCGCGTCGATCACCTGGGTGACCTTCGAGGCCGCCCCGGAACCGCGCCCGCCGCCTTCTGGTCTGCCTCCACTTGCCATGGCTCAACCCGTGCCGCCGAACGACGGCCCGCCCCGGAAGGAAACAACCAAAGATCGCACAAGGTGACTTTGATTTCCATACGGGGAAACCGCAGCACGAGGAAACCGCATGTAGCCCTATCGATTGCATGACGTGGATCGGAAATAGTGGATTTCCACTATTCCGTTTCTGGAAGGCCTCGTGATAGCTGCGTGCGTTTATGGCTACCCCTCGCTTCTGGTTGTTGTTCCCATCCCTCGCACTCGCATCGGTCGGCGTCGTACAGACCGCCCATGCCCAGCTCCCTGCATGGGCCCCGTCCGCATCCAGCGCCAAGCCGCCTGCACCACCGGCTCCGCCCGCGGCGTCGAGCGCCGCACCTGCAGGCAACGCAGCGCCTGCGCCGAGCGCCTCGACGTCCAGCACCGCACCCCCGGGCGCGCCTCCGCCGGCTGCCGCGGAAGCACCGAACAGTGCGCCGCGAACCGCGCCGAACAACCCCTATCCGCCTGCTTCCCGCACCGCAGCGGCCACGCCGCAGCCGCACGCGATAGCCCCGGCAACCGACCAGCACGCCGCCGCATCCGCAGCCGCATCGGTCACGAACGCCACGCCAGCCACCACCGTGCAAGCCGGCACACTACCGGCAGCCCCCTCCCCCGCGCCGCTCGACAAGCCGTACCCGTACACGGTGCAGACGGAAAAGGGTCCGGTCACCATCGACCGGAACATGCCAAGCGAAGTGGGCAAATGGGGCTGGTCGTGGTTCGGCAACCACAACTTCGGACTCCCCGGACAGACGAGCAGCGACTTCGACCTCTCGCTGGTCGGCGTGCGACACTGGGCGACGCCGCAGTGGGGCTGGGAAGGCGCCATGGGGCTGGTCGTGTGGAGTCCCGTGGGCTCGCACACCACCATCTCGAGCTTCGGGATGCAGGGCGGCGTGCTCTACAGCCTGGCGCGCTACGAGTACCTCAACATCTTCGCCTCCGGGCACCTCCTGCTCGTGCCCTACGGCCACCCCGACTCGGGCGTACATGTCACCCAGTTCGCGCTTGCAGGAGAAGTCGCAGCGGAGTTCTTCCTCGACGGACTACAGCTGTTCCACCAGGGGCCGATGCTTCGAACCTCGCACGCCGTCTCGATCACCTTCGGGCTCGGCCTCGGCTTCGACTACTCGACGTACTCGGTTAGCGGCGGGCCCAGCGACTCGAAGACGAAGCTCGCCACCGGTTCCGTCTCCGACGTGGCCAACGGCCTCACCACGGGGTCGCTAGCGCTGACCTACTACTTCGGCGGCAGCAACCTGTAGGGCCGCCAGGCTTCGATCCGGTCTGGGCCGTCGCTTGCTGCGACCCCAGACCGGACGGCAGAGAACCAGGCGCATCGGCGTGGCGCTACGCGAGCCGCATCAACCGCGCCAGCAGCTCCCCCCGCGTCGCAGAGCCCGCCTTGCGCAGGAGCGCCGTCACATGGACCTCCACCGTGCGCAGCGCGCAGCCGAGCTTGGCCGCGATCAGCTTGTTGCTGTCACCCACGGCGAGCAGCGCCAGCACCTCGGTCTGTCGCGGCGTGAGCTTCCAGTCGCGCGACGCCGCCATCACGCGCGCGCCGAGGTCGCGCCCCGGCGCGCTCCGGATCACCAACCGCGCCGCGGGCTCGCCGCGCACGGCGATCGGCGTCGACTCGAAGCCGCGGCCGTGCCTTCGGCCAGGTCGCCAGCGAGCGACGGCTCCGTGTCGAACGCCGCGCGGCCGTTGTCGTTCGCGAAAGCAACGCGCCTATCCCGCAGGATGAACGCCGGCGCCGCAATCGCCCTCAGCGCCGCCTCGAGCCCCGCCTCCATCAGTTCCGCGTCGCGCAGCCGCCGCTCCACACGCAGCCGCCGCAGCAGCGCCGCCGAAAGCGCCGCCATCCGCCGCTGCTCGCGCCGCGTGAACGGCTCCTCGCGGAAGCCGCCCACCCAGCCGAGCAGAGCGGGACCGTCGCAGACGAGTACGCGGAGCTGGTCGTGGTCCGAGACGCCCGCCGGTAGCATCACCTCGTGCCACATGCTCGACGCGCGCCATTCCTCCATGTCCAACAGCAGCAGCGGGCGCAGCGCCCTGTTCCACTGCTGGGGCTCGGGACGATCCATGTCGTACGCTGGCCGCCACACCGAGCGGCGCATGAAGCCCTCCAGGTATGTCGATGCGCCTTCCGCGACGCCCGTGAAACGCCCGAGCGCCAGCGACCAGCCTTCCGCATCCCGAGACGGCGAGTAGATCCCCGCCGAGTCCGCCTCCAGCAGCCGGCTTAGCGGAGCCAGTGCGCTCTCGATCCCCGCCTCGTCGGCGCCGACCCGCACCACGGCGAGCTCCGCCGCTACATCGTCGACCCCGCGTAGCTCCGCCGGCACGAGCTTCGCCCGCGCGCGGGCGGAATAGGCGACAACGGGGTGGACCGGGGGACGCGGCATGGGGTCCTCGATGCGCTCGCCGCGATGCGAGCCAAGTCCGGTCCATTATCACGCTCCGGGTGGCGAAGGTCTAGCGCCGTGGGGAAGGGACGCTTCTCCGCCGGCTCGGGACCGGTGCCGGCGCTTGGCTCAGGGCGCGTCGAGCGCCGCCGCCGCACGCGACACGAACTCCGCGAAGTCCGCCAGCGCCGCGTCGACAGCTCCATGGGCGCCGACCACATGCGAAGCGACCCCGAGCAGCTTCCGCGCGTCGAGCTCCACTGCGTAGGCATGCCGGAAGAAGTGCCGGAACCGCAGCACTTCCCGCAACGACGGGTTGAGCTTGGCGGGCAGGATGGGCGGCCGCACGCCCGCGATGTCTAGAGAAGCGCCGGCGAGCAGCTCCAGGTGCCAGTCGCCGCCGCTCGGCAGCGAACCGAACGTCCGTTCGATGCGCTCCAGCGCACTCTCGAGACCTGTGTACCAGCGGTGGATGTCGACGGCGAGCAGAGCGAGCGCGGCGGGGTCCGTCGTCGCGGGCGTGACCGAGCCGGCGCACGCCGCAGTGTCGCGACCAAGCCGCAGAATGGCCTCCCGATCCGCGGCGAGCTCGGACGCCAGTCGCGCCAACCGGCCACGCATGTCGGACGCTTCAGGCATGCAGCGCCTCGCCTTCCAGCGCGATGCGATCGGCCAGACTCGCAGGCGCTTCCTCGAGCCGGACGAGATCAACCGGCACGCCCAGCGCGACGCAGGCCGCATCCAGCGCGCGCCAGTAGTCATCCAGCGAGAGCCCTTCGACCGCAAGATCGACGTCCGAGCGCTCGTACAGCTCGCCCGTGAGCAACGAACCGAACAGCACCACGCGCCGCACACCGAAGCTGTCCGAAAGCTGCCGCACCAGCCCGGGAAGCCTGGCGCGCACCTCGCGCGCACGCTCGCGCCGGGCTTCGCGGATCTGTCGATCGCGAGCGCGAAGCGAGGCGAGATAGGGTCCGGGCTCCATGCGCACAGCATAGCGCAGGACGGCAGCGCGTGGCGCCCGGCGTCGCTAGCCCAGCCGCGCCACCAGCTCCGCGCGGCTGTCGCAGCCCGCCTTGCGCAGGAGCGCCGTCACGTGGACCTCCACCGTGCGCAGCGCGCAGTCGAGCCTGGCGGCGATGAGCTTGTTGCTCTCGCCCGCAGCGACCAGCGCGAGCACCTCGGTCTGCCGCGACGCAAGCATCCAGTCGCGCGCCGCCGCCTGGATGCGTCCACCCGCCTCAGCTGCGCCGGCGTCAGGTTCGCCCGCGCGCGGGCGCCACTCGAGGTCGCTCGGCGGACGGTGCGCCGGATGCTAGACTCGGGCCGTGGATCGAATCACGAGGGAGCGGCTGTCCCGCGTCCTGCACGCCGACGAGGGCGTGGTGTGGGCCTACCTGTTCGGCTCCGCTGTCCAGGGGGACGCGTATCGCGACGTGGACATCGCAGTCATGCTTTCCGGACGGGAGCGGACGGCGATCGCGCTTGGCACCCTCCAGGTCCGGCTCGCCGAGGCAGCTGGCACCGAAGTCGACCTCGTGGACCTCCGCGCTGCGCCATTGCCGCTGATCGGCGAGATCCTCGCTTCTCGTGAGGTCCTGCTGGACCGGGATCCGCACGCGCGCCACGCGTGGGAAGCGGACCGCGCGCTGCGGTGGCTCGACTTCCGCCCGACGTACGAGTGGGCTTCGGCGCTGCGACGCGCGGCGCTCGAGCGACGCCTCGGAGCGGGCTGATGGTTGAAGCCGACGCGCTCCGGCTCCGCCTCGACGTGCTGCTCGACGCCCTGTCGGACCTGCGCCGCTACCGGGATTCGGTGCCTCTGGAGCGGCTGGAGAGCGATCGCGACACGCAGCACATGGTGCTACACGCCGTCTACGTAGCAACCCAGGCCGTGATCGACATCGCTTTCCACGCGTCCGCCGACGCGGAGCAGGCCTTGTCACCGACGTATCGTGCCGTGTTCGATCGCCTGGCGGCCGTGGGATTGCTCGAGCCGTCACTGGCGCAGCGTCTGGCGGGCTGGGCGGGTCTGCGCAACGTGCTGGCCCACCAATACGCCAGCGTCGATTTCGAACGCGTCCATTGCATCCTCCACGACGATCTCGGCGATCTCGAGTCGTTCGCCAAGGCCGTCGGCGGCTGGCTCGACCACGAAGGTTGACGAGCCGTCGGTCGCCGCTACCGAACCCCCTACCGCTTCAGCTTCAGGAGACGCTCCAGCGCTGCCGCGTGCCGCGCACGGTCACGCCGGCGCGGCGATCGCGTCGAGCGCCGCCTCGAGCCCGGCTTCCATCAGCGCTACGTCGCGCAGCCGCCGCTCCACGCGCAAGCGCCGGAGCAGCGCCGCCGCCAGCGCCGCTAGCCGCCGCTGCTCGCGGCGTGGACGGCTCCTCGCGGAAACCGCCGACCCAGCCGAGCAGCGCGGGGCCGTCGCAGACCAGCGCGCGCAGATGGTCGCGTTTCGCGCTTGGGCCAGGGCGCGTCGAGCGCGGCCACAGCACCATACGTCGGCTAGAAGAATGACCCGCTGTACCCGGCGGGCATCGACCGGGGCGACTTCGCATCGAAGCGTGCCACTACGCCGTCGACGTTCGGAACGAAGTACAGGTACCGACCGTCGAACACTGCTCCGACGAAACCCGCGGCTGGCGTAGCGAGCGTCCCGGTGTCGAACGTAGACCACGATGTTGTCGCGGCGAACCCGGACTTCGTGTCGTAGCGGGTCACGACGCCGTCGGGCGAGCCGTTGTTGCCGGGAACGAAATACACGTACCGACCGTCGAATGCGGCACCGCGGAAGCCCTTGGCTCCGGCATTGATGCCCGTCATGTCGAAAGCCGACCAAGATACCGACGAACCGAATCCGGCGTGGGTGTCGTACCGAATCGCGGTACCGAAGAAGGAACCATTGTTCCATGGAGCGAAGTAGACGTAGCGTCCGTCGAAGGCACCACCCCAGAAGACCGCGGGCCCGGCGGTGACCGAAGTTGCGTTGAAGAGAGACCACGAGCTGGATGAGGTGAAGCTCGTTTGGCTGTCATAGCGAGGCACGAGGCCGTCCGCGTAGCCCTGGTAGTTTGGCGCGAAGTAGACGAAACGCCCATCGAACACCCCGCCGCAGAGGTCCCCTCCACCGAGGGTCGATACATCGAACTTGGACCAGGACCCGTTCGAGGTGAACGCAGCCTGCGTATCGTAGCGCGCTATCGCTCGGCCATTGAGAAACGGAGGCGGAACCAGGTACACATACCGACCATCGAACACCGCGCCGCAAAAGCCATTGGCAATGGTAGTGGCGTAGGTGGACCATGAGCCGGCAGCCGTGAACGCTCCCTGCGTGTCGTAGCGCACGACAACGTTCGAACCCGTATCGTGGTTCGGCACGAAATACACGTAGCGTCCGTCGAAGACGGCGCCGACGAACCCGGCCGCCGAAGAATCGAGATCCAGCGTGTTGAACGTGGCCCACGACGTGGGCGAGCCGAACGGGGCTTGCGTGTCGTAGCGCGTCGCCGTCCCGCCATATCCTCCGGCGTAGGGAGCAAAGTAGATGTACCTCCCGTCGAACGCAGC
This sequence comes from uncultured Pseudomonadota bacterium, assembly GCA_963822115.1. Lineage (GTDB taxonomy): Bacteria > Myxococcota_A > Polyangia > Polyangiales > Polyangiaceae > CAWDXG01. Next base: position 710,184 of record CAWGGM010000012.1, read on the forward strand.
TCCGCTGAAGCTCTTCGCGCTGCTGTCCACGCCTGTCGTGTCGAACGTGGACCACGACGCCGCGTTGCCAATGTCGTTGTAGATCGTGCCCGTTCCGCCTGCACCGCCGGTTGCCCCACCTCCGCCAGCGCCGCTCGCTCCTCCGGCTGCTGCATCGCCGGCAGCGGTCGTGCCCGCGCTACCACCGCCAGCGCTGGTGCCACCGCTTCCACCACCGCCGGCCGATGCGTCTACGCGCTGCCCACCGCCATCCGAACCGCCCGTGCCTACTCCACCGCTGCCGGAATTCCCGCCGCGCCCCGCCACTCCCGCACTGCCTCCCGCCCCGCTCCCACCGCTCGACGCGTCTGCCCCCGCTCCACCGTCGTAATTGCCCTTCGCGGCCGGCAATGTGCCGCCACACGCGACCGCGATGAGTCCCGCGGCAGAGAACAGTGCAAGACGCCGTGCTGCTAGTTCCATCGCACTTCTCCCATTGCCATGGCCACCACGCGCGCAACCGTCGTGCACCTCGCATCAAGGCGGTCATCAACCATCGACGACTGCGACACCTGCCCTGTCTACTTCTTCATCCATTTGATGACCCCGTTCCCGTTCGCCCCCTCCGTCCAGAACACACAGTCCGCGTACACCCAGATGCCGATGGGGTTGGAGAGCCCGGTCACGAGAGCTGTTGGGCTGGTTCCCTGGATGGGCATCGTCATCACCGCATTCCCCAGTTTCTGCGTCCAATAGAGCGTCGTACCATCCGTCGCTATGTCGGTAGGCCCATTCTGGTTGATCGCGACCGTCTTGACCGTTCCCTGACTGGTGAGCTCCTTCACCACGCTCAGAGACTGGTCGCTCCAGTACACGCCGTCGGCTACGGCGAGTCCCGCCAGATAGTCGGCGTCGTTGGTCAGGACTTCGGTCCCGGCATCGCCATAGCGGGAGATGTTGCCGCCCGCATGAGCGGACCAGTAGAGATACGGCGGCACCAACCAGAGGCCAGACGGGTAGTACAGGTGCGCGCCGATCGACACGATCGTGCCTCCGCCGATCGGCTCCGAGGAGATGTTCCCATCACTGGTGTCGTCCGACCAGTAGACCCGGCTGGCGTCCACTGCCACGTCGTCGCCACCGGAAAGACCGGTAGCGAGCACGATGGGCTGCCCGCCGCTGATCGCCCGCTGCTTGATTTCCCCGTACGATCTGTTCACCCAGTAGACGTTCGTGCCGTCGGCGGCGACCCCGTGGAGCTCGCCTGGCTCGGACACGAGAACCGCGGGGCTCGTGGGACACTGTTGAATCGGGGTGCCGGCATCGCTGCCCGCGTCCGCGCCGCCGAGGCCTCCACTTCCACCTGTCGCCGAGCCGGCGTCACCACCCACACCACCGCCGCCCGCCGTGCCACCGCTCGCGCCGCTGCCACCCGTTCCGGAGCCAGCAGTGCCACCGCTTCCGCCGCTTCCCGCGCTTGCATCGATGCCGCCATCCAGGTTGCTCGTACCGCCGAAACCGCCCGTGCTCGTGCCGCCGCTGCCCGCGCGCCCACCACTGCCTCCAGCACCGCCAGTCGTTGCCGAGCCGCCATTCCCCGCGCGCCCCCCCACTCCAACACTGCCTCCCGCGCCGCTTCCCCCACTCGACGCGTCCGCCCCCGCTCCGCCGTCGTGGCTTCCGCTCGCTGCCGGCAATGTGCCGCCGCACGCGACCGCGATGACTCCCGCCACCGAGAGCAGCGAAAGGGTCCGGATATGTCGCGCGACTCCCATCAGAACCTCCCGACCACCCCGGCGCTCCGTGGCCCGATCACCGCACCCACGCTCGCCGTGTGCTCGGGGGATGGCGCTGTCAGCCACAGCACGACCCCGGTGACGAGCAGCGCGCCGCCCGCAACGAAGCCGACGACGGCGACGGTGCCGGCCTTCTTCGATTGGTCGTTCAGCGAGTAGGCTTCGGAGCCCGGGCCGCAGCCGGTGCCGCAGGCGGTCTTGGCGTCGTTCCACTTGGATTGCGACTTGAGGGCGAAGGCGGTGCCGACTCCGGCGCCCACGAGGCCGACGCCGCCGGCGAGGAGGCCGAGGGTGCGCTGGGTCGAGCCGGTGGAGCCGTGCTGCTCCCGGGGTTGATCGGGCATGGGCGAAGGCGACGGCGGTGCCGCGCCGCCCGGCCCCGGCGCGGGGTCGGACTGTGCGCTTCGCGCTGGGGCGGACCCGGGCGCGCTCCCGGGCGCAGCTTTCGGCGCAGTCCCTATCGTGACGTCGATCTCGCGGTTCTTCTCGCCCTCGTGGATGACGATCTGGCGGGTCAGCGGGGGCTGGCCCTTCTCTTCGAAGACTAGCTTGTGGGCGCCGGGGTCGATGGACAGCGCGCGGCCGTCGATCGTCCGGCTGAGCAGCTTGCCGTCCATGGAGACCTGGACCTGCACCAGATCGTTTCCTTCAGGGTCCTTCGCTCCGAGCACGATGGTCGGCAGGCTGTCGTTCACCTGGCCGAGCCATTGCGTGCAGTCCGCACGCACCGGGCCGGGGCACACGCCGCGCGCGCAGATCAGGAGCTGGGCGCGCGCCTCGACGAGCTGGTCGGCGTTGCGGAGGTTCTGCGCCTTGGTGTTGGCCTGGATGCACTCGGCCTTCGGATCGGCGTGCGCCGGGCGCGCGAGCAGCCCGGCGGCAACGACGATCGAGCAAGCGAAGAAGCTGGCGGAGGAAAAGCGGGTCAGAGACATTGCGGCTTGTAGACGTGGTTTCCGTTGGGACCGATCGTGTACGGGGGGTTGCAGTTCGGGGCGGCCTTGGCCGTGTGCGCGGGCGCTGCAGGCGGCTTCGCCGCGGCGGGCTTGGCGACGTGCTTCACCGGGACGTGCCCCGGAGCGGGCTTGAAGTGCCGGGCGGGCACCTGTGCCGCCACGGGTGGTGTTTCCGCGTGGACCGCTGCAGACGCGCTCGGCGCGGCGCTCGCGACGGGCTCTGGCGCCGAAGGTGGAACGGGAACGACAGCCGGTGCCGCCGCGGACGGCGCGCTCGGCAGCGCGGCCGCTGGCGTCGCGCTGGCCGGCGCCGCGACGGCGGTCTTGCTGGTGTGCAGTACCAACGCCGCGCCCACGGCGCCGAGAACGACGACGCCGATACCAAGAAGAGCCACGAGCCCACGCCGCGATCCACGTTCGCCAGGCACTCCGGTCGCACCCCACGCGGCAACGGTGCCGCCCCCCTGCCCGGCTTCGGGCCCTGGGTATTCCGACGCCGGCAGCTGGATCGCGCTGTTCGACAGCCCGGCATTCTGGATGATGCGCGAGATGCGCTCGGCGGAGGTGCGCACGCGCTTGGGGCCAAACTCCACCAGCGCTCCGACCAGCTCGGCGACGTTGGCGAAGCGCTGCTCACGGTTTTTCTCGAGGCACTTGAGGATGACCGGCTCGAGACCGTTGGGCAGATCGGGGCGGTAGTTCCTGAGCGGTGGCGGCGTCTCGGTGGCAATGCGGACGGACAGCTCGGGCAGAGTTTCTCCCTGGAACGGCGGACGACCGGCGAGCAGCTCGAACAGCACCACGCCCAGCGCCCAGATGTCGGCCCGCGTGTCGACGCTCTTGGCCGAGGTCATCTGTTCGGGCGACATGTAGAAAGGCGAGCCCATGACCGCGGTGGTGCGCGTCATGTCGAGGCCGTCCAGAGTGGTGACCTTGGAGATGCCGAAGTCGAGCACCTTGACCGCGGGAAGGCCGTCCGCGCCCTGCACACAGAACAGATTGGCTGGCTTGAGATCGCGATGCACGATGCCGAGCGCGTGCGCCTCGGCAATGGCGTCGCAGGCCTGGACCACGAGCTCCACGGCTTCGGCGACGGGTAGGGCACCGCGCTCGTGCACCATCGCGGACAGGTCCTGCCCCTCCAGGTACTCCATGACCATGTACGGCGCGCCGCTTTCAAGCGTGCCTACGTCGGTGATGCGCGCGACGTGGTGGCTCTTGATCTTGATGGCGGCGCGCGCCTCGCGCGTGAAGCGCGCCACCGCCTCCTGGTTCTTGGCCGCCTCGGGCAGCAGGAACTTGATGGCGACGTGCTCGTCGAGGTGGATGTGGCGCGCCGCTACCACCACCCCCATTCCGCCCGCGCCCAGCACGCGCTCGATGCGGTACTTCCCAGCCAGGATTTCTCCCGGCTCGACCATGCTGTCCCGCGGCTCCGGGGGCGTTCCAGGTGGCGCAGCCATGTGCCTCGTGCCGCTCCCACGCGATGGGGAGGCGGCACTTTTCACGCTACGGATGCGCCGCGGCAGGGCAATACGTGAAACCCACTAGAAGCTTCGGGTTCCAGTGGTTCCACGTGGTTCCACGTGGTTCCACGTCGCGGCGCCGAGGGGCGCGCCCCCGCTCAGTATCCCTTGCGCGCCACAGCCCGGTCGCCCGGGACGATCTCGCGGTGGGAGACGGTGACGAGGCAGATGGAGCTGTAGCGGCGGGTGCGGAGCACGCGCAGCTCGCCGATCACTTCCTCGGGGAACTGCTTTTCGTTGCCCTCGGTGGGCGTGCGCTCGATGGGCGCCGTGCGCGGGTCGTCCATACGCACGCGCTGCCGCGCCGAGTCGGAGGCGGTCTTGAGACTGCGCCGCCAGGCGTCGCCGCGGCGCACGACGAACAGGCGGTTGCCTGGCTTGAGCCCGTCCTCCGAGCCCTTGTCGATGAAAGCCACCTGGTTCTGCCCCAGGTAGATGTGCGGGTAGACGCTGGTCAGCACGCGCGCCCATACGGTCTTGTCGTTGACCTTGGGCTCCACCACGTCGAAGCGCCGCCCGACCGGCCCCACCTTGGCGCCGCGCTCGATCACGTCGAGCGATTCGGTGATGACGCCACGCGCAACGCGCGTCTTCGGATCCCACTGATCGACCTTCACTGTGCCCTTGATGGCGATGATCTGCCCCGGCGGCCGGCGCGCACCCTTGATGTTCTTCGGTTGGCGCACCGGGCGGTAGATGGTCAGAAGCTGCCCGGGAGCGACCTTCTTGCCGGGCTTGAGCCTCATGTACACGTGGTTGCCCGAGCTCAGCAGCATCTGGTCTTCGCGCGAGCCCACGATGTCGCCCCAGGTGTCCTTCGCCGGGTCGGCGATGAAACCCTGATCGCGCAGGAACACGGTCTGCGACGGCACGTTTCCGCTCGCGCCCTGGCCCTGGCCCCCGGCGCCGCTACCGAACGGCCCCTGTCCCGTGAGCCCGTGCAGCGAAGCCAGCGTCGAGCGCTTCTCGCTGCCCGGCTGCCGCATGCGGATCTGGTCGCCCGGGTAGATCCAGTGCGGGTTCTGGATCTGGGGGTTGTACGACCAGACCTTCGGCCAGTCGTAGGGGTTGTTGTAGTAGGTGCCGCACAGATCCCAGAGCGTGTCGCCGCGGCGCACGGTGTGGATCTCCGGGACGCGTCCGGAGGGGCGCGCCATGCTGATGACGCCGCTCCCGTTTTTGTTGCCGTACACCGTACCGCCGCTGCTGGAGCCCTGGTTCAGGTCGAACGAGTCGCCCGAAGCGTTGGTGTTCGTCACCGGGCGCGAGCTCGACGGCAGCCCCGCGTTCACGTCGGTGCCCGGCGCGGGATAGCCCGGCGGCGGCACGTTGGTCGTTGTCGTGGTGGTGCTCGGCTGCACCACGATCGTCGTGGGCTGACCGGTGCCAGTGCCGACCGTGACCGGGCCGCTTCCGTTGCTGTCACCACCGGTCTGCTGGGCCAGGGCCGACGGCGCGACGAGAGCGGCCGCGGCAAGAGCGGAAACGGACAGCAGGAACGTTCTGGAACGGCTCATTGATCCCGATATCCCTCGGGGATGCGCCGTGCTGCGACGGCACCCGGATAATTCTGGCTCAAAAGTGCAAAGCTCGCCCGTGCCTCGCGCTCGCTACCGAGCTGGGCTTCGGTCATGCCCAGCTTCAGGAGCGCGTCGGGAACCTTGTTGCCGGACGGATAGCGGCGCGTCACCGCGCGAAACTGGTCGGCCGCCTGCTTGTACTTGCCCTGCGCGTAGTAGCACTCGCCGCTCCAGTAGAGCGCGTTGTCGGCGTAGGGATTGTCCGGATAGCGCTTCACGAACGCGGCCAGCGCGTGCTCTGCAGGTCCGTACTGTTTTCCACGTACGAGCCCCAGCGCGGCCTTGTACTGCTTCACCGCCTCGGCGGACTGCTTCGCGGCGCGCTTGTGGACGTGGCGCTCGACAATACGACCTTCGTGGTGACCCGTCGCGCGCAGCACGGGCCGCGGCCCTGCATCGGACTCCGGGGGCGGCTCCGCCGGCGGCACGTCGATGGCGTCGGCGACCGGAGCTTCGGCCGCCCCGGACTCGCCCGGTGCCAGCTTGACGACCGCCAGCTTGGGGTGCCGGGGCGCGGCTTGCGGCGCCGGCGCGACCGCCGCCGCCTTTTGTTTCGTCTGGTCGTCGTGTCGCGCGCGCAGCTCCAGCGCGACCAGCCGCTCCTCGAGGCGGTCCTGACCGTTCTGCAGTCGGGTGACCGTGTCTTCGAGATCGGCCAGGTGTTTTTTTGTCGCCTGGTTCTGCCCCGCACAGGCGCTCAGAGACGCCCCGAGCGCGAGCACGAGCACCAGCCGGCCGGAAGTGGGAAGGAGCGGTCGCATCCGGGCCGAATCGTAGAGGGCGAGCGATTGGCGGGCCAAACTTGGGGCAGGTCGGCCCGCTGCCCGGCGTCAGCCGAGCGTCACAACCCCCTAGTCCTTCTGGACGCCTGCGCGGCGGGCAGCTAGCTTCTGCGGGTGGGGTTCCGTCGCAGTAGACGAGGCAGAAAAAGGCTCCGCAGGCGTGTTGATCTAAGGAAGACGCTGTTCGTCCTTCCGAACCTGATCACCCTGGCCAGCATCTTCTGCGGCTTCAATGCCATCCGCATCGTGGCGGGCAACAACGTCACGGTCGACGACTTCTATCGCGCTGCGGTGCTGCTCATCTTCGCGATGCTGTTCGACCTGATGGACGGCCGCGTCGCGCGCATGACCAAGACGCAGAGCGCCTTTGGCCTGCAGATCGACTCGCTGGCCGACATTGTCTCCTTCGGCGTCGCCCCCTCCCTGCTGGTCTACAAGTGGGTGCTGTACCGCTTTCCGGTGGCGGGGCTGCTCACGGCCTTCCTGTTCGTGGCCTGCGGCGCCATCCGTCTGGCGCGCTTCAACGTGCTGTCCTCGAGCGCCAGCGGCAAGCCGACCAAGCCCAGCAAGTACATCGTCGGCCTGCCCATTCCGCCCGCTTCCGGGATCCTGATCTCGCTTGTGGTCGCCAACCATGCCGTCGGCGGCGCGCTCGGCCACGAGCGCTACACCGTCGTGCTGTTCGCCGTCACCATCGGCCTGAGCCTCTTGATGGTGTCCAACGTCAAGTTCCGCTCCTTCAAGGAGCTGAAGCTCAACACCGGCACCGTGCTCCTGGTGCTGTTCACACTTGCGTCGAGCGCCTTCGTGTGGCGGCGCTTCAAGCCGCAGTTCGTGCTGGTGTGGCTCCTGTCCGTCTACATCACGATCGGCATCCTCGAGACGCTGCGCCACGCCGCCCGCCGCCTGCGCGGCCTGGCCGCCCGCGACTCCGTCCCGCCCCCCGCCGAGAGCTGAGCAGCGCTCCACGCTCGCGCCGCGCCGCCGCACGCGGCTTCGTCGCGTTGGGCCCCTCGTGAAGTGCCGAGGCCGGGATGAACGCTGCGACGCAGGCGCTGCGTATCCTCGACGCGGAGTGGCTGCCAGGACCCTCAGACCCTACGGCGCGGGGACGTCGGCGAGGGCAAACTCGATGCCGAAGCGGCGGGGGCGCCAGGGGCGGCGCAGGCCTTTGAGGGCGGCGCGTTCGACGGCGTGGTCGGCGCGCTCGACGAGTCGATAGTCGGCGATGGCCGACGAGCGCCGACCCTGCACGTCGCGACTCCGCCCGCGCCACAGGTGGAACGCCGCCAGGCGCTCGGCGTCGGGGTGACCGAGCTCGACCGCGCGATCGAACGAACGCTCCGCCGCGGCGGGGTCGTGATCGACCAGCGCGAGCAGCCCGTTCATGAAGTGGTAGAGCGCTTCGGCCGGCGCCAGCTCGCAGGCGCGCGCGACGTACCGCCGCGCCGACGCGGTGTCGGAGCTGTTGAAGTACGCCTGGTAGGCGTCGAGGTAGGCCTCGAAGGCGTCGCACGCGGCCGCGTCGTCCGGCACGCCGCCGACGAGCGCGGGCAGGTCCTCGCGCACGTCCTCGCGCGACAGGTCGAACGCGACGAACTCGCGGTTCGAGGTCGGTGCGCGGCCGCTGGCTACGTACACCAGACCATCGCCGGGGCGGAACACCACCGACGCGACGGTCATCGGCATGGAGATGGCGTGGCGCAGGCGGCAGTGCGGGTCTGTGCGATCGCCGAGGATGCTCGCGATCTCGTTCTCGTCGATACTGCCGCGCGCGTCGGCGAGCCGTGCACGGACGCGGTGGAAACGCGCGGTGTTGTTGCGCCAGTGCGACGGGTAGAGGTGCAGCTCGCTGTCGGCCAGCCCCGGGTCCAGGTAGATATTGCTGTAGCCGAAGCTGCCGTCGTCGATGCGGAACGAGGCGCGGCCACGCGGCGTGATCTCGTAGCAGAGCGCGGCCTGCTCGCGCGCTGAACCGACAACGTACGTCCAACAGCCGTTGGGCGTATCCTCGTCGAGGATGCGCCGAGCGTCGTCCAGATTCTTCGCGTAGCGCATGATCTGGTCGCCGGTGACGCCGATCGGCGTGCCGCCCAGACGCAGATCCTTCGACGCCATGTGCTGGTGCACGACCAGCGACAGGCCGGCCTCGTTCATGGCGGTGATGCCGCCGAACAGGATGCCTGCTGCAGCCACCGAGACGTAGGGCTGTCCGTCGCTTGGCTTGTGGAACACCACCGCCTGCTCGCGGTCCCACGCGCCCACGCCCTGGTAGTCGAAGTTGCGCCCGTGCAATAGCGCGCCGTCCTTCGTCGCGTCGCCCCAGGCCATCGCGCTGGTGCAGCCCATCAGCGGCACGGCGTAGCGTGGCGCGGGAGCCGGGCGTTCGAGCTGCATGATGAGCTTGAGCACCCACAGGTAGCTCTCCGGCATGGTGACCGCACCGAGCAGCGCGCCCCGCTTGAGACCCGCGCCGTCGGCCAGACCGTGCAGCGCGCGACGCGCGTGGGGCGGAAAGCCTGCGGCGACGCGACGGCCGACGGTGGCCTCGAGCAGCTTCGCCAGGATGCGCCCCGCCGAAGGGCCGAGCGAAGTGCCGAGCAGCTTCTCGATGTACGCCTCGAAATAGGGCACCGGCCCGCGCTCCATCGCGTCACGCAAGAGCTGTCCGTGCTGGTAGCCCATCTCGTAGTCGTCGCCGGACAGCCGAAGAACGTGCAGGCCGGCGCGGCGCTCGTAGCGCTCGCGGCGCGGTGGGGAACCCTGGACGAAATTCGCTGACAGTGTCACCCGTCTTCGATCGCACAGCACGCCCGCGGCGGCAATGACGCCTGCCCCGCGGAGCGACATCGCGCATACTCGCGCCGTGACCGACGACGATCCCGCCTCGCTGGAGCTGGCTCCCGACGAGATGCTCGCGCTCGGGCAGGACGTGCTCCAGCGCGTGGTGGAGCACATTGCCGAGCTGGGCTCGGCGCCCTGCCACGGCGACCTCGACGTGACCGCACTCTGCCGCTCGCTCCGCGCGCCCGCACCCGAGCAGGGCGCGCCGCTCGCAGAGCTCATCGACCCGCTGTTTTCCGACTGGGTACACCGCTCGTTCAACTCGGCGGGGCCGGGCTACCTCGCGTTCATACCGGGCGGTGGTCTGTTCCCGTCGGCGCTCGCCGACCTGATCGCGGACGGCGTGAACCGCTACACGGGCGTGTGGCAGGGAGCGCCGGCGCTGGTCGAGCTCGAAGCCAACGTACTGCGCTGGTTTTCCGGATGGATGCAGTTTCCGGACGCGGCGCGTGGCCTGCTCACGACCGGCGGCACCATGGCGACCTTCAGCGCTATCGTCAGCGCTCGCGAGCAGCGACTCGGCGCGCGGCTGCGCGACGGAGTGCTCTACACGTCGACGCAGGCGCACCACTCCGTGCAGAAAACGGCGCGGCTGGCCGGCATACTGCCCGACCGGGTGCGGAGCCTCGAGGTCGACAGCGACTACCGGCTCCGCCCGGAGTCACTGGAGGCGGCGATCGCGGCGGACCGCGCACAGGGGCTCGTGCCGTTCATGATCGTGTCCTCGGCCGGAACGACGAACACCGGCGCCGTCGACCCGCTGGATGCCATCGCCGAAATCGCGGCGCGCGAAGGGCTATGGCACCACGTCGACGGCGCGTACGGCGCCTTCTTCCACATGTGTCCGGAGCTGCGCCCGCTGCTCGGGGGGCTGCCGCGCGCCGACTCGCTCACGCTCGACCCACACAAGGGGCTATTTCTGCCGTACGGAACCGGCGCACTGCTGGTCCGCGATGGTGAAGCGTTGCGCGCAGCGCACGCGGCTACGGCCGGCTACCTGCCCGGCACGCCGGACCGTAGCGAGTTCTACGACCCCGCCGAGTACGGTCCGGAGCTGTCGCGCGGCTATCGGGGGCTCCGCGTGTGGCTGCCGCTGTCGCTGTTCGGCACGGCACGCTTCCGTGCGGCGCTGGCGGAGAAGCGAGCCCTGGCGCTCGACGCGGCCCGGCGCGTAGCGGAGCTGCCCGGCGTCGCGATGGTCGCACCGCCCCAGCTGTCGCTGTTCGCCTTCCACCTCCACTGGCCGGGCTCGACGCTCGAACAGGAGAACGGCGCGACCCGCGAGCTGATGCGCCGGGTGACAGCGCGCGGACGCGTCATGGTCACGGGCGCGCAGGTGGGCGATCGCTATCTGGGACGCGTCTGCGTGCTCGCGTTCCGCACGCGGGCCGCGCACGTCGACACGTGCGTCGAGGACATCGCCGCGGAATCCGCCGCAATCCTTGCCGAGCGAACGGACGGCCGACACTAGCCTGCTGGCGCGCCAGCGCTGAAAACGCCGCAAAAGCGCGGAACCTGGAGGATGCGAACCTGCTTGCCGGATGCTAGACAGGATGCGGATCCATCGATGACCAGGAGTCGCACTGTTCGTAGCAATGCGCCGAAGATGCGCGCTCTGCTCCTGCTGCTCGTCCTGGCGGCGCTGGCGCTGGCGGGCTGTCACGGCAAGCGCGGTGGCTCGTCCGGCGACAAGAGCGGCGCAGTCCCCAGCACGAACCAGCTGCCGCCGCTCAAGCTGACCGACAAGACCCCGAATCTGCTTTTGACGTGGATCGACAAGAAGGGCGACTTCCACGTGGTGCAGAAGGTGAAGGACGTCCCCAAGAAAGGGCGCTCGGCGGTCCGCGTCGTCGAGACGAACCGGGAGGACGGCACCGGACAGCTCGTGTACGTCGCGAACCTGACCCGGAAGCGCGCGGACGGAACCTATCCGGTCAGCACGATGACGCGCACCCAGTGGGACGACAAGGGCGCCAGCCGGCGCAAGGAGCGGCTCGAGGCGCTCGCGCCGAGCGCCTCCGTCGCGCCGCCTTCCTCGGCGGCGCCCAGCGCCACCACGGCGCCCGGGCATGGCGGGGTGGTCGCGATCCTGTACGGTGCGAGCTGGTGCGGGGCGTGTCACGAGGCGCAGCGGTACCTGGAGGGACGCGGCATCAAGGTGATCCACAAGGACATCGAGCGCGATCCCGTCGCGCGCCGCGAGATGCAGAAGAAGCTTGCAGCAAACCACCTGCGGAGCGGCGAGATCCCCGTCATCGACATCGGCGGACACGTCATGGTCGGCTTCAGCGCGAACGCGATCGACCAGGCGCTGGCCGCGGTGCAGAACACGCAGACGCTGTAGAGGCGCGAGACGGCGCCGCCTACGGCTGGATCGTCGCGACCACGTTGAAGCCGTCGTTCGTCGACTTGATCGCCCAGATCTCGATGGGAACCTTGATTTCCTCGGTGATCGGGTCGAAGTCGAGGGTGCTCGAAGCGCCAGCGACGTCGATGCTCTGACCGGCCTGGAAGCTCGCCTCCACCTTGGTCCAGTCCGAAGGCACGATCGGAACCGGCTCTCCGCTGCTCACGTGCCTGAGCCCGCGCGCGATGCCGATGCCGCTGATGTCGCCCTGCTGGAAGTACGACCACGCCGAACCGTAGAAGACCAGCCATGCCGCGTCGTAGGCGTGCGCCACATAGGAGTACTGCGCGGGATCCTGGTTGAACGCCGCCTGGTAGCTCGCCGCGAACACCTGGTAGACGCTGCCGGCCGGGATCTTCACGCGGCTGCCGTGGATGCGAGGGAAGATCGCCTTGGCGCCGGCAGCCTGGGTCAACAGATCGTTGTTGGCCGCGCTGTCGGTGAGAAACAGCTGCTTGGAAGCGTAGCTGACGGAGGAGTTCGCCTGCTTGACGAACGCGATCACGTCGCTGGTCTGCGAGGAGATGAACAGCACTTCCTGTGCCGGGTCGGTTCCGGCCGAGTTGATGGCGCTGTCGCGCTGCGGCTGCGAGCCGAAAGCGTAGGCGTGCGCGGTACCGCCGCCGTTCTGGAAAGCCGGCAGGAACACCGAAGCCAGCCCTTCGCCGTAGGCACCGCTCTCCTGCACGATCGCGACGTCCTTCACGCCCTGACCTAGAAGGTACTTGGCGATCGCTGCGCCCTGCAGCGAGTCGGGAGGCACAGTCCGCCACAGCAGACCGGGTGCTTGATCCGTCGCCGACGGCGTATCGACGCCGGTCAATGCGGGGCTCGTAGCGGCTGGCGAGATCACCAGCGTGCCGGAGTCCTTGACCGCGTTGTACACGGCCAGCGTGTCGTTCGAGCTCGAGGGCCCGACGATCGCCGGGGCACCAATATCCGATGCGAGGTAACGCGCCGTCTCGACCGCAGCGTCGGTGCGGGAAAGGCTATCGTACTGCGGGTTCTGCTCGATATCGCAGAAGACGAACGCCATCGACTTGCCGGCGAGGCCACCTTCCTTGTTGACCTCCGTGACGGCGAGTCGAACGGCGTTCTCGCGACCGACCTGCGATGCCGACGAGCGATCGGTCAGGCTGCCATAGACGTGCCAGCCCTTGTAGCGCCCCGGTTGCACGAGCAGATCTTCCGGCAGCGCTACGGTGCAGCGCGGATCGGTCGCCGCACGCTGGCAACGCCCCGACGCGCACACCATGCCGTAGCCGAAGGCGGCCTGGCACTCCGAGTTGGTCTTGCAGTCGTCGACCGCCGGGCGCGTCAGCGAGCAGCCAGCGCCGAGCCCGGTGAGCGCCAGGAACAAGAGCCGGGCAGAGCGCCTGGTCGTGCGCCGCACGCTGTCAGAAGGCCCCGACAAGATCCAGCTCTCCGCCGCCCGGTCGCGGCCTAGCGCCGAGCGCGCTCGTGAAACCGCGCTCGGTGCCCGCGGCTTCCTTTTCATGATGTGATCCCAGCACCAGATACGCACCCACGCCGGCTGCTACGATGCCCACGCCAAAGCCGATGTCGGCGGCGAGCGAGTAGCGCTGATCGCGCTGTATGGCGCTGTCCGCGTCGGTCGTGCACAGACGCTGCCCCGAGGTAGTCGCGCAGTTCGACTGTTCGTCGTGGCGAGCCGAAAGCGCCATCACGCTGAACACTCCGCCAACGACAAGCGCCGCGCCGCCAGTGCCCAGAAACACATAGCCGAGCGCCGAGGACGACGTCCCGGCTTTCGGCTCGTGGTGCTCGTGCTTCTTGACTGCCACCGAGGCGTGCTTCCGCCGCTCTGCCTTTTTCGCCTCCTTCTCGCGCTCCTTTGCTTCCTCCTGCTTCTTCGCCCGGCGCTTGAGGTTCTCGATACGCTTCTCGATCGCGTCCTGTTCGCGAGGCTTGGCATCGGGTAGGTAGCGGTCGAGCGCTTCGGCTGCGTCCTGGTAGCGCTCCAGACGCTCGTAGGCGTTGCCGAGATTGAACAGCAGAAGCGGACGACCGCTCAGGGCGTAGGCCTCTTCGAACGCCGTCACGGCATCCGCGTAGCGACCTTCCGCGTAGGCGCGATCGCCCTTCTTGTAGAGCCGGCGCGCGTGCAAGTCGTCCTTTTTGCTGACCTTCTTGTCCGGGGGGTTGGGCAGTGCCATCGCCCGCGGCGAAAGCGCAAGCGAACAGCCTATCGCAAGCGGGAGCAGGCTCCGGGGGCGCATCCTCAACAGGCCCCGGCTCTCACTGCGCCCACGGATCGCGGTTGTCCGTGTGGAGGTTGTCGGAAGGTGTCGTCGCCTTCCTGGGCGCGCTGTGTACGACGCGGTGCACCCGGTGGTGCGCGGGCTGGCTCCGCACCAGCTCCACTTTCGCTGGCGGCGGCGTGTCGCGGAACACGAGCACGACGGTGTCGTAACCAGGCGCCGAGATGGTCAGCTTGTGCTCCCGTCCATCCTTGGGCAGCTCCTCGGAGAACGAGCCGGTTCCCATCTTCGTGCCATCGACCTCGATCTTCGCGTTCTTCGGCGTGACGCTCGTCTCGGCCTCGAAGGTCGAGGGCGCAGGCAGCGGTGCTGCGGAGTGGGTGGCAACGGGCGCTTCGGGCGGCGCCGTCTTCTGCACGGGCGGCGCCACCGTGACGCCCGCCTTCGCCGCCGCCGCGCGGGCCGCGAGGCTGCGTTCGACGCCCCAACCGATGACCAACACCGCGCCGACGAGCCCGGCCGCGACAATCCAGACTACCGGCGAGATACGGCGCGGCGGCGGGATCGAGCGCATGCGATCCATCTCGCTGACGCTGCGCCCCAGCGTAGTGGCGTGCGATTCCTCGAAGCGGAAGCGCGGCACCTCGACCACCGTGTTGTCCGGCGACGACAGCGCCGACGGCGTCATCCCATTGAACACCGGCTCCTGCAGCAGCCGGGCGCGTTCTGAAGCGTAGGGCAGGAGGGCGCGACCGAGATCTCCCAGCGACGGGAAGCGCTGGGCGGGGTCGTGGGCCATGGCCTGGAGGATGATCGCCTCGAACGCCGGGGGAAGCGACGGACAATGCTTCCGCGGCGGCGCGAAGTCGCCCTGCGCGATGGCGTACATCAGCGACATGAAGGTCTGGGCGCGATGCGCGAACGGCCGAACACCGCACACGGCCTCGTACAGGATGACGCCTACCGAGTACTGGTCCGCGCGCCCATCGATGACCCGCTCTCCCCGCGCCTGTTCGGGCGAAACGTAGTGCGGCGAGCCCAGGAACGTGGAGTCCGTCGTGAGCGCCGAGGGTTCCTCGTCCACCAGAAGCTTCGAAATCCCGAAGTCGAGGACCTTGGGATGCAGCCCACCGGTCCAGGCGGTGGTGAGGAAGATGTTCGCCGGCTTGAGATCGCGGTGAACCACACCCTGGCCGTGCGCGACGCTGACGGCCGCGACCACCGGGAGCAGGATGTCGACGATCTCGCTGATCGGCAGCGAGGTCCGCTGCTTGAGCAGCGCGTGCAACGTGTCCCCCTCCAGGTACTCCATGACCAGGCAGGGCAGCTCGTCGATCATGCCGACGTCCGTCACGTCGACGATGTGGGGATGCCGGAAGCTGGAAGCGACCTGTGCCTCGCGAAGGAAGCGTGCGACCAGCGTGCTATTGTCGGCGTACTCCCGGCGCAGCGTCTTGATGGCCACGCGCTTGTTCAGACCGGAGTGGAGCGCCTCGTAGACCTCGGCCATGCCACCGGAGCCGATACGCCGCCGGATCGTATACTGCCCCACCACGGTGCCGGGAGCGATATCGCCCCGCCGCGCGTCACCTGCAGCGCCCGGCGTTGGAGAAGCCGTCATAAGCAGCGATCCAGTCTACCAGCTCCACCGTAGACAGCCCCGGGATTGTACATCGGGCCCGGCTGGATCGCAGGCTCCAAGCACGGTCCGGCCCGTTGGTCAGAATCCCTGGGCCCGCAGGAACTGCACCAGCGCGAGGAAGAATTGCTTGTGACGCCAGTTGTTGCCGAGCCCTGGATTGTCCCCCAGAAGTTGCCCGATCTCGTCCAGATGGTCCGCCGGCACACAACCGAGGAAGGTCCCCCAGCGGGCGCTCTTGACCTGCACCAGACCGTCGTTGGGGACCCCGGACAGCCCGTCATCCAGCAGCGAATTGGTCGGCTGCAGCAGCGGGTCGACCGGATCGCGCGTCTTGGCGAAGTCGCTGATGAAGCTCGGCGCGTCGGGCACATCGCAGTCGCTCCCACCTAGCGACAGGGCCGTGCGCCCCGCAATCGAGTAGTACGTCACGCCCGGCGCGTCGGGGTACTTCTGGTTGAACGCCGCGATACCCTCCTTGCTGAACAGCTTCATCGGCTTGGACAGCGAAGTCTCGTTGCCGATCTGGTCGTACAGCGGCGCGCCCACCACCTTGACCAACGCGTCGATGATCGACTGCGCGTTCGGATTGCTGATCAGCTTGAGCACGACATCGGCAACCTCGGTTCCCTCGTTCGGAGTTGCGTACGTGACGACGCTCGCAACCCAGTCGGGGTGGTCGTGCGCAACGACGCGCGCGTCGAGCCCGCCCTGCGAATGGCCGATGATGTTGACCTTCGCGTACCCTGTCTGCTCGAGGATCTGGTGGATGTCGTCGGCGAGCTGCGCCCCGCGGTAGGTCGAGTCGTTGAACGGATCGACGGCCGGCGTGTAGACCTGGGTCTCGCCGTTTTGCGCCAGGTAGTCCTTCACCTGGTAGAAGTAGGTGGCGAAATCGAGCCCCGCGAACTTCTTGAATCCGAAGAAGCCGTGCGCGAGCACGATCGGATAGGGCGGCCCGAGCAAGGCCTGCGACTCCTCGCCCCCCGCATCCACGATCCCTGCCGTGCCCCCGCTGCCGCCTCCGCTGCCATCGGCGACCGGCGCGTCCGGCCCCGCTTCGCTGCGAGCACCGCCCGCCGCGGGCACGAAACCCGGATTCGTCTCGCCGCTCGAGCCACACGCCGCGAGCGCCAGCGAAAATGCCAGCGGAACGACGAGGGCGTGACGGAGCTCGAACACCTGTCCAGCTTGCTCCCCGGCGCTTGGACGCGTCAACGAATCGCCTGCAATTCCGCATGTATGGCAAAACTACACCCGCGTACGAGCAGGCCGCCGCTCGCGCCGTGCAGGTCGCCCGTGAACAGTTGACAAGGTATTGTCCAGGACTATGCGGGTAGACATGAGTGTGCCGTCACCCGCCGAGGCTCCGGGATCCGGCTATTCCATCCGGGTAGCGTCGCGGCTGACGGGCATCTCGTCGGACACGCTCAGGATGTGGGAGCGGCGCTACGGCTTTCCGTCGCCTGCGCGCAACGACTCGGGCATCCGTGTCTACTCGGACGCGGAAATCGAACGGCTGGTGCTGGTAGCCCGGGCGCTCAAGGCGGGCTTCCGCGCCGGCGAAGTCATCCATCGCGGCCTCGACGACCTCAAGGCGCTGATCAAGAACGCCGCGCAACCGCGCTTCGAGCGGGAGTCGGGCGCACCGAGCGTGGAGTCGTTGCTCGAGACGCTGGCCCGCGACGACGCCGACGCGCTGCGCGCGGAGCTGAAGCAGGCGGTCGCCACGCTCGGCCCGCACCGGTTCCTGCGGGAGGTCGCCGATCCGCTGGTGCAAGCCGTCGGCCGGGCGTGGGAAGGCGGCCGGCTCGACGTGCGTCACGAGCACCTGCTCACTGCGACACTGTCGACGCAGCTCCGGCTGCTGCTGTCAGCGTACGAGGAAACCACGTCCGGGCCACCGGTGCTGCTCACCACGCTGTCAGGCGAGCAACACGGGCTGGGCCTCGAGATGGTCGCGCTCTACCTCGCCGTGCACGGTGCGGTGACGCGCCTGCTCGGCGTCAACACGCCGCCAGCGCAGATCGTGGAAGCGGCGCGGGCGCTGGGCGCCGCCGTTGTCGGCATCTCGGTGTCGGCGGCGTCGGACTCCCGCTGGACGGCGGAACAGCTGCAGACCATCAGTGGCAAGCTGCCCGAACGCGTGCGGGTGTGGGTCGGCGGGCGCCACGCGTTGGAGCTGGGGCTGGACGACGGGCGGATCGACAAGGTCGTCACCTGGGCCGATCTGGATCGCGCGCTCGAGCAGCTCCGGGGCTGAAGCAACGAAAGCGGACTCCTGTTCATGGCCTTCGGCGCGCTGCTGCTCGGGTTCAGGCGCCGGCGCCGCGCGGCATGATCCGAGCGCCGGAAGCCGGCGCTCGCCGCTAGCTTCCGCCTATCCGCACTGTCCGCCACTGCAGTAGTAGTTCGGGCAGATCACGTTGCAGCCGCCGCAGTTGTCCGGGTCCACGTCGGTGTTCGTGCACACGTTGCCGCAGAACGTGGTCCCCGACGGGCACTGGCACTTGCCACCCGAACACGCAACGCCGGTGGGACACTTCACGCCGCAGCCGCCGCAGTTGTTGGCGTCGGTGTTCGTGTCGGTGCACTTCGCGTTGCACGAAGTCTGCCCGGTCGGGCACTGGCACTTGCCCGCCACGCAGTCGATGCCGCTCGGGCAGACGTTGTTGCACTGACCGCAGTTCTTCGCATCGGTCTGCAGATCGGCGCACACCGGGTTCTGGTAGCCACACTTCTGCGTGCCGGAAGGACACGGCGCGCACTTGCCGTCGGTGCAACTCGTGCCCGGGCACTTGTTGCCGCACAGGCCGCAGTTGTCGGGGTCGGTCGCCAGGTTCGTGCAGGTCCCGGCCTGCCCCGCGGTGCCCGACTTGCAGAAGAGCGAGCCCGAAGGGCACGCACAGGTCCCGTTCACGCAGGCAGAGCCGGTCGGGCATTTGACGTCGCAGCCGCCGCAGTTGTCCGGATCGGCAAGCGTGTCACGGCATTCGTACTTCTTCTGGCTCTGGTCGTAGCAGGAGAGCTCGCCGGCGTTCGGGCACACGCACGTGCCCTGGTCGTTGCACACGGTCCCCGGCTGGCTAGCGCACTGACCGCCGCTCGCACCGGTGCAGATGCCGCCGCAACCGTCCCCTTGCCCGCAGGAGTACTTGCTCGAACAGTCCGGCGTGCAGCTCGTGCAGGTGTGCGAGTTGACATCGCAGCTGCCGCCCTTGGCTACGCAGTCCACGCACTGGATCCCTCCGGCACCGCACGCGCTCGGCAGGTTGCCCTGCACGCACTTGCCGTTCCAGCCGCTGGAGTAGTCGCAACACCCGCTCGCGCACATGGTCGGGTCGCAGAAGTCCGTAGGCACGCACTGCGCGTAACCGTCGCTTCCAACCTGGCACTCCTCCGAGCCGTAGCTCTGGTCGCAGCCCGACCCCGGACAGATGTTGCCGCAACCGTCGGACTGGCAGGTGGGGTACTGAGGGTCGGGATACGGATCGCAGCTCGCGCCGCACGCACCACAGGCGTACTTGGGCGGATAGCCGTAGCCCTGTGAATTGCACGCTTGCGACCCGCAGTCGCTGCACGCCTGACCGCCGCTGCCGCACTGGTGGCGCTTGCCGCCGGAAACACACTGGCCGTCGGCCGTGCAGCAGCCACCGCACGTGGAAGGCCCGCACGCTTCGCACTTGGCGGGTTGGCCGGAAAAGCCGACGGCACAGAACTGCCCCTTGGGGCAGTCTCCCTTGCACACGCCGCCGCAGCCGTCGGGGTCGCCGCACTGCTTGCCGTTGCAGCTGGGCTTGCACTCGGCACAGCTCGAGCCGTTGCACACGCTGCCGCTCTTGGTGCAGTCGACGCACGACGCGCCCTGGTAGCCGCAGGCCGTATTCGAGGGCTTGACGCACTTGCCGCTCGCATCGCAGCAGCCCTGGTAACAGGTGATCTGGCTGCACGGTCCGCCACCGCCCGAGCCGCCGAAACCACTGCTGCCGCCGAAGCCGCTGCTGCCGCCGAAGCCGCTGCTGCCGCCGAAGCCGCTGCTGCCGCCGAAGCCGCCGACGTTGCCGCAGATGCCGTTGCACACCTGCGAGGCGTCCTGGATACAGATGTCGTCCCAACCGCCAGTGCAACAGAAGCTGTCCGCGGCGCACACCTTTCCGACACACGCGTCGCAGCCCGCGACAAGCGCAACGCCCTGCGTGCACACGCCATGCGTGCAGCTGGTGGTACCCCCGCCACCGCCGGTGTTGCCCGTGCCGCCGGTGTTGCCCGTGCCGCCGGTGTTGCCCGTGCCGCCGGCGTTGCCCGTGCCGCCGGCGTTGCCCGTGCCGCCCGACGCACCGCCTGCACTGTTGCCCGAAGCGCCTCCACCGCCGCTTCCACCAGGATTGAAACCAGCGGTGCCTCCCATCGAGCCGCCATCCGGGTGATGGCCCACCGCGCCGCCGCCGCCACTGCAGCCGATCACGCAGCCCAACGCCAGAGCACCCACCACCCGACTGATTTTCCCAAGCATGAACGCACCCATGCGACCGCCCGGACTTCCATCCGGTGCCGCCCTCGAATAGGCCCCGGGCGCCCTCGGAAACCCACGAGGACGACCCTGATGCAGCACACTAGATGCGACGGCAGGGCGCAGTGTTCACGACATCGGGGGGGTTTGTGATCCCTGCTCGTACCCCGCCTGCGAGACGCGCTACCGAAAGCAACGAGCAACCCGCGGCGCCCTCCCCTCCGCATGGACACCGTGCATCGTTCTTGAGATGCTACACGGATGAGCGCCACGTGGGCATGGTCTCGGTGGATGGTCGCCGGCGCGATTGTCGCCGTTCTTTCCGGCGGCGCCTGTGGCGGCAGCAGCGTCTCGACCTCGCCCGGGACCGACACGTGCGTTCCGCAGACCTGCGCGGACCTGGGCGCCACATGCGGCTCGGCTCCCGACGGCTGCACCAGCGTGGTCCAGTGTGGCGAATGCAGCTCCGGCCAGACCTGCGGCGGCGGCGGCAAGAACCTGTGCGGCACCGGTACGTGTACGCCCACCACCTGTGCCGATGTGGGCGCCTCGTGCGGCTTCGTGTCGGACGGCTGCAGCAAGGCGCTCGACTGCGGCGTCTGCACGCTGCCCGAGGTGTGCGGCGCCAACGGCCACGCGAACACATGCGGCGTGCCGAAGAAGGGCGGCAAGGGCGGCAGCGGCGGAACGGGCGCGACGGGAAGCGGCGGAACCGGCAATACCGGCAACTCGGGCGGAACCGGCAATACCGGCAACTCGGGCGGAACCGGCAACACCGGCAACTCGGGCGGAACCGGCAACACCGGCAACTCGGGCGGAACCGGCAACACCGGCAACTCGGGCGGAACCGGCAACACCGGCAACTCGGGCGGAACCGGCAACACCGGCAACTCGGGCGGAACCGGCAACACCGGCAACTCGGGCGGAACCGGCGGAACCGGCGGGTCGACCTCCACGTGCGGCGGTCTCAACCAGAAGCCGTGCTCGGGCGATCGCTGCAACCCGCCCTACGCCAAGTGCGGCCCGTACTGCACGCCACGCTCCGCCTGCTGCACGTCGCTGTCCTCCTGCAAAGGCACACAGCACTGTGGCGGGCACGGCGAGTGGCAATGCACTGGCGACTCCGATCCCTGCGTCTCGGGGCTGGAGGCCTGCACCACGAACGCGCTCGCCGCGGGCATGTGCTGGAAGAACTGCCCGGCAGGCGAGTGCGGCAGTTTCGGGGAAGCACCATGCTCCGGCGACCACTGCAACCAGGGCTTCGCGAAATGCGGCAGCATCTGCACGTCACGCGACAGCTGCTGCACCCGGCGTTCGCTGTGCAAGAACGGGCAGCACTGCGGCGGGCACGGCGAGTGGCAGTGCACGGGCGACATCAATCCCTGCGCGCTGACCCTCGAAGGTTGTACGACCAATGCCGCCGCAGCGGGCATGTGCTGGCTCAGCTGTCCGGCAAGCGAATGCGGCGGCTTCAACGAAGCGCCGTGCGCCGGTGACGTATGCAGCGACCCCTACGGACGCTGCGACACGAAGTGCGTGCCCAAGGCCGACTGCTGCACATCGCGCGCCAGCTGCCCGGCGGGGCAGGAATGCGGCGGGCACGGCGAGTGGCAGTGCAAGAGCGACACCAACCTGTGCGACAGCGGCTACACAGCCTGCACGACGGGAGCGCAGACGGCCGGTCTGTGCTGGATCACCTGCGGGTAGCACTGGCAAAGCGCGGTCCACGCTGCGGCGAGCATTCGCGCTTCGCAGCCATGACGCCGCGAGCAGAGAGCGCTCGCTTGTTCGATGTCCAGCCGCGTGCTTGAATCGGTCCCGCGATGAACCGCGCGGCGGCCTGGTCGACTGCCCTGATCGGGGCGTTGGTGGTCGTGGCGCTCGCCGCGCCCGGCTGCCGGTTCGCGACGTTGCTCGACGGCTACGCCGCCTCCGCCGGCGGAAGCTCAGGCGGCGGCAACCTGCAATGTGCGAATGGTGGCACGTGCAGAAGCGGCTGTCTCGACTGCGACGGCACGCCTGGCTGCGAGACGGATCCGACGAACGCCCAGCACAACTGCGGCGCATGCGGCTTCGACTGCGGCACGGGCAGGTGCGATCACGGCGTGTGCGTGCTGACAAGCGCGAACCGCCCGACGCAGCTCGCCGTCGACGCGACCAACGTCTATTTCGCCGAATTCGGCGAGGGAGGCGTCAGCGCCGGTGCGGTGATGTCCATCCCGGTCGTGCCCACCACCAGCGCGCGGGCGACACAGATCGCGGGCAACCAGTCCGAGCCGGTCGCCCTGGCGGAGGCGGCGACTGATCTGTTCTGGGCGAACTTCACCAGTGGCGGCGACATCCTGATGAGCCAGAAGACCGACCAGGGCGTGAGCGGGGTACACGTCGCGGGCGCGAACAGCCCGCGTGGAGTCGCGTCCGACAGCAGCATGCTGTACTGGACCAACTCCGGAAACGGGACGATCGGCGAGAGGGCGCAGGATCTGAGCACGTCGCCCACACAGCTGGTGGCTTCCGATGGCCCCAACAACAAGCCGTGGGGAATCGCCGCCGACGCCATCGCCATCTACTGGACCGACAAGACCGGCGGGCGCGTGAGGAGGTACGACAAGACCAGCGGCGGCGTGGCGACTCTGGCGACGGGCCAGCAGAACCCCGTCGCCATCGCGGTCCAGGGCAGCACCCTGTACTGGGCCAACGCGGGGGACTGCGCCGGCGCCAACGGTTCCATCTGGATGATGCCGGCCAACTCCGCCCCCGGCTCTTCTGCTACGCAGATCGCCCAGAGCCAGGCGTGTCCTTCGGCGATCGCCGCCGACACGGGTGGGGTCTACTGGACCAACTACGGCACGACCCAGAACAGCGACTACCAGGCGAATGGCGGAGTGTACGCAGCCCTGGCGTCCGGTCCGCCCCAGCCAGTGGCCGGCGCGACCCGTCCCCAGAGCATCGCGACGGACACAACGGGCATCTACTGGACCGAGCAGGGAGCCAATCCGGCTGTGCCGGGAAGCGGCTCCGTGCGCAAAGCCAGCAAGGCGAGCCTCCAGTAGACGACCCGGGGGGCGGCTGCGTCTAGAAGCGGCCGCGAACGCTGGTGAGAGCCCCGCCGCGCACCGGCTGGACGTCGAAGCGCGGCAGTCGGGCCTGTTCCCGATCGCCCGACGCGTTGCCAAAATTCGAGAAGTACAGGTAGGCCGCGACGCCGAGCGAAGCGACCCCGATCCCGAGCGGGATGAACGACAGGGTCCGGGTACGGGACGCGGCGTCGACGCTGCTCTGGGCACAATGCCCCTTGCACTTGTCGAGCTCGCCGACCTGGTGATCGAACTTCACGGCCATATACGTGAAGCCGCCGAGCCCGACCAACCCGACGCCCCCGAGTACGTAGACAGCCACGGGTGTGCGACTCGAGGCCGGAACCGGCTTCGATGGTGCCGGCTTGCCGAGGGGAAATATCACGTGCAGGTGCCGATTCTGTTCCGCCTCGTGGATCACCACCCGGCGCGAGATCGGGCTCGTTCCGGCGGTTTCGAACGTAAACGTGTGCACCCCGGGATCGACCGCCTTCGCGCGCCCGTCGATGCGGTCGACGAACGACTGGCCGTCGAGCGTGACATGCACATCGACCAGATCGCGGCCTCGGGCGTCACTGGCCTCGACGACGACGGTCGGGATGGCCTTCAGAGCCTCGACGCTCCACTGGACGCAGTCCTTGCGGAGCACTGCCGGGCAGGCGTCGCGGGCGCACACCAGAAACTGTTTGTTTGCCTCGACGAGATGGTGCTTGTTGCGCAGCCGCTGCCCCTGCACATAGGCCTTCGAGCAGATCTGCTTCTCGGAACGGTCGGCAGCCCGCGCCGGAAGCCCCGTGCACACGAACGCGAGCGCCACCAGCGCGGCAGCGGCGCCGCGCCGGAACGCCCGGGCACTCACCCGCGGAGCAGCGTCACAGGCACTGTGGCTTGGGGATCCTGACGCCGTGCGAATCGAGCGTGTATGGAGGGGAGCAGTCACGGGAAGGGGTGGCGCGCTTGTGCGACGGGTAGTGGCGGTGGTGGCGGACGTGGCGAGCCGGGGAATGCGCCGGCACCGAGGCAACCGGAGCAGCGATCGCCGACGCCGATGGCGCGGGAGCTGCCGATGGCACCGGCACGGGAGCTACCGATGGCTGCGCCGCTCTGGCGAGCACGTCGACAGATGATACAGGGGCCGGGGACCGAGCGGGCGACGAACGCAGCAGCCAGACAATCCCGAAAACCGCTATCGCCCCGAACAGCAGCAATACCGCGACATTCCTGGCGCGGCTGCGCCCGCGCAGCGCCGGCAGGATCGACTGGGCCGCGGAAAGGCTGGTGAGCGAACGCTCGGACGCCTCGCCGGGTTCGGGCTGGGCGGGAGCCGGAGCGAGCGACGCCCGGTCGACCTCGGGACGCGTCGGAGGCAGCGCGTCGTCGACAGCCGGCGGCGTCGAGGGCTGCTCGGGTACCACGCTCGGCCGCACTTCGGAGATACTCTCGATCTCGGCGAGGCGCTCGCCGCGCCGTTTGAGGTTCGCGCCGGCGAAGCGTTCCACCCACGCGCCCACTTCGCGCGGCGAACACAGGGCGACGATCTCTTCCAGAGCCGACGCCATCTCGCGGGCGGTGGCATAGCGCTCGTCGGGATCCGCTGCGAGGCCACGCATCACCACGCCGTCGAGCCCGGCGGGAAGCGACGCTCTGTGTTGGCTCGGCGCCTCGGTCGCGCCCGCCAACACCTGACCGAACAACGCTGCCTGGTTGTCGGCGTTGAACAAACGTTTGCCCGTGAGCGCTTCCCAGAGAACAACGCTGGCGGCGTAGATGTCGGTGCGCCGGTCGATCGCTTCACCGCGCAGCTGTTCGGGCGCCATGTAGGCCAGCTTGCCCTTGAGCTGCCCGTCGCGCGTCGTCTGCAAGCGCCCGGCAGCTTTCGCCACGCCGAAGTCGAGAACGCGCGCAACTCCGTCGGCGCCGACGATCACGTTCTGCGGCGAGACATCGCGATGGACGATGCCCAGCGGCTCGCCGCGTTGGCTCAGCGCCTCGTGCGCCGCGTGCAGGCCTTCGAGCACGCCGACGACGATGCTGGTCACGATGGGCACCGGGGTCTGCTCACCGGTCGTGCGCGCGGCGCGCAGGAGGCGCGACAGGGATTCGCCCTGGATGTACTCCATGACCAGGAACAGCTCGCCCTGCAGCGCGACCACATCGAGCATGGGCACGACGTTCGGATGCTGGATGCGAGCAGCGACCCGGGCCTCGTCGATGAACATCGAGACGAAGTCCGGTTCCTTGGCGAACTGCGCGTGCAGGCGCTTGATGGCGACAGTCTTCGAGAAGCCCACCTGCCCCTGCAGCCTGCCGAAATGCACGGTGGCCATGCCGCCGGACGCAATTTCCTCGTACAGCACGTAGCGCCCGATGATGCGCTGTCCCTGCGGCATGTGCTCGGTCACAGCCATCCGGAGCATCGAGGCTAGCGCGATCGCGGGATGTGCACACCCTGCGCGGGGCCTGCCCGGCCACGGGGCCGCCAGAACACGTCAGGTTCCGGGCTGTTCCAGGAGCGACTCGACGAGCTCGGCCCAATCGATACCGGGCGGCAGGCGGCCCTCGGCGCGTTCGGGCCGACCCCCACCTCGACCGCCGCTGGACCTCGCCGCGCGCTTGACGAACCCCCCGCAGTCGAAATCGCTCTCGCTGCCCCGCACAGCGACAACCGCCGTACCTTCGGAAGTCCCGCCCGCCAGGAGTGCCACCGCATCCGGAAGCGCGACAAGACGCGCTCCGACGGCCCGCAAGAGCTCGGCAGGCGCGCCCTCCAGCTGGGCTACGAAGCGCCGGTTGCCGCTCTGCTCTGCCCGGGCGACCAGCTCGGTCGCGGTCTGTTCGGCAAGCCGGGCGCGCACCAGGCCCAGCGACTCGCGCGCTTCGCCAAGCTGACGGCGCAGCTTTTCCACGGCCGCCGGCACGTCGGAAGGCGCGCACGTGAAGTCGCGCCCGAGTCCGCGCAGCACCTCGGACTCGCCGCCGAGCTGCTCGCGGGCGCGGCGCCCCGCGGCGAAGCTCAAGCGCGTTCCACCCTTGTAGCGCTCGACGCCGGTGATGCGCAGCAGACCGACCTGCGCGCTGCCTGTACAGTGCGTCCCTCCGCACGGGGTGACGTCGAAGTCGCCGATCCGTACCACGCGGATGTGGTCTTCGACCTTGGGTGTGCGCCTGAGCTCCAGCGACTGGAGCTCTCCGGCCTCCGGAAACCACGCACGAACGTTGACGTCGTCGTCGATGACCGAGTTGACCAGGTCCTCGACCCGCGAAAGCGTCCGCTCCTGCACTTGCGCGGCGTCCACGTCTATCGTGCAGCTGGTCTCGCCGAGGCGCGACGACACCGTCTCGGCCCGGGCCACATCCAGCAATGCGCGCGACAGCATATGCTGACCGGTGTGCAGGGCCATGTGGACCCTGCGCCGGGCGCGATCGATGCTGCAGTGGACGCTGCTTCCGGGAGCGGGCAGATCTCCGTCGATCAGGTGGTGGATGATCCCGTCGTCGTCGACCTGCACATCGACGATGCGGGTCTCTCCCAGCTGTCCGCGATCGGCCATTTGCCCGCCGGACTCGGGATAGAAAGCCGTCCGGTCGAGCACAACCGATCGCCGCCCGGCAAGCTCGCCGAGCGCAGCCACGCGCGCGTTGAACTCCAGCAACAGGGAGTCGTCGTAGTACAACCGCTCCGTCGGGGACATCGCCCGGGTGGTAGCACACGAAAGGTCCCCGAGCGTCACGCCGGGGACGGCGTTGTTGATGGAAGGCACGCCGCCCCTCGGTCGCCAAATCCGGCAGCAAACTTGCGGGATCCCGCGTTTGTGCTAGTTTTTTTTCATGCTGTAGTTGCGCGAGTCGTCCTCGCGTCGCGGCAGGTCGGTTCATCCGGGTCGGGGGATCCGGATCCGCTCCCAGCGTTCGAATGGCGAAACTGCGTTTGTTCCTAGTGCTTTTGTTCGTGCTCTTCGGCTGTGCCGGACAGGAGCCCGCATTGCGCCTGGACAGCCCGGTGGAACCGCCGCGCATCCCGCTACCCGCCCGCGTGCCCGAGAAACACGCAGCCGAGAGCCAACAGCCGGCGCGTCAGAGCATCGTGCTCGTGACCATCGACGGCGTGCGGTGGCAGGAAGTGTTCAAGGGGGTGGACAAGCGCCTGGCGCGCGAACACCGGCTTTCCGCATCGAAGGTCGTCGGCCCTGCGGGGCTGGTGCCCCGACTGCACGCGCTCGCCATGGGCGACGGCGCGGCTCTCGGCGCTCCCGGGCACGGCGAGCCGATCTCGGCAAGCGACCGCGCCGTCAAGTCGCTGCCCGGCTACATGGAAATCAGCACCGGGACGTCCCACGACGGACTGCGCCCGGAACACCTGTCCCCGCATCGACCAGACCACGGTGATCGACGAGCTGGCGGCACAGCCGGACACCCAGCTGGGCGATGTCGCGGTGATCGCATCGTGGTCCGGCATCGGACGCGCAGCGGCAGAGCATCCGGACCGCATCGTGATGTCGACCGGCCGCCGCAAGGGAGACCATCTCGACCGCGTGCGCTTCGACGACACGGCGAAGAAGCTGTTTACCGAAGGCAGGCACGCCAACCCGCACCCCGGCTCGGGCGACTATCGGCCCGACCACTTCACCGCTGCCCTCGCGCTGCACTATCTGCGGGTCAACCATCCGCGCTTCCTGTTCATCGGTCTCGGCGACACCGATGAATGGGGCCACCGCAACGACTACCGGGACTATCTCGTCGCGCTGCACCGCGCGGACGCGCTGGTCGGCAAGGTCGTCGACACACTCGCATCGCTCCATGAAAAGGGCTGGGACACAGCGTTGTTCGTCACCGCTGATCACGGTCGCGACTCCGAGTGCCGCAACCACGGCGGCGTCCGCTCTGCCATGCGGACCTGGCTCGTGGCGGGCGGGTCACTGCTCCAGGCGCACGGCGAGGTCAGCGCGCCGGTGCCGCGACACCTCGCCGATATCGCGCCGACGCTGCGCCAGCTGATGGGCGTGAAGCCGGATACCGACCCCAGCGCCGGTCACGTCCTGACCGAGCTGCTGACACCGCCAACGCCGGCGCCCGTTGCAAGGCTGGAACGCGACTGATCCCGGCCTTCGCACAATCGCGATTGTCGATGTAGGCTGCCCGGCGTGCGCGAATACAACTTCGACGGCCTGGTCGGTCCGACGCACAACTTCGCGGGACTGAGCCCCGGCAACCTGGCGAGCACGTCCCACGCGGGAGATGTGTCCAACCCGCGCTCGGCCGCCTTGCAGGGCCTGGCCAAGATGCGCTTCGTTGCGTCTCTAGGCGTCGCGCAGGCCGTACTGCCGCCCCAACCCCGTCCGGACGTCGGCGCTCTGAGGCAACTCGGCTTCGGGGGCGACGATGCCGCGGTGCTGGCTCGCGCTGCGGAGGGCGGCGGCCAGCTGCTCAGGCTCTGCAGCAGCGCTTCGTCGATGTGGACAGCCAACGCGGCCACCGTAAGCCCGTCCTGCGACGCGGAAGACGGGCGTGCCCACCTCACGCCCGCCAACCTCGGGTCGATGTTCCACCGCTCGCTCGAGGCGCCGGTCACCACGGCGATCCTCCGGCGCATCTTCGCCGACCCGAGACGCTTCGTGGTGCACGACCCCCTGCCCCCGGGCACGCACTTCGCCGACGAGGGCGCAGCCAACCACACCCGGCTCGCCACCGATCAGGCGGCACTGCACCTGCTCGCGTGGGGACGCACCGCCTGGGGACAGGCAGCCTCGCCGCGCCGCTATCCCGCGCGGCAGACGCGCGAGGCGAGCGCGGCGCTGGCAAGGCTCTCGGCGCTGCCGGAGGCGCGAACCCTGCTCTGGCAGCAGCAGCCGGAGGGCATCGACGGTGGTGCGTTCCACACCGACGTGCTGGCGGTGGGCAACGAGAGCTTCCTCATGTTCCACGAGCTGGCGTTCGTCGAGCACGAAAAGCTCATCAACTTGCTCTCGTCACGTCTGGGGGCAGACTTCTCGTACTGCCTGGCGGGCGCATCGGAGCTGCCCGTCGCAGACGCCGTGGCCGCCTATCCGTTCAATTCGCAGCTCGTGACACTGCCTTCGGGCGGCATGGCGATCATCGCGCCGCGCGAGAGCGAGCGGAACAGCACTGCGCGCCGTTTCCTCGAGCGCGTCGTCGCGGAAGACAATCCGGTCGACGCGGTTCACTACATCGACGTGAACGAATCGATGAACAACGGCGGCGGCCCGGCCTGCCTCAGGTTGCGCGTTGCGCTGACCGACACCGAGCACGACGCCTTGGGCGCGCGCGTGGTCCTGGACGACGCGCTGTTCGACGATCTCCAGAGCTGGATCGAACGGCACTACCGCGATCGTCTGGTGGCGGCGGACCTGGCCGACCCGGCGCTGCTGGACGAGGTGCAGACCGCGCTGGACGAGCTCACGCGCATCCTCGCGCTCGGCCCGGTCTACGACTTCCAGAAGAGCGCGTGACGGAAATGACGGTGACGCACGGCACTCCGACGGCACTCGGCGACTTCGGTCGCTTCGTGATCCAGCGGAAACTCGGCGAAGGACAGTTCGCCGTTGTCTACCAGGCGCGAGACCGGCAGACGGACAAGAGCATCGCATTGAAACTGCTGAAGGACGCCGCGCACGTCGACCCGGCACAACTGGCGCGCTTCGAGCGGGAGTTTTCCATCCTCTCGCACGTGGAACATCCCAATCTGGTCCGGCTCTACGAACTGTTCCTCGACGACGAGGATCGCTTCTTCACGATGGAGCTGGTCGAAGGCACCGACCTGATTGACCATGTCCGGTCGGATCTACGCCACGCATCCGAACCGGCCGGCCCGCGGCGGAGCATGCCGCTGGCGTTTGGACAACCGGTTCAGGAGATGGGCCAGTCGGCGTACGCGCCGTGTACGCCGGCGGGGATCGCTCGCCTGCGCAAGAGCTTCTCCGCGCTGGTTTCGGCGGTGGGCGCCATCCACGACGCCGGGCTCGTTCATCGCGATCTCAGGCCGCACAACGTCCGCGTCACGCCGCGAGGCCGCGTCGTACTGCTCGACTACGGCCTCGTCACCCATCTGGGCCTTCCGGACGAACACGAGGGCGGCGAGCTGGTCGGGACCGCAGCGCACATGGCTCCAGAACAGTGGGACCGCGCCAGCGCGGGGCCCTCCAGCGACTGGTACTCGGTAGGCGTGATGCTGTTCGAGGCCCTGACCGGCTCGCTTCCGTTCAGCGGCGACGCGCAGGCGATGTTCGTCCGCAAGCGCACGGTAGGAGCCCCGCGGCCGAGCCTGCTCGTCGGCAGCGAGCACGTCCCGCCGGAGCTCGACGAGCTATGCGTGGCCCTGCTTCGCACCGAGCCAGCGCAACGCCCGGACCGCGAGCAGGTCACGCGGCAGCTTCGGCACGAGTAGCGCTCGACGGAATCCGACGGCGGACTACACTGCCGGCATGACGACATCCGACGAGCGCCCTCCCCACCGCGAACGCTCCGGGCTCGTCGTCTCGTCGCGATGGGTTCTGGGCGTCGTGCTGCTGGGCATCGCGCTGACCGGGTGGGCCATCTACGAGATCCTGCTCGCCGCGCGCTGAGCGGGTTGCCCCGCCTGCCGGCGCTACAAGGACGCCATGGGCCAGCGGCGACAGCCCAGCGCTCCGGTGACCAGCCCGATGAAGACGGCACGTCGGGCCGGCGCCGCTCCGGCGACACCGGACATGGCCGCATCGCGCACCAAGGCCTCGACGGGCTTTCCGTCTCCGACCAGCGAAAGCACGCCCGCCTCGGCGGCCGGCAGATCGAGCATCACGCTGATCCGCGCAAAGGCTTGGCGGTGCTGGAGCGGCTCGGCGTGCAGGTGTTCGAGGAATCGCGCGATCTCATCGTCACTGTAGGCCGACTGAATGGCCGCCGCGAGCAGCTTGAGTGGCGTGCTCGGCGGACTCATGGCCTGTTCGTCGCACGTCTCGCCATCGAGGAAACGAAGCTCGCCGGCGGACCAACGGCACAGCGCCGTGATGCGCGCGCTGCGCTGGGCGGCAACCGCCTTGAGCAGACCACTGGGCTTGAGCACTCCCGCCGCGATGAGCGACTCGCCGATACGACGCCCGGCCCGGTGTCCCCGCTCCAGCGCGCGCTCCAACGACTCGCGGTCGATCACGCCTTCTGCCTCGAGACGCCGGCCGATGAGCTCATCGGGGTCGCTGGACGTGGTGAAGAGCGGCGCGCCGTCGACGAAATAGATTCGCCTGGCCTCACCTTCCGACCTGGCAACCAGGACACCGCTCCGTTTGTGGAGCACCAGGTTGGCGAGAACAGAAGGCAACGTCACCCGATGGATGCGCACTCGGGGCACGTCGGTCCTGTCGATCGCTTCGAGCCGCCGGTACGCAGCGCGCGACACGAGCCGCGCCAGCTCGGGCGCCGCCAGAAGCGCTCGGAACGCGCCGTCACCGTACGAGACCTCCGTCTCGGGCCCGACACGACCAGTCGCGATCAGCTCCAACATTCTCGAAAGCGACAGGGGTCCAACCGTGCCGCCGCCGGGATCGCGCATGCGGTAGTCGGCAGCCATGCCGGATGCGCCGGCCGCCAAGGTGTCGGGCACGTAGGCGGGCGCAGACATCGATTGCGGGGAGGCGCTCGCGGTGCGTGCGTCGTAGCGATCCCCAGCGCTCCCGTGTTCGCCTTTCTGCTCGGCGCGCCTGCCGTTCCCACCCGGCCAGACCCCGAGTTCCGTAAGGCATGTGGCGAAGCCCGCATGCGACAGCTGCACGCCGTGCGCTGCGATCAGCTCGTCGATGACCGCAACGAAGTCGTCGGCACTGGCGAAGCGCTCCGCCGGATCGCTCTTCAGCGCGCGGCGGAGGGCGGCGAGGACGTCTTCGGGGATGTGTCCACCGTGGTCCTCGAGCTGCTGGAGGTTGCCGCGATGGAGGCTTTCGAGCACCTCGAGATCCGTGTTGCCCGGAAAGAGCGGCTTGCCCATCAGAAACTCGGCCAGGACGACGCCGAGTGAGAACAGGTCGCTGCGTGCGTCGAGTTCCCGGCCCAGCGCCTGCTCGGGTGACACGTAGCCGATCTTGCCCTTGATCTCGCCGGGGGCCGTGCGCGCCTCGATAGTGCGGCCGCGCATGATTCCGAAGTCGGCGAGCCGCACCTCCCCGGTGCGGGAAACGAGGATGTTCCCCGGCGCGACATCGCGGTGCACGAGCCCGAGCGGCTGGCCCGACTTGTCGCAAGCGGCATGGGCGTAGGCGAGCCCTTGAAGTACTTCGCGAGCGATGAACAGCGCGGGAGCGAGAGCCATCCCGCAGGCGCGATGTTCCAGCGCGCCGAGCACGTCGGCGCAGCTGACGCCGTTGACGAACTCCATCACCATGTACAGCTCGCCGTCCGCCTCGCCGAAGTCCACTACACGGACGAGATTGGGATGCGATAGACCGGCCTGGATGCGCGCCTCGTCGGAAAACATCGAAAGCAGACGAGGGTCGGTGGCGAGCTCGGGCAGGACACGCTTGACGGCAAAGCGCTTGCTGGAACCCGCGGAGTCGACACGGCGCGCTTCGTACACCTCTGCCATGCCGCCGGCGGCAAGTCGGCGCACGAGCTGATAGCCCCCCAGCATCTGATCCGGTCGAGCTGGTTCTGCGCGCATGAGCCCTGCGTCGGATGGTACCAGCAAGGCGCGCGTCGGAGTATCACCGTCAGGGGTGAAGCGCGGAGGCGAGCATGCATGGCTGCGGCGAGGGCCGAGCACGCTCCGGGAGGCTTCGATGTGGCAACAAGCGCCTGGTTGGCTTGTCCGTGGGCCGGTCGTCGCCGACCGCACGTTCGATGATCGAACCGGAACGTCCCACAACGTTCTGGTCCAGCCCTGTTCTGGACAAATCCGACGATTTTTCCAGCGAAGAAGGCGCGCTGCAGCGAAAATCGCTGCTCTGGAGCCGCCGAGGCGGACGCAAGCCTTGCTGCCCGGGGCGGGTTCCGCCAAAATAGGAGACTGGACAGCTGATGGCAACACTCCCCGAGCGAACGCGCGACCCGTCGCACACGGGCGTCCGCGAAGTCCCCAGCTCGGCTCCGGGTCCCCTGTCGCGTTATCGGCCTGGTGACGTGATTGGAGACAAGTACCAGCTCGTCCGCCTCCTCAGGGAAGGCGGAATGGGGACGGTGTGGGTCGCCCACAACCACGTCCTCGACGTGCACGTCGGCATCAAGCTCATCGAGCTCAAGAAGAGCCACACGGCCGACACCGTCACCCAGCGGCTGCTGGACGAGGCGCGGGCGGCGGCGCGGCTCGGGCATGCGTCGATCGTGCGCGTGCACGACTTCGGCGAGACCAGGTACGGCGACCCCTTCCTCGCGATGGAGCTCCTGGAAGGCGAGGATCTGGCCGACCTGCTCAAGCGCGAGGGGCGAGTCAACTCCATCCAGGCCGTGCAGCTCCTCCTGCCGATCGCCCACGCGCTCGCAACCGCGCACGCCCAGAACATCGTGCATCGCGACGTGAAGCCGGAAAACATCTTCCTGGTCCACGACGAGGTCGCGATCATCCCCAAGCTGCTGGATTTCGGCATCGCGCGCATGGTGAACAGCCCGCGCAAGCTGACCGTGGAAGGTTCGGCGCTGGGGACGCCGGACTACATGTCGCCCGAGCAGGCGCGCGGGGAGCCGCCAACCGAGCAAGCCGACCTGTGGAGCTTCTGCGTCGTGCTGTACGAGGCCCTGACCGGCAGCTGCCCGTTCGACGGCGACAACTACAACGCCCTGATGCGCGCGATCATCGAGAAGACACCGCCCACGATCGCCGAACGCGGGGTGGACGAGCCGCAGCTCCAGGCCATCCTCGAACGCGGTCTGAAGAAGAAGAAGGCCGAACGCTGGCCGACCATGCGCGAGCTGGGTGAACAGCTGGCAGTGTGGCTCGAGGAGCGTGATGTCTTCGAGGACATCGTGGGGACCTCGATCTACCGC
The DNA here is from genome assembly GCA_963822115.1 of uncultured Pseudomonadota bacterium. Classification (GTDB taxonomy): domain Bacteria; phylum Myxococcota_A; class Polyangia; order Polyangiales; family Polyangiaceae; genus CAWDXG01. Next base: position 744,464 of record CAWGGM010000012.1, read on the forward strand.
ACCTGGCTGCGCGACCCCGAAGTGAACAGCCGGGCAGACATTTCCGCGCTGGCGCCGCTTCCGCGCAGCGACACGGGCTCGCACGTGGTGCCGTCGAGTGGGCCGCGCTCGGCTTCCGGCGAGAATCTGGTGCGCAGCCGCAGGGCGCGCCGCACCGGCGCTCGCTCCGGAGCCCTCTCTGCACCGGTGATCAACGAAGCCCCGAGCTCGTCGGCGTCCACGCCGGACGTCGCGCTGCCGCCTGGCTCCTCGCCCACCGCAAGCGAACCGGACCTGGAAGCGATCGCCGCGATCAACCGCGGCGGCGATCCGGTGGAGCTTCTCGAGCGCGAGCAACGCAGGCGCGTCTGGATGGTGGTCGTGGGGATCACCCTGGTCGTGCTGCTCGGCACTTTCGTGCTGCTGGTCGGGACCGGGATCATTCTCCTCTAGGCATCCGATGCGACGGCGTCGCACAGCCACGGATCGAGCCAGACTACGTGCGATGGCTCTGGGCCTGGCCCTGGCCGTTGTCGCCGCGATCGTCCCCGCTTGCGGCGCGCGCACCGCGCTGCACGTCGGCGACGCGGGGCCGGCGCCGCCCCAGAGCAGCTTCTGCGCACAGGCCGACTACCGCGCAGGCTACTCGAGCTTGAGCATCTACGTGCTGCTCGACAAGTCGGGCAGCATGGTCAACGACTCGAAGTGGGATCAGGCCACGTCCGCGCTGTCCGCATTCGTCGGCGACCCGACCACCAGCGGCCTGGGCGTGGGGCTCGGCTATTTCCCGCTCAACGGCAACTGCAACGCCGCGGACTACGCTCTGCCCGCCGTACCGATCGCCCCGCTGCCCGGCAATGCGAGCAAGATCACCGCTTCACTGGCAGCGCAGACTCCGGACGGCGACACGCCGACGCGGCTGGCGCTGCGCGCAGCGATCGAATACGCGCGCGCCCGACAGATCGGCAATCCACACGAGGAAGTCGCCATCGTGCTGGTCACCGACGGCGTTCCGGACGCGTGCGAATCCAGCGTCGAGAGCGTCGCGGAAGTAGCGCGGGACGGCGTCAAGAACACGCCCCAGGTGCTCACCTTCGTCATCGGACAGCAGGGCGCGTCGGAAGAGGGGCTCCAACAGATTGCCGCCGCGGGCGGAACCGGCAAGCCGATCATGGTCAGCAGCAGCCCGGACTCGGCGCAGAAACTGGTCGACGCGCTGGAAAGCCTCCGGGCCGCGCTCGGCAGCTGCAAGTATGCGATCCCGAACGTTGGCGACGCGTCTCCGGAGCCTTCCGACGTGACGGTTTCCTACCTGCAGGACAAGCAGAGCGCTGCGACGCCGCTGACGCGGGTCCCCGGCGCCAGCGCCTGCGGCGCGACGAACAGCTTCTACGTCGACGACCCCACGGCCCCCGGCCACGTGCAGCTCTGCCCGGCCGTCTGCCAGCAGTTGCAGACCGAGGCCGGGTCGCGCGTCCGGGTCGTCGCCGGCTGCGGCCAGTACTCCGACGGTGGCATCCCGGAAGGCGGCATCCCGGACGGCGGCAGCTGCGGCAGCGTGGTTGCGTTCTCCTGCACACCCAAGTGCGGCTCGGGCCAGCTCGGCCCCGCGGTGTGCGACGGCGGGGTCTGGGCCTGCCCGCCCGGCATGGTGCAGACGGACACGTGCACGAGCTGTCCCATCGTGCCGCACGGCTGCTGCAAGACGGACGGCACGGTCGGCGTCGCCTCGTGCGTCGACGGCGCATGGACGTGCCCGCCCGGCGCCAAGCACTTCGGCGACCCGGGTTGCTCGCCGCCCGGCGTGTGCACGGAGCTCATGCCCTGCGGTCCCGGGCAGTACTGCAAGGTCCCCGACTACACCTGCGGCAAGGGCTCGCTACCGGGAACGTGCGAGCCGATCCCGTCGAGCTGCCCCACCGGCGACGCGGTGTGCGGCTGCGGCGGCACTACGTACAAGAGCGCGTGCGCCGCGGCGGCCGCCGGCGCGGATCTCTCGATCGCCGGCAACTGCTCGGCCCCGTCCGGGACGTTCGCGTGCGGTCCGTACTTCTGCAACGCCCAGAGCGAGGTCTGTCGCCACACGCTGGATTTGACCAAGACGCATGGGCAGAGCAGCTACCAGTGCGTCACACCCCCGGCCGGCTGCAGCAGCGGCTGCGGCTGCAACCAGTGCGACTGCCCCGCCGGCAAGGTGTGCAAGGAGAGCTGCAGCACGAGCGGCGGCGAGAAAACGCTGACCTGCACGGTGCTCTAGCCGGACCGCTACGTCACAGCCCCGGCGGCGGGAAGCTCTTGCAGAGCTCCTTCACCTCGGCGGCCACGCGCTGCTGCACCTTCGTGTCTTCGTGCGCCGAGACCACCTGGTCCATCCAGTCGGCGAGCTTCTTCATCTCGTCTGGGCCCATGCCGCGCGAGGTGATGGCCGGCGTTCCGATGCGCAGACCGGACGGATCGAAGGGCTTGCGCGGATCGAACGGGATCGAGTTGTAGTTCGAGACGATGCCGGCGGCGTCCAGCGCCTGGGCTGCGACCTTTCCAGGTACACCCTTGGGCGTCAGATCCATCAGGATCAGGTGGTTGTCGGTGCCGCCGGTGATCAGGTTGAAGCCCTTCGACGCGAGCGCCTCGGCCAGCACCTTCGCGTTGTCGACGACGTTCTTCGCGTACTGCTTGAACTCGGGCTGCATCGCTTCTTTCGCCGCCACGGCGATGCCGGCCGTGGTGTGGTTGTGCGGGCCGCCCTGCAGACCCGGGAACACGGCGCGGTCGATCGCCTTTCTGTGCTCCTCCTTGCACATCACGATGCCGCCGCGCGGACCGCGCAGCGTCTTGTGCGTCGTGCTGGTCACCACGTCGGCGATGCCCACCGGCGACGGATGCGCCCCGCCGGCGACCAGCCCCGCGATATGGGCGATGTCCGCGCACAGCTTCGCGCCGACCTCGTCCGCAATTTCCCTGAACTTGTCGAACTCGAGCACGCGCGGATAGGCCGTGGTGCCGCACCAGATGATCTTCGGCTTGTGCTCCTTTGCGAGCGCGCGCACCTCGGCGAGATCGATACGGTGATCGGTCTTGCTGACGCCGTAGGCGTGGCTCTGGAAGAACTTGCCGGTGATGCTGACGTTCCAGCCGTGCGTCAGGTGGCCACCCGAAGGCAGGCCGAGCCCCATGATCGGGTCGCCCGGCTGGCAGAACGCGAGGTACACCGCCAGGTTCGCCGGGCTGCCGCTGTACGGCTGCACGTTGACGTGGTCGGCCCCGAACAGCTCCTTCAGCCGGCTCTGGGCCAGCTGCTCGACCTGATCGATGACCTGCTGGCCTTCGTAGTAGCGGCGCCCCGCGTAGCCCTCGGAGTACTTGTTGGTCAGCACCGACCCGCTCGCTTCGAGCACCGCCTTCGAGACGTAGTTCTCGCTCGGGATCAGACGCAGCTTGTCGCGTTCGCGCGTCTCCTCCTCGTGGACAAGACGGGCGATTTCGGGGTCGAAATCGGCGAGAGACGGCTCGGGCTGGGTACGTGCAGACATGGCGCGGGAGCCTAACGCCAGGTTCAGTCGAACGCCAGGCGTGGCGGCGGGCGGGCCCGTTGTAGCGGGATGAACACTCCCGGGTTGCCCCGCGCTCTCTCTGTCGCTTGACGGTGCGGCGCGCGTGCGCGCGCCGCGGGCCCGCCAAGGCCGGGCGAACCGCCCGGCCGGGGGCCCCACGGCGGATTGGCGACGTGCTGAGCTGTGGTGGCGGCCGCCGCCAGCGAACCTGGCGCCCGCCACCTATCGCCCGTGTGATTCCGCACGCTTGGCGCGGGCGCGGCGCTTGCCAGAGCGCAGCCCGTGCTGCGCCCGCGCGCTCCGGACATCAGCGACGTCGCCTCGCCCAGCTACCGGCGCCGTCGCCAGCCCGAGCAGACGGCGCTCTACCGGATCGTGCAACAGCACCTCGAGGCATTCCTGGAACAAGCTCGCGAGCGCTACTCCCGCGGCTTGCCGCGCTACGTCGAGCAGGAGCTTCGCGCGTACTTGAAGTGCGGCATCCTCGCGCTCCCGACCCTCTCCGCACCTTCGACAGCGCCATCTCCCGCAGCGACTGGGCCACCCTGCTTCGCCGCGTCTACGACATCGACGCCCTCGCCTGCCCCTGCGGCGGCCGCCTCCGCTTCACCATCCCGACGAAGCCCGCACCGTCCTCGAACAGCTCCAACTCCCCGCGACCCCGCCCGCGATTCTTCCCGCCCACGCCGCGCCCGATCTCCTCGACCTCCCCCCGGCCGACCCCTAGCCGGACCGCGCGCCCGGCGAGCGCCCGCACCTCCGCCCCCTCAAGCCTCCGCGCGCGGCCCAGCGCGCCGGTGCGACCGTCGAGGCGACCAACGGGCAGAGTGCCGGAAGCGTCGCTTCCGCGGCGAACTGACCAGCAAAACATGGAGAACCCTGCGCCGTGGAGGGCGGCGCGGGGGGGCCTTCTCGCGACGCCGTCAGCGTCGGGTCCATCGCACGTCGCTCAACCGCTGGCGCTCGCCGCTCGCGGCCGGTACCGTCTGCACCGACGCTGATGCACATCACTTCCGTTCGACTCCGGAACTTCAAAGCACTCGCGCACCTTTCTCTTCGACTGGAGTCGATGAACATACTCGTCGGCCCAAACAACTCGGGGAAGTCCACCATACTTAGCGCTTTCCGCGCCCTCGAGGTTGCGATGCAGCTCGCACGGGCACGGAAGGCCACTCACCTTGGTTCGCTTGGGTGGGGCTACCGCATCGAGCCGAAGAACCTTCCACTCTCGCTCGAGAACATTCATACCGACTACAACGACATCGAAACGACAGCTGAGTTCGGGTTGGAAACGCCGGAACGCTAACGCTGCGTTTCCCGAGCGACGGCGGCTGCATCCTGATCGCCCGGAAGAAGGACGGGCAACAGCTGAAGACGCCCGGTCTCTTCAGGAAGAACTTCCCGGCACGGGTCGCATCTGTGCCGGTTCTTGGTCCTGTCGAACATAAGGAGGAGTTCCTCGATCCCGACTACGTGAAGCGAAGCCTGAGTACGCACCGAGCATCCCGGCACTTCAGAAACTACTGGCGTCAAAACCAGGACGGATTCGAGCGTTTCAGACGACTGTTGCGACGCACGTGGCCAGGGATGGACATCGAGCCGCCGGCGGCAGACATGAGAGGGCTCTCCATGATGTGCCTCGAGGACCGGGTCCCCAGAGAACTCTACTGGGCCGGGTTTGGATTCCAGGTGTGGTGCCAACTCCTCACGCACCTGCAGCGGGGTTCCGAGGCCTCGCTAATCGTCATCGACGAGCCGGAAATCTATCTCCATCCAGACTTGCAGCGACAGCTCCTGGACCTGCTGCGCGACCTGGGGCCCTGACCTGCCTGATTTCTGCAACCGGCAAGCCCCTGGAAGGCATGAATGGAACGCCAAGCCCTGATCCACCACCTGGCTTCGACGCTCGCTGCCCTCCCCTGCCCTCGTCCGCTCCGCGTCGCCATCGACGGCGTGGACGCTTCCGGCAAGACCACGTTCGCCGACGAGCTGGCGCCCGCGCTCGAGGCGCTGGGGCGGTCGGTGATCCGCGCTTCGGTGGATGGGTTCCACAATCCGGCGGCGGTGCGGCGGCGGCGCGGGGCAAGCTCGCCGGAGGGGTACTACCGTGACTCGTTCAACCACGAGGCTTTGATCGGGGAACTGCTGGGGCCGCTCGGGCCGGGGGGCGCGCGGCTGTTCCGGCGGGCGGTGTTCGATTTCCGTTCGGACCGGGCGGTCGACTCGGCGCCGGAGCGGTCGCGGGACGATGCGGTGCTGCTGCTGGACGGGGTGTTCCTGCTACGGCCGGAGCTGCGCGGGTACTTCGAGTTCTCGGTCTTCCTGCGCGCTGACTTCGAGGTGACGGTCGCCCGCGCCGAAGAGCGCGATCTGGAGCTGTTCGGCAGCCTCGAGCAAGTGCGGCGTCGCTATCGCGAACGCTACGTTCCGGGGCAGCGGCTGTACCTGGCCGAGGCGGAGCCGGAGCGCTGGGCTTCCATCGTGATCGACAACAACGATCCATCCCAACCTGTTCTGGTTCGCAGCGACTAGCGCCTGATGGCGCCTACCCGTGCCGCACAACCCGCTGGTGGACCGGTGGACCAGCAGATTCTCGCGCGACCGGAGATCGGTGAGATGTTCTTGGCAAGCCTCGTCGCCCGTCCCGCTGTCTCGCGTCGGCCACTCGCGGTAGACTTCGGCAATCGGGTTGGACTTCCTGGCCCTTGACTTGTCGGCGGATGAACGCTCCGAGGAGTATTTGCCATGAGCGTGTTGCGACGGACTAGCTATCTTCTTGCAGCGGCGGCTATGGCCGTGGCCTGCGGCGGCTCGGTGCGGGGTGGCACCGGCAATACTGGTGGAAGCGGAGCACGCGACGCGGGCGGCGCGTCGAATGGCGGCGGCGCGTCTGCCGCTGGCGGAAGTGCCGGAGTTGGGGCAGCTGGAGGGAGCGGAGCCACAAGCAGCTCGGGCTGCAATCTTTCCCTGATCGCATCCGGCGAGCTGCCGCCGCTCCCGGGCGCCGCGGGTTCCGTCGAGCTTTCCGGTCCCACCGTCGCGGCAAGCTCGGCGGGCTTCGTGATCGGGTACCGATCGCAGATCGCTGGCCAATTCGCTGCACACGCGGCGCTGCTCTCGAAGAGCGGAACCCTCAACCCGCCGTCGACCCTGATGCTCGACACATGCCCGAGCAAGTCGCCTGCCGACGGCGTGGGGCTCGCATTCTCGGGCGATAGCGGCCTGATGACGCTCGCTCTTCCGGACTGCGATGGGCAGGGCGCCGGCGCGTACTTCATGGCGGTTGCCGCCAACGCACAGCTCAGCGCGCTCAAGCTCGCGCGATCGGCGGGGCAGTTCCAGGATCTGACCCTCGCGTCCACGCACTCTCTTTCCGAAACTGGCGCGCCCAACCAGTACGATTTCGTGTATCGAGCGACGTTTCCGTCGGGCCCCCCGCAGTTGCAGCTCGCGCCTCTGGTGGGCACTAACTTCGGCGGCGCTGTTTCGTCGCTGTTCAACAGCGAGGCGGCAACGTTCGGGATGGTGGCCAGCACGGCGCAGATCCAGGCTCTGCTCGGCCAGGTCCCGAACAAGGCCGCGGTGGAGCTCGACGTAGCTGGGCCCGGCGCGGCTGCCGGGAACGGGGAGGCCGGGGCTCCGCACACGTTCCTGCTGCCGCAGTCGGACTGGGGCGCGGTCACCGCGTGGAACGATCGCGCAGCGGCCATCACACCGGGAGCTGGCAGTGGGCTGACCCTGCAGGCGGCGACATCGACCGGCCAGAATCTCGGACTCGTCACCCTGCAGGGCGATCAGTTCTCGAGCGGCGACATTGTGGCGTTGCGGGATCACCTCATCGTTGTCGGAGCCGAAGCTCAGCAGTTCACGCTCTTCCGGGTCGACGGGGCACTGGGGACGCCCTCTTCTGGCGCCCTCGTGGTCGGCCCTCATCACACCCTCTCCGTGACGCAGCTGTCGCTTCCCGACAGCGGTGGCACGTTCGACGGTCACCAGGTGTCGATTGCTGCTGCGGACAACGAGGTCGCGGTCGTCTGGCGCAGCAAGCTGAACCCCGACCCGGCTGCGCCGGGGGGCTGGGCGCTGCTCAAGTGCGCGCAGTAGATCCGGACCGGCTCTCGGCGCTATGCAGAGCTACGCGGAAGGGGCTATCGTCTACGTCTAGCTACTAGGTGGGCGGACCGGACTTCACCGGCTGGTGATTCTGCGAAGTCGTTCGGGTGCGGACCACGCAGGGAACGGGCTTGCGATTGCTGGCGCCGCGATGGCGACGGTCGGAATCGCCGCGGTCGCTGCGGTGCTTGCGCTGACTCCGTCCCGTTCATCGGACCCGAATGGCCCCGGCGCCGCCGCTTTCGCGATCCCCGCGGCTGGTCTTGCCGTTGCCGGCATTGTTCTGGGGTCGGCCGGATTCGCCCAGTGGAGCGCCGGCTCGAAGGCGACCGGGTTGCCGGCGTCGCCCGACGTTCAATTGAAACCCTGCAAACCGCCTGTCGTCCAACGCCGACTCGCGCCGTGACAGTCGATGCGCGCGAGGTCCAGTTCGTTCTGGTGTCGTAGCCGGTCGAACTTGCCGCCTTCTGCCACGCTCGTGGCATCATGCCGAACGTGAAGTTCGAGTGGGACGACAAGAAGGCGGCCGACAACGTTGCCAAGCACGGCGTGTCCTTCGCGGAAGCTGCAACGGCGTTCGGCGACCCGCTCTCGATCACGATTGGCGACCCCGGCCATTCGGTCGAGGAGCGACGCTTCGTGCTGCTCGGGCAAACCTACTCGGGCAAGCTCGTCACGGTCGTCCACGCCGAGCGCGGGCAGACCATCCGCCTCATCAGTGCTAGACTGGCTACAAGACGTGAGCGCAAGACCTACGAAGAAGACCCGCAAGGGTGAGGATCCGGACATGCGGGCCGAGTACGACTTCTCCGGAGGCGTCCGGGGCAAGTACGCCCAACGCTTCGCCCGGGGCTCCAACGTTGTCGTGCTTGAACCCAACGTCGCGAAGCGGTTCAAGACGTCGCGCTCCGTAAACAAGGTCCTTCGCGAGCACGTGGAGTCTGGCCGCGACCGCAAGGCGAGCGGCAGCTGACCCCGAGCGACACCGCGACACCACGCCGCACGGCGAGGAAATCCAACCTGGCCCAGCATAGCCCCGGAACGAGTTCGAGGATCGAACGTTGGACGAAGCCGCTACGCGGCAGCGTGCGACCGGTCGCGTGACGGCGGGACGGTTCCGCGGTCGCCTTCAGCGACGTAGTTCCGCGAGGTTGTCGCATCGGGCAGCGTGAGGGCGATGACATCGCCGACCCTGTGGTTTCCGGTGCGCGGTGCGCCGGGAGTCACAGGGAGAAAGCGATGACACCCGATCAGCGAAAGCGAGTGCTCGGCCGGTTGCAACGGCGCCTGACGTTGCGGGGCCTCAGTCCCAACACGCAGGAGACGTATATGCGGTTGGCGAGGCAGTTTCTCGAAGCCGTCGACAAGCCTCCCGCGCGCGTCACGCGCGGGGACGTGGAGAAGTACCTGCTCGGTCTGCTCGACGCAGGCAGGTGCATGCGCACGCGCAACGTCGCGCTCGCATCGATCCGCTGCCTGCTGCATGCGACGACCCAGCGGGACGTGACGGTCGGCATTCCCCACGGCAAGGTGAAGGACCGCCTGGTCACCGTGCTGACCGGCCCGGAAATCGAGCGCGTGCTGGCGGCAACGCAGTCGGCGAAGTATCGCGCCATCTTCATGCTGGCCTACGGCGCCGGGCTCCGTATCGGCGAGGTCTGCGCGCTGCACATCGGTGACATCGACAGCCAGCGCGGTCTCATCCACGTGCGCGCGGGCAAGACCGGCGAGCGCTATGTTCCGCTCGGAAAGCGCGTGCTAGCCCTGTTGCGCGACTACTGGAAGGCGCACCGCCCGCCGGGGCCCGAGCTGTTTCCCGGGCGCGGCCCTGTGCCGCAACTCGGTCAAGAGGGTGCTCGACAAGGTGGCGCGCGAGGCCGGCATCGACAAGCGCGTAACGCCGCACACCTTCCGCCACACCTGCGCGACCCATCTGCTCGACAGCGGCGTCGACGTGCGCAGCGTGCAGGTGATGCTCGGCCATCACTCGATCAAGAGCACGGCCCGCTATCTCCACGTGAGCCAAGCGCGCCTTGCCGCGCTGCCGAGCCCGCTCGATCTGCTCGGTACGGCGCGCGGTAGCCGCCTGTAACAGCCCGGCCCGATCGCCATGCCGTGCACACGCACGGCGCCCGAGCGTCCTCGACTCGAGATCGCAGACATCCTGCGCGCCGAGCTCGGGGACGACGCGGAGCGCCAGCGGCTTGGTGCCGAGCAGAGTGCGGCAGTGCGGGACATCCTGCGCTGTCGCACGGCTCGACTCGGCGGCCACCTCGAGATCTGCTCGCACTGCGGCTTCGAGCGCCCCGCCGAGAACTCCTGCCGCAACCGCCACTGCCCGAAGTGCCAGGCGCTCGCCTCGGCGCGCTGGGTCGAGACGCGCATGCGACGCGTGCTGCCGACGCATCATTTCCACGTCGTCTTCACACTGCCGGCCGAGCTGCACTCTCTCGCCCGCCGCAACCGGGCGCTGGTGTTCGAGCTCTTGTTGCGGGCCGCGGCCGAAACTCTGCTCGACCTCGCTCGCGACCGGCGCTGGCTCGGCGAGCCCGCCCAGCTCGGCGTCACCACCGTATTGCACACCTGGACGCGCGAGCTTCGCTTCCATCCGCATGCCCACTGCATCGTCTCCGGCGGCGGGCTCTCGCTCGACCAGCAGCGTTGGGTGCCTGCGCCCGCCGACTTCCTGTTTCCCGTCCGCGTGCTCGGCGCACTGTTCCGCGGCAAGCTGCTCGACGCCCTCGCACGTGCGAGGCGACTGGGGCGACTGGCCCTGCCCGACTCCATCGCCGACGACCGCGCGCTGCGCCGTCGGCTCGACCGGCTGTATCGCCAGAGCTGGGTCGTCTACGCCAAGCGGCCTTTCGGCGGCCCGGAGCAGGTCTATCGCTATCTCGGCCGCTATACCCATCGCATCGCCATCAGCAACGCCCGGCTGCTCAGCGACGACAAGCGCGGCGTCACCTTTCGCACTCGCGGCGGACTCACCGCCACGCTGCCGCGTGGACAATTCGTGCGCCGCTTCCTCGACCACGTGCTGCCCAGCGGCTTCGTCAAGATCCGTCACTCCGGATTGCTCGCCTCCGGCAACGTCGGCTCGCGGCTGGAGAGCGCGCGCCGCCTGCTCGCAGGCCCGGCCGAGCTCCCCACGGAAGTGACGCCGGAGCTCGACGACGACTTCCGCCACGTGATGCTGCGCACCACCGGTCTCGATCTCCGAGAGTGCCCCGTCTGTCGTCAGCGCTCGCTAGAGCGCCGCCCCTTGCCCAGCCGCGCACTCGCTCCCGCGCGGGCTCCGCCCGCCGAGGTCGCCGCGTGATCCGTCTCGCAAGCGTGGAGCCGACGAGGGCCCCGATGGACCGGTCTGCGACCGCGCCGCCAATCAGCCGTCCGGCAGCGCTCTCGCTCTGCGCCCCGCGCGATCCGGTCCGTGCACCGACCTGCCCAGCTGCACTCTGCCCCGTCGACCCGCACCGATCGCAACCGGCAATGCCCGCAACATCCCCATAGCCCGTGGCAACCGGCGCTGCCGCGCAGCGTTTCGCCCAACCCGTACCGCGTGACTGGCAACCTCGCTTCGTGCCGCGCACGCGCGACACGGCGCTCCGTCGAGTCACGCCGAACGCTACTGGTTATGTCCACTGATTCCCGGTGGTCATGCATCTCGCACGGGGTTGTTCGCCCCTGCTCGTCCTGAACGCTGTGTCGCCTCGGCCGCTCGCGCTAGACTTCGGGAATGGGGTTGGAATGCCTGGCCTTCAGCGATGGGCGGGCGGAGGATGTAGCGGCAGAGCGCCTCGCGTCCGGCGGCGTCATGGGCGCCGGCGGTGGTGGCGGCGGCACACAATTCGCTTCTCCATGGGAAGCGCCCTGTTTCGAATCGAGAATCTCGACTCCGCGGATTGACGCGCCGCTGCCATGGAGCGAACGTTCCCACTGGCCGGCGAAGTCTTCGCCGGGGCGAGGAAGCGACATGATCAGGGGCAGCGGGCAGCGGGCAGCGGGCAGCGGGCAGCGGGCAGCGGGCAGCGGGCAGCGGGCAGCGGGCAGCGGGCAGCGAAGGTCACCGCGCGGTCCCGGCGAGGTATCTGGCTGCTACTTCCGTTGCTAGCTTGTAGCTTGAGCGCCTGCATGCTCTCCAGCGTGAGCGAAAACACGGGAGGGCCCTCGGACTCGCAGAACCGTCAGGAGCAGGCAGAGACCGCGATCGTCACCGCGTACTATCCACCAAGCATCGGGCCGCTGGTTCCGGTGCTGTCGACGACCTACAACGATTTCAGCATCGGCAGGACCTTCGAAGGCCAGGACGAGTTCGAGTACCCCACGCCGGCGGCGGGCTCCGGGCTCCAGTACGGCGATCAGCGGATCATCCACCGCGGCGCATCGGCGATGGGGTGGGCGTGGAGCTTGGACGGCCAGAGCTGGACGTACGGCGGCAAGGTCAGGCCTCCACGTAGCCTTCCGTTCTGCACGTACGATGCCGAGTGTCCATCCGGAAGCTGCCAGGGCGGGCAATGCACCTGCCCGAACGGCGACTCCGATTGCATGGCGCCCGGAGCCTCCTGCGACCCTTCGAGCGCTAGGTGTGTCGCCAACACCTGCCCGTCCGGGACCGACGCCGACTGCGCGCCCGGCTACCACTGCACCAACAAAGTCTGCACACAGGAGCCCTGGGCGGGAATAGCAGGCGATCCGTCCATGGCAGTAGATCCGACGAACCCGTACCTTGTGTACGCCGTGCAGCTTGGCGTCTCGGACGCGAGCTACAATATGGCCAAGGATCCGCTTGCCCCCAACGTCCTGTTCGCCATTGACGGCTTCTGCATCGCGCGGTCGGCGAACGCCGGCGAGACGTTCGGCGCAGGCGACGTTTCCGGGGACTTTCCCTATCTTGCCGGCGGCCGCGCTTACTGCCAACGGGTGACGCCGGCGCATGCGCCGGTGACCAAGACCACCACCAACGTCGGTGTCGACAAGACGGCCGTGGCCGTGGACTGGCGCGGGCGCGTGTGGGTGGCCACCGAGGATCGCGAGGCGGGATCGATCGCTATCTTCCACAACCAGGACGAGCTCGACGGTTGGAACCGGTTCACGCGCGTCCAGACATGCACGGGCTCGACAAGCGACGCTCCCGATTGCATCCCCCAGGCGCAGGCGCAGTACGTCGGCCAGTACGAGCCGGTTCTCAGGATCAGCCCGGCCTGCCGCGACTTCGTCGACTCGCCGAGCTGCGCGTTTGCGCCCAATGCCAGCGGCTCCATCTTCCTGGAGAGCATCCACTTCGACGCCAACGGCATGGCGCACCTCCTACAGATTTCCTTCGGCGCCGACTACGACAACACCCTGAAGACCTGCGCCGGTGGTCCCTGCCCATGCACAACGAGCAGCGATTGCGGAACGGGCTTGATCTGCGATTCAACGTCACACCGCTGCGGGCCGCCTGTGTGTACGACCGACCAGGACTGCCTCGCCGGCTGGCGTTGCGACTCGTCGCTCGGGGGCTGCGTGCAGCCGACCTCCTGGGGAGGCGTTGACCTGACGAGGGACTGTCTGCTCGGAACGGTCGGTCCGGCGGTCGCTGGCGACCCTAACCTGCTTGGCGTGTACGGCACCACGGACCCCGGCGACGGCCCCCAAGATGGCGCGCAGAGCATCACCGACGCATTCAGGCATTCGTTCGATATCGGGGTCGATGGCTCGGGCACTGCAATCGTCGACCGCTTCGCGTACCTCTACCACCCCCTCGCCGACCCGACCCAGTTCAAGCTGCAGGTCGGGGAGCTCAACGCGGGGACGGGGCTGTGCACGACTCCGCCGGGCTGGTCCACGGAGGTATTGGAAGCCGTGTCGCAAGATCCAACCGTGGGCGAACAGATCTGGCCGACTCTGAACTGGACGGATCGGTCGACGCCGTCGGATTTCGCCACCTACGCCGACAACGCGCCCTCTCTGGAATGGCAGGTCGGGTACCTTTCGAACCACCGCGTCGTTGACAACACGAAGTCCTACGTCAGTCCGTGGGCGTCGACTGTAGGCACGCAGTTTGGCGTGCCGCTACTCACGGACAACCTGAATCTGGTGTTCGGCAAGCCCAACGGCTTGGTGACGGACAGCTTCCCGTGTCCTCACGACAACGGCTACTGGGGCGACTACTTCGGACTGACCCAGTTTCCGGGATCAGTGCCCGCATCGTTCCCTCTTCCCAACGCCGGCGTCCCACTGTGGCTGAACGCCGCCAGCTTCACTTTCTCGGCGCACCGCCCGGCCAACGCAGGCGACGTGTGCAGCGTCTACCAGCGCCAGAAACTCGGCGCGCCCATGGATATCGACGCGTTCACCTGGCCGAGCATCGACCCGTTCCCATGAAAGGCTCGATAGCCATGTTGACAGCCGCGCTCGCAGCGTCGTGTGGTGCCCGCACAGGCGCGCCGATACCCGGTGCGCCCTCCGCCGCAACGCCTGGTTCGTCCCCGTCGTCCGGGAATCCCGCCACCGACGGTGGGTCGGACGACCGGCAGGGCCCTTGGTCCGTCGATGCCGCGGTAGGCGACGGAGCCGAGCCGCTTGATGGGGGGCTCTCGCCGGACGCCGGCCCGACCTGCGCGGACGTCGGCAAGTACCCTGGTTTCGCGACGTGTTGCGGAGGCAAGTATTGCGGGGGCGGTTGCCTTGGCAAGGCACATGACAACTGTCGGTGCGGCTCGATCCTGGGTGGGTGCCCGTGGCCCCTGGTGTGCTGCACCTCGCGCGGCGGTGGTTGCTGGAACAGGGCCTGGTGTCACGGACAATGAAAAGCAGAGCGATCCCCTTGGTGTTCTTGATGTTGGCCATGGCACGCTGCGGCGGCCAGGTTGTCGTCTCCCCGTCCGGGGCTGGCCGCGCCGCGGGCGCGGGTTCCACCGCTCCGGACGCCGGCGGGGTACTGCCGCAGCTTCCCATCGGGCCAGGTAGCGACGCAGGCAGCGGCGCGCTTCCCCATCCGCCTCCGATCCAGTTCCCCGACGCCGGCACGGCGCCGCCCGCACCGCAGGACTACGTCGTGATCGACGGAGGCACGGACTGCGACGGCGGGACCCGGAGCGATATGGTGTGCCCGGGCGAAATGCGCGGTTGCTGCAACGGCGTTGTCTGCAAGGGCACGTGTATCCTCGTCAAGGGCAGCACGAGACCCATCTGCGAATGCGGTGGAACCGACGGCGGATGCCCCGGAGACTGGGCGTGCGTTGGGGGTTGCTATCCGCCGTGCGTGAATCCCGGCCCGGGGTGGTAAGCGGTAGGCGTCGTCGATGCGTCCAACGGCACGCGTCCGGGTCGCCGCGCTCGTTCTCGGAGCGCTTGGAGTACTCCTGCTGGGTTACTGTGCCCGGCGCCCGCCGGTGACTGCTCGCTCCGCCGGCCGTGGACCGCCTGCAAGCCGTACGAGCAACAGCGAGGGTACGGGGAGAGCAAGCGCGGAGCGCGTTCAGCGTTCAGCTCCCCCGCCTCACCGCATCCGTTGCGGCCCGGCGGACTGCACCGGCCAGCAAATCTGTTGTCTCGGTCAGGTTCCGGCCTGCATACCGCCAGGCGAAAGCTGTGCTGCTGGGGATCTGCCAATGGAGTGCGACGATCGCGCGGATTGTCCCGCAGGCGAGGTGTGCTGCGGAGAGCCCGGCCGCTACGCCTGTGCGCCGAGATGTCTGCACGTCAGTTGGCAGCTCTGCAGTACTGACGGCGAGTGCGCCACCGGCAAGTGCTTTCACGGAAGCTGTGCTGTCGCCACGGGTAGCCCTCGGCTCCGGCTCCCCCTCACCCGGTCGACGGCGTCTGTCGTTCCGTCCTCTCCAGGGACGCCGGGAAAGGCGATCGCGCGCCCGGCAGCGATTGCTCGTCCGCCAGCTACTGCACGGCCTCTGCCGGCGGTACGTCTCCCCCGCTCGCGCGGAGGCGAAGCCGACGCGAGTGGGGGCAGCTGATGGCTGATGGCTGAAAGCCGATGGCGCGGGGCTACTTCCCCTCGAGCCCCTTCTCTTCCAGGTACTCGTTCGTGAACTTCGCGGCGATGTCGTAGGCGCGTAGGTAGCATGAACACCCTCCCGACACCCCACAGGATCGCCGGATCCCCGGCCGGGAGCTGGCTGGCGTTCTGGCGGAAGTGGATGGAAAGGCCGAAGCGGGGCGTTCAACCTAGCCCAGCATAGCCCCGGAACGAGTTCGTGGATCGAACGTTGGACGAAGCCGCTGCGCGGCAGCGTGCGACCGGTTGCGTGAGGGGGAGACGGCTGTGCGGTCGCCTTCAGCGAAGTAGTTCCGCAAGGTTGTCGCGGGCGGGCGACGTGGCGGGGGTGACGGGCCGACCCTGTGGTTTCCGGTGCGCGGTGCACCGGGAGTCACAGGGAGAAAGCGATGACACCCGATCAGCGAAAGCGAGTGCTCGGCCGGCTGCAACGACGTCTGACGTTGCGGGGGCTCAGACCCAATACGCAGGAGACGTACCTGCGGTTGGCGAGGCAGTTTCTCGAAGCCGTCGACAAGCCTCCCGCGCGCGTCACGCGCGGGGACGTCGAGAAGTACCTGCTCGGTCTGCTCGACGCAGGCAGGTGCATGCGCACGCGCAACGTCGCGCTCGCATCGATCCGCTGCCTGCTGCATGCGACGACCCAGCGGGACGTGACGGTCGGCATTCCCCACGGCAAGGTGGAGGACCACCTGGTCACCGTGCTGACCGGGCCGGAGATCGAGCGCGTGCTGGCAGCGACGCAGTCGGCGAAGTACCGCGCCATCTTCATGCTGGCCTACGGCGCTGGACTCCGCATCGGCGAGGTCTGCGCGCTGCAAGTCGGGGACATCGACAGCCAGCGCGGTCTCATCCACGTGCGCGCGGGCAAGACGGGCGAGCGCTATGTTCCGCTGGGAAAGCGCGTGCTAGCCCTGTTGCGCGACTACTGGAAGGCGCACCGCCCGCCGGGACCCGAGCTGTTTCCCGGGCGCGGGGCCCGCAGGACCCTGTGCCGCAACTCGGTCAAGAGGGTGCTCGACAAGGTGGCGCGCGAGGCCGGCATCGACAAGCGCGTAACGCCGCACACCTTCCGCCACACCTGCGCGACCCATCTGCTCGACAGCGGCGTCGACGTGCGCAGCGTGCAGGTGATGCTCGGCCATCACTCGATCAAGAGCACGGCCCGCTATCTCCACGTGAGCCAAGCGCGCCTTGCCGCGCTGCCGAGCCCGCTCGATCTGCTCGGTACGGCGCGCGGTAGCCGCCTGTAACAGCCCGGCCCGATCGCCATGCCGTGCACACGCACGGCGCCCGAGCGTCCTCGACTCGAGATCGCAGACATCCTGCGCGCCGAGCTCGGGGACGACGCGGAGCGCCAGCGGCTTGGTGCCGAGCAGCGTGCGGCAGTGCGGGACATCCTGCGCTGTCGCACGGCTCGACTCGGCGGCCACCTCGAGATCTGCTCTCACTGCGGCTTCGAGCGCCCCGCCGTACAACTCCTGCCGCAACCGCCACTGCCCGAAGTGCCAGGCGCTCGCCTCGGCGCGCTGGGTCGAGACGCGCATGCGACGCGTGCTGCCGACGCATCACTTCCACGTCGTCTTCACACTGCCGGCCGAGCTGCACTCTCTCGCCCGCCGCAACCGGGCGCTGGTGTTCGAGCTCTTGTTGCGGGCCGCGGCCGAAACGCTGCTCGACCTCGCTCGCGACCGGCGCTGGCTCGGCGAGCCCGCCCAGCTCGGCGTCACCACCGTGTTGCACACCTGGACGCGCGAGCTTCGCTTCCATCCGCATGCCCACTGCATCGTCTCCGGCGGCGGGCTCTCGCTCGACCAGCAGCGTTGGGTGCCTGCGCCCGCCGACTTCCTGTTTCCCGTCCGCGTGCTCGGCGCACTGTTCCGCGGCAAGCTGCTCGACGCCCTCGCCCGCGCGAGGCGACAGGGGCGACTGGTCCTGCCCGACTCCAGCGCCGGACGACCGCGCGCTGCGCCGTCGGCTCGACCGGCTGTATCGCCAGAGCTGGGTCGTCTACGCCAAGCGGCCTTTCGGCGGCCCGGAGCAGGTCTATCGCTATCTCGGCCGCTACACCCATCGCATCGCCATCAGCAACGCCCGGCTGATCAGCCGACGACAAGCGCGGCGTCACCTTCCGCACCCGCGGCGGACTCACCGCCACGCTGCCGCGTGGACAATTCGTGCGCCGCTTCCTCGACCACGTGCTGCCGAGCGGTTTCGTCAAGATCCGTCACTCCGGATTGCTCGCCTCCGGCAACGTCGGCTCGCGGCTCGAGCGCGCGCGCCGTCTGCTCGCAGGTCCGGCCGAGCTCCCCACGGAAGTGACGCCGGAGCTCGACGACGACTTCCGCCACGTGATGCTGCGCACCACCGGTCTCGATCTCCGAGAGTGCCCCGTCTGTCGTCAGCGCTCGCTAGAGCGCCGCCCCTTGCCCAGCCGCGCACTCGCTCCCGCGCGGGCTCCGCCCGCGGAGGTCGCCGCGTGATCCGTCTCGCAAGCGTGGAGCCGACGAGCGGCCCCGATGGACCGCTCTGCGCCCGCGCCGCCAATTCCGCGTCCGACGACGCCCTCGCGCTGCGTCCTGCCCCTTCCGGTGCGCCCACCGACGTGCCGAGCTGCACTCTGCCGGGCCGACCAGCGCCGATCGCGACCGGCAATGCCCGCAACATCCCCATAGCCCGTGGCAACCGGCGCTGCCGCGCAGCGTTTCGCCCAACCCGCACCGCGTGACTGGCGCCCTCGCTTCGTGTCGCGCACGCGCGACACCGCGCTCCGTCGAGTCACGCCGAACGCTACTGGTTACGCATCTTCCGGCGGGTTTTCCGCGCCTGTCCGTCCTGACTCTGTGTCGCCTTGCCCGCTCGCGGTACACTTCCGAAAATGGGGTTGGACCTCCTGGCCTTCCGACCGGTGGCGTCCGGCCGCTCCTCAGCTCAGGCTGCGCCTTGCCGATTTCTCGGGCGTGTTTGAGGCAAGATGTTGGGAGTCAAAACAGCTAGCGGTAGCGTAGGATGGTGACGAGGAACCCTCCTCAGCCGTCCGAGCGCTGCCCTTCATCGACCGATGACGACCGTCGTCCTCCGCAAGTACCTGATCGGCGAGCGCATCGGTATCGGCGCGTCGGCGACGGTCTTCAAAGCGCGGGTCATCCTCTCCAACGGCTCGATGCTGCCAGCGGAGCCCTGGACGCTCGCGGTCAAGCGCTTCCACGACTTCACCGTTTCGGATCCGGTGTTTCGCGAGCGCGCCCTCGCCCGGTTTGTCGAGGGAGCAACCATCAGTCATCCCGGCATCGTCGAGGCATTCGAGATCGGCGAGGAGCAGGGTTCGCTCCATCTCGTCACGGCGCTGGCCGCCGGCCGTCCCTTGACGCAGCTGTTCCGGCCGCGTGGCGTACCTTACCAGGGCGGCTCGCGCCGATCGATCGCCCTGGTCGCGCTTGCGGCCGACGCGCTCGGATGCGCCCACGCCCGCGGGCTCGTGCACGGCTTCGTGCATCCGAACAAGATCGTCGTCTCTCCAGCTCATGATGGGGTTAAGGTCCTCGGGCTCGCCAGCGCCCGAGTGGCGGGCCGTTGCGGCTCCGGTCCGCTCGATGCGGAGGCGCGCTACCTGTCGCCCGAGGAGACTGGTGGGCACCGTGTGGACAGCCAATCCGACGTGTTCCGCCTCGGCACCATTCTGTGGGAGTTGCTCACCGGCCTGACGCTTGTCCCCGACGATACCGAAGAGCAGGCGCTTCAGGCCCTGCATGACTGGACGGGCCTTGCCCCCGGGAGCGTCGCTTCGCGGATCCCGGCTGGCATCGACGAGATCCTCGAGCGTGCGCTCCAGGCCGCACCGGGCGAGCGCTTCGCAGACGGCGCGGCGCTGGCCCGCGCCCTGCGTGCCTGTCTGCCCGCGCGCTAGCCCGGGCGTCCTTCACGCTCGGCCCAGAGCGGCAGACCGTGCCGGTTGCCATCGCGCTGCTCAGCGGCCGCTACCAGGTGCCGTGGGGGCAGATCCTCGCTGCGGCGATCGTCGCGACCTTGCCGGTGGCCGCAGCGGTGCTGGTGTTCCAGCGGCGGATCGTGCGGAGCCTGTCGGCAGGGGGAGGGCGGTAGGGCGTCGCGACGTCGCCGCGTCGTGCGACTGCTGACATGACAGCGGCGGTGGGGTGCCCCGCACGCTCGGCGCCGTTTCACGGTGCGGCGCGCTGGTCGCGCGCCGCGGTCTCCGCGCCGAGTAGGGACCCCCGGTTGCCCAGGGGCCCCTCTCACAGAACCGGACTTGTGGGCCTCACATCCGGCTCTTCGGGACGACGGCGTTCACGATGGCGCTGCTGACCGGGCGTGCGCGGTAGACCGGGAGTGACCGACACCGGCTCTTTCGATTGCCGGGCGGGGGCCTAATCCGGTCCTGACGGCGTTTCCGGGCTCTGACGCGGTCATGTAGTCCGTCGCCGGTGTTTCCATCCTGAGCTATCCCAGTGCCAGCGTGAGCTGCACGGGGGCGGTGACGTGCGTGGCGTTGTGCACCACCCACTGCTGCTCCAGCGAGACCAGCCCGTGACCGGCAAACCATGCCCGGTCCAGCGCGTGGTCCACGGCGGGGCAGTGACTCAACGCCCACAGGGACCTGCGCCCCTTGTAGACGTTGTGCCACGCAGTGTGTGGTCGGACGCCGTGTCGGATGAGTTGACGGACGATGTGACGGCGACGCTTCCAGTGCGCGAGCACCAGTGCGCGCAGCCGCCGCCTGATGTGCGCGTCCGTGTCGTGCAGCGTCCGCAATCCGGCTTGGCTGCACACGCAGAAGAAGCCCATCCAGCCGAGCAGATATGCGTTGATTCCGGCGATACAGTCGCGCAGCGACTGCCCCCAGTTTCGCGGCGTGAGCTCGCGGACCTTGTCGGCGAGGCGGCGCTTCGACCGCTCCGACAACAGCACCTCGACGGTCCCGTCCAGCGGCTTGCGCCGCAGGCTGAAACCGACAAAGTGGCGCTTCTCCGGTCGCGACACGGCGCTCTTCTTGCGGTTCACCTTCAGCCGCAGGCGGCGTTCGATGAAGCTCACAATGCTGGCCATCACGCGCTGCCCCGACCGCTCGAGCGCAGCACCCGCGCGACCCGGGCGGCGCTGGCGCAGGCGACCGGGGGGGGCGGGTGGAGCCGGTGCAGTAGACGGCACTGCCGGCGCGGGTGGCGCGAGCGTGGGAGCGGGCCCCGCCGTGAGCACTGCACAGCCCGCTGTCGGCTCGCCCTCGTTCGCTAGGTGCGTCCAGGTCTCCGACCCCGGCCACAGCTGTCATGGCCTTCCGCCGGTCGAGATTCAGTGTGAGGCCGGACCCGTTGTTCTCCCGCAGGGTTGCGAGAGGCTTTCGACGAGCTGGCCGCCGCCAGCTGTCGCGAAGTATTGCTGTCCCGACGGAACTTCAGCGCAGGCCTTTGCAGGAACGACCGGATCTTCGCCAAGCGGCCCGACATGCAATTGGCCGCCTACGAGCACCCACCCATGTGACGAGTACGGCCAGCTCCTCTACAATGGGGGCACGGTCTTGCAGGTAGTGCTGGGATTGTTGTTGTTGGCGAGCGCGGCCCTCGGCGGCGGGTGCAGCGCGTCGCCGAAGGCGTCACGGGACGCCGGCACTGACTGCGTCGACGCCGGCGACGGCTGGTGCAGGGTGCCTTGCAAGCGGAGCGTCGCGGACTACTGCGCCGGCGTAGCGCAGGCTGGCGGGGCATGCGTCACCCAATGGCCCGCGGACCCGGGCGACTTCTGCTCGTTGTACCCGCCGGATGGCTTCTTTATCCTCGACGACAGCGTGGCGGACAGTTGCGGTGGGTACCGTGTGTTCTCGTTGGGGCAAGTGGAAAGTACTGGAAGCATCTACTACAGCATGCAGACCGGAAAGCTGCTCGCCGTGTTCGGCGGCGACCCCGTCTCGCACACCCTCAGTCATCTTCCCCCGCTTCAACGTAGCCGGGCGAACGCCCGCGGTCGACGTCGCGCAAGGGAAATTAGCTGAAACGGGTGCGGCCGCCTGCGGCGGGGTACGGGTGGAACACAACGGGGAATGCGAGGCCGGTAACCTTCATTCTCTGTTCCCTGTTCCACGTTCGAATCGCGCAGCGGGGCACGGGGCGCCGATCACATCGAGGCCGCACCTCGTGGTGCCTGCGACCGTACCGAACAGGACGCTGCCCTCGGAGGGCATCGCCAGCGGCGCGGCGGTGGGTGTCGCCACCACCGGCGCCGCAATGTCGCGAGGGAGAACCGGGATCCCGCTCGCTTCGCGGGTCACGGCGCCGAGCGCGGTGGTGATGGCTGTGACAGCCGTCGGACAAGGTCGCAGCGACGGCGCTGGCCATGTGGAAACGCCAGGAGGTGTACGATCCGGACCGCTATCGCAAGCAGTAGCTCAGGCTCGGACGAGTGGACGAGATGTCGGTACGGCAAGCATCGAGCACGCCGCCGCCTGGTTCCCGTCGCGAGCAGGATTCGAGGGCGAGCATCCATGGATTTCCTGGTCTGCGACAACAGCCGCCAAGGCCCCTCGGCTAGGCTATGCCCCCTCGGAGTACCGAACGAAGCAATGGCTCGATGAAGCCCAGATAGAAGGTTGGTTCCCGCTCTTCGCGGAAGAACAGCGCTACTGCTTCGATGCAGACGGGACGATCGAGTCGATCAGCGCGGTGCCGATCGACGCGCCGGACCGACGACCCATGGGCTGCGCCGCCGAGCTGCACGGCGCTGTCCGATCTGACGATCACGCGATCGAAAACCACTCTCCGAGCTGGCAGCCGGACGCCCGACGTGAACACGACGTTGTCGGCGACAACGGACAAGCGCGTGTTGACATCTCCCCCCATAGAAGGAAATCCAACCGCACCGCCGAAGTGTACGCCTGGCCGCAGAGCCGGGACAGTGGAGCGGGGGGCCAACGGCGCGGATCGGCGCGGACAGGCTGGCGGAAGGGCGTAACCACCGGGAATCGGTGGTTACGCATCTTCCGGCGGGTTTTCCGCGCCTGTCCGTCCTGACTCTGTGTCGCCTTGCCCGCTCGCGGTACACTTCCGAAAATGGGGTTGCACCTCCTGGCCTTGCAACGTCGCTGATGTCGGGAGCGCGTGGGCGCAGCACGGCCTGCGACTTCGCAAGCGGCGCGCCCGCTCCAAGCGCGTGGGATCACACGTGCCAGGGGTGGCGAGTGCCTGGTTCGCCGGCGGCGGCCGCCGGCGCAGGCGCTCGCCTGTAGAAAGACAAGAGTGGTCGGGGCGAGTGGGTTCGCGTTGCCCCATTCGAGAAGCAGCCGGGTTCCGCGTGTCTACAACAACTCCGCGGGGATGCGGATCCGCTCGACACGACCCGGACGACAGGAAGCGACGGGCGTTTGGGCAACATAGGCTCTGCCGGCGCGCACTCTTCGAGCCAGGGCGGTTTGACGGGGCAGACGCCTGACCGGCTCGCCGCTCGGGCCCTAGCAGATCGCCGCTCAGGCATAGGCCGTGCACGCCCGTGCGGTCCAGCGGGCCATCGTCTTCGTACGGTCCGGCCAGGCCCGACCGTCTCCGGCGCGCGGCGCGATGACGTGCAGGACATTTCAGCCGGGTTACCGTAGGATAGACCCACCATCCCGATCCGGCCCAGCGTCCGCTCGACGCCGCGACCCGGACGGTTACACTCGCGCCCGGTCATGGCCAACGGGGGCACCCACAAGCCCGACAATCCCTCCCCCCGACCGGAAACGGTCCACGCAGCTCCGCCCGACGGCGGTGAAGCGGAGGGGCGTGCTGCATTCGCCGATGCGGACGACGGCGCGGCTCCAGAGGCAGCCTCGTCGGAGCGCGAGCCCGACAGCGCACCGCCCAGCATTCCGTCGGCCGCCAGCGTGAAGTCGAACGACTACGCCAATCCGCCGTCGGACTACCAAGCGGTCCCGGACGGCGATGTCGACGTGATGGTAGCGGACCTGCCCAAGCCGCCGCCGATGCCGGTGCTGCCCGGTCACGTGATCGCCGACCGCTACGAAGTCGTCTCGGTCCTCGGCGAAGGCGGGATGGGCATCGTCTACCGCTGCCGCGATCAGGCCAGTGGCGAGTTCGTCGCGATAAAACGCGTGATCCCGCCCGAGGGCAAGCTCGCGGGCGAGTACGTGATGTGGTTCTACAAGGAGTCGCGCGCCCTCGCCGCGCTGGACCACCCCGGCATCGTCCGGGCGCGCGACTTCGGACAGCTCGCCGACAGCTCGCCCTACCTGGCCATGGAGCTCGCCAGCGGCGTCTCGCTGCACGACCTGACCGCAGCGCGGCTGAGCTTCGAGCTGATCTGGTCGATCGTCGACCAGGTGCTGGCCGCACTGGCACACGCGCACGCGCGCGGCATCGTCCACGGCGACCTCAAGCCGTCCAACGTGCTGGTCGAGGAGCAGGAAGAGGCGCCGCCGGAAGTGCACATCCTCGACTTCGGGCTGGCCTGGCTCAGACAGGACACGCACGACGAGCGTCTCGACGGCGAAAAGTCGATGGAGTTCGCGCCCCACGCCGGCGCCGGCACGCCGGGCTACATGGCGCCGGAGCAGATCCAGCACGAGATGCACCACGTCTGCGGCGCGACGGACATCTACTCGCTCGGCTGCATCCTGTACAAGCTCCTGAGCGGGCGCTCGCCGTTCCACGGCGACCCGAAGTCGCTGCTCCGCCAGCACGCCTTCGATCGCGTTCCGCCACTGGAGCTGGCCATCGACGCGCCGCCGGAGGTGACTGGCTTCGTCGAGCGCATGCTCGCCAAGCGCCCCTGGGACCGCTGGGAGTTCGCCGCCGAAGCGCGCGCGGACTGGGCTCGCTTCAAGCCGCCCGACGCGCCCGACCCCAGCGTGTGGCGTTTCCCCAGCCTCGGGAAATCTGCCAGCGCCACCCGGGCAGCCTCGACGCGCAAGACCGGCCCGCATGGCCCGAACCCGCTACTCGCCGCGGCGCCCGAGCGCGCGCCCGGTCTGCTCAGCATGCGGCCGAGCCCGCTGGTCGGCCGTGACGACGTGCGCCGGCTGCTGGAAAGCGTGTGCGACGACGTGGTCCAGGGACGCGGCCCGTCGCATCGCCTGGTCATCCTGGTGGGCCCCGCCGGCGCGGGCAAGAGCCGCATCGCCGAGTGGCTGTGCGAGGAAATGCACGAACGCGGCACAATGATCCCGCTGCGCGCCCGCTACCGCCCGATGCGCACACCGCTCGACGGCATGCTCGGCGCGGTTACGTTCTACTACAACTTCGATCGCACCGACCGCGACACCATCGAGCGCTCGCTGCTGTCGCGCTGGAAGGTCAAGAAGGACGACAAGAACGGGCGCGCCTGGGTCGCCGGCGCCGCCGAGTGGCTGCGTCCCGCCCAGCCCGGTTCCGAAATCGGCCCGAGCGGGATCCGCTTCACGCTCGACACGCTCGAGACGCGCCGCCAGGTCCATCGCTACACGCTCAGGCGTGTGGCGCGCGGCCGCCCGCTGCTGTTCTGGCTGGACGACCTGCACCACGCCGGCCAGACCACCTTCGAGGGCCTGCTCCGCCTGCACGAGAACGACCCCGACCAGCGCATCGTCATGGTCGCCACGGTGCGGGCCGAGGACGTGCAGCTCGGAACGCCGGCCGCCGATCGCCTGCGCCAGCTGCGCGAGTTGCTCGACGGCGACGTGGTCGAGATCGACGCGATGGATCCCGAGACCACGACCGCGCTCCTGCAGGCGTCGCTGCCGCTCGACGAGACGGCCGCCCGCGAGGCCGCGCGCCGCAGCCGCGGCAATCCGCTGTTCGCGCTGCAGCAGCTGCACGCCTGGGCGCTGGCCGGCAACCTCGAGCTCGTCAACGGCCTGTACCGCGTGCCACCCGAGATCCTGGCGCTGCGCCCGCAGACAACCGCCGAGCTGTGGGACAGCCGCGTCGCCGCGATGCCCGAGGAGCACCGGCTCGCCGCCTACGCCGTCTCGACCATGAGCGGCGACATCCGCCGCGAGGTGCTGCACGCGCTGCTCAGCGCGCTGGGCCTGCCGGCGGACGCCTGCATCATCAGCCTGCAGAACGCCGAGATCCTGCTGCCGCGCGGGCCCGGCCGCTACGGCTGGCCGCACGCCCTGCTGCAGGAGCACCTGCTCGCAGGACTCACCGCCCGCCCCGACCAGCGGCGCGTCTTCCACGCGGCCGCCGAGGCGCTCACGCACCACCCGCTGGCGAGCAGCCGCCGCGTGATCCGCCAGCGCGTGGTCAACCTGCTCAACGCCGGCGAGCCGGACAACGCGGCGCACCTCCTGTTCGAGTTCCTGGCGCGGGCCTGGCACGGCGCGCGCGAGCCGCTGGCCACGCTCGCCGACCTCGAGCTGCTCAAGGGACACCTGCAGGGCCGCTCGCTCGCGCTCAAGCACCGCTGGCAGGCCGAAGCCCTGCGCCACGTGGGCCGCACCGACGAGGCGATCACCCACGCCGACATCGCACGCACCACCTTCGAGGAGCTCGGCGACGAGGAAAGCCTCGCGCACTGCCTGCGCCTGCTCGGTCACCTCGACAGCGAGAAGGGCGCCTCTGCCGAAGGCCTCTTGCTGGTCGATCTCGCCCACCAGCTGTTCGAGCGGCAGGACGACGCGCTCGGCATGGCGCAGTGCGAAGCCGTGACCGGCGAGATCGAGTACCTGCTCGGCAACTACGAGCACGCGCGCGAGGTCGTCGAAGCGGGTGAAGCGCACTTCAAGAAGATCCGCCAGCCGCTCGGCCGCGGTCAGTGCCTGCTCCTGCTAAGCTGGATCGATCACTCCGAAGGTGCGACCGCCCGCGCGCGGCGGCTCACGCTCGAGGCCCGCGCCGAGTTCGAGAAGGCCGGCTACCGGCTGGGCATCGCGCAGGCCGATGTCTCGCTGGCCCACGTCGAACACCGGCTGATGAATTTCTACAGCGCCGAGGTCGGCGCCATGGACGCGCTCGGCGCCTTCGACGCCCTGCGCACACCGCGCGGCCAGGGCGGCTCCGAGCGCCTGCTGGCGATGATCGGCCTCGACACCGACGACCTCGACATGGCCGAGCTGCACGCCGGCCGCGCCCAGAGCATCTACATGCAGATGGGCGATCCCTGGGGCCAGCTCGAAGCCGGGCTGCTCGACTGCCAGGTCGCGCTCTGCCGCCACGACGTCGAGCGCGCCGAGAAGCTGCTGGCCGCGTGCGCGAAGATCCGCGTGGAAGAAGCCGAGCCGCGCCAGCACTACCTGATGACCCAGGCCTGGCTCGAGCTCGAACGCGGCAACGAGGACGAGGCGTTCGAAGCGCTGGAGTCCGCCTCCGAGGTGTTCGGCAACCGGCTGCGCGGCGGCGATCACACGCCGCACCTGCTCGCCCGCCTGGCCCGGCACACCTGGCCACCGCATGCGCAGAGCGTCCTCGACGCCTGGCGCGCCGTGCTGTGCGACCGCGCCCGGCGCATGCAGCAATAGGACTATTCGCTCCGCTCATCGCGGGCTCGCCTTCGCTCGCCGGCTTTCTCACTGAACCTGGCACATCGAGACTACCGTGACAGACTCGGCAAACATGCAAAACCCGCTGCTGGACCCCCAGGTCGACATCGCGTTCGACGCCATCCGCGCCGAACACGTCGAGCCGGCCATCACCACGCTCATCGCGCGCGCCCAGGCCGCGCTCGACGCGCTCGCCGGCGCGCCGCGCACCTACGACGCCACGCTCGGCGCGCTGGAAGCAGCGACCGAGCCGCTCGAAGTCGCCATCGGCATGGTCGAGCACCTGGAAAACGTCGCCAGCACGCACGAGCTGCGCGAGGCGCACAACGCCGTCCTGCCCGAGGTGAGCGCCTTCTTTTCCGGCATTCCGCTGCACAGCGGCGTGTGGCAGGCCCTGCGCGAGTTCGCCGACACCGAGCAGGCCGCCGCGCTCGACCCGACGCGCCGCCGCTTCCTCGACAAGACGCTGGACGAGTTCCGCCGCCACGGCGCCGATCTGACCGGGGAGAAGAAAGCCGAGCTCGCCGCCCTCGACCGCGAGCTCGCCGAGACCGACCACCAAGTTCGCGCCAGAACGTGCTGGACGCCACGGCCGCCTTCGAGCTGGTGATCAAGGACGAAGTCGCGCCTGTCCGGACTGCCGCCCTCGGCGCGCGCCGCCGCGCGCCAGAGCGCAGAGCAGAAAGGCGCCGAGGGCTACCGCTTCACGCTGCAGGCCCCGAGCCTGATCGCCGCGCTCACCTATCTGGACGACGCCTCGCTGCGCGAGCAGCTGTGGCGCGCACAGGACCGCCGCACCGCCCAGGGCATCTTCGACAACCGCGACCTGGTCGCGCGCATCCTCGAGCTCAGGCGCGACAAGGCCCGGTTGCTCGGCTTCGACAGCTTCGCCGATCTGGTGCTGGAAGATCGCATGGCCCAGAGCGCCGCGCGCGCCCGCGAGTTCGTGCAGGACCTCACCCGGCGCACGCGCCCCGCGTTCGAGCGCGAGAACGCCGAGCTTGTGGCCTTCCGCCGCGAGCTGGAAGGGCCGGACGCCCCGGAGCTCCAGCCCTGGGACCTCGCCTACTACGCCGACAAGCTGAAGCAGGCTCGCTACCAGCTCGACGAGGAAGAGCTGCGCGCCTACTTCCCCGCCGAGCAGGTGCTCCACGGCCTGTTTTCCACCGCCGAGCGCCTGTACGGCATCCGCTTCGAGCCGCGGGAGGGCGTCGGCGCCTGGGACGACGCCGTGCGCGCCTACCGCATCCTCGACGCCGACGGCAGCGAGCTCGCGCTGTTCTACGCCGATCTCTTCCCCGGGAAAACAAGACCGGCGGCGCCTGGATGCACGGTCTCATCGCCTCGGTGCCGCCCGCACCGCACCTGGCGCTGATCGTGTCCAACGCCACGCCGCCCGTGGGCGACGCGCCCGCCCTGTTCACCCACCGCGAGGTCGAGACGCTGTTCCACGAGTTCGGCCACCTGATGCACCACTGCCTGAGCCAAGTGCCGGTGCGCAGCCTGGCCTGCACGCGCGTGCCCAGCGACTTCGTCGAGCTGCCCTCGCAGATCATGGAGAACTGGGTGAGCGAGAAGCAGGGCCTCGATCTGTTCGCGCGCCACTACAAGACCGACGAGCCCATCCCCCAGAAGCTCGTCGAGCGGCTGCGTCGCGTGCGCACCTTCCGCGCCGCCTACGCGCAGATGCGCCAGCTCGGCTTCGCCGCCGTCGACCTCGCGCTGCACGTCGACTACGACCCGGCTCGCGACGGCGACGTGATGCGCTACGCGCGCCAGGTGCTGGCCGACTACTCCCCCACCCCGCTGCCCGACGACTACGCGATGATCGCGAGCTTCTCCCACCTGTTCTCCTACCCGGTCGGCTACGCCGCCGGCTACTACTCCTACAAGTGGGCCGAGGTGCTGGACGCCGACGCCTTCACCCGCTTCCGCGACGAGGGCCTGTTCAACCCGGAAGTGGGCCAGCAGTTCCGCGAGCGGCTGCTCTCCCGCGGCGACAGCGCCGACCCCCTGCAGCTCTTCATCGACTTCATGGGCCGCGAGCCCCGCCTCGACTCGCTGCTCGAACGCCTCGGCCTCGCCTCGTAGAGCGGGGGCTGCTCCCCAGCGCTGCCGCGGCGCGCGCGCGCCCGGCCGTGCTCGCCGCCTGTCGTGGCGGGGCTCCGCCCCGCGCCCCGCCGGGCTGCGCGCGCCCGGGGTCCCCCAGGCGCGGCTGCCGCCGCGCGGGGGTCCCCACGTCAGCGGGCCGCGCTCAGGCGCAGGTCGGGCAGCCGCAGGTGACGGTCTTGTTGGCAACGGCCGTGCAGCTGTACGGCGAGCCGCCGCACAGCGTGCCGGCGCAGCTGCAGCTCGGCGTCTGGCTGCCGCAGGGGTTGTTCTGGCACGAGTAGCTGAAGCCGGCGCCGCCCGCCTTCTTCACGCACAGCTGCCCCGGGTTGCACTGCGCGTTGGGTCCGCACAGAAACGGCCCGCCGGCGTCGCCCGAAGCGCCCGCCGCGCCCGCCGAGCCGTGGCCCGCGGCGCCGGCTGCGCCGCCGCCCGCACCGGCCGTGCCCCCTGCACCGCCCGCCGCGCCGCCCGCGCCGGCCGTGCCGGCGCTACCGCCGGTGGACGAGCCGGAGCTGCCACCGGTGCCCGAGCCCGAGCTACCGCCCGTGCCGGAGCCGCCGCTGCCGCCCGTCGCCGACCCGCCGCTACCGCCGCTGCCGCCGGTGCTGCTGCTGCCGCCGTTCGAGCTCGAGCTGCCGCAAGCCGGCGTCAGCCCGAAGAGCAGACCACAAGCCAGAAGAGCCCAGAAAGAATGTCGCATGCGCATGCCCGGAATGATGCGCTGTTTGTGCCCGCAATCAAGCCACGCCGCGCCCGCCGCCCGCATCCGCGCCGCCGCCCGCCGCCGAGCTGCCCGCGCCGCCCAGCCAGCACGCCGAGGCGACTGTGGTCAAGTGTGGGCGCGGCGTGCGGCGGGCGGACCGCACCCCCCCCCCCCGATCTAGCAGCTTTCGTGCCGGAAACGCGCTGGCCATTTCCGCGTGTAACAGCCCGCGGTTGTGCCAGCGCGCTGTGCCAGCTGCGCCCGGGACCGGGCAGTCGTGTCGCGGGATTGCGGGTTCCCTGTGGCGCGGTGTCTGGTAGGCTGGCGCGGGTGGGAGCGGCGCGGGACGGGCGCGCCGCGCGGGCGCGAGCCCGTGCGGCGATCGGGCTGGAGACAGCGGCGCGGGCTGTGGCCTCGCCGGCGACACTGCGCGAAGGGCGCGGCAGGTCCCGACACCCCGCCGCGACACTGCGCCCAGAGCGCGGCAGGTCCCGACACCCCGCCGCGACAGCCGGCGAAGGGCGCGGGGGGTCCCGACACCCCGCTGCGACACTGCGCGAAGGGCGCGGGGGGTCCCGACACCCCGCCGCGACACTGCGCCCAGAGCGCGGCAGGTCCCGACACCCCGCCGCGACAGCCGGCGAGCGGCGCGGGGGGTCTCGAGACCCGGCGGCGACACCCGACGAACAGCGCGGGGGGTCTCGATACCCCGGCGCGACATCCCGCCAGGGGCGCATGGGCTCCGCGTACCCCGGCGCGGCGCGCGGCGCAGTGCCGGGGGCCACGGGCGTGTACACAGGCTGACAGGGAAACCAGAAAACCACCAGGAGCAGAGCCATGGCGAAGAAGAAGACGGGCGCGAAGCAGAAGAGCACCAACGGCGCGAAGCAGAAGAGCGCGCGCGGCGCGACGGACGGTGCGCCGGCGGCGACGGGATCGGCGGCCGAGTTCGAGCGTTTCCTGCCGGAAGCGCTGAAGCTCGACAGGCGCGCGGTGCTGCCGCTGAACGCCGACGTGAGCCTGGCGCTCGGCAACGCCAAGCGCGGCGTGGACGCGCTGCTCGCCCGGCCGTCGGAGCTGAAGGGGCTGCCGGGCGTGTCGGTCGCCCGCATCAAGAGCCTGTCGCAGCTGGGACTGGCGCTGGCGTTTTCGGCGGGCCGGGTGGAGCGCTTTGCGCCGCCGCCGACGGGTATCAAGGGGAAGCTGTCGCGGCTGCACCAGCTGCGCGGGATGCTGCTCGACTCGGCGCAGGCGCTGGCGAGCGCGGGGCTGGTGCCGGAGGGCGCGGTGCGGCAGATCCGCCACGGCCGCGGCGGCATCGACGCGGCGGGCGACTGCGTCGCGCTGGCGGCGCTGTTCAGGAAGTACCCGGCCGCGCTGAAGAAGGCGCCCGTGAGCGCGGCGGACGTGAAGGAAGCGGCGGCGCTCGGCACGGAGCTCATCGGCGTGCTCAAGCCGAAGAGCGCGCGGCGCGTCGACGGGCGCAGCATCAAGCAGGCGCGCGACGAGCGCGACCGGCTGTGGACGCTGTTCGTCCAGCGCTGGGAGCAGGACGTGTGGCGCGTGGGCGCGTGGATCTTCGGGCGCAAGGTCGGCCAGCACGTGCCGCCGCTGCTGTCGCATACCCAGCGCAGGAGCGCGGGCAAGGCGAAGGCGAAAGCGAAGCCGAAGGCGAAGGCGAAGGGCAACTCGAAGCCCGTCGCGGCGCCGGCGGGCGCGTAGGCTGCTCCCCGGCGCGGGCGCGCTATGCTGCGCGCATGAACGTTCGCGGGGCGCTGGGCGGATGCGGGGTGGCGGTCGCGCTGGCGGCGGCGGGCTGTCACCAGGGCGGGGCGCCGGCGCCGCACGCGTCCGGGTCGTCGCCGTCCGCAACCGGGGTCGCGCCACCGGCGACCTCCGCGCCACGCGCGGCGGCGAGCAGCAGCGCGGCGGGCGCGACGGCGCTCGGCGTGCAGGTCGAGGAGCTGGCGGCGGGCATGCCGCGCGCGGCGCCGTCGAAGCTGGACGTGACGGCGGACAAGGGCGGGCTCGTGCTGGAGCTGCGCGAGGGGCTGGCCTGCGACGGGCACTGGGTGTGGCGCGCCGTGCGCACGGGGCCGGGGCGGGTGACGCTGCGGCTGTCGGACGAGAACCACTCGTCGATGCGCTCGTCGTGCGCGCGCAGGGTGCACGAGCGCGTGACGGTGTCGGGGCTCGAGCCGGGCAGCTACCAGGTGCACGTGGCGATGCCGACGGGCTACGGCTCGCTCGATCGCCGCGTCACGCTGCACTGACGCCGGCGGATCCGGCCACGGGCGCGCTCTGCCGGGCCGCGGGCGGGCCCGGCCCGGCGGCACATGACGCTGGCGGTGGCGGGCCCGGGGGCGGTCATGTAGAACCCCGGCCATGAGCGACAAGGTTTCCGAGCAGCTGATGACGCGGGCCGAGGGTTTGATGCCGGGCGGGGTGAACAGCCCGGTGCGCGCGTTCCGCGCGGTGGGCGGCCATCCGGTGTTCGTGACCCGGGCCAAGGGCTCGCGCATCACCGGCGCCGACGGCCGCGAGTACATCGACTACGTCGGCTCCTGGGGTCCGGCCATCCTGGGCCACGCGCACGACAAGGTGGTGGAGGTGGTGCAGCACGCGGCCGCGCGCGGGCTGTCCTTCGGCGCGCCGACCGAGCTGGAGGTGCGCTTCGCCGAGGCCGTCATCGATCGCTATCCGTCGATCGAGATGCTGCGCTGTGTGTCGAGCGGTACCGAGGCGACCATGAGCGCGCTCAGGGTGGCGCGCGGCTTCACGGGCCGCGACGTGATCGTCAAGTTCGACGGCGCCTACCACGGCCACTCCGACGCGCTGCTCATCAAGGCGGGCAGCGGCGCGGCGACGTTCGGCGCGCCGGACTCGGCGGGCGTGCCGAAGGGCATGGTCGAGAACACGGCGACCGTGGGCTACAACGACGTGGCGGCGCTGGAAGAGCTGTTCAAGCAGAGCGGCGCGCGCATCGCGGCGGTGATCGTCGAGCCGGTGGCGGGCAACATGGGCTGCGTCCCGCCCGACCCGGAGTTCCTCGAAGCGATCGTGCGGCTGTGTACCGTGCACGGCGCGCTCAGCATCTTCGACGAGGTGATGACGGGCTTCCGCCTGGCGCGCGGCGGCGCCCAGGAGCGCTACAACGTCAAGCCCGACCTGACCTGTCTGGGCAAGGTCGTCGGCGGCGGCATGCCGCTGGCGGTGTACGGCGGACGCGCCGACGTGATGCAGAAGATCGCGCCGCTCGGCCCCGTCTACCAGGCGGGCACGCTGAGCGGCAATCCGCTGGCCACCAGCGCGGGGCTGGCGACGCTGGAGCGGCTCACGCCCGCGGTCTACGAGCAGCTGGAAGAGCGCGGCGCGCTGCTCGAAAAGGGGCTGGTGGAGGCGCTGTCGGGGCACAAGGTGCCGGGCGTGGTGCAGCGCGTGGGCTCGATGCTGACGCTGTTCTTCCACGACGGGCCGGTGCGCTCGTTCAAGGACGCGAGCGCGAGCGACACGAAGCGCTTCGGCGCCTGGCACCAGGGCATGCTCGAGCGCGGCATCTACTGGCCGCCCTCGCAGTTCGAGGCGGCGTTCATCTCCGCCGCCCACACCCCGGCGGACATCGAGGCGACGATCACGGCGGCGTCCGAAGCGCTCGCAGCGATCTGAAGCGGCTCGGGAGCACGCGTCCGCAGGCGACGCGGCCTGCCCCGGCACGGGCGGCGGCGGGCCGGTCGTCGTGCCGTCGCGACCTGCCCGCGATCTATCGGGGCGCGCGCCACGCGCTTCCCGCGCAGCGCTTGTGGAGCGCGGCGGGAAGCTGCTTGGGCGGGCGGCACGGCGGCGTGTCGTGCCCCGGCGCGGGCGGCGCCGGCGGGGCGGTCTCGACGAGCTCGTACCCGTCGTTGGTCCAGCGCATGACCTCGACGCCGCTCCGCTTCACGAGCTTGAACCCGACGCGGCGGTTCCTGGCTGCCTGGCTGCCGCGCGGATCGGCGATCGGGTGCCGGGCGCCGAGCGAGTGCGTCTCGAGTCGCGAAGCGGCGATGCCCGCTGCTTCGAGTGCCTTCGCGACGGCCTTCGCGCGGCGCGCCGCGAGCTGCAGCGGATGGGGCTCGCCGGGCGCCGCGTGGCCGACGACGCCCACGCGCTGGATCTCCGGGTGGTCGTGCAGGGCCGCGACGATTTCGTCGACGACTGCCTGCGCCTCGCGCACGGGCTTGGCGCTGCCATACGGGAACAGCACGGTTGGAGAGATGCGGATCGGGCCCTCGACGATGCTGTCGATGGGCTTGTCGGGGCAGCCGTCCTCGTCCTGGTAGCCGTTCATGGTTTCCGGCTGGTCCGGGCAGACGTCGCAGATGTCGGGGATGCCGTCGTGATCGTTGTCCGGATCGGGACAGCCGTCCTCGTCCTGGTAGCCGTCGCAGTCCTCGGGCTGGTCGGGGCAGGCGTCCTCGGCGTCGCTGGCGCCGTCGCCGTCGCGATCCGCCGTCGCGGCAGCCGTGCGCGGAGCCCGGGCCGGCAGGGGCCGGGCGGCGCTCCCGCCGCAGCCCGCGGCGAGCAGAATCATCGCTGCGATGTGCGCGCGCGCCGACACGGTGCGGCTATCCAAGCACGGAACGCGTTTCCGTCAGTAGTCGATGGACGGCTCCGGTGGCGGTTTCGCCGACGGCGCAGCCGGCGCGGCCGAGGCCCTGGGAGCCGGCGCGGCCGACGCCGCGGGGGTTGGCGCTGGCGGCGGCGCGGACGGTCGAGGCGGCGCGGACGGCGTGGCCGCTGGAGCGGCGGGGGCGGGCGGCGCGGGCATGGGGCGGGCCGCGGCGGGCGGCGGACCGGCCACGCGTCGCACCGCGATGCCGGTGCCGCTGGCCTGACCGCTGCCCTGGTCGATCTCGATGTTGATGACGGCGTCGGCGCCCAGCGCTCCCGCTTCCTTCTGCAGCCCCCCGACCACGTGCTCGAGATCGGCGTCGTCGCCGGTGCCGACCGCCTGCACGATCGCGACTTCCTGGTACGCGAACGGCACGGGCGAGCCCTGCATGACCGTGACGATCGGTCCGCTCCTCGGAGCACTGGGCCTGCCGGTCACCACGTGGTGCGTCCTGACCTCGGAACAGGCGCTGGCCAGAACGAGGATCGCCAGAGTGAACCAGCCGAATCGAGCGGTCATCGCGGGGGCTCCTGTACCAGGAACGCGCGCCCCTGGATGCTGGTGGTTCCGAACTCCACGGGCTCCGATCGCGTGCCGGTGCAGGTCATCTTGCCGCACTGGTAGCTGTAGGTCCGGGTCTCGGTGGTCCACTGGTAGCGCGTCTTGATGCGGTCGATCTTGGCGTAGTTGCCGCCCATCTTCGCGACGCGCTTGACGAACTCGGGGACGAGCTTGTCGATGGTCGTGTTCGCCCCGTGGGCTTCGACGATGCCGAGCTGCCGTGCGCCCGGCGGAATGGTCGTGGCGCGTATCTCGACGGCGCCCCGGTAGGGCGCGCTGGCAGCACTGGTAGGCACCGCACTGGTCTGCACCTGCGCGCACCCCGCCAGTGACAGGAGAGCCAACGAACCGATCGCCAGGTGAAGCTTCCCCACGTCGGCTCAATCTAACATGGAATCGGCGTGCGCACGCCTGCGTCGGACAACAGGCTACGCGGCCGCGCAAGGCTACGCGGTCTGGATGCGACGTGGAAAACCGCTACCAGGAGCCGTGGCTGCCGTGCGAGCCGTGGCTGCCGTGCGAGCCGTGGCTGCCGTGCGAGCCGTGGCTGCCGTGCGAGCCGTGGCTGCCGTGCGAGCCGTGGCTGCCGTGCGAACCGTGGCTGCCGTGCGAGCAGTGCTGCGCGAGAATGATGCCGCCGCCCTCGTCGCCAATCCCGGGCGCCTGCTCGCAGTTGTCGCGGGCGCGGTCGATGACGGCGTCTTCGGACTTGCTGAGCATCCCCCTTGCGCTGCGCGTGAAGGAAGGCAGTTTCCCGAGACCATTGTCCTTCGGAGGCACGTTCCGAGCATACATCAAACCCGGGCCGGCCGCGAGAGACCTTGATCTCCTGGCAGGAAAGGCGGGCCTGGGCTACGCAGCCAGGCCGCCCCCCCTGGGCATCGGTCGCGAGCTATTCGGCCGATTTGGCCGTCCCGTGACGCAGCGCGGCTTGGGCGGCGGCCAGGCGCGCGATGGGCACGCGGAAGGGCGAACACGACACGTAGCCCAGGCCGGCCCGCTCGAAGAAGTCGATCGAGGCGGGGTCACCACCGTGCTCACCACAGATGCCGATCGAGATGTCCTTGCGGGTGGTCCGCCCCTTGTCGACCGCGAGCCGCACCAACGACCCGACGCCATCCTGGTCGAGCGACACGAACGGATCGGCGGGCAGGATGTGTTGCTCGACGTAGCGCGGCAAGAACTTCGCCGAGTCGTCGCGCGACAGGCCGAGCGTGGTCTGGGTGAGGTCGTTGGTACCGAAGGAGAAGAACTCCGCACTCTGCGCCAGCTCGTCAGCCAGGAGCGCGGCACGCGGCAGCTCGATCATGGTGCCGAACTTGAACTTCACCTCGGTACCCGCTTCCTTGAACGTCTGCGCCGCGACCTCGTCCACGATGGCGCGCATGCTCACCAGCTCTGCGTTGCTCAGCGAAAGCGGGATCATGATCTCCGGCAGGACTTCCACGCCCTCTTTCTTCGCCTTGCAGGCAGCCTGCAGGATGGCGCGCACCTGCATCGCGTAGATCTCGGGGAAGGTGATGGCGAGCCGGCAACCGCGATGGCCGAGCATCGGGTTGAACTCGTGGAGCTGCTGGACCTTGCGTTCGATTTCGCCCACAGGCACGCCCAGGCTCTCCGATAGCGCCTCCATCGTGATCGTGTCGTTGGGCAGGAACTCGTGCAGCGGCGGATCGAGCAGGCGGATGTTCACCGGCAGTCCGGCCATGGCGCGGAACAGCTCGACGAAGTCGCTGGTCTGGAACGGCAGGAGCTTGGCCAACGCCTTTTCGCGCGCGGTGGTGTTGCTCGCGAGGATCATCTCGCGCACGGCCTTGATGCGCTCCTCGTCGAAGAACATGTGCTCGGTGCGGCACAGGCCGATACCCTGGGCGCCCAGCTTGCGCGCCTTCTGCGCATCGGCGGGCGTGTCGGCGTTGGCGCGGACCTTCAGCCGGCGGACGCTGTCGGCCCACTCCATCAGCTGTTCGAACTCACCGCCCAGCTCGGCGTCCACCTTCTTCACGTCGCCGACGTAGACGTTTCCGCTTGAACCGTCGATCGTGATGAGATCAGTGGGGTGCACGACGACGCTTTCCCCGTCCTCACTGCGGAAGGTCAGGATCTGCAGTTCCTGGTCGATAGAGATCGACGAGCAGGCCACCACGCAGGCGCGCCCCATACCGCGCGCGACGACTGCCGCGTGGCTGGTCGCTCCGCCACGCGCCGTCAGGATGCCCTTCGCGGCCTTCATGCCGTGCAGGTCCTCCGGCGAGGTCTCGATGCGAACCAGGATCACCGGCTCGCCGTCCTCGGCACGACGCTCGGCCTCGTCGGCGGAGAGCGCCGCGTAACCCGTCACGGCTCCCGGTGACGCCGCCAGACCCTTGGCTACCGGCTTTGCATCGGCCTTCGGATCGATCGACGGGAACAGCAACTGCTCGACGCGCGAAGCATCCACACGCGCCACCGCCTGCTGCTTGTCGAGCAGACCTTCGGCGACCATCTCCACGGCGATGCGCACCTCGGCGCGGGCCGAACGCTTGCCATTGCGCGTCTGCAGCAGGAACAGCTTGCCGTCCTCGATCGTGAACTCGATATCCTGCATGTCGGAGAAGTGCTTCTCGAGCTTCTCCTGGGTCGCAAACAACGCCTTGTAGCTGTCGGGCAGCGCCTCTTCCAGGCTCTGGCCGGGCGTGTCGGAGTGCTTGGTGATCGGGCGCGGCGTGCGGATGCCGGCCACAACGTCCTCGCCCTGCGCGTTGGGCAGCCACTCGCCGAAGAAGCGCTTCTCGCCGGTGCTCGGGTCGCGGGTGAACGCAACGCCCGTGGCGCTGGTGTCGCCCAGGTTGCCGAACACCATCGACTGCACGTTGACCGCCGTGCCCCAGTCGTCGGGGATCGCGTGCATGCGGCGGTAGAGCTTGGCGCGATCGTTGTTCCAGCTGGCGAACACCGCACCGATGGCGCCCATCAGCTGGTCGAAGGGCTTCTCCGGGAAACCACCCTGCGTCTTGTCGGCGAGGAGCTTCTTGTAGTGCTGGACCACGGCCTTCAGTTGCTCGGCTTCGAGCATCGAGTCCGGGATGGCGCGACCGAGATCCTCGTCGTGCTCGGGCACGGAAAGCCCCTTCGCCTTGGCGAGCGCGCGACGCGCGTCGTGAAGCGGTGCCTCGAAACCGTCGTGGTCGAGATCGAGCACGACGTTGCCGTACATCGTCAGCAGCCGCCGGTAGGCGTCGTAGGCGAAACGCGGATTGTCCATCCGCTTGGCAAGCCCCTCCACCGCCGCGTCGTTCAGGCCCAGATTCAGGATCGTGTCCATCATGCCGGGCATCGACGAGCGCGCGCCGGAGCGGACGCTGACGAGCAGCGGGTTTTCCGGATCACCGAAGCGCTTGCCGGTCTGTTCCTCGAGCCACTTCATGCTCTGTTCGAGGTTGTCGCGCAGACCCTCCGGCATCTTGCCGCCGCTCTTGAAGTACGCGACGCACATCTCCGTCGTGATGGTGAAGCCGGGGGGCACCGGCACGCCGAGGTTCGCCATCTCGGCGAGGTTCGCGCCCTTGCCGCCGAGCAGCGCACGCTGTCCGGCGTCGCCGTCGGCGCCGTCTTTCGAGAACCGGTAGATCTGCTTGGTCATGAGGAATGTCCGTCTGTTGTCGTTGGGGCGACTCGTACCGCCTCACGCGTCATGCTTTTTCGCGAGGAGATTGAAATCCGCCAGGCTGGAGCACCTGTGGTGGATGCGACGCATCAGCCGCAGGCGGTTTTCCCGCAGCTTGGTGTCGTCCACCATCACGAACACATCGTCGAAGAAACGACCCAGCACCGGGGCGAACCCGGCGATGTGTCCGAGAGCCACAGCGTAGTCCTGCTGCTGCTCGCTTGCAGCCAGCTCTTTTTCGAGAGCCCCGATGGCGTCGAACAGGGCCCGCTCGGAAGGGTGCACCTCGGCCTGGACCTCGGCGGGGTCGACCGGATCGCCGGACGGGGCGTCCTTGGCGATATTCGCTGCACGCTTGAACACCTCGCCGACCGACGCGCGCACCTCGCTGGCGATCGCACCCAGGGCCTTTGCCCTGAGCGCCACGTCGTGCGGCCGCTGGGCTCCCGCGGCGAGGCAGGCGTCAACGGCGTCCACGGGGAGCTGATCGGAGAGCAGGCCCCTGAGCCGGTCGCGGAAGAAGACGGACAGGCGCTCGCCCGTGGCCGATGCGTCCAGGTCCAGCTTCACCCCGTCGAAGCCGTCGTGCGCCGCATGAGCAGCTGCCCCCAGGTCCAGGTCCCAGCCCTTGTCCAGCAGCGTGCGGATGAGCCCGATCGCGGCGCGGCGCAGCGCCAGCGGGTCGGCTGCTCCCGTCGGCATCAGGCCGATCGCGAAGCAGCCCGCCAGCGTGTCCAGCCGGTCGGCGATCGCCACCAGCGCACCGGCATCCCCCGGCGCCGTCGGGTCGTCGGCGCCGCGCGGCTGGTAGTGCTGGGAGATGACATCCGCCGCGGCTTCCGGCACGCCCTGGACGAGCGCATAGGCGCGCCCCATCTCGCCCTGCAGCTCCGGCAGCTCGCCCACCATGAGCGTGACCAGATCGCACTTGCAGAGCGCCGCGCCCTGTTCGGCCGTCTGGATGGTGGAGGAGGGCAGCTCCAGCTTCGAGCCCAGGATCCCGACCAGGCGTTCGATGCGACGCACCTTGTCGCCGACGCTGCCCAGCCGTTTCTGGAACACCACGCTGTCGAGCGCATCGCGGCGGTCGGCGAGCGGCGTGCGGCGATCCTCGTCGTAGAAGAACTTGGCGTCGGCCAGACGCGCGCGCATCACGCGATCGTTGCCGCGCCGCACATTGTCGGCATCGAGCGCCGTGTTCACCACCGCCAGGTAGCGCGGCATGAGCTTGCCGGCGCTGTCGCGCACGCCGAAGTAGCGCTGGTGGCCGCGCGCCACCGCCAGGATGACCCGCTCGGGCAGCTCGAGGAACGCCTCGTCGAAGCTGCCGACAACGACCTGCGGTTCTTCCACCAGCGAGCTGTTCTCGTCGACCAGGAACTCGTCCTCAATCAGCTCGCCGCCGGCCTGCCGCGCCGCGCCCTGCAGCCGCTCGACCATGGTCCGGCGCCGCTCGTCGATGTCGACCAGCACGTGGGCCTTGCGCAGTTCTTCGACATAGCTGGACGGGCTGGACAGCTCGACCGGTCCACTGGCGAGAAAGCGATGGCCCTGCGAGACGTGCCCGCCCTCGATGCCCGCGAAGGACACGGGCAGGACCTGCTCGCCGAACAGCGCAACCAGCCAACGCACCGGGCGTCCGAACGCCGTGTCGCCATCCCCCCAGCGCATCGACTTGCGGAACGGGATCTTTTCGCACACCGTGCCGAGCGCGGCGGGGAGCAGCTCGGCAGCGGGCGCGCCTTTCTGCTGGCGCCGCCCGGCGATGTACTCGCCCTTCGGCGTTTCGACCCGCACCAGCTCTTCGACCGGGCACCCGATCTTCTGCGCGAAGCTGGTCGCTGCCTTGGTGGGCTTGCCTTCCGCATCGTAGGCGACGCGCGCAGGTGGGCCCTGCACCTGCTCGTCCAGATCGGGCTGCGCTTCGGCAACTGCGTCGACCCGCACCGCCAGGCGGCGCGGCGTACCGGTCGCCTTCACTCCGCCGTGCTCGAGCCTGAGCTCGGTGAGTTGCCGTTCGACCAAAGCGGGCAGCGCGTCGACGGCCGCTTTGACAAAGGAAGCGGGCAGCTCTTCGACGCCGATCTCGAGCAGGAGGTCCTGTGTCATGGGGGGCAGAAGCTAGAACAGGGGCCGCGGAGATGCGACCCTTCGTTGCTGATCCAGGGTGCCGCCGGCGTCGGAAGCCCGAGTGGGCGGGACAGAGCGCCGAGAGCGTCTGCTGCCGCGGTCTTCGAGCATGGGCGCTGCTATGCCGCGCTCTGTCGCGCTTCGCTCGGCGTGGTACCGGTCCAGCGCTTGAAGGCGCGGTGGAAGGGGCTTGGCTCCGAGTAGCCCAGAAGGTAGGCGACCTCTGCGATGGCGATGTCGGGGTCCGCGAGATAGCGCAACGCGAGGTCGCGCCGCATCTCGTCAAGTAGCGTCTCGAAGCTCACGTCTTCGGCCGCCAGTCGTCGCTGCAGGCTGCGCTCGCTCATCTTGAGCTTGGCGGCGACTGCGCCGAGGCTTGCTCGCCCCTCGCCAAGCAGCGTCGCGAGTAGCTGTCGTACCCGATCGGAAGTAGTGAGCGTCGGCGCGGGACGCGAGGCAAGCAGCGCATCGGCATGGCGCTGGATCACGCTGAAGAGCGCCGGATCGGCGTTCGGGAGGGCTCGCTCGCCGAGCCCGCGCTCGAGCTCGAGAGAATTCAAGGTCTCACCGAAAACCGGCTCTACACCGAAGACGCGACGATGCTCTTCGGTGGATGCCGGTGCCGCGTGGCGAAACGCAACCGCCCGCGCCGCCACGCGCGAGCCGAGCAGCTGGCTGCCGATCTCGACCATCGCCGCCAACGTGAATTCCGTGGCGTGCTGCGATTGGGATGCGCCGGCGACCATGAGCCGGTGCTCCACACGCAGCACGTCGTCGCGGTCGGCCAGAGTGATGAGCGCCGCGTCGTGCATCAACCGGTTGTAGCGCGACAGTCGCTCGAGCGACGCGCGGAGGCTGGGCGCTGTGCGCACCGCGTAGTCCAACACGTCGAACGCGCCCGGCGCGAGTCCGCTTGCGGCGTGCAGCCCGAAGGCCCCGTCTTCGCTCCGTGCAGCCGCCTCGTCCCAGAGGCGCGTTTCCAGCGCGAGCGGGATACGCGCGTCCGGATCGGACAGCAGCCCGCGGTCGAAGCCCACGTCGGCAGAGAGCGCTGCGGCGTCCACGCCCGCGGTCGTCGCAGCGTGGAGGACGACCGCGGCAACGCGGGCCGAGACCTCGATCTCCACCGCCCCACCATGCCGTCCGGAAGCCGACTCCGCAACGGCGACCTGTCGCTTCCGGTCAACG
The DNA here is from genome assembly GCA_963822115.1 of uncultured Pseudomonadota bacterium. Lineage (GTDB taxonomy): Bacteria > Myxococcota_A > Polyangia > Polyangiales > Polyangiaceae > CAWDXG01. Next base: position 786,555 of record CAWGGM010000012.1, read on the forward strand.
GTTCCGGCGCCAGCGGTCACGGCGAAAGTACGGAAATTCCAGCAGATTTGCTTTCGAAAGGAGACACACCATGAACCCCGACCGACTGCTCGCATCCCTCGCTGTTCCCTCTCTTCTGCTGGCCTTGGCCGCTCCCGCCCACGCCGTGGACAGGGCTCACTCCCCGGACAACGCCGCAACGTCGCCTGGCGTCCACGGCGACCTGGAGATCGACCCGACCGCGTACGCTCTCGGCGGCTACTCGCTGCACGGCGGAATCGAATACGGGCGGCTCCGCATCGACCTTGGCGTGTACGGAATGAAGCTTCCGGAATTCGTACATGGCAACAAGGATTTCAACGTCGCGTTCGACGGCTATGGAGCCAAGTTGCAGGTGTTTCCGTTCACGCCACAGCGTGGCTTCTTCGTCGATGCGGGCGTCGGTGCATCCCGGGTGCATGCCAGGCGAAAGGGCACGGACCTCGAGGCGACCCGCACCCAGGTTGGAGTCGGCGTCTCGGCGGGTTACCGCATTCTGCTCGGGCCCTCGCGCTTCTACGTCACGCCCTGGATCGGCGTGAGCTACAGCCCGAGCGCGCCGGTCATCCACCTGGGAGGCAAGACGTTCAAGGTGGGCCGTTTCACGCCGTTTCCCGCGGTGCATCTCGGCTACCGGTTCAAGTAGCGCCCCGCCACGTGACCCCAGGCAGTACATGGAGGATACCGATGCCACGACCCGATCAGATCCAGATGAGCCAGACGCAGACGGAGCCGGACGCGCTGGCCGCGCGGGCCTTCAGCCGGAGGGAGCCAAGTCGCCGGGGCACTGCGAGCACGCTCACCCCGATCGAGACCCTCAACATCGCCCTCCGGGGCGTGATGGAGCTCGGCATTGTGGTCGCGCTGGGCGTGTGGGGCTACCACACGGAAGCCGCGCTCCCGTGGAAGCTGCTGCTGACGGTCCTCGCCCCGCTTCTGGGCTTCGGTTTCTGGGGCGCCATCGACTTCCACCAGGCGGGGAAGCTCGCCGAGCCGCTCCGCCTCGTCCAGGAACTCGCCATCAGCGTGCTGGCCGCGCTCGCGCTCATCGGCGTCGGGCTCCTCCCATGGGCCCTGGGCATGCTTGTGCTCTCGGTCGCGCACCACACGCTCGTCTACGCGCTCGGACAACGCCTGATCAACGAGCGGTGAGCTCGAGGCTTGCAACCACCCCATGACGGACGACCCAGAACATCGAACGCTGACCCTGGCAGACGGCAGGCGTCTGGGCTTCGCGGACGTCCTCGCGAGTGAAGTGCTGGCGAAGCTGCTCCAGCCCGACCCCCAGTCCAGGTATTGGGCGCAAGCTGGAAGGCAACGGAGCGCGTCGAGACCGATGATTTCCGGTCCGCTGTTCCATTCGCGTGCCCCCTTGGTGGCGCAGCGCTATGCTGGGTTGCCGGTGGGATGCCGGCGCAGTAGGGAAGCGTGGGGAACCCATGGCTGTGGTTGTGGCGGGGCTGACGGGGCAGGAACGGCTCGAGCTGTCCGAGGACGACGCGCGCCGCCTGCTCCAGAACGTGCCCGTCGGCATCTTCCAGACGGACCTCGAGGGGCGCATCCACTACGTCAACGAGGAGGCCGCACAGATCGGCGGATTCGATTCCCCCGAAGAGGTGCACCAAACGAACACGCTCGTCTTCTACAAGAATCCCGAGGACCGCCAGCGCATCTTCGAATCCGCGGCGCGGGGCGAGGTGCTCAGGCACCACGAGATCACGATCATCGCGCGGCACGGCGAGGAGCGTGACGTGATGCTTTCCGCGTGGATCGCGGACGGCAAGCTGCACGGCACAATCGTCGACATCACGGAGCGCAAACGCGCCGAGCGCAAGCTCGCCGCGAGCGAAGAGCTCAACCGCCGCATTGTCCAGGCGGTACCGGGCGGCGTGGTTGTGCTTTCTGCCGAGGGCTCGGTGCTCCGCGCCAATCCGGAGGCCGTGCGGTTCCTGGGCCTGCGCTACGATGAGCTGACCCATCGCTACGTCGCCGACTTCGAGCCGGAGACGCTGCGAGATGACGAAACGCCATGCCCGGTCGAGGAGTATCCGGCCAGCATGTGCCTGGCCACCGGGCGTCCTGCGGGCCCCAGCACGATCGGCGTCCGGCACCGGGATGGTTCGATTGCCTGGGCCGTGTTCACCGCCCTGCCTCTAGAAGAGGGATCCGCGAGCCACGGTGCGGTGGTGGCGTTCCTCGACATTACCCAACGCAAGCGTCTGGAAGCACAGATGCGGCACGCGCAGAAGCTGGAGAGCCTGGGCGTGCTCGCGGGCGGTATTGCGCACGACTTCAACAACCTACTGGCTGTGATCATGGGCAATGCCAACCTCGCGCTGGGGCATGCGAAAGAGGGCTCACGGGCGAAGGAAGATGTGGAGAACATCCTCGCCGCGACCGAGCGCGCGGCGGACCTCACGCGCCAGATGCTGGCCTACGCCGGCAAGGCCCAGCTGCTGGTCGAACCGATCGATCTGTCGCAGCTGGCCGGGCAGATGACCGAGTTGCTGCGCACGGCGATCCCCCGGACGGTCGAGCTGTCGTATGATTTCGCTCCCGATCTTCCGCCCATCGAAGGCGACCGCGCGCAGCTGCAGCAGGTGCTCATGAACCTCATCACCAACGCAGCGGACGCGGCGCCGATGCACGACGGGCGGGTCGCCGTGCGGCTCGGTGTTTGCGGCTCCGTGGAAGCCGAGGGGGTCGAGCAGGATCTTCCACCGGGCGACTACGTGTGCCTGGAAGTGTCCGACAACGGAACCGGTATGGACGAGCACACGCGTGCCCGCATCTTCGATCCCTTCTTCAGCACCAAGACGAGCGGGCACGGCCTCGGGCTGGCCGCCACGCTCGGCATCGTGCGCGGTCATTGCGGTGCGATCCACGTTACCACGCGACCGGGTCGCGGCTCGAGCTTCAGGGTGTATCTGCCGGCCGCGGCAACTCCCATCGTCCAGCCCGCGCCGCTGCCGTCGACCGCGCCGCTCCGTACAGGACACACCGTGCTGGTAGTCGACGACGAGAAGAGTGTACGCGACGTTTGCAGTAACCTGCTGTCCGAATCCGGCTTCGCCGTTCTGGTAGCGGCAGGCGGACGGCGCGGCATCGAGCTCTTCGAGCAGCACGCCGACGAGATCGACGCCGTGCTGCTCGACATGACCATGCCCGATCTCGGCGGCCCCGAGGTGCTGGGGGTGCTGCGCCGCATTCGCCCCGATGTCCGCGTCGTCCTGACCAGCGGCTACAGCGAACAGGACGCGGCGCGCCACCTGGCCGAGGGGCGCTGCGCCTTCCTGCAGAAGCCGTTCCGCACCGACGAGCTGGTGCAGCGGCTGCTCGGCATCATCGAGCCGTAGCCCTGGCGGGACGCGCCGTGCGGATCCGCCACACCGCACCGGGTCGCCGAGCGCGGCGCCCTTGGTCGGCGACGCGCGCAGCGGCGCTTCGACCCGCGCCCGGGGCCCTGCCAGGATGGCGGCGGCGGTGTGCGGGCCCCGGGACGATGGTGTAGAACCCGGGCGTGCGTATCCGTTGCCCCATCTGCGACAAGGTCCTGCCCGACGTTCCCGACGACTACGGGCCGCGCCCCTTCTGTTCGGCGCGCTGCAAGAAGATCGACCTCGGCAACTGGCTGGACGAGCGCTACCGGGTATCCGAGCCGCTGGGCAACGACGAACTGGCGGAGCTGGTCGACAACGATGAACCGCCCCTGCATTGAACGCGCGCCGCGGGCGCGGATTGCCGAATCCCTAGGCCGCGTTACGCTTGACGGGTGATAGGGACTCCATCGATTCAGCGGGGCCCCCGGCCGGGTGCACGACAGAGATGAACGAGCCGAGCGACAGCGTGCTGCGCGCCATCACCGATGACGGCGCCTTCCGCGTGATCACGGCAAAGACCACCGAGACAGTCCGGGGCGCGATCCAGGCCCAGGGTGGGCGCGGCACCACGGCGCGCTATTTCGGCGACCTCCTGACCGCGGCGGTGCTGTTCCGCGAGACCATGGCGCCGTCGCTCAGGGTGCAGGGCATCATGCGCGGCGCCAGCGGCTCGGGCAGCCTGGTCGCCGACTCGCATCCTTCCGGCCGCACGCGCGGTTTGATCCAGGTCGCGGCGGACCGCGACCAGCTGGACCTGGGCGAGGGCGCGATCCTGCAGATGATGCGCAGCATGCCGACCGGCCACCTGAACCAGGGCTTCGTCCAGGTGCCCGAGGAGGGCGGGATCTCGCGCGCTCTGATGGCCTACATGCAAACGTCCGAGCAGGTCGACTCGATGCTGGCAGTCGAGACGGTCATGGAAGGCGACGAGGTCATCGCGGCCGGCGGCTACATGGTCCAGCTGCTGCCCGAGGTCGGGCGCGGGCCGCTGATGGTGATGACGGAGCGGCTGCGCGACTTCGAAAGCATCGACGAGCAGCTCAGGAGCGAGAGCTTCTCGCCGTCGTGGCTGCTCGAGCAACTGCTGTACGGGATGCCGTTCACGCGGCTCGACCACACCACCGTCGGTTTCGAGTGCTGGTGCGACGAGGTGCGCGTGATTTCCGCGCTCGCCACGCTCGGGCGCGCCGACATCGAGCATCTGCTCGCCGACGGCGAGGTACTGGAGATTTCCTGCGACTACTGCGGGCACGAGTACCGGGTCCACCCGGCACAGTTGCGCGGCCTGCTCGAGTCGAGCTAGCGAGAGCCCATCCCATGATGCCTCGACGCCTGTGGCTGGCGGCGCTCCTGCCGCTCGCGCTCGGCAGCGCTTGCCAGAGCCGACAAGCCACCGCTCCGCCCACTCACCCGGCACACGTCTCGGCGCGGCCCACCCCACCTCCGGCCCCCGCAAAGCCGGTAGTCGTGTCGATCGTCGGGACCAACGACTTCCACGGCTATCTGCGCCGGCTGCCGGTGCTGGCCGGCTTCGTCGACAACCTCAGGCACAAGCGCAGCGCCGACGGCGGCGTACTGCTGGTCGATGCCGGCGACATGTTCCAGGGCACGCTGGCCTCGAACCTGGCCGAGGGCGCGCCGGTGGTGAAGGGCTACAACGCGCTCGACTACGCCGCGGCGGCGCTGGGCAACCACGAGTTCGACTTCGGTCCGGTCGGCACCGAGCCGCCGGGCCAGGTCGCTGCGAAGGCGAAGAACCCGTTCGGGGCCATCGAGGCGCGCATCGCCCAGGCGCACTTCCCGGTGCTCAGCGCCAACCTGGTCGAGGACAAGACCGGAAAGATGCCCGACTGGCACGGCCTCGAGCCGTCCACGATGGTGCGCGTCGCGGGGATCCGCATCGGCCTGGTCGGCGTGCTGACGCGCCAGACGCCGCACATCGTCATGCCGGCGTACTTCAAGGGGCTCGCCGTTCGCCCGCTCGCGGCCAGCATCATCCCGCAGGCGAAGAAGCTCCGCGCCGAAGGCGCGAAGCTCGTGGTCGTGCTCGCCCACGCCGGCGGCAACTGCAAGGACGTGGATCACCCGCACGACCTTTCCAGCTGCAAGCCGGACGAGGAGATCTTCAAGGCCGCCCGCAAGCTGCCGAGGGGCCTGGTCGACGTGATTGTGGCCGGGCACACGCACAAGGGCGTCGCCCAGTACGTCAACGGCATCGCGGTGGTGGAGTCGTACGCCTACGGCACAGCGTTCTCGCGCGTCGACGTGCGCTTCGACGGCAGCTCGCACAAGGAGCTCGGCCTGCACATCTTCCCGCCGCAGCGCGTGTGCAGCGACTTCAAGGCGATCGACCATTGCGATCCCGGCAGCTACGCGGGCAGCCCCGTGAAGCCCGACCCGCGCGTCGCCCGGATCATCCAGCCTGCACTGGACCGCGCGGCGGAAAAGCGCGCTGAGCTCGTGGGCGTCACGCTCGGCTCGGCCATTCCTCGCGCCAACAAGGTCGAGTCGCCGCTCGGCGATCTGTTCGCGGAGCTGATGATGCAGGCCGCGCCCGGCGCCGACGTGGGCATCACCAACGGCGGCAGCCTGCGCGCCGACCTGCCCGCGGGCAAGCTCACCTACGGCAAGCTGTTCGAGGCGATGCCGTTCGACAATCGGCTGGCCACGCTCAGCATGACCGGCGCCGAGCTGAAGCAGGTGCTCGCGCGCCATCTCGAGAGCGGCGCGCACGGCATCGTGAGCGTGGCCGGCATGCGGGTCGTCGCAAAGTGCACGCCGAAAGGTCTGTCCATCGAGCTCAGACGACCGAACGGCCGCCTCATCCGGGACAACGCGAAGCTCACGGTCGCTACCAGCGACTACCTCGTCACCGGCGGCGACGATCTGTTCACGCAGCTGAAGCTTCCGCCCGCGGATGTGCACGCCGACCTCGGCATCACCGTGCGCGACGCGCTCGCCAAGATGCTGAAGAAGCACGGCAGCATCGAAGGCGGCAGATCGCTGTACAACCCCGCGCGCCCCCGGCTCGTGCTGCCGCACCCGCGGCCTGTGCGCTGTCACTGAGCGCACGCGGCGTCAGCCGAAGCGGAATATCGGTCAGGGACCGTGGGTTTCCGCCACATGAATCGCTTCAGCTGGGTGGCGTTTGTCTCGCTGATGGTGGGGGTCACCGGGTGTGACCACGCAACGAAGCATTTCGCCGCGAGCGAGCTCGGGTCGCGGGCGGTGGGCGTGGTGCCGCACGTGCTAGAGCTCCGGCTCGCGCACAACACGGACACGGCGTTCAGCCTGCTCGGCAACAGCATGTCGCCCCACGCGCGCTGGCTCCTGCTCAGCGTGCTCGCCACTCTGGTGACGCTCGGAGCGCTGGTGTTCATCGTGCGGCGCTGGAAACAGCTGTCGCCGCTGACGCGACTGGGCGGTGCGCTGGTGATCGGCGGCGGCCTCGGAAACGTGGCCGACCGGCTCTTCACCGGCCATGTCATCGATTTCATCCACGTCACAGACTGGCCGATCTTCAACGTTGCGGACATCGCCGTGACGCTGGGCGTGCTGGTGCTGGTGTGGAGCTGGAACCGCGAGGCCACGCCTCCGGAGCGCGCAGCGGCGCCCTGAGCGTCGACACGCGCTCACGCTTTCGATCGCCGTTCCGGCGCGGAAGTAGCCCGCGGCTTCCGCGCCGGACGAACGTCGCGCTACAGCTTGAGCTGTTGGAGTGCGGCTCCGTATGCCTGCATGCGCTTGCCGGCCTCGTCACCGACCACGCAGTGCTCGATCCGGAAGTTCTGCGTCACGGTCATGACGCGCTCGACGCGCGCACGGAAGTCGTCGCTGTCGCCTAGATTCCTGATCTGCTGCTCGGTGCCTTCGATGACCGTGAAGCCGGAGCGCTTCTGGAAGTTCGAGTCGTTCAGCTGATAGACCTCGAAGCGCTGGATCTTGCCGTCCTTCTTCAGCTTGTTCGCCCAGGTCATGTACGAGCTGAACTCTTCGAGCGCCATGTGCTCACGTGTCGGAACCGGCGTGCCCCAATGGAGCACGATTGCATTGCTGGCCATTTCCACTACCCCCCCCGGAAGTCCTCATCGCCCATCACCCTCGACGGCGCTGGGTCCGGAACCGCGGCTTGCAAGCAAGCCACGCGCCACCACTGCATGTGCGCGACAAGCATGGGGATGCCCAGATTGGGCCGCGCACCCGGTGCGCAGAACGCGATCCGGAAAGCGCGGCGCACGTGCAAGGGTTTCGCGTCTGCTCACGGGCGGCGGCAACGTCATTGCTGCACGCCGGCTCGAGCGCGTTGCGCCAATCGGCGGCACCGCCACACAGGTGTGGGTGAGCCCGATCGGCGTCGCCGGCACGTTCTGACCACCCTGGCTCACCGGATTCCATCCACAGTGCAAACGGATGGGACCCACCGCTCCGAAACCGCTCCTATGCGGGCGGGCGCCAGGGCCGCAGATTGGCAACCCCGATCGGCCGGCGTAGTGTCAGTGTGGTGCGGTCCGCGTTCGTAGCTTTGCTTGTGGCACTCCTGGCTGTGGGGTGCGGCGGCAACTCCGCGAGCGGATCGGTCGCACAGAACACGCCAACGGGCGGTATCGATGCCGGTCTGCTCGAAGGCGGCTCCACCTGCAAGCCGGACTGCACGGGCAAGGTGTGCGGACCCGATGGCTGCGGGCAGTACTGCAACATCTGCTGGGGCGATCAGTTCTGCAGCGCGAACGGTACGAAGTGCACCGCGACGTGCACGCCCGACTGCACCGGCAAGGTCTGCGGCGACGACGGCTGCGGCAACCCGTGCGGCAGCTGCGCGCCCTCGCAGCAGTGCTCGGCAGGCAAGTGCGTCAACGGCTGCACGCCCAACTGCAAGGGCAAAGCCTGTGGCGATGACGGCTGCGGCGGCAGCTGCGGCAAGTGCGCAGGCCAGGCCTGCGTCAACGGGCAGTGCAACTCCAGCTGTGTACCGAACTGCGGCGGGAAGAACTGCGGGCCCGACGGCTGCGGCGGAACGTGCGGGACGTGCGGCGCCGGCACGGTCTGCAACACCACGACCGGAGCCTGCCAGGCTTCCTGCACGCCGGCCTGCTCGGGCAAGAACTGCGGCTCCGACGGCTGCGGCGGGCTGTGCGGCACCTGCCCCACAGGACAGGGCTGCAACAATGGCCAATGCGCGTGCAACCCGCAGTGCGGCACGAAGCAGTGCGGCCCCGATGCGTGCGGCGGCTCGTGCGGCAGCTGCGCCAAGGGCGAGACCTGCCAGAGCGGCCAGTGCGTGTGCGTGCCGAGCTGCAGCGGCAAGAGCTGCGGCGGCGACGGCTGCGGCGGCTCGTGCGGCAGCTGCTCCACAGGACAGACGTGCCAGAGCGGCAGCTGCGTCTGCGCGCCGAACTGCAGCGGCAAGAGCTGTGGCGGCGACGGCTGCGGCGGCTCCTGCGGCTCATGCAGCAGCATCGGCGAGGCGTGCCAGAGCGGTCAGTGCGTGTGCAACGCCCACCTGGACCCGCCGCAGACGCTGCACGCGGGCGAGTTCGTCAAGAGCTGCGACGGCAGATTCACGTTCGTGATGCAGACCGACGGCAACCTCGTCCTGTACGGACCAAGCGGCGCCTTGTGGTCATCCGTCACGGCCGGCACGCCTGCCAACGTCGCCGTCATGCAGAACGACGGCAACCTGGTGCTCTACAAGGGCAGCACGGCGTACTGGAGCTCCAACACCGCGCACCACCCCGGCGCATATCTGGTCGTGCAGGACAACGGCAATACCGTCATCTACGACGGCAGCACGCAGATCTGGTCGACCGGCACCTGCTGCCACTAGCTCAGCGGTCGCGCCGCGGCGCGGCGTCGGCGCACTCCGACGACGGCGGCGCCGGGACGACGATCGACGCGCCACGCACAGCCGAGTCGATCTCGATCGTGCGCGTGGCGTACCAGTCCACCTTGGTGCAGCGCCAGCGTGCCCCGGGCGAACGAGTGCACTGCCCGAAGCGCGCAGTCAACTTGTGGCGGCCATCGGGCAGCGACACGGTGCGTGCCCGCGTCTGCCCGCTCCAGCCGTCGAAGACGCGGCGGATGTGAGTGTCGTCACCGGTTAGATCCACGACGATCGGTCGAACGAGAGCCCGCGACTTCTGGGCCGGCGTCGGCGGGCACTGCATCAGGCCGGTCAGCGGCACCTGCTCGAAATGCGTGGTGCCGCAGCCCCGGCAACCCGACAGCAAGGGCACGGCAGCGAGCAGGGCCAGCCCCGATCGCAGTTCTACCAAGTCCACCACGGTGCGAACGCTAGCATGGGCTCCGGGAATAGATGCGCAGGCTTCGAGGCGCGCTGTTGCAGAGCCGCCGAGCGCGGACGAACTCAGCCCCGGGCGGCAGGGCTCACGCGCAGCACCCACCGCCCCAGCACGGCGCCAACGGCCGTCAGCGTGAGCAGAGGCAGCACGTGGCCAAGGAGCAGGTGCGGCAGGTACGCGACGGGGCACCACAGATCGACGAGGAAGGCCGAGAACGCGCCAGCCGCGGCGCCCAACGCCGCACCTGACAGGACGGGATGCGTCGGGTCGCTGAAGCGGCGCACGTAGACCGCCGCGACGAGCGGAAGGATCCCCGTGGGGAGACAGACGCCCAGACACTTGCGAGTACTGGCCGCGGCCGACCGACCATCGAGCGAGCGCGACAGGTCGAACGCCGCGTGCAGGAAGTGTTTTCGGCAGGCTCGTGATCGCGGGCGACGGTGTCCGGGATCTGCACGGGCTCGAACGTCTGCACGCCGTCGGTAGTCTCGTCATCACGGACGATCCGCGGCTGATGCGCCTCCAGGGTCTGGAAGGAGTCGCGAGCGTCCAGAGCGTGCTCACGAACCTGGACGGTCTGCACCAGGCACGCATCGCGAGCGGTGTCACGGTCCGCGACAACACGCTGTTGCCGGACAGCGAGGCGGCGGCCCTCGCCACGCTGCAGAACGTCACCGCCCGGTAGGTCTGATCGCGTGGGCGAAAGCGGTGACAATAGGTGTTTGGGCCCCCGGCCGGGCGCGTTGCGACCGGCCTTGGCGGGCCCGCGGCGCGCGAAGCGCGCCGCACCGTCAGCCGACGTGCAGAGCGGGGGCACCCCGCCCGGATCACACCGCGACTACTCTGCGTCCGCCCGCGAGCGGATCTGCACCAGCTTCTCTTCCTGGATGCGCTGGGCCTTGTCGGGGTCGACGTAGTCCGAGTGGCAGCTGGCCTTCTCGCCCTTGTGGACGCCGATGGCGCTCTCGGTCTTGCTGGCCAGGCGGTGGATCTCCTCGGGCGGCAGCACGCCGCGCTTTTCGAGGATCTCGCGCTGCTCGGCCGTGAGCGCGGGCGACTTGATCACGCCGGCGCGCTCGAAGCCCTCGGCCTTGCCGCTGGCAAACTCCACGATCTCCTTCGAGATGCGCACGCTGCACCAGTCGTGGCCGCACATGGCGCAGAAGTCGGTGTCCACGTCGAGGTCCTCGTCGTGGAAGGCGCGGGCCACGTCCGGGTCGAACGCCAGCTCGAAGTGCTTCTCCCAGTTGAGCGCCGCGCGGGCCTTGGTCAGGTCGTCGTCCCAATCGCGCGCGCCCGGGATGCCGAGCGCCACGTCCGCGGCGTGGGCGGCGATCTTGTAGGCGATGCAGCCCTGCTTCACGTCGTCCTTCTTGGGCAGGCCGACGTGCTCCTTGGGCGTGACGTAGCAGAGCATGGCCGCGCCGTGATAGGCCGCGCTGGTCGCGCCGATGCAGCTGGTGATGTGGTCGTAGCCGGGGAAGACGTCGGTCACCAGCGGCCCGAGCACGTAGAACGGCGCGCCGTGGCAGACGCTGCGCTGCAGCTTCATGTTGTACTCGATCTGGTCGAACGGCACGTGGCCCGGGCCTTCGACCATCACCTGCACGCCCTTCTTCCAGGCCTTCTCGGTGAGCTCGCCCAGCGCGTCGAGCTCGGCGAGCTGCGCCTCGTCGGTCGCGTCGGCGAGGCCGCCGGGGCGCAGGCCGTCGCCCAGCGAGAACGACACGTCGTACTCGCGCATGATGTCGCAGATCTCGTCGAAGTGCGTGTACATCGGGTTCTGCTGCTCGTGGACGAGCATCCACTTGGCGAGCAGCGAGCCGCCGCGGCTGACGATGCCGATCAGCCGCTTCTGCACGAACGGCAGGTGCTCGCGCGAGCACGCCCGCGTGGATGGTGAAGTAGTCCACGCCCTGCTTGCGCCTGGCGCGAGCAGGCTCTCCATGATCACCTTCTCGGTCAGGTCCTCGATCTTGCGACCGATGATCATCGAGTAGATCGGCACGGTGCCGATGGGCACGCGTGGACGCCCGGATGATGGCGTCGCGGCAGGCGTCGAGGTCGCCGCCGGTGGACAGGTCCATCACCGTGTCGGCGCCCCAGCGCACGCTCCAGCGCATCTTCTCCACCTCCTCGTCGGTGCTGGACGAGACGGGCGAGGCGCCGAGGTTGGCGTTGATCTTGGTCTTCGTCGCGCGGCCGATGGCCATCGCGTCGAGCTGGTAGCCGAGGTGCACGCGGTTGGCGGGGATGATCAGCCGGCCGGCGGCGACCTCGTCGCGCACCTGCTCCGGCGTCAGGTGCCCCTCGCGCTCGGCGACGCGCTTCATCTCGGGCGTCACGACGCCCAGGCGCGCCTGCTCGAGCTGGGTCACCGGGGTGAAGCCCTCCGGCGCGACCCAGCGCCCGCCCTCCTGCCGCCAGCCGGCGGGCATGAAGTCCCAGGCCGTCTTGCTCGCTCGGCGCGGGCATGCCGGGCGTGTCGGGCGACGAGAACATCAGCGGTCCGCCGACGTCGGCCGGGTTGGCGAACGAGCCGGGCGTGGTGCCTTGGCCGGTGCTGGACGGATTGTGCGCGCCGCGAAGCGGCAGGGCTCGTTGGGTCATCGGCGTCTCCAGACTTTCTTCCTGGAGGGTGACGACGCCTTCTGGCGTCGCGTTCCCTCCGCCGGTGCTAACCGGATCAGGTTCCACGGGTGCTTCTCAGCGGCCTTCAGTGGCCCGCGCCCCGCGCGACAACGGTGGGAACGTACCCCATCCGGCGCAAGTGGGGTAGTCGCCCGTTTCCTCGGGGCGCGGCGCCAACGGGCGAGCCGGTCGGCGGACCGGAGCGCGGCGCGCGAGGGGCTAGCTCCAGAGATTCGCCAGGGCGCGGACAAAGTCGAAGTGGATGCCGCCGGCGCCCACGGGGGTGTTGGCCAACGTACCGGCTTGCCCCAGCGAGCCCATCGCGTTCGCCATGCGTTCGGAGCGCAGAGCGCGAGCGGCTTCTTCAAGCTCCGCGCGTTCGCGCTCCCGCGCGCGGGTGAGCCCGCCTCGCTCGACGAAGGCCAGCACGGCCGAAAGCTCTCCCGCGTCGAACCACACGCCGTGCTGCTTGCAGACATCCACCACGACACCGGAGATCCGCCCGAAGGCCTGGCGGTTCATGGTGTTGTCGCAGCGCGGACAACGCACGTATCGCACTTTCGTCTCGGGGACCCGCTCGCGCGCCGGCAGCGCCAGACGCAGGTCCGTCGCGCTATCCTTCGCGGCGACGATGCGATCGAGAAGGCGGGGTGAGACCATGATGCCGCCGCAAGCGTCGCACTCGTCGACATCCAGGTCGTGGTAGTGGCGCGCAGAGAGCGAGCCGCCGCAACGCGGGCACGCCCGCTTCTCCTGGGTTGCCACGCTGGACTCCGGTGCCATGACCGAGCCACAGGCCTGGCAGTGCTGCGCTCCGGCCAGGTTCCACGCAAAACAGCTCGGGCAGCGCGTCGTCGCCAGCGTGGAGCGACAGTACGGACAGGCGCGCGCGCCGACCCGCAGCGATCCGCCACAGGACGGGCAGATGACCTGCCGTGCCTCCACACTGGTCGGTGGGCAGGAGCAGGCGACTTCGCCAGCGGGGATGCCGTGTCCTTCGTCGACGACACCTCCGCAACCAAGACAGATCACCGGAAACGACGGGGCTGACACGCCCCCAGAGTACCACTCGAGCCGCGGGAGAAGGCGACGGCGGCGCGCCGGAGCGAGAGCACCGTCACACGAACCGGTCCATGCCCCGCGTGCCCCCCTCGAGTCCCTCGGCGTACTGGTACTCCGGGTCGAGCAGGTCGTTGATGCGATCCATGACGATCTTCGTGATCGCGCTGTAGCGCTCGCCGTGCTTCTTGTTCGCCTCGTCGGTGAGCGGCAGCACGTCCTTCGGCACGCGGTAGGGCGAAAGCTCCGGGCCGTCCACCTCGAGCGGCTCGCCGACGCGGTAGACGACGCGCCCGCCCTTGGAGAACGGGGAATTGCCGGGGTAGAGCTTGTCGCTGCCGTTGCAGCCGATGGGGATGATCGGCGCGCCGAGATACTGCGTCATCTGCGCGAGACCATTGTGCCCGCGCGACAGGCGCTTGGACCTGGTCCCCTGCGGGAACACGAGCACGTCCAGGTGAAGCTCCTCGACGGCGCGGCGGTTCAGCTCGATGACCTCGCGGATCATCTGGTCGAAGAGCTGGTTGAACCCCTCGAGGAACGGCGTCGCGTCCTGGCCGATGAAACCGGCGAGCTCGCTGCTCGAGCCTTCCGGAAGCGGCTCCGACGGCGCGCGCTTGCCGTCCACCAGATCGCGCAGCAGCCGGTACTCGTCCTCCTTCGGTGGGCGACCGACTGCTTTCCGGAACTCCGTCGTGATCACGTAGCCGCGCGACGGCGTCGGGATGTTGTTCGTCGAGTCCATGAAGCGACCGACGAAGTCGTTCTCGTAGTACTTGCCCTTCACCCACGTCGCCGTGAACGGCAGCCCCGCGCGGTACATGGCGTACTGCAGCGGCCAGTAGTTGTAGCGGTCGGTGTGGTTCATCGCGAGGAATGCACCACCGCCGGGCGGCAGTCGCTCCTTGCCCTCGATGACGATCTCGGACCGCTTCGGCAAGCGGTAGTCGAGCCAGAGACCGAGGTTGGCGACCACGACCTGACCCTTCGGCCGCGTGGCGAGCTTGATGCGCTGTAGACGCTGTAGATCGAGCACAGGGAAGCCTCCAGCCGGCGTCCTACCGCGGCCTTTCCGGCGCGGCCAGCGGTGTGACTGCCGGGCGCGTCGGCCGGCCTTTTCGAATGGCGCGACGCGCCCTTCCATCGCCACGCCGGACCGGCTACGGCATCGGTCGCGTGGATCTCGTTGGAATCAGCCGCCGCCTGGCGCGCCGCGTAGACCGGCTCGAGTTCGGGCCGCCGGTGGCCTACGTGTACAATCCGCTGGACTACGCCCGCGAACCGCACGAGCAGTACCTGCGCCGCTACGGCGAAGGCCCGAAACGGATCGTTCTGCTCGGCATGAACCCGGGGCCGTTCGGCATGGCGCAGACGGGCGTGCCGTTCGGCGAGGTGAGCGCGGTACGCGACTGGATGGGCCTCGACTGCAAGGTGAAGCGTCCGAAGCACGAGCACGAAAAGCGCCCGGTGCTGGGCTTCGACTGCCCGCGCAGCGAGGTGAGCGGCGCGCGGCTCTGGGGCTGGGCGCGCGAGCGCTTCGGCACACCCGAGCGCTTCTTCGCGCGCTGCTTCGTCGTCAACTACTGCCCGCTCGCGTTCCTCGAGGAGAGCGGCAGGAACCGTACTCCCGACAAGCTACCCGCCGCCGAGCGCGAGCCGCTGCACGCCGCCTGCGACCAGGCGCTCGCCGAGACGGTCGCGCTGCTCGAGCCGGAGCACGTGATCGGCGTGGGCGCGTTTGCGGAAAAGCGCGCCCGGCTCGTGCTCGGGGACAGCGGCCCGCGCATCAGCAGCATCCTGCACCCGAGCCCGGCCAATCCGCGCGCCAACAAGGGCTGGGCGAAGGCCGTCGAAGCGCAGCTCGAGGACATCGGCATCGAGCTCTGACTCCAGGCTGCTGGTTGTCCCCCGCCCTGCACGTCGCTTCGCGGAGCGGCATCGGTCGCAGGTCCAGATTCGTGCTGCCCAGAGGCAATCACAAGAGTTCGATAGGCTCCAGCGGCCGGTCACGGGCAGTCCGAGTGCTCCGGGCGTCATTCCGGCCCGGTATCCTCGCGGTATTCTCCGACCTGCGGGTACTTCTGCTGGATCGCGGACAGCTCCGCGGTCGCGCTGGTGCTGCACATGAGCGTCTCTTCCAGCACGGCGCTGGAGGCGAACTCCACGACGGCGGTTCCGACGGCGGGGTCGATCTGCTTGGCCCCGCAGCCGTCGCTGGCGAGCGTGGCGACCAGCGGCGGGATCTGTACGCCGTACTTGATGCCCACCTGCAGGATGCCGCCCTGATCGCTTCCGAGCGAGCACAGATCCGTCGGCAGGCCGTGGCCGGCGTTGGACACGCCCACCAGACGCTTCCTGGCCGGCGTGGTGTCGTAGGCCGACTGCAGCTTCGAGTACGCCACGATGCCGTCGTCCATGCCGCCGAGGACAAGCGTCGAGACCAGCGAAGGGCTTGCCGTCGTGCCTCCCGCGGACATCGGCATGCGCACGAGCAGCCCCGGGCGATCGTCGAGCTTGGCGACCGCCCCGCCGCCCGCGCTGTGCCCGCCGACGGCCATGTGCTGCGCGTCGACGTGACCGGAGAGGAATGCGAGCTCGCCACTGTGCGCCTCCACGGCGTCGAGGATCGTGTTGGCGTCGCCGACCTGGTCGGACTGCACGCCGCTTCCCTGCCCCGCCAGGGTCGCCAGGACGTCCTTGAGCGTGATGCCAGGATGATCCGCCGCCAACACGATGAAGCCGCGGCTCGCCCAGTGCACCTGTTGGCTCAGGCTCAACGTGCGGAAGCCGGCCAGACCGTGGATGAACAGCACCACCGGGTACGGCCCGTGCTGGTCGTCGATCGGCAGATCCCGATAGCACTCGCAGACCTGCCAGGGATTCGCCGAGTCCGGAATCTTGCCCTGCTCGGAGTCGGGCAGGTGCTTGCGGATGTCGTACTCGACCTTCGGCTGGCACTGCTCGCTGCCGGGCTTGGCCGGGTACCACACTTCGGTGGTGAGTCCGTCGATGTCCACGGTGCGCGCGCCAACCGGCCATGGCCCCTTCGCCGCCGGATCCTCCGGCAACTGCAGAAGCGGCACCCCGTCGCACCCCGCCCCCTCGGGGGGCGTCTTCGGTTGCGAGGGCACGCACGGGCCGCCGTCGGAACGCCCGTTTTCCCCCGCCGCGTCGCCCCCGGACGAGCACGCCATCGCGACGGCGCAACCGATCACCAGACTCCAGCGCGCCCCGATCCCCACTGCCCGCATGACACCACCATAAGTCCCCGGAGCGCGCGGGGCCAGCGGCGGTCAGGTCGCGCACCTTCCGCGTCGATGTCGAGCTCTGCAGCAGGTGCGGCGGGCGCATGAAGCGTACCGCGCGTCAGCACCTCGATGGACGACATCCACGCGCTCATCTCCGCCCTGCACGCGCCGTCGCGGCGCACTGCCACGCCGGCTGCAGCGACGGCTCGACCGCATCGAGCCGCGCTCGACTCGCGCGCGCTACGCTTCCGGACGAGGGTTGGGCGGAGCGGCAGGACGATCCATCGCAGAGCGCAATCTTCTGGCACAGCCAGTCGCACGATGCGTTCGACGACCTCGGTATGCTCGAGGGCTCGCTCTTCCTCTACTGGCGCGGCGACGCGGCGACGCTCGCGCGGCCGCTTCGCTGGGTGGGCCTCAAGGTCGTGCTGCCCCAGGACGAGCACACCGCGTTCGAAGTGCGCTCATCGTTTCACGCACCGTCGATCGTGTCGATCGCGGACGCCGAGATGCTGGAGGTGCCGCTCGAGGAGGGGTCGGTAGGCTACACGCAGCAGGGTCGGCTCAGGGTTGTTGCGCACACGAGCCAGGCGACGCCGCGCGACGGCGTGCATCGCCCGGGGACGCCGGTTCATCGGCTGTGGTGGACCCCGACGGGTGCGCTGCTGGTCGCGACCACGCTCACCGAGCAGCCGTGGGACGAGCCGCTCGCCGAGCTCGATCCGTCGACCTTCGAGCGCACGAGGGTGCACGCGCACCTCTCCTGCGCGGCGACCTGCGGCGGCGCACACTGGCTCCCGGACGGACGGCTACTCACCGCGTGGAACGACTTCGACGGTGGGGAGCAGCTGCTTCGGGTGATGGAAGACGGCGAGCACGAGTGCTTCCGCGTGGCGCTCCAGGACGCCAAGAACCTCGGGCTCTTCGGCGTGAACGCGGCGGGAACCCTGCTCGCGCACCCGACGCGCGCCTCGGTCGTGCTCCGCCAGGTGGGACCGCCGCGCACCGCGATGAAGCCGACGAAGAAAGGCGTCGTCGTCCGGCGCCGGTCGAAGCAGACCGCGGCGCCGGAGCCGTGGAGTCAGGTCGCGAGCCTCTCCGTACCGAGCGCGGCCTATCCGTCAGTGGCGTTCGCTCCGGACGGCGCCTCGGTGCTCCGCACACACGACGCGGAGTCCCACCTGCACTGCTACGACGTTGACGGCGGCGCCGAGCGCTGGTCGGCGGATCTCAACCCGAAGCACGAGGGACGCGCCAACGCGCGCAGCCTCCACTACTATGCGCCGGGGCGCCGCGTCGCGGTGGCGGTGCGGGCCTATCACCGCGCGGCCGAAGGCGAGGGACGCTTCAGCTTCCACGCGTTGATCCTCGACGCCGCGACGGGCCGGTCCGCGCAAGCGGAGCTCGACCGCGCGCTCGTGGGGGCCACCTCGGTGGCGTTCGCGGACGACGAGCGCCTGTTCGTCGGGCGCGCCGACGGTCGCGTACAGTGCCTGGATGCGCATGGCGAGGTGATCGCCGAAGCCGCGGCGTTCGAGCACGGCGCGGTCGCGGCGGTCGCTCTCGCGGGCTGCGATCGGATCGCGGTGGGGAGCGACCGTGGCGAGCTTGCCGTCCTCACCTTCGACGGCTGAGGACGCCTCGCCACGCGCCGTGTAGGGGTGCCCCCGCGCAGCACGTCGCTGCGCGGCGCGCGGTGCTCGGCCTGGGCGCCAGCGTGACGAAGTGATCAG
>CAWGGM010000013.1:0-41671 GCA_963822115.1 uncultured Pseudomonadota bacterium
TTGTCGTGGCGAGGCGTCGCGATTTCGGCTTCGACCATGTGCGCATCCCGCGCAAGGAGCGGAGCTGATGCCCACGCATCCGTATCTGGTGCTGGCGGCCGCACTGTTCTGTGTGGGCATCTACGGCGTGCTGACCCGGCGCAACGCGGTCGGCATCCTGATTTCCGTCGAGCTCATGGCCAACGCCGTGAACATCAACCTCATCGCATTTTCCCGCGCGCAGGGCACCGCGCTCGGGCAGGTCTTCACGCTCTTCTCCATCGGAATCACCGTCGCCGAGGTCGTGGTCGGCCTGGCGCTCGTGATCCTGCTCTACCGCTCGCGCCAGGACGTCCTCGTGGACGAGGCGAACGAGCTTTCCGGCTGACCCATGCCGCTCTCCGCTTTCGATTGGGCGCTGCTGGCGCTCTTGACCCCGCTCGGCGCGGCGATTGCGATCGCGCTTGTTGTTCCACTCCGACGCCGCGGCACGCCCGCTTCCTGGCTGTCGATCGCGGCGGTGATCGTCAGCTTTGTTTCGGCGGTCAAGCTGTTCTCCGGACAAGTCGCCAATCCGCATCAGGTCACGCTCCGTACGCTGGAGTGGCTGCCGAGCGCGACCAGCACCATGGCGCGCATCGGAATCCGTCTGGACGGCATCTCCATCCCGATGCTCGTGGTCCTGACCACGGTCGCGATGTGTGTGCAGGTCTTCTCGCTCGGATACATGGCGGACGAGCCGGCGCCCGCTCGTGGACGCTACTACGGCTATCACTCGCTGTTCGTCTTCGCGATGGGCGTGCTGGTGCTCGCGCCGAACATGCTCGAGCTGTTCCTTGGTTGGGAGCTCGTGGGGCTGACGAGCTACCTCTTGATCGGCTTCTACTACCAGAAGCAGAGCGCGGCCCGCGCGGCCATCAAGGCCTTCTGGGTCACGAAGTTCGCTGACATGGGGCTGGTGCTGGGCATCATCCTGCTGTTCGCGACGACCGGACAGTTCGGCTGGAACGCCGCGCTTCCGGCGGCCTGGGCGGGGCCCATCACGCTGCTGATGTTCCTGGGCGTGATGGGCAAGAGTGCGCAGTTCCCGCTGCACATCTGGCTGCCGAACGCGATGGAAGGCCCGACGCCGGTTTCCGCGCTCCTGCACGCGGCAACGATGGTCGCAGCCGGTGTGTACATGATCGTCCGCGCCAATCCGCTGTTTGCGCAGTCGCCGAGCACGCTGACTGCCATGGCGTGGATCGGCGGTTTCACCGCGCTGTTCGCCGCGATCGTGGCGGTCGTGCAGACCGACATCAAGCGCGTCCTGGCGTACTCGACCTGCTCGCAGCTCGGCTACATGATCTGCGCGCTCGGCGCCGGCAGCGTGATGGGCGGCTTCTTCCATCTGACGACGCACGCCTTCTTCAAGGCATTGCTCTTCCTCGGCGCGGGCAGTGTGATCCACGCGGTGCACAGCAACGAGCTCGATCACATGGGCGGGCTCTGGAACAAGATGAGGACCACCAGCGTGGTGTTCATCATCGCCGCGCTGGCGCTGGCGGGCATCCCCGGCTTTGCCGGCTTCTTCAGCAAGGATCTGATCCTCGAGGCGGTGCAGGAAAAGGGGCTGATGGTGCCCTACGCAGCGCTGATGATCGCGGCCTTCCTCACGGCCTTCTACATCGGGCGCGTGGTGTTCCTGGCCTTCTTCGGCAAGCCCTCGAAGCACGCCGAGCACGCGCACGAGAGCGGCCCGTCCATGGCCCTGCCCATGTTGTTGCTGGCCGCGGGTAGCGTGGGCGTTGGTTGGTTCGGCAAGACGCTGGCCCAGGTCTACGGGCTAGAGTACGAGTTCCATCTGACGCCGACCGGCATGGCCGCGAGCGCGCTAGGCCTCGCCGGTATCGGGCTCTCGTGGTGGCTGTACGGGCGCGAGGAAAAGAGCACGGCCTTCGACTTCCTCGCGCCGGTGGGCGAGATCGCGCGATCGGGAGCCGTCGACCAGCTGTTCGAAGGCGGTTACCGGAACGTCTTGCTCGTCCTTTCGAGCGCCGTCGGTTGGATCGACCGCTACGTGGTCGACGGCGTGATCAACTTCTGCGGCTACCTCACGATCATGACCGGTCGCGGGCTCAAACGGTTCCAGACAGGCAATGCTCAGGACTACGTGCTGGCCGTGATCGCGGGCGCGATGGCGCTGGCTGCCTGGGGGCTCTTCCGATGAACGCGCCGATGACCGCGCCCACGCCGGACCTGCTGGGCATGATCGTCGCGGCGCCCTTCGTGGCGGCTGTGGTCCTGCTGCTCATTCCCGATCGCGAACGCGTGCTGGTGAGACTCACGGCGCTGCTTGGCGCCGGCGTGGCGCTGGCCGGAAGCGTCTTCACGGCATTCCGCTACAACCTGCATACCGGCGGGCTCCAGCTGGGGCAGCACTACCCGTTGGTGCCACAACTCGGCATTTCGCTCGACCTGGCCGTCGACGGCTGGGGCGTCTCGCTCCTGCTGCTCACCGGGCTCATCATTTTCGCCGGCGTCCTGGCCAGCTGGAAGCTCGAGAACCGCCCCAAGGAGTTCTTCATCTTCCTTCTGGTGCTCGTTTCCGGCGTCTTCGGCGTGTTTGTCTCGCAGGACCTGTTTATCTTCTTCCTGTTCTACGAGATCGCCGTGCTGCCGATGTACCTGCTCATCGGTATCTGGGGCTCGAGCCACGCTGTGACGGAGGCCGGGCCGTTCAAGTTCATCTGGAGGGTGTTCGACATCGGCGGCCGTGAATACGCCGCGATGAAGCTCACGCTGATGCTCCTGGTGGGGTCGGCCTTCATCCTGGTCGGCATCTTCGCCATGTACGTGGCGTCGGGAGCGCACACCTTCAACATGGCGACGCTGGGGGCGGCGCACTACCCGAAGCAGATGCAGTACTGGGCGTTCCCGATGCTGTGGCTGGGCTTCGGGTCGCTGGGCGGCGTGTTCCCGTTCCACACCTGGTCGCCCGACGGCCACGCTTCGGCGCCGACGGCGGTCAGCATGCTGCACGCCGGCGTGCTGATGAAGCTCGGTGCGTTCGGCGTGATCCGCGTCGGAATGGTGATGCTGCCCGATGGCGCGAAGATGTGGGTGCCGGTCATCGGCGCCGTGGCGGTCATCAATATCGTCTACGGCGCCCTGTCGGCGATGAGCCAGAAGGACCTCAAGTACATCGTCGCCTACTCGTCGGTCAGCCACATGGGCGTCGTGATGCTCGGCGCCGCAACGCTGACGATCAACGGTTGGAACGGCGCGATCTTCCAGATGTTCGCCCACGGCATCATGACGGGGCTGTTCTTCGCTCTAGTCGGCCTGGTCTACGAGCGCGCGCACAGCCGCCACATCCCGAGCATGGGCGGCTTCGGCAAGGTGATGCCCGCGGTGGCCTTCTTCTTCACGCTCGCCGCGTTGTCGTCGCTGGGCCTCCCCGGCACGGCCGGCTTCGTCGCGGAGCTACTCGTGTTCATCGGGGCCTGGCAGAGCCACGCTTCGTGGTGGGCCATCCCGGGTATCCTGGGTGCGTTCCTGACCGCGGTGTACGTGCTCAGGGCTGTCCGTATGATCTTCTGGGGTCCCGGCCCGAGCGAGAAGTTCCATGAGCTGGTCGATGCGCGGCACACCGAGTGGGGCGCGCTGTGCATCCTGGGCACCGCGCTGGTCGTCTTCGGTTGCTGGCCGGGCCTGATCCTCGACTTCATCAACCGGACCACGCCGGCTTACCTCCACATCGTTCTGGGGCTTCACTAGGCGAGACTGTCATGAATCCGTCGCTCGCTGATCTCGCGCCGCTCTCGCTCGACCTGATGCTGGTCGGAGCGATCCTGTGGATCTTCCTTCTGGATCTCCTCCGCCCGACCGGCGCGGGTCGTGAAGCCGGCTACGTCGCCGCTTTTGCGCTGGCGGGCATTCTGGTCGCCTCGTTCTTCGTGCGCACGGACGGGACCGTCTTTGCGGGCACGTTCCAGGGTGGGGCCTGGACCGTGTTCTTCGACCGCGTATTCCTCGTGACCGGCCTTGTGTCGGTGCTTGGCGGCATCGAACACGTGGCGCGACACCACGCCCATCGGCAGGCGGAGTACTACATCCTGCTCCTGGCGAGCCTGCTGGGCATGCTGCTCTTGCCCGGAGTGCGCGATCTCTTGCTGCTGATCGTGTGCTTCGAGCTGATGGGCATTCCGCTCTACGTGCTGGCGGCCTACGCGAAGACCGAGGCTACCCGGGGCGGTGAGGTGAACGCGCCCGAGGCCGGGCTCAAGCTCTACCTGGTCGGCGTCGTCAGCACAGCCACAACGCTTTTCGGGCTGTCGCTCGTATTTGGCCTGTCGGGCACGACGCGCATCGCACACCTTTCGCACATCGCGCAGTCGCCGCTGCTGGGCGTGGGACTCTTGATGATTCTGGCCGGGATGGGCTTCAAGATCGGTACGGTGCCGTTCCACATGTGGGTGCCGGATACCTACCAGGGCTCGGGGACGCCCTTCGTCGCCTTTCTCAGCGTGGCCCCGAAGCTCGCTGGGTTCACGGCGCTGGCCAGCGTCTTTCTGCTCGGCTTTGGCAGCCGCGTCGACACCTGGCGTCCAGCGATCGTGGTGCTGTCACTGTTGAGCATGCTCGGCGGAAACCTGCTCGCGCTCGCCCAGACCAACGTCAAGCGCATGCTGGCGTACTCCGGTATCGGGCACATCGGCTACATGTTGATGGCCTTCGCGGTTACCGGCCCGGACGGCGCGACCATGCTGCTGTTCTATGCAGCGGCCTACGCGCTGACCAACACGGGCGCCTTCCTCGTGGTGGAGGCTGTCGGTGCCGACGGTGGCGACGACTCGATCCAGAGCATGGCCGGGCTGTACAAGCGCTCGCCGTGGTTGGCCTTGGCGATGCTGCTGTTCCTGCTGTCTCTTGCCGGCATCCCGTTCGTGGTCGGCTTCTGGGCGAAGCTCTACGTGTTCGTGGCGGCGTGGCAGGCAGGGCTCAAGGCCCTTGTGATCATCGGCGCAGTGCTCGCGGTGGTCAGCCTCTTCTACTACATGCAGGTCGCGCGCTCGATGTACATGCGCCAGCCCGCGGACGACCAGCGCGTCGTCCGGCCCGGTCGCGCGCTGCGGCTCGGCGTGCTGCTGTGCCTGATCGGAGTGGTCGGTATCGGCGCCTATCCGGCGCCGCTCCTGGCGCAGGCGCAGAACGCGGCAGATCCGCTATTTGCCCCGACGCCGCCCGCCGCGCCGGCGCGCCCAGCCGTCGCGCTGGGACAAGCGGACTAGAGCCCACAGCCGACGCGGGTCTGGAACGCTCCGCCGCTGTGCTTGTATGTTTCGCAGCTGCTGCTGCAGACGATGATCCTGGTCGGTGTCCCCTTGTCCGGGGCGATGTCGTAGTACCAGCCGCCGGTCTGGGGGTCGCACTGCGCCTTTTCGCCGACGTAGGCCAGTTGTTGGGTTGCGTCGTTTGCGTCGGTGTACTCGACGCCGAGCTGGCTGTAGTCGAGTGTCCCGCCCTCCGGCGGGGCTGGCATGTCGAAATCGCACGTCATCGCGTGGCTGCGGATGGTGTCGAGCGCGCTCACCAGTTGTTGCTTCACGTCCTTCGCGGTGTCGGCGAAGAGCGCCTGCTGCGTGCCTCCGGCCAGTGCGATCTTGTCCAGCGCAGCCTTGGCCGTCGTATTGCTCATCCCCATCACTCCGATCACGAACGTGTGGATGCTGGGGGTCTGGCTTGCGCCTTGTGAGGCCAGCTTCGCAAGCTGGGAGACATCCGTCGGCGAACAGCTGGTGGCCAGGCCGTCGGTGATCAGCACCGCAACGACGTTGCGATCCGGGTGGCTCGTCGCCCAGGCGCCCGCATAGGCGATCACGCCCTCTAGCGCCGGTCCGGTCGGTGTGTCGCCCCGCGGCTTCTGCGCGCTCATCGAGCTGACGATCGCAGCCGCGGACCCCGGCAGATCGGCGATGGGTACGGCCGGGTTCTCGTAGTCGCCCGCCAGACAGCTCGTGCTGTGGGCGCAGACGCTCGTGGTGATCTGGTTGCACAGCCCGAGCCCGCTGCTGCAGTTGCCGCCTACCGGCTGGCAGTAATAGGCCGGATCGCCGGAGCACTGCCCGAGCGGCGCGCACTGGGTCGTCGTGGCACAGTCGCTGTCCGTGTTGCACGGGGTGACGCTCCCCGCGCCGGCGCACGATTTCAGCAGGCACGGGGCTCCGGTCCCGCATTGAGCGTCGTTGGTGCACGAGTCGGGCACGCCGGCCTTCTCCAACGGGAAGTACTGGATTCCGAGGCCTAGTCCGGTGGACCCCGGGTCGGCTACAAACGTGCTGAATGCCAGCTTGACGGCGTCCCAGGTGGTCGACGCCTGCGCGGTCTTGGTCAGCATCGCGGAGGATGTGTCGAGCATGACGTACGCATCGAGCCTCAGTGCTGCCGGGCGGACATCGCCGACGCACGTGGCGGCGTCGCCCATGCCGGCGCTGCCGCCGGACGCGTCGGGAGGGACGCCTGCGTCCACGTTCAGCGAGCCCCCGTGGCCCGTTCCGCCACCGCTGCCGGATACGGCGCCGCCGCCGTCGGCGTTCATGCCGAGCGACGAGGCGGAGTTGCTGCCACAAGCGCTGGCGAGAGCCGCCGACGCTGCCATCACCGGCAGCGTCGTCAAAGCCAAGCGAACAAGCCTCACAGCGTCATTCAACCACGCGCGGCCCGGCGTCACCAGATACTGCAGCCTTGATGTGCGAGAACATCCGCCGATGTAGGCAGCGGAGGTCCCGAGCTGACGCCCGCTTGATCCTGGCGGAAGTCGCGCAGGGCGTGTTGTGCGACAATCGCGCCCCTCGACCAGGGTAGGTGAGCATGAACGTCGCGATGTGGGGGCGGGCGCTGCGCGTGATTCCACGCATCAGCAAGGAGGACTGGGACGACCTGGACGTCGTGAGCCGCTGGCTTGTCGCGACCCGTTCCGCGGTCATCGTGATGACCGTCATCTCCTCGACGATCGCCGGTCTGCTGGCCCTGCGCGATCGCATGTTCCACCCGCTTCTGTGGGTGATGGTGACGATTGGTCTGGTGTTCGCGCACGCCACGAACAACCTGCTCAACGACCTGACCGACCACAAGAGGGGTGTCGACAAGGACAACTACTTCCGCACCCAGTACGGCCCCCAGCCGTTGGAGCACGGGCTGATGACGACGGCCCAGCTCATCCGCTACGCCGTCTTTTCCGGTGCGGTTGCCCTGTCGGCAGGTGCCTATCTGGTGTGGGCGCGCGGCACGATCACGCTGGCGCTGCTGGGAGTGGGTGCGTTCTTCGTATTGTTCTACACGTGGCCGCTCAAGTACATCGGGCTCGGCGAGCCGGCGGTGCTGCTGGTGTGGGGCCCCTTGATGGTCGGCGGTGGCTACTACGTGGTGACCGGTCACTTCGACGTCGACGTGGCGGTCGCCAGTTTGCCGTTCGCGCTCGGCTCGACGGCGGTGCTGTTCGGCAAGCACATCGACAAGCTCGACGCGGATTCGGGCAAGAAGATCCGCACGCTACCCGTGCTGCTCGGCGAACGCGTGTCGCGCCACGTGACACTGGCGATGCTGGTGTCGCAGTACGGCCTCGTGATCTACCTGGTCTCGACGGGCTACTTCTCGCCGCTGCTTCTCGTGGTGCTGGTCGCTCTTCCGACCCTGTGGCTGGTGTTGCGTGCGTACTCGCAGCCGCGTCCCGAGAAGCCGCCGAAGGAACTGCCGCCGAACGTCTGGCCGCTCTGGTTCGTCGCCTTCGCGTTCCTGCACATGCGCCGCTTCGGCATGCTGTACGTGCTGGGGATCGTCGCCGATGTGGCGGCACACCGCTTCGGCTGGTTCTAGCGTCGGCCGCAGTCGAGCGAGCTGGCCCACAGCTGGTAGCCGTGACGCCCCTTGATCAGATAGAAGCCGACGGCCTGTCCGGCGCTGGACTGGACCACGCCCTGCCCGGCATTGGCGCCGGAGGGCGATAGCGTGATGGCTGCACCGACGGGTGACAGGTCGCTTGCCAACGTCTGGACGCGCACGACGCGGTGTCTCGGGGTGCCCTCCGTCCACT
Source organism: uncultured Pseudomonadota bacterium (assembly GCA_963822115.1). Taxonomy (GTDB): domain Bacteria; phylum Myxococcota_A; class Polyangia; order Polyangiales; family Polyangiaceae; genus CAWDXG01. Next base: position 8,054 of record CAWGGM010000013.1, read on the forward strand.
GGATGAGCCAGCGGCCGTTCGACAGGCCGGTCAACGTGGGCGCGAACGCATCGTGACCCGGTCCGCCGCCGGGCAGCGCGAAGTAGTGCGCCGCGATAGGCAGCTCGCCGGCCGCTGCGGTCGCAATGCGGATCCCCCAGGGTGACCGCGCGCTTTCGCGCGTGGCCACGGCAAGCGCGACCTTCTTCCCGTTCGAAGCAATCGACGGCGTGCCCAGCGCGGCGGCACTGATATCGATCGCGCCGAGCGGGCTCTTCCTGGCGCCTTCTGGCGAGAGCCATCCCAGCATCACCTGGCCCTGTTCGCCACCAAGACGGAACGTAACAGCGAAGCCGACGCCAGAGACCGACGCGGTCCTGAGTCCGGTCGGCTTGTCGTGGGCGAGGCCTGTCCAGATCGGCCGCGGCGTGTCGCCCGGTGCCAGTCTCGACAGCGTTCCGTCGCTGTAGCCGATCCGGAACGGGATCCGCGCCGGGACCGTATGCGCCGACTCGAGTCCTGCATCGTTGCGGTCGATGGCAAATCCGGCAGCGGCTCTTGTGTCGAACGGGACGACGCCATCGACGGGCACCACCCCCAGCCGCGACAGCGAAACGTGGGCCTGCAGGGTTGTCGGGGCAACGTCGAGCCCTTTGGCGCCGTATTCCGAGTCGGCGTAGCCCAGCGCTACGCGCCCGGAGCTCGCCAGCGGCGCCGCGTACAGCGGAACCTGGGCACGCACCGTCGGTCGCAGTTCCACAGCGTGGTGGGCCAGGCGGCAGGCCACCGGAGGCAGGGGGTGGCTCGGTCGCGCCGTGGAGGCGGCGACAGGCGGCGCGGCAACCTCTGGCGGCGTTGTCGCCTTGGCGTGGTGCCAGAGGGCGATCGTCCCCGCGGCGCCGCCGACGCACAGGCCTGCCATCAGGCCCAGCGTTGCGAGGAGTGCTTTGGCACTGGAGCGAGGCGCTGGGGTCTGAAGCGCGAGCGCCGTCGGGGCAACCGACTCGAAGCGACGGGGCGCGGGTGGGAGCGCTGGCGGTGGCAGCGCGCGGCGGGGTGGGGGAGCTTCTGGGAGAGGGGGTAGCTCTGCCCCCAGGCCGGGCCGAAGCTCGGTGGGAGCGTCCTCGTCCGGCTCGTCGACAGGGACGATCGGGCGCACGGCCGTGGGCGGCTCCGTGTTTCGCACCTCGTCTGGAGCCGGCGCGCGCTGGTCTTGCTCGCGTGCGGGCCGAGGCCTCGAATAGGGCGAAGAGCCCTGCGGCTCGTTCTCGGGTCCATCTTGATTCGGTCGACTCACGGCGCCCCTCGTGGCGGGCATCCGGCCCGCGTTCCTGTTCCCTGGTACGCGGAGCCCTGACCGGTCCTTCCCCGGCGCCGCCCGCGCACGAGATTCGACAATCCGCCGGGGTGATGTAGCTTCGCCGGCGGTGACCCTCCTCGAGCTTCGACAGATCCACTGTTCCGGCACCCCACGCGAGCTTGGCCGCGCCCACGGCGAGCAGCTCCGCGAGTTGATCCACGCCTTCGCCGCGCAGCGGGTCGAGCGGCTCCGCGAGTACCTCGCCGAGCGTGGCAGTGGTGACGTCGATCGGTTCTTCGAAACAGGACGGCGTTGTCTCGACGTGTATGCCGGCTGGGACCCCGCGGGGTACGAGGAACACTGCGGCATTGCCGAGGGCGCGGCTTTCGATGCAGCCGCGTTGTTCAGCGTGGCGAACATGACCGACGTGCGCGACGTGGTTCTCCTGCCCGCGCCCTCGGCGGACAGCGAGGGCTGTTCGGCGTTGCTTGTGCCAGCCGAGCAGAGTGGCAGCGGACAGCTGATCGCAGCTCAGACCTGGGATCTGAATCCGAGCGATCTCGACTACGTGGTGGCGGTGCACCGCAGCCCCGACGCGGGCCCCGAGACCTGGAGCGTGACCTGCGTAGGCTGTCTGTCGCTGATCGGGATGAACGCGCATGGGGTGTCTCTGGGCACCACCAACATCAAGACCCGCGGATCGCGCGTCGGAGTCGGATATCTGGGTATCCAGCACCGCGCCATCCGCGCGACTAGCAGAGCGGAGGCCATGCGCATCGTCGAGAACGCGCCGCGAGCGGCCGCGCACACGTACTGGCTGGCCGACGCCCAGGGCGCCGTCGAGTACGAATGCAGCGCCGGGCGTTGCATCGCGCGAACGCTGCAGGCCGAGGCGCTCGCCCGGACGAACCACTGCCTCGACGAGCAGCACGTCGCTGTGCAGGGCGAGCAGCCGAATTCGTCGAGCTTCCGCCGCCTGTCACGCATGCAGACGATGCTCTCTGCCGGCGGCCAGAGCGTCGACAGCATCCGCGCCGTATTCTCCGATCGCACCGACGGCCTGGACAGCATCTGCCGCTACCCCGAGGACGATCAGGGGACAGCGACGAACGCCTGCATCGTGTGCGTGCCGGCGGAACGTACCCTGTGGGCGTGTCGCGGCCCGGCCGACCGCGGGCACTGGCAGAGGTTGGAGTTCGAGACCGGCTGACGCCTACCAGGGCAGCTCTTCGCCGTTGGCGTGCAGGAAGCGCCCGGTCGACTCCAGCGTCAGCTCGTCGATCCGCGCGAGCAGGCCGCGCGCCGACTCGGGCGGGTCGACCATGCCGTTGTGTCCGGTCATGGCGGTGCGGACGAACCCCGGATGCAGGATCACGACGGCGATCGCGCGACTTGCCAGATCCTGGGCGAGCGAGCGTCCCGCCGCGTTCACCGCGGCCTTCGACATGCGATAGCCGTAGGTTCCGCCGGAGGTGTTGTCCGCAATCGAGCCCATGCGACTGCTCACGATAGCGACCTTCGCGCCTCTGGACAGGAGCGGCAGGAGCGTAGCGGTCATGCGCAGCGGTCCGAGCGCGTTGACCTCGAACTGGCGGCGCATCGAATCGAAATCCAGGTGGTCGAGGCCTTCATGCGACAGCACACCCGCGTTGTTCACCAGCAGATCCAGTGACGTGCCATGCAACCGTCCGGCCAGCGCCTCCACCGACCCGGGATCGGTCACGTCGACTCCGTCCTCGACGCGGATGCCGAGCTTGTCGAGCTCGGGCGTGCTGGTTCGGCAGACCGCGATCACCCGGTCGCCGCGAGCGGCGAGTTGACGGCAGAGCTCGAGCCCAATCCCCCGGTTGGCTCCTGTGACGAGTGCTGTGGCCATGTGACGTTCCTTCCTCGACTTCACGTGTCGGCGGGGTCCGCCGCCCTTCCACGCGGCGATTTTGCCCTGCGGGTCTTGCGCGTGCCGCCCTTCTTGGCAGTGCGCTTTGCGGCTGGCTTTCGGGAGGCCCGCTTGGAGGCCTTCGTGGCGTCGTTGGCGGTGTCTTCCTTGTGCCGCGCAGTGGACGCTTCAGCAATGCGCTGCGCACGCTCCGTCTCGCCTCGCATCTCCATCAGGAACCTGCTGGGTATCGCGGGCCGCAGCTTGCCCCATTTCATGCGTGCTTTGCAGAGCGTCAACGCAAGCGTGTCCTGTGCGCGGGTGACGCCCACGTAGCACAGACGTCGTTCTTCGGCGATCTGGTTGCCACCGTCGGCGACCGAGCGCTGGTGCGGTAGGAGCCCTTCCTCCATGCCCACCATGTACACATGCGGAAATTCGAGCCCCTTGGCGCTGTGCAGCGTCATCAGCGTGACCGCGTGCTCCTGACGCTTGTCTTTCTTGTCGTCGCGGGTGTCGTCGCGCCCTGCGAGGGCGGCTTCCTCCAGAAACCCCAGCAATGAGGCTTGGTCGGCCGACGAGGCGTACTGTGCGATGGCGTTGACCAGTTCTTCCACCGAGTTCCAGCGCGCCTCGATGTCGGCCGGGTTCTTGTAGACGCGGGCGAGCTCCGAGCGGTAGTCGATGGTCTCGATCAGGTGGGAGACAACCTCGGCCAGCGGCTCATGGGCGAGTCGCGCGCGGTAGGCGTCGATCATGCGCCGGAACATCTCGAGCCGCTCGGCCGCGGCATGCGGAACGCGGCCATCGTGCGTCGCGGAGGGCAGGACGTTCCACAGCGGCTCCCCCTGGGCAACGGCGTCGGAGAGCAGCGTCTGCACGGTGCCGGTGCCGATGCCGCGCGGCGGCGTGTTGATGATCCTCAGCAGCGAAACCTCGTCGGTCGGATTTGCCAGCACTCTGAGATAGGCGAGCAGGTCACGGATCTCCTTGCGGTCGTAGAACGACATTCCTCCGACCAGCACGTACGGGACGCGCGCTTTGCGAAGCTCCATTTCGAAGGCGCGAGGCTGTTCGTTGGTCCTGAACAGGATGGCGATGTCGCTCGGCGACACGCGGTCTTCCGTCTCCGCGTCGACACGCTGGCGGATCTCGCGAACCACGGCCTCGGCCTCGGCTGTCTCGTCCTCGAAGCGCAGGAACCGGGGCGCCTCGCCGCCGCCTCGCGACGCGCGCAGCGTCTTGTCGTGGCGCGTGCTGTTGTGGGAGATGAGTGTGTTGGCGAGCGCGAGGATCGGTTCGCGCGATCGGTAGTTGTCCTCCAGCTTGACGACCTTCGCGTCGGGCCAATCGTTGGCAAAGCCGAGGATGTGGGCAACCTCGGCACCGCGCCAGCCGTAGATCGACTGGTCGTCGTCCCCCACGACACAGATGTTGCGGTGCCGTTCGGCGAGGGCCCGGACGATGCGGTACTGCAGGCCGTTCGTGTCCTGGTACTCGTCGATCAGCAGGTGGTCGAAGCGGGAGGCCTCCGCGAAGCGCGCCTCGGGATGTTCCGCGAAGAGCTGCTCGGTACACAGCAAGAGGTCGTCGAAGTCCACCGCGCCGGCTGCACGCAGTGCGGCCTGGTAGCGCTCGTAGGCCATGGCTGCCAACTGCTGCTTGTCCGATTCCGCCAGATCCAGCGCTTGTTCGGCGCGCACCGAAGCGCCCTTCCACGCGCTGATCTGTGCCAGCAGGTCGCCCGGACGCAGCTTCTCGTGGCCGACACGGATGTCCCTCAGCGCGGAACGGGCGACGCTTTCCTGGTCGCCTCTGTCGTAGATGGAGAACGCCGACGGGTAGCCCAGGAGCGTGATGTGCCGCCTGAGGATGCGCACGCACAGCGAGTGGAAGGTCGAGATTTCCGGTGCGCTCGCGCCCCGACGGCGGCGGCCTAGAAGCCCGAGCGCGCGCTCTTTCATCTCGCGGGCCGCCTTGTTCGTGAACGTCACGGCGAGAATGCGGCCGGGTTTGACGCCGTGCTTGATCAGCTCGGCGATGCGGTAGGTGATGACCCGGGTCTTGCCCGTTCCAGCGCCCGCCAGCACTAGAAGCGGTCCGGAGAGGGTTCTGACCGCCGCGCGTTGCGGTCGATTGAGGGAAGGTGCGGGCACGGGTCAGCCTTTTCGCATAGGAACTGTGGGCTGTGCGGTCAAGCCCGGGCCAGACGAGGCGCGGGATCGGCCTTGTCGCCTCGTTACGCTGTCGCTACCTTTGCCGCCGGACCGGTCGACCCTCCGGACACAGGAAATCCAAAGACGATGCCGATGTTGTCGAAGACGAGCTTCGAGCTGCAGCCGGGCGTGCGCACCTCGTTTGGCGTCGGCGTCGTGGAGAAGCTGGGCAAGCGAGTGAAATCGCTTGGGCACCGGAATGCGGTCATCGTGACCGACAAGGGGGTGGCCGGGACTGGAATCATCTCGCGGGTCGAAGCGTCTCTGAAGAAGGCCGGGGTCCGCAGCCGCGTGTTCGACGGTGTCACCACCAATCCCGACTACGCTTGTGTCGATGCTGGCTGTGCGGTGCTGCGCGGGGACATGCGGGCCATCGTGGTCGCAGTGGGAGGTGGGTCCACGCTGGATGCCTCCAAGGCCATGGCGTTGATAGCACGGAACGGTGGGACACCGAGCGACTACCCGTTCGGGTGCCGGCCCGAAAACCCGCCGCATCCGATCGTGGCGGTTCCGACGACGGCCGGCACCGGTTCGGAAACGAACATGTTCGGCGTGGTGACCAACCCGGAGACGCAGCGCAAGGTGCTGCTCGGCCATCCGGGACTTCTGCCCACTCTGGTCCTGCTCGACCCGGAGCTCACGCTGGGCGTCCCCGCTGCCGTCACAGCGACGTGTGGCATCGACGTGCTCACGCATGCGACCGAAGCCTTCACCTGCACGAGGGTCAATCCGGTTTCGGATGCCGTGGCGCTCAGGGCCATCGCGATGGTTGCGAGCTACCTGCCGCACGCTTTCGACGATGGGTCGAACCTCGAGGCACGCGGCCAGATGCTGTTCGCTTCGCATCTCGCCGGCATCGCGTTCACGAACTCGGGGCTCGGCATGTGCCACGCGATGGGGCACCCGCTCAGCGCACGCCTCGGTGCTGCGCACGGACAGTCGCTGGCCACGCTTCTGCCCCTGGTCATGCGCTACAACCTCGAAACCTGCACTACGCGCTACGCACAGGTTGCCATTGCCCTGGGCGCGGCCGATCCGTCGGCATCCGATCACGACAACGCCAACCAAGCCATAGCGGCGGTCGAGGGGTTGATCGCGCGCGTCGGTACCGACAAGAGCGGTCGCCAGCTTGGAATCGAGCAGAAGCTCATCTCGAGCCTGGTCGAGGATGCCCTGGCCGACCCGTTGATGGCTGCAACGCCGCGCTATCCCGATCCGGCGGACGTGACCCGGCTCTACGAGAATTGCCTTTGAAGCCTTGTCTTCCCGTCCGACTCCACGTCGAGGAGCACGGCAGCGGACCGACGGTGGTTCTGGGGCATGGCTTCGGAGGCAGCGCACGGAACTTCAGGCCGCAGGCGCGTGCGCTGTCGACCGCCTTCCGGGTTGTCCTGTACGACGCTCGCGGTCACGCCCGTAGCGAAGCTCCCAGCGATCCCGCGCAGTACCAGTCCGGGTGTTTCGTCGAGGACCTGCTGCGGGTGGTCGAGCAGAGCGCGGAGCGGCGCGTCGTCGTTGGAGGTCTGAGCATGGGCGCGGCAGTCGCACTGCGGTTCGCCCTGGCTCACCCCTCGCGCGTGCGGGGCGTCGTGCTGGCGGCCTTCCCGCCGCCGTCGCAAACCAGGAGCGGTGGGAACTGGGCAGAAGCGTTTGCGGACGCCATCGACCAGCGCGGGGTCGACGCCGCAGGGGCGGAATTCGTCTGGGGTGCCCGCTCGCGCTTCGATCCCGAGGGCGCGAAGCTGATCCGGCAGGGCTTTCTCGAGCACCCGGGGCACGCGCTGTCCAGCACGCTCCGGCATCTGCTGTCCGCACAGCCCGACGCGGCGGCGCTCGAGCCCAAGCTGACAGCACTGGAGGTCCCCGTGCTGCTCGTCGCCGGCGGCAACGACGCCCCTTCGGTGGCCATTTCGCGCGAGCTCGCACGCGCGCTTCCGGACTCCAAGCTCGTGATCATCGATGGGGCAGGCCACGTGGTGAATCTCGCGGCGCCGGACGCTTTCAACTCGGCACTGCAGACGTTCCTTCATCGCGTGTGTTCGAGCGGATCCTAGCGAAGGGCGCGCCGCATGCACCGTTGACACATCGCACTAGATGGCAATATACGCAGTGCCTTGAGCGTTGGTGGGCTGAACCCACCACAAGGTGTCCCAGGAGGGTCCCGAATGGCTGCAAGGAACCGGAAGAAGACAGCAAAGGTCGGAACGAAGAAGGCGAAGCGCAAGACCGCCAGGAAGACCGCGAAGAAGGCCACCCGCAAGGCCGCGAAGAAGACCGCGAAGAAGCGGGCCAAGAAGACCGCGAAGAAGGCCACCCGCAAGGCCGCGAAGAAGACCACTCGCAAGCCTGCCCGCAAGGCCGCGAAGAAGACCGCGAAGAAGGCCACTCGCAAGGCCGCGAAGAAGACTGCCAAGAAGGCCACCCGCAAGGCCGCGAAGAAGACTGCCAAGAAGGCCACCCGCAAGGCCGCGAAGAAGACTGCCAAGAAGGCCACCCGCAAGGCCGCGAAGAAGGGCGCACGTAGGAAGGCTCCCCGCCGCAAGGCGGCAGCAGTAGCTCCGGTTGCCCCCGAGGCAACGAGCGAAGCAACTCCCACGGCGAGCTGATCAGGCGCCGTGCGCAGTCGACGCGGGCCGCCTTGCGAAAGGCGGCCCGCAGCCACGCCGGGGTTGAAACGCCGTTCCGCGGGCGCTACCCCGGCTGGGTGTTGTCCAGCCGTAGCGTCGCATGGTTGTGGGCGCTGCTGGCGTCGCTGCTGGTATGCGCTGTCGCCGCCGCAGCGCCGTCTGTACCCGCCAAGAGTGCGGACTCCGCGCACCCCAGCCAACCCGACGGCGGCGCCCGCGATGCAGCGTCGCCCGACGCGGGGCCCGTCGAAGCCGGAGCGGACTCCGTTCCGACCCCGACGCGCAGCCTGGTCGTCGGAGTTGCCGGTTCCGAGCCGTTCGTAGTCGGACAACCCAGCTCGCCCAGCGGTCTGAGCCTCGAGGTGTGGCGCGCTGTCGCCGCTCGTGCCGGAGTCCGCTTCAAGCTGGTGCGGGAGCCGACCGTGGCTTCGGCGATCACGAAGGTGGCCCACGGCGATCTGGACGTCGCGGTCGGCCCGATCAGCATCACGGCGGCCCGATCGAAGCGGGTGCGTTTCACGCAGCCGTACTTCCAGGCCAGCCTTGCCATCCTCGCACCCGCCAGTGGCGGGCTATGGCGTCGTTTCGCGCCTTTCGCGAGCAAGGCGTTCGCTGCTGGTGTGGGCGTGCTGCTGCTGGTGCTGCTCATCGTAGGCACGTTGCTCTGGCTCGCAGAGCGGCATCACAATCCCAAGCAGTTTCCCGACACGCCACTGCGCGGCATCGGAAACGGCGTCTGGTTGGCGCTGGTCACGATGACCACCGTTGGCTACGGCGACCGCGCGCCGCTGTCGCTGGCAGGACGTGTGATCGCGGGCGTGTGGATGGTCATCGCGCTGATCTCGGCCAGTTCCATGACCGCCGGAATCGCCACGGCGTTGACGCTGTCGCAGCTGGACACGGGGTCGATCCAGCGCATCGAGCAGCTGTCCCAGCGGCGCGTCGCGGTCGTGCGCGGCACCACGGGCGCCCAGCTGGCGGCCCAGCACGGCGCCCGCCTGGTCGAGGCGAAAGACCTGCAGGCGGCGGTGCAGCTGGTCACGCACGACAAGGCCGACGCGGTCGTTTTCGATCGCCCCATGCTGCAGTACTACCTCCGCCAGCACCCCAGCGTGGAGCTGCGCGTATCGGCGAAATCCTACGAACCGCAGGGCTACGGCTTCGCGGTGCGCGACGACCCGGCGCTGCAGCATCGCCTGAGCGTCGCGCTGCTGGAGCTGGCCGAGCAGAACCAGCTGCGCGCCATTGCCCAGCGCTGGCTGGGCGCTGGCGATGGCAATTGATGGCCATTGAAGCAGGCCTCCAGATGCCCGGGATGTAGCTCGGCCGCGCGGACGGAGCTACGATGGCGCTCGGCATGCGTTCTGCGGTCCTTCTAGCGTTCTTCGTGGGGGCTTCGTGCGCGACCAGCGCCACGGTCGCCGCTCCGGCCCAGGCAACCCCCACCCACAAGGTCGACAAGGCCACGCGGGCGAAGGCAGGCAAGATATTCCGCAAGGGCATGCGGGCGTTCCGCCGGCACGACTACGCAGCGGCTGCGAAGGACTTCGAGGACGCCTACGCCATCGCTCCGCATCCGGCCGCGCTGTTCAACGCCGCCGATGCCCACGAGAAGGCCGGCGAACTGACCCGGGCGGCAAACCTGTGCGCTCGCTATCTGCAGGACGCGCCCAAGCACGACAAGCGGCGGCGGAAGGCGAACAAGATGATCGCCGAGCTGACGCCCAAGCTCGGGCGCATCGATATCGACGCGCACGGCGCGGAGGACGTGGAGATCGACGGCGAGGCGCCGCAGCTCGACGTGACGTTCGTCGATCCAGGCGATCACGTGATCAGTGGCAGCTTCGACGGCAAGCGGGTGAAGCGTCAGGTCACGGTCGTGGCAGGGAGCCTGGAGCACGTGCTGCTCGAGCCGCCGCCTCCTCTCGCCCCGACACCTGCCGTGCCACCCCCGGTATCGGACGAGTCCGGGCCGCGGGACGAAGGCAAGACCAGCCACGGCGGGTTGCCTCCGATCGTCGTGTACGCGGGCGCGGGGGCAACCGCCGTGCTGGCAGGCGTGACGATCTGGAGCGGACTGGACACGAACCACGCCCGCAGCGAGTTCAACGCGCACCCGACCCAGCAAGGCCTCGACGCGGGTCAGACAAAGCAGACGCGGACGAACGTGCTGCTGGGCGCGACGGCGGTGGTGGGCGTCGCGACGGCAGTGGTCGGGCTGTTCGCTACCGACTGGAAGGGGAAGCACGACAAGAAGGACGAGCGTTCCGATGAACACGTATCCTTCGGGGTCGGCCCGGGCTCGGTTTCGCTCAGCGGAAGGTTCATGGGGTTGTGATCGACGATGACGAGGAACCGACGCGGGCGCTGCTCGAGGAGGTCTCTCTCTCGGATATCGAGCTGCCCCAGCGCGGCGAGACCAACAGTCCAGGCGGCGCCTACGTCGGACGGTACGAGCTTCTGGTAGAGCTGGCGTCGGGCGGCATGGCGACGGTCTACGTCGGCCGACAGCGGGGAGCCGCCGGGTTCGAGCGCCTTGTGGCGATCAAGCGCATGCATCGGCACATCAGCGCCGTGCCGGAGCTGGCGGCCTCGTTCATGGACGAAGCACGCATCGCCTCGCTGATCCGTCACCCGAACGTCGTCAACGTCCACGACGTTCACGAGGCCGACGGCGAGCATCTGCTCGTCATGGACTACATCGACGGCACCAGCCTGGCGCACGTCATGCGTGCCGCGCGCAAGCGCAAGACCGGCGTGCCGCGGCCGGCCGCGCTGCGCATCCTCATGGACGCGCTCTACGGATTGCATGCCGCACACGAGCAGGAAAACCTCGAGGGCCGCCCGCTGGGCGTCGTGCATCGGGACGCAACGCCCCACAACATCCTGCTAGGCACGGACGGGACTGCACGACTGACCGACTTCGGCATCGCCAAGGCAGCGGAACGCACCGTGCACACCGCCACCGGCATGGCCAAAGGCAAGTTCCGCTACATGGCCCCCGAGCAGGCCCGCGGCGGCGCGCTCGACAGGCGCGTCGACGTGTTCGCCATCGGCATCGTCTGCTGGGAGCTTCTCACCGGCGAACGACTCTTCAAGGGCGACAGCGACGCCCAGGTCCTGTTGGCCATTTCGGGAGGGGACTACACGCCTCCCAGCCGCATCGACAGCAGCATCTCACCCGAGCTCGAGCAGATCGTGATGCGGGCCCTGTCGGTCGATCCCAACGATCGCTGGCCGACCGCCAAGGCGTTCGCCGAGGCATTGGAAGGCTACGTGCGAGGGAGTGGCGACCTGTGCTCGCCATCCGACGTGGCCCGGATCGTGGACGAGTTCTGCGGTGCGGAGATCCGGCAGCGCCGCCAGCTGATCTCGGAGGTCCTGTCGGGGAAACGACCGCCGGTGATGTCGGTGGCGGAGCGCCCGGCGGGACACGTCGCAACCGGCTCGACCGGCTCGCAGCCGCTCACCCTGGACAGCGTCAAGGTCGTCCCTGCTGTGACGGAAGACGACCTCAGGCGTCATCGCTTGAAGCGGCGGGCCGCTGTCGCCGCCGCAGTGGCAGGGGCGGCGCTGGTGGGTGGTCTGCTGGTCAAGCTCGTCCAGTCACCGGGGCCCGCGCCGACCCGGAGCGCGGCGGCCGGGGCGCCGTCCACGCCGGCGAGCGCCGCCGCGGTCCAGCCTACGGCTTCCGCACCCAGTCAGCCGGAGCGCGTGCTCGTACAGCTGAGCTCGGACGCGGACATCGCAGAGATCCGGGCACCCGGGATCAGCGACATCGCCTTCAACAAGAATGGCGCGTCGTTCGAGCTGCCGCGCTCGGACAAGAAGGTCGTGGTCAGCATCCGCTTCGATGACGGCAGCGCGATTAGCGAACAGATCACGCCACGCGAGAACACCGCCATCCGGGTGCGCAGCGTGGCCGGCGCGCACCATGCCGAAAGCGTTCCCAAGAAGACCGGCGCTCGCGCGCCCCGGCACACGACGACGGTGCGGAAGCCCCCGGCCGGTCTCGAGAAGAATCCCTACGAGTAGCCGCCGTGCGGGCGGTAGGGGAGCGAAGGCGCTTGTTCTCCTCCTTATGCCGTCCGGGGCCGCGAGTCGCGCCAGGCGACTACGCTGGCCCGCAGTGAGCCGTGACCTTGCTGCTCTCGTTGTTGTCGTCGCGGCACTCGTTGAAGGTCTTGTTGTTCGGGTCGATGATGATCCGTGCGATGAACGAGTCGCTGGACGTGGCCTGACCTGCCGGAACCGTGAAGGCGAGCACCTGCGTCTGGCCGGGCAGTAGCGCTTGCGTGGTCTTGACCGTGCCGAGCTGGGTCTGCGTGCCGCCCTTGTCCACGAACACGCCGACCTCGACGCCCGCGGGCAGCCCCGCCAGCCCGATGTTGCGCACCGAGACCTGGAGCACCAATGGGCTCCCGCACTGGACGGCGAGCGACACTGTGGCGTCTGGCGCGTCGAACACGCCCTGATCCTGCACGTTTTGCCGGAAGTTATTCAGCCACGACACCTTCCAGTTGTCCTTTTCGTGCTTCGGGATCGAGCCATATGCGTTTGGCGGACCGCAGGCGCTGTCGCGCGAGTCGCAGATATTCGAGACGTGGTAGGCGTGCTCGCTCCAGAGCGTACGGGTGCCGACCCACGAGTTTTCCTTGTCGCCCCAGACCGTGATGCCGCGGTAGGCGGTCAGGCCCGCCGGCGGCTTCCAGGCGGGGCGGTTGTGGGTGGGATCCGGTTGGTTCCACGGGTTCACGTCGCATCCCCAACCGCTGGAGCTCGGGTCCGCGCCGTTGGAGATCATGACGATCTCCGAGTGGCCGTCGCCGTCCACGTCGGCCACGACGGAAGCCTCGGTGGCGGTGAACGACTCGGTCGGCACCGCCAGGTCGACGTTGCCGGTCGCCCCGTCGTACACCCACAGGAAGCATTCGTCGTTGTAGACAACCTCCGCTTTTCCATCGCCCTGGAAATCGAAGACGCTCGAGCCGGTCACCGACGAGCTGAGGTCGTGATTGGGCGCGGACCATACGACATTGATGGTCTTGGCCGCATAGTCCGGCTTCACCATCGAGTACTTGTCCTTGTTCGCCACGCCGATCTCCGGCTTGCCGTCGCCGTCGAAGTCCGCGACGGTCGGCGGGCCACCGTTGCCGGAACCAGGCAGCGTGACGGGGCCGAGCTCGACGTTTCCGGTGGCCCCCTGGAGGATCCAGACCTGGTTCTGGGCGACCAGCACCACGTCGGGCTTGCCGTCGCCGTTGAAGTCCGCGACGGCGTTGAACCCGTTGGGCAACCCCGTCTTGTTCCACAGCATGCTGCCGTCGAGCTTGTACGCGGTGTTGCCGGCGACCAACTCCTGTACCCCGTCGCCATCGAGGTCGGAGAAGAAGGACAGCTCCTTGCCCGTACCGCCGCCGTTGCCGCCAGCGCCGACCCACAGCCGGGTGATCTTGCCGCCGGTCGTCGAGAACAGGTCCCTGCCGTAGGCGATCTCCGGGTGACCGTCGCCGTCCATGTCGGCGATGGCGATGCCGCCGCCCCAGCCGATGCTGTTGGACGCCGCGGTGTCGATGGGCTTGTCGCTGACGCGCTCGACCTTGCCGTCGGCGCTGATCATCGCGATCTTGCCCTCGCCCGTCATGGCGACGATATCGATGCGTCCGTCACCATCGATGTCTCCGAGGGCGACGGAGAGGGCCGCGAAACCGACGCTGCTGGAATCGACGCGGTCGAGCGTCCAGATCTCCTGGCCGGTCCGGCCATCGAGCATGCGCAGCCGCCCGCGCTTGCACAGCGAGAAGCCGCCGGTCACCAGGTTCGGGTTCGAGCAGTACGAGCCCTTGGCGTCGCCCGACACGAAGATGATGTCCGGCGGGTCGCTCTCGTCCACCTTGCCGTCGCAGTTGGCGTCGTACACGCGAGCCACGGTGGGCGTAGCCCAGACATCCGCCGAGTTCGGGTCGGTGGTCGGCTTGGGATTATAGCCCCATTGCCACTTGATCGTGGCATTCAGCTTGCCGACCGGCGGGTGGTACTGGCAGTCCTCGATGCAGGTCCCGCCGTCGGGCGCACCCGCATCACCGACGCACTTGGGCGGGAGCGGTACGCAGCGCCCGGCAGCGGGCACCGGCTGCGTACACACCGCGCCACCATCGCCCGCGCTGGCGTCGGACGGACCGGCGTCGGACACGCCGCCGTCGGCGGAGTCGGCAGTGCCGAGCGCTGTCTCGCAGTACTCGTCTGCGGCACAGTCGGCCTTGCTCTGGCAGGTCTTGCCCGGCGTCACGCACTGATCGAACAGGCACACCTCGGCGCCGCTGCAGCACTTGTCGCCGCAGGCCTGCTTCGCGCTGGCGCAGCACTGACCTGCAACACACACACCGGCCTCGCAGGGCTGCGAGGGACCGCATGCGACTCCGCTTCCGCCGGCTCCGGTATCGAACAACCCGCCGTCGAAGCCGGTCGCTCCGCTGCCGCCGCTGCCACTAGCGCCGCCGCCACCGATTCCAGGTGGATTCGCCACGCCGTTCTTGCTCGAGCTACAAGCTGCTACCGCGACAATCGAGAGGATCGTCGCGGTGGAGATGGCCAACACAGTACGCGCACGCATAGGACAAGGCTCCCGGAAGCTCGGGGCGAACAAACCGCCACGAGCGATTCTAGCCGGGGACGCGCGCGCTCACCAGCCGCGGGCGTGCGGCGAAGCGTACACGGCAGGGAACCCTGGGCTGGAGCGCCCTGCCGTGGGCTCGCTGGCTACATGTTCGACAGCGCGCTGAGGCCGCTCAGGGCGAACCAGATGATGAAGCCCAGGACGCTGAGCGCTATGCCGACGATGACCAGGATCTTGGCGATCTTCAGCTTGCCCTGCGCATCGGCGATGTCGCCCCGCTGCGCGGATTGACTGCCGAGATACGCCAACACGGCCCCGACGATGCAGATCAGGTTGCAGCCGCAAAACAGTCCGAAGATCGCGCCGACGATCATCCAGAGCTGGGTCTGCTTCTTCAGCGCTTCGATTTCGCCGCCGCCCATCGGCGGGCCACCAGGCATCGGGCCACCACCGGGGGGAGGCATGGGGGCGCCGCCAGGCGGCGGACCATACGGGCCAGGAGCGCCCGGAGGCCCCCCGTAGCCACCACCGGGAGGGGGAGCGCCGCCGGGAGGTCCGTAGCCGCCGGGAGGAGCGCCGCCGGGAGGTCCGTAGCCGCCGGGAGGAGCGCCGCCGGGAGGGGGAGCGCCGCCAGGAGGCCCGTAGCCTCCCGGAGGAGCGCCGCCAGGAGGCCCATAGCCTCCGGGCGGGGGGCCGTAGCCGCCACCTTGTGCGTGCGTGCCCTCGTGGGGCGCCTGGTTCATCATGCGTGTGTGCTCCTCTCCCGCTAGGTCTTTCCGGTAGCCATCCGCTGCAGTTCGAACCGGATCTAGGCTGGAGGAGCCTAAACCGAAAGCCGCGCCCCGCGCCAGCCCGACATGATCCCCACATGACCCCTCCCGGTCCGCCACGAAGCCGCATGATTTGCTGGTTCGTCGTGCTTGTGGGCAGCGCGGGCTGCCAGCACCAACGTGACCGGTCTGCCGCGCCGGCAGCCGGGCCGAGGCGTGGCGATCACATTGTCATCGAACAGACCGCCGCCGAGTTCTACGAAGCCAGGGTGCTGTCCGCCCGCGGCCAGGCGCTGGAGGTGCAGACCGTCGAGGGGGGCGACTTCCGCCATGTCCAGACGAGCGATGCGTACCTTCTGCCCCCGCCGGCGCACCAGTTCCGCGCGGGAGATCTTGCGATCTGCGCATCCCGCCCAGCGCACTGGGAACCCTGCCGCATCACGCGGCTCGATGGCTCCAGAATCGATGCGGTCGATGCCCGGGACCGCACACTCCACCTGGCGCGCCCGAGCGTGCTGGCGCCCACTGCGTTCACCCGCCTCGACCTGCAGCGCTACTTCGAGCGCACACACCGTCGCCGGGCGTTTTCACGTGCTGCCGCTGCGGCCGGCCGCCCCATCGCGCCCAGAGGCTGGCGACCGGAACCGCATCAGCATGTCCTCGCGCTGCACGATTCCCGTTGGTATTCGGCGACAATCCACGAAGTCGACGACGACGTGCTGCGGGTGCGCTGGCGCGCCGACAGCCGCATCTCGGGTCTGCCCTGGGATTCCGTCGTGCCCGCGCCCCCGGAGAAACGCGCGATCCACCGCGGCGACTTCGTTCTGGCTCGCCCGACAAGCCTGGCTCTGCCCTGGCAGCCGGTCCGGGTGATCGCGGTCGGCGCCGATGGCGTCGAGGTCTCGGACATCGACGGCGACCATCGTACCCTGCGCCCGTCGGACGTGATGCCGCTCGGCGCCAAGGGCTAGGTGCCCGGTCACGACGCCGCACCTCAAGGGTGCGGCGTCAGCATGCGCGTGGCTACCAGCGCCGCTGCCTGGCCAACCGTCGACCGGAGCTCCGCGCGCGCGTGCAGCGTGCCCGACCGCGCGAAGGCGCAGGCTCGAGCACTGGTCGAGCCGATCCCCCTGGACAGCTTGATCTCCTCGTTGTTCGCAGCATCGACGAGCCTGAGCTCCGCGCCGCTCGCGCCCGGCCCCAGCGCGAACGTGACATCGACGCAGCGCCCGACCGGAACCAGCACGTCCATCCGGTATAGCTTGGTGGGAGCCACCGACACGACCTTCGCCGTGGCGAGCTGCGACGCGCTCTGGACCACGCCGCGCGAGAGCATGCGTCCGAGGAGCCTGCTGGCCGCCAACGGATGGTCGATGAGCACTGCCGGCGTTCCGCGCTCCTGCCTCGACTCGACGGCGTAGGGCCCCGGCCTGATCGTCGCCTGTACGTCGAGTCGATCGTTTCCGCCGTGCGAGCAGACAAACAGCACGCTGTTCCGTCCACCGCTGTCCTCTGCCAGCAGCGATCCATCCTGGGCCCAGAGGAGCGCCCGTACACCATGTGCCGGGCGTCCCAGGATCACGTCCAGGCGAGAGCAGCCGGGCGATAGATGCAGCGGCAGGCTCTCACGCCGTCCGACCTGGAGCGAGCCCTGGTGAAGAAGCCGTGGCGAGCCGTAGCCGGCCTGCTCCAGCCGGGCGTCGTGATGGCTGCGGGCCTCCGCCAGTGTACCCAGCGGAGCCAGATCGAAGCGCAAGGCGGGGACCCGGAGGTCGCGCGCCGCGCCCGCCGTCGAGCGGGACAGCACGACCGCGACCAGTCCGCGCCCCGCGTGCGGCCGGATCTCCAGGGTCACCGGCTCGTCGGTAGGCGAGCAGACGACGAGCGAGCGGTCCCGGCCGCTGGCACGCGCGCGCCCGACGATCCGCGCCTGTTGATCGACCACGTCAACGTCGACGTGCGAGACCTCCTCCGACGGCAGCACCAGCACGTCCAGACAGCGGCCCGCGTCGACCATCGCCGACACGCGGGTGGGGACGGACGGTTCCACAGGCACCGCGACGCGGCGAACGTCGCTCCACGTAGCGCCGATCTGGCGCCGGTGGTTGGCCAGCTTTTCCTTCAGGCCAGGCCAGTCCCCGGCGCGGCCCGCCGCTTCTCCGGGCCGGCCGCGGGCTGCCAGCGCCTTGCCGACGCGAGCGGCGTCCTTCCGGCTCACCAGCTGCGCACCGATCGCCACCAGGCCGTGTCCCGCCGCGATGCGGGCGACGAGATAGATGTGACGAGGATGGGGTGGGCACACCAGGAGCGTCGGCTTCACGTCGGGCGCCTCGTCGGTTCCGAGTGTCGCGCCGTTCTCGCCGTAGGCGAACAGATCAACGTCCTGCACCGAATCGGTAGCGCGAGCCAGCAGCAGCACGCACTGGTCGCCCGGCACCGACACCATTCCTTCCACCCGATCGCCGGCAGCTCCGGCACCGACCGTGATCAGCTTGGAGCGGCCGGCGCCCGCTTTGCGAGCGCGCTGGGAATCGCTGCCCAGCCACTTCCGCCCGTCCGGCGTGGCGCGGAGTCGGGCGAAGGGCGTCGCGTGGGGCGCACTTCGCGGCGCAGGCGGGGCACCCCCCCGCGCGCAGCCCGACAACGAGGACAGAGCGAGCGCAGCCAGAAGAGCGCGGAGTCCAGTCAAGGCGATGCGCTCCCGATCGGTAGACGCGCCGTCTGCCACAGCGCTGCCAACCAGACGACACCCTGTCCGCGCGCCTCGACTTCGAGCAGTGCCGTGTGGGTTGTCCTTGCGCAGAAAGCCAGGGCCGTGCCGTTGCCGGTCGTCTGGTTCTCGTGGTTGTCCGCTCCCGCCGATGCCGCGAGGGCGATGCCCTGGCTATTTCCGCGCAGCGCTGCCACCGCCGCTACGTAGCAGGCGCCTGGTTCAACTTCGACCGGTAGCGCGGTAACACCGACCACGCCGAGCGAGTCGTAGACCAGCGCGTCGCCCAGAGCGCGCAGGTGGTGTCGCTCCAGCGCCTCCGCCATGCGGCCGCGCGCCAGTGCGCCCCAACGTGCCGGCAATCCTGCCGGAAGTGGAGTGAGGGCGTGCAGCATCGTGACCGTGTCGCGCGGAGGCGCACCGGCGTAGTGCAGCTGCACAGGGCGGCGCTCCCCCACGCAGAGCCTCAGGCTGGCGTCCGCGCTCTCCGTCCGGTCGCTCGCGAGCACCGCGCCCGTGGCCCGATCCGCGAGCACTGCGTCGATGTCCGGCGGCCGCGGAGTCGTGGCCGCCGCGGGACCGAGCAGATCGATGCGATGGCAGCCCGGCGCGAAGACGAGATCGACATCGCCGGCACCTTCGCCGTCGGCAATCAGCAGGCGTCGCTCCTGCTTCTCCGCGCCCCGCCGGCGCGCGAGCGCCTCGATCGTCTTGGCGCGCACGCTGAGCGGCCCCAGCAGGGGCCGCGGACCGGATGCGGTCGGAGCCGCCAGCGGCCCGGGATTGCGTTCGACCAACACGTCGTCGACGGAGGCTAGCGGGGCGAGCGAGCGCGCGACGACGATCTGCACGACCGCGCGCGGCGAGCGCATCTCGACCACCAGTCTGGACAGCGAGCCGCGCTGGTCGCCGCAGCGCGTGACCTCCGCCACACCCGCAACGGAAATCCGCGGCCATTCTCCCGCCGAACGCTGGGAAGGATCGAGCGGTGCCGCGAACCGCAACACGAAGCTCGTCGATACCGCGCCCAGCGCGACAACCGTGGTGCACCCCCGCGGGCGCGTCAACGTCGCTTCGTCGGGCAACAGCAGCAGCTTCGACTCGTTCCGCTCGAGCAGCCTCGGCGGAAACTCGC
The DNA here is from genome assembly GCA_963822115.1 of uncultured Pseudomonadota bacterium. GTDB lineage: Bacteria > Myxococcota_A > Polyangia > Polyangiales > Polyangiaceae > CAWDXG01. The sequence goes on from CAWGGM010000013.1 coordinate 27,283, forward strand.
GGACTTCGACGCGCTCCCGGCGCCAGACGCTGGCCAGGTGCTCCACATCGTTCTGGAGCTCAGCTCGCGCAGCCCCCGCGGCCGTGCAGATCGCCAGCGCCACCAGTGCAGAGAGCAGCCGTCCTGCGCGCACAAGGCGTCCCCGATGTCCTGGCACGGTGTCACTCGTCCAGCAGCTGTAGCGGAGCCTCGATGAAGCTCCGCCCACCTGCATCCCATACGAAGAGACGGTGCGCCGTGACGACTCCGCGATCGACCGCCGTCACCAGATAGGCCAACTCGTGCGGCGGTTCGCCGCTGCCGCCCATCGTCATGCTCGCGGCGTCCTCCTCGCTGAAGTACGCGCCGCAGTCGAGATGCGAATGGAAGAAGACCTTCACGGGGCGTTGCCCCGCGCGTCCTGCTTCGATCGCGCGCTCGAACTTCAGGGCGTTGATCTTGAAGTATTCGCGACCGGTGCGTGGATGCCCTTCGGGGTCGACCTGGTGGTACTTGTTGGCCAGGTTCTCCAGCTCGACGGCGCGATCGACGAGCAGCTCATCGGCTAGCGGCCCCTCCAGATAGCCGCACGCTTCCTCGTCGCGGGCGTAGGCCTCGCGCGCAGCGCGCTCGACCTCGCCGAGCACGGCATGCGGTATTCGGACATTCCCGGTCGTCCACGCGGGCTTCGTCATGGGAGCTCCTACCAGGTGTAGCGCCGCTCCCACTTCATCGGCGCAAAATAGCGATCGCCCCGATCGCAGGCCACCGTGACCACGCAGCCGGGGCGACCCTCGGCGGCCAGCCGCTCTGCGAGCTTCACGGCCGCGAAGATGTTCGCACCCGTGGAATGACCGACGTGCAGCCCCTCTTCGGCGGCAACGCGGTCGGCCATGTCCCAGCCGTCGTCCGTACCCACGGGGAGGATCTCGTCGGGCACCGACGGATCGTAGATGGCGGGCACGATGCTCGACCCCATGTGCTTCAGGCCTTCCAGGCCGTGGAGCGCCTCGGCCGGCTCGACGGCGACGCAGTGTACGGGCCGACTGTGCTCGTGCAGCCGCCGCGTTGTGCCCATCACGGTGCCGCTGGTGCCGAGCCCCGCGACGAAGTGGGTGATGCGGTTGCCGAGCGCCTCCAGGATCTCGACGCCGGTGCCGTGATAGTGGGCGAGGGGATTGGAAGGGTTCGAGTACTGGTCGGCGTAGAAGTAGCGCTCCGGGCTGTCGGCAACGAGCTTGTGCACCAGCCGGATCGCGCCGTCCGAGCCCTCCATAGGGTCGCTGTAGACCAGCTCGGTGCCGAACGCCTGCGTGATGTCCTTGCGCGCCTTGGTCACGTTTGCGGGCATCACCAGCTGCACGCGATAGCCCAGCGCCGCGCCGACCAGCGAATAGGCGACACCGGTGTTGCCGCTGGTCGCATCGATGAGGATGCGGTCCTCGGTCAACCGCCCGTCGGCGATCGCGTCCTTGATGATGCGCAGGGCAGGGCGGTCCTTGACCGAGCCTCCGGGGTTCGAAAACTCGAGCTTGACGTAGACCTCGACGCCCGGCGCCGAGCGCGCCACCCGCTCCAGTCGGAGCAGCGGCGTGTTGCCGATGGCGTCGATGACAGACGACAGCCGTCGCGAGCGGACCAGCCGTCGCGTCACGCGTCGTCCTCGAGCACGCCGCGAAGCTTGTCGAGGGCACGCCACGCGCCGGCTCCGACGCTGCGCGTGGCCGCGAAACGGAACGCCGCAGCGTGCGTGAACGGCTCGGCCGCCGCCCGCGGCGTGATCGAGACGCGCTCCACGCCCGCGCGATGCAGATACAGCGCCTCGACCAGCGCACCGTCGCTGTCGTTCACGTCGAGCCGAGCGGCCGCGATGCGCGCCTGACCCGCCTCGCCGACCTCGCGCAGGCGACGCTGGCGCGTGTAGCGATCCTCGCCGAACATGTCGGTCAGCTGGCGCCTCCGGCGATGGCGGGCACGATGCTGATCTCGTCGCCGCTCTTCAGTTTCGTCTCGAGCCCATCGAGGAAGCGGATGTCCTCGTCGCCGACATAGATGTTCACGAAACGGCGCACGCCCTTGTCGTCCATCAGCCGGTCGCGCATGCCGGGGTGGTTTTTTTCCAGGTCCTCGATGACGTCCTTGACTATCTCGCCCTTGGCGTTGACCTGCTCGTTGCCGCCCGTCAGGGTCCTGAGCGGCGTCGGAATGCGAACGATGATGTCCATCCTGCTCTCCTTGTTCCTCTAGGCGGCACAGCCCGGGTCCATGTACCGCGCCTCGTCGATATCGCGGATGCGCGGGTTTTCGCCGCACAACGCACAGTCCACCCTCGGTGTTACCTCCACGGACCTGAGCTGATCGCTCTTCCCGTCGAAGGTGTAGATCCTGCCGGTCCGATCCGCATCTCCGACCAGCACCGAAAGCGCCAGATCGGCCATCAGCGCCCCTGCCAGGCCGACCACCGGACCCATCACACCGGCCTCTGCGCAGTTCGGTGCCGCGTCGCCACCCGGCAGATCCTCGAACAGGCAGCGGTAGCAGGGGCGTCCGCCCGAAGCGACGCTCCAGGCCGTCGCCACCCAGCGCACGCCCGAACCGTGCACGACCGGACGCGCCTCGAGCCGACAGGCATCGGCGGCCAGGAACTTCGTCGCGAAGTTGTCGGCGCCTTCCACCACCACGTCCACCGAGCGCGCGAGCTCCCTGGCGTTGTCCGGCAGAAAGCGCGAGCGCACCAGCTCGATGCGCTGTCCCGGCGCGGCGTAGCGCGACAGCGCTCGAAGCGCCGCATCCAGCTTGTCCTGTCCAACGTCCTGCTCGTCGAACAGGATCTGGCGGTGCAGGTTGGTCTCGTCCACGAGGTCGTCGTCGGCCAGAAGCACACGGCCCACTCCAGCCTGCACCAACGAAAGCGCCGCAGGACAACCGAGCCCGCCCACTCCCACGACGAGCACGCTCGCCTGCTCGAGGCTATTTCTTCTGGAAGTACTCATCGAGGCTGAAATAGCGTTCGCCTGTGTCACACAGGATGGTGACGACGTTCTTCCCCTCGCCGAGCCCGCGCGCCACATCGAGTGCGATGGCAACGTTGGCGCCGGCGCTGATGCCCACCAGCAGCCCCTCGCGCCGGGCGAGCTCGATTTTCGTCGTGTAGGCGCGCTCGTCACTGACTGTGCGCACCTCGTGCGGCACGCTCGCGTCGTAGTTGTGGGGCACGAAGCCCGCGGCGATACCCTGGATCTTCGAGGGGCCGCGCTCGCCCCGCGAAATCGTCGCGCAGCTCTCCGGCTCCACTGCGACCACGCGACACTCCGGCCGCTCGCGCCTGAGCACCCGACCCACGCCGCTCACCGTGCCACCTGTGCCGACCGCCGCCACGAAGGCGTCGACCGACAGATCCCCCAGCGTGTGGAGGATCTCCTGCGCGGTGGTCGCGGCGTGCGCGTCGGGGTTGGCCGCGTTGTCGAACTGCTGCGGCATGAAGCTGCCCGGCGTTTCGGCTGCAATCTGCCGCGCCCGCGCGATCGCGCCCTCCATCTGCTCGGCCTCGGGGGTCAGCACCAGCTCCGCCCCGAACGACTCGAGCAGCTGGCGGCGTTCCAGGCTCATGCTCTCGGGCATGGTGAGGATGCAGCGGTAGCCGCGGCGCGCGCACACCAGCGCCAGGCCGATACCGGTGTTGCCGCTCGTCGGTTCGACCACCACGCCGCGCGGGCCGAGCTGGCCCTGCTGCTCGGCGCGCTCGATCATCCACCGGCAGATGCGGTCCTTGACCGAGCCGCCGGGATTGGCCGCTTCCATCTTGCCGAACACCCGCGCGCGGGGGCCTTCGCTGCCGATGCGCCGGATCTCGATCAGAGGCGTGTCGGCGATCAAGTCGAGCGTGCTCGCGTACACGAGCGGATGATCGGCCAGCGGCGGCAGGCCCTGATCAGATGACGTAGACATAGCGTTGTGAACCCGGCCGGCGCAGCCCCACCTGCTCTGCGCGCGTGCAGATGTCCGCAATCGTGACCGCGTCGAAACACTCCTCCACCTTCGCCGACAGGTCGCGGAACACGGCTTCGGTCACCTGTCTCGACTCGCCGCCGCCGCGCGCCTTCTTCGCTCCCGCTTCGCGCTCGCCGAGGATGATCGGGCCCTCGAGCGCGCGCACCACGTCCCCGAGGCGGATCTCGGCCGCGCCCCGCGCCAGGCTGTATCCCCCCTGGGGTCCGCGCTTCGAGCCGACGATGGACGCCCGCTTCAGATCCTGGAAGATCTGCTCCAGGAACCGTGGCGGGATACCCTGGCGCTCGGCGATATCCTTGACCTGGGTCGGCCGGCCTTCGTTGTAGAAGGCGATGTCGAACAGGGCGCGCACAGCGTAGCGACCTTTGTTCGAAAGCTTCACGCACGGGCATATGCGTTGGCACATCGGATTTGTCAAGATTGACCCCGCGCGCCGGCGCTCCGTAGGCCGCGGAATCCCAGAAGAATCTGGCGGGTCCTGGCAGCCGCGGCACGCGCGGCGGCGTCCCTCCACCGCCGGCTCTGGCGTCCCTCGAACGCGCGCCGCGCTAGGCTGCCGCCGTATGTGCGACACCATGGTGGCAACGGGCTCGGCGACGGCGGACGGCAGTGTGCTGTTCGCCAAGAACAGCGACCGGGAGCCGGGTGAAGCCCAGGCGCTGGAAGTGGTTCCAGCTACCGATCACGCCAACGAAGAGCACCTGCGCTGCACGTATATCGAGATCCCCCAGGCAAGTCATACGCATCGCGTGCTGCTTTCGCGACCGCACTGGATGTGGGGCGCCGAGATGGGCGCCAACGAGCACGGGCTCGTGATCGGCAACGAAGCGGTGTTCACCCGGACACCGCAGCAGGGCGTGGGATTGCTCGGCATGGACCTCTTGAGGTTGGCGCTAGAGCGCGCCGATAGCGCCGAGCGCGGAGTGGAGCTGATTGGCGCACTGCTGGAAGAGCACGGGCAGGGGGGGCCCGCCGGCTACCGCGATACCGGCATGCGCTACGACAACAGCTTCATCCTGGCTGATCCTGGCGATGCGTGGGTGCTCGAGACTGCCGGGCGCGCCTGGGTGGCCCAGCGCGTGCGGGGTGTGCGCTCGATCTCGAACGGGCTGACCATCCGCGATCGCTGGGACCGCGGCCTGGCCCATCTTGAAGCGTACGCGCGCGACCAGGGGCTCTTCAGCGGCAGGGGCGTGCTCGATTTCGCCCGGACCTTCGGCGATCCGCTCATGACGCGTGGCGCGGCCGCGCCACGCCGCCAGCAGTGCAGCCAGCGCTTCCTGTCGCGCCGTGCCGGGAGGCTCGAGCCGCGCGATGCCATGCGCGCGCTTCGCCAGCACGGACCGCACGATCGCTCCGAGCTCGCGCGTCGCGGCGTGCTGATGACGGTGTGCGCGCACGCTTCATGGTGGCCGACGCGCCGCTCGGGGCAGACCACGGCATCGCTGGTGAGCCACCTCGACGGCGGCACGAACACGCACTTCGCTACGGCGACCGCCGCGCCCTGCACGTCGGTGTTCAAGCCGGCGTGGGTCGACGCCGGACTTCCGGATCTGGGTCCGACACCAGGGGATCGCTTCGATCCAGCCGCGCTGTGGTGGCGCCACGAGCTGTTGCACCGCCGCGCGCTGGTCGATCTCCCGCAGTTCCTCGCCGCGTTCTCCGCCGTTCGCGACGAGCTGGAGGACGCGCTCTCCGACGCGGCGATGGAGCTGTCCGGAGCCGGCGTTGAAGAGCGGCTGGAGCACAGCCGCCGAGCGTTCCGGGAAGCCGACGCGCTCGAAGCCGCATGGCGGGGACCGTACGAGGTGCCCGGTCCCGAGCGTAGCCCGTATGCGCGTTTCTGGTCGTCGGTGGACGGCGCATCGGGGCTCGATTGTGCATCGCTGCCCGGCTGAAGCACACACTTCTACCTACATGCGACATCGTCGCGCGCCGGGATTGGTGTGACGAAGCGCGCCCGCTGATCAAAGATGTAGCCCGGATGCTTCGCTGGGTTCTTCTCGTCGCAGTGGGTCTGGTGCTGGGCGCATGCTCCGCCAGTGGTTCGTCTTCGGCTGGCGTCGGTCCCGCGGGCAATCTCGGGCAACCGGGTTGCACCAAGACCCCCGACTGCAACCAATGCAGTACCTGCTACGCGCAGTGCGTCTGCACCACCGGCGACCAGACGGCATGCAAGCCGGCGTGCGGCGTGTCGGGCACGGGCGGCAGCGGTGGTGGCGCCCAGACCGGGCCGCTCGCTGGAGACCTCTCGATCAGCAGCATCTCGGTCTACCAGGGCGTCGAGGTCCCGATCATGAAGCAGGGTAGTGCGGTGGGGAACGCCAAGGCACCCGTCGTGCAGAACCGCCCGGCGATGCTGCGGGTGTTCGTGACGCCCGCCTCGGGGTTCAAGTCTCGCGACATCGTCGCGCAGCTGGAGATCTCCGGCGCCAAGGCGCAGCAGCTCAAACAGACGGTGAGCGGCGCATCGAACGAAACGGACCTCAAGAGCACGTTCAACTTCGAGGTGAACCCCGCCGACATCAAGGGCGACACGCAGTATGCGGTCACGCTGATGGAGGCCAGCGGCCAGAGCCAGGGCAGTACGAACGGCGCGCGTTTTCCGGGCTCCGGCATGCAGGCCCTCGGCGCGAAGAGCAGCAACGGCACGTTCAAGGTGCTGCTCGTGCCGCTCGTCGTCAACGGCGTGCAGCCGGACACGAGCAACGCGCGCGTGCAGGCCTATCACGACCGCTTGATGCAGCTCTATCCGGTCAGCGGCGTCGATATCAAGCTGCGCCAGGCCTACAACTACGGCGGCAGCGTTTCGCCCAACGGCAGCGGCTGGGCGAACATCCTACAGACCCTGCAGTCGCTCAGACAGCAGGACGGCAACGTAGCCAACAATGTCTACTACTACGGCGTGCTCACGCCGACGCAGTCGCTGTCGCAGTACTGCGGCGGGGGATGCGTCGCTGGGCTTGGCTCCGAGCCGCAACCGAACGACGTGTACCAGCGCGGCTCGGTCGGGCTGGGGTATTTCCCCCAGGGCGGTTCAGCCGGCGTGAGCGCCGACTCGCCGACCACGATGGCGCACGAGCTCGGCCACGCGCTGGGCCGGCTGCACGCACCCTGCGCGCCGGCGGGCGCGCCACTGCAGGGCGTGGATCCAAGCTACCCGTACCAGGGCGCGTCGGTGGGCAGCTGGGGCTGGGACATTCTGGGCCACCAGCTCAAGAATCCGAACCAGTTCAAGGACATGATGGGCTACTGCACGCCCGACTGGATCAGTGACTACAACTACAGCGCCATCTTCGAGCGCATCTCGTACGTGAACTCGAAGGGCTACATCGTCCCGTCGCCCGACCCGGCGCGCGCGCCGGGTCGCTTCCGCGTCGCCCTCGTCGAGCCCGACGGCTCGCTCGAGTGGGGCGTCTCCGTCGATCTCGATACGCCTGTGATGGGGCAGGCCACGCAGGTGACCACCGTGGACGCGAGCGGGCAGGGGACGGGAAGCCTGGTCGGCTACTACACGCCTTTCGCCGATCTCCCCGGCGGTGAGCTGTTCGTCCGCGAAAGTGCGCTCTCGGTGGATGTGCACGCGATCGCCGTCAAGCAGCTCTCGCCCGCCACGCTCGCGCTCTAGATCACCGAGCGCGATTCCACGATACCCCGGCTGGTGCTTCGGCCAGGCCGGTTCGAGCTCGAGCGCCGACAGCTGCCCTGCCTGCCTTCCGCCGGAGAAGGACGCGCCGCGCACCGGCCCGGGTCCCTGGGCTCGCGACCGGCGGCCGCCCAGGCCGCGCGGGCACAACGAATATCCTCGAATCGCCTGCCATGTGCTGTATCGTGGCCGATACCGAGCACCGCCGAGCCGGCTGGTCCACTCCCTGCAAGCGCTGGCCCCATGGGGAAGCCCCGCATCCTGTTTGTCGAAGATGACGCCTCCGGGCGCGAGCTTGGCTTGTACAACCTGCGCAAGGCCGGCTACGAGGCCGACGGCGCCGAGACCGGGGAACAGGCGCTGCAGCTGTTTTCGGCGGAGCGCTATGCGCTGGTCATCACCGATCTGAAGATGCCCGGCATGAGCGGCATGGCCGTGCTCAAGGCGGTCAAGCAGCAGGCGCCCGACCTGCCGGTCCTGGTGATCACCGCGTACGGCAGCGTAGACGTGGCCGTCGAGGCAATGAAGCACGGTGCGTACGACTTCATCGGCAAGCCGTTCAACCGCGACCACCTGCTGCTTGGGGTGAAGCGCGCACTCGAGCACCACGCGCTGGGCGAAGAGGTGCAGGCTCTCCGGCGCAAGGCGCGGGGCATCGAACGCGAGCTGATCGTCGAATCCAAGGCAATGGCGCGGGTGCTCAACGTCGCCGATCGCGTCGCCGAAAGCGATGCCAGCGTGCTCATCACGGGCGAGACGGGCACGGGCAAGGAGCTGGTCGCCCGCCGCGTGCACGCGCGCAGCAAGCGCGTGGACAAGCCGTTTGTCGCCATCAACTGCGCGGCCGTTCCGGCGGAACTGCTCGAGAGCGAGCTGTTCGGCCACGAGAAGGGCGCGTTCACCGGCGCCACCCGTGCGCGCCCTGGCCGTTTCCGTCAGGCCGACACCGGCACGTTGTTTCTCGACGAGATCGGCGAGCTGCCTGCGCCGCTCCAGGGCAAGCTGCTCAGGGTGCTGCAGGAGCACGTGGTGGATGTCGTCGGCGGCGACACGCCCGTGCCCGTCGATGTGCGCGTGATTGCCGCCACCAACCAGGATCTGACGGCGCGGGCACGCGAAGGCGCCTTCCGCGAGGATCTGCTCTACCGCCTCAATGTCGTCGAGATCCGCGTGCCTCCACTTTCGGAGCGCGCAGAGGAGATCGAGCCGCTGGTTCGCCATTTCGTCGCGCGCCTGTCCGGAAACCGCGATCTGGTGATTCCGGACGAGCTCATCGCCGAGCTGCGCTCGCGCTCCTGGCCGGGGAACGTGCGACAACTCGAGAACGCCTGCGAGCGGTTGGTCATCCTGTGCCGGGGCGACACACTGTCCATCGACGATCTGCCGCCGCGCGAGCCGGGGAGCGGGAGCGTTGCTGCTCCGACGGGCGACGTCCTCGACTCGTGGCCGCCGTTGCCCGAAGGCGGTCTCGACCTGGTCGACCTCGAGAAGCGCGTGATCAAGCGAGTGCTCGAGCTCAAGAAGGGCAATGTGACGCAGGCTGCGAGCTATCTCGGCGTGCCGCGCCACATCCTCGCCTACCGCATGGCCAAGTATGGCATCAGCCGACAATAGCCCCCTGCCGCGGTCGCCCCGCGCAGGCGCAGGGGCCCCGGCGCGCCGCGGTTCGCTGTGGCGCCGCGAGCAGCAGCAGCCACCGCTCGGGTCGAAGCGGATGGTGCTGCTGGTGTGGCTGCCGATCGTCGTGATCACCGTGCTGCACTACGGCACCGAGGCGCAGCACATGTGGGTGCACGATGTGCTGCGGCGCCTGTACTACCTGCCGATCATCTTCGCGGCGTTTCTGGCCGGACTTCGTGGCGGTCTGATCGCGGCCGGCGTCGTGTCGCTGAGCTATCTGCCGCACGCGTTCCTGCGCCTCGGTCCGATGGCGCACATGGATCCGGCCGATTCGCTGGAAAAGGCGCTGGAGGTCGTGCTGTACAACCTGGTCGCTGTGGTGGCTGGCTACCTTGCCGATTCGGAGTGGAAGCGTCGCGCCGAGCTGGAGAAGGCTCTGGAGGAACAGCGGCGGTTGCAGCGGCAGCTCGTGCGCGCAGGGCGACTGGGTGCGCTCGGCGAAGTGGTGGCCGGCATCGCTCACGAGATCAAGAACCCGCTGCACTCGCTGCGCGGCACCGCCGAGATCGTCGATCCGCTGATTCCAGCCGACGCCGATGAGCGCCGGCTGTGGGAGATCCACGTTTCGGAGCTGGAGCGGCTCGAGCGGGTAGCAGAACGTTTCCTGTCCTTCGCCAGCCCGCGGGCGATCGACATGGGTCCGCTCGACCTGCGCGAGGTGGCACGCCGGCTGGTCGAACTGCTGGGCGCCGATGCGCGCAGGAAAGACATCCGGATCGAGCAGGTCCTGCCCGACACGCCCGTCATGGTGGAGGGTGATCGCGACCAGCTCGCACAGGTGGCACTGAACATCGCGCTGAACGGCGTGCACGCCATCGGCGAGCGCGGCGGCACCCTGCGCGTTACGGTCGCGGCGGACGTCCAGCACGATGGCGAGCGGATGCACGCGCTCTGCATCGAGAACGATGGCCCGCCCATTCCCGAAGACGAGCTTGAGCACCTGTTCGACCCGTTCCACGGCAGCGACGACCATGGCTCGGGCCTTGGCCTCAGCATTTCCGAGCGCATCGTCGAGCAACACGACGGCACTGTCCACGCGGAGAACTCCGGCCTTGGCGTGAGCTTCAAGGTCTGTCTGCCCGCCGCCTAGGTCACCGTCGGGGCGAAAATCGCGTTCGCTGACCTGGAGCTGTCGCCGTGGCCGTCGCCGCGCCCCCGCGACGCCAGTGTCGACGCGGGGGCGCGGATCGGCTGACTAGGCCGTGACCGGCAGCGGAGCGCGCCGTCGCTCGCGCATCAGCCGCTGGCGCGAGCGCTCGGCCCAGGGCTGCCAGCGGCGCCGCTCGAGACGCCACCAGAGCAGTGCCGCGCCGACGCAGATCTCGGCGCACAGCCCCAGCCAGCCGCCCAGCGCACCGAGCCCGAGCCCGATGCCGAGCAGCGCGGTGAGCGGTGGAGTGCAGAGCCACGCCGTGCTCACCGCGATGATCGCGGGAAAGCGCACGTCGCCCGTGCCCCGCAGGACCGAGCGCGCCACGGCGTTCGCGCCGTCGAACACCTGGAAGGCCGCAGCCACGTACAGGAGCTTGACGGTGAGCGCCTGGACCGCCGGGTCGCGCGTGAACAGCGCCGCGATGCCGTGCGCCGCCATCACGAACGCGATGGCGCACGCACCGGTGTAGACCGCTGCTGCTGCCAGCGCGCGGTGCGCAACGAGCCGAACGAGCTGGTCTTCGCCCGCGCCGACGGCCTGGCCGGTGAGCACCGACGCCGCTTCACCGAGCGCCAGCGCCGGCAGGAACGACAGGTGCGTCACCTGCAGTGCGATCTGGTGCGCAGCGAGATCGACCTCGCCGATGCGCGCCAGCAGCACCACCAGCGTGGCGAACGAGCCCACCTCGAGCAGCATCTGCACGCCGAGCGGCGCGCCGATGTGCCAGAGCTCGATCAGGTGCTGGCGGCGGACGCGAGCAAGCCCCAGGCCGCGACCGCCGAGCTGTGCGACAAGCAGGATCGACGTTTGCAGCGCGGACGCGATCAAAGTCGCCCAGGCGGCGCCGGCGACGCCCTGGTGCAGCCCGAAGATGAACAGCGCATCGAGCGGGACGTTGGCGACGTTGGCCGACAGTGCCGCGATCATGGGAACGCGGGTATCACCCATGCCGTAGCGCGACTCGCGCAGCGCCGTGGCAAGCAGGAACAGCGGCGCACCCAGTATGCGGATGCCGAGATAGACCGCCGCCAGCGCGCCGGCTTCCGGGTCGACGCTCAGCCCGGGAAGGAGGTGGTCCAGGGCGCGCCCGGCGACCACCACCAGGCTGCCGAGCCCGAGCGCGGTCAGCACGCCCGCGCCCACGAACGCCGGTAGTTCATGCTGCCGCCCGGCACCCACGGCTTGCGAGACCAACACCTTGACGCCGCGTAGAAGTCCGAATCCAAAACACAGGATCGCGAACCCGGCGACGCCACCGAGTCCCACGCCTGCAAGCGCAGACGCCCCGAGCCGGCCGACGAACAGCGTGTCGGTCAGGGTCATGATGCTGTACGAGAGCATCGAGACCGCGATCGGCCACGCGAGCCGCACCAGCTCGGGGAAGGGTTTCCGTTTCCAGTAGAGCGTTTCTCTGTGCGCCATTTCGCACTCCTTTCTCTTGTTCCAATCGCGGCGGCCGCCCCATTGCGGACCGCCAAGGGCAAAAAAAAGCCGCGGGACCCAGGGTGGGTGCCGCGGCAGAGAGGACTCGTTCTGTTCGATCAGCTAGACGAATCCACCTCCTGCCGCGCGCACGACGTCCACGAAACCGCGCCCCATCGGGAGCGGGCACGTGGCGTACGTGTTGATGGCGATGCTGGACATGGAGTTCGTCCTCGAACGGTCAGGATGATGCAGTGCGAAAGATTCGTCAATGCCCGGCGGCGAACGTGACGCTTGCTACCGATGGCACGAAGTTCGCGGTCGCCGACGGCTACAATGACAAGAAGCCGCCCTTCCGCTAGTTCGGCTGTCGCTAGAAGCGTCCCACGAGGCCGACGCTGCCGCCGCCTCGCCCTGCGCTGAAGGTCGGCGTGATGCGGAGCCGGCCACGCTCGTCGGCCTCCGGTGCGCCGTCGTAGCGGTGCGGATCGTCGCCGGTGATCAGCAGCACGGCCCCGGTCCCGAGCAACGCCGCGCCGACGCCGACGCCGGCCCAGCCGATGGCGTCGCGCGCCCGCGCGTCCTTCAGTACCTGGTAGTACGCGTCGACGAGCGCGTTGCACTTGTCCTTGTCGGCGCCGTTCGCGATGTCGCATTCACCCGTCTGGTTGGCGCGTTCGTTGATAATCTGGTCGAAACCGGCCTGGGCGGTGCGTTTCCTGCCAGCGTTGTAGACGAGGTAGCCGGTGCCTGCTCCCGCTACCACCACGCCGCTGACTATGCCGACCCAACCCCAGGTCCTGAATGCGTGTGCCTTGCTCTCGTACGCGGCACGGTACTCCGGCGTCGGGACCAGGTGGACGCTCACGGTGCCGGTCGATCCCCGGGGGACGTCGACCACGCGCTGGACAGGGTCGAAGCCGGCGCGTTCGACAAGCAGGCGATGAGGTCCGCGGGCGAGCCGGATGCTCCCCGAGTAGGCGCCGCGAGGCCTGCCGTCGATGGTGACGTTGGCGTTGCCCTGCCGGCGAGGCCGATTACGTATTGCTGGCTCCTTCGAAATGACGACCCTCAAGCCCGGCGACGGGGTCATCGCCGGAAAATACAAGGTCATCTTCACCGTCTACAAAACCTACATGGGGCAAGAGTCCCTCGTCCCGGCCAAGTACACGAAGCCGGAAACGACCATCGAAATCGCCGTCGAACAGGGCATGGAGCCGCCCAACTGGGTGCTCGACAAGAAGTAGGCCGGGCGGGGGCGGATCGGTACCCCTGACCACTTCGCCGCCCTTGGACGTGCTTCAGGCCCACCAGGTCGTCAGGTCGATGTTCTCCGAGATCATCGTCGCGCTCCGTCGCACATGGCCACCTGGACCCCGCCGGCCCCGGTACTACGCTCCGCCGTGAGGGAGTGCCTATCAGCGGCCACCGGGGCGTCGTCGCCTCTCCGGTCGGTGACGCACCTCAGCCGGCGCGTCGGCTGCTCCGACCGTCATCTGCGGGATCTGGCGAGATCCGGCGCCATCGACCTCCGGCAGCTCGTACGCCTGTGCGCGGCCATGTATGCGATCCGCTACCACCTCGGGGGACGCTCCTGGGAGCATGAAGGCTTCTCTGGTGAAACTCGGCGGTGCCGGCGTGTCCAACCTGATCGCGTCAACCATCGGCCTGCGACCCACGAGCGTGAAGCACTGGCGGCTTACGAAGGCGGTGGAGCGCCGCATTGCCGAGGTTCTGGCGCCCGCGCTGCCGGCTCGAGGACGGCTTTCGTGCTTTGGGGAAGCGGCGGCGGCAGAGGGCGCCCGCTTCCCCCGATCCCCGTGCGGTCCGTCGCCGCGTCATTCCGTCCGTCGAAAGCCGCCTCCGTTTTCTGAATGGAGTCGAGGTCCGGGCAGGTGCATGGTGCGGTGGATGTCGGCATCCACCCTCCGACCGGAGCGAGACACCATGACCCCGACACGCATACGCTGGACCGGAGCACTGATCGCGGGCACCCTGATCGCCGGGAGCTTCGCCTGCTCTGATCAGACCGTCGATCCCCTGGCACCGGGGGACGGGGTACAAGAGCGACCAGGACATCTCCGCCGTGGTGTGGGACCTGCGAGGTCCAACACCGACCCTGATGACCAACTATTCGGCTCGGGCGGGCATGGCGGACGGGTCGAAGTCTCCGACCATAACCGACTTCAAGACCTCGGACCTGACCGCCCGCGAGACCCAGGAAGCCCTGCGGGGAGTGCGTGGGGGACCCCCTGGGTGAACCTGCGGAGGAAACGTCGCCGGCGGAAACCACCTTCCTATATGGACTGGTATTTTTATTGGGAGCAACATTATATAAATTCAAGGCAAAAAAGGAATTAAAACCTTTACTGACTTTGGTGCAATTTCTGGGTTTAGCGGCTGTAATATTCGGATCTCTCACCGGCACACTGTTTGGCATGAACCTGTTGGAACCTAAGTCAACATTATTATCACAACATATCAAAAACTTACTTATA
>CAWGGM010000014.1:0-196357 GCA_963822115.1 uncultured Pseudomonadota bacterium
GCGTAGATCGTTGCGGCGCGCACGTAGTTGAAGTTCGAGGCGACCCACTGCTCGCGCGGCGGCGCTACGCCCGGCTCGTTGAACCACGCAGCAAACTGTGTCCCATCGCCTCCATCGTCAGGTCGGCGGCTTCCTGCTGGATTTCCGTGCCGCGCAGCTTGAGGATGCTCGACTCGGGGCCGGGCGCGTGCCCGAGCTGCGCGCCGGCGAGGAGCGGTAGTTCGCCATCCTCAGGCCCTCGAGCTTCATTTCCAGACGGGCGACCTTGTCGCGGAAGCCCTTGTGCTCGAGCAGCGGCTTGCCGTCGACGATGGTCTCGGCGGCGATGCGCTTCATGCGCAGGATGGCGCGGCCGCTGATGCCGACTCCCGCGACCAATGTCCGCTCGTGGCCGAGCAGGGCCTTGGCGTAGGTCCAGCCCATGTTGATTTCGCCGACCAGGTTGTCCTTCGGGACCTCGACGTTCTCGAACCACGTCTCGCAGAAGGCGGGCGTGCCGCCGGTGGTGAGGAAGGGCTTCACCGTGACGCCCGGCGTCTTCATGTCGCACAGGATGAAGCTGATGCCGGACTGCTTCTTCACGTCGGGGTTGGTGCGTGCCAGGACGAAGATCCAGTCGGCGTATTGCGCGTAGGTCGTCCACGTCTTCTGCCCGTTGAGCAGGAAGTGATCGCCCTTGTCTTCTGCGCGCAGCTGCAGCGACGCAAGATCGCTACCGGCGTTCGGCTCGGAGTAGCCCTGGCACCAGACTTCCTCGCCGCTGAGGATTTTCGGCAGGAAGCGCTCTTTCTGCTGGTCGTTGCCGAACTGGATGATGAGCGGGCCCACCATGGCCAGGCCGAACGGGCTCAGGCCCGGTGTGCCGGCAAGCTCGAGCTCTTCGGAAAAGATGAAGCGGCGCGTGGCATCCCAGCCGGGGCCGCCGACTTCTTTCGGCCAGTGCGGAGCGACCCAGCCCTTCTTGGCGAGGATCTTGTGCCACTCCATGATCTCTTTCATGTCGAAGTTGCCGTCAACGTCGGCCTTCTTCTTGATGTGGGCGGGCATTGCCGAGCTGATCCACTCGCGGACCTCTTTGCGGAACGCGATCTGCTCGGGTGAAAACGACATGTCCATGAGTCGAGCTCCCTGTTTCGGCCCGCGCGCCGGCGCGGGCGCGGGATATATAACACAGTGCGGCATAGCGCCGGACGTTCGGTCGGCAAGCCCTCGACTGCGGGGCGTCAGTGCGCTATTCGCCGCCCCCCATGGGTTTCTCGTGCGGCATCGTCGGTCTGCCCAACGTGGGCAA
Source organism: uncultured Pseudomonadota bacterium (assembly GCA_963822115.1). Classification (GTDB taxonomy): domain Bacteria; phylum Myxococcota_A; class Polyangia; order Polyangiales; family Polyangiaceae; genus CAWDXG01. Next base: position 1,292 of record CAWGGM010000014.1, read on the forward strand.
GAGCACGCTCTTCAACGCGCTTTCGAGCGCCGGAGCAGAAGCGCAGAATTTTCCGTTCTGCACTATCGAGCCGAATGTGGGTGTGGTGCCCGTGCCCGACGAGCGGCTGGAGGCGCTGGTCAAGCTCTACAAGCCCAAGAGCCGCGTGCCGACCACGATCCGCTTCGTCGACATCGCCGGGCTGGTGCGCGGCGCTTCGAAGGGCGAGGGGCTCGGCAACCAGTTCCTGTCGCACATCCGCGAAGTGGACGCGGTGGCGCACGTGGTGCGGTGCTTCACCGACGAGAACGTCACGCATGTTGAAGGCAAGGTGGACCCCGTCTCGGACGTCGACACGATCCACACCGAGCTCGGTCTGAAGGATCTGGAGACCGTCAACAAGCGGCTCGAGCGCGCACGCAAGCAGAGCAAGAGCGGCGACCCGGTCGAGCGCGCCGCGGTCGCGCTGTGCGAGAAGCTGGCGGCGCACCTCGATGCCGGCAAGCCCGCGCGGACGTTCGAGGTCGAGGGCGACACCGAGCGCACCATCGTGCGCGAGCTGTCGCTGCTCACGGACAAGCCCGTCTTCTACGTCGCGAACGTCGACGAGAGCTCGCTCGGCCACGTCGAGGACAACCCGTACTACCAGGCGCTGAAGAAGCTGGCTGACTCCGAGGGCGCCGAGGTGGTGCCGATCTGCGCCGCGTTGGAAGCGCAGATCGCGGAGCTGGACGCGGAGGATCGCCCCGAGTTTCTCGAGAGCGCGGGGCTGTCCGAGCCGGGGTTGAACCAGGTGATCCGCACCGGCTACCGGCTGCTCGGACTGATCACGTTCCTCACGGCGGGCGAGGACGAGTGTCGCGCCTGGACCGTGCAGCACGGGGCGACGGCGCCGCAGGCGGCGGGCGTGATCCACACCGATTTCGAGCGCGGCTTCATCAAGGCCGAGGTCATCTGGTGGGAGGATCTCATCCAGCTCGGCAGCGAAGCGAAGTGCCGCGAGGCGGGCAAGCTCGCCATTGAAGGCAAGGACTACGTCGTCCGCGACGGCGACGTGATCCACTTCCGCTTCAACGTGTAGTCGGGCGCCTATCGCCAAGACGCGATGTCGCGAGCAACTTCCGTCTGCGCGGAAACGGCAGCGAGCGACAGCGAGCCCGCGACGAGCGTAGCGAGTCGCGTCGGGGTGCTCGAGGGGCGGTGAGCCCCATCGAGGAGGATTACGGTGGGGGCGGGTGGGTGGGTATGACTAGTGCGTGTGCGCCAGCCAGTGGCGCAGCGTCTCGACCGGCACCGGGCCGCCGAAGTAGCCGTAGAAGCGCACGACCCACACGATGATCAGCAGCGCGAAGGTGATGCCCGCGACGGCGCCGATGTAGCGGCCAAACCAGCGCACGATCGGGCCCTGCGTTCGACCTGGGACGGGTCCGCGGATGAACTCGTAGAGGCTCGCACCGACGCCGCCGATGTACAGCGGCCCGACGAGCATCACCAGCGGATGCATGTGCAGCCCCGCCGACAAGTTGCCGTGCAGGATGTCGAGCGTGGCGCGGGTCAGGCCGCAGCCGGGGCAGGGGATGCCGAACACCGCCGCAACCGGGCACAGCGGGAAGCTGGTCAGCAGCAATCCGAGGATCGGCAGCACGAACAGCGCCACCATTCCCGCGCGCTTGAGCTGGCCGGCGCGCCCGCCGTAGGGATCGACGTGCTGCTTCGCTTCGGTTGGCTCGCTCTGGCTGGCGATCTGCTGCACTTCGCGATGATAGCCCATGGAACGAAAGAGGCACCCGCGTGGGGTGCCTCTGTTCGATCGGGAACGACTGGATGCTACTGCATGCCGCCGGGGGGCATGGCGCCGGGAGGCGCGCCGCCGGGTGCCTGGCCGCCAGCTGCCTGGAAGACCTCGTTGAGATCAGCAGGCAGGAAGTACAGACCGAGCAGCAGGTACAGGATGGGATGCGGCACTGTAGCGTTCGGCACTCCCGCCATCTGTTTTGCTTCCAGCACCTTCTCCGGCAGACCCCAGATGAAGATGATGTTCATGATCGGGATGAAGATCATGATGGGGTTGATGTCGTCCTTCTGCCGGAAGGCCTTCAGCTCGTTGACCATCGACCACAATGCGAAGATTGCGTAGATGAAGCAGACGTAGCTGAGCAGGAACGTGACGATGGGGTTGCGCACGTTGCCGACCGGGCCATGCGGTCCCGCCGGGACCATCGGCGCCGCGCCCTGACCGGGCTGCTGGACACCGAAGTGCGGAGCGCCGTCGATGGCGTGGGGCGGAGCGTTGGGCGCCGCACCAGGCGGAGGCCCGTACTGCCCCGGGGCTCCGCCGGGCGGAGGCCCGTACTGCCCCGGAGCACCGCCCGGCGGCGGTCCACCGGGAGGCGGGACCGAACCGGGTCCACCGGGAGGCGGGCCACCGGGTCCACCGGGAGGCGGGCCACCAGGAGGCGCCCCGAACTGTCCGGGCGGTCCACCGGGAGGCGGTCCACCAGGAGGCGCCCCGAACTGTCCGGGCGGTCCACCGGGAGGTGGTCCACCGGGAGGCGGTCCACCAGGAGGCGCCCCGAACTGTCCGGGCGGTCCACCGGGAGGCGGTCCACCGGGTCCACCGGGAGGCGGTCCACCGGGCGGAGCGGCCGGGGGTGCCGCGCCCATACCGCCAGCACCGGGTGCCGCGCCTTGCGGGCCCGGCGGCGGGAAACCACCACCGACCAGCGGGCTGGTTCCTGCTACTACCGTTCCGCCCAGAGGATTCACGTCACCTGGGCCACCAGCCGGCGGCGCCCCGGGAGGCGGGCCACCTGGAGCCGGCGGAGCGGCCGGAGGCGCGCCTGGCGGAGGAGCTGCGCCTGGTGCCGGCGGAGCGGGAGGAGCTACCGCGCCGGGCGATGGCGGCGCAACGCCCAGCATCGTCCCCTTCATCTGCGGCTTGGGTCCGGGCGGAGCAGCCGGCGGAGCGGCCGGCGGAGCAGCCGGAGCTGGCGGGGCGCCGGGTGCGGGAGGGCCACCCGCGGGTGCGCCTCCCGGCCTCGGAACGGCTGGCGGCGCGTTCATCATGAGCATCGTCCCCTTGAACTTAGGGGCCGCCGCGCCTTTCAGGTTGAAGCCACACTTCGTGCAAGTCGTCCCGGTATCCGGATTCTGCGTCCCACAGTTCGGGCAAAACACTCATCACCTCCCGTTCCCGCCGAAGGTCCCGGCGGTGAGGGCCGCCAGCCTACACGCGCTCGAACCCTATTCTCAAGACTATCGGGATGCTTTGTTGTCCAGGTACTGACCGTTGTCGTCGGGGCCATCCGGAGAGCGGGCCGGAGGGGCGAGAGCGGCTTGTCCATGCGCCGAGACCGCTATTGACACGCGCGATTGGGCCTCACTACGGTTCGCTCGCCCGGAGCCCCGGGCAGAGGCTGATCGCGCTCGGTCCGGCCGTTTCCTCGAATCTGCCGGGATGAGCGAGCGCCGAAAGAAAGACGGGAAAGTCCATGGCATTCGCGCTCAGCGAGGAGCGGGAGAGAGAGTTCGGGCAGATCCTCTCGCGCTACCCGAACAAGATGGCCGCGTGTATCCCCGTGCTGCACCTCTGTCAGGAGGCCAACGACAACTGGGTGAGCGAGGACGTCATCGCCTTCGTGGCCGAGCGCCTCGAGCTCAGCACGGCCCATGTCAAAGGTGTTGTCACCTTCTACACGCTGTTCAACCAGGAAAAGCCCGGCAAGCATCAGGTCTGGGTCTGCCGCACGCTGTCGTGCGCGCTCCGGGGCAGCGAAAGCATCCTGTCGCACTGCGAGAAGAAGCTCGGCATCCACGCTGGCGAGACGACCAAGGACGGTCGGGTCACGCTGAGGACGGCCGAGTGCCTCGCCTCATGTGGCACCGCGCCCATGATGCAGGTCGACCGCACCTACCACGAGAACCTCACGACCGAGGAAGTCGATCGCATTCTCGATCGACTCCTGTACGAGAGCTGACGCGCACCTGGCTGGCCCCCTCCGATGCTCAAGCAGACCACCTATCTAACGAAGAACTACGGCAAGCCCGACGGCTTCAAGCTCGCCGTCTACGAGCAGAGCGGCGGCTACAAGAGCGCACGCAAGGCGCTCGGCATGCCCCGCGAAGCGGTCGTGGAGGAAATGAAGAAGGCGCACATCCGCGGCCGCGGCGGCGCCGGTTTCGATTGCGGGACCAAGTGGAGCTTCATGCCCAAAGAGGTGAAGAAGCCCCACTACCTGGTCGTCAACGCGGACGAAGGCGAGCCCGGGACCTTCAAGGACCGGACGATCATGGAGCAGAACCCGCACGCCCTGATCGAGGGCGCGATCATCGGCTGCTACGGGATCGGGGCGCACGCCTGCTACATCTACGTGCGCGACGAGCTGCACCTGTCCAAAGCGCGGCTCTGGGATGCGATCGCCGAGGCCAAGGCGAAGGGCTATCTCGGCAAGACGCCGTTCGGTCGCCCCTACGAGATCGAGATCTACGTCCACACCGGCGCCGGTGCCTACATCTGCGGCGAGGAAACAGCGCTGCTCGAATCGCTCGGTGGCAAGCGCGGAGAGCCACGGCTGAAGCCGCCGTTCCCGGCACAGTACGGCGCTTTCGGCTTCCCGTCGACGGTGAACAACGTCGAGACGATCGCGTCGGTGCCGACGGTGTTCGAGGTCGGAGGCGACGCCTTCAGCCGGTTTTCCGATCTGCACCACTTCAACGACGGCGGCGTGCGGCTGTTTGGCGTCAGCGGGCACGTGAAGAAGCCTGGCATCTACGAGTGCGCCGTCGGCCTGACCCTGCGCGAGCTCATCTACGATCTCGGCGGCGGCGTATTGGACGACCGCGAGATCCTCGGCGTGATACCCGGCGGCTCGTCCTGTCCGGTGCACCTGCCGGACGAGGTCTTGAACGTCGAGCACGACGAGCGCTTCGCCCCGTACAACGGCAAGAGCATCCTGGACCTGCCCATGGGGGTGGACACGTTCCGTGCCGTCGGCGGCATGCTCGGCACCTGCTGCGCGATCGTGCTTTCAGACGCGGCCGACCCGGTGCTCGCGCTGCACAACGTGATGCGGTTCTACAAGCACGAGTCCTGCGGACAGTGCACGCCGTGCCGCGAAGGCTGTGGCTGGATCGAGCGCATTCTGGACAAGGTGGTCGCGGGCACGGCGAGCATCGAGGAGTTCGATCTCGTCAGCGACATCGCTTCCGACATCACGGGCAACACCATCTGCGCCTTCGGCGACGGCGCCGCGCAGCCCGCATTGTCTTTCGTCCGCAAGTACCGCAAGCACTTCGAGGACTACATCCTCAACGGCGCAAAATCGCAGACCCGGACACTTGTCATATGAGCGCTGGATCCCTCTTCTTTGCAGTATGCGGCCTGGTGTGCCTCGTCGGCGCGCTCGTCACCGTGCTGGCGCAGAACCCCATTCGCGGTGCGGTGGGCCTGCTTTCGACCATCCTCGGCATCGCCGGCCTGTTCATCGAGCTGCATGCACAGTTCCTCGCCGCCATCCAGCTCATCGTCTACGCCGGTGCCGTCGTGGTGCTGTTCGTATTCGTGATCATGCTGCTGGGGCCTGACGCGGGCAGTGCGGGGCCCGGCAAGGCGCGGGCATCGCGCTGGTTCGCGGGCGGGCTGACGGCGCTCCTGTCGGGCGCTGCCCTGTATCTGGTGGGAGCGCACAGCGTCGGTGGCCCGACGGTGTTCCTGCCGGCGCGACCCGAGCACGGCAGCGTCGAGGCCGTGGGCGGGATGCTGTTCGGCAAGGGGCTCGTGCCCTTCGAGCTGGCGACGGCGCTGCTGGTCGTCGCCGTGGTCGGCGCCATCGCGGTCGCACGTTCCCAGCACAAGGCGAAGAAGTCCGAGCCGCCCGAGAGCGAGACGCGGCGGCTGTTCGTCGGCCCTCTGCATCCGCGCGACGCGGGTCACCCCATCGACAAGGAGGCAGCAGAGTGAACGCCCTCGGCCAAGTGCTCGAGCACTACGTGCTGCTGTCCTCGCTGATCTTCATGATCGGCGCGATCGGCTTCCTGGTGCGGCGCAACACCCTGGTCCAGCTGATGAGCATCGAGCTGATGCTCAACGCAGTGAATCTCGCCCTTGTCGCCTTCAACCGCGTCCACGGCGACAACATGAACGGCCAGATGTTCGCCTTTTTCATCATCGCCATCGCCGCAGCCGAGGCGGCGGTGGGCCTCGCCATCCTGCTTTCCCTCTACCGCCTGCGGTCCACCGTGAACAGCGACGACGCGGACACCCTGCGGCACTGACCTATGCACACGCTCCAGGCAATCTTCCCGGCGGATAACTTCACCCTGCTGGTCGCCATTATCGCGCTGCCGCTGATTGGTGCGTTCGTCAACGGCGTGTTCGGAAAGCGCGCGGGCAAGGAGGCGGTGACGCTGATGGCGCTGACTGCCGTCGCCGTGCCGTTCCTGGCCGCAGTGGTGGCGTTCTTCATGCTCCAGCACGCCCAGACGGGCGAGCACGCCGTGCGCTTCGTGTGGCGTGGCTGGCACTGGGTCAACGTCTCGTCCCGGCACGATTTCGGATCGGTGCCGATCGAGGTGGCGTTCTCGATGGACGCCCTGAGCGCCACGATGGCGCTGATCGTCACCGGCGTCGGCTTCCTCATCCACCTGTACTCCACGCAGTACATGGCGGACGACCCCAGCTATCATCGCTTCTTCGCCTACCTGAACCTGTTCATCTTCTCGATGCTGGTTCTGATCCTCGGCGACAACCTCCCCGTGCTGTTCGTCGGTTGGGAGGGCGTGGGCCTGTGTAGCTACCTGCTCATCGGCTTCTGGTTCGAGGACGACAAGAACGCGGCCGCTGGCAAGAAGGCGTTCATCACCAACCGCGTCGGCGACTTCGGTCTGCTGGTGGCGATGGCGCTGCTCGTCTACTACTCGGGCGCGCTGAACTGGTCGGGCATCGAAGCGGGGCGGCAGAACCTGCTCACCTCGGTGAAGGTGTGGCCCATCGGCGATCACGTGCCGCTGGCCGCGGCGTTGCCGCACAGCTGGGGCGTCTGGCTGAACACGCAGCGGCATGTCACGGCGGCGACGCTGGTCGGCTTGGCGCTGTTCCTCGGCTGCGCCGGCAAGAGCGCACAGATTCCGCTGTACATCTGGCTGCCCGACGCCATGGCCGGTCCCACTCCGGTCAGCGCGCTGATCCACGCTGCCACCATGGTGACGGCCGGCGTGTACCTCGTGTGCCGCCTGTCGGACGTGTTCATCCTGAGCCCGGCGGCGATGTTCACGGTGGCGTTCATCGGCGCGTGCACGGCGTTCTTCGCGGCGACCATCGCGATCGTCCAACACGACATCAAGAAGGTGCTCGCCTACTCCACGGTGAGCCAGCTCGGGTACATGTTCCTGGGCGTCGGCGTGGGCGCGTTCACCGCCGGCTTCTTCCACGTCATTACGCACGCCTTCTTCAAGGCGCTGCTCTTCCTCGGCGCCGGTTCGGTCATCCACGCCATGCATGCGCGCGTGCACGATCACGATGCGTCGCAGGACATGCGCAACATGGGCGGCCTGCGTCGCTTCATGCCGACCACGTTCTGGACCTTCGGCGCGGCCTGGGCGGCCATCGTCGGCTTCCCGCTGACGGCAGGCTTCTTCTCCAAGGACGAGATCCTGCTCAAGTCCTTCACCTCGGCTATCAAGTCGCCGGTGCCCGGCGGGGTGCTCGGCTCCGGTCCGGACGCGTTGAAGCTGTTCCAGTGGCCGAGCTGGGGGCCGACGTTCCTGTACGTCGTCGGCGCTGCCGCGGCGGTGCTCACGGCCTTCTACATGACGCGCCTGGTGATCGGCATCTTCTACGGCGACTTCAAGGGCTGGACCATCGTCAAGGGATGGGAGCCGCCGGAAGGCGAGCACGAGCACGGCCACGAGCACCATTCGCACGACGAGCCCGTCGAGGGCCCGGCGCCCAAGGAATCGCCCTGGCAGATGACGGTGCCGTTGATGATCCTCGGCGTGCTCTCGCTGTTCGGTGGCTTCTTCAATGCAGGGCCGCTGCACATCACGCCGCTCGACCACTTCCTCGAGCCGGTGTTCGCGCCGGCCACGGAAGGCGGCGCCGTCGAGGCCGTGCGCTCCGTGGGCTCCTGGGAAATGACCCTGCTCGGCATCGCCGTCGTGCTGTTCCTGCTCGGCGCCGGCCTCGCCTACTGGATCTACCTGATGCAGCAGGGCGAGCCGTCGCGGAAGCTGCGCGAGGCCTATCCAAGGCTGTATGCGCTCGTCTACGACAAGTGGCGCATCGACGAGCTGTACGAGGAAACGATCATCGGCGCGGTGGATTCGCTGGCCGAGTTCAGCGTCTGGTTCGACAAGTGGGTGATCGACGGCATCGTCGCCAGGCTGACCAGCTTCGTCGTCGCCGCGGCAGGCACCGGCCTGCGCCTCATCCAGACGGGCCGCGTGCAGGCCTACGCCGCGGTAATGGTCGTCGGCGTCGGCGGGCTCGGCTGGTTCTTCGTGGCGCCGCACCCGACGGCCAAGGTCACGCGCGACGACGCGACCGGCAACTACAGCGTCGCTGCCGCACCCGGGCTCGGCTACAGCTACCGCTGGGACGCCGACGGGGACGGCAAGTGGGACAGCGACACGTTCGGTGACCAGACGAGCGTGAAGTTCTCGCTCGACATCGACAAGAAGCGTGTCGTGCGGCTCGAGGTGAAGAACGCCTTCGGCCGGGTCGGAGAGCGCGACTTCCGCTTCCACCGTCCGAAGCCCGACAAGTCCGGCGTGCTGGACACGACGGCCATCGACGTGCAGCGCGGCGCCGACGGCAAGCTCTACGGCGTTCCGCGCGGCCAGCAGGGGCCGCCGGCACCGCAGGGCCAAGCCGCGGGCAAGTTCCAGCGCAACGATGCGGCACAGCGGATCATGCGGCTGCTCAAGGAGCACCAGCAACAAGCCCAGCATCAGGGGGCGAAGCCGCCGGCACCGCCCGCTCCGGCGCGTCCGCAGATGCACCGGCCGCCAGCGCCACATCCGCCGCCGGCGCCACATCCGCCAGCGGGGCATCCCGCGGCGCCGCAGCCGCCAGCGCAGCATCAACCTGCACAGCCGGCCCAGCCGGCACCGGGAGGTGCGCGATGAGCCCGCTCGGTAAAGGGTTGTTCGAGGCCTGGCCGTACCTTGCGGCGCTGATCATCGGCATGGCCATTCCGCGCCGTCGCCGCTGGTTCGAGCGCATCGCGATCGGCATCGTGGGCATGCTCGGCGTCACGCTCGTCATCGGGCTGTGGCCGGGCACCCAGGCTGAAGCGACGCGGGCCGACGAGTGGCATCAGCTGCTCAACGTCATCGTCTTCGTGCCGATCGTCAGCGCCATCGCGGTGCTGTTCATGCCGCGCCAGGCGCCGAAGCTGCTCCGGCGCTTCACGATGGTCGTGCTGCTGCTCGACTTCGTGATCTCGCTCTGGCTGCTGGGCGTGCCCATGAGCATGGGCTGGCACTTCCAGTACATCCGGCCCTGGATACCCAGCTTCGGCATCCGCTATCACGTGGCCATCGACGGCATCAGCGTGTGGCTGGTGCTGCTCACCACGCTCACCGCGCCCATCGCGGCGTACGTGTCGTTCGGCTCGCTCAAGCACAAGACGAAGGATCTGGCCTTCGCGCTGCTGCTGCTCCAGGGCGCGATGCTCGGCGCGTTCGTGTCGCTCGATCTGTTCCTGTTCTACGTGTTCTGGGAGCTGATGCTGGTGCCGATGATGGTCCTGATCGGCGTCTGGGGCGGCGTCGAGAAGATCAAGGCGGCCTACAAGTTCTTCCTCTACACGATGGCGGGCAGCATGCTGATGCTGGCGGCCATCCTGTACCTGGTCTGGCAGCACAAGCAGCTGGCCGGCTATTGGAGCTTCGACTACCTGGCCCTGCAGCGGCTGATCCTGCCGCACAACGTGGCCTGGCTGTGTTTCGGCGCCTTTGCGCTCGCCTTCGTGATCAAGGTGCCGATGTTCCCGCTCCACACCTGGTTGCCGGACGCGCACACGCAGGCACCAACGGGCGGCTCCATCATCCTGGCCGCCGTGCTGCTGAAGCTCGGCACCTACGGCTACATCCGCTTCTGCATGGGGATGTTCCCGGGGCCCGCGTGGGCGGCCGGTCCGAACCTCGCCGGCATCGCCGTCGGCGGCGGCATCCTCTACGGCGCACTCGTCGCGTGGAAACAGAACGACGTGAAGCGGCTGGTGGCGTACTCCTCGGTCGCCCACCTCGGCTTCTGCATGCTGGGCCTGTTCTCGGCCACCACCGCAGGCGTCGAAGGGTCGATCCTGCAGATGGTCAACCACGGCATCTCCACTGGCGCGCTCTTCCTCCTGGTCGGCGTGATCTACGACCGCCGCCACACCCGCGAGGTGCGCGAGTTCGGCGGCCTGGCGAAGGTGATGCCGGTCTACGCCGCGATCTTCCTGATCGTGACGATGGCCAGCGTCGGTGTACCGGGCACCAACGGCTTCGTGGGCGAGTTCATGGTGATCATGGGCACGTTCGTGTCGCTGCCGCTCGGGCACAACGGCGAGCTGCAGGCCGTGCTGGCCACTGCGGGCGTCATCCTGGCGGCGGTCTACATGCTGACCGTCGTACAGAAGATGTTCTTCGGGCCGCTGACGAATCCCAAGAACAAGAAGCTCAAGGACCTCAACGTGCGCGAGTCGATCGCACTGGCTCCGCTGCTCGTATTGATCTTCGTGATCGGCCTGTTCCCGTCGATCTTCATCTCCCGCATGAAGCCCAGCGTCAGCGCATTGCTCGAGCGCTACCAGGATGGGCGGCGCGCCTACCTGGCGACGCCTCCTGACTCGCATCAAGCGTCGCTCGCGCCGCGCAGGGGCGGTCCGCTCGAACGCGGCTACCCGAAATCGCCAGATGAGCTGAAACGCGAGAAGCAAGCCGAGCAGGCCGGCGGAGCCCAGGCGCTGAACACGGCGACGAACACGGAGGCAGCCAAGTGATGGACCTCGTTTTCGGCCTGTCGCCGTTCCTCGCGGTCGGCCTCGGAGCACTGCTGTTGATGGTCGCCGAGGCGCTGGGGCGTCCTGCGCCGGGTGCGGCGGGCGTCACAGCGGAGGGCGTCGTGCTCGACGCCGGCTCCGGTCGCGCGCCCGAGCTGGCACTGGTCAGCGCGGTCATCCTGTTCGCCGGCGCTGTCTTCAGCATCTCGCTGTGGATCATGGGGCCCGAGCACATCAAGGGGCTCCAGGCGGTCGCGCCGTATCTACTCATCGACCGCTTCTCGGTCTTCTTCGCGTTCGTGCTGTGCCTCGGTGGCGGGCTGGCGGCCCTGCTCGCCGGCGGCTACCTGCCCGAGCACCGCATCGACCGCAGCGAGTACTTCCCGCTGCTACTACTGTCGACCTTCGGCGCGATGGCGCTGGCGGCGTCCGGCGATCTGCTCAGCCTGTTCATCGGGCTCGAGACGATGTCGCTCGGCGTCTACTGCATGATCGGCCTGAGGCGCGGCAGTCCGCGCGCGGCCGAGGCGGCCGTGAAGTATTTCCTGCTCGGCAGCTTCGCCGCCGCGCTGACGCTGTTCGGGGCCGCGCTGCTGTACGGCGCGACCGGCCACACCGATCTCGCCGGCATCGGCCAGTCGATTGCCACCATCGGCCACGCCGGCAGTGTGGTCAGCGTCCCGACCGTGCTGATCGCGGTGGTTCTGGTGATCGCTGGCCTGGCGTTCAAGGTCAGCGCGGTTCCGTTCCACATGTGGACGCCCGACGCCTACGAGGGCGCTCCCACGCCGACGACCACGTTCATGGCCGTCGCAGTCAAGGCAGCGGCGTTCGCCGTCCTGCTCAGGGTCCTGCTGGTCGCGTTCGGTGACCCGCGACTGATGAGCTGGGGCAGCGGCTGGCCGCCGGTCATCGCGCTGCTGGCCGTCTTGACCATGACGGTCGCCAACGTGATCGCCGGGCGGCAGGAGTCGGTCAAGCGCATGCTGGCCTACTCGTCGATCGCGCACGCCGGCTACATCCTGATCGGCGTTGTGGCTGCGATGCGCGGCGCCGAAGGTCAGGCGAGCGTCCTGTACTACCTGCTCGCCTACACCGTCTCCACGGCGGGCGCGTTCGGCGCGCTGATCCTGTGCGGGCGGCGCGGGGCCGAGGCTGTCAGCTATGACGACCTCGCGGGCATCGGCAAGCGTCACCCCGCGGCTGCGCTGGCTTTCTCGCTGTTCCTGCTCTCGCTGGCGGGCATTCCGCCGACGGCCGGCTTCTTCGGCAAGCTGTACGTGTTCCGTGCGGCGATCGACTCGCAGCTCTACGTGCTCGCGATCATCGGTCTGCTCAACAGCGTGGTGGGTGCCTACTACTACCTGCGCGTGATGGTCTACATGTACTTCCGCGAGCCGGCGCCGGGTGCACCGCAAGCCAGGCCGATGCGCTCGGGCATGGTTGCCGCGGCGCTCATCATTGCCGCGGTGCTCGTGCTGGCGCTCGGCGTGATCCCCGGCGACGCGCTCAAGCTGGTCGTCGGTGCCGTCGCCGGCGGCGGCGCGGGCTGACCTGGCGCCCCCGGACCCCCGACGCGATCGCTTCGCCCATCGCGGGCTCGCTGGCGCTCGCCGGTGTTACCGAACGACCATGAACTCGAGCGGCTCGTGCGGTGCGCCGACGATGAACGGGTCGTAGACGAGGTGGATCCCCGTGGCCGAGCGCGGCACCTCGAAGGTGATCCAACCGTGCGTCTTGTCGCCCTTCTTCATCCGCATGGAGTCGAGGACGGGATGGCAGCCGCCGAAAGTCGGCGTGTAGGTGTGGTGCTGGGAATCTTCCAGCCTGGCGTAGAAGGGATTGACCCGGAGTTCCTTGTCCGACGTGCTCTCGAGCTTCACCTGCACGCCCAGCCACATGCTGCCCTCGCGCGGATGGTAGTACTGCTTCGACTTGCACTCCTTCACCGTCTCGAGCGTCATCCGGTAGTCGCGCGCGTCGACTTTCTCGCCGATGGAATGGACCGGTCCCTGGCTGGGCGTTCCGGCGTCGGTCTCGGCGACCTCGTTGGCTGCGGGGATGGCGCTCTGGATGCTGTGGGGAGCGCTAGCACTCGGGGCGGCACTCGCAGCGGCAGAGCCGGACGGCGCGGGTGCCACGTGGGAGTGGCGCTTGCAGCCCGGCAGCAGCGAGCCGAGGGCAATTGCCAGAGTGCCCAGCGCCAGACCAGCTTTCGCCAGGGCGCGTGCGTTCGTTGTTCCGGGGCAGGGCACGGCTGGTAGTCCTCGGTCCTCAACGTCCGAGATCGAAGCGGACTTCCTGGCGCGGGTGACCGGGCACGTGCGGGTCGTAGTCGAACGAGAGCCCGGAGGCGTGCTCCGGGATCTCGAAGCCGACCACCCCGTAGGCGGTTGCTCCGCCGGAAAGCGGCGTATGCGCCAGCGCCGGACTACAGCCGTCGAAGCGCGCCCGGTAGCGGTGGCCGTCCGAGTCGGTGAGCCGCGCGTAGAACGCGTTGACCGGCACGGCTGTTGTGGAGACTGCCTGGAGCTCGACCTCCACACCCAGCCAGATATGCCCCTTTTTCGGCTGCTCGAAGCGGGTTGGTGGGCACTGCCGCACCCCGTCGAGCGTCATCCGGTACAGACCCCGCGCGACCTGTTGCCCAGAGCCCGCGCTGGAAGCTGGCGCCGCTGCGCCGCTGTCGCCCGTTTGCGATGCGATCGCACGCAGCCGCTTGCAGCCCGACAGCGCCAGGATGCCTGTTGCGACCACCAGCAAGCGGGAGGCCCGCTTCAAGCTCAGCGGCCCAGGTCGAACTTGATGGTCTGCGACGCGCCGAACAGGCTCGGGTTGTAGCTGAGCTTGAGACCCGACGACTTTTTCGGGATCTCGAACACCACCCAGCCCTTGGCCTTCTCGCCCTTCGCGAGCCGGGTTCCCTTCAGCGTGGGGTCGCAGTCCTTGGTCGAGCGGTACGACGGGTTGTAGGCGATGCCTTCGCCGTCGGTAATCTTGGCGTTGCCGGGGTTGGCGAAGAACGGCTTGTCGGAGCTCGACTCCACCAGGAGCTCCACACCGATCCACATGTTCCCCTTCTTCGGCTTGCTGAAGTAGTACTTGTTCTTGCACTGCTTCACGTTCGACACGGTCAGCTTGTAGTCGAGCGCCGAGCCGGTATCGCCGACCTTGTAGATCTTGTTGCTGACTTTCGGAGCGGTTGCGGTGGGCGCGGTCGGTGCTGCCACGGCACTGGCAACCGGCGGCGGCGCCTTCTTCTTCTTGCAGGCGAGAAGCGAGCCCGTAACCAGGGTGGCACACACGAAGACGGTCAGCTTGCTGTCGCGAACGCTCATTGGCCGGCGAACCTTTCCTGAAACAGTCCGGGCTGCCCCCGGAGCGCGGCGACCTTACACGAGCCGACCGGGCTTTTGAAGCGGGATCCAGCCGATTTGGAAAAGAACACCCAGAGAGGATTGGCCGATTGGTCGGCACGTCAGCCCGGGTGTCTTGCTGGGGTGGGTCCGATGCTTGCTAGCTTCGAGCCACGCTGCCTGGTACGTCGCGCCGAGCAGTTTCTTCCGCCCCCCCGGAAGTTCGATGCTTTGCGGGGGGTTCTTGCCTGGCAGCACTGCCGGGCCGTGCTCCGAGGAGACTCCGTGAACCGATCCAAGCTCGCCTCCCTTGCCACCCTCGTTGCCGCCCTTGCCACCGCCGGGGCACTGCCGGGCTGCAAGCACAAGACCACGAAGCAGGCCGCCGCCTCGGCGTCGGCGAGCGCCGCGGTCTCTGCGCCGCACGCCATCCCCATCCCGGCTGACAAGATTTCCAAGGCTGTCAATCCGAAGGGGGCCAAGCCCTGGTCGGGTCCCACCGGGACCATCGCCGGCACGGTCACGGTTACCGGGGACGCGCCGCCCACGATGTCCAAGGTGCTGAAGATCATCCCCAGCAAGTGCGGCAAGGCGCCGGACATGTACGGCAAACTGTTCCGGGTCGATGACCAGCACCGGGTGGCCGACGTCCTGGTGACGGTGACCGGCTACAACGCCTTCGTGCCGGCACGCTCCGACAAGAAGATCGTCGTGGGCCGCGGCTGCGCCTGGAACACCCGCACCGTTGCGCTCACCTTCGGCCAGAAGCTGGAAGTCAGGTCGCGCGGTCGCACGGCGTACGTGCCCGAGCTGAAGGGCGGCAACATGGCGTCCCAGATGGTGGCGATCCCTGGAGGCTCGGACGTCACGCTGTACCCCAACGACGTCGGTCGCTACCAGCTGCTGGACAGCATGCATCTGTTCATGAAGGCGAACGTGCTGGTGCTCAAGTACTCGACCTTCGCTGTGACAGGGCCGGACGGCCACTTCGAGATCAAGGGCGTGCCCGTGCAGGACGGCAAGGTCGTGGTGACCGCGTTCCTCCCGCAGGCGATGGTGCTCGCCGAGCACAGAGTGAAAGTCGAGCCGGGCAAGACGACCCAGGTCGATCTGCAGCTCAAGTACAAGAAGCCAGCTGCGGAGCCCGAAGCCAGCAGCAAGCCGGCCCCGGCGAAGGTTCCCGTCATTCGCTAGTAGAGTCCGCGCCTTCCGCCTTGCCGGCGGAGGGCTTCTGCGCGAGCAGACCGTAGGCCGAAAGCCAGCGGTCGGCGGCTTCGCTGCCAGCCCGTCGCCTGAGCAGCGCAGCCAGGAGTCTGGCGGCGTCCGCTTCTGGCGGCACCGGGTCGCGACCGAGCGCGTCCAGCGCGGAGCCGAAAGCAGCCTGATCGCCCGACAGATCGGCGGCAACGAGCCGCGCGATCCAGGCGTTCGCGTCGCGCGGATCAGCGCGCAACACCTCGTCGGCGAACTGGGCTGCCGGCTTGGCGAGACCCAGCCCGGCAGCGCGTACCGCGAGCTGGCCGAGCGTCAGATGCGCAGCCAGCGCTCGCTCGCGCGCCTTGGCCATGTCGCCGGAAAGGAGCGCCTGGTCCACCAGAGCCAGGCGATCGAGTGCGGGATAGCGACGCGCGAGTGCGGCGCGCCGTGCCGGTGCGAGCTGCATCATCTCGCGCGCCGCGCGCAGCTCGATCTGCTTTCTGCCCGCGGCGTGCGCCGTCGACAGCAGCGCCTGCCAGCCCGCGAGCGACTCCGGGTCGCGCGCCACGAGCGCCTCGAGCCAGCCGAGCGCGCTCCCGGTCTGGCCGCGCTTCTCGAGCAGTCTGGCCATGAGCACACTCGTCTGCTCGTCGTCGGGGTCGAGCGCGAAGGCCTTGTTCGCGGTGACGTATGCCGCGCTGACCTGACCGTGCGACAGCTCGCAGCGGGCCTGTTCGCGCCAGAGGGGCGCGTACGTCGCGTCGATGGCGCGCGCGTGATCGAAGGCCCTGGCTGCTTGGGCGCGGCTCTTCTGGCAACCGAGCGCGCCGAGGCGCGTCCAGATCGCGGCGCTGTCCGGATCCTCGGCGAGCGCCTGCCGGTAGCTCTGCTCGGCCTGCTCGGGGTGACCTTGCGCTTCGAGGTACGCGCCCTCGGCGTAGCTGGCGTAGGCTTCGGGCGAGATGTAGCGGCCGACGTGCTCGCGTCCGCCCACCACGCGCACCACCGGCGGCGGGCCGAACATGCAGCCCGTCACGGCGAGCGAAAGCAGAGCGAGCAGCGCGACTCTCAAGCGACCTCGCCGAGGGCGGAGAGGAAAGCGTCGTTCTGCTCCGCGGTTCCAATCGTCACCCGGAGCTGATGGGCGAGCCGTCCGCCGCGTGCGTGGAAGCTGCGCACCAGCACGCCGCGCGCTGCCAGCTCGGAGAACACCTCGCCGGACGGACGCTCGGTGCGGACCCAGAGGAAGTTCGCTTCGCTGGGCGTGACCTCCACCCGCGGTAGCGCCGCAAGCTTGCCTGCAACCCGCTCGCGCTCCTCGACGACGGCACGGCGGATGCGCTCGATCTCGCCGCCCAGCTCGGCCAGCACCACGCGCCCCAGACGCTGCGACGGCGTGGAGATGTTGTACGGCAGCCGCGCCTTGTCCAGCTCCTTGACCAGCGCGGGGCGGGCCAACAGCCAGCCCAGCCTGAGCGAGGCGAACCCGATCTTCGACAGCGTGCGCAGCACGGCAACGTTGTCATGTCGGCGGTAGAGAGCCATGTGATCCTGTCGTGCGTAGTCGACGTACGCCTCGTCGATCACGACCAGCGCGCCGTCGGCCGCCTCGATCACCCGCTCCAGATCCGCGGCGCTGGCCGTCGTGCCGGTCGGATTGTTCGGGCTCGCGATGAACACGACGTTGGGCGTCGCCATCTCGATTGCCTTGAGCATCGAGTCGACGGAGAGGTGCCAGCCGCTGTCCAGCGGCACCTCCAGCACCCGGAGCCCCCGCACCTTCGCGCTGATGCGGTACATCACGAAGGTGGGCGTCGTGGTGACCAGCGTGGCGTGCGGCGCGCGCCCACGCGGTCGCGAGAGCACCGTCAGGAGCAGCGCGATCAGCTCGTCGCTGCCGACGCCCACCAGCACTTCCTCGACGCCGACTCCCGCCTGCGCGGCGATGGCCTGGCGCAGCTCGTGCGCTGTCGCGTCGGGGTAGCGCTCCCACGCCGTGGCGGCGGCCTCCTCGGCGAGCCGCGCGCGCGCAGCGTCGCCCAGCAGCGCCGGCGCCTCGTTGGCATCCAGGCGCACCGCGTACGTTCCCTGATCCGGCACGTAGGCGGACAGCTCCGCCATCTGCGGCACGATCAGGTCCTCCAGCGACAGCTCGGGCATGGGCGGCGCACTATAGCGCCCCGCGCGCGGCGTGGCCGGCCCGTCACCGCGTGCCGCGGAAAAAATGCTCCCGACCTACCCGCACCGTCGAGCAAGCAAGCGGGCCGGTCGGGAGCGGAGGGCGTGGTCGGTTCGAGCCTGCGGGGGGAAGTTGGGAAACAGGCATCCCGATGGTTTCTGGAGGTCGATCGGGCTTGTGCTGCAAGCTCCCGCCGACCACGCCCTCGTTGTCAGTAGCTGTAGGTCAGCTTGTAGTCCGTGCAGGCGTTGCCGCTTGGCTGGTCCACGCGGATGTACACGTTGGCGGACTGGTCGTTCGTGATGCCGCTGCATTTCACGGTAGCTTCGGCCGCTCCGCCCGTCTTGCAGCAGCCGTCGAGGCCGCCATCGGTCGCCTTCGTGCCCTGGGCGCAGGTGCGCGTTGTGGAGCCCGACGTGCACTTGACGAACACGCACACCCTCAAGTTCGACTGGTTGACCTGGGCCTTTGCGTTCGCAGCGCACAGCGTTCCACCGACGCCGGTCGCCGAGTACCAGTCGACGTCGCTCGACATGGCCGCGACTGCGTTGTGCGTCCTGGAGCTGCCGCCGCAGCTGACCGAGCTCAGCGCGGTCGCGCCGCTGCGGGTCTCGTTCGGCTCGTCGCCATTGTCCGTACACGACCCGCCGCTGCCGCCGCTGCCGCCCGCAGACGAGCCACCGCTGCCGCCGGCGCTGCTGCCGCCCGCGCCACCGTTGCCGCCCGCGCTATTGCCGCCCGCGCCGGCCGTGCCGCCGTCGGTGCCGGCTGTGCCACCCGCGCCGGCTGTGCCGGCGTCGGAGCCAGCAGTGCCGGCCGTGCCCGCGGAGCCCGCGGAGCCCGCAGAGCCGGCCGTGCCGCCGGAACCGGCTGCGGCGCCGCCGGAGCCTGCCGTGGTGGCAGCGAAATTGTTGTTGCCCGAGCCGCAGCCCACGACCAACGCGGCGGCTGCGGCTGCCCCGGACAGGAGCATCAAGGACCGGAAATGAAAGCTTCGTGTCATCAGCACTACCTCCAGAGAGCTACTCTGGAGATTCCACGAAGCCGACGTTAGCGTTCCTTTCCGACACCCCTGTCGGACTCGGCTCAGCCCTTGGGATCGTCGTCGTCGGACGCTTCGCTGGATGCGCGGGCATTGCCGCCGCCGAGGCAGAAGTCCTGGAAGCGGCGGCGCAGCGTGGTGCTGGCGCTGAGCTCGGGGACCACGGCAGCGGCCATGGAGATGCCGGCCAGGAACGCCGCCGCGCTCTTCGCGTCCTCGGGTAGTGTCGCTCCGGAGCGGGACGCCAATCGCCGGAGCCTTCCGATCAGCTGCTGCGCGTCACTGCGGATCGCCTCGAGCTGGTCGTTCGAAAAGGCGGGGCGCGGATCGATCGCGGGGGGAAACAGCAGCCCGAACGCCGCCGGTTTGGCCTGTGCAAACCGGACCGGCACGTCCAGCGCTTCGGCGAGCCCTTCCGCGGCCGCGGTGCGCTCCGACAGATCGGCCAGCGCCTGTCCCGCCATCTCCCGCACCAGCGCCTCGAGCGACTCGAAGTAGCCGTAGACCGTCGCGCGACCGAGCTCCGCGCGCGAGGCGACACGTTCGACGCTGAACCCTGCCCAGCCCGTCTCCCGGGCGACCTCCCAGGCTGCTTCCAGGATTTCGCCGCGGCGCTGTTCGCGTTCCCGTGCTCGACGTTCGGAAATGCCCATGCGCTTGTCGAAGCGAACGATACCGCCACCCCCGAGTCAAGCGAGCCGTTCGCCGGCGGGCGACAGGGCGTGTGGAGCGCCGCGGCGCGGCGCAGCAATGGCCTCAGCGGTAGGGGTTCTTCTTCGAGATGTGGTCCGGAGGCGCGACGGGTCCGGCCGCGGTGGGCGTGGCGGTGTGCGGAAATGCCGCGCGGTGCGGCGCACGGACTGGCGAGCCGCCGACCTTCCTGGGGCTGGCTGCGGTCGGCCCCGCGCTGGGTGGCGGGTTTGCTGCGGCGCTGGCCGTGTCTGGACTCTCCGGCGGCGGGCTTGTCCGGGCCGCGCTGGTCGCGGCTCTGCTGGGCGCGACAACGGGCGCAGCCTCTGGCAGAGCGCTGGCCGCCGCGCTGGCGGCGGCACCCACTGTCGCGCGGTGCATCGACCACGCCGCCGCGGCGACGCCGGCCACCACCACCGCGCCGCCGACGGCGAGCAGTGTGCCGCGCCTCTGCCGCGGCGGCTGTGCGGGCTCGGCCGCCGGCTGCGCGTTGCTGTGCGCTGCCGCCGGCTGCGCGTCGCTGTGCGCTGCCGTGACCGGACGGTTCATGAGCTCCGCCACCCGCTCGCGCCGTCGCCCGAGGTCGACACCCATCAGCGCGTCCACGAAGCCCGCGACTTCGCTGTGACTGGCGATCCAGCCCGTGTCGCGCCCGACGGCCTCGATGGCGTCGCTCATGGCGCGTGCCGTAGGGAAACGGTATGCGGCCTCCGCATCGCAAGCGCGCGCGACGATTTGCTCGATCTGCGGGGCGATGGCGATTCCGGTCGATGACAGCGGTGGGATGTGATCCTCGACGATATGGTGGACGAGCTGCGCTTCGCTGGCCTCGGGCCAGAGCTCCCGCGCCGTGAGCGCCAGCCACAGCGTCACGCCGAGCGCGTAGATGTCGAGAGCTGGCCCAACCGGTCCGCGGCGCAGGTACTCGGGCGGCATGTACAGGAGCTTGCCGACCAGGTAGTTGCGATCGGTCGACACCGAAGCGATCGCGCTCTTGGCGATACCGAAGTCGGCGATGCGCGCCACGCCGTCGCGCCCCACGATCACGTTCTGCAGCGTCAGGTCGCGGTGCAGGATGTCGAGCGGCTTGCCGGAGGTGTCGCGCGCTCCGTGGATTGCTGTCAGGCCGGCAAGCGCGTCGAGCGCGATGCGCAGCACCACCGGCGGCGGAATGCGCTCGCCCCGCAGCGCCGTGCGATCGACCAGCTCCTCCAGGGTGCCGCCCTCGATGTAGTCGAGCACCAGGAAATAGCCCTCGTCGTCGCGGCCGACCTGCGTCGTGCCGACCACGTTGGCGTGCTGCACGCACGCTGCCAGCGAGGCTTCGTCGAGGAAGCGCTGCACGGCTTCCGGCAGATCCAGCAGGTGCGGGTGCAGCCGCTTGATCACCACCAGTCGCTCGAACCCGCCCGCGCCCAGCGCCCGCGCCAACAGTACGCTGCCCATGCCGCCGCGGCCGAGCTCCAGCAGTGTTTCGTAGGCACCGACCGGTGCAGACAGCCCGCGGGCGAGCGTCTGGAAGCGCTTGCCCATCAGAAGCGTCCGCCGATCGCACCCACCGCGCCGCCGCGCGTCGGTACGAGCGCGGCGCTGGCCTTGCCGCCGTCCCAGTCGACCAGCGAGATCCCTGCCCAGGTTGTCGCGGCGCCCAGCAGTAGCGCGCCGCCGAGCAGGTAGTCCGTGCGGCGCATGCGCGCGCGCACGTCGTCGCCCTGGGTCGGCGTATAGTCGGCGGGCAGATTGCGCTTCGCCGACAGCGCGTCCAGGCCCGACCAGGTGGTGGCGCCGGCGAGCGCGACGGTCAGTCCGGCGCCCACCCAGAATACCGCCGGTGGCAGCGGCCGGCGCGACGCATCCGGAGGCGGCGTCGTGCGCCCGGCCGGCTTCGAAGGTGCGCTGTGCGGCGCTCCGCCGTCCGCTGCCGGCTCGTGCGCGGCCGGCGCTGCCGGGTGCAGCACGACGCGATACGTTGCTCCCGCATCCAGTGACAGATCGCGGTGTGCGCGTGCCGCGTCCGAGACGGCGTCCACGCTGTGCGTCCCCGGCAGCAGATAGCGGCTGCCCGCGCTCACCGGATCGCCGTCGAGCACCAGGTGGCAGGGCACCGCGTCGCAACCGAGCTCGACCCGCGCCAGGTGCGGCGCGGACTCCGCCAGCGCCGCGCGCGCCTCGGCTGCCAGCTTGCCGTCCTCCGGCGCGCGCGCTTCGGCGCGCTGGGCCGCCTGCACGACCAGCAGATGGTCGTTGGCCTTGCGCGCCGCCACGATCGCGTTTTCCACGGCGTCGGCGCTGGGCACGATCGAGTCCGCCTTCAGGAAGGCGCGCGCTGCCTCGCGATATTCCGCGCGGTCGAAATGCTTCACGCCCGCGTCGTAGGCCGCTGCCGCGCTCGCCTTTTCCGCGGCTGTCGGGGCCGCCCGCGCCGTGCCCGCGCAGAGCAGGCCAAACGATACGGTCAACCCGATCACCGCGCGTCCGGCCCCCGTCATGCGCTACCCTCGTGGCGTGAGCCCCCGACAAGCAGCCGCGTTGGCCCTGTGCTGCGCCGTGACCCTGGGCGGCTGCGAGCTGGTCGCCGGCGGGTTGCCCGATCCGGTGCGTGCGGATTCCGGCGCCGCAGCGGCCGGAGGCAGCGGGGCTTCAGGCGGCAGCGCGGGAACGGGAGCAGCCGATGCCGGCGGTGCCGCGGCCGGCCAGGCGGGGCAGGGGGGCAGCGCCGGCTGCCAGAGCCAGTGCGACTGCGATGGGGACGGAGCGAAATCCAAAGCATGCGGCGGTGGCGACTGCGACGACCATGACCCCAAGGCGAAGCCCGGTCAATCCGAGTATTTCGCAACGGCTTCGAGCAATCCCGCGGTCGGCTTCGACTACAACTGCGATGGCAACCCCGAGCGCAAACCCGCGCTCGCCAAGCAGGTGAGCTGCACCGGCGTCTCGCTCTTGAACTGCGACACCACGACCCAGGGCTTCGTCGATCAGCTGCCCGCCTGCGGCCAGAGCAGCGGCTGGGGCACCTGCAAGAAGGGCTCGGTCGCCTGTCAGCCCGACGTGCTGGAGCAGCGCGTCATGCTGTGCCACTGAGCAGCGCCGGCGCGGCCGGCGCGGCCGACGTGGGCGAACCTGCTAGCCTAGCGCCGCGCCGATCGCGTCCAGCACGCTCGCCGGCCGCTCGATATGCGGCGCGTGCCCGACGCCGCCGAGGATCGACGCCTGGCTCTGCGGCAGACGCGCCGCCAGCTCGCGGCCGACGTGCACCGGCACCAGTCGGTCCTCTTCGCCGTGCACGACCCAGGCCGGCGCGTCGATGCGCGGCAGGTGCCCGGCCGTCGGCTCGAGCTGCAGCTCCGTCATCAGCCGCCGTACGAAGCGCGCGCGACCGTGCACCTGCCAGCCCCGGAAGTAGCGGTCGAGCACGTCCGCTTCCGGGCGGAAGCGCCGTGCGTACGTGTCTCGCATGAGCGTGCGGCGCACCGCGTCCCTCGCGCCGAGCGCCGGCATCAGCTCCGCGACCATCGGCAGCTTGAGGAGAGCGAGCGTGAGCGGGAAGGGGAACGCGCCGGCCGCCGCCCCCACCAGCACCAGCGCGCGCACGCGCTCGGGATGCGCCGCTGCCAGCTCCAGCGTGACCGTGCCGCCCAGCGACCAGCCCACCACGACCGCGCGCTTGACCCCCGCGGCATCCAGATACGCTGCCACCCACTCCGCAAGCTCGCGCGCGTCCGGCGTCTGCGCGGGAATGTCCGTCAGCCCGTGCCCCGGCAGGTCGACCGCGTGCGTGCGCGCGTGCGGCAGCGCCGCCTGCACGTCGTGCCACGTCCCGACGTTGTCCGTCACGCCGTGCAGCAGCAGCACGTCCGGCCCCTCGCCGCGCACCACCGCGTGCATCCGCCCGCGGCGCGTCTTGACGATGGAGCCGGAGCGGTACAGCGGATCACTGCGGGCGGCGTCGAGGGTGAGCATGCGGCGCAGAGGATAGCAGACCGTGCGCGCGCTACCCGCCGCGCTGCGCATGCCAGGCGGCCCGGACTGGTCGCGGCGGCGCTGGTGGCATGGGGAATGCAACCCCGCTGCGTGGGCTCGGGCCGATGACGAGGGGGAAGTCATGCTGCGGGCATCCACCATCCTGTTTCTAGTGCTGTTCGGGGCACTGTGCGTGTCGTCGTGCAGCTTCGACCTGTTCGATTTCGATGACGAGTGCTGGACGGATTCGGACTGTCCGGCAGGCTATGCGTGCATCAGCGGCTGGTTCGGCAGCAGTTGCGAGAAACGCTGCCATCACCACAGCGATTGCCCGCCCAGCAAATACTGCACGGGTTGTTCCGAGCGTGAACCTTGCGACGGATACTGCGAAACCGGGTGCCGGAGCTCCACTCAATGCCGGGAGACGTCCTGGTGCAACCACGGCACCTGCGCGGTGGGCTGCTACTCCGACACCGTGTGCCAGAACGGCCGGTCCAACAGCGTGTGCGTTGGCGACGTGCCAGGCTCCGGCCCGAGCGGCGAGTGCCGGACCTCGTGCACCTCCAGCGCGGACTGCGCGAAGGCCGAGGTGAAGCTGTGCACCTGCGGCGCCTGCGTCGCGCCCTGCGCCAGCGACGGCACCTGCTCTGCGGGCTTCGTCTGCGTCGAGGAGCCGGGCTGCGCGGTGCAGATCTGCCGGCGGGGCTGAGGCCCCACACTTGCGGCAGTACCGGCCCCCACACCAGCGGCTGCTGGAAGACCGGCAAGACCCGACGCGTGAGCCGCGGCGCGCGCTAGGGAGGTAGCCAGCGGCTTTGCTCCGGAGGGAAGTCGAAGGTGCGAGGGAGAAGAATGATGAAGGCGTTGTGGATCGTGCTCGGCCTGGCGCTTCTGCAGCCGTCCTGCGACCATTCGCGCGAAGTCGCGCCCACCAGCCAACGGGTTCTGGACTCCGAGCACAGGCTCGGCACAGCGCAACGCTCGGTCCACCAGGTCCGCGCGCTTGTTGCCCGATCCGGCGGGAGCCGCGGCGATGCGGCAGCGCGAGCCCGGCTGGCGACAGCCCTCGGTAGGCGGGACATCGATCTCGATACGATCGACCTGGTGCAACTGCCGACCGGCTGCGCGCTGCGAGGGCGCCGTCGCGGGCGCGCGACGACTCGCATCGCGACCGCTGCGACGAAAACGCGCCAGCGTGTCGGCAGCGAGTGCCCGGATCGCTCGTGGTACACGACAGCGCACAGGGAAACCCATCACCCACGTGCCCCTCGCCGACAGGTGCGCGGCCTCCTCCCGGTTGACGATCGGCTCGCTGTCCCCGAGCACCCCGTGGCAATCGAAGACGGGCGCGTGAGATTGCTGCGACCTGTTCTTCCTGTCGGAAGGCATGCACAATGGAGCGCATGAAGGAGCCGGTGCTCGAATGCGCGACCGCCGCGGAGTTCGCCAGGTGGCTCGCGCGTTTTTCCCGCTCGCAGCGCCGGGAAGAACCGCGCTGCGGGCCGTTCCGGGCGCGTACAACGCGATCCGGAGCGTCTGGCGGAGCGTTTCCCCCCTGCAGAGCGGCGCCGGAAACGCGCCGCCGGTGGGGCTGCGGACTGCCGCGCCGGCGCCACGGCTTGTGC
This sequence comes from uncultured Pseudomonadota bacterium, assembly GCA_963822115.1. Lineage (GTDB taxonomy): Bacteria > Myxococcota_A > Polyangia > Polyangiales > Polyangiaceae > CAWDXG01. The sequence continues at coordinate 26,305 of CAWGGM010000014.1, forward strand.
CCGCGCCGGACCGCCTCCACACTCGAGAGCATGCTTGTCGAGCGCTGGGTGCTGGGGCTGGGGGCGGGGGTGGTGCTGGTCGCGCTGGGGGCGTGCGGCGGCAATGTGACGACGGGTCCGGGCAGTGGCGGCTCCGGCGCGACGTTGACCGGCGGCAACTCGTCGACCGGCGGCTCGGGGGGCACGACGGCGACGTGCACCGATACGCAGGACTGTTGCCAGAAGGCCTGCAATCTGGTGTCGACCCAGCTGCAGTGCTCGTCGGGCCTGCCGGATTGCAGCTGTCCGATGAGTGGGCTGCCCACCGGCTGCTCGTCGGCTCTCCGCGATCTGTACCGCTGCGTGCTCACGGCCGGCGCCAGCTCGTTCGCGTGCGACAGCAACGGCCAGCCCGCTCTCCGCTGCGGCGTGTGCGACAGCGAGATGAACGCGGTGGCGCAGGCCTGCGGAGGCAGCGCCATCCCCTGCGCGCCGTAGCTCGCTGCCGGGGGATGCAGAACATGATGGAAGTCAACGCGCTCCTGGGCTAGCTTCCTGCGCCCTATGGGTAGGCTCGCTTCGCGTCTGGGCATGGCTGCGTCCGTTGTTGGTTTCTCGATCGTCGCCTGGCTGGGCGGCGCGGGCTGCGGGGGCTCCGGCTCCGGGGGCCACGCGGCGGCTGGCAGCGGCGGCGCCTCGAGCGAGGCGGGCCCGCCCGATGCCGGCCAGGCCGGCGATGCCGCCGGCGGCGCGACGGGCGACGCGTCGGGTGGCGCGACGGGCGACGCGGCCCAGGGCGACGCGGCCCAGGGCGACGGCAGCGTCGACGACGCCGGCCCGGGCCAGGACGGCGGCAGCGATGCCGCAACGGACTCGGGCATCGACCCGTGCAGCCCGAGCGCGTGCTCGGTGGATAGCGACTCGGACGGCATCCCGGATTTCGTTGAAGGTCGCTGTGCAGCGGGCGGGCCGACCGATACCGACGGCGACGGCACGCCGGACTATCTGGATACCGACAGCGACGGGGACACCATTCCTGACAGCGTCGAGTGGGCGGCCGGCGGCTGCGATCCGACGGCAGCGCTCAACGACGTGGATGGCGACGGCATACCGAACTTCCAGGATCTCGACAGCGACGCCGACGGCGTTCCCGACAGCTGCGAAGCGCGCGGCCACGCTTCGCCGCCGGCCTCCGACCTCACGCTGCCGGTCGCCGACACCGACAGCGACGGCCAGCCGGACTTCCTCGACACGGACAGCGACGGGGATCTGCTGACCGACGGCCAGGAGGACGCGAACCACAACTGCGTCGTCGACGCCTGCGAGACGGATCGAACCCAGGCGGACACCGACGGCGACGGCTCGAACGATTTCGTCGAGGCCACGCTCTCGCCGAGCGGCGCCTGCTGGGCGAACGACGCCGCGAACTCGCCGGCCAAGGCCGGCATCCTGGCCGTGGTCGAGCCGTATTCCAGCAGCGGGTCGGCCGCGCCGTCGCCGGCGAACGCGCTGATGGGCCTGTCCACCGCGATCAACAAGGTGGACGTCGCGATCATCATGGACACCACCGGGTCGATGGGCACCGAGATCACGGCGCTGCGGAGCACGCTGTCGACCAAGATCTTCCCCGGCCTCCAGGCGGCGGTTCCGGACGTGGCCATCGGCATCGCCGAGCATGACGACTTTCCCTACGGCACGTATGGCTCGGGTGCGTGCGACATGCCGTTCCGCGTCGGCACGAGCGTGACCACCACGGCCAGCGTCGCCCAGGCCGCGGTCAACGGCCTGACGACCCACTGCGGCCAGGATCTGCCCGAGTCGCAGATCCCGGCGATGTACGCTGCGCTGACGGGCTCGGCGCTCACCTGGCCGGGGGGAACCACGGCGCCGGATACGCCTCCCACCGGGACGTACGGCGCGATGCACTTCCGCAAGGATGCGCTGGGGTTCGTCGTCGAGGTGACCGACGCGCCGATGCACGACGGCAAGCGCGCGCTCGACAAGACGGGCAGCAGCTACGACACGACGTTGCAGAACGCGTACTCCTTCACGACCTTCAACGCCGACGACGCGGTCGCGAAGTTCAACGCGCTGGGCGCGAAATTCATCGGCATCGCGGCCGACGGCGGCGCCCGCGCGATGGGCACGTCCAACGTCTACGGCTACGACGCCTACCTCAGCGACAAGACCGGCTCCAACGTGCCCCCGGGCGCTTTCGGCGGCACCACGTGCAAGACGGGCGTCGCGGGTGCGGCGCTTGCGCCGGACGGTCCGAACCAGCAGTGCCGCTCCGTCTACAGTATCGGGACCAACGGCACGGGTATCGACGGTGCGATCGTCAGCGGCGTCCAGAGTATTGCTGCATCGGCTCGGCTGGACGCCTACGCGCAGGCCTACAACGACGCGGGCGAGACGAGCGACGTGGTGGCGGCGTTCATGGACCGGATCGAGCCCGTGCCCGCGGGCGGCACCGATCCGGTCACCGGCAAGGTGTGTGCGACCTTCCCCGCGACGGCTGTCGCGGACCACTTCACCGGGCCCAAGGCCAGCGCGGGTTCCGACGGCTTCGACGACACGGCCAAGGCGATCAGCGCCGGCAGTACCTACTGCTTCAGCTTGAAGGCCAAGCCGAACAGCAGCGTGGCCGCCACCTCGGCGCCGAAGGTGTTCAAGGCCTGGATCAGGCTCGTCGGCATCAAGTCGGCGGGCGGCGACACGCTCGCGCTCGGCGTCGATCGCCAGCTCGTCTTCATCGTCCCGCCGATCGCGAAGTGAGCGCGCCGGCGGCCGGGCGAATGGGCCCGACCGCCGGTTGCCTGTTGGCGCGGGGACGCTAGCGCTCGCTCTCGTCGCCGCGGCGACGGCGTGCGAGCAGCAGGCCGAGGCCGAGCAGGGCGAACAGCGCCATGGGGCCGCTCGAGCTCGAGCTGAGCCGGCAGCCGCAGCCATTGTCGCCGCTGGACGGAGCGCCGCCGCTTCCGGCGGTGCCCGCGCTGCCGCCAGTTCCGCCAGGACCGGCGTCGCCTGCGCTGCCAGCGGTTCCGCCGGGGCCCGCATCGGTGCCCGCGCTGCCCGCGCTGCCGCCCGCGCCCGCCATGCCGGCGACGCCTGCGCTGCCAGCGGTTCCGCCGGGTCCCGCATCGGTTCCGGCGCTGCCCGCGATGCCGCCCGTGCCCGCGATACCGCCGCTACCGCCGGGGCCTGCATCCGCCCCCGCGCTGCCCGCGGTTCCGCCGACACCGGCGCTTCCACCCGGCCCGGCGTCGCTGCCGCCCGTGCCCGCGGTGCCCGCGGTGCCCGCGGTGCCCGCGGTCCCGGCGCTGCCGCCCGTGCCGCCAGCCCCGCACGCCGAGTCGGCCGAGTCGTAGACGTCGTTGCCGTCGTTGTCGAGCCCGGTGCTGCCGAACACGCTCTCGCTGCCGTTGGCGTTGCAGGCGTTGGTCGGCTTGGCGGGGTGTGCGCTGTCGGGCGTGAAGTAGTAAGCGGGCTCCACGTCCTCGCCGACGGGCGTGTAGCCGTCGGCGGGATCGGCATCCACGTGGCAGTTGGCGCAGACGGTGACGCCGGCCGTGAAGTGGTGGCGGCGCAGCCCGGCTCCGCGTCCCGCCCTGCCGGCGGCGACCTCGGGATTCGACGCGGTGTTGTCCTGTTCACGTCCGTGGCAGCCCATGCAACCGATGGCGTCGAGACCGGTGCCTCCCGCCGAGCTGTCCAGCGACACCGGCGTGAAGGTGCCCGGGCCGCTGTGGCACGTGTTGCAGTCGTTGTTGAGCATGCCGTTGTGGCCGGTCATCAGGCTGGCGTTCCAGGCGGCGCTGTTGGCCGCCGACACGTAGTTCGAGGCCGTGAAGGCGCCGTGGCAGGTCGCGCAGGCGCCCGTGGCACCCCCGCTGGTCGAGTAGTTCGGGTAGGCCGCGCCCGTCCCGGCCCAGACCACGATCCCCAGTGCAGCCGCTGCAGCTGCGATCCCATGCTTTGCGTAATTCATTGGAAATGTCCCTCCTCAGGTCTTCATGTCTATTCAAGTCGTCTCGTGTCGTCTTGTCGCGCGCTAGCGCGCCAGCTGGCGGCAGCGGCGGCGTCGCATCAGCACCGCGATGCCGAGCCCGAGCAGCAGAGCAGCCCACGGATCCGGAGTCGGCTTTCCACCGGGCAGCGTGCAGCCACAGCCGCTGGACGACGCGGGCTCCGCGCCGGCGTCGGGCGCGGCATCGGCATCGGGAGCGGCGTCGGTCGGGCCGGCTTCGGCTTCGGGTGCTGCGTCGTTGGCGTCGGGCGCGGCATCGGCTTCGGCATCGGGAGCGGCGTCGGCCGGGCCGGCTTCGGCTTCGGCTTCGGGTGCTGCGTCGTTGGCTTCGGGGGTCGCGTCGGCTGCGGCATCGGCCGCGTCCGCTTCGCCATCGGCGGGCGCGTCGGGTTGCGCGTCGGCTCCGGCGTCGAGGGTCGCGTCGAGCTGCGCGTCGGGTTGCGCGTCGGCTCCGGCTTCGGCTTCGGCGTCGGACGCAGCCTCGAGCTGCGCGTCGGCTCCGGCGTCCAGTGCGGCGTCGGCTCCGGGCGCGGCGTCGCTGGCGTCGGGCGCGGCGTCGCTGCCGGCATCGCCGACGTCCGAAGCGAGCTGGAACACGTAGGCCTCGCCGGCGAGGCCGTTCGCGCGCACCGCGCCCACCAGCGCGCTCTGGCCCGAGACGGAGACGCTGTTGCCGAACTCGGCGTGCGCGGCGGCGTCGGACGGGTACAGCATGCCCTGCTCCGACCACGCGCCCGCGCTTTTCGCGAACAGGTAGGCGCCGCCCGAGAGCGGCAGGCCCGCGTGCGTCTTGCGGCGCGCGCCGACCACGATGACGTCGTCGGAGAGCCCCACGGCGACGCCGAAGCGCTCGTACGAAGCGGCATCGGACGCGCGCAGCACGGCCTGGCGGCTCCAGCTCGTGCCGCTGCGCACGAACACGTCCACTTCACCCGAAGCGTTCATTCCGCCGTAGTCGACATTCTCGCCGCTCACCACCGCCGTGTCCCCATCCAGCTCGGCGCTCGAGCCGAAGGTGTCCGTGGGGAATGGGTGGTCGGCGTGCAGCACCGCCTGCTCGGTCCAGCTCGTGCCGCTGCGCGTGAAGACATAGGCCTTCCCGGCCGACGCGTAGCCCGAGACCATCGCTCCCGGCGCGGTGGCGATCGCCGTGTCGCCGTCCAGCGCCACGCTGTAGCCGAGCCCATCGCCGGCTCGAGCATCGGAGGCGCGCAGGATGGCCTGCTGGGTCCAGCTGCTGCCGCTGCGCGTGAAGACATACACCTCGCCGGCGCCGGACAGGCCGTCGTGGTCCGCCGCGAAGGCCGCGACGAGCGCGCTGTCGCCCGAGACGGCGACGGTCCGGCCGAAACCGGTTTCGTAGGCACCGTCGGAGGCCTGCAGGATGGCCTGCTCGGTCCAGCTGCTGCCGCTCTGCACGTACACGTAGCCCTTGCCGTCTCCGCTACCGACGAGCGCCGTGTCGCCGTCCAGCGACACGCTCTTGCCGAAGTACTGGTACAGGCTCGGTCCGTCCGACGGCCGCAGGATGGCCTGCTCGGTCCACGTGCCGCTTTCGTTCACGAACACGTAGGCCTGTCCCGAGAGCGACTGCGCGGAGTAGGTCTTGTAGTAGGCGCCGACCAGCGCGCTGTCGCCGTCGATGGACACGCTCGCGCCGAAGAACGACGAGCCGCTCTCGTCCGAAGCGCGCAGGATGGCTTGCTCGACGCCTACCAGCAGCTGCGCCTGCGTGGCGCGGAGCCCGGGGCCCGGCTTGTCGCGGGGCCCGCAAGCGACGGCGAGCGCAGCTGCCCCGGCCAGCCCCAGAAACACGAACAGCCGGCGCACACCGGCCTCCGCGGTACGGCGATCCATCGCGTCCCCCCATACGGCGCCGCGCGCCCCACGCACCCGCGTCACGCGCCGTGCCGTCAGTCCATTCCCCTCTTGGCTTGACGCCTAGCAAACGGGATGCCGGACGGGCCCAGGCTGCGTGCGCGCGCTGCAAACCCGCGCCGGAGAGCTGCGGGATTGCGGCCCCTTACCGCGCACGGCGTGAGGCCCGCGCTTCCAGATGGCAGACCGATTGGCGATCTGCCAAACGCGCGGTGCGCAGCGGCTGCGGCGCACACCCGCCGGGCGTGCAGCGTGTGCAGGGGCTGCGCGCGGCGCCGGGGCGGCGCTTTCCTAGGCGCCGCGCAGCTTGGCCAGCTCCGCTTCCGCCGCTTCCACCGTGACGTTGGCGCTGTCGGCGATGGCGGCCGCGACGCGCTCGACCTCGTCGCCGCTCGCGCCGGCGGCGATGGCGACGGAGCGGGCGTGCAGCGACATGTGGCCGCGCTGGATGCCTTCGGTGGCCAGCGCGCGCAGCGCAGCCAGGTTCGAGGCCAGGCCCACCGACGCTGCCGTCATGATCAAATCCGCCGCTTCCGTCACGCCCATCAGCTCCAGCGCCAGGCGCGCGCCGGGATGCACGCGCAGCGTGCCGCCGACGGTGCCGAGCGCGAGCGGCATCTCCAGCTCGCCGATCAGGTCGTCGCCGTCGCGGCGCCACACGGCGAGCGGCGCGTAGCGGCCCGAGCGCGCCGCGTAGGCGTGCGCGCCGGCCTCGACTGCGCGGAAGTCGTTGCCCGTCGCGAGCACCACCGCGTCCACGCCGTTCATGATGCCCTTGTTGTGCGTGGCGGCGCGGTACGGATCGAGCTCGGCGAAGCGCGAGGCCTGCACGATGCCGTCGATCACCTCGCGCCCCTCGATGGCGCGCTCGCGCTCGCTGGTCTCCTTGCCGCCTGCCTGGCGCGCAAACGCCAGATCGCGGGCATGCACCCGGCACGTCGTGCGCACGCGGCGGTGATCGGAGAGGTTCGACAGGATGCGCAGTCCGAGCTGCCCGCCGCTCAGCTCCTCCACGCGCGGGCCAATGGTCTCGGCGATGGTGTTGACGAGGTTGGCGCCCATGGCGTCGCGGCAGTCGACCAGCACGTGCACCACCAGGCAGCGCTGTCCCAGATCGCGCACCTCGATGGCGCGCGGCCCGCCGCCGCGCGCGACCAGCCCCGGTACGGCGCGCGTGCTCGTTTCCAGCAGCTCCTGCGCCGCGGCTTCCAACCGGCGGATGGCGGGCCCCGGTTCGGGCACGTCGAAGACCTGCACCTGGCTGGTCATCAGATCCTCGACCATTTCCGCGGCGAAACCGCCGCCCGCGCGCACCATCCGCGCCGCGTTGGAGGCGGCGGCGATCACGCTCGGCTCCTCGACGACCATCGGCGCCAGCCGGTCGTGGCCGTTGACCTGCACGTTGAGCGCGATGCCGAACGGCAGGCTGTACACGCCCAGCACGTTCTCCACGACCTTGTCGGCCGTGTCGGGATCGAGCCCGCCGCGCTCGACGATGTCGACAATGCGTTGAAGCTTCACCCCCGCGCGTTCGGCCACGCGGCGGCGCCGCTCGTCGAGCGGCAGCTTGTAGAAACCAGGAATGCGGGAACCTTGGGACATCGGCAGTTCGTTCTAGAAGGTACGTAACAGCGCACGGCGCGCTGGCGACGGCATGGAGAAGCGCCCGACGCGCGCATTTCGCATGTGTCGGACGCCTGACGGGGCGGAAATGCGCGTGAGGGGCGCATTTCGTATGCGTCGGACGCCTGACGGGGCGGAAATGCGCGTGAGGGGCGCATTTCGTATGCGTCGGACGCCTGACGGGGTGGAAATGCGCGTGAGGGGCGCATTTCGTATGCGTCCGGACGCCTGACAGGGCGGAAATGCGCGTGAGGGGCGCATTTCGTATGCGTCGGACGCCTGACGGGGTGGAAATGCGCGTGAGGGGCGCATTTCGTCCCTCCCGGACGCCTGACAGGGCGGAAATGCGCGTCGCGCCCCGCGTCGCGCCCCGCGTCGCGCCCCGCGTCGTGCACAGCGCCGTGCACAGTGCGTTCGCGCGGTGCGAATGCGAGCGCCTGTCTGGAGAGGGAACAGACATCGTCGGCTCAGATGATTTCGCCGTGCACGCCGGGCGCGCCGAGGGAGAGATCGAGACGCTGCTGTCCGAGCTCGCGCGCGAGCGCGGACAGCGCGGCCGAGGGCGGCGCGAGCCCCGCGAACAGTGCCACGTCGCCGCCGCCCGCGCCGGACGGCAGCACGGCCGCGCGCTCGCGGAACGCGTGCTCGGCCAGCCGCCGCACTTCCGTTGTGACGATCGGCGCGCCGGCTGCGTCGCCGAGCTGGGCGAGCGCGCCGCACTGCACGGCGAGCGCCGCCACGAACGCGGCCGCGTCATTCCTGTCGAGCGCTTCCACCGCCTGTTCGCTGGCATGTCGCTGCGGCGTGATCAATGCCCGGTAGCGCGCGGCGTCCAGGGCGCGCACGCGCCCCAGCAGCTCGGCGGTGGAGGCGGGCTTGCCGGCCGCCCACACCTCGATGTGCAGCGACGGCGGCAGCTCGACCGCGCGCAGCTCCAGCCGCTCGCTGCGCGTGGCGACCAGTGTGCCGCCGCGGCAGCTCGCGGCCACGTCGATGCCACTGCCGCCGCCCTGCGCCTTGGCGTGCGCGGCCAGCGCCGGCTCCAGCACGGCGTCCGACAGCGCGGCGTGATCGAGCGGGCCGCGCTCGTCCAGCGCGATCGCGGCCAGCGACGCCACCAGGATCGCCGCGCTCGAGCCCAGTCCCAGCTTCTGCCCAGCCTCGCGCAGCGCCGACGCGTCGAACCAGGGCGCGGCGTGCGTCCCGAGCGCGGCCGCGACTTCCGGTGTGACGCGCTCGGCCGGGCGAGCCGTGTCGGCCACAGCGTAGCGATCGACTGCGGTGACGATGGCCGGCGCGCCGTCCAGCACGGCGTACGCTCCGGAGAGCACGAGCTTGCCGGGCGCGCGCGCGATCACGTGGCCCCCTCGAGATCGACCAGGTGTGCGTCCGGTCCCGGCGCGCAGCGGATCACGCGCCCGACGCCCGGCACCTCGAACAGCGCGGCCGCGACGCTGGTGGCGTCGGCGGGCGCCGTGAGCACCTTGACGTGCGGACCGGCGTCCATGGTGTAGAAGGCCGGCGTGCCCTCGTCGCGCAGCGCGCGCACGCGCTGCATCACGGACAGCGTGACGGGCGAGAAGTAGACGATGGCGGGGCGGGCCGCGAGCATCGAGGCGTGCATCATCAGCGCGCTCTGCTCGGCGGCCGCGCCGAGCGCTTCCAGATCGCGCGCGAGCACGGCCTGGCGCACCTCGTCGTACAGCCGCGGCGCGTGCTCCACCCAGGCGGCGTAGTAGGGGCTGGTCTTCGCGGTGTGCTGCATGCCCTCGGTCGAGCCGATCGACTTGGGTCCGGTCGCCGTGACCGCGACCAGCATCGCTACCGGGAAGTGATCGGGCGGCGCGACGCGCTCGGCGACTTCCGCGCCGGCACCCAGCGAGGCGAAGCCGCCGTAGACGGAGCGGGCCGCGCTGGCGCTGGAGGCGCGGCCGAGCGCGCTCGCCTCTTCCAGCGTAGCGTCGAGGCCTGCGGCCTTCGTTGCGGCGAGTGCCAGCGCCGCGAAGCCCGACGCGCTGGAGGCCAGGCCCGCTGCCGTGGGGAAGTTGTTGTGCGAGATGACGCGGGCGTGATCGCCGATGCCGGCGCGCTGGCGCACGCGGTCGAGCAGCGTGGTGATGCGCGACAGGGGGCGGCCCGTGACCGGCTGGTCGTCGAGCGTGGCCTCGTCGCTTTCGAGCTTGGCGTCGAACTCGACCGTGGTGGTGGTGCTCAGCGCGTCGAGCGTGAGCGAGAGGCTGGGCACGGCGGGCAGGTTCCGCTCCACGTCGGCCTTGCCCCAGTACTTGGCCAGGGCGATGTTCGAGTGGGCGACGGCGCGTGCTCGTCCGCTCACGGTGCCGGCTCCCGCGCGTGCACCACGGTCGAAAAGCACTCGAGCCCCGCGGCCTTCCACGCTTCGAGCACCGGGCCCGTGTCGCTCTCGACCAGCGCCACGACGCAGCCGCCACCGCCTGCGCCGGTGAGCTTGGCGCCCAGCGCGCCAGCGTCGCGCGCGATGCGACAGGCGTGCTCGATTTCTTCCGTGGACAGGAACAGGCCGCTCAAGAGCATCTGGTTCAGATCCATCAGCCGCCCGAGGCCGATGCTGTCGCCGCTCTCCAGGCACAGCCGGGCATTTTTCACGAGTGACAGGATTCCGTCTGCGGTCTTGTCGAAGAGCTCCCGCTTTCGATCGCGCAGTCTCGCCACGCTCTCGACCATGGCGCGCGTGCTCGCCGGCGGACCGGCTACGGCGATGGCCAGGTGTAGCGCATCGATCAGCCGGATCGGCGTCGGGCCGTCGGCGCGCGTGAAGTAGATGCAGCCGCCGTGCGTGGCCGCTGCCGCGTCGATGCCCGAGGGATTGCCGTGGAAGACGCGCTCCCACGCGGTGGCGGCCTCGAGTACGTCGCCCTGGCCGCCGGCGTCGACGATGGCGCGCGCGATTGCGACGCCGATCGCCGCCGAGGCGCCGAGGCCGGAGCCGGCCGGGATTTCCAGCGTCACCTCGACCGCCAGCGGCGGTGCGCCCAGCGCGTCGAGGAGGGCGGCAAAGGCACGCGCGATCGCGCTGTCGCCGTCGCGGTCGACGCTCTCGTCTCCGAGGCGCAGCGTCGAGCTGTCGGCGGGGTGCGCGACGGCGCTGGCGCCGCGGTCGATGCCGGCCGCGATGGCGGGCAAGCCGTACACGACCGTGTGCTCCCCGAGCAGGATGACCTTGCCGTTCGCGTGCGCCATCACACCTTCGCGAGCTTTCCCGCGCCCGGCTAGCTGCGCCGGGCGGTCAGCGCGCGGGCGGCTCCGATGAGCAGCTCCTTGCCTTCGGGCGTGATGCGCCCGGCTTCGAGGGCGACCAGCGCCGTGGCGAGCAGCTCCTCGATGCGTGTCTCGATGACCTGTCGCGCCCCGCAGCGCTCGAGCACATCGACGGCGCGGCGCACCTGCGCTTCGGTCGCGCGTGCGTTGCCGACCACGCTCTTGAGCGCGCGGTGGTCGCGGCCCTTGGCACGGCGCAGTGCCGCGACCAGCAGCGCGGTGCGCTTGCCGCTCTTCAGGTCGCTGCCGAAGGGCTTGCCGGTCTGCTTCGGATCGCCGAACGCGCTCAGGATGTCGTCGCGCAGCTGGAACGCCACGCCGATGGGCAGCGCGTAGCGGTCGAGCGTGGTGATCACGCGCGGCGCGGCGCCGGCCAGCAGGGCGCCCACGCGCAGCGGCCCGCGCACGGTGTAGCTGCCGGTCTTGAGCTCGTAGGTCTTCTCGATGTCGCGGGCGCGGCCGATCAGGTCGAGCTGCTGCCCGGTTACTGCGTCGAGCTGCATGCGCGCGAAGTTGGCGAACACGCGCGGCGCGTACGCCGGCTTCATGTCGACGCGCGACAGCGCCTCGGCGGCCATCGCCGCTGCGTAGTCGCCGGCCAGGATGCCCGAAGCGTGACCGATGCGCTGCGAGCGGAAGCGCTTGGCCAAGAGCGCGTGCACGGCGGGACCCCCGCGCCGCACCGTGTCGCGATCCATCCAGTCGTCGTGGATGAGGAAATAGGCCTGGAGCAGCTCGAGCGCGACGCCGGCGTCGAGGGCGGGCTCGAGGTCGGCGGTGGCGCTGGCGGCGCGGTAGCCCGCGACGAGCAGTGCGGGACGCAGGCGCTTTCCGCCGCGCAGACACAGATCGCGCGTGGCGGACACCATCTCCACCACCTCGGGACCCGAGGTGCGCGCGGCGTCGAGCTTCGCGTCGAGGAAGCCGCCGAGCCGCGCGTCGATGTCGCTCTTGATCTCGCCCAGCAACGCCATGAACGGGTTGCCGGCGATGGCCTTGGCGTGCGGGCGTCCCGGGCGTTTGCCCCGGCCCCGTCGCCCGCTGGAACTCCCCGTCCTGGAAGGCATTTTTCTGGGCGCAGCGTAGGGTCGGGCAGGGGGCGTGTCAACTCGCCCTCGGGCGCAGAAAAGCCCGGAATGTCTTGCGTTTCGGCCCGATCCGGGGCTCGCTTCCCCGACAGGGAACCATGGCCGACATCTCCTCACGCAAGGCCGACCACCTCGATCTGGCGACGCGGGGTGACGTTGGCTTCCGCCGGACCACCACGCTGTTCGAGTGCGTGCGGCTGGTCCACGACGCCCTGCCGGAGCTGGACTTCGACAGCATCGACCTGACCACCAGGATCCTCGGCAAGCGGCTGAAGGCGCCGCTGCTGATCGCGGCCATGACGGGCGGTACGGAGCGTGCGCGGGAGATCAACCGCGAGCTTTCGTCGATCGCCGAGGAGCGCGGCTACGCCTTCGGCCTCGGAAGCCAGCGCGCCATGCAGAAGAAGAAGCAAGCCGCGGCGAGCTACCAGGTGCGCGACGTGGCGCCTTCGATGCTGCTGCTCGGCAACATCGGTGTGGTGCAGGCGACGAAGATGAGCACCGACGAGGTGGCCGCGCTGGTCACCGAGGTCGGCGCCGACGCGCTGTGCGTGCACTTGAACCCCGCGATGGAGCTGGTGCAGAAGGAGGGCGACCGCGATTTCCGCGGCGCGCTCGACACGCTCGGCCGGCTGTCACGCGAGCTGGCGGTGCCGGTGGTGGCCAAGGAGACGGGCTCGGGGCTGTCGCCCGACGTGGCGCGGCGGCTGTTTGCGGCGGGCGTCAGGCACGTGGATGTGTCGGGTGCGGGCGGCACATCCTGGGTCGCTGTGGAAACCGAGCGCGCCAGCGAGGAGCGGCGCGGGCTCGGTGAGGCGTTCCGCGAGTGGGGGATCCCCACGGCAGCGAGCGTGGCGCTGGTCGCGCCGTTCGGTTTCGACACGGTGTTCGCGACGGGCGGGGTGTCGACCGGGCTCGACGTCGCCAAGGCGATCGCATTGGGCGCGAGCGCGGGCGGGATCGCGCGACGCGTGCTGCAGGCGCTCGATCAGGGAGGCCGTGACGGTGCGATGGCCATGCTCGATCAGGTCGAGACGGAGCTGCGCATGGCGATGCTGCTGGTCGGCGCGGGCAACGTGGCCCAGCTGCGCGACAAGCCAAAGCTCCTGCTGGGCGAGCTGGGCGAGTGGGTGGCGCAGGTCGGCAACGGGGCGTGCTAGCGTCGCGAACACCGATGGCAGAGTCCCGTTCCAGCTGGACCCGGCGACTGTGGCGCCTCCTGCCGGCTCTGGTGCTGCTGGTTCCGGCCTGCGACTTCCACTGCGGCGGTGCTTCCGCGAAGAAGGACGCCCGGGTGGTGAGCGACTCCGGTTCCGGGCGCGTGGAGCTGGTGCGCTCCGGGCGCGCGCCTCGCGCCAAGCTCGCTGTGGCCCGCTGGGCAGGCTTCCGCTACCGGATCGAGCTGACCAATACCGGCACGTTCGGGGTCGAAGGGCAGGCGCCGCAGCGCCCGCCGGCGACGGTAGCGGTGCTCGACTACAAGGTGCTGCGCGGCACCGCCAATCCGGTGATGCACGACGGGCGGCCCTGCGTCGAGGAGCAGGCCGTGTTCAAGAGCCTGCGCGTCAAACCCGGCGCGCTGCCGGCCCCGCTGGCCGCGAAGGCCGACCAGGATCTGTCGGTGGCGGACGGCACCACGACGCGCCAGCTGGTGACGGACGACGGCGAGATCGCCCAGATCAAGACGGAGCTGGTGGGCGGCAAGAAGCCAACGCCGGAAATGCAGAAGGCGCTGGACAAGATCTGGGAGTCGCAGCGCCATTTCCCCTTCCGGCTGCCGCCGGTACCGGTGGGCGTGGGGGCGAGCTGGCGCTTCACCGAGCCGACCGAGCTGCACGGCGTGCGCGGGTTGCAGGTTGCGGACATGACCATCATCGCTATGGACGCGAAGAACGTCCGCATCCGCTTCCATTTGCACCAGCAGGCCCCGCGCCAGGAGCTGACCAATCCGCTCGATCCGAGCTCCACGGCGATCCTCGAGCACTACCGCGGCGACGGCCAGGGCGAGTTCACCATCGATCGCATGACGGCGGTGATCCGCCGGGCCAGGCTCACCCTGACGGCGAGCCTGGGCATGAGCGCGATCGATCAGACCGGCAAGAAGCAGCAGGCGACGTTCATCGCGGCCGAGATCCTGTCGGCGCGCGGCTGGCTGGGCGCGGCCGAGGCCGGCGTGCCGGGCAGCGAGGGTGGCGCGGGAGCGCTCGACGCCTCGGTGCCGACGGCGGCCAGCGCGGGAGCCGCGCCCGCTCCGGCTCCGTCGCATTGAGTCACGGGCCCGCGAGCTGTGCCAGCAGCGCAGGCGCGCCGGGCAGCTCGAGCGATCCGCCTGGCTTCGGGAGGTGCAGGCGCATGAGCCCGGCCGGGCTCATGGTCAGGAACACGAAGCGCGACGCGTCCAGATCGCCGTCGAAGCGATAGCGCACGCGGCTCGGTCCCCAGCCGTCCATGGCGAGCACGGTCACGTCCATGCCGCGCACGTGGAAGTGCTGGCCGGCGCGCAGCGGCAGATCGGCGGCGCGCAGCACATCCACGGTGGAACGCGTCAGCAGCGCGCCCTGCTTCGCATCCAGCTCGAGCGTGTCGCTCGCGGTGCGGTGGAGCGTGACGGGCTGCCAGGTGGTAGCGAGCGCGCGCCAGGCGCGGGGCATCGGGCTGCCGTGCAGGTGGCGTACATAGGGCGGGTAGATCAGCGTCGCGATCTCGAACGAGTTGACGAGCACCACGGTCTGTTTCGCGAGCGTGCGGTCGTCGAGCGGCGCAGCGAGATACAGGTGCTGCGCGCGCTGCTGGGCGGCGCTCCAGTTCTGCGACGCGGCGTACGTGGTGCCGAGCGCTCCGAGCACGTGCGAGCCGAACAGCCCGAGCGCGACCAGGCTGCCGAACCACACGCCCGGGCGCCGGAGCGCGCCGGCTTCGCGCAGCCGTCGCGCCGCATCCACGATCAGCACCGCGATGAACACGCTGCCGCCCAGTGCCGGGATCAACAACAGCCGGGGCAGGGGAACCGTGGCGACAGCGGGCAGCATCGAGAGCGCCGAGCCGAGCAGCAGGAACAACACGCTCTTGCGCGGTCCGGGCTCGAGACGCCGCAGCGCGCCGGGAGCCAGCGCGAGGACGGCGACGAGCAGCAGCAGCACCAGGAGCGCGGGCAGCTGCCAGGCGTGCGTGGAGATAGCCAGCTCGACATTCAGCAGCTGACCGACGAGCAGCACCGGCAGTCGCGCCAGTGCGGCGCTGGCGAACACGAGCGGGCGGTGCAGCGGATCGATGTACGTGCTCGAACCGCGCGCGCCGTAGCCGAGCGCGACGTGCAGCGCGAGATAGGCCGCGAGCGGCAGCGCGACAGGCAGGAGCGAGCCGAGCCGGCGCTTCACGCCGCCGCGGCCGGCCGCGAGCTCGTAGGCGAGCAGATAGCCGAACATACCCAGCGCGTACTCGCCGCCCGCCAGCGACAGCGCGAAGGCGGCTGCTGCCAGGTATGGCCCCGGACGCCATCCACGCTCGCGCCACGCGATGTGTGCCCAGAGCGCGAGCAGCCCGAACACCGCGCACACCACCACGCAGCGGCTCGCGATCCAGCCCACGGCGGTGGTGCTGGCGGGATCGAAGGCGAACACGGCCACAGCGCCCAGCGCGACCGCGGGCGGCGCGCGATCCCGCAGGAAGGCCGCGAGCACGAGCAGCAGCGCCAGCCACCACACCAGCGAGTGCAGGTGCTGCGGGTACGGCGAGAGCCGCAGCACCCTGGCGTCGAGGGTGATGAGCAGGCTGGACAGCGGCCTGAGCAGCCTGAGCTCCAGCCTGGGGTGCACCCACCAGGGAAGCGTGCCAGCGTTCTCGAGCGGCGCGAGCTCGCCGCGCGAGGCGTCCACGAACGAAAACAGGTCCAGCGGCGATCGGTGGACCGGATAGCTGCCATCCAGCATCGAGCGCTGCAGGTAGTCGTCGGCGATCAGTCCCGAACGAAGCGCCGGCCAGTGCGCAGCGCACCCGATCACGGCCAGCGCGAGCACGACGATCGCGTAGCGCCGGCGGCTCATGGGCATGCGGTTCTAGTACCTCGATTCGGAAGAATCGAGGGGCCAGGCGACCGCGAAGCGGTCGAGGGGGAGGCTCGGCGTAGCCGAGGGGGCGCTGCCGCGCCCCAAACAAACGGCGCTAGTCTCGCGTTGCGCGGCGGAGCCGCGCGTGCGAAGCACCCATCGCTTCGACGGAAACGCGATACTAGCATTCCCGGAGCTTCGGCGTTGCCCAATCGGGCGTGGTCGTCTATGCGACAGGGCTGTGAGCGACGACCAGGCGGCACGGCGGCGCTGGGCTGGTTTCGCCGGACTGGCGGCGGTTGTAGCGCTGCATCTGGCGCTGCTCGCGTACTTCGCTCCGCCGCGGGTGATGTTCTCGGAGCGGCCTGTGGTCACCGCCGACCACGCGCTGCACGTCTACCAGCTCGAGCGGGCGCGCGCGGCGTTCAGGGGCTGGGGGGCGCTGTGGGCGTACGATCCGGGACAACTCGCGGGCCAACCCGCCGGCGTGGAGGAGGACCTCACCAGCAAGGGCACCGAGCTGTTCGTGATCGCGCTGTCACACTTCGGCGTGCCGCTCGGGCTGGCGTTCAACCTGCTGATCGTGCTGGTGCAGTTGTCGGTGCCGTTCGCCGCCTACGCCACGGCGCGGCTCTTCGACCTCGATCGACGACAGTCGACCATCGCGGCGCTGCTCTGGGTGCTGCTCTGGTTCTTCGACTCGTTCATGCACTGGTCGTGGTGGGTCGGGATGTTCACCTGGTCGCTGGCGTGCCTGCTGGTGCCGCTGCTTCTGGGCCTTCTGTACCGGGCGTTCAAGTCCGGCCGGCGCATCTGGTATCTGCCGATCGGGCTCACGGCAGCCTTTCTGACGCTGAATCACCCGTTCGGCGTCATCGCGCTGGTGGTGCCGTGCCTGGCGCTGTACGTGCGGGAGTTCAAGCAGCTCGACTGGACGCGGCACGTGCTGCTCTGGCTGTGCGCCGCGGCGGCCGCTTCCACGGTGCTGGTGTGGTTCCGGCCGGCGTGGCACTTCCGCGAGTACATCGGCAACGTGGACGTCTTCTTCCGTCCACGGCTCCAGTACGTGCTGTTCGACACGCTCGACCTGCTCAAGAACGCCAAGAACACCGGCGCGCCCGTCCGCACGATGGTGCGCATGCTGTGCTTCGTGGCCGGCGGTATCCTGCTCTGGCGCTGGCGCAAGCAGGGCGACCGCCGCTTCCTGCCGCTGGCCTCGCTGACGCTGTGGTGCCTGTTCGTCGCCTACGTCAGCAGCTACCTGTGGACCGCGCGCCAGACCCAGCCCTACCGCCAGATCGGCCCTGCGATGCTGGCGGCCGCGCTGCCCGCGTCGGTGCTGTTCTCCGATCTCCTGACGCGCAAGACGCTGTCGGAACTGGGGCGACCGGCGCGCGTCCTGCTGGCGTTGTGCCTGGTGGTCGCGGTGCCCCGCGCCATCCGCACGGTGCTCCTGTTCATGCCGGACGCGCTGCCCGAGAACAAGGAAAGCCCCTCCTCCGCGTTCCTCAGCTCGCCGCTGATGGGTATCCAAGGCGAGAAGTTGAAGAAGCAGGGCTACGAGCCGCCGCCGAAAGCGTACGACAAGCTCCGGAGCTGGCTGATGGCGCACGCCCGGGGCAAGGGGCGCATCGTGGTGGAGGAGTGGCCGCTGGGCGAATACCTGGCGGCGACCACGCCGCTGCCGATCCTGGGTGGCATCGTGGAACGCAACGTGCCGCACGTCGACGCGCACCTGTTCCGCATCAAGAAGGGCGGCAATCTGCCGGGCAAGCAGCTCGCGGCGTACTTCAAGCGCTATGCGGTGCGCTTCGTCGTGATGTCGGGGGATTTCATTCCGCTCGATCTCAGGCGCGACGCCATGGTGCCGTACAAGGCGGTGGATGGCTATCGCATCTACGAGACGCGCATCCATCCGGACTATTTCCTGGAGGGCAGCGGCAGGATCCTGTCGCAGGCACTGAACCGCATCGACGTGGATCACGCCGACGGCAAGGACGTAGTGCTGCGCTTCCACTGGATGGACACCCTGCGCTGCCGGCCTGACTGCAAGGTCGAGCGTTTCCGCGTGGCGCACGACCGGGTCGGGTTCATCCGCATCCCGAACCCACCGCCCAGGTTCGAGGTGTACAACTCGTACTCGTACTAGCGTCCAGTTCCGCTTATGTGAGCCAACGCTCGGGCTGCGGGGGAGTCGTCCGGCGGGAACGAGACCCCGCTTCGCGGGGGCCCCTATCTCGTTCCCGCCGGACGCCTCCCCCGCTGCGCCCGCCAAGCGAGCCCCAGACTAGAGCGACTTGCTCACTTCGAGCGTACTCTGGCCGTAGCCCCAGGACAGCACCCTGCGCACGGCGCGCGAGCGGTACAGGTCGTGATCGACGATCAGCTGGACGCCGCGTTGGATGCCGGCGCGTACCGCCGAGGGCCAGCCAATCTCGCGCGCACCCTGGAGCTGGAAGCGGCGCGCCGCCCCGCGGTCGAGCCCGCCGCGTTCGAGCGCGGCGACGGCCGCGCGCGCCGAGAGCCGCCCGGAGGCGAGCGCGTGCCAGATCCCTTCGCCGGTCAGGGGATCGATCAGGCGCGCCGCGTCGCCCGCCGTCAAGAGTCCCGCTATCGCGGGTGGCAGCTTCGCGCCGGCCAGCGGCAGCTGCCAGCTGCGGGGGCGCCCCTGCACGCTGGCGTCCCCGAAGCGCTCCGGATGGCGCGCCATGAACGTCTCGAGCAGCTTCGCCAGGGGCACGCCCGCATCGTGGTAGCGGTCCGCCCGCTGGTAGACGCCGACGTTGGCGACGCCTTCGACCGGCGGGAACACCCAGCCGTAGCCGCAGGGCAGGTCGCGTTCGAAGTAGTGCTCGCTGTAGCCGGCGTCGGCGGCAGCGGGCAGCCCGGTGACGTAGGCGGTGATGGCCAGCGCCAGCACGCGCCGCCGCGGGGGCGGCGCGCCGAGTGCAGACCACGCGACCGAGCCCGGGCCGTCGGCGGCGATTATCGCGCGCGCGCGCCACGAGAAGTTGTCACCGCGCGCACCGACCACCCGGCCGCGCACTTGCTCGAGCCGCCGGATGTTGATGCCCTGGAGCAGGCGCGCGCCGCTCTGTTCCAGCCGCTCGCGGAGCAGGTTGTCGAGCACGGCGCGTTCCATGATGTAGCCGGGACGCTCGCCGTAGCTGCGCCTGACGCGGCTGCCGTCGGGGAAGATCGCGGCCGCGCCGCGCACCACCGCGCGCGGAGCCTGCTCGAAGGCCGGTCCGGCGCCGAGCTCCGCGATGATCTCCGCGGCACTGTTCGAGACGGCGTCGCCGCAGGTCTTGGGTCGGGGGAAATGCGCCCGGTCGACCACGCACACGTCCAGGCCGGCGCGGGCCGCCTCGATTCCCGCCGCCGAGCCCGCCGGCCCGGCGCCGATCACCAGCACGTCGCTCTCGCCGCGCATGGCGGCATGCTAGCGCGAGCGGGATCGCGATGTGGCGGAATCGTCCGGGGTCGTCTAGCCTGGGCGAGACGGTTGCGATCCGTAGCAGCGTGAGCCGCAGCCGATCTCCGATGCGCGCCGCCTTCAAGATCCTCGCCGACGTGCTCGCCTACCGGCTGAGGAAGCTGGAGATGGCGAACATGGTCGCCGCCGTGGCGATCATGCTGGCGCTCCGGCTGCCGGTGCACGACCTGGCGGTGCGGACGGGCTACGCGCTGCTCTTGAACCTGCTCGCGTACCTGACCAACGACTACTACGACATCGAGCACGATCTGGCCGGCGCGCGCGATCTGGAAAAGACGCGCTTCCTCGCTGGACACCGGCGCGAAGCGCTGGGCGCGCAGCTCGGTCTGGCGGCGCTGCTGGGCGTGATCGGCGCGCTGACCTACCCGGGCCTGCTCGTGGCTGCCGTGGGCGGCGCCGGGATCTGCTGGGCGTACTCCGCTCGGCTCAAGCACACACCCTACGCCGACGTGATCGCCATGACGCTCTGGGGCGTGGCGATGCCGCTGGTGGCCGTGCCGCTCGACAGCCGGCTGGGCTGGGCGCTGGTGCTGCAGCTCGGGCTGTTCTCGGCGTGCTTCGAGCTGATCCAGGTGATGCGCGACCACGACGACGACCGCGTGCGGGGCATCCAGACGACCGCGGTCCGGCTCGGAAGCGCCCGGACGCTGCTCCTGGCACGTGTGATGATGCTCATCGGCGCGGCCTACGCCATCCTGGTGCTGCACCGCTGGTTCGGGCTGCTGCTGCTGGCGGCGCCGCTGATCCCGGTGGGCGGCGACGTATCCCGCTACTGGAACCGCATCCGCATGACCCTGGGCGTGGTGTGGCTGGCCACGCTGGTGTGGGTGTTCTTCACCCGATCCAGCGCGGGCTGGCTGCTACACGTCACCGCGGGATAGGCTGCGCGGCGGACCATGCTCCGACGCCTGCTGGCTTCGCGCTGGATACTACTGTGGGCCGCCCTGCTCGGCGTGCTGCTCACGGCTCCATCGCTGTTCGGCGGGCTGCAGACCGAGGACCACGTCTTCCGCGCGGTGGCGACCTCGCAGCAGTTCTCGCTGTCCCACGTGAACCTGTGGGGGCCCGCCCTGCCGCCGTCGCCCGCCGCGCGGCGGCACGAGTACTACCGCCAGCGTGACCTCGGCATGCTGCCGTGGATCACGGACAAGGACTTCCAGGTCTCGTTCTGGCGTCCGCTCGGCTCGCTCACGCACCAGCTCGATTTCCACCTGTGGCCGGACAGCCCGATGGCGATGCACGCGCAGAACCTGCTCTGGTACGCGCTCTTGATCGCCGCCGTCGCGCTGCTCTACCGGCGCTTCTTCGACCCGCTGTGGATCGCGGGACTGGCTTGTGTGGTGTACGCCGTCGACGACGCCCACGGTCAGGCGGTCGGCTGGATCGCCAATCGCAGCGCGCTCGTGGCCGCGCTGTTCGCAGTGCTCGCGCTGTACTTCCAGGATCGCCACCGGCGCGATGGCTGGAAGCCGGGTGCGCTGCTGGCCGCGCTGTCGCTCGGCGCGGGGCTCCTGGGCTCCGAGATGGCGCTGTGCGGAGTCGGTTATCTGGTCGCGCACGCCCTGGTCGTCGATCGCGACCGTCCGGTGCGGCGGCTCCGGGCTGCGCTGCCCTGGATGAGCGTGCTGGCGGGTTGGGCGGTCCTCTACCGCGCGCTCGGTCACGGCGTGCGGGGCTCCGGGCTCTACCTCGACCCGCTCCGGCAGCCGCTGGCCTTCCTGATGCAGGCGCCGGCGCGGATACTGGTGCTTCTGCTGGCCCAGTTCGGCGCTCCGCCCTCGGACCTGTGGAACGCTCTGCCCTTCGGACGGCCGGCTTGGGGAGCCGTGCTCGCGCTCGTGGTGCTCGGTGTCATGCTGTGGCTGCTCGTGCCGTGGCTGGCTCGCGATCGCAGCGCGCGCTTCTGGGCGCTGGGTATGCTGCTCTCGCTGATCCCCGCCGCCGGGACCTTTCCGGAGGATCGCCTGTTGGTGCTGGCCGGTGTGGGCGGTTCGGCGATCATTGCGCGCGTGGTGGCGGTGTTCGGCGGTGCGTCTGTCGAGCACGGCAGGCGGGGCACGCGCGTCCTGGCCGGGGCGTGGGCCGGTCTGTCGCTGCTGGTCGCGCCGCTGCTGCTGCCGCTCAGGTGTCTGACGATGCAGCGCTACGAGGCCCGGCTGGCGGTGGCGAAGGAGAGCGCGTTTTCGCTCGTGCATCCGCCCGCGCGCCAGCTCGTGCTGCTCGATGCTCCGGACTACTACTTCTCGACCATGATGCTGCTCACGCGCATGGCGGTGCCGGACCCCATCCCCGAGCACACGCTGTGTGTGGCGGGTACCCTGCACGGCGTGCGCGTGCGCCGCGTCGACCCCAATGCCATCGAAGTGCGACCCGAGCGCGGGTTTCTGGCGCGGCCGTTGGATCGCCTCTACCGCAGCCGGACCGCACGCATGCACAAGGGAGAGGCTTTCCTGGCGGGCGGCGCGTTCATCACCATCACCGACGTGGATCGTCGAGGCGCGCCGCTGGCGGCGCTGTTCCGCTTCGACTGGTCGCTCGAAAATCCGCACCTGGTCTTCCTTGCGTGGAAGTCCGGACACTACGCGCGCATAAGGCTTCCCCGCGTGGGACACAGCATCCTGCTCGGAGCGCGATGAGCGACACCGCCGCTGAGGAGCGCCGGCCGAGCCGGATCGGGGGAAGATACCAGGGGCTGCTCCTTCTGCTGGTCCTGTCCGCGCTGTTTCTCGTCTACGCCTGGTACTCCGTCCCGCGCCTGACCAACAACGTCATGGGCGACATGGACGTGACGGGTTGGACCGGCCCCATCGCCGAGCGCATCGTGGCTGGCGCGCGCCCCTACGTGGACTTCGTCCTGCCGGTTCCGCCGGGCGGCTATCTCGTACTGGCGGCCATCCAGAAAGCCGTGGGCCGCCCGCTTCTGCTCGAGGAGCTGTGGACGGTGGCGCTGTGCCGTCTCGCCCTGGCCTGGGTGGCGTACGCGATTGCTTCCGCGCTCTCCACGCGGCGCACGTCGTTCCTGGTCGCGGCGGCTACGCTGGTCGTCCTGACGCAGCTTGCGCGTGAGTGCGCCTACGACGAGCTGGCGCAGCTGTGCGTGTGGGGCAGCATCGCGTGCGGCGCGCACGCCCTGTCGCGCGGCCGTGGCACGGGGCGCCGCTGGTTGTGGAGCGCGGCGGGGCTCTTCGCCGGTACGGCGATGCTGTTCAAGCAGACGCTGGGCTCGGGCATTCTGCTCGGTTGGGGGCTCGCATTCGGCTACCTGGCGCTGATCGCGCGGCGCGGCACTCCAGAGCTTCGTGCACTGCAGCAAAGCGACCGCCGGCGATGGCTGGCGGGCGCGGGTGCCGGGCTCGCGCTGCTGGTCGCCGTCGTGCTGCTTTCGGGCGGCACGCTCGGTGGTTTCGTGCAGGCCGTGTTCCTTGATGGCGTGTCGTTGAAGGGCGGCGTCGCCACACTGGTGTGGTCGCTCGTCGGCTACGCGTTCAGCAACGACGTGCTGCCGGCGTCGCTGGTGCTGCTCACGCTGACGATCGCGCTGGGGATCCGGGTTGCGCGGCGCACCGGCGATCTGCGTCTGGCGGACGAGAAGCCCGCGTCCGGGGCGTTTGGGCTGCACGCCGGCCTGCTCTTCTCGATCCTCCTGCTGCTGGCGTTCGGCGGCGCGACCGCGCTGCTCGCTGGCGGCGTCCGCGCACTGCCGCGCGTGATCGACGTTCTCGTTCGGACAGCTGGGGCGGATCCCCGCGTTCGGTCTGTCGCTGGCGTGCGCGTTCTTCGTCGGCCAGCTGTGGCCGCGCGATGCAGCTGCCGAGGCCCCGCACGCGGGTCACCACTTCAACGTCGTGTTCCTGGTTGGACTTGTCGCTTCGATGATCGGGAGCCTTTCGTTCGCCGACTTCCAGCCGCTCTACGACGCGAATGTGCTTCTGCCCATCGGGCTGGTGTTCCTGTTCGTTGCCTGCCGCCGCGCCCGGCTTGCCTGGCTCGGCTACGCGCTGTTCGCGGGTGTGCTGCTGACGCTGTTCAGCCAGCACCTGGAGCGCGCGCTGGATGCACGCTTTCCGGTGGGAGATCGCGGCTACTGGGCGGGCATGCGCGTCGGTTTCCGGGGTCGCGAGGTGTTGCGCGCTGCGAAGCGTGTCCAGTCGCTCACCCGCCCCGGCGATTCGGTGCTGGTGCTGCCCGAGGATCTGGAGCTCTCCGCGCTCATCGCCCGGCCGCGCCCGCCGCTCCGGGGCGCGGTGGTGTTCGCGGATCTGTATCCCGAGCGGCTTTCTGCCACCGACATCCGCACTCTGGACGCACACCTGCCGCGTGTGATCGTCATCGTGCCGCGGCGGCGCAAGCTGTGGCACCGGCTGTTCAAGGTCTGGACGACGCACTCCGGCGCGACGAAGGTCGTCACGCACGTGCTCGACGACGTCCTGCCGGAACACTACCGGCGCGTGGGGACCTACCGAAGTATCTACTTCTGGGACCAGGGGCTGATCGACGTCTACCTCCGGCGCGACGGCCACGCGGAGGCGGGGCGATGAGCGGGTCAGGTCGCCGTCGCGCTGGGGAGCGGCGCCTGGTGATCGCGCTCTTGGCGCTGATGGCGGCGCTGTTCCTCGCCTACATCTGGCAGTTCGTTCCGCATCTGACCAACAACTTCTTCGGCGACGTTGAGTTCACCGGATGGAGCGGCCCGATCGGGGCGCGCGTTGCAGCCGGCGAGCGGCCGTACGTCGACTTCGTGCTGCCGATCCCTCCCGGCAGTTTCGTGTTGCTGGCCGCGGTGGCGCGCATCGCCGGACGCTCGCTTCTGTTGCACGAGCTGTGGCTCAACGCGCTCATCCACCTGTGCATGGGCCTCGTCGCCTATCTCATCGCAGTGCGGCTCACGACCCGCAGGAACGCGCTCCTGGTTTCGCTGTGCACGCTGGTCACCGTGGTCGGCTTCAACAAGGAGTGCGCCTATGACCACACCGCGCAGATCGTGGCCTGGCTGAGCGTCGCGGTGGGGTTGGGCGCGCTGCTTGTGCCGAGTGGGAGCAGGCGCGCGCGCTGGTGGCTGGCGGCTGGCCTTCTGGCTTCGTTCACGATCGCGTTCAAGCAGAGCACCGGCGTCGGCGCGATTCTCGGCTGGGGCGGGGCGCTTCTGTATCTCGGCGCTGTCGAGCTGGTGTCGGGTCACAAGAAGCGCGTGCGCTGGCTGCTCCGCGATCTGGGCTGGTGGGGCGCCGGGGTCGCCGGCGGGCTCTTGCTGGTGGCTTTGATGCTCTGGGCGCTCGGCAGCACGTTGCCCGCTTTCTTCCAGGCCGTCTTCGTCGACGGCCCGCACCTCAAGGGCGGCACGCCGCATCTGGTGACCATCCTCGCGTCGTACCTGCTCGTCTCCAGGTCATTCCCCGCGGGGATCGGTTTCGGGCTGTTGCTGGTGTTTGCCGGGGCGCGCATCGTGCGCGCCCACGGAAGTCTCCACATCGGCGATGAACCGAACCGGCACGCGCCGCTCGATCGCCGGGTGGCCGGCGTCATCGCTGCAGCCATGCTCATCACCTTCGGCATCGCGATCGCGCTGCTCGTGGATCCGCGCGGACGGCTCGATCCCGAGTGGGTGCACTGGGCGGATCGTTTCAAGCAGTTGCCGGCGTTCGGCTTCGTGTTCGGCGCGGCATTTGTCGTCTCGCATCTGCAGCGCGTGGGCAGCGAGGAGACCGCCGAGCCCCGCGACGACACGCTGCGCGTCGGGCACGTCGTCAACGCGCTGGTCATCGTCGCGCTCGCCATCTCGCTGCTGCACAACACCTCGGCGCCCGAGTTCCGCGCGTTCTACGACAACAACCCCATCATTCCGGTGGCGTTCCTGTTCCTGTTCGTGGGGCTCGATCGGGCGAGGCTCCGGCCACTCAAGGCGCTGGTGGTAGCGCTGACGCTGTGCGCGCTGTTCGGCAACAAGCTGGGCCGGGCGCTCGACGCGCGCACGCCGGTGGGAAGTCAGGGGTTCTGGGCCGGGATGCAGGTCAGTCCGCGCGGGCGTGTGGCGCTCCGCGCGGTGCGTCGCATCCGGCAGCTCGCTGGTCCGCACGACACGGTCCTGGTGCTGCCCGAGGACGTGGACTTCGCCGCGGAGATCGGCCGGCCGCGCCCGAAGCTCCGCGGTGCGATCGTGTTCGTCGACCAGTATCCGGACCGGCTGGCGGCGCGTGACATCCACTGGCTCGAGACACACCCGCCCAAGGTGATCGTCATCCACCCGAATCATCCGGTGCAGTGGGCGCAGCTGTTCCGCATCTGGTCGGGTGACAGCGGCGCAGAGCACGTGCTGCGATTCGTCCTCGGCAAGCTGTTGCCTCGCGACTACCGCCGCGACAGCACGTATCCTACGGAGTTCCTCTGGCACAAGGCGACGCTCGAGGTCTGGGTGCGCAAGCCCGGAATCGGGCCCCCGAAGTCGAAGTAGACGGCCTGCCGGGGCAGGGCCATGCTCCCGACACATGGAGCGTTTCGAGCAGACGCTGGCCGACAGTCCGGCGCTGGAAGGCCTCGTCCCCGATGAACGGCGTCTGCTTTTCGATGCGCTGGAACCGGTCGAGATCGCGCCGGGCGAGACGGTCGTAGAGCAAGGGCAACACGACCGAGCCATGTACTTCGTGGTGTCCGGTCAGGGGCGCATGCTCCGGGACGGCCTCGATCTCGGGTCGATCGGTCCCGGCGAGCATTTCGGCGAGCTGGCGCTGGTCGCCGAGCGCGAACGCGCGGCGTCCATCATCGCGGTCACGCGCCTCGAGCTCGCGCGGCTGTCGCTCCCTGTCTATCGCATGCTGTGCGACGAGCATCCGGCGTTCGGGCTACACTTGCTCAGCGCCGTGCTCGGTGGCGTCGCGGCGCGGCTGGTGGAAATGACCGAGAACGTCGGAACGCTGCTTCGCGAGCGTTCGCTGCCGCGGCGGACCCAGGTCGAGGTGCGTCTGGCCGATCGGACTCTCGTCGTGCGCACTGGAACGCGCGTGTTCGAGCTCCTGCCGCACACCATCGAAGGCCGCCCCGTGGTCGCCGGGCTGATCGACAGGAAGCCGGTCTCGCTGACCGCGCCGATCTCGTCCGATTGCGAGCTGTCGACGCTGACCACCGCGCACTGGGAAGGGCAGCGGATCTACCGTCACAGTCTGGGCCTGCTGCTGCTGGAGGCCGGCCACGATGTCGACGCGGGGCTGTCGCTCAGGTTGGGGCATTCGGTCGGGTTCGCGCAGCACGTCTTCGTGGACGGTGACGGCGCTCCGCCGCGGGACACGCTCGCACGGGCCGTGGAGGCGCGGATGCGCGAGCTGGCTCTCGCCGGAAAGCCGCTGCTCGAGGAGTGGTGGACGGTCGACGAGGCGCGCGATCACTTCCAGGCTGCGGGCTGGACCGACGCCTCCGCTCTGCTCGCGACCTGGCGTGATCCGGCGGTGCCGCTCGTTTCCTATGGTCGCACCTACGCGCTGAACATGGGACCGCTCTTGTCGAGCACGGACAGGCTGGAGGGGTTCCGCGTCCTGCCGGACGAGGATGGGCTCCTTTTGATGTACGGGCCGAAAGCGGGTTCGCGGCCTCCACCGCCGCTGGCCCAGCCGCCCGCCGACGACGCCGCAGCGCTGACCTCGGCGGCGATGGCCGAAGCGGCCCTGGACGACGACGGGCCGCCTCTGTCGTCGAGCAGTATCGTGTCCGAAGCCCGCGCCGTCTCGCGCCAGACGACGGGCATGACGCTCGACCAGGCGCGCTGGCTCGCGACGCTCGATGTGACCAGTGTCGGCGCCTTCAACACGGCGTGCATCGGACAGGACGTGTCCCAGCTGATCCGCGTCGGCGAGGGCTTCCAGGAAAAGCGTATCAGCCGCATCGCCGACGAGATCCGCGATCGCGGGCGCGAGATCAAGGTCGTGACCATCGCCGGGCCGTCGTCGTCTGGCAAGACGACCTTCATCAAGCGGCTCAAGGTGCAGCTGCAGGTCAACGGTATCAATCCCGTGGGCCTTTCGCTCGACGACTACTACGTCGACCGCGAGCTCAACCCCCGCGACGAGAAGGGCGAGTACGACTTCGAGGCCTTCGAGGCATTGCGCGCCGACCTGTTGCAGGAGCACCTGGCCGCCCTGCTCGAAGGGCGCAGGGTGAAGACGGCGCACTACGATTTCCAGACGGGTTCGAGCCAGCCTGAAAGCGGTCCATCGATCGCACTCGGCCGGAACGATCTGCTGATGCTCGAAGGCATCCACGGGCTCAATCCGCGTCTGGTCGCCAGCATCCCGTCCGAGCGGGTATTCCGCGTGTTCATCTGCCCGTTGGTGCAGCTGCCATTCGATCGGCTCACGCGCCTGCATTCCTCCGACGTGCGGCTGATCCGCCGCATCGTGCGCGATCGCCACTCGCGCGGCACCAATGCTGCGGACAACATCTTGCGCTGGCCTTCGGTGCGCGTCGGCGAGCGCCGCCACATCTTCCCCTTCCAGCACCACGCCGACGCGGTGTTCGACTCGTCGCTGCTGTACGAGCTCAGCGTGCTCAGGGTGTACGCAGAGCGCTATCTGCTGGAGGTGCCGGACGACAGCCCCGCCTATCCCACGGCCTTCCGCCTCTTGCAGCTCGTCGACCGCTTCATCACGATCTACCCCGACCATGTCCCGCCGACCTCGCTCTTGCGCGAGTTCATCGGCGGCAGCGGCTTCGAGTACTGAGCTACCCCGGCTCCGGTTCCGGTTCGGCCGGGGGCGCTTCTTCCGCGCGCTCTTTCGTCTGTCGGGCGCGCTTCGCGCCGTGTTTCATCCCGACCACGGCGACGACGAGCAGCACGTAGCAAGATGCGGCCACGAGCATCAGCTGGGTCAGCCCGAACACCAGTGCGATCAGGATTGCGGCGCTGCTGGCCAGCACGCTGCCCATGCCGTTGATGCCCCATAGCCAGGGGGTCTCTTCTCCGTGCGACTCGCGCGCGATGCGCAGACCTGCCGGAAACGCCAGCCCCAGCGGCAGGCCGACCGCTGCCGTCAACGCTACCGAAAAGGCGATGCGTGTACCGAGCGGAGCCGCCTCCATGCCAGGCGCGACGCGCGGGAAGATCATGGCCACCGTGGCAACGGCCAGCGCGAGCAGCAGCGGATAGATGTAGCACCACGGAGCGCGCGACAGCGGCAGGCGGTCACTGACGAGGGAGCCCACGCCGGCGAAGCCGACCAGGCTCGCCAGCACGACGATCAGGCTGTACTCCGGCTCGCCCAGCACCACGCTCAGTCGTTGCAGGAGCGCGATCTCGGCGAGCATGAAGCCTATGCCAATGGTTCCGAAATAGAGCAACGCCGCCCACAGACCGCGCCCGGTATGACCCGTCGGTCTGGCGCGCCGCGACAGCGGTACGTAGATGGCGCCGAACACCAGGATCAGCGATGCGAGGAAGGCGAGGCCGAGTGCGCGGGTGGCCAGCAGATTGCCCTCGATCGTGCCGCGGGTGACGCGGGGCAGGGGATGCCACAGTGCGGGCAGCCGGATCACGTTGAAGAAGAACGGCTTGTCGTCGGTCGGCGCGCGGAAGTCGAGCAGCGGCTGCAACGCCACCTTGTCGAGCTCGGCGCGGCTGTGCGCCCACAGCATCTCGTCCAGCCGCCGCGCGCGGGGATGGTGATGCGGTGATGCGATGACCACGAAGCCCATGTTCTTCGCGACCTGGTGCAGGATCTGTTCGTCACGTCGCGTGAGCGGGTCGCGCCCGACCAGCAGCGTCGTCACGGGGCCGGAGTTGATGAGCGCGATGTGGGTGCCGGGCTCCTTCACGCCGCGCGAGAGCAGCGTGGCTGCCGCCAGTGACGCCAGTCGTCCGGTCTCGACCGTGGCCCAGCGCGAGACAGTGAAGATCCCGCCCGGCTGGAGGCGGTCCATGAACACCCGCCAGGCGTTGACCGTGTACAGACCGTTTTCGCCCAGCGCGTGCGCGCCGGCGCCGGTGGCCGCCCAGGTGTCGATGAGCGACGCCTGGATGACCTCGAAGTGCTCGTGGGTGCGGGCCAGCCAGCTGCGCGCCTCGTCGTGGATCAGCCTCACGTCGGAGCGCTGGGCAATGCCGGTGGGCGCGCCCAGCGGCCCGCGCAGGATCTGCAGCAGACGGTCGTTGAACTCGAGCCCGACCACCGGCGAGTGACCGAACTTGAGGGCCGCCTGGATGTCGCGCGATCCGCCGACTCCGATGATGGCAGCAGGACCGTGCGGGCGGATCGCGTGCACGATATTCGTCACGTCGCAGCCGAGGAAATTCAGCTTGCTCAGCGGCTCGAGGTACAGCGGTGTCGCGGCGTGCCCGTCGATCACGATCTGGCGCTGCCGCACCAGCGGGTCGCCGCACTTCGGCCCCCGTCCCCAGAAGACCGCAGGCGCGTTCACCTCCTTCATCACCTGCACGCGCGAGTGGCTGTTCCACATCTCAACGTCGACGATGTCGCGGTTCTCGGGCATGCCCTTGACCCACAACGGCACGAGCCCGCGGTGCCCGAGCGAGTTGACAAGGCAAAGCGTGAGCATCCCTGCGGCGAGCATGCCGCCCCGCCGCGCTCCGCGTGGAACGCCGCCGGCCCACGAGAAGCACGCCGAGGCCAGCGCCGCCACGATCGCCATCGACAGGATGGCGGTGCCACCACCAACGCGGATCAGGAGCGGGACCAGCGGCGCGCCGACGGCAGCCCCGAGCAGGTCCACCGCGTACACCCTTCCTACCGGAAACGGCGTGCGCGTCACGGCGGCCGCTACGATGCGCCCGGCCGGGTAGAAGGGCAGGGCGATGGCCGCGGAGAAGACCACGAACAGCACCACGGTCGTAGCGACCGCTTCGGTGCGAAGTGGCACGATCAAGAGGAGCACGTAGCTCAGCGGCACCGCCCAGGAAAACCAGCGCGCGTCGCGGGCGAGCGACTGCGGAAGCCGGGCGCCCGTGTAGTCGCTGGCCTTCAGGTAGACGTGCACCGCACCGGCTGTCAGCCCGAACAGCCCCATCGCGATGACGAGGAAGGCGAGCGAGTACCACGTCAGGACCGACAAGAGACGTGTGTCGAGCACCTCGAGCGCCAGCGTCGAGCCGGTCACCAGGAACAGTCCGACAAGGAACGGCCCCTGCCGCATGGGCACGTCTGGGGAGGAGGACAACAGCTGGCTCAGAGTGGTCCCGCAACCCCTGCGGAGGCTCGACGCCGGAGGCCTATCATTCAGGCTTCTTGTCGTTCGGTTCGGTAGGGGGCGGAGGGTGCGAATGCGAAGCCGACGACGTGCGGCTTCGATACGACAGATTGGACGCCTCCTGATAGAGCTGCTTGGCTCCCGGAGCTTTCGGGTTGCGGCGCATCAGCTGGATGAGGCGTTGCTGCGCTGGTCCGGGCTGGAGCGACCCTTCGAACAAGGCGAGCTTGATGCGCAGAACCGCAAAGGCATCGAGGTTGCCGTCGACCTGGCCCAGCGCGTCGCGCGCGCCGTCGAGATCGCCGGCCTCCAGTAGCTGATCGATGAAGTCGTATCCTTCCGG
Source organism: uncultured Pseudomonadota bacterium (assembly GCA_963822115.1). Taxonomy (GTDB): domain Bacteria; phylum Myxococcota_A; class Polyangia; order Polyangiales; family Polyangiaceae; genus CAWDXG01. The sequence goes on from CAWGGM010000014.1 coordinate 57,266, forward strand.
CACGTCCGCGGCGCCCATGCTCCGAGGTTACCAGGAGATCGCGCCGGCCGGCGCCCGAAAACGGTCGCTGCCGGCCCGCCGGCTCGGCCGATAACGGCTGGATATGGCGAGGCTTGTCGCGCTAGATTGGAGCCCGGTCGGCCACCGCCCCGCATGGTGGCAACTCCGGGCGCGTGATAGGTTCGCGGACTGTTGCGGCAACCTGGTGTCGTGCAGGTCCCTTTTTCCACGGATATGTCGAAGGGTCACAAGGACAGGAGCGGCGATTCGAGCGACGCACCGCCGCCGGATCTGAAGAAGGAGCGCGATCAGTTCTTGCAGAGCTTCTCCAAGGGGCCGCGGCTCACCGAGGAATTCCTGCAGGAGCACGAGCGCGTCCAACGCCGGCTCCACGAGCTCGAGACCGAGAACGCCCAGCTTCGCGCCAAGGTCGAAGCGGACCACGCTATCCGCGAGCTGCTCGACAAGATAGCGCAGCTCGAGCAGGACAAGAGCGACCTGCTTTCGCGCTTCCGTGAAGCGGAAGCGGTGTCGACGCGCTTCAGCGAGCGATTCCACGAGGTCGAGTCGGAGTTTGCCAACATGGCGAACCTGTTCGTGGCGAGCAACCAGCTGCATTCCACGCTTTCGCCCCGCGGCGTCACCCGGCGCATCAAGGAAGTGCTGGCCCAGCTGGTCGGCGCCGAGTCGTATGCGGTCTACCTGGGCAACGCCGACACCAGCGAGCTGGTTCCCATCGCTTCAGAGGGCGTTGTCGGCGAGCGTCTGGTTCCCCTGCGCCTCGACAAGGACGAACGCGTGGCGGATGTAGTCCAGACCGGAACGGCGTGGATCGACGAGGATGCCGATCCCAGTCAGGGCAGCATCGAGAAGCCCCCCGCAATGATCCCGCTTAGCATCGATGAGAAGGTCGTCGGCGTGATCGTCATCTTCTCGACGCTGTCACAGAAGAAGAGTTTCGATACCATCGACTTCGAGCTGTTCAAGCTGCTTGGCCAGCACGCGGCGGCCGCGCTCGTCAGTGCCAGCCTCTTCGTCCAGGCGGGCCGGAAGATCCCGGGTCTGGAAGCATTCCTAGATTTGAGCGTGTAATCCATGGCGGAATACTCCTGTCTAATCGTTGAAGACTCGCCGATGATGCGGCAGCTGCTCGTCTTCGCTCTGGCGCGCGTGAAGAACCTCCGCGTCACGGAGGCGGACGACGGCGTCGACGGTCTGCGCAAGCTCGCGTCTGCCCGCTACGATATTATCGTGACCGACATCAACATGCCGATCATGGATGGTCTCAAGCTGGTCAAGCGCGTGCGCAGCGATCCGGTCCACAAGGACACGCCCATCGTCATCATCACGACCGAGGGTTCGCAGGAAGACCGGCAGCGCGCGCTGCAGCTCGGCGCCAACGCCTACATCACCAAGCCCATCCAGGCTCCGCAGGTCATCGCTACCGTGAAGGAGCTGCTCCAGATCGAGTAGCGCGGCCGTACTCGAACGGCGGTGCTCGAGGGGCGGTGAGCCCCTCGAAGAGGGACCACGGCGGGGGTGGGTGGGTAGGACTAGTCATGTGGGTCAAGATCTGCGGCATCACCTGCGTCGAGGACGCACAGCTCGCCGCCGACGCTGGCGCCGACGCGATCGGTGTGAACCTCGTCGGCGCCTCGCCCCGCTCTGTGGACGAAGCAGGGGCCCGCGCGATTGCCGACGCGGTGCGCGGGCGGGTCAGCGTGGTCGGCGTGGTTGCCGATCGCGACGTGGCGTTGCTGCGCGCGCTCCGTGAGCGCGTCGGGCTCGATCTGCTTCAGCTCCACGGAGACGAATCCCCCGAGCTGCTCGACGCTTTGCTGCCCGCCGCCTACAAGGCTCTTCGTATCGGTAGCGCCGCGGATGTCGAACGCGCCGAGCGCTACGGTGGCGAGCTCTTGCTGGTCGACGCACGCGTGGAGGGTGCGCTGGGCGGCACCGGCGAGAGCTTCGACTGGCGGCTCGTCGAGGGGCTGGCCAGGCGGCGCCGGCTGATCCTGGCCGGTGGCCTGACGCCGGACAACGTGGCGCGCGCGATCCGCGCTGTGGGGCCGTGGGGCGTGGACGTGGCCAGCGGGGTGGAACGGTCGCCGCGCCAGAAGGACCCCGACGCTGTGCGCCGCTTCCTGCTCGCGGCTCGCGCATAGGGCCGCTGGCCCCGCCGGCGCTCTGCGTGTACAAACACGCCGTGCCGCGTCCTGCCGTGCTCGCAATCGTTGCTGCTTCCCTCTCTGTCGTGTCGTGCGGCGGTTCGCTGGTGCGCGGGGGCAAGACCGTGGCAGCCGGAAACGAGCCCCCGGGGCGTCCGCTCGAGGCGTTCAACGCCGTCGATTGCCATGACGCCAGCGGCGGCCCGGTCGAGTACCACTCGCGCGTGTTCGTGATCCAGCGCACGAAAACAAAGCGCATCGTGGTCGAGACGCGCTCCGGCTTCGACTCGTTGGTCGTCGACAACCACTTCAAGAGCGGCGACAGCCGCGTGTACCAGGCGCTGGTCAAGTCCCCCGACGGCAAACAGCGGCTGCACGAGTTCCGCGTACCCGCCGGCCCGCCCGGGCCCGGCAGGCTGCTCGTCACGTCCAGCTTCAAGGAGACTCCCGGCGCTGGTGGCGGCTTCCAGGCCCTCGCGCAGAATCCCTCCATCAGCTGCCGGCTCGCTCTCACCGGCGCGAATCCCGAGACGCCCGGAGGCGCGCCGAGCGCGTCGAGCGCGCCGAGCGCGTCGAGCGCGCCGGCCACTGCCGGCTCCGGCTCGCCGGGCACCCAGCCGCCCGTGCCGGAGAGTCTCGGTGTGCCCGTAGTGCAGGACAGCTACCAGCCGAACGATCACGTTGCGGTGGATCGCGACGGCGCAGTCGTCCGCGCCCGCGTGGTGCAGGCGGTCAAGGGCCGCTACTTCGTCGAATACGACGCAGGCGGCAGCGAGTGGATCGACAAGGGCACGATCCGGGGCAAGATCCGCTGATGGAAGCCGCACCTGGCTACTACGGTGCATTCGGCGGCCGCTTCGTCGCCGAAACGCTCGTCCCCGCGCTCGCCGAGCTCGAGCGCGCCTACCACGAGCACGTACTCGGCGAAGCGTTCCAGACGGAGTGGCACGAGCTTCTGCAGCACTACGTGGGGCGGCCCACGCCGCTGTATCGCGCGCGTCGCCTCGAGCGCGCGCTCGACCCGGATGGCGAGCTCTTCGCCGGGCTATGGCTCAAGCGCGAGGACCTCTGTCACACCGGAGCGCACAAGATCAACAACGCGCTCGGCCAGGTGTTGCTCGCTGCAAAGCTCGGCAAGACACGCATCATTGCCGAGACCGGGGCCGGGCAACACGGCGTGGCGACGGCCACCGCGGCGGCCGTGTTGGGCCTGCCCTGCGAGGTCTACATGGGCGAGCTGGACGTGGCGCGACAGGCGCCGAACGTCGCGCGCATGGAGCTGCTCGGCGCGCGCGTCATCCCCGTCGGCTCCGGCTCACGCACGCTCAAGGATGCAATGAACGAGGCGCTGCGCGACTGGGTCACGAACGTCGGGCACACGCACTACTGCGTCGGCTCCGCTGCCGGTCCGCATCCGTATCCGATGCTGGTGTCCGAGCTGCAGCGCGTGATCGGCGATGAGGCGCGCCAGCAATTCGACGCGCAGAGCGGCGGCCTGCCCGACGCGGCGGTGGCGTGCGTGGGCGGCGGCTCCAACGCTATCGGCCTGTTCCGCGCGTTCATCCCGGACACGGACGTGGCGCTGTACGGCGTGGAAGCAGCGGGCGAGGGGATCGAGACGGGACATCATGCCGCCACCCTCACTGCGGGGCGCGTCGGCGTGCTGCACGGCGCGCGTACGCGCGTGCTCGCCGACGATGACGGGCAGATCCTCGAGGCCCACTCCATCAGCGCGGGGCTCGACTATCCCGGCGTGGGTCCCGAGCACGCCGCGCTCGCCGAGTCGGGCCGCGCCGTGTACCTGACGGCGACCGACAGCGAGGCGCTCGAGGCGGCAGAGCAGGTGGCGCGGCGCGAGGGCATCATTGTCGCGCTGGAGACCGCCCACGCTTTTGCCCGGCTCGCCGATATCGCGCGGCACGAGCGGGAAAAGCGCGGGCGCCCGGTCCAGCTCCTTTTGGGTCTGTCCGGTCGTGGCGACAAGGATCTGGCGACGCTCGTCGGCAAGCGGGAGCAGCCGTGACCACCGAGCGCATCGATCGCTGCTTTGCCCGGCTCGGCGAGCACAACAGGACTGCCCTGGTCGTCTATCTCACCATCGGCGACCCATCCGTCGACGCGTCCATCGCCTGCGCGCGTGCAGCGCTCGAGGCAGGCGCCGACATCCTCGAGCTCGGCGTGCCGTTCAGCGATCCGACGGCGGACGGGCCGGTGATCGCGGCGGCGGCGCACCGCGCCATCGGACAAGGCGGATCGCTGCGCGCCGCTCTCCGCGTCGCGGCGGCCGTGCGTGACAAGAGCGACGCGCCGCTCGTCCTGTTCAGCTACGTCAACCCCATCGTCGCCTTCGGCGAAGCGGAGCTGCCCGCCGCCGCCGTCCAGGCCGGTGTCGATGGTCTGCTCGTGGTCGACCTGCCCCCGGAAGAAGGAGGCTCGCTGCGCGACGCCGCCGAAGCCGCCGGGCTTTCCGTCATCCCACTGGTCGCTCCCACGACCGACCGCGAGCGCGAGCCGCGCGTGCTGTCGCGCGCGTCGGGCTTCGTCTATGCGGTGTCGCTGACCGGCGTGACCGGCTCCGGCCAGGCGCCGCTGGCCGAAGCCGGAAAGCGCGCCCACGAGCTCCGCGAGCGTGCCGGTCTGCCCGTCGTAGTCGGTTTCGGCATCGACTCGGCCGAAAAGGCGAGGAGCGTCGCCGCCGCCGGCGTCGACGGTGTGGTGGTCGGGACGGCCGTGGTCAAGGCCATCGCCTCATCCGCCGATCCACCTGGTGCGGTGCGCGACCTCGTCGGCGCGCTGCGCCGCGGTCTGGACGAGCGCTAGCTCGCTTCGTCCAGCGGTACGGCGAACTGTTTGACGCCGATGCCGAGCGGAGTCGTCTCGACGATGGTGGCGTGCGCGAAGTTTCCCTCCGGCGACTCGCCCACCGAGCCGACGTTCACGATGCGTACGTCGTCGAGCTGGCGATCGAAAGCGACGTGACTGCCGCCGCAGATGATGAGGTCGCCCGGTTCATCGCCGAGCAGCGCCAGCATGTCCTCGTCGCTCATGTCGTGGGTGAACGGTTCGGTGGGATCTCCCGGCGAGCCGTGCACGATGACCATCGTGTCGCCCGACTCCACGGGCAGGCTCGCCAGCGGCGGCAGCTTGCCCAGGCGCGCCACGATGATCTCGCCGAGCTCGGTGTGCACCTGGCGAAGCCGCTCGATGCGCTCGCGTTCCACCTCCGAGGTGGCGCTCAGCTTGTTCGGGTCCACGCGCGCCAGCGCCTTGTCGCCGAGCCCCTGCACGCACAGCGCCCGATGGGCGACCAGTGTCTTCCAGACCCCGAGCGGGTCCGGGCCCGGGAAGCACAGATCGCCGCATACCACCAGCTGGTCCCAGCCGCGCTCGTCCGCTTCGGCAAGCACCGCATCGAGCGCACGGGCGTGCCCGTGGATGTCGGAGATACACAGAAACCGCATGCCCCGGCCAGTCCTACCTCGAAACCCCGCGGAGCGGTATACCGGGAAGCGATGCCGGGCGAGATCGAGCCGATTGCTGCTAGCGAGCTGCTGGCGCAGGCGCGCTACATCGACCCGGCGCGCGCCGCCGTACTGGAACAGGAGCTGTCCGAGCGACCCGGCCGGGAGCTGGCTGTCCTGCTGGGAACGGCCTATCCGCCGCTGACCCCGGCGCTGGATTGGCAGCACGAAGCGATCGAGAGGATCGCTCGCGAAGGCTGGCGGGTCGAGCGCCAGCGCGGCGACATCCTGGCGAGGCTGCTGGCGCGCTCCGGCGATCTGTCCGACGCCGGGCACGTGCAGGTGAACCTGCGCCGCGCGGTTCACGAGGAAAAGCTGCGCATCGCGCTGCGCGAGCTTCTGCCCCGCACCGAGGGCGGGGCGAGCGTCGATGTGACGGCTCACGAGCTCTCCGATCTCGCCGATGCCGCGTTCGAGGTTGCGCTTGGCGAAGCCGACCGCGCCATCGCCCAGCGCTTTGGCGAGCCCACGAGGAGCGACGGCGAGCGCTCCGCGATCGTCGTCCTGGGTATGGGCAAGCTCGGAGGTCTCGAGCTCAACGCCGGCTCCGACGTGGACGTGATCTTCATCTACGACACCGACGACGGCGAGAGCTCCATCTCGCTGCACGATCACTGGAGCCGTGTCGCGCGCCGGGCCGTGGCCACGCTGGACACGCCCACTGCGGACGGCATGGTCTGGCGCGTCGATCTCAGGTTGCGCCCGGAGGGGTCGCAGGGCGCCATCGTCAATTCCGTCGCCGCGGCCGAGCGCTACTACGAGACGTGGGGCCGGCTGTGGGAGCGCGCGGCGATGCTGCGCGCGCGGCCCATGGCCGGCAGCCAGGAGCTGGGTGCGTTGCTCGAGCGCGAAGTCATCGCGCCCTTCGTCTACCGCCACGGCGTCGACCCCTCCATCGCCACAGCGCTGGCCGAGCTCGTTCATCGCTCGCGAGCCGAGCTCTCCAACGCGCCCGATCGCGATCTCAAGCTCGGCCCCGGCGGCATCCGCGAGGCCGAGTTCTTCATCCAGTCGCTACAGCTCATCTGGGGCGGGCGCGAGCCGAGCCTGCGTGTCAGCGGATCGCTTCCCGCGCTCGAGCGCCTGCAGAGCCGCGGGCTGGTCACCGACCGCGAAGCGCGAACGATTGCCGAGGCGTACCTGTTGTTGCGTCGCGTGGAACATCGCGTGCAGTGGATGACGGGGATCCAGACGCATCTCGTCCCGGAGAATCGCGCCGAGCGCGGCCGGCTGGCGCGGAGCCTGGGCTTCGAAGACGCTGCCGGGCTCGAAGCCGAGCTCGCCGAGGCGCGCGAGGCAGTCCACGAGCTGTTCACCGCGCTGGCGCCCGCCGAGCCGCGGCCGCTGCCGCGCTACCACGCGCTGCTTTCAAGGCTGGAGCAGGACGACGCCGATCTCGCCCGCATCTCCGAGCAGGAATTCGGCAGCCCCGAGCTGGCCGAGCATCTCGCAGCGCTGATGCGCCGCCCGGATGGTCTGCTCGGCGGGGCTACGCGCGAGCGCTATCCGGATCTCGCCGACCAGCTGATCGACGCGCTGATCGAATCGCCCGATCCCGACCAGGCGGGGCGCTATCTGCGCTCCTTCTTCCAGCGCTTCACTTCACCCGCCGCATACATTGCCACGCTGGCCGGCGATCCGAGCGTGCTGCACCGCCTGGCCACTGTGCTCGGCGCCAGCGCCTTCGTCGGCGACGCCGTGGTCGGCCGTCCCGATCTCGTCGACATCATCCTGTTCGGCAGGGGCCTGCCCGGCGACGCGCATGCCGCCGTCTCCGCCGAGCTCGAGACCTGGGAGCGCAGCAGCGCCGGACAGGCCGATGAGTTCGAGCGGCGCGATGAATTCGTCGGCGCGCTGCGCCGCGCAAAGCGCAGGGTCATGGTGGATGTCGCTGTCGCCGATCTGGCGGGCACGATCGAGACGCGCGACGCCACGCGCATGCTCTCCGACCTCGCCGACGAGATCCTGGAGCGCAGCGTCGGCTACCAGCTGGAGGGCAATGTGACGGGCCTGTCCGTGATCGCCGTCGGCAAGCTGGGCGGCCGCGAGATCGGCTACGGCTCCGACCTCGACGTACTGTTCATCTACGACCCCGCCGCCGCGCCGCCCGACCGCGACCCCGGCGAACACTTCGTGCGCCACGCCCAGCGCATCATCCGTCTCGTTTCCGAGCCGCACCCTGCTGGTCCCGGCTACGAGCTCGACACGCGGCTGCGCCCTTCCGGCGCGCAGGGGCTGCTCGTCACGTCGCTGTCGTCGTTCGCGCGCTACCACGGCGTGGCGCTCGAAGCCGCCGACGACGGCGGCGCACCCTCGGTGTTGTCTTCCGGCGCGGCGTGGGAGCGCCAGGCCCTGCTACGCGCCCGCGCCGCGGCCGGCGACCTGGAGCTCGGTGAGCGCGTGATCGAGGTCGCGCACGTCGCCGCCTACGAGCGCGGCGCGCCGCCCGCGGAGGAGCTGCACCGGCTGCGCATGCGCATGGAGCGCGAGCTCGCGCGCGAGCGCCCCGGTCGCTACGACATCAAGACCGGCCATGGCGGTCTGCTCGACATCGAGTTTGCGACGCAGTGGCTGCAGATGCGCTACGGCACCGATCACCGCGTGCGCACCACCGATACGCTTGAAGCGCTTGAAGCGCTCGGCACGCTCGGCTACCTGGCGCGTCGCGACTTCGAGACGCTGCGCGACGGCTACCTGTTCTTGCGCCGGCTCGAGCAGCGCATCCACGTGCTGCACAGCACCAGCTCCACCTTCATCGACGAGCGAGCCCCCGGTCTCGCGCAGCTCGCGCGCCGCATGGGCCTCGCAAGCACCGCGCGCGAGAGCGCCAGTGCCGCCCTCATCACCCGCTATCGGGACGTGACCCGCGCCGTGCGTGCCGCCTATGAAGGCGTGCTGGGCATCGCGCGCTGATGCGGGCATCCACGAGGTCCCGCCCGACGCAATTGGCAGCCGACGCCGCGCGGGTTCCCGCGAGGGCTGCGACGCCAGGCATGATCGCGAAGTCGGGCGCTGGCGGGTGGTGGCACAGGTTGACTCACCCGCGAGTGTCGCCGGACAGCATCGCGTTCCTGCCATCGTCCCCTCGCAGGTCCCTGGCGCCATGACCTTTGGCCAGTCTTTCCCTCATGGCAACGTGACGTGCTGCGACGACTGGTTGTCTGGTACACGCCATGCTAGACGATCTGGTGATACGTGTCGGAGGCAAGACGAACGAGCCCCGTGCCGTCCCTGCTGGCGGCCGGCCTGTTGCTTGGCGCAGTGCATGCCGCTCTCACCGCACGGCTGACGGCTGCGCCCGTGCGCGACACGCTGGTTTCCGCTGTGTTGAGCTCGATCCCGGCGCTCGCGCTGGGGCTCGTGCTGTGGGTTCTTCTGCTCGTGGCCACCAGGTTTGCGGCTGTCCGCCGCGCGCTGGGGCGCGTCGATCGGCTCATGACAATCGACCAGGACGAGGACCGCGGCCGCGTTGTCCATCGTCAAGCGTTGCTCGTCGTGGTGCCGTTGTTGCTGCTTGTCGTCGCTTTCGGATTCCACGTGGTCCTGCGCAAGCTGTGGACGCTGCAGGACTCCAGGTTGGGTCTGGACCTCGCTGTGGGGCTGGCACTCGGGCTTGCGGTGGGGCTGCCCCTCGTCGTGCTGCTGCTGGTATTGGCGCTGGCTCGACCACTTGGCTGGATCGACGCGCGTTTCGGTCTTCCTCGCCCGCGCTCGCCTGGGCTCAGGTTCCTGCTGTTCGTAGCGTTGCCGCTGTTCGTGCTGCTGGAGCTGTTGTTGCGTCGCCACGTGGAGCTGGTCCGGCCGGTAGCCGACGCCGTGGACCTCGCCTTGACGGTGCTCCTGGCCATCGTTATTGGCCTCCTCGTGCACCACCTGCCCGACGGCCGCCCCAGGCTACGGCGCGGCCTGCGGGTTCTCGGATACAGCGTGTGGGGTATCTCCGCGGCGGCCGTGCTGGTCGGCTTCAATCGCCTGCCGCCCTCGGTGCGGGCCGCGGAGCACACCGGCTTCGCCTCGCTCGGGATCCGGTTCGTGCAGGCAATGACCGACTTCGACGGCGATGGTGCTTCCTCGCTGCTCGGCGGCGGCGATTGTGCGCCGTTCAACCCGCACCGTGGGCCGTCCGCTACCGATGTACCGGGAAACGGCATCGACGAGGACTGCGACGGCCGGGATGCTTCCCCACCGAAGAAGGTAGGCATAGCGCCGCGCCCGCTGTTCTCGGGCAAGCTCTCCAAAGAACAGATCCAGCACTACAACATCGTGTGGATCATCGTGGACGCGATGCGGGCGGACCATCTGGGGATCTACGGCTACAAGTATCCGACTTCGCCCAACATGGATGCTTTTGCGCGGCGTTCGCTGCTCTTCAAGCACGCCTACAGCCAGGCTTCAGCTACGAACTTCAGCTTCCCCAGCATGTTCACGGGGCACAACCCGGCCGGCATGGCGTGGTACAAAAATCACGGCTATCTCCAGCCCAGCGTCACCGAGTTGAGCATCGCTTCACGTCTGCGCGGGCTGGGCTATGCGACCGGTATGACGCTCAGTCCGGGACCGAAGCGCGCCTTTACCGGGTTGCAGCGGGGGTTTGGCACGGTGCTCAACCTGCAACTGGGAAGGAGCTGGAGACGCTGGATGGATCACAGCTCGCCCACGGCGGCGACGCTATCCATCGAGTTCATGGAGAAAGTCCTGCGCAGCAAGCGCAAGCGCCCGTTCTTCCTCGTATCGTACTTCCCCGACCCCCACTTCGGGTACGTGCGGCAGGCGGAAGTTGCCAAGCCCTTCCCGAAGACGCGGATGGGCAACTACGACACCGAGATCGCCTTTGCGGACAAGTATATCGGATTCTTGTTGCAGTACATCGCCCACAGGAATCCCATCCGCAAGAACACGATCGTGCTCATCACGGCGGACCACGGCGAGGAGTTCCACGAGCACGGCCACTACTACCACGCGACGCGGTGCTACACGGAGAGCATCCACGTCCCGCTCATCGTGCACATCCCCGGCATCAAGCCGGAGGTCATCCAGCAGCCGGTGGGTCTGGTCGACATCGTGCCGACACTTCTCGAGTTGCTCGGTGCGCCGCACGAGGGCAAGCTCGACGGGCAGAGCCTGCTGATTCCGGCGCTGGCTCCCGAGCTGGTCTCGCCCGACCGACCGCTTTTCTGTTCGATCGCTAGCCAGCGCGACGCGTACACCGGCAACTTCTACCGTCGCTCGGTCCGTTCGGGTCGCTACGCGCTGGTCGAGGGAGTGATCGCCGGCAAGCGTGAGCTCTTCGACATCAAGAAGGACCCCGGCGAGCACCACGACCTGTCCCGGAACCCGGGGGAGACAAGCCGGATCTCCGCCCTGCACCAGCTTCTGGTGCGTGCCCACACCGGCAACCTGACCAGCCACAAGCGCTTCAAGCAGCCCTGATTGGCTCGGGACCGCTGTCCGGGGATGCCTTGGCTCCCAGGCAAGCTGCTGCCAGGCCTGCCCGTCGAGCTGCAACCGCGCGCGCTAGAACGAGACGTAGATGACCGGCGCGCGGATCTCGAAGCCGACGCGGAATGTGGACATGGCGTGCGCCAGCGCATTGCCGCCGTTGCCAAGCCCTCCGCGCAACAGGCCGCGCACCTCGAAGCCGATGCCCCAGGTCTCGCCAGAGATTGTTGCGCCGAGGCCCAGGTGCCCGCCGAGGAACGCTGTCGGCGTGATGTCCGTGTGCGACACCGGGAACCACAGGTCGAGCCCACCGACGCTGTACAGGTGCGACGCTGCCTGGTCGCGTTTGCCCACCGCAAAGCCGTACTCGACGCCGGGGTGCAGGCCCAGCATCGCGAAACCGTGCCCTTCGTATTTGCCTTCGACGGCAGCGGGATCCATCTCGAGCGCCCAGTTCGGGTCGAACCGGTAGCGGAAGGCGGGGCAGTAGCCGAGGTACGTTGCGCCGCCGGAGCCGGAGTACTGGCCGATGCAGAAGCCGAGGAAGCCGATGTCGACGCGCGGGAAGCTCACCGTCGAATCGGCGGGAGGTGCGAACGCGGGCGGCGCCATCGACGCATGCGGATCCGGCGCCAGCCGCGCCTGCTGCTTCATGCCCTCGAGGTACGCGCGCGCGTCGATCGACGCCTGGGCCTTGGCCCAGACCTGCGCGCGCCAGTCGAAGTACGCCTTCCACTGCGCGCGGCGGGCGAGCTCCACCTGCCAGGCGGTCTGCCCGGGCGGTGTGCTGGCCGAACCCTGGCTCCGACCCTGTGCCTGGCCCTGCGCGGAGGCCGGTGGCGGCTTGACCGTGACGCTGCAGCCCTTCCACGGCGTGCACTGGACCTGCGCATGCGCCGTCGCTGTCACGACCAGCGCGGCGACAAACAAAAATCCGGGAGCGAGGCGCGCTTTCATCAGAACCCCAGCACCGGTCCGACCAGGAACCCGGTGGTGATCCCCTTGAAGGGATCCGTTCTGGCCGAGCCCAGCGCGAAGCGGTAGCCCACGCGCAATTCGAGGGTGAAGCCCGCGTAGCCGTAGCCGTTCTGCAGCGGGCCGAAGACGTCGACCGCGCCGAGCGTCATGTAGGGGCCCAGGTACGCTCCCGGCACGCGAGCGCTGCCGAGTGGAAACAGGGTCTGCAGACCGAGGCCGAGATAGCCGTGCGTCGCGTCGAGGTAGGGCGAATCCGTCCTGGGAACGAGCAGGAACGCGGCGTTGCCCCAGACCGCGGACGAATCGGGGTGCGTGAGCGACGCGCCGAAGCCACCAACACCGCCGCCCGCCTGGAGCGCCCACCACGAGTCGGCGCGGAGCTCGAACTGCCCGCCCACACCCGCGTCGAGCTCGCCGCGCTTGGCGGAAAACGATTTTGCCGACACGCCCATGCTGCCCACCAGTGCGAACTGCAGCTCCGGGGGCGAGACGGTCATCGTCGGCGGCACAGCTCTCCGGCCGCGGTCGAGCAAGGCGTTGCGACGCTCCTGGGCGACTTCCTGCTGCGCCTCGGCCCACGTTTCCGCGCGGTGCTGCCGGAACCAGGCCTGGCGGGCCTGTTGCTGGATCTGCTGCTGCTCGGCGGCGCGCGCTGCGGGCGGCGGCGGATAGCCGCTGGGCGGGATCGTCTGGCCGGAGGCCGGAGCGGCGGCGGCCAGCGTGGCCGCGAAAGCGGCGGCGCGGAGCAGCGACGAGGAGCCCCGCCGGTCTCGCTGCTCGCGGTCGCTCATGTTGCGGGTGTCGCGTCTTGTCTAGCCGCGTAGCAGCCGCGCAGCGTCGATGGCGCCGTAGGTGAAGATGATGTCGGCGCCGGCCCGGCGCAGGCAGGTCAGGCTCTCGAGCAGGCAGCGGTCGTAGTCGAGCCAACCCTTTTCCGCGGCGGCCTTCAGCATCGCGTATTCGCCGCTCACGTGATAGGTCGCGACGGGCAGCTTGCTGTGCTCGCGCACGAAGCGCATCACGTCCAGGTATGGCAGGCCGGGCTTGACCATGAGCCAGTCGGCGCCCTCTTCCTCGTCGAGCTGGATCTCGCGCAGGCACTCGCGCACGTTGCCCGGATCCATCTGGTACGTCTTCTTGTCGCCGGCCTTGGGTGCCGAGTCGAGCGCGTCGCGGAACGGCCCGTAGAAGGCGGAGGCGTACTTCACCGAGTAGCTGCAGATGCCGACGTCGGTGTAGCCCGCTTCGTCGAGCGCGCGGCGGATCACGCGCACGCGGCCGTCCATCATGTCCGAAGGAGCGACCACGTCGGCGCCCGCCTTTGCCTGTGCGACCGACATGGCGGCGAGGATCGGCAGTGTCTCGTCGTTGTCGATGCGACCGTCGATGACCACGCCGTCGTGGCCGTCGGACGAATACGGATCGAGCGCCACGTCGGTGATCACGACCAGCTCGGGCATGTCCTTCTTCAGCGCGCGTACTGCGCGCTGGAGCAGCCCCTCGGGATTGGTGCTCTCCTTGCCGCGCGAGTCCTTGAACTTGTCCTCCAGCGCCGGAAACAGCGCGACGCCCGCAACGCCCAGCTCGTAGGCCTCGCGGGCTTTCGCCACCAGGCCGTCGATGCCGAGCCGCGCGTGGCCGGGCATGGACGCTATCGGCTTGGGCTCGGCCGGCTCGTGCACGAACATCGGCAGCACCAGATGCTGGGCGGACAGCGAGGTTTCGCGAACGAGCCCCCGCATACCGGGGCCCACGCGGTTTCTTCGGGGGCGTTGATCCATGTCAGGAACCTAGATCAGTAGTGGAGCACCGCAAAGGGTCCCGGATTTTCCGGCTGAGGGGCGTCAGGGAAGGACTCGGCGAGCGACAGCGAGCCCGCGATGGAGCGGAGCGAGCCGGAGTGGACGGAGTCCAGCTCGCTGGACGGAGTCCACGGAGGACCACGGTCCGAGCGAAGCGAGGAGCGCCAGGAGGGCGCAGTGCATCCGTCGGGGTGCTCGAGGGGCGGTGAGCCCCCTCGAGGAGGATTACGGCGGGGGTGCGTGGGTGGGTAGGACTGAACTATATTCGGCGCGTGGGCATCCTGTATCTCGCGGCGCTGATCCTCGGCGGGGGCACCCTGGCGGTGCAGCTCTTCATGGGGCACGACGCCGACGCCGCCGGGGCGGATGCCAGCGTGGATGCGGACTTCGACGCGGACGCGGACATGGACGTCGCGGGCGGACCGCATCTCGACGCGGTGCACGAGGCGGACAGCGACGCAGCCGGTTTTGCTGCCATCTTCCTGTCGCTCCGCTTCTGGACGTTCGGCTTCTTCGCGTTCGGGATGGTGGGCACGCTCTTGCACTACCTGCACCTGTCGTCCTCGTTGGTGGCGCTGCTGGCCGCGCTCGGCATGGGCCTCGGCTCCGGGTTCTTCGCGTCCTGGATCTTCCAGACGCTCAAGCGCTCCGCGGTGAGCTCCGCCGCCGAGCAGGGCGACGCGGTGGGGCAGGTGGGAAAGGTGCTGGTGCCGTGTGAGCGCGGAGGCCACGCCAAGGTGCGGCTCGAGCTGCGCGGTCAGAGTGTCGATTTCATCGCCACTACGGACGACGAGGCCCTGGCGGACGGCGAGCTGGTGCTGGTCGAGCAGGTGGAAGACGGCATGCTGCACGTCTCGAAGGCGCCGCCGGACTTCCTGTCCGGGCGGGGCGAAAAGAGCTGAAGGCCGCAATTTCCCGCGCTTTGTCCTTGATCGCGGATAACGCCATTCGCGGTATGCGGCGGCGTGCTGCTGCCCTATCCTCGCCGCCATGCCGCAAGGGGTGCCCACAGACATGCAGGGCGCGGTGTTGGTGCTGGTCGGGGCCGTCGGCCTCGTCCTGCTGCTCGCGCTGCTGGTTTTCCTCATCTCCCGTTTTCTCGTCATCTGCAAACCGAACGAGGTCATCGTACTGAGCGGTCGCAAGCACCGACTCGCCGATGGCTCGACGGTTGGCTACAAGGTGCTGCACGGCGGGCGGGGCTTCCGCCTTCCGGTGCTGGAGGAGATCAACCGCATGGATATGCGGCTCCTGCCAGTGCAGGTGCAGGTGCAGAACGCGTACTCGAAGGGCGGCATCCCGCTCGGCGTGCACGCTATCGCCAACATCAAGGTCACGAGCAACGATGCGTTCATCAGAAACGCCATTGAACGCTCGCTGTCGATGACGCCACGGCAGATTGGCGAGGTGGCGCAGCAGACGCTGGAAGGCGTGTTGCGCGAGGTGCTCGCCGAGCTGACGCCGGAGGAGGTCAACGAGGATCGTCTGAAGTTCGCCGACACGTTGGTGCGCTTCGCCAAGGACGACTTCGACAAGCTCGGGCTGGAGCTGGACGTGCTCAAGGTGCAGAGCGTGGCCGACGACCAGGGCTACCTGAACAACCTGGGCCGCGCCCGCATCGCGCGCATGATCCGCGATGCCCAGAACGCGGAGAACGCCGCCAACCAGGCTATCGCCGAAGCGCAGGCCGACGCCCGGCAGCGTGCCGAGTCGGCGCAGAAGCAGGCCGAGGCGCAGGTGCTCACCAAGCGCAACGAGCTCAGGGCCGAGCTCGCCAAGCTGGAGGCCGAAGCCAAGGCGGTGGAAAACGAGGCCGAGGTTGCGGCCGAGACGGCACGCGCCGAGTCCGAGCAGCAGCTGCAGTTGCTGCGCGCGGAGTTGGAGAAGCTCCGGTTGCAATGCGACGTGTTCCTGCCTGCCGAAGCCAACCGCCTCGCGGCCGAGGCGCAAGCGCGGGCCGAGGCGGCGCCGGTGATGGAGAGCGGCAACGCGAGCGCCGCGGCGCTCACCGCGGTAGCCCAGGAGTGGCAGCAGGCTGGCCGCGAGGGGCGCGACCTGTACGTGCTCCAGCACCTCAGGGAATTCGTCGAGGCCTCGGTGGCGCGCGTTTCGCGCACCAAGATCCAGGATCTGGCGGTCGTCGATGGCGGTGACGGTTCGAGCTTCACCGGCGCTGTGGCGAGCTTCCCGTCGGCCGTCTCCGAGGTGCTGCAGGCGACCGGCAAGGCGATCGGCATCGACATGGGCGAACTGCTCAGGACCGACAAGAAGGGGGCGGTGCGATGAACGTCGTAGCTGTGCTGGTGCTGACCGCGCTCGTCGTCGCCGTGGCGCTTCTAGCGGCGATCAAGAAGCTCCTGTTCGTCTCGACGCCGAACGAGGCGCTCATCTTCAGTGGCTCCACGCGTCGCGTCGGCGAGAAATCCGTCGGCTATCGCTTCGTGCGGGGCGGTCGCTCGATGCGCCGCCCACTGATCGAGCGTGTGGATTCGATGGACCTGAGCATGTTCACCGTCGAGGTCCACGTGACCGGCGCGTTCTCCAAGGGCGGTATTCCGCTGACCATCCAGGGCGTGGCCAACGTGAAGCTTCCCGGCGAGGAGCCGCTGATGACGAACGCCGTGGAGCGCTTCCTGGGGCGCACCCGCGAGGAGATCTATTTCATCGCCAAGGAGACGCTGGAAGGCAACCTGCGCGGCGTGCTGGCGAGCCTCACTCCCGAAGAGGTGAACGAAGACAAGATGCGCTTCGCGCACACGCTGCTGGAAGAAGCGGAGCACGACATGAGCCGTATGGGGCTCGTGCTCGACACGCTCAAGATCCAGAACGTGACCGACGAGGTGAACTACCTGTCCAGCATCGGGCGTATCCGCGGCGCGAAGCTGAACATGGAGTCCGCCGTGGCCGAGGCCTCGGCGCGGGCGGACGCTTCGGTGCAGCAGGCCGGCAACTGGGCCGCCAGCGAAGTGGCCAAGACCGCTGCCGACCTGAAGGTCGCGCAACAGGAGACGGCCAAGCGCATCGCCGACGCCAAGAGCCGGCGCGAAGCCATGATCCAGGAGGCGCGCGGCCAGGTCCTGGCCCAGGTGGCCCAGGTCAAGGCCGAGATCGAGCGACAGAAGGCCCGTGCCCCCCAGGAGAAGAACCGTCTCGACGCCGATGTCGTGCAGCCCGCGCTAGCCAAGCAGCGCGCCGCCGAGGAAAAGGCGCGGGGCGACGCGGCCTCCACGATCGAGCGCGGGAAGGCCGAGGCGGCCAGCCTGAAGAAGCTCATCGAGGCGTTCAAGGTGGGCGGTGCAGGCTCGCGCGACGTGCTGGCGCTGCAGAACCTCCTGCCGTTGCTTACGTACATCTCCGGAGCCAGCCAGCCACTGGAGATCGGCAAGCTCAGCGTCCTGCCCTCGCACGAGAGCGCCGGGTCGGAGGCGGCGCGGACAGCCATCGGCGCCGCCGAGCAGATCCGGGCTGCCACCGGTGTCGACCTCGGAGGCATCGCCCGCAAGCTGGGCGGCTAGGCCCCAGGGGCGCCCCTGGCGGCCCGTGCTAGTGTCAAAGGCGCGGTTTTGAGGGGCTGGAGCATCGACGGGGGCTCAGTCGCGATGCGTGCGAATACTTCGAGCGTGCCCATTGTTGCAAGCGCGAGACGCATGCGCGCGCTCGCCTCAGGCGCAGGGACTATCGAGTGAAGATCGCGAGGAAATTCACCTTGGCGTTGGCGCTCGCCGCGTTTGCGGTCCTGACCGTCCAGGTGGTCCTGCGCGAGCAGCGCGAAGTGTCCTTCTTCGAAGCCGACATGCAGCACGACCACCACGTGGTCGGTCGCGCGTTCGCGGCGGCGTTCGAGTCGGCGTGGCGACGCGCCGGCCACACCGAGGCGTTGAGGCTGTTGCACCAGGCCAACCGCGCCGAAAACCACGTCAAGCTGCGCTGGGTCTGGCTCGACCACCCGACCGATCCCGCCCGGCGACCCAGCGTCGCCAACCTTGCGCCCAGCGCGATGGCCGACGGCAATGACGTGACCCGCGTCGTCCGCGGCAAGCAGGGGGCCATGTACACGTACATTCCCCTGTCGCTGCCCGGAAGCGCGCACCCCAACGCGCTGGAGCTTGCGGAGTCGCTCGACGAGGAAAGCGGTTACATCCACAGCACCACGCTGCGCACGGTGGGGACGACGGTGATCCTGGGCATCATCTTCGTGCTGCTGGCGATTCCCCTCGGTAACTGGCTGGTGGGGAGACCGATGCACAAGCTCATCATGAAGGCGCGGCGCATCGGAACGGGTGACCTTTCGAGTCCGTTGGTGCTCGACAGCCACGACGAATTCGGGCTGCTCGCCGACGAGATGAATGCGATGAGCGAGCAGCTCGCCCAGGCCCAACGCCGCATCATGGCCGAGGCCGGGGCGCGCATCGACGCGCTGTCGCAACTGCGCCACGCCGATCGGCTCAACACGGTCGGCAAGCTGGCGAGCGGGATAGCGCACGAGCTCGGCTCGCCACTCAACGTGGTCGCCGGGCGCGCCAAGATGATCGAGACCGGCAGTATCGAAGGCGAGGAGGCGCAACGCTCGGCGCACATCATCCGGCAACAGGCCCTGCGGATGACCGGAATCATCCGCCAGCTCCTGGAGTTCGCGCGCCCCCGGGGGCCGAAGATGGCGCGTCACGACATTCTCAAGGTTGCGGAAGAGACGCTCGAGATGTTGCAGCCGCTCGCGGACAAGCAGCGCGTCCGGATGCTGCTGGAGCCGCCGGGGTGCAGCACCGAGATCTCGTTCGATGAAGGCCAGATGAGCCAGGTGCTCACGAACCTGGTGGGCAATGCCATCCAGGCCATGCCCAACGGCGGGCAGCTCACGGTACGCGTGTTCGAGCGTCACGCTGCGCCTCCGCAGGAGGTGGGGGGCGCGCCCGGCGACTACATCTGCGTTTCAGTCGAGGACGAAGGCGTCGGCATGACCGAGGACGTGCGCTCGCGTATCTTCGAGCCCTTCTTCACCACCAAGGACGTGGGCGAGGGCACGGGGCTCGGCCTTTCCGTCTCGTACGGAATCGTGCGCGAACACGGTGGTTGGCTGGAAGCCGAGAGCGAGCCGGACAACGGCTCGACTTTCACCGTGTACATCCCCGCGCGGGCGGACAGCGTGAGGCCCGAGGCGGACAGCGGTGCCGGCGAAGCACCGGCTCCGGGTGGTCAGCCATGACCACAGCGGAGGGACCGGGGGGCCGTTCGAGTGCGGCAGCTTGCCTCGGCGAGGCGAAGTTGTCGGGCCGGTTCCTGCAGATTTCGCGCACATGGGAAGAATATCCGCCGGCACGCAGTTTGCAGAACTCCACCTGACGGGAACCCATCGGACCCCAGACGACGAGGCAAGGCCATGTCCTACCCGCCCTCCATCATGACGACTCATGGCACCGCCCTGAGCGAACATCCGGCGCAAGTTCTGCTAGGGGAGGACGACCCCGAGCTCCGGGCGCTGCTGGCCGACATGCTGCGCCGGGATGGCCACGACGTGCTCGAGGCCAGGGACGGCGCGGAGCTGCTCGAGCACGTCGCCGGCACACTCGCCGACTCGGGCGAGCTCGAGTCGGTGGACCTGATCGTCTCGGATATCCGCATGCCGGGCTGGACGGGGATGGAGATCCTCGAAAACCTCCGCCACGTTGGCTGCTGGGCGCCGGTGATCCTGATCACGGCGTTCGGCGATCAGGACACGCACGACATGGCCGGTCGATTGGGCGCTGTCGCCGTTTTCGACAAGCCCTTCGATATCGACGACCTGCGCACCGCGGTGCTGAACGCGCTCGCGCGTTCGCCAAAGGGGCCGCTCGAAGGGTGAAGCCCGCGCTCGGTGTGGCGGCGTGCTTCGAGGCTGACGCCGGGCTCTGGCGCCGCGGCACGCGCCCGTGATACGGGTGGCACGTGGCCCTGGACCGAGAATACGCCCCGAACATCGCCATCTTCTGCGACTTCGAGAACGTCGCCATCGGCGTTCGAGACGCGCACTACGACAGCTTCGACATCGAGCTGGTAATCGGGCGGCTGCTCGACAAGGGCAAGATCGTCGTCAAGAAGGCCTACGCCGACTGGGAACGCTACAAGACCTCGCGCAGGCCGCTGCACGAGGCTGCCTTCGAGCTGATCGAGATCCCGCACGTCTCCTACTCGGGGAAGAACTCCGCCGACATCCGCCTCGTCGTGGACGCGCTCGACCTCTGCTACACGAAAGCGCACGTCGACGTGTTCGTGATCGTGTCGGGCGACAGCGACTTCTCCCCGCTGGTCAGCAAGCTGCGCGAAAACGACAAGACCGTCATCGGCCTGGGCGTGAAGAACTCCAGCAGCGATCTGCTTATCGAGAACTGCGACGAGTTCATCTACTACGACGACCTGGTGCGCAACAAACAGGGCGGGCGCAAGAGCGGCGGCCGCGGGGGGCGGACGGGAGACAAGGACAAGGCGGCGAAGGGCGCCGCGAAGCCCGCCAAGACCGCGCGCAAGACCAAGGAAAAGGAGCCCGAGGAAGAAGGCCGCGACGAGGAGACGCACAAGGTCGAGGGGCTGGACCTCGTGCTCGACACGGTCGACGCGCTGTTCCGCGAACGCGACGACAACCTGTGGGGCTCGATGGTCAAGCAGACGCTCAAGCGCAAGCGGCCGAGTTTCTCGGAGACATTCCACGGCTACCGCAACTTCAACGAGCTGCTCGAGGACGCGCAGCGACGCGGTCTGCTCGAGCTACAGAAGGACGAGAAGTCGGGCGGCTACATCATCCTCGCGTTCGGCTCCAAGGCGTAGGGCTCCGGGCGACCTGGCCGTCGCCGAAGGACGCGCGGCTGGCGGAGCGCCGGGCCAGCTGCCCCGGGTGGCCCGACGAAGCAACGCGCCGGGCCGACTACGCTTCGCACCTGCGCGTGCAAGCGCTGCTGGACAAGGCCGCCATGTCGGCGCTCGAGCGCGAGTCGAGTTCGGCTCGACGGCATCGAGTAGTCCCTGCAACCCGCATGGCAGCGCCCAACCACCGGGAAACGGCCGACATGGCGTCCGAACTACGAAGTCAATCGGCGGCTGTGCCGGAGCCAGCCGGCGCGCCCTCGGCTGGTCAGCGGGCGCCGAGCTTTAGCGTGACCAGCCCGGACGGCTGGTGTGCCGGTGCGAACACGCCGCATCCGCCAGGTCCGGTGAGCGGCGTGTCGCAGCGCTCGATGCGCACCGCGAAGGTGTGCCGGCACGCCCGTGGATGCCGAGCGAAGCGAGAGGGATGCGCGTTTCAACGAGCCACTTCTCGTCCTCATCGTGGCGATCGTTGAGAGTGCCGTCGCAATCGACACCGACGACCGCATGGCTTTCCCACTTGGGGTCGAGTCTGCGGGCGCCGAGCTCGCGCGCATCGCTGGTCGTGCCGTTGGCGGAGAAGTCCAGATCGTAGA
This sequence comes from uncultured Pseudomonadota bacterium, assembly GCA_963822115.1. GTDB lineage: Bacteria > Myxococcota_A > Polyangia > Polyangiales > Polyangiaceae > CAWDXG01. Next base: position 78,604 of record CAWGGM010000014.1, read on the forward strand.
GAGCGCCGCGCTGCGGCCGGACCTTCAGCGAAAATGCGTCCTCGAGATAGAGCGGCGCGTCGTGCTTCTTCACCGTCGCGTGGATGTCGTCGTCACCCGCGTAGAACAACACGTACAGGTTCTTGTCGTCCCAGAGGAAGCGCGCTTCGGAGTACGGACGCCCGACGGTCCCGGTCCGCGGATCCTTGAACGAGCCCGTGCGCAGCGCATGCCGCCAGTCGGGCTCGCTGGCTTCTCCGTCGCAGCGGATGGCCCCGGTCGTGTGCGGCACGACCAGCGGCTTCGCGTACGCTGCAGGCGTCACCAACGCGGCGGCGTGTGGTGGCCCGGCGCTCGCCTTCGCCGAAGCCGACGCACCTGGGCGCTTCTCGCTCTTCGAATGGTGGCAGCCGCCAAGCAGCAGCAGGCCGAGCCAGTGCAGGCGAAGGCGCGTCACGGCGTGGGCGTCCCGTTCGCCTTGACGGCGAAGGTCTTCACCACGGCCTTCGTGGCGTAGTCCTTCTCGGTGAACTGGATTGCGCCGTCATTGCGCTGCCAGGCCACCAGATAGCCGTAGTCCATCGACGCCGTGAGGGGCGCGCCGCCGTTGCCGTTGATGATCTGCCTTTCCGACGAGTAGTACGCGAAGGTGTGCGTGTGGCCCGCGATGAGCAGCGTGTACGGATGCTTCGCCATGATGTTCGCGCTCGGCGTGACGCCGGGCGCCGTCGTTGCCGTCGAGCCTTCGTGTCGGACCACGAACGTGTAGGTCGTCGACTTGGACATCGCGGTATTGAGCCAGGTGGCCTGTGCGCTGGTCCAGGCGTTGGCCGCGACGAACAGGAACTTGGCCGTCCACGACTTGTCGGCCGCGTTGATGTCGATCTCGTAGTATGGCTTGGTCTTGCCGATCGGACCGAGCAGCATCTGCATGAAGTCGGTGTAGTTGTTGGTGATCCCGTCTTTGTTGCCTGATCCGCAGTTGGACGCCGTGGCGCCGGTGCACTCGTGATTGCCCATGATTGGGAAGACGACGTTCGTGTAGTTCTTCCGCGCGGCCAGATATATGTTGAGCTGCGCCGCGCCCGTGGTCCCGGAGGTGCTGGCGAACATGTAGTCGCCGGTTGTCACCGCGAACGGGATGCGCGGCGTCTCGGCCTGCACGTCCTGCCAGATCTGGGTGATGATCTGCGTCGGGTAGCCCGCCGTGTCGTCGGGCGTCGCCGGCCGCGTGTCACCGACGACCGCGAATCCGAGCCGACTCAGCGTGCCGCCGTTCTGGTTGACGGAGCCGGTCGTGCCGCCGATGCCGCCGCCACCGTTCCGCCACCGCCTGTTCCGCCGGTGCCGCCTGTTCCGCCGCCGCACGACGCGGGATTCGGCGGAGATTGGCACTTGCAGGTCTGGCTGTTGCACCACCAACCGCCGTAGCAGCCGTTCGGCTGACAGCTCTGGCTCGAGCTGCTGCAGCTGTGGCAACAGCTGCCGATGGTCGGGCCGTCCAGCGCGCCGCAGGTCGTGGGCGAGCCGCCGCTTCCGCCGGTGCCAGTTCCGCCGGTGCCACTGCCGCCGGTGCCACTGCCGCCGGTACCGCTGCCGCCGGTACCGCTGCCACCCGTTGCCCCGCCACCGGTCCCGCTTCCGCCCGTGCCCGGCGCTCCGCCCGCGCCGGATCCGCCGCTGCCACCGCCACCCTGCCCTGCGCATTGGTTCGTCACCGGCACGCACAGGTCGACCTGCTGGCCTTCAGCGGTCGTCAGCGTGCGGCAGGTCGTGCCGGCCGCGCACGTCGAGCCGTTGCAGAGCGGCGCACAGTACGTGTCGCCCGCGAACTGCCCGCAGCGTCCGGAGCCGCAATCCGCATTCGTCACGCACGGCTGACACGCCGGCGTTCCGACGAAGGGTGTGTTCGATGAAGTCGACTTGCTGCAGGAGAGCAGACCCGCGGCCGCGAACAGAAACACGGAGTGAAGCAAGCGCATGAGGAGATGGTTACTCCTCCGTGACTACTCCGGCAATCAGGCTTCGCGGACGCCACGTTGTTCCAGACGCCCCATTTGTCGCCGGAGCGGCGAGCTACCGCTGGACAGAAATGCCGCGGTGGGCTTCACCAAGACCGGCCATCCGGCGCGTGACGCAAGTACGCCTGCTCCAGAAGATCTGCCAACAGCATGCAACCCCCACGTTGGCCCCGCGTGATGTCGGTACCGCTCCGGACGGGGAAGCAGCAGGAACCCTGGCCTCTACGCAAGGCAGATCGCGAAGCCGAAGGCGAACGCTTCCAGCAGCCTGGTCACGACGAACGCCTGCACGAGAAGGCGACGAGCAGTGGCTGCGCTCCTACTGCTTCGGGTGCGCGAGCAGGAACTGGATCACGTCGTCGCGCCAGGCGTCGGTGATGTTCGGGATGTGTCCCTCGCCCTGCATGGTCCATAGCTCGGCGACGCTGCCCTTGTTGCAACCCTCGTAGGTCTCCACGCTGGTTTCCGCGCCGGGCGCCGAGGTCACGTCCAGCGGCGTGCCGGTGGTCGGGGTGCTCGAGCAGCCGTCGAACTTCGCCCAGTCGGCCACGCTCGTCTTGGCGCCGGGGTAGCTCACGCCCGCGTCGGCGCCGCCGATGCCGCCGCCGTCGTACAGCACTTCCTTGTCGTCGGTGCCGTGGACTTGCAGGATGCTGACCGGGCCGCTCGGTTTGCACTTCGACACGTCGCTGTACATCGCGCCGGCCAGGCTGACGGCAGCGGCGATGGTGTCGGCGTGGTCGCAGGCCATGCGGTAGGCCATGAAGGCCCCGTTGGAGTGGCCGACGAGGTACACGCGCTTGGGATCGATGTTGTACACGGACTTGGCTTCGTCGATGAGGCCCTCGATGTAGGCCGAGTCGTCGACGCCCGTGTTGCCGAAGTCGCAGCAGGCGTCGGTCGCGTTCCAGAAGCGCTTGCCGCTCGAGTCCACCGTGCCGTTGGGATACAGGTAGATGAAACCGTATTTCTCGGCGCGCGCCTTGAACTGGAACAGAAGCTCCTGCAGCGCGCCGCTCACGCCGTAGCCGTGCAGCACGATCACCAGCGGCGCCGGCTTGGAAGGGTCGTAGCTGGACGGGACGTAGGGGGTGACCGGGCGGTCACCCCCGAGCGGCCCCGCGTCGACCACGCTGCTCTTGTGTTGCGGTGCAGCGCTGTTCGACGAACACGCGGCACAAAGGGCACATAGGGCGAAAATCAGCACGAAGCGACGCATGGGCGCATCATGCCACCGCCGCTTGGTACGGCGAAAGCCCGAGCTCAGGCCCGTGCGCGGCGGGGGCGTGCGCGGGATGCCTCGCGCTTGGGTTGTTCAAGGATACCGACGTATTGCAGAAACTCGCGCGACGTCTGCGCGGCCTTGCCGTGGCGGCGACGGCGGCGCTGCAGCCGGTTCCAGTCCGCGACCCGCTCCTGGTAGGCGTCCGTGGCCGCGTCGTAGCGCTCGTGCAGCTTGCGCATCTTGTCCACATCGTTGTGGCCGTCGAGCTCGTACGGGCACTCCGTGGCCTGGATCAATTTGAGCCGGCGCAGGCTCCCGTCGCGCTTGAAGGTGGGGTCGAACGGGAACGCCCGGCAGCCGAGCGGTCGGATGGCGTAGATGGTGCAGCGATCGTCAGCGCCCAGATAGCGGCAACCGCCGCGCCCCTGACGCAACGTCATGATCCGCTTGCCCTGCCTGAGCATGACGAAGGCCTCGGGCTCGTCGTCCATGTCGATGGCGTCCCGGTCCACCCACTTGATGATGCTCTCCGGCTCGTCGCCGGTGCCCGCCATGATGCGTTTCACGTCATCGTCGGTGAGGGGGAGGATGGGGTCCTTGCAGCAGTTGCCACACTGCGTGCAGCGGAACTGGAGGTACGAGAGGCCGGCAGTCACGGGGCGCCTAATAACAGATCGCCTGACGGCCGCCCAGTCCCGAAACGCCCCTGAAACCAGCCCCGGCGCGGCCCTGTTGCCCGCCTGCGGAATGGCGCAAGATGTGCGACACTAGCGGCGGATGTCGCTCAAGATCGACCAGGACCATTCGCGGTTCCGCAACATTGTTCGCGGCAAGATAAGACAGAACCTGCGGAACTACATCTCGCAGGGCGAGATGCTCGGCCGCAAGGGCAAGGACGTCGTCTCGATTCCCATCCCGCAGATCGATATTCCGCGCTTCACCTTCGGCGAGAAGCAGAGCGGCGGCGTCGGTCAGGGCGATGGCGAGGTGGGCGATCCGATCGGCGGCGAGGAAGGCGAGGAGGAGGGCGCCGGGCAGGCCGGCCAGGACGCCGGCGAGCACGTGCTCGAGGTCGATATCACGCTCGACGAGCTCGCCGACATCCTGGGCGAGGAGCTCGAGCTGCCCGACATCGAGAACAAGGGCAAGAGCCGCATCATCAGCGCCAAGGACCGCTACACTGGCATCCGCCGCGTGGGGCCCGAGTCGCTCAAGCATTTCAAGCGCACCTACAAGGAAGCGCTGCGCCGCGCCATCGCCAGCGGCGTCTACGATCCGGGGCGCCCGCTGGTCGTGCCCCAGCACGAGGACAAGCGCTTCCGCTCGTGGAAGGAGGACCTGGAGCCGGTCGCCAACGCCGTCATCATCTACATGATGGACGTGTCGGGATCGATGGGCGACGAGCAGAAGGAGATCGTCCGGATCGAGAGCTTCTGGATCGATACCTGGCTGAGCCGCCAGTACAAGGGGATAGAGAGCCGCTACATCATCCACGACGCCGTTGCGCGCGAGGTCGACCGCGAGACGTTCTTCCGCACGCGCGAGTCCGGCGGCACGATGATCTCCAGCGCCTACAAGCTCGCGGCGGATCTCATCGACCAGCACTATCCCGCCGGCGAGTGGAACATCTATCCGTTCCACTTCTCGGACGGCGACAACTGGTCGATGGACGACACGCTGTCGTGCATCGAGATCCTCAAACAGCAGATCCTCCCGGCGGTGAACATGTTCGCCTACGGCCAGGTGGAAAGCCCCTATGGCTCCGGCCAGTTCGTCAAGGATCTGCGGGAGCACTTCGGCCAGGACGAACGAGTCATCACCAGCGAGATCCGCGATCGCGACGCGATCGTGAACAGCATCAAGGACTTTCTGGGTAAGGGTAAGTAATGGCATTCGCCCCGCGCACGAGCCTGCCCCGGTACCTCCGGGTCGAGCAGGACAAGGTCGAGAAGATTGCCCGCGACTACGGGCTCGACTTCTTTCCGACCGTCTTCGAGATGCTCGCGTACGACCAGATGAACGAAATCGCCGCCTACGGCGGTTTCCCGAACCGCTATCCGCACTGGCGCTACGGCATGGAGTACGAGCGCCTGAGCAAGAGCTACGAGTATGGCCTCTCGAAGATCTACGAGATGGTCATCAACAACAACCCGTCGTTCGCCTACCTGCTGGAGGGCAACAGCCTCACCGACCAGAAGCTGGTGATGTGCCACGTGTACGGGCACGTGGATTTTTTCAAGAACAACTTCACGTTCAAGGTGACGGACCTGGATGCGTCGGGCCACGTCGTCGACCCCATGCGGACGCGGGAAGGCGAGTACGCGCCCAATCGCAAGTGGATCGACAAGATGGCCAACCACGGTGCGGCCGTGCGGCGCATTGTCGACCGCCATGGCATCGCCAAGGTCGAGGAGTTCATCGATGTCTGCCTGTCGGTAGAAAACCTTATCGACCCGTGGTCGCGCTTCGTGCGCCGCTCTCGCGACCAGGAGGTCGAGGAAGAGCCGAGCGCCATCGAAGTCCCGCGTATGCGCGCGAAGGACTACATGGATGACTACATCAATCCCGAGGACTACCTCGAGGAGCAGAAGAAGAAGATCGAGGCGGAGCGCGAGCAGGCCAAGCGCTTCCCCGCACAGCCGGATCAGGACGTGCTCCGCTTCCTGCTCGACCACGCGCCGCTCGAGCGCTGGGAGCGGGCGATCCTCGCGATCATCCGCGAGGAGGCCTACTACTTCGTGCCCCAGATGCAGACCAAGGTCATGAACGAGGGCTGGGCCTCGTACTGGCACTCCAAGCTCATGACCGAGCGCGTCGCGGACTGGAGCGAGATCGTCGACTACGCCGAGAACAACGCGGGCGTGATGTCCACCTCCGGCGGGCGGCTCAACCCCTACAAGCTCGGCGTGGAGCTCTACCGCAACATCGAGGAACGCTGGAACAAGGGGCAGTTCGGGCGCGAGTGGGAGGAGTGCGCCGACCTCGACGAGAAGAAGAACTGGGATCTCCGCCTCGGACTGGGGCGCGAGAAGATCTTCGAGGTGCGCGCCCTGTACAACGACGTGACGTTCATCGACGAGTTTCTCACGCCGGAGTTCGCGCTCGAACACGGCTTTTTCACCTACGGCTGGTCCAACCGCAACGAGCGCTACGAGATCATGTCGCGCGAGTTCCAGCAGGTGAAGGAGAAGCTGCTGTTCCAGCTGACCAACTTCGGCAATCCGTTCATCTATGTCGAGGACGGCAACCACGACAATCGCGGCGAGCTCCTGCTCCAGCACGACCACCGCGGCGTGGATCTGCGCGGCGACTACGCACGCGAGACGCTGAAAGCGCTGGTGCGGCTGTGGAAGCGTCCGGTGTGCATCGCCACGCTGTTCGAGGGGAAGAAGGTGTTGGTGCGCTTCGACGGCAAGGAGCACACGGTGGAGCAGTGAAGCGGGAGCGGCGCGGTTTCGTCCTTGCGCTGTCCGCGCTGCTCTTCGGGTGTACCGGCACCGGAGGCGGTCAGGCCGCGCCCGGCGCGCCTCTGAGGGCGCCGGCGCCGGCGCCAGCCCCCGCGCCTCCGCGTGGTTCCGCGGTCGGCGCCTCGATTCCGTCCTGCGCCCCTGGAGGAACGCCGGGTCCGCACGGCAGCTGCGGGCCGGCCCTGGTTCCGGCCGCCGATGGGGGAGCACCGACAGCGAGCGCGCCGATACCGACTCCGCCGAAGCCCGGCACGGTTCCGGGCGGGGTTGCGCGAGGGACGGGCAGTGCCGAGGACCGTGAGCTCTCCGCCGGCGACAAGGCGTTCAACCTCGACGACCTCAAGGCGGCCCGCACGCACTACGAAAAGGCGCGCGCGCTTTCGCCGAAGGACCCCGCGCCGCGCGTGGGGCTGTCGCGGGTGGAGCTGGAAGCCACCGGGATCGCGACGGACTACGCCGCAGCGCCGAAGGACCGGCGCATCCAGGCGATCCTGCGCAAGCTCGACGCGGCCCTGCGTCTCGACAAGGACTACGGCCCAGCCCTCGTGCAGCGCGGGCGTGTGCTGCTCATCCTGGGACGCGCACCGGACGCGATGGCCTCGCTCCAGCGCGGCGTGGCGCTCCTGCCTCGTGACGCCGAGGCGCACTCGGCGCTCGCGGTCGGCCTGCTCGCCACCGGCAAGGCGAAGCAGGCGCTGGAAGAGTTCCGCACGGCTTCCAGGCTGGACCCGGACAACCCCGACCGGCTCACGAATCTGGGCACGGCCTACATGATGCGAGGTCGCGTCGCCGAAGCCATCATCGCCTACAAGCGCGCCGTGGAGCTCGAACCGGACGACGCCCGCGCCCACGGCGACCTCGGCACCGCGTACCTGGCCGACGGCCGCGCTGACCACGCCCTGCCCGAGCTCGAAAAGGCGGTCAAGCTGGCTCCCGATCGCGCGACGTTCCTGTCGAACCTCGGCTACGCCTACCAGCAGCTCGGCAAGCTCGACCTGGCGGCCGCCACGTTGCACAAGGCCTTGAAGAAGGACCCGAAGCTCGGTTCCGCGTGGATCAATCTGGGCACCACGCTTGCGCGCCAGAAGAAATACGACCAGGCCGAGCGCGCTTTCAAGAAGGCGCTTGCTATCGATCCCAGCGATCCCCGCGCCAAGGCCAACCTCGCCGACCTGGCCGGGCTCCGGAAGAAGAACGGCGCCGGCGGCTCTGCGAAGTAGCTGCCCGTTGCGCTCGGCATCCAGCTGGCCCATCCTGGCGACAACGATGACGGGACGCACACCGGTCTTCACACTTGCGCTTCTTCTGGGTGGGTTCTTGACCCTGGGCTGTGGTGGTCCGACCTTCGCCACGGCAGCGTCTGGTGGGGGTGGTGCCGGGGGCGCCGCCGGCGGCACGGGGGGTGGCGCGGGAAGCGATGCTGGCCTGTCGTGCAAGCCTTGCGGCGCCGGCGAGTACTGCCAGGTCTCCACTGGGAAGTGCGTGGGCTGCTCCGACCTGTCCCAGCTGTCTTTCGGCTCGCCCGAGCCCCTCACGGCAGTCAATGCGAACCCTGCGGGCGGGCTGCGCTTCCCGCGTGTTGCCAGCACGAACGGCAAACTCATGGTCTACGTGGCCTCCAACAACACCATGAAGCCCCCGGGGCACCGAATCTGGGGGACCGCGAGCATCGACACCAGCCCGGGCGCCGCGGTCAGCGATGTCAACGTCTCCGCAAGTGCACCGTTGAGCGTCCAGTTCGACTACGTCTCCGGTGCCACGACTGATTTCCTGTTCGACGCGGTGGAAACGCCGAAAACGTCGACTGGCCTGCGCAATCTGTATGGGACAACGTCCACCTCGGGGCAGCTCCCGACGCCTGCTCCGTTGACGGCGCCGTTCAACGCCGTCGGTGCCGACGACTACAGCATTGCCGTCGCGGCCGACGCCAGCCGCGCCTGGTGGATGAGCGATCGCGGGAGCTCCGGCCGCCAACTCATCACCTTCGGGTGGGATCCGAACAGTGCCCCGCAGCCCGTGGCTCTGAGCGTCCAGTCGGACGCACAGGACGTGTGTCCGCGCGCGGGGACGGACGCGACGCCCTGGGCGACGCCGGATGGCAAGGTGCTGTTGTTCAGCGCGACCCGCCTCGGAACAGGCTGCCATCCCGCGGACAGCGGCAAGCGCGATATCTACTGGATCAACTTGGATGTGAAGACCGGACGCCCTGCGTTCGGCGCCGTCGGTCAGCCGCTGCTGTCCGGTTCACAGACGGGGGTCGACCTGACCGATCCAAGCCTGTCGCCGGATTCATGCACGCTCTACTACGCGGCCGACGACGGCTCGGGGTTCAAGCTGTATCGTGCTTCGCGGCGCTGACCGCCGAGGGCTTGCCCGGCTGCTGTTCGCGCTGCCACTGGTAGCGTGCGCCAGCTGCACGCCACGCGCGCAGCCTGTCGCCAAGCCCGGACCGGTGCAGGCGCCCGCGTCCGCGAGCGCCGCCCGACCGTTGGCGAATCCACCCAGCCGTGTGCAACCTGGGCTCGACGCGGGGTCCCGGGATGCTGCACCCGCGGCTGCGGACGCGGCGACGGACGCGAGCCCGGCTCCGCGCAGCCTGGACCAGAGCGCCGTCGACAAGCTGGTCGCCGACGCGAAAGATCGCGACAGCGCGGAGCTGGTGATCCTGAAGGACGGCAAGCTGATCGGCGACTGGCGGTTCTCGAAGAGCCGCGCGCCCATCCAGACCATGTCGATCACCAAATCGGTGCTGGCACTTGCGATCGGGTGTCTGGTCGACGCCGGCAAGCTCCATGTCGACGAACCGGTCTATAGGTTCTTTCCGCGCTGGAAGAGCAAGCCGTACCGCAACGTCACGCTGTACGACCTCATGACGCACAGCTCGGGGCTCGAGTGGGCAAGGAACACGCTGCCCATCTATCGCAGCAAGAACTTCGTCGAGATGACGCTGGCGTCGAAGCTCGTGCACAAGCCGGGCACCTACTATCACTACTCCAATCGCGGCGCGAACCTGGTCAGCGGTATCGTCGGCAAGGCCAGCGGCATGCGCACCGACCGCTACGTGAACCAGGTGATCTTCCGTCCGCTCGGCATCACGCACTGGTGGTGGCAGAAGGATCACGCAGGTCAGCCGCAGGGCATGGCGGGGCTTCATCTCGAGCCGCGCGATCTGGCGAAGATCGGCGAGCTGGTACGGCTCGAAGGCGAGTACGACGGAAAGCGCGTGGTGAGCGCGAAGTGGATCCGCCGCGCGACCGCCGAGCCCGCGAAGGTGCAGCCGACGAGCCGCAGGCTCGGGCTTCTGTGGTGGCTGGTGCCCGCCTGGACGCGCATCACGATCACGAAGCACGTGCTCGACGGCTGGCAGAAGGCCGGTGTCGATGCGGCGTTCATCGATCGCGCGCGCCCGCTGCTTGGAAAGACGTTCCACTCGACCCACGCCTTCCTCGATGCGCTCCGCGAGGCCTACGAAGACCCGCACCTGGAACGCTTCCGCAAGACGATCTGGCAACATGATCTGCCGGATGCGAAGTTCGATCTTGGCCCCACCGTGGGCAGCTACTCCGAGGGCACGCTCGGTCAGTTCGTTGTGATACTGCCGCGCGACGGGCTGGTCGCCGTGCGCATGCGGCGCGAGCCGAAGCGGCGTCGCGACCGCCACGATCCACGCCTCGACTTCGTCGACTTCGTCGAGCGCGTGCAGGGTCTCGTTCACTGAGCTGTAGCTCAACCAACTGGAATTGTTGCTGGAATCATTGATCCGCGTTGGGCCTTGACCGGGGCGGTGCGCTGGACGAATACTTCGCATGCGAAACGTTTCTATGCGGAGTATTACATGAGCAGCAGCGCCTCGTCGCGGGCCGAGCCGGCACCGCTGGCGCAGTCCGATCTCGACGCGATCGTCGAGGCGATCGTCTACCTGTACACCGAGTCCCGACGCATCACGAAGGACCTCGCCGGGCGCTACGGTCTGACCGGACCGCAGCTGGCGGTCGTGAAGATGCTGGAGCCGGTCGGCAAGCTGTCGCTCAGCGAGCTGTCCGAGCGCATCCGCGCTCGCAACAGCACCGTGACCGGCATCATCGATCGCATGGAGCGTGAAGCGCTTGTCTCGCGCAAGCGTTCCGAAGAGGACCGGCGCGTCGTCAATATCGAGCTGACCGCCAAGGGCCGCGAGCTCGCCGCGGGCATCCCCGTCGAGCCGGTCGAAATCTTCCGGCGTGTGCTTGGCGAGCTGCCGCCCCGCGATGCGGCCGATCTCAAACGCATCCTCACACGACTCGCGCACCGCGTCAGCGAGCTCGTCGAGGTTTCAACCGACATCCCGACTCGAGTCCAGTGATCGCGCGGGCCATCGCGCGGAACCCAGAAGAAGGGGAAGCAGCATGTCCGACCAGAAAGTCGATCGAGATCCCGATCTGTGCGTCATCACCTGCGCCTTGACGGGGGTGCTTGCCAACCGCAAGCAGTGCCCGGGCATTCCCTACACGCCGGAAGAGCTCGGCGAGGAGGCGAAGCGCGCCTACGACGCGGGTGCGGCTGCGGTGCACATCCACGCGCGGAACGATGACGGCTCGCCCACGTTCTCGCCGGCGGTGTTTGCGAAGATCAAGGAGGAGGTGCAGAAGCGCTGCCCGATCATCCTGAATTTCTCGACGGGTACGATCTTCGACGACGTCACCGAGCAGTGCACCTACGTGCGCGAATCGAAGCCCGAGGTCGCGGCCCTCAACATGGGCACGATGAACTACTCGAAGTACAGCAAGAGCCGGAAGCAGTTCGTTTTCGACATGGTGTTTTCCAATACCTACGAGAAGATCATCAAGCTCCTGTCGGCAATGAACGAGGCGGGCGTGAAGCCGGAGCTCGAGTGCTTCGACACGGGGCACACGCACGGCGTGTGGCCGCTGGTCGAGATGGGGGTCCTCAAGCCGCCGCTGCAGTACTCGTTCATCGTCAACGTGCTCGGAGGCATTCCGCCCACGGTGGAGTCGCTGCAGCTCCAGTCGAAGCTGGCCCAGCCCGGCTCGGAGTGGGAGGTAATCGGCATCTCGCACTGCCACTGGAGGATGCTGGCGACGGCGCTGGTGCTCGGAGGCAACATCCGCACCGGTCTGGAAGACCACCTGTACCTGCCGAACGGCGAGATGGCGACCTCCAACGGAAAGATGGTCGAGGTCGCCGAACGGCTATGCCGTGACACGGGGCGCAAGCCGGCCACCGTCGAGCAGGCGCGGCAGATCCTGAGCCTTCCGGCGGCTAGCTGAGCCATGCAGGAGCGTCCGTACCAGACGATCCTCGTCGCCGAAGACGAGGGAGTGGCGACCATCACGCTCAATCGTCCCGAGCGCCGCAATGCGATCGGTACGCAGATGACGAACGAGCTGTTGTATGCGCTCGAGGATGCAACCGCCGCCGGCAGCGTGAAGAGCATCGTGATCACCGGCGCGGGCAAGGCCTTCTGCGCCGGCGGCGACTTCTCGCAGATGACCGGCGGCGGCAGCGAGGAGAGCCTGCCGCCGAAGGGCGACTACAAGGATCTGCTGCTCGGCTTGTTCCACGCGGTGAAGCCGGTCATTGCGCGCGTCAACGGTCACGCCATGGGCGGCGGGCTCGGCATCGTGGCGTCCTGCACCTTTGCCGTCGCTTCGACCGAGGCCAAGCTCGGCACGCCGGAGATCAACGTCGGGCTGTTCCCGTTCATGATTATGGCGGTGCTGGAGCGGGTGTTGCCGCGGCGACGCCTGATGGAGATGATGCTGTCCGGCGAGCGGTTGGTGGCCGAGGAAGCCGCGCGCGTCGGTCTCGTCAACAAGGCGGTGCCGCCTGGAGAGCTCGACCAGGCTGTGAAGGCCTACACGGATCTGATTGCCTCGAAGAGCCCGAGCACGATCCGGATCGGGCTCGAAGCCATCCGCGACACCGAGGAGCTCCGCTTCGAGGAGAAGCTGCCGATCCTGGGCGAACGGCTTGGAAAGTGCCTCTCCACCGACGACGCACGCGAGGGGCTGATGGCCTTCCTCGAGAAACGCAAGCCGAACTGGACTGGGCGCTGAGCGCCGCTAGCCGGGAGCACCACGATGGACATGCGCGAGCTGGTGAAGGACCTGGAGGCGCGCCGCGAGAAGATCCGCCAGATGGGTGGCCCCGCCAAGGTCGACAAGCAGCACTCCCGCGGCAAGCTGACGGCCCGCGAGCGGATGGCGGAGTTCTTCGACGATGCGGCCTGGTTCGAGGTCGGTCTGCACGGCCGCACCATGGGTGCGGCGGGCGAGAAGGACGACACACCGGCCGACGGCGTGATCTGCGGCTTCGGCAAGGTCGAAGGCCGCATGGTGTGCGCGGCGGCCTACGACTTCACGGTCAAGGGCGGCAGCATCGGGCAGACCGGCGAGGAGAAGGTGACGCGTCTGCGTTCGATGGCGCTCAAGGGACGCTGGCCCATCGTGTGGTTCATCGACTCGGCCGGCGCGCGTATCGACCCCGGCGCGGGACACCACGCCGACGTGATCTCGACGTTCGCCGGGACCGGGCATCTGTTCCGCGAGCAGGTGATCATGAGCGGGGTGGTGCCGCAGGTGGCGGCGATGGTCGGACCGGGCGCAGCGGGCACGGCGTACATTCCGGGCCTCGCCGACTTCGTGCCCATGGTCAAGAACATCGGCTCCATGGCGCTGGGCGGCCCGCCGCTGGTGAAAGCCGTGACAGGACAGGAGATCGACGAGCAGGAACTGGGCGGCTCGAAGGTGCACACGAAGACGAGCGGCGTGGGCGACGCGGAAGTGAAGGACGACCACGAGTGCATCGCGATGGTCAAGCGCTACCTGTCGTACATGCCGTCGCACTGCGAGGAGGCGCCGCCGACCAGGCCCTGCGACGACCCGATCGATCGTCGCGAGGAGTCGCTGCTCGATCTACTGCCGGAGAGCACGCGCCAGGCCTTCGACATGTACGAGCTCATCGGCGCTATCGTCGATCACGGCGAGTACCTCGACATCAAGCCCAAGTTCGGCCGCAGCATCATCACGTGTCTGGCGCGCGTCGGCGGGCGCCCACTTGGCATCGTGGCGAGCCAGCCCAAGCAGCTCGGCGCGGTGCTGGAAAACGACTCCAGCGACAAGGCGGCGAAGTTCATCCAGATCTGCGACGCCTTCAACCTGCCGCTGCTCTTCCTCGAGGACGTGCCGGGCTTCATGGTCGGTTCCAAGGTGGAGCACGCCGGTATCATCCGGCACGGCGCCAAGTTCCTGCACGTCATGAGCGCGGCCACGGTGCCGAAGATCACCGTGATCGTGCGCAAGGCCTACGGCGCGGGCTACTACGTGATGTGCGGTCGCGCCTACGAGCCGGATTTGATCGTGGCCTGGCCGGGCGCCGAGGTGAGCGTGATGGGCGCCGAGGGGATGGTCGGCATCGCCGGGCGCAAGCTGTTCGGCGGCATGGAGCCCGACCCTGAAGTGAAGAGGACCATCGTCGAGATGATCCAGAAGAACATCGACATCTACAAGGTCGGCGGCTGGGGGCTGGTCGACGACATCATCGATCCCCGCGACACGCGTCGCGTGGTCGCCTGGGGCCTCGAGCTAGCCGCGCACAAACACGTAGAACGCCCGCACAGAAAGCGCGGCATCATCCCCGTGTAGGCGCTAGCCGAAGGTGTTGCCATTCCAGCCCCAGAGGTGGGGCAACACATCCGTGAAGTCGATGTAGATGCGGTCGGGGGCGACGCCGAGCGCTTCGGAGAGGCGCTCGCAGAAGTCGGCGCTCATCTTCTCGGTGCGTTCGGGTTCCATGCGGCCGATGCTCTTGACCTCGACGAGGCACGTTGGCTCGTCGCTGCCACCGAAGGTCATCCGCGTCCGCGGAACCAGACACGTCATGACGTACATCTCGGGCTTGCCCGTGTGCTGGGCAAGGCGCGCGGAGAGATCCTTCAGAAGCGAGTCGGCGGCTTCGGGAGCCGGCGGCTCGGCGGACGTGAACACGTTGATGAGCGGCATGGCCGCCATGCTGGTGCCGCGGGCGGCGCTGCGCAAGGTACGATCAGTGCTTCAGCGGGCCATCGCACAGCCACTCGCAGCCGCAGGTGACGAGATGGTGGCCCCCGTCGTTGCACGCATCCTGGAAGGCAGCGCTGGTCTCGGGAGGATTGCAGCCTTGCTGCGCGGGCGCGCACTCCTTCTCGGTACCCGCAGCGTCGTAGTACTTCTTCTGCGCGGTGACCTTGCCCGAGCAGTAGTCCCGGCAGCCGCAGCGCCGGATCTGGAAGCCGCCGAGCCTGCACTGATCCTCGAAGTTACGACTTTCGTGCTGCGCCGGACAGTCGGAACGCGGGGGCGCGCATTTTGAAGCGACGCCGGCCGCGTCGTACACGGTCGCACCTTCCACGGCAGCCAGCGGGGTGGAACCGGGCGCAGGGGCAGGCGCGGCTTTCGGAGGCGCCGAGGTCGCGGGCGCGCCGCAGGCGCCGAGCAGCAGCAGGAACAGTCCGGGCGAGAGCCTCATGAGTGCGAGGGTAGCACCGCCCGGCGGCGGTCTGCGCTTGACGCGGGCTTCCGTCTTGGCATGTTCGTTATCGCCCTCGTGAACCAGCGCGTCGAACAGCAGGCTGGCGCCCGCCCGCGATTTTCAGCGCGTGAGCGCCGCATTGCCGTTGCACTGGCCGAGGCCGTGATGCCTGCGGGCGCCGGGCTGCCCGGCGGTGGTCCGGAAACGGCCGAGCGACTCGAGCATTTCGCGCTGGCGTCGGGGATGGAATTCTTCAAGGGCATCCGTGCGGGACTGTGGGCTGCGGAGGGCTGGACACTGCCGCGCTACGCAAAGCCCATGAGCCGGCTGTCGCTCGACCAGCGACTTGTCGCGGTGGAGGAGTGGAGCCGGCACCCGTCACGCTACGCGCGCTGGCTCCTGCGCGGCATCGTCACGCCGCTCAAGGCCGCGCACTTCGACACGCCCGAGGCCTTTGCCCAGGTCGGTTGCCGCTACGGCGTCGAACCGCCCGCCGCGCTCGAGCCCGAACGCTTCATGCAACAGGTCACGGCCGGCAGCGATGTCGACGAGGATCTCGCTCTGGAGTGCGAGGTCGTTGTCGTCGGCACCGGCGCGGGGGGAGCGGCGGCGGCGTTCGAGCTCGCGCAGCGCGGTCGTGCCGTGCTGATGCTGGAAGCCGGCGACTATCACCGCCGCGACGAGTTTGTCGGTCGGGCCAGCGCATCGTACAGGCGCATGTACCTGGGGCGCGGTACGACGCTTGCTCTGGGCAACATCGCGAGCCCCGTGTGGGCGGGCCGCGCGGTTGGCGGCAGCACCACCATCAACTCCGGCACCTGTTATCGCGTGCCACAGCGCACGCTGAGGCGTTGGACCGAGCGCTACGGTCTGGGCATGCTCTCGTCCGACGCGCTCGCGCCGTACTACGAGCGGGTCGAGACCATGCTCGGTGTCGAGGAAGCCCCGGCCGCGCACCTCGGCGGCCCTGCGCGCGTGATCGCCCGCGGCGCCGGGCTTTTGAAGCTTTCGCATCGCCCTCTGCGACGCAACGCCCCCGGCTGCGACGGGCAGGGCGTGTGCTGCTTCGGGTGTCCGACCGGCGCCAAGCGTTCCACCGACGTGAGCTACGTGCCGGAAGCGCTGAAGCGAGGCGCGCAGCTCATCACCGGCGCACGCGTCGAACGGGTCGACGTGATCGACGGGCGCGCGCGCGGCGTCACCGCCCGGCTCGCGTCCGGGCGGCGCCTCACCGTGCGCGCGTCGGCCGTCGTGGTAGCGGGCGGCGCGCTGATGACCCCGCTGCTGCTGGCTCGTAGCAAAGTGTGCGGCTCATCCGGCTGGCTCGGGAAGAACCTGTCCATCCATCCTGCCGGCAAGGTGATGGCACTGTTCGGCGAGACCATCGACATGTCGCGCGGCATCCCACAGAGCTACACCATCGACGAGTACGCCGATGAAGGGTTGATGTTCGAGGGCGGGTCGACGCCGCTCGACGTGACCGCCCTGGGCGTGCCCTGGGTCGGGCGGCGCTTCATGGAGCTGATGGATCGCTTCATGAACGTTGCCCAGTT
This sequence comes from uncultured Pseudomonadota bacterium, assembly GCA_963822115.1. GTDB lineage: Bacteria > Myxococcota_A > Polyangia > Polyangiales > Polyangiaceae > CAWDXG01. The sequence continues at coordinate 95,357 of CAWGGM010000014.1, forward strand.
CGGCTTCATGATCCAGGACACAAGCCGCGGCGCGGTGCGTGCAGGGCCGGGCGGCCTGCCCCTCATCACGTACAACCTGAGCCGCTTCGACGCGGCGCGCATGCAACGCGGCTTCGAGATCCTCAGCGAGGTGTTCCTGCGCGCCGGCGCCGATCGCGTGTTGCCGATGCTGGCGGGATGCGACGAGATCCTGAGCGAAGCGGACCTCGGCCGGTTGCGCCGCTTGAAGCTGGCGCCCGGTGATTTCGAGGTCACCGCCTACCATCCGCTCGGAACCTGTCGCATCGGAACGGATCCAGAGCGCTCCTGTCTCGATCCGGATCACGAGGCGCATGACACGCCCGGCCTGTACGTCACCGATGGCAGCGCCGTGCCGTCCTCGCTCGGCGTCAATCCGCAGATGACGATCATGGCGCTCGCGCTCCGGGCCGCCGAGATCATCGACTCCCGCCTCGACAGCATGCCGAGCTGAGCGCTGCGAGGCGTTGCCTGCCGGGGTGAGCGGGTGTACTCCGACATTGTCATGGCAAACATGTTGTCGAGCGGCGACAAGGCACCGGACTTCTCGCTCGCATCCGCGACCGGGGAGCCGTGGCAGCTCTCTCGCGCACTGGAGCAGGGCCCGGTCGTTCTCTACTTCTACCCGAAGGACGAGACGCCGGTCTGCACGCGGGAGGCCTGCCTCTTCCGTGACCTGCACGACGTGTTTGTCGGGACGGGCGCCGCGGTCGTGGGCGTGAGTCGCGACTCGGTCGAGTCCCACAAGCGCTTCGCCGAACATCACAACCTGCCGTACGCGCTCTTGAGCGATCCGGATGGAAAGGTGCGCGAGCTGTTCGGCGTGAAGAAGACGCTCGGCCTGCTCGACGGCCGCGTGACTTTCGTCATCGATCAAGAGCGCACCATCCGGCACGCTTTCTCTTCCGCGCTGAATGCGAAGGCGCACGTGGACAAGGCCCTCGCCACGCTCCGGTCGCTCCGTGCGTGACCCGCTTCGACCAGGATAGGCCCGGGGTGCGCATCGTTGTCACCGGGGCGGGTGGGTTCATCGGGGGCCACGTGGTGCGCGTGCTTGCGGCTCTGGGACACGAGATCAGCGCCAGCGATAGACCCGGCGTGGCGAGCGCGGAGCTGTCTGCCAACGTGCGCTGGCGCCCTGCCGACCTGCTCGATCCGGTGGCCGTCCGGCGACTGGTGGAAGGCCACGATGCGGTTGTACACAGCGCGGGGCTGTTCGACCTGGGTGCGGCACGCGATGCGCTGACGGCTGCGAACGTGACGGCCGTCGAGCGCGTGGTGGACGCCTGTCGGGCCAGCGGGGTGCGGCGCCTGGTCCATCTCGGCACCACGGGCGTGTACGGTCGACCGCACGAGCTGCCCTGCGACGAACGGCAGCCTCCGCGCCCGCGGCACGCCTACGAGGAAACCAAGGCGCTGGGCGAGCTGGTCGCACGCGGCGCCATGCGCGATCTCGCCGTTACCGTGCTGCGTCCCACGCTCGTCTACGGCCCGTACGGTCGCTACGGCCTGTGCATGTATCTGGGCTTTCTGGTGCTCGCACGCGCCCGGGGACGCACGAAGGTCGTCGGGCTGGGCCGTTCGCACAGAATGAGCTCCGTTCACGTCGAGGACGTGGCGCGGGCGGTCGCATTCGTGGTGGGTGAACGGCAGACGCACGGCGAGATCTACAATCTGGTCGACGCAACGCCGACACCCACGGGCAAAGTGCTCGAGCAGATCGCAAACCTGCTCGGCATGCGCATCGAGCCGCGCATCTCGATTCCGCTTGGAGCGCAGCGCGTCTTGTTCTCCGCCGCGGGGCGGCTGATTTCCGATTGGCACCTCGCCCAGCTCGACAGGCGCGTCGAGCGGAGCTGGCGTCGGCTTGCACAGAAGCTCGCGTTCGAGCCGGCGTTCATCCCCCGGCTCGATCGCGACTGGTTCAGCTATGCGTCGGCCGATCACGTGTACGACGGCGCAAAGCTCCGCTCGCTCGGTTTCGAGTACCGCTATCCGGACTTCGCTAAAGGCATGCGACAGACGCTCGACTGGTACGTCGACCACGGCTGGCTGCCGGCTCCCGAGCAGCTGCAGAGCTGGGCGGCAGAGCGCCAGGCCCAGGCGCAGGCGCAGCGCAGCCGCTAGAAATCCGGTAGTTTTGGTCGGTTACGACCCGAGGCTGGCGGGCGTGGACCATTCGCATCATAATTCCCGTATTCCGACCGGAATACTAGGGAATAGACAATGTACCACTTCACGCCATTCGCATCGCTCCTCGGAGGCGCGCTCATCGGGCTCGCCGCGTCGGTGCTGTTGCTGTTCACCGGGCGCGTCGCCGGCATTTCGGGAATTGCCGGTGGGCTGTTCGGCGGCGCACGCGGCGACGTCTCGTGGCGTCTCGTGTTCCTCGCTGGTCTTGTTGCCGGCGGCTTCGTTGTTTTCCTGGTGAGCCCGGGAGCGTTCCATGTCGGGGTGGATCGCTCGCTCGGCGCCCTGGCTCTGGCTGGACTGTTGGTGGGCTTTGGAGCTCGACTCGGCGGTGGCTGCACCAGCGGTCATGGCGTGTGTGGTCTCGGTCGGCTGTCCCGCCGCTCTCTGGTCGCAACGCTGACTTTCATCGCGACGGGTGCGGTCTCGGTGTTCGTCGTGGTCCACCTGCTGGGAGGACGGCTATGAAGCTGCGTCATTGGGTCGTGTTTCTATCGGGATTCGTGTTCTCTGTCGGTCTCGGCGTTGCGGGCATGACCCAGCCCGGAAAGATCGTCGGCTTCCTCGACGTCACGGGACGCTGGGATGCCAGTCTGGTCATGGTGATGGTCGGGGCGATAGGCGTGCATCTGCTCGCCTATCGGCTCATCCGGCGTCGCCAGGCGCCGGTGCTCGAGCCCGCGTTTTCCCTGCCGTCATCCGACCGCATCGACGGACGACTGTTGCTCGGTGCTGCCGTGTTCGGACTGGGTTGGGGGCTTGCGGGATACTGCCCCGGGCCGGCGTTGGTGTCGCTCGTCACGGGTGGGCGGACCGTGGTCCTGGTCGTCGGCATGCTGGGCGGCATGGCCCTCTGCGAGGCCTGGAACCGGGCGCGGCGTCCCGCCGCCGAACGCGGGCCGGAGCCGGTCGGTGACGCTGTCCGCAGCTCCCTCGAGATCGAAGTCACGCCGGGGCCATAGTCGCGGCGCCGCGCGTGGATCCGGGGCCACGTGTGGGATAGGCTGGGGCCCATGATCCGTCGGTTTCCCCTTGCCAGCTCTGCTTCACTGTTCATCCTTGCGCTGGCCGCGACGCACTGCGCGACGAGCGATGCCAAGCCCGACGGCGGCAGCGGCGCGTACGGTGGCAGCGGCGCGTACGGCGGCAGCGGCGCGTACGGCGGCAACGGCGGGACCGGTGGCATTGCAGGCAGTGGCGGTACGGCGGGGGGCAGCGCGGGCGCGGATGCCGGGGGCGGCGCGGCGGGCAACTCCGGCGCGGCGGGTAGTGGCGGCAGTGCTGGCGCCGACGGCGGCGCCGACGCCTCTGCGGGCAGCGGCGGCACGGCGGGCAGCGGCGGCACGGCGGGCAGCGGCGGCACGGCGGGCAGCGGCGGCACGGGCGGAGCGGAGGCCGGCGCCCCCTACAGCCACACCATCACGATCGATGGCGCCAACGATTTCACTGCGGCTGCCGAGAAGTTCACGACGACAAGCAGCAGCTACGCCGCGTACATCAGCTGGGACTCGTCAGCTCTCTACGTCGGATACGACGGACCGGACATCGGTACGACCGCCGCTCCCACCAAGTGGGTGTTCGTGTATCTCGACACCGACCCGGGCGCCGGCACCGGCGCGAGCAAGGGGGAGACCTTCAATACCCAGGCTCCCGCTTTCCCGACCGGCTTCGGTGCCGAGTACTACTACACGTGGAAGACGACAGGCAGCACCGAGCAGTTCAAGAGCTATTCCGGAGCGAGCTGGACGACCATTCCGTCGAGCGGGGTCACACACTCCAAGAATGGCAACTACGTCGAGTTCGCCATTCCCTTCAGCGCGATGGGTGGCAAGCCGGCGAAGCTCGGCGTCGTGACGCTGATGCTGAACGAGCAGGCCAGTTCCGAGTGGTCGTACGCGGGCCTCTACGCAGGCAGCTTCACCGATGGTTATCACGCCACGGTTCCGGTCAGCTACTACCTGCTCGCGGACTTCGCGGCCTCTACCGACCCCAACGACATCGGGAACCGCAGGCCCTGAGCGGGCCGCGGGACCCGGCTCCCGGCTACTGCTAGACTTGCCATCGTGTTCAAGCAGGATCTCATCAAGCGTGCTCTCGAGCGGACTGCGGAAGCGGTCGCCAAGGCGCTGCACCACAAGCAGGAAGGCGAACTGCAGCAGGCACTTGCCGAGGTCAACTCGGCCTACGACGAGCTCTTGAGAATCGACCGGCGCACGTTCGACGTCGTGGATTCACACACGCTGGCCGGCTTGATCGGGCCGGTGGAACATCTGCGCTCGGTGGCCGAGCTGAGCCGCATCGAGGGTGGGATCCACGAAGCTGCAGGTCGCCCGAAGCTGGCAGCCGCGCGCTACCGCAGGGCCCTCGAACTGATGCTTGAAGCGGACGAGAAGAAGCCGGTTGACGAGGCGGGGCGCGCAGCCATCGCGGAGCTTTCGGCTCTAGTCCCGCGCGAACAGCTGATGCGCCGCTATCACAGCCGGGTCCGCTGAGCCCCGAGCCGCCTTGCGGCACGAGGTATGCAGGTAACGTTCCTGGAGGACAGGGACATGGCCAGAGCTCGACACGACGTCCGGGATCCTTCGCTTGCGGATCAGGGGCGCGCACGGATCGAATGGGCTCTCCAGGAGATGCCCGTGATGCGCGGCCTGCTCGCACAGTTCGAACGGGACAAGCCGCTTCGCGACATGCGCATTGGTGGCTGTCTGCACATCACCGCCGAGACGGCGAATCTTGCGCGCGTGCTGGTTGCCGGCGGCGCGCGAGCTGTCCTGTGTGCCAGCAATCCCCTCAGCACGCAGGACGACGTGGCTGCGGCGCTGGTGGAGCATTTCGGCGTGCCGACGTACGCGATCAAGGGCGAGGACACCGCAACGTACTACCAGCACATCGACGCCGTGCTGGAGCACCGGCCCCAGCTCACGATGGACGACGGCGCGGATCTCGTCGGTACGCTGCACACGCGTCGACGCGAGCTGTTGCGAGGGGTCATCGCCGGTACAGAAGAGACGACGACGGGCGTGCTCCGGCTCAGGGCCATGGCAGAAAGCGGCGCGCTCGAGTTTCCGGTGATCGCGGTGAACGATGCAATGACCAAGCACCTGTTCGACAACCGCTACGGCACCGGACAGAGTGCTCTCGACGGCGTGATCCGCGCCACCAACATCCTGCTCGCGGGGCGGACGTTCACGGTCGCAGGCTACGGCTGGTGCGGTCGCGGCATAGCAACGCGTGCGCGCGGTCACGGCGCGCACGTCATCGTGACCGAGGTCGAGCCGATCCGGGCGCTGGAGGCCGTGATGGACGGCTTCCCCGTGATGCCGATGATCGAGGCAGTCCAGCGATCGGACTTCGTGGTGACCGTAACGGGGGACAAGCACGTCATCGACGCCAAGCACTTCGAGGTGATGAAGGACGGCTGCGTCGTGGCCAACGCGGGACACTTCAACGTCGAGATCAACGTCCCCGCGCTCGAGGGCATGGCGGTCCAGCGCACCAGCCCGCGTCGATACGTCGAGGAGTACCGGCTTCGCGACGGGCGCCGTGTGTGCCTGCTGGCGCAAGGCCGGCTTGTCAACCTGGCGGCGGCGGAAGGTCATCCCGCGGCGGTCATGGACATGAGCTTCGCGAACCAGGCGTTGTGCGCCGGCTATCTCGCCCGGCACGGATCGGACCTCGCGCGACGGGTCTATCCTGTCCCCGGCGACATCGACGCACGCGTCGCGCGAGACAAGCTCGACGCGCTCGATCTGTCGATCGACACTCTGAGCGCGGACCAGCGACGCTACCTGCACAGCTGGCAGGAGGGCACGTGAAGCGTCCGCTACGACTGCGAGAGCGAGGTCCTGAATCGTGATCCCGTGGCTGTTCCTGCTGGTGAGCCTGGTCGGCGCCGTTTTTACCTTGAACGCCTTTCTGCCGACCCGCGGCCGGGGCTTCTTGTTCCTGCCGAGCTTCCTGGCGTCGTGGCTCACGATGGAGCTGGCCGGTCATCACCTGGTGTGGCAGGTCGCGGCCGCAGCGCTGATGGTCTGGCTCGGCGCGCTGACCGCGTTGCCGGGCTGGATCGGCCTCGGCATCACGCTCGCTTCCTGGACCGGGCTAATCGTGCTGGTGCTGCAGGGGCGACGCTCGGGTCGCACGATGCGCGCCGTGGTGGGCTCCGTGGCCGACGTTGGTCCCTGGCCGCGGGTTCCCTGGTGGCATGTCCTGCTGCCGCTGCCGGTAAGGACGGCGCGGGCGCGCGTCATCCGCGACGTTGTCTACGCCCGTACTGCGGGACGGCGTCTCAAGCTGGATGTGTACATGCCGCAAGGCGAGGGGCGCCGCCGTCCCGCTGTGATGCAGATCCACGGCGGGGCCTGGGTGCTCGGCGACAAGCGGACGCAGGGCGTTCCGCTCCTTTCCCACCTGGCGGACAACGGCTGGGTCGGCTTCAACGTCAACTACAGGCTGAGCCCCGGCGCCACGTTTCCCGATCATCTGGTGGATCTGAAACGCGCGCTCGCCTGGATCCGCGAACACGCCGACGACTACGGTGTCGATCCGGACTTCGTCGCTGTTACCGGCGGCTCGGCGGGGGGACACCTGACTGCGTTGGTCGCGCTGACCCAGAACGATCCTGCGTACCAGCCCGGGTTCGAGGAGGCGGACACCAGCGTGCAGGCGGCTGTGCCCTTCTACGGTATCTACGATTTCACGAACCGGCTCGGCACCCAGGAAAGCGAGTTTCGAACGCGGCTGCTGCAGCCGCACATCATGAAGGCGTATTTTGCGGACGAGCCCGAGCGCTTCCACGAAGCTTCGCCGATCGACCGGGTACGTGCGGACGCGCCGCCCTTCCTTGTCGTACACGGTGATCGCGACACATTGGCGCCGTTGGCGGACGCACGCCTGTTCGTCGAGAGGCTGCGTGCGGTATCTGGCGCGCCCGTGCTGCTCGCCGAGATATCCGGAGCGCAGCACGCTTTCGACGTGTTTCCGTCTCCGCGCGCCGTGCCGGTGATCGAAGGCGTCGAGCGCTTTCTCGACGCCATGTACAGAGCCAGGCGGACCCGGCCCAGGGCAGAGCCCGAGGCCGTGGTGCCCGAAGCTGCCGCGTCCTGAAACGAGCCGTCGAGTGGCTAGCGCGCGCCCTGTCCGCCGGCGGCCAGCGGCGGTTCGCGGACGCCGGCCTTGCGCAGCGAGCCGCTGTGACGCTGGCCGGTGCGCGCCAGGATGTCGGCGAGCAACCAGATCCAGTTCACGCGTTGCGGCCCCGAAGGCACGAGCTCCGCATCGAGATCACGAGCGCGACGAACGCCGTCGTCATCGATGCCGGCGCCGAGCACGACAGCCGGCAGGTCCACACCTGAACGACGCAGCTCCGTGATCACGCCAATGCCGTCGACCTGCGGCGGACGCAGGCTTGTGAGCAGACACTGGTATGGCAGCTCCCGAAGCTGTTCGATTGCGCGTTCGGTGTTGTCGACCGTCTCGGGCCAGTAGCCGAAGCCTTCGACGATGCGCGCTAGTTCGTCCGCAATGCGGGCGTCCCTCTCCACGATCAGGATTCTGTTTTCCCCCTCTATCATGCGATTCATTGTATCCGTGAAACGCTCGATGTCGAGGCCAATGGCGGCGTCGTCGCAGCGCTGTCCCAACCGTACGGACGACCATCGAGCGAAGTGCGCAAGCTCTGCGGGGTGAGGCAGCGCGCCACACAATCATGCCGCGGTACGGGCACGCGTTTTGCTGGATGCAGTTGGTGTCGCCGAGGCGGCAGGGGAGGGGAACAGTGCCGGAAGTCACGCAAACACCGTCATCGCCGCCGGTGCCGTCATCGCGGCGCCACGAGCACCGCCGGACCGAAACGTCGCGGGTCCACGCCGCGCCGCGCCCGCCGCTGGGCACGATGGATGAAGAAGAAGAAGAGCAGGCGACGAACTCGGGTCCATTGGTTCGCGATCGTTGTCTTCTGACCGTCCTGGCGGGCGACCAGCTAGGTCAGGTCATCCGGCTCGATCGCGACGAGCTTCTGCTCGGGCGCGGTGACCATGTCGACGTGCGCCTCATCGATCCGGGTCTTTCATGGGTCCACGCACGGCTCACGCGCCGGGCGGACGGCTTCTATCTCGAGGATCTTGCCAGCACCAACGGCACCTACCTGGGACGGGATCGCGTCGACCAGCCGGTGAAGCTCGGCGATGGCGATCGCATCCAGCTAGGTGGGCACACGACGCTGAAATTCAGTGTGGTCGACGAGCTGGAGGAAACGGCGGCATTGCGGCTGTACCAGTCGATGGTTCACGACTCGCTGACCGGTGTGTACAACCGTCGGTATCTGGAAAGTCGGCTGACCAGCGAGGTGTCGTTTGCCGCCCGGCACGCCACGACGCTCGCGCTGCTGCTCATCGACGTCGATCACTTCAAGCAAGTCAACGACCTGCTCGGACACCACGTCGGCGACGCCACGCTGCGTGTCATTGCGGCGTCGATCCAGCGCATCTTGCGACCGGAGGATGTGTTGGCGCGTTATGGCGGCGAGGAATTCGTTGTGCTGGCGCGCAGTATCACTCCGAGGAACGCCGAGATCCTCGCCGAGCGCATCCGTCGCCATGTCGAGCAGCTGGAGTTGGCGCTGGCCGATGAACTGCCGATGAGCGTCAGCGTCGGTGTCGCGGTCATCGCGCCAGGGCATTCACCCCCGGACGCGGCGGCGCTCCTCACGGCCGCTGACAGCGCGATGTACGAGGCCAAGGAGCAGGGCCGCAACCGGGTCGTGATCCGCTGAGCGGGGCGCAACGGTCGCGCCTGGGGCAGATTTCCCGGTAGCCTGTGCGCAGCGTGGCGCGATGCCACGCTGCGGGCGCTCCGGCGCGGTCTCGCCGCATCCAGCGTGCAGTGCGACTGCCACGCGTGCCGGTGGGGCTCACCTGCACCGACTATTCGGCGGCGTGGCTCGCTTCGCGCGGACGCGGCTCGGTCACCGACGCCAGTGTCTTGACCAGGCCTGTTGCGCCGAATGCCAGGCGGCGCGCCTTCGACTGTGCGAACCGGGCCAGATCCGCCAGCGTCAACATTCCGACCAGCTGGCCCCAGTCGCCAACGACGGGCACGCGGCGGAGCTGCCGATCCTGCATCAGCTCCTCGACATCGGCCACGCGATCGTTCTCCGAACACGAGTACACGGTGTGCGACATTGCGTCGGAGACACGGCATTCGTGCGGGGCCTGGCCGCGTGTGAAGGCCGCCATGCAGATATCGCGGTCGGTGATCATGCCGATCACGTGCGCCTCGTCGTCCAGCACCGGCAGACAGCCGCGGTCGTGCTCCCACATGATCTGCGCGGCTTCCGCCAGCGTGTTGTCCGGCGAGCAGGTCTGCACTTCGTTGCTCATCAGATCGCGGATTCTCATGATCGTTCCCCCCGTTCGGGAATCTCTGCGGGGGCTCCATCCCCCACGGGGCTTCCCGCTTGGCAGGAGCGAGGGTGCAATCACCGCGCCAGCAGCTGGCGTCAGGGGCCGGATTGTCGCGCCTTGCGGCGCAGCCAGAGCGCGGCGATCCCCGGATAGAGCGAGAAGACCACTGCCATCACCAGCGTGCCGAACGTTGCCGATGCGATCGTTCCGCCGTGGCCGCCTGAACCGGGCGCGGGGGCGGGACCCAGCGAAGCCGAAACGGCCAGGCCCAGCGCGCAGATACCGATCGTCGCCCAGAACATCCGCGCTGCGAGTTGCGCCAGACGCTTCATGCGTGCGTGTTCCCGAACGCCTCCGGATTGGACGACCACGGCCAGCACGCCCAGGTTCAGAGCGACGCACAGGCCGGTGATGACCCAGGGCAGCGCACGCATCGGACGGCTCTACGTCGAAGGTGTGACGGGACCCAGTGCTAGCACGAGGTGCAGGTGCAAAGGATCTGGTTGGTGCCGTTGGTATGTACGCACAGGTCGTACGGGGACAGGCAGACCGCGTTGGCCAGGCAGGCGCAGTCGTGCTTGGAGCTGCAGATGGGGGCGACCGGCACGCAATGCGTGGTCAGTGGCTTCGAGTCGAGATCGACGCACACGCTGTTCGAGTCGCAAGCCGTGCAGTCGGCCACGTTGCTGCACGCCGTCGCCAGCACGCACGGACCCCAGCACAGGCCGCGCACACTCGGGACCTGCCCCGCCGGACAGTTGGGTTGTGCCGTCTGGCAGGTCACCGTGGACGGATCGCAGTCGATGCCCGCGTTGCAGGCGCCTGCCGTGCAGGCGACGTTCTTGGACGTGATGCCGAGCTTCGCGCAGGCGTCCACGGTGCAGTTCTTGGTGTTGCACGCCGGAGCCTGATCGCCTGGAGCCAGAGCGACGCAGTTGCAGCAGTCCGAGTGCAGCGTGCAGTCGCTGGCCTGCGTGCACGCGGGGGTCGCCATGGTGCCGCCCGACCCGCCGATGCCCGGAGTGCCGGCACCGCCGCTGAAGCCGCCGCTGCCGCCGGTGCCACCGCCAGTGCCGCTGCCGCCGGTACCGGTGCCGCCGGTGCCACTGCCGCCAGTGCCACTGCCGCCGCTTGCAGAGCTGCCACCGGTGCCGCTGCCGCCGCTCGCGGAGCTGCCGCCGTTGCCGGAGTTCCCGCCGCTGGCCGCGCCGCCACCGTTGCCGCTGGAGCCGCCGTTTCCCTTGGAGCTGCCGCAGGCTGCGACCAGCGCAGCGGCGACAAGCAAAGTGCCCAGTCGTTTCATTCTTGCGGCCCCTTGTCGGATATCGATTTCCGCGACGCTTCGGCGACCCGCACCGCCCGCATGCGACGCTTCAGCATGAACGGGTGGGCCCCGTGCCGGATGCGGATCGAGCCGGGCTGTCGAGTGACCACCCGTCCCACGAATGCGTGCAGGCCCCAGCGGGCTCCAGAATTGGTGGCGTCGTAACGCGCATGGATGAGGTAGAGCCCCGGCACCGCGAAGGTGCCGCGGGGGCAGAGCTCGACGAGGCGGCTGTGCAGCGTCATCGAGTGCCCCGGGCGGAGATAGAGAAACGCCTGCCGATCCGGCGCACGCTCGTCCGGCTGGGGATCGCACGTCTCCAGGCCATCGGGTCCCATCACCTCGAAGCTGATCAGCTCGCGGCGCAGGAAGAAGTGCACGCCGTGGCTGGAGCGGTTCTTCAAGCGCAGCGTAACCGTGGCAGTCCTTTCCCTCGAAGCGTCCGAGCCGCGGGAGATCGTCAGCTGCAACGGACCGTGCTCGGCCTTTTCAGTGTCCTTGCCGATGCGCGTGGAAGACCAGTCTGCGTATGTCGAGCGCAGCGCGAAGGGTTCGGCCTGGAGCTCTTTGACGCTGTGCGTTGCGTTGTCGCTGCTCTTGTTGTGATGGCGCCGCGGCGGCGGACCGGCGACGAACGGCGGCGACTGCTTCGCCGCCTGCTCGATCAGGTGACCGTGGCGCCAGACCTTCTTCTTCTTCGAAGGCCAGCCGAAGTGCGGCGAGACGAATGCTCCGGGCACCAGCTGCCACTGGCCTCCCGAAGCGAAGCAGTACAGTCGCGGATCGAACGAGTGCACTACGCCCTCGCCAGGCCTGAGCAGGACCTGGGCGCGCAGCGATGCGCGCGACGGGAACACGCCGTGCGGTAGGCGGCAGGTCTGGATGCGTCGCTTGCCCGGTACGCGCACGTCGAACCACAACAGCGCCGGATCGGCCACGAGCACCGAAGCCTTTTCGCCCCGGTTCACGATGGACATGCGCCACGGCAGACCGGGTCCCTGCTCGGAGACGTTGAACTCGAGCCCCCGGTCGGGTGCAGTCTGGTCGCTCTCTCCGCTGCCGGAGGTCTTGTCGGCTCCGGCGGCTGCTTTGCTCGAGCCGCTCGAGGGTCCGCGTGCCAGTGCCGAAGTCGGCAGAAGCACCGCGGCGCCGACAAGCAAAGCGCGCAGATATGCGGCTCTCATGTACCGATCCGTAGCACAACCCGGGGGACCGCCGCGAGCAGCCGTCGCCGGGCTTGTCCGCTCCGCGAACTGCTCTACTGTGCTGGCGTATGCGCGACCCAGCGGTTTCCGGCCTGCAGACGGAGCTCCGGACTGCCCTCTATCCGATCATCGACGTCGACACGCTCCGGAGTCGCGGAGTGGACGTGGTCGACTTTGCCCAGCGCGTGATCGAGACACGTCCGCCGCTTCTGCAACTGCGTGCGAAGCACTCGAGCGCCCGCGAGACGCTGGCGCTGCTCCGTGCGCTCAGGGGACCGACCCGGGATGCCGGTGTGGCACTGTTCGCCAACGACCGTCCGGATCTGGCGCTGCTTGCCGGCTGCGACGGAATCCACGTGGGGCAGACCGATCTAGCGCTGGACGACGTGCGCCGGGTGGCGCCGGGACTGGCCGTGGGTGTCTCGACGCACGATCTCCAGCAGTTGGCCGCAGCACTCGAGCAGCGACCCGACTACGTCGCGTTCGGTCCGGTGTTCGCGACCTCTTCCAAGGCGGTCGCGGAGCCGGTTGTCGGGTTGGATGCCTTGTCCCGCGCTGCCGACACGGCGCGCAGAGCGGGCGTCGCGCTGGTCGCGATCGGTGGCATCGATCTCGACACCGCGGCCGCAGTCGGAAAGACCGGAGCGATGGCGGCGGTGATCGGTGCGCTTCTGCCATTCTCCGCGGAGCTGGACGAAGTGCCCGACCGCTGCCGAGCGTTGTCTTCAGCGCTGTTGGCGGAGACATGAGTCTCGTGGTCGCGGCGCTCGTCGTCGCCGGAGGTGCGCTCGCTGCCGGCGCGCTGCTCGGCCGGCGGCGCCGCAGCGCGGCTGCCGGCGAGGCACCCGGGGGCGAGCCGGCATCGGAGCTGTCGGGTTTCCCGGTGGCGCTGGGTGACGTGATCTCCGTCGGCGGAGAGGAAGCGTGGCTGGAACGTGGCTGGCTGCTCGAGGAAGCCGGGTCGGCGGTGGCCGCCGTGCTGTTCGCCGACAAGACGATCGTGCTCGCGTTACCGTCGCCGCGTTCGGTCATCTATTGGCTTTCCGAAGCGAGCCCGCCAGAGTTCAGCGGGGAGCCGCCTCCCAGCCTCGACCTGGGCCAGGAGCGTTTCGAGCGAGCTCGTCGTATTCCGGTCGCGGTCCGCGCCATCGGCAGGTCCGCCGATCCACCGTGGAACGACGGGATCCTGGCCGAGTATCGCGCGCTCGGCGGTCGCGTACTGTGGATGCTCGCCCGGGGCGGTCAGGCGCTGTCGTGGTACGGGCGACAGGTCGACGACAGCCAGCTCGACAACTGGGGGCGCGGTTCGTGACCGCTACTTTCTACGCGCGCCGCAGTCGCGAGACCATCGCCTCGAGCGCGAGAGCCGGCTGAACGTTCCGTTCGACTTCGGCCATCGTGTCGAGCACGACCTTGTAGCAGCGCGCCGCTCGCTCGGCCGCGTCGGGAGCTGCCTCCACGCTCTGCCGGCCCCGTGTCGCGAACTCGTGTGCCAGAAACGAGAGCTGGTCGCGGAGCGCGTCGCGTCCGCTGGCCCGCGCGTCGGCGATGCCGATTGCGGACGCGAGGTCGGGCGCGTCGATCGCCTCGAGCGCGCTGTCGACGAACTCTCTGCGCGCACGCATCGCGTCCTCGGCCGATAGCTCGAGTGCAAGTGATGCGCTGCCCTGCGCGAGCGGCGCGACGGAAGGATCGCCACCGTGCTCGGTGACGATCCTCGCGACCAGCTCGTCGGGCAGCGGCCCGAAGCGCACCGCAAGTGTGCGCGAGAGCACCGTGTCGAGCAGGCGGCTGGGACGGCTCGTCAGGAGCACGAAGTAGGTCCGGTCTCCCGGCTCCTCCAGCGTCTTGAGCAGTGCGTTGGCCGCCTGCGGCGTGAGCTCATCCGCGTCGCGCACGATGAAGACCAGGGCGCGCCCCTCGTGCGGCCCGTAGCCGGCGCGTCCGAGCACCATGCGGCGCACCTGCTCGACACTGATGCCGGTCGCCTCCGATGCGGCGATCACCGAGCTCGGGTACAGGCCGCGCTGCACCAGCACCACGTCGGGATGCAGCGGTACGTGCGGCTCCTCTCCGGACAAGCCGACGGCGCGCCGGCAAGCGCTGCACGCACCGCATGCGAACGGCCCGTCCTGCTCGCACACCAGCGACTGGGCGAACGCGAACGCGGCCATTTCCTTGCCGACGCCCGGCGGACCCTGGAAACGATAGGCGTGGTGCACGTGCTCCGACTCGAGCGCGCGCACGAGCGTCTGCACAGCCGTGTCCTGCGCTTCGATGTCTCCGAACCCCACTATTGTCCACCCTGTGTCGTCGTCGCTCCGGAGACGACAAGGCCGGGCCAGCTGTCGACGTAGTGCGACGGCGTGCCGGGTTTCGAGATGTCGATCCACATCGGGTGACCGGTGCCGAACGGTCGCACGTCGACGTGGACGAAGCGGTTGTTCGGATAGTAGCCGCAGCCTACGTCGTACAGCCTATCGTGGCAGAAGCGGAACAACGTCTTGTTGGGCACGCCCCTGACGAACAGGTCGAGCGCGCGCCCCTTGTCGTGATAGCTCGTCGCCGCTTCGCGCCGGTAGCCGCTGACGACGACGATCATCCGTCGCGGAAACGCCGACGCGATGCGCTGGACCACCCATACCAGTCGTGGGTGCAGCATCTTCACGCCCGGCACCCACTCGCCTTCGGCGCGGCTGGATGGGTCTGGCTCGAGCGGCAACGGCAACTCGGGGCGCGGTACGTCCGGCGGGCGCGCGATGACGCTCAGTCGATCGAGAGCATCCGGCGCGATCGACCCGTCGCACGACAGCAGCCTGAAGGTGTCGGATTCGCCGTCGTAGCGCGCGAACGTCACGCGGCGCATGCGCTTCCACGGTGGACAGTGCGTCGCCCGGGTGACGCCGAGCAACTCCGGCTCGGGTGCGGTGACGAGGTCCGCCGTGGTGCCATCGAGCAGCTGCATCAGTGGTGCGGGCAGCGGCGCCGGGGCCCCGGGGTCGACCAGTGACAGCGGCGGGCTGTGCGGAGCGAAGGCATCGGCCCCGAGGTGTGGGACTGCGGCCACTTCGCAGGATGTCGAATTCCACGACAGCGCGGTCCATGGCTTCCAATGGCGCACGCCAAAGCGCCCCCGGTAGTAGCGGCGCCACGCGGGGACCCGCTCCATGCCGGGATACAGATAGTGTTCCAGCATCCCCAGGCGCGGAGCCCGGTCGAGCTGGTAGCGCCGGTTGTGCTCGATGCCTCCGAGCAGCCAGCCCATCGGTGACAGCGGCAGCAGCGAGTCGAACGGTAGCGGCTCGGCCGACCGGGCTTGCCTGGTTGAAGACGCGGGCGGATGCCACATCGAGCGTCCGGGGACCGCGGTGGCACGCGTGCTGTGTGCGAACAACAGCGCGGCGGCTCCCAGCGCAGGCACCGCCGCCCAGCGCCGTAGCGGGCGCGGGCGCGGACCCCTGGCTCGGTCGGGTGTCACCGGACAGGAACATGCATCGTCGCCGCGACTATTTCAATCGCGGCGATCGATCCACGCTTCGCAGCTCAGTTTCCGGTCGGCGGCTGCTCGAGCTGCTGCATGCCGAGGCGGAGCAGCTGCAGGAACAGGTCGTACGCTTGCTTGGCGTTGACTTCCTCGCCCTCGAGGTAGTCGCTGACGGCGAGGCCGTTGACGGTCGCCAGGATCAGCGTCGACAGCGCGTCCATGTTGGGGAAGCGCTTTGCCTGGTCGCCCAGCACGTCTGCGATTCCCTCGCCAATGAGCTTGCGGGCATCGCGCTGCAGTCCAGCTGCACGGCGCTTGAGCTCCGCGTCGCGGCGCGACGCGCTCCAGACCTCGATGTTGAGGCCGGTGCCCGTCTTGTTCGTCTGCACCACGTCCCACAGCGACTCGAGAGCGCTCATCATGCGGTTCTCGGAGCCGTCGCCGGACACGCGGATGGCGTCTCTCACCTTGTCGAGATACTTGTGGTACGAGTAGCTCTGCACCTCGTGGATGAGGGCCGCCTTGCTCGCGAAGTAGTAGTGCACGATGCTCTTGCGGAGGCCGAGCTCCTTGCCGATCTCCGCGAGGGTCGTGGCGCTGAAACCCTTGCGCGCGAAGCACTTGGCGGCCGCCGAAAGGATGGCGGACACCCGCGGGTTTTCCCAGTCCACGGCTCGCGGCGCGGCAGAGTTGTCGTTGGATTCAGTGTCGGTTGACGGGGCAGTTTCTGCAGTGTTCATTATGTTCGCTTGTAGGGCCGGCTGGCCGGTCTGGTTTCGCTAACTCTGTGCGTCGATATGGGCCATGTCAAGCGGGCCCGGGGTCCGCCCTCCGGTCGTCCGGCCTTCTTACGCACCTCCACCCTCAAGTCAAGGGGCGAGAGGCGATCCAACCGGGATTTCCTGCGGAGCTCCCATGCAGCTACGGAGCTTGTCCCCGCTGCTATGGGGGCGGTTCGAACAGCCGTCGCAGGCAGGAAATGAACTCCTCGGCGGGCGAGATGACGAGCCAGGCAGGGCCCGACTCCGCAGACAGTGCTTCGGTCTTTGCGCTTTCGATATGGTCCAGCGCGGCGTCCAGCGAAAGCCCCGAGCGGCACAACCAGGCTGCTACGACGCTGACGCTGCGGCTCATCCCCGCCGCGCAGTGGACGAGCACGTTCCCATGCTTCATCCGCCGCTCCACGAAAGGCAGGATCACGCCTAGAGCCAGCTCGAGCTCCTGCTCGCCGGCTCCACCGTCTGCGATCGGGATCTGTAGCCATTCCGTGGTCCTGTGCCGGGGTGCCTCGAGGGGTCGAGCCTCTACAAGCGGCATGGGGCACAGGGACACAACACCTGCGAAGGGCGTGAGCTTCCCTTCGGGATCGAGAACTTGCTCTTCTCCACAAAGAGCTGCCTCGCCAGAGCGAAAGTCACCGAGGTACAGGCGGGATTGGATCTTCCACAAACTGCCCGCGATCGTGCCACAAACCCGTGCCGGAAGCTGCCTAGGGTGGCAACAGGATGATCCGGCCCGCCACCGCGCGCTCGGCCAGCAGCCGGTGCGCATCGGCGGCCTGCTCCAGCGGCAGTGTGCGATCGATGGCCATTTCCAGTGCACCCGCCCGGATCAGCTCGAAGCAGTCGGCGAGGTCCTTCGGCGTGTAGCCGTGGCCGCCGACGATGCGATAGCCGTACAGGATGAGCGCGCCCGGATTCACCTGCAGGCGGTCCAGCTCGATGTTGCCGAGCAGAGCGAGTCGTCCACGCGCGCGCAGGCTGCGTAGCGACGAGCTGAACGTGGCGCTGCCAGTGAGCTCCAGCGCTACGTCCGCGCCGCCGCCGCTCAAGCGCCGGACCTCGTCGTGAAAGCGGGCTTCCGGGCTCACCACCACGTCGTGCGCGCCGCGCTGCCTGAGGCCCTCGGCCTTCTTCTCGTTGCTCGTCACGGCGATCACCCGCGCGCCCATGTGCCGGGCGATCTGGATCGCTGCGCTGCCGACGCCCCCGCTCGCGCCCGTTATGACCAGGGTTTCGCCAACTTGCAGTTGGGCGTCGTGACGCAGGGCCCGGAGCGCAACGCCCGCAGTGCAGCCCACCGAAGCGGCCTGGACGAACGGGATGTCCGCCGGGACCTTCACCAGGGCCCGCTCGTGTGACACCAGGCGCTCGGCGTACGCCCCATCCACCGTGTGCCCGAAGCTCTGCCAGGCGCGTTCGCAGTCCACCTGTTCGCCCGCCAGGCAGCTCGGGCAGCGACCGCAGAACGGGCGGTGCAGGTTTGCGACCCGATCGCCCACCGACAGCTCCTCGACCCCTGCCCCCACGGCGAGCACCTCGCCGGCGAACTCGTGACCGAGGATGGTCGGCAGCTTCATCATCGGAAAGCCGCCGCGGCGATCGATGAGGTCGCGCCCACACACGCCCGAGGCCCGGACCCGCACCAGCACCTCGCCGTCGCCCGGCTCGGGCTCGTCGACTTCGCGGTAGTGGAGCTCTTCCGGTCCCCCCGCCTTGTCCAGCACTACCGCGTGCATGACCGCGCTCTGTTCCGGCGGTCGCGCTGCTACTTCTTCTTGGCAGCTGGCTTGGCGGGCTTCTTGTGCTTCTTGGCCTTGGCGGGCTTGGCCTCTTCCTTCTTGGCCGCGCCGGTCTTGTCGCCGTCCTTGCTCGCGCCGTCCGCCTTGCCTTCGTCGGGCTTGGTCTGGTCTGCCTGGCCCTTGTCGCCCTTGTCGCCCTTGTCGCCCTTGTCGGAGTCGTCCGCGCCCTGGTCCGAGCCGGTGTCGTCGCCCTCCGCGGGCACGCTGGCGAACATGTCCGGCTGCGGCGCGGGCTGGACGACGGGTGCCACGGGCGGAATGCTCGCCTGCTCGCTACCCCCGCACGCACCCAGAGCCAGCGCGGAAACGCCCACGGCCAACAATCCCCCAACAGTCCAGATCCGCATGCCGGGAGGCTAGATGACGCCCCGGATTTCGGCAAGCGCCCACGAGCGGCGGGGTCGGTTGAACCCGCCCCTTGCCGTGTGCCAGGCTCTTCGCTCCGCGGGCGCGGCCCGCCGGGCACACAAAGGAGCGACGATGAGCGATCAGGTGAGGGCGTCCCACATTCTGCTGATGTACGCGGGCTCGGCCCGGTCTACCGCTACGCGCAGCAAGGACGAGGCGAAGACGCAGATCGCCGAGCTCAAGCAGCAGATCGACGGCGGAGCCGACTTCGCCGACCTGGCACGCAAGCACTCGGACTGCCCATCCTCCTCGCGCGGCGGCGACCTGGGCAGCTTCGGCCGCGGGCAGATGGTCGGGCCGTTCGAGAACGCCGCGTTCGCGCTGCCCGTCGGTGGGACCAGCGACGTGGTGGAGACCGACTTCGGCTACCACATCATCCAGCGCACCGGCTGAGGCTGGTCGCATCCCGCCTGGCCGTGTCAGGCGCGGCTGGACGCATCGCCCTCGATCACGCGGTGGGGGTAGGGGCGGCGCACGCCGTGCTCGTCGAGCGCGCGCTTGAGCTCGTAGCAGAGGCTGGTTTTCATCGGGAACCAGCTGGGGGTCTCGCACCAGACGCTGAGCTGGGTCTGCACGGCAGAATCGTCGAAACCGGTCACGAAGAACAGGGGCGCGGGCTCCGCCAGCGACAGCTCGTTCGCTTCCGCGGCTGCGAACATCAGGTCGCGGACACGATCCAGATCCTCGTCGTAGGCGACGGGCACGACCAGGTCGAAGCGTCGGATCGGAAAGCGCGTCATGTTCACGACCTTGGTCTTGAACATCACCTCGTTCGGGATGCGGACGTAGTGGTTGTCGAACGTGCGGATCTTGGTTGCAATGAGATCGACCGCGAGCACCTCGCCGGTGACGCCCTCCACCTCGATCACGTCGCCCACGCTGAACGGTCGCTCGCCGAACAGGAAGAAGCCGCTGATCAGATTGGAGAGCGAGGTCTGCGATGCGAACCCGATGGCGACCGTCGCCACGCCCGCCGCGCCGAGCAGCACTCCGAGCTTGAAGCCGAGCTCCTGCAGCGCCCATGCCAGCGCGACGCCGAACAGGCCCCAGGCTGTGACGCGCCGGAGCAGCTGCGACTGCTGCACGTCGTGGTGGCGCGAGAGCAGCCGGCCGATGGCGCGGCTCGCGAGCCGCGCGGCCACCAGCCCGATAAGCAGGATCGACCCCGCACGCACCAGCGTCACGACGCGCGCATGGGTGAGCAGAGCCAGCGCCTTGTGTGCGAAGTCCGCCGCCGGCATCAGCCTCTCCCCTTGAACAGCGACCCGAACGCGTGGAACAGGAGCTTCTGCGAGCTCGGCTCGCGCGGCTCGCTCACGCGCTCTGCGCTGCCGGCCTGTTCCGGCGGCTTCTTGCCCAGGTGCAGCGTAGCGAACTCCTCGCCCTGCTCGCGCTCCAGGGTGACCGCCTCGGTCCACAGCTCGCTCGCGGCTGTCGCGTAGACGCTGAAGCGCCGCACAGGCAGCAGCACGCGCTCGAGCAGGAGCGGCTTGTCCGCGCTGTTGTCGATCGAGACTGCGGTCATCACGCGGTGAGGGTAGTGGACGATCTGGTCGAGCTGCACTCTGCCGTAGGTACGCGTGCCGTAGCAGGTCTGGCCTTCCCGCGTGTTCGGCCCCCACCAGGTCAGCGACGGGCGGAACGCGGGTAGCTCCTCGAGCTTCTGCCGCCGCGCGGCGTCCGAGACGCGGACCCAGAGCGGCGAGCCGACGTAGACCGTGACCTTCTCGTGGGGCGGCACGGTGATGGGCCGCTCGGGACGGCTCACCACCGGACGGTCCGGTAGGATGGGCAGGAGCCCGATCTGGTCCGACCCGTCCGAATCGCCGAAACGCGAGACGTGCGCGGTGGCCGGCAGATCGGGTGGCTCGATCGGCACCTCGACGCCGACGCTCGAGTCGCTGGTGTCGCCCGAGCTGTCGCGGCACAGCCGCCACTCGTTGTCGAGCCGGACTACCGTCAGGATCAGCGGACCGATACGGAACCGCCCGGCCTGGCCGTGGCCGATCCGGTGTTGTCCCCACCAGGGGGTGGATCGCGCTCCACTCACGCCTTCGCACGTAGCCACACCGGGGCGGGCAATCAAGATAAACCGCCTTGTCTGCTCTCCAGCCGGTGGGCGCGGTGTGCTAGACCAGCCGCCCCTATGAGCAGCACTTCCGACGACATACGCAAGGCGTTCCTTTCGTTCTTCCACGAGCGTGGGCACGAGGTGGTCCCGAGCGGTCCGCTGGTCCCGCCGAACGATCCGACGCTGATGTTCGCCAATGCCGGGATGGTGCAGTTCAAGGATCTGTTCACCGGTCGCGAGAAGCGCAGCTACACGCGGGCCACCTCCAGCCAGAAGTGCATCCGCATCAGCGGCAAGCACAACGACCTGGAGGCGGTGGGCCCTTCCCCCCGGCACCACACGTTCTTCGAGATGCTGGGCAACTTCAGCTTCGGCGACTACTTCAAGGAAGAGGCCATCGTCTACGCCTGGGACCTGCTCGGCGAGCTGGGTGTGCCGAAGGACAGGTTGGTCTGCACCTACTTCGCGGGTGAGAAGGGCTTCCCCGCCGACGAGGCCGCGCGCGAGCTGTGGAAGAAGGTCACCGGCTTCGGCGACGACCGCATCCTGGGTCTCGGCATGGACGAGAACTTCTGGCGGATGGGTGACACCGGCCCGTGCGGCCCGTCCAGCGAGATCCACATCTTCAACGGTCCGGGCTTCGACCCCGGCACGTTCGGCGAGGAGCAGACCAGCGAAGGCTTCGGCTGGATGGAGATCTGGAACCTGGTCTTCATGCAATTCGAGCTGCTCGCCGTGCACGACGACAGGTTCGACTTCAAGCCGCTGCCGGCGCCCAGCATCGATACAGGCGCGGGGCTCGAGCGGCTGACCAGCGTGCTGATGGGCAAGACCAGCAACTACGAGACGGACCTGCTGCGCGCGCTGGTCGGTCGTGCGGCGGAGCTCTCGAACAAGCCGTACGGCGGCAGCATGGCGCCGGACGACGTGAGCATGCGCGTCATCGCCGACCACGCGCGCACCACGGCGTTCCTGATCGCCGAGGGCGTGCTGCCCGATCGCGTGGAGCGGCCCTACGTGCTCAGGCGCGTGATGCGCCGCGCGGTGCGCCACGGTCATCGGCTGGGTATCTCGGAGCCGTTCCTGCACAAGGTCGCCGACAAGGTCATCGACCTGATGGGGGAGCAGTATCCGGAGCTCCGCGAGCGGCGGGACCTGATCCTGACGGTGACCGAGCAGGAGGAGGTGCGCTTCCGCCAGACCATCGAGCGCGGGCTCGGCCTGCTCGACGAACAGTTCGAGCGAATGGACAAGCAGGGCGACAAGACGCTCGGCGGCTCCGAGGCGTTCACCCTGTACGACACCTACGGCTTCCCGCTCGATCTCACCGAGGTGATCTGCACCGAGCGCGGCTACAGCGTGGACAAGGCCGGCTACGACGCGGCGCTCGAAGAAGCGCGGCGCCGCTCGGAGTTCAAGGGCAGGGAACAGGCGGTCGAAGGCGTCTACCGCGAGGCGCTCGAGAGCGTGCCGGGCGGAGCCGTCGCGTTCAGCGGCTACGACAGGGACGCCGAGCGCGCTCCCGTGCTGGCCATCATCCGGGACGGAGCACTGGCGGACAGCGCCAGCGAAGGTGACCGCGTCGAGATCGTCACGCCGCGCACGCCGTTCTACGGCGAATCGGGCGGCCAGGTGGGCGACACCGGGCGCTTCGAAGCGGACAGCGCGCTGGTCGAGATCGAGGACACGCAGAAACCGCTGACCGGCCTGGTCGTGCATCGCGGCGTGGTGACGCGCGGCACGCTGGAAAAGGGAGCCGAAGCCGAGCTCGAGGTCGACGTTCGAGCGCCGCGAAGCGATCCGGCGCAACCATTCGGCGACGCACCTCCTGCATCTGGCTCTCCGCACCGTGCTCGGCGAGCACGCCCAGCAGAAGGGCTCGCTGGTCGGGCCGGAACGGCTGCGCTTCGACTTCACGCACGGAAACCCGCTCACGCCGGAGGAGACGACGCGCATCGAGGACATGGTCAACGAGCGCGTGCTGGCGAACGCGCCGGTGCGGACCGAGATCATGAGCATGGAAGAGGCGCGCCAGCGCGGTGCGATGATGATCTTCGAGGAGAAGTACGGCGACACCGTGCGCATGCTGACCATGGGCGACTCGGTGGAGCTGTGCGGTGGTACGCATGCGCGCGCCACGGGCGACATCGGACTATTCAAGATCACCGGCGAGCAGGGCATCGCCGCCGGCGTGCGGCGCATCACCGCCACCACCGGGGCTGGCTCGCTCGCCTATCTGCGCGAGCTGGAGCAGGGGCTCCAGCGCGCAGCGCAGGCGGCCAAGGCGGCACCCACGCAGCTCGTCGAGAAGATCGACAAGCTTGTGTCGCATGAGCGCGCGCTCGAAAAGCAGGTGGATGAGCTGCAGAAGAAGCTGCTCACCGGTGGCGGTGGCGGCGGCCTCGACTCGCTGCTCGGCCGCGCGCGTGATGTGGCGGGCGTGAAGGTGCTGGGTGTGCGCACCGAAGTGAGCGACCGCGGCGCGCTGCGCGAGCTGGCCGAGCAACTGCGTGACAAGCTCGGCGACAGCATCGTGCTGGTCGGTTCCGAGAACGACGGCAAGGCGCAGCTGGTGCTGACCGTGGCCAAGCCGCTGATCGGGCGCTTCAAGGCCGGCGAGCTGATCCGTCCCATCGCGGGTATCGTGGGCGGCTCGGGTGGGGGTCGTCCGGACATGGCGCAAGCCGGAGGGACCGACCCCTCGCGCCTCGACGAGGCGATCGAGGCGGTCTACGCGAGCATCCCGGCGTAGGTCGGGCTCGTTTCCGGGGGGATGCGCGGGCTACCGGCGTAGCGTAGACTGGGGGCGCTTGGCCGCCTCGGGGCGGCGGAAGGATGAAACCATGCGCTTTTACACGATGCTTGTGTCGGCGTTTGTTCTCGGTGGCGCGCTCGGCGGGTGCGGCGGTTCCTCCACTGGTGGAACCAGCAGCGCCCCGGTGACGGAGAGCCAGTTCGCATCGCGCTTTGCCAGCGCCGTCTGCGACAACATCGGCGGTTGCTGCAAGAGTGCCGGATACAACTACGATCCGGCAGCCTGCAAGAGCGCGCTCGACACCCAGTTCTCACAACTGTTTGCTTCCAAGAGCCTGGTCTACGACGCGCAGGCTGCCGGCTCCTGCCTGGACGCGGCAACGGGCGCCATGTCGTCCTGCAACGGTCTCGACGCTGCCACCACGCAGACCTGCCAGAAGGTGTTCACGGGTACGGTGGCCGAAGGACAACCCTGCCAGAGCGACATGGAGTGTGCGCCGGTCGCCGGCGCGGAGGTCTATTGCGAGAACTTCACCGGGCCGGCCTCGGGAGCAGGTGGGCAATCCGGCAGCTCGCAGGGCACGTGCGTCGTGCATCGGCGTGGCAAGAGCGGCGACGGCTGCGACATGACCTGTACCCAGAGCGGCACGTCGACATCGTGCTACGGCGGGGGATTCCGCCGGTGGCGTCGGCACCGGTGGCGCGGGTGGTAGTGGGTCGACGCCCACCGGCACTGCGAACTGCTACACCAACGACGGCCTGTACTGCGGCGCCAACGGGACCTGCACCGCGTTGGTTCCAATCGGGCAGCCCTGCCAGGACTTCCAAGGGTGCGTGGAGGGCGCGTACTGCGACAATGGAACCTGTGCGGCCAAGCTGGCGGCGGGTTCGCCTTGCAGCTCCTTCACGGCGTGCAAGAGCGGCACGTACTGCGCCATCGGCGCGGGTTCCGTGTGCACCAATCTGAAACCCGACGGTGCCGCGTGCAGCGATGACCTCGAGTGCCAGGGCACCTACTGCAATGGCGGCAAGTGCACCTCCGGAAGCGGCTCCAGTGGCATCTCGCAGGAGTTGTGCACCGGTCAGCCCAGCAGCAGCTCGACTGGCTCGAGCGGCGGCACGAGCAGCGGCTCGGCCGGCTCGGGCGGCGCGTTCAACGGCGCGGACGCGGGCGCCGGCTGATTACGCCAGGCGCTCGTCCGGCAGCCCGTCGTCGAGGCTCGCAAAGCCCCAGAAGACGGGCTCCGGAACCAGCCGCACGCCGAAGTGCTGTTCGACGCCGGCGCGGATGCGCCGCGCGAACGCCACCACGTCGCTCGCTCGCGCTCCCTCGTGGCAGACCAGCGCCAGCGTGTGACGCGTGGACAGGCCAACGGCGCCGGCGCGCTCGCCACGCGAGAACCCGGCGTGCTGGATCAGCCACGCCGCCGAGAGCTTGGTGCGACCGTCGGGTTGCGGATAGCGGGGCATGTCCGCGTCGCCCGCTGCGGCGGCGACGCGCTCGAGCTCGGTCGCAGTGACCAGCGGGTTGACGAAGAACGAGCCGCAGCTGCGGGTGTTCTCGTCGGCGGGGTCGAGCAGCATGCTCTTGTCGCGCCTGAGCTCGAGCACCACGCGGCGCGCGTCGGCGAGTGACGGCGCGTCGCTGCCCGCTGCTTCCATGCGTCGGGCGAGCTCTAGATAGCGCAGCGTCGGCGCGCCGCCCGGCAGAAGGCGGTAGTCGACGCCGAGCACGACGAAGCGCTCCGGCTCTTCGCTCTTGAACAGGCTGTCGCGGTAGGCGAAGCGGCACTCGGCGGGCGATAGCGTGACCACGCGCCGCGTCTTGCGATCGAAGGCCCGCACCGCGTTGATGGTTTCAGCGACTTCCTGTCCGTAGGCGCCGACGTTCTGGATCGGTGTGGCGCCGGCCCGGCCCGGGATCCCGCTCAGGCACTCGATGCCCGCCAGCTCCCGCGCCACGCTCTGTGCGACGAGGTCGTCCCACGGTTCGCCCGCGGCGGCGTGCAGCACGACGCTGCCGTCGTTGTCGTCGCGCCACGTGACGCCCCTGAGCGCGATGTGAATCACCAGCCCCTCGAAGCCCTGGTCGCCCACCACGACGTTGCTTCCGCCGCCCAGTATGCGCACGGCGACGCCGTAGCGCTCGGCCCATTCGAGCGCCGCGATCACACTCGCCTCGTCCGCGGCTTCGACCAGGAACGAGGCCGGGCCACCCACGCCGAGCGTGCACAGTGGAGCGAGCGGGACGTCTTCGAGCGGTTGCACCGGGTGCGCGCCTCGTACCACGTCCTGGTCTATTCGTCGTCGTCGTCGCGGCCGCGGGCGCGACGCAGGCCGGGTTTGGGAATCGGCAGAGGGCGCACCCGATCCCGATCGGCTGGTGTCCGGTCGCCTGCGCGCCACGCTCTGCGTTCTCGCGTCGCCTCGACGGTTCGTCGCGCCTCCGGTGCCATGTCGATGCCTTCGACATCGAGCTGCCCCAGAGCTTCGGCGAGTGCGCTTGCCTGCTCCACGGGACTGGCGAGCTCGTCCAGCAGCACCAGCATCTGGCCACGGATGCGGCAGAGCCCGCCCGCACGGCCCGAAGCGGCACGCAGCGGTTCGATCCGGACCGTCAGGCCCAGCCTGCGCGCTGCTGCCAGCAGCTCGTCCAGCAGACGCGGCGCGTCCACGACACCAGCCTACGCCCTTCTGGCGCCCGGCAGTAGCGCCGCGCCCCCGGCGCCGTTTGCTCGCAGCCAAGCCCACGGGGCCGGGCTGCCTTGCATGGCGCTAGTGGCTCGGATAGCAAGGGGGCATGGAGCGTTTCGACGTAGGGGCAGCCGCGGTGGAGCTGGTCCAGGGTGACATCACCCGCTCGGACACGACCGCGATCGGCAACGCTGCCAACTCCATGCTCATGGGTGGCGGCGGCGTCGACGGCGCGATCCACCGCGCCGCGGGGCCGGAGCTGCTGGAGGCGCTCCGCGTCAAGAAGCGCGAGCTGCCCGGTGGGCGGCTGCCCACGGGCGGAGCTGTGCTGACTCCCGGCTTCAGGCTCCGGGCGAAATACGTCATCCACTGCGCCGGGCCCATCTACGACCGCGAGGGCGAGCAGTCCGCGGGGCTCCTGGCGAGCTGCTACAGCGAGGCGCTCCGCCTGTGCCGGGAGCACCAGGTCGATTCCATCGCGTTTCCGTCAATCAGCACTGGCGTGTACGGCTATCCCGTCGCCGAAGCGGCTCCGGTGGCGCTTGCGGCCGTCCGCGAGGCCCTCGAACAAGACAATGCGCCGGCGCTCTGCCGCTTCGTGTTGTTCGACGCCCCGACGCTCGAGGCCTACGCGAACGCTGCTCGCGGCGTGTTCGGCTAGGGGAAGGGCGCTTGGAGCGGCCCCCGGGCCGTGCTATGGCCGGCGGTCTAGAGGGGCGCCTGCCGGCGATGGGAGCGATGTGCGCTTCCCCGGAGGCGCCCGCGGAAGAGAGAACCCCGATGCTGTTCTCCCCCAACACAGAAGAGACGACGGTCAATGACTTTCACGGAAGCTGCGGCGCAGGTGCTGCGCCTCGTGGGCAAGCCACTTCACTATAAGGAGATCACGGACGTAGCCATCGAGAAGAACCTGCTCAGCCACGTCGGCAAGAGCCCCGAGGTGACCATGGGGGCCAGGCTGGCTGCACTGGTCAAGAAGGGCGACAAGGACAACCCGCTGGTCCGCGTCAAGCCCGGCGTCTTCGCGCTGCGCGACTGGGACGACGCCACCATCAAGAACGGGCTGGCCGACCGCACGCCGGCGCTCGAGCGCATCGCGGCCAACGAGGCAGCCCAGGAAGAAGCCGGCGCCGAGGAAGAGGCCGTCGAGCCGCCCGAGACACCGGCGCCCGAGCTGTCCTCCCAGCACGCCTATCCCGTCCCGGAGGAGGACGAGGAAGCCCCCAAGCTCGATCAGGCGGAGCTGGAGCGGGCCAAGATGGCCGCGAAAGCGACAGAGATCTTCGCGCCCGAAGAGGACGACGATGTGCCGCTCTTCGGCGCTGGCGCCGAGGATGACGCAGACGACGAGGAGGACGGCGCCGCGCGCGAGGAGCGCGAGGGCGGACGTCGTGGTGGTCGCCGCCGTCGCCGCCGTCGCGGCGGGCGCGGCGGCGAGGAAAAGAACGGAGGCGGCGACGGGCTGCCCTCGTACACGGTCTCGGACGCGCCAGCTGGCGCTGCGGCCGCGGAGGAAGCCGGGTCTTCGGATCAGGCCGAGCGCAGCGAACGCGGCGAGCGCGGCGAGCGCGGCGAACGCAGCGAGCGCGGCGAACGCAGCGAGCGCGGCGAACGCAGCGAGCGCGGCGAGCGCGGCGAGCGCGGCCGTCGGCGCGAGCGCGGTGAGCGCCGCGAGGGCCGCGAGGGCCGCGAGGGCCGCGAGGGCCGCGAGGGCCGCGAGGGCCGCAGTGGTCATGTCGACGAGCTGTCCGGGCGCGCCCTGAGCAACGTCGCGGCAGACCTGCTGGCAGGTTTCGACAGGAACGGCATGGTGAGCCTGTCCAAGCTGGCGGATGCGGCGCAGCGTCGCGGCCGCGTAGCCGGCGACTCGCAACACGTGCAGTCGGCGCTCTCGGCAGCCGTCCGCGCCGACAACCTGCGCATGGCGGCCGAAGGCCAGCGTCCGCGCTTCCGCATCAACGACAGCCGCGTGGGGCTGACCGAGTGGATGCTCGATGGCGAGATCGCTCGTCTCGAGCGCGAGCTGTCGCAGCTGGCCGGTCGCTACCGCGAAGCCAGTCGAAAAAACCTGCTCAAGCGTCTGCAGGAGCTGCCGCCGCGCGCGTTGGGTGAGCTGATGCTGCTCGTGCTCGCGCGGTTGGGCATGGAGGGCATCGAGGTAGTCAAGCGCTCGGGCGCACCGGGCGGAGAGCTGCACCTGTCGGCGCGTTCCAGCGGACCGCTGGGTGGCGTGCAGACGGCGATCGTGGTTCGCCGCGACGGACGCGAGGTCGGCCGGGAACAGGTCACGGCGCTGCGCGGCGCGTTGCATCACTACGGCCCTGCCCACAATGGCTGGATCATCACCACCGGCCAGGTGCTGAGCGGGGCGCGCGAGGAAGCAGCTGCTTCGGGCGCCGCCCCCTGCACTCTGCTCGACGGTCTGTCGCTGGCCGCGCTGTGCGAGCAGCACGGCGTCGGGGTCATCGAGACGCGGGTCAGCCTGCCGATCGCCGACCTGGAGCTCTTCGAAGCGTTGCGTTCGAGCTAGGGCTAGTGGTCGTGGACCTCCTGGCTCGCGTGGGCGGATCCATCCGGCACGCCGCGGCTCCGGTCGCGGTGCTGGTGCTGCTTGCGTTTTCCAGCGGCTGCGGGCGGCCGCCGCCGCCGTCCCAGTTTCCGACAGCGGCTGCGGCTCTCGCGCGCATGCACGCGACGTACGCCTGCAGTCGTGGCGTGCGCGGCGACGCCAAGCTCGATCTGTTCAACAAGCAGGGGCGCGTGCGCGGCAACGTGCTGTATCTGGCGATGCTGCCGGACAGCCTTAGCTTCACGGTCTGGAGCCCGTTTGGCGTGCGGCTGTCGCAGCTCACGTCGGACGGGCAGAAGTTCTCGCTCTTCGACATGAGGAACAAGGTGTTCCTCTACGGCCCCGCCAACACCTGCAACGTGGAGCGCTTCACACAGGTGCCGGTGCCCCCGTTCGCGCTGGTGGAGCTGTTGCGCGGTGAGGCGCCCGTGCTGGTCCATCAGCCGTCGCAGGCGAGCATCGTCTGGGACGACCCGTACACGATCCGCATCCAGAGCAAGCACCAGGCTACCGAGAAGATCGTGCTCGAGCCTGCCTCCGCCGACTGGAACCTGCCGTGGCAGAAGCAGCGTGTGCGCGTGCTCGAGGTCGACGTGTCGCAGCAGGGTATCGAGCTGTACCGGGCGCTGATGGAGGATCACCAGCCGTCGCACACGGCCAAGCCCATCGTGGACTCCGACCACCTGATGCCCGATGTGCCCCCGAGCGGGCCGGTCTGCAGCGCGGCCATCCCGCGCCGCGTGCGCCTGGAGGTCCCCGGGACCGACCAGGATCTCATCCTTGTCAACAAGGCTGTCGTGCACAATCCGCCGATCGTGGAGGGGGCGTTCAGACAGAAGGTCCCCGGAGGCGTCCAGGTGCGGTACGCTGCGTGTGGCCGCTGAGGGCGACACACATGAAGCGGACGCGGAGCTCCCCGAAATCGTCGAAGAGTACACCGGGCGATTCGTCGAAGCGCGGCAAGGCCGCCGCGTCGAAGCGCACGACATCGTCGAAGCGCACGACATCGAAGCGAGCGGCGGCGTCGTCGAAACGGACGGCATCGTCGAAACGGACGGCATCGTCGTCGAAGCGCGCTGACAGCGCGCCCTCGAGCTCCTCCGGGCGCAGCCGCAAGTCGGCACCGCCCGCCCCGGATTTTCGTACCGTCTCGTCGCAGAAGATGCCGCGCTTCGCCGGTGTGCCGAGCTTCTTGCGGCTGCCGGTGCCGGCCGATCCGCAGGAGGTGCCGGATGTGGACGTGGTGCTGTGTGGTGCCCCGTTCGACTGCGGCGCCAGCTACCGGCCGGGTGCTCGCTTCGGGCCGCGAGCGGTGCGCGAGACCTCCGCGCTGGCGCGTCGGTTCAGCGCGGCGCTCGGCATCGACATCTTCGAGGAGCTGATGGTGGCGGACGGTGGCAACGTCGCCGCGTCGCCGCACGACCTCGACGCGGCGCTCCATGCTGTGGCTGCCCGGGCGGAGGCCATCTCGCGCACAGGCGCGACCTGCGGCTTCGTGGGCGGTGACCAGACCATCACGCTGGCTGCCCTGCGCGGCATCCACCGGGCGAAGCTCAAGTCGGTGGGACTCATCCACTTCGACTCGCACAGCAACACTTCCGGACCTGCTTGGGGGCGCGCCGTACACCACGGAAGTGCCATCCGCGTCGCGGTCGAAGAAGGGCTGGTGCGGCCGGATGCGGTTCTCCAGCTCGGCATCCGTGGCCCGTATTCGGGTCCGGCCGACCTGGACTTCGCGCTCGCCCACGGCTTCGAGGTAGCCAAGATCGACGACGTGAAGTGGGACCTGTATTCGGTCATCGGACAGCTCCGCAAGGCTGTGCGTGGCGGTTCCGTCTACGTCTCGGTCGACGTGAGCGTGCTCGACCCCGCGTATGCACCGGGCACGGGGATTCCGTCCCCCGGGGGCATGAACACCTGGGAGCTGCAGCAGCTTCTCCGGGCTCTGGTCGGCGCCGATCTGGTCGGCTTCGACGTGGTGGAAATCGCGCCGGCCTATGACCCCGCCGGCATCACCGCCATGGCCGGCGTCAGCGTGCTGCTGGAGATCTTGAGCTCGCTCGCCGACACGCGTCGCAGCGCGCGTCCCGCGCCCAGTACCCGTCGCAGCGAAGGGCGGCGCGGAAAGCGCGTCTCTCCCTGAGCAGGACGCGCTACGGCCTGTCGAGCGCCTCGCGGATCTTCCCGGGCTCGTCGCTGATGATGCCGTCGACGCCGAAGGCCGCGAGCTCGCGGGCGCGATCGGGGTCGTTGACCGTCCAGGTGTTGACGCGCGTGTCTCCGTGCCGCCAGCGTCGAAGGCGCCCAGGCGTGACCAGCACATGCTCGGGATGGACGGCACGCGCCCCCAGCAGCCCGTAGCCGAAGGCGTTCCGGGCGAAGCGCTGCCCCTTGTGCACGAGCCAGGCCACGCGCACGCCAAGCAGCAGACGCGCCAGGCGCCACACGATTTCCGGGTGGAAGCTCGAGAGCACCAGCCAATCCCCGGGGCTCGGCTGTGCGCGGATCAGCTGCGTCACGCCTTCGACCAGCCGGCGCCGATCGGACACGTCGTGCTTGAGCTCGACGTTGACCAGGAAATCGCGCCCGGCCGCCCAGGCGAGCACTTCCGCGAGCTCGGGAACGCGCGCGCCGTTTCCCAGGTCGAGCTCGAACAGCTCGGCGGTCGGGACGAGCTCCACGTCGCGTCGTTCGCGGCCCTCGCTCACGCGCTCGAGCGTACGGTCGTGCAGCACGATGATTCCGCCATTTTCGTCGAGCCGCACGTCGAGCTCCACGCCGTCCGCTCCGTCGTGACGTGCCAGCTCGAACGCGGCAAGCGTGTTCTCGGGTGCGGCGTGCCGCGCCCCGCGGTGACCGAGCACCAGCGGTCGAGCGCCCGGGCGCTTCCAGCCGTCCGTCATCGCCGACCTCAGCCGGAGAGCTCGCGTACGATCTCGCGGGCGATTCCCCGCGCGCGCTCCAGATCGTCCTTCTTGAACGAGATCCCGCCCACCACCGGGTGTCCGCCGCCGCCGTGGCGCGCGCAGATCGCGCTGATGTCCGCGTCGAGCTTGCGATTCGCCCAGGGGTTGAAGCCGACGGAGATCTTCACGCCGTTTTTCATCAGCCCCACCACCACCGAGTACATACACTGGGGATACAGGGCGTAGGTCACGAACTTCCCGATCGTCTGCTGCACTTCGTCCGTGAGATCCACGAAGACAACGCGTCCCATGACCTGGGCATGGGCCTTGACGCGTTCGACGAAGCGCCCGTGTCGCTTGCCGAGCGGGCGGTAGCGGTCCTCGATTTCCTTCAGGCGGGCCACTTCGACGAGTGGCCTGTCGAGCAACTTCGGAACGATGCGTGCGAGGAAGCGATCGTCGCCGTAGTGCTCGACCACGCTGACCAGACGCTGGATGGGATCACTGCGGTCGATGGCCTGCTCGGGGCTGTCGAAGCTCGCCGTGTCGATGATGTCTGCCCAGCGCACCAACTCGTCGAGTCGCGAGTCGGAAAAACCAAACTGGTCGCGGCCGACGCGTTCGAGCAGCCGCGTGCACGAGCTGCACTCCGCGTCGTAGAAGAAACGCCCGGACCCGGCTCGTTCTTCGAATAGCTGGCGCTCCGCGGACGTCGAAAAAGCTGTCCGGTGGTGATCGAAGAACCAGCTCAGCTTCGGCGATGTGCTGAAGCGGTAGTCGAGGATCGCGTTCTCGTCACCGGACAGCAGCTGGTCGTCCGGACGTTGCTGCCCGACGCCGTAGCCGCAGCCGCGGTATTCGAACGTGGGCTGGTCTCCGTCGAGGGCCTGCCTGATGCGCGTGAACATGACGGCGCTGGCGAGCCCGTCGAAGCAGTGGCCGTGCGTCGCGATGACGACTTTCATGACGGGGGCTTGATTAGCACCAGGGGTGCGCTCCCGGTCGTGGTTTCTCGGTTTGCGGAGCTGCGCCGGGACGGCGGAGCGCCGCCGCACGGCGCTGGTCCGCGACGGGAAAGCCGGTGTAAGCTCGCGCCCGTTCCAGTCTACTTTCCGTTGAAGGCAGGGGAGAGATGACCCACAAGCTCATGATCTACGGCGCCGTGATCGCGACCGCGCTCGCGACGGGGTGCAAGAAGAACGACCGGCCTCCGCAGAACGCGCAGGGCTTCCAGCAAGGCCAGACCGGCCCGCAGCCCGGCCAGCCGCAGCCCGGCCAACCCGGCTATGGCCAGCCGCAGCCCGGCCAACCCGGCTATGGCCAGCCGCAGCCCGGCCAACCCGGCTATGGCCAGCCGCAGCCCGGCCAACCCGGCTATGGCCAGCCGCAACCCGGCCAACCGCCGCCCGCGGGGAGCCAGGCCCAACAGCCCGGGCAGGTCCCGCCGCTGGGAGCGATCCTCTCCGATCCGAACACTCTGCAGAACATCGTAGCTGGTGCTCTGGCGGGCACCGCGGCGTCGATGGGCGCGCTCACCGGTGGGCAGCTCGGTCCGATCCAGCAGGGCATCAAGTCGCAGGCGCAGGTCCACGCGAAGGGCATGCGCGCCGAAGGCAAGCTGCTGAGCGCGCAGCTGCAGCAGGACGGGCACGCGCAGGGGCAGCTGACACTGCAGGCGGGCGCTTGCTACACGATCATCGGTTTCGGAGGCCTGGGCGTCTTCCAGTACCAGATCAACCTGATCACCGCGCCGCCGCTCCCGCCGCAAGTGCTGGCGCAGAGCGGCGCGACCGACAACGCGCCTGTGGTCGGTGGTGACGGTCAGTGCATCAAGAACCCGTACCCCTTGCCGATGCAGGTGAAGGTGGACATGCACGTCATCAAGGGTCAGGGCATGGTCGGTGCCCAGGCCTACAAGAAGTGAGGCTGGGCCACATGAAACGATCCCGAATTTCCTGGGGACCAACCGTGTCCCGATCGATCGGATTGGGCGCCGTAGGGGTGGCGCTCTCGTTCGCGCTGGGCGCGGGCTGCAAGAAGGAAAAGCCGGTCAAATACCCACCGTCGCCGCCGCAGAACTACGTAGGCGATGCTGCGCCGCCTCCGGCCGACGCCGCCGCCACGCCGGCACCCGATGCCGGCGCGCCTCCGGCTGCGGATGCCGCGCCCGCCGCCGATGCTGGCTCGCAGGGGCTCGACCTGCTCTCGCAGCAGACGCTGCAGGCAGCCATCAAGGCCCGGGCGCCCAAGCAGGCGCGCTACATGAAGAAGGAAGGCGAGCTGTTCGGTGGCGTGCTCCAACAGGGCGGCCAGCTCGAGCACCAGTTCATGATCCAGCCGCACAAGTGCTACGCGATCCTGGCGCAGGGCGGCCCTGGCGTGACCGAGGTCGATATCCAGATCACGGCCAAGCCCATGGCGGGGCTTCCGCTGCCCAGCGCCGTGATCGCCGTGGACAACACCACCGGCCCTGCGGCGGCCATCACGCCGTGCTGGAAGAACGCATTCCCCGTCGCGTTTCCCGCGACGGCGGTCATCAAGGCGACGGGTGGCTCGGGTCCGGTCGCAGCGCAGATCTACGTGAAGTAGACACCGACGAGATAGCAGGCAACTGCCGGCTCGGCTGACCGAGCAGGCGATGTGGTCCTGCCCCGCGAGCGCCGACTGACCGGCGCACGTCTTCCGCCTGGCCTGGGCGAGCTCGGCGAGCCGCCCGAGGCGATGTACTTGCGTGGCGAGCTGCCGCGCGGTCCGCGAGTTGCCATTGTCGGCACCCGCAACCCGACGCGGGAAGCCGCGCTGTACGCCTTCGAACTCGCCGCGACGCTTGCGCAGCGTGGCGTCGCGGTCCTGTCCGGCGGTGCCACGGGGATCGACAGCATGGCGCATCGGGGGGCGCTGTCAGTAGGCGGCTCGACGGTCGTGGTTGCACCGGGTGGTTTCCAGCGGCCATTTCCACCAGAAAATCGCGATCTGTTCCGCCGCGTCGTCGAGCAGGGTGGCGCGTACCTGTCGTTGTCGCCGTCGGACACGCCGGCGTCGCGCGGCGCGTTCTTTCCCCGCAACGCCTGCCTGGTTGCGCTGAGTCACGCCGTCGTGGTCGTGGAAGCGCCTATCAGAAGCGGCGCCCGGAACGCGGCCGCGCATGCGCGCCAGTTGGGGCGTCCACTGTTCGTCGTGCCGGCCACGCCCTGGAACAGCCAGGGCCTGGGCTGCATCCTCGAGCTCAAGCTCGGAGCTCGTGTCCTGTACGGTGAGCGCGACGTGCTCGACCTGCTCGCTGCCGCGATGCTTCACGCGATCCCGCTGTCGGTCGGCGAGCTCGATCCCGGATGGGTGAGGGAGCAGGCGGCGGCGGCCCGGTTGGTCTGCCAGCTCGAGGGGCGAGCGCGCTGTGCCTCTCGCGCCCTCGCGTGCGCGGGCGCGCTCACGCCCACGCACGCGGCCGCGTGTGCGCCCGCGCGCAGCGGCGGGCCGGGTCGCTCGAGTCCGAAGCAAAGGAAACGCTCCGGTCATCGGGCCGGCCGCGCCAGCCGGGCCAACCAGCCGGAGGGCAGCGCTGGGCTGCGCGGACGCCAGCAAGTGCTAGGAGTAACAGGAGATTGTGCATCGGGTGGCGATGCGCTGCGGGTGCTCGAAGCGGTTCGCGCAGGGGCCGTTTGGCCGGACGATGTCTGCTCCCGAACGGGCCTGCCGCTGGCCCGGATTCAGGAACTCCTCTTGACGCTGACGCTAAGAGGAGTCTTAGTTGCCGACCTGGCAGGCCGCCTGAAACTTGTAACTAGCTGAATTTATAGAAGTTTGTCACTCACCCCCAGGATCCCGGGCTTGCGCTGCCGTGCGCCGGGGCTCATTCAGGGTGAGGAAAGGTTCGAGAGGTTTCATGAGCAAGACGCTCGTCGTCGTGGAGTCGCCCGCCAAGGCCAAGACCATCAAGAAGTACCTGGGCCAGGGCTTCGAGGTGATGGCGAGCAAGGGCCACGTGAAGGACCTGCCCAAGAAGATGGGCATCGACGTCGAGCACGGCTTCCGCGAGACGTACGAGGTCATCGAGAGCAAGGCCAAGGTGCTCGCCGACCTCAAGACGCACGCCAAGAAGGCCGAGCGGTTGTTGCTCGCCACCGACCCTGATCGCGAGGGCGAGGCCATCGCCTGGCACATCGCCGACGAGCTCAAGCGCCCCAAGCTCGACGTGCAGCGCGTCGAGTTCCACGAGATCACCAAGAAGGGCGTGCAGACCGGGCTCGAGCACCCGCGGGATCTGGATGCGGGGCTGTACGACGCGCAGCGCGCCCGCCGCGTGCTGGACCGCATCGTCGGCTACGACGTGTCCGCTCTGGTGTGGTCGAAGCTCGCTTTCGGTCTGAGCGCCGGTCGCGTCCAGTCGGTGGCGCTCCGGCTGATCGTCGAGCGCGAGCGCGAGATCGAGGCTTTCGTTCCGGAGGAGTACTGGAACATCGGCGTCGCGCTGCGCGGCAAGCAGCCGCAGCCGGTCGCTGCGCGGCTCACCAAGGCCGACGGCGAGAAGCTGGAAGTGAAGGACGGCGAGCTGGCCGGCGCGGTCCGCGCGGATCTGGAAAGCGCGACCTACAAGGTGACGAAGGTCACGCGCCGCGAGCAGAAGCGCAACGCGACGGCGCCGTACACCACCAGCAAGCTGCAGCAGGACGCGACGAGCTATCTGCACTTCACGACGAAGCGCACGATGAACATCGCGCAGAAGCTCTACGAGGGCGTCGATCTGAAGAAGGACGGCGGTCCTGTCGGTCTCATCACCTACATGCGTACCGACTCCGTGCGCGTCAGCAACGAAGCTATCGAAGCGGTGCGCGAGCACATCGCGGAGACCTTCGGCGACAGGTATCTGCCGGCCAAGCCCAACGCGTTCAAGGCCCGCAAGAACGCGCAGGAGGCCCACGAGGCGATCCGGCCGACCTCGCTGGAGTTCACACCGGAGCTCGTGAAGCGTCACCTCACCGATGAGCAGTTCAAGCTCTACAAGCTGATCTGGGATCGCTTCGTGGCTTCGCAGATGGCGCCGGCCGTCTACGACCAGACCGGCATCGACATCGAAGCCACGCCTGCGCGCAAGGACGCGCGCTTCCGTACGCTCGGGCTGCGGGCGAGCGGCAAGGTGCTCAAGTTCTCGGGTTGGCTCGAGCAGTACCAGCACGGCAAGAGCGACAAGCCGTTCGGCGAGGATGCGCCGAAGTCGCTGGCTGGCGAAGAAGACGCACCCGGCTCGAGCCGCAATGGCGCGGCCAAGGCCCGGCCCAGCCTGGACGACGACGCCGAAGGCACACTGCCCGAGCTGTCGGAGGGCGAAGCGCTCTCGATCGTCACGCCGCCCGGCGTGAGCACCGACCAGAAGTTCACGCAGCCGCCGCCACGTTACAACGAAGGCTCGCTGGTGCGCGAGCTGGAAAAGCGCGGCATCGGCCGCCCCAGCACCTACGCCGAGATCATCAGCAAGGTGCAGGCGCGCGACTACGTGGAAAAGCTGCCCGGCGGACAGATGAAGGCCAGCGAGCTGGGCAAGATCGTCGTCGACGGCCTGGTCTCCACCCAGCTCGACTTCATGGATCCGGACTTCACCGCCAAGATGGAGGAGGACCTGGACGAGGTCGAAGCCGGCAAGCTCGATCGCGTGGAGCTCTTGTCGCGCTTCTACAAGCGCTTCCGCGAGGTGCTCGACACAGCCAAGAAGGAGAAGCGCTGGTCTCCAGAGCCGGAACCGACCGACTACAAGTGCGAAGAGTGTGGCTCGCGCATGTTGAAGCGCTGGAGCAAGAACGGCTGGTTCCTCGGCTGCGAGGCCTACCCGAAGTGCAAGTTCACGCAGGACCTCGCCGCGGACGGCGAGCCCGCCAAGCCGCGCCTGACCGACATCGAGTGCGACAAGTGCGGCAAGCCGATGGTGATCAAGACCGGGCGCTACGGCGAGTTCCTGTCGTGCAGCGACTACCCGAAGTGCAAGAACACGCGCCCCGTGCCCCTCGGCGTCCCGTGCCCGAAGTGCGGCGGCGACATCGTGGAGGTGCGCCCGAAGAAGCGTGGCGGCCGCACCTTCTACGGCTGCGCGAACTATCCCGAGTGCGACTTCAAGGTCTGGCAGAAGCCCATTCCGGAGCCGTGCCCCCAGTGCAAGCACCCCTTCTTGGTGGTCGGCGGCGGCAAGAAGGCCCCCAAGATCGTCTGCCCGCGCGGCAAGGAGTGCGGCTACTCGCGTCCCATCGACGAGTCGCCGCCCGACGCAGCGAAGCCGGATGCCAAGGCAGCAGGCGCCGTCGATAGCGGTAGCAAGGACTCGGCGAGGCCCGCGCCCGTCTCCCCATGAACGGCGACGGGCCGGTCACCATCGTCGGAGCCGGCCTGGCCGGTTCGGAGGCGGCGTTGCAGCTCGCCCGGCGCGGCATCCGCGTCCGGCTGCTGGAACAGAAGCCCGAGGCGCGCACGCCCGCGCAGACCAGCGATGCGCTGTGCGAGCTGGTCTGCTCCAATTCCTTCCGCGGCGCTGCCCTGGAGAACGCGGTCGGCCTTCTGAAAGAGGAGATGCGCCGGCTGGGCTCCTACGTGATGCGCGCGGCGGACGCCACGCGCGTGCCTGCGGGCGGCGCGCTGGCTGTGGACCGCGAGCGCTTCAGCGCGGAGATGACGCGCATGCTCGGCGAAGAGCCGCTGATCGAAGTGGAGAGCGCCGTCGTGGAACGGGTCCCGGAAGAGCGCCCGCTCGTCATCGCCACCGGTCCGCTGACGGGTGACGCGCTGGCGGCCGACATCGCCACGCGCGTGGGCAGCGAAGCGCTCGCCTACTACGACGCGATCGCGCCCATCGTCACTGCCGAGAGCATCGACTGGGACAAGGTGTTCTGCGCCTCGCGCTGGAACAAGGGCGAGACCGACGAGGACCAGAGCGCCTACGTCAACTGTCCGCTCGACAAGGAGCAGTACGAGCAGTTCGTGGCCGACGTGCTGGCCGCGCGGAAGATCGAGCCGCGACAGTTCGAGGACGCGCGCTATTTCGAGGGCTGCCTGCCCATCGAGGTGATGGCCGAGCGCGGGCCCCAGACGCTCTCGTTCGGGCCGATGAAGCCGGTAGGTCTGGTGGATCCGCGCACGGGGCATCGGCCCTGGGCGGTGGTGCAGCTGCGCAAGGAAGACGAAGCGGGCTCGGCCTACAACCTCGTCGGTTTCCAGACGCGCATGGCGTGGGGCGAGCAGGCGCGCGTGTTCCGCACCATCCCCGGGCTCGAGAACGCGGAGTTTTCACGCTACGGCGCCGTGCACCGCAACACGTTCCTCGCGGCGCCGACGCTGCTCGACCCCACGTTGCAGCTCCGCGGCGAGCCGGGGCTGTACTTCGCGGGGCAGATCACCGGCACCGAGGGCTACGTCGAGAGCGCGGCGGGCGGCTGGCTCGCGGCCTGGTTCATTGCGGAGCGGCTCGCCGGTCGCGAGCCGTCGTTGCCGCCGCCGACGACGGCCCACGGTGGGCTGCTGACGCACCTCTCGCGCAACGCCGAGCGCTACCAGCCGTCGAACATCACGTTTTCGCACCTGCCGCCGTGGGAAGGTCAGCGCCTGAAGAAGCGCGCCCGCTACCGCGCCGTGGCCGAACGCGCGCTCGCCGATCTGGACCGCTGGATTGCCGAACGGCGCGTAGTTGCTGCCTAGATCAGCTCGCTGATCGTCCCATCCGCCAAGAGCCAGGCCTCGCGGGGGATCCAGATGCGGTCAGCGTCGCGAGCCAGACGCCCCCGTTCGATCAGGCGCTTCGCGGCTCGCTCGCGCTCGGGCGTCCACCCGGCTGCTCCGGTCTCCCGGGCTGCCTCGGCCAGGTCCACGCCGTCGGCCATGCGCAGTCCGAGCAGGATGCGCTCGGAGAGGGACGTCTGCGGCGAGAGCGGCTCCAGCTCGCTGACCGCACGCTCCAGGTCCGCGGTGGTCCAGTCCGTCTCCAGGTACCGCTCGGGCGAAGGCGTGTTGCGGTAGCGCACGCGGCCTTCCGGGAGCGACAGCGTGCCCCACGCGCCCGTCCCGAGGCCCAGGTAGTCGTTGCCCCGCCAGTAGCCGACGTTGTGCCCGGCGACGTGGCCCGCGCGGGCGAAGTTGCTGATCTCGTAGTGTTCGAAACCGAGCGCGCCGAGTGTCTCGTCCACCGCCAGGAAGCTCTCGGCGACCGCGTCCTCGCCCAGGAGCGGCAGGCGGTGCTTCTTCGCCAGGGCGCCGAACTGTGTGCCGGGCTCGATGGTCAGCGCGTAGGCGGAGAGATGCGTGACGCCGAGCTCGGCGATGCGTCGAGCCTCGTCACTGGCCTCGCGGCTGCTCTGGCCTGCCACGCCGAAGATCAGATCCGCCGAGACGCGCGGTACACCCGCCCGCACGGCAGCCCGCACGGCGGCGAGCCCGCCGGCGACATCGTGGAGCCGTCCGAGGAAACGCAGGCGCTGCTCGTCGAGACCCTGGACGCCGATGCTCAGGCGGCCGACGCCCACGTCCATGAGCGCCCGCGCGTGCTCTTCGTCGAGGCTGGTCGGGTTGCATTCCACCGTCACTTCCGGGTCGCTGCCGGGGAACCGCTCGCGGATCGCGGACAGCACCCTGCCGAGCTCCCTGGGCTCCCACAGCGACGGAGTTCCGCCACCGAAGAACACACTCGACAGCCGCTTCGGGCCTATCCCGGCTGCGCGCCGCTCGAGCTCGGCCACCACGCCAGCGGCGTATCGCGCGTGCGGGATGGCGGGCCGTTCCGCCGCGACGCTCAGGAAATCGCAGTACGGGCACTTCCTCAGACACCAGGGGAAATGCACATAGACGCCCAGGCTCCGGGCATCGAAAAGCGGGATGGAATGGGCTGGCTGGTCCACGTGTCGTCGCCGCTCTGGGCGTCACTTCGATAAGAACTTGGACAAGTCCGCGTCGCACCCGGATTGCGGGTGGCGGGGCGCGGTGTTAATTTCAAAATTGCCGGCGTAAGCGCCAGGCTCCCTGAGTGTGCTCGCACTGGAACAAATCGTCGAACGCGTCCACGACTATCACCCGGGCGCCGATGTCGAGCTACTCGAACGCGCATACCGCTACTCCGAGTGGGCGCATCGCGAACAGACCCGGAAGAGCGGGGACCCGTATTTCGTCCACCCCGCCAGCGTAGCCGGCATCATCGCCGACCTCCGGCTGGACACGGCCAGCGTGTGCGCGGGGCTGCTCCACGATGTGGTCGAGGACACGCTCGCGACCGTCGAGGACATGGAAAAGGAGTTCGGTCCCGAGATCGCGACCCTGGTCGACGGCGTCACCAAGCTCGGCAAGATCAACTTCACCTCGCGCGAGGACCGGCAGGCGGAAAACTTCCGCAAGATGGTCATCGCGATGGCGCAGGACATCCGCGTCCTCCTGATCAAGCTGTGCGATCGCCTCGACAACATGCGCACCCTCGAGCACATGAAGCCCGAGAGCCAGGAGCGCATCGCGCGCGAGACGATGGAGATCTACGCGCCGCTCGCCA
The DNA here is from genome assembly GCA_963822115.1 of uncultured Pseudomonadota bacterium. Classification (GTDB taxonomy): domain Bacteria; phylum Myxococcota_A; class Polyangia; order Polyangiales; family Polyangiaceae; genus CAWDXG01. Next base: position 136,469 of record CAWGGM010000014.1, read on the forward strand.
ACCGCCTCGGCATCCAGAGCATCAAGAGCGAGCTCGAGGACCTGGCGTTCCGGTATCTGGACCCGGACGCCTACCGCAACATCGTCGGCAAGCTGGCGAAGTCGCGGAAGGAGCGCGACCGCTACATCGAGGGCGTGTGTCGCACCATCACCTCGCGACTGGCCGAGCATGGCTTCGCCGCCGAGGTCAGCGGGCGCGCGAAGCACTTCTACTCGATCCATCGCAAGATGAAGTCGCAGCAGGTCGACTTCGAGCAGGTGTACGACACGATCGCGTTCCGTATCTGCGTCGAATCGGTTGCCGACTGCTATGCGGCGCTGGGCGTCATCCACTCGAAGTGGACGCCCATCCCCGGGCGCTTCAAGGACTACATCGCGCTGCCCAAGCCGAACATGTACCAGTCGCTGCACACGACGGTCATCGGCCCCGGCCGGCAGCGCATCGAGATCCAGATCCGCACGCACGAGATGCACCGTGTCGCCGAGCAGGGCGTTGCGGCACACTGGAAGTACAAGGAGCGGATCTCGGGCGGGGTGGATCCGGAAGATGCGCAGAAGTTCACCTGGCTCCGCGAGCTGGCCGACTACCAGCGCAACCTGAAGGACCCGGCGGAGTTCCTCGAAAGCGTCAAGATCGACCTGTTCCCCGACGAGGTCTACGTGTTCACGCCCAAGGGCGATGTGCGCGTCTTCCCGCGCGGAGCGACGCCCATCGATTTCGCGTACGCGATCCACTCCGAGGTCGGGCACCATTGCTCCGGCGCGCGCGCGAACGGGCAGATCGTGCCGTTGCGCTACAAGCTCAAGAACGGCGACGTGGTCGAGGTGATGACCTCGCCGTCGCAGCAGCCCAGCAAGGACTGGCTCGACTTCACGGCGACCACGCGGGCCCGCACGCGCATCCGCGCGTTCTTGCGCAGCGAGCAGCGCGAGAAGAGCATCAACCTCGGACGCGAGCTGCTCGAGACGGAGCTGCACACGGCCGGGATGAGCCTGACCAAGTTCCTCAAGAACGACGACGAGGTGCGCCGCGCTGCGGAGGCGCATCGCCTTGGCAGCAAGGAGGAGCTGCTGCTGGCCATCGGCTACGGCAAGCTGGCGGCGGAAGAGGTCGTCAAGACGCTGGGCGGTGCGCGCCAGCCCTCCGGGCAGTCGATTCCGCCGCCTGGACTGAAGGCAGGGCGCATCGAGCAGCTGGTACGTCGGGTGAAGCGGCGCGACCAGGGGGGCATCCGCGTGAGTGGCATCGACGACGTGCTGGTGCGCTACGCGAAGTGCTGCAATCCGCTGCCCGGCGACGCCATCATCGGTTTCATCACTCGAGGCCGCGGGGTCACCATCCACCGTCGCGAGTGCATCAAGGCCTTCGATACCGATCCGGAACGTCGCGTCGAGGTGACCTGGGACAACCGCGCGAAGATCAACCGCCCGGTACAGCTCAAGGTCACGACCACGAACAAGCCCGGCATCCTGGCAACGGTGAGCCAGACTTTCAGCGCACAGAAGATCAACATCAACGAAGCCAACTGCCGGGCGAGCGACGATGGTCGTGCGTGCAACATCTTCACGTTCCAGGTCTCTGACCTGAACCAGCTCAAGACCGTAATGAAGGCTCTGAGCAAGGTCAGTGGGGTCGTCGAGGTGGAGCGGGTGTAGAGCTGGGGCAGGGGGCCAGGGAGCTGCCCCCTCCCGGTCCGTGCTCGGCCTCCGGCCTGCGCGCGGCCGCCTCCCCCAAGCCCTCGCTCCGCTGCGGGCGGGGGAGGAGAAACCGGCTCTTTTCCCCTCCGACAGCCAGCCAGGTCGGCCACGCCGATCGGCGCTGGATCAGCTTGACAGCCCTCCCGCGGCCAGTTAGACCACCTGCCCACTCTGCGGGAGTAACTCAGCGGTAGAGTGCGACCTTGCCAAGGTCAACGTCGAGGGTTCGAATCCCTTCTCCCGCTCTTCAGAGCCGGCCGCCCTTCGGGGGCCGGCTCTTTTCGTGTCGGGGCTCGTCGCCGTCTCGGCGCTGTCGTGCTCGCCGCTTCGCGGCTGCGCGCGAATGAGGAGGCGAACGCTGACGCACGGCTCGCGCTCGCTTGCGCTCGCTGCTCTCCTTGAGGTAGCCGGAACCGCCCCTCCGAAATGCAGGTCGTATTCCTACGGATCACGGAACGTCCGGTGAAAACGAGATCCTAAGCGATCATCGGCCCGCCTTGTGAATCTTCCGGGCCGGCAGCGACGGGGAGCGCGCTCCATGAGCCGTCGTCCCCACGCCGGTCGTCGGTGCGGTCCGTTGACGGGCTAGCCAAAGCGCGGTTCCATGCCATCGATGCGCGCGGGAAACGTCGTCGCCGGCCGCTTCGAGCTGGAACGCCCCGCTGGCGAAGGTGGCATGGGAGTCGTCTGGCGCGCGCGCGACCGGCACGGCGGAGGGCTGGCTGCGCTGAAGGTGGTCCGTCGCCAGGGTGACGGATCTCGCTTCGCCCGCGAAGTATCAGTGCTGGCTTCGCTCGGGCATCCAGCGATCGTTCGCTACCTGGGGCAGGGCACGCACGAGGGCGCTCCGTGGGTGGCGATGGAGTGGCTGGAGGGCGAGGACCTCGCGGAGCGCCTCGACCGCGGGCCTCTATCCCCCCGCGCCAGCCTCGAGCTCTGCAGACGCGTGGCCTCGGCCCTCGCGGTCGTCCATGCGGGGGGCATGGTCCACCGTGACGTCAAGCCGAGCAACATTCGGCTGCCGGCTGGCCGCGTGGAGGACGCCAAGCTGGTTGACTTCGGAGTGGCGCGCACACCGCTGGCGCCACCCGTCACGCGCAAGGGGGCGGTGCTCGGCACTCCCGGATACATGGCGCCGGAGCAGGCCCGAGGGGAGCTCGACGTGGGCCCGCCTGCGGACGTGTTCTCGCTGGGGTGCGTGCTCTACGAGTGCGTGACCGGGGTACCTGCGTTCAGCGGTGAGCACCTCGTGGCGATCCTGGCCAAGGTGCTGATGGAGCAGGCGCCCAGGCTTTCGGAGGTTGCCCACGGCGTCTCGGCGGATCTGGACGCGTTGGTGGCCGAGATGCTGGCCAAGGACCCGGCGCGGCGGCCTCCCGACGGGGCGTCGCTCGGAGCCGAGCTCGGTCGCGTGATCGAACGGTTGGACGCCGACGGGAGGTCGACCGTGCTCGTGCCACGCCGCGCGAGCGTCCCCCTGAGCACAAGCGAGTCGCGGTTTGCCAGCGTGGTGCTGGTCGGCGAGCCGGAGCCGCTCGGCGCGACGCAGGAGGCCGAGGCCGTCCAATTGGAGCTGACGCACCTCCGAATGATCGGCGAGGCCTATGGGGCCGAGGTGGAAGTCCTGGCGGACGGGTCAATCTTGACGCTCTCCGCCGGTCGCGGGACGCCCAAGGAGCGTGCGGCGGCGAGCGCGCGGCTGGCCTTCGCGCTGCGCAAGATGTTCCCCGACAAGCCGTGCGCGCTCGCGACGGGGCGCGCTGCCGTCGGAAACCGCCTCCCCATCGGCGCGGCGATCGACCGCGTGTCCGACCTCGTGCGCGAGGCCGGCGCTCGGGCCGCCGTACGCGTGGATCCTACGACGGCCGGCCTGCTCCAGGAGCGCTTCCAGGTCGCCGACGGCTGGCTCGAGCGCGAGCGCGAGGTGCCGGAGGGCGAGCGCCGCGTGCTCGGCCGTCCCGTGCCTTGCGTCGGCCGCGAGCGGGAGCTGGCGATGCTGGAGGCCGCGTACGCGGAGTGTGTGAGCGAGCCTCGGGCCATGGCAACGGTTCTCGTCGCCCCCGCGGGGATGGGGAAGTCGCGCATGGTCCAGGAGCTGATCGGACGACTGCGGGCGAAAGGCGAGACGTTCCGGCTGCGGGTGGGTCGAGGCGATTCCATGAGCGCCGGCTCGCCGCTCGCCATCCCGCGGGATGCGCTTCGGCGCTTCTTTCGGGTGGAGGAGGGCGTGGCTCCCGAGGAGCAGCGCGAAAGGCTCGTGGAGCTCGTCGCGACCCGCATCTCGAAGGACCCGCGGCGCGTGGCGTGGTTTCTGGGCGAGCTCGTCGGCGTGCCCTTCGACGCGCAGGAGGATCCGGCGATCGGGGCCGCGAGGCGCGACCCGCGACTGATGGCGGACCAGCTCCGGCGCGCCTTCGAAGACCTGGCCCTGGGCGAGGCGTCGCTCGGGCCCGTGGTCGTCGTACTGGAGGACCTGCACTGGGGGGACGCCGGGACGGTGAGCTTCATCGATTCGACGCTGCGCCTCGCGTCCGAGCTGCCGCTGTTCGTGGTGGCGACCGGGCGGCTCGAGCTGGAGGTGCGCTTCCCGAACCTCTGGCGGAACCGGGGTGCGCAGACGATCCGGCTCGGCGATCTCACGAAGCGTGCGAGTGAGGAGCTCGTGCGCGCCGTCTTGCCCGACGTGTCGGGCCAGCGCGCGGCGGCCTTGATCCGCCACGCCGCCGGAAGCCCGCTCTTCCTCGAGGAGATGGTGCGGGCCGAAGCGGAGGGGCGTCGTGGAGAGACGCCCGGGACGGTCCTCGCGATGATGAGCTCGAGCCTCGAGCAGCTGCCGCCGGATCTGCGCCGAGTGCTGAGGGCCGGGAGTGTCTTCGGGCGCAGCTTCTGGCGGGATGCGACCGAGGAGCTGGTCGGCCTCTCCGGGCATGCGCTCGACGCGCTGCTCGACGCCCTCGTCGACCGGGAGCTCTTGTTGGCGGCGCCGCAGGCGAAGTACCCGGGCCAGCGAGAGTACGCCTTTCGCCACGACCTGGTCCGGGAGGCGGCCTACGCGCTCCTCACCGACGAGGATCGCGTTGTGGCGCACGCCCACGCGGGCTCGTGGTTGGAGCATGCCGGCGAACAGGATGCGGGCATCCTGGCCGAGCACTTCGAGCAGGGCGGCGACGAGGCGCACGCAATCGACCTCTGGGCCCGCGCCGCCCGGCAGTCGCTCGAGGCGGGGAACGTCGACGAGGCGTTGGCCCGGGCCGAACGTGGGATCGTCCGAGGTGCCGAGGGAGAGACGCGCAGCCTGCTCCGCCTCATTCAAGCGGGCGCCGCGTTCGAGCTCGGCGACCTCGGGAGCGGCCGCCGCTTCGCCGAGTCCGCGCTGGACGACATGAAGCATGGGTCGGCGCTCTGGGTCGAGGCCGCGGCGTCAGTCGTGAAGAACGCGACGGCCGAGGGGGAAGGCTCGCGGGTGGAGGAGCTCGGCCGTGAGCTCGCGGAGCTCTCGGGTGGACCGGCGGACCCGATGTACCGCGCGGCGATCAACCTCCTTTTCGCGGGGATGGCGGAGCTCGCCGCCAGGGTGGCCGAGCGGGCCCTTCCAGCGGACGACGCGCCCGCTCGGTACGCCGAGCACGGCTTTCGGGCCCTGCGCCATCTGCACGGTGGGGCCCTGGAGGCGGCGATCGCGGAACAGCAGCGATCGGTCGAGGCGGCCATCGAGACCCGCGATGGGCGGCGCGCGTGCTTCGCCTACTGCTCGCTCGGTAACGCAAAGAAGGAGCTGGGCGACATGCAGGGGGCGGCGGAGGCGCTGTCGGCGGCGCTCCAGCACAGCGCTCGGCTGGGGCCGGAGCCGTCGGAGTCCCACGTCTTGGCGCAGCACAACCTCGGCTTCGTTCGCTACTGCCAGGGGAAGCTCCCGGACTCGGTCGCTCTGCAGCGGCGAGCCGCGACGTGGTTTCAGCGCGGCGGGAACAAGCACGTGGAGTGCGCTGCCCGAAGCTATCTCGCCCGGGCGCTGCTCGCGGCCGGTGAGGTCGAGGAGGCGGAGGGCGAGGCTAGGGTCGCGTGCGCGCTGGCGAGCACTCCCTGGTTGCTCGCCTATGCGCAGGCCGTCCTCGCCCAGGTGCTCACGGCTCGGGGGCGCGACGCCGAGGCTCTCGCCGCGGCGCGCGAGGCGGCGTCGTTTCTCGACCGGGGCGGCGAGATGGAAGAAGGCGAGAGCCTCGTCCGCCTCGCTCTCGCGGAAGGGCTGCTCGGCTCGGGTGACCGCGACGCGGCGCGCGCCGCCATCGCGGATGGCCGCCGCCGGCTCCTGGAGCGCGCCGCCCGGATCCGCAGCGTGCGTTATCGCCAGAGCTTTCTCGAGAACATCCCAGAGCACGCGCGGACGCTGGCGCTCGCCGACCAGCTCGAAGTCCCCGGCGGCTGAGGTCGCCGGTACAGTGGATCACGGATCGCACGGGGCAACGATCCTCGCAGAAGATCTACCGGTACAAGCGGGCAGCGAGGACGCACGCTGAATTGAAGCACCTTCGAAAGGCCAGGCATTCCAACCCTCGTCCGCAAGCGTGACCGAGCGCGGCTCGGTTACATCGAGCCGTCGCTGCAGCCTGCGAGGCAGCGCGTACCACCGGGAATCAGCTTACATGATGCCCAGACTGCGAAGTCGTTCCGCGGCTATGCTGATGGCCCCGGGTCGGGCTGTGACGACCGTTTCGCGACGAGCCGCGACGTTGGGCCCCCGGCCGGGCGCAGGCCCGGCCTCGGCGGGCCCGCGGCGCGCGCAGCGCGAAGCGCGAAGCGCGGAGCTCGCGGAATGGCGGCGGCGCGCCAAGCGCGGCGCAGGGCGGGGGGCAGCCCATGAAGATGCCGGGCGAACGTGAAGTGTGGACGACACTACGGGCGGAAACGCCGTCGAGGACACCAATTGGTGTGCGATGCCCTGGCAAGGTAGGTGAAATGTCGTCGAGGGCGGCATTTCAGGGGCGATGCCCTGGCAAGAGGGGTGAAATGTCGTCAGAGGCGGCATTTCATGTCGGATGCTTGGACGCCGTCGACGTGTTGCGCCCGGCGCGTCCGGTTGGAACGAGATAGGGGTCCCCGATACGGTCTGGAGGACGAGAGCCGATCAGTGCTCGACCCGGAACAGGGCGCCGGCGTGCATGTGGGGATCACGGACCAGGTGGTAGGGGCCGACCTGCACGTTGCCCTTCAGCATCCGATGCACGATGGGGGCGGACTTGGCGAGCATGCTGGAGGCGCCGACGATCAGCACCCAGTTGGCGTGATACTCGTGGATGACCGCTGCGATCGCCTGCGGGCCGTCCCGCGGCAGGCTGACGGCTGGGCTCTTCGTGTTCGCGATCACGTACCAGGGGATGTTGCTCACGACTGTCTCGCCCTGCAGCACGGGGTCGAGCTTCTGCAGCTCGACTTCGGCCTTGCGGATGGGCGCCTGTTCGCGATCGCCATAGAGCGCGACTGTTCTCAGCGCGGCCGCGCCGGTGATCGCGATGAGCAGCACCGATGCGCCGCCACGCACCAGACGTTGAACGTCGCGGCGCCAAAGCCAGTCGAGCCAGAAGTCGAGCGAGATGCCTCCCGCCAGCATCACGAACGGGATCAGCGGATGCAGCGTCCGCCACGGCACATACACACCGCCCGCTGCCAGGCCGACTGCGGCCGCCACCGGCAGGCCCAGGAGCCACACAACTCCGCGCTCGCGCGAGGGCGAGCGCGAGCCCGCGACCCAGGGCGCTACGCCAGCGGTTGCCGCGAGCGCTAGCAGCACCAGTCCGCCGGGAACGACCTGCAGCAGGGTCTGCACCACCGCGCTTCCGCGCTGCACCAGATACAGATGGGCGAGCCGCGCGTGCACCAGGTCCATCGGCGGGTGCCCGCCGTACAGGTAGAGCTCGATCTGGTTGTGCACACGCGCGGCCAGGGGGGTGACGCCCAGCACCGAGCCGAACTCCACCAGCCCATAGCCGGCGGTCACGACGGCCAGGACCACCTGGGTCGTCGCGACCCGCCGGAGCGTGCCTTTCCGGTAGCTCTCGTACAGCGCCCACAACCACACGACCAGCAGGACCAGCACGCCCGAGGGGCGCGCGTAGTACACCAGCGCGGCCAGGACAGAACACAGCGCCCAGCGCCCGCTGCCCGCGGCCAGCAGGATCGACAGCGCGATGAGCTGGTAGAGCACGACGCTTTCGGTGTCGAAGCGGTAGTTGGCGAGCGAAGGTGCGAGCGAAAAGGCGATCAGCAGCGCGGCGCCGACGAGGGGATTTCTGACCAGACGGCGCACCGCGATCAGGTATCCGAAGACAAACACGGAGGCGGCCGAGATGCACGCCATCACGGTGTTCGCGACGTGGTGACTCGCGCCGAACAACCACAAGAACGGCACCAGCACGACGGACGTGAGCCCGCCCCAGTAGTCGAAGGGTGCGGTCGGCACTGCGGGTGGCTTGCGGAGGAAGTGCCAGACGATCGGCTCTTCGAACCTGCCGCTCAGGACGATGTGCCGCGCGACGCCGTAGTAGTAGGCCGCGTCGTTCTGGAAGTTGCCCTTCGCCCGGAGCCCGATCTGCACATACACCACCGCGATGAAGACGCAGAAGCCGAGCAGCGCGACCTCCCACGGGCCGAACGCATCTCCGCGGCTCGAGCGCCGCGCCCTGAGCACGGTGCGACCGGGGCCGGCCGCGTACGCGACAAGCGCGCCACACACGACGAGCACGCGGAGCGCGCCGTGGGTGAGCGGCAGCAGAGCCAGCGGCGCGAGCCACAAGCCGACGGCCGGGGCGCGCCGCAGCGCTGCCTGCCAGGCAGCCGCGCGACCAGCACGCAGTTGCAGCTGGGCGCCAGGCGCCGCCGCAGCAGCCAGCAGGAACAAGAGCGAGAGGGCGGCGGCCGCGGCGTCTCGCGAGGCCGCGCCGAGAGGTAGGGAAGTCGGCGCGGATCGGACTGTGAAAAAGACGCCGCTCAGCGCCAGCGCCGTGCCGACCAGCTGGAGGCCCCGGACGAGACGTGATGTCGCTACCGCTCGCGTCGGCCCCATCGTGGGCGCGATGGAAGCACCGTCGCGGCTCCGATGGAAGGGGACGACAGGCTGCCCCAGGGCGAATCAGGCAGCCGGAGAGCGCTCCGTGCGCTCGCAGCGGGTTTCGAGGCACGTGCCGCACTTGCGCGCGGCACGTGCCGGTTCGTCTACTCTGCCGATGCTGCGGCGCGGGCGCGGTGCGCTCCGATGGCCGCCAGCGTTTCGGCGAGGTCGCGCTGTGTGATTCCGCCGGAGGCCGCGCTGCGCGCGATGTCGTTCAGCGACAGCACGCCCAGCGGTTGCTCGTTGTCGTCCACGATCGGTATGCGCCGCACCTGGCGATCCTTCATCAGGCGCTCGGCCTTCTCGATCGTGTCGTCGAGGTGACAGGAGACGACCTCTCTGGTCATCACCGTGTTCACCGGGATCTGTCCCGGTGCCTTGTTCTGCGTGTAGGTCGCCATGCAGATATCGCGGTCCGTCACCATGCCGACGAGCCTGCCGCTCTGTTCGACGATGGGGACTACTCCGCAATCGTTTTCCCACATGAGCTGGGCGGCTCTGCCCAGCGTGTCGTCGGCTCCGCAGGTGAGTGCAGGTCCGGTCATGATTTCGCGTGTGCGCATGTCTCATCCCCTCGTGTCCTGGCCCGCGCAGAGCGCGCAGGCGGCTGTTCATGTGTGTCCGGTCGGCGCGTCCTGCAACCGCCCGGTGCGGCCGACGTATCGGTGCGCAGGGTCTGCGTCGTGGCGACGCGCGTCCCGCACCGGGTGCGTCACGGATGCGGGCGTCGCTCGTCGGCGAGGTCCGATGTATCGGGCTCGTGTGTCCAGCGGTCGGCGAGCTCGTCGTACAGGCCGCCGCGACGGGCGGCGCACTCCTGGCACAGTGCGCCTTCCGCGCTGAACCAGTACGCATTCATCGGATCGGCGATCGGTTCACCGCACTCCCAGCACTCGATCGTGTCTTCGTACTCGTCCTGTTCCATGGTCCCCCCTCGCGGAGCCGCGCCCTCGCGGCGGAGGGCAAGCGGAAGCAAGCCGCGCGCCAATCCGGGCGGCACGGGCAGCCGGCGGGCGGGGGCAAGATTGTCCGTGGGTTTCCGGGCGTTCTGCTCTGGCCCGGCCGGGGCTCAGCAAGCTGGCTGTCACACGCCGGCAGCTCGGTGTTGCACAACGCTACAGGTGCGCTGCCACACCGCTACCGCGTGCCTGTGAACAGCAGCGCCAGCACCAGCGCGCCGAACACGATGCGGTAGATGGCGAACGGCACGAAGCCGCGCGTGCGCACCCAGCGCATGAACCAGGCCACCACGATGTAGGCCACGACGAACGACACGAAAAAGCCGATCCCGAGCACCAGCCAGCCGTGCAGATCGTGCGGCCCGCTGCCCAGCGCGCCTTCGCGATGATGTAGCGACTTGAACAGGTCGTAGCCGGTTGCGGCCACCATGGTCGGGATCGAGAGCAGGAACGAGAACTCCAGCGCTGCCGGTCGCGTCATGCCCGCGAGCTGACCTCCGGCGATCGTGGCCATCGAGCGCGACGTGCCGGGGAACACGGCGGAGAAGATCTGGCAGAAGCCCACCCAGACCGATTGCTTGAGGCTCATCTGCTCGACTGTTGCGGTCCTGTCGGCCGGCAGCGGGGCATTCGGCAGCGCGCCGCCCTTGCGCTCGCCGTACTTCACGTCGACGGCCCACATGACCACGCCGCCCACGACGAGCGACACGCCCATCACCAGCAGGCTGCCGAGGTTCTTGCCGATCACCTTCGTCAGCAACAGCGCTGGCACCGCGGTGACCACGAACGCAACGCTGGTGAGCGTGATCGGGTGCTTCCAGAAGCTGCCCTTTCCGTCTTCCCCGCGCGGGAAGGTCGAGATGAACTTCCACAGACGGCTGCGGAAATAGATCGGCAGACACAGGATCGCGCCGAGCTGGATGACGACCGAGAACATCTTCCAGTACGGGTCGGACAGCGCGATGCCGAGCCAGCCCTCGATGATCCTCAGATGCGCCGTCGAGCTGACCGGCAGAAACTCGGTCAATCCCTCGACCACGCCCAGCACGACCGAAAGCAGGTACGAGTTCACACGTTTCTCCGCGGTGCAGGCTTGTCGGCCGTCGTCCGGAGCGGAGTCATAGCAACGCTGGATCGAGGCTGTCCATCCTCCGGATAGCGGCTCTTCCAGGGCCAGCGGCCGGTCGGGCGGTTCTGCTTGTGCTGCCCGGGTGCGGCGGGAAACACTCTGCGGTTGTGCCCGGTTTTCTGGTTGAGGATTACCTTGAGCTCGTAGGCCAGAAGCTCGGCCCCTACGAGGTGCTCGAGCTCGCCAGCATGGGCGGGGTGGCGCTGGTCTACCGGGGCCAGCACGAGACCCTGCACAACCAGGTCGCGATCAAGGTGCTCACGCCCGAGACCGTGAGCGCGGGGGCGCGCGAAACGCTCGAAAAACTCTTCCTGCGCGAGGCGCAGATCCTGAGCCAGCTGCGCTCCGAAGACATCCTCCGGGCCTACGACGTGGGTCGCACGCGCTGCCCCGGCGACGGCAGGGAGCGGCCGTACATGATCGTCGACTGGCTCGAGGGGGAGACCTTCAAGGTCCAGCTCGAGCGCCGACGCGAGGAGGGTCGCCCGTTCACGCTCCCCGAGGTGCTGGAGCTACTCGAACCGATCGCGCGCGGTCTCGAGGTGGCGCACACGAACGGCATCATCCACCGCGACGTGAATCCGCGGAATTTCCTGATCGAGAAGCGTGAGGACGGCTCGCCGCACGCCAAGCTGATCGACTTCGGCTTTGCCAAGGCCATCGAGTCGTCGCTGAAGGTCGAGACGGTTACCGGCACGCTCTACGCTGGCAGCCCGGATTACTCCGCGCCCGAGCACTACGACCGCGAGCGCTACGGCGATCTTTCCGAGCTCACCGATCTGTACACGCTGGCGCTATCGCTGGTGGAAGCCCTGACGCTCGAGCCCCCGCTCGAGGGGACGACGCCTACTGCGTTCGCTCTCTGCACTGCCGACCCCGACGTGCGCCCCACTCCGCGCACGCGCGGCGCCGAGGTAAGCGACGAGGTCGAAGCCTTGTTCGCGAAGGCGCTGGCCGTCGACCAGTTCGATCGACCCGAGTCCGTGCTCATGTGGTGGCAGCAGCTGAGGAAGGCTGCTGGCATGGACAAGCCGCCGGCAGCCGCTGGGCGGTCCTGGACGCAGCGCATCGGTCTCGCGCTCGCGGCGATCTTCCTCGTTGCTGGAGCGACGTTGGGCGTTTCCGGCTTCGTGCCGTATCCGCTTTCCTGCCCTGCCGGTCACGCCGACTGCAACCAGCGCGCGCTGGACGGCTGCGAAACGGATCTCGGCACATCGACGGCCAACTGCGGCGGCTGCGGGCAGCCGTGCAAGGGCGGTAGGCAGGAATCCACCTGCAAGGCTGGGCGCTGCCGCATACTCGCGTGTCCGGAACCGGGCCATCTCGACTGCGACGGCAACGCCGACAATGGCTGCGAAGTCGACGTGGAAACCGACCCCGACAACTGCGGCGACTGCGGCAAGGTGTGCTCGCGCGAGGGCGCGGCCAAGGTCGTGTGCGTGCAGGGCTCGTGCAAGGTGGCGTGCAAGCCGCACTTCGCCGACTGTGACGGCAAGCCGGAAGACGGCTGCGAGACCGACCTGGACAAGGACCCGCAGCACTGCGGCCGCTGCGATCGCGTCTGCGCCGGCACGAGCTGCGATGACGGCTTCTGCGTGCCCAAGGTGCTCGCGACGCTGCCTTCGGTCGAGCACATCGTGGCACCGGGCAGCGGGCTGTACGTCCAGGATGCGAAACATCACGAGATCCGCCGCGTGACTCTGGCTGGCAAGAGCAGCGTGGTGGCCCAGCACGTCACGGAGCTGTTCGACCTGGCCGCGGGCCACGAGGTGGTCGTGTGGTCGACAAGCAGACCCGCGCGCATCTGGGCAGCGCGCGTCGGCGGCGGGGCGCCCAAGCTCGTCGCGGACGGTCTGCCCGCGCCGTCGCATCTGGTTGTCGACGCGTCGGGCGGCTACGTGGCGTGGGCAACGCGCGCGCCGGGCGCCGCGCCGCCCGGCAAGCCCAATGGCGTGGTCGTGGCGCCGCTGGATGCCAGCTTGCTCGACAAGCACCCGGCTCCGGTCGATTGCCAGGGACCTGTCACGGCGTTTGCCGGCGACCTGGACGGCGCGGTCTGCTGCAGAGCCGGCGGTTTGATCACCGGCTACCCGTGCGCGAGCGGCAGCTGCAAGCCGCACCGCTACCGGATGGCGTGTCCGGCGGCAATGGTGCTCGACCATGACTACGTCTACTACCCCTCCGGCGTGCGGGTGCTCGGTGTGGATCGAAAGAGCGGCAAGCTCCGCCAGTTTGCCAGGCGCGGCACTCCGACGCGGGACCTCGCGTTCGGCGGCGGCTATCTCTACTTCTTTGCCGGCGATCGCGACGCCGATGTGCTGCGCGTGAAGCGCCTGCAGGTGGGCGCAGCTTCACTGCCCGAGCTGCTCGCGCGCCACCAGCACGACGCTGCGTCGCTCGCAGCCGACCAGCACGGCGTGTACTGGACGGTGCAGGCAGCCGGCGGCACCGCGATCGACATGCTGCCGGAGTAGTCCGCTCCGATAGGAAATTAACGCTTCGCCTGCTTGCCGTGTAGCCAAAGGTGGGGACGCATGCGACATGTTCGGCACGACGCGCTGCGCCGACACGGCGCAGCAAGCGACAAAGCGGAAGCGTCGACGCACCGAAGGATGCTGTGCCACGCTACAAAAGCCGGTAGCCTAGCGGCATGGCGCGCTTGACGGCTAGGCTTGTCCCGGGGGTTCTTGTTGCATTCAGCGCGGCGGCGCTGGCGCTCGCTTGCAGCGCATCGGGCGGCGGCAGTCACTTCGGTGGCCCGGGCTCCGGCGGTAGCGGGAACAGCTCGTCAGGCGGCAGCGGGAACGCAACCGGCTCGGGCGGCAGCGGGAACGCAACCGGCTCGGGCGGCAGCGGGAACGCAACCGGCTCGGGCGGCAGCGGCGCGGGGTACAACCTCGGCGGTAACGGCGGCGGCGGCAACGCCACCGGCAGCGGCGGTACCTGTGGCGGCGATACGTACGGCGGCAAGCAGGCGCCGCTCGACATGTACATCATGATGGACCGCTCCGGCTCGATGGACGGGACGAAGTGGAATGGCGTCAAGAGCGCCATCACCTCGTTCGTCAATGCCGGTGCCGCGGTCAAGGATATCGGGGTCGGGATCCAGTTCTTCCCGCCCAAGAGCACCGACAGTTTCTCGTGCCCCCTCCTTCCGCCCTGCGGCAATGGCTGCATGGACTTTGCGGGGATCTGCATCCCAGGCACCGGCTCCGCCGAGTGCAACATCAGCACCTACTTGCCCCCGCCCGTGCAGATACAGAAGCTGCCGGGCGTTGCGTCGGCGATCATCACCGCGATGGGCAACAACGGCCCGAATGGCGGTGGGACGCCGACGCTGCCGGCCATGCAGAGCGCGGTGCAGGCGACGACCGCCTACGCCAAGCAGAACCCCAGCCACAAGGTCATCATCGTGCTGGCGACCGACGGCGAGCCGAACGACTGCAACAGCACGGTCTCCAACGTCGCGCAGGAAGCGCAGAAGGCCCTCGCCTCGACGCCGTCGGTGATGACGTTCGTGATCGGTATCGGCACCGTCTCGAACATGGACACGATCGCAAAGGCCGGCGGCTCGGGCACCGCGATCCAGGTCGACGCTGCCAACGCGAACCAGCAGTTCCTCGACGCCATGAACAAGATCCGCGGCACCGCGCTGGGCTGCGAGTATCTGATCCCGACGCCTACCAGCGGCACGTTCGACCCCGGGTTGGTCAACGTGAACTACACGCCCGACAACGGGAGCCCGCAGCTGGTCTACGGCGTCGGCGACGCGTCGAAGTGCGGCAGCGGCCTGGGCTGGTACTACGACAACCCGCCGCCAGCGACGCCCACGAAGATCATCCTCTGCCCCGATACGTGCAAGCAGGTCCAGGGCGGCGGCTCGGTCAGTATCGAGCTCGGTTGCAAGACCAAGCCTCCGCCGGTGCAGTAGGACCGGCTAGCGCGAGCCGCCGAGGCTCGTGCCGCCGACACCGATCGTCTCCGGGATAGTCCGGTGGGCCGAGCGTGAGCCGCCGCAGCGGCGTGAGCACGCTCGCGACCGGGTTGGGCGGGATCCCTCGGTCGCAGGGCCGGGTCGGGCCTGGCGCACCGGACGGCTCTCGCGCGCGTTGCTGGCGCGGGGGGCTTGCTAATCACACATTCTGAACATAATAAGAATGTACGAATGACGGCTGGACCCCTCTACGACCAGCTGGCCCACGTCACCAAGGCGCTGGCCAGCCCCGAGCGCCTGGTGCTGCTGGAGCTGCTCGCCCAGGGCGAGCGCAGCGTGGAGGTGTTGGCGGAACGCGCCGGCCAGAGCCTGCAGATCACCTCGCACCACCTGCAGAAGCTGAACGGCGCCGGGCTGCTCTCGCGCCGCCGCGAGGGGCGGCACATTGTCTACTCGCTGGCCGATCCGTCGGTGGCCGACTTCTGGTCGGCTCTGCGCGCGTTCGCCGTGTCCCGCTCGCCCGAGCTGCGCGATGCCGTCTCGCGGATGGCCGCACGGCGCCGGAGCGCGGGCACCATCGAGCCGGCTGAGCTCGAGCGTCTGCTTGCGCGAGGCCGCGTGACGCTGATCGACGTGCGTCCGGCCGAGGAGTACGCAGCCGGACACCTGGCGAAGGCGCGCTCGATACCGCTCGACGAGCTGCCCGGGCGCCTCGGCGAGCTGCCGAAGCGCAAGCTGGTGGTCGCCTACTGCCGCAGTCCGTACTGCGAGCTGGCGGACCGCGCCGTCGCACTGCTCGCGGAGCACGGCTACCGCGTGCGCCGGCTTGAAGAAGGCGTGCACGAGTGGAGCGCGCACGACGGAGCGCTGGCTCCCACCCCCTGACCCAGGAGTCGATGGATATGTCCCTGCAGAAAATCACAAACGAAAAAGAACTGCTTTCGGCGCTGTCGCCGGACAAGGAGACGATCGTGGGCTTCTTCGGCGAGTTTTCCGAAGCTTCCCGCAAGGCCCAGCCAGCTTTCGAGGCGTTCTGTCACGAGCAGGGCGACCGCCCGATCTTCCTGGTCGATGTGGGTGTGGTGAAGGGCCTGCACCAGCGCTTCGGCGTCTCGAACGTGCCGACCGTGCTGCGCGTCAAGGGTGACGACGTGCTGTTCAAGATCTCCGGGCCACAGTCCACGGAGGGCTACGCCAGCGCGCTGTCGTCCAGCGCGGCGCCGACGCGCAACGCCGCGGCGGCCAAGCGCCAGCACAACGTGCGCGTGTACGTGACCGACACCTGTCCCTGGTGCACCCGCGTCAAGTCCTACCTGCGGCAGAACAACGTGTCGTTCCGCGAGGTGAACGTGTCGCACAACGAGTCGGCGGCGCGCGAGATGGTGCGGCGGAGCGGGCAGCAGGGCGTGCCCCAGGTCGACATCGACGGGCGCATGATCGTCGGTTTCGACAAGGGACGGATCGACTCGCTGCTGGGACTCGGCAAGAACTGAACACCTGATGATCGGGAAAGGAAAGACGAAGAGATGAACCTGCAACCGTTGAACGGACACGTCCTGCTCCGGCTGGTCGAGGCCGAGGAGAAGACGAAGGGCGGCCTGTACGTCCCCGACTCCGCCCGCGAGCAGCCCGCCGAGGGCTACGTCGAGGCCAAGTCGGCGGGCTCCTCCGACGAGATCGCGATCGGCGATCGCGTGCTGTACAAGAAGTACTCCGGCGAGGAGATCAGCTTCGACGGCACGAAGTACCGCCTGATCCAGGAGGGCGAGCTGCTCGCGAAGTACGTCGAGGCGGACGCCATCCCGGCCGAATAGCTAGGACAGCTCCGCGAGGCGCCGCTCGACCGCCTCGCGGAGCGCATCCTGCTCCGCGTCACGGGCCAGCTGCCGGAGCACGATCGGATCGTCCAGCCGGGCAACGGCGGCGAGTCGCACCTCCAGCGACTCGTCGTACTGCGCCCGGTTGGCCAGCACGGCTGCATCGTGCGTGCGTCGCACCGCGGACAGGCGCACCTGCCAGGCCTCGTCGTCGCGCGCGCGATGGGCGATCAGCTCCTGGCTCTTGACGCGATCGACGGCGATGCGCCGCACCTGCCAGGCCTTGTCCCACTGCGCGCGATTTCTGAGCGTCGCCTGGTCGCGCACGCGCCGCACCGCGGCCTCCCGCACCTGCCAGGCTGGGTCTTCCCGCGCCACTCGCACCAGCGAAGGCTGGTCCTTCACCTGGACGAGCGCTTCGCGGCGCACCTGCCAGGACTCGTCCGACTCGGCGAGCTCCGGGATCCAGGTGGTGTCGGGAGGCGGCTTGCGATCGCGGCGCGCGCGCTTCTTGCCGGGCGGAGGCGCCTTCGAGAGCTCGCGTAGGCGCCGCACCGCAAGTGCGCGGGCATCGGGCGACTCGGCATCACGCGCGACCTGTTCGAGCAGGCGCACGTTGGAGAGCCGCGTCAGCGCCGCCCTCTGTACGCGCCGATCCGGATCGTGCATGGCAATTCGCGCGCGCGCGTCGCCTCCGCGCACGCGCAGCACTGCGTCGAGCCGGGTATCGCTGTATCCGCTCTCGCGTGCGACCCGGACCAGAGCGCGCTCGCGCGTCAGCTTCGCGAGCGCGGCGCTGCGCACTTCCGGGTCGTCATCCCGACAGGCGATGGTGGCCAGCTCGCTCTCGTCGTCGGTCTTGTCGACGGCGCGCCGCCGGACCTCTGCGCTGTCGCTCTTCTGCAGCACGCCCGAGACCAGCTTCTTGTCGCTGAGGCGCTTGACGGCGATTTCGCTCACCAGCGCGTGGCTCGACGCGCGCGCGAGCTCGGCCAGCATCGACTCGTCGGTGATCTTCTTGGCGGCGGACTTGGCGACGACCTGGTCGCGTGCGTTCTGTGCGACGTCGAACAGCGCTGCGTCGTCGTCCAGCCGTGCTACCGCGAGCTGCGCCAGGGTGCGCGGAGCCTGCCGGGCGACATCCGCCAGGGCTCCGGGCTCGTCGATCCGACGCAGCGCCAGCCGGGCGATTTCCGCGTCGCTGCTGGCCAGGGTGACCTTGACCAGCGCACCCGCCGACTCCAGGCGCTTGACGGCGCGCCGTCGGTCCGCCTGGTCCGCCTGGTTCAGGGCACGCTCGATTTCCTGGTCTTCTCCACCGCCAGCGCGGCTGTCCGGCTCGTCTGCGGAACCCACAGCGCCGTCACGTAGCATGACCGGCGTCGGGTCGCTGCTCCCCCGTGGCGGGGTGTTTCCCGGGTGCTCCAGGCCCATGTATACTCGTCCATCATGTCGCTCGCCTGCCTGGTACGTACGGTCGCACTAGGACTTCCGCTCGTGGTCCTGGGCTGCACCCACGACTACTCGTCCTTCAACTTCCAGAACCAGCCGGATGGCGGAGGCGGTGCCGCGACCGGTGGCAGCGCGGGCATGGCCGGGGGCAGCACCGGTGGGTCCGGTGCCATCGGTGGCTTTGGCGGCACGGGGGCGACGGGTGGCAGCGCCGGCATGGGCGGCAGCGCGGGCACGGGCGGCAGCGCCGGTACCGCGGGAACCGGCGGCTCGACGGGCTGTGCCGGCAACCAGAAGCTCTGCAACGGCAGCTGCGTTCCAGACAACGATCCGAAGTACGGCTGCGCAGCCGCCGGATGCACCCCGTGCAGCATCGCAAACGCGACGACGCAGTGCTACCAGGGCGCCTGCGCGCTCTTGAGCTGCGACGCGAACTACGGCGACTGCAACAAGGATCTCACCGACGGCTGCGAGCTGAAGCTCGACACGGCTACGGACTGCGGAGCCTGTGGGCGCGCCTGCGGCACCCAGAACGCCAGCTCGACCAGCTGCAGCACGGGTTCGTGCGCTCCGGTCTGCAACGCTGGCTACGGTGACTGCTCGACGCCGAGCGGAACGGACAATGGTTGCGAGACGGACCTCGCGACCTCGAACAGCCACTGCGGCAGCTGCGGCAACGACTGCAATGTGCAGGGAGCCAACGGTGGCTTCAGCTGCCTCAAGGGCGTGTGCGGTTGCACCGACAACACCCAGTGCGGCCTGGGTGGCGGCGCGGGCGGCACGTGCGACACCGGTACGGGTCTGTGTTCCTGCCAGGGCAACGCGTGCAACCCGGGCGAGGTCTGCATCAAGGACAAGGGCAACGACGTCTGCTCGTGCAACGGCAAAGCGGCCTGCGCATCCGGAGAGACCTGCTGCGAAAAGCCTGCCGGCTGCTTCGACCTTCAGACGGACGCGAAGAATTGCGGCGGCTGCGGGCACGCCTGCGCGACGGGCCAGAGCTGCAACAACGGCACATGTCAGTAGCCGACCGGTGCCTGGGCTGGAGCTCGTGTCGCCCGGGGGTGTTGTGTGGCACAATGCTCTCGTGGCTCGCGCTAGGGATCTATTTGCCTGCGTTCTGCTTCCGCTCGGCTTGTCCTGGTCGGTATCCGGTTGCTCCAGCTCGACCGTCGTGTCGGGGGTCGGGGCGGCGGGCGGTGCGGCTGGAGCGTCGGGAGGGGCAGCCGGTAGCGACACCGGGGGGGCGGCTGGCGCGTCGGGCGGTGCAGCCGGTAGCACTGCCGGCGGCGCAGCTGGCGCGTCGGGCGGTGCAGCTGGCAGCACTGCCGGTGGTGCGGGTGGCGTTGGCGGAGGCTCCCCGGGAGCCTGCCCCGGCCAGCTGGTACAGCTCGGCGGGTCGCCGCTCGCGGGCAGCGCACAGGGCGACCTCAACAACTACCTGGAGCGCGCCGCCGGAAGCTGCGTAGCGGACCAGACCAACAAGCAGACCGCCATCTACCACTTCGTGGCACCACAGACCGGGGTCGTGACGCTGGAGGCCCAGAGCTCGAGCTTCGGTCCCGCGGTCTACATCTGGAAGGCGTGCGGAGACCCCTACAGCGAGGTCGGCTGCTGGGAACAGGGCAAGGGCAACGCCTCGGTCGAAGCCAACCAGGACTACTACGTGTTCGTCACCACGGGCTGGAAGCTGAACGGATCCTCGCTCTACAAGCTGAGCATCACCTACAACTGAACCGGCGAGCGGGACTCCGCGAGGGGCGTAGCCGCCCTGGAACCAGTGAAGGCGGCCGAGCTCTGCTCTAGCTCCCGGAGAGCAGCCGTCCGAGGCGATCGGCGAGCTGCCGGCTCGAAAACGGCTTCTGCAGGATAGCGGCGGACGACGGAGCAGAATGCTCGGCCAGCACGCCAGCCGCATGACCCGACATCATCAGGATCTTGATGGACGGGAACCGCTGCTCGACGACGCGCGCGAGCTCCGGTCCGCTACGTCCCGGCATGACCACGTCGGTCACCATCGCGTCGATGCGCCCGTCGGCCTCGGCGCACCGCGCCAGAGCCTGTTCGGCGTCCCCGGCAGAAAACACCTTGAAGCCTTCCGCGACAAGCCCGCGGCGTAGCACCTCGCGAACTGCCGGCTCGTCTTCTACGAGAAGCACGGTCTTCGAGGGCGCTTCCGTCATCGAGCGGGGACCCGACGGCTCTTTCGGGAGCTCTTCGCCGACAACGGCGGGCAGCAGCACGGTGAGCGTCGTGCCGCGGCTGGGCTCGCTGTCGACCTCGATGTGCCCGGAGCTCTGCTTGACGATGCCGTGCACCGTCGCAAGACCAAGCCCCGAGCCCTTTCCCAGCTTCTTGGTCGTGAAGAACGGCTCGAAGATGCGCTGCTGCGTATCGGAGTCCATACCGTCGCCATGATCGTTCACCGCGAGCGTGACGTAGCGACCCGCAGTGAGCCCGCGGCTCTGCGCCTCGTCGGCTTCGAGATCGACATTGCCGGTGCTGATCGTGATGACGCCGCCCGCGGGTGTCGCATCGCGTGCGTTCGTGACCAGATTCAGCACCACCTGGTCCAGCTGCGTGGGGTCGACGAACACCACGTGGTCCGTGGCAGCGCGGTCTATCTCGAGCCGGGCATTTTCACCAACCAGCCTGGAGAGTAGATCCGCGAGCTCGTCCAGTGCCTCGTGCAGGTCGACCTTGCTGGCTTCGAGGACCTGACGGCGCCCGAACGCCAGGAGCTGGCCCGTGAGGCTTGCGGCGCGCTTCGCGGCTTCGGCCACGGCTTCGACCTCGGCGCGGGATTTCCGGGGGAGCTCCTTGTCGTCGAGCATGATCTGGCAGGTCCCGATCATGACGGTGAGCAGGTTGTTGAAGTCGTGCGCGATGCCGCCGGCGAGCTGCCCCAGAGCTTCGAGCCGTCGCGCCTCCTCGAGCTGCTGCTCCAGCGCTTCGCCCTTTTCCTGGGCCACCCGCCTCGCGGTGATGTCGCGCATGACGATCTTGACGCGACGCTTCCGGCCTTCGATGCGCTGCAGGTTGGCTTCGACGGGAACCACGGCGCCATCCTTGTCCACCACCTCGAGCTCCATGGGACCCGCGCGGCGTTCCGAGCGGGCCTGCTCGATCCCCGCCTGGATGCGCTCGAGCTGCTCGCCCACGAAGAACCCGGTGTCCGCCAGCGGCTGTCCGTGTGCCTCCTCTGCGTCCAGACCCGTGATGCGCGTCGCCTCGGGATTGAAGTTCTGGATCGAGTTGTCGTCCGCTACCGCCACGATGGCGTCGGGGGCGTCGCGGATCAGTGCGGCGTAGCGCTCCTCGCTTTCTGCGAGCGCGCGCCGCGAGCGCTCGATCGACCGGAAGAGTGGACCGATGAGCGAGATGCCGCCCAGCATCAACAGCGAGATCGTGAGCGCGATGAGCTCGGCGATCGGGTCGAGTGCCCTGTGCCCGGCCGAGACGTCGACCAGCGTCACCAGGCGCCGCATCGCCATCAGGAGCACCGCGGCTGCAATCAGCACCCAGGCGCTGCGACGCCCCGTGATGCGTACCAGACGCAACGCCTGCCATGCAGCAAGTAGCTGCACCAGCAGCGAGACGACCAGCAGCCCCGTTGACATCCCCGAACCTACCCGAGTCTCCCGCGGCGCTCGTAACCGCGCAATACCAGGCGGGCAAGGACCCGGAAAAACAGCGCACCCCGGAGCTGTCAGGCAGCCCCGGGGTGCGGCTTCTGGAGGGGGAAAACGGGCTAGATGAAGATGATGTTGGCGCCTTTCGAGTGATCGAAGAAGTCCATGGCGCTGATGATCTCCTGCACCTGGGGCACGAAGTCGTTCTTGGTCAGACCCATCATGTCGGCGGCCAGCCGGCAGGCGTACATTTCGGCGCCGGCGTCACCCAGCGTCTCGATCATCTCGCGCACGGGCGGGATGTCGAGCTTGTCGATGGTCTTCTTCATCATGCGCGTCGCCATCGACTCCATGCCGGGCAGACCGCCGACCATGGTCGGCATCGGCATGCTGGGGTTACCGACCGGGCTCACGTGCAGGTGGTCGATCTTCTTCTCGGTGATGATGTCGAGGCCCCAGAAGGTGAAGAACAGGACCGCCTCGATGCCGGACATGCGCGCTGCGTTGGCCAGGATCAGGCCTGGATACGCCATGTCGAGACTGCCTTTCGAGCAGATGATCGACACCTTCTTGATGGGCTCGGGTTCCGCGCTGGGCACAAAGCCCGGACCAGCTGCGACGTTTCCCACGGGTGCTGTTGCGGTCATATAGGTCGTCCTTTCTGCGCTAGACGCAGCCCACCGGCTTGTGGAGGCCCGCGAGCTTGGCGCTGAGCTTGCCCGGCCCACCCGGGAACAGCGCGTACATGTCCTTGGTCGGCACGCCGCCGATCTTGGTGATGCGCCGCACGCCGGGCGACTTGCCGGTCTTCTCGTAGTCCGTGCGGCAGAAGCGGATCACGTCCCAGTGGCGTTCGGTGAGCTGGATGCCGGCAGCGCTTGCCAGGTACTCGGCAACCTCCGGGGACCAGTCGGTTGGGCTCTCGAGGAATCCCTCGTTGTTTACCGCGATGTTCTTTCCTGAAACCTGGATCTCGGACATTTCTCAACTCCTCTTCTGGTCGTCTTCGAGCGTGGTCTGTGGGCGGCGGGCGATCTGTCGCGTGAGTTCCAGCATCACAGCGAGTCCGCCCTGGACTTCCGGATCGCGCAGCGAGCGCATCAGCCGCCAGAGCGTCACCCTGGGCGGCGGTTCGTGCTCAGCGTCCAGAGCGCCCAGCGCGTTGTTCGCAACCGCGAGCATCTGGGGCTGGGTCATGCGCTTTACCGTGTTCACGATCAGCATCAGGTTGTCGCCGAGCCGATCAACGTCCTCCTGCGAGGTGCCCGCGGCGATGCGGTCGAACAGTTGCATCGCGCCCTGGGACATGCGGAACCAGCCGCGGTCTTCCGCGCGCTGCAGCGTCTCGACCGTGCTGCGCACGATGTCGCGACCGAGTGGCGAGAGCTCGTCAGCGAGGCTCTCGAGGTTCTCGAGTTGCTCGAGCGCGCGGATGAAGCGTGGCGTGCTCCTCAGGACCTTGCGGAGCAGGTGCAGCACCTGCTCCGAGTTGAACTCCGTTTCCATCTCGCCGAGCTTGTCGCTCATGGCCGCCATCGCGTCCTTGAGGACGGGAACCAGCTCGTCCTTCAGCTCCTCGGCGGCCAGCGTCCTTCTGTACAGGTGCTCGACGCGCTGGTTCAGCGTGTCGAGGCGGTCGTTCATCCTCGCGAGCTCCCGCGCGAGGTCCGGCTCGCGCGGGGCAGGGGAGGGCGAAAGCTGGATGGTGTTTGCCATCACGCTGCCTGCTTTCCGGCCATCAGCATCTGGGCTTCGAGCGGCAGCTCGACGCCCCGGATGAGCTGGTTGAAGTACACCCAGCGGAACATCATCTTGCCCCAGTGGTTCATGCGGCTCTCGGCCAGGAGCGAGAACGGCCCCACGCCGGGCAGCGGGAACTTGCCGGGCAGCGGCTCGGTCTCGTAGTTGAAATCGATGAGCAGCCCCTTGCCGAAGCCGGATTCGATGAAGCAGTTCGCGTGTCCGTCGAACGCCGGTAGCAGTTCCTGCCCCTCGATCTGACGCAGGATGTTCTCGGTCAGCACCTCGGCCTCGAAGTGCGCGACCGAGCCGGCCTTGGACGCGGGCAGGTTCGTGGCATCGCCGATCACGAAGATGTCCTCGTGCTCATCGGCCCTGAGCGTGTTCTTGTTCGTGGGGACGTAGTTCAGCTCGTCGCCCATGCCCGAACGCTCCATCATGTCGTCGCCCATGTTGGTGGGGATGGAGACGAACAGATCGTAGTCGAGCTCCTTACCGTCGTAGCTCTTGATGCGGTTGTTGGCGCCGTCGACCTCGCCGAGGTCGAAGTTGGGCACGACGCGGACGTTCTTGCGCTCGAGTAGTTCACCGAGCAGCGCGGAAGCGCGAGGCTTGGTGAACGCGCCATCGAGCGGCGTCGCGTAGACGAGCTCGACCTTGTCGCGGATGCCGCGCTCGTGGAAGTGCCAGTCTGCGAGGAACAGGAACTCGAGCGGAGCGACCGGGCATTTGATCGGCATCTCCGCCACGTTCAAGACGAGGCGTCCGCCTTCCCAGTGGCGCAGGGCCTTGGACAGAGCGGTCGAGCCTTCGAGCGTGTAGAAGTCGAAGATGTTGTCGCGCCAGCCTTCACCTGTCAGCCCTTCGATCTGGTCGGGCCTGACCTGTGTACCGGTGGCGATGATCAGGATGTCGTAGGACAGGTACTGACCGGTCGTCAGCTTCACCCGCTTCTTGTCGGGTTCGATGACATCGATGCCGCTCTGCACCATCTCCGCACCGAGCGGCAGGAAGTCGGCCTTGGGCTTCACGACCTCGTCGGGCTTGTAGAGGCCGAACGGGATGAACAGGAAACCGGGCTGGTAGTAGTGGATGGGGTCCTTGTCGACGACGGTGATCTTCCAGGTATCGGACGACAGACGCCGGGACAGCTTGTTGACCATCATGGTGCCGGCGGTGCCGCCGCCGAGGACGAGCAGCTTCTTCACTTGGGAGCCTCCTTCAGGGATCACCCGGTGTTCCAGCAGCTCCCGTGCCAGCGAATGTGGATCAATGATTTCAACAGCTTAGGCGTTTCAGCGGACGCCGGATGTTCCAGCATGTTGCAAAACGTTCCTACTAGTAACAAGATGTTTATAGGTGTTGCAGGAGGCGGCATGAGCGAGTCGCGAACGGGCTGGGCGGAAACCGCGATGCGTCGGATGACGCGTCAGGCGAAGGGCGGACTGCTCGAGGCACTCGCTGAAACGACCCACGATGCCGTGTTCGTGGTCGACGCGGAGCGGAACCTGATCGCTTTCAACGATCGCGCCGAGGCGCTCACCGGTATCGCGCGCGGTGACGTGCTCGGCCGCAGCTGCTTGACCGGGTTCCGTTGCAGCACCTGTCTGGAATCCTGCGGCATCTTCGAGCGCGGCGATTTCTCGGACGTGCCGGTCGAGATCCACCAGGGCGATGGCCGCCGGTTGCCGGTCCTGAAGAGTGCAGCCGCGATCCGCGATCGAACCGGCAAGGTGATCGGAGCGGTCGAGACATTCCGGCCCATCGACGAGCACGCGATGGCGACCGGCACGGTGGAAGCCAGCTGGGGCGGCATGCAGTCCGTGATGGACTCGCTGGGTCGCGGCGTGCTCGTGGTCGACGAACAGTTCAGCGTGCAGCGATGTTCGCGACTCGTCGGCGAGCTCGTCGGCTGGCCGGAAAAGGAGCTGATCGGGCGCTCCGTCGCGGAGATCCTGGGCGAGGGGCTGTTCGGCCCAGGCGCATACTTCCGCTCCGCGCTGCAGTCGGGGGAGCGCCGCGAAGGGTGGCGAGCGGATGTGAAGAGCAGCGATGGCCGGGTCCGGCCGGTGTCCGTGACAGGCGCGGTGCTCGATGCCAGCGCCGGTTGCGGCCTTTCCGCGTCCACTCGGCGCTACGTGATCGTGGTGCGACCGGAGGCCCCCATCGACCTGGCCGACGGCAGCGACGACTCGAACGGTCCCGTCATCTTCGAGGGCATGGTGGCTCGCTCGCCTGCCATGCGCCGCGTGTTCCATCTCATCGACCACCTCAAGGACAGCGACGCAACGGTGCTCATCACCGGCGAGAGCGGCACCGGCAAGGAGCTCGTCGCGCGTGCGATCCACGCGCGTTCGACGCACGCGGGCCATCCATTCGTCGCCGTCAACTGCGGCGCGCTGCCCGAGAATCTGCTCGAGACCGAGCTGTTCGGTCATGCGCGCGGCGCATTCACGGGCGCGGTGCGGGACAAGCCCGGGCGGTTCGAGGTTGCGGCGGGGGGTACGGTGTTCCTCGACGAGATCGGCGATCTGCCGCTGCCGCTCCAGGTCAAGCTGCTGCGCGTGCTGCAGGAGCGCAGCTACGAGCGGGTCGGTGAGACCGTCAGCCGACCTTTCCGCGCGCGTGTCATCGCGGCCACGCACCAGGACCTGCCGCACGCCGTGGCCGAGAAGCGCTTCCGCGAGGATCTATTCTACCGGCTCGAACGTCGTGCCGATCATGCTTCCGGCACTCCGGCAGCGTCGGGAAGACCTCGAGCTGTTGATCCTGCATCTGTTGGGGCGGGTGGGCCAGCGGCATCGCGCGCTCAGGCTCTCGCCGTCGGCGATGCGTGTGCTGCTGTCGTACTCGTGGCCCGGCAATGTCCGGCAGCTGGAAAACGCGCTCGAATACGCGACGGCGGTGTGCGAAGGCCAGACCATCCACCCCGAGGATCTGCCTCCCGAAATCCGGGGCGAGCGCACGACGCTGGCACCGGCTGCGCCGCCGCCCGCCCCGGAGCCCGCCTTGCCGAAGCCTCGCCTGCAGAGCCCGGTCTCGCAGCCGGCGGCTGTCCCGGCCGCGGCCACGGCGCTCGAGCCGTGGCCGGATCGGCAGACCATCCTGGCCGCGCTGGGCAAGACGCATCACCGCCGCGGCGCGGCGGCGAAGCTGCTCGGAGTCAGCCGCACAACGCTCTGGCGGCGGATGAAGGAACTGCGCCTCGAATAGCCGACGGATCGGCGCAGGGAGCTGCCCTCCGCTGCTCTATTGCGTGGTGAACGCGTAGACGGCGTTGTCGCCCGCGACGAAGATCCGTCCCTTGGCCGCGATCGGCGTCTGGTAGCGACGGATATTGCTCATCGCGTTCGCCGAGCCCGTGCCGTCGAACAGCGTCTGGCCGGTGTCGCCGTCGAAGGCTGTCAGGCGATTGCTGTTGGCCGCGCCCAGCCCCCACACGACCGCGTTCTTGTGGCCGTCGGTCGTCGTCACGATCGGCGAGCCGCCTCCGCCTTCGTGCGCGCACCACGCAACGCTGATGGCTGGGGGCGAGGTCGCGCTGATGCGCAACGCGCCGAGATCGCCGCTCGTGCCGTTCGGGCAGCCCACCACACTGCCGTTGAACACGACGTAGGTGCCCTGCGACGTGGTGTACGCAACGTCGCCCTGGATCAACGTGCCGTTGGCCACACGCTTGCTGGCCACGCCTTCGCCCGTTATCCCGTTGCCGGTGCCAATGCCGCCCAGATTGCTCCGATCCAGCAGGTAGGCGACGCCGTTCTTGCCCATGGCGACCGCGAGCTTGGAGGGGGTAGCGCCGGGCACGTCGACCAGCACGGCCCCGGAGCTGCCGATATCGGTGTCGGAGCTGTCCAGGCTCTTCCAGTTCGACGGTGCGAAGTAGTCGCTGGCCTGCTGGCTGTAGGTGGGACCTGCGCCGAGCCGGATCACGCCTTCGCCGTCGCTCCAGGTGGTGGCGCCGAAGGTGTTGCCGGTAGCCACGAACAGCGATTTGCCGTCGGACGAGACGCCGACCGGCGACCAGATCCCGCCGCCGCGCGCGCGGGTGGCCCAGCCCTTCGCCGCCGCCGGGTTGGTCATCGGAATGCCGACGACCCAGCCGTGATAGCTACCGCAGTCGCCGTAGTGCCCGCCGTAGGGGACGTACACGGTGCCGTTCATGATGGTCAGCCCGCCGCGTTCGTTCTGCACGGTGGAATCGAAAGCCAGGGTGCCGTCCTTGACCTTGGCAGAGACGTCGACGGGCCAGCCGCTGACGATGGAGCCAGTGTCGACCGAGAGCGCGTACACCATGTGCTTCTTCGTGGTGCCGCCATCTGGCGTGGTCATCGCGTCGACGAACAGCCGGCGGCTGGCCGCGTCGATCACGCCCGCCCCGGTGATTCCGAGAGGATTGATGTTGCCGCAGGGCAGGTGGCTTCGCGGCACGGGCGCGGCGAGGTGTTTCTGCCAGACGACGCTGCCGTTCGCCGCGTCGAGAGCGACGACGTCGTTCTGTTCCGTGCTCACGATGACCAGGTCCTTGCCGCCGGGACCGCCGGCAAAGTACAGCGGCTGCGCGTAGGTCGGACCGTTGAGGGTGGCCGTGAAGGAGGTGTCCTTGTGCGTCGTCTGGGCACGGGCCTTGGTGATCAAGGGATCGACGTAGAGCCCGTCGCGCGTCGGCGAGTTGTGGTACTCGAGCACCGAGCCAGCTGTTGAACCGGAGCTTCCGCCTGTCCCGCCGGAGCCCGCGCTGCCGCCGCTGCCGGCGTTGCCACCCGAGCCCGCGTTGCCGGCGTTGCCACCCGAGCCCGCCGAGCCCGCGTTGCCGCCCGAGCCCCCTGTGCCCATGCCGGCGGTGCCCGCGTCGCTGCCGGCGTTGCCACCGGAACCCGACGACGAGCTGTTCGACGAGCCGCAGCCGGACCACAAGCCCGCGCCGAGCATCGCCGCCACCAGTACGCCGACGATACGGGACGTCGAAGCGCACATATTGTTCGAGTTACGTGGCCAGGCGTTCGCCATGCGGAGTACCCCTCTCGACGTGGCGCACGCGCGGCGCCGTTTGACCGAGGATGCAGCGGGCTTGTCGCGGACGCAAGCCCGGCAGGGCTACAGGGACGCGGCTTCCCCGGGAGAAGCCGCGTCCCGCTGCCACGATTCTACGGCTTGATGGGGATGCAGATACCGCTCTTGCAGGTTTCGCCCGACGCACAGTCGCTGGCGGTGCAGCACTCGAGAGCGCACGTGTTGCCGCACGCCTTGGGTGCGGTGGACGGGCATTGGCACGTACCGTTCTGGCATGTCTTGCCCCCGGTACACGGGGAGCAGCACTGCGAGTTTGCAACACAGCTGCCGTTGCCGCACGCCTTCGTGCCGCTGGGGCATGTGCAGTTGCCGCTCTGGCAGATCTGCGTGACGCCGCACTGGGTGCCGCAACCGCCGCAATGGTTCTTGTCGGTGTTGGTATCGACGCAGGTGCCGTTGCAGCTCGTCAGGCTGCCCGAGCACGTGCTGCTGGTGCCGCCGGTTCCGCCCGCGCTGGTGCCGCCGGTTCCGCCCGCGCTGGTGCCGCCGGTTCCGCCCGCGCTGGTGCCGCCGGTGCCACCCGCACTGGTGCCGCCGGTGCCGCCCGCGCTGGTGCCGCCGGTGCCGCCCGCGCTGGTGCCGCCGGTTCCGCCCGCGCTGGTGCCGCCGGTGCCGCCCGCGCTGGTGCCGCCGGTGCCGCTACCTCCGCTACCAGCCGCCGCCGCGTCCTGGCTCTGGCCTCCGGAACCCGAACTCCCGCTCGAGCTGGACGAGCTTCCGCAGCCGGTTGCGGCCAGCGGGACGACAAGCGAGACAAGGAATGCTCCCTTCAACAACATGTTCAAGCGACTCTCCATGCGTGATCTCCATCTCGAAAAAGTGAAAGGGGCGACCGAAGGCCGCGCCACGCGTATGATTCCACGTGTTCCAGCATTCCGCTATGGCCGGCGCGCGAACCGGTTCGGCCGGCCAGTGAGCCCACAGCGGTAGAACGTCTGTGATGCAGCGCGGGCATAACGCGTGGCTCTCGTTGCTTGAAACAG
This sequence comes from uncultured Pseudomonadota bacterium, assembly GCA_963822115.1. Lineage (GTDB taxonomy): Bacteria > Myxococcota_A > Polyangia > Polyangiales > Polyangiaceae > CAWDXG01. The sequence continues at coordinate 165,990 of CAWGGM010000014.1, forward strand.
GGATGCGCTTGTCCTGGTTGCTGTTCGCAGCGCTGTTGGTGTCCGCGGCGTGCAGCAGCACACACGGTGGCGCGAGCGGACAGCCGCCGGGGAACGACTCCGGCAGTGCCGGGTCGGGCGGCTTCGTGTTCGACGCGGGGCTATCCTGCGTGGACGCCGGGCAGGACAGAGCGGACGCTGGCGCCTGTACGCCGTCGCGGAACTCGGTGAGCTTCTCGGCTGACGTGGAGCCGATTCTGTCTTCTGGCTGCTCGGGGGAGGTGTGCCACGGCACTACGGGTTGGGGCGACTACGCGGCTCTCACCGCCTACCGCTCACGCGAGTGCTGCGATGGCCGCCCGCTGGTGGTGCCGGGCGATCCCGACGGGAGCTACCTGATGCACAAGCTCAGCGGACACGGGATGTGCACGGGTGTGCCCATGCCGAAGAACGCGTCGCCTTTGCCTCCCGCACAGATGCAGACGCTCTACGACTGGATCTGTCTGGGCGCTCCAAACAATTGAAATCGCGATTTCCGGCTCCAGGGCAGGCTCGCGTCCAGAGTGTCGTGCCATCGGGTGACGCCGACGACAGCAACGTCTGGAGTGCCTCTCGCCGGGAAAGCCCGTTCGACACTTGTCTTGTGGGCGTCCGGGGTCCCCAACCCCGAACGCGGCAACCGGACGGGCCAGTGCGTGCCTGTCCCCGGATCGCGTCCGCGCTCAGCTGTCGATGAAGCTTTTCAGCTGCTTGCTGCGGCTGGGGTGCCGGAGCTTCCTGAGCGCCTTGGCCTCGATCTGGCGGATGCGCTCGCGGGTGACCTCGAAGTCCTGTCCGACTTCCTCGAGGGTGTGGTCGCTCTTCTCGCCGATGCCGAAGCGCATGCGCAGCACCTTCTCCTCGCGCGGAGTCAGTGTCTTGAGCACCTTCCGGGTCTGTTCGGAGAGGTTCATGTTGATGACCGCGTCCGCCGGGCTGATGACGCTCTTGTCCTCGATGAAGTCGCCGAGGTGGCTGTCCTCTTCCTCGCCGATGGGCGTTTCCAGGCTGATCGGCTCCTTGGCGATCTTCAGGACCTTGCGCACCTTGTCGAGCGGCAGCTCCATCTTCTCGGCGATCTCCTCGGGCGTGGGCTCGCGTCCGAACTCCTGCACGAGATAGCGCGAAGTGCGGATGAGCTTGTTGATCGTCTCGATCATGTGCACCGGAATGCGGATGGTGCGTGCTTGATCGGCGATGGCCCGGGTGATGGCCTGGCGGATCCACCACGTTGCATACGTGCTGAACTTGTAGCCGCGCTTGTACTCGAACTTGTCGACGGCCTTCATCAGGCCGATGTTCCCTTCCTGGATCAGGTCGAGGAACTGCAGGCCGCGGTTGGTGTACTTCTTCGCGATCGACACCACCAGACGCAGGTTCGCCTCGACCAGCTCGGCCTTGGCGCGCTCGGCGCGACGCTCGCCAGCACGGATGGCCGCGTAGGTCCTGAGCATCTCGGCGACGTCGATCTTCAGCTCTTCTTCGACCTTCTTGACGCCCTTCTGCGCGTTCTTCAGCGCCAGCGCGACGTCCTCGACCTGGACCTGCTCGACGCCGAGCTTCTCGGCGAGCTCCGCCTTCGCGTGCGGGTCTTCCTTGGCTTCGCGTACGAGCTTCTTCAGCTCTGTCTTGGTCGTGCCGCTCTGTCGCTCGAACTCGAGCGCCTTGCCCTGCGCACGCTGGACCTTCTGGATCATGGTCTTGAGCTTGGCCACGATCTTGTCGATGGTCTTCTTGTTGAGACGCATCTCCTGGAGCGTCTTGACGAGCTCCTTCTTGTTGTCGGAAAGCGCCTTGTCGACTTTCTTGCGGCGCGCATCGTCGGCCGACTTGCGTTCTTCGGCGAGGTCCGCGTTCTTCTTCTCGATGCGCTTGACGCGGTCGATGAGGCGGATGATCCGGCGATCGGCCTCCTCCTCGTCGAACTCGTGCTCTTCGTCCTCCGCGTCGCGCACGATGTCCTTCACGCGGATCTTGTGATTGCGGAGCTTCTCGCCAATCTCGATGATCTCGCGGACTGCCACGGGGCTGTTGAGGATGGCGGCCAGAACCTCGTTTTCGCCCTCCTCGATGCGCTTGGCGATCTCGACCTCGCCTTCGCGGGTGAGCAGCGCCACGCTGCCCATCTTGCGCAGGTACATGCGTACCGGGTCGTTGCTCTTGTACAGGTCGTCGTCGGCGGACTTGGTCGCCGGCGTCGGAGTGGGCGGCGTCGCCTCGCCGCGCTCCCCGTCGCCCCTGCTGGAGCTCTTGCTCGACCCGTTGCTGCCAGCCGTCGAGGCCGAGCGGGTCGACACCTTGAGGTTGACGCTCTCGTCGACGACCTCGATGTCCTGGTCACCCAGCGCGCTGAGCACGTCGTCCATCTGCTCTGCGCCGATGTCGTCGCCGGGCAGCGCGTCGTGGACGTCGTCGTAGGTGAGGAAGCCCTTGCTCTTGCCGAGCGTGATCAACTGGGCGACTTCGCGCGCGTTGTCGGCTTTGCCCTTGCCGTTGGTGGCGCCCTTCTTCGACTTGGCTGTGGCCTTGGACTTGCCGTTGCTCTGCGATGCGGGCGGCGGCTCGCTCTTTGCCGTGCGTGCGCTGGCCGCCTTCGAGCTGCTCTTGCCGTTGGCCTTGGCGTCGCTCTTGCTTTTGGTGCTGCTGGCCTTGGCCGTAGCCGCCTTGGTCTTCGGTGTGCTCTTGCCGTTGGCCTTGCTCGCCGTCTTGGCGCTGGTCTGCGCGGCGCTCTTCGGAGCGGCCTTCGGTTTGGCGGCCTTGCTGTTCTTCGACGACGCGCTGCCGGCCTTGGCTGCCGCGCTCTTCGAGGACGATCTCGAAGCTCCACCAGCCTTGCTGGATGCGACCGCTTTGCCCTGCTTCGTCGAGCGCTCTGACTTTCTTGCTCCCACCGCTACCTCTCTTCAGAGACCGTGACGTTCCCGCGCACGGCGCCAATGCTCGCTGAGCAGGCTGATTTCCTGGTCGAAATCACCGCTGGCTGCAGCCCGCTCGAGCTCCTCCACCACCTCTGACTTCTCACGCGTGAGCTCGAGCCGTTCCAACTTGCTGACGTTCTCAAGAAACTCGGATCGCGCCTCCTCGAGCTTTTCGTGTCGAGGGGCCGCTAGCCGCGCAGCGGCGAATGGATGGATCGATGGCGCCAGCTTCGCAAGGACTTGTTCAGGGTCTGTCAAAGCCATTCCATCCCAAGCTTGACGCAGCGCGGCAACAGCCGCGGCAGCATCACCTTCAAGGAGCTTCACCCCTTCCACTCCTTCTTGTGTATCGAGAAGCTGGGGGTAGTCCAGGAAAGCGCCGAGTATTTCGAATCCGATCTCCTCGCGGCGGTCGCGCGAGCGCGCCCTCGAGGGGGGCTCTGCGCGTTTGGAGCGGCGCGCCGGGTCGGTTTGGCGCGGTTCTCGCAGGGCTTGCTTCACGGAGGTCGCAAGCGCCCGGAAAGTCCGGGCATCCGCAATTCCGAGCCGCTCGGCGATGCGGTCCGCGTGCTGCTCGGCCATGGCCCGGACGGCAGGATCGTCCTCCGATGCGAGGAGCTCGGTGACCTCCTTGATCTTTGCTGCCCGGCCCCGCGCGTCGTCGGCGGCGAAGCCGCCGTCGAGCGTGCTGTCGATGAGGTACTCCAGCATCCCGCGCGCGGCGCCGAGCACGCGCCGCACCGCTTCCGGACCCTGCTCGCGGGCAAGATCGTCCGGATCCGTGCCGTCGGGGAGCGTGGCGACGCGGGCGTGAAGGCCGGCTTCGCGACACGCCTCGCGGGCTGCGCGCGCGGCACGGCGGCCCGCCGCGTCCCCGTCGAACAGCAGCGTGACGCCGGGCACGAAGCGCTTGATCTGCCGCGCCTGCTCCGGCGTGAAGGCCGTGCCGAGCGGAGCCACGACGTTGTCGATGCCGCGCGCGTGCAGACCCATCACGTCGAAGTTGCCTTCGACCAGCACGCAGTCGCCCGTGCTGCGCAGACCCTGGCGCGCCTGGTACAGACCGAACACGGTTTCGCGCTTGCGGTATACCGGCGACTCCGGTGAGTTGACGTACTTGGCGACCGTGTCGCCGCTCTGCGTCGCGGAGCCCATCGGCTCGATGCCGGCCTCGCGCAGTGCGGCCTCGTCGGGAGCATCCAGTGCGCGTCCGCTGAAGGCGATCACGCGTCCGTGCAGATCGAGCACCGCGAACATCAGGCGGTGCCGGAAGCGATCGTAGTGCCCGGACCCGGTCCTGCGCGGGACCAGCAGGCCGACTTTCTCCGCAGCCTGCAGCGAGAAGCCCTTTTCCAGCAGATAGCGCGACAAGTGGTCCCAGCCGTAGGGGGCGTAGCCGATGCGGAAGGCCTGCAGCGCATCGGCTACGCTGTCGGTGGACGAGGCCGGCGACAGACCGCGCCGGTCCAGCTCCGCAAGCGCCGAACGACGGAGTGGATGCTCGCGCAGCATGCGCTCGAAGAACGCCGCTGCGGCATTGCCGACTTCGTACAGCTCCTGCTGGCGGCGGCGCGCTTCGGCCTGCTGCTTGCGCTCGGCGTCCGACGCATCCTCGATGACCTCGATGCCGGCGCGTGCTGCCAGCTCGCGCACCGTCTCGATGAACGACAGACCGCTGGTTTCCTGAAGGAAACGAATGGCGTCGCCGGAAGCGCCGCACCCGAAGCAGTGGTAGAAGCCGCGCTCCTCGTTGACGTGGAAGCTGGGCGTCTTCTCCTTATGGAAGGGGCACAGGCCCACGTGGCTCCGGCCACGCTTGACGAGCTTCACGCTCTCGCCGATGAGCGCCACGATCCCCGTCTGTTCCCGGACACGATCGATGGTCTCCTGCCCGATCACAGCCCGGTAGGCATACCGCAAATCGTGCGCGGGCCAAGTCTCGTCGGGGGGGATTTGTGCTTTATTTCTGGCCCGTTTGTTGCTCTGCACCGGTCGTACGGGTCGGCCTTGGCTGCAAGATTCCGCCGCTGCCGGAGCCAGTCGGGTTGACTGAACGCAGTTTCAGTATAAGGCTTGCGCGGTGAAGGCGCTGCCGATCGACAATCCGCCGAACCCCTGGCACTCGGCGCACGTCGAGTTTCTCGGCGAGCCGCCCACACAGAAGCTCCAGATCTACGAGGATCACTCGCGCAGCATCCTCGCCGACAACGACAGCCCCAACGTCGGTTTCCGCTGGAGTCTCAACCCGTACCGGGGCTGCCAGCACGCGTGCAGCTACTGCTATGCGCGGCCGAGCCACGAGTACCTGGATTTCGGCAGCGGCGTCGATTTCGAGCGCCGCATCGTCGTCAAGCCGCGCGCGCCCGGGCTCTTGCGCGAAGTGTTCGAAAGGCGTTCCTGGCAAGGCGAGTTGATCGCTGTCAGCGGCAACACCGACTGCTACCAGCCGCTCGAGGCCAGCTACGCACTGACGCGGCGTTGTCTGGAAGTGTGTGCCGAGTACCGGAATCCCGTGCACATCATCACCAAGGCGCCGCTGGTGGAGCGGGACATCGACGTGCTGTGCCGGCTATCGGAGGTGACGCAGGTCGGCGTGTCGGTGAGCGTGCCGTTCTTCGACCAGGACAACGCGCGTGTCATCGAGCCGGGCGTGGCAACGCCCGCGCGGCGGCTCCGCACGGTGCAGCGGCTGGCCCAGGCTGGCCTCGCCGTCACGGTCAACGTGGCGCCCGTTATCCCCGGCCTGAACGACCAGGACATCCCGCTCGTGCTCGAGGCCGCAGCGCGCGCCGGCGCGCGTTCGGCTGCGCTCATCATGCTGCGACTGCCCGGCAACGTGCGGCATGTGTTCGAGCGGCGACTGCGCGCGGCGCTGCCGCTCTCGGCCGATCGCGTGCTCGGGCGTATCCGCCAGGTGCGTGGCGGACGGTTGAACGACCCGCGCTTCGGCTGCCGGCAGAGCGGCTCGGGCCAGTACGCCGAGGCGATCCACCGGCTGTTCCAGACCACGGCGCGGCGCCTGGGCCTCGAGACGGGAGCTGCACCGGCTCCCGCGCCGGCTAGCTTCCGTCGCCCTACCGACCGCGGCGGCCAGCTCCGGCTGTTCGATAGCTGACGCCGCGCAAGGCCGGCCCACGCGGCGCGTCATGACCGTTGGCAGGCAGGGCGCGTCGTGCTAGACGGCCGCGCGGGCTCGGGCCCGGACGATAGGCCGCCAATGGGCCTGGATCGGATCCGAGCGCCCCTCGCGTGAACCCACAGGACGAGAGCGAAATGCCTGAAACCACGAGTACCAGCACCAAGGGCAACATCGGCAAGATCACGGCGGTCATCGGCCCGGTGGTCGACGTGGAATTTCCCGCCGGCAAGCTGCCGCGCATCCTCAACGCCCTGACCGTCTCCAACGCCAACATCTCGGCCGAGAAGGACAACCTCGTGCTCGAGGTGGCGCAGCACCTCGGCGAGTCGGTGGTGCGCGCCATCGCGATGGACGCCACCGAGGGTCTGATCCGCGGCGCGGAGGTCACCGACACCGGTAGTCCCATCATGATGCCGGTCGGCCCCGAGACGCTCGGGCGCATCCTGAACGTGGTCGGCAAACCCGTCGACGAGGCGGGCCCCGTCAACGCGAAGAAGAAGATGCCGATCCACCGTGCGGCACCCGCGTTCGTCGACCAGAGCACCAACGTCGAGGTGTTCGAGACGGGCATCAAGGTCATCGACCTGCTCGCTCCGTACAGGAAGGGCGGCAAGATCGGCCTGTTCGGCGGCGCTGGTGTGGGCAAGACAGTGCTCATCCAGGAGCTCATCAACAACGTCGCCAAGGCGCACGGCGGCGTGAGCTGCTTCGCCGGCGTCGGCGAGCGCACCCGCGAAGGCAATGACCTGTTCCTCGAGATGCAGGAGTCGAAGCTCGAGACGGGCGAGCCGGTGCTCAGCAAGACGGCGCTGGTCTACGGCCAGATGAACGAGCCGCCCGGAGCGCGCGCTCGCGTCGCGCTCTCTGCGCTGACCGCCGCCGAGTACTTCCGCGACGAGGCAGGGCAGGACGTGCTGCTCTTCATCGACAACATCTTCCGCTTCACGCAGGCGGGCAGCGAGGTGTCCGCTCTGCTCGGCCGTATGCCAAGCGCGGTGGGCTACCAGCCGACGCTGGCGACGGAGATGGGCGCTTTGCAGGAGCGCATCACTTCCACGACCAAGGGCAGCATCACCAGCGTGCAGGCCATCTACGTCCCGGCGGACGACCTGACCGACCCGGCGCCCGCAACGACGTTCGCGCATCTGGATGCCACCACGGTGCTCTCGCGCGCCATCGCCGAGCTCGGCATCTACCCGGCGGTCGACCCGCTCGACTCGACCAGCACCATGCTCGACCCGCAGATCGTCGGCGAGGAGCACTACGCCATCGCGCGCGGCGTGCAGCAGACGCTGCAGAAGTACAAGGACCTGCAGGACATCATCGCGATTCTCGGCATGGACGAGCTCAGCGAAGACGACAAGCTGGTCGTGGCCCGCGCCCGCAAGATCCAGCGCTTCCTGTCGCAGCCGTTCTTCGTCGCCAGCCAGTTCACCGGCCTCACCGGTCAGTACGTGCCGCTGAAGGAGACCATCGCGGGCTTCAAGGAGATCCTCGACGGTGGTCTGGACGACCTGCCCGAGCAGGCGTTCTACCTGCAGGGCAACATCGAGATGGTGAAGAAGAGGGCGCAGGAGCTGAAGAAGCAGGCGTCCTGAGCGGAGTACCCAAGTGGCAGAGACCCCGCACATCGATCTGCAGATCGTCACGCCCGAGGGCGTCGCACTCAGCGAAGAGGTCCACGACCTCACGGCGCCCAGCGTCGAAGGCGAGTTCGGCGTGCTACCGGGACACCGCCCGCTGCTCGCCGCCCTGAAAACGGGCATCGTCAGCTACCACACGGCAGGCGAAATCCACTACGTCGCGGTGGGTCCGGGCTTCGCCGAGGTGTTCGAGGATCACGCCCTGCTGCTCACAGATCGCTTCGTCCAGAAGGGGGATGTCGATCCGGTCAAGGCGCGCCTCGAGCTCAAGGACGCCGACGAGGCACTCGACAAGTACGAGGGCGAGCCGGGCACGCCGGAGCACGGCGAGCTGATCATGCGCGAGACCTGGGCGGCCACGCAGCTCGAGCTGTACGGCGATCCGCCGCCGCCCACCATCCGCACGTTCATGGAGTTCCAGCTCCTTCCGCACGAGGAGTACCTCGAAACCGAAGAGGGGCCGCCCTTCAACGAGGCGTACTTCGAGGACGCGGACAAGCGTCAGGACGCTCGCGACGAGAAGCGCGCGGCGAAGGGCGAGAAGGAAGAGTAGCTAGCTCCCTTCGCGCGTCGCCGCTCGCAATCGAGCGAACTGCGGCAGATCAACCGCCAAGGCGCCAAGAACGCCTTCCGTCCGCATGCGAGCTACGCCCCGCCGTCCTGCCTGGCGCGCTCGCGGGCGCGGCGCTCGGCGTCGTAGACGCGGAACACGCGGTCGATCACGATCTGCTGGTCCACCATCACGCGGATGTTCCACACGCCGAGCGGGTCGCCGGGCTTGAAGGGCATCGGGTGATCGAGCCGCTTCTGTCCGGCCTGCACCTGCTCTTGCCCAACGTGCGTCAGCCGGCCTGGGCTGTTGTGCCCGCCCGGCGTGTCGATCGCCCAGCTTATCCGGTGGGGGTGGGCCAGCGGCTTCGCGAAGTCGATGCGGAAGCCCTGCATCTGCTTGGAGCGGTCGACCTGGAACGGGATCTCGCGCCGCTGTTCGACCTGGCCGCCGAAGAAGATCCCGAACTGTGCCCGCTTCACTAGTCGGTTCGGCCGCGGCGCGGGCTTCGTGCAGGCCGGCGCCATCAGCAGAGCGAGCGCCCAGAGCGCGGCGCGCCTCATCGCTCGATCTCCTGGGCCATGCGCGCGAAGGCTGCCACATCCAGCGTCTCGCCGCGCGCCCCGAGATCGATGCCCGCGCGCTCTGCTGCGCCGGCGAGCGCCGCGGCGTCGAGCCCGAACAGCCCTTTCCAGGCGTTGGCGAGCTTCTTCCGCCGCTTGCCGAAGGCCGCGTGGACGAGTTGCCGGAGCGCTTCCGTCTCGGCGATCGCCTCGCTCCGCGGTTCGAGCACCACCACTGCCGAATCGACGCGTGGTTGCGGGTAGAACGCGCCGCGTCGCACCACGAACGCGCGCCGCGGCGAGAAGCGCGCCTGCGCAAACACGCTGAGCGCGCCGTACGCATCGTCGCCCGGCTGCGCCGCCAGCCGGTCGGCGACCTCCAGCTGCAGCAGGAACACCACACGATCGAACAGGGCGCCGTGCGTGACGGCGCGCTCGAGCAGCGGCCCGCTGATCTGGTAGGGCAGATTGCCCGCGAGCACGTGCGGCCGCGGTCCGTCGCCAATCAGCGCCGCCAGATCCACGCTCTTGGCGTCTGCCTCCTGCATGCGGAGCCGTCCCTCGGCGATCGCCTGGGGGAACTCGGCGTGCAGCACCGGCACCAGGTCGCGATCGCGCTCGACCGCGATCACGCGCGCGGCGCGCTCGAGCAGTGGTCGCGTCAGCGCGCCCAGCCCCGCGCCGAGCTCGATGACCGTACCGCCGGGTGGCGAGGTGCAAAGGTCCGCGATACGCGCCGCCAGATGCGCGTCCGCCAGGAAGTTCTGACCGAAGTGCCGCTTGGCGAACAGGCTGTGCCGCGCCAGCGTGGACTTCGGGTCCGCGCGCTCTGGCGATTCCTCGTCGTGCCGGCTCATCGCGTGCCGACTCTAGCCTGAAGTCACGAAGCGAGCCGAGGGTTGCGCGTTCCCGGGTGCGATCGCGACGGCGCGCTGCCGGGCGCTCAAGGAGCGTGCTCCGGGCCTTGCCGGGGCTCGACCCGGTACAGGACAACCCGCACGGGATCGGTGTCGTAGGGCAGATCCTCCAGGCTCGGTACGGCGGGCAGCGAGCGCGCCGCGACCTGCCGCAGCTGCGAGCGGTGCTGGATGTCGCGGCAGAAGGCGCGTCCCTCACGCGAGCTGCAGAGCGAGCTCCGGTAGTAGTAGACGTGGCTGCCCAGGACGGCCAGATCAGGCACCGGCGCGCCGGCAGTGAGCGGGAAGCCACGAACGTGCGTGGGGCCGGTGCCGTACAGTGGCAGCACCTGCACGCGTCTGCCCGCGCGCTGCAGGTAGGCGACCAGCGCGCCGGCCGGCAGGGCAGCCTGCCACTGGCTCGCCCAGGCTTCCTCGCGTGTGTCGGTGGGCAGCTCGGTGGCCAGCCGGCGGTGGTGTGCGGCTGCCATCGCGCCGAGCGCCAGCACGCCCAGCGAGAGCCAGCGCTGGATGCGGCGCGCGGTCAGAACGCTCGAGAGCGCGGCAGCTGTCGCCGCCAGCAGCACCGGTGCGAACAGGGCGCCGTACGCGTAGCCCACCCACGGCGGGGCCGGGCTGTGCACAAGATTCGTCGCGCCGAGCACGAAACCTGCCAGCGCCGCGACCGCGATGCCCAGAGCGGCGCGCCGCCAGCGCGGACGACGCCGGAGCGCCAACACTACGACGGCCGCGAGCAGAATCACGATCCCGCCGCGGTAGGTGACGTCGAGGCGCACGGTCGAGCGCGCCGCTGGCATCCATTGGCGGCCGAGTGAACCGCGCACCACCCCGAGCATCGCCGGCCCTGCGGCGACGGCCACGACCGTCGCGATGCCGAGCGCAGCGTGCAGGGCGAGCAGCGCGCGCCGTCGCAGCGCTCCACGCTCGACCAGCACGATCGCAGGTACGAACGCCGCGGCCACCCAACAGATCGGATGGATTGTCGCCGCGAGGGCGATGAACAGGCCTGCCGACGCTACCGCGAGGTTGAAGCGGAGCGAGCGCGCACGCGCGTGCCAGCTGCCCTCGGCGAGCGCGGCGCCGGCCAGGAAGAGCAGACTGGTGCACGCCGCAAAGTACGACTCGCTCTGCGCCGCCCGCGCGAGCACCGGATCGAACAGCACCAGCGCGGCGAGTGCCGCGGCCAGCAGCGGACCGGCCCCCACGCGTCGAGCGATGATCCACGCGGCGGGCACGGCCGCGGCCCCGAGCAGCGCCTGCAGGATGAACACGCCGTGCGCGGGAGCCGCGAGCGCCCGCGCGGCAGTTCCGAACAGCTCGCTGTAGCCCGGGCCATACCTCCACACGCCGTGGGTGTCGCTGAGCGCGTCCATGATCCACAGCGGGCCCTGGCCATTCTGGTGGAAATAGGCAAAAGGCAAGAGCGCGCGGCGCAGCGCCAGACACGCGAGCGCCGGGACTCCGAGCGCAAGCAGTGTGAGCCAGCGCCGGCGCCGGGCCTGCGCCCGGCGGATCTCCATGGCGATCACGACCGCGAGCAGCGCGAGCGCAGCGAACAGCAGCCACGGCAGAGGCGGGGTGCGCGTTGGCGCCCCCGGCGAAGGCGCCGCTTGCCCACTCTGGGTCGGCTCGCTCTCTGGAGGCTGCACACCCAGCGTCGGCCCTCCCGTACGGCGCAGGCAGTCGCCGAGCTGGTCGAGCGCGCGGCGTTGAGCGGGCGGCGCCCGCTTCCAGTCGGGAAACTCGCCGATCGGCGACAGTCCAAAGCCGGCGACGGAGCGGAAAGCGTGCGGGCCCGACGGCGCGATCTCGACGTCGAGCGGTGGGCCGCCGCCGCTCTCGACGCGCACCACAACCCGCCCCGGCGGACACTGGAGGTGCTGGAACCGGAGCCCGCCCACGCGCGTGCAGCGTGCCGTCCAGGCGTGGTTGGCTTCGGCGCAGCTTCCGGCAGCGCGAGCAGGTCGCGAGCAGTACCCAAGCACCACCACGGCCAGGAGCAGGACGAATGCTGCACGGAGCGGCATGCCCGGGTTGTGGCGCATCTTCCGGAAATCCGGCGCTAGACGTCGATGTGCGCGATTGCGAGCGGCGCAAGCGTGTCGGCAGGGACAAACCCGAAGACGCGGCCGACGAAGCCGAGTGTTGCCTCCAGCGTGCGGCGGATGTTCTCTTCCTTGCGGAAGCCGTGCCCTTCGCCCTCGAACGCCAGGTAGGCGTGCGGGATGTGCTTGTTGTCGAGCACCTTCGCCATCATCTCGGCCTGGCTCGGCGGCACGACCTTGTCGTCGAGCCCCTGCAGGAGCAGGAGCGGCCGCTCCAGCCGCTCCGCGAAGTGCACGGGTGACCGCTCGCGGTACAGATCCGCGCGCGCGGGGTAGGGGCCAATCATCGTGTCGAGGTAGCGTGACTCGAACTTGTGCGTGTCGCGCGCCAGCGCCTCCGCGTCGGCCACGCCGAACAGGCTCACACCCGCCGCGAACGCCTTCGGGTCGAACACCAGCGCGCACAAGACCACGTAGCCGCCCGCGCTGCCGCCCTCCACCCAGGTGCGCTCCGGATCGGCCAGCCCCTCGGCGGCCAGGTGCTGTGCGGCCGAGGCGCAATCCTGCCAGTCGATCACGCCCCAGCGCCCGTCGAGCAGCCGGCGGTAGGCGCGGCCGTAACCCGAGCTGCCGCGGTAGTTCACGTCCACCACGCCGATGCCTCGCTGCGTGTAGAACTGCACTTCCAGAGCGAAGCGCGGCGAGGTGTGGCTGGTCGGTCCGCCGTGGCAGATCACGCGCAGCGGCGGTCGCTCGCCTTCCCGACCTTCGTACTCCCGGTTCGCCGGCGGATAGTAGAAGGCATGCGCCACTGCGCCGTCGCGGGTCGGAAACTCGATCGCGCGTGGTACCGACACGCTGGCTGCGTCGGGTACTTCGAACGTGCCGCGCACGCGCTCTTGCTTCCCGCTCTCCGGATCGAACAGCACGATCGCTGGCGGCTCGGTCGGCGACGCGGCGGCAAAGGCGATGCGGCGCCCGTCCGTGGCCAGCGAAGTCGGCGCGTACGAGGTGTACGGCAGGTCGACCGGCTCGAGCCGCCCGCTCTCCGGATCGAGCAACTCCAGCGAGTCCACCGCGGCGCGCGTCACCACGCAGGCGATGCGCCCGTCGTCGAGAAAGACATAGCGCCGCATGTCGAACACCCACGCCGGCGTGCCGATCTCCCCGTCGTCCAGCGCCGTCAACGCGCGCTGGCTGCCGTCGGCTTCGAGCCGATAGAGATTCCAGAAGCCATTGCGGTCGGAGCCGAAGTGGAGCCGCCCGTCCGGCGACCAACGCGGCTCGACAATCGACTCCTCCGCGCCGCCCGCGATGGACTGCGCGTTTGCCAGCGTCCCGTCCTCCGCGACGTCCGCGAGGAACAGCTCCGTGCCGTCCCAAGGCATGCGCGGGTGATCCCACGCAAGCCACGCCAGGCGCTTCCCCGAGGGATCGAAGCGCGGCGCGGCGAAGAAGTCGTGTCCCGATGCCACGACGCGCGGCGCCGCCGAGCCGTCCGCGGGCACGGCGACCAGCTCGTTCACCACCTCGCCGTCCTCGTGCCGCTCCCGCACGCAGACGAGGGTGCGGCCGTCGGGCGACACGCAGCCGTCGGCGTAGCGCAGCGCGTTCGGCACCGGAGGCTCCGGTGTGATCGCCTTTGGCTCGCCGCCGGACCTGTCCGAACGGAACAGCTGCCCGCCCGCGAACTCCGAGTAGAACAAGACCCCGCCGTGATAGAAGACCGCGCCGCCGCCGTACTCGTGCACGCGCGTGCGGGCGTTGCAGTGCGCTGGGATCCGGTCGGCCACCGCGCCGTCCCGCCACTCGACGACCGCCGTGCGCCCGCCCTCGGACGCACGCGACTCGGTGAAGCGCACCACGCCGCCCTGTACATCCAGCGCGCCGAAGCGCGGGCTTGGCGCGCCCGCCACCGTCTTCGCATCGATCGCCGACTTCCAGGTACCGTACGCCTTCAGCATCATGCGAGGTTGTCTAGCCAGAGCCCGCGATGCGCGTCAAACCGCCCGGTGTCCGCCTGTCTACTGCCCGGCAGGTTTCCGGGGCTGCTGCTCGCGACTGGAGCCATCGAGGATGCGCGCCAGCACTGTCTGATCGAGGGGCTTGACCAGATGTTCGTTGAACCCCGCGGCGGCCGAAGCCTCGCGATCTGAAGGTCGCCCGTAGCCGGTCAGTGCGACCAGGTACACGCCGCCATCGCCGAGCCGAGCCCGCACCTGGCGCGCGACCTCGAATGTCCAGCGGCCAGGGTGTTCAACGAACACGACGCGCGGCGCGCGCTACGCCGCAGGCGTCTCGGTGTCGTCGGCTTCCGCTTCCACGCGCGGGACGGGGCGGCGCGGGCGGAAGCGCTGGACGCGAACGCCGAGGTGGCGGAGCGCTCGCTCGCCGCGTTCCTGCGCAACCTCGGCGCGCAGCGCGACGGCGTCGGCGACCGCGGGCATGAGCGGCGGGCCTTTACGCGGGATCCCGGGCTCGTGGGTCATGCTGATCCATGCGAGATCGATGCGGCGGCGCGGGAAGCGGGCGAGCGCGCGTTCGAGCGCGGGGCGCGCAGCTGGATCGGGAGCGGGCGACCAGACGTAGACCACGCTGGGCTGGGGCCGCTCCTTCGGTAGTCGTTCGAGCAGCTGGGCGAGCTCGTGGTCGGTGCGCGGGCGCTCGGGATCCATGCGTGGCGCCGCGCCGATGCCGAAGCCAGCGAGATAGCGGCGCAGGGTGCGCTCGCGCAGTGTGGCGGCGAACGGCGCCGGAGCGTCGAAGGCGGCACGGGCCCGCAGCCGATCGGCGCGGCGCGCGATGCGATCGATCTCGTGGCTGTGCACGCCGCGCGCGGCGGCGGGATCGAGCGGGCGCATGTGTTCGAGCACGCGCAGCGCCACGTCGGTCTCGTCGAGATCGCTGCGGTCGCTATCGAGCGTGGCGGCAGCGTGCGCAAGCGCGGCCATCAACTTGATGCCGTGGGCAGGGCCGCGACCGGGCGGTATCGAGATGAGCACGCGCGAGGCGACCACGGCGAGGCCGACGCGATCGCCGCGTGACAGGTGGCGTTCGGCCGCGGACGCGACCTCGTCGATCGCGATGTCGAGCGGGGCCTGGCCGGGCACGCCGGCCCACAGCTCCACCGAGGCGTCCAGCACGAGCCAGACGATGTCGCGCTCCTCCTGCTCGTAGTCGCGCACCAGGAGCACGCCGCGGCGCGCCGAGGCCTTCCACGCGATGCGCTTGAAGGGATCGCCGGGCTGGTGCTCGCGCAGCTCCCTGAGCTCGTTGCCGTCGCCGGAGAGCAGTCCGGGGCGTCCGGCCTCGGCGGCCATGCGGCTGCGGCCGCCGCGCGCCGAGCGCATCGCGACGGCGTAGGGTCGCGGCATCACTTCCAGGCCGAAGGGATTGGCGAAGGTGAGCGGGACCTCGAAAAGTCCCGGGTTGCCCTGCACCTCGAGTGACAGGCCGTGCAGGCCGTAGCGGCCGACGCGCGGTGCGGAGACACGCACCGTGACGCGCAGCCGGCCCGCGGCGGGCACTTCGCCCTCGGCTGGATCGAGCTGCACGTCCAGCTCGGGCGCGGCGATGGCGCGCAGCTGCACGTAGCGCGCCGCGCGCGTGTCGCGATTGCGCACTTCGGCTTCCAGCTCGAGGCTCTCACCGCGCGCCACGCGGCGCTGGCGCGGCTCGCTGGTCCACAGCATCTCGAAGCCAGCGGCGCGGATGCGCGCCACGCTGAGCTCCGTCACCGAGCGTGCGATGGCCAGTCCCACCAGCAGTGCGCCGCCCCAGGCGACGATGGCGGCCTCGCGCGCGGCGACGCCCACCACCACCGTGGCAATCCCGGCCAGCGCCAGATCGACCGCCGCGCGCGTGGGGTGGACCTGCATCGGCCGGAGCGTAGCTCATCGGCGGGCGGGCTGCTCTACATCACCGGTTACGATTCTCGTACAGGCCAAGGAGTGACGCTTCCGGTTGCCGCGTTTGGGGTCGGGGCCCCAAACGCCCACAAGACCAAGCATCAGAACGAAGTTCCCCGGCGGGAGGCAGCCAGGACGCTCCAGTCGTCGGCGCTGCTGGTCGAAACGGTGCGGTCAGGACGCGCTGCTGCTCCTGCAGCGGAACTACGCTCGGCGATTCTGTGCTCAGCCGCCGTCTGGTTTCGCCGCTACCCGCCGGCAGATCGGCGTGGCCTTGATGCGGCAGAGCATGCGCACGCGGGCGATCAGGGCAGGGACCTTGTCGGGCGCCACAGGCAGGCCCACGCCGTGCTCGTACATGTAGGCCAGCGCGTAGCAGGCCTCGGGGTGGCCTTCCTCGCACAGGTCGATCGACAGCTCGCGGGCGCGGTGCATGTACAGCTTGCCTTCCCCTTTGTCGGCGGCGATGCCCAGGCCATCGCGGTACGCCACCGCAGCCTGCAGGCAGGGTTCTATGTGGCCCCACGCGCAGCGCAACGCAGCCCGCTTGGCGGCACCGGCGGTGGCTGGCAGCGGCGGCGCGTAGTGCGTCGTGGGCAGCGCGGTCTCGGGCTCCAGGGTGGCGTCGATGGGCGCGACCTCGGCGTCGATAGGCGGCGTGGCGGTGGCGCTTGGAGTCGGGGCCGCCGAAAGCGTCGCAACGGGGGCAAGCGGTGCGGGCTGCGACGGATGGCGCGCGAACAGCGCCGCGGCGGCGCCGCCAAGGGCGCCGGCAGCGATGGCAAGCCAGGTCGCAGCGCGGGACGAGGGCATGTGGGAGGACGATTCTCCGCCGGCGCGGCGATCATGGCACAGCTTCCAGCGACTGCGCTCCATCTGGCCGGCCGGACCTGCTATTCACTGGACTCCTTCCGCCTCCGCTTCCCATGCTGTCCGGCCGCCGCGCACCCAGGAGATCTTCCGGAGCTGCAGCGCTCGCGGTCGCGCTGGCGGTGGTCTTCGCGTCGGCTGGCGCGCGCGCCGCCGCCCCGCACTACTCGAGCTACGAGCGCAACACGATCCGTCGTGTGCTGACGGAGCGAAACGGCCGCATCGATCCAGAGCCCGACGGCAAGATCATCGACCGCATCGACGTCGTGCCGCTCGACGTATTCGACCAGACCGATCCGGTGCCGGACTTCTTCAACGTGTTCCACGTGACCACGCGCAAGCGGGTGGTTCGTCGCGAGCTGCTGTTTTCCCGGGGCCAGCGCTACGATCCGGAACGGATCGAGGAGTCGGCGCGCAACCTGCGCGCACTGCCGCAGCTTTCGCTGGTCCTGATCGTTCCAGTCGCCACTCGCCGGGCGGGCCACGTGCGCGTGTTGGTGATCACCAAGGACGTGTGGAGCCTCAGGCTCAACTCCGATTTCGGCGTCTCGAACGGAACGCTCGATTACCTGGTGCTGCAGCCGAGCGAGATGAACTGGCTCGGCACGCACAACTCGGTGAGCGCGCTGTTCGTGCTGCATCCGGACACGCTGTCTCTGGGCGGGTCGTTCGTCGATCCACGTATCGCGGGCAGCCGTATCCAGAACGTCCGTGGACGGCAACGTCATCATCAGCCGCAGCACGGGCAGGCCGGAGGGCTCCTTCGGCAGCTTCTACTACGGCCAGCCGCTGTACTCGCTGGAAGCGAAATGGGGCTGGAGCGCGACGGTACTGTGGCGCACGGAGGTGACCCGGCTGTTCGTCGGTGGGACCGAGCGTACCTACGACGCGGCGGCCACGCCCAAGGTCGACGACGCCATTCCCTACCAGTACCACTCCGACCGCTGGTACAGCGACTACCAGCTGACGCGCTCCTTCGGACGCGGCGACAAAAAGGACGTATCGCTGGGCATGGAGGCGTTCCGGCGCCGCTACCACCCGACCAATCTGTCCGGCTTCGACCCCCGTGCGGCGCGCGAGTTCGCCGACACGCAGGTGCCGGTGAGCGACACGCGCATCAGTCCCTACGTGCAGCTGCACCTGCACACCTCCCGCTTCATGCGCGTGCATGACTTCAACACGCTCGGGCTCGTGGAGGACTACAACCTCGGCTACAACCTGATCGCGCGAGTCTATTCGGCCAGCCGCGCGCTCGGCTCCACGCGCACGCTGCTCGGGACCTATCTTTCCGCGTCGTACACGGCGGCGCTGGGTGGCGGGCTGGCACGCGTGCTGGGCACGTCGCAGGTCGAATTCGCCGGCGACGGCGGTTCGGACGCGCTGTTCGAGGGCGGTGCCCGCCTGGTGTCGCCCGGCCTCGGCGTCGGGCGGCTGGTCTACGACGCGACCTTCGCGGATCACTACCGGAACTATCTTCGCCAGCGCTTCACGCTGGGTGGCAACACGCGTCTGCGCGGCTATCCCATCGACGCCTTTCTGGGTGGGGACCTGGTGGCCGGTTCGCTGGAGTTCCGCTCGCGGGGTGTGGAAGTGCTGTCGGCGCAGCTGGGTGGAGTCCTGTTCTACGACATGGGCGACGCCTTCGACGGGCTGTCGAACCTGCGTCCGAAGCAGAGCGCGGGACTTGGCGTGCGCGTCCTGTTCCCGCAGGCCGACCGCATCGTGTTCCGCGCCGACTGGGGTTTCCCGCTCACGCGCGGCTACGCGACGTTCCCGGGCGCCGCCTACTTCACGTTCGGCCAGGCTTTCCCCATGCCCGCCGTGACCCCCCCCAACACGACCACGACCGACCTGACGCAGTAGGCCGAAGGCCGGCGCGCGGAGAGAGCGCGTCCAGCTAGCTCTTGGGCTGGTTGCCGGCCGCTTGTTGCTGATGCTGGATCTTCTCCTTCAGAGCCTTCAGCGCCTGGGCGTAGTCGGACTGCATCTTCTTGACGCGGTCGTCGACCTGCTTGAGCACGGTCTGCGCCTGCGACAGCTCCGAGTCGAGGCGCGACTCGGCGTCCTGGTCGGCCTGCAGCTGATCCTGCGCAGCCTTGCGCTCGGAGGCGGAGCGGCTCTGGTCGTTCGCGGCGGCCTGCTCCTCCTTGATGCCGCGCTCGAGCGTCTTCTTCACGTCGGAGGCTTCACCGACCATGCGCTTGAGCTGGACCTTGGTCTTCACCGCGGCGATGTGGGTCAGGTAGCTCGCGTAGGCGATGTCGTCGGCCTGCTTCTTCAGCTTGTCGACGTTGTTCTTGCCGATCGAGTCTTCGTGCGCGTGGATGTAGCTTTCGGCCTCGTTGCGCTCGCGCATGCGCTTCTCGAGCTGCTTGTCGACGGCCGTCTCGAGGGCGTGGCTGGTAGTGCCATACACATCAACGTCGCAGCTCTTCTGCTTGATGGCATAGTTGGCCGCACCGCCGACTTTCTTCTCGATGTCCCCCTTCTCGTCGTCGAAGAAGTCCGAAACGTTCTGGTCGGCCTCGGCGCGCTGCACGTACGCGCTGCTGCGCCCGGAGGCGTCGGCCTTGTCGACGACGGTGGACACGTCCGACCAGTTCGGCTTGTCGAGCTGGTCGGGATAGGTCGAAAATGCGGCGGTCAGCTCGTTGGTCTTCGACTCCTGCTGGTCGAGCTGGCCGCGCGTTGCGGCGAGCTTGCCCGGATAGCGCGAGGCGTAGCCTTCCATGCCGGCCGACGAAGCAACCTGCGGTTCGGGTTTCTGGTTGGCACAGCCGGCCGCGGCGAACAGACCGAGGCAGGCGGCGACTAGGACGCTGGAGCGCTTCATAGCCAGACAGTACAGTCTGGAGCGCCCGCTCGGGTCAATTCGGCGATTCTGTTGCAAATGCGCGGGGTTGACCCGCTAGACGGGCCGCACGGCGCGGCGGTAGCCGACTTTGTGCAGCGTCTCGTCGACTATGGCGCTGCGCGCGCGCGCGTCGCCTTCGAGCTCCGGCACCAGGATCAAGCGATGCGCGAGCACGGGTCCCGCGACGTGCCGCACGTCGTCGGGAGTAACGAACGGACGGCCCTCCAGCACCGCTTTCGCCTTGGCTGCGCGGAGCAGGCCCAGCGACGCGCGGGGGGACGCGCCCAGCACCACGCGCGGATGCGTGCGCGTGTAGGCGGTGAGCGCGACGGCGTACTCGTAGATGTCGTCCTCCACGTGCACGCGCGCGGCAATCGACTGCAGCTGCAGCGCATCGCTCGGGTTCAGCACCGCCTCCGGTTCGGGCGCAGCCACGCCGTGGGCGCGCAGCATCGCGACCTCGTCGCGCGCTCCGGGGTAGCCCATACGCACGCGCACCAGGAAGCGATCGATCTGCGCTTCGGGCAGCGGATAGGTGCCCTCTAGATCGATGGGGTTCTGCGTCGCGAGCACGAAGAACGGATCGGGCAGCTCGAAGCGGTCCCCCTCGATCGTGACCTGCCGCTCCTGCATCGCTTCCAGCAGCGCTGACTGGGTCTTGGCCGGTGCGCGGTTGATCTCGTCGGCGAGCACTACGTTCGCGAAGATCGGGCCGGCCCGGAGCGAGAACGTGCCGTCCTTCGGGCTGAGGACGTACGTGCCGGTGATGTCGGCGGGCAAGAGGTCCGGCGTGAACTGCACGCGACGCACCGAGCAGCCCAGCGTGACCGCGAACGCCTTGACCAGGGTGGTCTTGGCGATGCCCGGCACACCTTCCAGCAGCACGTGTCCGCGCGCCAGAAGCGCTACCAGCATCATGTCTACCGGTGCCGGCTCGCCGATGTAGACGCGGGTGACCTGCTTCTGCACGTCCAGCAGCCGCTCGCGCGCGGCCTCGATCTCGGTGACCTGCAGAGCGTGGGTCACTGTGCGCTCCCCAGTCGTTCGTCCACCTCGGCCAGGATCGCGAACACCTGCTTCCGGACGCGTTCGACGTCACGTTGCTTGACCCGGATCGGCTGCGAAGCGGTGACGGCCGTTTCTATCTTCTTCAACTCGTCGAGCATCTGCTTGAGCTCTCCGGACGATCGCCGACCCAATGCCTGCCGTTCCATCGATCTCGGACAGCAGAGTAGCGGTAGCAGCGCCCGAGTCGAGCCCCAGACGATGGACCAGGCCTTCTTCCAGTGCACTCTTCAGCTCCAGCATGGCCAGCGCGCGGTGGGTGGTGGGAGCTGCCAGCACCGCGGCCCGACCGGCGACGCCACCCTGGGCCACCAGGGGCGTGGCGGCGGCATAGCGCGGAGTCCGGCGTCGGTAGGGGCGCGTCGAGACCAGCCCTATCCAGGCGACGCCTCCCAGCGAGACCAGCGCGGCCAGAATCAGTGACAACGAATCCGGCAGACCGTCGCGCCGCACGTCGCCGAGCATCTCGATGAAGCCGCCCATGTAGTCGTGCAGATCCTGCATCAGCGAGCTGCCGCCGCCGTAGTGGCCGGTCTGATCGAAATGCTCATCGAGCAGGTACAGCTTGCCGCCGCGCCGGCCCCAGGTGTCGTCTTCGAGCAGGTAGTCGATCAGGCCTTCGGCGAAAGCGCGGTTGCCGGGATAGCGGAGCATCAGGTTGATCACGGCCGAGGGATCGCCCATCGCGAACAGCCGCCCGCGGTTGACGATGATGCCGGTGACGGCCAGCGTCGCGTCGGGCTCGCCCACCGCGGGGATCTTCAGCACGGGCGTCAGGTTGGGGTGCACCAACGCGGTCGGGTGGTTGGTGACGAGCTTGTCGACCTTGGCGACGACCGGGTGGCGGCCCTGCTCGTAGCCGGCGACCTGCTGCACGGCGGGCACGGCAATGGCGAGCTCGGGATTTTTCCGCAGCATCTCCGCCGGGTGCGCCGGTGCGGGAATGCGACGGATATGGAAGTGCTCGAGCAGCGCTGCGCCGGTGCCGTAGTCGTCGAGTAGCGCCAGCCGCCCCCCCGCCCTGAGGAATGCGCTGATGTCCTGGTAGTCGAGGTGGACGAGCGGGTGCAGCACGATCACCCCGTCGGCGGGGGTGAGCTCGCTGAAGTCGAGCTTGTCGACCACCTTCACGCGATCGTTGCCGAGCTTCTTCTGCGCGATGGCGTAGAGCTCGCTCGTCCCTTGCCAGCTCTTGTCGTGGTAGCTGAACGCGGCCCGCGCTGGCGTCGCGACCAGCACACAGGCCAGCCACACCAGGGCGAGACAAGCGAGCCGCGCGCGAGCCGGCATGGCCGGCAAGCTAGCACCACTCCGTGCCCCGGCCGGAAAGCCCGTCGTTCCGGCCGGCTGGCCGCTAATATGCTCTCCATCAGGTCGGAAGCCGGGCCGGAATGCGCTGGCTATTCCGCCGAACTTGACCCTTGGTGGGGCGTCGCTAAATTACCCGTAGTTCCAGCTTTTGCAGGCTGCGGACCCCCCGAAAGCGAGGCTGCAAATGCTCCCTCCATTCATCATCGACCAGATCCGGCGTCGTGAGGACGACGAGCGTCGTCGCCGCGAAGGCGAACAACCTCGTCTGGAGTTGCCTCTCGACACACACCGGCCGGCCCCCGAGCCCGCCGAGGACGAGGAACAGGTCGAGCGTGGAGTCGTAATCCTCGACCTGACCTAGGTCACCATCCCCCCAATCGAAAGGCGTGAGTTTGCCGGGCTGCGGGCCCGTCCGGAACTTGCGCCGTCAATCCGGAACTCGCGTCGCGCTGGCGGCCTCGATGTACTAGGCTCCGCCGCCCGATGGCGGCGCTTTTCCGAAGATTGACCGAAGGAGCACTGGCCGCGGTGCTCGTGACCGCCGCGACCGGCTGTTACTCGCCGGGCCACGGCGTCGACCCGCCGTTGAACAACATCTACTTCCCGGTCGGGATGGCCGTCAGCCCGGGGGGTACCCGGCTGTACGTGGCCAACAGCGATTTCGACCTCCAGTACAACGCCGGGTCGCTGCAGTCCTATGACCTCGAGCGGCTGCGGCAGCTGGCGCCCCACTACTGCAACGCCGACGCCGATTGTGCTTCCGGGCGCCACTGCGATCTGGCGCCCACCGACCAGAACGGCGGTGAGCCGAGCCACTGGTGCGTCGACGACAGTGGCCCCTGGGCGGGCAGGCCCTGCGGCGCCCTTGGCGACAAGAGTGCCTCCAACCGCGTGCTGGAACCGGGACGCTGCAGCTATCTCGATCCGGTCCACCCCCAGGACGGCGGCGCTGCGGTCATTCGCGCCAGCGTGGGTATCGGCGCGTTCGCGACCAACGTGCTGTACATCCCGCGGCCGCCCGACGCGCAAGGCAATCCACAGCCCGGCGGACGGCTGTTCATCCCGGTGCGCGGCGATGCGACGTTGCACTACGTCGAGGTCGACGACGACGCCAAGGCCCAGCGTACCGGCTTCGAGCTGGAGTGCGGGCAGCAGAACGCCGGCGGCAACTGCGACGAGCAGCACCGTGTGGGCGACAACCCCTCGCAGGAAAACACCCGTGGCCTCAGGCTGCCGACCGAGCCGTTCGGGATCGCCGCGACGCCGGACGGCTCCGCCATCGCCGTCACCCACCAGACCGAAGGCAAGGTCTCGTTGTTCGTCAACGACGCGTCGAGCTGGGGCAATGGCACCACCAGCTTCGGGACGGGCCCGAAGCTCGAGTTCATCGTCGGCAACATGCCGACCCGCCCGATCGGCATCGCACAGGTGCCGCCGCCCGAGATGGTGACGGTGCCGGATCCGTCGACCGGCAAGAAGATCAGCTACCAGCCCGGCTTTCTGGTGACCTACCGCAACGCCGCGCAGGTCCGGCTGTTCCGCTACTACAGTGACGCCTATGCCTCGTCGGGGGAGCCCAACAATCCGGCGCGTCCCTTCATCGCGCAGTCGGGCTCGGTCGACATCTCGGCCAACGCCGGCAGCTTCGACTCGCGCGGCATCGCCGTCGACGCCTCCGAGCGCCAGGCCTGCGAGCGGCGTTGCGACATCAAGGCGGGTGCGGGAGCCGCGTCGTTCGACTGTCTGCACGCCTGCGCCGGCATCCCGCTGGGCGTGTACATCGCCAACCGGACGCCCTCCAGCCTGCTGGTGGGGCAGACGCGCCACAACCAGAGCGCCACCTCCAGTGACGACCTGCCCAGCTTCTACCGCTCGGTGCCGCTGCCGTTTGGGCCGTCGCGCGTCATCGTGGGCGACGTGATCGGATCGACGGGGCTCAGGGAACGCCGGGTGTTCGTCGTGTGTTTCGACTCGCGCCGCGTCGGCATCTACAACCCCGACACGGACACCATCGAGAAGTGGATCGAGACGGGTCGCGGCCCGCACGCATTTGCCGTGGATATCCAACCTCCCAAGTCCGGCGTGGACCCCTCCAACGACCGACCCGGCTACGCCTTCGCGTACATCGGTCACTTCACCGACTCCTGGATCGGGATGATCGATCTTGATCAGCGGCACCCGACGTACGGGGAGATCGTCATGACCATCGGCAATCCGACGGCGCCGAGGGCCTCGAAGTGATGGCCTGGTGCTTGTCGCGGACCCATGCGCCGCTCGTGCTGGCGGCGCTCTTGCTGGTCATGCTGCTGGGCGGCTGCCAGCAGGCGCCCGTGACGCAGCCGCTCAGGTCGCTGGAACGCAGCGGTGCAGTCTCCTTCGTGTGCGTCGGTCCTGATGGTCAGGGGCGCGACATCAACGACTGTCCCGACTACGCCAGCGGCCAGAACCGCCTGCTCGCGCTCGTCACGCAGACCCTGCGCGGAGAGGTTGCAGTGGTCGACCTCACCGCCGGCAACGTGGTCGATGTGGATCGCTCGACCCCCGGCTACAACTTCCTGCCGATCGGCGCGAACCCGGTCAGCATCGTCTCCACGCCCGGCGGCGTGGCCACGTTCGTGGGCGTGGCCGAGGCCGGCAAGGAGGGCATCTACGCGCTGCCATCCAGCTGCGTCGGGCCGCCGCAGAAGAAGTCGGACGGCGGCTACGAACAGGTCCGCGACCTGACAAGCTGGCCGGCGTGCAAGCTGCCGAGCGCGCCGGGCAGCATGACCATCCTGATCGATCCGCCCAAGGACGACGACAACAATCCTGCGACGCCGAAGCGCGAGCGCGCCAGCTGCTCGGCTCCGTACAGCGACGACGCCGGCGCGGTGGGCCAGGCCGTGGCCGCGACGCGCAGCGAGTGCCCGGCCGATCTCGCGCTCGAGACGAACCCGCCCGGACGCCGCAAGCTGGCCGTCGCGCTCCCGAAGCTCGGCGAAATCGCGATCATCGATGCGCAGCAGCTGCTCGACCGTCCGCCGGGCAGCTTCGGGGCCTGCCCCGTCGAGAAATGGGTACATCCCCAGGTCGACCTGCCGGCATCCGGCATCAAGCAGCCGCTGCCGCCCGATCTGCAGAAGGCGGGCTGCACGCCGCCGGAGCTGAACTACGGGCCCCCTTCGCAAAGCTTCCTGTCGCGTCCCGCCGGCTTCGCGCTTTCCGACAAGAAGCTGTACGTGGCCGACCGCGGCGCGCCCGTGGTGCACGTCTTCGACGTGTCCGACCCGTGCAACATCAGCGAACAGCCGCCGCTGTTGCCCGAGTCGTTGGACTCGCCAGGGCGCGTCGTGACGACGAGCCGTGTGGCGGTCAGCCCGCTGACCACCGACGGCAAGCGCTTCGCCTACGCCATCGACGAGACCCAGGGCAGCGTGATGATCTTCGACGTGAGCCCCGGCTCGTCGAACCGCACGCCGATCGTGCGTCCCGGCTCGCCTTGGCTACCGTTCGAAGCCCCGGACCGCCTCGCGTTCTCGTCTCCGGCGCGCGATGTCACGTTTGCGCTGCGGGACGTACCGATCCCGGATCCGCAGACCGGCGTGACCCAGATCGGCGAGCTGTGCAATCCGGACCCGTCGATTCCCACCGATTCGGTCGCGGCCCTGTACCGCACGTCTAGCGACCTTTCGACCGGCGCCGGCCCACGCAAGCTCCGCGGTGTGTTCGGTTTCGTGATGCTGGCCAGCGGCCAGATAGCCGTCATCGACGAGGACGATTTCGACGCCGCGTGCCGGCGTCCGGTCGAGGCGAACCATGCTTCCACGCCCGACTTCCGCGGTTGCGCGGACGATCCGAAGAGCATCTCCAGCTACGAGGTGACCAGCGGCGGCGCCAGCAAGGCGACCGTGTCCGACGAGATGAGCTGCAACGTGGTTGAACGGCACAGGACGCGCAGCGCAAACTTCGTTCTGGCCGACTCGACCACCGGTGTGCGCGCGCCGGCGCTGCGCTCCTACCCCCGCCTGCACACGCCGCAGGGCAGCGCGCCGGGCCCGGGCACCGAGCCGATGATGCTCGGCGTCGACTTCTCGGCCACGACCCCGGCCCAGGTGTTCATCGGCCCCGACTACTTCAAGAGCGGCGACTCGAGCCGCCCGCTGGATATCGATCCGGCGACGGCCAAGGACGATTCGCTGGTCTTGCCCTTCAACGAGCCGCGCGCGTACGCCGCGAAAGAGGACTTCTCGCTCACGTACGAGGGGCCGATCATGGGCGATCGCAACACCGGCGTGATCGCGGCGTCCTCCGCCGACTTCTCGGACCCGGGAGCGTTCTTCTGCGATCGCGGCGTGGAGGACTACGATGCGACGCTGGCCTACGCGAAGGACTCGCTGGGCATCAGCGCCGACCTCGACCGCTTTGCCACGCAGCACGCGGACTACGTGCAGATCAAGAGCACGGTGCCGGACGCAAGCGATTCGTACTGGAAGACCGACGCAGCCAAGGAGTGCGGGGGAGAGGCCAACGGCCACTTCAACTGCGTGGGTCTGTTCGGAACCAAGGACACACCGACCGTCGCCAGGGACCTCAGGATC
The DNA here is from genome assembly GCA_963822115.1 of uncultured Pseudomonadota bacterium. Lineage (GTDB taxonomy): Bacteria > Myxococcota_A > Polyangia > Polyangiales > Polyangiaceae > CAWDXG01. The sequence continues at coordinate 192,368 of CAWGGM010000014.1, forward strand.
CGCGAGGCGTACACCGACCATCTGGTGGTCGAGCCGCGCAGCTCCGGAGTGAAGATGAGCACCGTGCGCTGCTGCTTCCCCGCCGAGCAGACGTACACGATCCGCGGCGGTGGCCAGTGGATACTCATCGGCAGCCAGTCGGGGTTCCGCAACCACATGACCACCGCTGCCGACGGGCGTTGCGTCGCCGACTGCAATCCGCGGCGTGAGCTGCTCAAGGGGCGCGCTTTCGAGATCAGGACCAAGGCGCAGGCCAATGCGTGCGCCGTCAAGAAGGGCGGGCCCTCGGACTGCCCCATGGTCGGCTGCGTCGCCGACAGCGAGCCCGTCCAGTCGGATAACCCCTGTGTGTTCTCCAGCCTCGACGCGCGTTTCGCGGTCTATCGCGGTTCGGAGCCGTCGGAGCGCGACACGTCCTTCACCTGGACGACGACCGGCGGCTTCTCCCCGCTCTTCGCTGACCTGACGTCGCAGACATCCTCGGTCTTGCCGCTGTCGATGGTGTTCGTCCCGCAGATCGGCCAGCTTGCCGTCGCGGACGGCGCAGCCGAGGGGCTGGCGCTGGTCAGTCTCGACTCCGTCGCCGTCAGCCACCTGTATTATTAGCCGATGGCTGGGCGCAAGACGCCGGTGATGCAGCAGTTCGCCGAGGCGAAGCGTGCGTACCCGGACTCCATCCTGTTCTTCAGGATGGGCGACTTCTACGAGATGTTCGAGGACGACGCGGTGCTCGCCGCGCGCCTGCTCGATCTCACGCTGACCAGCCGCAACAAGGGCAAGAAGGACGAAATCCCGATGGCGGGCGTGCCGCACCACGCGGCGCACGGCTACATCGCGCGGCTGCTCGAGCTCGGACACAAGGTTGCCATCTGCGAGCAGATGGCCGACCCGTCGAAGGTGAAGGGCATCGTGCCGCGCGAGGTGGTGCGGGTCATCACGCCGGGGCTCATCACCGAGCGCGAGCAACTCGACGCCGCGAAGAACAACTGGCTGGCGGCGGTCGAGCCGGGCGAGGTTGGGGCTGGAGTCGCGCTGCTCGATCTGTCCACCGGCGAGCTGCGCGCAGCAACGCTGCCGGATTTCGCGGCGCTGCTCGGCGAGCTGTCGCGCGCCGCGCCGCGCGAGGTGCTGGTCGCCGACGAGCCCGGGCGACAAGCCGTTGCGGCCGCGCTGACGAGCGCAGCTGTGCGCGAGGACGGAGCGCTCGGCGAGAGCGAGGCCGAGCAGGCGCTGGGCGAGCTCGCGTCCGATGCAGCGGGCATCGCTCCACTTGCACGGCTGGCGGCGGCGCGCGCGCTGCGCTTCGCGGCGGCGTGCAATCCCGGTGCCGAGCTGCCCGTGCGCCGCATCGCGAGCTGGGATCCGTCGACCTCGATGCTCATCGATCCGACCGCGCAGGAGCACCTGGAGCTGGTCACGTCGATGTCCGGCGCGCGCGAGACGACCCTGCTCGGTGCCATCGACGCGACGAAGACGCCAGCCGGAGCGCGGCTCCTGCGCCGGCGTCTGCTTGCGCCGCTCACCGACGTGGAGCGCATCCGTCGCAGGTTGGATCTGGTCGAGCTGTTCGTGATCAATCCGCGCCTGCGCGACGAGCTCCGCTCTCTGCTCGGAGGCATCGGAGATCTGGAGCGGCTCGCCACGCGCGCCAAGCTGGGCGAGGCGAACCCACGCGATCTCGGCGCGCTGCGCGACGGCCTGCTTGCCGCGCGCCAGACGGTGGCGCTGCTAGACGCTGTCGACGACGCGCCGTCGCGCGAGACGCTCGGCCTCGGCGCCGAGCCGGTCGACACCGTGGACGACCTGGCCGACGAACTGTCGCGCGCGCTGGTGGAGCGCCCGCCGGCGCAGCCCAAGGACGGCGGCGTGTTCTGCCAGGGCTTCGATGCGGAGCTGGACGAGCAGAGCGCGCTGAAGAAGAGCGGCGCCGAGCGCATGGTCGAGCTCGAAGCGCGGCTGCGCGAAGAGACCGGTATCACCACGCTCAAGGTGCGCTACACGCGCGTGTTCGGCTGGTACATCGAGGTCAGCCGCTCGCAGCTGTCACGCGCGCCGGAGGATTGGCGGCGCAAGCAGACGGTCGCGGCGGGTGAGCGCTACACCAGCGCCGAGCTCGACGACCTGGCCGACCGCATCACGCACGCCGAGGAGCGGCACCGCGAGCTGGAGCTCGAGCTGATCCGCCAGCTGGTGCGGCGCGCTGGCGCGGCCAACGTGCGCATCGCGGCGCTGTCGGCGCGGCTGTCGCGCTGGGATGTGGCGGCGGCGCTCGCCGACGTGGCCCACCGCTACGACTACAGCCGCCCCGAGGTCGACGACAGCGAGCAGCTCGAGATCCTGGACGGGCGTCACCCGGTCGTCGAACGTCTGGCGGCGGCGGGCCGCTTCGTGCCCAACGACGTGAAGCTCGAGATCAGCGGCGAGCACCTGTGGCTCATCACGGGGCCGAACATGGCGGGCAAGAGCACGCTGCTGCGCCAGGTCGCCCTGAGCGTGATCCTCGCCCAGATGGGCAGCTACGTGCCGGCGCGCGCGGCGCGCATCGGCCTGGTCGACCGCGTGCTGTCGCGCGTGGGCGCCAGCGACAACCTGGCACGCGGCGAGAGCACGTTCATGGTCGAGATGCGCGAGACGGCGGAGATCCTGCGCTCGGCCACGCGCCGCTCGCTGGTCATCCTCGACGAGATCGGCCGCGGCACCAGCACCTTCGACGGTCTGGCCATCGCCTGGGCCGTGGCCGAGTACCTGGATGAAGCCGTCGGCGCGCGCGCCCTGTTCGCCACGCACTACCACGAGCTCACCGCCCTGGCCGAAGCCAGCGAGCACGCCGCGAACCACAGCGTCAGCGCGCGCGAGATTGGCGACGACGTGGTGTTCCTGCACCGGCTGGTGCCGGGCGCGGCGAGTCGCAGCTACGGCGTCGCCGTGGCGCGGCTGGCGGGCTTGCCGGAGTCGGTGCTCGCGCGGGCGCGCGCCGTGCTCGCCGCGCTGGAGAGCGGCAGCCACCATGGCGCCGAGCCGAGCGCCGAGGGCCGCCCCAAGGGCCGCCGCGTGAGCGAAAACCAGCTCGATCTGTTCGCTCCAGCGCCTGCCGAGCACAAGGCGCACAGCGAAGTGCTCGAGACCCTGCGCCAGCTCGACGTCGATCGCCTGACGCCGCTCGAGGCGCTGCAGCTTCTGGCACGGCTCAAGCAGCGCCTGTAGTGCCCCAGCTAGCGCCGTCGCCCGCGCGGCGCCGGCGGCTTGGCGTGCCGTCCGTCCTCGGGCCAGGCGTGCTTCGGGTAGCGGCGCATCAGCTCGCGGCGGATCGACGGATAGTGCCGCTCCCAGAAGCCGGACAGATCGCTGGTGACCTGCACGGCGCGCTGGTTGGGCGCGAGCAGGTGCAGCGTGAGCGGCTCGCGGCCGTCGCAGATGCGCGGCGTCTCGCCCATGCCGAAGAAGTCCTGCAGCCGCGAGGCGATCCAGGGCGGCTTGCCCGGTTCGTAGTGCACGGCCGTGCTTCGCCCGCCCGGCAGCGTGATGCGCTCGGGCGCCAGCTCGCCGAGGCGCCGCGCCGCGGGTAGCTCGGCGCGCAGCAGCGCTGCCAGATCCAGCTGTTCGAGCTCCGAAAGACGAGTGAGCCCCTGGCACGCGCGCGCCAGCAACGCGGCATTGTCCGGCGCTTCCTCGAGCCCGAGCTCCGGACACCTGTCGCGCACCAGCGCGATGCGAGCGCGCAGCTGCGCGAGTGCGTCGTATCCCGACAGCGGCCGGCCCTCCGCCGCCCGCAACAAGAGGCGCGACGCTTGCTCCGAAGGCGGCGCGGGCGCGCGGCTCTCGTCCAGCACCACCGAGCCGCAGCCGATGCGGCTCACGCGGTCGACGCGGCCCGCCGCGGCGTTCCACGTGAGCTCGTCGCTCATCTCCAGCAAGTCGGGGTGCAAGTCGAGCAGCCACTCGGGCTCGATGGCGCTCGCCAGCCGGACCACGCCGCCGCGCCGGCGTCCC
>CAWGGM010000015.1:0-523623 GCA_963822115.1 uncultured Pseudomonadota bacterium
CGTTGCCCTCCTCGACCGACTGTGGGGCTTTCTCACGACTTTGGTGTACGGCGCATGACTGGTGGGGGACAGGCTCAGATGTCCGAGGAAACCGGCAAGAAGTGGTACGTCGTCACGACCTACTCGGGCTACGAGAACAAGGTCAAGGCCGCGCTCCAGGAGCGGATCCGCCAGCACGAGATGGAGGAGCGCTTCGGCGAGATACTGATCCCGTCCGAGACGGTCACCGAGCACGGTAAGGACGGCAAGAGCCGCGTCAAGACCAAGACCAGCTTCCCCGGCTACGTCTTCGTCGAGATGGAGATGAGCGAGCACGCCTGGCACCTGGTCAAGGACACGCCGAAGGTCACCGGCTTCATCGGCAACCAGCGTCCGCAAGAGGTCAAGCCGCCGCACATCGAGGACCTCCGCAAGGGCATCGTCGAGGGCGCGGTCAAGCCCAAGCCCCGTCACCAGTTCCAGGAGGGTGACGAGGTCCGGGTCGTCGTCGGAGCGTTCGCGAACTTCTCGGGCACGGTCCAGGAGGTCAAGCCCGACAAGCAGAAGCTCAAGGTCATGGTCAGCATCTTCGGGCGTCCGACCCCCGTGGAGCTCGACTTCTCCCACGTCGAGAAGCGCTAAGGCCCTTTCAGAAGCGAGAGTAGAGATGGCAGCCGCCAAGAAGAAGATCGCAGGTTTCATCAAGCTGCAGCTCCCCGCAGGCAAGGCGAATCCCTCGCCGCCGGTGGGCCCCGCGCTCGGCCAGCACGGGGTCAACATCATGCAGTTCTGCAAGGACTTCAACGGCCGGAGCGCGCCGCTCGGCGACACGATCATCCCGGTGGTGATCACCGTGTACGCCGACCGTTCGTACTCCTTCGTGATGAAGTCGCCGCCGGCGAGCATCCTGCTCAAGAAGGCGTGCGGACTGGCGACCTCCGGCAAGCCCGGGTCCGGGTCGAAGGAGCCGAACAAGAACAAGGTCGGCCAGCTGACGATGGAGCAGGTCCGCGAGGTCGCGAAGACCAAGATCAAGGACATGAACACGACGGACGTCGAGGCGGCGGCACGCAGCATCGCCGGCACCGCCCGCAGCATGGGCATCGACGTCGTCTGACGCAGCACAAGTTACTGGTGCGGCAGCGGGGTGGCTGACGCGGCACGGCGCCGTGGCTACCTCGCCGTCCTGACCGTCTCCCAGGAGTCGAAAGACGAATCAATGACAAGCAAACTGGCAAAGAAGCGAAAAGAAGCGATTGGCAAGGTCGACCGCGACAAGCGCTACACCGTCGACGAGGCGATGGGCGTCGTGAAATCGGCGTCCTTCGCGAAGTTCGACGAGAGCGTCGACGTCGCGGTGCGCCTCGGCGTCAATCCCAAGCACGCCGACCAGATGGTGCGCGGCGCGCTGGTGCTGCCGCACGGCACCGGCAAGAGCGTCCGCGTGCTGGTCTTCGCCAAGGGCGACAAGGAGAAGGAAGCGCTGGAAGCCGGCGCCGACTTCGCCGGCGCCGACGAGCTGGTGCAGAAGGTCCAGGGCGGCTTCCTCGACTTCGATCGCGTCATCGCGACGCCCGACATGATGGGCTCGGTCGGCAAGCTCGGGCGCATCCTCGGCCCGCGCGGTCTGATGCCGAACCCGAAGGTGGGTACGGTGACGCCGAACGTGGCTGAAGCCGTGCGCGAGGCGAAGGCCGGCAAGGTCGAGTACCGCGTCGACAAGGCGGGCGTCGTGCACTGCCGCATCGGCCGCGTGTCGTTCGACCAGCCGAAACTGGTCGACAACGCCCAGGCGCTGATCCGCGAGCTCATCCACAAGAAGCCCGCGACGGCCAAGGGCATCTACCTCAGGAGCATCACGCTCTCGAGCACGATGGGGCCGGGCGTGCGCGTCGACACCAACGCCGTCACCGCGACTGCGGAGGAAGGACACCACTGATGCTTCGCTCCCAGAAAGTCGAGCAGGTCAACGAAATCCGTGACCGCTTCTCGCGCATGACCTCGGCCGTTCTCGTCGACTACAGCGGCATGACGGTCGAGGAGGTCAGCAAGCTGCGCGATGTCTTCCGCGAGAAGGGCGTCGAGTACAAGGTCGTCAAGAACACCCTCGTGCGCCAGGCGCTGGACGGCGAGGCATTCATCGACGGGCTTGGCGACGCGCTGCGCGGGATGACCGCCATCGCGTGGAGCTTCGAGGAGCCCAGCGCGGCAGCGCGCGTGGTCAAGGAGTTCCGCAAGGGCAACGAGAAGCTCAAGGTCAAGGCCGGCGTGCTCGAAGGCGCGGTCCTCGATGCCAAGGCGGTCGAGAACCAGCTCGCCCTGCTTCCGAGCAAGGACGAGGCGCGGTCGATGTTGCTGGCGACGATGATGGCGCCGGCGCAGAACCTGGTGATGCTGCTCAACGCTCCCGCCCGCGAGCTGGTGGGAGTCATGGCAGCCAAGCAACGCAAAGACGAAGGCGGCTGAGCCGCCAGGACTTCCAGCGTGCCGTGGCCTGCCGCGGGCGCCGAAGTGACGACAAGAGACCAACAACAACCAACGAAACGTTTCGGAGCAAGAAAATGGCTGAGATTTCGCGCGAGCAGGTCGTCGACTACCTTTCCAACCTCCCGGTCATCCAGATCGCGGAGCTGGTCAAGGAGCTGGAAGAGAAATGGGGCGTCAGTGCTGCACCCGTTGCAGTGGCTGGTCCCGCGGCAGCTGGTGCTGCCGGTCCCGCCGAGGAAGAAAAGACGGAGTTCGACGTCATCCTCGCGGAGGCTGGTGCCAGCAAGATCAACGTCATCAAGGCGGTGCGCGAGATCACCGCGCTCGGCCTCAAGGAGGCCAAGGACCTCGTCGAGGGCGCTCCCAAGGCAATCAAGGAGGCCATCGGCAAGGAAGAGGCCGAGGAGATCAAGAAGAAGCTGGAAGCAGCCGGGGCCAAGGTCGAGGTCAAGTAGGACCCTCGTGCCGTTGGTCACTTCAGTCCTGATAGCTTCGGCGCCCGCATTCTGCGGGCGACATGTGTCGAGCGTGCGTTTGGGGGTAGGCGTCTCGCGGGGCGGCAAGGTTTGCCGTTTCCCGCGGGGCGCATTTCGTGTCCGGAGGAACTAGATGGCGTCCAAGGTCCAGTCGAACTTTCGACATCGCAGGAACCTGGGGATGGTCGAGCCGATCGTCGACATCCCGAATCTGATCGATATCCAGAAGAACAGCTACGACAAGTTCCTCCAGAGCGACCTCTCGCCCAAGGAGCGCAGGGAGATCGGACTCGAGTCGGTCTTCCGAAGCGTGTTCCCCATCAAGGACTTCGATGGGACGAGCGAGCTGGTGTACGTCTCGTACAACCTGGAAAGGCCCAAGTACGACGTTGACGAGTGCCGTCAGCGCGGCATGACCTACGCGGCGCCGATCAAGGTGACGACACAGCTGATGGTGTACGACACGCGCGACGACGGCGAGCGCATCGTACGCGACATCAAGGAGCAGGAGGTCTACTTCGGCGAGATCCCGCTGATGACCGAGACCGGTACCTTCATCATCAACGGTACCGAGCGCGTCGTCGTTCAGCCAGCTGCACCGCAGCCCCGGCGTGTTCTTCGACCACGACAAGGGCAAGACGCACTCCAGCGGCAAGCTGCTCTACTCGGCCCGCGTGATCCCGTACTCGGGCTCGTGGCTCGACTTCGAGTTCGACCACAAGGACATCCTCTACGTCCGCATCGACCGACGCCGGAAGATGCACGCGACGGTGCTGCTCCGCGCGCTGGGCTACAGCACGCAGGAGCTGCTCAACTACTTCTACTCGACGGAAGACAGTCTATCTCGAGAAGGGCGGCAAGTTCGCCAAGAGCATCGAGTACGATCTGCTCGCCGGGCAGCGCGCGACGCGCGACATCAAGATCGGCGGCGACACCGTCGTCAAGAAGAACACCAAGTTCACGCGCGCCGCGATCAAGAAGCTGAGGGAGGCGGAAATCGACCGCCTGCCGATCGAGCTCGCGGACCTCATCGGCAAGGTGAGCGCCGAGGACGTGATCGACGCCGAGACCGGCGAGGTGCTGCTCGAGTGCAACGAGGAAGTCACCGAGATCACGCTCGACCGGCTGCGCGAAGCCGGCATCCCGAACTTCAAGGTGCTGTTCATCGACGGCCTGAACGTCGGCCCGTACCTGCGCGACACGCTGATCGCCGACAAGGTGAAGACCACCGAGGACGCGATCATGGAGATCTACCGGCGCCTGCGCCCGGGCGATCCGCCGACGCTGGAGACGGCGAACCAGCTGTTCAAGAACCTGTTCTTCAACCCCGAGCGCTACGACCTGAGCGCGGTCGGCCGTTTGAAGCTGAACTACAAGTTCTACCGGGACCTGCCCGAGGACCAGAAGCCGCCGCTGGATCAGACGATCCTCAGCGCGCAGGACATCCTCGAGACGGTCCGCCACCTGATCGAGCTCAAGAACGGGCGCGGCTCGGTGGACGACATCGACCACCTCGGCAACCGCCGCGTGCGCGCGGTCGGCGAGCTGATGGAGAACCAGTACCGCATCGGGCTGGTGCGCATGGCGCGCGCGATCAAGGAGCGCATGAGCGTGTCGCAGGAGATCGACACGCTGATGCCGCACGACCTGATCAACGCCAAGCCGGTCGGCGCGGTGGTCAAGGAGTACTTCGGGTCCAGCCAGCTCTCGCAGTTCATGGACCAGACGAACCCGCTCAGCGAGGTGACGCACAAGCGTCGCCTCTCGGCGCTCGGGCCCGGCGGTCTCACGCGCGAGCGCGCGGGCTTCGAGGTGCGCGACGTGCACGCGACGCACTACGGCCGCATCTGCCCGATCGAGACGCCTGAAGGTCCGAACATCGGTCTCATCGCGTCGCTGTCCACCTTCGCCCGCGTCAACGAGTACGGCTTCGTCGAGACGCCCTACCGCGGCTGTCGGAGGCGGCAAGGTGACGGACGACGTGTCCTGGTTCAGCGCGCTTGCAGGAAGAGGGCAAGTACATCGCCCAGGCGACCGCCGACACCGACGAAAAGGGCCACTTCCGCAACAACCTGGTCAGCGCCCGCCTGAACGGCGACTTCCGCATGGCGGCCAACGACCAGATCCAGCTGATGGACGTGGCGCCGAACCAGATGGTGAGCGTGGCGGCGGCGCTGGTGCCGTTCCTCGAGCACGACGACGCCAACCGCGCACTGATGGGCGCGAACATGCAGCGTCAGGCCGTGCCCTGCATCCGCACGGATGCGCCGCTCGTCGGCACGGGCATGGAGAAGCGCGTGGCCATCGACTCGGGCGTGTGCATCGTCGCCCGCCGCGAAGGCGTCGTGGAGAGCGTCGACGCCGAGCGCATCGTCGTGCGCGGGACGTCGGGTGAAGGCGACGAGGTCCCCGACATCTACCAGCTGACCAAGTTCCAGCGCTCGAACCAGAGCACCTGCTACAACCAGAAGCCCATCGTGCGGCCCGGCGAGACCGTGAAGACGGGCGACGTGCTCGCCGACGGTCCGGCCTGCGACATGGGCGAGCTGGCGCTCGGCCAGAACGTGCTCGTCGCGTTCATGCCGTGGCAGGGCTACAACTTCGAGGACTCGATCCTGCTCAGCGAGCGGATGGTCAAGGACGACGTCTACACCTCGGTCCACATCGAGGAGTTCGAGTGCGTCGCCCGCGACACCAAGCTCGGCAAGGAAGAGATCACGAAGGACATCCCGAACGTCGGCGAGGAGGCCCTGAAGGACCTCGACGACGCGGGCGTCGTGCGCATCGGCGCCGAGGTGAAGCAGGGCGACATCCTGGTCGGCAAGATCACGCCGAAGGGCGAGAGCCAGCTCTCTCCGGAGGAGAAGCTGCTGCGCGCCATCTTCGGCGAGAAGGCCGGCGATGTCCGCGACAGCTCGCTGCAAGGTCCCGCCGGGCGTCGAGCGGCATCGTGATCAACGCTCGCATCTTCAGCCGCAAGGGCACCGAGAAGGACGAGCGCGCCCGGGCCATCGAGGATCAGGAGCGGGCCAAGCTCGAGCGGACGCGCGACGAGGAGGTGAAGATCCTCCGCGACTCGTTCTTCCGCAAGATCCGCGGCGTTCTGTCGGGCAAGACCACGACGGCCAAGCTCGTCGACGACAAGGGCAAGGTGCTGCTCGCCAAGGGCGCCCAGCTCGACGACGCGGCGCTGGACGAGGTTCCGCGCAAGTACTGGGGCGAGATCCGAGATCCCGCAGCGGTGCGGAGGACGTCCAGCAGCTTCTGGAGAACCTCGAAGAGCGGGTCCGTGACCGCGAGGAGCACTTCAAGGACAAGATCGAGCGCCTCTCGCGCGGCGACGAGCTGCCGCCCGGCGTCATCAAGATGGTGAAGGTCTACGTCGCCATCAAGCGCAAGCTGCAGGTCGGCGACAAGATGGCCGGTCGTCACGGCAACAAGGGTGTGGTCAGCCGCATCCTGCCCGAAGAGGACATGCCGTACTTGTCCGACGGGACGCCGGTGGACATCGTCCTCAACCCGCTGGGCGTGCCGAGCCGCATGAACGTCGGGCAGATCCTCGAGACCCACCTCGGCTGGGGCGCGCGCGCGCTCGGCAAACAGCTGAACCAGATGATCGAGGAGAACTACGGCGCCGAGAAGGTCAAGGCCCGCATGCTCGAGGTGTACGAGGGCGACGCCAAGTTCACCAAGTTCATCAAGACCCTGGGTGACGACGAGGTCCGCGTGCTGGCCTCGAAGCTCGACCGCGGCGTCTTCTTCGGTACGCCGGTGTTCGACGGTGCCCGCGAGGAACAGATCAAGGGCGCTCTCTCGAAGGCCGGGCTGTCCTTGTCGGGTCAGTCGATCCTGTTCGATGGCCGCACGGGTGAGCCGTTCGACAAGGATGTGACGGTGGGCATCATGTACATGCTCAAGCTCCACCACCTGGTCGACGACAAGATCCACGCCCGCTCGATCGGTCCCTACTCGCTCGTCACGCAGCAGCCCCTGGGCGGCAAGGCCCAGTTCGGCGGCCAGCGTCTCGGCGAGATGGAGGTCTGGGCCATGGAAGCCTACGGCGCCGCCTATGCGCTGCAGGAGTTCCTGACCGTGAAGAGCGACGACGTGCAGGGCCGCACCCGCATGTACGAGTCCATCGTCAAGGGCGAGTACGCGCTGGAAGCGGGTCTGCCCGAGAGCTTCAACGTGCTCATCAAGGAGCTGCAGTCGCTATGTCTGAACGTGGAGCTGGTGGAGACCACCGGCGCCAGCCAGGCGACTGCCGCAGAGGAGTGATGGTCCAGGTGATGAACCAGAACCCCAGGATTTCCGTTCGTCCGTCCGCGTGCTGCGGCCGGACAGTGTCCGTGTCCGTGACCGTGCCCGCGAGCGAAGGAGGCTGCCATGCGTGATATCTTTTCGTTCTTCGAAAAGCCGAAGGACCCGCTGTCCTTCTCCGCGATGCGGATCTCGCTGGCGAGCCCGGAGAAGATCCGCGAGTGGTCGCACGGCGAGGTCAAGAAGCCCGAGACCATCAACTACCGGACGTTCAAGCCGGAGCGCGATGGCCTGTTCTGCGCCAAGATCTTCGGCCCGGTAAAGGACTACGAGTGCATCTGCGGCAAGTACAAGCGCATGAAGCACCGCGGGATCGTGTGCGAGAAGTGCGGCGTCGAGGTCATCCAGTCCAAGGTCCGCCGCGAGCGTCTCGGGCACATCAACCTCGCCACGCCGGTCGCGCACATCTGGTTCCTCAAGAGCCTGCCCTCGCGCATCGGCAACATCCTCGACATCACGCTCAAGGATCTCGAAAAGGTCCTGTACTGCGAGGCGTACATCGTCATCGACCCGAAGGACACCGGGCTCGAGGCGGGCGAGCTCCTGACCGAGGAGCGCTACGCACAGCTGCTGGACGAGTACGGCGACGACCGTTTCAGCGCGGGCATGGGCGGCGAAGCCGTCCTCGAGATGCTCAAGCGCGTCGACGTGCACAGCCTGGCGGAACAGCTGCGTCAGGACATGCGGCTGTCCACCAGCGAGGCGAAGCGCAAGAAGTTCGCCAAGCGGCTCAAGGTGGTCGAGGCGTTCCGCGGCAGCGGCAACCGCCCCGAGTGGATGATGCTTTCGGTCATCCCGGTGCTGCCGCCCGATCTGCGCCCGCTGGTGCCGCTGGACGGTGGCCGGTTCGCGACGAGCGATCTGAACGACCTGTACCGCCGCGTCATCAACCGCAATAACCGCCTCAAGCGGCTGCTCGAGCTGAACGCGCCCGAGATCATCATCCGCAACGAGCGGCGCATGCTGCAGGAAGCGGTAGACGCGCTGTTCGACAACGGCCGCCGCGGCAAGACCATCACCGGTCCGAACAAGCGCCCGCTGAAGAGCCTGAGCGACATGCTCAAGGGCAAGCAGGGCCGCTTCCGCCAGAACCTGCTCGGCAAGCGCGTCGACTACTCGGGCCGTTCGGTCATCGTGGTCGGCCCGACGCTGAAGCTGCACCAGTGCGGTCTTCCGAAGAAGATGGCACTCGAGCTCTTCAAGCCGTTCATCTACAACAAGCTGGAAGAGCGCGGCTACGTCAACACCATCAAGAGCGCGAAGAAGATGGTGGAGAAGGAGCGTCCCGAGGTCTGGGACATCCTAGACGAGGTCATCAGCGAGCACCCTGTGCTCCTGAACCGTGCGCCGACGCTGCATCGACTCGGCATCCAGGCGTTCGAGCCGGTGCTGATCGAGGGCAAGGCCATCCAGCTGCATCCGCTGGTTTGCGCGGCGTTCAACGCCGACTTCGACGGCGACCAGATGGCGGTTCACGTGCCGCTCAGCGTCGAAGCGCAGATGGAAGCGCGCGTGCTCATGATGAGCACGAACAACATCCTGTCGCCGGCTAGCGGTCGCCCCATCATCAACCCGACCCAGGACATCGTGCTGGGGCTCTACTACGCGACGCGCCTCCGGCATTTCGCCCGCGGCAGCTTCCGTGACGGCTCGTTCAAGGTCGACGAGAAGGCTGAGAAGGTCGAGGGCTACCTGCGCGGCGTGTACGCCTCGCCCGAGGAAGTCCGCATGGCGTACGACAACGGCGTCGTCGACCTGCACGCCGGTATCCGCGTCCGCATCCAGGACAAGGACGAGAACGGCGAGCTCCGGACCCGGCTTGTCACGACCACAGTCGGGCGCGTGCTGATTGCGGAGATCCTGCCGCCGCAGATCCCCTTCGACTACGTCAACAAGGTGCTGACCAAGAAGGCGCTCTCGGCGCTGATCGACGTCTGCTACCGCAAGCACAAGAACAAGGAAACGGTGCTGCTGGCGGACCGTCTGCGCACGCTCGGGTACACCTACGCGACCCGCGCGGGCATCTCGATCTGCATGGATGACATGGTCATCCCCGAGAAGAAGAAGGAGCTCATCGACGCCGCGCAGCGCGATCTCGAGAAGGTCGTCGACCAGTACCAGGAAGGCCTGATCACCGACGGCGAGCGCTACAACAAGGTCGTCGACATCTGGGCCGGCGTGGCCGACAAGGTCACCGAGGAGATGATGGCGGGTATCGGCAAGGAGGTCGTGACCGATCCCGAAACCGGTACGAAGAGCGAGGAATCGAGCTTCAACCCGATCTACATCATGGCCGACTCCGGCGCGCGAGGTTCGACGCAGCAGATGCGCCAGCTCGCCGCCATGCGCGGTCTGATGGCCAAGCCTTCGGGCGAGATCATCGAGACGCCGATCACGTCGAACTTCCGTGAAGGCCTCAGCGTGCTGCAGTACTTCACCTCGACTCACGGTGCACGCAAGGGTCTGGCGGACACGGCGCTCAAGACGGCCAACTCCGGTTACCTCACGCGGCGTCTGGTCGACGTGGCGCAGGACGCGGTCGTCAGCGAGTTCGACTGCGGCACGCTCGACGGCATCCGTGTCACCAAGCTGGAAGAGGCTGGCGAGGTCATCCAGCCGCTGGGCGACCGCATCCTGGGCCGCGTGGTGCTCGAGGACGTGGTGGATCCGCTCACCGGCGAGGTCATTGTCGACGGCAACACCGAGCTGGACGAGGCGCTGGTGGCGCACATCGAGGATGCCGGTATCGAGGAGGTCGTGATCCGCTCGGTGCTGACCTGCCAGACCCGGCGCGGCGTGTGCGCCATGTGCTACGGCCGCGACCTGGCGCGTGGCTATCGCGTCAACATCGGCGAGGCTATCGGCATCATTGCAGCCCAGTCGATCGGCGAGCCCGGCACGCAGCTCACGATGCGGACCTTCCACATCGGTGGTGCGGCGGCGCGCGGCAAGATCGAGCAGAGCTCGCTCGAGACGCGCACCGAGGGCACCATCCAGCTGCGCAATGCCCAGACCGCGCTGAAGAAGGACGGCACCACCGTGGTCATGAACCGCCACGGCGAGCTCGTTGTCATGGACGACACGGGGCGCGAGCGCGAACACCACCGCCTCGTGTACGGCGCGGTGCTCAAGCACGTCGACGGCGAGCGCGTGCCGGCTGGCACCACGGTTGCGGAGTGGGACCCGTTTGCGGCTCCGATCCTCACCGAGGTCGGCGGCATCGTGAAGTACGGCGATCTGGTCGAGCAGGTGACGGTGATCGAGCGCGTCGACGAGGTCACCGGCCTCAGCCGCAAGATCGTCATCGAGTCGCGTGCGGCGGACCTCCGGCCGCGCATCACGATCATCGATCCGGAGACGGGCGAGCCCGTCAAGCTGCCGGGTACGGACGTGGACGCGCGCTACCTGCTGCCGGTCGGCGCCAACATCGTGGCGCAGGACGGCGAGCAGATCACTCCGGGCGAGGCCATCGCGCGTATCCCGCGTGACACGACGAAGGTGCAGGACATCACCGGTGGTCTGCCCCGCGTTGCCGAGCTGTTCGAAGCCCGCAAGCCGAAGGATCACGCGATCATCAGCGAGATCGACGGCATGGTGACCTTCGGCAAGGACACCAAGGGCAAGCGGAAGGTCATCATCACGCCGTACGGCATCGATGGGCAGCCGCAGCCGGATCACGCGCGCGAGTACCTGATCCCCAAGGGCAAGCACATCCAGGTGCAGCCTGGCGACCACGTGCGCGCGGGCGACCCGCTGCAGGACGGTCCGGCGAATCCGCACGACATCCTTCGTGTCAAGGGCGAGAAGGAGCTCGCGGCCTGGCTCGTGAACGAGATCCAGCAGGTCTATCGCCTGCAGGGCGTGGGCATCAACGACAAGCACATCGAAGGCATCGTCCGGCAGATGTTGCGTCGCGTCCGCGTCAAGGAGGTCGGCGACACGAACTTCCTGATCGACGAGCAGGTGGAGAAGTACGTGTTCGAGCGCGAGAACGCGCGCGTGATGGAGCGCGGCGGACAGCCGGCTGTCGCCGAGCCGATGCTGCTCGG
The DNA here is from genome assembly GCA_963822115.1 of uncultured Pseudomonadota bacterium. Lineage (GTDB taxonomy): Bacteria > Myxococcota_A > Polyangia > Polyangiales > Polyangiaceae > CAWDXG01. The sequence continues at coordinate 11,312 of CAWGGM010000015.1, forward strand.
TATCACCAAGGCGTCGCTCTCCACGGAGTCGTTCATCAGCGCCTCGTCCTTCCAGGAGACGACGAAGGTGCTGACGGAAGCGGCCATCTGCGGCAAGACGGACGATCTCCGCGGCATCAAGGAGAACGTCATCATGGGCCGGCTGATCCCGGCCGGGACGGGACTGCCGGCGTACAAGCGCCTGAACGTAGTGGTGGACGAGCAGGCCGAGACCTTTGCGCCGCCCGCCATCACGCGCGCCACGCCCGCCGAGGTCGCGGCCGCGGTCGGCGAGGAGTAGCAGACGGAGTCCGCTCCGCGGCTCGCCCGGGTCGCGGAGCTGCGCTCTAGGCGCTGACGCTCGACGGCGCAGCTCTGCCCAGCGAGTGCGCGACTGCGAGCATCGGCACGCTCTTGTCCACCAACTACGATCGAATCCAGTGTCCGGTGGCGGCAGGCGCGCACCACATCGTGGGAACGCAGCCGCTCGCTGCGTTCGCGTACGGCTACAGCTACGCCATCGCGCTGCCCGGCAAGTAGCTAGCTCTTCGCCTTGGCGATGTCGCCCGTCTTCGCGCCTACCGCGCGCAGGTAGTCCGCGGGCGCGAGCAGGATCTGCGTGCCGCGTACACCGGCCGAGACCGAGATGACATCGAACAGCTCGATCGTCTCGTCGGCGTAGACGGGGTAGGGCTTCCGGCATGCCAGTGCCGTCACGCCGCCCCGGACGTAGCCGGTAAGGGGCTGGACCTCCTTGAGCGGCACGGTGTCCACTTTGCGATCGCCGGTCAGGCGGGCCAGAGCCTTCAAGTCGAGCTCGCAGTCACCCGGCACGACGGCCAGACATACGCCGTGTCGATCCCCGCGCACGACCAGGGTCTTGAAGACCTGTTCCGCGGGCAGCCCGACCTTGCCGGCGACCGTCGTCGCATCGAGGTGATCGGGGTCGACCTCGTAGTTTCTGAGCTCGTAGCCGACATCAAGAGCGTCGAGCCTGCGCACGGCGTTGGTCTTCATCGAACGAGAGGATACGAAAGCCTGCGCGCGAAGGCACAACCAGCGCAGTTTCCGTGGGTTACGTTGCGTTAGCAGAACGGGGCTCCGCCTTGCAGTCCGGGCGCCCGCGGCCCGGACCTTGCGACAATTACCTGTCCGGCTACGATCGCGACATGCGTTGGTCCTTGGCTGTTGTGGTTGCTTGTGTCGTTGCCCTGGCCGGTTGCAGTGCCAACGGGGGTGGCTCCGGGGCGGGCACGGGCGGCTCCGGCACCGGAGGATCGGCGGGCGTCGATGGCGGCTTGGGTGGCAATAGCGCTGGCGGCGCAGCGGGCAGCGCCGGCGCCCCGAACGTGCCCGGGCCGATCTGCTTCCTGACGAACTGCACGTCGGATGCAGAGTGCCACGATTGCTCGTTCGGTCGGCATACGTGCGACACCGTCAGCAATCGCTGCGTCGCGTGCAATTCGGGCACCGGACAGGGCTGCCCGTCGGGCAAGACCTGCACCAAGTACGGCACCTGCGCGGACGCGAGCGCGACCTGCCCGACCGATGCACAGGGCAATCCGACCGTGACCTGCTCGACGGATGCGGACTGCGCGGCCTGCGATCCAGCTCACGAGGTGTGCGACACAGCGAGCAAGAAGTGCGTGCAGTGCTCCGCGAGCAACACCAGCGCGTGCAAAGGCAACGAGTACTGCGCTGCGGATGGCTCCTGCAAGCCCAAGTGCCCCAGCACCTGCTCGGCCGACGCTGACTGCGCAAAGTGCGGAACCAGCTCCGCGCCCGCGCACGCTTGCACGGACAAGACCCACACCTGCGGGCAGTGCTCGAAGACGACCCAGTGCCCCAGTGGTGAGGCCTGTACGCCCCAGGGCGTGTGCCAGAAGACCTGCGGCATGCCCGACCAGCCCGCTGGGACGTGCGACAAGGATGCCGATTGCCAGAACTGTGGCGCGCAGGCGACCGCCTGCATCAAGCCGGTCAACGGCGGCTACGGCCGTTGCGGCGTGCCCGCGTCAGGCTGTTCGGACCTGGGCAAGAACGTCACCGCACTGCCCGACCCGTGGAGCTCGATCACCAATACCTGCTCCAATGACTCGGACTGCAGCGGCGTGGGGCTGGATCTGAACGTCGGCAAGTTGCTGCGCGACGCCACCGGCCTGAGCTCGAGCATCATCCACGACGCGACGTTCCAGTATCCGATGAACGCTTGCGCGAACATCTCCGTCGGCTTCAACGGAAAGAACTACAGCTGCGGCTTGTGCGTACCGTGCAAGACCGACGCGGACTGCACCGCGATCAAGGTCGACCCGCTCGTCCAACAGATGTTCGGCGGCGGACTCGCTTCCATCGCTGCCAAGTGGGGCCTCGACAAGATCTACGGGGACAAGCCGCACGTCATCAACATGTACTGCCAGAGCGTCGCCGGGAACTACGGCGTCTGTGCGCCGTGCAGCGATCCGACGAGCGTGTGCGGCGACCCCAACACCGTTGGCACGGGCTGCACGAACGTGTGGGAGTGTGCGGCCGGCGAGACGTGCCTCAATGGCAAGTGCGAGAAGGCGGCGACCGACTGCTACGGGGGCACCAAGACCTGTCCGAGCGGGACCATCTGCACGTGGAACGGCGGTCCGTACCACTGCTGTCGCACGCCTGGCACCGGCACCACGAGCTGCGCGACCGACGCGGACTGCACGGGGGGCCAGATCTGTTCGCAGGACGCATCGCTCAAGTGGTACTGCATGGCCAAGGCCACGACCTGCAACTGAGCCGGCGGGGCCGAACGCGGCCCGGCGCGTGCTGAAATCGCGTACACTTCCGGGCCGATGGCTTCGACAATGAGCCCCGGCGAGGCCGCGCGCGCCCTCGCCGGCACGCTGGGCGACTGGGTGCGGCGCACCCCCGACCCCGAATGGCATAGCTGCCTCAAGGCAGAGCTGCACGCGCTGCCGACCGCCCTCGGGCGCACGCTGCCGTGGTTGATCCGCTCCCGCGAGGATCACGACGAGAGCCTGGTCAAGGTCGTGATGGCCAACGCCGCCGCCGATCCGCACGGGCTGGCGTTCGAGATGCACGACGAACGCCTCGACTGGTCGGAGCTCGACGCGCTCACCTCGCGTGTGGCACATGTGCTCACCGGGCTCGGGGTGCGCCGCGGCGACGTGGTGGCGTTGGTGGGGCGGAACTCGCCGCTGTTCGTAGCGATCACGCTGGGCGTCGCCCGCCTTGGCGGAACCACGGCGCTCATCAATTACCACCTGGCGGGCGCGCCGCTGTCGCATGCCGTCAGGACCTCGGGGGCGCGGGTGGCGATTGCCGAGAAGGAGTTCGCCGAGGTGCTGGCCGGGCGGGAAGATCTTCGCGAGCAGCTCAGCCATCTGCTCGCGTATCGCCAGGGAGACCTGGAAGAGCGTCTGGCGGAAGCTCCGCGCGCGGCGTTCCCCCGCGTCGAGGTCCCCGCGTCGAGCGACTACGTGTACATCTACACCTCCGGGACGACCGGGCTGCCCAAGCCCTGCCGCGTCACGCACGGACGCGCCCTGCTCGCCGGCGCTGCCTTCGGTCAGCTGATCTTCGAGTTCAAACCGGGTGACAAGTTGTACTGCGTGTTGCCGCTGTATCACTCGAGCGCCCTGATGATCGGCGTCGGCGGCGCGATGATGACCCGCACACCCGTGGCGCTCCGGGAGCACTTCAGCGCCAAGGCGTTCTGGCCGGACGTGCAGCGCTACCGCGCCACGGCCATCCTCTACATCGGCGAGCTGTGCCGCTACCTCTTGAACAGCGAACCGTCCGAGGCGGAAAAGAACAACCCGGTGCGCGTCGCGCTCGGCAATGGTCTCAGAGCGGATGTGTGGGAGCCGTTCCAGCAGCGGTTCGACATCCCCACGATCCGCGAGTTCTACAGTGCGACCGAGGCGCCGGGCGCGATCTTCAATCTTTCCGGCAAGGTCGGTTCGATCGGACACGTCCCGTTCAGGCGGCTAGGGCCGCTCAAGCTGGCGCGCTACGACGTCGACCGGGACGAGCTCATCCACGATGCAGGCGGGCTGTGCATCGAGTGCGCCCCCGGCGAAGTCGGCGAGCTCCTGATCCGCCTGCCCGAAAGGCCCCGCAGTGCTCTGGCCGACTTCAAGGGCTACACCGATGCGGGCGCCACGCAGAAGAAGATCCTCCGCGACGTGTTCCGGCGCGGCGACCGCTACTTCCGCTCGGGCGACCTGATGCGCTTCGACGACAACGACTACTTCTATTTCGTCGACCGCATCGGCGACACCTACCGCTGGAAGGGGGAGAACGTGTCGACGGCGGAGGTCGCCGAGGTGATCAGCACTGCGCCCGGCGTGCAACAAGCCACGGTGTCGGGAGTTGTCGTGCCTGGTGCCGAGGGTCAGGCGGGGCTGGCTGCCGTCGTGTGCGAAGGCGCGTTCGATGCCGGCGGGTTCTGGCAGACCGCCCAGGAGCTGCCTGCCTATGCTCAACCGCGCTTCGTGCGCGTGCTCGAGCAGATGCAGACCACCGGCACCTTCAAGATCCAGAAGACCCAGCTCAGGGCCGACGGTGTCGACCCGGGCGCGGTCGCCGATCCTATCTATGTCCGGCAGGACGACGGCTACGTACCGCTCACTGCCGAGCTGTGGCAGAAGGTCCTCGACGGCGAGCTCCGCTTGTAGTCCTGAGCGTGGCGGGCCTACGCTGTGCCTGTCCCATGCAGCCCAACAACAGCGCACACCGGCTGCAGCTCCTCGCGGCAGTGCTCGCAGGTGTCCCCGCGATGTTCGCTGGCTGCGATTGCCGGTCGTGCTCGAGCACCGGCGGCGCTGCAGCCTCGGCCAGCGCTTCGGCGTCGGCGAGCGCCGCGCCGAAGCGGAAGCGATCGACGCATCTGCGCCCGCTTCCGGGTGCCGCCCAGCGCCACCTCGACGTTCCGGGCACGCGCGGTGCGGAGGTCGAGGTGCCGGTCGGCTCCACCGACTCGCGACCCGTGCTCATCGTGCTGTCGGACGGCCAGCCCGAGGCCAGCTGCAGTGCCTGGCGTGGCGTGTCGCAGGGATATGGTTTCGTGCTGTGTCCCCGACTGACGGCCATGGACAGCGGCTCCGCACCCGACTTCGCGACGACCGAGAAGACGCTGCGCGGATCGCTGCGCGTGCTCCATCGCGTCTTCGGCGACCGCATCTCGCCGGGGCCCGTCGTGTTGGTGGGCCAGGGGACAGCGGCGTCTCTGGCGCCGCGCCTGGCCAAGCAGGAACCGGCGTATTTCGAGCGGCTCGCGCTGGTCGACGGCGGGTTCGACGAGTGGTCATCGGGGCTGGCGACGATCTTCTCCAAGCAGGGCGGGAAGCGAGCCCTGTTCTTCTGCTCGCGGCCTGGCTGCGCAACGCCGGCCCGGGACGCGGCCGTGCTGACCCAGCGCGCCGGCGCCAGGGCGCGCTCCGCATCGGCGGCAGACGGCGGAGCCGCGCGCCTGCCTCCGCGCCCGCTCTTCGAGTGGTTGATTGAGGACGACAGCGACTGGAAGCCGCCCCGGCCCGCGGCGCGCTGAGCCGCCTGCAGCAGCTTCGACCCGCCGAATCCGGGATGGTAGAGTCGCCTTTCGACCGGCGGTGAGCCGGCGATGTCCGGGATGAACAGGTTCCTCACAGGCGCGTTTCTGGTGGTCGGTGCGCTGTCGCTGGCAGCTTGCTCCAGCAAGCCGCCGCCGCGATTCGAGGTTGTCGTCAAGGTGCAGGGCGACCCCGGCGAGCCCCTGCCTGGCGCGCTGGTGCTGCTCCAGGGCAAGCAGGTCGGCAAGACGGACGAAAAGGGGCGAACCGTCCTGGCTCTCAAGGGCGAAGAAGGCGAAACCTACTCTTTCGCCGTGCGTTGCCCGTCCGGCTACAAGTCGCCCTCCAAGCCTACGGCGGTGACTCTGCGGCGCATCGCGGAGCCCAGCAAGCGTCCGGAGTATCTCGTGGATTGCCCCCGCACCACCCGCAACATCGTGGTGGCGGTGCGCGCCGATGACGGCCCCAACCTACCGGTCATGTATCTGGGCGAGAAGGTGGCCACCACCGATGACTCGGGCGCGGCGGATGTGCTCCTGAGGCTGCCGCCGAACCAGCCCTTCAAGCTCACCCTCGACACCAGTGGCGAGGACCACAAGCGACTGCGACCGCAGAACCCGACCGCCACTTTCGACGTCAAGGAACGGGACGAGATCTTCGTTTTCGACCAGAAGTTCAAGAAAGAGCGGCGCCGCTACCACTGGCATCCCCGTCACCACGTGGGGCCGACGCCGCTGTGATGTCGCCGATGTAGGTGTTCGTGACATGTCATGACACCTCTGATAGCGAATACAGCGGAAAACATGCGGCAAACGCGATCGCGTGTGTTTTCCGGAGCCGGCGTCGCGTCACAGTGTCGCGGGATTTCCAGGGCTGGGAGAGTAGGAATGCATCCTGCATCGACCCACATCGACTGGCTGGCTCCGCAGGGTCGGTCGTGGTCGGTTGGCGATGTACTCTAGTGTAGGTTCCGGCTCGGTATTGCCTTTCGTGGACGGACGTTTCAGGCTTCATAGTTGCTCGATGAAGGATCTTGCCCCTCTCCGCACTGCTGGAACGCGCTCGCGTAGGCCGTGGCGCGTCCGGTCCTTGTTCCGTGATGAACAGGGAGCCGTGATGGTCGAGTACGTCGTGCTTCTCGGGGTGGTGGCGGTCGGGCTTGCTGCAGCGATCGCCGGTCTCGGTCCCGTTCTCCTGGCCGCTTTCGAGCGCGCCAGGGGGATAATCATTGCTCCATTGCCCTGATGAAGGGTCAGTAGCCAGAAAGGTGCTCAGATGAACAAGCTCAGGACACTGGTCAAGGACACGCGCGGCGCAAACCTCGTCGAGTACATCATTCTCGTCGGAGTAATCGCGCTCATCGCGTTGGCCGGCTTCAAGATGTTCGGCAACAAGGTGCTGAACAAGGTGAAGGACCAGGCCGGCAAGGTAGAGCAGATCGGGAACTGAGCACCGCTGGGGCGCCTCCGTGGAACTGCCGACAAGGCGGTTCCACCGGCGCACCGGGTAACCCGGATGTTCGGGGCTCAGTACTTCTTCGTTGCAGCCGTCATCGTTGCTGTCGTCGCCGGGTGGCTCGACTGGCGCAGCGGGCACATTCCGAACTGGTTGACGCTCGGACCTCTTCTCGCCGCGCCCTTTGTCCACGCCGTCGTCGGCTATCTCGGAGCCGGTCACAACGCGGCAATACACGGGCTGCTGTTCTCGATTCTGGGTGCCTTCGCGTGCGGTGCCGTGCCGCTGATGCTCTTCCAGCTTGGAGCAATGGGCGGCGGAGACGTTAAGTTGCTCACAGCCATCGGGGCGCTGTGCATGGCCTCGGTCGGGATTGGAGTTGAGTTCTACGCGTTTATTGCTGCGGCGGTGTTTGCCTTTGGACGACTTGCGTACCAGGGCAAGCTGCTGCGTACTCTAGGGAACACGGTGTCACTGGTCATCAACCCCTTCCTGCCAAAGTCCCGGCGCCGGGAAATTGCGCCGGAGATGATGACCGAGCTGAGGTTCGGTCCGGCCGTCGCAGTCGGGGCGATGATCGGCGTGCTCCTCAACTGGAGGGGCATATGAGACGGCGCGCCGCGCGGAAGGAGGGCACGCGTTCGGCGTTGCTCGGCACCCGCGGCGCGGTGATGGTGGAGTTTCTGGCGGCGTTTCTGCCGATCTTCATCATGTTCGAGTGCCTGGTACAGCTGGCGGGGCTGTTCACGGCGAAGCTCGTGGTGGAGCACTCGGCCGCGACGGCGGCGCGGGCAGCCGTCGTCGTACTGGACGACAATCCCAAGTACTACGACGACGTTGAGGTCGGCGAGGCCACGGGCAAGCGTCGCGAGGACATCAAGTCTGCGGCGGCGATTCCGCTGATGGCCGTCAAGAGCATCATCCACGTCAAGGTCACGCTGCCGAGCAGCGAGGGGGGCGACGACGACCGCACGCATTTCGGTCGCAACGACATGGTCCACGTGAAAGTCGAGGCCGTGTACCTCTGCCAGGTGCCCTTCGCCAAGCGCGTGGTGTGCAACATGTTCACCGAGACGCGCACGCTGACCGGTGAGGCATCGCTGCCCAACAACGGAGCTGACTATGAGTACTCGGAGTAGTCAGCAGCCCGCTGTCGGCTCTCGGGGGCGGTCGCTCGTCGACGACAACCGCGGCGCCATCATGGTCATCGCGGTCTTCATGGCGGCGTTCCTGGTCGGCGCGCTCTGGTACATCATCGGAATCGGCGACGCCATCGTCTATCGCGAGCGCATGCAGGACGGCGCCGACGCGGTGGCCTACGCCGGCGCGGTGTACCACGCGCGCGGCATGAACCTGATCGCGATGATCAACATCATCATGGCGGGCCTGCTCGCCGTGTTGATTGCGCTGAAGCTGGTCCAGGTCATCAACTTCATCGCCAACGCTATCTCGTGCGCGCTCGCCTGGACGGGCCTGGGCGCGGTCATCTGCACCTTCACAACCAACCTCGAGGAGCCGATCGCCAACGCGATCTCGACCTACACGAACTTCCTGAAACCCACGCTCAAGGCGCTCAGCAAGGCCGAGAAAGGCATCGCCTATGCAATGCCCTGGGTGGCGGAAGGCAAAGCCGTGATCGTCGGCAGCAAGGACTACAACAAGCCCGTCAAGACAGGCGGCATCATCAGTGCCTCGCTGATACCGCAGGGCGATCGCGAGGGTCTGCCCGTGCAGGAAGACACCTACGCGCATCTCTGCAAGAAAGCCGGACAGTACGTCGGCGATGTCATCATGATGCCCTTCGGCTCCCATGCCGGTTGGATCTCCGGCGTGATTGGCGGCCTTGCCGAGACGTTCCCCGGCTACTTCTGCGGATCGGGCGGCGCGCTAGGCGTCGACCTCAACAAGAGCGCCGTGGGCCAGATCTGCGAAAAACAACGGGACCACTTCAACCAGCAGCATGCCGGCGAGAAGCATCCTCCCAAGTTCGACATGGAGGAGTGCAAGGCCAAGGGCGAGAAGGACGCATCCAAGGCTGTTGCCAAGAAGGTCGGCAAGCTCAAGGGCGCTGCGGGCAAGTTGGGCGGCGCCGACACCATGACGCCGAAGAAGGTGTTCACCGAGGCCGAGAACGGCAACGGCTACTTCCAGGTCTGGTCGGTGGTGGTCGGCGACGATCAGTGGCCCAAGCAGGACGACCGCGGCGTCGAGATAGCGGCCTGGGGCAAGCACCTCGGCACGCCCTCCATCCCCTGGGGCAAGGTCGGGTTCGCCGAGGCGGAATTCTACTACGACACCAGCGGCAAGTGGGACGACTACAAGGACGACGCCATGTGGCACATGCGCTGGCGCGCGCGCTTCCGCCGCGTCCGGCCGCCCACGCCGAACGTCACGTCGGTGCTGGCGGACGTGGTCGGCGACAAGCTCGGCGACAAGCTCGGCAACGGCGTGTCCAGCATGCTCAAGGACGACAACTTCCTCGGCTACGCGATCGGCACCAGTGCAGCCGGCAAGGTCAGCAAGGAAATGAAGAAGGTGCTCGTCGGCGGGGGCGCCTGGGTGGACGACAAGATCCAGGACAAGGTGCTCAAGCAGTACGACAAGCTACAGGTGATCCATTGACGCGGCACAGCGAAAAGACGCGACCCACGCGAAGGAGAGCCCGCCGGCGCCGCGGCGCGGCCATGGTGGAAGCCGTCGTCGCCATCCCGTTCTTCATCATCATCTTCGTGTCCATGATCTACGTGGGCAAGCTGTACGCGAAGAAGCAGCGCACGCTGCGCGAAGCCAAGCAGCAGGCCTGGACGTACGCTCTGAACAACTGCGAGGGCAGCGCCGGCAATGCGACCAAGGAGTCCGGCGGCAATCCCATCCAGAACCTCAACAACAAGGGCGTGGGAATGGGGCAGGGCGGCAACTACAAGGGAGCTTCCGGCGGCGGAAGCCTTGCCACGGACTGGGGCACGGCTACGGCCACGGTCAAGGCCACCGTTGTGGCCGACAACCTCATCGGTGGATTCACGAGAAAGCTTTCCACCACGACCCGTATGCAGTGCAACGAGAAGCCGGCAGAGGACAGCATTCTCGGCGTGCTGAAGGCCGGGTGGCACGACTTCACGAAGTGGTAGGCGATGGCCCAGGACAGGATTCGGCAGAAAGCGATTCGCCCCAGCCCGTTTTCGTGGCTGTGGGAGAAGCGCAAGCGCCTCAGGGCCGTTCTACGGCTCATGGCGTACTGCCTGGTCGTGTCGCTGGTGATCGGCGTCGTCGCGCTGCGATCGGCCTACGGCGACATGAAGGAGTCGGTGATGATCATCGGCCGCCAGCTGTCGCAGTTCAAGGATCTGACCCATGGCTCCTACCGGCTGAGGCTGAACGGCGAGCCCATCAACGTGGCCAGCGCCATGACCGACCAGCCCATCAAGCAGGTTCTGGATCGCTTCCAGACCGCCTGCGAACAGGGTGACCTCGGTCTCGCCGACCAGTTCAAGAAGCTGCCCGCCACGCTGAAGAAGAAGGTCAAGGCCAAGCTCGACCACAACGGTTGGCACTTCGGCATCATGCGGAAAGAGAGCGAGGACGAAGGCATGGTCGCCTGCCTGGTGCAGCGCCACGACGTGCTGAAGACGCCGGTGGCCCAGCGCCTGAGCAGGTTCGCGGCCACGGGCGACCTCGGCGAGCTCGGGCTCCTGCGCTACGCCTACGCGCGGCGCACCTCCTCGGGTCGGACCCACGTGGTCACGTCCTGGACCGATGGCGCCTTCCACGTCTTCAATCTGGCTCCAGTGGACGGCAGCGAGCCGCCGGGCTCCGACGCGCCCCATGTGGGCCGGCCCAGCGGCGCAAAGCGGCTCCTGAGCGCAGAAATCGAGGGGACGCCCCACTCCATCCGGGTCTACGATTGTCCATCGCAGGCGGACCATGTGCTCTCCGGATTCGACAAGCGCCTGCCCGGTCAGGGATGGAAGATCATGCCCTTCGTGGCCGAGGAAACGCCCGGCGCGCGGGCCTACTCGCGCCAGGGCGTTGACATGCTTGTGTTTGCCACGCCCGACGGCGATCATTCGCTCGTGTCGATCGTGGAGACACGCTCTGAATGATCCCCCCGGGCCTCGTCTGCGACGGAGCGCTGTGGCAGCTCCCGCGCCCGCTGAGACTGGATTCCTTGTAGGCGGAATCCGGGCCGAGATACCAGTATGAACCGACGCGCACTTCTCATCGCGGCGGTGCTCGCCGCACTAGGCGCTGTGCTGCTCGTCGTGTACCTGCAGCGATTCGAACAGGAGGCTTCCGGCGGTGAGCGCGTGCACGTGCTCATGGCGATCAAGCCCATCAAGGCTGGGGAAGTCATCAAGGACGACATGCTGGCGGTGCGCGACATTCCGCTGGCCTACGTCGAGGATCGAGCAGTCCGCGAGTCCGAGCGGCCGAAGGTGGTCGGGCTCAGGGTGGGTAACAAGGTACAGGCGCAGGAGACGCTGTTCTGGACGGATCTGGCGATCGCTTCGGACGAGCGGCGCGACCTGAGCTCCCTCGTGCAGCCGGGCAACCGGGCCGTTTTCGTTCGCGCCAAGAACGGCGACAAGAGCTTCGCGCTCATCCGTCCGGGCGACTACGTCGACGTGATCGGCAACATGCCTTCGGACACCGGATCGTCGCACCAGGCCGTGGTCCTGCTGCAGCGCGTGCTGGTCCTGGCAGTGGGCCTCGAGACCGCGCCGCAGGGCGCACTGGACAAGGGCGCGGACAAGGACGTGAGGAGCCGCGACATGGTGCTGACGCTCAGCGTGGGCCTGCAGCAGGCCCAGCTGCTCACATTGGCTATCCAGAAAGGGAGTCTGACTGTGGCCTTGCGGAACCCGGACGATCAGCGGATCGTCCAGGGTATCCCCGACATGTCGTCTACCGCACTGACGAACGAGGAGATCCGGCAGAAGGTCCAGAAGGTGCGCCGGGGGCCGGTGCGCCTGGAAAGCAATGAATGATGCGGCGGTTTTTTGCACTCCTGGGGATCGGACTCTTGCTGGGCACCAGCAACGCCTGGGCCCAGCACAAGGGCAAGAAGGACAAGGTCGAGGATCTCGACAACTCGCCGGATAGCAACGGCGAACACGAACTGAACCTGGTTGTCGGCGAGAACAAGACTGTCAGCGCGCTGGGCGTGAAGAACTACTCCGAAGGCGCCCACGGTATCGCCGAGATCAAGCTCACGACCGACGGCTCGAAGTTCGTCGTCGTCGGCAGGAAGCCCGGTACGACGACGCTGCTGTTGATCAACAAGGACGGCAGCCAGACGAAGTGGGTCATCAACGTGTTCACGCGTTCCCCGGACGCGGTGAAGCGCGAGGTGGAACAGCTGCTCCAGGAGACGCCCGGCGTCCGCGTCCGGCGCGTGGGCTCGCGATTCTTCATCGAGGGCGGCGTGGCGACGAAAGCGGAGGCCGAGCGCATCCAGCGTATCGCCGCCCTGTATCCCGGCCAGGTCGAGTCGCTGGTCGTGGCTGGTTCCGGCGCGGCGGATCGCAAGATCAACATCCGCATCGATTTCTTCTTCGTCCAGTACGACAAGACCTCCGGCTACCAGGTGGGCATCGACTGGCCGGGACGCATCGGCGGCGAAGTCATCCAGAACCGGTTTTCGTACAATTTCGTGAGCGGCACCACGGCCGAAGCCACGGCCACGGTGGTCAATCAGCCCCTGCCGGCGCTGGACCTGGCCCAGCACAAGGGCTGGGCCAAGGTGCTCAAGCAGTCCACCGTCATCACCGTCAACGGCACCAAGGCGACCTTCGAGAACGGCGGAGAGCAGAACTTCCCGGTCACGGCCGGCCTGACCGCCAGCATCCAGCAGATCAGCTTCGGCACGAAGGTGACCGTGCTGCCAAGGCTCGATCCCAAGACGGGCGACCTCGAGGTGCAGGTCGACGCCGACGAGGCTGACCTGACGCCGCCCGTCACGGGGACGCCGCTGCCGGGCCGCAACACCGCCAAGCTGGACACCCTGGTCCGCCTCAAGCTCGGTCAGTCGCTGGTGCTGTCCGGTATCCGCGCACGGTCGCAGCGGCACGCTGTCAGCGGTCTGCCGCTGCTCAGCCAGATCCCCATCCTGGGCGTGTTCTTCGGCTCGCACCAGGATTCCGCCGAGGACACCGAGGGTGCGATCTTCATCATTCCCACGGCCGTCGAGTCGGTGCCGAAGCCCGCCATCGAGATGGTCAACGACGCCCTCTCCCAGTACGAGGAATACTCGGGGGACGTGGACGCCATCAATGCCTACGACAAGCGCCCGGAAGCGTGGCGCAAGCAACCCTAGAGGTTTGAGTCTGGACCTGGATATCGTTATCGAGTCGGATGACGGCGGGCGGCGCGCGACGCGGCTCAGGGCCAATGGTCCAGTGACGATCGGGCGCGACGCGACGAGCGTGTTGCGTCTCGAGAGCGACCTCGTGTCGCGACATCACGCGGTAATCCAGGTCGGTGCGGCCTCCATGCGCATCGAGGACCGCTCGACCAACGGTACGCTCGCGGGCGGACAGCTCTTGAGGAAGAACGCCATCGACGTGCCGTTCGGCACGCCGGTCGTGGTGGGCAACTTCACACTGCACATCCAGCCCGCCGGCGCCTACCGGGCGCCGGCGCCGCAGCACCATCCGGCGCCGCAGCACCATCCGGCGCCGCAGCACCATCCGCCGCCGGGGACCGGACACCCGGTACCGCCGCGGGACAACGGCTCGTCGCCACATCACCCACCGCCCGCGGCTCCTGCGCCGGGGCGTGCCGCGCCCCCGGGGTACGTGCCCACCCGGCCGCCGCCTCCCGGCTATGCGCCGCCGCACGTTCCGCCAGCTTCCCGGGCCTCCAAGCCGCCGCCCGCGGAGTCGCCGAAGGAGCTCCGCCCGGCGGCACGACCTGGACGCGAAGCGGACATCGAGCTGCGTCGCGAGATCCATCGCCAGCTGCTCGAGCATCTCGACCTGGCCACGATGAACCCGGCCAATTTCGATGACCCGTCGATGCGCCCGAAAGTGCTGGCCGCCCTGCGCCGCATCGTCGAGCTGCTCGGGCCGCGCATTCCGCCGACGGTGGACCGCTCGCGTCTGGTTGGCGAGCTGGCCGACGAGGCGCTCGGTCTGGGCCCGCTCGAGCGCTTCATCGCCGATGCGTCGATCTCCGAGATCATGGTGATCGACCCCACCACCATCTACGTCGAGAAGAACGGCAAGATCGTGCTCACCGACGCCTGCTTCACGGATGACGAGCGCGTGCGAGCCGTGATCGAGCGCATCGTGACGCCGCTCGGGCGCCGCATCGACGAATCGTCGCCGCTCGTCGATGCGCGTCTCAAGGATGGCTCGCGCGTCAACGCCGTCATCAAGCCGATCGCGCTCAAGGGCTCGTGCATCACGATCCGGAAGTTTGCCAGGACACCGCTCACCCTGGATCGACTGTACGAGTTCGGCGCCCTGAACGAGAGCATGGGGCGATTTCCTCAGCCGCAGCGTCATCGCGAAGAAGAACATCGTCATTTCCGGCGGTACGGGCAGCGGCAAGACGACGCTGCTCAATATCCTGTCCGGCGCGATTCCCGAGGACGAACGCATCGTCACCATCGAGGACGCTGCGGAGCTCCAGCTCGTGCAGCCCCACGTGGTGAGCATGGAGACCAAGCCGGCCAACATGGAAGGCAAGGGCGAGTACAGCATCCGCGATCTGCTCAAGAACGCGATGCGCATGCGTCCCGACCGCATCGTGGTCGGCGAGTGTCGTGGCGGCGAAGCGCTGGACATGCTCCAGGCGATGAACACCGGCCACGATGGCTCGCTGACGACCACGCACGCCAACTCGCCCGAAGAAGCGCTGACGCGCCTCGAGACGTTGGCCCTGATGGCCGGTGTCGAGCTGCCGTCGCGGGCGATCCGCGAGCAGATCGCCACCAGCGTGCACCTGATCGTCCAGCAGACGCGCTTTTCGGATGGCAGTCGTCGCGTGACCGCTATCAGCGAGGTTGTCGGCATCGCCGACAACGAGGAGATCGAGCTCTTGCCGTTGTTCCGGTTCGTGCGGACCGGCACCGGACCCAACAACAAGGTCATCGGTGACTTCCGCGCGACCGGTTACCTGCCGTCGTTCCTCAACGACTTCATCGTGATGGGGCTGGTGCATCGAGGGGAGCCGTACCTCTAGTCGGGGATGATGCGATGGCGCTGAACGACACGCTGTTGAAGTGGGGAGGGTTCGCCCTCGTCACCATCGCGATGTTCGTGCTGTCGATCGGCATTGTCGCGACCCCGCAGGGCATGGTGATGCGCTACTGGGCGCGTTACTGCCTGTTCATCGAGCGCAAGCTGCGTTCGATGTTCATCTTCACGCCCGGGCGCACCATCGCGATCGGTCAGCTCGTTGGCGTGTTCGCCGTGCTCGTGCTTGCAGATCGCCATCGGGCTGCCGATGTGGGGCCTGTGGCTGCTCGTCGTGATCGGCGGCCCGCCCTACTACATCGAGCGCCAACGCAAGAAGCGAGTGAGAGTTGATCGAGGACCAGCTCGACGGCTTCCTGATGGCGCTGGCCAACGCGCTGAAGGCCACGCCGAGCATTTCCAATGCCTTCATCTCGGTGCAGCAGCTGTTGCCATCCCCGCTGAAGGAAGAGGTAGGGCTGGCTACCAAGGAGATGCGAGTCGGCAGCACGCTTGATCAGGCCCTGCTCAACATGGCGGGGCGTGTGGGCAGCCGGCAGCTCGATTCGGCGCTGTCGGCCGTGCTCATCGGGCGGCAGATCGGCGGTGACCTCCCGCGCATTCTCGAGACCACCTCGTCGACGCTCAGGGAGATGGCGCGCCTGGAGGGCGTGGTGAGCTCGAAGACTGCAGAAGGCAAGGCGCAGGCCTGGGTCCTCGCGATCTTCCCATTTGCCCTGGTGTTCGGCATCAACGCGCTCAGCCCGGGCTACTTCGATCCTCTGACCAACTCGGTTATCGGCTGGGGCATCTCGCTTCTGGCCGGCACGTTCTGGGGAGCGTCGCTGCTCGTGGCACGCAAGGTCCTGGCGGTGGACCTATGACGCTGAACTACGAGTCGCTGCGCTACGCCTTCATCGGCGCCACCAGCCTGGCGATCTTCGCCGCCGTCTACGCCATGGCGAGCGCGCCGTCTCGCGTCGCCAGTCGCCTCGGCATGCGCGGACTCAAGCGCCAGCGAGCGTTCGAGAACAACCCGGCGTGGGGGCAGATCGAGCCGCTGGTGCGTTGGCTCGGCGTGCGGGTGAGCGGCATCCTGAGCGAGAACTTCCGCGAGCGCGCTTCGAAGCAGCTGGCGCTGGCCGGCGATTTCCTGGGGCTGACGCCCGACGAGTACGTCGCGCTGAGCATCCTGTCGTTCCTCGGTGGCATGCTGTTCGGAGCGGTCGCCGGGCAGCTCAGCGGCATGGGCGTGACCATGTTCATGATCGTCGGTCCGGTGGGCGCCGCTCTGCCCTACCTTGCGGTGTCGGGCGAGGCCGACAGGCGGCTCCGGCAGATCAACCGCGGCCTGCCCTACATGATCGATCTGCTCGCGCTGGCGATGAGCGCGGGACAGGACTTCCCCGGCGCGATGCGCCAGGTGGTCGAGAAGTCGAGCGACCCGGACGACGCGCTGGTCGAGGAGCTGGGGCGCATGCTGCAGGAGCTTGGCCTCGGCAAGACCCGCAAGGCCGTGCTGCTGGCGTTCAACGAGCGTGCGCCGCTCGAGTCGGTGGCCGAGTTCGTCAATGCAGTGGTGCAGGCCGAGGAGCGAGGCAATCCGGTGGCCGAAGTGCTGCAGATCCAGGCCAGCGTTTCCCGTATGCGCCGGTCGGTGAAGGCCGAGGACGCGGCCGCCAAGGCCGGCGTCGCCATGGTCGGCCCGCTGTTCCTGCTATTTTTCTGCATCATGCTACTCGTTATGGGGCCGATGGTGCTCAAGCTCGCCGCCGCTTCGCAGTAGGTGTTTCGATGCAAGGGCTCAAATTCAGGATCCAGCACGTCGACGGACGCACCGAGGAGGTGGCGATCGAAGGCGATCGTGCGCTCATCGGCAGCGGCGGGCACTGCGACATCCGCCTACCGGTGGATCAGGCGGCCGTGGAGAACATCTCCGTACAGACCGTGTCCACCGGGCTCGTAGCGGAGGCGCGCAGCTTCCAGCCCGCTCCCACCATCAACGAGTCGCCCTTCACGCGCACGCAGGTGATGCGCGATTCGGTGCTCGGCATCGGCCAGACACGCATCTGGGTGGAGGCGGCCGAGCTCAACCAGGCCGCCGGCGTCAGCAAGAAGAAGCAGGAAAAAACCAGCCCCTTCACCCTGATCCTGGCGGCGGTCGCCGTCCCGCTCTCTCTGTACATCCTCCTGACCGGCAATGGACCGGGCGGCACGCAGATGAAGAAGGTGAAGCCGTCACCGTTGTGGAGCAGCCAGGCCCCGAAGTGTCCCCAGTCGTCGCCGGAGCAGGCGCTGGCGCTGGCGCGTGACCGAGCCTCGCTCGCCGACGCCAAGCGCGAGCGGCGGCCGTTCCATGTGCAGGACGGGGTCAAGGCCGTCGGCCTGTACGAGGAAGCAGCCGCCTGCTTCAAGGTGGCGAACAAGCCGAAGACATCCGCGGCCTACGCGACAGTGGCCAAAAAGCTCAAGGCCGATGTGGCGGAGGACTACCGTACGCACCGGGTGCGCCTCGAGCACGCCATCACCATCAAGGACTGGACGACGGCGCAGCAGGAGGTCCGCGTGCTGCTCGCCTTCACGGAGGGGCAGCAGAACCCCTACGTGACGCATCTGTCGAATCTCGATCGACAGCTTCGGCTGAAGTTCGGGAGCAAACAGTGAAGCCGCAGTGCGTTCTCGGCCTCTTGCCCGCAGCGCTGGCGCTTTCCGCCTGCGTGCGCACGCCGGGCGAGCGCATCGAGGACGCGCAGAAGTCGGTCCAGGCCAACCAGAAGCCCGACAAGCTGGTCGAACGCGGCAAGCTGTTCGCCCAGATCGGCGATTACAACCGCGCCTCGCAGTATTTCTCTGCCGCTCTGGACAACGGTGCCGACACGAAGAAGGTGCTGCCGTTGCTCATGCACACCTACATCGCGAGCCAGCGCTACCGCGTCGCGATCACGGTGGGCAATCACTACCTGCAGAAGGATCCGGAGAACTTCCGCCTGCGCTACCTGGTGGGGACCCTGTACGCCGCCATCGGTGACACCGCTCACGCTCGCGACGACTTCCAGCAGGTTCTCCAGACGAATCCACGCCATGCCCAGGCGCACTACGCGCTGGCCGTGCTGCTGCGCGACTCGGACAACGACTGGGTCAAGGCGGACTACCACTTCCGCCAGTACCTCAAGCTCGCACCCAAGGGCCCGCACGCCGAGGAAGCGCGGGCGTCGCTTCTGAAGAAGGTTCCATGATCCCCCGCGAGGTCTACGAGGAAACCCTGCTGCAGTTCTTCGCTCCCATCCGTGCGTACCTGGATGATCCGAAGGTGAGCGAGATCATGATCAACGGACCGTCGCAGGTTTTCATAGAGAAGGGCGGACAGCTGCACCTGACGGACGCCAAGTTCGACGGCAGGGATGCGCTCATCTCCGTGTTGCGCAACGTGGCGCAGTTCGTCGGCAAGTATGCCGACGAGGAACGTCCCATCCTCGAGGCGCGCCTGCCCGACGGCTCGCGCGTGCAGGCGGTGCTGCCGCCAGCGGCCCCGGACGGTCCCTACATCTCGATCCGTCGCTTCTTCAAGGAGACGCTGACGATCGAGCGATTGATGGGTTTCGGGGCGCTCACCGAGGACGCGGCAGCCGCGCTCCAGGCTTTCGTCGTGGCGAAGCTCAACATCATCATCGCGGGCGGGACGGGCAGCGGCAAGACGTCCATGCTCAACGCCCTGTCCTCCTACGTGCCCGAGGGCGAGCGGGTCGTCGTCATCGAGGATTCGCAGGAGGTACAGCTCCAGCGACAGCACGTTGTCCAGATGGAAGCGCGCCCGCCGGATCCGCGCGGTCGCGGCGGGGTGAGCATCCGCGATCTGTTCCGGGCGACGCTGCGTATGCGGCCCGATCGCCTGGTGATCGGCGAGATCCGCGGAGGCGAGGCTCTCGACATCGTGCAGGCCATGACCAGCGGTCACGGCGGTTGCATGGGAACCCTACACGCCACCTACCCACGCGACACGCTCACGCGGCTCGAGACGATGTGCATGATGAGCGATATCGAGATGCCGCTCGTTGCCATGCGTTCGCAGATCGGATCCGGCGTGAACCTGGTCGTCCAGGTCTCCCGCCTGCAGGATGGTTCCCGCAAGATCACGCACATCACCGAGGTGCTTGGCTTCGACCTGGAAGCGGCCCGCTACCAGCTGCAGGACATCTTCGTGCGGAACTACGAGGGAATGGGCCCCGGGGGCGAGATTGTGAGCGATCTGTCGCCTACGGGTATAATGCCGCAGTGCATGGAGCAGCTTCGCGAGCACGGGGTCGATCTGCCACGCGCGATCTACGACGCGGCCCAGCGGCGCGAGGCGTACGAGCGCGAACGTGAGTACTAATCTGCGCATTGAAGTCCGGACCGGGGAAGCAGAACGAAAGCGCGTCGACTTCGCCCCGGGTACGCCTGTAGAGCCGTTCAGCGTCGGTAGCGCAGCGTCCTGGGCTGTTCGTGCCGGCGGGGTTGTTGGCGTCCACGCCTATCTCTACTTCGACGGCACGACGCTGTTCATTTCCAGCGTCGGAGGCGCGCCGGTCAGCATGGGCGGGCGCAATGTCGGAGCGGACTGGGAGCCGGTCGAGGTTCCCATGAACATCCACCTCGGCGGGGCGAAGCTGGCCGTCCGCGGTCCCACGTCGCACCGGGCAGGCCAGCCGAGCGCCAAGCCCCAGGCGAACGTGGCGGTGCCGGAGGAGGACGAGAAGACCCAGTTCCAGCCCCAGCTCATGCCGGAGGAGGACGAGAAGACCCAGTTCCAGCCGGTACCAAACTCGATGCGGCAGGGGCCGCGTGGAGCTGCGCTAGCAACCGGCCCTGCGGCCGGTATGCCTGCCGCGCTGATGGAAAGTCCTCCCGACTCGGAAGCGACCGTCGTGCAGCGTCCGGAGGAAGTGCAGAAGCGGGCGGCGCTGGCGGCGCGACCCGCGCCGCCGGCGGTCGCACCGGAAAGCGAGCGCACCCGCTTCGCGCCGGTCCAGGCCCGGGTTCCCGGTGCCCCCACGCCCGCAGCGGGGGCACCACCCGCAGCCGCCGGCGCAGCCCCTGGACAGGCACCGCCCGGCCCGCCGCTGCCCGCGGCCGGTGCACCGATGCCGGGCGCACCGATGCCAGGTGCACCGATGCCGCAGGGGGCGCCCATGGGCGCTGCACCTGCGCCCACGGCTGCGGGCGTGCCCGGTCCGCCGGGGCCCGGTGGTGTGCCGGCCTTTGTCGTGCAACCCGGGCAGCCCGGCGCAGGCCCTGGCGCTGGCGCCCAGCAGAAAAGGAGCGGAAATCCGGCGTTGGCCAAGGTCAAGGCGCAGGTGGCGAAGGCCTGGCGGGAGGCTTCCATCCCGCAGAAGGCCATCCTCATCCTGCTGCCGTTTGCCTTCTTCGCGATGTTCACGCTGATGGGCCAGTCGGAGCACAAGCCGACCCATCACTCGGCGAACAGTGTCTCGTCGGTTGCGGCCGCGCCTCCGTCAGCCAGGAGTGCGAGGCCGACGCTTTCCGCTCCGCCGGCGGTCGGCTCCGCGGTCGCGGCTACCTCGGCGGCTCCGACCGCTGCCTCGCCCGCAACGGCCAAACCCTCAGCCCCGGCCCACACGACCGCTCCGCGCAGCGGCAAGACCCCGGAAAGGATTGCCGTCGACGCGGTCGCGGCGGGCAACTACAAGGAAGCGCTGGAGAAGTACCAGGCTCTGGCCGCTGCACACCCGGACCGCCCGGTCTTCAAGCAGGCCGTCGCGATCCTCAAACAGAAGCTCGCAGAGCAGTAGTAGCTTGCTGCCCCACGGGGCTCCTGTCCCCGCCGCCGGGAGCCTCCCGGAACCCGGGGCGAAAGGGGCACCCGAAAGCTTCGCTTGACATGCTCTGCCCCGCGGCTACCCTCCCGTTCCCCCAAAACCGGGAACCTCCCACTTTTTTGCGATTCCCATGCCGACGATCCAGCAGCTCATCCGCTCCGGCCGCCGCGCCATCAACGTGAAGACGGCGTCCCCTGCGCTGCGCGCGTGCCCGCAGAAGCGCGGCGTGTGCGTTCGCGTGTACACGACCACTCCGAAGAAGCCGAACTCCGCGCTCCGCAAGGTCTGCCGCGTGCGCCTGACGAACGGCATGGAAGTCACGAGCTACATCCCCGGTGAAGGTCACAACCTTCAGGAGCACAGCGTCGTGCTCATCCGCGGCGGCCGCGTGAAGGATCTGCCCGGCGTTCGCTATCACGTCGTGCGCGGCACGCTCGACGCCTCCGGCGCCGCCGGGCCGAGCAGCACCAACAAGGCCAACCGGAACCGCAAGCGTTCCAAGTACGGCGTCAAGCGCCCCAAGCAGTAAGAGGAAACAGCGATGCCCCGCAGGCGCGACGTTCCCAAGCGGAAGATCACTCCCGATCCCAAGTACAAGGACAAGTTGGTGGCGAAGTTCACCAACTCCCTCATGCTCGACGGAAAGAAGTCGGTTGCAGAGGGCATCCTCTACGGCGCGTTCGATATCATCGGTTCGCGTTTCAAGGAGGACCCGCTGGAGGTGTTCCGCAAGGCCCTCGACAACGTGAAGCCGAAGCTTGAGGTCAAGAGCCGTCGCGTCGGTGGCGCCACCTACCAGGTGCCGGTCGAGGTTCGTCCGGAGCGCAGGGTCGCGCTCGCGATGCGTTGGCTGGTCCAGTACTCGCGCAACCGTGGCGAGAAGACGATGCGCGAGCGCCTTGCCGCCGAGCTCATCGACGCTGCCCAGCTTCGCGGCAACGCGGTGAAGAAGAAGGACGACACACACAAGATGGCGGACGCGAACAAGGCGTTCGCGCACTACCGCTGGTAGCGCCTTCTTGTCGATCCGCCCCAAAGGGACGAGCCAGCACGGAGTCAACCAGAGAGCAATGCTGAAGACGACATAGGATCGGGTTACGCGAAAGACGCAGCCGCGTCCCGCCATCAAGGCGGCTCGACGTACCCCGACACCCCTTCCGGAAGATGAAGCCCCCGAAACGGCGGGGAGCTGGAAGCCGGAGGGGGTTTCGTCTGTGACGCCCCCGAACAGGACCATTTCCGGAAATCTAGAGACCAATCATGGCCCGCGAACTTCCCCTCGAGCGCACCCGCAACATCGGCATCATGGCCCACATCGATGCCGGCAAGACGACCGTAACGGAGCGCGTCCTCTTCTACACCGGCATCACCCACAAGATCGGTGAGGTGCATGAAGGTGCCGCCACCATGGACTGGATGGCGCAGGAGCAGGAGCGCGGCATCACCATCACCAGTGCCGCGACCAACTGCTTCTGGACCCCGGAAGCGGGGCCCTTCGCCGGCAAGAAGAACCGCATCAACATCATCGACACCCCAGGCCACGTCGACTTCACCATCGAGGTCGAGCGCAGCCTGCGCGTGCTCGATGGCGCGGTCGCGGTGTTCGACGGCGGCAACGGTGTGGAGCCGCAGAGCGAGACGGTGTGGCGTCAGGCCGACCGCTACAAGGTCCCCCGCATCGCGTTCGTCAACAAGATGGACAAGCTCGGCGCGGACTTCCAGATGAACCTGGACTCCATGAGGGAGCGGCTCGGCTGCATTCCGGTTCCGCTGCAGTGGCCGGTCGGTCAAGAAGACCAGCTGCGCGGCATGGTCGACCTGATCCGGATGCGGGCTGCCATCTTCGATAACGAGTCGCTCGGTGCGCGCTTCGAGTGGCAGGACATCCCGGAGGACATGGTCGACAAGTGCCATGAGCTCCGCGAGCAGCTGGTCGAGGCCTGCGCGGATGTGGACGACCACATCATGGAGCGATTCCTCGAGGGTGACATCGATGGCGTGACGGAGGAGCAGATCCACGCTGCCATCCGCAAGGCCACCAACACCTTCAAGTTCGTGCCGGTGCTGTGCGGCTCGGCGTTCAAGAACAAAGGCGTGCAGCTGCTGCTCGACGCAGTGGTCAACTATCTGCCCTCGCCGCTCGAGGTCCCCGCCGTCGAGGGCACGCTGCCCGACGACGAGGAGAAGAAAGAGGCGCGCAAGGCCGACGACAACGCGCCGTTCGCCGCGCTGGCGTTCAAGATCGCGAACGACCCGTACGTCGGCAACCTGACGTTCTTCCGCGTCTACTCCGGCACGCTCAACAGCGGTACCAGCGTGTTGAACGCGACGCGCGGCAAGCGCGAGCGCATCGGCCGCATCCTGCGCATGCACGCCAACAAGCGCGAGGAGCTCAAGGAATGCTACGCGGGCAACATCTACGCCGCCGTCGGGCTGCGTGACACCCGCACCGGCGACACGCTCTGCGACGAGAAGGCGCCGGTCGTCCTCGAGAAGATGACCTTCCCCGATCCGGTCATCTCGATCGCGATCGAGCCCAAGACCCAGGCGGACCTCGACAAGCTCGGCCTCAGCTTGCAGAAGCTGGCCTACGAGGACCCCTCGTTCCGCACTTTCACGAACGAGGAGACGGGGCAGACGATCATCGCCGGTATGGGCGAGCTGCACCTCGAGATCATCGTCGACCGCCTCAAGCGTGAGTTCAAGGTCGAGGCGAACGTCGGCAAGCCCGAGGTGGCGTATCGCGAAGCCATCGCCAAGCAGATCACCTCCGAAGCCAAGTTCGTTCGTCAGACCGGCGGCCACGGCCAGTACGGTCACGTCAAGATCGAGATGGAGCCGGGCGAGCGTGGCACTGGCTTCGTCTTCGAGAACGGCATCGTCGGCGGCATCATTCCGAAGGAGTTCATCCCGTCGGTCGAGAAGGGCATCAGGGATGCAATGGGCCGCGGCGTACTCGCGGGCTACCCGATGACCGACCTCAAGGTGAAGCTGATCTTCGGCAGCTACCACGAGGTGGACTCGTCGGGTCCGGCATTCGAGATCGCCGGCTCCATGGCTTTCCAGGACGGCGCCAAGAAGGCCGGCCTGCACATTCTCGAGCCGGTAATGGGAGTCGAGGTCGTGACGCCCGAAGCGAACATGGGCGACGTGATCGGCGACCTCAACTCGCGCCGTGGTCGCGTGCAGGGCATGACCCAGCGCGGCGCGATGCAGGTGATCACCGCGGAGGTTCCGCTCGCCACGATGTTTGGCTACGCGACCGACCTTCGCAGCAAGACCCAGGGGCGTGCGACGTACACGATGCAGTTCTCGCACTACGAGCCCGTGCCCAGTTCTGTACAGGAAGAGATCGTCGCGAAGGTCCGCGGCAGCTGAATCAAGAGAGGATCCGATGGCCAAGGAGAAATTCGTACGCACGAAGCCCCACGTGAACGTGGGGACGATCGGTCACATCGACCACGGCAAGACGACGCTGACTGCGGCGCTGGTGAAGGTGCAGTCGAAGGCGGGTCTCGCGAACGAGATCAAGTACGCGGACATCGCGAAGGGCGGGATCGTCCGTGACGAGACGAAGACGGTGACGATCGCAGCGAGCCACGTGGAGTACGAGACGGCGAACCGTCACTACGCGCACGTGGATTGCCCGGGACACGCCGACTACATCAAGAACATGATCACGGGCGCGGCGCAGATGGACGGCGCGATCCTGGTGGTGAGCGCGCTGGACAGCGTGATGCCGCAGACTCGCGAGCACGTGCTTCTGGCGCGTCAGGTGGGTCTGAACCACATCGTGGTGTTCCTGAACAAGTGCGATGCGGTGGAAGACGAGGAGATGCTGGACCTGGTGGAGATGGAGGTCCGGGAGCTTCTGAGCAAGTACCAGTTCGACGGCGACAACGCGGCGATCGTGCGTGGTGCTGCACTTCCCGCGCTGAACGGCGAGGAGAAGTGGGAAAAGACGATCACGGATCTTCTCGAGGCGCTGGACAAGGAGATTCCGGAGCCTCAGCGCGAGACGGACAAGCCGTTCCTGATGGCGGTCGAGGATGTGTTCTCGATCAAGGGACGCGGCACGGTTGCGACGGGGCGCATCGAGCGCGGCGTCATCCACGTCAACGACGAGGTGGAGATCATCGGCTTCGACAAGAAGGAGAAGACGGTGGTGACGGGCGTGGAGATGTTCCGCAAGCAGCTGGACGAGGGCCAGGCTGGCGACAACGTGGGCTGCCTGCTTCGCGGCGTGGACAAGGAAGGTGTGGAGCGCGGCCAGGTGTTGGCAAAGCCGGGCAGCATCCATCCGCACAAGAAGTTCATGGGCGAGGTGTACGTGCTGAAGAAGGAGGAGGGTGGTCGCCACACTCCGTTCTTCACGAACTACCGTCCGCAGTTCTACATCCGCACGACGGATGTGACGGGGTCGGTGAAGCTGCCCGAGGGCATCAAGATGGTGATGCCGGGTGACAACGTGACGGTCGAGGTGGAGCTCATCACGAGCGTCGCACTCGAGGAGCAGATGCGCTTCGCCATCCGCGAGGGCGGCAAGACCGTCGGCGCCGGAGTGGTCACCAAGATCATCGAGTAGGACGGCGCGTCGGGAGTCGGCCGATAGGTGGCGGACGTCGCCTACCGGCCGCCCTCGTCCCCATTTTCAGAGAAAGCAAAGTGTAGCGATGCCTGATGCGACCAAGATCCGAATCCGCCTGAAGGCGTTCGACCATCAGCTGCTCGACAAGTCGACGAGTGACATTGTCGAGACAGCGCGGCGTACCGGTGCGCGGGTGGCGGGGCCGATCCCGCTGCCGACGTCGATTCGCCGCTACACGGTGCTGCGTGGACCGCACGTGGACAAGAAGTCACGTGAGCAGTTCGAGGTCCGCACCCACAAGCGCCTTATCGACATCCTCGAGCCGACCCCGCAGACACTCGACGCGCTGATGAAGCTCGATCTGTCCGCTGGCGTCAACGTCGAAATCAAGAGCTGAAGAGGGCTCCATGGCGAAGGTCAACGTTTTCAACCTCAAGCGCGAAAAAGTGGGCGAGGTGGACCTGGCGGACGAGGTGTTCGCTGCCGAGGTCAAGGAACACCTGTTCCACGAAGTAGTCACTGCGCAGCTCGCGTCGCGCCGCGTCGGCACCCATGCCGCCAAGGAGCGCGCTGCAGTGCGCGGTTCAAGCAAGAAGATCTACAAGCAGAAGGGCACCGGGCGCGCGCGCCATGGTTCCATCCGCGCGCCGATCTTCGTTGGTGGCGGGCGGGCCCATCCCCCCAAGCCGCAGGACTGGAGCTACAAGCCCCCGCGTCGCGTCCGCATCGGCGCGCTCAAGAGCGCGCTCAGCCTGCTGCTCAAGGAAGGTCGTCTGACCGTGGTCGAGAGCATCGACCTCGGTGAGATCAAGACCAAGAAGCTGGCGAGCGTGCTGTCGACGCTCCAGGCACCCCACAAGGTGCTGGTCGTCGACGACAAGGGCAACGAGACGCTCAGGCTGTCGATCCGCAACATGAGCGACAACCAGTTCTTGCCGCCCGAAGGCGTCAACGTCTACGACCTCTTGCGCCATGACCATCTGGTCGTGTCGAAGGAGGCCGCCAAGGCCCTCGAGGCTCGCTGTCTGGGAGACAAGTCATGAATCCCGAGAATATCATCAAGCGCCCGATCGCCCTGACGGAGAAGGCCGCTCGCCTCAAGGAACAGAACCAGGTCGTGTTCGAGGTCGCGCCCGAAGCCAACAAGATCCAGATCCGCGACGCAGTCGAGGCTCTGTTCGAGGTCAAGGTGACCGGCGTGAACACGCTGGTCCAGCGCGGCAAGCAGAAGCGCATGGGCAGGCGGCTCGCCAAGCGACGCAACTGGAAGAAGGCGATCGTCACGCTGCGCACCGGCGACGACATCCAGTTCTTCGAGGAATCCGAGGAGTAGACCGATGGGTATCCGGGTCTTCAAACCGACATCGGCGGGTCGCCGCTTCTACACGTGCAGCGACTTCGCAGACATCACGACCGACAAGCCGCTGAAGAAGCTTCTGGACGCGAAGTCCAGCACCGGCGGGCGCAACAGCTACGGTCGCGTGACCAGCCGCTTCCGTGGCGGCGGCCACAAGAAGCGCTATCGCGTCATCGACTTCAAGCGGAACAAGATCGGCGTGCCGGCCAAGGTCGCTCAAATCGAGTACGACCCGAACCGCACCGCGCGCATCGCTCTGCTTCACTACGCCGATGGCGACAAGCGCTACATCCTCTGCCCCGACGGTCTCAAGCAGGGCGACGAGGTCATCTCGAGCCGCGAGGCGGACATCCGTCCCGGCAACTGCCTGGCTCTGCACGACATCCCGGCTGGCACCACCATCCACAACATCGAGATGAAGCGCGGCAAGGGCGGCCAGCTTGTGCGCTCAGCCGGCGTCGCCGGCCAGCTCATGGCGAAGGATGGCGACTACGCCCAGGTGAAGCTGCCGAGCGGCGAGGTGCGGCGCATCCACGTGCTGTGTCGCGCGACCATCGGGCAGGTGTCGAACGTCGAGCACCAGAACATCAAGCTCGGCAAGGCGGGACGTGCCCGTTGGCTGGGCCGGCGCCCGCACAACCGCGGCGTCACGATGAACCCCGTCGACCACCCCATGGGCGGCGGCGAGGGGCGCACCAGCGGCGGTCGTCATCCCTGCTCACCGTGGGGCAAGCTCGCCAAGGGCATGAAGACGCGCAACAACAAGCGGACCGATTCCATGATCGTCAAGAAGCGGAAGGCGAAGTAAGCGATGGCTCGTAGTATCCAAAAGGGCCCGTTCATCGACGGCCACCTGCTCAAGAAGATCGAGGACGCCCAATCTTCCGGGTCGAAGAAGGTCATCAAGACCTGGTCGCGCCGCTCCACGATCTTGCCGGAGGCCGTCGGCCTCACATTTGCCGTGCACAACGGGCGCAAGTTCGTCCCGGTGTTCGTCACGGAGAACATGGTCGGGCACAAGCTCGGCGAGTTCGCGCCCACGCGCACCTTCCACGGTCACGCGGGCGACAAGAAGTCCGGCAAGGGCAAGCGCTAGCCGCCTGCCCGCCTCCGCATCCCCCTCGAATTTCGTCACAGCTGGAACGTCAGGAAGGGGATACGGATGCACAGTACGTACCAAATCGATGTCGGGGACCGTCCGGCCGCTTGCGCGGCGCGGCCCCCTTTGCTAGTAAGCGGTCCCTTTTCGGCGCTCTCCTCGTCCGGCGCAGTCGGCAGG
Source organism: uncultured Pseudomonadota bacterium (assembly GCA_963822115.1). Taxonomy (GTDB): domain Bacteria; phylum Myxococcota_A; class Polyangia; order Polyangiales; family Polyangiaceae; genus CAWDXG01. The sequence goes on from CAWGGM010000015.1 coordinate 39,509, forward strand.
TAGAGCGGCGACAGCCGCCCCGGTAGGCGGCCCGCGGCGCGGCCAGGTGGCCGCGATTGCCTTTTCGCCGCGGCTCTTGCCGGAATCAAACGGCTGGCGGGGCAACGATTCGTCTGCCCCGGGGGACGACGGGTCCAGCAAAGGAAACTGTCGCGATGATCAGTCAGGCAAAAGCAAACTTCCAGAGGATCAGTCCGCGCAAGGCGCGGATGATCGTCAACCTCGTCCGCGGGCGTGACGCATCGGAGGCTCTCCAGCTTCTGGACTTCACCCCGAAGGCGGGCGCGCCCTTCGTCAAGAAGCTGATCGCGAGTGCTATCGCGAACGCGCGCACCAAGCGGCCCGACGTTGACGTGGACGAGCTGTTCATCAGCAAGGCCACCGTGGACAAGGGGCCCGATTCACACATGCGCCGTTGGCGTCCGCGCGCGATGGGCCGGGCAACGCGCGTGACCAAGGGCATCAGCCACATCCACATCGAGCTCGACCAGCGCTAGCGCACCCGGGCGAGCGGAGAACACGGCGACATGGGACAGAAGACGCATCCGTACGGCTTTCGCCTCGGCGTCATCAAGACGTGGACCAGCAAGTGGTACGAGGACAAGCAGTACACCAAGTGGCTGCATGAAGACATCCGCATCAAGCGTGCGGTGAAGGACTACCTCTACAACGCGAACGTCGCGAGCGTGGAGGTCGAGCGTGCGGCGAACAAGGCGAAGGTCATCGTCTACACCGCGCGCCCCGGCATGGTGATCGGCAAGGGCGGCAAGGGCATCGAGATCCTCAAGAGCGGGAACCTCGACAGCGCCGCCAAGGGCGAGACGCGCTTCGCCGGTGTGCAGTCGTTCACCGACAACGAGGTGTTCATCGACGTGCAGGAGGTGCGCAAGGCCGAGACCAACGCGCAGCTCGTCGCCGAGAACATCGCCACGCAGCTCGAGCGTCGCATCGCTTTCCGTCGCGCCATGAAGAAGGCGCTGTCGACCGCGATGAAGTTCGGCGCCAAGGGCGTCCGCATCCGCTGCGCCGGCCGACTCGGCGGCTCGGAGATGGGGCGCGTCGAGACGTACCGCGAGGGGCGCGTTCCGCTGCACACGCTGCGCGCCGATGTCGACTTCGGTCTCGCCGAGGCCCGCACCACGCAGGGCAGCATCGGCGTCAAGGTCTGGATCTTCAAAGGCGAGGTACTTCAGCGCAAGGCCCGCCGCATCCCGAACGAGTGAGTCATGCTTTCCCCGAAGCGCACCAAGTTCCGGAAGATGCAGAAGGGCAAGAACCGCGGCGTTGCCTGGCGTGGCAGCGACGTGTCCTTCGGCGACTTCGCTCTGCAGGCGATCGACCACTGCCACCTCACGGCCCGGCAGCTCGAGGCAAGCCGCATGGCGATCCAGCGGCACACCAAGCGCCAGGGCAAGCTGTGGATCCGCATCTTTCCCGACAAGCCGATCACGAAGAAGCCGCTCGAAGTCCGCATGGGTAGCGGCAAGGGCGCCGTCGAGGGTTGGGTTGCCGTCGTGAAGCCCGGCCGCGTGCTGTTCGAGATTTCGGGTGTCCCCGAGAAGCTCGCGCGCGAGGCCTTCAAGCTGGCTTCCGCGAAGCTTCCCATCCACACCAAGTTCCTCGTGCGTGGAGAGCTGTGATGAAAGCCAAGGATCTGCGCGAACGCTCCACCGAGGACCTCGTCGAGCTGAGGTCCATGATCAAGAAGGACCTCTTCTCCTATCGGATGAAGAACTTCACGGGTCAGCTCGACGACACGAGCCTGATCAACAAGTCGCGGAAGGATGTCTCGCGCATCGAGCTCATCCTGCACGAGCGCACGCTCGAAGCAGCCGCGAGTGAAAAAGGAGACGAGTCATGAGCGACGCAGCCGAAGCAGCCAAGACGCGCCCGATTCGTCGCCGCGCGCTCATCGGTCGCGTGTCCAGCAACAAGATGGACAAGACGGTCGTGGTCGAGGTGGTCCGCTACAAGATGGACCCCATGTACAAGAAGTACGTGCGCGTTCGTCGCAAGTACAAGGCACACGACGAGAAGAACGAGTTTCGCATCGGCAATCGCGTCGAGATCCTCGAGCATCGTCCGCTCTCGAAGAACAAGCAGTGGAAGGTCACCCGGCTCATCGAGCGCCCGGCAGGAGCTGAGCTGAAATGATCCAGGCTGAGTCCGTTCTTGCCGTCGCGGACAACTCCGGCGCGAAGATCGTCCAGTGCATCAAGGTGCTGGGCGGCTCGCGGCGTCGCTACGCGCACCTGGGCGACATCATCGTCGTCAGCGTCAAGGAAGCCCTGCCCAACAGCAAGGTGAAGAAGGGCGACACGGCCAAGGCCGTGATTGTCCGGACCAAGCGCGAGCATCGTCGTCCGGATGGCAGCTACATCAAGTTCGACGAGAACAGCGCCGTGCTGATCAACGCCCAGATGGAGCCGGTCGGCACACGCATCTTCGGGCCCGTGGCCCGCGAGCTGCGCGGCAAGCGCTTCATGAAGATCATCTCGCTGGCGCCGGAGGTGCTGTGATGGAAAGGCTGAGGGTCGGCGACGACGTCGTGGTCATCCGCGGCAACGACAAAGGCAAGCGCGGGCGTATCAGCCGCGTCCTGACCGCGAAGAACGCCGTTGTGGTCGAGGGCGTGAACATGGTGAAGCGCCACATCCGCGCCACGCCGCAGCATCCAGGTGGGATCCTCGAGGTCGAGGCTCCCATCCACGCGAGCAAGGTCATGCCGGTTGATCCGGATTCGGGCAAGCGGACGCGCGTGCGTCACCAGATCGATGGTGACGAGAAGAAGCGCATTGCCGTCAGGGGCGGTGCGGAGATCGCGCCGTCGCAGGATTGAGTCATGGCAGACGCAGAACAGACAGTGGAGCCGCGGCTCCGCGACAAGTACGCCAAGGAAATCGTCCCGTCGCTGATGAAGCGTTTCGGGTACAACAATCCGATGCAGGTCCCGCGCCTGCAGAAGATTGTCGTCAACATGGGCCTCGGCGAGGCTGTCGCGAATCCGAAGATCATCGACTCGGCCGTGCAGGAGATGGCTGCGATCACCGGCCAGAAGCCGATCGTGACCCGTGCGCGCAAGTCGATCGCGACGTTCAAGCTTCGCGAGAATATGCCGATCGGCGTCAAGGTCACCCTCAGGCGCGAGCGCATGTGGGAGTTTCTCGACCGCCTGGTCAACCTCAGTCTCCCGCGCGTGCGCGACTTCCGCGGCACCAGCCCCAAGGCGTTTGATGGCGCGGGTAACTACACGCTGGGTCTCAAGGAGCAGATCGTGTTCCCCGAGATCGACTTCGACAAGGTCGACATGATCAAGGGCATGAACATCACCTTCGTGACCTCGGCCGGGACGAACGACGAAGCCAAGGCCCTGCTCGGTGGTCTCGGCATGCCTTTCAGGAGCTGAATCGATGGCACGTGCATCGCAGTGGGCGAAGATGAATCGCCCTCCCAAGTTTTCCACCCGCGCGGTCAACCGCTGCCACGTCTGCGGCCGCTCGCGCGGTGTCTATCGCGACTTCAAGCTGTGCCGTGTGTGCCTGCGTCAGCTGGCACTCAAGGGCGAGCTCCCCGGTGTGACGAAGGCGAGTTGGTGATCCCATGATGACCGATCCCGTTGCCGACATGTTGGCCCGCATCCGCAATGCGGCCATGGCGCGCCACGAGACCACCCACGTCCCGGCGAGCAAGATGAAGAAGGCGATCGCCGAGATCCTCAAGCAGGAAGGCTACATCGCCGACGTGCGGACCGAGGAGTGGGGCCCGCAGAAGCGCCAGACCATCACCATCACGCTCAAGTATGGGCGTGAGCGTGGCGCGGCCTTCATTGGCCTGAAGCGCGTGTCGCGGCCTGGGCGTCGCGTGTACGTGCGCCACGACGAGATTCCGCGTGTGCTCAGCGGCCTGGGCGTCTCCATTCTCAGCACGTCCCACGGTCTGATGACGGACAAGGAAGCCCGCCAGAAGAAGATCGGCGGGGAGCTGCTCTGCGAGGTCTGGTGATGTCGAGCGAAGCACAGGCCACGACGGGCGCGCCGAAGCAGTCGCGTATCGGCAAGCGGCCGGTACCGGTGCCCAAGGGTGTCACCGTCAACGTCAGCGGCACCAAGGTCGAGGTGCAGGGGCCGAAGGGCAAGCTGTCGCAGGTCCTCCCCGGCAGCATCATCATCTCCCGCGAGGGCGACGTGCTCAGCGTGAAGAGCTCCGCGAAGGGCCGCGACGCGGTCCGTCTGCAGGGTCTGGGCCGCGCGTTGCTCGCGAGCATGGTGAAGGGTGCGGCCGAGGGTTACGAGCGCACGCTCGAGCTGGTCGGCACCGGCTACCGCGCAGAGGTGAAGGGACGCATGGTCAACCTGCAGGTCGGCCTTTCGCACCCGTGTGCGTACGAGCTGCCCGAGGGTGTCAATGCGGTCGTTCCGGGCGATTCAAAGGGCGCTGTGCTCGTGTTGAGCTCGGCAGACAAGGCCCGGCTCGGGCAGGTGGCTGCGTCGCTGCGCAGCCTGCGTCCGCCGGAGCCCTACGGTGGCAAAGGAATCCGCTATCGCGGAGAACAGATCCGTCGCAAGGCGGGCAAGGCCGGCAAGGGCCGCAAGTAGGCTACGGAGAATCGGCGATGAGAGCGCTTACCGGTCGTCAGCGACGCAAGTACCGCATCCGCAACAAGATCTCGGGCACGGGCGAGCGTCCGCGTCTGACAGTTTTCAAGAGCTCGCGGCACATCTACGCCCAGGTCGTCAACAACGTCGCCGGGCAGACGGTGGCTGCTGCTTCCACGCTCTCGCGCGATCTCAAGGGAACGCTCGAGAGCGACAAGAAGACGGACGCTGCCAAGAAGGTCGGCGCCCTGATCGCGAAGATCTGTCTCGAGAAGAAGGTCGAGAAGGTCGTATTCGACCGGAATGGTTACCTCTATCACGGGCGCGTGAAGGCTCTTGCCGACGCCGCACGGGAGGCTGGTCTCCAGTTCTGATCCGTAGAGCGCTTGTCGCATCTGCGGCGGCGCACGGAGACCCCAGGAGTCAATGATGGCATTCGATCAGTTGGACGAGGAAAAGCTCAAGGAGCGCGTCATCCACATCAACCGCGTTGCCAAGGTGGTGAAGGGTGGACGTCGCTTCAGCTTCTCGGCGCTCGTGGTGGTGGGCGATGAGGCCGGCCATGTCGGCGTCGGGCTCGGCAAGGCCAACGAAGTTCCGGAAGCCATCCGGAAGGGCAACGATCAGGCTCGGAAGAACCTGTTCAAGGTGCCGATGATCGGCGCCACCGTGCCGCACACGGTCGTGGGTCGGTTCGGGGCCGGCAAGGTCCTGCTCAGGCCGGCGGCACCGGGGACTGGCGTTATCGCCGGCGGCCCCGTACGTGCGGTCGTCGAGTCGGCAGGCATCCAGGACATCCTGAGCAAGTGCCTCGGCTCCGCGAACAAGCATAACGTGGTCAACGCGACCATTGCGGCGCTCAAGGCACTGCGCGGTCCGGAGATGGTGGCTGCCGCGCGCGAGAAGAACGTCGAAGACGTGGCTGAAGACTATCCGGTGGCCAAGGTCTCGGCCAAGGCGGCGGCCGCCGCGTCAATCGTCGCCTCTACCGAACAGGGAGGCATGTCGTGAGTGCTACCAAGCTCGAGGTCCGCCAGCGCGTCAGCGTGATCGGGCGTCCCCATCCGCAGCGCCGCGTGCTCAAGGGGCTCGGCCTTCGTGGGCCGGGCTCGAGCGTCACGGTCGACAACACCCCGTCGTTCCGCGGCATGATCAAGAAGGTGATGCATCTCGTCGAGGTGCAGGAGAAGAAGTCATGAGCGACATCCTGTCCCGCCTCGCACCGCCCGCCGGTGCCAGGCACGCCGAGAAGCGCATGGGGCGCGGCACTGGCACCGGTCTCGGCAAGACGGGGGGACGCGGCCAGAAGGGCCAGAAGGCCCGCACCGGTGGCAACATCAACAAGCTGCATTTCCAGGGCGGTCAGACCCCCATGCAGCGGCGCCTCCCGAAGCGCGGCTTCCGCGTGCCGTTCCCGATCAAGACGGTCGCCATCAACGTCGCCGAGCTCGAGCGCTTCGATGCCGGCTCCACGGTCGACGAAGCGGCCCTGCGCGGCGCGCGGCTCGTCCAGGGGCGCGACGTGCGCATCAAGATCCTCGGTGACGGCGAGCTCACGAAGAAGCTCGAGGTCAGCGCCCACGGCTTCAGCAAGTCGGCCCTCGCGAAGATCGAGAAGGCTGGCGGCAAGGCGGTGGTCCTCGCCGCGGCCAAGCCCACCCCCGAAGAGTCCGCTAGCTAAGCGAAGGGCCGGGCATGGCCGTACAAGGCGGGTTCTCGAACATTGCCAAGGTGCCGGAGCTGCGCCGGCGCATTGCGTTCACCCTTGGCATCATTGCGATCTACCGGGTCGGTGTGTTCATCACCACGCCGGGTGTGGATCGCACTGTCATGCGCCACATCGTGGCAGGCCAGAAAGGCCTGCTCGGCCTGTTCAATCTCTTCTCGGGCGGCGCGCTCGCGAACCTGTCGATCTTCGCGCTCGGCATCATGCCGTACATCTCGGCCAGCATCATCCTGCAGCTCCTCGGGATGGTGTCCAAACAGGTCGAGGAGATGCGCAAGGAGGGCGAGGCGGGTCAGCGCAAGCTGGAGCAGTGGACGCGCTACGGCACGATCGTCCTGAGCGCGTTCCAGTCCTTCGGCGTGGCGATGTACCTCGAAGGGCTCAACAACTCGGACATGGGCGGCGGGCGCTTCGGCAACGTCGTGGCGCACCCCGGCTGGGGTTTCCGCCTGATGACAATGGTGACGCTGACCACGGGTACGGCGCTCATCATGTGGCTCGGCGAACAGGCAACCGAGCACGGCGTCGGCAACGGCATCTCGCTGATCATCTTCGCGAGCATCGTGAGCCGGATTCCAACCGGCATCATCAACTACTTCCAGCAGAACGCCGGCCAGATCAAGCCGCTGACCATTTCCATGGTCGTGGTCGTACTGGCAGTGAGCGTTGCCATTGTTGTCTTCTTCGAGCAGGCGCAGCGCGAGATTCCGATCCAGTACGCGCGCCGGCAGGTGGGGAGACGAATCTACGGTGGGCAGACCGCGCACCTGCCGCTCAAGGTGAACATGGCGAGCATGATCCCGCCCATCTTCGCCTCGAGCCTTTTGATGTTCCCGGCCACGCTGGCGAACTTCAAGGTGCCGGGCATGCAGACCTTCAGTTCGATCCTCAACCGGGGCGACTGGGTCTTCCACACGCTGTACGCGCTGCTCATCATCTTCTTCTGCTTCTTCTACACGGCGGTCACGTTCCAGCCCGTGGAGGTCGCCGACAACCTGAAGAAGCAGCAGGCCAACATTCCCGGCATCCGACCGGGACGGCAGACGGCCGAGTACATCGACCGCGTGCTGACGCGGATCACGGTGGGCGGCTCGATCTACGTTGCTGCCATCTGCGTCATCCCGACGCTCATCACCCAGGCGCTGCGCGTGCCCTTCCGGTTCGGCGGCACCAGCCTGATGATCATCGTCGGCGTCGCGCTCGAGACCGTGACGCAGATCGAGGCGCACCTCATCACGCGCAGCTACGAGGGGCTCACCGGTCCGCGTGCTAGCCGCCTCAGCGGTCGGAGGCCGGCATGACCAGGCGTCGTGCCACCCACGGGGAGGTCGCGAGATGAGGATCGTGCTGCTAGGGCCGCCGGCGAGCGGCAAGGGAACCCAGGCCAAGCTGCTCTGCGAGCGCTACGGCGTGCCGCAGGTCAGCACCGGCGACATGCTGCGTGCGGCCAGGGCAGCCGGCACCGAGCTCGGCCGGGAAGCCGAAAAGTACATGTCGGCCGGGAAGCTCGTGCCCGACGAGGTCGTGATCGGCCTGGTCGACGAGCGTCTGGACCAGGACGACGCCAAAAAGGGCTTTATTCTCGATGGGTTCCCTCGCACCGTGCCCCAGGCCGAAGCCCTGGCGAAGGTGCTGGAGAAGCACGGCACGCCGCTTCGCTGCGCCCTGCAGATCGACGTCCCTCGTGATCGGCTGATGGAGCGGGCCACCCTGCGCCGCACGGACATTCGGACTGGACAGATCTATCACCTCAAGTACAATCCTCCGCCCCCGGACGCCGAGCTCGAACATCGCGCCGACGATCGGGAGGAGACGGTCAAGAAGCGTCTCGACGAGTACGACGCGATGACGGCGGCTTTGCTGCCGTTCTACGACAAGGCCGGGCTGCTTCGCCGCGTAGACGGTGTGGGGACGCCGGCCGAAGTGACCGAACGCATCAACAAGGCAGTGGAAGGTTAGGAAGCTCCCAGGAAGACGAAGGATGTGACAGACACAGCAGGCGTGATCGAAGAGGTGCTGCCCAAAGCGATGTACAGGGTGCGTCTCGACGACGGTCGAACCGTTCGCGCCAGCATCGCTCCCTCCCTCCGTCACGCAGTCGTCAGACTCATTTCCGGGTGCCAGGTTACCGTCAAACTCTCCCCGCACGATCCCAGCCGGGGCCAGATCACGAAGCAAATCTAGACAAGGTCAAGCCCATGAAGGTGCGTCCCAGCGTCAAGAAAATCTGTGACAAGTGCAAGATCATCAAGCGCCGCGGAGTGGTGCGCGTGATCTGCGACAACCCGCGCCACAAGCAGCGCCAGGGCTGAGAGAGAGAACAGGAAAATGGCACGCATCGCTGGAGTCGACCTGCCCCGCCGCAAGGCCATCCGTTACGCCCTGCCGTACATCTTCGGTATTGGTGACGCGACGGCCATCATGATCTGCAAGAAGGCCAACATCCCGGAAGATCGCAAGGTCGACGAGCTGAGCGACGCGGATGTGAAGGCGATTCGCGACACCATCGAAGCGCACGTCAAGGTCGAAGGCGACCTGCGGCGCGAGGTGCAGCAGAACATCAAGCGTCTGATGGACCTCGGGTGCTACCGCGGCCTCCGTCACCGCAAGGGCCTTCCGGTGCGCGGTCAGCGCACGCACACCAATGCGCGCACCCGCAAGGGACCGCGCAAGGGCGTGATGGCCCGCCGCAAGTAACGAAAACGGACAACCCCGAGCACTGAGTCCCGCATCATGGCAGCCACGAAGAAGCGCAGCACCAAGAAGGTCGTCCGGAAGAATATCGGCGCCGGCATCGCCCATATCAAGTCCACCTTCAACAACACTATCGTCACGATCACCGACGTGAACGGCAACACGATCTCGTGGGCCAGCGCCGGCGCGCGCGGCTTCAAGGGTTCGCGCAAGAGCACGCCCTTCGCAGCGCAGCTCGCTGCCGAAGAAGCGGCGCGCCGCGCGATGGAGCACGGCATGCGCTCCGTCGCGGTGTTCGTGAAGGGCCCCGGTGCGGGTCGCGAGAGCGCGCTGCGCGCTCTGCAGCAGACCGGCTTCAAGGTCACGTTGATTCGTGACGTGACCCCGATTCCTCACAACGGCTGCCGTCCGCCCAAGCGCCGCCGCGTCTGAGAGAGAAGAAAATGGCACGCTATATCGGTCCCGTTTGCAAGCTCTGCCGCCGCGAAGGCATCAAGCTCTACCTGAAGGGCGATCGCTGCTTCAGCGAGAAGTGCGCGGTCACGCGTCGCCCGTACCCGCCCGGCCAGCATGGCCAGGGTCGCATCAAGATGAGCGAGTACGGCCTCCGCCTGCGCGAAAAGCAGAAGATGCGCCGTATCTACGGTCTGCTCGAGCGGCAGTTCCGCAGCTACTACGGTAGTGCCTCCGGCATGAAGGGGCGCACAGGCGAGGAGATGCTCGGTCTGCTTGAGCGTCGTCTCGACAACGTCGTTCACCGGATGGGCTTTGCCGCGACGCGCGCGCAGGGGCGCCAGCTGGTGCGGCACAATCACGTGCTGGTCAACGGCAAGCGCGTGAACATTCCGAGCTATCGCGTGGCTCCCGAGGACAAGATCGAGATCCGCGAGAAGAGCCGCAAGATTGCCTTCGTCCAGGCTGCGATGGCGTCCGCAGACAACCGTCCGCGGCCGAGCTGGCTCGAGGTCGACAAGGAGAACTTCACCGGCGTCTTCAAGTCGATGCCTGTTCGCGACGAGCTCAACGAGCCGATGGTTCGCGAGCAGTACGTCGTCGAGTACTACTCCAGGTAGTTTTTCGCAGGCCAGGGGTCATTCCCGGGGCCTGCCAGTCTGAAAGCAGACGAAACGCGGGCAGACCGCGGGGCGTGATTCGGGGAGCGGGTTCCCCACACGCCCGGGACGGTCGCGCGAACCCCCGAAAGCAGGAGAGCAGCACATGGTCACACAGATGATGAGCCGCAATTGGCGTGAGCTGATCCGCCCCAAGGCGATCCACCTCGACCCCGAAAGCGCGACCGACTTCTACGGCAAGTTCACCTGCGAGCCGCTCGAGCGGGGGTTCGGCATCACCGTTGGCAACTCGCTCCGCCGCGTGCTGCTCGCGTCGCTGCAGGGCGCTGCCATCACGGCGGTGCGTCTCGACGGCGCGCTGCACGAGTTCACGACGATCGCCGACGTGGTCGAGGATGTCACCGACATCATCCTCAACCTCAAGGAGGTCGTGTTCAAGGCGGAGAACCCGAAGACGTACACGGTCCGCCTCGAAAAGGAAGGCCCCGGCCTTGTTACCGCCGGTGACATCCAGGTCGTCGACGGTCTCAGGGTGCTCAATCCGGACCATCCGGTGGCCACGCTCGACAAGAAGGGCCCGCTCGCCATCGAGCTGACGGTGAACGTCGGTCGCGGCTACGTGCCGGCGGAGCGGAACAAGAGCCCCACAATGCCGATCGGTACCATCCCGATCGATGCGCTTTTTTCGCCGATCCGCAAGGTGAACTACACCGTGCAGAACGCGCGCGTCGGCCAGGTCACGGACTACGACAAGCTGGTGCTCGAGGTGTGGACGAACGGCGCGGTCAAGCCGGCCGATGCCGTGGCCTTCGCCGCCAAGATCCTCAAGGAGCAGCTCTCCATCTGGATCAACTTCGAGGAGACCGAGGAGGCCACCTACCAGGCTCCGGGCTCCGAGGAAGAGCCGCTGAACGAGAACCTGTTCCGTTCGGTGGATGAGCTCGAGCTCTCCGTTCGCTCGGCCAACTGCCTGCAGAACGCCAACATCACCCTGATTGGCGAGCTCGTGCAGAAGACCGAGCAGGACATGCTCAAGACGAAGAACTTCGGCCGCAAGTCGCTCAAGGAGATCAAGGAAATCCTCGGGACGATGGGGCTCAGCCTCGGCATGAAGTTCGACAACTGGCCGCAGATGCTGGAGCGCTGGAAGCAGCAGCAGGCCCAGGGCTAACGCCCGACGCTTGTCAGGAGCAGGACGATGCGACATCGCAAAGCAGGCCGCCAGTTCGGCCGCAACACCAGCCACCGCAGGGCAATGCTGCGTGCATTGACGGCAAATCTCGTCGCTCACGAGCGCATCGAGACGACCGACGCCAAGGCCAAGGAGCTGAGGCGCGTGGCCGAGCGCATGATCACGCGCGCGGTTCGGCTCGGTGCCGTGGCCTACACCCCGCACGACAAGCTGAGCCTGGCCGACCGCGCGCGGCGTCAGGCGGCCCAGCGCCAGATGGCGCGCTTCCTGCGCCGCTTTGCGGTCGTGCAGGAAGGCGAGGAGAGCCGGAAGATCGACCTGATCGAGAAGGTGTTCGTCGATCTGGCCAAGCGCTACCAGGACCGTCCCGGCGGCTATACGCGCATCATCAAGCTCGGACGCCGGCGCGGCGACAATGCGCCGCTGTCGATCATCGAGCTGGTCGAAGGCGTGGAGTCCAAGGGCGGCAAGGGCGGCAAGAGCGCCGACAAGGCCGAGAAGAAGGCCGAGAAGGCCGAGAAGGCCGAGGCCAAGGCCGAGAAGAAGGCCGAGGCCAAGGCCGAGAAGAAGGCCGAGGCCAAGGCCGAGAAGAAGGCCGAAGAGGCCGAAAAGAAGTAGCCCGCGGCGTCAGCAAGGCCGCCCGGATCCACCGCGGTCCGTGCGGCCTTGTCGCGTCTTGCTAGCTCTTCTCGTCCGTCGTCGCGTCGCCGCTCTCGCGCGCTTCGTCGCCGTCGTCGGGCTTCGCTGCGTCCTTGGCGTCGCCATCGCGCGGCTCGTTGTCGGCGTCTTCGTTGGCCCGCGGCTCGTTGTCGGCGTGGCTGTCGTCGGGCTTGCCGTCTTCGTCGCCATCGCGCGGCTCGTTGTCGGCGTGGCTGTCGTCGGGCTTGCCGTCTTCGTCGCCATCACGCGGCTCGTTGTCGGCGTGGCTGTCGTCGGGCTTGCCGTCTTCGTCGCCATCACGCGGCTCGTTGTCGGCGTGGCTGTCGTCGGGCTTGCCGTCTTCGTCGCCATCACGCGGCTCGGCGTCGCCGTCGTCGGGCTTGCCGTCTTCGTCGCGGTCGTCACGCGGCTTGTCGTCGGGGTCCGGCTGGTTGTCGCGAGTCTCGGCCGGCTCCGTTTCCGCGCTGTCCGCGTCTCCGGGCGACTCCGGCTCGCTCGGCCGGCGCGGTCGCCAGAGCCCGACGAAGGCGATCGCGAGCAGCGCGGCCGCTCCAATGGCGCCCGCGGCGGCGTAGCGCCGGCTCCGGCTGTGGCGGGTAAGCTCGCCGTGCTCGATGCGTGACAGGGCATCGCGCGCGCGGCTGTTTCCGGGGTCGAGATCCAGCGCGCGGCGGAACAAGGTCTGGTCCGCGATGCCGCGGCCGAGCAGTCGCTCACCCTCCAGCGTCAGCCGCAGGCTCTTGATGGGTTCTTCCGCCTTGTCGTCGGGCGCGATGCGTTCCGCGCGGCGCAGCGCGTCGAGCGCGTCGGCGGGATGCTGGTCGGCGTACTTCTTCGCGTAGGCGACGTAGCCCGGCAGCATGTCGCTGCGATGTTCGAACATCGGGCTCTGCGCCAGCACCTTGTTGAAGTTGGTCCGCATCGCGTCCAGCCGCCCCGCCCGGTAGGCCGCCATGCCGTCGTCGAAGAGGTGATAGACCCGCGCCATGCGCTGGCGGTCGAAGCGCCCGAAGAGCTCGCGCGCCGTGCGCTTCCAGTCCCAGTCGCGCGGCGGCTTGTCGCCGACGATCGTCTCGTACGTGTCCCTGAGCTGCCAGTTGGCGACGTCGCCCATCATCACCACGGCCTGGCGCGCCGCGAGGCGCACCTGCGCGCGCTCCGAGTTGGCGAACGAGATCACGACGCGGGCCGCGTCCGGATCGCGCACTCGACCGTATGCGCGCAGCACGTCAGCCAGCACCGCATAGTCGTCGGTGTGGATCGCCTCGCCTGGGATCGCCTTGCCCATCATGTCGAGCTCGCGGTCGGCCCAGTGCGCGATCTTCTTCGCCGGATGGCGTCGCGCTTCGATCAAGGCGGCCACGGCCTTGTCCCCCAGCTTCTCGAGCTGGAGCTGTGTGTCGATACGCAAGAACTCGCCGAAGCGCACGTACACGTCGATCAGCACGCGCACCGCGTCGACGCTGCCGATGTGCACCAGCATCCGGCTCATGCCGACCACGGAGATCAGGTTCTGCCAGGCCTTGGAGTCCGGTTTCGCGTGGTCGGCGAGCACCACCAGGTAGTCGGGCGTCTTGACCCGGCTCTTCTCGCCGGCTGCCCGCATCTTCTCGCGGACCTCCTTCCGCGCCTTGCGCCGGGCATCATGCAGAACCCGTTTCATCGCATCGCGGTCCGCCTTGTCCGCAATGGAATCGAGACGCTCCGCGATGGCAGGGACGAGCCGCGGCTGGACCTCGAGGATCTCCTTGACGGCCTGGTCGCGCACCATGCTGTCCTTGGCCCCGAGCCGGGAGAGCAGCGCGTCCAGATCGGCGAGATCCTGCTTGTCCGGCTTGGGCAGCTCGATGCTCGGCACCTTGGGCAGCGGCGGCAGAGCGGACGGCTGTGTGGGCACCGCCGCCGCGGACCCGGTGGGGCTGGATGCCGCCAGGGCGCGCGTCGCCGGCAGCTCTGCCACCGCAACGAAGACCACGAGGAGCCAGGCCGGCCTCATCAGCCGAGGCCTTAGCACGCCGGCGCTCCTGTCACTTCCCGCAGTCCTGCTGCCGGCCAACAGGCCGGCCGTGCCGTGCGGCCGACCCGGCTAGTCGACGATGCGGAACTCGGCGAACTCGCCGGTGAAGCTCCGCCAGCGCGTGTCGACGCGCTCGACCCGCGCGGCGCTGGGGCCCTTCTGCGCCCAGCCGTACAGCTCGCGGATAGCGACTTCCTCGCCCTCGGCGAGGATCTCCACGGAGCCGTCGGCGCGGTTCTTCACCCAGCCGCTCAGCCCGAGCCGGCGCGCCTCGCGCTGGGCCGAGGCCCGGAAGTAGACGCCCTGGACGCGGCCGCGCACGACCAGTTGGAGCTGCTTGAGAGCCATTCTGTTCGCTGTGTTAGCCAACCCTGGGACTTTCGGCAACCGGCGCCCGGTAGATCCACAGGCCGGTCCGTGTTTCGATCGACGCGTGGCGCCTAGCGACCCAAGGTCCGCGAAGTTGGAGCGTCGCGTGCGCGAGTTGGAAGCGGCTCTCGCCCGTGAGGAGCGCATCTCCCACGCCCTCCGCGAGGTGGGCAACGCGCTGGGCACCACGCTCGACCTGGACGACCTGCTCGAGCTCATCCTGGGCAGGGTGACCGAGCTGCTCGAGGCAGATCGGGCCACCCTGTATCTGCTGGACGAGGGCCGCGGCGAGCTTCTGAGCCGCATCGTCGTAGGACAGCAGGTGCGGTCCATCCGTCTGAAGCTGGGCCACGGCATTGCGGGCAGCGTGGCCCAGACGGGCAAGGCCATCCGGGTCAAGGACGCCTACACCGACAAGCGCTTCGAGCCGGAGTGGGACGCCCTGACCGGCTATCGCACCCGCAACATGCTGGTTGCGCCGCTGAAGAACCACCTGGGCCGCACCATCGGTGTAGTCCAGGTGCTGAACAAGCTGGAAGGCGAGGAGTTCAGCGCGGAAGACGAGGCGACGCTGCTTGCGCTCAGCACGCAGGCTGCGGTGGCCATCGACAACTCGCGCCTGTTCCTGTCACTGACCCACAAGAACAAGCAGCTGCTCGAGACCAAGGAACAGCTCGAACGCAGGCTGCGTGACCTGGAGCTGTTGTTCGATCTCGAGCGCGCCACCGCGCGCGCCAGCTCGCTCGAAGCCCTGGCCAAGGCCGTACTCGGACAGGTGGCCAGTGCCTGCGAGGCCCGTGGCGCAGGTCTGCTCCTGGCCGAGGAGGAGACGCAGGATCTCGTCCAGTACATCCTCGATGTCGGCGACCCCG
Source organism: uncultured Pseudomonadota bacterium (assembly GCA_963822115.1). Lineage (GTDB taxonomy): Bacteria > Myxococcota_A > Polyangia > Polyangiales > Polyangiaceae > CAWDXG01. Next base: position 54,707 of record CAWGGM010000015.1, read on the forward strand.
ACGAACTGTTCCGCAAAGGCGTCAAGTCGGGGGAAGGGTTCCTCGCTCTCGCGATGGAGCAGGACGCCCCGCTGCAGGTCGGCGGCGCGGCCCAGGACCCGCGCTGGAACCCGCGTGTGGAGGGGGAATACGCCTTCCCGGTGGATTCCGTGCTCGCGTTGCCACTTGAAGGCGAGGAGGACGCGCTTGGAGCTATCGGGCTGTTTTCGAAGCGCGGGGGACGACCGTTCACCGACGAGGATGTCTCGCTGCTCAGGCTCGTCAGCGCGAACGTGTCCACCGCGGTCAGGCTGTTCCGCGCGAGCCAGGCACGCGAGCGCGGTGAACGCCTGACCACTATCGGGCGCCTTCTGTCGCAGGTGATCCACGACTTCAAGACCCCGATGACGGTGATCAGCGGCTACGTCCAGCTGATGCAGGACGCGGACGAGTCCGCCCAGCGGAACGAATACGCCGAAGAGATCCTCAAGCAGTTCGACCTCTTGACGGCGATGCAACGCGAGGTGCTGGAGTTCGCCCGCGGCGAGCGGTCCATCTTCATCCGCAAGGTGTACCTGAAGAAGTTCTTCGCCGACATCGTCCGCCACCTGGGTCGCGAGGTGGAAGGTCGCGCCATCGAGCTCGATGTGGAGGTGGACACCAAGGTCGTAGCGCGCTTCGACGAGGGGCGCGTTGCGCGGGCCATCCACAACCTGGTGCGCAACGCGGTCGAAGCGATGTCCGACAGAGGCGGAAAGCTGACGATCCAGGCCGGCATGGAAGACGACGAGCTGGTGATCCGCGTCTCGGATACCGGCCCTGGCATTCCACAGGAAGTCGAAGGTCGGCTCTTCCAGTCGTTCGTGACGGCGCGCAAGGAAGGCGGTACGGGGCTCGGTCTGGCGATCGTGAAGAAGATCGCCGAGGAACACGAGGGCCGCGTCGATGTGCATTCCTCCAGTTCCGGCGCAGCGTTCGAGCTGAGGTTGCCGCAGCCGGAACGGCGACGCCCCGGTCCCGAGCCCACGCGTCCTGCGTCGCCGGCTACGACCTCGCGTCGCCAGAAGAGCGCGAACAAGCGGCCCGCGGAAAAGTCTCAATGAGCGAAGACAGCCATCTGCATCTGCTGGACGAGCGTAGGAAAGAGCTCGAAACCTGCGGTTACTGCCCCAAGCTGTGTCGGGCGGCATGCCCCGTTTCCAACGCCGAGCCGCGCGACACGCTCACGCCCTGGGGCAAGATGAGCCTGTCGTGGTTCGTGTCGCGCGGCGATCTGCCGGGCGATGCTGCGCACGCAGCCGTCGCCTGGGCGTGCACCGGTTGTCACAACTGCCGCGAGAACTGCGACCACAGAAATCCCGTCGCCGAAACCCTTGCCGACGCACGCGGCGGGTACTTCGCCCAGGGCGTGGCTCCCGAGGCCGTGGTCCGTTCCGCCGCCCGACAATCGGCCAGGAACGCCGCACTCACCCAGGGTCTCGAAGCGCTGCGCGACCTGCCGGGTGTCGACCCGGCCTCGCCGCGCGCGCTGCTCGTCGGATGCGCGTACGTCCGCACCATGCCCGCCGAGGCTCGTGACGCTGTGGTCGCCGCAGCCCGGCTCGCCGGCAGCGTGCGGCTGGTCGACGGTTGCTGTGGTCTGCCCCTGCTCGAGGCGGGCGATCGCCAGGGATACGAAGCCGAGCGGCGGCGCCTCGACAGCGCCATCGCCGGCGCAGAGGAACTGATTGTGGTCGACCCAGGCTGTGCGATGGCGCTGATGGATCGCAAGCCGACCCTGCTGGTCGATCTCGCAGTCCGCCAGCTGGGGCGACTCTCGCCGCTGCCGGCGCTGGGAGCGACGCCGCTGCGCTGGCACGACCCCTGCCAGCTCGGCCGGGGTCTGGGCCGCTATGAAGAACCGCGCAGCGTGCTCGGCCGCATCCTGGGCCGCGCTACCGACGAGTTCGCGCGCCGGCGCAGCGCCGGCGCTTGCTCGGGTGCCGGCGGGCTTCTGCCGGTCAGCATGCCGGACGTGTCGGCCGCGATTGCCAGCGATCGCATCGCCGAGCATCAGCGACAGGGTGGCGGGCGGATCGTCACCGCGTGCGCCTCGAGCCTCAAGCGCCTGCGTTCGTCCGGCGCCGACGTGATCGACCTGGTGAGCTTGATCCGCCAGAGCCTCGAAGCAGATGGCTAGAAGGACAGCTTCCCGCCCGCGGCGCACGGTCGCTACGCGCGTGCTGCTTTCCTACACGATCGTCACGATGGCCTTCGCGGTGGCCGCCGGTTGGAGCGTCATCGCGCTGCGCAATGCCTCGCGCGAAGCCGACTTGATGCGTTCCGGCTACCTTCCGCTCGCGCTCGCTCTGCGCGACCTGGTCGCGAACCAGGACACCTGGAACACGCAGCTCAACCACATCACGACCATCCGCAATCCGGCCGACAAGCGCGTCTGGTTCGAGCTGGCCCAGCGTTTCCGTCCGCAGATGTTCGGCGCAGTGCGCGCGGCAATTGCCCGCGCCTTCAGCAAGTCGAACGACGCGTCCGTGCGGGCAACCGGCCACGAGCTGCTGTCGCAGACCACGAACATCGAGAAGTACCTCGACGGTGATCATGAACGGCTGGCGCAGCTGTTCGACGCGCTCGATCAGGGCGATACCCAGCGCGCCGAACACATGCGCGACGAGCTCGTCAAGCGCGGGTCGAACGGCAAGCGGCGGCTCAGCGGGCTGGAAGCCCGCGTGCAACGCAACGTCGACTCGCTGCTGGATGCCGCACGCACGCGCGAACGACGCGCCATCCAGCTACTCATCGGGCTGTGCGCTTTTGCGGCACTGGTAGGCGTCGGCATGGCCTTCTACGCGCGGCGGCTGCTGGCGCCGCTCGGGGCGGTGACCGAACGGGCCAAGGCGGTGGCGCGCGGCGATCTGACGCCGCGTCCCGTGGTCGCGTCGAACGACGAGATCGGCGAGTTGGCCGCAACGTTCGAGAGCATGGTCAGCGCGATTGCCCGAGCCAACGAGCAGCTGCTGGCCGCCGAGCGACTGGCCACGATCGGCAAGATGGCGGCGCACGTCACGCACGAGATCCGCAATCCACTCTCGTCGATCGGCCTCAACATCGAGTTGCTCGAGGACGAGCTGGGAAGTGAAGAGAGCGAGGGGCGCGCGCTGGTCAAGGCGATCAAGAACGAGGTGGAGCGCCTCACCCAGCTCAGCGAGCAGTACCTGTCGGTCGCTCGCCGACAGCCTCTCCGTCTGGAAGAGGAGGACCTGGGCGAGGTCGTGCGCGAGGCGTCCGACTTCATGCGCCGCGACCTCGAGCGACATGGCATCCAGACGCTGCTCGAGATCGAGGCCGACCTGCCGGTCGTGCGCGTCGACGAGGCACAGCTGAAACAGGCGCTGTTCAATCTGCTGCGCAATGCGCGCGAGGCCATGTCCGACGGCGGCAGCATCCAGGTGTCGGTCGCACGCAGTGACGACGGCGTGGACATCGTCATGGACGACGAGGGAGCCGGCATGGACGACGACACGCGCGCGCGTCTGTTCGAGCCCTTCTTCACGACCAAGGGCCACGGCACCGGTCTGGGCCTCGCCATCACACGCCAGATCGTCGAAGCGCACGGTGGGCGCATCGCCTGCGAGAGCCGACCCGAGCGGGGTACCCGGTTCCGCATCCACGTCCCCCTCGAGCGGCCAAGCTCCGCCGGGGCGTAGCAAAACGCCACAAAAACGTAGCGTTTTGCCTCATTTGTGCGCAAGGGCCCGGCGGCGGGCGACAGCGGCTAGTATGCGGGCAGCCATGGTCCGGCTGCTCACCATCGTGCTGGCCACCTCGAACGAGGGGAAGATCAGCGAGCTCAGCTCGCTGCTTCACGATCTGCCCGTCGAGCTGGTCAGCTTGCGCGACATCGTCGGCGACGTTGCGCTGGCCGAGGACGCCGACACTTTCGAAGGCAACGCAGAGCAGAAGGCGCGGCATGCCTGCAAGCTCACGCGGATGCTCTCGCTCGCGGACGACAGTGGCTTGGAGGTGGACGCGCTCGGCGGGCGTCCCGGCGTACGCACGGCGCGCTTTGCGCACAATCGTGCCACCGATGCGGAGAACAACGCCGCGCTGCTGCGCGAGCTGGAAGAGATCGACGAGGGGGCGCGGGGGGCGCGCTTCCGCTGCGTGCTGGCGCTCTGTAGCCCGTGGGACAGCGAAGTGCACTTTGCCGAGGGGCGCTGCGAGGGTCACATCGCGCGCACCCCCCGAGGCAGCGGCGGCTTCGGTTACGATCCGCTGTTCGTGGTCGACGAGTGCGAGGGCCGCGCGATGGCCGAGCTCGACGAGGACGAGAAGAACGCCATCAGTCATCGAGCGCGTGCCGTCCGAGCGCTGCGCCCCGTGCTGTTCGAGGCCGTCAACGCGCAGCTGGAAAGAGCCGAGCGCATCCTCGGCTAGGTCAGCCAGCGCGCTTGGCGTCCTTGGCGCCTTGGCGGTTCGCTCGCCGCTCGATGCGATGTCCGGCAGGCGGCTGCGCCTCAGTCGCTGCTGCCGGCGATATCGAAATGGCCGCCGAGCTGCAGCGTGGCCCAGGCGTGGCCGGCGGCTTGATCCGCCGGCGGATCGACGGCTTCCTTGGCGCCCTTCGGGCCGATGCGTCTGACGGTACCGAATCCGCCGGCGCCGACGGTGGCCATGGGCGAGATCGACAAGCCGCGGCTGATGCGGATATCCGCGCCAAGTCCGACGCGGAACTCGAAGGGCGCGTTGGTGAGCTGCAGCTCGCTGCCGTCGCCCCACACCGCGTGGAAGCGGCGATAGCCGAGGCTAACTTCCGTCAGGAAGCCGATGCTATCGGGATCCGACGAGACGCGCGCTCCGATGGCGTAGTAGTCGGTGCTGCCGCCGTTCTGGCCGCCGTGCGCATTGGGCTCGGCGCTGCCGTTGCCGAGCGCGGCGTGCTCCCACATCACGAACAGATTGTAGTTCCGGCCTAGCCGCGCGCCGCCATCGAGCTCGAACATCGGTCCCGACGACGCGTACGCGCTCCACTTCGTGCTGTCGTACAGCTGGCACTGCCCGCCGACCGACTGGGTGCAGCTTCCCCACAAGCCGCCGAAGGGGACGAACCAACCCACCCGCGCTCCCAACCACAAGGACCGCTTCGGTGCGACATGGTGTGGCTTCGGCGGGGGCGGCGGCTCGTACACCAGAATCCGGGCCATAGCCGGGCGGCGGTGGCAGCTCGTCGGGTGCAGGTGCGGGCGCGGGCGGTTGCGACGATGGACGTTGCGGCGGCGGTGCCGAAGGGTCCACGTAGTAGTAGGACGGCGGGTGGTCCTTGGTGTCGCTCGACTTGTCACCGGACGTTCCGGCAAAGTCCGCGGCTGTTCCGTCGCCAGCGTTGGCGTCGTCGTTCTTGGACGCGCCCGCCGCTGCCGCGTCGTCGCTCCGTCCCGCTTTCGCTGTCGTGTCGCCTGACACCGCCTTGGAGGTCGCCTTGCCAGCCGCTTGGGCCGGCGCGTCCTTGCCCGCCTTGGCGGCGGTTCCCGTCTTTCCAGGCGCCGCCGGGGCGGACGCCTGGCCCCAGGCCGCTGGCGCGGCGAGGAGGACCAGGAGCGCGATGCTCAGGCGTCCCATAGCCGGAGAATAGCACTGTCGGGCGAGGGCGTTCGGCGCCGCCTGGCCGCCCTCGACGCGACGCGGCAGAGCGTCATTGACCCCTGGTGCGAGGGCGTGCTAATCGACCGCCGCCTAACGGCGTGAGTGCAGCAACACTGGAAAGGTGTCGGTAGCTACGGGACGGTCGGCCTCGAGTTCGCGCTGAGCGTTCTGTTCGGGCTCTTCGTGGGTCGGTGGCTCGACCACAAGCTCGGAGCACATGGCTGGCTGACGATCGTTGGTCTGGGTTTTGGAGTCGCTGCTGGCTATCGCGCAATCTGGCGCGCCGTGCAACGAGCGAACCGCGAAGCAGACAGACAGGAGCAGGAAGAGCGAGAAGCCCGCAAGAGGTTCCATGACGGACGAAACGATCCAGAGCAGTGACGGCGGAATCAGCCATGTGCTGCGCACCGTCAGCATTGTCGGCGTGCTGCTCGCGGTCGGCGCGCTGCTCGTTGGCGGCCCCCGCATGATGCTCGCCACAGCGATCGGCGCGACTGCCGCGGCGCTCAACCTGTGGGTCATCGGACGCCTGGTCCAGAGCTTCCTGTCGGGCAACGGCCGGATGTCCTGGGGCTTCGTGGCCACCGTCAAGCTGATCGTGCTTTTCGGTGGAATGTACCTGCTCGTGAAATACGGAATCGTCGACGCTATCCCGCTGGCCATCGGCTACGGGGCGTTGCCGATCGGAATCGTAGGCGCCCAGCTCGGGGGACTGACCCCCGTGCGGGAGGAGAGTTGACGCCATGCCCGAAGGCACGACCTGGCTCACCTATCTGCTCGAGTACGCGCACGCGACGCTCGCGCACAATGCGAGCATCATCGGCAAGGGCTTCATCCTCCAGGGCCCGCCAACGTGGAAGAGCTGGGAGCCGATCATCACGGCCGGGCTGATCTCGATCCTGGTGGTCCTGATCTCTCTGCGTGTCCGCTCGAAGCTTTCGGACACCGACGCCGCGGTGGTGCCGGACGACCGCCTTACGCTCCGCACGTTCATGGAGACGTTCCTCGGCTACTTCTACGACCTGTCCAAGGGCGTGATGGATGCCGATCGCGCGAAGAAGTACTTCCCCATCATCGGTGGGTCGGCTTGCTTCGTGTTCTTCGCCAACGCGGTCGCGCTGATTCCCGGCATGCCCGTGTGCACGTCGAATCTCAGCATCACGGCCGGCTCCGCCCTGGTCGTGTTCGTGCTGTTCAACCTCTACGGCCTGAAAGAAAACGGCTTCGAGTACATCAAACACCTGGCCGGGCCCGCCTGGTATCTGGCACCGCTGATCTTCGTGATCGAGGTGATCTCGCTGTGCGTGCGCCCCGTCACGTTGGCTGTCCGACTCTTTCTCAACATGGCGGTCGACCACCTGCTCGTCGCCATCTTCCTCGGCATCATCGGGGTACTGGTTCCGCTGCCCGCCATGGTGCTCACCATCGTCGTGGTGACCGTCCAGACCCTGGTCTTTACTCTGCTTACGGCCATCTACATCGGGCTCGCGACGGAGCACGAAGCGCACTGATCAAACCTCTTCGCCGGCACGATCCGGTGGAATCTTCACGGAAAACCGGCTAAAGGCTCGCCCGGTCCAAGTCAAAAGGAGACAGAAAACATGTCCAGGAAGAAGCTGGCGCTCGCCACTGCCGCCATCACCACGCTCATCAGCACGAGCGCGTTCGCTCAAGGTGCTGCGGCTGCTGCAGGTGCCAACAAGTTCGACGCCCAGGCGATGGCGGCCCTCGGCGCAGGTATCGCGGTTGGTCTCGCGGTGCTCGGCGGCGGCATGGGTCAGGGGCGTGCAGCTGCGGCGGCGCTCGAGGGCATCAGCCGCAATCCTGGTGCTGCGGCCCGCATCCAGACCCCGATGATTCTGGGTCTGGCTCTGATCGAGTCGCTGGTGCTGTTCGCGTTCCTGATCGCGTTCCTGCTGCAGGCCAAGGTCGGCGCCTGATCAGCCCGCGCGCTGGGCGTGGCGCGGGGTTGGTTTGTCTCCCTCCTGCCCGTCCACGCCCGCGTGCTATTTCGGGGGCTCGGTTCTTTCCGGGCCCCCTGATGCGCCGCTGCGCCTGGCGTGGCGCTCTCGAGAGCGTACCGGGCTAGCGCTGGCGGAAGCCCCGGTAGGTGTCGAGGAGCAGATGGGCGCCGAGCCACACCACGGCGAGCGCCATCAGCACGCCACCTACGATCTCGTAGTGGGCCGCGAGGACCAGGCCGCCCGCGATCAACAGCGCGGCGGCGACGACGCCCGAGAAGATGCGCCGGCCCAGACGGTCGGCGTTGGGGCCCAGGCCCGGGTCCACCGTACGGATGCTCAGGCGGCCGAGCCGGAGGTCATCGAGAACCTCCTGCATCTGCTGCGGCATGTTGTAGGTGGCACCGCTGAGTCGCTCGATGCGTCGCAGTAGCTCGTTGCCGATGCGTTCCGGCGAGTAGCGCTTGCGCAGCAGATCGAGAAACAGCGGCTTGGCTTCCTCGAAGACGTTCGAGCTCGGGATCGATCTCCTTGCCGACGCCTTCGACCGTCATGAGCGACTTGCCGACCAGCATGAAGTCCGAAGGGATCTCCAGGCCATACTTGGTCGCGCCCTGCACGAGATCGCGGATCATGGCGGACAACTCGATGTCCTTGAGCTGCTTGCCCAGATACTTCTCGCTGAGCAGGCCCACTTCGGCGCGGTAGGCGTCCATGTCGATCTTCTTGGTGGGCGTACCGATCTGGTACATCGCGTCGGCGATGGCCTCGTAGTCCTTGCGCACGGCGCCGACCATCACGTCGATGGTCAGGTCGCGCATCTTCGGGCTGAGCCGCCCGACCATGCCCAGGTCGAGCATGGCAAACACCGGTGCGTCCGGCTCGCCCAGGACCAGCACGTTGCCCGGGTGCGGATCCGCGTGGAAAAAACCATCCTCGAAGATCTGCTTCACGATGATGTCGAGCGCGATGCGCGCGAGCTTCTTGCCGGAGTGCCCGACTGCGATCGCGTCGTAGATCTTCTTGCCGTCGAGGAACTCCAGCGTGAGCACTCGCTTGCTCGAGGCGGTCTTGTACGGCTTGGGGAACTTGACGTTGCGGAAGGACTCGAAGTTCTGCGAGAAGCGCAGCGCGTTTTCCGCTTCGGTCGAGAAGTCGAGCTCGGCGTTGATGGCCTGGTCGAACTGCTGCACCAGGCCCACCGGGGAGTAGATCCTGCTTTCCGGAATCGCGCGCTCCACGAGCGCGGCGAACGTGTACAGGATGTCGACATCGCTGGCGATCGTTTCGGCGATGCCCGGGCGCTGCACCTTCACCACGACCTGACGTGGACCGTCGTCCGTCTTGAGTACCGCGCGGTGGACCTGTGCGATGCTCGCCGCGGCCAGCGGTTCCTCGTCGAAGCTTTCGAACAGTTCTGCCAGCTCGGCTCCGAGCGAGGTTTCGACCTGCTCCTTGATCTGCTCGAAGGGGACTGGGGGGACGGAGTCCTGCAGCTTCTTCAGCTCGGTGATGATGTCCGCCGGCAGCACGTCGGGGCGCGTCGACGCGATCTGTCCCAGCTTGACGAAGGAGGGGCCGAGATCCTCCAGCACCAGGCGCCAGCGCACGGCCGAGGAGATTTGCTCGCGCTCCTTGTCGCCCTGGGCTTCTTCTTCGGGCGTCGGCTGGAGCAGCTCGACGTCGCCCGACGCCGGCGGGTCGGAACCTTTTCGTTTCTTCGAACGGCCCACCCCGATGCGGCGCACGATCTCGCCGAAGCCATGGCGCGCCAGGACGGTGGTAATGGTGCGCAGCCGGCCGATGTCCCGCGCCGCGTGGACGATGGATACCATCAGCGCGCTGCCATCGTTTGTGTGGGGGAAACTGCGCTCACTCGTTGCCGATCTGGCTGAGGCCGGCCGACAACCGCGAACGGAGCTTGAGCAGATCGAAGTCGGCGCCCTGGTGCTCGGCCAGTCCCAGAGCGGCTGCCTGGGCGCGATCCCGCGCCACCTGCGAAAGCCCCAGCCGGTCGCCGAGCAGATCGAGCGCGTCCTGCTCGACCTTCGGCACCGCACCGTCGATGTGCGCGATCCACGCGCCCACCGCGTAGGTGAACAGCCGGGTCAGGCGGTTCATCCGCAGCGTTTCGACCTGGTCCAGGCCGACGCTGCTGGCAATCGCCTGCTCCACCAGCTGCAAGTCATCCCCGCCCAGCTGGAGCTGGCGTGCAGCGGTGCGGATCCCCTCCTGCTCGCGCGGTTCCATCTTGCCGTCTGCCCAGGCGATCGCTGCCAGGGCCATCAACGTGTCGCGTCCGATCTCCAGGTCCATGGCTGCATTCTAGGTCAGCGTGCGCCGACGGGCGATAAATCAGGCGCCGGGGGCCTAGCGCACGCGCACCAGCGTACCGGGGTCGTAGCGCGTGGGAAGCACCGCGGACCAGCCCGCGGGCAGCCGTGGTCCGGACCAGTAGAAGAGCCTTTCCGCGTCGAGTGGCGTCAGATTGACGCAGCCATGGCTTTTCACGTGTCCGAAGGCATGGTGCCAGAACGTGCCGTGCAGACCGTAGCCCTTTTTGAAGAACATGACCCACGGCACGTCCTCGATGGCGTAGTAGCGGCTGGCTTCTTCGTCCTGCAGGTTGTCCATGTCGGTGCTGCGCAGCTTCACCCAGATCCGGAAGGCGCCTTTCGGCGTCGCAAGCTCGCTGCCTTCGCGTCCCTTGCCGGTCGAGACCAGCGTAGCGAACACCGGCTTGTCCCCCTCGTAGGCCGTCAGGATCTGGTTTTTCGTGTCCACGTCGATCCAGCGCTCGCCGCGATGCAGACCGCCGGGCAGCGGCGCCTGCGTGGGGACGCGCGCTTCTCGATCGTTCATCCACTCGTCATCGCCGACGCGGAACCAGCGGTGTCCGTGTCGCTCTTGCGTGTCGAGCACGGCTATCTTCTCGAAACGGGTGCGGACCGCGTGGCGCAGTCGCCTGCCGCCGGGTTTTTCGTACAGGTGCGCGCTGTCCACCACCACCCATCCCAGATCGAGCTTTCCGGACAGCTCGCTGCCATGGAACAGCGAGGGCTGTGCTGCGCCGAGATCGCGCATCGGTACCCAGAGCCCGTGCGTCGTCAGCCCGAACGGATCGCCCGGCGCCTTGTTGGCAGTCTCCACGATCGCGAGCGCGAATCCCGGCTCTAGCTCGGCGTCCGGCGCGCCTTCCTCCGCCCCCGCCAGTCTGGCGTAACCGAGCGAGCCGTCGGGCCCCACGAAGTAGTATCGATAGGGGAGCCCATCGGTGAAACGGGGTGCCGCCGAGCGAGCCGCGAGTGGGGCCGTCGTCGAAAGCTTGACGTCCGTGCTGCAGACCCAGGCCAGTGCGCCCACAGACAGCCAACGGCCGGCGCAGCCGGGACCATGCGTCGCTCCGAAAAGGGGGAGGTGCGCGCCCCGGATGGTGGTACCCCGCCGGGCGGAATGGGCGTCGGGGTAGGCGTGGAGCTGTTCGTTCTTGCGCAGGATTTCGACGCTGCGCGCCGCGGAAGGCAGCGGAACATCGCCCGGATCGACCCAGGGTCGGGCCTCCGAGCGCGCCGGCGCAGCGGCAAGCAGCAGGACGAGCGGCAGGGCGCGGGCGGCGCGCATGCGGCATCGTAGCCTGCGCCGCCGCGCCGCACCAAAGGCGCGGCGATACTCGCCCTATCTAGCGGAAGGAGAAGTGCAGTTCGTGGTCGCAGACCTTGAACATGTCGCCTTCGTTGATGACCTTCCGCTGCACGCGCTGGCCGTTGTACTCGACGCCGTTCGTCGAGCCCATGTCGACGATGTAGTACTGGCCATTCAAGAACTCGACCATGGCGTGCTGGCGCGACACGTTCGGATCCTTGATCGTCAGGTCGCTCGACTGCTTGCCGCGGCCGATGATGAATCGGTCCTTGGTGATCGGGAAGCGCTCGCCCTGGTAGTAGATGTTGAGCGAGCCGCCGTACTGTTGTGCTGGGGGAGGCGGCGGCGGCGGCGGGACCGACCGTGGCATCGGCGGCGGCGGCGGCCCGCCTCGCGCATGCGCCATCGGGGGCGGCCCACCATGGTGGGCCGGGGGCGGTGCAGCCGGCGGCGGTGCGGGTGCGGCCGGCGGCGGGGGAGGCACGCGGCTCGGGCCCGGCGGGGGCGGAGGCGGCCTGCGGCCACCGCCACTGCTGGGCACCCCAGGGGGAGGCGGCGGCGGCCCGCCACCGTAGCCGCGAGGCGGGGGCGGGGGAGCAGCCGAGGGCGCACGGTGCGCCTGTGGCGGCGGTCCGCCGGGCAGCGGCGGCGGGGGCGGCGGCGGCGCGCCGTGCGTGGCTGGTGGCGGGGGAGGTGGCGGAGCAGCGGCAGGCTGGGCGGCGGTGCTCGTGTAGCCGCGCTGCCGCGCGTACTGCTTCATCGCGTCGTTGACCAGATAGTCGACGGAGCACTCGAGCTCCCGCGCCATCTGCTCGAATTTGTGCCACAGGGTGTCCCGGCACTGGAAGCTACGCGGGGTCTTCTTGTTGGGATCGGAGCTCATTCGGCAGTACCTATCTCGGAGCGATTTCCAGCAGCTACTTCTTCTTGCCTTTCTTGTCGGCCTTCTTCGGCTGCTTCTTGTTCTTCTTCATCGCGGGTTCGACGCAGTAGCGGACGAAGTCTCCAACCGTGCTGATGTCCTTCGTGACCTGGGACTTGCCTTCCGTGATCGTGCACTGCCATGCGCAGTCCTGGGCGTCCGGCTCGCACTCTGGAACCTTCGTCTTGTCGCTCTCGTAGCGCTGGACCTTGTGTAGCTCGGCCTTCGCCCCGTCGTTGTAGTAGTAGCCGAGCGCGCTCAACCGCGCCTGTACGGGGTGACCTGGCGCAGCGTACCTGTCCGCGACCTGCTCTGGAGTCTTCGGCCCTTTCATCTCGCCGAGCAGCGCGCCATAGCGCAGCGGCTCGGTGATAGCCATGCCCTTCGCACGGCCGAGCTTCCTCATGAAACCGTCGATCTGGCTCGTGTCGGACATCTTCAATACGAGCTCGGCGGCGACCCAGCGGATCTTCCAGTTCTTGTTCGTGAACAGCTCGTACAGCTTGTTCACGACCAGCTTCCGCGGCATCTCGCCGACGCGACGCAGCGCCTGATCCCGAACGCTGTCGGGTGTGTCGGCGGCTCCGGCGAGCTTGAGCATGGCATCCACTTCCGCCGGCTTGTTCTTGTCGAGGTGCCCCTCGAGTGCCGCGATGGCTGCCGCACGCCGCTTGACGGGCTTGTCCTTGTTCTCCGCGTAGTCGATCAAGTAGTGGACCGTCGGCTGTCCACCGACCTTCTTCATCGAGCCGAAGACGCGAAGCAGCTCTTCTTCCTGGTACTGGTCGAGCTGTGCCTCGAACTGCCTCTTTGTCGGTTCGAGCTTCGAGGCCTTGTTGGCCGCCTCGACGGCAGGCGCCTTCTGCTTCTTCCAGTGGTCGGAGTCGACTTCCTTGGCGACCGCGACCAGGGCCTTGCTCGCGCGCAGCTTGGTTTCGGCGTCGCCGAGGTCGGCGACGAGGTCCGCCATCCGTTCGATCTTCTTGGCGCCGGGCACCATCAGCTCGGGAAGCTTCTGGACGCCCTGCGGACCGAGAGCGCGCAACACCTGCTCGACGCCGAACATCTGCGACGAGTCGTCCAGACGCGCCGCGAAGTCGGTCATGCACCACTGTGCGAGCGCAGCCTTGAGCTTCGACTTGAGACTCTCGTCGGGGATGAGCGAGCCGTCGTCGTAGCTGAGCAGCGCGAACGCGCCGTCCTTGTAGGCGAACGACGGATCGGCTGGCGCCGGCTGCCCGCCCTGGGCCTTGGGGGGCGGAGCATTCATCTTCGTGATCAGCTCGGGGATCAGCTTGTCGATGATGCGTGCGCGTTCGGCCGGGGTGAGCGACGCGATGGCGCCGACGACTCCGGGTTGTTCCGGATCGTTGCCCACCCCTTCGATGCCGATCGGTTTGCCGCCGCGCGGCTTCATCTCGATCAGCGTCATCGCCGCGTCTACGCGCAGCGAGAGCGGGAACTTGTCATGTGTGACAACGGCTGCGAGCTTGCGTGGGCCCTGCAGCGTGTCCGCCCAGCGGTGGATGTCGCTTTCCGAGGTGCGGCAGCCCGACGCTCCGATGCCGAAAGCCAAGGCGGTGCCGAGCGCCAGTGACGACAGCAACCGGCCGCCCGTTAGCATTGAAAATCCTTCCGTTCTCCGGTGTCTCGACATGCCCTCGCTGTCCTTGGCGGATGCGCGTGAACGAAGAGGCAGGATAGTACAGCCCGCACGGCAGCGGACTCAAGCTCGCGACATTTCCGTGTGTCCCCTGTCGCCGCGGGGGTGGTGGCAGAACGTCTCCTCGGGGTGGTCGAGGCCCCGCTGCTCGATCCCGCGAAGTCGACATCCTTGGCAGGTCTGGGTATGCTGATGTAGGTCTAGGTAGGTAAATGGGCGCACGTCCCTTCACTCGGCACAGTTCCGGCAATGGCAGTTCCTCGGCATCCGTAGCACGGGCCGGTGGGCCGGTAGATTCCGGCGCCGCTGTCCGTCGCGGGCGCGAGGCGGCAGCGTTGCTGCTGTTCACCCTCTCCGTCTTCCTGTGCCTGGCTCTCGCCAGTCTACGGGTGGACCCGAACGACCCCACGGTTTCGGGCGGCAACTGGGTGGGGCTCGTTGGAGCTGCCGTAGCCGGCGTGCTCGCCCAGGGCTTTGGAATCGTGGCCTGGCTGGCACCCGTCGAGCTCGCGCTGGTCGGGACGCCGCTGTTCCGCGGCAGGCCCAGCGGCTCGCTCGGGCTCAGGATCGCGGGGGACCTGATCGTCGCGATCGTCCTCGCAGCGCTTGTGCAGGTGGCCTTTCCCGAGGCGCACCTGTTCGGGCGCCTGCCGGCCGCTGGCAACGTGGGGCTCCTTTTCGGCGAGCTGATGCGAGGGTTGTTCTCGAACATCGGCTCGTTCCTGGTGGGCGGCACGCTGGTCGGTCTGATCCTGATCGGGCGCAGCAGCTTCTCGTTCATCGCCTGGTGCCACCGGGCTCTGGAACTGTGGCAGCGGCTCGTCGCGTTCTCGATGGTGCAGGGGCGGCGCCTCGGAAAGGCGTGGAGCCAGGCGCGCCAGCTGCACCGCGAGCGTCGCGAAGCGGAACGCGCTGCAGACCGACCGCACATCGACACCAAGCCGAGCGACGAGGCCATCATCGCGCAACTCAGCGACGACGATGCTGACTGGATCCCGATGGAAAATACGGGTTGTCCGCCGCTCGCGATCTCCTCGGCGCTGCGCGAGGGCGTCGGTTCGACGGCGGAAGCCATGCTGCAGGCCACGGACACCGCCCAGCCGCCCGCCGCAGAGCCGGAGCCTGTTGCCACGCCGGCTCCGGAAGCGGTCGACGAGGCCGACGAGCTGGACCTCGCAGCGGCAGCCGACGAGCCGGCGACCCCCGAGCCCCAGAAGCCGGCGCGGAGTCGCTCCCAGCGTCGCCAGAAGGAAGAGCCCCAGGGGCCCCGCATCGTCGACACCAAGCCGCACCAGGAGATCAAGCGCGACGGGAAGGCCAAGCCGCGCGCGGCAAGGAACCAGAGCTTCGTCCTGCCGACGCCCGAGCTGCTCAGTGCCGCTCCGCCGCGCGTCGGCGACGTCGACGAAGACAAGATCTACGAGCACGCTGCGCGTCTCGAGAAGACGCTCAGCGACTACGGCGTCCAGGCCAAGGTGAAGGACATCCATCCCGGTCCGACGGTCACGACGTACGAAGTCGCTCCGCAGGCCGGGACGAAGGTCAGCAAAGTGGCCAATCTGGCTGACGATCTGGCGCTGGGGCTTTCGCGGACGGTGCGCATTATTGCGCCTATTCCGGGCAAGAGCCGCATCGGTTTCGAGCTGCCCAACGACGAGCGCATGCCCGTCAATCTGCGCGAGCTGGTCGAGGACAAGCGCTTCGGCAAGCTCGCCGACAAGGCTCCGCTGCCCGTGGTGCTGGGGCGCGACATCGTGGGTGCGCCGTTCTACGCGGACCTGGCGAGCATGCCGCACGTGATCGTCGCGGGCGCGACGGGCTCCGGCAAGAGCGTGGGATTGAACGTGATGCTCTCGAGCCTGCTCTTCTGCCGCACTCCCGAAGAGCTGCGCCTGTTGATGATCGATCCGAAGGTCGTCGAGCTGGCGCCGTTCGATGGCATCCCGCACATGCTCCTGCCGGTGGTCACCGACATGAAGCAGGCAGCCACCGCGCTACGCTGGGCGGTGGACGAGATGGAACGGCGCTACCAGCTGTTCGCGAACGCCGGCACCAAGAACATCACCACCTACAACAACTGGGTGCGCCGTGTTCAGGCGGGCGAGCTGCCGGCGCCCGAGGCATCGACGGTCGAAGCCCTGTCCAGCGAAGGCACGTTGGTGAGCGTACCTGCGTCGAAGGAGGGCTCGGACGGCGCGCAGCTGCCGGGCAAGCTGCCGTACATCGTGATCGTGGTCGACGAGTTTGCCGACCTGATGATGCAGCAGGGCAAGGAAGTCGAAGCATCGGTGGCGCGCCTCGCGCAGAAGGCGCGCGCGGCCGGCATGCACGTCGTGCTGGCGACGCAGCGACCGAGCGTCGACGTCATCACCGGTATGATCAAGGCGAACTTCCCGAGCCGCATCGGGTTCCGGGTGGCGCAGAAGGTCGACAGCAGGACCATCCTCGACGAGATGGGAGCGGAGCTCCTGCTCGGCAAGGGCGATATGCTGGTCAAGCTCAACGGTTCCAGCGATACGCGCCGCGTGCAGTGCCCGTTCGTGAGCGAGGAAGAGGTCAGCGCGCTGACCGACCACCTGCGCGCCCAGGGCAGCCCGCAGTATCACGACGCCATCCTGACGGCGGCGGAAGACGACAAGCAGAGCGACGCCGACGAGCCGGTCGACGCGCGTTTCGACGAGGCTGTGGCCATCGTCGCCGAGACCCAGCGCTGCTCCACATCGTGGCTGCAGCGCAAGATGACGATTGGTTACAACCGCGCTGCCAAGATCGTCGAGATGATGGAGAAGCGGAAGATGGTCGGTCCCCCCAATGGCGCCCGCGACCGCGAAGTCCTGCTGCCACCGCCCAATTTCTAGGCTGCGATACCGCCATGCGGCAATCGCAGCGCTGGACGCGCTTTGCAGCGCAGGCCCAGATGCACCTATGATACGACCCTGGGTCCGATGAACGGCGCGCCCCCTTCGTCGCCTGGCATTCCGCTGCCTCTAGACAGCGATGACGATGACGTTGCGTGGGCGCTGCAGACAGCGGCTGTCCAGTGGAAGCGCGGCGCGACGGCGGATGCCATCGCGTGGCTCAGGCGGGCGGTGGATTCGGCGATCCAGCTTGGCCAGGCTGACAGGGCGACCGAGCTGAATGGCATCGCCGCCCAGCTCACCGAGCACATGATCGCGCAGGCCTCGGCCGCGCCAGCGGCCCCATCACCTGCTCCGGGTGCGGCCGGGGTCGACGATTTGCTGGCTGCCCCAGCCGCGGCTCCTCCGCCCCCCGCGGCGGCTGATGTCGCGGCTCCGCCTGCTTGGCCGCCGCCCGGACAGGAAGCTCCGGCGGCTGATGTCGCGGCTCCGCCTGCTTGGCCGCCGCCCGGACAGGAAGCTCCGGCGGCGCGGCGCGCTCCGATGCCCACGAGCGTGGAGGTGGATCTCGACGACCTGGGTGGCGATGCGGCCGCAGAGCCGCCTGCGCCGGTGCCACCCGAGCCCCCGCCGCCCGAGCCGGCGTCGCCCGAGCCGCCGCCGCCACCCGAGTCGGAGTCGCCGCCGCCGCCGCCCATGCCGCGGCCAGTTGCGCCGCCGCCGCCGCCGCGGATCCTGTCCAACGCCCCGCCGCCGCCCGGCGCTCTGGAAGAAGCCGAGCTGCTCGACGACGTGGAGCTTATCGAGGACGACGAGCTGCTCGACGACGACGAGGAGCTGGACGCGGCACAACCCGAAGCGGCAACGGAAGCCTCGCCGCTCCCACCCGACTCGCAGCCGGTTCCGACCGAACCAGAGCCGCCGACTCCGATTGCGCTGCCTTCGGACACGTTGCTGTCGGCATCAGGGCGCATGGAGTCGGAAATACCGGCACCTGAATCCGCGCTTCTGCCGCCCATCGGAGAGCAGCCCGAGCCGGAGCCGGAGGCCCAGCCCGAGCCGGAGCCGGAGGCCCAGCCCGAGCCGGAGCCGGAGGCCCAGCCCGAGCCGGAGCCGGAGGCCCAGCCCGAGCCGGAGCCGGAGGCCCAGCCCGAGCCGGAGCCGGAGGCCCAGCCCGAGCCGGAGCCGGAGGCCCAGCCCGAGCCGGAGCCGGAGGCCCAGCCCGAGCCGGAGCCGGAGGCCCAGCCCGAGCCGGAGCCGGAGGCCCAGCCCGAGCCGGAGCCGGAGGCCCAGCCCGAGCCGGAGCCGGAGGCCCAGCCCGAGCCGGAGCCGGAGGCCCAGCCCGAGCCGGAGCCGGAGCCGGAAGCAGAGGCGGCGCCCGAGCCTGAACCGGCGCCGGAGCCCGAGCCGGCCGCGCCGACCCTGGGCGGTGTCTCGCTCGCCGAGGTGCGGGGGCTGGAAGATCTCCCGGAAGACGCCCAGCAGGCTCTGGTCGACGCCGCCCAGTTCGAGACGCTTCAGACCGAAGAGGAAGTCAGTGCCTTCGGAGTCGCGCTGGTCGTGGAAGGCTGGGTGAACATCATGCCTGCCATCGCGGATGCTGCTTGCGCTCGCGCCGCGACTGGCGACGTGGTGTTCACGGTCGGTAGTCTGGAAGACGGCGTCGCTCTGCGCGTCGTTGCCGGCGAAGACGACACCCGGGTTGCCGTGTGGGATCGCGAAGCGCTCGAGAATGCGACCGCCGATTGCCCGTGGGTGGCTGACGAGCTCCGGCTTGTTGCGGATCGCTACCAGGCGCTGGCGGGCGCCACCATGGGCGAACTCGGCGAGCGGCTAGACGACACGCTGCGCGCGATGGTCACCGACCGCTGCGAAGTCCGCACGCTGGAGGCCGGCGAGACCATCCTGGAGCAGGGTGAACCGGTGACCGGCATCCACATCGTCGGCGCGGGACGCATCGAGATCGTCGGAAGCGGAGGTGAAGTCGAGGACGAGCTGGGTCCCGGCGACTTCGTCTTCTCCACGGAAGTCATGGCGGCGGGCCCGGCACCGGCCACGGCGCGAGCTGGCGCCGGCGGCGCGCTGGTGCTGTTTGCAGGTCGCCACGTGGCTCACGAGCTGATGGTCATCGTGCCGCCACTTCTCGAGATCCTCGCCGGTTGAGAGCAACGGGCGGCTCGTCGCTGCCGTTCGACAGCTGCCAGACCAGCTCCTCGTTGCCCTGTGCGCCGGCGAAGCGCAGGCCGAACCACTTGGCCTTGGGCGAAATCGTCGGGCGGCCGTCGGCCTTCGCGCGCGGAAAGCGGATGCGGTAGGCCTTGCGCCACGGGGTCGTATAGGGAAAGTACGTCTTCTCGATCGCCCCGGGTTTTTTGATGGCTTCGATCGCCGAAGGTGCTGTCTCGTCGCCCTGGTCGTCGATCAGCCGTACGATCCACGCCGCGTTGTCGGCCGTGAGGTCGCCCCACTTGTAGCGCTGGGCGTACAGGGCCACGTAGAACTGGTGGTTTTCGCGCGTCTCGGCGAGTGAGCGCTCCAGCAGGGCGCGCCGCTGGTCGACGGTCAGTCGGTAGTCTTCCGCGTAGCGCACGACGTACGCCCAGCGGAAGTCCCACGACTCGTACGTCGCCGTGACGGTGAGCACGTCGTCCATCTGGCTGGCCACGATCAGCTGTTCGCTGCGTGTCCATTTCCTGAGCACGGACTCGTAGTCGGAGGGCGCGTACTCCCGCGGCCCTTCCGCGAGCCGTACTTTCGGCGTGCCGCAGGCCGTCAGAAGGCCGCCCGCGAGCAGCAACGGCAACAACCGGGAGCGTGCCCGCATCCCTGGCAGGGTAGCACCAAAAGCGCGGGGTCTCAGTGTTGTTCGACGGGTTCGAGCAGGCCGTATTCCAGCGCCTGGCGCATGGCCCGCTGGTTTCGCGCGTGGCCGGGGCGCGCCGCACGCAGCCGGCCGATCGGCGGACCACCGAACAGGTACAGGTCGCCCAGGAGGTCGAGCAGCTTGTGGCGCGCGAGCTCGCCAGGGGCCGGCGTCGCGCCGGACGGGGCCACGCTGCCGTCGGGTTCGAGCACGATCACCGCCTCGCGGTCGACGTGACCCGCGCGCCCCGTCTGTCGAAGCTGTTCAGCTTCGTCGCTGAAGCCGAACGTGCGCGCCGGGGCGATTTCCGACAGGAACCCATCGGCGTCGCCCCGCCAGGATGCGCTCTCGGCCTGCATATCGCGGAATTCCACGTCGACCTCGAGCTCGACGCTGTCGCCGGGCTCGAAGGCGTAGCGCGTGCCATCGACGTGGATATCGCCGGCCTGGGCGATGCGCAGCGTGGGGAGATCGCGCGGCGGATCCAGGGCGCCGAGCGCCCGCGCAAGCTCCAGGGCTCCACCGTCGAGCAGGGGAACCTCGGGGCCCCGGAACTCGATCTCGAGACCGCGACGTATCGACAGCCCCGCCATCGCTGCCAGCAGGTGCTCGACCAGATCGACCCGGAGGCCGCTCTCCGACCGGACCTGTACGCCCCGATCCGCCCGGACGACCGACAGCTCGTCGAGCGAGGCCTGGCTGTCGCCCTGCCGGAACGCGAGCTGGCCTGTGCGGCGGCGCAGCGCTATCGCGCAGCGTTCGCCGCAGTGCAGGCCGATTCCGTGGAAGACGATCTCGTCCACGGTCAGTGTTCGCTCTTGCGCCTCGCCGCCTTCAATTGCCCTTGATGTCGAACACGCTGACCACAAGGATAAGCGCGATCAACATCAGTAGTCCTACGGCATGTATCTGCGCTTCGATGCGCGCGTTGGGGCGACGCCGCGTGACCGCCTCGTAGGCCAGGAACATCAAGCGCCCGCCGTCGAGCGCGGGGAACGGCACCAGATTGAAGCCGCCCAGGTACGCACTCAGAAGCCCCAGCAGCGTCAGATAATCGGCCCAGCTGCGTTCGGCGGCGCGTTTGGCTTCCTTGACGATGCCGACCGGACCGGTCAGCTGCGGTTTTTCCTGCAGCGTGATCATTCTCGACAGGCCCACCACCAGCGCCTGTACGACCTTTGCCGGATACACGACGGAGCGGACAGCCGCGTCCTTGACGCTCATCGGGACGATCTTGGGGATGGGCGTGACGCCGATGAGCCCGCCGCCGTTCTTGGCCTTGGGCCTCGGCGTGACCACCAGGGTCACGTCCTTCTTGTCGCGCTTCACGACGATGTGCAGAGGCTTGTTCGGACTGGCCAGGATGATGTTCCGCATCTTGTCCCAGTCGCTGACCTTCGTGCCGTCGATGCTGACGATGCGGTCGCCGTCCTTCATGTGCGCCGCGTGCGCCGCGCCATTGGGCATCACATCGATGTGCGTGGTCGGAACCGGCTCGCCGCCGATCATGAAGGCGGCGAAGAACAGCACCGACGCGAACAGGTAGTTCGCCAGCGGACCAGCCACGATGGCGGAGATGCGACCGACGAGCGACGCGTTCGCATAGCTCCCCTCGTCGTCCGGGTCGATTTCCTCGAGCGGGTTCATTCCCGCGATCTGCACGTAGGCGAGGAACGGGATGAGCGCGACCTGGTAGATCGTCTCGCTGTTCTTCGGCTGGTGACGCCACAGCGCCGGCCCGAAGCCGATGCTGAACTTGATGACCCGCATGCCGAAGGCACGCGCGGCGATCAGGTGACCGCCCTCGTGCACGACCATGAGCAGAGCCAGACCCAGGATGCCGATCAGGTACAGGCTCATCGATTGGTCACCATGCGCCGGACTTGGAGGGTTCGGGCTTCCTCATCCAGTGTCTTCTATAACCTCTCGCTGCCGATCCCGCCACGCCGGCTGGGCTTGCGCGGCGCTCCACAGGCCTTTTGGCCGGGCCTTTTCGCATGCCCGGCTCAGAGCAGGAACGACAAGCCCACCGAGAAGTCGGGGTAGCCCGCGCGCAGCGTGAGCGTCACGGTGTCGGCGAAGTGCCAGCGCCCGCCCACGTCCACGACGGGGTCGAAGTGGTTGGTTCCCGGGCTCACGATGCGGAAGGCCGCGCCCGGTTCGCCGAACACCGACCAGTTGCGGCTGAGCCAGAAGTTCCACTGCATCACGACCGGTATGTAGAAGTAGCTCACCGACGAGTAGGTGTGCGAGTAGCACTGCGGCTGGTTGTTGGGGCCGCCCAGGATCGTCTTCGTGCAGTGGAACTCGCCGTGGGCGTAGTGCAGCCAGTCGAAGCCGATGCCGATGCCGACGCTGTCGTTGATGTGCTTGATGAAGCCCCGGTCGAGCAGCTGGATGGTGCCGCGGAAGCCGACGCCCAATCCGACGTCGTGCGCCGGGCCAGGTGGATTGAGCGCAGCGATGAGCAGGTGCGGTTCGGCCTCGAAGAAGTAGCGGGGATGGTCGCCGTCGCGCTTGATCGTCAGCGTGTCGGCGGCGGCGGGGCGCGCCAGCGAAAGCAGCGCAGCTGCGAGGACCAGTGACGGCAGGGACAGACGCAGCAAGCGGGACGGAGCCAACGCGTTTTCCTTCCTAGAGCAGGAACGAGACGCCGACCGACGCCGCCGGGTATCCGACGCGGAATGTCAGCGCGATCGAGTCGTTGAAGTTCAGGCGCGCGCCGCCCGCGAACGCGGGGCGCACTCCGGTCGCGTTGCCCAGATAGAAACCGAAGCCGGGCTCGCCGAACACCGACCAGTGCTCCGAGAGCCAGAAGTTCCACTGCATCACGATCGGTACCCAGACGCTGGTCGCCTTGTTGGAAAACGCGAGCCAGTCCGCGCCAAATCCGATGCCGACCGTGTTGTTGATGGTCTTGACGAAGCCGTTGTCGACCAGCTCGATGGTGCCGCGGAAGCCGGGGCCGAAGCCGCGGCCCGCCTTGCCGCCCGGCGGTGCGAGCCCGAACATGAAATGCGGCTCGGCCTCGAAGTGGTAGTCGGGGTGCGCGCCGGGCTGCTTGATCAGGCTTTCGGCAGCGGCAGAGGGGGCGGTGAGCACAACCAGGAGCGCGCCGGCGAGCGCAGCCCCGAGCCGGGTTTTCGCGGAAGTTCTCATCGTCCCGTCAGATACCTCCTCGGGCCATGCTAACCCGCTCCGTCCGGACGTGAAGGCACGGAGCGGTCCGGGCCTTCACGCTATTGCCGGCCCTCCGGTCCGCTGCTAGTTTCCGCGCCCCTCCCGAGGCGCGATCGTGCGCCGGGGAGCGGGGGCGGCCCCGGAGCCGGGGCCCCGCGCTGCGCTGACGAGCCGAAGCTCGCTCCGCACGAGAGGAGATCAAATGAGTCAGCCGAATGCACCCGGTCTGCCCGGGAATGGACAGCCTGCCGCAAACCTCCAGCTCCAGGGTGGGGCCGCTATCGTCGCGCCGGTGAGCGCGTTTCCGGGCGGCGTGCCTGGCAACGCCATGGTGGTGCTCCCGCTCAGCGAGCCCTCCAAGGAGCTGACCGAGTCCATCCAGAAGGGTCCGGTCGTTATCGACACGGACAAGATGTGGGAGCTGCTCGGCTTCAACGGACCGGCCGTGCAGGTGCAGGATGCCGAAGGGCGTCCCATCGCCATCGGTCTCGAGGACCTGCTCGCCGGGCTCGACAAGCACTGGCAGGAAAACAAGAACGACCTCAACCGCGGCCGGCTCTACGCGCAGGAGCTGATGAAGTACGAGCGCTTCGAGAAGGCCGAGAAGGTCCTGTCCAAGGTCGTGGCTTCGGGCGGCACGGGCGAAGACTGGCTCGGGCTGGGCGTGGCGCAGCTCCGGCAGGAGAAGTGGGACAAGGCTGAAGGCACGCTCAAGGGCGCGCAGAACCTCATGAAGGACAGCCCGTTCCCGTCGCTGCACCTGGCCAAGGCGCTGGGTGGCAAGGGCGACACCAAGGGCGAGCGCGAGATGATCCGCCACGCGATCCAGATCGACCCGAACAGCGTCGATGCCTGGGCGTATCTGTTCTCGACCATCCGCGAGGCGGAGAACGAGGAAGCGGCCATCAAGGAGGTCGGCGAGCTCGCCGACGCGGAGCCCAACAAGAAGACCGCCGCGCCGTTCATCGCGATCCAGGGCTTCTACGCTGGCGAAGAAGAGACCCGCGAAAAGGCGGTCGAGTTCGCCAAGAAGGCCGTGGACCGGAACGACAAGGACCCGCTCGCGCTCATCTGCCTGTCGGCCCTGTACGGTCAGAAGGGCGAGCTCGACAACGTGATCGGCCTGCTTTCCAAGCACGAGGCGGCCATGGCCAGCGATGTGCGCCTGGCGAACAACTACTTCGAGGCCCTGTTCCAGAAGAAGGACCTCGACAAGGTGACCAAGCTGCTCAACGCCCTGGCTGGTTCGTCCAACCAGGAGGTCAAGCAGTTCGCCATCGAGCGCTCGCGCGCGGTCGCGCAGTTCCTCCAGCAGCAGCAGCAGCAGCTGGCCGGCGCGCAGTAGGCGCGGCCTGACGTCACTCGGCGGACGTCGCGGTCCGGTGTGGGATGGTTTGTGTCCCGCCCGCCCGTCCCCGCCGTAGTCCTCCGCCGGGGGCTCACCGCCCCCGGACCCCCGACGCGCCTCGCTGCGCTCGGCGCGGGCTCGCTTCGCTTCGCCCTACGGCGGGGGCCGGGGGCTCGCTTCGCTTTGCCCTACGGCGGGGGGGCTCGCTTCGCTTCGCCCTACGGCGATGAGCGGCGTGAGATGGGTTGTGTACTGATGTGCCGCGCCGGACGTTTCCCCCACTCGCGCGCAGCCGGAGGCGAGCACGAGTTTGGGGGAGACCGCAGGCGCGCAGGCGAAGCCGAGCACCTGCGAGTGGGGGCACCCCCGCGCCCACCCCCACCGGAATCCTCCCGGGGGGGCTCCGCCCCCCGCGCCCCCCTCACGCGCCTCGCTGCGCCAGCCTCGCTTCGCTCACCCCGGGATCTTGGCCGTACCCCCCGGCGGCCAGGCAAAATTCGAGCGTGGAATCAGGCGCTCTCATCTCGGATCGATACCGCCTCACCAAGAGGCTCGGCGAAGGCGGCATGGGCGAGGTGTGGGAGGCCCGCAACGAGCGGACCAACCGCGATTTTGCCATCAAGTTGCTGTTGCCCGCGCTGGCACGGAACCGCGAGGCGCTCGAGCGCTTCGTGCGGGAGGCCAAGGCCACCGGCCAGCTGCGCGACCCCGGCATCGTGGACGTGTTCGATGCCGGCCAGACACAGGACGGGCGCCCGTATCTGGTGATGGAGCTGCTTTCCGGCGAGAGCCTGGAAGCGCGCCTGTTGCGTGACGGTCGCCTGGATCCGTTTCTGGTGTGCACCAGCATGGCGCGCATCGCGCGGTCGCTGCATCGAGCTCACCAGACGGGCATCGTCCACCGTGACCTGTCGAGTGCGAATATCTTCTTCGCCGCCAGCCGGGACGGCCGCCGCGAAGTGCCCAAGATCCTCGACTTCGGCGTCAGCAAGATCGTGGGTCCGGAGTACGACGGGCGTGTGCGCACCGGCAACGGCGCCGTGCTGGGTTCGCCTGCCTACATGAGCCCCGAGCAGGCGCAGGGCGCCGAGAAGGTCGACTGTCGCGCGGACGTGTGGTCGCTGGGAGTCCTGCTCTACGAGTGTTTGTGCGGACAGCACCCGTTCGTTGCGCGCAACTACAACGCGCTGATGATGCAGATTATCGGCCGGCCGCATCGCTCGCTCGGCGACGTGATGCCCGAGCTGGAACCCGAGCTCGCGGCTCTCGTCGACACATGCCTCATCAAGGATCGCGCAGCACGCGTCCAGACGGCGCTGGAGCTGGCCGAGCAGCTCGAGAACATGGCGTTGCTTGTCGCCGGTGCGCGCGGACGCCAAAAGCCGCGTCGTCCCGCGACGTCGGTGCGCGAGGCCCAGCTCCCCGCGCGCATGCTGCCGCCGGGCGCGCGTCTGTGGCATTCGGCGCGCCGCCGCTTGTCACCTGGTCTGGTGATCGCGCTGGGCTGCGCTCTGGGCGGAACCGCCGTTGGGCTGACGCTCGGCGCGACGGTGCTCGGTCAGAGCCAGGCGCCGACGTCGCCTGCCGCCGCGGAAGCGAGCCCGACCAGCGCGCCCGTCCCCGCCGCTTCCCCGCGCGGTCCGGTGGTGACCCCCGTTTCCAACGAAAGCACGGTGGCCGACGAAGCGCAGCCCGAGACCGATCTCGTCAAGGCCACCGCCCGCGGCCTCGGAATTCCGATCCACCACCGACGTTGGCAGGCCCATGCCCGCCCGGCCGCGCGGCGCGCCGCAGCCGGATCAGGAAGCGATCGGCCCGTCGCGTCGCTGGGCCTCTTGCGAAAAAATCCTTACTGATCGCCGCGGCGCTGCGCCGCCACCCGGCTTCATGCCTGCTCGCCGGCTCAGTAGTGGTAGCCTCGGCGCGGTGAACGCGACACAGGCCGGCAGGTGCCCAGCGTGACCAGTTCGGGATCCATGCTCTGATGCTGGTCTTCTCGCTCGCCGTTGCACTGGCCCTCATCGTTTCGTTCCTGTGCTCGACCTCGGAGGCCGTGCTGCTCAGCGTCGGTCACGCGGAGATCGAGGCGCTCGGCAAGTCGCGCGCCGCCGACACGCTGCGGCGCTTCAAGAAGGAGATCGACGTCCCGATCGCGGCGATCCTGATCCTCAACACGTTTGCCAACACCATCGGCGCCGCGATCGCCGGCGCCACCTACGGGCAGGTTTTCGACCCTTCCACGCTGTGGGTCTTCACGCTCGCGTTCACGCTGACGATCCTGCTGCTCTCGGAGATCGTCCCGAAGACCATGGGCGTGACCTTCGCGGGGCGGCTCGCCGCGCCGGTCGCGGTGTTTGTCTCGGTGCTGATCATCGTGCTCAAGCCGCTCTTGTTCCTCACGCGCGGCATCTCCGGAGCGCTGCGCCGCGGGCAGGAGCGCCCCGTCACGTCGATCGAGGAGATCCGCCTCCTGGCGAGCCTGGGCCGCACCGAGGGCGTATTGGCCGCGCGCACGGCCGACATGATCGAAGGCGCTGCCGCGCTGCGCGACCTGACGGCGTACGACATCATGGTGCCGCGTAACGGCGTCGCGTTCCTCTCCGGGGAGCGCTCGGTCGAGGAAAACCTCGCGCTGATCAAGCGAACGGGCCACAGCCGCTTTCCGTTTTCCCCCGACGGCAACCTGGATACCGCCGAGGGCATCGTGCTGGTCAAGGAGCTGATGTTCCGGTTGCGCGAGGAGCCGGAACCGCTCGATTGGAAGACGGTGCTCGGCCCGCTCATCTTCGTGCCGTCGTCCACGCCGCTCGAGCGTCTGTTGCGCACGTTCCAGGAAGAGCGCCGGCACATGGCCATCGTCGTCGACGAGTACGGCGGCATCCAGGGCATCGTCACGATGGAAGACGTGCTGGAGGAGATCGTCGGCGAGATCGAGGACGAGAGCGATCGCGTGGACCCGTACATCGTCCGCCGCCCTGACGACAGCCTGGTGTGCCGGGGCTGGGCCGAGACCCGCAAGGTGTTCGAGCTCCTGGGTATCGACGAGGAGGTCGAGCTGGTCACGCTCGGTGGTTTCGTCGCCGAGCTCCTCGGTCGCGTGCCGCGTACGAACGACGAGGTCGATTGGAACGGCTACCGTTTCAGCGTGCTCCGGGCGACGGCACGACGTGCGGAGCGCATCGGCGTGCGCAAGGTCAGCGACGCAGAATCCATGCGCCCCCCACCAGAAAAGCCCGTGGAATAGACCGTGCCTGCCGGGGCTTCCCGGAATCCGCCGCGTGGTTATGCTCTAGGAGTCATGGAACCCGAAGTCCAGGTGGTGGAGATCGACGCGGAGGCGCTCCAGTCTTCACTGGAGAAGCGCCTGCGAGCGCGTGCGGCTCGCGCCGACAGCGGCGTCGAGCTCACTGCCGAGACTCTCCAGCGCTGGGTGCAGGAAGAGCTGCATTCGCTGCTCGAGGAGCTGGCCATCGTGCAGGAGCTGGCCGGCACCCGCGTGGTCAACTAGCACTCCGTATCTCACTGGAAATCCAGGGGTTTCCTGCTGTGTCAGAGTACGTCCGAAGCGGATTTGACATCTGAACAGCCGCACAGTACTTTCCCTCTCCAGCGCTGGCTGGCACACCCTAGCGAGCAGCAAGCGGCAGCGATCGCGCAGGAGAGGCGGAGCAGATGGAAGACAAGCAGAAGACCAAGGCGCTCGAGCTCGCGATCGCGAGCGTGCAGAAGGAGTTCGGGCAGGGCGCCATCATGCGCCTCAAGGACGGCGAGACCATCGGGGGTGACATCCCGGTGATCCCCACCGGCTCGCTGGGGCTGGACATCGCGCTGGGTATCGGAGGTTATCCGCGAGGCCGCATCGTGGAGATCTACGGGCCCGAGTCCAGCGGCAAGACGACGCTCACGCTGCATGCGATCGCGAGTGTGCAGCGTCAGGGCGGTGTCGCGGCGTTCATCGATGCCGAGCACGCGCTCGATATCACCTACGCGAAGAAGCTCGGGGTCAAGACAGACGAGCTGCTCGTCAGCCAGCCCGACTACGGCGAGCAGGCCCTGGAGATCGCCGAGATGCTGGTGCGTTCGGGCGCCGTCGATCTGGTGGTCGTGGATTCCGTCGCTGCGCTCGTGCCCAAGGCGGAGATCGAGGGCGACATGGGCGACTCGCACGTTGGCCTGCAGGCGCGCCTGATGAGCCAGGCCCTGCGCAAGCTGACGGGCTCCGTTTCCCGCTCGCATTGCATGATTTTCTTCACCAACCAGATCCGCATGAAGATCGGCGTGATGTTCGGCAGCCCCGAGACCACGACCGGCGGCAACGCGCTCAAGTTCTATTCGTCCGTGCGGCTCGACGTGCGGCGCATCGGCGCGATCAAGGAGGCTACGGCCGGCAAGGACATGTCGGTCGTCGGCAACCGTACCCGCGTCAAGGTCGTGAAGAACAAGATGGCGCCGCCCTTCCGCGAGGTGGAGTTCGACATCCTGTACGGGCGCGGCATAAGCGTTTCGGGGGAGGTCATCGACCTCGCTTCCGATGCAGGTATCATCAACAAGAGTGGTTCCTGGTACTCGCTCGAGAACGAGCGCATCGGCCAGGGGCGCGACAACGCGCGGACCTACCTGGAAGAACATCCCGAGCTGATGGCCCAGCTCGAGAACAAGGTGCTCGAGGTACACGGTATCCACCGCAAGCTGGTCGAGGCCGTGCCCGCGGAAGCTTCCGGAGACAGCGCGTCGAACGGGAAGGCCAACGCGTCGAAGTCGAACGGCGCGTCCAAGCGCTCGGGCGCGCGCGCCAGCTGACACAGCCCGCGGTCATTGCGCCGGGGGTCGTTCCTCGCTCGCAGGCTATGGATAAGCTGTGGACAAGCTGCGGGTAACTTCAGTGTGTCCTGGGAGCAGACTGCGGTCGGCCTTGGGGCCAACCTGGGGACAACCACGCCCGCTTCCTCCCGCTAAAAGGCTCGCCGGTACCTGAAATCCAAGCCGGAACGCGGACTTGGAGAGATGCTGGAAACGGCTTGGAGCTTGGCGCGTATGTTGTGGAAATCATAGGGACTCCTGGGGGTTCCTTGACGCGCTGGATCCCGTCCCATAGTCCCGAAAGACACGGTCGATGCGTCATCGAGTGACATTCCCCTGGCTGACCGCTCCCGCTCGCGGAGCCGCCCGCCGGAGCACGTCGGGGATGTCGGCGCCGCGTATCGCGTCCGCCGCCGTTCGCATCCCGGATCCGCGCCTGACGCAGCTGCCGCTGCAGTTCGGCAGCAACGCCATCGGACCGCAGATCTTCATCCACGAAGGCGCGCGCCAGGCGCTCGAGCGGCGCTTCGACATCGCCTTCTCGGGCGCTGTCCAGCTGGCCGTCACCGACAACCGACACCGCATGGTCAGCCACACGCGGGTGCGCGGCAAGCTCCGGGTCCGGGTGCACATGATGTTCCTGGATGCGCCCGATCGGGTGCTCGACGCGCTGGTCCGCTACGTGGTCCACGGCGACCGCCAGGCATCACAGGTCGTCGGCGCCTACATCGAGGCGAACAGCTTCCGCATCCGGGCATCGCAGCCGGTGCCCGGTCCGCTTCGCACCAAGGGCCGCGTCCACGATCTGTACGACGCGCTCTCGCGCGTCAACGAGTCGCACTTTGCAGGAAGCGTGACGGACGTGCTCATCACCTGGGGGCGTCGCACTACGCCGCGCGGCAAGAAGCGGCGGACGATCAAGCTCGGCAGCTACAGCGCCGTGGAGCGGCTGATCCGCGTGCACCCGTCGCTCGACAACGACTGGGTGCCTCGCTACTTCGTCAACTACATCGTCTACCACGAGCTGCTGCACCACGTGATTCCCGCAGTGCGCGTGGGTGGGCGCGCGGTGCTGCACCCGCCGGAGTTCTTGCGGCGCGAGCGCGAGTTCCGCTACTACGAACGGGCTATCGCCTGGGAAAAGAAGCACATCGACCGCCTGCTGCGCGCGCGCTGACGCAGCGCGCCCCGGGCGGCTAGAACTCGAAGGCGAGACCGAGCGTCCAGGTGTTGGCGCCGACCTGCATCTGCTTGCCGGAGCCGAAACCGTCGAGGCTGGAGTAGTACCACTCCATGAAGAAGTACGAGTTGTTGATGCCGGTCGTGGAGTCCATCTCCTTGGCTGCACCCTGGTCGAGCGAGTCGAGCAGGAACATGCCGCCCAGCGCGAACTGGTAGCCGTACGATGCGCCGCGCGCGACCCGGCCATCGGCGGAATGCGAGGTGCTGCCTCCGCTATTCGACCACCACAGCGCGTAGCCCAATCCGCCCTTGGCATAGGCGACCAGCGGCACGGGAGTCTTCCGCGCCAGCACATCCACACGAAACACGCCGACCAGATAGGTCGGCATGACCGCCAGTGACGTATCCTGCGCGGCGCGGCCCGAGCCGTCGGCCAGCAGCGCCTGACCCGTTGCGTTGGTGTAGCCCCAGCCAAGCCCGGGGCCCAGCGTGCCTACCATCGGGATGCGTAGCGCCTGCCAATCGAGCTCGAGCCCGACCAGATAGCGCTTCTTCGTGCCGAAGGTGTCCTTGTACGGCGTGGCCGAGCCGTTGAACTGGTCGTCCACGCGCGGGCGGTATGGACCGAACCTGAGCTCCAGCGCGAAATGCTGGGGCGACTGGAAGTTCTGGTCGCCGAGTCCGCCGTACGGTCCGAACTCGTCCACTCCCTGGGCCAGCGCCGGTGACGCTGCCAGCATCAGGGCCGCACAGGCGGCCGCAGTCGTCCACTTCAACTTTGCTGCCTCCGTCGTCGACGCAGGATGCCGGCAAACAGTGCGAGCAGGAACGCGCCGCCCGCTCCGGGCGCCGGCCTATCGGCAATGCCACAGAAGCCGCCGCCGCCCTTGCCCCCGGCCTTGGTGTACTGGTCCCAGAAGTCATTCACGGGCTTGGGCGTGCCGCACTGCACGGTCGATAGCGGGCCGTTGTTCTGGACGCCATCGAAGCCCGCGACCGCTACGGCATAGGCGGTTCCGTTCAACAGTCCCTTGGCGTAACCGCTGGTGGTGGACGGGCCGTTCACCTCGCCGCAGAGGTAGGCCGGATCCGGTCGCTGGCCTGCGACCAACACCGTCGATGGGCAGGCCGGATTGGGCGCGGCTGCGTCGCTGGTGCTTGTGGTGCCGCCAGCACCGCTTCCTCCGGCTGCGGCATCCGTTGTGCCGGACTCGACTGCTGCATCGACGCTGCCCGCATCGCTCCCGCCAGCACCCGTTCCGGATGTCCCTCCGGTACCGCTCGTTCCGCCGTTCCAGCTGGGCGTCGTGGAACCGGGTTTGGGATCACAGAAGATGTGGTAGCCGACAACGTCCGAGGGCGTCGCCGAAGAATCCCAGGTCACCTTCAGCTGCTTCTCGGCGACCCCGGTCTTGAGGTTCGTCGGAGCATCGGGGCCCATCAGGTCGTACTGCATGTTGGTGTAGGTCGCGGCCTGTGTGCCCGAGGCCAGCTGACCGGTGCCGTCCACCAGCATGAAGTACAGCGTCAGCGGCGTGGGCGCCGGGGACGTGGAAGCGGTATCGCAATCCTGGGCCGTTCCGCTGCCCGGACCGTGGTTCGCGTCCGTGTTCAGGTGCTGACCCACGATGTCCTGCATCCGGACGGTGACCTTGTACGCCGTAGCGGTGGTGGCCGTTGCCGAGTAGACGTTCCAGCACGTCGGCGACGAGCCCGTGCGCGCCGCGCTGTCCGTGCAGTTGGTGCTGGTTCCCGAGACCCACACCTGCAGCGCGTTGTTCTGGTACGCAGGGCTCGGCAGGTTCACGCTGAAGGTGACCGTGCCGTCCTTGATGCAGTCCGAATAGTTGATCCAGGTCGGATGGTACGTGCTGCCCCGATCCGGGGTGCTGCGAGTTACCGTCGTGCTGAGCGTCTGCGCCGATGCCGTCCCAGCGACCAGCAGCGCGGCGAGCGCGGCGGTCGAGCCGAGCAGCGAGAGCACGAAGCGGCGCGGAAGAAGAAGCGACATCGCGGCGTCCTTTGAGCATACAGCGTGCCATGGTGCAAATGCTCGGGCATCCTTCCGCCGGGTCGCGGCCGCGCTTCTCGCTTCTCCCGGGCCCGTTTGGCCCGCGGGCAGGCGATTTCGGCGATTTGTCGGCAGCGCGGTGGGCCGGTGCGCCGTTCCCGGTCGCCGGATATCGGCGCTGTGACGGCCCGCGGCGGTGCTTTCCACTGCGCCAAGCTGTCGGCTGGGCGCTTCGAGCTGCCAAACTGTCAGCAGCCTGGTAGACCATCCGGCACAGTCCGTCCCGCTCGCTCCGGGCCGGAGGAAGCACGATGGTCGTCAACGCTGGCACGCTGCTGCTTGGACGCTTCCGCGTCGTCGAGGAGCGCGGACGTCCCGGTGGTGCCCGCATCTACGACGCGCTCGACGAGCAGAGCGGCGAGCCGGCGCGTGTCGTGGTGCTGGCCAATGCGGCGGCGGGCGAGCAGCCCGAGCGGGTGATCGAACGGGTCTCGCGCTACGCGCTCGGCTGTGTAGGCATCGCACACTGTCTGGCTGCCGGCATCGTGGGCGCGGCAGGCAGCGCGGCGAGCTCCCGTACCCGCGAGGTCGCCGTGGCCTACGCCACGCAGCGCGGCCGTACGCTCGACGACATCATCCGCTCGGGGCCCCGGCTGGAGCCCGAGGAGATCGCGCGGCTCTTGTCATCGGTCGCGAGCGCTCTTTCGCCGCTGCATGACCAGGGTGTTGCTCACGCCTATCTCAGGCCGGAGCTGATCACCGTCACCGACAACGGCGTCTCGTTGGAGGGCTTCGGCGTGGCGCAGCTCGCGCAGTCGCTGGGCGGGCCGACACTGGCTCGCGACGCGCTGCCGGTTGCCTACCGCGCACCCGAGCTGCGCGGCGCGATGCCCGCGCGCGCCGAGACCTGGGCAGACGCGTTTGCGCTCGGCGTGCTGGCGACCGAGCTTGTCGCCGGGCAGGCTTTGCCCGAGCACCTGGACGTACCGACACCGCGCGCACTTGGGCTCGAGGTCGGTGATGCGCTCGAGAGCTGCATCGCCGAGGCGGTGGCGGCATCCGTCGGCGCGCGACCGCGCGACGCCGAGCTGTGGGCGCTCAGGCTGGAGGCGGCTGTTTGCGAGCCGGGCGCACTGGTGCGCTCTTCGAGCGACGACTCGACCGGGGAGCCGCCGCCGGCACAGCAGCCAGAGCCCGAACCCGACAGCGTCGAATCGGCGTCGGCGGCGGAGCTGGCGCCCGCGCCCCAGCCCCCGGCGGAGGAGCCGCCCCAGTCGCTCGCCGAGGAGCCAGTGGCCGCGCCGCCAGCTCCTACCGACGACCAACCGCCGGAAGCGGAACTGGTTCCGCCCGTTGCGCCGGAAGCGACGGCCCGGAAGCCACCGGATGCACCGTCAGCGCCGCGCTTCGCGCCCCCGCCGGTGTCGCGGCGCGCTTCGTCGACGTGGCCCATCGTGCTGGCCCTCGCTGGCGGTCTGCTGCTCATGGTGGCCGGCGTGGGAGCGGCATTCTGGTTCGCGCTGTCGGCACGAGCATCGAGCGGCCCCGTTGCGACGGCATCGCCGCCGGTCGTCGCGCCGCCCATCGGGCCCGGCCCGGTGTCACCCGCGCCGGCTCTGCCCGGGTCACCGACGCCGGGCGGGGCGGTCGACGGCGGCGTGGCTTCAGGCGCGTTGCCGGCGCCCGCGCCGCTGCCGGAGAGGAGCTCCGTGCATCTGGCGTCCAACGCCGATGCCGACTTGCCCGTGAACCGGAGCGACCCGGCCTGGGGGGATCCAGATGCGGCCGTAACGCTGTTGGTGTTCGGCAATCTCGATTGTCCGTACACACGCCGTTCGCTGGATGTGCTGCAGCGCCTCAAGACGCGCTTTGGACACGACCTCAGACTGGTGTGGAAGAACCGCCCGCTTCCCGAGCACCCGCATGCGCGCGCCGCGGCAGAGGTGGCCGTCGCGCTGGAGGCGACGCGCGGCGATGCGGCGTTCTGGAAGTTTGCGTCGCTCGCCGCCGCGAGCAGCCAGACTTCCACGCGGGCGCGCCTCACGCGTTGGGTCTCCGCTGCCGGCGGTGACGGCAGTCGCGTGTCGGCGTGGCTCTCGGATGCCGGCTATTCGGGGCAAGTGGACCGCTCGCTCGAGCTGGCCGGTCGCTACAACGTCCGCGCGACGCCCACGTTTTTCGTCAACGGATTGAGGGTCGAGGGCTACCAGCCGTTTTCGGCGCTGGCCCGGGTGGTGGACCGCGAGCTGAAACGCGCGCGCGCGCTGGTGTCGGGTGGCGTGGCGCCCCGCGACGTATACGCCGACCGGGTCCGCAAGAATCTGGTCGATCTCGGGCCCGCCGCACCTGTCAGGACCTGCCCGCCGTTGGCGCACGCGCCGGTGCGCGGTGGCGCCGACGCTCTGGTGACGATCGTGGAGTACTCGGACTTCCAGTGTCCGTTCTGCAAGCGCGCCCAGCCGACCCTGGATGCGCTCAGGGAACACTATGGACGCCAGCTCCGGGTGGTGTGGAAGAATTTCCCGCTGAGGTTCCACCATCGCGCCCGGCCCGCTGCCAACTTCGCCATGGAGGCGCTTTCCCGTGGCGGAACGGCGGCGTTCTGGCGTGTCCACGATGCCCTGTTCGCCGTGTCGTCTCTCGACGACGCGAGCCTCG
Source organism: uncultured Pseudomonadota bacterium (assembly GCA_963822115.1). Lineage (GTDB taxonomy): Bacteria > Myxococcota_A > Polyangia > Polyangiales > Polyangiaceae > CAWDXG01. The sequence goes on from CAWGGM010000015.1 coordinate 89,411, forward strand.
AGCGCGTCGCACGCGACGCGGGTCTGGACCCGTCGGCGTTGCTCGATGCCGCGCGCGACGCCACGCACAAGGCCGCCATCGACACCGATGTGCGCGAAGGCCAGAGCTTTGGTGTGACCGGTACGCCAACGTTCTTCGTCAACGGCCGCGAGCTGGATGGCGCCCAGCCGCTCTCGAAGTTCGAGCACCTGGTGGACGAGGAGCTGGCGACCGCGAAGCACCTCGTCGCGACCGGCACGCCGCGCGCCGGGGTGTATGCCGCCGTCTGCGGCGCGCACTGAGCACTCTAGAGGCGGACTTCGACGTGGGTGCGTCGGCGCAGGCTGTCGAGCCAGCGCCGTCGCGCCTTGTCCATCTTGTTCATGTACACGCGCTCGCTCAGCTCGTCGCGCGCGTCCTGGAAGCTGGGCAGGTCCGATGCCGCGCGTTCCAGCAGCTTGACGACGACCAGATCGTCGCCCACGCGCAGCGGCGGGGAGACCTCGCCGACCTCCATTCCGAGGACTACACGGTCGACAACGGGCGGCAGCTTTCCGGGCTTCAGCCTTCCGAGCAGACCGCCCATCTTGCGCGTCTTCGTGTCGTCCGAATAGCGGCTGGCGAGCTGGGAGAAGTCTGCGCCGTTGCGGGCCATGCTGGCTACACGGTCGGCGAGCGCGCGTCGCGCTGTCAGGGCCCGTTCCCCGAGTGAACGCGGTGCGCGGATCTTGATCCAGGCCGCCCGGAACGGCAGCTTCTTGCGTTCGCCCACCACGATGCGCCGGTAGGCGGTCCGCACGTCCTCGGGCGTGACATGGATGCGCCCCTGCAGTCGCAGGTTGAGCAGCTTTGCCTCGAGCACCTGCCGCCTGACCTCGCGCCGGTACTGCGACTCGGTGAGGCCGCTTATTTCCGCTTCGTGGATCAGCTTCTCGACGGCGATGCCGTTCTGCGCCGCGATGCGGGAAAGCGCCCTGTCGACCTCGTCCGGCGACACGACGATGTGCGAGCGGTTCGCTGCACGCTCCTCGAGCTGCTCGTCGATCATGCGCTGGAGCAGCGCCTTGTACAGCTGCGACAGGGCCGCGGTGCGCCGCGCACCGGAGGGAACCTGATCGTAGATCTTGGCCATGAAGGGGCGTGCGCGATGACGCAGATCACTCAGCAGGATGGCGTGCTCGCCGATGACAGCGACCACGCGTTCGACGACCGTCGCGCGCGCCGGGACCGTGCCCAGCAGCAGTGCGCCGCCGAGCAACATTGCCAGCGGCAGCGCGAGCACCGAACGGAAACGGCCTGCGCCCCGGCCTCGGAGGGGCATTCCAACCATACGCGGCCGTCCTAGCACATGTGGCGGGAAGCGCGTCCGGGCGAGCTTGACGCGCCGGCCGGTCCACGAGAGCCTCCATCATGCTCAGCTCGAGACACGCCCTGGCCGTGGGAGTGGCGGCGGTGCTGTTTCTGCCAGCCGCTGTCGTGCTCGCGCAGCCCAGCGCCGGCCTGCCTGCTGCGCCGCCGCCGCCCGGGCAGCGGGCCGCGGATGCTGGAGCACCGGCAACCGCCGCCGATGCCGCTGCACCGCCGGCTTCGGCGACGGCCTCGGGCTCCGCGGCACCCGCTCCTCCCCCTGCAGCAAGTGCTCCGGCCCGCGCGCCCGCCGCTCCCGGCGCGCCCCCGGCTGCTCCGCCTGGCTACCCGTACCCGTATCCGCCGGCCCACGCGCCGGCCCGGCGTCCGCCACCGGCACAAGGCTATCCACCGCCCGGCTACCCTCCGCCGGGCTACGGGTACCCGCCTGGCTATGGCTACCCTCCTGGCTACGCCAAGCAGCCGGCGCCGCCGGCACCGCCAGAGCCCAAGCGTCCGCCCCACGACGCGGCGAGCAGGTCGCCGTTCTTCGACGGCCTGGCCGGGAGCATCGTGGAGAGCGATCGCTTCGATGACTTCCTGGCCGTCGGAGGCGAGGTCGGACTGTTTGTTGCCAGCCGGCTCAGACTGTCCGCCCGTCTTCTGACCTTCGTGGATCAGCCCTCCGACAACTACTCCGGTTCCGGCAGCCTGGGAGCCGACTACTCGCCTCTCGACAGCCACTCGCCGACCCTGCTCTGGGGAGGGAGCGCCGGCTTTGCCGCTGTCAGCGCGTCCGGCTTCCTGCTGTCGCCCGGGGTCCTGTTCATGCGCACCGACGTGAGCGACTACGGCTCGTTTCTTGGAGTCAACGTTCCGTTCGTCTGGGTCAACCGGAGTGGTTTGAGGATGGGCTTCGAGCTCGCGCTGGGACGGTCGTTCGGCGGCACCGTCATCGAAGGGTGCTCCACGTACTACAACACGACCCCTTCGACCCCCTGTGCGCAGGGCAAGACGAACGAGATCAACCGCAGTGCAGGTTCCGGATTCTACGCGGCGTTCGTGATCGGTTGGGGCATGAAGTAGGCGGGTTGCCGGTGGCCTACTGCCGCATCGTGGCTCGATCCGCGTTCGTCACGTAGAAATTGCGCGGCCAGTGTCGGTAGTACGTTGCGCGCAGCACGGGCGTGCCGTCGTTCTGGTCGACGTCGTCGCCGAGCACGCCAATGACCCGCACCAGCGAGCCGATCCCGACGCTATCTTCGCCGATGTTGTCGTCCGTGCGGAGTTTCACCAGGGCGTGGATCACGGCGTATTCGTGATCACTCACGGTGACGCGGCAGCTCTCTTCGGAGCGGTTTCCGCATAGGTTGCGGGGTTGGAGTGTCCGCACGCTCAGTGTCAGATCGGCAGCCCCGCCGGGCCCTGCGCTGCGCTGTTTGACGACGCCGAACACGCTCACCGTCTTGCCCTTCCACTTGTCGGGCATGCGCTGCGCCATCACGGGGTCGTAGCTCTTCGCGTGGCTGGCCGCTTCCGCCTCGTCGGAGAGTGGGACGTAGGTGCGCGCGTGGCCGTACAACCCGGCCGAGTGGCACCCCGTGACCACGACCATCAGCGCTGCCAGTAGAGCGGCGCAGAGCAGCTGGAGTCTCCGCATGGCGCCGGACTATCACGCTCGCGGCGCGGCGGCACGCGTGCCGCGCCGCCTGCCTCGGCCGAGTGGTCCGGCGACCCGCAAGAGCAGCTCGAGCGCGAGCAGTGCCAGAAGCGCCAGTGCGACGTTCGGAGAGGCGTCCACCCGGGCCTGCCCGTTGCCGCCGGCTGCAGCTTCTACCTTGGCGTCCGGCTTGCGGGGAGCGGTCGTGATCTCCGCGGGGTCGATGGTGACGATCCGCGTGCGCGTCTCGCCATCGACCTTCACCCGGTAGCGTCCCAGCCTGCCGACCACGGCCACTTTCTCCGGGCCTCTGCTGTCGTCGGAGCGGGTCTTGGTGTCGCCATCGGCGTCGTGGATCTGTACCGGGCCGTCCGGTCCTGCGATGGATACTGCCTTGCTGGAGAAGCTCCATGTTGACCCGGCCAAGCTGCGGCGCGGCCCGGTTCGCGCGAGCGCTTCCTGGATGACGTGATCGAGCAACGCCAGAAACGCCGGGCGCAGCGCGAAGTCGCTCACGGACGCCGAAGAAGGTAGTCCAACCGTCATCACCAGCCCGCGGCCCAGCTGCCGGTCGAAGATGAAGGGACGTGAGTCCTTCCACCGGGCGCTGACGTGCGAACCGGGTGGCTCGGCGCCGTCGAGTCGCGCGCGCCCCTTCGGATGCAGTTTGCCCAGGCTGGCGGCTTCGTTGCCGAGCCAGGACAGCGTTTTGGGCGCGATGCCGTCCGAGCCGGCTGGCGATTCCCAGTGCACCGCCCCGCTCGCGAACGGTTCCAGCGTGACCCCGAGCTCTGCGGTCTCTGCGCGCGGCCCCAGGAGTGCCATGGCAACCCCGCCACTGCGAAGCCACTGTCCGAGCGCGCTGCGGCTCTCCGGTGACAGTCCGGTGGGATCATCCAGGATCAGCGCGCCGAAGGGCCGGAGCTCGTGCGCGTCGTCGGGGACCAGCGCGAGCGGGCGCGTTACCGAGTCGTCATCGAGCGCCGCGAGCGCCTGCTCGAGGATCGTCGGGCCTCCGGTGGTGACCGAGCCGGTGGACACGTCGGTCACCACCGCCACTTCCAGGGCGCTGCTCTGCGCTGTCACCGGCGCGGCGTCGTCGTGGGCCAGGGCGTCCTGTCCCGTCAGTCGAATCTCGGCGACGGGAGCGCTGCTGGGCAGCTCGATCAACAGCGTCTGTTTGCCGGCGCGGGGAGCGAGCGCGCTGTGTGCGAGCACCTTGCCGGCGGGCGGCGTCTTCGCGCTCCCCGCGTCGCTGCCGGCGTCGCGGCGCGCGGCTTCGGCCTTGCCGCTCACGGCTTCGGCGGTGCGCCCTCGCGCCGCTGCCGCCGACGAGCAGGCCAGGCGCGCGGTGACGCGCTTGCCGTGCTGTTCGGCCGAAACCACGCCGCAGTCGGCGACCGGATGCTGCAGCACCGGCAACGGCAACCACGGCATCGGCGTTCCGTCCGGGATCGGGTCGCCGGCGAGGTCGCTCAAGAGAGCTATGCGCTTGTCGGTCTGCGGCAGTTGCTTGAGCGCCGAGCGCGCCATCTGCACGGCGCCGTCCAGATCGGTGGCGCGATCGCTCGGTTTCAACTCGTCGAGCGCGCGGCGCGCGGCTTCGAGGTCCGTCGTCCCTGCCAGCGCCAGTCGTGCAGGGCGCCCTGCCAGGATGATCGCTACCGCGTCTCCGTCGCGGGCCGACTTCAGAAGCTGATCGGCGCCGTCGATCGCACGTTGCCAGCGCGACCTGCCGGCGACCGTGGCCTGCATGCTGAGCGAATCGTCGACGACCAGGGCGAGCGCCACCGATGCGCCCGATTCGCGCGCCAGCGAAAGTCGTGAACAGCGCACCAGCGGCGTGGCTCCGAGTACGGCCAGGGCCACGATCATCAGCGCGCGCAGCGTCAAGAGAGCGCGGTCCTCGATACGGCTGCGCTGCCTGGCGACGGGGGGCTCGGCCGGCACCAGCGCAGCCGGAGGAAACGCCTGTTCGTTGGCTCGCCCGCGGCGCAGCAGGTGGGCCGCGACCGGAATCGCGACCAGGAGCCCGATCGCCAGTGCCGCTGCAACCAGGAACGTCATGCGGGGCCGCCCCAGGTCGCTGCCAGCACCTTGCGCACGGTGTCGGCGGGGTCGTCGGTGGTACGGGCGCGCAGCAGTCGCCCGCCATGTTCGAGCAGGCGATCGTCCCAGCGCGTGGCGATGCGCTCCAGCGCGGCCAGGTAGCCCTCTCGCGCTGCACTGGCGTCCGTCTCGACCAGCGCGTCGCCCTCGCTTGCTCTCAGGCGTAGCGGCCCCTCGAACGGGAATTCGGCTTCCGCCGGATCGAGGACGCGCACCGCGATCAATGTCCTCCCTCGCGTGCCGAGCGCGGCGAAGCGGTCGAGCGTGCCGTCCGGCAGATCGAGCAGGTCGCTCAAGAGCACGATGACCGAGCCCCGGCGCGAGTTGCGCGCGACCGGAGCTACCGAGCGTTCGACCGCGGCCAGGTCGAGGGCAAGGTCGCCGCCGGGCCGCACGGCTTCGAGCGCGCCCACGATGCGGTCGAACGCTTCGCGCCCGCCCATCGCCGGCAGCGGTCGGCGTGCTTCGCCGCCCAGCCAGTCGAGCGCGACGGGATCGCCGCTGGCCAGAGCGACGCGTGCCAGTGCGGCGGCGACGACCGCGGCAAACGCGAGCTTCGCGCCGGGCGCGCCCGAGCTGCGATAGGCCATGGATGCGCTCGCATCCACCAGCAGTCTGAGTGCGCGGTCGGTCTCGGTCTCGAACTCGCGGATCAGCAGCCGGCCGTGTCGCATCAGCGCGCGGCGATCGAGCCAGCGCAGATCGTCGCCGGGGACGTAGCTGCGGTGTCCGCCGAACTCCACGCCGGCGCCGCGGCGCGGGCTGCGGTGTCCGCCTGCGTACAGCCCGTCGGCGATGCTGCGCGCCCTGAGCCTGAGCGGCGCGAGCTTGCCCCAGTCCAGGGCTTCGTACAGCGGCTTGTCCACGGAGCGAGACTACTGCGTCGTCCGGCGCGGCGCCCGCCACAATCCGGCGGGCGGGTCATCACCCGCGCGCGTGCTGGTTCCGGGGTGAATCAGGGCCGGAGACGTTCGCCGGTCGCCGTGGGCACATTCTTGTCGAGGCCGCCCCACAGCACGAACTCGGAGCCGGTCCACACGCCCGCGCCCCACAGGTGCGCTTCGCCCGACGGCCATGCCGGCACGGCCGTCCAGGTGTTCGTGGTCGAGGTGTAGATCGCGCCGTCGGTCCGGATGTCGGTCGGCTTCGGCCCGAGGCCACCCAGGATGAGCGTCGTGCTGCCGCTGATTCGCGCCGTCCATCCCGTTTCGCGCTGCGGTGCCCAGCGAGCCGTCGGGACGCCGACATCGTTCATTGCGCTCCACGTATCGTTCGTCGGGTCGTAGCGCTTCCCGTCTGCGAATGCGTTGGGCGAGCCCGGCTTCTGGCCTCCCCACACGATGAAGTACGTGCCGTCCCAGCGTGCGAAGGCACCGTAGCGCTTGCTCCATCCGCCAGTGAGTGTCGACCAGGTGTCGGCACTGGGGCTGTAGCTGTGCAGCGCGTCGCTCTGTCCAGTGCCTCCGGGCTGTCCGCCGTATATGTACAGGGTGGTGCCGGAGAAGCCCACGGTCGCATTCGCGAGTCTACCGGGATCCCCGGTGGTGCTCGCCTGCGTCCAGGTGTCGTTGCCGGGGTCGTAGAGCCAGGCGCCGGCGACCGGAGCGCCCGTGCTGTCCAGACCGCCCCAGAACAGCACGCGGGAGCCGGTCCAGATGCCGTACGGCTCGCGCATGCCCGGAGGAGCGCCGCTGACGGCCATGCTCTGCCAGGTGCCCGCCGTCGGGTCGTAGCGTGAACCGCTGTTGTAGGCGGCGCCCGCCGCATCGCCACCGCCCCACACCACGACCGCGCTGCCTGTCCAGACCGCGGTGGCCAACTCGCGCGCGCTGGGCGGAGAGCCCGCGGTGCCGACGGCGCTCCAGCTGTCCGCGACAGGGTCGTACATCGCCCCGTCCGCGAGCGTCTGATTGCTGGCGCTCTCTCCGCCCCAGATGAACACGTCCGAGCCCGTCCAGGTGTAGGCACTGCGGCTGCGCGCGCTCAGCGGCGAGGTCGGCGTGCCAACCCAGGCGGGCGAGCACTGGCTGCTGGAGCACGTGCGTCCGGCGCCGCACGAGATGCCGCAGCCGCCGCAGTTCTGCGCGTCGTTGGTGAGGTCGGCGCAGGTGCCGTTGCACAGGACCTGGCTACCCGGGCAGCTGGGCGACACGCAGGTGTTGCCGCTGCAGACGTTGCCGCCGGTGCAATCCGTGTCGCTGCAGCACTGGAAGCAGCCTTGCGCCGCGCCACAACACTTGCCACCGCCCGCGCACTCGGCGCTGAACGAGCAGGTGCCGTTGACGCAGCTGTTGGTCGTGCACTGGTTGGCGTCGCTGCACTGTGTGGAGTCGCAGCACTGCTGGCAGGTGCTGCCGCAGTCGTTGGGCGTCGAGGCCGCGCACTGGCACGTCGAGCTCGAACAGATCGCTCCGGGTTTGCACGCGTTGGTGCAGCTTCCGCAGTTCTGGGCGTCGCTGCGCGTGTCCACCTCGCAGCCGTCGCTCGGGTCGTTGTTGCAGTCGGCAAAGCCCGGGAGGCACGTCGGCGTGCTGTTCACGCAGTCCTGGTTCGCGCCGACGGCCTGTCCGCAGCCACCACAGTTCTGCGGATCGCTGGTGGTATCGACGCAGGAGCTGCCGCACAGGACAGTGCCGCCCGTGCAGCTCGAGATGCAGCTCGTGCCGTCGCACACCGGAGTCGTACCGCTGCAGGCGGTGCCGCATGTTCCGCAATTGCTCGGGTCGGTTTTCGCAGTTTCGCAGCCGGCGACGTTGGGGTTGCAGTCGAGGAAGCCGGTCTTGCAGCCGCAGGTGCTGTTGGTGCAGCTGCTGTTGGCGCCGCAAGCGGCGGTGCACGCCCCGCAGTTCATCGGGTCGCTGGTGGTGTCCACCTCGCAGCCGTCGTTCGGGTCGTTGTTGCAGTCGGCGAAGCCCGGAGCGCAGCCGCACTGCCCGCTGCTGCATTCCTCGTTGGCGCCGCAGCTCTTGCCGCACGCGCCGCAGTTGGCAGGGTCGGTGCCGATGTCCGTCTCGCAGCCGTTGGTCGGATCGCCGTCGCAGTCCGCGCTGCCCTGCGGACACACGCAGCTGCCCGCCACGCACGTGGCATCGAACGCGCACTTGACGCCGCAGGAGCCGCAGTTGTCCGGATCCGTTGCCGCGTTGACCTCGCAGCCGTTGACGATGTTCTTGTCGCAGTCGAGGAAGCCGCTAGCGCAGTTGTTGCTGCAGGACCCGCTCACGCAGATCGTTCCCGGGCAGCCCTTGCCGCAGGCGCCGCAGTTGGCGACATCCGAGCTCAGGTTCACGCAGGTGTTGTCGCAGCAGGTCTCCCCGGCCTTGCAGTTCTGGCACGTGCTGGCGTCGGCGTCTCCGCCCCCGTCCTTGCCTGCGCTGCCTCCCGCGTCTGCGCCCGCGGAGGCATCCGCGCCAGCGGTTCCGCCTCCGTCGGTGCCTCCCTGGCCCGCGCTTCCCGCGCTGCCCCCAACGCTGGCGTCGACGCCGGCACCCTTGTGGAAGTCGTCCTTCAGGAGCGCTGGGCAGCCGGATATCAGCAGCGCCAGCAACGAAAGGAAGAGAAGGTGGCAGAACAGGCGCGATAGTCTTCCGCTCATCTCAGAAAGTCCCAGCTACTCCGGCCGAGCCGAACCCAAGCCAAGGTGTCCAGTGCGGTAGCTCGCGCGCCGCGCGGTTTTCCGCAGCGGGCTTTGCGTGCGGCGCCGTCAGAAGTAGAGCCACTCCCGCCGCTACTCCGACGCCGCCGACGACATACCCGATCGTCGATACGGTGCGCAGCGAGCGGAAGGCATCGAGATCCTGCGCGCCCGTCGATCCGGTCACGCAGCGGTGGGCAGGGCATTCGTTCTTGGCGCTGTTGTAGCGGCTGGTGGCCATCAGTCCGGTGACAACGCCGACGCCGAGCCCTGCAGCTCCCACGCCGAGGCCGACAAAACCGAGCGTGCGCTGCATCGGGCCGTGTTTCGTGCCGTGGTCGCTCTCCGACGGCGGCATGACGGGCTTCTGCGCCGGTTTCGCTGGAGGCTTGGGCTTGGCCTTGCCGACGTTCGCGGCGCTCGCGTGGCTATGTTCGAGGTCGAGCTCGATCGACTTGTTGTCGCCTGCACTCAGCGTGATGGTGGCGGTGGCGGTGGCGCCGCTCTCGGTTTTGGCGGCGAGCATGTGCTTGCCCGGGTCCGCCGGTCCAGCGACGCCGATCAGCGCCGCTGCGACGCGCTTGCCGTCCATCCTAACGGTCAGATCGCCGTCGTCCTTCTTCAGGCCCTTGACCACGATTTTGAGCTGCGGGATGCGCGGGCGGAGCTTGCCCAGTTCGGTGTACGCCTGCTGGACGGCTTCGCGGAACGGCTTGGGCGAGTCGGACTCGAGCGGCGTCCGCGTGGTGCGCACGTACGCTTCCGCGGCTTCCACCAGGCGTCCGAGCTTGACCAACGAGCGCGCTTCGCGCAGCGAGAGCGTCGGAGCCGGGATCAACGCGTACGAGCGGTGGTAGAGATCCTGCGCCTTCTCGTAGTTGCCCTTCCTGTACGCCTCGCCCGCGCGGTGCGCGAGTTCGCGTGCCGCGTTCCGGGTAGCGTCGTCGATCGGCTGGGCGATGGCGGGACAGGCGAGCGCGACGGCCAGAAGCAGCACGCTGCCCGCCGCCATCCGGCGCCGTGCCGTTCCGCGCCTAGAAGCCAAGATTGTCGTCATAGGGATCTTTGAGATTCGACTTGTGATTCGCCTGCGGGGACTTCTTCGGGGGTCGGGTGCCGGTCGCGGCCCGGTGGACCTTGCGGGATGTCTTCGGGGCAGGCTTCTTTGCCGGTTTCTCTGCGGGCGCTGCAATAGCAGATGCCGTGGCTGCGGTAGGGGCCGACGCAGTGGCTGCGGCTGGAGCCGTTGGCGTGGTCGAGGTCTTTTCCGGCGGGGTGGACTTCGCTTGTTCGGCCTTGGGGGCCGGAACGGTGGGCGCGGTTGTGGCTGCCGCGCTCCCGGCCGCCTGCTTTGCGCCGTGGCCGGCGAAGGCGATGCCCAGCGCGACTCCGCCGGCCAGCAGTACCGCGCCGCCGATGGCCAGGTACAGCGCGGTGCGGCGCTTCGGTTGCAGAGCCGCTTCGTCCGGCGCCGGCGCGTCCATGGGTGGCGGCGCGAGCGAGACCGGAGTGGGCAAGGTGGGGACCTGTTTCCCACGCGCCGACGGCGGAGGAACGCTGGGAGGAGGCAGCGTCGTGAACGACGGCCGGGAGAGCAGCGGGCTGCTCAGCCGGAGATCCGGGCTCGACCCTGGCCCGTCGAGCCAGGCCGTCCTGAGCGAGTGCCCGTACACGTCTTCAGTCACGCCGTGCGAGTACAGCCACAGGGCGAGCGCCTCGCCCAGCGCACGCATGCTCTGCCAGCGCTCGTTGCGGTCCTTGGCCAGCCCCTTCTCGAGGATGGTCCACAGCTCCTGGTCGCCTGCTGCCACGTCGAGGATCGACGCTGCAGGTTGTTCGATGATCTTGCGCAGCAGGGCGTTGTAGTTGTCGTCCTCGAAGGGCACCTGCCCGGTGATGCTCTCGTACAGAACGACGGAGAACGACCAGACGTCGGTGCGATGGTCGATGTCCTCGACACCCCGCGCCTGCTCGGGGGACATGTAGTCCGGGCTGCCGAGAACGGTTCCGGCCTGCGTCAGCTTCTGGCTGTGCTGTCCGGCCTGGACCTCGACCTTGGCGATGCCGAAGTCCACCACCTTGGGCTGGAGTCGTCCGTCCGATTCAGCCAGGAACACGTTGTCCGGCTTGAGGTCGCGGTGGACGATTCCCTTGCTGTGGGCGGCCGCCAGTGCGTCTGCGATCGGCAGGAGCAGCTGCACCGCCGACGTGGCCGCCAGCCGTCCGTCGCGCTGCACGATGTCGCCGAGGTTTTCCCCGGTCAGGAGCTCCATCACGATGAACGGATCGCGGCGCCGCGTACGACCGAAATCGAACACGCGCACGATGCTCGGGTGCTTGAGCCGGGCGGCGGCGCGCGCTTCGGTCAGCAGCCGCTCGGCCGCGCCTTCCGCTTCGATGTCGCTGCGGATGAGCTTCAGCGCGACCTGCACGTCGAGCGCCAGGTTGCGGGCGACCCACACCGAGCCCATCCCGCCCTCGCCGATCATGCTGATGAGCCGGTACTTGTCCGCGATCACCTCGCCGGCCACGTAGCGCGGCCCCGAGGACCGGGGCGGCACCGAGCGCCTCGAAGGAGGCAGCGGTGGTGCGCTTTTCACGATGTGGGTCAAGGCACGGATCCGGAAGAGGACGAAATAATTACAGGTTCAGCAGAATCGAACGAACTTCTGGCCGTTCAGCTCCTGTGGAGCGGAGATTACTTCACCGGCCAGCGTCCCGCCACGGCGCTGGCCGATCGGACAATCCGACAAAAGGTACGTGGGGCCGCAGCGTTCTCGCTATCAACCCGACTCGTTCCCGCCGCTCCCCACCCGGCCTTTTCCTACGCACCAGCCATCAGGCTCATGATGATGCCCAGCGCGATGCCCAGCAGGGCGGCGATCACCGCGACGGCGATCCAGACCCTGCTCGGACGTTCCGGAGCCTGGGCCAGCTCGGCGGTGGCGTCGCTCTCGGGTGCGGCTGGCCTGAGCGTGCTGATCGGCCCCATGGCGTGCTCGGTGTCCCGCGTGGCCAGGTCGTCGTCGGGTGCCGGCGGCGGGGCCGTCGAGGCAACGTCGGCCGGTCGCGACAGCGCTCTGTCCAGCGCGCCGGACAGCGCCGCCGCGCTGGGATAGCGATCGGCTGTGCGTTTTGCCAGCGCGTGCAGCACGACCGCTTCCAGAGCCGGCGAGATGCTGCGTGCAGGCGCACGGTCGGACGGCGGCGGCGGATCCTGCATCAGGTGGGCGGTCATCATCCCGATCGGCGTGCTCGACTCGAACGGCACCGAGCCGGTGAGCAGCTCGTAGAGCATGACCCCGGCGGCGTACACGTCGCAGCGCGCGTCGACCTCGTCGCCCCGCGCCTGCTCGGGCGCCATGTACTCGGGCGTGCCGAACACCATGTTCTGCTCGGTGAGCGCCGTGAGCGAGTCGTTGCCGTCACCGCGCAATACCTTGGCCATGCCGAAGTCGAGCACCCGTGCGCGCTCCGGCTCGCCTTGCCGTTCCGGCTCGATGATGACGTTGCCCGGTTTGAGATCGCGGTGAACGATGCCCGCGGCGTGTGCGCTCTCCAGCGCCGCGCACACCTGCTGCACGATCGCTACGCTGCGCTGGAGGTCGAGCGGCCCCTCCCGCATCAGCTGGTCGAGCGCCTGGCCCTCGACCAGCTCCAGCGCCATGTACAGCACGCCTTCGTGGGTCTCGCCAAAGTCGAGCAGCGGCACCAGATTCGGACAGCGCAGCTTGCGCAGGATGCTCGCCTCGCGCACGAAGCGGCGGCTGATCTGTGGATCGCGCACCAGGTGGCGGTGGATCACCTTGAGCGCGACGCGCTCGCCCGGCGCATCCTCGCCGTCCCGGACGCGCTCGGCCACGTACACCACGCCGCTCGCGCCGTCGCCGAGCACGCTTTCGATGCGGTAGCGATCCGCGACCACGTGGCCGGGCGGCAGTGCGCCGTGGGGTGTCGTCTGTTCGTCGATCATCGGGCCTCAGGGATGCCCGCGTTTGCACGCGGCGATGATCTTGGGGCTGAGCTGCACCGGGTCCAGCTTTGCCCGCTTGTCGTGCTTGCGCCAGGCGTTGCATGCCGCCGTGGCCAGCCCCGTCGCCCCCAGCGCGACGTACGCTTCGAGAAGCTGGCGGTGGATGGTCGCGAGCTCGGGCTCGGTGAGCGGCCCGGACGACAGGAAGCGGTTGCCACGCGTCACGGCTTCCACATAACGGGCGTTCTGCACGTCGGCGATGAGCGCCGGCATTTCCTTCTGGACCTTGCGCTGCGACAGGCGCGTGCCGCCTGCCGCCTCGCTGCACGCCGCGCCCGCCGCTTGCTCGGCGGCCTGCTTGCCCTCGAGCGTCAGCGGCAAATCCGTCAGCGGCACCAGCACCAGATCGCCGCGGTGCAGATGCTGGCCCTTGAAGCCGTTGTAGTGCACCAGCACCCAGGCCTTGTTCATGTTGCCCATGTACTTGTAGGCGATGGTGACCACCGTGTCGGTGCCTGTTGCCACCACCTTCAGGTTGTAGGGCACGACGATCTCGGCGCCGTCGGCCGGGGGCAGCCAGGGGCTGGTGCCGTTGGCGGCCGCCAGCACGTCGGCGCGCTTCTTGTTGCCGAGCAGCTGCTGGGCCAGGCCGTTCCACGTGTCGCCGGGGCGGACGCGGTAGTGCCTGAGCGCGGGCACTTCGAGCTGCAGCCCGGGCACGATGGGAGAGCCGCCCTGCGCGTCCAGGTTGTTGGCCGCCACCAGCAGCTTCTCGTACTGGATGCGGCCGTAGTAGCGCTCGGCAATGGCCGCCAGCGTCTCGCCCGGTTCCACGACATGCGTGAACGCGCGCGCGTCCGTGCCGCTTGTGCCGAGCAGGACGAACGCGAACAGCGCGCAGAGTCGGGAGAGCCTCATCAACCGGGCCAGTCTAGACCAAAATCAGCGCCCGCCACCCCCGAGCGCGCGTCCCGAGCGTGTATCAGGGCGGTAGCGCCGAGGTGTGCCGGGAGGATACTCCCGCACCAGCCCCTCCAGCGGCACGGCCGCCAGCATCCGTTCCAGCTCTGCAGCGCTCGCCGGGCGCTCGGCCGCGCGCTTGGCCAGGCAGACCATCACTGCCTGGTCCAGACCGGCGGGGATGTCCAGGTCGGGTCGCTTCTCGCGCAGTCCAGCCGGCACCGCGCGTTGGTGTAGATCCAGCAGCTCGCGGCGGTTGCGTCCCCGGATCGGCAGCTCGCCGGCCAGCGCCTCGTACATGAGCACGCCGAACGCGTACAGGTCCGAGCGCGGCTCGACCGGCGCGCCGATGCACTGCTCCGGCGACATGTACTCGGGGGTGCCCAGCGTGTAGCCGTCCTGGGTCAGGCTCTCCGCCTGGGCGAACTTGCTCATGCCGAAGTCGAGCACCTTCACGGCGCCGTCGTCGCACAGGAAGATGTTGCCGGGCTTGAGATCCCTATGGACGATGCCGAGCTCGTGCGCTGCCGACAGAGCGCGGCACACCTCCTTGAACACGGGGATGGCAAGGCCGGGCGCGACGGGCCCACGAGTCCTCAAGCGATCGGATAGGCTCATGCCGTGCAGGAGCTCCATCACCACGTAGATCGAGCCGTCCGGCATCTGGTCCAGGTCGAAGGTGCGCACCACGCACGGGTGCTCGATCGACACCTGCACCTGCGCCTCGCGCCTGAGCCGCGCGATCTCGGCGGCGTCGGCGGCCGCAGCGCCGCGCAACACCTTGATCGCTACCTGTGAACCCAGCGCGACGTGCTCGGCGGCGTACACCGCTCCTATGCCGCCGGAGCCGATGCGGCGCAGGATCTGGTATTTGCCGCCCAGGAGCACGCCGGTCAGATCGCCGGGCAGCGCAGGCGTCTGGCCTCTGAGCTCCAGCCCTCGCTCGAGCGCTGCGATGCGATGCGTTTCGAAGACATGCGCCGCGCGCTCGTCGGCGTTGCGGCGCGCCAGCACGCCCACAAGCGCGCCCAGGCCCGCGCCCATGGCCGCGCCGATGCCGGCCGCCAGCAGGTTGCCCGACGCGGCCACGGCTCCGCCGCAGACCACGCCGCCTGCCGCCGCACCGGGCAGAGGGCCGCGCCGCGGCGACGGCGGGCGCCAGCGCAACAGATAGCTGCACGAAGCGTCGCCCCGCGACAGGCAGCTCTCTTCCTGGACCTCTGCGTCCGCGAGTCCCCACAGCCGCGGCACGCTCGACAGCTCCGCGCGCCGCGCCAGGCACAGCAGCCGATCGCTCTGCTCGCTCTCCACGTCCTCGCGCGGCGCATACACGATGTGCACGCGCTGTCTGCCCAGCTCGTCGAGCTGGTAGCTGCCGACGCGCGTCGTCTCGGCCCCGTTGGCGGTCAGATAGCGGTAGGCGTCGAGCGGTTTCGAGGCGACGCGCAACATGCGCACGTACGCGCCCAGTGTCTCGGGGTGCGTCGCCCAGGCGCCGCGCTCGGCGATCCCTTCCTCGCCGAAGGCCGTCGCCAGCGCCGACAGCGCGCGGCGCGCGCCGGCGATGGAAATCCACGCCGTCTCGTCGTCGAGCACAGTGGTCGGGATGCCCGCGCTGGCGAGCAGCGCGCGGGCGGCGGGCTCGCCGCGCTCGTCGCGCAGCCGGAGCAGGTACGGCTTGAGCACGATGGCGCGCAGCTCCTCCTTGCCCAGGCCAGCCGGCGGCAGGCTGCGGCGATCGGAGCGCGGCGATCTCGGCATGGCGGGTGAGTCTACTCCCTTGAGAGCGGGGCGCGCGTCGGCTTCGCTTCGCGACGAGGCCGGGACGCGCTGGGCGGCGCGAGTGTTGCGTATCTGTGCTGTGTAGCGGCTGCCAGGACCCGCCAGACTAGAGAGACGCCACGGGTGGTTTCGCTGCGGCGGGAGTGGGGTTCTCGCTGGGGCGCAGGGCGGCGCCGGCGAGCAGGCACAGCACGGGGGTGACGAGCAGGTGGTAGCGGTCGTCGCCGAAAAAGACGGCGTGGGTGAGGCAGGTCACCGCGATGAGCCCGAGCAGGTACCAGCCGGCTGGGCCCTGGCGCGGCTGTCCGGGCAGCGGCAGGAAGCCCACCAGCGGTGTGAGCAGCACCAGCAAGTAGAACGGGTGCTGCACATCGAGGAAGGAGAACAGGCCGAGGCCGACGACCAGCGCGACCAGGGAAAGCTGCGTGATCCATTCGGCGCGATCCTGCTTGCGCCAGTCGGCGAGCGCGACCACGCCGAGCGCTGCGGCGATCATCAGCAGGCGGTGGAACAGCGTGAGCAGGCCGCGGCCGGCGACGCGGCGGGCTTCGGGCCAGTCGACGGGATCGGCCTCGTGCAGGTACTCGATGGCGAACGACTCGTGGTCGAAGTTCTCGGCCAGCTTCTTCGGCATCATGCCGATCCAGTGGCCGGGGTGGGCGAGGATGATCTTCTCGCCGACCTTGGCCCAGCAGCGATCCTGCTCGACCTGGCCGGTGACCACGGGGCAGCCGTCGGAGGCGTGCAGGGTGGTGAAGCGGCCGGTCTTGGTGATGGCGCCGATGGCGAGGTTCCAGCCGCCGTTGGTGGACACGAAAGCGCAGCCGTCCATCACGCGGCAGATGCGCAAGGACCAGGGCACGACCACGACGAAGGCGATGGCGGTGGCGGCCGCGCCGCGCAACAGCGCCTGCCAGGTGGGGCGTGGCTGGGTCAGAGCGATGAGCGGCGCTGCGAGCAGCGTCGAGGGGCGCACCAGCACGGCCAGTCCGAGCACCAGTCCGGCCAGCACGACGCCCAGCCATTGGCCCCGCCAGCGCAGTGCGCACAGGGCGGCGGTGATGAGCAGCAGCGCGGCGAGCGGCTCGGTCATCACGACCGCGGAGTAGGCGATGAGCCCGGGATGCAGCGCGGCGATGCCGGCGGCCACCCGCGCGCGGTTCTCGCTCAGGTAGTAGCGGGCCAGGCGGTGCACCGCCACGACCAGCAGCGTGCCGATGATGGCGTTGACGATGGGCGCGACGACCAGGCTCGAGCCGAAGACCTTGTAGACGGCGCCGAGCAGGGCGCTGTAGCCGACGGGGTAGTGTGACCACGGCTTCCATACGGCATGGCCGTTCAGGATGACGTCTTCGGAGTAGCCGAGGCCGGCAGCGATGCGACGCGCGCCGAAGTCGTAGTAGTGGCCGTCCCAGACCGGCTCGCGCGCCCAGGCGATGGCTACGTACAGCCGCGGCAAAAGCGCGACCAGGCCGACCACAGCCGTATAGAGCCAATCGCTGCGGGTGCCGGAGGCGCTCGCTCTGGGGGCGGAGTCGTTCATCGGCGGTGCTAGGCGCTTTCCTCGCCGGCTGCCGCGCGCCACTCGCGCATGCGCTTGAGGTAGGTGCGCGAGACCTGCGCCGGGTCGAGCTGCAGATACTTGGCGATCTGCTGCACGAAGCCGCGCGTGTAGACCAGCGCGGGCAGGTTCTTGAAGTCCTCGGCTTCGATGGCGCGCAGATGGGCGCCGGAGATCTTGGTGTGGTTGGCGATCTCGTCGATCTCGATGCCCTGGCTCTCCCGCACCTTCGACAGGAGGGCGCCCGTGAACACGGTCTCGGCGTTCAGCTCGCGGGTTAGCTCCTGGCGCAGCATGGCACGCTCGGCGGCCAGCGCGGCGTCGATTGCACCGCTGCGGGCAGGCTGCTCGTCTTCTTCCTCGGGGAAGGTGGAGACGTCGTAGGCCCGGCGGCGCAGCGGGTCGAGCAGGGTGTCGTGGGCTTCCTCGATGCGGGCCTGCTCGCTCTTCAGTCCCTCCTCACCGAGCAGGGAGGTGAGGGCGAGGCTGCCGGGCTGGTACAGCTCGCGCTGACGCTTGTAGGCGCGGCGCAGCTCCTCGTCGGTGGCGGTGCGGTGCGTCCACAGCACGTCGTACAGGTTGGGCTCGAGCGGCACAAGGGGGATGGGCTCGCTGTCGCGCGCCTGTTCGCGCGTGGTGACCAGGGCCAGCACGCGGCGGGCGATGCGCTCCAGGTTGCGCGCGCTCTTGCTGGTGGGGCTGTCGATGAGCAGTGGGCGGCGGCGCACCACGCTCAGCCACACCGAGTCGTCCTGCTCGATGTGACCGACGTAGTCCATGCTCACGCCGAGGTAGCGCTGCGCCATGTCGCACATGGCGGGGCCGAGGTCGCTGTCGGTGCGCAGGCGCGCGCCGTTGACGATCAGGCGTGGTCTGAGCCTGCTGAGCTCGGTCGCGGCGAGCTCGCCGAGCACGGTGTCGTAGCGAGCCAGCTCGCGCACCAGATCCTGCGGTGCCGGCAGTGGAGGCAGTGCGGCCTGCGCGCGCTCGACCAGCCGCATCTTGAAGCGGTCCTTGACCAGCGTGCGGCGTATCCGGCGCTGGAACAGCGCGCGCTGGAAGCGGTAGGTGGCTTCGACGCTGGGCGGCTCGGGGCCCACCAGACAGATGCCGAGGTCGGCGCCGAGGAACAGATCCAGTGTGGCCGGCGCGGTGCCGGCGCCCAGGTCGAGCAGCACGTAGTCCACGTCGAGCTGACGCAGGCGCCGGGCCCAGCGCGGCTTGCGGCCGGGGCGCACCGGTACCGTGGAGCCGACCGTGTACATCTGCGGCAAGAGCAGCAGGCCGGGCACCGGCGTCTGCACCGGGGTCAGATCGTCCTCGACCGGCTCGTCGCGGCTTGGCGAGCTCGGGGGCAGGTCCACGCCGAGCATGGTGTGCAGCTCGGCGCCGGCGGGATCGGCGTCGATGAGCAGCACCGTCCGGCCGAGCTGCGCCAGATAGACGGCGAGGTTGGACGCCACGACGCTCTTGCCCACTCCGCCGCGGCCCCCTCCAACGGCAATGACGTGGCGGACGCTGCGGGGCGGAGGAACACTGTGGCGCTCCGCTTCGTAGCCACTGTCGATCATCCCCCCGATCTAACCCAGAAGGGGCGGGCTGCGCATCGCCCCGATGGGTCCGGCCCGGGAGCCGTGAGGAAATTCGCGTTTGAACTTCAGGCAAGCGGCACTACGCTCCCCCGGACAATGCTCAGCTTGCGCGCCGCGGGGGCCCTGGTGACCCTGGCCCTGCTGAATTTCAAGCTCACGACCTGTCGCTCCCCAGGCGAGGCCGGCAAGGGGCGGAGTCCAAGTCCGGAGGCGGCTGCGGTCGTCAGCCTGCCCGGGGTCGACACGTCGAACCTCACGGCGCGCGAGAAGCGCGAGTGGTCGAGCTACGTCACGGAGCTCTACTCGCCCTGTCCGGATCAGCCGGTCAACATCGCGCAGTGCGTCAAGGAGTCGCGCAAGTGCGACCTGTGTCTGCCGGCGGCGAAGTTCCTCGCCGACCGGGTGCGCAAAGGCGATGCGCGCTCGCAGGTGGAGGCGGCGTTCCGTACCCGCTTCGCGCCCGACCAGGTGAAGTCGATCCCGACCGACAACTCGCCGACGAAGGGTCCGGCGGACGCGCCGGTGACGATCGTCGAGTGGGCCGACTACGAGTGCCCGTTCTGCGGTCGCGCGGCGCCCGTTCTCGACAAGCTGTTCAAGAAGTTCCCCGGCAAGATCCGGCTGGTGTTCAAGAACTATCCGCTCAGCATCCACCAGTACTCGGAGAGCGCTGCTCGAGCCGCGGTGGCAGCCGGGCTGCAGGGCAAGTTCTGGCAGATGCACGACATCCTGTTCAAGAACCAGGAAAAGGGCCTGGACAAGCTCAGCATCGAGAAGATGGCTAAGGACATCGGCCTGGACATGAAGAAGTTCAAGGCCGACTGGCAGAGCGAGAAGGTGGCCGACATCGTCGCGCGCGACCGCAAGGAAGGCGACAAGCTCGGTCTCGACGGCACGCCGCTCATCTACATCAACGGCCGGCACTTCAAGCTGGGTCAGTTCGACTTCGGCAAGGACCTCGATCACTGGGTCGAGCTGGAGATCAAGACGCGGACCGGCAAGGACGTGCAGCCGGAGGCGGTGGCGTCCGGGGCCGCGCCTGCCGCGTCGCAGGCACCCAAGGCGCCGGCGTCGGGCGCGTCCAGCGCCAGCGCGGCTCCGAAGAAGCCGCCGGTGCCGACCCACATCAAGATGCCGCCCGCGCCGCGCGTGCCGCCGCAGGCTGCGAGCAGCTCGAAATGAGGGCAGGCGCCGACGGCGGGGGATGTTTCCCGACCGGGCGGCACTATCCGGGCATCGCGCATCTGCTGCGTGTGGTCGCGGCGGGGCTGGCGGACGAGTTCGCGGGCGAGACGCCGATGGCCGGCCTCGCGCTGGTGGCGCTCGACACCGAAACCACCGGTCGTGATCCATCGGTCGATCGCATCGTGGAGATCGCGTGCGTGCTGCGCGGTCCGGACGGCGCGCTCGAGCGGCACGAGTGGCTGGTGAATCCGGGTCAGCCGATCCCGAAGGAAGCGTTCGACGTGCACGGCATCAGCGACGACGACGTGCGCGACAAGCCGGACTTCGCCGGCATTGCCGGCGAGCTGCTCCAGGTGCTCGCCGGCGCGGTGCCGCTTGCCTACAACGCCGAGTTCGATCGCAACTTCCTGCTCGCCGAGCTCGAGCGCTCGGGCCACCAGGCGCGCGAGCTGCCGCCCGCGTGTCGCAAGGGCGTAGAGTGGGTCGACCCGCTGGTCTGGGCGCGCGAGCTGCAGCGGTACGAAAAGAGCAAGGCGCTGGGCGAGGTGTGCGCGCGGCTCGGTATCGAGATCGCGCAGGCGCACCGCGCGACCGACGATGCGGAAGCAGCGCTTGCGGTGCTGTCGGCTTTCGCGAACGACACCCGCGTCCCCAAGAACTACGCGGCGTTCATCCAGGAACAGCGGCGGCTGGCGCGTCAGCAGGACGAAGAACGCGCGCGCTGGCGCAGCCGCCAGGGCTAGAGCGCGGCGGCGGCCGCGTCGCTCTCTCTGCTACGGCGACGGCCGTGCATCGCTGCCGGCGTCGCCCGCGTCGGGCTCTCCGGCGTCGCCCGCGTCGGGCTGTTCGGGGACTTCGACGTTCATCTTCACGTCGAGCAGCACCGTCTCGTCGGCGACCAGCGTCACCGTGCGGTGCTCGGCCGGCGCGTCCGGGTGCTCGAGCTTGACGTAGTGGGTACCGGCGGACAGCGGGATGGCCCGCGCGAACGGTGTGGTGTCGATCTTCTGCCCATCGACGTACACGACGGCCCAGGGCTGTGCCACCACGCGCAGGTAGCCGGTGTGGCGCGGTTCGAGCTCGAGCCGCGTGCTGCCGTGGCGCCCCGTGCTGGCACGGTCGTTCTTCCACATGAAGTAGCCGAAAGCGGCGCCGCCGACGACGACGAGGCCGAAGCACAAGAGCAGTCCGAGCAGTGCGGGCATGATCGACGTGCGCCGCGGCAGCACGTCGACCGGCGGCGGCGCTTCACTGCTCGTTTCCGGCAGGCTGCACTCGAGGCCCGCGTCGGACAGCATGCGGGCGATGTTCCGTCGTGCGGAGGGAGCGTCGAGCTCGACCAGCACGTCTTCCAGAGCCTTGGCCAGCTCCACGGCGGACAGGAAGCGATCGCTTGCCATCTTCTCGAGGCAGCGCTGGACGATGCGCTCGAGCGAAGCCGGAGTCCCGGGCGCCAGGCGACCAAGCGGAGCGGGCGGATCGTGCCGGATGCGCTGGGTCCTGGTGCGTTCGTCCGGTGCGTCGAACGGCAGCCTGCCGCTCAGCATCTCGTAGAGGACGACGCCCAGCGAGAACAGATCACTGCGCGGGTCCGGGGTCTCGCCGAGGATCTGCTCGGGCGACATGTAGGCGGGACCGCTCAGGTTGGAGCTTCCATCGAGAAGCTCCGGAGCGGTGGGCAGTCGCTCGTCGGTAGCCACCGCGAAGTTCTGCAGCTTGACCTCGGCCTGGTTCGAGATCAGCATGTTGGCGGGGCGCACGTCGCGGTGAACGACCCCGTGTTGGTGGGCGTGATCGAGCGCGCGGGCCACCTCCAGCGCGATCGACGCCGCCGCCGCCGGAGGCAGGCGTCCGAGGTTCTTCTCGAGCTCGTCCAGTCCCGTTCCCTCGACGTGCTCGAGCACGAGCCACATGCGCTCGTCGCGGCGGACGAAATCGTAGACGCGCGGGACGCACGGGTGGTTGAGCTCGGCGAGCAGCCGGGCTTCGCGCTCGAGCGTTGCCGCGAACGGCGATGAGGGCAGGATGCTCGGGCTCAGCGCCTTGATCAGCACGGGTCGTCCGAGCGGCTGCTGGACGGCCTGGTACACATCCGCGATCGGACCGGAGCTGAGCTTCTGGACGATTCTGCAGCCGTCGAATTCCGGCTCCGTCTGCTCGCTCAACTGTGCACCCTCTCGCTTGGCTGGTCGCGGTTAGCCGTTAGCCCGGACCGGCGCTGGAGAGCAACAGAGCCACTCGAGCGCCCCCGATGCAGGGCCAGCTTCCGGCTTGCGTCCTACGCCTCGAACGGTCATTCTACGGCTTCCCGACGCGGGAAAACTCGAGGGGGCAGGGGTGGTGGGCCGAACAAGCGGCCGATCGGGGCAGAATCGGGACGGCGTGGCATTCCGCCACGTGTCGCATACGCAGTTGTCCACAGCTGTGGCGGCGTTTTTTCCCGAATCTCTTCGCTGGGTTGTAGGCACGGATACTGCAGTGCCGCCCACTGCCTGACATCGCGATTTGGGGGACAAGCGGATGAATCGAAACCAGGACAGGGGCGCGTGTATCGTTATCGTGGAGCAGGGAGTACCACCCCTGGAGTCGCTGGATCAGCACGGGATCTGCGATGCCTCCCTGCGCGCCGTTGTGGCGCAGCAGTATGACGAGACGCCCGCCGAGCTCGCGCTCAGGGTGGCGCGCCGGATCGAGCGTCTGACCCGCCAGGGCGCGCCGCTCGAAGCCGGTGTGTTCGTGGCGAGCGACGCAACCGACGACGAGGTGTTCGCTTCGCGCTGTCTGATGGCGCGCGCGATGTTGCGCGGCATGAGCGCGGCTCGCGAGCCGCGGCTCGTGTTCGAGGTGCCTTGCAGCGTATCGGACGAGGGACGCCACGAGCTCATGGCGCTCGCCGGGACGCTCACCGCCCAGCTCGACAGCTCCCGCGTGGAGGTGCTCGTGCGTTTCGCGGAGAATTCTGTCGAAGCGCCGGCGTCGGGTGTGCTGCGTCGCGCTGGCCAGGGGCTGCAGTACGCCGGTCCCACGGCCGATGTGGCCTAGGGCCGCAGCCCGTCCAGGGTCGCGCTTGTCGTCCCGGCGCCCCGAGTAGCGCCGCGCGCGAGGTCGTTGTACTGACCCCGCCGTGGCGGATTTCCGGAGCATCTACGCGCGCGGCCTGTTCGCCGACCAGGTCGCCATTGTGACCGGCGGCGGGACGGGCATCGGGTTGGCCGCCGCCCGCGAGCTCGGCTGGCTCGGTGCGCGCGTCGCGATCGGCAGCCGCAAGCAGGACAACATCGACGCTGGCGTCCGCGCCATCGAGGAGCTTGGCGGACAAGCCGCCGGCTTCACGCTCGATGTCCGCGAATACGACAGCTGCGCCGGGTTCGTAAACCAGGT
Source organism: uncultured Pseudomonadota bacterium (assembly GCA_963822115.1). GTDB lineage: Bacteria > Myxococcota_A > Polyangia > Polyangiales > Polyangiaceae > CAWDXG01. The sequence goes on from CAWGGM010000015.1 coordinate 112,574, forward strand.
GCTCGAGCGATTCGGGAAGGTCGACATCCTGGTCAACAACGCGGGCGGCCAGTTCCCGAGCCCTGCCCAGATGCTGTCGCCCCGCGGCTGGGAAGCGGTCATCAAGAACAACCTCAACGGGCTCTTCTTCATGACCCACGCGACGGCCAACCTCGCGATGCTACCGGCTCGCCGCGGCCGCATCGTGAACGTCATCGCGGACATCGCGCGCGGCTTTCCCGGTATGGTGCACACCGGCGCCGCACGCGCGGGCGTCGAGAACATGACGAAGACGCTCGCTGTGGAGTGGGCGACGTACGGCATTCGCGTCAATGCCTGCGCGCCCGGCACGATCCGATCGAGTGGCACCATGCAGTACGGTGAAGAGACGCTCGAGCTGTCGCGCCGCGCCACGCCGCTCAAGCGTCTGGGCACGGTCGAAGAGGTCAGCCGTGTGATTGTCTTCCTTGCCAGCGACCAGAACGACTTCGTGACGGGCTCCACGTACTACATCGACGGCGGCGGCTCGCTCTGGGGCGACGTGTGGCCGATAGAAGAGCCGAAAGCGGAAGCGTGAACGATCCGGCGGCAGCGCCGGCGTCCGCCGCTGCACCAGCCGAGTCCGTCCCGCCGGGGACGCCGGCAGCGCCCGGACCGCCGCCGGCTCCGGCTCCGCGCGGCCCTTTCTGGAGCCGGGTTCGCGGTCGACTGGTCGCGTTCGGCGCGTGGGTGAAGCGCTACTTCCGCGATCAGGATCCGACGTTCTGGGTCGCGTTCACTCCGGCACTGATCGTCGCGGCCATCCTGTTCGTCCGCAGTCCGACCAGCAACTACATCTTCGACGAACAGGAAGCGCTGCTCGCCAATCCGTACGTCAACGGTCATGGCCTGCGCTTTCTCGATGCCTTCCGGCGCGACTTCTGGGGACTGCCGCCGGGGCGCAGCATCGGCTCGTACCGGCCCATCCCGGACATGATCTGGCGCTTGCTCTGGCACGTCAGTCACGTTCCGTGGCTGCACCACTGGGTGAACGTGGTCTTCCACGCGGTCAACGCCGCGCTGATCGCGGGGATAGCGCTGGCGATCACGCGCCGGCGGGACGTCTCCTGGCTCGCAGGCGCAGCCTTTCTGATGAGCGCCGTGCTCACCGAGGCGATCACCGGCGTGGTCGGCATCGCGGACGTGCTGGGCGGACTGGGCGTGATCCTGTGCATCGTGTCGCTCAGGTTGCCGCTGTGGTCGATGCCGTTGGCGGTGTTCGGGTCGATGGTGTTCGGGATGCTGTGCAAGGAGAGCGCGCTCGTGGCCGTGCCTCTCGTGGCCTGGGTCGCGCTCGTGGCGTCGCCGGCGCTGCACCCGGAGCACCCGCGTCGCGTGGCGCGCGCTGCGTTGTCGCTCGTCGCCACGACGGGGGGCCTGGTCGCCTACACGTACTTCAGACGACACTTCTTCCCGGTGCACCTGCCCGAGTCGCTCAAGCACCCGTTACCGGCGTCGGCTCCGCTGGCCCAGCGCGCGATGCACGACTTCCTGGCGTGGTTCCAGCAGCCGCGGCTCCCGCGCGATCCGATCAACAACCCGCTGGTCAAGGCCGACTTCCCGCATCGAGTGGCCGGCGCGCTGAGGGTCTACTGGCGGGGACTGACGCAGGTGTTCTTCCCGCTGCATCTGAGCGGGGACTACTCGTATCCGCAGGAGCCGATCCCGCCGCGACTGATCTTTCCCGAGAGCGTGCTCGGCGCCGTCTTCATGGTCGTGCCGCCGCTCGTGGGCGTCGGCGAGTGGGTTCGATCGTTGTTCCTCGAGCGTCGCGAGCGCCGCGCCGGTTCGACTTCGCCCGCCCACAGCTCGCCCCGCCTGTCGAATGCCATGCTGCTCGCGATCGGGCTGGTTTGGGCGCCGGTGGCCTTCTTCCCGCACTCGAACATCCCGGTGCTGCTTCCCACCGTGCGGGCCGAGCGCTTCTGGTATCTGCCGGTGATGGGGACGGCGCTGGTGATCGCCGTCGCGATCGTGTGGCTGTACCACCGGGTGCGCTGGAAGAACGGCGCGGTAGCGGTCGCGCTGGCGGTTCTGTTCTTCGGCTTCCAGGCCGTCCGCGCCCGGATGCACGCGCTCGACTACACGGACGATCTGACGTTCTGGCGCGCAACGCGCGAAGCGGTCCCGAACAGCGCGAAGGCGCATCTGAACTACTCGGTGATGCTGGGCGCGCGCGGGCACCTGCATCAGCGTTTGAAGATCAGCAAGAAGGCGCTCGAGCTGGCGCCGAGCTGGCCGATGGCGCACGTCTACTACGCCGACACGCTGTGCCGCCTGCATCGCCCGGACGAGGCGTGGCCGGAGTACCGCCGTGGCTTCGACATGGCGCCCAACGACCCGAACCTGATCGCGCTCGGCCTGCAGTGTCTGTGGGACGAGAAGGACTTCAAGAAACACGAAGCCGAGCTGCAGAAGATGGCCGCCAAGCATCCTGGCTCGTGGCTCGCGTACCTGGTCAGCGACGTCGCCTACAATGGCAAGAAGAACCACGGCGTCGCCCCCAAGTACCGCCCGCGCGGCTACGACGAGGGCCCGAAGAAGAACTAGGGCGGGGGCCCCGCGGGCGACAGCCAGCCCGCGCCAAGCGTAGCGAGGCGCGTCGGGGGTCCGGGGGCGGTGCGCCCCCGGCGGAGGATTCCGGTGGGGGTAGGTGGGTGGGATCCGAACGAGCTATTGGCTACGGAACAGCCACCACAGGCCGACCACGCTCACGCCGAGCACGAGCAGGGCCAGAAACGCGACGAACACGTCGGTCGTGTTCCAGCCGCTCCGGCTCCGGGCTTCTCGCTTTGGGCGTTCGGGAACGGTCGCCACGGGCGCCTCGCGCCGGCTCTCGGCGGGTGGGGCTTCTTCGCTGTCGAGCTCGTCGTCGGCGGCGGCCGGCGCCGGGCTGGACTCGGCGTCGGGTGGATCGATCGACTCGTCGTCGCGGATGCGGTCGTCGGCCGCGCGCTCCAGCTCCTCGAGCGCTTCGGCGACGGGGTCGTCGTAGTCGAAGCGATTTGCGCCGATGAACAGCGACTCGCCGCGCGGCCATGGCTTGAGCTTGTTGGCTTCGAGCTCCTGCTCGCCCAGTCGCGAACCGTTCTTCGAGCCCAGGTCGCGGACCAGGAGCTGCTTGCCGCGGCGGATCACCTCGAGGTGGCGCCGCGAAGCGTCGACGTCGTCCAGCGAGAGCTCGACGTTCTGACCGCGGCCGATGGCATGCGGACGCTCGAATTCGGCGAGCAGCATCTCGCGGCCCGCGTCCGGCCCTTCCACGACGCGGACCCGCACCACCGCCGACTCGCCCTCGGCGGACAGCGCGTCGCTGACCAGCGCCAGGGCCATCTCCCGCGTGGCGATCGGTTGGTTCTGCGTGGGCGGCACGTGCTCGATGCGCGCTTCCAGCCAGATGCGTCCGACGCGGATCAGGTCGCCCGAGCGCAGTACCCGCGGAGCCTGGGGCGAGAGCTTCACGGGTCCGACAAAGGTGCCGTTCGTGCTGCCCTCGTCGACCACGATGTACTCGGTCCCGCGCTGGCGGATCGAAGCGTGCCGATGGCTCACGCTCGGGTCGGGAAGGCGTACCTCGCAGCCCTCGCCCCGCCCGATCACGATGCGGGGCGCGTCGAAGGTGATCGAGGGCGGCGCTGCCGGGTCGCCGGAGCGCACCACGACGGTGAGCGCCATTGCCGCGCATGATGGTCGGAGGTCCGCGTTCTGTCCACCTCCCGGCAGCCCGGGCCCGCCGGCCGCGGCTGCTCCCGAAACTTGGCCCGGAGAGCGCCCTCGACCTACCCCGGGCGAGGCGGCTCCGCTTTGTCAGGGCCGACCTGGAGGCAAACGATGATGGACAACGAGGAACGCCGCTCACCGGGTGCCGGACGCGTGCCCGTCGAGACACTCGTCGAGATCTGCGGGAACGAGCCGGGCGTACCGGCCTTTGAAGCCGAGTCGCTGAACGTGAGCGGGCGCGGCATGCACGTGCGCACAGCCTACCTGCCCGAGGAAGGCGCTCCTCTCGTGTGCCGGTTCGAGGATCGCGGTCGCGAGATCGTGGTCGAGGGCGTGGTTGCCTGGCGGAATGAACAAGCCCGTGGCGGCGAGTTCGGCATCCAGTTCACGGCGCTCGACAGCGGCAGCGTCGACGCGCTCCGCGAGCTGTGCGGAACCGACGTGGCCCAGGGCGAGCCAGAGCCCGACGACACCGCCGAAAGCGAGCTGGAAGCTCCGCCCGCGGCGGAGACCGGGACCCGCGTGCGACTGCACATCGACGGGCTCGGCTCGCCGATGAAGGCACGGATCCGCGCTGGCGGAAGCCGCAAGGTCTCGGTCGGCTCGAACCTCGAGTTCCTCAAGGTGGGCCGACACCTCGAGCTCGAGGACCTCAACGCCGGCGACAAGCGCGGCGCGCACATCGATTCCGTGGACGTGGTGGTCGACCCGCAGAGCCAGGTCCCGCAGCTGGTCGTTTCGCTCCGCTTCGACGACGCCGAGTCCACTCCGGAGCCCGCCGTCATCGACACAGGGATGGGCACGACCCACCGTTCGCCTGCGCCGCCGCACCAGATGGCGGCGGGCATCGAGCACGGCCGCGCGGACACCGACGCGCTGGACGACGACTTCGCGGAAGCGGAGCTGGCGCCCGAGGACGAGATGGCCGCCGAAGCAGGCGCGATGCGCGATCGCTTCGGCGCGATCGCCGAGAGTGCGGGCGTGGTCGCGCGCAGCACCGGGGTCAAGCTGGCCCAGGCGGGCGGAATCGCCGCCCAGGGGCTCGGCAAGCTGTTCAAGGGCGCCGGGGCCAAGGTCGTCGAGTTCAAGAACAAGCGCAGCGGCAAGCAGGACGCCGCCGCTCCGCGTCGCACCACCGCGGTGCCGCCTTCGGGCGTGCTCTCGTCGCGTGGGGTGCGCCTCCGGCCGCAGTCCTCGTCCCGCGATGCGGTGCCCGCCACCGAGCCCGCATCCCCCGCAAAGCCCAACAAGAAGGCCCGCACGAAGAAGATCGCTGCCGGCGCTTCTCTGGTGGTCCTGCTCGCGACCGTGGTAGCGCTCGCGGCGCACAAGTCGACGCCTCCGCCGGGTGCGAGCGCGCATGCTGCGGCCCCCGCGCTGGCCGCCAACGTCGACGTGAAGCGGGTGGACGAGCAGGGCAATCCCATCGCCGCGAAGCCCGCCCCCGGCAAGGTGCTGTCGACGAAGAAGGAGCTCGCGGCTGACAACGGCAAGAAGGGCGTCACGGCCAACGTGCCGCTGTTCGGCCCCACGCCGATGGCGACGATGGAACCCGCTCCGCTCGGCTCGGCGCCCGACGACGCGAACAACCCCGCGCCGCTCGACGCCGAGGGAGCCAAGGAGCTGGCCGCTGCCAAAGCAGCCCCCGCAGCCGACGAGGTCTTCAAGGACAGCACGGTCCACAAGAAGCATGAACGGAAGATCCGCCCCCAGGACGTGGGGCCCTGGGGTCACGGTCGCGTGCATCGCCCGACCATCCACCGTCTACGGCTCGATGGCCCGGGCTCGGCTATCCAGGGTGCGATCAGTCCGACGGGCTTCACCGTCGTGATCCCCGGCCGCAAGGTGATGGAGAACGGTCGCGCGATTGCGCGTCGCGACAAGCGCATCGCCCGGGTCAGGACATCGAACACCGCGGGCGGCGCCCAGATCAGCTTCAAGTTCCGCGACGGGGTTCCCGGCTACCGGGTGCGTCTGCGCCACGACTACGTCGAGTTCTTGATCAGCGCGCCGCGAAAGAGCAGCACGTCCTCGACGAAGAGCCATCACAAGACGCATCACCACCACTCGAAGAAGTCGCGCCACCACCACCGCAGCCGCGACTAGGTCGGAGACAGTCGTGGGCGGCGCGCTCGGGACGTGCGCGCCGCCTGCGCGGTAGTAGACTGGAGAGGTGACGCCGCGGTGCGCCGTCGTGCTGGCCCTGGCGCTGCTCCTGGTGGCGTCGTGCGCGACACCACGCGAATGCACCGTTGCGACGCACTGCGCCAGAGCGCCAACCACTCGGGCCGCTCATGCGGCTCCTTCCGCGAGCGCGCCGGAGCCACCTCTAGAGCTGTACCTCGAGTCGTCGGACAAGGCGAAGCCGTCGGGGGGCGGTCTCGATCCGCAGAAGCTCAAGGGCTTGCGCTTCGTCGGCATGGACAACGGCCCGGTACCCCGCTTCGACGTCCGCTCGAGCGACGGCCGCCGCTTCGATTCCGCTCGGCTGGTTGGTCATCAGCCGTTCGTCGTCATCTTCTTCGCGACCTGGTGTCCGGTCTGCGAGAACAAGCTTCCCCTGGTCAAGAAGGCGCTCGACCGGCTGGGCCCGCTCACGGTGATCCTGGTGTCGGCGGACGACCCCGACACGTTCGAGCGGGTTCCCGCGTACCTGCGTCGCCACGGGCTCGAGCGGCTGCCGGTCGTGCGGGGCACGGACTATCCGGCCTTCGCCGTGTCCTACGATCCGTTCAGCCGGGTGCCGCTGGTCGTGGTGGTGGGCAGAAATGGCGGGCTGGTCGACTTCCAGATGGGAATCACGACGGACGACACGCAGCGTCTGATCAAGGCGGTCGAGCTGGCCCGCACCATCGGGCCGCTACGGCCGGTGCGCGACGCGGGCACTGACTGACCCTACGAAGCGCGTGGGCTGCGGCGACCCGGCCCCTTGCGGGTTACGCGCAGGAGTGCGGTGTGCGGCACCGTCTCGATGTGGCCGGATTCGTTCTCGCCGCGCGACAGCCGCGCCAGGCCCGCGTAGGCGATCATCGCGGCGTTGTCGGTGCAGCTCCGGAACGGCGGTACGACCACGCGGATGCCGTGCACGGCGGCCGCTTCGGTGGCGCGCTCGCGCAGCTCGCGGTTGGCGGCCACGCCGCCGGCCAGCACGATCTCCCCGACCTCTTCGCGGCGCGCGGCGCGCACCGCCTTGCCGACCAGCGTGTCCACCACGCGGCGCTGGAATGCCGCGCACAGATCGCGCAGCGTCTGGTCGTCACCCGGTCGCCCGTTGGCCGTGACCCAGCGCATCACGTTCGTCTTCAGCCCCGAGAAGCTGAACTCCAGACTGTCGCGCCGCTTCATGGGACGGGACAGCTCGATCGCCTCGGGATTCCCTTCGCGCGCGAGCTTGTCGATGATGGGCCCGCCCGGGTAGCCGAGGCCGAGCAGCTTGGCCACCTTGTCGAAGGCCTCGCCCGCCGCGTCGTCGCGCGTCGCGCCGAGCTCGCGCACCTGCGACAGGTCCAGCCCTTCCACACGGTAGAGCGCGGTGTGGCCGCCCGACGCCAGCAGCGCCACGAACGGAAACGCCGGCGGACGCGGCGACTCGACGCCGGGATGCTTCAGGAACACCGCCACGAGGTGCCCGACCAGGTGATCGACGCCCACGATCGGCTTGTCCGCCGCCCAGGCCAGCCCCTGCGCGGCCTGCACGCCGACCAGCAGCGCGCCCGATAGCCCAGGCCGGCAGGTCACGGCAATGCCGTCGATGTCGGCGATGCCGATGCCGGCACGCTCGAGCGCCGCCTCGATCACCGGGCGCGCGTTCTTCAGGTGGTCGCGCGAGGCCAGCTCGGGCACCACGCCGCCGTACGGCGCGTGCAGCTTCACCTGGCTGTGCACCACGTCCGACAGCACATGGCCGGCGTCGTCGATGACCGCCGCCGCTGTCTCGTCGCAGGACGTCTCGATGCCCAGCACGCGCATGCCGGGCGGCATAGCACGGACTAGCGCCGTGCGCGGCGATCGAGCAGCGCGAACAGGAGCAGCAGGGGATCGGCCGCGCCGCCATTACCTGGGCACGCGCCGTCGGGGCTCGGAGCAGACCGGCCGCTGCGAGCAAGAGCAAACCCGGCCGGTTCTCATCGCGCGCTAGAACCCGCAGTCGTTCTTGTGGCGCTTGAGCTGGAACACGGCGAAGCCGGAGTGGGGCTTTTCGCCGGCCGGAGGAGCGGACTCGGGCTTGAGCAGTCGCACTTCCACGTCGTCGTTCTGCATCAGCGATACGATCGCGAGCACGGTGCCGTGACAGGTCGTGTCCACCCAGGCGAAGAGGTTCTGCTCCCGGCCTTCGCCGAACTGCATCTGGCCCAGCGGATCGCTCTCTACTTCCGAAAGCGCGCGCATCTGCGCGTCCTTGAACAGCGGTTGTGCGCCGCACAGCGTGTCCTCGGTGGTGATGTCGCCGGGCGTGGTGGTGAGCGTGCTGGTGTCGAGGTGCAGCTGCATCCGCATGTTGGGCGGGTAGCTGGTGTCGCGGATGAACGGGGCGGTCACGATGCTGCCGCAGTAGGCGCCGCCGTTCGACGTGTCGAAACGATCGAGGTCGTGGCAGCCGCCGAGCACGAGCGCGCACACTAGAAGCCCGAGGAGCCTCGTACCGGACCTGCCGCCGCTCTGCATCGCGCCCCGCAGCATAGCGCAGGCTCAGTGTTTCATGCTGGCGAGCAGCTCGCGGGCCGCCCGCTGCACGCGCGGTTCATTGTCCTTGGCCGCGACCTCGGTCAACACGGGGCGCGCGGCGGCCGGGTCGACCCGGGGCAGCGCGCGCACGGCGGCCTCGCGCACCAGCGCATACTTGTCGCTCCTCGCGGCCTTTCCGAGCATCTGGACGGCCCGCGCGTTTCGCGTGCCGGCGGCCAGCTTGCCCAGGGCTTCGGCGGCGCGTACGCGCACGGGCCAGGCGCTCTTGTCCGTCAGCAGGTTGGTGACCGCGCTGATGGCTCCGGGCGTGCGGGCGCGGCTCGCCGCGGCCAGCGCGGCCCGCTGCACGCGTTCGTCCGGGTCGGAAAGCGCCTCGATGACTGCCTTCTGGGCGGCCGGCTCGGGGCGCGTCGCCAGGAACTGCACAGCGCGGGCTCTCACGTCCGGCGACGGATGGCTGGCCAGCGCCACGAAGGGCGCCACCACGGCCGACGCGATGCGGGCTGCCGCCTGGCTCGCCTGCTTCCGGAGCGCAGGACTGACCTTGTCGAGCTTTCGTGTGAGCGGCCCGAACGCGGGCTTGCCGCCACGATCGAGCAGCGCGTCCGCTACTGCCCGGGCGCGATCGGGCGAGCTTTGCACGGCGGCCACGCTGGCGGCCTCGAGCGCGGGCGCGAGCTTGATCAGCGCGCGGGCGTGGTCGTCGGGCGAGTAGCCGCCGGGGCGCAGCTCGTCGATCTGCTCGCGCACGTCGACCCGGCCCTCCGGAACCTCCAGCGGGTCGTGTGCGGCGTGGTAGCGACCGGTCGCCAGCACCAGCGCAGCCGCCGTGCCCGCGCGCTGCAACCCCAGGTCGGGGCTCACCAGCGCTTCGGCTATCGCGCGTGGGGCGGACCCCGCGTCCAGGCGGGCCAGCGCGACGATGGCCGCGGCGCGCACCGTTGAATCCTGCGCCTCGGCGAGCTGGGCCAGCGTTTCCACGCGGGAGTGATCGCCCAGCTGTCCCAGCGCGAAAGCGGCTGCGGCCCGCGGCAGCGGACCTACTTCCAGCGAGCTGACCACGCGAGCCAGCTTTGCCGCGGCCGACTTGTCGCCGTCGAGGCCCAGACCCAGCGCTGCCAGCGCGCGGATGCTCGGCGCCTCGCTCTGGAGCAGCTTGTCGAGCAGCGGGCGCGCCTTGGGCGAGCCCATCCGCGCGACGGCCCACGCCGCGGCCACGGCAATCGGATCGGACTCGTCCGAGCCCACCTCGCCGTGCGGAGCCAGGAACTCGCCGAGCCTCGGCAACAGCGCCGTATCGCGCAGCGCGCCAACGGCGACCATCGCACGCACGCGCAGCTCGGGATCGGCCGACCCTGTCGCGTACACGAACAGCGCCGGGCCTGCGCTCTTGTTCTGGATGTGCGCGAGCAGTTCGATGGCAATGCGCTGCTGCGTGTCGCGGTCGTCACCCAGGGCGTCGAGCAGCGGCTTGACGGCGCGCTCGCCGATCTTCGCCAGCTGGGCACGCGCCTGCTTTGCCTCGGCCGGGTCCTGGCTCCGGGCCTGGTGGACCAGCGGGAAGGCCATCGCACCGTAGATTTCGACCAGAAGCCGCCTGTAGATGGGCTTCTGCGGGTTGCCGAGCGCGACCGGCAAGAGTTCCTTTTCCAGCGACTCGAGCGTGCCCTTGCCCAGGTTGATCTGCATGCTCAGGCGCGCGGCCTGCGCCACCAGCTCCTCGTCGGGAGAAGCGCGGATCACGCGCCTCAGCAGCTTGTCGGCCTCGTTCACCTTGCCCTGGCTGAGCAGCAGCTCGGCCAGCTGGAAGTACACCGGGAACAGGCGGTCGTTCCGCGAGATTGCCTGACGGAACTCGTCGATGGCCTTCTTGTTGTCGCCGTGACGGCGGTACATCTCGCCGAGCTTGCGATGGCCTTCGGCGTCGTCGGGGCTGAGCTCGACGGCCCGCTCCGCGTACTTGATCGCTTCCGCGTCCTTGTACAGCTCGGCCGCGTACTGCGCCATGCGCTGGTAGTATTCGCGGGCGCGCTTGGGCTCGACCTTGACCAGCTTGTGCAGTACGCCGATCGCTTCGCGCAGCTTGTGCTGCAGCACGAGCACGCGTTCCAGCCGGGCCAGGCTCGGCGCGTCGCCCGGCGCGTGCTTCACGATCTTCTGCAGTGTGTGCTCGGCGTCCGCGTAGTGGTGCAGTCGTACCTGTGCCTCGGCGAGCAGCCGCCCGGCGTCCAGGTCCGGGGGCTTCTGGTCCAGACGCCGCTGGAGCGGCGCAACGCGCTGTCCGAGCGTGCCGCCCAGGCTCCACAGGGTCACGATGTGCTGGCGCGCCTCCCGGGCCAGGTATTCGTTCTGCCCGGCGTCTTTCAGGAGCTCCTGCCAGATGCGGCGCGCTTCCTCGTACTGGCGGAGCCGTCCCTCCCGCCCCGACGCCGACGCGCCGGTGCGTTCCAGTGCGAGCGCGTACGCCTTCTTGTACTTGGAGTTGTGGGGCGCAAGCTTCATCGCCTGCTTGAGCGCCTCAATCGCCTCCTTGGACATGTCGTGCTCGAGGTAGACCTCGCCGAGCGTGTCCAGCGCCTTGGCGCGGTCGGGCACCATCACCTTGATGCGCGCCCAGGTAGCGCGGGCCTTCTTCTTGTCGCCCTGGTCCCAGTAGCGGTTGCCGAGCTCGACCAGATGGCGCGGGTCGGAGCCCATCTTCGACAGGCGCTTGAGCACCTCGAGCGCGCGGTCCTTCTCGTCGACGCGCTCGTAGAAGTCGGCCAGCGCCGTCAGCGTTTCCTCGTCATTGCCCGAGCGCGCCTCGAGCTGCTTGAGCTGGGCCAGCGCCTTGTCGCGGTCGCCCCGCTGGATCAGCGCTTCGGCGAGCTGGAACACGAAATCGGGGTTGTGCGGCGCGGCGCGGATCAGCGCTTCGTACTGCTTGATCGCCTCGTCGAGCTCGCCCTGGATCTGCAGCAGCTGCACCACCTTGATGCGCGTGCCGATGTCCTTGGCGTTGCGCTTCAGGGCTTTTTCGTAGGCGGCCAGCGCCTTGTCGACGTGCCCCGTTTCCTCGTACAGGTTGCCGAGCAAGCGCAGCCGCTCGAAGTCGTTCGGGTGCTGCTTTTCAAGCTCTGCGATGAACGTCGAGAGCTTGTCCTCGTGGCGGTAGACATCGACGATGATGCCGTAGATCTCGCGGCGCACGCCGGTCTGGCCGCCCGCGAGGCGGAGCGCGCGGTGCAGGACCGAGAGCGCTTTGTCCGTCTTGCCGAGCTTCGCCAGCGCGCGGCCGTAGTCGCGCAGCGCGGGCGCCATCACGCGGTTGTCGCCGGTGGAGGCCTTGACCACGCTCTCGTATTCGTCGACGGCGCGTTGGTAGTCGCCGCGCTGCAGGAGCTCGCGGCCGAGCTCGGCGCGCACGTAGAACGAGCCCTTGGCTCGCGCCACCAGCTTGGCGTGGAACTTCTTCGCTGCGTCGAAGTCCTTGAGGTCGAGCGACAGCTGCATCAGCGTGCGCAGCGTCTGCTCCTTGTCGGCGGCGGCCTTGAGGTAGGGCAGCGCCTGCTCGTAGCGCTGGCGCGCCGCTTTCTTGTCGCCCTGATCCTGCAGCAGGTGAGCGAGGGCCATGATCGCGACCGGGTTCTTCGGTCGCTCGGTGATCGCCGCCTTGTACGTCGCGATGGCCTTTTCGGGATGGCCGTCCTGCTTGTAGATGCCGGCCAGGGCGACCCTGGCGTTCCACTGACCCGCGCCGCTCTTCTTGGCCCGGGACTCGAACTCGGCGACCAGCTTGTCGAGGTTGCCGTCGCGCTCGCGGTACAGTTGCGCCAGCCGCTGCAGCGGGAACTGCGCGCCCGGCTGTGCCAGCACGATGCCCGTGTAGCGCGCGATCAGCGCGTCGGCGCCCGGCCCCTTCCGGTTCGGTTTCGGCTTGGGGCGATGCACCGGACGATGCACGCGGGGCGGGCGCCCGGTTGCACGCCCGGGTGCGGCTTGTGACGCCCGAACGGGTTGAACTGGGCGCTGGCGTGCTCGGGCGCCGCCACGTTCACCGCGAGCGCCGCCACGAAAGCGGTCAGAAGCGCCCGTGTCCTCACACTGCGAAGCCTACGCGTCCCCGGTCTGTGCTGCCAGCCTGGCATCCCAGCGGCACAAACGCGCCGGAGCCGCGGTGTTTTCCCGGTGCGGTGGCGCCGCACGCGGGATGATCAGGGAGCCGAGCCGCCGGTCCCGCCGGGCAGGCCGCCCCCGCCGCCGGGCAGGCCAGGGATGCCGCCCTGGCACTGGCCGCCGCACTGCTGCATCACGCACTGCAGGCCCTGCAATGCCTGGAACGCCTTGCTGTAGTTGCCGTTGAAGCACTTGGCCGCGCACTGGAGCATCTGGGCGCCACCACCGCCGCCGCCCGACAGACAGTTCTGCACCGTGCAGATCGCGCCCTGCCGGCACGCCGAGTCCATGATGCACTGCTGCACCTGGGGGCACTGCTGGCCGATGCACTGGATGCACGCGAGCGGACCCGTGCCGCCGCTGCCGCCTGTGGAGCTGCCGCCCGTTCCGCCGCCGACACCGCCGGTTCCACCGCCGACACCGCCGGTTCCGCCGCCGACTCCGCCCGTTCCGCCGCCGACGCCGCCCGTTCCGCCGCCGACTCCGCCGGTTCCGCCGCCGACGCCGCCCGAGCCGCCGAGGAGGCCGCCGCCCGAGCCGCCGAAGCTAGCGCCGCCCACGCCGGTCGTGCCGCCCATCGCGCCGGTGGCGCCCGAGCCTCCAGAGCTGGTCGTGCCGCCCGTGCCTTCAGGGGGGATCCCGTAGTCGATCGTGGAGCGCCCGCCGCAGGCGCCGAGCAGCATCAGCGCCGCGCCCACGAGCACCGATCCAGTCATCGCTCGCCGCATCCTGCCGAACCTTTCTCGTACACGCAGCGCGCTGCCCCGGGCCGCGACGCCCGGGGAGGGGCTGCGAAGATATCCTGACGTTGCTAGTACCACACTGGCCCGCGGTCCGGGGGCTCCAGGTGGCCCTGGAGCCCAGGAAGGTAGGACAATCTTGCCGTGCTGGCGGACTTTTGCCGCTGGGGTAGCCACGCGCCCGCCGCGACGCGTGCTAAACGGAGCCGGCTATGACTTCAGGGTCCGGGTCCGAGCCCGAGCAGCCCGAGCGGGGTGAGGAGTCCGACGTGCCTCCGGCAACCAGCTCGGCTGCGGACGCGCCGCCGCGCGCGCCGGATGCCGACCTGGGCAACGACGAAGCTGCCGTCGACAACTCGATCGGCAGCGCCACGCGTTCGCTCGCGCTCGCCGGGCTGCTCGGCGCTGCATTGGTCACCTGGGCGCAGCTGAGCTTCCGCGCGAAGTGGGTTACCGAGTTCGTCATCCACAACGACCTCGAGATGAAGCAACGCATGTTGCTCATCGCGAGCATGCTGGCCGGCGGCGGCGTTGCGGCGTTGGCCGTAGCCGTGCTGCTCGTCCTGCGCTGGCGCAAGAAGCGCCCCGTCCAGCCGATCGAGCGCTTCCTGTGGTTCCTCTCCCCGCTGATCCTGCTGCCGGCGCTGCCGCTGCTGTTCCGCTACCAGCCCTGGAAGACCCGCCACTCCGACCTGCTGATGTTGATGGTGGTCGTGACGCTGGTCGTGGAAGTGCTGGTCGCGCGCTCGCTCAGGTCGGTGCCCGCGCGCGTGACGCGCTGGCTCGCCTGGCTCCGGGAACGAGCGCCCGGTTTCCTGAAGAAGCACGGACCGTTCCTCGTCGTGCTCGCCGGGGCGATCTTCTACGTCGGGTTCATGAGCTTCTACGCCCTGCGCTGGCACTTCAAGCTCAGGACGCACAACTTCGATCTGTCGATCAACAACAACCTCATGTACGGCGGCCTGAAGGGCGTGTTCATGCACAGCCCGGTCGTCTTCCCGAATCACCCGTCGCGCTACCTGGCCACCCACGCCAAGTTCGGCGGCTACCTGTTTCTGCCGATCTACGCGCTGTACCCGAGCTGTCGCACGCTGATCGTCATCCAGGCCGCGTCGCTCGGGATGGGCGCGTTGCCGCTGTACGCTTTCGCGAAGAAGCGGGTTTCGCACTGGGTCGCCGCCATCATCGCGCTCGCCTACCTCTGCTACTACCCGATGCAGGGCGCCAACTTCTACGAGGTGAAGTGGCTGCCGATCGCGTGCTTCTTCATCCTGGCGACCGTCTGGGCGATCGACGCCGAGCGCTGGGTACTGTTCGCGCTGGCGTTCGTCGCTGCGGCCCTGATGCGCGAGGACATCCCGATCGGCCTGGCGGTGGTCGGCGTGTTCCTGGTGATGAGCGGTCACCGTCCGAAGATGGGCCTGGTCATGGCCGTCGTGTCGATGACGTGGTTCGTCATCCTGCGCTTCTACATCATGCCCGCCGCAGGGCACTGGTGGTTTTCCAGCATGTACAAGGGGCTGTGGTCCGCGCCGGACCACGGCTTCAAGAGCGTGATCAAGACGGCGCTCTCGAACCCCGTCTTCACCTTCTCGAAGATCGCCGAGAAGAAGAAGATCATCTACATGTTGTACCTGCTGGTGCCGCTGTCCTTCCTGCCGGCGCGGCGCTGGTACCTGTGGGCGGCGTTCATTCCCGGCACGGTGCTCACGCTGTTCACCACCGACTACGGCCCGACCATCGGCTACTCGTTCCAGTACGTGATGGAATGGACCCCGTATCTATTCCTGGCCGCTCCGCTGGCGCTGTCCGCCATCGGCAAGAGCCCCGACCACGGCCGTACGCGCATGTACGCGGCGGTCGCGTCCATGGCGCTCGCGTCGGCGGTGCTGCAGTACAATTTCGGGGCGTTCCCCCGTCGCAACACCTTCAAGGGCGGCTTCTTCTACGTTGATTTCTCGTACACAGCCGGCGAGCGCCGGCGCTACCACGAGCTCGAGGAAATCAGGAAGCTCATCCCCAAGGACGCCTCGGTCGCGGCCAGCGAGAACGTCGGGCCGCACGTCTCGTCGCGCCTGCACATGTACTCGCTGCGCCAGGGACCCCACAACGCCGAGTACATCCTGATCTCGTGGAAGGAGCTGAACCTGGACAACACCAAGCCCAGGTTCACGAAGGCGGTCAAGAGCGGCAAGTACGGCGTCGTCAAGCGCCTTGGGGAATTTGCGCTGCTCAAGAAGGGCTACAGCACCAAGGGCAACGCGAAGCTGCTCAAGGACTGGCACTTGTGAGCGGACAGCCAGCGCCCAACGACGACTCCATTCGCGGTACCCAGCGCCTGCGCCGGCTGGTGAAGCCGGTCATGATGGTGATCGGCATCGGCTTCGTGGCGTACGCCGCGTGGGACATCGTCCAGCGTTGGGAGTCCGGGACGGTCCACGTCGTGTGGCTGCCGGCGCTGCTGTCGGTCATTCCGCTTCTTGTCGGCTCGTTCATCCAGGGCTTCGGCTGGATTGCGCTGATTGATCGCATGAGTGGCAAGCGCGTGCCGATGGGGCCGTCGCTGGCGCTGTACCTCGACTCGCAGCTGGCCCGCTACACGCCTGGCAAGCTCGGGCTCCCGCTGGTGCGCATGGCCGGCGGCAAGCGCATCGGCGTGCCGGCGGCGCGCATCGGCAGCTCGATTGGCGTCGAGATGCTGTCGTGGTTGTCGGTGGGTGGGCTGGTGGGCTTCGGCCTATTGGTACTCACGGGCAGCCTGGCGCCCGGCGCAGCAAAGATGCTCGGGCACTGGTCGGCGCCGCTTCTGTTGGGCTCCTTGCTGGGCGTACTGGTGCTGCTGTTCGTGGAGCAGCGTCGGTACCCGCGCTTCGTGCGGCGCATTCTCGGTGCTCACGGCGAGGGGGCGCTCGTGCCGCCCAGCCTGCTCGTCATCAACCTGATCTACTGGCTGACCTGGGCGGTCCACGGCTACCTTGCCAGCCGCGCGATCGGCGCCGACCCGCGCGCGGCTCTGGCGAGCATGGGGCTGTACGTGCTGGCGCCCATCGGCGGCTTCGTCGCGCTGGCCGCGCCGGCGGGTGTGGGCGTGCGCGAGGCCATTCTGTCGGTGGGACTGGCGCCGAGCGCGGGCTCGGCGGCGGCGCTGAGCGCTGCCGCCATCTCGCGCGCCGCATCTCTGGTTGGCGACGTTGGTGCCTGGCTCGCGGCGCGGCCGCTTGGCCGCCGGTCTGTCGGTCGAGCTTGACCGTCCGGAGAAGCGCGGCATGCAAGAAGGCGTGACCCCAGCGGGCGACAGCCGGTTCCAGCTCAAGCGCTATCTGCGGGCACTGGTCGGCTCGCTGGTCGTGGCGGGCGGTTTCGTCTGGCTGCTGAGGGCAGGGGGGCTGCCGGTCGTGCCGGAACGCAGCGCCTTCGACGGGCTGCGCTGGTGGGTGGTGCCGGTGTACGCGCTGATCTGGCTCGTCGTGCTCGCGCTCAGGTCCGCGCGTTGGCATCTGTTGCTCGCGCCGATCCAGGTCGTGCCGCTCAAGCGCATCATGACCGTGTCGCTGATCGGCACCGCCGCGCTGATCCTGCTGCCCTTCCGCCTGGGCGAATTGGTGCGCCCAGCCTTGATCCGCAAGAAGGGCGAGCTCTCCGGTTGGGCAGCCACCGGCACGGTCGGCGCAGAGCGCATCATCGACGGTCTGATCCTGAGCCTGCTTCTGCTCGCGGCCCTGCCGCTGGCATCGACGCTGTCTCCGCTGCCGCACAGGATCGGCAACCTGCCGGTCTCGCCGGCGATCGTGCCGCGCGCGGCCTACTCCGCGGCCGTGCTGTTCGCCCTCGCGTTCGTTGCGATGGCCATCTTCTACTGGCACCGCGAGTTCGCGCGGAAGCTCACCCACCGCGTTGTCGGTATTGTCTCGACGCGGTTTGCGGACGGACTGTCCAGTGCGGTCGAACGACTCGCCAGTGGTTTCGGCTTCCTGCCGCGTCTGCGCTACTCCCTGCCCTACGTCCTGGTGACGTTGGCCTACTGGGCGGTGAACGTCGCTGGTTTCCAGTTCCTCATGTGGGGCGTCGGTCTCGACGGCGTGACGTTCACGCGCGCCTGCGTGGTCATCGGTGTGCTCGCGCTTGGCATACTGCTGCCCAGCGCGCCCGGCTTCTTCGGCGCTTTCCAGCTCTCGCTCTACGCCGGGCTCGCGATGTTCTTCGCGCCCGACCGGGTCGTGTCCAGTGGTGCCGCGTTCGTGTTCATCGTGTACGTCACGCAGATCAGCCTGGGCATTCTTGCTGGCGCCGTCTCGCTGTGGATCGAGCACGTCTCGGCGGGGGAGCTGGTCGCGTCCGAGCTCGAGCCGGACCCGGAAGCTCGTCCTCTTCCTTGATGGACGGTCGCCCTGGCTGGAGCGGGGACCGTGCTAGACTCCGCGGGCTTTGACCCCCCCCGAGTCTACTGAAGACAAGCAGTCCGAAGCCGAATCCCCGGCTTCCGGCTCCGACGCGACCCAGCCCGACGCCGAGGACGAGTCGTCCAAAGCGGAAGCCTCCGAGACGGAAGCGACCGAACCGGACACCCCCGAACCGGAAGCCGCCGGACACTCCGCCGCAGGGCGTGTGCTCGGCTTCCTGCGTCGCGCCTGGACTCCGGCAGAGATCATCGCAGCGCTGGCCGTGTCGGTGGTCTTTGCGCTGAGCTTCGGCTTCAATTTCGGGATCGACAACCAGGTCGTCTACTTGCTCGGCTCGCTCAGGATCCTGCACCCGGACCTGTACAGGAACGACTGGCTCGCGACGCACACCACGATGTACCACCCGACGTTCGAGTACCTCGGGGCAGCGTTGATGGCGCTGAACAAGCAGGGGTGGGGCGTCGCTATCGGCCAGACGGTGCTGATCACGACCACCGCCATGTGCCTGTACTGGCTCATGCGCGTCATCTCGCCCAAGCGCTACGCGCTGGCGTCGTTCGTGCTGCTCATGTCGGTGTGCTTTCTCACGCGGATGCACACGGTCGGAACAAGCTACGTCATCGACTACATCATGCAGCCGTCGTCGATTGGCAGCCTCGGTTTCATCGCGGCGATTCCGGCGTTCCTGTCCGGCCGCTGGTGGCTATCCGGTGTACTGCTCGCCATCGGCGGCTTGTTCCACGCCAACTACCTGATCCTCGGCATCGGCGTGTTCGGATTCGCGCACCTGATGCTTGGGCGCGAGGATCTGCTGCGCCGGCTGGTCAAGCAACTGGTGCTCCCTTCTCTGGCCGTCCTGCTCTTCCTGCCGACGATCTTGAAGGCTGCGGACGCGCCGATGGCCGAACCCGCGCGCATGATCCTGTTCCACGTGCGTGGGCGCTGGCACTTCATGCCGTCGACGTACGAGGCGCAGTACATCCCGTTCATCGGCTGGCAGCTTCTCGGCATCGGCGCGGGGATCGGTCTGAACCTGCTCCGCGATATCCGTGGGCGCACGTCGCGTCTCGCGGCGATTGCCGCCTCGCTCATGATCGTGATCTGGGTGGGAACGGCAGCGACCACGTCGCTGCACATCGACAAGATTACCGAGCTTTTCGTGCAACGCCTGGCGCCTCACACGGAGGTCATCATGCAGGCGATGGCCGCCCTGGCGGCCGTGCGCGTCATCGCGGACCCGGCCTCCAGCCGGCGCTTCTCGAAGATCTCGATCGGACTGATCGTCGCGGGGCTCTGCGTGCTCTTGATGTACGAGGGCAATCGCAAGCAGCACCCCCTGCCGAACCTGCTGTACGCCGTGGTGTGGGCGGTGGTCGTGGTCAAGGGTATCCACTTCGTGCTGCGCGAAGTGACCCGACTGCGTCCGGCGCTCGGAAAGTACGGCATCTGGTGGCGGCGCGTGGGCGTGTGGGCCGCGCTGATCGGCGCGGGTGTTCTGATCGAGCATCCAGCCGTCCAGGAACTCGGACACCTCAAGAGGCGCTCCACGCTACTACGTGGCCTCAATCGCCAGGAGACAGAGCTGTACGCATGGCTGCGCAAGAACACTCCAAAGGACGCCGTCCTGCTCACGCCCCCGAGCGTGGAGGGCATGCGCTTCCATTCGCATCGAGCGATTGTCGTCGACTGGAAGTCCAATCCGTTCGTGCCCAGCGAGGTCATGGAGTGGAAACGGCGGCTCGATGACGTTACCGGCCGGAATGTGAGGGGCTGGGGTGACCTGGGGGGCTACAACCAGCTCAACGAGCGGCGGCTGGACATGCTCAAGAGGAAGTACGGCGTGGACTACGTCGTAACCTTCCGGGGGCGACAGGGCGGCCTGCGCGGCAAGACGGTCTACTACAACTCCAGGTTCGTGGTGCTGGACGTTCGGGCATCTGGCCGCGGCTAGCCTCCAGGTTGGTGGGCACTGGCCGCGGGGCGCGGCGGGGCCTGGAGGCGGATGGGTGCTGCGGGGGGCACTACGATCCTGTAGGTTTCGGCCCGTGCAGAAGCAATCCGGCGCCTCCCAGAGCAAGTCCTTGCTGACACGTGCGCTCTACGCGCTACGCGATCTACGCTCGCGGCGTGTCTTCTCCGCGCTCGCGACCCATTGCGGGGGCGACGTGCTTGACGTCGGGGGTTGGGATTTCTTCCTGACGGTGCGAAGCAAGCAGATCCCGTTCGAGCGCTGGACGTGCCTCGAGATCGATCCCCGGAGGACGCTCGACCTGGATGATCCACGTTTCAAGTGCATGCACGGCGACGGCTGCGCCATGGACTTCCCGGATGAATCCTACGACACGGTGATCAGCATGCAGGTCCTGGAGCACGTGTTCGAGCCGCTCCGGATGATGGACGAGATGGCCCGGGTACTGCGCCCGGGAGGCCATCTAGTGCTCCTGGTCCCCCAGACGGCGAATCTGCACCTGCTCCCCCATCACTACCAGAACTTCACCCGCTCCTGGGTGCTGGCGGCTGCCGAGCGGACGGGTCTGGAGGTCGTGAGCCTGGAGGCGATGGGCGGCGCCTTCTCCACGATCGCGTCGCGCCTGTTCTACTTCTTCCTCCAGGCGTTCCGCGCGGACGGCTACGTGTACCCGGAGGGGCGAAGGCCCGTGCTGTTCTACCCACTTCTCCCGCTGATGCTGCTGTATGCGGCCGTCAACATTCCGGCGTGCATGCTGCTCAGCCTGGGCGACCTCGACGAGGAGCCCAACAATCACCTGGCAGTGTTGCGCAAGGCTCCGTGAAACTACCCCGTCGCCTCGCGCTTCGGCCTCGGGGGTTCGGGAGCTTCGCGGTTGGCCGGGACGCTCTCCGGGGCGTCCGCGCTGTGGTCGATCGCCCGTTCGACTATCGTCAGCGGACGGTGGCGCACCTGGTGATAGATACGGCCCAGGTACTCGCCGATAATGCCGAGGAACAACGCGTTCAGACTGAGCGATAGCAGAATGAGCAGGACGAGGGTTGCAAAGCCCGCGGGCCAGTCCTTCCTGAACAGCACGCTCCCCACGACGTAGCCGACCAGGGCGAGGAACGTGAGCGCCGAGACGAGCAGGCCCGTGTACGTCGCTGCGCGCAGAGGTACCGTCGAGTGGCTCAGGATGCCGTCGATCGCCAGCGCGAACAGATCCCGGAGCTTGAACTTGCTCTCGCCCAGCGTCCGCGCGGAGCGGTCGTAGGGGATGCCCTTCTGGTCGAAGCCCATCGTGGCCAGCGCGCCGCGGATGTACGGCTTGTAGTCGTCCTGCAGCAAGAGCTGGTCGAGCGCCACGCGATCCACCAGCCGGAAGTCCCCTGCGTCGTACGGCAGCTCGTCTTCGCTGAGCAGATCGATGATGCGGTAGAACATCTTCCGCGCCAGCGTGATGAGGAACCCTTCCTTGCGGCTCCTGCGCACGCCGTAGACGACCTTGAAGCCCGCTTCCCATTCCCTGATGAAGTCCAGCAGAAGCTCTGGCGGGTCCTGCAGGTCGCAGTCGAGCTGGATGGCCGCGTCGCCGCGCGCCTTGCGGTAGGCGGTCAGGATGGAGCGCTGGAAGCCGAAGTTCCGCGAGAAGCGGAAGGCCCGCACCTTCGGGTCGCGCTCCGCCAGCCGCGCCAGCTCGAAGAAGGTGTCGTCGCTGGAGTGGTTGTCGGTGAAGACGAACTCGTAGTCGTAGCGGTCGGCGACCTGCTTCAGGATGGCCGTCACCGCTTCGTGCAGGCGGTCGATGTTGCCCTGCTCGTTGTACACGGGCACGACGATCGAGATCAGCTTGCGACCCCCGGGATCGCCCGGCGCGTTCATGACTCTCCCCGCGACAGCTGTCGCTCGATGCTGCGGCGCACGCCGTCTTCCAGTCCGACCCGGGGCGTCCAGCCTGTCGACTTCCCGAAGCGCGCAGGGTCGCCGACCATCCACAACGGCTCGCCGGGGCGCATCTCGCGCTGCCCAATCCCGAGCAGGCTTTCCGGCTTGCCCATCAGCCGCGCCACCAGCTGGGCCAGCTCGCGGACGCGGACCGGCGTGCCCGTGCACACGTTGTACGCCTGGTAGCTCTCGAGCTGGTCACTCGATGCCGCCACGATGCAGGCCTCCACCACGTCGTCCACGTAGGTGAAGTCGCGCGCCTGCGTGCCCGCTGTCATCTCGGCCTGCTCGCCCTTGGCCAGCCGCGACGCCAGGTGCGGGATCAGCCGGTGGTCGGCCTCGCCCGGGCCGTAGGTGCCGAACAGCCTGAGCGTGACCATCGCGACCCCGAGCTCGCGCGCCAGCGCCGCACCGAACACGTGCGCTGCGGCCTTTGCGCCGCCGTAGGCCGAGCGGGGCTCGAGCGGGTGCTCTTCGCTGAGCAGGGCTGGCTCGTCGATGGGCGCGTACTCCGAGCAGCTGCCGATATGGACGACGCGCGCCGACGGCCAGCGGGCTGCGACGCCGATCATCCGGGCCAGCACGCCCACGTTGCCTTCGTCGAGCGTGCGCGGATCGCGGTCGCCGGGGCGCACGCCGTACGAGGCCAGATTGAACGCGACGTTGGCTGGAGCGTCGCCAAGTCGCTCGAGCTCGTCGAGGGCGACCGTCTCGACGCCGCTGGCGGTCAGCTGTTCGACGCCGGAGCTTTCCGGCCGGACCAGGCAGGTCACGCGCGCGCCGTCGGCAACCAGCCGCCGCACCAGCGAGCGCCCGACGAATCCGGTGCCGCCGCTCACGAGAGCCGAGTCGAATGCCGTCATGCGCTCCTTCGCTCGTACTCCTCGATCTGCCGGTCGGTGACGTCGCGCTCCGAGCCGGGTGACTCGAAGTGCGCCCGGTACCACTCGGCGGTCATGGCGAGTGTCGCATCCAGATCGAGGCGCGGTCGCCAGTCGAGCTCGGCGCGCGCCTTGCTGCAGTCCAGCGCCAGGAAGCGCGCTTCGTGCGGCGCGGAGGGATCCCGCGGCGGCATCGACAGCTTGCCCCGCCCAAGCTGGGCTACGAAGCGCTCCGACACCTCGCCCGCGCTCGTCACGCCTTCGCTGCTGGGCCCGAAGTTGTAGGCCTGCGCGTAGCGCTCCGGCTCCTCGAACAGCCGCCGGGCGAGCAGCAGATAGCCGGACAGCGGCTCCAGCACGTGCTGCCAGGGGCGCGTCGAGCCCGGATTGCGGATGATGGTTTGCGTTCCGGCGCTCGCGCCGCGCACGATGTCGGGCAGCAGTCGGTCTTCCGACCAGTCGCCCCCGCCGATGACGTTGCCGGCGCGCGCGCTGGCGATGCCGGCGCCGCCCTTTTCCGCGAAGAAGGAGCGCCGGTAGGCGGCGGTGACGATCTCGGCGGCGCCCTTGCTGGAGCTGTACGGGTCGTGACCGCCCAGCGGCTCGTTCTCGCGATAGCCCCACACCCACTCGCGGTTCTCGTAGCACTTGTCCGACGTGACGATCACGACGGCGCGCACGGAGCTCGCGCTGCGGCAGGCGTCGAGCAGGTGCACCGTGCCCATCACGTTCGTCGAGTAGGTCTCGATCGGCTCGCGGTAGGAGCGGCGCACCAGCGACTGGGCGGCCAGGTGGAACACGATTTCCGGCTCTTGCTCGTCGACCACGCGCTTGAGCGCGTCGAAGTCGCGCACGTCGGCGATCACCGAGCTCATGTCGCTGCCGATGCGCGCGAGCTCGAACAGGCTCGGGTGCTGGTCGGGCTCGAGCGCGAAGCCGCTCACCTGGGCGCCCATCCGCCCGAGCCAGCGCGCAAGCCAGCCGCCCTTGAAGCCGGTGTGCCCCGTCACCAGCACGCGCTTGCCCGCGTAGAAGTCGCCGAGCGCCGCGCCCATCACCACACCTTCCAGGGCGCCTTGCCGCTCTCCCAGAGCGAGTCGAGCATGCGCTTTTCGCGCAGCGTGTCCATCGGCTGCCAGAAGCCCTCGTGCAGATACGCCTGCAGCTGGCCGTCCTGGGCGAGCTGCTCGAGCGGTGCGCGCTCCAGAACCGAGTCGTCGCCGCCCATGTAGTCGAGCACCTTGCGCTCGAACACGAAGAAGCCGCCGTTGATCCAGCCTTCGCCTGCCTGCGGCTTCTCGCTGAAGGTGGTCACCTGGCTGCCGTCGAGCACGAGCCCGCCGAAGCGCGCCGGCGGACGCACCGCCGTCACGGTGGCCAGCTTGCCGTGGCTCTTGTGGAACTCGACCAGCTTGGCGATGTCCACGTTTCCGAGGCCGTCGCCGTACGTGACCATGAAGCGGTCACCCTCGAGCCAGGACGAAAGTCGCGTCAGCCGGCCACCCGTCATGGTGTGCAGACCCGTGTCGACCACCGCGATGCGCCAATCGGGCGTGTCCGCCCGGCGGATCTCCTCGGTGCCGTCGGCGAGATTCACGACATAGTCCGAGTTGAGGATGAAGAAGTCGTGGAAGTATTCCTTGATGACCTCGCCCTTGTAGCCGCAGGCAATCACGAAGTCGTTGAAGCCGTAGTGCGAGTACAGCTTCATGATGTGCCAGAGCATGGGGTGGGGGCCGACCTCCACCATCGGCTTGGGGCGGACATCGGTCCGCTCCGACAGGCGGCTGCCGAGCCCCCCGGCCAGTATCGCTAGCTGCATCGGGTTTCCTCGCGCCGGAAGCTACCACAAGCACCAGCCGGCGGAGGAGGCGGGCGGCCGCGTGTGGGCCCGGATCCCGGCGGATGCTAGGGTCCCGGCCTTCATGGACCTGTCGATCTCCGAAGCCGTGCTGGGCCACCCGTCGGCCTACATCCTGTTCCAGCTGTTCATCGGCGCCGACCGCGTCCGGCGCCGATGCATCGAGATGCTGGCTCCGAAGCCCGGGCAGCGCATCCTCGACGTAGGCTGTGGTCCCGCCTACTACTTCCCCCGCTTCCCTCCGATCCACTACCACGGCTTCGACACCGAGCCGCGCTACATCGAGTACGCGCAGCGCCGCTTCGGCGATCGGGGGACGTTCCACTGCGAGCTCTTCACCGAGCGCCACGTGGAGGAGCTCGGTCCCTTCGACGGCATCTTCCTGCTCGGCCTGCTGCATCACCTCGACGACGCCCAGTGCGACGAGCTGCTCTCGCTTGCTGGCCGCGCGCTGGCTCCCGGCGGCGCCGTTGTCACGGCCGACCCCTGTCACTATCCCGAGCAGAAGCCGTTCGATCGCTTCATGACCTCGCGCGACCGCGGAAAGTTCGTAGGGCCGAAGGAGCGCTTCCTCGATCTAGGCCGCAAGCACTTTGCCGGCGTCGACACCGAGTTGCTCGACGATGTGACGCGCATTCCCTACAGCCACATTGCGATGCGGCTGACCGAGCCGCGCGGCGCATAGCCCGCCGCGCAGTCGCGCGCTACTCCTCGTCGCGGACGGAGACCTGACCGTCGTCGCTCTGCTGCACGACGCGGCGGACGATGCGCGGCACCTGCGGAGCGCTCTGGTAGGTGAGGATTTCCGCGATCAGCCCGGTGGCGAGCACCTGCACGCCCACGACGATCAAGAGCACGCCGAGCGAGAGCAACGGACGCTGGCCGATGTCGTGGCCCATGATCTTCACCACCGTCAGGTAGACGCAGATCACGAAGCCCGCGAAAGTGAACAGGCCGCCCAGGACGCCGAAGAAGTGCGCCGGGCGTCGCTCGTACTTGAGCAGGAAGTAGACCGTCAGAAGGTCGATGAAGCCGCGGAAGAAGCGACCGCCGCCGAACTTGCTGTAGCCGAACTTGCGCGCGTGGTGCTCGACCTCGATCTCGCCGATGCGGAAGCGCCGCCAGTGCGCCAGCACCGGAATGAAGCGGTGCAGCTCGCCGTAGACGTGGACGTTCTTGAGCACGACGCGGCGGTAGGCCTTGAAGCCGCAATTCACGTCGTGCAGCCCGATGCCGGTCAGCGTGCGGACCATCCAGTTGAAGATGCGCGACGGCAGCACCTTCGTGATCGGGTCGTGGCGCTTCTTCTTGTAGCCCGAGACCAGGTCGTAGCCCTCGTCGAGCTTGGCCAGGAAGCGCGGGATCTCCTTCGGGTCGTCCTGCAGGTCGGCGTCGAGCGTGAAGACGGTGCGGCCAGTCGCCTCGGCGAAGCCGGTGGACAGCGCGGCGCTCTTGCCGAAGTTGCCCCGCAGCTGCAGGAGCCGCACCTCGGGGTGGGCCGCCACCAGCTCCTCCACCTTGGCCACGGACCCATCCGTGCTGCCGTCGTCGATGAAGATGACCTCGAACGTCTCGCCCTCCGCGAGCGTGGACCGCGCCGCCTGGGCGATGCGGTCGTACAGCTCGGCGAGGGTCGCCTCCTCGTTGAGGAAGGGGATGACGAAAGAAAGGGCGGGCGGCATCTGGGGGGCTGCCCGGGTCGGTCCAGTCGCCGCCCGAGCCGGCCGGGGATACCACGGCGCGGCGCGGCGATCGACAAACCCGGCCGCCGGGCAGTGTTCCCCTGCGGCAATGGGTGCTATCTGGGTGCGGCAAAGGGGCTTGATCGATGACCAGCTTGCAGACCGGGGCCGCGACCGCGGCGGAAAACCCAAACGAGTCCGAGTTCGAGCGACGGGAGGCCGAGCGCCGCGCGCGCCGCATTGCCGTCTACGACAAGCTGGCCGAGGCGCGGGTCGAGTGGGCCGAGCGCAATCACTACTACTCCCGCGAGGTGCGCCGCCTGGTGGGCAGCCTGGTTGCGCCCGGCGGCCGCGTGCTCGAGGTGGGGGCGGGCCTGGCGGATCTGCTGGCCGGTCTGGACGCCCGCGAGAAAGTGGGCGTGGACATCTCGCCGCGCATGGTCGAGCAGGCCCGCGCGCGCCACCCGGGGCTCGAGCTGCACGTCGTCGACGTGGAGCGCGACCCGCTGCCCGAGGGGCCCTTCGACACCATCATCCTGAGCGACGCCATCGGCCACCTCGACGACATCGAGAAGGCCCTCGAGCGGCTCAAGCCGCTTCTGGCGCCGAACGGGCGGCTCGTGGTCACCTACTACAACTTCGTCTGGGAGCCCGCGCTGCGTATCGGCGAGGCGCTGGGGCTCAAGGCGCACTGGCCGAACCAGAACTGGCTGTCGATGACCGACATCGAGAACCTGCTCTCGCTCTCCGGCTACGAGGTGGTCCGCCGCGGCACCGACATCCTGATGCCACTGCCCGTTCCTCTGGTCGCGGACTTCGCCAACCGGGTCGTGTCCAAGCTGCCGCTGGTGCGCGGCGTGGCGCTCGTGGACTACTTCGTGGCGCGCTCGGTGCCGGACATCGAGGTCGAACCGCTGCCTGGCGTCTCGGTCATCTGCCCGTGCCGCAACGAGCGCGGCAACATCCGCGAAGCCGTCGCGCGCACGCCGCTGATGGGCCCGCACACCGAGCTCATCTTCGTCGACGGCAACTCGACCGACGGCACGGTCGAGGAGATCGAAGCCGTGATCAAGGAGTACGACGGGCCGCTCGAGCTCAAGCTCGTGCCGCAGGGCGACGGCAAGGGCAAGGGCGACGCCGTGCGCAAGGGCTTCAACGCGGCGAAGTACGACGTGCTGATGATCCTCGACTCGGACCTGACGGTGCCGCCGGAGGATCTACCGAAGTTCTACCGGGCGCTCGTGACCGGCAAGGGCGAGTTCATCAACGGCGTCCGGCTCGTCTACCCGATGGAAGGGCAGGCGATGCGCTTCCTCAACCTGATCGGCAACAAGTTCTTTTCGCTGGCGCTGTCGTGGCTGCTCGAGCAGCCCATCAAGGACTCGCTGTGCGGCACCAAGGTGCTGTACCGCAAGGACTACGACCGCATCGCCGACAACCGCGCCTTCTTCGGCGAATTCGACCCGTTCGGCGACTTCGATCTGCTGTTCGGCGCCGCGCGTCTGAACATGCGCATCGTCGACCTGCCCGTGCGCTACCGCGCGCGCACCTACGGCGACACCAAGATCAGCCGCTTTTCCCACGGCTGGCTCTTGATGAAGATGACCGCCTTCGGCTTCAAGAAGCTCAGGATGGGGCTGTAGCCCGGGCGCGGAGCGGAGCACGTCGACAATGCCGGAAGACCGTCCGTCCTGGCGCGAGCGGCTCCTTTCGTTGTCATCCTCGCCGCTGGTCAAGCGGGCCGCGCCGTTCCTGGCCGCCGCCGCGGCGCTGTGGGCGGTGTGGACCTACGGCGGCGTGCTCGACGCCGTCTACCCGGTGAAGGACTGGTTGTTCTGGCGCATCGCGCTGTTGTGGTTCTACAGCTTCGTTCTCAGCGTCGCCTGCACCAGCCTCGGCTTCCTCGTCATCTCCCGGACCGTCGGCGAGCGCCTGCCCGTGGTGGAGACGCTGGTGCACAGCATGGCTGCCGGGCTGGTGTGCTTCGTGTTGCTCATGTACGCGGGCGGTGCGCTCGGCTGGTACCATCTGTGGTTCGCGATCGCGCTGCCGCTGGTGATGACGGCTGCGGGCGGCCCGTCCTTGTGGCGGTACGCGCGGCGCAACATCGAAGAGTGGCGCGCCCAGGCTCCGGAGCGGCGGCCCCTAGCTCGCTTCATCACCGTGGCCACGTTGATCTTCGGTGTCCTGTGCGTGGCGCTGGTCTACCTGCCGCTGCTCACGCCCCGCGCGATCAACTTCGACGCCGCCTGGTATCACCTGCCCGTCGCGCAGGACTACGCCCTGCACGGCCGCATCGTTCCGTTCGTCGGCGACTACGAGCGGAATTTCCCGCAGCTCGATTCGCTCGTGCACACCTGGGGTTGGCTTCTGCCGGTTCCGTACCTGACGCAGCGCTGGACCCTGCCGCTGCACGGCGAGTTCTCCATCTTCCTGTGGACGCTCGCGGGGGTGGCCGCCATGGTCCAGTTCCTGCTCGACGACACGCGCGTCAAGGGCACCTGGGTCGCGTTCTTCCTGTTCCCGGCGATCTTCGTCTACGACAGCAATCTGGCCGGTGCTTCCGACCACTTCCTCGCGTTCTTCGGGCCGCCGCTGTTTCTGGCCATCGCGCGCGCCATCCGTCGCTTCGATCTGCGCTGGTGCATGCTGGCCGGACTGTTCACCGCCGGCGCGGTGCTGACCAAATACCAGGCGCTCTATCCCGTGTCGGGCGTGGGGCTCGTGTTCGTGCTCGGCTGGCTGTGGCATGCGGGGCGCAGGCTGCGTGCGCGTTTCCGGGCAGGCCCGCCTGACGGAGCGGCCCCGCTCGTGTCCTGGCGAGCGCTGCTCGTCGCGCCGCTGGTCGTGGCCGGCGTGGGGCTGCTCGTCTCCTCCCCGCACTTCATCAAGAATTGGGTCTTCTACCGGGATCCGCTGTATCCGTTCGCCCAGAACTTCTTCAAGCATGCGACTCCCTCGCCGCCCCACGCCGCGTGGGACCTGAAATGGCTGCTGGAAGACCCGCGTTGGGTCCCACACGGCGACCTGTGGCACCGGCTCCGGACCTCGTTCGAGATCCTCGGCACCTTCTCGTTCAAGCCGCACTACTCCTTCACCAGGAACTGGCCGAGCGTGGGCGGGCTGTTCACCTTCTCGTTGCCGCTCTTGCTGTTCGTGCGGCGGCCAAGGTGGCGGCTCTGGCTGGGTGCGCTGGCAGCGGCGGGCGGCGTGCTGGCCTGGGCTCTGGTCTTCCGGGTGGATCGCTACCTGCAGTCGGTCATGCCGCTGCTTGCGGCGGCGACTGCGGCGATCCTGATCCGGGCCTGGGAGCTCGGCTGGCCGGCACGCGCCGCGCTCGTACCGCTGGTGTTGTTGCAGGTCGTCTGGGGCGGGGACGCGATGTTCTATACGCAGAAGCCGCGCCTGGACGATGCGATGCAGCTCATCACTTCCGGCTACAACGGCAAGCAGCACGGCGAGCGAATCGAGTACCGGCGCGCCTTCCGCGAGATCGACCGCGCTCTGCCCCAGGGCTCCCGGACCATCCTGCACTACCTCCGGCGCAACCTCGGCATCCGGCACGAGGTGTGGCTCGACATGCCGGGTCAGCAGGGCATGGTGGACTATGAGGGCCTGCGCGGCCCCAGGGAGCTCTACGACTACTACAAGCGGCTCCACGTCACGCACCTTCTGCACATCCCGGGTGCGCGGACTGCCTGGGCGAAGCACGACGGCATCCTGTTCAACGCGCTCGTGTATCGATACGGCGTGAACAAGCGGCGTTTCGGCAGCTACCAGCTGGTGCAGCTACCGGCCAAGCCGCCTCCGCCCGACAAGCTGCCGTGGTACGTGCTGTCGCTGGGGCTGGGCTACCACGACGGCCTGTACCGCGTGGAAAGGATGCAGACGTACGAGATCCTGCCAAGGCGGATGCAGCACTTTCCATTGCCGGATCAACCCATCGACCGCAGCAACGCGGGCCTGTCCCGGCTGTTCGGCGAGGCCCAGGCGGTGGTCGTGGGCCGCCGTCATCGCATCAGCGCGACGGAGCGGACTCTGCTCGGGCGCGACTTCGTGCTGATCGCGCGCTACCGCGACCACAGGACCTACCTCCGGCGGCGCTAGCTCCGGTCGCTCAGCGCTTTCGCGCGCTGATCTTCAGGCTGCCGCCGATGTGGCGGGCCGGCGTCCGCTCGAGGACGGACTCCAGTCGCAACACCGAGCCCACCAGCCGCTCCGGGACGGACGGATGCAGGAACTCGAAGGCTTCCGCCCGCCGCTCCGCGAAGCCGGCGGACTGCAGATCGCGCAGGATGCGCCAGCGCGTGAAGGCGTACTCGTCGGGGCTGTCGCCGAGTCGCTCTTTCAGCCACGGCCAGTTCTTCTGCAGGAAAATCTGGGGATTGAGCAGGTTGGGCTCGGAGAATCGCAGCAGCCCGCCCGGACGCAGGACACGGTGGAACTCCTCGAGCGCCCGCGCCCAGTCGAGATGGTGCAGCACGCTGCAGCCGACCACCGCATCGAAGCTCGCTTCGGGAAACTCCGTGCTGTGCGCATCCATGATGCGGAACTCGACGCCCGGGTGGCGCGCCCTGGCCGCCTCGACCAGCGGGTCCGAGATGTCGATGGCCGTCAGATGCTCGAATCGTTCCGCGAGGCTTCCGGTGAAGGTACCCGAGCCGCAACCGATCTCCAGCACGCGTGCGCCGCGCTCCAGCGGACGGTCGGCGAAGCCAATGAAATCCGCCCGCCGCCGCTTCCTGATCGCACCAGCGGCGGTGTGCCAGCCCCAGTTGGCCTCCTCGGTGTCGAGGATGCGCTGACCATGCTCTCGTTCGCGCTGTAGCCGCTCGTCCAGCTGCGGAGAGTTCGCTCTGCTCGCCTCGGCCATCTCGCGCCTGATGTAGCACAGCTCGAGCCCCGTGCGTTCGCCGGACGGGCGGGCGCGGGGCTGGGCGGGCTTGCGCCGTTCCCGGAAGCTTCCGCGGCGCTGCCGACCGGCTCCGATGCGGGAAAATCGGCCTTCGACGCGGCAGCGACCGCTTCTGGCGCGCCCGCAGGTGGGATATCCGCGACAAAATGCCGCTCGAGTGCCGCGCCGGAAGCTCCGGAGCGCGTCGCAAGCCGCCTGCGCCGCGTCCGGGCCGCTCGTTTTCACGGCGGAACGGCCCGGTAGGGCGTCGGAGCGGCTCCGCGCCGCGCCAAGCGCGATCCGCCCGCGTCGCCGGCACGCCATAGCGGATCGCGCTCGCGTCGCAGCTTCAGGAAGCGGGCGCGTCGGTCGCGGCGGGTGCGGGCTCGGCCTTGCGCTTCCTGGGGGAACGACGCTTGGCGAGACCGAGGCGGATCAGCCGGTCGCGGCGCTTGACCAGCGCGCGCGCCATGTTCGACCAGTCCTCGTACCAGGCGCGCAGCTCGACCAGCGCCTGCTGGCGCTTCTCGTTCTGCGCGTCGCGTGCGCTGGTGTCCGGCGCTGGCTGGGAGGTGCCCTTCTCGGCGATGGCGATCAGCCCGCGCAGCCGCTTGCGCTCGGCCTGGGTGATGCCGCGCGTGGCCAGCGTCTTCGTGGCGGCCTTGTCACCAGCGTCCTGGCTCTTGTCGAGCGTGTCCAGCCGGTCGAGCAGCAGCTTCACGGACAGCACCGAGCCGGCGCCGCGCGCCGGAGCCAGACCTGCCAGCACCGCGCGATCCTGCGCCGGGTGCAGGCGGCCGAGCGCCGCGTGGATGATGCGGAAACCGTCCTCGTCCCAGTCGTCGAGCTCGCTCACCGCGGCCAGCACCTCCGGATCGCTGTGCGTGCCCAGCGCCGGCTCGAGCTCGTAGCCGCTGGCCGCGTGCAGCAGCGACCAGCCGCGCTGGTGCTCCTCAGGCGTGTAGCCGCGCCGCGCCAGCCGCGCGCGGATCGCCGGCACCGTGCCCACCCCGTACAGGAACTTCATCACCCGGGCCGGCGTCTCCTCCAGCGTCTCCTGCGAAACCGTTGCCGTTGCCGTGTTCTTGGCGGAAATAAAGTCGTTGGCCACCCCTGGCCTCCCTTCGTATGTGCTGCCTCTCCCCGTGGACAAATTCCCCCGGAACCCCCGCGGGCCACCCATCCACGCAGCAGCGACGTTCTCACGATCGGGGCGCAGCTACAAGCCTGCTGCTCATTCCGCGTTGGACGGCAAGGCCACCGGATGCAGCAGGCTGGTGCGAAATGCGGAAGCGGGCCGGGTATCTACATCAGGTCCAGGCCGCCGACCACGCCATCCACTTCATTTGCACAGTCTCCTGGAACTGCAATTCGACCTACTACGCACCGCTTCCTACGGGCGCGGTCGAGATACCGATCAACCCGACGACAGGCGGCAACTCCAACGGGTATACGACGTGCAGCACCGGTTCCTGCTCGGCACATATGAGCCCATACAACGCCTACCACGAACTGGGGCACGTTATCGGGCTGATGCACGAGTTCCAGCGCCATGACCGCAACCACTATGTGATCTTGGCCAGCATGGCGCACAGCAAGTGCGGCCAGGCCGCCGACACAGCCGTCGGCTGCACCGATGGCAACCATTTCATCGCGACACCGGATACGTGGCCGACGCGCGCGGTCACGTTCTCGGACATCAGGGAGTTGTTCGGGTAGAACTCGGCCCTGCGGAGCCGGACCTCGCACGAGCGACCTACACGAGCTGGACGCGGACGCCGATCCGGTCGTAGACGAGCCGTGCTCGGCGATCGCAGGTGAGCAGCGTGGCGTCGTGGTCCAGCGCGGTGGTTGCGATCAGCGCGTCGTAGACGGCGCCTCCGGAGATGCCGAGGCCAGGCAGGCCGGCGACGAACGCGCGATACTTGCGCGCATCCAGCCGCAGCAGCGACCCCTTGAAACGCGCTGTCAGAAACCGACCGACGAGATCCGCAGGCGCGCGGTGCGGTGCGGGCAGCCGGGTCAACACGGAAAAGGCCTCGAGGGCAGCGTGATCGACCAAGCGCGCTCCGGCATCGACGGCTTTCCGGGCGGCAGCATGCTTCTCGTGCCAGGACGCGAAGGCCGCGACCACCACGCTGGAGTCCAGCGCTCTCACCGC
The DNA here is from genome assembly GCA_963822115.1 of uncultured Pseudomonadota bacterium. Lineage (GTDB taxonomy): Bacteria > Myxococcota_A > Polyangia > Polyangiales > Polyangiaceae > CAWDXG01. The sequence continues at coordinate 145,667 of CAWGGM010000015.1, forward strand.
CTGACCCGCTCCAGGGTCGCGCGCACCTCGTCGGCGTCGAGCTCGGGCAGGGACTCTTCCGGGACGGCGACCACGCCCTTGCCGCGCTTTTCCAGGTGCATGGGCGTGGGCGCGACTTCAACCTCCAGGATGCCGTCGCGGGCGCGCATCTCGAGCTGTTGCCCCGCGTGAAGCCCGAGCGCCAGGCGGAGTGCCTTGGGGACGACAATGCGTCCGGCCTGGTCGATGGTTGCCTTCATGGTCTGAAGGATACCATTTAAATGGCACTCATCCAGGCAGCGATGTGGTGGGCCCGGGCGCGGCGGAGCCGCGCGTTTGGGACCACCTGCCGCGCGGAGCCCACGGGGTGCGGGGCGGAGCCCCGCCACGACAGGCAGCGAGCACGGCGGGACGCGCTCTGCCGCGCCAGTGCGGAGGGCATCCGGCGCATCCCAGGGGGATCCGGCGCGGGATAGCCCGGCCGATCTAGCGTCGCGCCGCGCCGCCTTGTATCTTCGCCGGCCCCATGGCGAAGCACACGGTGAAGGTCGGGCTGATCCAGATGTCCACGGTCGACGACAAGTCGAAGAACGTGGACAAGGCGCTGGCGCGCATCGGCGAGGTGGCGGGGCAGGGCGCGCAGATCGTGTGCCTGCAGGAGCTGTTTGCTTCGCCGTACTTCTGCCAGGTGGAAGACCAGGAGCTGTTCGATCTGGCCGAGCCGCTCGACGGGCCCACGGTGCAGGCGGTGGCCGGCGCGGCCAAGCAGCACGGCGTGACGGTGCTGACCAGCGTGTTCGAGAAGCGCGCGGCGGGCGTCTACCACAACACGCTGGTCGTGCTCGGGCCGGACGGCGCGCGGTTGGGCGTGTACCGCAAGATGCACATCCCGGACGATCCGCTGTACTACGAGAAGTTCTACTTCACGCCCGGCGACCTCGGCTTCATGGCGGTGCCGACGCCGCACGCCAAGGTGGGCACGCTGGTGTGCTGGGACCAGTGGTATCCGGAGGCGGCGCGGCTGACGGCGCTGCGCGGCGCGGAAGTGCTGTTCTATCCGACGGCGATCGGCTGGCACCCGGCGGAGAAGGCCGAGTACGGCGAGGCGCAGCTCGCGGCGTGGCAGACCATGCAGAAGAGCCACGCCATCGCCAACGGCGTGTTCGTGTGCGCGGTCAACCGCGTCGGGCACGAAGGCGCCGAAGGACGCGCGGCATCGAGTTCTGGGGCCACTCGTTCGTGGCCGATCCGTTCGGCACGGTGATCGCCGAGGCGGGCCAGGACGAGGAGACGCTGGTGGTCGAGTGCGATCTGTCGAAGCAGGAAGAGGTGCGCCGCGGCTGGCCGTTCTTCCGCGACCGGCGCATCGACGCCTACGGCGGGCTGACGTCGCGCCTGCTCGACGGGGACGATCGCTGATGGCGGCGAAGAAAGCGCGCGGCCGCGCGAAGGCGGCGCGCGGCAACGGGCGCGCGTGGCGCGACGGCGCGCTCCATCAAGGACGCGCGCGGAGCGGACGCGACGCCGGCCGCGCTCGGCTTCCGCATGCCGGCCGAGTGGGAGCCGCACGCGGCGACGTGGCTGGCGTGGCCGCACAACGCGCGCGACTGGCCGGGCAAGTTCGGGGCGATCCCCTGGGTGTTTGCCGAGATGGCGCGCGCGCTGTCGGGCGGCGAGCGCGTCCGCATCCTGGTGCGGGGCGAGCTCGAGCAGCGCCGCGCCGAGCGCGTGCTGTCGAGCGCCGGCGTGGACCTCACGCAGATCGACTTCTTCACGGCGACGACCGATCGCTCGTGGACGCGCGATTTCCTGCCGCTGATCGTGACGCGCAGCAAGCCGGGCGCGCGCCGCGGCAAGCACGCCGCCGACGAGCTGGCCGCGGTCAAATGGCGCTTCAACGGCTGGGCGCGCTACGACAACCACAAGAAGGACGACGCGGCGGGCGAGGCGCTGCCGGAACGGATCGGGCTGCGCGCTTTCCATCCGGAAGCGATCGTCGACGGCAAGCGCCAGCGCGTCGTGCTCGAGGGCGGCGCGATCGACGTGGACGGCCTGGGCACGCTGCTGTGCACGGAGGAGTGCCTGCTCAGCGGACGCCAGGCGCGCAATCCCGCGCTCGGCCGCGAAGGCACCGAGCGCGTGCTCGCCGAGCAGCTGGGCGTGAAGAAGGTGATCTGGCTCGGTCACGGCATCGCCGGCGACGACACCGCCGGGCACATCGACGACTTCGCGCGCTTCGTCGCGCCGGGGCGCGTGGTGGTGTGCGAGGAAAAGAACCGCAGCGACGCCAACTACCGCCCGCTCGCCGAAGCGCGCGAGCGGCTTTCCGGCGAGCGCGACGCGCGCGGCCGGCGGCTCGAAGTGATCCCGCTGCCCATGCCCGCGCCGGTGCTGTTCGAGGGCGAGCGCCTGCCCGCCAGCTACGCGAACTTCTACATCGGCAACGACGCTGTGCTCGTGCCGACCTTCAACGACCCGCGCGACCGCGTCGCGCTCGGCCTGCTGTCGGAGCTGTTCCCCAAGCGCCGCGTCGTCGGCATCCACGCCGTCGACCTCGTGCTCGGCCTCGGCACCATCCACTGCAGCACCCAGCAGGAACCGCTCGGCGCGCGCGCCGCCTCGGGCAGCGGCGCGGACGCGAAGTCCAGAGCCGCGAAGAAGAAGCGCCGCAAGAAGCGCGCGGCGTAGGACGTCGCGCGTCCGGGCTTTGGCGTCGGGCGTCATTGCGCCTGGGGGGCATCGCGCGTGACGGGCCTGGCGTCCGGCGGAGCGTGTGTCGCCTGCCGCGCGCGAAAAAGGCGCCAAGCCGAGTTTGGACGCGAAAACAGGCGTCGGGCGCCTGAAAAGGCCGCCAAGCTCGAGCTTGGACGCGAAAACAGTCGCGTGGCGTCTGAAAAGGCGGCCAAGCGGGCTTGGAGGCGAAAACAGGCGTGTGGCGTCTGAAAAGGGCGCCAAGCTCGAGCTTGGACGCGAAAACAGTCGCGTGGCGCCTGCCGCGCGCGAAAGAGGCGCCAAGCTCGAGCTTGGAGGCGAAAACGCGCGTCTGGCGCCTGAAAAGGGCGCCAAGCGGCGCTTGGAGGCGAAAACAGGCGTGTGGCGTCTGAAAAGGCCGCCAAGCTTGAACTTGGACGCGAAAATGCGCGCGTGACGGGCTGTTCCAGGGACGCTCTGGGCCGGCGGTGTTGCGCCGTCGCTCCGGGTGCGGTGGCTGCCAGGACCCCCACAAGAAATCTCGAAGTGGGCGTGTCCGGGTGTGGTTCCCGTAGCTGTCGCCCGGGCGCGGTGTCACCGCGCACCGTGTTGGTGCGCGCCGCGCGCACAACGCCGCGCCGCACTCACAACGCCGCGCTCACCGCGCGCCGCGCGTTATCGGTCCTTCGCGCAGCGGAAGCCGAGGTCGACGTTGCGGTAGAGCGGGCTTTCGGCCCAGCGGCGCTGGGGGCGGACGTTGTCGGGCTTCGTGGTCTGCCAGCTCGCGCCGCGTACGACGAGCTTGTCGCCTGAGTCGGGTGGGGTCGGGTAGGGGCCGTAGGTGGAGGAGGTCCACTCGCGGAGGTTGCCTTCGAGGTCGTCGATGCCGAAGGCGCCGGGCTTCTTCGAGCCGACCTTGCACGGGCCGTCCTTCTTCTTCCAGCACAAGAGGTCGTCGCCGGGCTTGGTGGAACCCCACGGGTAGTCGAGCTTGTCGTCGCCGCCGGTGGCTGCGAACTCCCACTCGGTTTCCGTTGGAAGTCGGTAGCCCTTCCACTCGCAGTACTTCTTCGCCTCGTCGTGGCCAATGCAGTTGGCGGGCAGGTCGGCGTTGTCTTTCATGCCGGCGGTGCAGTAGCGGCTCAGCTTCTTGTGCTTCTTCTTCTTCATCGGTGCGAGCAGCTGCACGTCCTTGGGTAGCGGGTCGCAGATCTCGTTGTCGACGCACTTCTGGTAGGCGGCGACGCTGACCTCGTCCTTGTCGAGGCAGAAGCTCTGCACCTCGACCTGGTGCTGGGGGTGCTCGTCGGGGCGGCCCTTGCTCTTGAGCGAGCCCATCCACAGCGTGCCGGAGTCGATGGGCAGCATGCCGGTCGGGCAGTCATTGTCGCTGCTCTGTTCGGCAGCCGCGGGCGCGCTGCTCGCAGCCGGCGCGGTCGAGCCGAGCGGCGGCTCCGGTGCCGGCGCGGGTGGCGGCGGCTCGGGTGTGGCGGGCGGAGGTGTACCGCCGCCGCAGGCGACCGCGATGGACGAGATGAGGAGTACAAGCGAAGAGGAGAGGCGCATCGGCGCGTAATTTGTGGGCGGCGCCGCTGGCGGGTCAAGCACCGCGTAGCGGGGGCGAGCCCGGCTGTTTTCGGACACTTGCACGCCGGCGCCGGGAAATCGCTGCCGATATGTTGAAAGATCCGGGGCAAGGGCGCACGTTGGGGCCCGTCCCGATGAGGTCCCACGCAGCAGGAACACGGCTGCGGGCGCTCTTGCTGGCAGCATTCGTGGTCGCCTTCGGTGCTCTGGTCGGCGCGCCCGTCTCGGCGGCCGGCAAGACGCACACGGTGGCGCGCGGCAACTCACTGTGGTCGATCGCGCATCGCTACCACGTGAGCGTGGACGCCCTACGCGAGATCAACGGCCTGAAGAAGGGCGAGCCAATCCGCATCGGGGAAAAGCTCATCATCCCGTCGAAGGGCTGGAAGAAGAAGAGCTCGAGCCGGCGTCGCGCCAGCGCCAGGCTGTCCGACGGCGTGGGCCGCCTGCGCTCCGGCACGGTCATCGCCAAGCCGCCGCCGTGGACGCAGGTGCAGAAGAGCGCCAAGGAGCGCGGCGTCAATCCGTGCAACACGCCGGACCCGGGCTGGGGCGTGTACACGCACTGGGACCGCGGCGTGGACATGGGGCAGTTCATCGCGCCCCAGCGCGGCGGCATCACGAAGAGCGGCGCGTTCGACGTGATGTTCCACTTCCACGGGCACGAGCCGGTGCGCAAGGAGTGGGTGCAGGTGATGCACGGCGCGGTGCTGGTGGGCATCGACCTGGGCATCGGCTCCGGGCCGTACTCGCACGCCTTTGCCGGGCCGCACACGTTCAGGCGCCTGGTCAAGAGCATCGAGAAGGCGATTGCGAAGAAGACGGGCAAGAAGAATGCGCACGTCCGCCACGTCGGGCTTTCTTCATGGAGCGCGGGCTACGGTGCGGTCGGCGAGATCCTGCAGCAGCCGTACGCGAAGAAGTTGGTGGACACGGTGGTGCTGCTCGACGGGCTGCACTGCGGCTACATCGGCAAGTCGCTGGACGCACGGCAGATCCAGCCGTTCATCGATTTCGCGAAGCTGGCGGCGCGCGGCAAGAAGTACATGTTCATCAGCCACTCGTCGATCATCCCGCCGGGCTACGCCTCGACCACCGAGACGGCGCACCTGCTCATCCGCGAGGTCGGCGGCCACTTCCACCGCGCGCACGCGCGCAAGGGCGACCCGATGGGTATGGAGCTCATCGGCCGCTACGACCGCGGCAACTTCCATGTCCGCGGCTACGCCGGCAACGACGCCATGGACCACTGCGCGCACGTCGGCCTCTATCACGACATCCTCAAGGTCCACATCCGCCGCCGCTGGCACTCGCCGCGCGGGTACAAGAAGCACTAAGCACGCGGCGCGGGCGCGTTGGGTGCGGGGTGCGGCGCGGCGCGCGTGCGCGTCGAACTGCGTGGCGCGGGGCCTGCGGGGTGCGGCGGGGCGGCGTGGTGCGGCGGGGCGGCGTGGTGCGGCGGGGCGGTGTGGTGCGGCGGGGCGGTGTGGTGCGGCGGGGCGGCGTGGTGCGGCGGGGCGGTGTGGTGCGGCGGGGCGGCGTGGTGCGGCGGGTGCGGCGGGGCGGCGTGCATTTCGGCTCTCCCGGACGGCTGACGGTGTCGAAATGCACGTGAGGCGTGCATTTCGGCTCTCCCGGACGGCTGACGGTGTCGAAATGCACGTGAGGCGTGCATTTCCGGCTCTCCCGGACGGCTGACGGCGTCGAAATGCACGTGAGGCGTGCATTTCCGGCTCTCCCGGACGGCTGACGGCGTCGAAATGCACGTGAGGCGTGCATTTCGGCTCTCCCGGACGGCTGACGGCGTCGAAATGCACGTGAGGCGTGCATTTCGGCTCTCCCGGACGGCTGACGGCGTCGAAATGCACGCGCGCGACAGCAGCGAAGCTGGCGCGGCGCCCCTGCCACTCCACGCCGGACCGCGTCGCCCCATGCCACGCGCGCCTCGCTGGACGACCAACCTAGCGCTGCGCTATCTCTCCGCGGTCCGGCCCGCGCCGGACAACGCACGAGTGGCGGAACTGGCAGACGCGCCGGATTTAGGTTCCGGTACCGCAAGGTGTGGAGGTTCGAGTCCTCTCTCGTGCACTGGGTTTGCTCCTGAGCCAGAGCCTTGCGGGGCGTAACTTATGTGTTACGCTTCCTGGTGAGGAGCCGACACATGCCCAAGCGATCCAGGACTGGCTTCGACAAGTTCGTCGAGGCCCAGATGAAGGACGAGCGTTTCGCCGCGGAGCACGCCAAGGCGAAGCAGGAGATCCTCGCCGTGGACCACATCGTGCGAGCACTGGACGCTGCCAGAGTTGAACTGGGCATGAGCAAGGCGGAGCTTGCCCGCCGGATCTCGACGAAACCCGAGGTCGTGCGACGTCTCTTCACCGGCAAGGGAGCCAATCCGACCATGGCGACCGTCATGAAGCTCGCCGAGGCGCTGAACCTGAAGGTCCAGCTCGTTCCGGCCAGTCCCCGCAAGGCTTCGCGCAGCAGCAAGCGAACGACATCTGCGGGAAGTACGGCATAGCTACTGCTCGACACTACGTGGTTCGCGCTTGCGGTATTCGTCCCCCAGCGCTCGTACCTGCGCGTAGTCGGCTTCGCTCAGGACCGTTCGGAAGGGCTTGTCCTTTCCCGCGATGATCACGATGGAGGGCCCGCCCAATCCGACTTTGGCGCCCTCGCGTTCAAGCAGACAGAACAAGCGGTAGTGGTGGCGGTTGGGTCCGTCGACGCGAATCTCGTACCAGCCCTTCATCTCGTCGTGCATGGATTCCCAGTATCCGCCGCCGCTGAATGCAGGCGGAGGCGCAGCAGCCACGGCTTGCAGTACAGCCACCATCTTGGCGCGTACTGAGGTGGGGCAGGCAGCGAGGAACACCCTGCCGGGAACAGTGCGTTCCGGGTCGTTGTCGCGATGCCGCTGGAAGAAGTGAACGAGCCAGGCTCCCCGCCACACGGGACGCATTTTCCCTTTCCGTTGGCGCTTCCCCGTCACACGGCGAGTCTACGACAACGGGCAAATGTCGGGAGCAGCGCTAGGCCAGGAAATGTCCTGCCTCGGCGCCTAGGGACCCGCATTCAGCCCGCTAGCCACGGAACTTCAGAACGCGGTGCGAGCGATCGCTACCGGGCGGCGCAGCCTTGCGCACCCGCACCCTGGGCCGTATAGTATTCCCTGAATAGGGAATAGTTATGTCCACTGCAACACTGAGCACGAACGAGATCGTCTCCCTGGTTGGCCTCGACGCGAACCGGGTGCGGAAGGAGGTCGAACACGGCCTCGCGGGGACCGGTAGCCCGCCCCGGTTCAGCTTCACCGACGCCGTGTACTTCGGCGCTCTGGCCCTGCTCGGGCTGCAGCTCGGTGTGGAGGACCGCCGGAAGCTTCACGAGGTCATCGCTCGGGCGATGAAAGGGAAGAAGCCCCCGGCACGCATCGAGGTGAGCCCGGTGCTCGATCTCAAGCTTGCCCGTGTTGCCAAGGACATCGCTGACCGCCTCGAACATTTCGAGGCGTGGAAAGCCAAGCTGGTGACCTCCGAGGACATTCTCGGAGGTGAGCCGGTCTTCCCGAAGAGCCGCCTCGCGGTGAGGAACATCGGCAAACAGGTCATCAAGGGCGTTCCGGTCGCCGAGCTTCAGGAGGACTACCCGTACCTCAAGGAGCGGGACATCGAGTTCGCTAGGTTGTACACGCTGGCGTACCCCAAGATGGGACGGCCTCGTGAACGTCAAGCTCCTGCTCGATGAGAACATTTCCCCGTGGGTAGCAGACCGCCTCTGCAAGGAGGACGGGATCGACGCTTGTGGGATTCGAGATCGAGGTCTGCTCGCGGCGTCCGATGCGGAGGTTCTGGAGCATGCCTTCACGGAAGACCGCATCCTCGTGACCAAGAACGTGGACGACTTCGACAAGCTCGCCCGGAGTCGTGAGCTGCACGCAGGGATCATCCTGCTTGAAGACGGCGACCTTGCCCGAGCCGAGCAGCTACAGGTCGTCCGGCTTGCCCTGGCGTCGCTCGCGTCGAGGACCGACATGGTGAACTGCTTGATGCGGGTCGCAGCTGACGGCACCGTCACGTTCGAGGATGCTCCGGTGGGTTGAGCCGTTGACCGCTGGCTTGCGTCGGAGTCCGTTCCCTGCCGACCACCGCTCCGTGATATCCTCTCCATGGAACCGGTGGGGATGATGTCGCGGATCGGACAGCTCTGGCGGTGGGCCTTCGCGGTCGTGCCACTCTGTGCCAACGAGTAGCGCGTCCATGTGGCCGGTCCCCGGGGATCCGTGGTGTTCCGGTCTGGCATATGGGTTGCTTGTTCGTGAGACCTGAGGTTCCGGAGTCGTTCATGCGTTTGCCCACGGGAAGTTTCTTGCGCTTGGCTGTCTTGGTCGCGCCGCTTGTCGTGGGGTGTGGCGGGACCGTGGCTAGTGGCCACCCCGGTGGGGGAACAGGGGGAGTCGCCGGTGTGGGTGGCTCCGGCGGCGGCACAGGTGGCGGACCCGGCACGGGGGGCAGCAGCGGTACAGGCGGAGGTCAGGGCTGCGGTGGCACGTGTGCCGGTACATGCAACGATGCGCGCTGCGTGGTGACGCTGGCTACGGGGTGCGGTCCGGCCATCGCCGTGGACTCCACAAGCGTCTACTTTGCGAGGGAGAGCCCGGGCCAGCTTGAAATCGCCAAGGTCGGGCTGGATGGGGGCGCGCCGGTATCGCTCGCGCCGGTGGGAACCGTGACCGGCGTCCGCGGTATCGCCGTCGACGCGACGAGCGTGTACTGGACGAACTCCAGCGACGGCACCGTCATGAAGGGGCCACTCGATGGCGGGACGCCGACAACTCTAGCCTCCGGGCAGAGCTATCCCTACGGCATCGCCGTGGACGCGGCGAGCGTCTACTGGACGAACCAGGGCGCCAATCCCACCGCCGTCAATCCCCAGGGTAGCGTCATGAAGGTCAGCGTCGATGGCGGCACGCCGGTGACGCTCGCTTCTGGGCAGGGTGCGGCACGTCTCGCGATCGACGCCACCAGCGTCTACTGGACGACCAGCGGCAACGTGAGGAAGGTCGGGCTCGACGGTGGCACCCCGGTCACGCTCGCCGCCGGGCAGAACGGCCCGTCTGGCCTCGCGGTCGACGCGAATAGCGTCTACTGGGCGAGCTCGGGGAGCGGTACGGTGATGAAGACCGGCCTCGATGGCGGCAAGGTCGTGACGCTCGCATCGCAGCAGTGGGGAGCGGCTGTTACCGCGGTCGATGCGACCAGCGTCTACTGGGCAACCGGCACCTTCGAACAGACCGGCAAGGTTGTGAAGGACGGCCTCGATGGCGGAGTGCCCGACACCCTCGTCGAGGGCCTGGGCGGCGATGGTATCGCGGTCGACGCGACCAGCGTGTACTGGACGAACGGCTGTGGCCCGATCATGAAGATGCCGAAGTGACCCTTCCCTCCAATCGTCGGCGAATCGTCGGCACTCGCGCCAACGAGCCCCAACGGACCTGATCGCGCTCTCGTAACACCCCGGATCACCTCGGTTCGCATCCGTTCGCGACGAGCGCAGCCGATTTAGGTTCCGGTGGGGCAACCCGTACAGGTTCAAGTCCTGTCTCGTGCACCTGGGCTTGCTCCCACCTTGGGAGCAAGCTACCTTGTTCCGGTGAGGGTCATCGCCAAGAGCACTTTGCGAGCCTTCTGGAGCAAGCCGGGACGAAAGGATGCGGAGCAGCCGCTTCTCGCGTGGCACAAAGAAGCCGAGGCGGCCAATTGGTCGTCGCCCGCCGATATCAAGCGGCAGTTCGGTACCGCCAGCATTCTCCGTTCCGGGCGTGCGGTCTTCAACATTGCCGGGAACAAGTACCGGCTGGTCGTCGCAATTCGGTACGATCTGAAGATCGTCTTCATCCGTTTCGTCGGCACCCACGCCGAGTACGACAAGATCGACGTCGAGGAGATCTGAGCCATGAAAGTTCGTCCAATCCGCACCCGCAAGGATCATCGCGAAGCATTGGCTGAGATCGAGCGGCTCTGGGACGCCAAGCGGGGTACCCCAGCGTACGATCGGCTCGACGTGCTCGTGACCTTGGTCGAAGCCTATGAGCGAAAGCAGTTCCCGCTGCCCCCACCGGATCCGATTGAGGCCATCCTGTTCCGGATGGAGCAACAAGGTCTCACACGAAAAGACCTGGAACCGATGATCGGCAGCCGTGCCCGGGTCTCGGAGGTTCTGAACCACAAGCGTGACCTCACGCTCCCGATGATCCGGGCGTTGCACGACAAGCTCGGTATTCCTGCCGAGTCCCTGATCGCGCCGGGCAGAACGGGCTGAGCGGCGCCAACGTTCGGCCTTCCCATATCTCCTGCACTGCGGCGTGATCGCAAGCGGTTCAAGGGGCTAGCTGGCGGCATCCGGCACGGAGCCGTTGTCATGCCGCCCGGACAGTCCCAGCAGCGCGGCGACAGTAAGACCGAGAGCGGAGACCAACCAGTCCGCCCGCGCTCCGATGAGGAACGGCAGCCAACCGAGACCCGCAACAACGGCCGCAAACGCAAACGTCCGCCCTGGCCGGGGCACGCGAGTAGCGGCTGCCGAAGCGATGAGGAACGCGAGCAACTGGCACGTGTAGCCGCCCAAAGCAGCTACGCGAAACGACGATGCGTCCGCGGACCGCGCATCGTCGCGGCCAGAGCGCCGGCAGCCGACGCCGCCAAGGGAACGAGAACGGGATCAAGAGTCATTGAACCCTCACTTCTTCCCGCAAGCGCCACCAGGCTCGTTGGTCGGCTCGTGTTCGCCGCCGCAGACCTGCGCCTGGTAGTCGTAGTGGGTTCGGGGATCGCTGGAGCAGATGGGCCCTGGCATGGACGTTCTCCTCTTCGAGAGGTTCAACGTGCACTTTTCGGCATCGTCCCCTTCCCAGTTGCGTGGAAAATGCCCCAGTGTCCGGCGCCAGAGTGCTTCTGCCCAGGCGGGCGGACCACAAGCGCGACCTCACGCTCCCGATGATCCGGGCGCTATGTCGGTCGCTGCCGGTCAGCTCCTACGGCGCGCAGCACCTGAAGCCGAGGTTGCTGGCGACGTAGTCGCGGGGGTGCGGGGTGGACTCGGCGGAGCAGGTGTTTGCCTTGCTGAGCTCCTTGTAGCTGCCGCCCCTGGCGGTGCAGCCGGAGGCTGGCTCGTGCAGGTCGGGTCAGGGGAAAAGGACGTGTTCCCCTCGCAACCGGACGGCTGCTTGGCGGTGGACGGCGCGGTCGCAAGCCATGCGTCGTAGTCGGCGCGAGTGACTTCCGTGCTGTCCACGCAGACGGTGCCAATCGAGACCATGGCCGGTCCCCCGGAGCCCGGGCAGGCGCTGCAGCCACCGCCATTGTTGCACAGGGGCGTGTTGCCGTCGCACGCGACGGGCTTTCCCGGTGGAGACGGAGCTACGCACATCGAGTCCCCGGGATAGGGAATCCGCCGGTTCCCGCCGCTGCTTAGCGTCCTCTCTCGCGCACTGTCCGCGCGCGCAAGCTGGAATTTCTACTTCTCTACCGTCCGGAACACGCCGTCGTCGCCACCGACCACGAGCTTGCCCTGGACGAATACAGCGGCGTGCAGGTCGCCCGTGCAGGGGGCGTGCTTCGGGGGAAACCTAGCCCTTCTGTAGACGTAGCCGTGCGGGCCTACACCTCCGAGGTCGTGGGGCGCGGCTGCGAGCGCAGTCATGTCGTGGTCGGTGCTGGTCAGGGACTGCCAACCGTCCGGGTCGCGGTGCAGCACCGTACAACCATGTTGCTTGTCATCGAGTGGAAGCGTGGCGATGTAGACGTCGCCGGCGTTGCCGGCCACGGCGACGACCCTCGGCAGCCCGTAGAGCACATCGCTCTTCCACTTCTTGCCCTGGAGCTCGTTGACGCCGAGGCCGCCGACGGCCCAGACGCGCCCGCGGCCGTCTCCCCACACTCCGACCAGATCGTTTCCGGTGGGCGGCTTGAGCTGGCTCCAGTGCCCGTGATCGAGCACTGCCGACTTGCCGTGATCGCCCACGACGACGGCGCCGCTCTCCGACACCCAGGCGTCGCGCAGATCCATGTGGAGCCCGACATCGACCTTGCGGAGCTCGCCGTCTTCCAACCAGGCCGCCTTGCCGTGTTTGCCGACGACCAGCACGCGGCTACCGTGGGAGCCCACGCCCAGGTACCCGCTGCTGCCCGCGACCGTGTCCCAACTGCCGTCGGACCACTCGAGCACCTGCCCGCCCTTGCCGACCGCCACCAGGTCATCGCCGCGCGCCGCCAGATCGACGACCGGCCCGGGATGCCCGACCAGATCCCAGTCGTAGCCGACGCTCTCCGAGTAGTTCAGGGCGATGAGCTCCTGCCTGCCGGGCAGAGCGTGCCACAGGAGCCCGCAGCAGATGGCGGTGACGGTCGGGTAGACCACCATCAGCAGCTTGAGGTCGAAGGAACGGAAGTCGCTGGCGCTGACCACGTCGGAGAGGTTCTTGCCCTCGCGACGCTGCTCGCCTTCGAGATCCCAGCTGCCGGGAGCATCCCGCACCCAGCTGTCGGAGCCGCAGTAGTCGCAGGTTGCCGCCAGCGCCTTCGGCTCGATTTCCAGAGGCGCTCCGCACACGCCGCAGTTGAAGCCCGTGGTGCCCGACGGCGGGGGCGAAGCGCGCAGCTTGAGCCCCAGCGCACCGAGGTACGCGCCGATCGAGCCGAACGCCCAGAGCACCAGCCACGGAAACAGCGTCAGCATGAACGGCAGGATGCCGGCCAGAACGACCCACTCGCGCGCGTACCAGTGCACCGTGTGCTCGGTGAAAGCGAAAGCCAGCGGCACACCGATCACGGCGGCGGGAATGACCGTGAACGCGTAGAGCTTGCGCAGTATCGGCGAGCCGAGCAGCGAGTGCCGGCGCAGCAGCCGCTCGGTTTCCCGCCGCCTGTCGCGCGTCCGCTTGACCTCCTCGCGCAGCTGCTTGTGCGCGTCGGGAATGCGCACGCTGGCGCCACACTGACGGCACCTGGCGAAATCGCCATCGGCGAGCGGCACGGGCGCGCCACATTGGTCGCAGGTCAGCGGTGCGATGGCCATCCGCGACGGGATCTACCACGCGTACGCGCGGCGCTGGACGGGCTCAGTGCGAGACAAACAGCGCGTACGGTCCGACGATCAGCGCGAGATTCAGCAGGGCGGCGAACAGCATCAGCTTCCTGCGCCGGTTCGCGAGTACGCCGCGGACGGCAGCCACCAGCCCGAGCCCGCCGAGCAGCGGCGCGAGGATGAATACCGCGATCATGGCGCCGACTGTCACGCCCGCGGGATGACCGCTGCCGCCGATCAGCTTTCCAACCAGTGACAGGAACACGTACGCCACCACCGCGGCTGCGGGGGCTCCGAACGGCAGCTTGCGCGCGAAGCCCACGCCATCGGGCCGGCTGTCACTTCCGGGCGTCGTCGCGTTCATCGCCCACTCACCCAGCGCTTGCAGATCTCAATCGGCCCCATCTTGCGCAGCACCTTCAGCTGCTTGAGCGATTCGATGTGATTTTCGAAGACGCCGTACTGGATCAGGGTCGCCATGCCCTGGTTGCCCTCGAAGCTTGCCTTTCCGCAGTTCAGAACGAAGTGCAGGCGCTTCGCGCCGGGCTTGAGCTGGCAGCTCTGCAGCGCCGACCAGCGGTCGGGGTTCTTCTTGGCGTCGTCCATCGCCAGCTTCGCGGCCGCGGCCTGCGTCGCGTTGTCGAGAGAAAGGAAGTGCGGCAGCTTCGGGGCCAGCACCGCGCCGAGCATCTTTTCGTTCTTGTGATCGAGCGCCTGCTCGTAGGTCAGCGCGGGTAGCGCGAATAGGCCCTTCATCGCCGCGGGGGTGGTGCTCGTCATGGCGACGTTGCTCGAGCAGCACGTCGCGCCGCGCTTGGCGTTCTTGTCGTCGGCGCTCACGGCATCGCCGGAGTCGCACGTGGCCCCGCCACCCCGGGTCTGGAGCTTCTCGAGCTGCTTGTTGAAGGACGCGGTCCACGTGGAAATTGCGCTGATCTTGCTGAGCTGGGAGCAGGCACGCTGCCATTGGGCGTCGGTGCACAGCGACAGCCCCTGCTGCTCGCAGAGCCTTGCCGCTTCTTCGAAACCCTTGCCCCGGCTCGACGGCGCGTACTCGAGCGTGAACGAGCCCATGCTGCCGTAGTTGCCGGCGTCGCCGAACTTGACCAGCATGGAGAAGGGCTTGTCCGCTTCCGGTTTGGGCTGCGCGCGATGCACGGTCAGCACCAGCCCGCCACCCGGTACGCGCCGGAGCGGCGCGTACACGAACTGCCAGACGTAGCCGTTCTCGTCGAGGTAGCGGGTCTGCTTGGTGGGCTTCGACAGAAGCCCCAGCCCCTTGTACAGCTGTTCCTGCGAGATCTCCGGCGTCACCGCCTCGCGCAGCGTCTCCCAGGCGTTGAAGGTCCGCTGGCGGGTGCCCTTGAGCAGCTGCTGCAGCGACACCTGGGCGGTCTGCACCATGTCCTTGCCGACGCCGACGACCTCGAGCGTCAGCCCTTGCCCCAGCGGCCAGCTGGCGCGCCACGCCTGGAAACCGGGGATGGGCTGGCGCAGCCAGCGCACGATCCTGGAGGTCTTGTGCGCCGGCGCCTTCGCGTTCCAGTTCTTCTTCAGCTGGTCGAGCGTGATGCCGAGCGTCCCGGCCGCCGCAGGTGCATCCTCCTTCGAGCGTGCGGCCGTGGACAGGTCGAGCTTCAGGTCCTCGGGACGTACACCGCGCGCGGCGCTTTCGTCTTTGGTGGCGGACTTCTTGTGGTGGCAGCCGCCTGCCGACAAAACGAGTGCGATGGCAACAGCGCGCCCCGCCCGTAGAGACGCTCGTCGTGCTTGCATGCGCGGCAACATATCGCATCGTTCCGGGCCGCGCTTGCGCTTTCGCGGGGTGCGTGGAGCGCTACAGCAACAGCGGTGACCGGCCGCTCAGCACGATGTCCCACCAGCCGAAGGTCGCCGCCAGGACGTGATCGAGCTGCCAGGTCCCGGCATCGAGCGAGCCCGTCTGCGCGCGGGCCACGGGCTGCATGTTGTCCTCCGGCATGCAGTACGCCGCGAGCTCCGAGCCCTGCAGCAGGTGCAGCACCCCCGCCGAAAACCCGCTGCCCGCGTAGACCATGCACGCCGGCACCCGCAGCGCCGCGAGGTCGTCGAGCGCGTACGGGATCTTCTCGTCGGCGGTGCCGGACGAGTCCTGGTACTTGCACTCCACTGCGAGCACGCGGTTGTCGTCGCGCGAGTGCAGGAACAGATCGATGCGTCGGCGCTTGCCGATGATCGACGTGCCGAGCGTGACCTCGTCGTACACCGACAGACCGCGACGCCCGTATGCGGTGATCAGGTAGCGCGCGATCCGGTGCTTGTATTCATTGCCCGTCATCGGCGGGCGCGAGCATACAGCCCCTGGTCGTCTCCGGCACCTGCCGCGGACAGTCGCCGCCGGCTGATGTCGAGCGCTTCGCTGCACAAGTCGTTGCCGAGGAAGCTGCGGCCCAGCCCCACTGCCGCCACCCCCGCGGAGCCCGACCCCATGAACGGGTCGATGACGAGCTCGCCGGGCTGGCTGCTCTGCCGCACCAGGACCTCGTTGACTGCGACCGGCTTTTCCGTCGGGTAGCCGCGGTGGATGCGCGGATGCTCGATGATGTCCGGCACGGACAGGTCGTTCAGCTTGCGCTTGCCCTTCTCGAAAAAGAGGATGAGCTCGTAACGCGAGCGGTAGTGGTAGCCCATGCCGATCTTGCGCTTGTCCCAGATAATCGGCTTCCAGAAGCGGAAGCCCGCCTGCTCGGCGATCGGCTTGGCGACGAACATCGTCTCTTGATCGCAGAACAGATAGAAATGGCGATTTTCGCGCAGGACCCGGTACAGCTCCGCGAACAGCTCGGGGAAGCGCGCGTTCGGAAAGATACGGAACCAGTCGTTGCTCGACGCCTTGCTGTGCTTGAGGCGCGTGGTGGTACCGATGGCCCGGTGCTTTTCCAGCGACTCGTAGGGCGGGTCGGTGACGATCAAGTCGACGCTGCCGTCGCCGAGCGTGCCTAGCCATTCCACGGCGTCGCCCTGGAACAGGCCGAAGCCCGGCGAGGCGCCGCGCGGGACGGGGGTCGCCGTGGAGCGGGGAGAAAGGCCAGCAAACAGGGGATGATCCGAGGGAGACAGGTCCATCATCTGCCTCCTTCATAACACTGAGCGCGCGTGCAGTCTGCATTCGCGTTGGAACGGGCGGACATTTCCTGTCCGCTCGATTGCAGTCAGGCGCCGGCGTATCCTGGGGCTTGTCGCCGCTCTTTCCGGCTCGGCGCGCTCATCGCGATGTCAGCTGACGACGAACACGATCCGCCGCGCCCGCCGCCCGTGAGGCAACGCTGGGACACGGCCACCGAATCGGTCGTCATGCCGCTGTCGCAGCGCTGGCGCCAGGTCGTGCGCGCCAGCACTTCGCAGCCTGCCCCGCCGTCGTCGTCGCTGCCCCTACTGCAGCCGGGCATGCGCGTCGGCCGCTACCAGCTGGTCACGCAGATCGCGCGCGGCGGCATGGCCACGGTGTGGGTCGCGTTCCGGCAGCATAGCGACGGCAGGCGCGAAGTGGTCGCGCTCAAGGTGCTCCTGCCGCACCTGGTTGGCGAAGCGTCTTTCGTCAGCATGTTCCTCGACGAGGCGCGGCTGCTGTCGAAAATCCAGCATCCGAATGTGGTCGCCATCCGCGACGTGGGAACGGACACCGGGCTGCCGTACGTAGCGCTTGAGTGGGTGGACGGCGACGCGCTGTCGTCGCTGCTCAAGGCGCTGCACGAGCGCGGCAAGGACGTGCCGCTGTCGTTTGCGCTGCGCGTGGTGGGCGAGTGTTGCCGCGGTCTGCACGCGGCGCACGAGCTGCGTGACGTCCACGGCCGCCCGCTCGAAGTCGTCCATCGCGATATTTCCCCGTCGAACATGTTGATCAGTGCTGAGGGGGACGTGAAGCTGATCGACTTCGGCGTTGCCCGGGCCGCCCAGCGCCTCAGCGAGCAGACGCGTTCGGGAGTGCTCAAGGGCAAGGTGAGCTACATGGCACCGGAGCAGGTGCTCAGAGGGCCCATCGACCGGCGCACGGACATCTGGTCGGCGGGCGTCGTGCTGTACCGGCTGGTGGCCGGGCAGATGCCCTATCCAGGCTCGCTCGCGCAGGTGCTCCTGCACATCAAGCACGGAGACACGGTCCGTCCGCTGCCGGCGCATGCGCCGCGCGCGGTGGCGCAGATCGTCCACCGCGCCATGACGCGCAATCCGGACGAGCGTTTCCAGACCGCTGCCGAGATGCGCCTGGCGATCCAGTCCGCCTATGCCGACGTGTGCGCGCCGCTACCGCGGTATCAGCTCGGGCAGTTCCTGGTGACCCAGCTGGGCGCGCGGCTGCAGGAGCGCCGCGCGGCCCTCTCTGCTGCTCTCGGGACGCCATAGTGTGGCATAATGCTACAAGTTTGTGGCATTATGCTACGGTCTACTGCAGCTGGCAGCGCTGGCCACCGCCCGAGAGCGGGCGCCCGTAGGGCACGCTCTTGCTGGCTGGCTGGAGGTAGACGTGCCCGCCTGGCTGGGGCTTCGGGATGATGGCGCCGCCGGTGA
The DNA here is from genome assembly GCA_963822115.1 of uncultured Pseudomonadota bacterium. Lineage (GTDB taxonomy): Bacteria > Myxococcota_A > Polyangia > Polyangiales > Polyangiaceae > CAWDXG01. The sequence goes on from CAWGGM010000015.1 coordinate 163,553, forward strand.
TGGGCCGCCCGAAGCGGGCGTTTTCCACGATCACCACCACGTCGTTGCCTTCGACCTTGTAGCCCCAGTACGAGGCGCCGAGCGTGTCCTTCGGCGTTTCCGCGTCGCACTTGATGCCCTCGGAGGTGAGGGCGACGACCTCTTGGGATGAAGGATCGAGCGCTGGTGCTCCGGCTTCCCACGTGAACGACGGGCTGTCCGGCGCCCCTACGGCCGCGGCAACGCAGGTGCAGGTCGGTTGCTTCGCGGAGGCGGCGATGTGCAGGTCGTGACGCGCACCCAGCAGCGCCGCCTTCGCCGCGGGCTTCTCGGCGTCCGAGTCGCCTACGAGCGGTTTGCTGGTTCCGGGCTCGGGCGAGCCTTCGTCGAGGTTCTGCTCTTCCGTGGCCGAACCGCCTGCCTTGACGTTCGCGTTGACCGAAGCGTGGCAGCCCCCCGCGCCCAGAGCGACGACCAGTGCTAGCCCCTTGATCCGCACGTCGATCAGCGTGGCACCGAACTCGCGTCGGAGGCAACTTTCGGCGTCCACGGTGGTGTCCGGCGCGGCCCGCCGCTACCCTCGGGGCGTGGACCTCGACGCCCTGAGAGCCAGCCTAGAGGAGGCCTCCGCGCTACGCCCGGTGGGCCACGTGCGGGCCGTGACGGGGCTCAGCGTCCGGGCGATGCTGGCCGGAGCCCGCATCGGGGACGTCGTGCTGCTCAAGCGCCGGGGCGATCCGCTGCCCGCCGAGGTCGTCGGTTTCGACCAGGGCGAGGCCGTGCTCATCCCGCTCGGCGAGCTGTCCGGCGTGGGGCCGGACGACGCGGTCGAATCGACAGGCGCGCCGCTCCGCGTCGGCGCGGGGCAGGAGCTGCTCGGCCGCGTGCTCGACGGCCTGGGGCGCGTGGTCGACAGTGGGCCCGAGCCGCGCGGGCTCGACAGCGTGCCGGTGGATCGCGCGCCGCCGCCCGCGCTCGGGCGCCGTCCCGTTGCCGAGCCGCTCTCCACCGGCGTGCGCGCCATCGACGGGCTGCTCACCGTCGGCGTCGGACAACGCGTGGGACTGTTTGCCGGCTCGGGTGTCGGCAAGAGCACGCTGCTCGGCGCGATTGCGCGCGGCACCAGCGCGGACGTGGTCGTGGTCGCGCTGGTCGGCGAGCGCGGGCGCGAGGTCGGCGATTTCCTCGAGCACTCGCTGGGCGAAGAGGGACGCCGGCGTGCTGTGGTCGTGGTCGCGACCAGCGATTCGCCGGCGCTGGAGCGATTGCGCGCGGCGCAGACGGCGACGGCCGTCGCCGAGCACTTCCGCGATCAGGGCAAGAGTGTGATGCTGCTGGTGGACTCCATCACGCGTTTTGCGCGAGCGCAGCGCGAGGTGGGGCTGGCGGCGGGCGAGCCGCCCGCGCGCCGCGGCTATCCGCCGAGCGTGTTCGCCATGCTGCCGCGCTTGCTCGAACGCAGCGGGCAGGGCGAGCGCGGCTCGATCACCGCCATCTACACCGTGCTCGTCGAAGGCGGCGACATGGACGAGCCGATCGCCGACGAGGTGCGCGGCATCCTCGACGGTCACATCGTCCTCGAGCGCCGCATCGCGGCGCGCGGTCACTATCCGGCGATCGACATCCCGGTCTCGCTCTCGCGCGTGATGGACGCGGTCGTGAGCCCGGAGCACCGAGCGTCGGCACGCGAGGTGCGCGCGCTCATCGGTGCCTACGAGGACAAGCGCGATCTGATCTCGCTCGGCGCGTACGCTGCCGGCAGCGACGTGAGTGTCGACCGTGCCATTTCCGCAATGCCCGCCGTCAATCGCTTTCTCCAGCAGGACGCGCACCAGGTCGAGCCGTTCGACGCCACGGTCGCGGCGCTGGCCAAGCTCGCCAAGGCATAGTGCTCGTGAGCGATGCGGCCGACGCACAGCTTCCCGAGCTGGAAGCGCACTGGGTGTTCGACGAACGCGATCTCGTGCTCACGGCGAAGCTGGTGCCGGGCGCGGCTTTCAACGTGCTGCGCTGGCCGGTCGCGTTCTGTCTTGTCTATCTCGGCATCTCGATGTTCCCTGGACAGACGACAACCCTGTACAACGTGCTATCGGCTCTGGTCCTGTGCGCGCTGTGGGTCGGGTTGCTGCTGGGGTTGCGCCGCATCCAGATCCGCGGGTTGTCCAGGCTGCCGGAGGAGCAGCGCCGGGTCCGGCTGTCGCTCCGCCGTGGGACCCTGCGTTACGAGGATGCGAGCGGCCGCGCCGAGGAACGGCCGCTGGGCGACGTGGCAGGCGCGGTGGTGCGTGCGGAGGGCGTGCTGTTCCGCATCTCGAACCGCGTGGTGTTCATGCCCGATCGCGCGCTGGGTGACTCCGCCGACGTGTGGCGCGAAGCGTTCTCGCGCGTGCCCGCGTGGACGCGGCCGATCGGACGGAGCTTCACGCTCGTGCTGTGGGCGTTCGCGGCGGCGGTGGCGATGTACGGGCTTGCCAGATAGCCCGGTGCACTTCCCGGGCCTGCTTCTTGCTTCGGCGCTCTCCCATGCTTGGGAAACACTCGAGGTGGCGGTTCGCGATCGGTCTGGCGATGATCGTCGGAGGCTCGTTCGTAGCTGGGTGCTGCGGCGGCCCGGGAAACAGCGGAGGCGGCGGGTGTGCGCTGTGTGCGGCTAGAGCCGCGCTCGGCAACGACGAGGCGGGAGCCGATGCCAGCGCCGAGCCGGGCTGCGCGCAGATCGACGCGGGCAGCGACGCGAACGCGAGCGACGCGAGCACGGACTGATCGCGATGTCAGGGCTCAGCTGTTCGGCTAGCCCGCCGCGGAGCGGGCGCCGCGCGAGTCGCCGAGCTCGGCCTCGAGCTCCTGCAGCAGTTTCTTGGCGCGACGGCTGAGCTTCTTCGGGACCTGCACATCGACCACGATGTGCAGATCGCCGCGGCTGCGGCGGTCGAGCCGCGGGATGCCTCTGCCGGACAGTGTGATCACGGTGCCGGGTTGCGTGCCGGCCTTGACCGTGGCGGAGACCTCGGTGTCGTCCGGCAGCGTCAGGTGCAGCTCGCCACCCAGCGCGGCCTCCGGGAACGACACGGGCTCGTGGGTGATGAGGTCATAGGCCTCGCGCTCGAACTGTTCGTCGGGCTCCACGCTCACGTCGACGTACAGATCGCCGGGCGGCGTGCCTGTGGGGCCGGGCATGCCCTGACCCGGGACGCGCAGCCGCTGGCCCGAGTCGATGCCGGCGGGGAAGGTGACCAGCACCTTGCGGCGCTTCTCCACGTAGCCGCTGCCGTGGCAGCTCTCGCATGGATCGCTGACGAACTGCCCGGTGCCGCGGCAGCGCGGACAGGTCGTGCTGAACATGATGAAGCCGCGCTGCGTGGCGACCTGGCCCGCACCGCGACACTGCGGACACGTCTCGGGGTGCGTTCCTGCCTTGGCGCCGCTGCCGCCGCAGTCGTCGCAGGCCGCGGCGCCCTGCACGACAATCTCGTGCTTGCAGCCGGTCATCGTGTCCTTGAGCGAGATGGTGGCGTCGACCCGGACGTCCTGCCCGCGCTCGGGCCCGCGCGGCGAACGGCCGGGGCCCCCGAAGCCACCGAACCCACCGAAGAAGTCCGAGAACATGTCCTGGAAGTGGCTCAGGATGTCGCCGATGCCGGCCGAGGAGAAATCGAAGCCCGCTCCGCCGCCAAGGCCGGCGAAGCCGAACCTGTCGTAGGCCTGGCGCTTCTCGTCGTCCGAAAGAACGCTGTAGGCCTCCGTCGCCTCCTTGAAGCGTCCTTCGGCTTCCTTGTCGTCCGGGTTCCGGTCCGGATGGTGCTTCAGAGCGGACTGGCGGTACGCCTTCCGGATCTCGTCAGCACTCGCATCTCGCGAGACACCTAGAACCTCGTAGTAGTCGCGCTTTTCGCTCATGCCAGGGTGCCGCTACCCCACGACCCGATTACCCGGCCAAGCTAAGGCCGGCGGGGGGGCTGTCAACGAACTTCCGCCTCTCCAGACCCGGTGTTTGCCCTTAGTTGGGCTACCAAGGTCGCGAGTTTCTGGACCTCGGCGCGGGCGCGCTGCAGGTCGTCCTCGAGCTGGGCGCGCTCGGTCGTGTCCAGCCCGATGTCCGTCAGGCGCCCTTCGAGCTCGGCGATACTCCAGCGGGCCGTCTCCAGCTCGGCCTCCAGCTGGGCGTTCAGCCGCGCCAGGTTGTCCAGCTTCCGCGCCAGTTCGGCCTCGCGTCCGGGCTGACCGGTTGGAGCTGGGCTCTCTTCTTTGGCGGCCGGGGAGCGCAGGGCCATCAGCTCGTCGAGCAGCTCCCGGCCGATGCGCTCGGCTTCGCGGAGCTCGCGCTGCCGGCGCATCAACTCCCGCCCGCGCTCCAGCAGCTGGGCCTCGAGCTGGTCGAGCTCGCCGCCCAGGTCGGCCGGCTCTGCACGCGTGAGCTCGGCCAGCTGGGCCTCGCTGCGTGACAGCTCCTCGCGCAGCTGGTCGCGCTCCTGCTCTGCCTTGTACAGGGCCGCCTGCTCCTCGGCCAGTTGCTTCTGCAACGTCTCCAGCTCTTCGGGCGACGCCGCGGGGCTTGCCTGGGCTTCCTCGAGCTGCCGCGCGAGCCGCTCCGACTCGCTGCGGAGAGCGCGCGCTTCTTCGCTGGCCTTTTCCGCCTGCTCGCGCGTCGCTGCCAGCTCCTTCTCGGCCTGTTTGGCGCGGGCGCGTGCCTGCTCCAGCTCGGACTGGGACTCATCGGCGCGCGCGTCGGCGGTCGCGGCGCGAGCTTCCAGTTGGGAAATCCACGCGTCGCGCTGTTCCAGCTCGCTACGCAGCTTGTCCAGCTCGCCGGTATCGGCGCGCTCGACTTTGCGCGAGCGCTGGTCGGCGCGCAGTCGTTCGTTGTCCGTTTCGAGCTCGGCCATGCGCTCGCGCGCGTGGCGTTCGGCCGCGCGCGCGGCGCGCAGCTGGTCTTCCAGCTTGCGGCTCTTGCCGGCACCGACGGCGGTCAAGAACGGCAGCTGGATGACAGAGAATTCGTCAAGCTCCACAGCCTCCTGCGAAGCCAGCGCGATGAACCATTCCGGTTCCTCGGCGCCGCCAGGCACGAAGCCGGAGTCGAGCGTGGGTGCCGGATCGCCGTCGGCGGCGAAGTCCACGACCGCGTAGCCCACGAACGGCGTCTGCCCGAGCATCCGGACCTGTTCGAACTCCAGAGCGACGGCGTCGTAGAGCCCGTAGTAGTCGATGTTCTGCCCGGCCTGTTCCAGCTCGGGGAGCAGTTGCACGCGCACGTCGGGGTTCTCGCTGACGACGAGCGCCGCGCCGCGCGGCGACAGCGCGCGGCGGACGCGCTTGAGCAACTGGGCCGGATCGGTCGCCGCCGCCAGGTTCTCGACGATGGCCAGATCGAATGCCCCGTCGCGCACCGCGGCGCCGCCCTCGCCGAGCGGCGCGTAGCTGATGTTGCGCGAGGTGTTGCGAGTGGCCGCTTCAGCGACTCGCGTCGCGTCCGTGTCGTACACGTGGACCAGCCGGGCTCCGCGTTCGAGCAGATGTTCGGCCAGTCGCGCCGACGCGTCGCCGAACACAACTGCGCGCCGCCCCTCCACGAGGGGCTCGGCATAGGCCGCGAGCGCGATGCTCGCCCGGAGCGGCGGTGTGTCGGGCATGCGGGCGCGCGGAGCCTAGCCGACGGTCCGCGGTTGTTCCAGCCTCGGGGCCTCGTTTTTGCACGTTCTGGCGCGACAATCAGGGCTGGCGGCAGGGCGCTGGCACCTTGCACGGCGTGCCGCAGTTCAGCGCCAGCGCGTAGCGCTGGACCTGCTTCGGCGAGCTTTTTCCGAGGCCGGTCCCGGCCAGGCACAGCATCACCGCGTCGTCGACGTTGATCGGGTGTGCAGGTTCGATGCACAGCCCGTCCAGGCAGGTTCCGTGGGTCATGTGGTGTCTGGACGGGCAGTCGGTGTCCTGCTGGCAGGTCAGAGCGCGGCAGTCGCTGGCCTGGGGGGTTTGGCCGGCGGGCACGTTGCAGATCCCCACCAGGCGTCCGGTCACCCGGAATGCGACGCCCTTGTCGTGCAGGCGGCACCCGGTGTCGGTCGAGCACGTGGCGGTGAAGGTCCGTCCTTCGGTGTCGTGGAGCGCCAGGCGGGGGGTATGTCGGCATCCCATCGGAAGGGCGCCTAGCGCCAGGACGAGCAGCGCGCGTCGAGGAAGCACGATCCGCAATCGTAGTGGCTCCAGCGCGTTCTTCCGAGCGCTTTTCCGACCCCGCGCCCCGGAAGGCGGCGCTAGGCTTCACGCGCGTGACCGAGCTCAAGACCCTGGTTGTCGACGGGATAACGCCGGTTGGCGCGTACGCCGCCCTGCGCCGCGATGCCGGGGAGGGCTCGTTCTTGCTCGAGAGCGTGGTGCCCGGCGAACGCTGGGGCCGCTATTCGATCCTGGGCTACCACCCGCGACGCCAGGTTGTCCTGCACGGAGAGCCCGGGGTCGACCCGTTCGCGCGACTGGCCGAGCTGGTGCCGACCGGGGCCGGGACGGAGCGTGATGTGGCCGCGCGCTTCGCCGGCGCGCACGTGGGCGTCATCGGCTACGACATGGTCCACTACGCGACGAAGGTCGAGCCATGGCCCACGCAGTCCGACCCGATCGCGCGGCTCGTGGGCGAGGCCACCGTGGTCGTGTTCGACAACCTGACCCACACGGCGACCATCGCCGCGCCTGACAAGGCCGAGCTCGCGCGCGCCGAGCGCGACCTGTCACGGGCAGCCTCGCTTGCGCCGCTCTCGCCGCCCGACCCCGGAGCCCAGCCGCCGGACGTCGAGGTCGACACTAGCGACGCGGACTACGGGCAGAGCGTCGAGCGCGTGAAGGAGTACATCCGCGCCGGAGACGCCTTCCAGGTGGTGCCGGCGCGTACGTTCTCCGTTCCCGCTGATGGCGCCGACCCGTTCGACGTGTACCGCGCGCTGCGCGTGCTGTCGCCGGCGCCCTACATGTACTTGATCGAACTGCCCGCGAGGCCTGGCGCGCCGGCCGTGGCCATCGCCGGCGCCAGCCCCGAGACGCTGGTGCGCGTGGAAGATCGCCGCGTGACGCTGAGACCGATTGCCGGTACGCGGCGGCGCGGGCGCACCCCGGAAGAGGACGAGGCGCTGGCGCGGGAGATGCTCGCCGACCCGAAGGAGCTTGCCGAGCACGTCATGCTGATCGATCTGGCCCGCAATGACATCGGGCGTATCGCCAAGGCGGGGACGGTCGAGCTGGCGCAGCGCATGGAGGTCGAGCGCTTCAGCCACGTGATGCACATCGTCAGCGAGGTCGTGGGCGAGCTCGCGCCGGAGCAAGGACCATGGGACGTGCTGCGCGCCACGTTTCCAGCCGGCACGCTCAGCGGCGCGCCCAAGGTGCGCGCGATGCAGATCATCCGCGAGCTCGAGCCGCGTCCACGCGGCGCCTATGGTGGCGCGATCGGCTACGTCACGGCCGGCACCGATCTGGATTTCGCGATCGCCATCCGCACGGTGGTGATGCGGGGTGGGCGGTTCCAGGTCACGGCTGGCGCCGGCATTGTCGCCGACAGCGTGCCCGAGCTGGAGGCCAAGGAAACCCGAAACAAGGCGCGCGCCGCGCTGGCCGCCATCCACGCGGCGCGCTCGAAGGGCTAGGCCGGCAGCCGGGGGCGACAGTGGTTACGCTGGGGGGCGATGATCGAACGGCTCCCGGCGTGGATGCAGACGTTTCTGCACTGGCTGCTGACGCCCCACGTGCTGGTGGTGCTGTCGGTGGGGTCGGTCGCGCTGTTCGTGCTCAGTGTGGTCGGCGTACCCTGGTTCGTCGCGCGCGTGCCCGCCGACTACTTCACGCGGCAAGAGCGCGGTGACCTGGGGATGGTGACGGTCCGCCAGCCCGGCTGGCGCGTCGCGCTCAGGGTGGTCAAGAACATGCTGGGCGTCATCGTTCTGTTGGCGGGCATCGCGATGCTGGTGCTGCCCGGACAGGGGCTTCTGACCATCATGGCTTCGCTATTCCTGCTCGATTTTCCCGGCAAGCGCCGGCTGCAGCGCCGCATCATCGCTTCCGGTCCCGTGTTCCGCGCCTTGAACCGCCTGAGGCAGCGCGCCGGGCGCGCGCCGCTGCAGCGCGGCTCGATGACCTGAGCGCTGCCGGCTCGGCTCCCGATCCGGCTGGCCATCGCCGGCACGCCGGGATAATCGGGGACCGATGATCGACGAGAACGCCTTCGGTCTGCTGATCTCGTTCTTCACAGTCGAGGACGAGGAGTACGCGCTCGAGCGGCCCGCCTTCGTGAAGCGCTTCACGGCCTTCCGCAGCACGCTGGTCGAGTGCCTGGAGGCATTGCCGCTCGGGCGTGCCGCGCGGGCAGTGCACTTTGGCCATGCGGTGTACGTCGAGGTTTCGGAAGGAGACGAGGACGATCCGCTCGGCTGGCTCCGCCAGGTCCGCGCCCGGCTTGCTGGACGCGAGCTGTCCAGCGTCGGCGTGCTGACGCATGGCAGTCGCTGGGTGCCGGAAGAGGGCGAGTCGGTGAAGCTGCCGGCGTGGGCCGGCGACGTACCGCTGCTCCACGTGTCGTTTCCGAGCGAGCCGCTCAGGCGGGCGCTGTACGCGGATACCGCGACGCGTCTCGACGAGGACGCCGACGTGCCGGGATGGGGCCCCGGCCTGTACGTCGACACCGAGGCCGTCGAGGCGATGGGCCGCAAGCTGAGGAATGCGCCGACGCCGCTCAGGGCCGGCGGGGCGACGTTCTTTCGCGTCGGAGCGTGATGCTTTTGTGGGGGTGATGTAGCGGGCATCCTGCTGGATTGCCCTTGGGCGTGGAAAGTCGGGCCCGTTTGTGGCTCTACTTCGGGCGATGAAACGCATGGACTTCCGTTCGCGGTGGGTGCTCGTGACCGGGGCGTCGTCGGGTCTCGGCCGGGAGATGGCGCGGCTCTTGGCGCGCGAGCATGGGGCGAATCTCGTGGTCGCCGCGCGCCGCGGCGAGCGGCTGGAAGAGCTCAAGACCGAGCTCGAGGCGGCTGCAGGCGTCGAGGTGCTGCCTGTCGCCGCGGATCTCGCCAAGCTGGAAGACGTGGACCGCGTGTTCGAGGAAGCGACGGGCGGCCGCGAGCTGTACGCCGCCGTTCTGAACGCGGGCATCACCCACCTCGGCAATCACGACGAGCTCGAGTGGGATGACTTCCAGCGCATGCTCGATGTGAACGTGCGCAGCGTGGTGCGATTGAGTACGCAGCTGGTTCCCTACCTGGAGCAGCGCGGACAGGGAGGCGGCATGATGCTGGTCTCCAGCATGGCCGGCGTGGTGCCAGTCGCCTACCAGACGGCCTACTCCGGGACCAAGGCGTTCCTCGTCAACTACGGCTGCGCGCTCCATCACGAGATGTCGGGACGCAACGTGTCCGTGACCACGTTCGTTCCCGGTGGCATCCAGACGGAGATGACCGACGGCGAGGACTTCGTTCCGCTCAGGGGCTGGCTGATGCCTGTCGACAAGGTCGCGCGGGAGGGAGTCGACGCTCTCGGCGCCCGGCGTTTTCTCTACGCTCCCGGCATGAGCAATCGGCTCAGCCTGACGTTCGCGCCCTTCGTGCCCCGGCGCTTCCTCACCGGACGCGTTGCGGCGACCTACCGCAATGCGCTCGACAAGGTGAAGGGCCAGGGTTAGGGCTCGCTTGGCGGGCTCCGCAGGGTGTCTCCAGGCGTAGCGAGACCCCGCTTCGCGGGGGCCCCTATCTCGCTACGCCTGGAGACACCCCGCTGCGCCCACCGTTCGCTTGGACCTGGAGGGGCACGCGTCGAGGGACGCATCCCCCGTGGCCCAACCCCGGGCGCCGGGCGACTAGATCACGCCGTACTTCTTGCCCACGGTGCGGAACGCTTCCAGGCCGCGGTCGAGGTGCTCGCGCTCGTGGGTGGCCATGTAGCTGGTGCGCAGCATGGCGTTCTTCGGCGGGACGCCCGGCGAGATGAACGGGTTGGTGTAGATGCCGTAGTCCTCCAGCAGGTCGCGCCACATCATGATGGTGCGCAGATCCTGCCGGATGTAGATGGGAATGACGGCCGTTTCAGTGTGGCCGAGCTCGAAGCCCATCTTCTTGAGCTCGTCGCGCATGTAGGTGAAGTTCTCGCGCAGCTTCTCGATGCGCCACGGCTCCTCGCCCATCACCTCGAGCGCGGCCATGGCGGCCGCCACGTTGGGCGGAGCTGCCGCCGCTGCGAACATGAAGCTCGGCGCGAAGTGCCGCACGTAGTCGAGCACCTTTCGCTCGCCGACCAGCCAGCCGCCGATGCTGGCGAGCGACTTGGAGAACGTACCGCCGACCAGATCAACGTCGTCCATGACGCCAAAATGGTGGGCAGTTCCGCGCCCGCCCGGGCCGATCACGCCGAGAGCGTGCGCGTCGTCCACGAACAGGCGCGCGCCGTGCTTTTTCACGACCTTGACGATCTCGTCGAGCTTGGCGATCTCGCCTTCGGCGCTGAACACGCCGTCGGTGATCACGAATGCACCTTCGTCGTCGGCGATCTTCTCCAGCGCGCGGTCGAGCGACTCGGGGTTGTTGTGGCGGTAGCGCACCATGCGGGCGCCGGCGGCCTGCCCCAGGCGTACGCCGTCGTAAAGCGAGGCGTGCACGTTGCGGTCGATAACGGCCACGCTCTTCTTGTTGCTGAGCAGGGCCGAGAGCACGGTGAGGTTCACCTGGTAGCCGGTGGTGAAGACCAGTGCGCTCTCCTTGCCCATCCACGCGGCGAGCTTGTTCTCGAACTCCTCGTGCAGCTTCATGGAGCCGTTGACCAGTCGCGAGCCGGTCATGCTCGTGCCGAAGCGGTCGATGGCGGCCTTGGCTGCCTCGCGCACCTTGGGATGCGTCGTCAGGCCCAGGTAGTTGTTCGAGCCGAACATCACGACGCGCTTGCCGTCGATCACGGCTTCGGGGCCGTCGTTCACGTCCAGCGGTCGGAAGAACGGGTAGATGCCCATCTTCCGCGCGTTATCCGCGGCAGTGAACTTGTAGCACTTCTCGAAGACGTCCTTGCTGCCGATGCCCGACAGCGTGTTGCGCTCCTTGAGCGACTCGGTCATGTCGTCCGAGCCGCGCGCCTGCGCTGCTGCCGCGGGCGCGGCCGCGCCGTTCTTCTTGGCGGGCGCCGGGCTCTTCGCCGGGGCGGATTCCGGGTACTCGTCGAGTGCGGGGTCGATGTTCGGCAGCTCGTGACCGTTGACGAGCATGCTCCAGGCCGCCTTGACGCGGGACCTGGCGTCCATGACCCCCTCGGCCGCCTTCATCACCCGGTCATCGGATGCCCAGCGCATGACCGATGGGCTGAGCAGGATTTTCTTGCCTCGACCGACGATTGTTTCCTTCAAGCCCATTGATGCTGCTCCTAGCGCGGCTCCGCCGCCTGCTCGGGCGCGGATACCGATCCACCGCAGACCGGCATCGCTACGTAGCGGCTTCTCCAGACAAGCAGGGCACGTGCCAGCCAGCGGCACGCGGAAGCTACGCGACCGTAGCTTGTTCGTCAATGCGGCCGGTCAGGCGCCCGGCGGTGGGGACTCGTCGCCGGGCCAGCGGCTTTCGCCCGGCTCGTCCAGGACGATGTGTTCGAGGAACAGGCCATCCGGCGGAGCTGTGATACCGAGGGTGTCGCGCTCGCCGCTGTCGATGCCCCGGCTGATCGCGCCTGGAGCGAGCCGTCCACGGCCGATATCGACCAGCGTGCCCGCGATGATGCGCATCATCCGGTGCATGAACCGGTCTCCCTCGACCTCGATCTCCAGGCAGCGGGCCTCGGTTGCTGAAGCGCGCACGACGCTACGCAGGATCCGGCGGACCGTGTTCTCGCGCTCGTCCGACGAGCTGCGGAAGGCGCGGAAGTCGTGTGTCCCAAGCAACGCCTGGGCCTCCTCTTGCATGAGCTGATGGTTCAACCTGTCGCCCACACGCCAGGCGCGATGCTCGAGAAATGGATCGCGCACCGGGCTCTCGAGCACCACGTAGCGATAGGTCTTCCGCAGCGCGTGATGCCGGGGCTCGTAGCCGGGCTCGACCTCGGCGGCACCCACGATGGCGATCGCATCGGGAAGTTCGCGGGCCAGTGCCATGACCCAGCCGCGGGGAGGGATCGAGAGTTCCGTGTCGAAAGCTATGCGCTGGCCGCGCGCGTGGACGCCGGCGTCGGTGCGGCTGGCGCCGCGCACCAGGCTTGCGCGCGGATCGATCGCGCGCACCGCGCCGTCGAGCTCGCCCGCCACGGTGCGCGCGTGCGGCTGCCGCGCGAAACCGGAAAAGGGTTTGCCGTCGTAGGCGACGGTGAGCAGGACACCGCGAGCATGCTCGCGCATGGCGGCTCCGCCGGCGCGGGCCTTCGTCAGCCGCCGCCTGCGTCGAGCGGCGACGGGTTGTTGGTCGTCGCGCCGCTGCTTGCGTCGCCGATGGGCGTCGAGCAGTTGGCACTTTCCGACTTCTTGCGCGCCGCGATGACGCTCGCGTCGGATTGCCACTCATGGACGTTGTAGAGGGGCAGCGGCGGGCAGCTCGGCGAGTAGCCGTTCGAGCTGCAGCCCGTCGTCAGCGCCGAGACCGCGAGTGCTCCGAGAGCACACAACAAAAGCCAACGGACCGGGTGACGGACAGGATGGGTCATGACTTCGGTACGAAGTTCATAGGAACTGCGGTGTCGACGCAACCCCCTTCAGGCGCGGGGTACTTCCCGCTGCGGAACATCTGGACCACGCAGGCGGCCACGGCGGGGTCGCCGAGCCCGTTCGAGCCGACGGATGCGCTGCACACTTGGCCCTGGGGTCCGAGCCGCACGTTGACCACGAGGCGGCCCTTCAGGGTCGCGTTCTGCCGGAGCGCCCGTTCGTAGCAGCCCCGTGCCTGACCTGCCCGGCCGCGCAGTGCCGAGCGGAGCGCGCCAGTAGCAGTGCCCTTGCACGTGCCGCTGCAACCGCTGTTGGCGTGGTACGTGCCATGGTGGGCGACCACTTTCTTCGGGCCGGCCTCTTCCACCTCTTTCGTGGGCGGCGGAGGCGGCGGAGGTTCGTCCAGCTGCGGCGGTTTCTCGGTGGTGGCTACCGACGGCGCTGGCGGCGGAGGCGGCGGCGGCTTGTTGCCGCTCACCTTCCAGTAGATGAGGCCGCCCATCAACAACAGCATGACGACTGCCGCTGCGATGAAGCCCGTGCTGCCTCCGTGTTTCGGCGGCGGGGGCAGGGACGATTCAGGCATCAAGTACTCCGGACAACAATGTGGATTCCGACTAGAGCGGAACTATAGCTTTCCCGCCTCTGGCGACGATAGGGGGTTAGCCAGAAATGTCGATTCCCCTACGGATGAACAGGGAAACTCCGGAGTCGCCCCAGTGTCGTTCCTCCAACAGTTCGACGCTGAAATCATCGGGCAGCGTCACCGGCCTTCTGGCCGGGTGCTCGATCACGAGCCGGGCGCCGCTCGATAGCTGCTCCGGGCCGAGCGCGCGTCCGAGCGCTGCGAGCGCCCGGTCGAGCTCGGGCCAGGGCGGGTCGCAGAGCACCAGGTCGTAGGGCCCGTGCGTGTCGAGCGCTCGCTGGGCGCGCTCGACACGCACGGGCAGCACCGTGGCCTGCGCCTCGAGTCCGAGCGAGCGCAGGTTGTCGCGGATCACGTCGACCGCGGCACGCGACGATTCCACGAACACGGCGTGCGCGGCGCCGCGCGAAAGCGCCTCGATGCCCAACGCCCCACTGCCGGCGTACAGATCGGCCACGCGCGCGCCCTGCACGTCGCCGAGCACCGAGAACAGCGCCTGCCGCACCCTGTCTGCGGTGGGACGGGTGCGGCTGCCGCGAGGCGCGCGCAGAGGACGACCGCGCAGCGCTCCGGCAACGACGCGCACTAAAGGCTCAGAACGTCACGCGGACGTTGACTCGCCCGCCGTCCGGTCCGAAACCGAACATCGGCTGGATGCGGCCCGTGTCCGCTTCAGGCGACCGCTTCGGCTTGTCGGTGACCAGCAGGTAGGTGCCAACGCCGGCGATCACCACGCCCACCGGAACCATGATGAACGCGGCAGTCTTGAAGTGGGCGTTCTGGTTGCAGAAGGAGACGACTCCGGGGTCTGGTTTCACCCCCGAAGGTTGCGCGGCCTTGCACATGTCTTTGGGCGCGTTGGGATCGTCCTTGGAGAAACTGTTCCGGTAGTCCGTGTAGTGCTTCGACGGACTCTGTTGCTGGAGGAAGCTTCTCAGCCAGAAGTAGCCGCCCGTCAATGCTACGGCGCCGCCGACACCGACGGTCGCCCAGCCTGCGATCTTGCGGTAGTCCGTCGGGCCACTCCGCCCGTGGTCGCCAGGTTTTTCGACGCCCGCCACCGGCGACGGCGAGAGCTGCAGCTGTGCTGTGGATCCGGGCTTGATCGTCACGGTGCCGGTGGCCTCGTGGTAGCCGCCGGCGCGGACCCGCACCTCGTGATCGCCAGCCGGCAGACCGAGCTCCGCGTGTCCGTTGGTGATGCTGCCCGCGCGCTGTCCGTCGATCAGCACGTCGCCGGTCACGTTTCCCGCGCTCAGCTCGAGCTTGCCCTCCGCCGCTCCAACGAGCTTCGAGAACCCGTCTTCCGCGATCTTGAGCAGGGAATCGTCCGAGGGGTCGGTGAGGTTGGCGCTGTAGCGGAGCGCGGTCTGCTGTTTCTCGGAGCCGTTTTCCCACAGGTGGAGGATCGCGACGACCTGCTTGCCCTCCAGCTTGAGCGTGCCCCACACGTAGCGGTTGGTGCCGACCTTCTTGCCGATCTTCTGCTGGCAGCTCTTGTCCGGCGGCGACGGGCAGTTGAGCGCAGCGACCAGCACTTCGAGCGAGAAGTCGCCCTTGCCCAGCTTCCAGCCATCGGCGCGCGTGACGGCCCGTTTGAGTGCGATGGTCAATGCCTGGGCCTGTTGGAAGCCCTTGTCGCTCATGAGGGTCAGGACCTGGATCTTCTGCGAGTCGTCGCTCTGCGCGAAGGCGCTAGACGCGGTCAGCGTCGCCAGGACCAGGGTCAGAACGGTCAGCGTGCGTCGCATCATCCCGGGGACTATAGCGGTTTTTGTCAGAAGGCGGGACCTGATCGGCGGACCCGACGGGCGTCAACCGGTCTCGATCTTGGTCCACATCTGGCGCCGCATCTTCTGCCGGTTCCTGTCCTTCCGCGTGATCAAGCGCGCGGCGCCCCAGGCCGCGATCAGCTCGCCTTCCTGTCCGAGTGCCGGCAGCACCGTGGGGCCGGCGAGATACGTCCCGGGAATCGGGCCGCGCACCGGTTCCCCCGCGAGGTCGAGATAGCCCGGTGGATCCACCGTCCACTGCCACTGCATGGGTTCGGGGCCAGGTGACCCGTCGGGGACATGGATGCGATCGATCTCGCGCCGCGTTCCTGTGCCGTAATCGTACACGGGCAGGCCGTCGTGAGGGGAATCGACAACCCGGAGGTGATCGTCGATGAAGGGCAGATGTGCGCGCAGGGTTCCCAGCACGGCCTCGCGCGCTTCCAGGAGCGTCAGCGGCCCACGGGTCGGCAGGATCGTCTCGGCCACAAGCGTGGTTTCGCCCGAACCGCTATCCGGCGCATCGGCACTGCCTGCCGGCAGCCGCTGCAAGTGTACGACGGGACGTTGTGGATCCGGTCGTCCCGTTCCCGGTGGGATCAAGAAGGCCTCACGCGCGAGCGGTTCGGGCAGGGCCTCGCCGTCGACCACCAGGCTGACCACGAAGCGCCCGGCGGCGGCCGAGAGGCGCGGCCAGTCGCGTTGCGCGCGCTTGGTGATGCCCTCGCCGCCGGCGAGATCGGCGAGAGCCTCGCCGGACTGGTCGCTGATGACGGCGCTCGCGCCCGTCGGTGCTTCCTCGCCGTCCAGCAGCACGCCGGCCACGACGCCGCGCCGGACGACCAGCTGGGTGGCGCGCTGGTCCAGCCGGCACTCGCCGCCGTGCGCTAGGATCCTGTCGATCAGGAATTCGGCGAGCTCGTCCTCGCCCTGTTCCAGCGCCAGGATGCCACGCGTCCACGCGCCGTGGAGTCGGGCGAGCGCGAACTGTGGAAGCAGATCGCCGGGTACCGACAGATTGGAAGCGAACACGGCCGGCAATGCGGTCAGCTCGCGGTATGGATGTCCAGCTGGAAACTTGCCGAGTAGGTCCTGGTGGAAATCGCCGCCGACGAAGGGCAATAGTGCGGCTGCACGTCCCGTCTCGATGCGCTCCCACACGTTGCCGGGAGGCCACACCGCATCGCGCTCGAAGCTGGCGTCGGCAGCGGCATTGACCTGCGCAAAGCTGGCGTACAGCTCGTCGACCAGCTGCCGCACTTCGGGGAACTCGCGGTCGACTTCGCGCGCGAACAGCTCCATGTCCGGCGGCACCTCGACGCGGCGTCCTTCGCTCAGCACGACGAACATCGGATCGAGCGGCTGCGTTCTGCGCCGGAACCGCGGGCTCTGCGCCAGCTCGTGCAGGATGCGCCGCCACGCTGGAGATGAGCCCGCGAGCAGCGTGAAGGCGCGGCGCTTGAGCTGGTGGCGATCGAAGCGATAGCTCGCGGGGCGCTGTCCCTGGCCAAGGAGCAGCACGCGGAAGTCACGCCGGGCAAGCAGTGCCGCAGCGGAGAGTGCACCCAGCGAGCGCCCCAGCACCACCACGTCGTAGTGCCGCGTCGTCGTCATGCGGGCCTCGTGACGCCGCGCGGGCGGCGCCGGTCACGGCCCGGCTGCAGAACGAGACGGCCCTCGGAGATCCAGCGCAGCACCTCGACCAGGAGCGCGTGTTCCTCGTGCAGCAGGCGCGCGGCCAGGCTCTCCTCGTCGTCGTCGTCAGTTACGGCGATGGCGCGCTGCGCGACGATGGGCCCAGTGTCCACGCCTTCGTCCACGATGTGCACCGTGCAGCCGGTGACTTTCACGCCGTAGTCGATCGCGTCGCGGTGCGCGTGCGCGCCCGGAAAAGCCGGAAGCAGCGAAGGATGGATGTTGAGGATGCGGCCCTTGAACGCGCCGAGGAAGGTCGGTGTGAGCAGCCGCATGAAACCCGCCAGCACGATCCAGCGCGCGCCGGCCTGCTGGAGAGCCTCGACCAGAGCGGCGTCGAACGCCTCGCGGGACGCGAAATCGCCGTGTGGAATGGTGCGCGTGGGTACGTTCGCTTTCGCTGCGCGCTCGAGCGCCTGCGCTCCGGGCTTGTTGGAGACGACGAGGCGCACCTTCGCGTCGAGCGACCCTCCGCCGATCGCGTCGAGAATCGCCTGCAGGTTTGAACCGCGTCCCGAGACCAGGACGCCGAGATCCAGCGAGGGGGCGTGGGCGGCCATGCCGTTTCAGCCTACGAACTGTACATCCGCTGTCGACCCTGCCACGACCTGTCCCAGACGAAACGCGCGCTCCCCCGCCGCCTGGAAGGCCGCGATTGTTGCCTCGCTCCGACCCGCCGTGACGACGGCGACCAGGCCGACTCCCAGGTTGAAGGTGCGTCGCATCTCGTCTTCTGCCACGGGGCCGCCGCGGGCGATCAGCTTGAACAGCGGGGGCCGTGCGAAGTCGAGACGGACTTCGGCGCGGGTGCCGTCGGGCAGCACGCGGGGCAGATTGCCGGGCAGGCCGCCGCCGGTGATGTGACACAGGGCGTGCAGGCCATCGCCGATCGCCGCGCGTACGCCCGCCACGGCCTTGGCGTAGATGCGGGTCGGCGCGAGCAGCGCTTCGCCGAGCGTGCAGTCGAGCTCATCCGGGCGATCGTCGAACGACAGGCCCATCTCCTTCTCGAGCACGCGCCGCGCCAGCGAGTAGCCGTTGGAGTGCAGACCACTCGAGGCGACGGCAACCAGCTCGTCACCTGGCTGTACCCGCTTCGGGCCGAGCAGGGCACGACGCGAAACGACGCCGACGGCGAAACCCGCGAGATCGTACTCGCCCTCGGCGTACATGCCCGGCAGCTCGGCCGTCTCGCCGCCCAGCAACGCGCAGCCCGCCAGACGGCAGCCCTCGGCGATGCCGGACACCACGCTCTCGGCCACGTCAACGTCGAGCTTGCCGCACGCGAAGTAGTCGAGGAAAAACAGCGGGCGCGCGCCGGTCGTGATCACGTCGTTGACGCACATGGCGACAAGATCCTGTCCGATGCTGCCGTGCACGCCGGTGGCGAAGGCCACCTTGAGCTTGGTACCCACGCCGTCCGTTCCGCTCACCAAGAGCGGGTCGTCGATGTCGCTGGGCAGGGCGCAGAGCCCGGCGAAGCCCCCGACATCCTCGACCACCTCCGCAATGCGCGTGCTCTTCGCCAGCGGTTTGATGCGCTCGACCAGCGCTTCGCCCGCGTCGATGTCGACGCCCGCCTCCCGGTACGTGATCGCCATGAGCCGCGTCCATAGCACTCCCCCGCGGGGTGTGTCCCGCGGGGCTGGTGCACGGCGCCGAGGCCGCTCAGGCTGCGGCGCCGGGACGCTGCGGGTCGAATGGCTCGAGCGGCAGCGGGGGGCGCTTGCCGCGCACCACCGCACTGACGATTTCGGCCGTGATGGGCGCGAGCAGGATGCCCGTGCGGTAGTGGCCCGTGGCCAGCGTGAGCCCGGCGATGCCGCTTGGACCGAGCAGCGGCAGCTCGTCGTCGGTGTATGGGCGGAAGTTCGACCAGATCCCCGCGGGGGTGGCTTCCGCCAGCTCGGGGACCAGCTCCAGTGCGCCGTCGAGCAGGTCCCGCACGGCGCGCGCGGTGACTTCGCGCCGATAGCCGACGAACTCCAGCGTGGAGCCCACCAGCATGCGCCCGTCGTCACGCGGCACGATGTAGCAGCGCGGCCCGAACACCACGCGCGACACCAGTGGCCGCGGTGCGAGCAGCTCCACGATCTGGCCGCGCGCCGGACGCACTGCGCCCGACCGGAGCTTCACGCCCTCGACCAGCGTCGTCCAGCTGCCGGCGGCCACCACGACCTGGTCCGCCCGGAGCTCGCTGCCGTCCTCGAGCATCACGCCGCGTGCGCGTCCGCCCTGTTCCAGCACGCGGCGCACATACGCGCCTGTCCGGAACTCGACGCCCGCTCCCTGTGCGGCGATGTGCAGCGCGCGCAGCAGCAGCCGCGGGTCGACGCGACCGTCGCCCGGGTAGTTCACGCCGCCGGCAACGCGCGGACCGAGCGCGGGTTCGAGCTGTCGCACCTGCCTTGCCCCGAGCCGCTCGACGCCGAGTTTCTGGCGGCGCTGCCAGCGCGTGCCCGCTGCCAGTGCATTCACGGCTTGCTTGTCGAAGCCCACGCGCAGGAGCCCGCTTTCGCGGTAGCCAACGTCGATGCCCGTCGCGGCGTGCAGCGCTTTCTGCCAGCGCGGGTAGCGCGAGCGGCTGAGCAGCGAAAGATCCGTCATCGGGCCGGGTGCGTGCGCTTCGGCCTGCGCGCCGACGATGCCGGCGGCGGCGCTGGACGCTTCCGCACCCGGAACGCTGCGTTCGAGCACAGTCACCGCCAGCCCGTGGCGCGCGAGCTCCCACGCGCTGGCGCAACCCATGATGCCTCCGCCGACGATCAACACGTCGGGGTGTGCCGTCGTGTGGCGGCGTTTCTTTTCAGTCATCACGCACCGGTTTCAGCAGTCTGTACAGCCCCCACAGGTTGAAGGCGGCAAAGCCGACGAACAGCGCGATGAGCCCAAGCGCCCAGCGTGTCGAGCTCGGAGACTCGCCGTCGATGAGCAGCCACGACCCGGACGGGATGTGTGCGCTGCCCGCGTCGGCGACCGCTTCCGGCAATCCGTTGTGGCGCAGGCCCGCCCGCGAGAACGGGATCAGCCGGCCCACGAACGAGGTGGGGGGGACGAAGCGAGGCCCCTCCATGCCCTCCGGAACGCGAACCTCGACCCAGATGTGGTCGTTGCCGGCCACCGGGGCCAGCCGGAACGTGTCGCCGTCGAGGGGGCGGCCGTAGCGGATCGCGCCGGTCGTACCGAGCAGCGCTGTGCCGTGCACCCAGCGGTTGGCGAGCCCGGCGCTTGGCGTGAAGTGGGTGAGGTCGTCGAGCTCGACGGGCGGGCCGCTCCTCAGTGCGTAGGCCGCCGCGCCCCTGAGGGTCAGCGCCATCGCCACCGCCGCGAGCGCTGTCACGCTCATGGCAACCAGGGTCAGCCGCCGTCCGGGCCGCCTCGGTTGGGGCAGGGCTTCCAGCTCGGGGTCCGGCTCCGCCCCCGGGGGCAGGGTCAATTCGGCGGCTGGTGGACGGCGGGACATGGTTTCTGACGCTGAATGAAGGGATCCCCGGGTCCGACACCGGCTGGAGCCACCAGGTTCCGGCCGGCTGAACCACCTCGGAGACCCGTATACCGCGAAACGGCGGGGGTGGGTGCCGGATGCCGCCCGGCCAGGCCAGGTTGTCGGGTTTTCCGCTTGACCAAACTTGGGCTAGGCTGGTGCCCCCGACAACGGAAGTCCCATGGCTGCTGCGAAGAACATCCTCTGCCCCTCCTGCGGCTTCAAGAACACCGCCCCGCTCCTCAACAACCGCTGCGTCTCCTGTGGCGCGAAGATCGACGATCTCAAGCGGTCCCTGTCCCGACAGGAGGAGCTCGAGCGCCGCTATCAGCAAGAAGGCTTCAGCGTCATGTGGTTCGGGATCTCGATCGTCATCACCGGCGTCTTGACCGCTGCTTTGGTGATGGGCCTGCCGATGGTCGTTCCAGCCCTCGACTTCGAGGGATCGGCGGGCATGATGATCTCGATTCCGGTGTGGTTTGTCGGCGGGATGCTGGTTGGCCTGATCTCTCCCGGCAAGACCTTCGTCGAGCCGGTTGTCGCGGTCTTCCTGGTTGCCATTCCCACCGCGTTCCTGCTTTTCCGGAGCCAGACCGTGAAGACCATGCCCTGGTGGATGTACGCGCTGATGTCCGCGCTGGGCGTGCTGTTCACGCTGATCGGTGCCTACCTCGGCGAGCGGATCCAGATGGGCCCGCCGCCGAAGGCGACGGATTGACGGCCGGCGCGGCCGCTCCTTCCTGCAACGTTTCGGTGGGACGCCCGCGCCGCCGACTTCCGTTCTGGCGCGCTGCGTCCGCGGTGTGCGTGTCGCTGCTTCTTTCGTGCTGCCACGGCGAGGCCGAGCAGGCGCACCGGACCGAAGCCGGGCGCTTCGCGCACGCCGTCGATAGTCTCCGCAAGGCGCCCAACGACGACAAGGCGCCCTACCTCGCCGCGCTCGAGCGCATGCCCTGCAGCGTACCCGACGTGTGCCAGCTCAAGCGCGCGTGCGTGGACGCCTACCAGCGCCAGCTCCGCGGCCTGGCGGCGGTCCGTGTCGCACGCCGGCTGCTGGACGCCGACGGCGGGCCGGCCCAGGCCGCCAGTGCGGCGGCCGGGCTCGCTTCAGCGCCGAAGGTGCTCTCGGACGCCCGCCAGCGGGCGCGTCACTGCGCCGATCTGGAGGGAGCGGTCGCGCGCCACTATGGACTGTAGCCCAGGCCCTGTACCGGCTACTTCGGGGGGTGCTTGAGCTCCGGCGCCTTGAACTGCGGCGCGTGCTTCAAGGCCGGCAGCTTCAGCCGCGGGTGCAGTCCGGCGGGTGCCGTCGGGGGCTTGGGTACCGGGGGCTTCCAGCCCTTCTCGGCCCATAGCACCTTGCCGAAGCGTGATGCCTTGTGGAAGTTGCCCTGTCCCAGGATCGGCGACCAACCGAGGCCGTTGTTGTTCTTCATCGCGTAGAAGTTCATGCGCCAGATGTCACCCGGCTTCGGCGGCACCTGCTTGGCCTTCGTGAACGACTTCCACGGGATCATCGCTTCTACGACGTAGCCCTGGTCCTTGTCCTTCGGCTTGTCCATCGTGCCGTTCAGCGTGACGGCGCTCTTCAGGTGAGCCGACCATTCCTCGTGCCCGAACGGACCGTTCGGCTTCTTCTCGGGCTTGTTGTAGTCGTCGAACTGCGAGTCGAAGACCAGGTTCTGCGGGTTGATCTGGATCTCGTAGTAGTCCTTGTTGTCCCCGTCGCCGTCGGGGTCGACCATGATCTCGACGGCATCCTTGGTCCACAGGTGCGGGTCCTTCGCGCCCTTCTTGAACCCGCCGGTGATGTTCGTGTCCTTCACGTCGAAGCCGAGATACATGGCCTTGTCGTCGTAGAGGATCTTCACGTTGCCGCCGACCGGGGAAGCGGGATTCGTCTTGCCGGTGCGCACGTCCACGAACGGGCCTGCGGTGGGAGCGGTCTTCCAGGCGTCCTCGTCCAGCTTGCCGTCAATCTTGATCTTCGTGCCCTTCGGCAGCTTGTCGACGCGCAACTCGGGGACCCGCGCGTTGGCGAGGTTCTTCGCCTTGTGGGCCCTGCGGATGGGGATGTTCACGACGATGCCGCGATTTTCGTGGTCGTGCGGACCGCTCAGCGTCTTCAGTCGGGAATTGCCCTTCCAGATGCCGGTGACGACCTGGATGCGGTTCGTCTTGACCTTCTTCGGAATGTTGAAGCTCTGCTCGTCGACGTACACCTTGCCGGGCGTCCATTCGCTGGGAGCGAGAACCTGATGGTCGCCTCGCACGGTCCTCAGCGGGCCGACGTTGTCGATGTTGAGAATGCGCTCGCCTGACCCGTCCAGCACGTGGGTGAACAGCTGCCAGCCGCTGCCGGTCTTCTTCTTCGACTGCCAGTACATGGTCAGCTTGACCTTCTGTCCAGGCGCCACGGGGCCGGCCGGCTCGAGCTTGTAGCCGAGCAGCATCTCCTTGTTGTCGTAGTTGATGTCCAGCTTGTGGGGGATGGAAGCCGGCGGCTTGTCGAGGATGTAGGCCTTGAGCTTGGCCTTTTCCTGCTTGCTCACGTTGGACGACCCGCCCACGCAGCCGGTCACGGCCACGGAGCTCGAGAGCACGAAAAGCGATAGCGCCGCGAGTGTGCGGTTCATGACATTCCCTCCGTCGATCTCTTCTTTCAGGACTTCTTCGGCGACTTCTTCAGCACCGGCTTCTTCGGCGCGAGCCCCGTCTTCACGTGAGCGACCAGCGCGCGATTCTGTCCGTCGGATGGTCCGCTGAGCACGTCCAACCGTGTACTGCCCCGCCAGATTCCAACCGCGACCGTGATCTCCGGTGATTCGGTCTTGGCTGGTACTTCGATTTCCTGTTCATCCACGTAGACCTTGCCGCGCTGCCAATCGCCGGGCGGCAGGGCCTGGTGCTTGTCCGTGATCTTGCGCAGCGGCCCGACGTTGTCGTCGTTGCCGATGAGGCGGCCGCGCGTATCCAGGATGTGCGTGAACAGCCGCCACCCGGGGCCCAGCTGCGAGACGGGCTGCCAGTACATAGTCAGCTTGAACTTGTGGCCCGGAGCCACCACGCCCGCGGGGTCGATGTTGTAACCGAGCAGGTGCACCTTGCCGCCGAAGTCGATGAACAGGCGGTGCTGGATGTCGGTCGGGACCGCGTCGAGCACGTTGGCCTGGAGCGAAGGATCGATCTTCGGCGGCTCGTGCTTGGCGGGTGCCTTGCCGCAGCCGGCGGCGAGGGCGCCGAACAAGCAGACCGAAAGCAGCGTCCGCGAGGGTGAACCCAGGCTCATTTCTTCCCCTTGCCTTTCTTTCGTGCGCTGCGCTCGCGCTTGCGCTGGTTCTTGCGAGCGTTCTTTTCCGACTTGCTGAGGGCCTTCATGCGCGGCACGGGCTGGCCGGCGTCACCCGGAGCTCCCATCCCCGGGTAACCCATTGGCGGCATTCCCATTCCCGGCATGCCCATGCCCGGCATTCCCGGCATGCCCATGCCGGGCATGCCCATGCCCTCGGGCAGCTTTCCGCTCTTCATGGCGCGGCGCATCTGCCTCGCCATGTTGACGTTCTTCATTCCGGGGATGCGCCCCAGAAGGCCGCCCATGCCCCCCATTCCGCCCATGCCGCTCATCATCTGCTGCATGAACAGGAACTTCTGGACCAGCTCGCTGACCCCCTGCTCTTCCTGGCCGGAGCCCTTGGCGATGCGCTTGACGCGGCTCGGCTCGCGGATGAGCGCATTCGGATCGCGGCGTTCGGCGCGCGTCATCGACTGGATCATCGCCTCGATGCGCACCAGCTCCTTGTCGTCCAGGTTTGCACCCGCCGGCATCATGTTGCCCATGCCCGGGATCTTGTCGACCAGATCCTTGAGCGAGCCCATCTGCTGGATGGTCTTCACCTGGTTGAGGAAGTCGTCGAGCGTGAACTCGCCCGACATCATCCTCATCGCGTCTTCTTCGGCCTGCTTCTGGTCGACGACCTGCTCGAAGTCCTGCATCAGGCCGACGACGTCGCCCATTCCGAGCACGCGGCTGGCCATGCCTTCCGGACGGAAGGTGTCGAGCTTGTCGAGCGTCTCGCCCAGACCGATGAAGGTGATGGGCGCGCCGGTGACCTCCTTGACGCTGAGCGCGGCGCCGCCGCGGGCGTCGCCGTCGAGCTTGGTGAGCACCACGCCGCTGATGCCGAGGCGTTCGTTGAAGGACTTGGCGGTCTTGACCGCGTCCTGGCCGATCATCGCGTCGATGACCAGGCAGATGTTGTCCGGCGCGACCTTCTGCTTGATCTCGCCGAGCTCCGCCATGAGCGGCTCGTCGATGGCGAGGCGGCCGGCGGTGTCGTAGATGATCACGTCGCGCCCGAGACGCTTGGCTTCCGCGTCGGCCTGCTCGCAGATCGTGACCGGGCTTTCCCCTGCGATGTTGAATACGGGGATCTTGATCTGCTCGCCGAGCACCTTCAGCTGCTCGACGGCGGCCGGGCGCTGCATGTCCGCGGCGACCAGCAGCGGCTTCTTGCCTTGCTTGTCGAACCAGCGTGCGAGCTTGGCGGCGGTGGTCGTCTTGCCGGAGCCCTGCAGGCCGACCATCATCACGCCGGTGCGCCCCGTCGGCGCATACTCGATCGGCTCGGCCGGCGAGCTCATCATCTCGACCAGCTCGTCGTGGCAGATCTTCACGAACTGCTCGCCGGCGGAGACCTTGTGCACCTCGCCTTCGTGCTTGACGCGCGTCTGCAGTGTCTGGCCGAGCGCCTTTTCCTCGACATGAGCGAGGAAGCGCTTGACTACGCCTAGCTCGACGTCGGCTTCGAGCAGCGAGAGACGGACCTCGCGCAGCGCAGCCTTGATGTTGTCGGGATTGAGCTCGGTCAGCCCGGCGAGGCGATTCTGCGCCTCGCGGAACCCTTTGGTGAGAGCCTCGAACACGGTCGGGGCGTATTAGCACAGATGACCCGCGGCTCCCTACCACCAGGATAGGGTAGCGATTACAGGGATCTGGGCCCTATCGGTCGGGCCGCCGCCCGCCCGGCAGGGTGGCTACTTGACGGCTGTGATCTCGCACTTGTCCAGCTGGACGTTGAACGTCAGGCCGCGGACCTTGCCGACGATCGTCACCTGCGTGCCCTTGGAGAGCCCGGCCGCGGTCTTGGCGTTCTTGTCGTCCAGCTGGCACTGCACCCTCGGGATCTCGAACAGGGCACCGGTCCCGAGCAGCATGTACGGCCGGTCGAAGACGTCCTTCTTCACGTCCTTCACCAGGCCGTCTGTCTGGATCCACTTGCCCTTGTAGGTGGAGTCGGCCCGGACCTCGTTGTCCTTGTATTCGGAGAGCAGCGTGTGGATGTCCACGACCTTCGGCGTCGGACGCGGGGCCGTCGCGGCCTGGTTCCCGGCGTAGGCGCCGACTCCGACGCACACCGCGCAGCTGCCGAATCCGAGAACCACCAACCCTCCGAGCACGATGAGCGCGATGGTGAGTCCGCTCATCCCCTTCTTCTTTGGAGGAGGCGGGCCGTAGCCTCCCGCTGGCGGCTGCCCGCCTGGCGGCGCGCCATAGCCTCCCGGCGGGGGCCCGTAGCCTCCCGGCGGAGCACCGTATCCGCCGCCCGGAGGCGGCCCATATCCCGGCGGACCTTGTTGCACGTCTCACCTCCCGAGCCAGGGCGAGCGTATCCGAGCCGCTGGCCGCGAGCCAGCCCCACCCGCGCACGGGCATGACAAGTGCCGCGCTGCCGAGGCGCTACTTTCCGTCCCGGACCCGCTGCACCCGCGCGTACACCTCGCGTCGCGGGCGCTGTGCCCAGGACGTGAGCTCGTCGGCGACACTGCGCGGCGACGCGCCGCCAGCGAGCAGCTCGCCGATACGCGTGTCGAGCTCCGCGTCATCTGGAGCGGTGGTCGCGCCCCCATCGCCAGGCCCGATCACGAGCGCGATCTCGCCGCGCCACTCGCCGCGTGCGGCCAGCTCGGCGAGCGTTCCGCGCACGGTCTCCTCGTGCAGCTTGGTCAGCTCGCGGCACACGCATGCCGCGCGCTCCGGTATCGCTCTCGACAGTTCCTCGAGCGTGGCCTGCGTGCGGCCGGGTGCCTCGTACAGCACAACGGGTTCGCGGCTCGTCGCGATACGCTCGATGGCCTCGTGCCGCTTCTTTCCCCGCCGCGGCAAAAATCCGAGGAACAGGAATGGCCCGTCGACAAGGCCGGAGAGGGCCACGGCGGCGGTCACGGCGCTCGGCCCCGGTACCGTCGTCACCGTCACCCCCTGCTCCACGGCCGCGCGCACCAGCGCTGTGCCCGGGTCGCTCACCGAGGGCATTCCGGCATCGGTGACGAGCGCCACGCTCTGCCCCGCGGTCAGCCGCTCGACAAGCCCGGCGATGCGCTTTTCCGATGCGTGGGCGTCGAGCGCTACCAGGTGCTTGCTGTGGATCTCCAGGTGCGACAGCAGCTGCCGCGTGCGGCGCGTGTCTTCCGCCGCAACGTGATCGACGTTGCGTAGCGTCTCGATCGCGCGGAGCGTGATATCGCCCAGATTGCCGATCGGCGTTCCGATGACGTACAGAGCGCCGGTCACGGTCGATGCGACGCTCAGCCGCCGACCTCGACCGCGTCGCCCAGGGTTTCGCGCAAGAACTCTCGCAGGCGCCCGGTGAGCCGCGCTTCGAGCTGGCGCACCCGCTCGCGCGAGACGCCGAACTCGTCGCCGAGCTGCTGCAGCGTCATTGGATCCTCCGCCACGAGACGCTTGTCGAAGATCGCGATGTCCTTGCCGGCGAGTGTCTTCCTGAACTCGTCGAGACGTTCGCGCACGATCTCCTGGATCTCGCTTCCTTCGGCGATGGTGTCGGGCCCGGCCGAAGAAGCGGGCAGCAGATCCATCCGCGTGGTGGGTTTCCCGTCGCTCTCGCTGACCGCGGCGTCCAGCGATGCGTCGCCTCGCGACAGACGCCTGTCCATCTCCACGACGTCCTTCTCGTCGACGTTCAGGCGCTTGGCGATCTCGGCGTGGGTCGGCTCGATGCCCATCGCAGTGAGCTTGGCCTTCTCCTTGCTGAGGTTGAAGAACAGCTTGCGCTGCGCCTGGGTGGTGCCGATCTTCACCATCCGCCAGTTGTTCAGGATGAAGCGCAGCATGTACGCGCGGATCCACCAGGCCGCGTAGCTGGAGAGCTTCACGCCGCGATACGGGTCGTAGCGCTTGACTGCCTGCATCAGCCCGATGTTCCCCTCCTGGATGAGGTCCATCATGTTGCGATAGGCGCGGCGGTACTCGTACGCGATCTTGACCACGAGTCTGAGGTTGGCCGTGACGAGCTTGGCGGCGGTCTGCACGTCCTCCGTCTTGGCGTAGTGGACCGCGAGCTCGTGCTCTTCATCGGGAGACAAGAGCGGGTGGCGCTGGACTTCCCGCATGTACACCTGCAGGTTGTCCACGCGGGCCAGCGCGCGGTCGTTGGACTTGCCTTTCTGCTTGCTGCCGGCGCGCGATGAGGTCGGCTCTTCGTCGTCGACGACCTCGGCGTTGGCCTCGATCACCGAGTCATCGAGCTCTTCCTCGTCGCTGTCGCTCTCGTCCGCATCGTCCTCAGCCGTGGCTTTCCCGCGGGCACGGCGCGCGCGCGCCCCGGTCGAGCCCGTCGGGGATTTCTTCGAAGGGCGCTTCCTGGTCGGCTTTTTCTGGGTCTTCGTAGCCACGGTTCTCCCGGGATCGTCCGGCAAGCGTGGGTCCCTCCGCGAATTTCGTCAAGCACCGCGATCCGGGGCAAAGCTGAGCCGTCCCGGCGTTTTGCCGGCGCGGTCCTGCGTTGCCGCCGGCCGCCGCCGCTCGCACAATGCCGGCGATGCCGAGCGATTCCTGGCGAAACCCGGCCAACCTCCCTCTCGACTGGATGCCCCTGAGGCGACCGGCCGAAAAAGTCGGGCGCAACAATCCGTGCCCCTGCGGCAGTGGCAAGAAGTACAAGCGCTGCTGCGAGGCGAAGGATCGCGAGCGCGAGGCCTCGCCCTACGCTGGAATGACGATGGAGGAGGCGCTCAGCGACCCCGGCCGACACGGCGACCCCCGGATCATCGAGAAGATCCCCGAAGAGCAGCTGGGCGCGCTCGATCTGTCCCGCCTGGTGCCCGCGCAGCTTCTGGCCTTGATGAGGCGGCACATCGACCTCCAGCGTTGGGATGACGCCGACAAGGCGCTCGACGCCTACGCCGAGCGGACCCCACCGCCCGAACCGGACGCGCCGCCGCCCCCGGATGTTCCCCGCCCGGATGACGCGCGCGCCGAGCTCTTGCGCTCGCTGATGCTGGTCGGGGAATACCAGCGCGCAGCCCGGCAGCTCGACAAGGTGAGCACCGAGGGCGACCCGCTGTTCGGAGCGGCGAGGGTGGCGCTGGCGGGGCTTGCCGAACAGGGCGGCGCGCTTGCGGCTCTGGATCAGCTGCTGGGTGTGGAGCTCGACCACGGCCCATGCATGCTCGAGATCACGGACACGCTGCGCTCCGGCGGCCTGCCGGCACTGGCGCTGGCGCTGTCGCGCGCCGTCTGTTTCGAACAGCTCACCGACGCGGAGCTGGAACTGCTCGGTGACGATGCCGAGTCGTTGCGCAAGGACCTCGAACTGCCGGAGCACGATCCGGTGGTCAGCGCGCATTTCGAGTTGCTCGAGCGCATCGAGGAAGAGGCCGGACGCCCTGACCTGCTCGAAGAGAAGAGCCGCCAGAACGCGGCTCTGCTCGACAAGCTCCGCACCCAGCGCGAACAGCTCCGGCGTCTCGAGACCGAGAGGGCTCTGGCGGAAGGCCGCATGGAGTCGGGGGCGCATCACGGAGCCGGCGATGCTCGGGCCAGCGAGCAGGTCGAGTCGCTGAAGCGCAAGCTCGAGCGGCTCAAGAGCGAGATCCGCGCGCAGCAGGACGAGCGCCGCGAGCTCAGGCGCCAGTTGCGCGAGGGCGGCGCCGCCGGGCGCGGGGCGGGCGAGGCCGCGCCGGACGAGGCTCGCGAGCAAGAGGAAGAGGTCGGGGAGGAGCTGCCCGGCGAGCGGCCGCTGCGCGCCGTGCAGTTCAGCGACGCATTCCACCGATCGCTGTCCGGAATCGAGCCGAGGTTGGGGCTCAAGGCCCAGGAGCAGGCGCTCAGATTCGCGGCCTACGACGCAGCCATCTGGCATCACGCCAAGAAGCTCGCGGACTTCGACGATCTGTACTCGCTACGCGTCGGCATCCACCACCGGCTGTTGCTCAGGCGCAGCGCCGAGGGCGGAGTCGAGGTGCGCGAGCTGGTCTCGCGCGAGCGGCACGACGCGGTCGTGATGCGCTACCGCCGCGGTTGACGCTCTAGCCGCAGGAACCGTTCACGCAGTTCTGTCCGCTCGGGCAGGCGTGCCCGCAGCCGCCGCAGTTGTTTCGGTCGCTTCGCAGGTTGAAGCATCCCGACGGCGTCTGGCAGCAGGTCTGGCCGAACTGGCAGCGCGTGTTTCCGCCGCCGCAGCTGCAGCGCGAATTCCCGCCCTGCCGGCGACAGGTTTCCCCGCGCGCGCAGCGCTGTCCCCCGCAGTCGCAGACCGCGGAAGTGGTGCGGCAGTTGTCGTTGCCAGCCTGGCCGCACTGGTTGTTCTGGCTGCAGCCGCACACGCCGCTCACGCACTCGAGGCCGAGCGCCGCGCAGTCGTTGTTGCAGCCGCCGCAGGCGTGCAGGCTGTTCGTGGAGACGCAGCTTCCTCCGCAAGGCATCTGCCCAGCGCCACAGCTCGTGCCGCCGCCGCTGCCGCCCAGCGCTGTTCCACCTGCTCCGCCCAGCGCGCCGCCGCTACCGGCTTGTGCTCCGCCTGAACCGGCCTGCGTGCCGCCGCTGCCGCCCTTGAAGTCGAACTGGCCGTAGTTGTTGGTGCAGCCGTACGCTCCACCGAGCGCCAGCGCCGCCAGCGCTGCCAGCGCCGCCACCCCCTCGCGGCGCTTCACCTCAGAAGCTCCCGCGGACGTTGACCGAGCCGAACCCAAGTCCAACGTCGACGCCCGGCCTCGACTCGCGGTTGTCCGCCGTATCGGCCTGGCTGTCCTTCTTGTCGCGTGTGCTCAGGAAGTAGAGCGTCGCGCCTCCGGCGACACCCACGATGCCGACGACCAACCCGATGTTGGCGACCGTCTGGTACGTGCGACCGGTATCGGCCGCGCTCTTCTGCGACGCCGCACACGAGTTGTTGGGACAGGCGTCCTTCAGGCTGCTGTACTTCGAGTTGTCCAGGATGCCGAACACGCCGAAGGTCAGAAGCCCCGCAGCACCGACACCGCCGGCGATGTAGGCCAGCGTGCGCTTGTTCAGCTTCTTGCTGGAGGCGCTGGCGTGGGCCTCGGAGGTCTCCGTGGTGGCAGCCTTGGGCGCGGTCGGAGCAATCTGCACCGTGGCCGAGCCGCCTGCCGTCGCCGTGACCTGTTTCTGCGTTTCTTTTCCGTCCGCCGTCTGCAACACCACGTCGACGCTGCCGGGAGTCACCGCCACCGGCTTCGACCAGTCCGCCTGGTCGATATCGCGTCCGCCGACCGTGAGCTTGTCTCCGCTGGAGGCGCCCGTCACCTGCACGGTCACCAGCGCGATCTTGTCGCGAAGCGCGTCGCGCTCGTCGGAAGCCGACTTGCCAGCCTTCTCGTACTTCTTGTCGATCTTCGCGTCCTCGGCGGCCTCGCGCGCCGTCTTGTCGTATTCCTCGTATGCCTCGCCGAGTCGCCCGAGCCTGACCAGGGTACGGGCGATCATCAGGTGCGAGTTCGGGCTCGCGACGCTGTCGTAGGAATTCTGGAATGCGCTCAGCGCTTCGTCGTACTTGTTCCCGTCGAACGCCTTCATTCCTGAAACGAACTGCTCGCCGGCGGTCTTCTTCTGTGCCGCCGTGGCCGACTGCAGCGATGCTCCCGCTGCCAGAACGGCCGGAGAAGTTGCGACCAGCGTGAGTGCTACCAGCGCGCCGCAGCCGTGTCTGGCGAATGACCTGCGACTCTTCGTCGTGCTCGTCACGTCCGTGCTCCTCCCTCAGATCCCCGATGGGGTGTACTTGTGCTTCGGCCGCGGCCGTGGCTTGTAGTGGTGCTGGACTGCCGGGCGATGTTGGACCGGCGGCGGCGTTGCTTTCTTCTCGGCGCTCGCCGAGGGCTCCGGCGCCTCGGCTTCGGCGGCTGCTTCGGTTGCCGCGTCTTCGGCTCCCGCGTCGCCCGCGTTCTCGGTGCCGGCTCCGGCCTCGGTGGCTTCGCTCGGCGCACTCGCACTTGGAGCTTCGGCGGTCTCGCTGGCCGTTGCCGCGGGCGCCGTTGCGCTCGCCGGCGGCGCTGCTGCCGAGCTGTCCGGTGTCGGCGTCTTGTGCCCGCCGAGCTTCGAAACGCCGAGACCGACGAGCAACAGCACGGCGAGGCCGCCGATCACCATCGTCACCATCCGCCGCGCGCGTCGGGTTCGCTCGTCGACCGCAGCCAGTTCCGCCGACGTGCCCTCGTCGCTCGCGTCCAGCGTGGCTGCTTCCGGAGACGAGCTTGCCTCCGGGGACGAGGCAGCGGCCGGCGAGGAGCTCGCTTCGGGACCCGAGGCCGCCGCGTCCGCCGCTTCGGCCTCCTTCTTCGATTTCTTGTCGCTGCTCTCCGCCGCGTCGGCGTCGTCCCCCGGGGGGCCCGGTCGAGTCGAGTCCTTGATCAGCTCGGCGATCAGCGCGCCTTCGCTTACGCCCGGTGCAGGCGGGAGCGAGCCGTCGCCCAGCTCCGGCGGCGGTGGCGGAATATCGGCGGGCAGCGCCTTCGCTTCGTCGCCTTCCTTCTCACCGTCCTCGGATTTGGTCTCGCCGGATGTCTCGGCCTTCCCGGACTCCTCGGCTTCGCCGGACGTTTCGGTCTTCTCGGCCTCGTCCGATGCCTCGGTCTTCCCGGCTTCGCCGGCTGCTTCGGCCTTCTCGCCTTTCTCTTCTTCCTTCGCCGCGAGGTCCGAAGGGACGCCCGGCGCTTCGAGATCGACGTCGACATCAACCCCTGCGGACTCGGGCGCTTCGGAATCTGCGGCGTCTTCGAGCAGTTCCGAGTCCATCGTTTCCATCCGCGCTCGAGGCGGTGGCGGTGGGCGCCCGCCCCCGCCGGGCTTGGGAGGCGGCGCAGGAGGCTTGGGTGGAGCGGCTGCCGCCGTCGGCGACGACGTTGGCTTGGGCGGCGGCGCTGGTGCCGCCGGCTTGGGCGGGGCAGCGATCGGGCTCGGTGCGCGGGCGGCGAGCGGCTTGGTGGCGGGGGACTTCACGCCACGCGCTCGGTCGATGACCTTGCGCCGCGTTGCAAGCGCGTTGCCGTCGAGAGCGTCCACCATCTCGCCGACGGCACTGCGTTCGGCGGGCTCGACCGACAGCGCCTCGATCGCCGCGATGAACTCGCGACAATCGGCGAAGCGTTCCTCCGGGTCGGCGCTCAGCGCGCGCGCGACCAGATCGGCCACTTCCCCGGGGATGGCTTCGCCGCCCGCGGGCTTGGCGTCGTCCAGGCGCGGGACCTTCGCTTCCTTCACCTTTGCGGAGACCGCCGCGAAGTTCGAACCGACGAACAGCCGCTTGCCGAGCAGCATCTCCCACAGCAGGATTCCGCCGCTGAACACGTCGGAGCGCGGGCTCGGCTTGGGCTCTTCCTCAAGCTGTTCCGGAGCCGCGTATGCCGCCATCTCCGGGTTCGACAGCACCCGCTGGGCTCCGCACAGCACCCCGCCCGCACCGACGTCGAGCAGCCGTGTCATGCCGTCGGTGCCGACGAACACGCTGTCTGGAGACAGTCCGCCACAGGCGAGCTCGATGTGGTCCTCGGCGGCCTGGTCGCGGGTCGAGGCGACCGCTTCGAGAACGTCGAGCGCCACGCGGAGCGCTACCGGAACCGCGAATGGCTTGCGCTTGAACGTGGCCAACCTGAGCAGCGCGCGGAAGACCTCGCCCTCGGTGTAGGCGTAGATCATGCCGAGCTCGTTCTCCGTCTTGACGACATCGAGCGTGCGCGCGATCTGATCCTTCGACAGCTCCATCGCCCACCAGGCGGCTTCCGACAGGTTGTCGACCTGGTCCGTGTTCTCGATGACGCTGGTGTCGAAGCGACGCACCAGGACGAGCTGTGCTTCCTCGCCCTCCTTGGTATCGCCGCTCATGCCGGCCCAGAGCGCGCCGAGCTGGCTCTTGGCCAGCTCGTTGACGAGCCGGTACTTGCCCAGCTCTCGCGAGCCTCCAAAGCCTCCCCTGGTGGTGCCTGTAGTCACGATATGTCCCCAGATTCCGGCATACTACCTGGGGTCTTCTCGGATAGCTGGAAAAAACCGGCCGAGCCGGCAGTGGTAGAAGGGTGGAAAAACCGGTCCGTCTTGGTGGCCGGCCTATGGGCCGGCCATCGTTGGGGGACCCGCTGGTTGAGTGGCCGGGCGTCGGGTGACTTATCAGGTTCGCTGTCCGATCTATTGTAGAAACCATGGCGGGGGACCCGAGCACACTTGGCGAGCGCGATATCCGGCTTGTGCTGGCCGCTCTCGCCGATCCGGTGGTTGCGTGCGACGGCGGCGGAACCATCCTCTACATCAACGCCGCTGCCGAGAGACTGCTGGGCGCATCGCCTGGCGAGTTCTTTGGGGAATCGCTCGATACGATCGTTCCCGAGCGGCTGCGCCGCATCGAAGGTCAGGAGTTCCGTCGCTATCTCATCGAGACCAGTCGTGCTGCTCGCGGCGGAGGCGTGCGCGCGCCCGTTACGCGGCGCGACGGCGTCGAGATCAACGTGGAGTTTTCCGCAGCCAAGACGAAAGTGTCGAGCGGCGAGCTGGAAGTCTTCTGTCTCCGACATCTGACCGAACCGGAAGAGCTGCCGACGCACGAAGGTCTGCTCGGCGAGAGCGCTCCGGCTTCCGCTACGGCCGGCGTTACGCAGTACGAGACGCTGCGCCTGATTTTCGAGAACGCCCCTCTCGGCATCTTCCATTTCGACACGCGCGGAGTGATCACCGCGTGCAACGACAATTTCGTCGACATCATCGGTTCGTCCCGTCGCGTGCTCGTGGGGCTGGACATAGGAACGCTGCCCGACCGGGGGATTGCCGATTCAGTGCGGCGCGCACTCGACGGGCATGGCGCCCACTATGAAGGTGACTACCGCTCCGTCACGGCCGGCAAGGTCACCCCCGTCCGGGTCGACTTCGCGCCGATCCGCTCCGAGAACGGCCAGGTGTTGGGCGGCGTGGGCATCGTCGAGGACATCACCGAGCGCCGGAAGGCCGAGCTCGCGGTACGGCGCTCGGAAGCCGCGTTCCGTACGCTGATCGAGGCTGCGCCCGACGGCATTGCGGTCTACCGCGACGGTCGCCTGGTGTTCGTCAATCCCGCTTTCGTGTCGGAGCTGGGCTACGACAGCGCCGAGCAACTCATCGGCCGCGAGGCGCGTGGCCTCATCCATCCGGACTACCACGAGCAGTTCGACGAACACACCCGGGTGATGCTCGCCTCGTGGCAGCCCATCCCGCCACGCGAGAAACGCCTGGTGCGCCGCGACGGCAGCGAGATCTGGGTCGAGATCGCGACCTTGCCCATCGACTTCGACGGCGAGCCTGCCGTCCTGCTCCTGTCGCGGGACCTCACCGAACGCAAGCAGATGGCGGCACGTCTGGCGCAGGCCGATCGCATGGCTTCGGTGGGGACGCTGGCCGCAGGGGTTGCCCACGAGATCAACAACCCGCTGGCCTACGTGCTGGGCAGCATGGATCTGTGCAGCCGGCATGTGCAGGGCCTTGCGCAGCATGTGACCGGGCCCGAAGCCAGAGCCTTGCTCGATGCGCTTTCCGACTGTCTGCAGAACGCGCACGATGGCGCCGATCGCGTGCGGGTCATCGTGCGCGATCTGATGACGTTCTCGCGCGCCGAGTCCGACCAGCCCGTTGCGGTCGACGTGGAAAAGACGCTCGACTCCAGCGTCAATCTGGTCTGGAACGAGATCCGGCACCGCGCGCGATTGGTGAAGAGCTACAGCGGCGTGCCCGCCGTACTGGCCGAAGAGGCTCGCCTCGGGCAGGTATTCGTCAACCTGCTGGTCAACGCCGCCCAGGCCATCCCCGAGGGGCGGTCCGAGGACAGCGAGATCCGCGTGACCACGTCGTCGGATGAACAGCACGTCTACATCGACGTGGCGGACGACGGCGCGGGCATTCCCGCCGAGGAGCTCGGCCATATCTTCGAGCCGTTCTACACGACCAAGCCGATGGGAGTCGGTACCGGGCTCGGCCTCAGCATCTGCCACGGCATCGTCAGCGCGCTGGGCGGCACCATCAAGGCGTACAGCACGCCGGGCAAGGGCAGTCGTTTCCGCGTGGAACTTCCGACAGCGCCGGCGCCGACTCCGTCCCAGATCGCCAAGGAGAACGTCGAGAGCGGCGCCGGCGGCAAACGCATCCTCGTGATCGATGACGAACCGCTCCTGGGCCAGACGCTGCGTCTCGCGTTCTCGGGGCGGCACGAAGTCGTGGTTGCCATCAGTGGCCGCGAAGCACTGTCACGCCTGCGGGAGGACCATACTTTCGACCTCGTCCTCTGCGACCTGATGATGCCCGACATCGGCGGTATGGCGGTGTACGAGGAAGTCCTGAAGACGGCGCCCGAGATAGCGCGGCGCTTCGCGTTCATGACGGGTGGCGCATTCACCGAGCACGCGCGCGAGTTCCTCGAGAACTACGAGGGGCCCCACCTCGAGAAACCCTTCGACATCAGCCAGGTGGAAGCGCTGCTCGCTGGCCAGCGCTAGCGCACAGCGCGTCTCGAGCGGCGCTTCTACTCGCGGTCCTCGCGGCACAGCACGAACCACGCGTTCATCGGCTTGCCCGCCTTGTGGGCGCGCCCGATGGACACATGCTCCGAGACCTTGCGCATGTAGTCCTTGGTCCCCGCGTACACGAAGCGTCCGAGCTTCTTCTCGTTCACGATGATGTCGGGCCAGCTGTCGGGCTTCTTCGGCGGGACGCGCGTGTAGTCGATGACGTAGCTACCGGGCGGATCCTTCTCGTCCTCGGTCGTGTGCGCGACGAAGTAACCGGGACCGGTGGCCCAGGCCAGATCCTGGTGGTTGTAGCCCCACAGTTCGCCGGAGTCGTCATCGGCCAGCGCGAAGCGCTTCTGGAAGAAGTTCGCCGAAGGCAGCGAGTTCTTGCCGTGGTGGATGACCTCGGTGAGGGGTTCGGTGCCGGAGGGAACGAAGTGGTCCGCGGAGATCTCGTGACCCTTCATCAGATCCCACAGAACCTGCTGGTCATGCGGCTTGATGCTCAGAACCGTGAACAGCCGGTTTACGTGATCCATCCGATCGAGCGCTTCGCTGATGCGCGCGATGGCGTGTTCGTCGTGATGACCCAGCAGCAGCGTCCGGAACTTCACGCGGCGGACTATACCGGTCGGCACGCCCGGCTGCGAGCCCGCCTTCGACGCGCCGCGGCAAGCAACTGTAGCGAAATGCCACGCTTTCGTGGCATTTCGCTACAATCTGGTGGCTAGAGTTCCACCTTCCGACCGGCGACGGGTGTCTTCTCGAGCAGCACCGTGTGCTCGAACTTCACCTTGCCGAGCTTCGTGGTGGAGGCCGCCAGGTCGTAGGCGAGTCCCCACTCGATGTTGTCGGCGGCCGTGATGAAGATGGTCGACGACTTCTTGCAGCCCTTGGCGAGGCGCACGATGACGTCGCCGGTCATCGAAAGATCCGGACCAGCGAGACCCTTCGAGTGGCGGATCGCCGTCGTGCCCTTGAGCCGCCAGACTGCGCTGGAGCGATCCTCGAGCACCATGGCGACGACGCTGCACGGCGGCGGATCCTTGACCTCGCTCTCGGGCGTGAATGCGACCTTGTCCGGATACTCTTCGCGTGTCTGCGTCTTGATGTGGATGGTCTTCGCGCCGTGCTTGGCCAGTGCCGATACCATCGTGATGACCGCCTTCATCTTCGACTTGCGGTCGGCCTTCAGCAGCACGTCCTTGCCGTCGATGTACTTGTTGGCGCCGGACAGTTCCTTTTCCAGCCGTCCCGGTCCATCCGGCTTGTCGAGCAGGATCAACGAGAAACCCACCTTGGCTCCCACGCTATTCACGACGAATTGCGGCGGGCCTTTCGGCTTGGCAGGCTCGACCGGGGCGGACTCCGCGGGCGGCGTTGCCGAAGCGGTGGGCGGCGCCTTTTTCGCGTCGTCGCAGCCGGTCGAGGCACACAGGGCGAGAACCAGGGACGGAAGCAGAAGCTTGGAGAGACGCATCGCCCGCGATTGTCTGCGCGTTTGGCCCGAAAAGCCAACTGTCGCGGTGCTTCTCCGGGGAGCGGAATAGCGGAAGGCGCTGGTTCGCCTAGGATAGGCAGCTACGTGGTCCTGCCGCTCGTCGTCATCGAGGTTGCCCCTCCGGACGCGCATCCGCGCTTTGGCGCGGAATTGGCGGCGGCCTGCTCGGACGCAGTGCGTCGCGGCCGCTGCGTGCTGTCCGGGCAGGCCCCCGGCGAGGAGCACCCCGCTGCCGTGGCCATCGTGACCTGGGGCGGCGAGCAGCTGAAGGTCCGGGTCCAGGTAGGGGTCCAGCGCGCTCCGGGGACGCGCTGGTTGATGCGCGACATGAGCTTCAAGACGGCAGATCAGCCCGTCGAGCGCTGGCGCGCGGTCGGGTTGACCATCGCGACGCTGGTCGGGGAGCTGCCAACCCTCCAGAAGACGCCTGCCGCTCCGCCCTCGACGGCGGCACCTCCGGCGCCCGCATCGGGCAAGCCGCCGTTGGAGAAGCCTGCACCCCCGCCTGCGTCATCGAAGCCGCAGCGCCCGCGCCGCCCAACCCCGGAAGTTCCGCCGCGAAAACCCCGGGCGTTGGTACGGCCGCACTGGTGGGTCGAGGCCGGTGCGCTGCTCGGGCCTGGGCTCCAGTCCGGTTCGCTGCGCGGCGGCGGATTCGTCGGTGGCGCCTATCTGCTGGGTGACCTCCCGCTCTTCGCCCACGCTTCGCTGGGCTATGCGGCGCGCTCCGCCGACGTGCGCGGATTGTCCGTGCAGTTTCTGACTCTGCAGGCGGGGCTGGGGGCCAAGATCGGCGTGCCGGCTGCCGATCTGGAGCTGGACGGTCGCGTTGGCGCCTCGCTCGAGCAGGTGCGCGCCTCGGCGACGCTGCGCGGTGCGTCGGACAGCGGAAGCCGGTTTCTGCCCGCGCTCCACCTCGGCGGCAACGTGGCATGGCCGGCGAGCGGCTTCATTGCGCTGGTTATCGGCGCGGACGGTTGGGTTCTCGAAAGTCCCACGCGCATCACGATCGAAGGCTCCGGGGCCGGTCGGGTGCCCGGGTCCGGGGTGCTGGGTCGGCTTGGAATCCGCCTGCGCCTACCCTGAACGGATGCCCCCGTCACCGGCGGCTGCCTGCCGCGGCGCGCGATCGGTTACTGTTATGGTGTGGCGGGTTCCGCGCACGAAAAGAAGCAACGGTCCTTGTTCCGGGTCCTGCCCGGGGGAGGTGGCGGGAGCCAGGCTCGCCCAGCCACGGACGAG
Organism: uncultured Pseudomonadota bacterium; assembly: GCA_963822115.1. Taxonomy (GTDB): domain Bacteria; phylum Myxococcota_A; class Polyangia; order Polyangiales; family Polyangiaceae; genus CAWDXG01. Next base: position 202,289 of record CAWGGM010000015.1, read on the forward strand.
GAGCTCATCGAGGCGTTCGAGCGCGGCGACCGCGTCGTGGCCGAGCAGCTCTACGATCGGCTGATCCGCGTCGTGGACGGCACGCTGTACCGCGTCCTCGGCTGCCGCGGACACGACCATGACGACCTCGTCCAGTCGGCCTTCGAACAGATCATGATCACGCTTGCCCGGCGTCGCTTCGCGCGGGCGTGCAGCTTGTCGGCCTGGGCTTCGACGGTCACGGCGCACGTGGCCCTCAACGCGCTGAGGTCGCGTCGCAGGGAGCGCAACGTCGTCGACCGGAGGTGCGATCCAGAGGCCATCGCGCGGCGCGCTCATGCGACGGAAGACGTTGAGCGGCAGGCTGGTGCGAGAGAGGAGCTGTCGCGCCTGCGCATGCATCTCGCCGACCTCGGTAGCGCGAAGGCGACGACTCTGTTGCTCCACGATGTGCTCGGACACGAGCTTGCCGAGATCTCGGTACTGACGGGCGTCTCGGTGGCGGCGGCGCAGTCGCGGCTGGTGCGCGGTCGCAAGGAGCTGCACCGCCGCATGAGCGACGACGCCGAGGCCCAGCGCAAGAAGGGGGGGGCGTGATGGCAGCCTGGCGGAGCTCCCACACCCAGGATCTGCTCGAGCAGATGGCCAAGTCGGTGGTCCCCGTCGACGATCCGGAGCGGTCCCAGGCGCGTCGTGAGCAGGTCGTCGCTCGGCTGGAATCGCTGCACGAGAAGCTCGACGAACGCAAGCAGCGCTCGCAACGCCGGACACGGCGGATTGCCGTACTGGCCGTGGCTGCTGCGCCGTTGCTCGCCGCGGGCGGGTACTGGCTCGCGCGGCACTCGGGCACCCCCGCGCGGGCTCCGGTGGCCCAGCGGCAGGCGGCTCCGGCTGCGGCCTCGCAGGCAGCTGGCGCGCCGGCGCGGGTCAGCGTGCGGAGCGGTTCGGTGCTGCTGGCGCGCGGCTTGGTGGCAGAGCGCCCCGTCCAGCATGCGGCGCCCTTGGCCCAGGGCGATCGCATCTACACCGGTCACGACGGACGCGCTCGTGTGCAGCTCCACAGCGGGACCGACGTGGAGATGGCGCCTGTGACCCAGATCACCATGGGCGCCGAGACAGCTGGCTGGCGCTCGGAAAGCGTGGATCTCGAGCGGGGACGGGTGGACGTGAGCGTGCCAACGCTACCCGCGGGCGGCAGCTTCTCGGTGATCACGCCGGACGCCAGCGTCGAGGTGCACGGCACACACTTCACTGTCATCTACGAACCCGATGCGTCCGGTACGCCGAGGACGCTCGTCGATGTGCGCGACGGCAAGGCGCTGGTGCGTTCGCACGGCGCGCAGACGCTGCTGGAGTCGGGAGCGCACTGGTCGTCGGCGCCCGGGACGGCCGCTGCCCAGACGAGCGCAACGACCCGACCCGGGACGGCCCCTGGCGCGGGTGGGGCCGCGAAGCCGACGGTGAGCTCCGCTGCCGCCGGCAGCCGCGCTCCCACGGTGAAGCCCGCTGGCGGGACGAAACTGCCGGCGGTGACCAGCGCCAGCAGCCTGGCGGAGCAGAACCGGCTCTTCCAGAGCGCGATGGATGCGCGGCGGCGCGGCGACGACGCCCGGGCGCTTTCGCTGCTCGGCCAGCTGCTGGGACGCTATCCCGGTTCGCCGTTGGAGCAAGACGCACGCGTGGAGCGGTTCCGCGCGCTGAAACGCCTGGGAAAGAGCGACGAGGCGACGCATGCGGCGCGGCGCTATCTAGCGGACCATCCGGACGGGTTTGCGCGGGACGAGGCCCGGCAGATGGCGATCGATCCGGGCGGGAAATAGGGCGAGATCCGGCAATTTCGCGCGGGCTGCCTGCTCGGGGCCTCAGGCGGGTACTGCCTGTATAGACGGTATTGTCGCATGCGCTTGCCTACCCCCTCGACCCTGTCCCTGTTCCTGGGCTTGCTGCTCGCGGCCGCGGCGGGGTGCTCGAGCGGGGGAGATATCGGGTTGTTCGGTGGCGGTGCGGGCGGCAGCGCAGGCGCTGGTGTCGGGCACGCGTGCACCAGCGACTCGCAGTGCGACGCACCCCGCAGCCATTGCGACACCTCCACGAAGCAGTGCGTGCAGTGTCTGACGACGGCGAACTGCAGCAAAGGGGTGTGCGACCCCGCCAGCCATAGCTGCGTCGAGTGCATCGACAACTCCAGCTGCAGTGGCGACACGCCGTACTGCGATGCCTCCAGCCACGCCTGCGTCGAATGTCTGGGGCCGGCCAACTGCAGTGCCGGGCAGACCTGCGACCCGTTGACGCGCCAGTGCGTGGATAGCTGCTCGTCGAACGCGGACTGCACGTCCAGCGACCGCCCGCTGTGCGACCAGTCGCGCGGACTGTGTGTGCACTGCCTCGACGACAGCAGCTGCACCTCCGACATGCCGCGCTGCGACACGGCCGCGGGCATCTGCGTGCGCTGCCTCGCCGATTCCGACTGCAGCACATCGGACAAGCCGCACTGCAGTCCCCAGCATCTGTGCGTGGAATGCACGAGCACGACCGACTGCGTGAGCGGCCAGTGCCTCGACTACGAATGCCAGGGCGGCTGACGCCCTTTCTTGATCAGAACTCAACAAAAGAAGGACCGCCATGGTGAAACGAGCAAAGATCTTCGCGCTGATAGCAATAGGAAGCTGTATGACCGCCGGTCTGGTCACCGGCTGCGGTAGCTCCAACAATTCTTCCATCGGGTCGTCGACCGGGGGGGCCGACGCGGGTGGCGCCGGCGGTAGCGCGGCTCAGGATGGTGGCTCGACCGGCGGCTCCAGCGGAACCGCGGGTACCGGTGCGACGGGTACCGGCGGGACTGCCGGCACGGGCACCGGCGGCACGGGCACCGGCGGCACCGGCGGAACGGGCACTGGTTGCACCTCCAGCGCCCAGTGTACTCCGGGCACGCCGTACTGCGACACGGCGTCCGGTACCTGCGTGGAGTGTGTCGGCGACGCCAACTGCGCCAACCACCAGAATCGAACGGTCTGCGATACGGCCACGCACACCTGCGTGCAGTGCAACGCGGACGCGGACTGCGCTGGCGGCAACAACCCGTACTGCGACACCGGCACCCATCAGTGCGTGCAGTGTCTGACCACGGCCAACTGCGGCAACGCGAACCAGGCGTGTGACACGGCGACCAACCGCTGCGTGGCGACCTGCACGACCAGCGGCAGCTGCGCGGCGCCCACGCCCTACTGCGACACGCAGAAGGGATACTGCGTGGAGTGTCTCGGCAACGCGAACTGCCCGAACCAGTTCCAGACGGTGTGCGCGCCGTCCGGTCAGTGCGTGCAGTGCGTGGACAACTCGACCTGCACCGGCGGGCGTCCCTACTGCGACACCGCCGCGCAGCGCTGTGTGGAGTGTCTGACCAACGCCAACTGCGGCGACCCGAACCTGGTGTGCAGCCCGACGAACCGTTGCGTGTGCGCAGGCGGGCAGACACAGTGCAACGGGCAGTGCGTGGACACCACGTCGGATGCGAACAACTGCGGCCAGTGCGGTCGCCAGTGCGCTGCCGGTAGCTCGTGCGTGAACAGCCAGTGTACCTGCCCGACCGGCTCGCAGCACTGTGGCGGCAATCGTTGCTACGACCTGACCAGCGACCCGAACCACTGCGGTACGTGCGGGACGCAGTGCCAGGCCGACCAGATGTGCAACGGCAGCGCGTGCGTGTGCCGCACCGGGCTCAGCCAGTGCGGCAACAACTGCGTGGACACGAACACCGATCCGAACAACTGCGGCGGCTGCGGCAAGACCTGCAACAACGGACAGGCCTGCCAGGGCGGTGCGTGCGTCTCCAACTGCACGGGCGGAACCCAGGCCTGCACGAACAACGGACGGACTGCGTGCGTCAACACCAACGCCGATCCGATGAACTGCGGTCAGTGCGGCCAGCAGTGCGGGCGCGACCAGATGTGCGTCAACGGCAGGTGCCGTGACTACGCGCCGGCCGTGGGCTGCACGACCTGCCCGTGCCAGGCCTGCAACCAGATCGTCGACACCGGGAATCCCGCTTGCTGCAACACCAGCGGCGGGCTGATCTGCGTCGACAGCAACGGCGTTTGCCCATGACACGCCGCGCAACAGGCCGTCGCCTTTGACCTGTCGGATCCCCTGACCTAGGCGGCCTGTTGTCGGCACCCTTGCGGGCCGGAGCTACTTCCCCAGGCTCCGGCCCGCACCTTTTTGTCCGCGCTGGCGCAGCACCGGCGCCAGGCGGCAGCGCTGCCGCCTGCGTCGGTCAGCCGAGCGACGCTGGGCCGATTCGACTCAGCGCAGGTGCGTGCAGATCGGGTCGGTGGGGCTGAGGATGATGGTATCGACGCACACGCCGCTCTGCGACCCGGCGGCGATTGCACAGATGTCGCTCTGGCAGTCCGAGTTCCCGCTGCAGGCCGCGCTCTTGGCGGCCTTGGCCTGGCAGGTTCCGGAAACGCACTGCGCTGCGTCGACGCAGGGCTGGGTCGCCGAGCAGGCGGCGCCAACAGCCTTGCTCGCGAGGCAGTTCGAGCCGTCGCAGTAGTAGTTTGCGGCGCAGGTCTCGTCGGGCTGGTCGCACGGGAACCCGCCGCTCTGGATCTTGGGCTTGTAGCAGGTGCCGCTGCTGTCGCCCGGGCGGATGACGCAGTGCAGCCCCTCGAGCGTGTTGCAGCCGCTGTCGTCGCTGCAGGTATCCCCCTCTGCACCGGGACCCTTTTCCAGCTGGTCGCAGGGTGCGGCCAGCGACGTGACCAGCTTGTACTCGTCGGACGTGAGCGTTGCGTCCGCGTACGCGTCGTGGACCGCGCTGATGCACTGTTTGGCATACTTGGAGGAGTAGCCGCTTGGAGACACGAGGGTCAGGCAGTACTCCTTCTGGGCTGCGACGCAGGCGTCGGCCGAGGCAGCGGAGCAATTGGCGACGACCTTGCTGTTGCAGGCCGCCTTGCCCCACTGCTCGCAGAACGAGCCCACGTCCCGGTATGGATCCTGCGCGCCTGGGCCGGCCTGGGCGCCGGAACAACCAGCCGCGAAACACAGCAGAAGAATCGAGGAAAGCGCTTTCATGGGTGTCTGTTCTTCGACGATACTCCAGGCTTCCGTATTCGGCATAGAAGGCGGGCGCCGCGGCCCAACCCGATGAGCGACGTAGGCAGCGAACCGCCCGGACCGGAGCTCCGGCTAGCGGGCCTGGACGACGACAGGGTGCCCACCCGTCTCGCCGCGGTGTTGATCTGGTTGGCAGCGCTGGTCCTGATGCTCATGGTCAGCGGCGGCATAGCCCTCGCCGCGCAGGCCTCGGCGATTGCTTCCGGGGTCAAGCCCGCGACGTTATTGAAGGATCCGATGTCCTCCCCGCTCGTGAAGGACGCGGGTTGGGTGGCCGCCGGAACGCTGGCCAACGAGCTGTCCATCGTCGCCGTCCTGGTGGCGTGCTTGGTGCTGTTCCGGCTGTCGAGGCGAGCGGTGCTGCCGCTTGCCGCCCCGCGTCCCGCAGCGGTGGGGGGCGCCCTGTTGCTGGTCTTCGGCCTGGCGCCTCTGGCCGACGCCGCCGGCGAGCTCGTCCATCGCGTCGTGGGCAACGACGTCACGGCTGCCAAGGTCGTCGGCGAGGCAGCCCGCAATGCGACGCCGCTGACGCTGGCCTTGTTGTTCCTGTGCGTAGCGGTGGTGCCGGGTGTGGTGGAAGAGGCGATGTTCCGCGGGCTGCTCACATCGGCGTTCCTGCGCCGCTCGGCAGTGGCCGCCGTCATCGTGCCGAGCGTGATGTTCGGGATCTTCCACCTCGAGCCGACGCAGGTTGCGGGGACGATCATTCTGGGCATCGGCTTTGCGCTGGTCAGGCTGTACACGCGGTCGCTTGGCCCGGGCATGATCGCGCACGCGGTGTACAACGGTTCGGTGATCGCGGCGCTCCGCTACGCTGGTCCGCCCGCTGCCCAGCGTGTGTCGCCGATCCCGGTGCTGCTGGGCCTGCTGATAGCGGTCTTCGGCCTGCTGCTACTCAGGCGGGCGGCTCCTCTGGCGGACAACTAGCGTCGATTCCAGCATTTCCGGCTTGGCTCTGCAGACTCGGGTGTGACCGGCGGCGTCGCTTGCCGTTCCTCGAATTCCGGTTACGTTCGAGGGGTCGAAGCGCTTCCGGGCGCCGACCCAGGGGAGACCATGAAACGCCATCTGCCGATCGTGCTCGAGCGCGATCTGTTTCTGCGCACGCTGCTCCGCCATCTGACGGGCACGCTCGAGGAAGTTGTCGGTGAAGAGGAAGCCGCTGGTTTCGTGAGCGCTGTCGGGCAACAGGTCGGCGACTGGATCAACGACATGTACAAGACCGCTCTCGGCGTCGACAAGCTCGACAGGGAAGCGGTGGGCGAGGTGCTGGTCGACCTGAAGCGCCGCATCCAGGGCGACTTCTACATCATCGATGCCACAGACCAACGGATCGTGCTGGGCAACCGCGCCTGTCCGTTTGGTGAGCACGTCCGGGATAGGAACTCGCTCTGCATGATGACCTCGAACGTCTTCGGGACCATCACCTCCGACAACCTGGGCTACGCCCGCGTCGAGCTGGACAGGACAATTGCGCGTGGTGACCCGGAGTGCCTGATCGTCGTGCACCTGAATAGCGCGCGCCCCGGTGAACCTTCCAATGGACGCGAGTATTTCGGACCACCCTGATGTGTCGGAGGAGCGGCGCCGCTTGCTCGGCCTCTTGCCGGACGCCACGCTTCTGCTCGACGTCGGCGGGAAGATCCTGGAAGCCAACGCTGGCGCGCACAGGTTGCTGGGCTCTGAGCCGCCGCGCCTTGTGGGCACGCTTCTCGAGTCGCTGGTAGCCTCACCGTTGGAATCGTTCCGCCGCTACCTCGCGGCGTGCTGGCGCACTGGCGCATTGATTCCGGGGGCCGCCACCTTGCGTGCCGGGTCGGAGAACACCCGCGTCAGACTGTCCGCCGGCGTGCTGGGGCCGCCTGGTACCAGCGGGGCTGCGCTGCTCGTCCGCCTCCAGGCGGCGCAGGCTTCCCCGTTCGCGCTCCTCACCGAGAAGGTCAATGCGCTCTCGTCCGAGAACGCACAGCGCCGGATGGCCGAAGCGCGATTACAGAGCACGGTCGACGGGCTGCCCGTTGCCGTGTGTGTGCGGGACGCCCAGGGGCGCTTTGTCCTGACGAACGAGACGTTCCGGCGATGGTTCCGCCCGATGCGCGCTGCGCCACGGGGGCTGCTACCCGCGGAAGTGCTCGAGCCCGAAGCCGTGGCCGTCGTGGAGGCCGACGAAAGCAGAACGCCTGTCGAGCATGTTCTCGGCTCGGGGGAAGAGGCCCGACATGTCCTGGTGCAGCGCTTCGAAGCTGGCGTGCAGGACGGAGAGCGGCTCGTGGGGTGGGTGTGGATCGACGTCTCCGCGCAGCGGCGCGCCGAAAAGGACCGCGAGGAGATGTTCGCGAGCGTGCTCCACGCGCAGAAGCTCGAGAGCCTGGGTGTGCTCGCAGGCGGGATAGCCCACGACTTCAACAATCTGCTCGTCCCGATCCTCGGCAACGCCGACATGGCGGCCGCGGAAGTCGGCGCGGCATCCCCCGCCGCCGGCTACCTCCGCGACGTATCGACCGCGGCCAGGCGCGCTGCGGACCTGTGCAAGCAGCTTCTGGCGTACTCCGGCAAGGGGCGGTTCGTCGTCGGCACCGTCGACATCAACGAAGTCGTCCGCGAGACAAGCGGCCTGCTCGAGGTCTCGACCGGCAGGAACGCGACGCTGAGTTGGGACCTCGATCCGACCGCCGCCAAGGTCAAGGTCGACGTCACCCAGTTCCGGCAGATCCTGATGAACCTGATCACGAACGCGTCGGATGCGATTGGCGAACACGCCGGCGTCATCAAGATCGCGACCGGAACAGAGTACTGCTCCGAAAGCTTCCTCGCGTCGATGGATGTGCCACCGGAGCCCGTGCCAGGCCTGTACACCTGGGTCGAGGTATCCGACACCGGCTCGGGTATGGATAGCGAGACGCGGGCCCGGATGTTCGACCCGTTCTTCACGACGAAGTTCACCGGCAGAGGTCTGGGACTTGCCGCCGTGCTCGGTATCGTCAAGGGCCACGGAGCTGCGCTGCGGGTCGAATCGCAGCCCGGAAAGGGAACGTCCTTCAAGGTGTTCTTTCCGGCTACGGATGCGGCCGAGGAGCCCGCGGTGGCGACGAGGCGCCCAGCGCGGAAGGCGCCCCTTCACGGCACGGTCCTGGTCGTCGACGACGAGCGCGGCGTGCGCGGTTTTGCCCAGCGGCTATTGAGTCGGGCCGGTTTCGAAGTATTGCTCGCGGCGGACGGTGAGGAAGCCCTGCGCGTGGTTCGCGAGCGATCGGACATCTGCCTCGTGCTGCTCGACATGACCATGCCTCGCATGAGCGGCGAAGTGGCGTTCGAGGAGCTCCGCGCGCTCAGACCTGATCTCCGCGTCATCCTGTCCAGCGGCTACGACGAGCAGGACGCGACCAGCCGCTTCGTGGGGAAGGGGCTCGCGGCGTTCATCGCCAAGCCCTACGACCCTGACGAGTTCATCGAGACCGTCCGCAGCGTTCTCGACAAGTAGCGAAAACGAAAGGCCGGCGGCTAGCTCCCGAGCCAGGGCAAGAAGTCGAGCGCGAAGGCCCGCTTGAAGAACCAGACCAGCGCGATGAGCGCCACGGCTGCGGAGAGGGGGATCAGGACGCGCCGGCGGTACCAGGGTCGGCGCGAGGCCAGGGCGAGCGCCGGGAAGGCCACCACCACGACGATGAGCTGGGCAAGCTCGATGCCCACGTTGAACGAGACCAGCGCGAGCACGGTGCCGCGGCTCGGTAGCTGGATGTCGGCCAGCACCGACGCGAAGCCGAAGCCGTGCACGAGACCGAACAGCGCGGCGGTCAAGAAGCGCCCCCTGATCTCGCGGCGCACGATGTTTTCCACGCCGACCACCACGATACTGAGCGCGATCGCGCTCTCGGTGAAACGCGAGGGCAGCCGCACCAAGCCGAGGCCGGCCGCGATCAGCGTGATGGAATGGCCGAGCGTGAAGCCGGTGACCACGCCGGCTACCGCGCGCGTCGCGCTGCCGAGGCTCTGCTTCCGCGTGGCGAGCGCGGCGGCCAGGAGCAGGCCTATCACGAACAGGATGTGATCGATGCCGGTCTCGACGTGCTTCATGCCGAGCACGACGAAGTCTTCCAGTACCTGGCCGAGCGTGGGCGGCGTGCCGACCACATGCTCGGGCAGACCCGGCCGGAACACCCACGCGGAGCCGTTGATCGCGCACACCGTCTCGCTCGACGTGTCGACGTTGAAGCGCCAGGTGTTGCGCAGCGTGACCGGCCCTCTGGGGCAGCCGAAGTGCAACATCACTTTCAGCGCCGGCTCGCCCTGGTCGTGGATCAGCTCCGCCGGGTCGGCCTTGGCGTGGCAGGGTCCGGCTGGAGTGCGCGCCTGCACGTGATCCTCGACCTGCTGTACGAAGCGCGGCGCTGCTTTGCGCAGCGTCGCTTCGTCGGGACGGCGCGAGGACAGGCCGAGCGGCGCAGCAAGCAGATGCCCCGCTGTCTCGACGCTCACGTCGATGCCGCCCGGCGCGGAGGCGACCGTGCAGTAGCTGCGCGGCAGCGCGTGCGCCGCGGCGCCGCCGGCGCAGCACACGAGCGCGAGCGCGAGCAGCAGGGGGACACAGCGACGCGGCATCGGCCTGCGAGCGTAGTCGTGAGCGCGCGTCCGGGCTACGGGCGCTGGCACCTCCGCTGGCCCTGCTTGTCCGTGGGGTTGCTGGGTGTTAGGAGACGACGCTTTCCGCGTGCCCGGAAGCGAGGAGAGTCCCGCGCAGGATGCACGTCTCGCTCGAGCTGTTCTTCAGCGTTTTCGGTGTCATCTTCCTCGCCGAGCTGCCGGACAAGACGGCACTTTCGGCAATGGTGCTGGCGTCGCGCCACCGCGCGTTGCCCGTGTTCGTCGGCGCGGCCCTCGCGCTCGCGCTCCAGAGCCTGATCGCAGTGGGAGCGGGCTCGCTCTTGTCGAAGCTGCCGGAGCACGTGGTCCACATCGGGGCGGGACTCCTGTTCCTCGGCTGTGCGCTGGTCATGTGGGTCAAGAAGCCCGAAGACGACGAGCCGGATGCGAAGGCCGAGGAGAAAGCGGGGTTCTGGAGCGCGCTCTGGACGGTGTTCGCTGTGGTGTTCGTGGCGGAGTGGGGCGACCTGACGCAGATCGGCACGGCGGGCTTCCAGGCGAAGTACCACGCGTGGCTGACGATCCTGCTCGCGTCGACGCTCGCGCTGTGGTCGGTGACGGCCATTGCGGTGTTCGTCGGCAATCGCGCCGCCAGGCTGCTCTCGCCGACGGTCACCCAGAAGGTTGCCGCGGTCGTGTTCGCCGCTATCGGCGCGTTGCTTCTCGCTGGCGTCGTCTGACGGCTTGCCAGATCGCGCGGGCGAGGGCATGACGTTCCAGTCATGAACAGCACTCTGGTCTCGCGCTGGCTGGAGCTGACGACGGCGGACAACCAGCGCGTCGCAATCCACGACAACGTCGAGGAGGTGGGCTTCGCCGGGATCGGACAGCGCGCGGCGCGCGTGGCGGGAGCGCTCCGCGCTCGCGGTCTGTCCGGCAAGCGCGTGGCGATGCTGGTGACGCAGGGCTCGGGCTGGGTGGAGGCGTTCTTCGGCGGCGTGCTGGCGGACGCGACGCTGGTGCCGCTGAGCCACCTGCATCCCGAGGCCGAGCAGCGCTGGTTCGTCGAAACGTCGGAGGCGAGCGCCATCATTGTCTCGGAAGAGCTGTCCGCGCGCGTGGCGCCCTACGCCGGCAACCGCCCCGTGCTTTCGATCGAACAGCTGCGCATCCACGCCGAGCCGGCAGAGCCCGCGAACAGCAACGACGACGACACCGCACTCATCCTGTACACCAGCGGTACGACGGGCAAGCCGAAGGGCGCGCTCATCACGCACGACAATCTCGCTGCCGCTGCGCGCATGCTGGCTTCCGCGTGGGAATGGTCCGCGGAGGATACGCTCCTGCACAGCCTGCCGCTCCACCACCTGCACGGCCTCGGCATCGCGCTCTTCACGTCGCTTCTGGCCGGCGGAAAGACACGCATGCTGGCGCGTTTCGACGCCGCGCGGCTCTGGGAAGCCATGGCGGACGCCACCGTGCTGATGGGCGTTCCCACCATGCACAAGAAGCTGCTCGACGCGCTCGACGCGGCCGATCCGGCGACCCGGAAGCGCTGGAAGGAAAACGCCGCACACCTGCGTCTGGTCACCAGCGGCTCCGCGGCGCTGCCCACGACCATTGGCGAACGCTGGCGGACACTGACCGGAAACTATCCGCTCGAGCGCTTCGGCATGACCGAGATCGGCGTCGGCATGAGCAACCCGGTCGACGGCGAACGCCGACCCGGCAGCTGTGGCCGCACGCTGCCCGGCATGGAGATCCGGATCGTGGACGAGGAGGGCGCCGAGGTGGCGCCGGGCGAGCCGGGCGAGATCTGGATCCGCGGGCCGGGCGTGTTCAAGGGCTACGACAAGAACGAGCAAGCCACGCGCGAGGCGTTTACCGACGGCTGGTTCCGAAGCGGCGATACAGCCACCTGGCTCGAGGGCGGCTACGCGAAAATACTTGGGCGCACCAGCGTCGACATCCTCAAGAGCGGCGGGTACAAGCTCAGTGCGCTCGAGATCGAGGAAGTGCTGCGCGAGCACGAGGCCGTCGCGGACGTGGCGGTGGTCGGGTTGCCCGACGAGACCTGGGGCGAAATTGCTGTTGCGGCAGTTATCCCCCGTCCTGGCCGGGCCCCGGAGGTCGAGGAGGCCCCGCTGCGCGCCTGGGCCAAGGAGCGCATCGCCGCCTACAAGGTGCCCAAGCGCGTCGTGATTTTCGATGAGCTTCCACGTAATCCGGTAGGCAAGGTCGTCAAACCGGAGCTGACTGGAATCGTGGCCGGGCGGCTCGGGATGCCACGCCCGGCGCCGTCGAAATAGCCCCGGTCATTTGACGTCGCGGCCGTCGGGGTACACTGCGTAGGCTATGCGTGCGCCTGGGTCCGATCTTCGGGGGGTTGGAAGCGAGCCCGCGGAAGACGGAAGTCAGGGAGGGGACCACTCGGAGGGGGAAGTGCGGCCTGCCGACCGGGCCGGGTCGGACGGGGCGGCCAACCCCGTCCAGGACAAGGCCCACGCGAACCTGGCGGCCCTGCTGGAGAACACGGACGACTACATCCTGTTCAGCGACACCACCGGCAGCCCGGTGTTCTTCAACTCGGCGTACGCCAACGTCGTGCGCTACATCCTGGGCGTCGAGATGCGGCCAGGCCTCAAGCCGCACGAGCTACTCGACGACCCCGAGGTGCGCGCCGCCTGGGATGGCTTCCACCGCCGCGTGCTGTCCGGTGAGCGCTTCACCGTGGAAATGGAGCAGCCGACCCCCGACGGGCTCCGCCAGTACGAGGTCCGCTACAACCCCGTGCTCGACAACGGCAAGATCATCGGGTTCTCCGAGTTTACACGAGATATTACGGACCGAAAGCGCTCCGAAGCCGCGCTGCGCGAGGCGCGGGACCGGTTGGAAGCGGAGGTCGCCGAACGCACCCGGGAGCTTCAGGCCAGCGAGTCGCGCTTCCGCGCTCTGACCGAGCGATCGGTGGACATCACGTTGATCGCCGACAGGAATGGGGTCTGCCGCTACGCCAGCCCCGCGGTGCAGCGCTTTGGCTACGACGAAGTGGGGCTTGTCGGTCGGGCCCCGGCCGAGTTGTGCCACCCCGACGACCTCGAGCGGTTGCTCGAAGCCTACCGGCAGGCTACGGGCCAGCCAGGTCATCCCATGGCCTTGAAGAACATCCGGGCGCGAATGCCGGATGGCGGATACGTGGTCGTCGACGGGACCGTCACGGCGCATTTCGACGTGCCCGGCATCGGCGGTCTGGTGCTCAATCTGCGTGACGTGACCGAACAGGTCCAGCTCGAGGCGCGACTGCGCCAGTCCGAGAAGATGGACGCCATCGGCCAGCTCGCGGGCGGCGTGGCCCACGACTACAATAACCAGCTGGCGGGCATCATGGCTGCGGCCGACCTGCTCGCCGCCCGGCTGGAGGACCCCGCGCTCCGCGGCTGGGCCGAGCAGATCTCGCAGGCTGCGCTCAGGTCCGCCGACCTGACCCGCAAACTGCTCGCGTTCGCGCGCAAGGGCCAGTACCGGAGCGACGTTGTCGACGTAGCGGCGGTGCTCTCGGACGTAGCGGAGTTGCTCCGCCACAGCATCGACAAGCGTATCGACATCGAGCTCGACCTCGAGCCCGCAGCGCGATGCACGATGGGCGACGCTTCCCTGTTGCAGAATGCGTTCCTGAACCTCGCGCTGAATGCCCGGGACGCGATGCCGAGCGGCGGGAAGCTGCGTCTCGGGTTGCATCGCTGTTTCCTCGACGCCGAAGCTGTCAGCTCGGTCTCCCCCGACCTCCGGCCGGGCTACTATCTGTGCGCGCACGTGGTCGATGACGGGGTGGGGATGGACGAGGACACCCGCGCGCGTATGTTCGAGCCCTTTTTCACGACCAAGGGGCCTGGCAAGGGCACCGGCATGGGCCTGCCCAGCGTGTACGGCACCGTGGGGAGTCACGGCGGCGCGATCTCCGTCCGGACCGCGCCCGGCGAGGGCACCCGCTTCGATGTCTATCTGCCGGAAACGCAGGCGCGAAGCCGGAAGGGAGTCATGATCCGTCCCACCGAGCCCGCCGGGCGTTCCATGAAGATCATGGTGGTGGACGACGAGCCGGCAGTCCGCACGGTGCTCGCACGTCTGGTCCAGGAGCTGGGGCACTCCGCGACGACCTGTTCCGACGGCATGGAGGCGGTCGAGCGATTCCGCGAGCTCGGCTCGGACGTCGACCTTGTGATCCTGGACATGGTCATGCCCAGGCAGGACGGCCGCGAGACGTTCTACGCGCTGCGCGAGCTGGACCCGGCGGTGAACGTGCTGATCAGCTCGGGCTTCACCGTCGAGGGCGGCGCCCAGGAGCTCCTGGAGCAGGGGGCGGTGGGCTTTTTGCAGAAGCCGTTCGACCTCGGGCGACTCTCCGAAGCCCTTCGCGCCGCGACCGACGAGGGTTGAACCAGCGTTTGCCGCGGCCGCGTACGACTCCCGTCGGCGATCGGGCCTTGGGTCCAGTCTGGAGCGTCGCGCTCTAGCGCGTGCGGCTCGCGCCGGAGTTGATATCGGGCTGGCGCGGTGGAGTGGGCAGAGGCGCAGGCCGCGGCGCCGGAGTGGGCCGCGGTGCCGGAGTGGGCCGCGGCGCCGGAGTGGGCCGCGGCGCCGGCTTGGGCCGTGGCGCCGCGGTGGGTCTCGGCGCCGGCTTGGGCCGCGGCGAGGGGCCGCTGGTCAGGACCGGGTTCGGCGTCTCGGCGGGAGTGGCCTCGGGCGGCATGCTGGAAAGGCTCGCGTTGTCCGGCGGACGCGACTTCCACGCTGTTGTCGTGTGGCACTTCTCGCACGTGGTCGAGAAGTGCTCGGCCACGTGGCGGGGAGCTCTCTCGTAGTCGGCCCGGTGGCAGCCGTAGCAGGCGGTCGGTGTGCCGAGGAACACGCGCGGCTGCCCCTTGTGGCAGTAGAAGCATTGGGCCTTCGTGTGAGCGCCGGTGAGGGGCCAGCGGTGCTGGAGCCGCGTCGGCCTCCAGCCGTCCTGGGTATGGCAGGTGGCGCAGGTTTCCGGCTTCTTGCCTGCATGGTTCCGCGCGGACGCGAACTCCGCCGCGTGGCACGTGGCGCACTCGCCGGCGCTTCCCGTCGTGGGGGCGGGCTCTACGCCGAAGCTCGAGCTGTCGCACGCGCAGGCGAGCAGCGACAGCATCAGCACCGCCAGACGTTTCATCTCAGAACCGCTCCTCGCGGAACGACATGCCGAGCCGCTCGCAGATGGGACGGAGCTTCGTCGCCAGTCCCGGTGGTCCGCAGAAGAAACGTCGATCTCCTGATCCGGGTGCATGCGGCAGACCTCGCCCAGCATGGCTTCCCAGTCGGGCGGACCGGCGTGCGTGTGGGTGCGGAGCCCTGTGATGAGGTCGCTGCGTCCCCACGCGCGCATGACCTCGCGCGCCACCTCCAGGCCCATCGCGGTTGCGCCTGTGCGCGCTCCGGTCATGCACAGATGGATGTCCAGCAGGCCCCTCAGGTCGATCTTCTCGAGCTCGGCGAGCAGGCTGCCGAACCACTCGAACGAATACTGGTCGCGGTTCAGCCAGAAGAAGTGCACCTTTGCCAGGTTCGAGGGTCGATTGCCGTAGCCGTAGGCGCGCAGCACGATGCTCTCGAGCACGCTGGCGAACGGCGTCACGCCGATGCCCGCGCCGATCAGCACGGCGTAGCGCGACTGGAAGATATGCGCGCTCGGCGAACCGTACGGGCCGTCCACGTACGCCTCGAGACCCGGCGCATCGGGCCACTGTTCGACATGCTGGCGCAGCGCCGCCGTCCAGTTGCCGAGCGAGCGCACGTGGAAGGTGAGGTTCTGCCGCTCCGGTGCGCTCGAGATCGTGAAGGGGTGCCACTCGTGCCTGGCGATGGCGGGGATGCGCAGGAAGGCGTAGTCGCCCGGGCCGAAGTCGAAGCCGGGCGGGCGCGCGACTTCCAGCCGCGTCACGCCCGAACGCAGCGGCCGGCTGCCCACGACCGCATTCGGTGGGCCGCGGCGCGACAGCCGGATGGCCTGCTCGACGACAAGACCCAGCAGGGGCACCCCGGCAAACAGCGCAAACGACGGCGCGTGCACGATCGCCAGCACGAACCACGCGATCCACAGCAGATGCGTCGTGGCGAACAGCTCGAAGCGCTGGCTCCTGCGGATGAACGACAGCGAGCACACCCACATCACCGCGAACACGGCGATCAGCGCGCCGCCCGTCACGAAGCGCTCGCTGACCAGGAAGTCCGCGGCGGACGAGGCGACGTGACCCATGGCGAACGCCGCGATGAAGGCCGCCGCGTGGAACAGCGCCAAAAAGAACAGCGAGTGACCGACGATGCGGTGGAAGTCGACGGACTCGTCGACGGGCAGCACGCGGCCGAGCCAGGTGGAGCGGATCCAGGTCGACAGCCGCCGCATCATCGGAAACAGAATCAGCGCGCCGGAGAAGTCGAGGCATCTTCCCGCGGCGCGGCCGGCTTGCATCAGCGGGTTTTCCGTCACGAACGCGCCGCCCAGGATCATGCTCGCGGCAAAGATGCCGATGTTTGCCAGTGCGAACAGGCCCGCGATCAGCCACAGCGCTGGGCCGCGCTCGAACACACCCGCGGCCGGGAGCTTCCTGCCGGCGGCGCGCTCGTCCAGCAGCACCAGGAGCTCCTCGTTCGGAGCGATCCAGATGGCCTCGTTGCGCGTCATCTTGCGCAGCAGCTCGGGCCGCGTCATCACCGCGGCGACGAACTCGTCGAACGAGATGCGTCCGTCGCGATTCCTGTCCACCGCCGACATCAGCGCGCGCGTCAGGTACTCGGGCGGCTGCGACAGCTTCTCGGCGATCTCGCTCTCGGCCAGGCTCATCGAGATCATCCTGAGCAGCTCCTGCCGATCGAGGCTGCCGTCGCCGTCGTGGTCGTGCAGGCGGAAGGCGAACCAGAGCTTCTCCCGATCCGTGCCCAGGACCAGCGCCCGCACGCCGGCCAGGAACTCGTCGCGCGTGATGACGCCGTTGCCGTCCAGGTCGAACAGCCGGAGCATGCGCCCGGCGAGGTAGTCGCTCTTCAGACCGAGGGCCCGCTTCAAGTCCGCGAAGTCGATGACGCCATCCGCGCCGGCGTGCCGGGCGAAGGCCCGGTCGAGAACGTCGAGCAGCTCCTGGTCGAGATAGGAGGGATTCAAGGACGATCCATCTCCACCTGGGGACGCCGAGCCTTCATTTTTGCAGTGGATTGTGGCGCATGGGCCGGATCAGGAGCGGTCCGGGGGCCGATCCGGTCTATTGTCGTCGGTCATGGCGAACGTGGTGGGGCTCACGGTCGAGGAACTCGAGCAGATCAAGGCGCAGGAGCGTTTCAACGAGGATCTGGCGCCGGTGGCGCCGGAAGACCGCACCTGGAGCCGCTGGAACATCGCCGCGCTGTGGGTCGGCATGTGCGTGTGCATTCCGACCTACATGCTGGCATCGAGCCTGATCAAGCAGGGCATGAGCTGGTGGCAGGCAAACCTCACCGTTCTGCTCGGCAACCTGATCGTGCTGGTGCCGATGATCCTCAACGCGCACGCCGGCACCAAGTACGGTATTCCGTTCCCGGTGCTCGCGCGTTCGTCGTTCGGCGTGCTCGGCTCGAACGTCGCGGCGCTCTTGCGCGCGTTCGTCGCCTGCGGTTGGTTCGGCATCCAGACCTGGATCGGCGGCTGGGCGATCTTCCAGCTGATGACCACGCTGATGCCGGGGCTGCCCCCCGGCCATCCCAGTGCGTTCTGGCCCGGCACGGTGCCGTTCGGGTGCTTCATCGCCTTCTGGCTGATCAACGTGTACTTCATCTGGCGCGGCACCGAGAGCATCAAGTGGCTGGAGACCTTGGCCGCGCCGTTCCTGATCCTGTGCGGGCTGGCGCTGCTCCTGTGGGCGTACCTGCGCGCGGGCGGCTTCGGCCCGATCCTGGAGCAGGGCGACAAGTTCAAGACCTCGGGACAGTTCTGGGCGGTGTTCTTCCCCGGCCTGACGGCGATGGTGGGCTACTGGGCGACGCTCAGCCTGAACATCCCCGACTTCACGCGCTACGCGAAGAGCCAGAAGGACCAGATCGTCGGCCAGGCCATCGGCCTACCGCCGACCATGACGCTGTTCGCGTTCATCGGCTCGGCCGTGACCGGCGCGACCGTGATCATCTTCGGCAAGGCCATCTGGGACCCGGTGCTGCTCATCGGCAAGCTGGGCGGCGCGCTGTTGGTGACGCTGGCGATGATCGCGCTCAGCGTGGCGACGCTGTCGACCAACATCGCCGCCAACGTGGTGTCCCCGGCGAACGATCTGGCGAACCTCGCGCCGAAGCGCATCTCGTTCAAGACCGGCGGCTTGATCACCGCCGTGGTCGGCATCCTGATCATGCCGTGGCGGCTGTACTCCGATCCGAGCGGCTACATCTTCACCTGGCTCATCGGCTACTCGGCGCTGCTCGGCCCCATCGGCGGCATCCTGATCGCCGACTATTTCATCGTGCGCCGCATGAAGCTGCACGTGCCCGACCTGTACCGGGACGGGGGCCGCTACCACTACTCGGGCGGCTACAACCCGAAGGGGCTGATCGCCCTGGTGCTCGGCGTGTTGCCGAACGTGCCGGGCTTCATCGGCGCGGTCACCGGCCACCATTTCGCCTTCTGGAGCCACCTGTACGACTACGCCTGGTTCATCGGCTTCTTCATCGCCGGCGGCGTGTATCTGGCCCTGATGTGGGGGGAGCGGGCGCGTCTCGCTCGAGCGAATGCCTGAGCGATTGGTCGACCGCGCGTTCGCCGAGGTCGACGCCGCGCGCGACGAGCTGGTGGATTTCTGCGCGCGGCTGGTGCGCGTGCCGAGCGTGAACCCTCCGGGGGAGGGCTACCGCGAGTGCGCCGAGGTGCTCGGCGCGGAGCTTCAGCGTTTCGGTTTCGAGGTCGGCTACCACGAGGCCGAGGGGCGTCCCGAGCACACCGCGCAGCATCCGCGCGTCAACGTCCTGGGCCGGCTGCGCGGCGAGCGCGAGCGGCCGCGCGTGCACCTGAACGGCCATCTCGACGTGGTACCGCCCGGCGAGGGCTGGAGCGTCGATCCGTTTGCGGCCGTGCTGCGTGATGGAAAGCTCTTCGGACGCGGCACGGCGGACATGAAGGGCGGCATCGCCGCCGCCGTGTACGCCGTGGAAGCGCTCAGGCGCGCCGGAGCGACGTTCGGCGGCAGCATCGACGTGAGCGGCACCGTCGACGAGGAGAGCGGCGGCGAGGCGGGCGTGGCGTGGCTGTGCGAGCAGGGGCTCGTGTCCAGCGACAACACCGACTACGCGATCATCCCCGAGCCCTTGAACCCGGACCGGGTGTGCATCGGTCACCGCGGTGTGTACTGGTTCCGCGTCGTGGCGCGCGGCCGCATCGCGCACGGCAGCATGCCGTTCATCGGCTCGAGCGCCATCGAGCACCTCGCGCATGTCGTCGAGCGCGTGCGCGCGGAGCTGGTTCCGTCCTTGCGCGGGCGCAGCACGGCGATGCCCGTCGTGCCGCCGGGCGCGCGCCGCGCGACGATCAACGTCAACAGCATCCAGGGTGGCCAGGCCGGACAGTGGCCGCAGACGCCGTGTGTGGCGGACCGCGCCGAGGCGATTTTCGATCGGCGCTTCCTGTTGGAAGAGGGCTTCGAGCAGGCCAGGCGCGAGATCGTCCAGCTGCTCGAACGCGCCCATAGCGAGAGCCCCGAGCGCCGCTACGAGCTCGAGGATCTGCTGGTCGTGCACCCGGTGCAGACGCCAGCGGGCTCGCCGCTCGTCAGCGCGCTCGACGGCGCCGTGCAGAGCGTGCTTGGCCGGGCCGCCGAGCAGATCGCCAGCCCCGGCACCTACGACCAGAAGCACTTCGCGCGTCTCGGCGGCATCGAGCACACCGTGGCCTACGGCCCCGGCATCCTCGAGCTCGCCCACCAGGCGGACGAGTACGTCGCGGTCGACGATCTGGTCGCCTCGACCAAGGTGCTGGCCGCGGCGCTTTCGGATCTGCTCGACGCGCGCTGAGACGCGGAAGTGCCGACGCCAGCGGCCCCCGACGCGAGCACCGGCGGAGGCGCGCCGCAGCTGGCCGGCGGCGCGATGCCGGCGGGCGCGATGCAGCTGCAGCCCGCGGGCGCGCCCTTGTCGCGGGACCATCTGGCATAACTGGTACGACCACGGCACCCGCTACGGCTGGGAGAGCCGGGGCAACCCAGGGTACGGGCTGTTCGAGGGCGTCGGCGCTGTCGACCGCGGCAATGGCTACGTCGATGTCACGTCCGGGGAGGGCTCGGAGTTCGATCACAGGAAGGCATGGAACTAGTCCTGGTGGCTCGCCGAGCCTTCGGCCTACGAGTACACCCGGCCTGACATGGATAGCTGGTAGGGGAAACGAAGATGAAGCACACCTCCAAGGTGCGTGTGCGCCGCGCGCGCCTCGGCGCCATGCTGATCGGAGTTCTGGTTCTGGGCGCCGGGCTTTCCGGCGCGTGTAGCTCGTCGTCGGCGGCGCCGCGAAAGGACGCGGGGTGCGTGGACGCCGGCAACGGCTGGTGCATGGCGCCGTGTCCGCGGAGCGTGGCGGACTACTGTGGCGCAGCGTCGGGCTGCCCCATCGAACTGGCCCGCGGATCAGCGCACGTTCTGTTAGTGTATCCGCCGGCCTACGGTGCCAACATCTCCGACAGGGTTGCGGACACCTGCGGCGCCGTACCGTATGTTCGAGCAAGGCACCGTGGACGGTGGCAGCGACTACTACTATAGCGCGACTACGGGGAAGCTCGTCGCGATCGTGGTCTACCGCGAATCGCAACCCACCTGCCTCGCAGGTCCCTCCGGCTTCGTCGTCCCGCGCTGCGACTCCCACGATCTCGCATGTCCCGACGCAGGACCGCCGCCGGGGTACGGCGGCTCGGCTGGTTACGGCGGCGCGCCGGGCAGCGACGCGGGGGGCATGTCCGGCAGCGGCGGCACGGACGCCGGGCCCTGAACCGGACCTGATCGCGGCATCGAGCAGCTCTACCGGCGTCGAGGCCAGCGCCCTGGCCCGCGGCCCGCTGCCGGCCGCCACTTCACGCGCCGAACCCGGCCAGGTTCGCGTCCAGGGTTGCCAGCTCGATGAGACAATTGTCGAGAGCGCTCGGACTATTCGCGTCCGCTCGACGTGGCCCGGGCCACAGGCGGCTCGACGCCATGGGGGCGGTATCGCGAATCCTGTGCGCCAGGGTCTCGCGTCCCCGCATCTGGTCGGCGGAATCTGCGCGAGACCGCGCCTGCTGCTTCCCCGCGGTCGACTTGCCACGCGGGAGGGCAACGTTGGAACGGTCGGTGCACGGAGGCAGTCGACTGGAAACCCCCGAACGGAAGTACGGAAGCGATGTCCCACCCAGGCACACGTGCAGTTGTTCTGTTGGCTTGTCTCGCTGTCGGCTGCGGCGGCGTCAGCGTTCGCGCTGACGGGTCCTCGTCGCAGGGCGGCGCAGGCGGCGGCGCGGCCGGCCCAAGCGCCGGCGCGGGCGGGACGTCGTCCAGCGCGGCGGGCTCGAGCGCCGGCGCGGGTGGCGCAGCCGCGGGCTCGGCGGGCGCCAGCGGCGCCGCGGGCGCGCCAGGCGATGCGCAGTCCGGCGAACGGATCTTCGACCAGGGTACGGGCCCCGGCGGGCAGCCCATCCCGCGCACCGATGGCGTCGGCATGATGAACATGAACAGCTGCGCGAGCTGCCACGGTCTCGATGGGCACCGGCAGCACATGATGATGTTCAGCGCGCCGGACATCACCTACGCGAATCTCACCGACCCGGCGGGGATGATCGAACCCGACGGCACGCGTGGCGAAACGTACACCGACGCGCTGATCCGCCGCGCTGTCGTCGACGGCATCGGCGCGGACGGCCAGCCGCTGGACACGAGCATGCCGCGCTGGCAGCTCGACGAGCAGGAGTGGACCGACCTGCTGGCGTATCTGAAGACGCTCCAGTGAGCCCGTTGCGGGAGGCCTAGCTTCGCCCGCGAGGCGTCTGTCCCGTCCAACGGCGGAAGGCGCGGAAGAACGCGGCCGTGTCGGCAAAGCCGAGCGCAGCGGCGATCTCCAGTGTGCTCATCTGGCGCTCCTCGAGCAGGCGCTGCGCGCGCAGGTGCCGGATATCGTCCAGCAGTTCGCGGAACGAAGTCCCCTGCTCGCGCAGATGCCGCTGGAGTGATCGCCGGCTCATGGCCAGGCGCCCGGCCACGGCGTCGATGCCAACGTCTTCGCGTCCGAGCGAGTCGGCGATCAGCTTGCGCGCGCGCCGCAGCACCGGATCGCCGTGCGCGTTTTCCTCGAGCTCGTCGAGCTTCGACTCGAGCGTTTTCGCCAGAGTCGGCGACGCCGTGCGCAGTGGTTGGTCCAGCAGATCCGACGAGAAAAGCAGCCGGTCCGCTGGGGAGCCGAACCTGACCGGCGCTTCGGAGTAGGCCTCGTGTTCCGTGGTCGACGAAGGAGCCGCATGCAGGAAGTGCACGGCCTCGAGCCGCATGCGGGCGCCAACGCATGCGCGCAGTCGTCCGGTGATCAGCGCGAGCGAAAACTCGATCCAGTGCCGGCTGTGCCGCACGGTGGGGTGACGCACGAACTCAAGCCCGCCGAGCGGCCGTTCGAGCACTACGAGCTCCACACGCTCGGTGGCGACGCCGTAGTAGCGCGCCAGACGCTGCAGCGCTTCCCGCACGGTGGAGCTGGTGGACAGCGAGTAGTCGACCGGACCGAGCGCGCCGAGCGGGATGCCGGCTGCGACACCTAGCCCGACCGCTTCGCCGAGCTGTTCCGCCGCCGCTTCCATCAGGGCGTCCGCGTCGTCGCTGCCCAGGCCCGCGTCCGTCGGCTTGAAGCGCTCCACGTCTGCGCCCAGCTCACGCAGGGCGCGCAGAACCGGGACCACAACGTCGGCGGAGATGTACTGCGTCGCCATGAGCTGTCCCAAGGATAGCTGCCGGCCCAGGGTTTGGCGCACGGGGAAACAAGACTGGCGCCGGACGCCACTGCGCCTTTGACGTATCCACGCAGAATTGGCGGAGAGATCGGAGAGCTTATGAAGTCTGGAATATCGAATGGGATCGTTGCCGTGGCCCTGGCCGGCGCGCTGGCCGTGCCCGCCTGCGGCGGCTCGAAGGCATCCGGCGGGTCGTCCGGCGGAGCCAGCGGGACCACCGGAACGTCGACGGGCGGTGGCGCCGGAACGTCGACGGGCGGTGGCGCCGGAACGTCGACGGGCGGTGGCGCCGGAACGTCGACGGGCGGTGGCGCCGGAACGTCGACGGGCGGTGGCGCCGGAACGTCGACGGGCGGTGGCGCCGGAACGTCGACGGGCGGTGGCGCCGGAACGTCGACGGGCGGTGGCGCGGGCACCGATGGTGGCGCAGGCGCCGGAGGCAGCGCGGGCACCGGAGGCAGCGCGGGCAGTGGCAACACCGACGCGGGGAGTCCGACGCCCTGCGAGTCGTCTTGCGAGAAACGCGCGCAGGAGGCGACGCTCCACAACTGTTCGCCCTACGACCAGGCGCACTGCAAGGCCCAGTGCGCGATCATGCAGAAGTACTGGCCGTGGTGCGGGTCGACGTTCGATGCCGCCTACACCTGCATGCTGGGGTTGGCCGACTCCAGCTTCAGCTGCTCGAACGGCAACGTGCAGGTGAATGGCTGCGACAGCCAGAAGCAGGCGTTGAACACCTGCGCGCTGGACGGGCCGGGGACGGGGCTACCCGCTGCCGCCACCACCTGCACTGCGTACTGCTCGGCGATCTCCAGCTTGAGCTGCGCTCCGGCGAATTGCCAGACGACCTGCAAGGCTGTCGCAGCCAACGGCTTCGACGGCAGCGGGCACTGCAGCAGCGCGTACGACGCCTTCGCCTCCTGTGCGGCCCAGGCGCCGACCTCCGACTTCAGCTGTGACAGCAGCGGGACAATCCAGGCCTCCAACAACTCGCCTTGCTCGACCCCGCTCCTGCTGGAAACCATCTGCATCAGCCAGTACTGCCAGGCGCATTCCGGCGCGCCGGGGTGCCCCTCAGGATCCCCGGGCTGCCGAACCCCATCGGTCTGGCCGGAACGTTGCTGGCGCTGGTGCTTCCCGCCTGCAGTAGCAGCAGCTCGAAGAACGGAGGCTCCGCGAGCACCGGAGGAAGCGCGGGTGCAGCCGGAAGTGCTGGCGCGGGCGGTTCCGCGACCGGTCCGGGCGCCTGGCGCGGCGCGCGCGTCAATCTTGCCAATCCAACCAGCAACCAGAATCTGGTCTGTCTCCGCGTCTGCATGAGCGTCGACAACTGCCTCGGAGGCCAGTCCTGCCACGACTATGCGCTTTCGAACGGCCTCGGCGTGTGCCACTAGCTACGAGCGCGCGAGGCGGGCGTCGAGCGCGTCGAGGATGAGCTCGAGGCCGTAGCGGAACTCGTTGGCGTAGGCGTAGCCCGGCTGCAGCACGTGCTCGGCCGTCATCTCTCCGAGATACGGATACGCGCCTTTCATCTGCTCGAGGATCGCGGACGCCACCGCCTCGGTCTGCTCCTCGGTCGTCAGGGGAAGGCTCTGTTCCTGCACGGCAAAGCCGAACAGGTAGCTGTCGAGGAGCGAGAAGGCGTGGGCCGCCAGCTCGATGGAGAAGCCCGCGCGTCGGAGCACGCCGAGCACCGCGTCGTGGTGCCGGAGATTCTCGGGGCCCGGATTCGCACGTACCGAGCAGCCCCACCGCCCACGGATGTCGCTGTAGCGCCGCGCGCGCCGACGCGGTCCGCTCACGCATCGCAATCCGCCAGTCGGCGTTGTCCGGGATCTCAATCTCGGAGAAGACCACGTCCACCATGCCGTCGAGGATCTCTTCCTTGTTCCGGACGTGGTGGTAGAGCGACATGGCTTCGACGCCGAGCTCTGCCGCCAGCTTCCGCATCGAGAGCGACGCGAGGCCCTCCCGGTCCGCCAACGCCACGGCCGCTTCGAACACCCGCGGTCGGCGGAGCGGGGGCTGCGCCTTCTTCTTCCGCGTCTTCTTTGCGGCCATGGGGTCTTTTGTCCTTCGTGGGCCTTGCTGGGAAGAGCCTCTTGACAACCTTACGCCGTAAGTCTAGCTTTGCCTTACATCGTAAGGGATAGGGCAACCGATGCGCTCCACCAGCACCGAACCCATGCTGCTTTCCCGCCTCACTGGCGCCCTGTTCTTCGTGATGGCTGCCGGCGGCATCTTCGGCGCCATGGTCGTGCGGCAGCGCATGCTGGTGCCGGGGGATGCCGCCGCCACGGCCCACAACATCCTCGCGTCGGAAACGCTCTTCCGCGCTGGCGTCCTGGGCGATCTCACCGCGTTCGTCTGCGACGTGGCAGTCGCGATCCTCCTGTATCTGTTGCTGCGCCGGGTGAGCCCGACGCTCGCGGTGCTTTCCTCGGCGTTCCGCCTCGTCTACACGGCCGCGGTGGGGGCGAACCTGGTCCGGCATCTGGATGCCGTGCTGATGCTGAAGGGGCTCGGTCGGTCGTCGGCGTTCACGCCCGCGCAGGTGCAGGCGCTGGCGCAGCAAGCGCTCGAGTCCCACCAGGCCGGCTACAGCATCGTCCTGGTCTTCTTCGCGGTGCACCTCGTGCTGCTCGGGGTGTTGCTCGTGAAGGCGGACGCCTTTCCGGCGTGGCTCGGGGTGCTGATGCTCGCCGCGGGGGCGGCGTATCTGGTCGACGGAGCCACGTTTGTACTCGCCCCCGAGCTGCGCACGACCCTCAACCCGTATCTGACCGTGCCGATGAGCTTCGAGCTGGTGCTGGCCGGTTGGATGCTCGCGCGCGGTGTGCGCCCGACGCGCTGGCGTGGCGCCGCGTCGTCGACGGCCTCCCTCTGTTCCGCCGAAAGGAAGCATGATGACCGTGCCCGAGTCCGTCCACTATCTCACGCCTTCCCGGGATGCCGGTCGCGACTTCGTGCAGCGCGCCATCCGGGCAGCTTCACCATGTTGAACATGCTGCGGTTCCGGGAGGTCGCCGATTACTCCGCCCACCCCGACCTGGCCCCTCCGACGGGCCAATCAGCGGAGCCGCAGCCTTCGACCGCTACATGCGGCCACACGCTCCCCGTTCTCGCGAGAGCGGAGGCGAGCTTTCGTTCCTCGGCGCCGGGCGGGGCGGGTTCCTGATCGGCCCCGAACAGGAGCGCTGGGACCTGGTGATGCTGGTCCGGCAGCGCAGCGTGGCAGGCGTTCCTCGCCTTCGAGACCCACGACGAGATATCTCGCGGGGCTCGGTCACCGCACCGCCGCTCTCGAGGACTCGCGTCTGCTTCCGCTGGCGGATCTGCCGCGACGGTAGGGACAATAGTAGTTCCAGTCAGCGCCGCGACTGTTTAATATGATGGGTTCGGACAACCATCACTTCGAGGCACCATGACAACCCGGTTCTGTTCTGCAGCAGCGGAGGGCAGTGGCCCCGAGGCAGGCGCTGCACTGGCTGATGAATTGGCGAAGCACTGGCAGGCCAGGAACCCCAGCTGGTGCTGGCCTTTGCTTCGACGGCGCAGCCGCTTCCAGACGTTTCCAAGGCGCTGAGCGGGCGCTTCCCGGGCGCGAGGTTCTGGGAGCAAGCACGGCGGGTGAGTTCACCGAGCGCGGAGACGGCAAGCAGGGCGTGGTCGCCTGCGCCATCTCGGGCGAGTTCCGCGTCAGCGCTGGTCTCGGGCGCGGGCTGTCGTCGGATCCGGAGCGGGCGGTGCGCGAAGCATTCGGCAACGCCCCCGGACGAGATCGACGGCTATCCGCACCGGTCGGCGCTGATGTTGCTCGATCCACTGACCGGAAGGGGCGAAGAAGCCGTGCTGATCGCCGGCGCCCTGCTCGGCGCCGACGTGCCGCTCGCTGGAGGCGCTTCGGCGACGATCTGCACATGAAGCAGACACACGTCGCCTGCGGTACGGCCTCGGAATCCGACGCGGTGGTGCTAGCGGTGCTGCACTCGCGCTCACCATTCGGTCTGGGCGTTTCCCACGGCCACCAGCCGCTCTCCGGTCGCTGAAGGTAACCCGCGCATCCGGCAGCACCGTCTTCGAGATCAACGGGCGGCCGGCGTGGGATGTCTGGGCGGAGCAGACGCGCGCCAGTGCGGGAAAGCGTGGCGTCGATCCCGACAAGCTGGCGGAAGACGAGGTCGGGGCCTACCTGCTCCGTTACGAGGCGGGACTCCCGACCGGCGCCGAGCTCAAGATCCGCGCGCCACTCTCGCGCAGCGCGGACGGGTCACTGGGTTTCGCCTGTGCGGTTCCCGAAGGCGCCGAGCTGCGTATCACGGAAAGCGTGCCCGAAGCGCAGATCGAAAGCGCACGGCGCGCGGCGAAGCAGGCGCGCGAGCGGGCCGGTTCGAAGCTGGCAGGAGCCATCGTCTTCGACTGCATCTGCCGGAATCTGATTCTGGGTGACCGCTTCGGCGAAGCCGTGGACTCCATTTCCAGGGAGCTCGGCGGCGTGCCGCTGGCCGGATTCGAAACCTACGGCGAGATCGCACTGGCCGCCGGCGACATGTCCGGCTTCCACAACACGACCACAGTGGTGCTCGCGATTCCCGAGTGAGCCACCCCCTTTGAACCCGGGGCGGGGGACGATCGGAAAACATGCAAGGCCCAGCCAACGACGACAGCTTGAGCGACCGCGAGCTCGCATCCCATCTGGCGTCCGCACTCGGAGAAACCAAGGCGCTCGAGGTGGTCCGGACCGCCGCCAGGCAGCTGAAGCTATCGCCCGAGCGCATGGATCGCGCTCAAGCCCTCCAGGTGCTCGAAGCCGTTGCGAAGGAGCCCGGCCTCATCGGCATCACCGCGCGCTTCGTGAAATCGCGCCTGATCCTCAAGTGGGGTGAGGAATCGCTGATCCTATTTCACGCGCCGAACTCGGCCAGGTTCGCGTCCAGCGTTTCGCGGATGTGCTGGATGGTCCGGCCGCGCAGGGCGCGCTTGCTGGCGGCGAAGGGCATGCCCGAGAGCTGGGCGAGGCGCCCGGCGCGCTCCAGCACCGCGGGCAGCACGGCATCGGCTTCGAGCACCTCGTCGAGGTAGCCGGCGG
The DNA here is from genome assembly GCA_963822115.1 of uncultured Pseudomonadota bacterium. GTDB lineage: Bacteria > Myxococcota_A > Polyangia > Polyangiales > Polyangiaceae > CAWDXG01. Next base: position 230,042 of record CAWGGM010000015.1, read on the forward strand.
TGACGGCGTCCCTCGGGCGGTACTGGCGCGCGGTCAGCGTGGCCTCGGTGAGCTTTTTTGGATCCAGCCGGTCGCGCGCCAGCTCCAGCGCCAGGATCGGCAGCGGCATACCGATGGCGACCTCGTTCAGCCCGATCTTGAACTCGCCCAGCGTGCCGATGCGCACGTCGCCGGTCAGGACGAGGAGCGCGCCGCCCGCCAGCGCGTGCCCGGTGCACGCAATCAGCAGCGGCTGCGGATGCCCGTAGGCCTTCATCAGCACGTCTGCGCCGCGGGTGAGCAGCGCGCGCGCCTCGGCGGGGCCGGCCATCATGTGCCGCAGATCGAAACCCGCCGAGAAGCGATTCTCGCGTCCGACCAGCACGGTCGCCTTGGCTTCCTTCTCGGCGCGGGTCAGCGCTTCGTCCAGGCCGTCCAGCATCGCGGGGCTGAGGGCGTTGGCCTTGCCGTCGTCCATACGCACGACGGCCACGGCATCGGATAGCTCGAAGCTGACGGGGCTTTCGCTCATCGGCTTCGCGTAGCAGAGCGCCCGCGCCGCGCAAAGCGTGCAGCCTGGGGTCGGCCGCGCGCCGCTAGTACGGCGTCCCGTCCTTGTGCGTGAAGCGCCACTTGCCGTCGATCAGGTTTGCCTGGATGTCGTCGTCGGGATAGCTGCCCACGTCGCCCGGCGTGCGGTCGCCGACCTCGAGATAGACGACATCCTCCCCGGAGCGGTTCACCAGGCAGTGCGCGTTGCCTGTTCCGGCCTTGAAGCCCGCGCACATGCCGGGATGAAGCTCCGTCTCGCCCTCGTCGGTCAGGAGCGTCGGGTGTCCTTCCAGCACGTAGACGAACTCGTCCTGCCGGTGTGCGCGTGGCGCAGGGCCGAAGCGCTGCCGGGTGACAGCCGAGTCTGGTTCACGCCGAAGTTCGTCAGGCCGAACACATTGCCCAGCGGTCGCTTCTCGCGCCCTTGCATGCGGGACGCGAAGGGCTCCGGGTAGTTCGAGGGTTTCGTCCGCGGCGGCGCTTCCGCGGCGGCGATGGCGATCGGCGGCTTGTCGGATGTGTCGCTCATGGCGGCCGAGTGTACCTGGCCGCCCGCCGCGGCGCCGGGTGGCGCCGCGGCGCAGCGATGCGCTAGCCGAACGATGCGCCGAAGCTGATGTAGAACCAGGGGATGACGCCGAGCTTGTCGGGATTCGCGTTGCTGGAGAACGAGAAGCCCTTGCCGATCAGCGACATGGCACCGACGCGGAACATGAAGCCGGCCTTGCCCCCCGTCGGCTGCAGGCGATAGCCCAGCAAGAGGTCGCCCACGGGGATGACCGCCGAGCCGGTAGTGTGCGCGCCCAGCGAGCTCGCGCTGCCGCTCACGGAGACGATCGTGGCACCGCCACCGACTTCGAGGGCGCTCTTGCCCGAACGCAATCCGGTATAGCTGGCCGTGACCGGAATGAAGAGCTCCGTGACGCTGCTGGACGAGGTTTGCCCGCCAGCGGTCGCCGACGCGCCGAAGGACAGGTAACCGAAGCCGACCCGGACTCCGAGCTCGGGGAGCACCATGCGCTCGTAGTTGATCGAATACAGGAGCCCGGCACCGAGCCCCTCGGCGTACACCGAGTTCTTCGATGGGTTGTCCTTCTCGCTATCGTCTGCTGGTGCGGCGGCTGGCGCCGGCGCAGCGGCGGGCGGAGCCGCGGCGGGTGCAGCGCCGGGTGGCGGAGCGGGTGCAGCGGGCGGTGCTGCAGGCGCGGCGGCGGCCGGCGCTGGTGCGTCCGATGAGGGTTCAGGCTGGGCGGCTGCGAGTGCGGGGAGCAACGCACAGCCGATAGCGACGAGCGTGGATACTGCAGTGCGGGGGGTATTCAAGGGGGGCCTCCTTACAACTGAGCTACGGCAGCGTACTCGGGAAGCTTCCTCCGGGGCGAAATCGAGGCTCATCTTCCGGCGCGGTGACGCAGTGCGCCGCCGGACTGCCGGAGCACCCGGTTTGTGGGGCCTGACGGTCGCCTCTGGTCAGCGAGGACAAGTCGCGTATGCTGCATTTCCTTTTTCTGAATGCGTCGCGCGGCCCGCCCGTCCCCCTGATGGGCCCCGAGCCGCGCCGAGGGAGCGTGAACGATGAGCCAGATCGTGCGTTGCGGAATGATCCAGTGTTCGAACCCCATCAATGACGAGAAGGTGCCCGTCAAGGACATCCAGAAGGCAATGCTCGACAAGCACATGCCGTTCATCGAGGACGCGGCCAAGAAGGGCGTGCAGATCCTCGGCCTGCAGGAGATCTTCAACGGCCCCTACTTCTGTCCGAGCCAGGACAAGCGCTGGTACGAGGCCGCCGAGAGCATCCCCGGCCCGACGACGGAGCTGATGCAGGGCATCGCCCGCAAGCACAACATGGTGATGGTGGTGCCGCTGTACGAGCAGGAGATGCGCGGCGTCTACTACAACACCGCCGCCGTCATCGACGCCGACGGCACCTACCTCGGCAAGTACCGGAAGCAGCACATCCCGCAGGTCGCCGGCTTCTGGGAGAAGTACTTCTTCCGTCCCGGCAACGGCGGCTACCCGGTGTTCGAGACCAAGTACGCCAAGGTCGGCGTGTACATCTGCTACGACCGCCACTTCCCCGAGGGCGCGCGCTGCCTGGGCCTGAACGGCGCCGAGATCGTGTTCAATCCGAGCGCGACCGTCGCGGGGCTGTCGCAGTACCTGTGGAAGCTCGAGCAGCCCGCCCACGCCGCGGCCAACGGCTACTACATGGCGGCATCCAACCGCGTCGGCACCGAGGCGCCCTGGAACATCGGCAAGTTCTACGGCACGAGCTACTTCGCCAATCCGCGCGGCCAGATCATCGCCGAGGCTTCCGAGGACAACGACGAGCTGATCGTCGCGGATCTCGACCTGTCGATGATCGACGAGGTGCGCCAGACCTGGCAGTTCTATCGCGACCGCCGTCCCGACGCGTACGACGAGATCGTCCGCAAGTAGAGGAGAGGAGACGATCATGTCAGACAAGCAATTCCCCCCGGCCTTCCCCGCGAAGAGCGAGGATTTCGTCGAGTACGTCCCGGCCCGGAACTGGATCGGCGGACAGTGGCGTGACGCCACGACGGGCAAGACGCAGCCCGTCGACAATCCCCGCTGGGCCAAGGATTTCTCCAGCGTGCCGCTCTCGGGAGCGGAAGATGTCGACCTCGCAGTGCAGGCCGCCGCGCGCGCCTTCGCCACGTGGTCGCGCTGGCCGATGCGCGAGCGCGCGCAGATCTTCTACAAGCTCAGGGAGCTGATGGAGCGCGACGTCGAGGAGCTTTCCTGGCTCGTCGTGCACGAGAACGGCAAGACCTACGACGAGGCGAAAGCCAGCGTGCTCAAGGGCATCGAGTGCGTGGAGTTCGGCGCTTCGCTGCCGAACTCGGGCGGCAGCGGCGAGGAGCTCGAGGTGAGCCGCGGCGTGGTGTGCAAGGAGATCCACGAGCCGCTCGGCGTCGTGGCGGGCGTCACGCCGTTCAACTTCCCGGTGATGGTGCCGCTGTGGATGCTGCCGCAGGCGATCGTCGGCGGGAACACTTTCGTGCTCAAGCCGAGCGAGCGCGTGCCGCTCGGCGCGATGAAGCTCGCGGCGCTGCTCAAGGAAGCCGGGCTGCCCGACGGTGTGTTCAACATCGTCAACGGCGCGGCCGACGTGGTGAACGCGCTGTGCGACCACCCGAAGATCCGCGCCATGGCCTTCGTGGGCTCGACCAAGGTGGCCAAGCACGTCTACGGGCGCGGCGCGGCGACCGGCAAGACCATGCTCTGCCTCGGCGGCGCGAAGAACCACCTGATCCTGGTGCCCGACGCCGACGTGAAGGTGACGGCGGAGAACGTCGTCGCTTCCTTCACGGGCTGCGCCGGACAGCGCTGCATGGCCGCTTCGGTGCTGGTGGCCGTCGGTGACGTGAGCCACGTGATGGACGCGGTGGTCGAGAAGGCCAAGACGCTCCAGGCCGGCAAGGACATCGGTCCCATCATCACCAAGCAGGCTGCGGACCGCATCCGTCGCTACATCGACGAGGCGGAGAAGGCCGGCGCCAAGGTGATCGTCGACGGGCGCGCAGCAGAAGGGCAACGACGAGGGCTACTGGGTCGGCCCGACCATCATCGACGGCGTCACGCCGGAGATGGGGGCGTGGAAGGACGAGATCTTCGGCCCGGTGCTGAGCGTGGTGCACGTCAAGAACCTCGACGAGGCCATCGCGCTCGAGAACAGCCACCCGTACGGCAACGCCTCGTGCATCTACACAACCAGCGGCGCCGTGGCCGACTACGTCACGCGTCGCGTGCGAGGCGGGCATGGTCGGCGTCAACGTCGGCGTGCCGGTGCCGCGCGAGCCGTTCGGTTTCGGTGGCTGGAACGACAGCAAGTTCGGCCACGGCAATCTGACCGGCATCGACGGCTTCCACTTCTGGACGCGGCCGCGCAAGGTCACCGTCAAGTGGGAGCTGCAGCAGGACGCGAACTGGATGTCCTGAAGCGGACATCGAAAACCCCAGAAAAAGCACGCGGCGTCCCGGCGGGGGCGCCGCGCGCGCTTGACGAGGGATCATGGATAGTCAGCGAGATGATCGATCTCTGCAAGCGGCACACGATGTACACGTGGGCCGCCGGCGAGAATGTGAACCCCATTCCCGTGGCGCGCGCGGAGGGCGTGTATTTCTACACGCCCGAAGGCAAGCGCATCCTGGACTTCAACAGCCAGCTGATGAGCGTGCCCATCGGCCATAGCCACCCGAAGGTGGTCGCGGCCATGAAGAAGGCCTGCGACGGGCTGCTGTACATCTACCCGGGAACGGCAACGGAGCAGCGCGCGCGCTTCTCCAAGCGTCTCGCCGAGCTGATGCCCGGCGACATCAACACCTTCTTCTTCACGCTGGGCGGAGCCGAGGCGAACGAGAACGCGATCCGCGCGGCCAAGCTCTACACCGGCCGGCAGAAGATCATCGCGCGCTACCGCAGCTACCACGGCGCCACCAACGCGACGATGCAGCTCACCGGCGACCCGCGCCGCTGGGCGAACGAGCCCGGCATGCCCGGCGTTCTGCACGTGCTCGACCCGAAGCCGTACAACTACTCGTTCGGCACGAGCGACGAGGAGATCACGCGGAACAACCTCCAGTACCTGGAAGAGGTCATCCAGGCCGAGGGCCCGCAGACGATCGCCGCCGTGATCATCGAGTCGGTGACGGGCACGAACGGCGTCCTGGCGCCGCCGGCGGGCTACCTGAAGGGCCTGCGCGAGCTCACGCAGAAGCACGGCATCCTGCTCATCTGCGACGAGGTGATGGCGGGCTTCGGACGCACCGGCAAGCTGTTCGCGTTCCAGCACGGCGACATCGTTCCGGACATCGTCACCATGGCCAAGGGGCTCACGGCGAGCTACGTGCCGCTCGGCGCCATGGGCGTGAGCGACGCCATCGCCGAGCACTTCAAGAAGAACGTGTTCTGGGGCGGCCTCACCTACAACTCGCACCCGTTCGCGCTGGCCACGGCCGAGGCCGTGCTCGACGTGCTGCTCGGCGAGGGCATGGTGGAAAACGCCGCGCGGCTCGGCGAGGTGATGCGTGGCGAGATGGGCCGGCTCGACCGCCAAGCACCGCTCGGTCAAGGACGCGCGTAACATCGGCCTGTTCGGCATGATGGAAGTCGCAGAAGAACTCGAAGGGCGAGTTCCTCGCGCCGTTCAACGGCACGCACCCGGTCATGGGCAAGCTCGCGAAGTATCTTTCCGACAACGGGCTGTTCACGTTCGTGCGCTGGAGCGGGTTCATGTGCAACCCGCCGCTGTGCATCACGGAAGAGCAGCTCCGCGAGGGGTTCGACATCATCGACCGCGGTCTCGACATCACCGACGAGGCATTCGAGGGCTAGGAGGACGACATGAGTATCTTGATCAAGGGCGGCCGCGTCGTGACGGCCGCGGACGACTACTTCGCGGACGTGTTCATCGACGGCGAGAAGGTGTCGATGATCGGCAAGGACCTGGACGTGAAGGCCGACCAGGTCATCGACGCCAAGGGCAAGCTGGTCATTCCCGGCGGCATCGACCCGCACACGCACATGAACATGCCCTTCGGCGGCACGTATTCGAACGACGACTTCGACACCGGCACGCTGGCGGCGGCCTTCGGCGGGACGACGACGATCGTCGACTTCGCCATCCAGACCAAGGGCGAGTCCACCTTCAAGGGACTCGATACCTGGCACGCCAAGGCCGAGGGCAAGGCGCACATCGACTACGCCTTCCACATGATCATCACCGACATGCCCGACGAGCGGCTGCCGGAGATGCGGAAGCTCGCCGACGCGGGCGTCACTTCCTACAAGCTGTTCATGGCGTACCCGGGCGTCCTGTATGTGGACGACGGCACGCTGTATCGCACCTTCCGCCAGGCGGGCGAGAACAACACGCGCATCTGCATGCACGCCGAGAACGGCATCGTCATCGACGAGATCATCAAGGCGGCCGTCAAGGACGGCAAGGTCGAGCCGAAGTGGCACGCCAAGACGCGCCCGACGCGCATGGAGGCCGAAGGCGTGCACCGCGCCATCGCCATCGCCGAGGTCGCCGACGTGCCGCTGCACATCGTGCACCTGTCCTCGGCCGATGCGCTCGAGCAGGTGAAGCTCGCGCGTATGCGTGACGTGGACGTGCAGGCCGAGACCTGCCCGCAGTACCTTTTCCTGGACGAGAGCTACTACGAAAGGCCCGGCTTCGAGGGCGCCAAGTGGGTGATGACGCCAGCGCTCCGCGAGAAGTGGAACCAGGATCACCTGTGGCGCGGCCTCAGGTTCGGGCACCTGGCGCTGGTGGCCACCGACCACTGCCCGTTCTGCATGAAGGGGCAGAAGGAGCTCGGCAAGGACACCTTCACCAAGATCCCCAACGGCGCTCCGGGCGTGGAAAACCGCATGGTGCTGCTCTACCAGGGCGTGCTGGCCGGTCACTACGACCTGAACCGCTTCGTCGAGCTCGGCTCGACCGCGGCGGCGCGTACCTTCGGCATGTACCCGAAGAAGGGCACCATCGCCGTCGGTTCCGACGCGGACATCGTGCTGTTCGACCCCGAGCGCAAGGTGACCATCAGCGCCAACGACCCCGACACGCACCACATGAACGTGGACTACAGCGCGTACGAGGGCTTCGAGGTGCAGGGCTACCCCGAGACGGTCATCTCGCGCGGTCGCGTGATCGTCAAGAACCGCAAGCAGGAAGCCAAGGGCGGCGGGCGCTTCATCAAGCGCGCACACACCGGCGAGCTGCTCAGGTAGCTCGGCGCTGATGACCGGCAGAGGTGCGTCGGCGGGACGCACCTCTGCGGTTGCGGCGCCTCACCTGAACGCGGCCTTCACCTCGGGCTTCATCAGCACGACCAGCGCCCAGATCCCGAGCGGCGTGGCCAGGATGCAGCAGACATACGTGGTGCAGGGCACCACCGCGATGATGGCTGCGGCCAGCGCCAGGTTGTAGCTGCGCAGCTGCTTCATGCGCAGCGCACCGTAGAACGCGACGCCCGAGAGGATCGCGAACACGGCGTAGATCAGCGCCGCGAACACGCCGCCCAGCATGCCGGAGAGGGGATCGCTGCCCGAGCTCGGCATCAAGAATCCCATTCCGCCCGCGAACAGGCTCAAGGCAGTGGTGGCCAGGTAGAACAGCGCGGACATGCCCGTCACGACCATCAGCGCGATGGCGGGGCCGTTGACCTGGCTCGCGGCGTCGGGACCCTGTGGCGGCAGACCCTGCGGCGGGATTCCACCGGGCGGTACAAAGCCGCCGGGTGGAGGCCCATAGCCACCGGGAGGAGGCCCGTAGCCACCGGGAGGAGGGCCTGGAGTGTACGGAGGTTGCATCGACCTCCAATCAAGCACTGATCGGGGTGTTTGGGCAATCCCCGTCTGTGCTGCGCCGGAGCTCGACGGGGTTCGCGGACTGCGCAGCGCGCGTGCGCGACGACCGGAGTAGACTCTCGTGCGTGCCACGACCGAGCGTTGCCGCCGCATTTCTTCTGTTGGGGCTGTCCACCGCTTGCGCCAGCCCGCCCGCCGCGCCGGCCCAGTCGCCACCAGCTGCCGCGACGGCGAGCGCCCCACCACCGGCACCCGTCGCAAGCCCTGCTCCGCCCGCGGCCAGCAGCAGCGCACCTGAGCAGGCGGACGATCTGCCGTCTCTCGACGCGCCCCCGCCGAAGACCGCCGCGCCGGGTTTCGACTTCAACGCCTGGTGCACCGACCACGATGTGGACGCGAATCTGGATGTGGACGGCTGCAAGCCGGCCAGCCTGGGCGCAAAGCCGGACGACTCGCTGTGGTGCACGCGCCACGTGGAAGAGAAAAGTGGCGTCGTTCTCTACTACCAGGGGCTGTACCTGCCGCGCGGCAAGAAGCTGGTGAAGAGGTTCGAGACGCCGATCGGCGTGGGCTCGCTCGATCTGCCGGCAAACCCAGACAAGGATATCGAGCGCTACCTCGTCAAGCTGGTCGTTACTTCCGCGGACGATCACAAGAGCGTGACCATCAGTGACAGCGCGGAGCGTGGTTGTGACAAGGCGCTCGCGGAGAACGCCGACAAGTATTCGCGCGACAAGAAGGCGGGGCGCCCCGAGCGCCGGGCCATCGAGACGACGTGCAGGGCTCGCGGCCACTACGCCTGGCGGCGCGGCGGGTGGCTCCGCCGCACAGCGCGCTAGCCCGCGCCCCGCCTTGCGTGTGGGGCAGACTACCCACATTTGACAACCTGGAGCTCGCATGGCGAGCTTCCACGTGATGACTTATTTCCCTTCGAAGCGCGGGCTGCTCGTTCTCTCCGCCCTGGTAGTTGTAGGCGGTGCCGGGTGCACCGCGCAGGTCAGTGCCGGCATCGGACAAGCTGGCGCCGGCGGTCTGTCCACCGGTGGCACTGGCGGCGGCGTGCAGGGTGGCTACGGCGGCGCGCAGGGTGGCTACGGCGGCGCGCAGGGTGGCTACGGCGGCGCGCAGGGTGGCTACGGCGGCGCGCAGGGTGGCTACGGCGGCGCGCAGGGTGGCTACGGCGGCGCGCAGGGTGGCTACGGCGGCGCGCAGGACGCGGGGTACGACGCGCAGGACGCGGCGACGGACGCAGAGGACGCTTCGAGCCCGGACGCAGCGACGGACGCGCAGGACGCCTCGGCCCAGGATGCGGCGACGGACGCAGAGGACGCGGCCAGCGACGCGGCATGCGTGCCCGATGGTGCGGCGGTGGGGCAAACGACCACGTGCGGCACCGGTGCCTGCGTCTCGATCGGCACGACCGCCTGCGTAGGTGGTCAGATCGTCGACACCTGCACGCCGGGTACGCCGGCGGCGACGGACGACACCTGCGACGGCATCGACAACAACTGCAACGGGCAGACGGACGAAGGCTACGTCGGGGTGCCGACGAGCTGCGGCGTCGGGGCATGCGCCGCGACGGGCACGACCTACTGTGTGGACGGCAAGGTCACCGACAGCTGCACGGCTGGGACGCCTGCGGCGACGGACGACAACTGCAACGGCATCGACGACAACTGCAACGGTCAGACGGACGAAGGCTACGTCAGCCACGCGACAAGCTGTGGCGTCGGAGCGTGCGCGAGGACGGGCACGACGAGCTGCGTGAACGGCGCGGAGGTCGACAGCTGCACGGCGGGCACTCCGGCGGCGACGGACAACAACTGCGACGGCATCGACAACAACTGCAACGGTCAGACGGACGAGGGCTACGTCGGGGTGCCGACGAGCTGCGGCGTCGGGGCATGCGCCGCGACGGGCACGACCTACTGTGTGGACGGCAAGGTCACCGACAGCTGCACGGCTGGGACGCCTGCGGCGACGGACGACAACTGCAACGGCATCGACGACAACTGCAACGGTCAGACGGACGAAGGCTACGTCAGCCACGCGACAAGCTGTGGCGTCGGAGCGTGCGCGAGGACGGGCACGACGAGCTGCGAGAACGGCAAGGTCGTGGACACCTGCATGCCGGGCTCGCCGACCGGCAACGACACGACGTGCGACGGCATCGACAACAACTGCAACGGTCAGACGGACGAGAACTACGTCGGGGTGCCGACGAGCTGCGGCGTCGGGGCCTGTGCGGCGACGGGCACGACGAGCTGCGAGAACGGCAAGGTCGTGGACACCTGCATGCCGGGCTCGCCGACCGGCAACGACACGACGTGCGACGGCATCGACAACAACTGCAACGGTCAGACGGACGAGAACTACGTCAGCCAGCAGACGAGCTGCGGAGTGGGGGCGTGTGCCGCGACAGGTACGACCTCCTGTGTGGGCGGGCAGGTGGTGGACAGCTGCACGCCGGGCACGCCGGCGCCAAGCGACACGACCTGCAACGGCATCGACGACAACTGCAACGGTCAGACGGACGAGGGCTATGTGCCGGTCATCACGACGTGCGGAGTCGGCAAGTGCTTTTCGACCGGCTCGACCGAGTGCGTGAACGGGCAGGTCGTCGACACCTGCGTGCCGCTCTGCTAGTCGGGGTTCACCCAGCCCGTTGGCCGGGCGGACAGCCATGGGCAAGCAGCGCCGCAAGCGGAAGTCGAGCCGGAAGACCACGGTCGGCCCGGAGCCGGAGTCGGCCGCCGGGGCGCCGGCACAGGGCAAGCGCCGCCAGAAGCCCGGGCCCGAGCAGGCAGCGTCGGCGCAGCGCAAGAAGAAGCGGAGCCAGAAGTCCGGGCAGGCACCACCGAAGCGGAGCAAGAAGAAGCGCCGCCGCGAGCCGGAGCCGGAGCCGGAAGTAGCCGAGGCGCCGCCGCAGGACTCGGTCGGCCGGCTCGCGATCGTTTCCCTGCTGTTGTTGGCCTTGCCCTTCGTGCCGGGGCACCCGCTGTCGTTCCTGCCCTCGGTGCTCTACTGGCCGCTGTACGTCGCGGCGGTCGGGGGCTGGTGGGTGCACGAGGCGCGGAGGCAGGGCTGGCGGCTGCCGCCGGAAGTCACCTCGGCGCGCGCACTCGAGATCGCCGGCCTGCTGCTGGTGTTCGGCGCGTTCGTGCTGCTGAAGGTGATCGGAATCCACGCTTCGGGCACGGACGAGAACATCTACTACTACATGGCTGTGCGCATGGCGCACGGCGAGTTGCCCTACCGCGACTTCTTCTTCGCCCACCCGCCGGTGCATCTAGTAGTGCCCGCACTGGTCTTCTCGGTGACCGGCTTCTCGGTGCAGGTGGCCAAGTCGATTCCGATCGGAGCCCAGCTCGTGGCAGGCGCGTGTCTGTACCTGGCGCTGCGACGGACCTCGAAGCCTCTGGCGCTGTTGTCGGTCCTGTTGATGTTCACGACCTACGAGCTGCTCATGGGTTCGACCGACATGAACGGCGAGAACCTGATGACGGCGTTCCTGATGGCGGCGCTCTTGGCGGGTGTGCGAAAGCGCTACGCGACATCGGGCGTGCTGGCCGGTCTGGCGCTGGGCAGTGGTCTGTATTCGCTGGCAGCTGTACTGGCGCTGGGGGTTGCAGCGGCGTTCACCTCGCGGAAGGCTGGAGCGCGCTTCGGCGTGGGTCTGCTCGCCGCGTTCGTCGGTGTCTCGCTGCCGTTCGCAGCGCTGGGTGGAGCGGGGTTCTTCAAAGGGGTTTTCGCCTACCACTTCGCCAAGCCGGTCAGAGGCAGCGACCACATACCGGTTTTCGGGTCGCCCAACCCCTTCACGATGATCGGCGCACTCTTGCACGACGTGCCAGCCTATCTGGGCTCGAAGGGCTTCAAGCGGACGCTGTACTTCCAGGCGCCAGAGTACCTGGCGGCGGCACTGGCCGCGGCGCTGCTTGTCGGAAGGGCGGCGTGGGCGCGGTCGCGGGCGGACGAAGCCGACGACGAGCACGAGCAGCGCTGGCAGCACATTCTCGACCCGCGCGATCTGCTTTCCGGCAGTGGCCCCGGGCTGGCCAAGCTCGGTCTTCTGTCCACGCTGCTGTTCCTGATCCAGTGGTCGGCACTGCCGGAGGTCTACGACTTCTACATGGTCCCCATGTTCGCGTTCATGGCGCTGCCCGGCGCGTGGGTGCTGCACGAAGCCTACCAGGGCGTGCGCGACACGCGGGACTGGGCGGGACTGGGCGTTCCGGTCGTGCTCTTCTTCGCCTTCTCCCTGCACCGCACGTGGGCGGCCTCGCTGCTCCGCGAGATGTGGCCCAGCGAGGTGCGGAGACAGGGCCAGACAGTGAAGTACGAGTGGCACGAGCCGGCGGTCCCCGCGTGGCTCGCCAAGCCCGCGCGCGCGCTGTTCTTCGTGGACCATCGCGAGCGCGGCGAGGTCATGCCGTACTACCGGCACTACGTGTGGAACAAGTCGCTGACGTTCTCGAAAGCGGGCGAGATTGCCGCCTACGTCCGCGACAACACCCACCCCGACGAGACGATCACCGGCGCGTCCGATCTGACTCCGCTGGTGGCGCTGCTTGCGGGGCGTAGGATGGCCGGGGACGTGGTCGATACGAACGTCAAGCGTTTCGAGTCGGGCATGTTGACCCGCTCCGCTTTCTTCGACCACATCTGCCACGACCGCGTGCGCTACATCCTGTCCGCCTCTCGCTCCATGTTCGGTCCGCGCTTCATGCAAGAAAGTCCCTTCATCGCGGGCTTCTTCGTTGCCGATCGAAGGTTCGACGACCCGGAGTTGCTGCACTTCCGGAGCTACCCGATCACGCTGTACCGTCGCGTCGATCGGCCCGGCCTGCCGTCGGGCATGGTCTGCACCGCGACGCCGTGAAAGGCCCGGCGCCGGTCCGCGAACGAAGCCGTGCCGGGAGCGCGTGCCCTAGTGTCGGACGCCGCCGCCGAGTCGACTGCGCAGACGTAGCAGCGGCGCCGGTGCCCACCAGTTGAGCCGCCCGAGCAGGCGCATCGTGCTCGGCACGAGCAGCACGCGCACCAGCGTGGCATCCAGCACCACCGCGACCGCCATGCCGAAACCAACCGCCTGGATCATCACCACGCGGGCCAGCGCGAACGCGAGAAACACCGCCACCATGATCGCCGCCGCACTGGTGATGAGCCCGGCGCTCCGCTCCAGTCCGTCGGCGACGGCCTGCGTGTTGTTGCCGTCGACCTCGAAGGCCTCCTTCATCCTCGACAGCATCAAGACCTCGTAGTCCATCGACAGCCCGAACAGCGTGCAGAACAGGATCACCGGCAACGAGGGCTCGAGCGGATGCGGATGCTGGATGAACAGGTGCCCGTCCTGGAAGACCCAGACCAGCGCGCCGAACGCACCCGAGATGGACACGAAGTTCATGAGCACCGCCTTGATCGGCAGAAGCACGGAGCCAAGCAGCCAGAACAGCACGACGAGCATCACCGCCACCACGAACGCGATGGCGTGGGGCGCGCGCTCCACGATGAATGCCGTCGCGTCCATGTCGTTCGCAGTCTGGCCGCCCACTTCGAGCCGGCCGTCGGCGACGCTGCGCTGGGAGCGGATCGCGCGCACAACGTCGCGCGCGGCTTCGCTGTCTGGCCCGGCGTCCGTCAGCGCGTACAGCAGCACGACCTGTCTACCGACGCTCATCCGCCGCGCCGAGATCAGCGCGTCCGGCGTCCCGGGCGGCGGGTCCACCAGCATCTGCTCGTAGATCTGCTTCGGCAGCGGAGGGCCGTCGACCACGCTCTCGACCCGGCGGACGTGGGGGATCTTCGCGATGCGGCGGGAGAGATCGAACAGAGCGCCGACGCGCGGCCGGGTCAGCGCGGGCGCCGATGGGAAATGCACCGCGACGAGCACGCGCGTGTCGGCCTGGGCCGGGAAATCGCGGACCAGGGCGTCGTAGCCGCCCCGCGCCTCGGTGCCTGCCGGCAGCACGCGCACGTCGGCCGCGGCCATCTCGAGATGAAGGAACGGCACGCCCATCATCAGCAGCACGGCCAGCGTCGGGAGCAGCACCATCACCGGTCGGCGCATCACCCGGATGGCGAGAGCGTGCCAGAAGCCGCGGCCCTCGGCGCGGGCGGGCAGGGGCAGGCGCCCTGCGTCGATTTTCGGGCCCAGCACGGCCAGGAGCGCCGGCAGGAACGTGAGCGCGAACACGACCGCCAGCGCGACGACGATTGCTCCGCCGACGCCTAGCGCCAGCAGGTACGAACCGTGGAAGAACATCAGCCCGCTCAGACCCGTCGCGACGGCCAGCCCGGAGAAAGTGACGATGCGTCCCGAGGCCGCCATCGCCCGCCGCAGGGCCTCCTCGTAGTCGTGGCCGTGGTGGAGCTCCTCGCGGTAGCGCGCGACGGTGAACAGCGAATAGTCGATGGCCACGCCCAGGCCGACCAGCGAGCAGACGTTGATCGTGTAGGCGGCAATGTCCGTGTAGTGCGACAGCGACACCACGATGGCGATGCCGCCGACGACAGCCAGGGCGCCCACACCGACGGGCAGCGCGGCCGCCACGACCGAGCGGAACACCAAGAGCAGCACCAGCAGCGCCAGCGGCAGCGACACCAGCTCGGCGCGATGCAGATCCTTTTCGAGCGTGATGCCGAGGTCGTGCAGAAACGGGATGCGGCCGGTGCAGGTAATCTCCAGGGCGTGCGACCGCAGCTTCTGTCGCACTTCAGGGTAGGCGTGCAGCGCCTGTTTTGCCGTGCCGCGTAGCGAGATCAGTGCCAGTGCCGAATGCGCGCGCGGGCTCCGCATACCAGCAGCGATCGCGGGCGGCGCATCCGCTGGCGCGGTCACCGCGAGCACCCGCGCGTCGGAGCGCAGCGGAGCCAGCGCCTTCCGCATTGCCTGCTGGAATGCGGTGCTATCCGGTTCGAGTCGCTTCGAGCGGAAGATCGCGATGAACGTGGTCTCCGCCGGCCTTCCGGTGACGCTCTCGGCCAGCTGCTCGGCGTGCCCGCTTTCGAGACCTGCGATGTTGCCGCCGGTGAGCTCGCCGCCGCGCAGGAGCAGCGCCACCGACAGCGCCAGGAAAGCTCCGGCGAGCGCCAGTGTCAGCCAGCGATGGCGATAGATCGTCGATCCGAGCGAATCGAACACAGTCGCTCTCCGCGCCGTCGAAGCGGCGCCTTTGCCGTCCTACCTCTCCCGCGGCGGCGCGTCACGCCAGACCGTGCTCTGCAGCTTTGCGGCCCAGGGCCCGCGGGGAAATCGCCGGACCCTGCGCCGAGCGTTCTCTCAAGGATACGCGTGCACCACGTGCCGCACGCTCGCGCAGGGGCGGCAGATGGCAGACGGCAGGCCGGAGTTGCGGCGCGTGCGCCCCGCCACGGCCTTGAACACCGGCCCGCTCTGGTCCTCGTCGCACTGCAGGCAGTCGTTCAGTGCGCCGTCGGGCGACTGGTACGGCTTGGATAGATCCGCAAGGCAGGGCGACAGGCAGTGCGCGCGCGTGTTCAGAGCGTTGTAGTACCAGATCTGTGCGCACGCCTGGTCGAAGCCGAGTGCCATCAGGCAATCCATCGCGGCAGTCGTGCCCGCATCCGGCGTGGCCTTCAGCGCACAGGCGCGCACCGGGCCGGTCAGGTCGTTGTTCTTCATGTAGACCGCCAGATCCGCCAGCGGCGAGCACAGCCCGCAGGCGCCGTAGTGGGTGAGCGTTGCACCGGCCTTGGCCGCGGCGTCGGCGCTCGCATAGGACTCGAGGCGGTAGGCGCCGGGCTGTGTAGTGTCGGGCAGCACGCCGCAGACCTCGTCGGGATGCGCCGGGAAGTCAGCGGGGTGCGTGTACGGATCGTCGGCGAGCAGCGCCGGAGGATTCAACAGCTGCCGCTTGGACAGATCGTCGATCTGCTGTGACGAGTACGTGGGAGGCGCGAAGCTGTCACCTCCGCACGCGCATTCCGGGCGGCATAGGCTCGCGTCGAGGCCGGTCGAGGCGTTGGGCGTGCCGAACAGGGTCTGGCACGCGCTGGCTCCCGCGTCCGTGGTGCTTCCGGACGAGCCCTTTCCGCAGCCCGACAGCATCAGTACCAACAGCAACAGGCCGACGCATCGCATCTCCGCCAGCCTAGCCTTTGTCGGCCGCCGCGCGAAGCTCCGACGTGGCACGCGGCGCGGAGCTCGAGCCTGGCGCCACGCGCTCAGCTTTTCGGGCGCGTGTAGTAGTCGGCGTAGTCGGTCCGGATGGTCTTCTTCGAGAACTTCCCGACGCTGGTCTTGGGGATCTCCTTCACGAACAAGACCTCGTCGGGCAGCTGCCACTTGGCAAAGCGCTCGCCGACCGAGCCGAGGATGTCGTCCTTCGTCACCTCGCCGGCGCCCGACTTGAGCACGACCAGCGCCAGCGGTCGCTCCTGCCACTTCGGGTGCTCGATGCCGACCACTGCGGCTTCCGCCACGTCCGGGTGGGCCATGATGGCGTTCTCCAGATCGATCGACGAGATCCACTCGCCGCCGCTCTTGATGATGTCCTTGAAGCGATCGGTGAGCTTCAGGTAGCCGTCCTTGTCGATGTGGCCCGCGTCGCCGCTCTTCCAGTAGCCATCCTCGGTGAACGCGCCGGTCATTTCCGGGGCGTCGTGATAAGAGCGCGTGATCCAGGGGCCGCGGATCAGGATTTCTCCGGACTCGCCGCTGCCGGGCGGGATTTCTTCGCCGTTCATGTCGACGACCTTCACGTCCAGCCCCGTGATGGGCAGCCCCTGGCGCTTCTTGTGCTCCCAGCGCTCGTCTTCGGAACGATCCGCCAGCGAGGCCTTCTCGATGTTGCAGGTCACCAGCGGGGTCGTCTCGGTCGCGCCGTAGGCGTGGATGATCTCCGCGCCGAACTCGGCGTAGCCCTTCATCATTGCCAAGGGCGGCTCGGTGGCGCCCGAGATCATGCGCAGGTTCTCGAAGTGCGGTCTTTCGGGCAGCGAGCGCAGGTACTCGAGCATGGGCAGGAAGATCGCGGGCGCGCCCTCGTTGACCGTGACCTTCTCGCTGACCATCAGGTCCACCAGGGGCTCGAGTTTGTCGGCGGTGTACATGCCGGGGAACACCAGCTTTGCGCCGACCATGCATGCTCCAAAGAACAGGCCCCAGCCGTTGGCGTGGAACATGGGGACCGTTTGCATCAGGACGTCGCGGTTCGATAGCTGCAGCGTCAGCGACATCATCGTCGTGTGCAGGTAGATGCAGCGGTGCGAGTAGTAGACGCCTTTCGGCCGTCCCGTCGTGCCGGACGTATAGCAGGCGGCGTAGGCCGAGCTCTCGTCGATCATCGGCCAGTCGAACTCGGGCTTCTCCGCGGCTAGCAGCGCTTCGTAGCTGTAGACAGGCGACAGGCGCGTTTGCACATCGCCGAGATCCTTGTCGGTGATGATGCCGTAGCCCTTCACCGTGGACAGCTTGTCGGCGATCGGCTCGACCAGCGGCAGCAGCGTGTCCGCCACGAACAGGAACTTCGGTTTGCTGTGACCTATGACGTAGACCTTCTCGTCCGGCGAGACGCGCAGGTTCACCTGCACGATCACCGCGCCGATGCCCGAGATGGCCTGGTACAGCTCCCAGTAGCGGTACGTGTTCCATTCCACGACCGCCACCCGATCCCCCGCCTGGATGCCGAGCTTCGAAAGCGCATTGGCCAGCTGCTGCATGCGCTGGTGCGCCTCGGCGTAGTTGTAGCGGAACATGCTGCCGTCGGCCCGACGCGATACGACTTCCACCTCGGGATAGGTGCGCGCGGCGCCGCGGATGAACGAGCTGGTGTTCAGCTGGTAGTCGTCGTCGGACGTTGACGGAAAGCCCTTCACGATTTCACGCGCCATGGTCGTCTCCCTGATCGAAAGGTCCGGGTGCCGGAACGCCGCGGCGCAGCGCGGCCCCCTCGGCTGTCATTGAACCACAGCGCCGGGAAGGATGCCCGGACAGCGCGCTCCCCGACCGCAGCGTGGCATTCCGCAGCACCGGCCCGCGCCTCAGGGCGTGCCGAATGCCCCAAGTTGCGGCACGACGGGACCGGTGGTTGGATGCGCGAGGGGGACGGAATCCGCTTTCCGACCAGGGAGCACGCTGATGAAGCTCGATCCGGACCACTGCCCGCTCGAGAGGGCGTATCGCTGGGAAAGAGAGCGCGCCGACGCCGTCTACATGACCCAGCCCGTCGGTGGCGGCCGCGTGGAGACGTACACGTGGAAGCGCACGCTCGACGAGGCGCGGCGCATGGCGGCCCATCTGAAGTCGCTCGGCTTCGAGCCCGGCAGCCGCATCGCCATCCTGTCGAAGAACTGCGCGCACTTCATCATGACGGATCTCGCCATCTGGATGGCGGGCTACGTCTCGGTCGCGATCTTCCCGACGCTCACCGCCGAGGCGGTGAAGTACATCCTGATGCACAGCGGCGCCAGGCTGCTCTTCGTCGGCAAGCTCGATGACTGGGACTCGATGAAGCGAGGCGTGCCCGAAGCGCTGCCGCGCATCGCCTATCCGCTCAGCCCTCCCAACGACTACGAGAGTTGGGACGACATCATCGCCAGGACCGAGCCGCTCCAGGGCGAGGTGCACCGCGACCTCGATGACATGGCGCTGCTCGTCTACACCTCGGGCAGCACCGGGCGGCCGAAGGGCGTCATCACCACCTTCGGCAACATGACGGCCGCCGCCCAGGGCGTCGAGGTGCACTTCAAGCTGGGGCCCGACGAGCGGCAGCTGTCCTATCTGCCGATGGCGCATTCCTACGAGCGCGCGCTGGTGGAGTGCGGCTCGCTGCACAACGGCAGCCAGGTCTTTTTCGCCGAGTCTCTGGACACCTTCGCCCGCGATCTGCGCCGTGCGCGCCCCACCATCTTCCACTCCGTTCCCCGGCTGTGGCTGAAGTTCCGTCTCGGCGTGCTGCAGAAAATGCCCGAGAGGCGCCTTTCGACACTCCTCAAGATCCCGATCGTGTCGCGGATGGTGAAGCGCAAGGTGCTCGACGCGCTCGGCTTGGATGAGGTCCGGCTGGCCGTCAGCGGCTCGGCGCCCATCCCTCCCGAGCTCATCCAGTGGTACCGCGATCTCGGGCTGGAGCTGCTCGAGGCCTACGCCATGACGGAGAACTTCGCCTACTGCCACGTCTCGCTGCCGGGCAGGAGCCGCGTCGGCTATGTGGGCGACCCCATGCCCGGCGTGGATTGCCGCATCACCGAGGAAGGCGAGATCCAGATCAGGTCAGCCGCCAACATGCCGGGCTACTTCGAAAACGAAGCGGCCACGGCCGAAGCCTTCACCGAAGACAGCTACCTCAGGACGGGCGACCGCGGCATCATCGACGAACAGGGCCGGCTGCGCATCACCGGTCGCGTCAAGGAGCTGTTCAAGACCAGCAAGGGCAAGTACGTAGCGCCCGCCCCCATCGAGAACCTGCTCAACGCCAACACGTCGGTCGAGCAGTCCTGCGTGACCGGCTCCGGGCAGCCGATGCCACACGCGCTGGTGATGCTTCCCGACGAGCTGTCGGCCAAGCTCGACAGCGACGGTGTGCGCGAGCGCGTGGCAGCAACAATGGCCGAGTTGCTCGAGAGCGTGAACGCCGAGGTCCAGAGCTACGAGCGGCTCGCCTTCATCGCCATCGTCAAGGAGCCCTGGCTGATCGAAAACGGCATGCTCACCCCGACCATGAAGATCAAGCGCAGCGCGCTCGAGGCCAGGTACGGGCCCAAAGCCGACGCCTGGTACAGCCGCGGCGAACGCGTGATCTGGGAGGCGTAGTCGGTCGGGTCGGTCGGGTCAGTCGCGGTGCCGCCGCACGACGAGCAACCCAAGCCCCAGCAACACCAACCACGGCGCGTCGCTTCCGGGCGTGCTGCCCGCGGCGCGGCAGCCACAGCCGCCGGAGCTGTTGCTGCCGGTTCCGGTGCTGGTCTTCTGGCAGGTCTTGCTGGTGGGGTCGCAGGCGTAGCCGGTCGCGCACTCGGTCGAGCCGTTGCACACCTGGAAGCAGGTCCCGCTGGCATCGTTGCAGAGATACGCACCGCACGGCTGCAGGGTGCCGTCGGCTTTGCGTTCGGTGTTCGCGTCCTTGCACGTGGCTCCGCTGGTGGCGGGCGTGCAGGAGCCTTTCTTGCACTGGTAGTTGGTCGTGCAGTCGGTGTCCTGGGTGCAGGTCGTCAGACACGCATCCGCGCCGCACACGTACGGGCTGCACGCCTGCGGCTTCTTGGCTACGCAGGTGCCCTGGCCGTCGCACTCCGAGGTCTGCGCCGAGCCGTTCGCGCAGGAGTCCGCGCCGCATGAAGTGTTGGCAGGCAGGTACTGGCACTGTGTGCGGTCCTTGCCATCGCAGGCGCCGCTGCACTTCGAGCCGTCGCCCTTGCACGGCGCGCGCGTGCCGTGCGGCTGTCCATTGGCCTCGACCGGCGAGCACGTGCCCTCGCTTCCGGTCACATCGCAGGCCTCGCACTGGCCGGTGCAGGTGGTGTCGCAGCAATAGCCGTCGACGCAGTTCCCGCTCTGACAGGCCAGGTTGCTATTGCACTTCGCGCCCTGCGCGGCAGGCGTGATGCAGCCGCCGCCGACGCATACCGTCCCCTGCGCGCAGTCCGCGCTGGTCGTGCAGCCGGAAGCACACTGGCCAGCGTGGCAGGTGTTGGGCGCGCACTCGCTGTCCGGATCGGTACCGTCGGCGACGGTGCCGCAGGTGCCGTCGGAGCCCGAGCCCTTCTTGGCAGCGCTGCAGGCCTGGCAGGTGCCATTGCAGGCCGTATCGCAGCAGACGCTGTCGACGCAGTTGCCGGTCGTGCACACGCGGCAATCCGCCGTCATGCAGTCCTTGCCGGCGCGTGGGTCGCAGGTCGTTCCCTGCGACTTCCGCGGCGCGCAAGCGCCGCTGGCGTTGCAGTAGTAGCCGGTGGCGCAGTCGGTGTCGGAGCCGCACGCCGTGGGACAGCTCGCGCTGGTGCCGTTGCACGTGTACCCGCCGCACGCAGCTCCAGAGGGACGGAGCGTGCAGGTGCCGGGCGTCGCATCGCATGCGTCGCATGCACCGGAGCAAGCGGTGTCGCAGCAATAGCCGTCGACGCAGTTGCCGGTCGCGCAAACGCGACAGTTGCCGCTCTTGCAGTCTGCGCTCGGATTGCAGGTTGCGCGTTGTGGCTTCTCGTCGACGCACGCTCCCGCGGCGTCGCAATAGTAGCCTGGGCTGCAACCCGCATCGCTGCTGCACTGCGCTCCATTGCAGGTCGCTGACGCGCCAGTGCACACATACGCTCCGCAGGCGGGCGTACCAGGGTATCCCGCTGGCGCAACCGCGCAGGTGCCGTTCGTCGCGCCGCTCCAGCCCAGCGCTGCACCGTCACAGCGGTCGCATGCGTCTGGACAGGTCGTGTCACAGCAGAAGCCGTCCACGCAGTTGCCCGCGGTGCCGCAGACGCGGCAGCCGGTTTCCATGCAGTCCGCGCCGGCAGACGAGTTGCACGTGGACGCTTGGACCTTCTGTGCGACGCACGCTCCAGCCGCGTCGCAGTAATCACCCGCGTCGCAGTTGCTGTCGCTCGTGCACGCGACAGGGCAGTTCGCAGCTCCGCCGCACACATAGGGCGAGCAAACCGGATTCGCGCCCGGGTTTCCGTTCGCTAGAACCGTGCAGGTGCCCGGTGTCGCATCGCATACGTCGCAGCCCCCCGAACACGCGCTGTCGCAGCAGAAGCCATCGGCGCAGAAGCCGCTCGCGCATTCGCTCGCCGCCGAGCAGGTCTGCCCGTCCTTCTTCTTGCAGGCCCCGCTTGCGTCGCAAGTGTTCGTGCCGTTACAGGTGCCGGGGTCGTCCGCATTCGTTACCGCGGTGCAGGTTCCAGGCGTGGCGGAACAGCTCTGGCACGCTTGGTCGCACGCCGTATCGCAACAGACGCCGTCAGCGCAGATCCCGCTGGAGCAGTCGCGCGGACCGCCCAGCGGGCAGGAAGCCCCGTCAGCGACGGAATTCGACAGGACGAAGACATACGCGGCGCCGGTCTTGCTGCTCTTGCGCGGAGCGCCGACCACGGCGAGGCTGCTGGAGGAGAGCGCGACCGATGTGCCGAAGTAGTCGTTTGTCACGCCGTCGCCCGCGAGCAGCTTCCGTTGCTGGGTCCAGGTGGTGCCGGAGCGGAGAAACACATACGCCGCGCCAGTATCGAATGCCTTCTGGGAGGCGCCGACGAGCGCGGTGTCCCCGGAGAGGGCCACCGAGACACCGAATGCGTCGATGGCAGTGCCATCGCCTGGAACGAGTTTCTGCGGCTGGCTCCAGCTGGTGCCGGAGCGGACGGAAGTGTAGGCGGAATTGCTTTCGGTACCGATGAGCGCCGTGTCGCCGGATAGTGCGACCGAGAAGCCGAACGCACCGCCCTGGGCGACGACGAGCTCTTTCTGTTGGGTCCACGTGGTACCCGACCGGACAAAGACGTACGCAGCACCGGCTCCGCTGTTCTTGTCCCAGGCACCGACGAGCGCTGTGTCACCCGAGAGCGCAACAGAATTGCCGAAATTGTCCGCTGCACCTGGGTCGTTGGGCACCAGTTCTTGTTGCTGGGCATACCAGTTGACGCCATTGCGTACGAAAACGTAGGCCGCGCCAGCAACGGCTAGGGTGGAGTTGTACTTGCCAGGGGCGCCGACGAGCGCCGTGGCACCATCGAGGGCGACCGAGTTGCCGAAGCCGTCGTTCGCCGAGCCATCGCTTGCCGTGAGCTTCTGCAGCTGGTTCCAGAGTGTGCTGCCGCGCTGAAAAACGTAGGCTGCGCCAGCGCGGCTGTTGCTCCCGGGGGCACCGACGAGAGCGAAGGAGCCGGACATCGCGACCGAGTCGCCAAAATAGTCGTTTGACGCGCCGTCGCTGGCCACGAGCTTCTGCTGCCATGGCCAGGTGGGGCCGTTGGGCCAGAAGACGTATGCTGCACCCTGGCTGCTGTTCGCTTGTCTGGCACCCACGATCACGTCGTCGCCCGCGTTCGCCACAGAGTAGCCGAACCAGTCGTTGGCTACCCCGTCGCTCGCCGTCAACTCCCCCTGCTCGATCCAGAGCAACGGATCGATCTCCACCGGAAATACCGCGCCCCGCGCCGCCACCCGGACCTCGATCCCGCCGCCTTGCGCGACGAGCTTCACGCCCAGCGCGCGCCCCTTGGCATCGAACGCGTACGCCTCGCCGTACCGCCCCGCGACGCGCGTCCCGTCCATGAGCGCGACCTCGCCGTCCCCCGCCTGCACGGGCGTTGCGCCCGTGACTGCGACGTGCAGCACGATCTCCGCATCGCCCTTGGCCACATCGAACCCTTGCTCGAGCCCGAGCGGCCCCTGTTGGTACCATTCCGTCAGGTCCGGCCCGCGCTGAAGCGCGACGCGGTTTCCGTGCTCCGAGCGCGATGTGACGGCGGGCGCGCCGCGCAAGCCGAGCGCGATGGCGCCGAGCCGCGCGCGCTCGCCCTGCATCTGCACCTTGAAGCTGGGCCCAGCGTGCGTCTCGATGGCGCGGATGCGCGCCGCTCGCTGCTTCGCACCGGTGATGCCGCGGAGCGCGGGATGGCCGATGGGGCGGACGACGAGCGACGAGGCCGGTGTCGCGGCGGCGGACGGTACACGAGCCGCTGCATCCGGCGCGTCGAGCGACGACGCGGGCGAGGCGCTGGACCCGCAGCCAGCGACGGCGAGCGAGAGCACCACCAGAGCGAGAGCGGGCAGCCCGCAGCTGGACCACCGCCTGCCGGGACGGAAACAGAACATGGCTATCCTCCCTTGCTGGAGAGCTTTGCTGCGTCTGGGGCTCCCGAGCACCAACGATGACGATCAACGGCGGTGCCGGGACTCGCTCTCTACTCGTCGTAGACGATCAGTTCTGATGGCTCCATAGTCAAATGTTCGCCGATAGCCCGCGTTGCCCGTGATTTGCTGCAGTGTCGGAAGACAATGTCCGTGGAGCACGGCAATGTTCACGCTGGGAAACGCAAAGTGGAAAGACCGCAGCGCGTCTGCGCGACGCGCAGAGGGTCCGGGGTCGCGCCGCCGCCTCGCCGCGCAGCGGCTGCCAGGACCCGCCACCCATTCCACTACTGATCCAGGTCTGTTTCCGCGCGGTTGTGCGCGATGCGGTTCGACGGTCAGCAGCGCGCTCCAGCGCGGACTCGCCAAGCTGGGACTACGGAGCCGCACCCAGCTGGGCGCGGGCCTGCTCTGCGCGACGCCTAGTGCACGCCCTTCTTGGGCCTGAGCTTGGCTTCCAGGGTGACGTGCTGGTTCCAGGTGGCGGGCGCAAAGCCGTTGTCCACCTCGACCATGCTGATGCAGCCGGGCACGGGGCAGACGATCTGGCACAGGTTGCAGCCGACGCATTCTGACTCGTCGATGCGCGGCACGCGCGAGCCGTTATCCGAAGGATGGACGCACTGGTGCGCACCGTCGCGGCAAGCCACGACGCACAGCTGGCAGCCGATGCAGGATTGTTCGTCGATCTTCGCGATCGTCTCGTAGTTCAGATCCAGATCGCCCCACTCGCTGAAGCTGGGGACGGCCTTGCCGATAAAGTCGTCGAGCTTTTCGAAGTTGTGGCTCTCCATGTACTGCTCGAGCCCCTCGATCATGTCCTCGACGATACGATAGCCGCGCAGCATGACCTCGGTGCACACCTGCACGCTGGACGAGCCGAGCAGCATGAATTCCACCGCGTCGCGCCAGTTGGCGACGCCGCCGATGCCGCTGATGGGGATGTTGAACTTCGGCGAGCGCGCCAGGCCTGCGACCATGTGCAGCGCGATCGGCTTGACCGCTGCGCCGCAGTAGCCGCCGTTCGTGGACAGGCTGCCAACGCGCGGCTCGAGCGTGAAGCGGTCGATGTCGACGCCGATGATGCTCTTGATCGTGTTGATGAGCGAGACACCGTGAGCGCCGCCGCGCTGGGCGGCCAGGCCGTGCGGCACGATGTCCGACACGTTGGGCGTGAGCTTCACCAGGACGGGAACCGGCGAGTACTCGACGGCCCACGAAGTGATGCGTTCGTTGACCTGCGGCTCCTGGCCCACGGCGGAGCCCATGCCGCGCTCGCACATGCCGTGCGGGCAGCCGAAGTTCAGCTCCAGGCCGTCGGCGCCCGCATCCACAGCGCGCTTGATGATGTCCTTCCACTCCTCCTGGCTCTCCACCATCAAGGAGACGATGACCGCGTGCTTCGGGTACTTCTTCTTGGTCTCGTAGATTTCCTTGAGGTTCACCTCGAGCGGGCGGTCCGTGATGAGCTCGATGTTGTTGAAGCCGATGGCCGGCGTGCCGCGGAAGCCGACGGCGCCGAAGCGGCTGGAGACGTTCTGGATGGGCTGCCCGAGTGTCTTCCACACCGCGCCGCCCCAGCCCGCGTCGAAGGCGCGCTGCACCTGGTCGCCGGAGTTGGTCGGCGGCGCCGAGGCCAGCCAGAACGGGTTGGGGGAGCGGATCCCCGCGCAGTTGGCAGACAGATCAGGCATTTTTGCCTCCGAGATACTGGTGGATGGCGCGCGCCGCGGCCTTGCCTTCGGCTGTGGCGTTGACGACTTCCTTGCCGCCGTTTGCGCAGTCGCCGCCGGCGAACCAGCCGGGGCGTCCGGTGCGGCCATCGGCGTCGATGACGACCTTGCCGCGTTCGAGCTGGATACCGTCGAGGCCGGACAGGAGCTGCCCCAGCTTCGACTGGCCGATGGCCACGAGCACCAGGTCCGCGTCGAGCACGAGCTCGCTGCCGGCGATGGGCTGCTTCTTGTCGTCCATGCGCGTCGCGCGCACGCGCTTCACGCGACCCTCGCCCTCGTAGGCGATGGGCTGACCCTGGAAGGCTGCGCGGACGCCCTGGTTTTTCGCGGCTGACCACTCGTGCTTGTAGCCCGGCATGCCGGCTTCCTTGCCGCGGTAGAGCAGCGTCACGTTCGGCACACCCAGGCCAGAGAGCTCGCGCACGCAGTCGACGGCCGTGTTGCCGCCGCCGACCACCACGGCGTTCTTCACGCCGTCGAGCGAGACCTCGCCGAGCTTCATGCGCTCGATGAAATCCACGGCGCCCTCGACGCCCGGCAGATCCGCGCCCGGCACGGAAAGCGAAGTGTCCGGCCCGAGCCCGGCGCCGAAGAAGACGGCGTCGTGTTTCTTCTCGAGCTCCTCGAACGACGGGCTCTTGCCGACCTCCACGCCAATCTGCACGTCGATGCCGCCAATGCCGAGGATCCACTCGACCTCGTCGACCGAGCGCTCCGCGCGCATCTTGTACGGCGCGACGCCCGTGGTGTTCAGGCCCCCGATGACGGGGCGCTTCTCGTAGATGGTGCAGGCGTGGCCGAAGCGGCGCAGCTCGTGCGCCGCCGCCAGCGACGCGGGGCCCGCGCCCACCAGGCCGATGCTCTTGCCCGTATCGGCGCCGGCCTCGAAGAAACGCCAGCCCTCGGCGAAGGCCTTGTCGGTGGAGTAGCGCTGCAGCTTGCCGATCTGGATCGGCGGCACGCCCATGTTGTTGAACACGCAGTCACCGACGCAGAGCACCTCGACCGGGCAGACGCGCGCGCAGCTCATGCCGAGGATGTTGGCGTCGAAGATGGTGCGCGCCGAACCCTTGACGTTGCCCGTCGCGATCTTGCGGATGAACTGCGGGATCTCGATGTGTGTGGGGCACGCCTGGACGCACGGCGCGTCTTCGCAGAACAGGCAGCGGTTGGCTTCGATGACCGCCTGCTTCTGGGTGTACGCCGGCTTGAAGTCCGTAAAGGCGCTCTCGCTGCGGGATACGGGTAGTCGTTTCATGTTGGTTGCCATCACCGGGCCGTTTTCGGGTGCTCAGCCGCTGATCTTTCCCCAGGGTAGGCCCTTTTGCTGCTCGTCGCGGAACATCCACAGGGCCAGCGTGATCTGCTCGAGCCGCTCGCGCAGACACGACTTGCAGAGGAAGGGGCTCTTGCCGTCGGGACCTACGGAGACCACTGCGTCCGCCACCTCGCCGCAGGCCTGACAAGCGGCCTCGACCGCGTCGTCCTTGTGCGGCTTGCCGCCGGCAACGGTGCCCTGACCGTGGACCCTGACCTCGACTGCGCTACTGCTCATTTCCTGCCCTCCCGGGGAATCCTCCCCATAACACGGTGTTCCGGGGACCACCACGCGCTCGAAGGCGCTCATGATGCCGGCGGGTCGATGGCAATGACATGCGCCGGATCGGGCTGCTCCTCCGCAGGGGCCTTGCGAGTAGTCGCCGAAAGGCCCGTCGCGGCGTTCCACCGCCGCGCGCACTCCGCTCGACGCGAG
Organism: uncultured Pseudomonadota bacterium; assembly: GCA_963822115.1. Classification (GTDB taxonomy): domain Bacteria; phylum Myxococcota_A; class Polyangia; order Polyangiales; family Polyangiaceae; genus CAWDXG01. Next base: position 257,206 of record CAWGGM010000015.1, read on the forward strand.
AGCTGCGACAGTGGTCTTCGCGAAAGGGACGCATCATGTCAGCCGGGCGCGCCTCGCCCGGCACAATGCGAAGCGGTATAGTCCGCCTCGTGCTGCAGAGAGCTACACGATTCGCGATGGGCCGCACCGCGGCTGCGTTCGACCGCGCCGCGTCGCTGGCGGCCCACGCGCAGACCGCCCGCGCCCGCAGGCGCAATTTGTCCGAGTCGCTTCCCCACGAGGAGCGCGTGCGCCTGCTCAAGCTGCTGGCGCCGCAGTATCCGCAAGGCGGAGAGGGATTCTTCCGTGAGCCGCGTCCCATCCATGTGGACGAGCGGCGCGTGCGCGACTTGCCACGCGGACGCGTTGTGGACCTGGCCTGGCCGAGCGACTACGAACCGTTCAATCCCGATGTAGCGGAGCGCTACCTTCGCTATCGCGACAACCACATCGCGGCGGCGCGCTTGTTTCTGCACCCCACGCCGCGCCCGGTTGCGGTCCTCATCCATGGCTATCTGGGCGGGCAGTACGGAGTCGAACAGCGTGTCTGGCCGGTCGAGTGGCTGCATCGCATCGGGCTTGACGTAGCGCTGTTCGTGCTGCCGTTCCACGGCGTGCGGGGCGAGGCAGGGCGGCGCCGCCCGCCGCCGTTCCCCGGCAGTGACCCTCGCGTGACCAACGAGGGTTTCCGTCAGGCAATCGGCGAGTTGCGCGATCTGTCACACTGGCTTCGCGAGCGGGGTCATCCGAGCGTAGGCGCGATCGGGATGAGCCTCGGCGGCTACACCACGGCGCTGCTCGCGACGGTGGAGCCCGGGCTCGCGTTTGCCGTGCCGATGATCCCGCTGGCTTCGCTGGCGGACTTTGCGCGCGACCAGGGGCGGCTGGGCAGCACGCCAATGGAGCAGATGGCGCAGCACCGCGCGCTCGACGCCGTGCATCGCGTGGTGAGCCCGCTGCACCGCACGCCGCTTCTGTCGCCGGAGCGACTGCTCGTGATCGGCGCCGAGGCGGATCGCATCACGCCTGTTTCGCACGCGCGGCGCATCGCGCGTCACTTCGATGCACCGCTCGAGACGTGGCACGGCGGACATCTGCTGCAGCTCGGACGCGCCGAGAAGTTCCGGCGCATCGGTCGCATGCTCGGCCAGCTGGGACTCACCCAGCCGCGGCGTTGATATCCCACAACGCCCTACACGGCACGGAACACGCGCTCACCTTTTCATCCGGCACCACGGAAATCTTCCAGGAAATGGGCGAAAATTTCGCAATTTCTGGCCGATTTCTTCCTGGTGCGGCGCCGGGGGGTAGGGCACGCTGTCGCATCCGCTGGAAGGAGTGCGAGATGGCTGACAGCGCAACGAAGTCTACCCTCGACGGTCTGGTTCCGGCAGGGCGCCCCGCCCCGAGCGCGCGCGTGCCCCGTCCCGGCGCTCCGCCGCCTCCTCCCACTTCGCGTCGCGCGAGCGTTCCGCCGCCGCCGCCTAGTCGCGTTGCCGCTCCGCCCGCACCTCCGTCGCGCAAGCCGACGCCCGCTCCGCCTGCACCTCCGTCGCGCAAGCCGACGCCCGCTTCGCGCCCCGCGCCGCCTTCTGTGCGCGCCGCCACGCCGCCCGCTCCGCCGTCACGCAAGCTGACGCCAGCTGCGCCGCCGCGTGCAGCGACGCCGCCGTCCGTGCCCGCGCCCGCTCCGCGCGCAGCGGCTCCGGCGAAGACTACGGGCGCTCTGCCTCCGGCGCCTCCCCCTCCGTCGCATTCGCAGTCGGCGCTGCCGATGTCCGCGACCAAGGAAACGAAGCCGGAGCTCGAGCCCATCGTTCCGATGGATGACGCCGAGCTGGACAGCATGCCCACTCGCGTGATCCACCCGGAGGAGCGCGCGCAGCTGTCTGCCGCCAAGCCTGCGTCGGCACCGCCGCCGCCCGTCGCGACAGCGCTGTCGGAGCACAAGCTGCCTCCGCCTCCGCGCCCGGCCCACTTCCGCTCGCGTCTACCGACCGAGCCGTCGTCGCATCGTCTGTCCCAGGCCCAGGCGCCGTCCTCGGCCGCGTTGGGTAGCGTTCCGCCGATCGCTCTGTCCGAACCTCCGCCGCCGATCGAGCTTCCCATCCGCCGCGTGCCGCGCGGGCTCATGGCAGCAGCCAGTGTTGCGGCTGTGGCGCTGCTCGGCGTGGGGCTGCTTGGAGCCAAGGGCGCCATCTTCGCGTCGCACGGCACCGGCTCGCTGGTGACGACCGTGGCCGGCGCCGAAGGCGGACCGGTCAAGGGACTTTCCGTCTTCGTCGACGGCACGAAGCGCTGCGAGAGCTCGCCTTGCCGCGTCGACGAGCTCGACGTCGGCTCGCACTTCGTGAAGGTGACCGCACCGGGCTACGTCCCGACCGCCGCGCAGGCTGTCGCGGTCCAGAGCGGACAGGACGCGGTGATGCGTCTGGCGTTGGCTGCGGTGCAGCCCGAGAAGAAGTCCGACGACGCGAAGGTTGCCGAGAACGACGCCAAGTCGGACTCGCCGGCGGACAACACCAAGTCGGACGACGAGGGCGCCGTGCAGGCTTCCGCCCTGCCGGCTGCTCCGGACAAGGCGCCGGCCCGTCGCGCCGTCTACCATCACCATTGGGCGCCGGCGCATCACGCCGCCGCGGCTCCGGTGGCGCATCACGAAGCGGCCGCGAAGCCCGCTCCGGCTGCGCCGTCCGGCAAGGGCATCCTCGTCCTGAGCTCGACGCCCGCGACGAACGTCGTGGTCGACGGCCATCCGCTCGGCTCGACACCCAAGGCAGTGCGGGTCGACGCGGGCGTGCACACGGTCGTGTTTGCTGGCGAGGCCGGCCGCGCAGTGCGCGCGATCAAGGTCAACCCCGACGACCGTCTGAACGTCGCCGTCCGGTTCTGATCGAAAACGCGCGCGGCCGCCGCGCGCCTACTTGTTCTTGTCGTGGCGCTGCCGCTCCTGTTGGATCTGCCGCAGCGTCGGCACGTGTTTGGCGCGTGCGCAGTGGGGACTGTCGACCACCACCGTGACGCCCTTGTTGCTCGGCACGAGGTGGTTCCACAGCTCCGTGATGGAGTGGTGCCCGGTGAAGATGTCGACGTGCTTGCCGGTCACCTTCATGCCGCGGTCCTGGACGATGAAGCAGCCGTCGTGGAAGCTGTCGCGCGCGGCGTCGCGCGGCACCCCATCGTACTGTGGAATGTAGATGGGAGTGCCGAGCGGCACGATGCTGGTGTCCATGGCCACCGTGAGGAGCGGCGTGATAGGCTTGCCCGTTGCGCCGCGACCCCACGGATAGCGTGCTGGGTCGAGCCGATCGAAGCAGATCTTCTGGCCGCTGCGCGGGCAGACCTCGGCGCAGTCGCAGTCGCGCTTGGCGAAGCTCACCGTCGAGCCGTCGTTCAGCGTTCCGCTGCCCTGGACGCAGACTGCTTCGAAGAAGCCGCGCGGGACCTTGGCGATGGGGTGGCAGCTGGCGTTCTGTAGCGGGACCGGCTTGCCCTTGTAGTCCGCTTCGTCCGGGAAATCGTAGTAGGTGTTGCGGAACGTCCCGAGCACCTTGCCCTGCAGCTTGTGTGTCTTCACGGGCGGGCGGCGCGTCGGGGGGCGGGGACCGGCACCAAGCGTGAGCGGGGCGGGCAGCTCGCGCCCGCCATGCAGGGTGTGGGCCTGGGGTTCGACCGGCGCTTCATGGGCGGCATCCGGGGGCTTGTCGCTGCCGCCGGACCAGGCGTCGTCGTCACCGGGCAGCGGCTGGGCCATCCACGTCGACCCTGCGGTGGCGCACGCGCCGACCAGCCCGAGAAGCGCGGGCAATAGCAGCAGCCGGTAGCTCATCGTTGTCCGTCGTTGCATGTTCCTCCGGCGTCCCCGGTGATGAGCGGGCGAAGACCCTCGGTGTGGGCGATCCAGTGCTCCCGGATGTGGCTTGGCACGTTGAACTCCTCCAGCGTCTCCTCGAGGATGCGCAGCCGGCGCATGAACTGGCCGCCCATGATCCTGTGGGCGGCGTGCGCCTGGTCCAACGGACGACCGGTGTACTGGATGTCCGCGCCCAGATGTTGCGCCGCGAACTCGTACTCCTTGTCCTTGATGCGTTGCCGGCTCGCACGCTGGAAGAAAAAGCCGATCATCACGTCGTCGAACAGGCGATCGACGAAGCGATCGATGATCGAGCGGAGCACGGTCTCGCCACCGAGCTCTTCGAACAGGGTCTGCGTCTCACCGGTCGGACCGGACATCGGGGGAAAGCTACCACCAGGCGGGGAGGGGAGCGCAAATCCGCTGCTACTTGCAGACGTTGCCGGAGCAGTGCCCGTTGCACTCGCAACCGTCGTCCGCCTGGGGGGCCGCCGGCGAAGTGCAGTCCGCAAAGCCCGTCTTGCACGCCGGAACGCACAGCCCGCCGGCGCAATAGGCGCTGTAGGCGTTGGCCGTCGAGCAGCTCCGCCCGCAGCCGCCGCAGTTGTTCTGGTCGCTGCGGACATAGGTCTCGCAGCCGTCGTCGCCCTGCGGCGCCGGCGGCATCCTGCAGTTGCCCCAGTCCGCTTTGCAGGTGGAGTTGCACACTCCGCCCTGGCAGGAGCGCGTGGCGACGTTGCCGCCGCTGCAGGGTCTGTTGCAGCTGCCGCAGTGGTCGGGGTCCGAGTCGGTGTGCGTCTGGCAGCCGTCGTCGCTCGAGCCCGGCTGGTTGCCATTGCAGTCGCTCCAACCTGCCTGGCAGGTGTGCGTACAGTTGCCGTTACTGCAGGTCTCCGAAGCGCTGTGAGCGGTGGAGCAGGCCGCGCCGCAGGCGCCGCAGTTGGCCTTGTCGGAGAGCGTACTCGTCTCGCACCCGTCATCGGCGGCGGGCGCTGCCGGGTGCTGGCAATCGCCCCAGCCGTAGTTGCAGGTCGTTGTGCACAGGCCGCCGTTGCACGTGGGCGAGTAGCCGTTGGCCGCCGAGCACGGCCTACCGCAGGCTCCGCAGTTGTTGGCATCGGTCGCGAGATCGGCCTCGCATCCGTCGCTGGGGTCTTGGTTGCAGTCGCCCTTCCCTGCCGGGCACACGAGCTGGCACTGGCCTGCGTTGCACTGCCACTGCTTGGTCGGGTCCTGCTTCGTGCAGTCGGTGTTGCAGTCGCCGCAGTGGTTGGGATCGGCGTTTCCGTACACCTCGCAGCCGTCGGCTGCCTGCCCGTTGCAGTCGAGATAGCCCGGGTCGCAGCTTCCCACAGCGCAGGCGCCGCCGGTACAGGTCGCCGTCGCGTGCGAGAGCGCGCAGGGCGCGCACGAGGCAGTGTCGCATCCATAGGCCGGGTCGGTGCGCTCGACGCACTTGTTGTCGCACGACTTCTGGCCCGGGCTCGGCAGGCAGGTCTGTGTGACATCCTGACCGCCATCGCTGCCGTCGCTGTTGCCGGCGTCCGTCGCGCCGGAGCCGGCCCCCTGCGCTTGCGTGTCCAGCGTGCAGCCGGCGAGTACGGCTGAAACGAGCAGCGCCGCGAGCCCCAGGGAAAAATGCCTCGCCGCGCCGTAGCGAGGCGGAGCGAGCCCGGAAAACGACAAAGCAGCCACCTGGTTGAAACGTAGCAGAACCAGCCTCCGCGCGGGATGGCTTGCGGGCTCTGGCTGTCGAGCTAGCATCGGGGCTTCATGTCGCTTGGTCGTCTGCTTGGCTTGACCTGTCTGGTGCTGGGGCTCGCCAGTCTGCTCCTGACGTTACCGTCGGAGAGCGCCCAGGCAGCCGGCAGCCATCACGCTGCGACGGCGAAGCACTCGACCCACCACCGGCACCACCGGCACCACCGTTTCCGGGGCTGTCGTCTGCAGCGACCGCAGCTCTTTCTCGAGAGGCGGCACTTCGTCCACCACGATCAGTTGTTGGAAGGCCGTTTCAAGCGGGCGCTCGCCTATCGGGTCAAGCACTACGGCAGCGTGCCGGGCATCGGGTTCGAGAAGCTCAATCCCGTCAGCGCCATCTCGCAGGCCCAGACCATCAAGTTCATGGGCCTGCCCGTCCGGGTCCACAAGAAGATCGTGCCGGCCCTGCGCTGCGTCGAGTGGCGTATCAAGAAGACCTGTCGCTCCAGACGCGAGCGCTACACGCCCCACGCCCTCGGCGGCTTCCGCACGCGGAACACCTACCACCACGGCGAGGTCTCGAACCATCTGTTCGGGATCGCGGTCGACATCGATCCGCACAGAAACCCGTGCTGCCACTGCGTCAAGCCATGGCCCGACAATCCCATCTGCAAGAAGCACGCGAAGTCGATCTACGACAAGACCTCGCTGCCGCGCTGTTGGGTCCATGCTTTCGAGCGCTACGGCTTCTACTGGCTTGGGCGCGACGAGCTACAGGACACGATGCACTTCGAGTTCCTAGGCAATCCCGATCGCATCGTTCCGTGAGCCGCGCGGCTTTGGCGCACACCTACAGCTTGTCGAGCACCTTCAGCCGCGCCGCCGCTGTCGGGTTGCCCGGCTGCAGCTTCAGGGCCTTCTCCCACGCCTTTCGCGCGTCGGCGTCCTGGCCTTTGCGGTGCAGCACGTCGCCGAGCACGATCTGCGCATCGGGACTGCGAGGGGCTTTTTCGACTGCGTAGCGCGCCCAGGTCAAGGCGTCCGCGGGCACGTCGACATAGAGCAGCGCGCGTGCCATGCCGACCGCGGCGCTGGCGCCGTTCGTGGACAGCACGGCGGCGCGGCGGAAATAGCGTTCCGCGCGAAAGTAGGCTTTGCCAGCCAGCGATTGCCGCGCGATGACGAGCGACTTGCGGGCCAGCGCGGCCGTCTCGGCCGCGTCACCCGGCTGCCCGCCGTTGGCGAGCAGCCATTCTTTTCTCGCGTTGTCGAACTCGTTCGCGAGGGCGTAGCCGTCGCCCAGTAGCCCGTGCACCAGGGCGTCGTCGGCGCCGCGCTTGCGCGCACGCTCGGCCCAGGCGACCGCGGCCTTGCCGTCGCGCCTGAGCAGGAACACACGCGTCAGCTCCACCGCTGCCGTCACGCTCCCCGAGTCGAAATCCGCGGCGCGGCAGTATGCTCGCTCCGCGGCGTCGATGTCGCCCCGAACCAGCGCGCGCCGCGCGTTCTGGATGGAGCGGTAGGCCGCGCCCGGCAGTCCGTCGTGGCGTGCGGGTTCCTTGACCAGCAGCTTCGTGCAGGTCGGGGCCGGCGCGTGCTGGATCGCCGGAAGCGGCGTCTCTCCGGTCGCCGCGCTGGGTTCTCTGCTCGCGCTGCCGTGCCCGGCGCTCGCAGCTGGGTGCGCAGCTGGAGCGCTGCTGGATGCCGCCGCTGCGACGGCTCCGCTCTTCGCCGGCGCGCCTGCGCTCATGGCTGGCGCTGCGGCACTGCTCGAGCTCTTCGCGACGGTCGGCGCGGTCTTCTTCGAGTGCCACACGATGACGCCCACAACGAGGCCCGCTACGACCAGCAGCGCGGCGGCGGCTGCCAGACCGCCGAGCAACTTGCTGGATGGTTTCCCGGCGCGCGCGCCTTTGTCCAGCGAGTGGGGTGCCATGCCGAGCGGCCCCGGGGGTGGTAGCGGAGGGGTGGCTGGGACGGTGCTATTGCCCAGAAGCGAGGGCGGAGCTTCCGGAGCGGGAGCCGGTACGGAAACCAGATCGGCGTCCTGCATGCTGATCGGTGGAACGCTCTCGAGGCCTCCAGCTGCGGCATCCGGCGAGGGGAACGCGGGCACCCCCGCTGGCATTGCAGGCGACGGAGCTGCAGTGGGCGGCGGAGGCATCGCGGGCGGAGCAGGCTCGGGCGTAGCGGGTGGCGCAGGCGCGGCGGGTGGCGCAGGCGCGGCGGGTGGCGCGGCCGCCGGCGGCTGCACAGCTGACCGAACGGCGGGCCTGTCCGGCGCAGGGCTGGTCGCCGTGCTGGCCGGCCGCGGTGACGCTGCGGCAACCCGCGCCAGTGCTCCAGCGATCGGCGGCCGCACCGAGTCGCTCGCCGGGCTGGGCAGCGACGGCGGGATCGGCGGAGGCTCGGCATCGGCCATGTCCAGCGCGACGTCGATGGGTGCCATCATGTTGGTCGACGTGGGTTGGCCAGTCGCCTCGATGTGCGCCCGTCCCGAGCCCAGTACGACGAACGCCGAGAGCGCGGCAGCGCCTTCCATCTGGTCCAGCCGCTTCCCCAGCACGTGCGCGTTTGCGGAGACAACCAGCTCGTTCGACAGCTCGATGCTGACCTGGACGCGTGGATTGAACACGGTCAGGCGGATGGGGTGGGAGCAGTTGGCGAGCGAGCGCAAGAGGCGCGTGGGGCCCATGGCCTCGAGCCGCGTGTCGAACGGTTCTCCGCTGTCGGCCCGGGCGCTCACGCTGCGCTCCGGGCCGGCCAGGTCGTTCAGCGTACCCGCCAGACGGCTGACGGCGGGAACATTGTCCTTGTCGCCCCACACCTCGTCCCAGCGCACGACCAGAAGCGAGGCCCAGCGCAGGCGCGTGTCACGCCGCATGCGACGGACCAGGTCGTAGCCATCACCCTGCAGCTGCTCCTCGCCGATCAGCAGCACCGAGGGATCGACCTGGCGCAGGCGCTCGAAGCGCATGGCCGTCGGATCGAGATCGGTGACCACGACGGTGGCTCCGTTCGACCGGAGCTGCTGCGCGACAGCATCCGCGCGGGCGGCGTCGTCGTCGGCCAAGAGGATGCGCAGACCGCGCACGTCCCCACGCTGCGACGGCGTCTCCTCGTCGCCTGCGACCAGCTGCACGGTCCCCGACGCGCGTTCGTCGAACTCGTAGTGTAGCGGCTCGGCTAGAACGATGTGCCCGCGCAGCCGCGACACGAATTCGTCGATGACCTCGGTGAGCGGCTGGCCTCCACCCAGCACCAGGCGCACGGCTTCCGATTCCGCGTCCTGCTCGCTCCTGACCGAGAGCACGCCGCTCCTGAGCTCCTTGCCCAGTGCCGTGACCAGATCTTCCAGCGTCGACTCGCCGAGGTTGCCCAGCGAGCCGCCGCCGCGTTCCGGAATTTCCCGGGCGAGCCGCGCGACCTGGTTGGCAATCGCGTCGGCACTCGCTGAATTCGGGATGATGGCTGCCGCGCCGTGGCGGAATGCTCTCAGCCGCGCATCGAGCGCGGCGTTGTCGTCCAGGATAGCAACCGGAACCACCGAGCTGAGCGGCGAGGCTGCCAGCTCCGCCAACACCTCGCTCCCGCAGTCCCGTGCTGCATCGCCGACCAGAAGGATCAGGTCCGGCGCAGCAGCCACCACGCTGTCCACAACGGCTTCCGCCAGTGCGCTCTCGACAAACACGCCGTGGCGATCGAGGGCCTGGGTCAGGGCGGCTTCCATTGCGGCGCCCGCTCCGACCAGGAGCACCGCCGGTTCCGCCTGGGGCGATGAGGACATCGGGCGGTCGGAGACTCGCTTCGCGATCGGGGATCGCCGTGGAATCGGGGCGTGCCGGTCCGGCCGTGGCACCCGCGGCGCGGGCCGGGGCGGCGGATCCGGCTGGCTGCGGGAAGCCATATCTACATCATCGCCCAGCTACGGCGCTGGGGCCAGCGACTGACCGCCGGCGGCGCACGCGAATGCTGGCAATCCCTCTGCCTTCAAGGTGGGGCCACGTGTGGGCACCATGCGTTCAGTCTCTGGCGGCACCGCGTGGCGTCAGGCCGCCTGTCCGCAGCACTTCTTGTATTTCTTGCCGCTGCCGCACGGGCAGGGGTCGTTGCGGCCAATGCGCGGCTCTTCCCGCTTCATCGGCGGAGGAGCGACTTCCTCGCCGTCGACGAACACCCAGCGGCCGTTGTGCTTGCGGAAGATCGCGCGCTCGTGGTGCGACACGTTCATGCCCTTGAGCTTGTAGCGGGCAACGAACTCGACCGTGCCTTCCTCGTCGTCGGGACCGCCCTTGTCGGTGCTGAGGATCTCGAGGCCCAGCCACTTCGACTGCTTGGACCACGCTTCCGTATTGTCGCGATCAACGTCGTCGTCGCGCTCCGGATCATGCGAGTCCATGATGAAGTCGACTTTGCCGAGCGCGTAGGCGGCATAGCGCGCGCGCATCAGCTCCTCGGCGGTTTCCGCCTTGCGCTTTCCGTCGAGAATCGGACCGCAACAGGTTTCGGTCGACTCGCCTTTTCCGCAGACGCAGGTCACTTCCAGGGCTCCTCTCTTGTTCAACTAGCCAGCGTGTCGAGCAGCCTGGCGTGGATGCCACCAAAAGCGCCGTTCGACAAGAGCGCGATGACGTCGCCCGGCGAGGCCTTGTCCACAAGCTCCCCGACGATGGCGTCGATCGACGGGGGGCTGCCGGCCGTGCGTCCGCGCGCCCTGAGCTCACTCACCAGCCGATCGATGTCCAGACGCTCGTCGGGCGGAAGTCCGCTGCGACCGAGCGGGGCGATCAGGATCTCGTCGGCCGAATCGAAACTCTCTGCGTACTCGGCCTGGTGCAGATTGCGGCAGGCTGTGGCGCTGCGGGGCTCGAACACGGCGAACAGGCGGGCACGCGGGTGCCGCGTGCGAAGCGCCGCCAGCGTCTCGCGCACTGCCGTGGGGTGATGGGCGAAGTCGTCGTAGACGAAGATCCCCCGCGGCTCGCCCAGCAGATCCTGCCGTCGCTTCACGCCCGCGAAGCGCGCCAGGGCCGGACCGATGTCGGCGAGGCGGATTCCATAGCCCTGTGCGAGCGCTCCGATCGCGGCCGTCGCGTTGCTGACGTTGTGCCGCCCGGGCAGCGGCATCGACATGCGGCCGCAGGCGACCCCGCCGGCGAAGAGGTCGAAGCTGGTCGCCCGCTCGTTCGATGCGGCAGGGGCCGCGAGCCAATGGGGCGCCATGCCATGCGTGTCCTCGTCCTGCAGCGCGTACCAGGCGACCTCGGCCTTCGCCGTTTCGTTCACCAGCGCTACCACCTGCTCATCGGCGGCATTTGCGACGATCAATCCGTGTTCCGGGATGCCGGCAATGAAGTGGCGGAAGGCGTCCAGGTACTGCGCGAGCTCCGGGTAGATGTCGATGTGGTCGTGTTCGATCGACGTGATGATCGCGACCTCTGCACCGTAGTGGATGAACTTCGGCGTCTTCTCGAAGAAAGCGGTGTCGTACTCGTCCCCCTCGAGCACGAAGGGCTTCTGTCGCTTCGGGCCGCCCACCGTGTCCAGGCGCCGCCGCGGCTCGCGCGCCGTGCGGAAGCTGCGCTCGAAGTTCTTGGGGATGCCGCCGATCAAGAAGCCCGGCTCATAGCCTGTGCCTTCCAGCAGCCAGGCCGCGATCGAGCTCGTCGTGGTCTTGCCGTGGGTGCCCGCGACAACCAGCGGCGACGTGCCGTCCAGCGCGAACCTGTGGAGCGCGCCCGCGACGTGCGTGTACTCGAGCCCGCCGTCGATCGCCGCGCGTGCTTCCACGTTGTCGCGGCGGCACACGTTGCCGACAACGACCAGATCCGGCTTGGGCTCGAGGTGGCGCGCGTCGAAGCCACGCAGGCAGCGGACGCCCCACGATTCCAGCGCCGGCCCCATGGGCGGATCGAACGCCACGTCGCTGCCCGACACCTCGTGCCCCAGCTCGACCAGAAGCCCTGCCAGCGAGCCCATCGCTGTGCCGGCGACCGCCACGATGTGGACATGCATTCCCGGCGTATAGCGCGGGGTGAGGCCTCGCTCCAAGCCGCTGGCGGTCGCCGCAGCGTGGGGCCATCATCGGCATTGATGTCAGCCACCCAGCCTCACCGTATCGAGCGCGTCGCGTCCGGGCTCGGCCTGTCAGAGGGCGATTTCGAGCCCTATGGCTGGTACAAGGCCAAGCTCGCGCCCGGTTATGTCCCGCCCGTGCGCCGCGCGCGCTACGTGGGTGTCACGGCCGTCACGCCGACGCCGCTCGGCGAGGGCAAGACCGTCGTCTCGATCGGGCTCGCGATGGCGCTCTGCCGCACGGGTCGGAGCGCCGTCGTCACGCTGCGCGAGCCTTCGCGCGCTCCGGTCTTCGGCATCAAGGGTGGCGGCGCGGGCGGGGGCCGCTCCATGCTCTTGCCGATGGAGGACATCAACCTCCACTTCACCGGCGATCTGCCCGCGGTGAGCGCCGCGAACAACCTGCTCGCCGCCATGGTCGACAATCACGTTGCCCGCGAAAAGACGCCGCGGCTCGAGCCCGACGCCATCACCTGGCGGCGCGTCGTGGACGTGAGCGATCGGGGGCTTTCGCAGATCACGACCGGCAGCGGGGGGCGCAAGCTGGCGCTGCGGCGCGAGACGGGGTTCGACCTCACCGCCGCTTCGGAGGTCATGGCAATCCTGGCGCTCTCGCGCGACATGCTCGATCTGCGTGCACGGCTTGGTCGCATCGTGGTCGGGTTTGCTCCGGATGGGGCGCCGGTGACGGCCGAAGATGTCGGTGCGGCGGGCTCGATGGCCGCGCTGCTCCGCGACGCGCTGCGCCCGAACCTGGCGCAGACCTCCGAGCACACGCCGGCTTTCGTGCACGCCGGGCCGTTCGCCAACATTGCGCATGGCAACAGCTCGGTGCTGGCGGATCTGGCAGCCGTCGGCCTTGCCGACTTCGTCGTCACCGAGAGCGGATTCGGCGCCGACTGCGGCGCGGAGAAGCTGCTGCACATCAAGTGCCGTGCCAGCGGGATCACGCCGGATGTGGAGGTCCTGGTGTGCTCTGCGCGCGCCATCAAGCTGCACAGCGGTCGTTTCGAGGTGCACCCGGGCAAGCCGCTGCCGGAGGCTCTGCTGGCCGAGGATCTGGACGCGCTTCGCGCTGGCGCTGACAATCTCCGGGCCCACCTCGACCACCTGCGATTGTTCGGGCTGCCTGTAGTCGTTGCGGTCAACCGCTTCCCCACCGACCACGACGCCGAGCTCGACGAACTTTGCCGCCTGGCGCGCGACGCGGGCGCGAGCGATGCGGTCGTGTGCGACGTATTCGCCCAGGGAGGCGCCGGTGGACGGGCGCTTGCCGACGCTGTCGCCTCGGCCCCCAGAGCAAGCTTCCGCGAGCTGTATCCGCTCGACGCCCCGCTCGAGGACAAGCTCCGCGTCCTCGCCACGCGCATCTACGGCGCCGACGACATCGACATTGCGCCCGACGCGGCCAAGGAGCTCGCGCGCTTCACCGAGCTCGGCTTCGGTGGGCTGCCTGTGTGCGTCGCCAAGACGCAGTACTCGCTCTCGCACGACCCCAAGCTGTTCGGCCGCCCGCGCGGCTACCGCTTCCCGATCCGCGAGGTGCGGCTATCCGCCGGCGCGGGCTTCGTCTACGCCCTCGCCGGCAAGATCGGCACCATGCCCGGGCTGCCGTCGGAGCCCGCCGCGCTCGGCATCGACGTGGATAGCGACGGGAACATCCACGGGCTGCACTGAGGACGTCGGGAATTTTGCACACGAAGACCCGGGAAGGGGCTTGGCGTCGAGCAGCGTGGCGGCCGGGCGCGGCGAATCCAGCGGAGGCGCGTCCGGCTTCGTAGTACGACTGTTTCCATCAGGGAGCTTGTGGGCCGCGAACGGTCGGAAAAGCGGGCATATCGGTCCCGTCAGACCGCTGAGCCGTCGAGAATGCCCGGATTTCCGACCGAAACAGCCGCACAGCGTCCCTGGTGGAAGCGCCACGGCCGACCGAGCGCGCCACAGCTGACGGCACCACAACTGGCCCAGCACGATACAGCTGACCCAGCACGCCACGGCTCGCCGCTCGCGCTGCGCGCCGACAAGCCCGCCCCGCGCTGTGCCAACTGGCACAAGCCTGGCGATCGCGTCAGGGGCTGCTCGAGGAGGGTGTCCCACCGCGCGGAAATCTGTCTCCAGGCGCGACGGCATGGAACGTGCGTGCAGAGCGCAGAATGCGCTCTCTCGTTTTCACTTCGATGTTGGTTGCCGCGCTGGGGGCGTCGCGGATCGCGCGGGCGCAGTCAGCGGCAGCGTTTCCGGATGTGGGTACGACCGTGCAACGCGAGGACAGCCTGTCTGTCGCGGCATCGTCTGCCACGTCCGCACCCACACCTACCTGGACGCCTGTTTCCACACCTTCCGCTCCTGCTGCCACCCGCTTCGGCACGTATGCGGGCCATCATCCCTGGTCGCCTCCGCGGCGGAGCTACACGCTCGCTACACCGCCGGGCGAGGACAGCGTGCCGCCGGGCTTTGTGCGCGAAAAGCGACCGCGCACGCTGACGCTCGCGCTCGGCGGCGTAGCGCTCGGTCTGCCCTGGGCGACAGGGTTCGGCATCGCGGCGGGCAGCGGCTTCGCGAACGGCAGCGGCTGGCTTGCCGCACCGGTGGTCGGGCCATGGGCTGCGCTCGCCAAGCGATCGAACCCGTGCGACGGCGTGGACAAGGCCAGAAGCTTCAACTCGCAGGTTGGCCAATGCGTCGCCGAGCCGCTGGCGCGCGGGATGCTCGTCTTCGACGGCGTGCTGCAGGCCACCGGCGCGGTACTGCTCGTGTTTGGAATGCACAGCGATACCGTCCTGGTCCGCAAGAACGTTCCGTCCATGACCGTCGCCGTGGCGCCGTCTCCGGTGGGCGACCGGGGCTACGGTGTGAGCATGCTCGGACTGTTCTGATTGCCGGACGCTGTCCAGATTGCCGGACAGCGCGTGTCGCGCGTGACCCGGTTGCGCTCGACCATTGCTGGGCGAGTCGGCAACGCTACGCTGACAGCGTGGTGGACCGGAAAGCGCGCTGGGAACAAGTGCACCGCAACAAGGCGCCCTCCGAGCGCAGCTGGTTTTCCCCGAAGCCGGCTACATCGCTCCGCGCGAGCCGCCCTACTTGCGGATGTGCACGATCACGCGCTTGCCGGCGTCGGGTTGCGTCACGCCGTGCCAGCCTTCGGGTACCTGCGGGTCGACCCACTGCCACACCCTCTGCGCGTCCGCGGGCGACAGCTCGATCGCACCCGGACCGTGCTCGATGCCGAAGCGGTTGTGCCAGAAAGCGCCCAGCATCATCTGTCCCGAGGAAAGCTCGACCGCCCACGGTGCGTCGAACACCTCGTAGTGCTCGCCGAGGCTCTTCGGGTCCAGCCCGACGGCGGTGATGTGCTTGCCTACGACGTCGAAGTCGCCGCGCGCGGTGGAGGCGCTCGTCTTCGGATCGCCGAGGCGGTCGCGACCCACACTGACCAGTGTTGCGAACACGGCCTTTTGACCTTCGTACAGCACCAGCGTGCCCGTGACGACGCTCACGTCGATCCACTTTTGCTTGCCGGATGCGAAGTCGGGCCACACGTTGCGGCGGCGGATGATGGTCACGTCGCGGTGGCGCACGTAGCGGCCATCGGCCATGGCCCAGTACTTGACGGGGCCGATGGTGCGGAAGCGGCCGGTGAGCGGCAGCATCTCGTGATAGTCGAGGCGCCCCAGCTTCTCCGAGTCTCCCTTGTCGACCTTCCACGAGCGAACGCCACGCTTGACGATGAAGCCGACCGGAAGATCCTTGGCCGGGCCCGTGGCGCCCAGGTCGACGCCATGGAAGCTCGAAGGCTCGGCGGCACGCAGATCCGCCGCGCGCACGAAGTGTCCGTCGGTCGTCATGCCGAGGCGATCCTGCCGGCCCTCCGGATCGAACCCCGACCAGGAACCGACGATCGCGAGCCCGGTTTCTGCGGGCAACATGGAGACCTTCTTGACCGCTTCCTTCTTGTGCGGGTCGCGCTCGTAGAGCGGCGTTTCCTTGCGCGTGCGGGCGTAGGTGTACGGGAGCGGCTGGTCGAGCTTCGGACCGAGCGCCATCGCAGCGAGCGTCGGGTGGTCCATGTCCAGCGTGGCCGTGCCACCGACGCACACGAACCCTCGCGGCCGGATCGGATACCAGCCGCCGGGGCAGCCGGCCTTGCTGTAGGCCTTCTCCGCGCGCGCCACCTTGGCGCCCGCGTGCAGATACCCGATCTCCTTCGCGTCCCTGGCTGGTCGCAAGCGGACCGGCGTCAGGTTGGCGATGGCTCCGAGCTTGGGGCCGTTGGCCAAGGGTTCTGGAACATCGGGGATCGCTGTGCCGACAGCTTTCGAGAGCGAGGGCCCATCCTTGGCGCCATTGCAGCCGACCAGCACAAGCGCGCCGGCCAGCACCGCTGCGGCTGTCGGCCCCATGCGCCGTGCGCCCCCTGCCGTCACCGTTCGCTTCGTAGCCATGCCCCCGCGGTGGCATTTGCCAGGCCATTTGGCCCAGTTTTCTGCTCAACCGCGGTGCCGTGCGGCGGCGCGTTGCAGCTCCTCGATCACGCCATTTGCCCAGGGTCCTGGCTCATCGACCGAGACTGACGGAGCGCTGTCCGGTCCGCGGGTCGAAAACTCGTGCGCCAGGCGCTGTACGGCGTGCCGGTACGTCGCGGGGTCCGCCGTGAAGTAGTGGCGGCGGGCCAGCGCGTCGACGAACCCGGCGGCATTGCCCTGACGGGCCTGGGCCAGCGCCTGCGGAAAGTGGGTGGCGAGGGTGCGGACGTAGTCGCGGGCGCCCGCCTGGACCGAAGCGTAGGCGCGGAAGCGGCCCTGGACGCGGCGCCGGCTCTCGCCGTGGCCCTCGTGCGTCCACTGCACGGTGCTACCCCCGCCCGGCGCGTGCCCCTTCAGCCCGCCGAAGTTGTGGCCGACCATGGACTGCCCGCGGCCCGTCTCGAGCGCCCATTGCGCCCACAGCACCGCCACGCCACCGGGGGGCGCGGGCTCGCCCAGTACGTCCTGCCAGGCGCTCGCCAGCTGTGCTGCGGCCTCCCGTGGCGCGAGGGGAGTGCCGCGGCCGAGTGCCGCCCGGAAGGACGCGCCGCGGCGCGGCCGCCCAACGGCGACGGCACCGCCAGGTGTGGCGCTGGCGGCGTTGCTGGCGATGCGATCGATGCCCACGTTGCCTGTTCGGCCTCGCCAGGCCGCGGGTTGCGCAAAAATCGTCCTTTGCAGCGCCGCCGCCGACGACGTGACACGCTAGCGGCCGTGCCGCTGCTCGACGTCGTCCTCGGCTACGACTGCAACCTGAAGTGCAACTACTGCACGATCACGGATCCGATGCGACAGCGCGCGCTGGACCCGCAGGTCATCGCACGCGAGATCGAGCAGGCCGCGGCCCGCGGCTGGCGGCGCGTGGCGTTCACGGGCGGGGAGCCGACGCTCTTTTCCGCGTTGCCGAAGCTGGTTCGCTTCGCGCGTCAGCGCGGCTTCGACCAGATCAAGGTCGCTTCCAACGGACTGCGCTACGCCCACGCGCCCTATCTCGACCACCTCGTCGACTGTGGCGTGAACATCTTCAACATGTCGATGCACGCCTTCGACGACGCGGCCTACGAGCGCACCGTGCACCTGAACGACACTGCCCGGCTGCGCCGCCAGGCGATCGCCCATCTGGTCGAGCGTGACCTCGATCCGGTCGCCGATCTCATCCTCAAAAGCGACACCTATCCCGACCTCTGCGAGTGGATCGAGAGTCTGGTCGGGCAAGGCGTGCGCCGCTTCAACCTGTGGCTGGTCTCGCTCACCGACGAGAACGCGGGGCGCGTCGAACAGCTGCCTGCGCTCGGCGAGCTGGTACCGGTGCTGCGGCGCGCCTTCGACCGGGCGCGCCGCGACGGCTACGAGGTGACGAGCCTGCACGTGCCGCGCTGCCTGCTAGCCGGCTACGAGGAGCACGTCCAGCATCCCGGCTCGGACGGCGTGCGCGTGGTCACGCCCGACGATTGCTTCGATCTGACCGATTCGCGCCTCACCGGTGGCGTGAAGCCGCCCGTGTGTGCCGGCTGTCGCTACGAGGCGAGCTGCCCGGGCTTGCGCGCCGACTACGTCGAGGTGCACGGAACAGCTGGCATCTCCGCAGTGCCTCCGGCCTGATCGAGAGCGCCGGTGCTCAAGACGCCGCGAGCGTCGCGGTGACCGCGGCCAGGAGCGCGCCCAGCTGCGCGGACTTCGGCACTAGAACGCCGAGCGACTGGGCGCGTTCAATCTGGGCGGGGTCGCGGGTCGCGCTGTAGAACACGATCGCGCGGGCCCGGCCCGATTGAAGAAGAGCCTCTGCGAGATCCAACCCGCTGCCGTTGCCGAGATCGATATCCAGCACGGCGACGTCGAAGCTGCCGTCCGCTGGCGCTTCCGCTGCCGAGCTCACGCTGGTGACCTGATGGCCAGCGGCGCACAGCAGACGCTTCACGGCGCGCGCCAGGACGGGATCGTCTTCGGCGAGTAGGAGCTGGATTGGCTCGGGCACTGTGCAGCGCCTAGGTGGTGGGGGGCACCCTGGCCGGCCGGAGGTGGGATGTGGGCAGAATGGAAAGTGCGCCCAGCGGCCTCGACCGTGCCCTGAAAAACTACTGGATCGCCGCCAAGATAAGCACAATCGTATTGGAAGACAACACTATCAGTGGTTCATGCCCCGCCGCAGCAGACGAAAGATCACAGCCCTGAGCTTCGGTCGAGAGGTCCGCAGACGACGCAAGGCTCTCGGGCTTACCCTCGAGCAGCTCGCGGAGAAGTCCGCCCTCACACCGAACTATATCGGGACGGTCGAGAATGGTCGCCGCGACCCCTCGCTCAGCACCGTGATGGCGCTGGCGAAGGGGTTGTCGATCCCGCCCGGCGAGCTGTTCGGCGGGGTGGCCGAGCTGAGCCCCGCGGCACTGGAAGCGGCGCGGCTTTTCGAGGCAGCGCCGGCCGACGTGCAGGGGGCTGTGCTGCAGCTTCTGCGAGCGCTCCCGCGGCGGCGGCGCTGATCGCTGCCGGCAGAGTGCGCAGCGCTCGTCTACACTCGCCGGGTCGCGATGGACGAGCAGCTCCGTAGTCATTTTGTGCACACGGTTGGCGCCGAGCACGTGGAAGCCGACGCGCAGGCTCTGGCGCGTGCGGCCACCGCCACGTTTGCGACGCCCCAGCGCATCGCGGCCATCGTGCGCCCTGGCGACCGCGCCCAGGTGCAGGCGTGTCTGCAGATCGCGCGCCGGGAGGGGGTCGGCGTCTACCCGGTGAGCCGCGGAAAGAACTGGGGGCTCGGCTCGCGCGTGCCGCCGCGCGACGGCTCGATTCTGCTGGATCTCGGGCGCATGGACCGCATCGTCGCGTTCGACGAGGACCTGGCGTGGGTCACGGTCGAGCCGGGTGTGAGCTTCGGGCAGCTGTACGATTTCCTACGTGCACGCGGCTCCCGGCTGTTTGCCAACACCACCGGCGCGAGTCCCGAGGCCAGCGTGGTCGGCAATGCGCTCGAGCGCGGCGACGGCACCGGCCCGTACGGCGACCGCTTCCAGCATGTCTGCGCGCTCGAGGTCGTGCTGCCGACGGGCGAGTGCGTGCACACCGGCTTCGGGCGCTTCGACGGGAGCACGCTCGCGCCGCTCCACCGTTGGGGCGTCGGGCCCGCGTTCGACGGCCTGTTCAGCCAGTCCAACCTCGGCGTCGTGACGCAGATGACGCTGTGGCTCACGCCGCTGCCGCGCTCGCTCTCGGCGGTGCGCTTCAGCGTCGTCGACCCGTCGCGCCTGCCGCGTCTGGTCGACGCACTGCGCACGCTCCGGCAGGATGGCACGCTGAGTTCGGCTATCGGCCTGTGGAACGACTACCGCGTGCTGTCCACCCGCGGGCAGTATCCCTGGCACTTGACCGGTGGCAAGACACCACTGCCGCGCGCGGTGCTCGACAGTCTCCGCCATGAGTGGGGCGGGGGGAGCTGGTTCGGCACCACTGCAATCTACGCCGCAACGCCGGAGCAGGGGCGTGCCCACCGCGCGCACGTCGAGGGCACGCTCGCTCCCTTCGTCGATCACCTCTCTGTCGAGGAGCGCCACGGCGAGCCCACGAGTGGCCACGAGCTGTTCGTGGAGGACGACCCCGCGTTCATGTTCCTGCAGGGCATCCCCCACCAGGAGAGCTTGAAGAGCGTCTACTGGCGCAAGCGCATGCCAGTGCCCCCGGATCCGGATCCCGAGCGCGATCGCTGCGGCGTCATCTGGGCTTGCCCCACGCTGCCTTTCCGCGGCGTCGATGCCGCCGCGGCGACCCGCATCATCGAGCGCGTGCTGCCTGCCCACGGCTTCGAGCCGCTCACCGCCATGGTCGCCCAGACCGAACGCAGCATCTACCTGGTGCCACTCGTCATCTACGACCGTGACATCGAGGGCGAAGACGAGCGCGCCATGCAGGCCCACGATGCCCTGCTCGCCGAGCTGGTGGAAAAGGGCTACCTCCCGTACCGCCTCGGTATCCAGTCGATGAGCGCCCTGCCAGCTCCGGACGACGACCACGGCGCTCTGCTCCGCCGCATCAAGCGCGCTCTCGACCCCGACGACATCCTCGCCCCCGGTCGCTACGACTTCCGCGACACCTGGCCGGAAGAAGACGAGTAGCGCGTCGCGGGCACGTTGCCGCTCGACGCTGGGCAGGGGCTTGAACAGGAAGACCGGAAGACTGGAAGGTTTCCAGGGGTCGAGCGGTGTGCCGGCCTGGCGCAGCTAATCCAGTGGGTGGACCGGCCGGGGCCGCCCGCGAGAAATCGCGCAACTCGCTTCTATGCGTTCCCGACCAGCGCGCAGGAGGTTCGGGATGTTGTCATTGCTGTTTCTGATCTGTCTGGCGCTGGGTACGGTGTGGTCGCTGCAGGCGGCGCGGGGTACGGCCGAGACCCTGATCGGCTTGTTTCCCGTGGGGATGTTCGTGTTTTTCTGGGTCGCTGGCGGTGTCGCACAGGTCCTGGCGGGTGAGCTTGTCGGCCTGGCCGTTCTGCTAGGTGGCTGGTTCGTGGCGCTGCTGGTCCTGGTCGCCATCGGCAACCAGTTTCGCAGCCGTCGCATGAAGGAAGTCATCAACGCCGTGTGAGGCGGGACCCTCGGTGCGCGCGCAGGGCGGCTCGGCGTGTCATGACGTGGATCGCCGGCCGCCCGAGCACGCAGCGTGAGGGACCCCGCCCGCGCGCAGCGGAGCGAGCACGGACGGGCGGCACGTGTCCGCGGAGCGACGGGGGAGCACCCCTCTACTTCTCGAGCTGCACGCCGCGTGGAGCGATCTCTCGCGGGTGCGCGGTCAGGCCCTCTTCGTCGATGGGACGGACGAGGTCGCCGGGCTCGATCAGCCACTCGGGCTCGGGCACGTCGTCCATCTTGTAGAAGCCGCCGCAGAAGATGCGGCGGGTGCAGCCGGCGCACTGCTCGCGGTACTCGCGCTGCTCGCGCAGGTACTCGAACAGGTTCACTTCCTCGTTGTTCACGAACAGCATGTGGCGCTCGAGCTTGAGCAGGTCGCCCATGAGGAAGTCCTCGTAGCCCGGCATGTAGCACCACGGCAGGTTGATCACGCAGAAGCGGATCCTGTCCTTGTACTCGTCGATGACGCGCATCGCGACGTCGGCGGCGGCCTGCGTGTCGGGGTTGACCGTGTTGGTGGCGCGGCCGAAGGGCGTCAAGAACTGGATGTTCATCCAACCCAGGCCCAGCTCGTGGACGAGCTTGGCCACGTCGCCGAGCGACTTGTAGTTGCTGCGCGTGAGCGTGATGTTGGCGCCGAGCTCGACGCCCTCGGGCGCGAGGCGCCGGCAATTGTCGACTCCGCTCAGGGTTTGATCGAAGGCCTCGGGCACCCCGACGTTGGCCGCGTGGATGTGACGGCTCGCGCCGTGGATGCTGAACAGCAGCGTCGTCAGGCCGGAATGCACGAGCTTGTCGGCGTATTCCTCGTACATCGCCATGCGGCCGTTGGTGGTGACGTTCACCTTCGTGTAGCCGATGCGGCGCGCGAAGCGGATGAGCTTGAACAGGTTGGGATTGAGCGTGGGCTCGCCGCCGTCGTAGTCGAGGAGCTCCACGCCGCGCTTCCTGTACTTGACGAGCAGCTCGCGCTGCTTGTCGTAGTCGCCGTCGAACTGCGTGCGCGTGCCCACGGCGCAGAAGGTGCAGCGGTTGTTGCACTTGTAGGTGACGTTCATGATGACCTTCTTCGGGCCCTGCGAGGCGGAAAGCCTGAGGTCGAAGGTCTGTTTGAACTGCCTGAGCTCCTCCAGCGTGAAGTCGGGCGTAGCGATCGACGGCGCCTGCTGGAAATGCGGGCCCCAGTCATGCACGACGGGCAGCACGCGACCGTCCGTGGCGGCGTGTTTCGAGAGCCGCGTGCCGGGCAGCGGCGTGGCGAACTGCACGCTGGGCCAGGCGCCGGAGCGCTCGTAGAGATCGAGGGCGAAGGCGAGCGTGCCGTTGATCTCGTCTTTCGTCTCGCCGGGCATGCCGATGATGAAGTGCACCAGCAGCGGCACACCGGCTTTCTGCGCGCGCTCGGCCGTGGCGACGATGGCTCGCAGATCGAGCTCCTTGCCGACGACCTCGTCGACCACGCGCTGCACGCCGCTCTCTGCGGAAATGCTGAGCGTAGTCAGCTTTCCGCGCATGGCGGCGAGGTGCTTTTCGAGCACGTAGTCGGCGCGCACGCCGTTCGGGATCTCGAAGGAGAGGCCGCGCTCGGCGATGAGCTCGAGCAGGCGATCGAAGTGGCGCTCGTTCACGTTGGCGAGCTCGTCGAGCAGGTGCACGCGTTGCGCACCGAGCTCGACCAGCAGGTCGAGGTGCCGCGCGAGGTAGTCGGGCGAGTAGCGGCGCTGCTTCTTGGGCGCGCCTTCGGGCAGCCCTGCGTTGCTCGAGCAGTGCGCGCAGCGGAACGGGCAGCCGCGTGTGGTGAGCATCGGCACGCTGCGCTCGTCGATGGGGAACGCCCAGCTCGAGCGGCCGAGCCCGGCGACGACGCTGTCGTGGAAAGCCCAGTAGGCGTCGAGGTCGACCAGATCCCACGCCGGCAGCGGCAGCGCATCGAGGTTGGCCGTCTCCTTGCCGACCACGACTTGCTGCGAAGCCGGGCGCCCCTTCTCGAGCCGCTCGAGCAGCGCGGGCAGCTCGTCCTCGGCCTCGTAGCGGACCAGCACGTCGACCTCGGGGTAGGCCGCGCAGATCTCCTTCGACGGTGCGTCCACGACGTGCTGTCCGCTCTGGTACAGGTCGGCGAGCACGATGGGCAGCTCCGGGTGCGCGGCGCGCAGCCCTTCGAGCAACTCGCCGAGCAGCGGGTCGCGCTCGGGCGGGCGGTGGAAGGGGGTGTATGCGACGATGAAGGCGTCCGCTTCGCCGAGGGCCGCCAACGTGTCCGCGACGGGCACGCCGAGCCGCACATGGCCCTCGTCGAGCGGCGAGAGCTCCGCGCCGGGGCGCGCCAGCGCGTCCACCAGCGATACCTCGTGCCCCAGCGCGCGCAGCACGCCCGCGGCCTGCACGGCCCCCAGATCCGCGAAATACGGGTAGTCGATGAAATCGCGGGAGACGCGCAGGGGTGGAAAGACGAGCGCGACCCTCATTGTCGCCGAGTCTAACGCGGATTGTTGCCTCGCGCTCCCGCTCCCCGTCGCGGGGCTCTTGACCCCTTGCGATAGCTCGACCAGATCGAACGGAGCCATGAAGCGCGCTCTTCTCGCCGGTGTTCTCGGCCTGGCTCTTGTTTTCGAGTCGGGCGCCGCCCGGGCCGACGACACGACCGCCGACTCGAACTACTGGAGCGGCAACTACGGCCAGCACAACACGCGGCGCAGCGACTTCACGGCTGGCGTCACGGTGGGTATGCTCGCCGGCTACGCCGCGGGCTACCCGAACAAGATCGGCAAGCTCGACAACCCCGAGTATCGAGCGTCGACCAGCGGCATTGGCGCGGGCACGGTGATCTGGGTGGGCGGTGCCATGAAGGACTGGCTCACGCTCGGCGTCGGCGCCGGTTTCTCGAGGATGCAGGGCGGCGACATGTTGGCGAGCGGTGGCGGCGCGCTGTTCCGCGTCGAGGCCTATCCGCTGTTCTACCGCGGCGGCTTCTGGCGCGACCTCGGCTTCGTCGGCAACTTCGGTATTGCCGGCATGAGCCTGACGCAGAATGGCGAGAGCCAGGCCGATGGCGGTTCAATGTCGCTGGTGGGTGGCGGCGCGTTCTGGGAAGGGCTGCGCGCCGGGCACTTCGCTTTCGGTCCGGCGCTCGAGTACCAGCGCCTGTTCAGCCAGTCGCTCCACATGGACAGCGTGCTCCTGTCGTTCCGCGCGGCCGTGTACGGCGGGCCGTAGGGTTGGCTCGCGTCCGGTGCGTAGGCGAAACCGTCGTTCAGCGATCGGGGAGCACTTTGAAAAGCCCGACGCGGACCGGGTCCTGGGTGTAGTGGTCCCAGCGCATGCTGGGGATGGCGGGGAAGCGGCGCGAGTCGACAGGCTTCAGCCGTGCTGTCCGTTCGACACGGCGGCAGAAGGCCGCGCCCTGCTTCGTGCTGCAGATGGATGAGCGGTAGTAGTAGCCGGTTGGGCCCAGCGACGAGAGCGCCGGCGGAGCTGCGGAGGTGTCGAGCCGGATGGCCAGCACCCGGGCGTGCTCGTCGCGGTAGAAGGGCAGGACCACGATGCTCTTTTCGGCCTGCGAAACGTAGGCGACGACGGAGCCCGGCGGCAGCTCCGCGCGCCACGTGAGCGCCCAGTTCTCCTCGCGCGCATCGGTGGGAAGCTCGGTGAGCTGTCGCCAGCTGACGACGCTGTGGACCATCGCGAGGGCCGCCACGGCGGCGGCCGTCCAGCGGCGCGGCAACCGCACGCGCGTTCGGCGCAGGAAAGACAAGAGCGCCGCGAGCGGCGCTATCAGCGAGGGCCAGTACAGACGGTAGAGGGCGCTGGTGACCGCGGGGTTCGGATCTCCGAGCGTCTTTTCGACGCTGGACGCAACCCCCAGCACGCAGGCCCCCGCCGCGACCGCGATCAGGAGTCGTCGAAGGCTCCGCGGCGCAAGCCGCACGAGCGGCACCAGCGCCAAGGCCGCGACCACGGTCAGGACGAGCCATGGACCTGAATAGGATCTTGTCGCGGAGGACCAATGGTGACCGAGAGGACCTTCGATGACGCCGAGCAGCGTTGGGCCCGTGGTCAGCGCGACCACGCCGCCGATGCCCGCGCCCGCTGCGACGCCGAGCCCGACTCGTCGGCGCAGGCGGCCAGGCCCGACCAGTACCACGGCGGGCAGGCAAGCCGCGCCCATCCAGAGCAGCGGGTGCACGCGCGCTGCCTGCGCGACAACCAGGCCGGCGGCAACCACCGACAACAGGAAGCGCGGCGAGCGGACACGGGCGCGGTGCGCGCCTTCGGCCAGCAGAGCCGCTGCGATGAAGAAGAGGCTCGCGCCGGCGGCGAAGTACGATTCGCTATTCGAGAGCCGCGCCAGGGTCGGGTCCAGCCCGACGCCCAGTGCGATCGCGCCGGCGACGGGTGCGGAGCTGCCGCTGCGTCTCGCAATCACCCACGCGGCGATCGGTTGCAGCGCGCCGAGCAGAGCCTGCTCGAGGAACACGCCGGCCTCGGGAGCGTGCGCGTGCTGGGCCGCGAAGCGAAACAGCTCCGGGAAACCCGGTCCGTAGCTCGACAGGCCCTTGATATTCTTGAGTGCGAACAGCACCCACTCGGGGCCGTGCCCGTTCTGGTGGAAGAACGCGCGCGGCAGGGCGAACCAGCGGAACACGAAACACGCGACCGTCGCCGAGACAAGGGCGAGAGCGCCGAGCAGCTGTCTCCGCGACGGTGCACGGCGCCGCAAGACGAGGCCGCACCCGGCGGCGCCCAGCAGGGCTCCGAAAATGAGGCGCCAGGGCAGAAGCGGATGCACGGGGCCGCCGCTCTCGACCTTGTGCGCTGCCTTGTGGGGATGGCTCTTCTGCAGCACGCCCTGGATCGGCAGCGACGGGTCCGCCGCGATGCACTTGCCGAGCGAGACGAGCGCCTGCCGGCGTTCGGGAGGTTCCTTGTTCCAATCGGGAAAGTCCCCAATCGGCGAGAGCCCGTAGCTTCCTACCCGATGGAAAGCCTTGCCCGCAGCGTGATCGATCTGGACGTCGAGTAGCCGCTGCTGTCCGCGCCACATCGACAGGACGGCCAGACCGGGCGCGCAGTGCTCCGGATGTACGTCCAGCCCGAGCCGCTTCGAGCAGCGCTGGGCCCATGCCGCGACGTCGTTGTTGCAGAGCGTGGCGAGCGCCGGGCGGCAGAACGCGACGAGCAGTGTGGCTGCCAGCATGGCGAGTGCGAGGCGCACCGGAAATCGCCTGGCTCGCGCTCTGTTCCGGCAGCAGGCGCGCGTGGGAGGGCTGCTTGGCATGGTTGGGCCGGGCCGGATGGTAGCGGGGAAAGGGGCCGCCCGGCATCCCGAGCGAACAGATCGCCCGGATGGGTCGCCTCACGGTGCGTGCGCGCAGCTACTCGACGTGCAGCCGCTCGACGCCGACTCCGTGGCAGCGACTGCACTCGCCGCTCCAGGTGACCAGCGCCTTGTAATGAACCTCGCGCTGGCCGTAGACCACCGGGTAGAGCCCCGGACTGAAGTCGATGGGCTCTGTGGTGAAGAAGTTGCCGAGGCCGTCGACCTCGAGGGTGCCGACCAGCTTGCCCGTGCCGCCCGGCCGCGTGAACAGCCGTACGGTGGTGTCCGGGTTCACCACTCCGAGGTTGCTTTCGTAGACGGTGCCCGCCACCGTGAACCAGCCCGTGCCGTCGCGCCCCTGCCGATGGCAGCTGAAGCAGTTCTCGCCGGCGCGGTGACTCGTGGTCTCACCGTAGTGGCTGGTGACCACGACATCGTTGCCTCCGGTCTCGCTGGTCCCGCCGCAGGCGACGAGGGCGATGGGCAGCAGAGGCAGAAGGAACCAGGTCCGCATGATGTTGCCCTCCCTGCACAGCCTGCGAAGCATGCCGTGTGCCAGCGCTTTGCGGCGCTACAGCGAACAGCGCGCGAAGGGCGTGCGGCATCCGGATCGCGTCACGCAACTACTGCGTCGGACGCGCGTTGTTCCAGCGCCTGCCGGACTGCCGCTTCCACGTCCGGCGCGTGATCGGCGTCGAGCGCGAACACGGTGATCTCGAGCGTGCCGTCGGCTGTCATCTCCAGATCGGGCTCCCGTGCGATGGACGCCCAGTGCGACCCCAGGGCGTGTTGGCAGACCAACGCGCGGAGCTTGGGCAGCGCGAGGCCTTCAGGAGGATCGACGCGGAAGACGTGAGGGGCGACGTTGTCGATGACCGGCGTGCGCAGGAGCGACTGCCGCTGAACGCTGCTGTACGGCAGCACCGCCTCGTCACCCTCGCGGGTCTCGATGACCAGCACGGACAGCCCCATGCGTTCCACGCGGCCTTCCACGTTGCCAACCCTGACGTGATCGCCCACGCGACATACCCGCGCGGCCTTGAGGAACACGCCGCTCACAACGTCACGCACCGCCGACCACGACGCGATGACGAAGCCGAGAACAACCAGCGCCAGCACCAGTGGCAGCTGGCCCGGGTGCGCCTTGAACACGACGCCGGCCGCGAACAGCACGTACAGAAGCACGAAGATGGTGCCCAGCAGCGGGCGGGCGCGGGCCAGTGTCTCGCGGCGGTCCGCGCTCACCGGCACGTAGTCCAGCGCGATGCCCAGAGCGCGCAGGAGCCCGATCAGCACGAGCAGACCCAGCAGAAGCAGCAGCGGCAAGCCGAGTGCAGCCGACAGCGCGCCGATCACAGGCTCAGCCCCCGTTTCTTGAAGCGCTCCTCGACGATGTGTTGCACGAAGCGGTTGGTTTCAACGATTCGCTGTCCGCTTTCGACGACCAGTCCCATGCGGATGAGCGTGTCGAGGTCGCTGCGGAGGACGTCCGCTGGCAGGCCCGAAATCCGTGCCAGCCGCGAGACCGTCACTTGCTTGTGCAACATCAGCTGCAGCAGCAGGGCCACCCAGGCGGGCTTCAAGTCGTCGAGAACGGCCGCGTCGGGCGGCGTCGGAATGCGGATGCCGAGGGATTCCTCTCCGACGCGTTCCACGTGGGTGATCCACGAACGCAGCGCGGCGCCGACGACACCGTCCGAATAGTCGAAGTGACGCGAAAACAGTCGGGCGAGGCCCCATTCAGTCAGTTGCTCCTCGCTCTTCGAGCCGAGGGTGAACTTCATGCCCGTGGACGCGTGCCTCAGCGTCACGATGGACTTCAGCGCTTCGGCCGACAGCGGTCCGCACTCGAGCACAGCCAGAGCGTTGTCCGGAAGCGGCCGGAAGCGGCTGATGAAGGCGTAGCTCTGCGTGCTGGCGGCTAGAATGAAGAGGCAGCGGTGTCCGTAGAACGAGACAAGGTCGAGGATCAGGTCGATCACGCCCAGGCCGTTCGCGGTCCGTTCCCACCATAGCTCCAGGTCATCGATCACGATCGCCGACGGCTCGGGGATTTCCCGGAAGATCTCGTCGTAGCCGCCGTCCAGCCCCGTCGCTTCCTGAAGCGCACGCTGGAAGACCTCGGGGTCGGCCGAACCTCCCGCCGGGGCGTGCACCCGGTAGACGTTGAAGCGATCGCCCAGATCACTCGTGACGCGCTGGCAGAGCGCGCTCTTGCCGGAGCCGCGCTGTCCGGTGACCACGAGCGCGCCGCGCTTGCCGCTCCGGAATGCGTCTACCGCCCGGCGGGCGCGAGTGAGCTGCTGCTGCCGTCCCACCCAGAACGCCTCGTTGATGCCGGACTGGCCGAAGAACAGCTGCCGGTAGTAGAAGGGCAGCGAGTCCACGATGTCCGCCTTCGGGCTGTTGGCGTTGACGAACGAAAGCACGCGATCGACCACGGCGCTCCGCGTCGAAGCGCTGCCCTTGACATTGTGCGCGAACACCACGCCCGCGCTGCGGCGGTAGAGCAGTGCGACCATGCCTTCCTTGACGCCGCCGACGACGCGTCGCACCCAGAAGCGCGCACCCGACACGGCCCTGCGCCCCTGACGCAGCCGGATGTGCTGTTCCAGATTCGCCGACGTGCTGGTCAGGTCGTAGGCGTTGGTGCGATCGAGTACCAGGGCCAGCTGGTCCTCGATCTTCTGGGACAGCGCCGGGCCGATGGCCCTGAGCTTCTCGAGCTCCGCTCCCAGCCGTTCGCGGCCATTTTCGACCACCGGCGTCATGTGCTCGCGGAGCGCATCGGCTCCGCCGCCGCCGAGCGACTCGAACTCGGTCTGGTGGAAGCTCACCAGGCGCAGCACGTCCTGCGCGACTCCGAGCGCCCGCTGTTCAGCCTGCGGGATCGGGGCGAGTTGTTCCTGCAGCTCGCCGAGGAACTCGGACTCGACCAGGAACTGCACCAGCCGCCGGACGGGCAGCTCGACCTGCTCCACGTCGTCGACGCGGCCTTCCTCCAGTGCCTGGACCGACTCGTCGCTCAAGGTGTTGCTGGACTCCGGCAGCTCGGCGATCGCCTCGTTGGTCTCACGCAGCAATCTCTCGACGAACGGCTTTTCGTCGAAGCGAATGCTCGTGTCCAGATGCAACCTGACGCGTTTTTCGGCGTTGTCATTGCCGTCCGCAATTCCCTCGAGGAATGCTGCGAGCTTCTTGTCGAGCTCTTCGCATTCGCTGAGCGCACCGTTCTTGACGGAAAGCAGCATCGCCTCTTTTTCGCGATGCGCCAGCGTCGCCAGACGATGCTGGAATGACGAAACGACCAGTCCCAGGCCGGCGCGCTGGACCAGGAGCTTCTGGTTGTCCAGCCATTGCTCCGGCAGCTCGCCGAGCTCTTCGTGGAGGGCTTCCGCCTTCTTGCCCACCTTGCGCTCCCGCTCGGTGAGCGGCCGCACGTCCAGTCTGAGGATGTCGTCGATGAAAGCCTGTGCGAGCGTGCGAGCGGTGACCAGCGTCTCCCATTGCTGGCGCGCCAGGTGCTGCTTCTCGCGGTCGACCAGCTCGTCCAGATGCTCGAGAGCGCGGCGTTTCTGTTCGTCGAGGAATTCGTCGAGGGCGTCGTCGCCCGATACCTGGTCGCCGATCAGTGTCAGGCTGGTGCGTGACGAGTTGAGCAGCTTGCCGAGGCGCACGGCGAGCTGGTGGCTGTCGGTCAGATAGCCGCCGAGGCGCGCCGAGAGCAGCTCCTTCACGGCGCGCTCGAAGTACCAGCGCCCCAGCGCGGCACGCGGGATCCGGTAGCTGATGGGGGCCCGCTTGAGCCACGCGACCATGCGCCGCCGTCGCTTGAAGCCGCGCACGTACGGCGAGTCGTCGGGGTGCGGGCGGAAGTCGGCGGCGTCGCGTGCGACCACCACTTCGATCTGTTCCGGCTCGGTGATCGTCTCGTCTTCGAGAAACGCCTCGATGCGGCCTTCCAGCACGCCCTGCTGGTCGGGCAGCACTTTCTGCTCGAACTCGCTGAGCAGCCCCCGGCAGTCCATCAGGAACGAGCTCTGCACGCGGTTGACCACGTTGTGTCGACGCCGTGGATTCGCACCCGACAGGCCCTTTTCGAGAAGGCCGTAGTGGCGCTCCATGATGCTCTTGACCCGGCGCACCAGCTTGACGTCCTCGGCGTACAAGCGCGCCAGGCACTGCTCGTGGAAGCTGCCCGCGAGCGTCTGCAGACGCTCCGCCATCGACGTGGCCAGGCGTGCGAGATCCGGCGCCTCCGGCACATCGAGCACGGGCAGCTCCGCGGGCTGACCGTCTGCCTCGACCGGCGGCAGGAACGAGATGGCGGCCGGGCGGCTCGGCGACAGCACTTCCGCGAATTTGGACGAGGCGCGCATCAGCAGCGTCGCCGGCAGCGCTTCGAGCAGCCTCGAGAGCTGCGCTTGTTCGTCCGCGTCGAAGCCGCCGCTGTCCGGCAACCCCAGGATAGTCAGCGCGGCGTCCATCGACTCCTCGCGCACGCGTTCCTCGAAGCCTTCCTCGTCGGGAGCGGGATTCACCACGCGGATGGCGGCGTCCACGCGCGAGCTCCTGAGAAAGCGTCGCGTGGTGGTTCTGAGGTAGTCGTTGTTGGCGCTGTCCTCGCTGAGCAGCACGAAGCGCAGCTCCGCCTCGTTCCAGGGACTGTCGGCGGTGATGAAACGCAAGAGCGATAGACTGAGCGGAAGATTCCCGGCCCCCTGCCGCCACCAAACGTCGATGCGTGCCCGCGGTGCGCTCTTTTCCTCGGTCCGGTGCGCGAAGAGCAGCACGTTGAAATCGAGCTCCTGAAGCGAGTCGAGCAGCGCGCTGAATCGCGCTTCGTCGCTCCTGAGCCCGGCCCAGTCCATGAACACGGTGTTCGGCTCGAGCCCCGCGAAGCCGTGGTAGCGGCAGACGTTCTCGATGGCCTCGTAAGGGTCGTTCGTCTTCAGCGGGCGGGTGAAAACGCCGACGCGTCCTTCTTCCGCTTCCTTCTCGTCGTCGGGGGTGCTGGGTCGAGCCGACCCAGCCATGTCGAAATCGGTGAGGATGCCGTTGCCGCTGATCAGTGACGAGGCGAAGCCGCGCAGCGCCGAGCGTGACGTGCCGCCGCTGCCGCTGAACATGAGGATGTTGGGGCGCCAGTTGCGCTGCTGGCCGGTCTCGCGGCTGAGCCGGTACAGCCCCGAGCGCACCAGCGACGACCAGATGCCCTCCCAGGTGTCGCCCGAGTCCAGCTTCAGCTGCCGCCGTTGCAGGTACGCGAACAGCCCGAGCATCAGCGCGGTGGCGCCGAACATCGCCAGGAGGTCGAGCTGGATCATCACCAGCAAGCAGGTGACGGCTCCGATCACGCTGATCGACTTCGGGATCCGGAACGAGGGGCGGAAATCCGGGCTGGCCCAGCTCTCGATGGCGCAGCTGATGTTCAGGAAGCCATAGGTGGCCAGAAATACCATCGAGACGATGCGCGCGATGGCGTCCAGCTCGGCGATCAGGATACCTGCTTCGCCGATGGCGAATGCGAGCAGGAGCGCGTTCCGGGGTTCGTTGGCCTTGCCGTGGCCGCGCGCGAAAAACCGCGGTGTGATGCGGTCGACCGAGACGGCCTGCAGGATGCGGGGCGCGCCCAGGATGCTGCCCAGCGCGGACGACAGCGTGGCCCCCCAGATACCCGCCACGACCAGTGGGCCGTACAGCGCGACCTTCTGCAGGATCTGCGTGTCGCCGAGCAGCAGCTTGGGGCTCACGCGGTACGCCAGGAACACCGCGAGCGCGACATACACGATCAGGCCCACGCCGATGGCCAGCATCGTGCCCTTCGGGATCGACGCCTTCGGATTGCGCAGGTCGCCCGACATGTTCACGCCGGCCGTGAAGCCCGTGACTGCCGGGAAGAACACGCCGAACACCACCGCCATCGACGCGCCGCTCGCCGCGGGCTTCAGATGCGGCGAGGTGGCTGCAGCAGCCGCTGCGGGGTGTCCCAGGAACACCGACAGCAGCGACAGCCCGATCAGCGTCAGGATCAGGTACTGGGTCTTGATCGCGAGCGCGGTGCTGACCAGCGTCACGATCGTGAGCGCCACGATCGTGATCGTTCCGCAGATACGTATCGCCGTCGGCGTGGCACCGAGATGCAACGTCCCGAGGAAGCTCTCGGAGAAGCCGATCACGTACAGGCTGATGCTGAATGACAGCCCCAGAAACAGCGCCAGCCCGAGCGTGCCGCCGATCGGCAGTCCCAGGCTGCGCGACACGATGTAGTAGGGGCCGCCGGCGCCGACATTCTTGTCCGTCGCGATCGACGAGATGCTCAGGCCGGTGGACACCGAGATGATATGCGCGACGGCAATGACGCCCAGCGCGGCGTACAGACCCGCGTTGCCCACCACCCAGGGCAGGCGCAAGTACATGATGACGCCGAGGATGGTCAGGATGGACGGCGTGAAGACTCCGCCGAACGTCCCGAACTTGTTGTCCTTGGCCATCGCTGTTCCGGTCAAAAGCCAGGCCGACTCGCGTCGGCTGTGCTCTCGTCGCCACCAGAGTGCCACAGGATCGGCCTCGAATGCGCGATCGAAGCGTCCGGGCCTTCCGCGGGGACCATCGCGGCTCTCCGATCGGCGTGGGGCGCCCCGGGCTGCTCTGGAGGGGGTGGCCCCTACGGCGCGGCGCCGCTGACCACGCGCTCGTGCCCGCCGTAGTCGCGCTGTCGCTCGATCGACGACAGCCCGGCCTGCTCGAACAGTTCGCTCACGCGCGTGGCCTGGTCGTAGCCGACCTCGAGGGCGAGCACGCCGCGGGGCGAGAGGTGCCCGCGCGCTCCGGCGACGATGCGGCGCACGACGGCGAGGCCGTCGCTACCGCCTGCCAGCGCAACGGCCGGTTCGAAATCCCGGATGCCCACGTCGAGCTCTGCCATGTCCGCGTCGGAGACGTAGGGTGGATTGGCGGTGACGAGGTCGAAGCGTTCGTCGTCGCCGAGCGGCTGGAACAGGTCGCCTTCGAGGAACCGCACACCCGGCACCACTCCGAGCCTGAGCGCATTGTCGCGCGCCACTTCGAGTGCGTCGGCAGAAGCGTCGACACCGGTCACGCGCCAGGTCCGCCGCGCGTGCGCAAAGGCGATGGCCACGCAACCCGAGCCGCTGCACAGGTCCAGCGCGTTGCCGAACATCGACCGCGCGGCGGTGCGTCCGAGCGCGACCTCCACCAGCGTCTCGGTGTCGGGGCGTGGGATCAGGACCCGGCGGTCGACGCGGATCGGCAGGCCATAGAATTCGCGGACGCCGAGGATGTACGCGATAGGCTCGCCGCCGCGGCGGCGCTTGATGAGCTCGCGATAGCGTCCCAGCTCGTCCGCTGTGAGTGGCCGCTGGTGCTCGAGGATCAAGTGGACGCGATCCAGGCCGAGCGCGTTGCCCAGCAGCAGCTCGGCGTCGAGGCGTGCGCTGTCGATGCCGCGCGACCGGAAATCCTCCGCGGCCCAGGCAAGCACGCGTCCGACCGTCCACGGTTCGGTCGTCTCGTCCGACCCGCTCTGTCCTCTTGCCATGTTGAAGTTCAGCTCTTGGCGCTCTCGAGCCGCTTTCGTGCCGCGCTGACCGCCCCTTCGACCTGGCTCTTGATCGTGTTCAGCCGATCTTCGCTGGGCGCCTCGAAGCGCAGCACGATGACGGGACCCGTGTTCGAGGCGCGTACCAGACCCCACGCCCCGTCCGGATACGTGATCCGGGCGCCGTCGATCTCGCTGATCTCGCCCTGGCCCCGTAGGCTCTCGCGCACGCTGGTCACCACATCGAACTTGATCGCGTCGGGACACTCGACGCGCATCTCGGGGGTGGAAAAGCCCTGCGGCAGGTCCGAGAGCAACTCCACCACGCTGCGTCCCTCGCGCGCGAGGATCTCGAGCAGCCTGAGCGCCGCGTAGATCCCGTCGTCGTAGCCGAAGTAGCGGTCGGCAAAGAAGAAGTGCCCGCTCATCTCTCCTGCGAGCAGCGCGCCTTCCTGCTTCATCTTCGTCTTGATCAGCGAGTGCCCCGTCTTCCACATGATCGGGCGCCCACCGTGCCGCTTGATATCGTCGAACAGCGATTGCGAGCACTTGACCTCGCCGAGCACCGCGCTGCCCGGGCGATCGCCGAGCAGGTCGCGGGCGAACAGCGCGAGCAAGCGGTCGCCCCAGACAATCTCGCCCGACGCATCCACGACGCCCATGCGGTCGCCATCGCCGTCCCAGGCAATGCCGACGCGAGCCCCTTCGCGCTTCACGGTCTCGATCAGCGTCGCGAGGTTCGCGGGTACGGTGGGATCGGGATGGTGGTTCGGGAACGCGCCGTCCATCTCGCAGTAGAGCGCCGTCGGATGCAGCCCCACCGCGTTCATCGCCCGGACGCCGAGCGGGCCGGCTGCGCCGTTGCCGCCGTCGACGACCACTTTCATTGTGGTGTCCTCGATCTGGACGGAGTCGCGCAGCTTGACCACGTACGGCTCGTCCACCGGCACCGTCTGGATCGAGCCGCGTGCTCCCGCTGCCAGCACGTCGCTCTCGACGAGCTCGCGCAGCTTCTGGATGTCCTCGCCGAAGAACGAGGCCTTGCCGCGCATGATCTTGAAGCCGTTCTCGTCGGCGGGGTTGTGGCTGCCGGTGATCATCACGCCGCCGTCGGCGTCGAGGTGATGCACGGCGAAGTACATCAGTGGCGTGGGGCCGACGCCCACATCGATGACCTCGGTGCCGCCCGAGACCAGCCCGTCGAGCAGGGCGTCGAACAGGCGTGGGCCCGAGCGCCGGCAGTCGCGCGCGACAACGATCCGCGGAGCGTCGTGTGGTCGATCGGCGGGCTGAAGCATGCGCGCCAGCCCGCGGCCGATCTTCCGGGTCACGTCGTCGGTCAGGTCGCGGTCCGCTACGCCGCGGATGTCGTACTCACGGAAGATATGGCTGCTCATCGTGGGGCGGGAAAACTAGTTCAACGCACGTGATTCCGCCACACCCAGAGCCCCGGAGCGGCAGCCGGGCGGCCTATCTCGCTGTCTTTCGAGCCGTCCGGCAGGTCACCGGCTCCCTGCAGATCGTGCTTTTAACGTCCGGTAGCCAGCGCGGCAGCCAGTAGTGCAGCTCGTTGCCGTTGTGGGTGGAGATCCACGACATCCAGGGGTCGACGTAGTGGCAGCCCTTGGGGGCGATGACCCATTTTCCGCTGGTCCACTGCCAGCGGCGCCCGACCCAGTTCCAGTACCCGTCCTGCCAGGCGCAAGGCTTGCCCGGGTCCGCTGGAATATCTTCGACTTCCGACGGCGGTGGCGGGTAGTCGACGACGATCCAGGGGATGTTTGCTGCAGGGGGGCCGCGCGGAACCGTGCGCAGGCTCGAGCCGCACGAGGCGAGCAGTGCGATCAGCGAAAGCTTCGTGAGATGCCGAGTCATCCGACCTGGAGCGTGGAGCCTTTCGCCTGGGGCCTCCTGCTCCAGGCTCAGACTGCCCACAGCCACGCAAGATACTCACCCACCAGCACTTTGCCGAACAGCATGAACTCCAGCGTCGCCAGCACCAGGAACGGGCCGAAAGCGAGGCGCGCCTTGCCGAGGCCCTCTTCCGCCTCCCGCCCGATCGGGTCGCGATCCAGCTCTTGTTGCAGGCGCTCCTTCTCTTCGCCTTCGGCGGCCTCGATCTCCGCGAGCAGCTCCTCGCGCTCGCGCTTGACCGCTTCGGGCTCCTCGATGCGCCCCTGGACCAGGAACACGACGAGCGTCACCAGCGTGCCCTGCACTGCCCCGGCCAGAAGTGCGAACACCGCGCCGGGCCATCCGAACCACGCGCCCGCCAGCAGGGTGAGCTTTGCGTCGCCAAGTCCCATGCCCGGATGACCGCGCAGCTTCGAGTAGAGAAAGTCGAAGGGCAGCCACACGATCAGGAAGCCAATTGCCGCCCCGATCAGCGAGTCGCTCCAGGTCATGCCTGGGCGCAGCGGCACGCTGGCGATGCCCAGCAGCGCTCCACCGACGGTGATCTCGTCCGGAAGCAGCATGTGCTCCAGATCGATGAACGCCGCAGCGATCAGCCCGAGCCCTAGCGCGAGGTGGACGGCGAATGACAGGAGCGCGCGCCACCAGGCCGTGTCGGGGGGCAGCTGGAACACGACCGTCTGCAGGATCGCCCAGCCCAGGAGCCCTCCCAGAAGCTCCACCAGCGGGTAGCGGATAGGGATCCGGGCGCCGCAACAGCGCGCCTTGCCCCGTAGCAGCAGCCAGCTCAGGACCGGCACGTTCTGCCAGGCGCGGATCGGAGCCCCGCAGGCCGGACAGTGCGAGCCCGGGTACACGATGCTCTCTTCGCGCGGCAGCCGGTAGATGACGACGTTGAGGAAGCTGCCGAAGAGCAGGCCCAGCACCACGGCGAGGCCCGCCATCAGCCAGTGCGGCAGCTCCACAAGAGTCAGCACGTGCCCGGCAGCCTAGCGCGAACGCTGCCACGCCGGCCAAACATGTAGCAAAATGTCACAAAACTCCGGCCGATTGTGTGGCAAATTGCTACGATCGCCCTGCGGAGGCTCCTCCGCCAGGAGTTCGTCGAGCTTGCCCTGCCGCTCCAGCAAGTAGAGCTCGTCGCAGCCGCCGATCGACCGTCCGTTGATGAAGATCTGCGGGACGGTTCGCTGGCGGGTGGCTTCGAGCAGCCAGGCGCGCGTTTCCCGGTCGCCGGAAACGTCGATCTCGCGGAAAGGAACGCCTTTGCGCTGCAACAGGGCCTTGGCTCGGACGCAGTAGGGGCAGATCGGCGTCCGGTACATCACAACATCGGGGGTCATCGTTCGCGACAATATGGAGCCCAATCGCGGTTCTGCCCAGCCTCTACCAGCGCTACCTTCCCCGGCCATGGCAGATGCGACGACCACTCTCTCGCTCGACCGCTTTGCACCGGATGCAAAAGCGCTCGTGGTCGGCGCGCAGTCGCTGGCCGACGAGCGCAAGCACGTCGAGGTCCAGCCGCTGCACCTGCTCGCGCGCGGCCTCGAACGCGACCCGGGCGTGGGAGCCGTGTTCCGCCACGCTGGCACCAACCAGGTCGAGCTGTCGTCATCGGTCGAACGCGCCCTGGGCGAGCTGCCCCACGGCAACGAGCCGGCCTATCTCTCTGCTGCCACCCTCGACCTGCTGGAGCGGGCGCAGCGCGAGTCGGAGCGGGATCGCTCCGGCGCGGTACAGGTCGAGCATCTGCTGAACGCGCTGTCGCAGGAGATCCGCGGTCCGGCGGGCGAGATCCTCGGGGCGTTCGGCCTCGGGCCCGGTTCGCTCAGGCCGCATGTCGCAGCGCTGCGCAGTGTCGCGCGCCCGCTGCGTCCGACGAACGGGCAGGCGGGGGGCGCGCAGAACTACACCCGCGATCTGGTCGAGAAGGCGCGAGCCGGGGTGGGCGATCCGGTGATCGGGCGCGACGCCGAGGTGCGGCGGCTGCTGACCATCCTCGAGCGGAGACAGAAAGGCCACCCGCTGCTGGTGGGCGAGCCCGGCGTGGGCAAGAGCGCGGTGGTCGGTGCGCTGGCGCGCCGGATTGCCGGAGGCGACGTGCAGACGAGCCTGGCTGGCTGTCGGCTGCTCGAGCTCGACACGGGGGCGCTGGTTGCCGGCGCGCGCCTGCGCGGCGAGATCGAGGAGCGCGTGCGCAAGCTGCTGCAGTCGGTCGCTGCACAGGGCACCGACTCGATCCTGGCGGTGCCCGGGATCGATCAGCTGTTCGGTCAGGGACCCACCGGCTCGGCGGTGGGCGAGCTGCTCAAGCCGGCGCTCGGCCGTGGCGAGGTCCGCCTGCTCGGTACGACCACGCCGGAGGGGCTCAGGCGCATCGCCGATCGCGACGGCGCGGTGCTGCGTCTGTTCACGGTGCTTTCCATCGATGAACCGACTCCCGACCAGGCGATCGAGATACTGCGGGGTATCGCCAGTCGCTACGAACAGCACCACCACGTGGAAATCAGCGAAGGCGCGCTGTTGAGTGCCGTGCGTCTGGCGAAGCGCTACGTGCAGGATCGTTTCCTGCCGGACAGCGCCATCGACCTGCTCGACGAAGCCGCGGCTGCCAAGCGCGTCGAGACGGACGGGGTGCCAGCGGCAGTGGACGAAGCGATCCGCCGGCTCGAGTCGTTGCAGGCGCAGCTCGCGAGTCTGGCGCACACCGACGACGTGGCCAGCGTGGAGGCGCGCGCGCGCCTGCAGCGGGAAGCCGACGAGCTCGAGCCCCGGGTTCAGGAGATGCGCTCGGTTCTGGAGTCCCGCCGCGGCGCGGTTGCCGCCGTGCGGGCGCTCGGCAGCGAGCTGTCGGACGCGCGGCGGGCTCTCGAGGAAGCGCGCGCCGGGAAGGACTTCGCACAGCTGGGCGAGCTCGAGCACGTGACGCTTCCCGACCTCGAGAAGCGGCTGGCGAAGGCGGAAGAAGCGGCGCGCAACGTGGGAGTGAGCGACACGACGCGCGTGCTCGACGAGCAGGACGTTGCAGCGACGCTTGCGGTGTGGACCGGCATTCCTGTCGCCAAGATGCTCGAGGGCGAGGCGGACAAGCTGCTCAAGATGGAACAGCGCCTGGCCGAACGCGTGGTCGGGCAGGACGACGCCGTGGGGGCCATCTCGCGTGCCGTGCGGCGCGGCCGGGTCGGGCTGCGCGACCCGAAGAAGCCCATCGGGTCGTTCCTGTTCCTGGGGCCGAGCGGTGTCGGGAAGACCGAGCTGGCCAAGGCGCTGGCGGAGTTTCTGTTCGACGACGAGGCGGCACTGACCCGGCTCGACATGAGCGAGTTCATGGAGCGCCACATGGCGCAGCGTCTGATCGGCGCGCCGCCGGGCTACGCGGACAGCGAGCAGGGCGGCTTCCTGACGGAAGCGGTGCGGCGACGTCCGTATTCGGTGCTGCTGTTCGACGAGGTAGAGAAGGCCCACCAGGACGTATTCAATCTGCTGTTGCAGGTGCTGGACGACGGTCGTCTCACCGACGGCCGCGGACGGCTCGCCGACTTCTCGAACACGGTTGTGATCATGACGAGCAACGTGGGCTCGGAGCGCATTCTCGAGACGGAGCCCCGGCTCTTCGAGAGCGACGAGGGACGCGAAGCGCTACGTGATGTGCTGCTCGACCAGCTGGGCGAGTTCTTCCGGCCCGAGTTCCTCAACCGTGTCGACAACGTCGTGGTCTTCCGCCCGCTCACCCGTGAGCACCTGCGTCAGATCGTCGACATCCAGCTCGGCGGTCTCGAGCGCATGCTCCGCGACCGCAACGTGCGCATGCGGCTGAGCGACGCGGCGAAGGACCGACTTGTGGAGCTGGGATACGAGCCGGCGCTGGGCGCGCGCCCGCTCAAGCGGGCCATCCTGAAGCAGATCCAGGACCCGCTCGCCGAAGCCATCCTCGCTGGCGGATACGAATCGGGAGCGACTATCCAGGTCGACATCCGGGACGGCAATTTCACTTTCGAGGCCTGAAGCGCCCGACGGGATGGCAGCGATCGCCCCGGGAATCCCGAAAACTGTGCACGTGACGCAACGCGTTTGCGGCGCTCTATCTGCAGGATTCCGGCCCGGGAAGGGCCCGCGGCGAGCGCCTTCTAGAGGCATCCTACACTGGCGTACCGTTGACGACCGGTGCAGCATTAGAGGAAGATCGGGCTGGAGGCGTGTCTTATGAAGAGCGATGAGGTCAGCCGCCGTTTCGTAGTCGGGGCGCTTGGGATAGGAGCAGCCACTGCTGCGGCCGGCGCCGCGATCGGTTCGAGCGGGCTGTCCGGGAAGAGTGCTGCGCGGCCTGCCGCGCCTGGTGCACCGGCGCCCAACGCGGGACAAGAGCCCGTCGCAGAGGAGCCGGAGCTGGCGCAAGCGCGGACGCTGCTTTCGCCGCTGGCTGCGGGCGACCGGCTCGACCGCTGGACGATCGAGCAGGTGCTGCCGGTCCAGGGCGGTGCGGCGAGCGTCGTCTTGCGGGACGAGAAGGGCCAGAAGTTCCAACTCGATGTGTGCGCTCGGGACACGTCGGCCTCTGCCCCCGTTGCGCCGGGCCGTTCGGAGCTCTTCGAAGTCTTCCTGGCGAACTCCGGAAACGGTTCCAAGGCGACCTTCGAGAATCACGGGTTGGCGGCGATGGCACTGGCCGAGGTGATCCGCGGCAACGAGCAGCACGTCGACCGCGCTTCGTTCTCGACGCAGGCCAGTCGTGTGGCCGCAAACAACGCGCGCACCTTCGTTACCTGAGGAGCCCTACCGCGTGCACGTCGTCGAGCTGGGCTTCCACTGCAACAACGCCTGCGCATTCTGCGGGCAGGGCAAGCTCAGAGAGATGCAACCGCCGGAGGCTGTCGACGCGCTTTTCGCCCGGGTCGACGCTGCGCCTCCGCACGATACGCTGGCATTCGTCGGTGGTGAACCGACCCTCGTCGAAGAACTCTGCGATCTAGTCGAGCGGGCTCGTGCGCGCGGCGTGACGCGCATCGTCGTGCAGACCAATGCCCGGCGGCTGGCCGTCGATGGCGTCGCCAGCGCGCTCACGGCAGCGGGTGTCACTTCGCTCGACGTATCGCTGCACGGCGACAGCGAGGCGCTTCACGACTACCACACGGGAACGGAAGGCAGCTTCCGTCAGACCGCCCTCGGTATCCGACGCGCGCGCGCCGCGCGGCTGGAGCTCGGTGTGAGCGTGGTCGTCACACGTTCGAACTACCGCCACCTTTCGGGCATCGTGCGCGTCGCGCACACGCTCGGCGGCCGGGCGGTGCGTTTCGTGCTGGCCCGCCCACTCGGCGCCGCGCTCGAGAACGCGGCACGCATTGTTCCCGAGCCGCGCATGGTGTGGCCGCACCTGGCGCGCGCCTTCGAGCTCTCGAGGACGCTGGGTCTGGCGTTTGCCGCGCCCGACTTCGAGCTTTCCAGCGGGCAGGACGTCGATCAGTGGTTCGCTGGTCTGGGGACTACCGAGCCGGCAGCGACGCACGCGAACACGCCCGGGCAGCTCAACCCACCCGGTGCCGTCGCGGCCGGATCGCCCACGCATTCACTCCACCAATCCTCGC
This sequence comes from uncultured Pseudomonadota bacterium, assembly GCA_963822115.1. Lineage (GTDB taxonomy): Bacteria > Myxococcota_A > Polyangia > Polyangiales > Polyangiaceae > CAWDXG01. Next base: position 298,333 of record CAWGGM010000015.1, read on the forward strand.
AGGGTCCAGGATGGTGACCGCCGTACCTTCTTCACGCCTCAAGGGGTAGCCGCATGTCCCGCAAACTTGTTCGTCATCTGATAGCAATCGGGTCCGCCAGTATGCTGATCGGCCTGATGGCCGGTGGCTGCGCTTCGGGTGGCGAGGCCACTCCCGGAACCGTCAACACCGGTGGTTCGGGAGCCCAGGACAGCGGCCTCGGCGGCTTTGGAGGCGGCGTGGGTGGTTCGGGAGGCGGCATCGGCGGTTTCGGCGGCACCGCGGCCACTGCCGGTGCTGGCGGCACGGCTGGCGCGGTCGACGGCGGCGATGCGGGTGGCGCGCCGGGCGACTCGGGCATCGACGGCAATGGCGGTGCCGGCGGCGTCTCGGGTGGCGGTGGCCAGAGCGGCGCTGCGGGCAGCGGTACGGGTGGTTGCGGGTCGATCCCCGAGAGCTGCAACGGCCTCGACGACAACTGCAACGGCCAGATCGACGAAGGCGATCCGGGCGGTGGAGATGCGTGCACGGTTCCCAACAAGGAGGGTGTGTGCGCGCTGGGCACGAAGCACTGCATCAATGGCGTGTTGACCTGTGTGCCGGACAACCAGCCGTCGAGCGAGAAGTGCGACGGTCTCGACAACAACTGCGATGGTCAGACGGACGAGGGGAATCCGGGCGGCAACGCGGCCTGTGACACGGGCCAGCCCGGCATCTGTTCCGCTGGAACGAGCGCTTGCGTCGGCGGCAAGATCGTCTGCAACCAGAACTTCACGGCAGCTCCCGAGAAGTGCAACGGCCTGGACGACAACTGCGACGGCAACACCGACGAGGGCAACCCGGGCGGTGGCGTTTCCTGCTCGGTCCAGGGCGCCAAGGGCGTGTGCGCGATCGGCCTGACCGACTGTCAGCAAGGCCAGATCAAGTGCGTCGCGCAGTACCAGCAGTCCGCCGAGATCTGTGACGGCAAGGACAACGACTGCAACGGAACCGTCGACGACAACATCTCCTCGGTGCCGTGTCCCGATAGCGGCAAGAAGGGCGTCTGCAAGCCGGGCCACACCCAGTGCACCGGTGGCACTACCCAGTGCGTCGCCGACATCCAGACGGGCAGCGCGGAGATCTGCAACGGGCTGGACGACAACTGCAACGGCCAGACCGACGAGGCCTCCCCCAGCACGATGTGTTCGACGCAGTATCCCAACGCGGCGAACGTCGCGACGTGGCAGTGCAATGGCTCCTGCGGTATCGCCGCCTGCAGCCCGGGCTACTTGAACTCCGACGGCGTGCTCGGAAACGGCTGCGAGGCGACCACCTGTAGCGATCAGCCGAGCCCCAATACGTGCTCCGGTGCGCAGACCCTCTCGGTCCCGAGTACGACCGGCGGTCAGCTGCGCGTCGTCGGCGAGACGGCCTGGTACAAGGTCTCCTTCAGCCAACCCGCGCCCGGCGCGACCTACAATCCCTCTATCAAGCTCACGCAGGGCTCGAGTGAGTACCAGATGGATGTGCTGACGAGCTGCAGCGCGGCAGTAACCTGCCCCCAAACCGGCGCGAGGAGCGGCGGTTCGGGTAGTGGCGAGACCGGCAGCGGCGCCAACATCGACACCTGGTCGATGAACTTCTCGAATCCGACTTCGTGTGGCGGTGCGCTGGGGGCGTGCACCAACAAGTCGGTGGTACCGACCACCCTCTACGTCCGCATCAAGCGAACCAGCATTCCGTCGTCGGGCACCCAGCCGGAGTGCGATCCGTTCCAGGTGACTGTCTCCAAGTAGGGTGTCGTTTCAGGTCACCTGCGCTAGAACAGCCCCCAATGAGCGAGATCAAAGCCTCCAAGGCCGAAGCCGCCCTTGTGCTCGAGTTCGACGAGGGTCTGTACCCGAAGGACGCGGTCTACGGGGCAGCGTACATCTTCATCGATCGTTGCTACGTCTTCCTCGATCGCCCCAGCCCGGGACGCATCTCCGTACGGCTGAAGCTCAAGGAAGGGGTCAAGCGCTCGCTGGATGATCTGGCTGGGGAGTTCGAAAACGAGCTTCTAGGTCAGGCCTGGCGCCGCCAGATCATCGACGAGAACCGCCAGCTCATCGAGCAGGTCACGACGCAGGCGCTCGCCGGCGCCGCGGGGCCGCCCGGTCTCGACGACTTGATGGCGATGGACATCGACGACGACACGGCCTTCGAGGACCCGCTCGGCATCGCGATGAGCTGGGAAGACAAGTACAAGAAGAAGAACAAGTCCGGCGGCGAGACGAAGGCCGAAGAGCCGGAAGCCCAGGCGGGCAAGGCGAAGGCGCAGACGAAGGAGCCGGTCGCCGACGCGAAGGAGCCGGCTGCCGACGAAGCGAAGTCCTCGCCCCGCCAGGGTGGCGCGCAGTGATCGAGCTTTCCTACCGGAGCGACCTGTATTCCGGATTCGCGATCGACTCGGCGGTGAAGGTGTACTCCGGGTACGCCCGCTTCGAGCTGGAAAAGACCCCCGACGCGTACACCGTGAAGCTCACGGCGACCGGCGAGTTCAGCGATGCAGCCATCGCGGACGAGTTCTCGAACTACGTACTCGGCGCCACGATCGAGGAGCGGCAGTCGGAGACTGCTCCCTAGATCAGACCCCGACCGCGGCAATCCGGAACCTGGCCCCGTGGGCTGTAGCGAAATCGTGACCAGTGATGTAGGCGGCCCCACCTGCCGCTACGTTACATTTCTGGTATCGTTGTCGTTGTGGTGAGTGTCGAGGCGCGCTCGAACTCGTACAACTACGAGCCGGTGACGGACATCCCGCGGGCACCCGGCGCGGCTTGTCCGCTCGCCGATCCGGCACGCGGAGCAGATTCCGATGATCTGGATCCGGCTCGTACGCTGTTCGTCCGGCTGCGCGACCGTATGCGGCTGTTCCAGACGCGGAGCGAGGATTTCGCGGACAGCGAGCTGTATCGCATCAAGGAGCAGCTGGGGCAGGTCTACGCCGACGTGTCGTCGAAGCTGGCTCCGGACGATTTCGCGCGCGACCTGAAGAAGCTCGCGCTGTCCCGCGAGTGTAGTGGCTGCGCGCGTCGCCGAGCGTGCGGTGGGTGCTGGGTCCAGGTGAGCGGAGATCCGTTCACGCGCGACGAGCAGCGCGTGCGCCGCATTCTCGAAACGCTCGAGGGCGACATCCTCGACGTGGGCGCCGGGATCGGGCCGTATCTCGGCGTGCTGTCCGCCACTGTGCGGGCCGGACGCGGGAGCTACCTCGGTCTCGACCCCGACCGGTCACGCGTCGAACTGCTCGCTTCGCGTCACTCCTGGGCGCGCTACACGGTCGGTACGCTCCGCGACGTCGCGGCGGACGCGCGCTTCGACCACATCCTGATCCTGCGCAGCTACAATCACCTTGCGGATCCAGCTGCCGACCTGGACATCGCCATTCGTTTGCTGCGCCCGCAGGGCACGCTGCTGGTCGTCGATAACGTCGCGTTCGGACTGGTCCGCTCGCGGGAGCACGCACGGCGCGCCGAGCGCGGTCCGGGCGTGTTCGAGCATTTCCGCAACGATTCGTCGCTGGAAGCCGCAAAGCTGCTCGGGCATTTTCCGCTTTCGCTACTGGAGCGGCATGACGTAGGTCCCGACACAAGCAACCAGTGGCTCCTGTGCTACCAGAAGAGGCCGGAGGCATCTGCATGATCGCCGAGCACGACGCTGTCGCTCCCAACACCCTCACCTCGGCCGAGGACGAGCTCGAGAAGGTCAGGGACCACGAAGCTGCCGCCCATGAAAAGCGCAACTGGGTGCGGCTCACCTACGACTGCAACAACCACTGCACGTTCTGTCTCGACACGATGGCCCACAACGGAACCATGCGCGGCATCATGGACGTAAAGGTGCAGATCGTAGAGGGGCGCAAGAAAGGGGCAACGCGCCTGATTCTGAGCGGCGGCGAGCCGACGATGCACCCGAACTTTCTCGACTTCGTCAAGCTCGGCAAGCGCGCGGGCTACCCGAAGGTGCAGACCGTCACCAACGGGCGCATGTTCGCCTATCCCGAGTTCCTCGAGACGGCGGCTAGAAACGGGCTCGACGAGATCACGTTCTCGCTGCACGGCCACACCGCCAAGCTGCACGATGCGCTGGTCGGCACGCCGGGCGCTTTTGTGCAGGAGACGGCCGGTCTCAAGGCTGCGCTGGCTTCCGGGCGCTTCATCGTCAACGTCGACATCGTGATCAACAAGCAGAACGTGAAGCACCTGCCGGAGATGCTCGAGACGTTCATCTCCTGGGGCGTGCAGGAGTTCGATCTGCTCCACATCATTCCGTTCGGCAATGCCTGGGGCATGGCGAAAGAGCACCTGTTCTACGACCTGGAAGGCAACGAAGAGGCACTCCGGAAGGCGATGGAGTACTCGCGGCGTCCGGACCTGCACATCTGGCTCAATCGTTTCCCGCCGCCGTACACGGAAGGGTTCGAGGATCTGATCCAGGACCCGTACAAGATGAACGACGAGGTGCGCGGCCGGCGCGAGGAATACGACCGCTACCTTTCTATCGGGGAGAAGCTGCACTGTCGCGAGCCGGAACGCTGTCACTACTGCTACCTGAACCAGCTCTGCGACACGCTGGACGAGGTGCTCGAAGAACGCAGGCAGCCGGAGGTCGACGTGCTGCGCATTGCCGAGCCCGCGCCCATCGCGGGGCAGCTGCCCAAGGCAGAGGTCGCTCACGTCGTGGCGGCGGACCTTGCCGAGGCGGAGCGCCTGGCGAAGCGTGCCGGTGCAGACAGCCTCTGGCTGGAGCTGCCTGGCTACGCCTCGCTCGGTTCAGCGCTGGGCGCCGACGGGCGGCTTTTTGGCCGCAAGCTCGAGCGCTGCTTCGTGCGGAGCGGAGAAGAGCTCGAAGCCGTGCTCGGGGTCGATGGGGATTTCGAAGTCGCGGTGTACCTGAATCGCGCGACCGCCCCGCTGCTGGCGAAGGTCGAACCCGCGCGCCTGGTCGTCGTGCAGCCGAACTACGACCGCGTTACGGACCAGCGACAACACGATGTGGAGCTGCGCGAGGTGTGCGCTGCCCTTCCCGCCGGCGTGCGCACCGGGAACATTCCGCCGTGCATCGGAGGGCGTGAGCCGGAGCGCGTCGCGCGCTACCTCGATGGCGGCATGCTGGGCGCGGACGCTCGCATCGACATGCCCGGGTTCACGCAGCGCTACGTCGCAGATCGCTACTACACCAAGAGCCGGCGCTGCGCCGGGTGCCGGCATGATGCTGGATGTCGCGGCGTGCACATCAACTTTGTCCGCGCGCACGGCTACAAGGCGCTCGAACCCGTGCCGGCGTCGGGCGACGCTCCCGGGCAGTAGCCGGAAAGAGCTAGCGAGCCGGAAGTGCCGTCGGCACGCCGACGAGCCGCGCTGCCGGGAAAGCGCCGGTAAACGTTTGGGACACGCCGCCGCAGCGATCGGCCAGCGCGCAGGCTCCGCACGCCTCGATGCGCACGGCGTCCGTCGTCGGCGTGCCGTCGAGCACCAGAAGGTCGCGTAGCGCGAGTGTGTCGCTGAATGCGCAGGGTGGCACGACGGGGCTCGCAACCTGCGAGACGCCGAGCCCGACGTGGTCGGCGGCCTCGACGAACCGCACGATCGGCGCTTCGCCGGGACCGTCCGCGAGCTGGTGGGGCAGTCCAGCCTCCGACGGGAAGAAGCGCAGCGCGAATCCGCGCAGTGATGGGTAGAGCTCGCAGGCGAGCTCCACGAAGCGTGGAAGCTGGTTCAGCGTTTCCCGGGCGACCGGAATCACGGGCTGGACTTCCAGTCCCGAGCGCTCCACGAAAGTCGCGGCTTGGCGGAGCAGATCGGCGGCACCCGGCTCCCGCGCGATGCGATCGATGGACGGTGGGTCCCAACCCGGAACAAACGGCAGAAGCCGTGTCACCCCCGCTTCGCGCAGACGCTCGACTCCATCCCGGTCGAGCCCGAGCGTGTTGGTCTCGAGCCCCACCGCTCGGTAGCCAGCGCGCCGTGCGGCGCGCGCCGCAAAGCCCACAGAGCGGGCCATCAGCGGTTCGGCGCCGTCGAGCACTGCGACGGTTTCGCCGCGCGCGCGGCCGTCGAGCAGCAGGCGCGCGATCTCCTCCCGCTCGGCGGGCGGCGCGTCGCGCTTCTTGTTGCAGTAGGTGCAGCCCAGGTTGCACGTGGTCGACAGCGGAATCGACAGTCGCTCGCGCCGGGGTCGTTCGATCCCGGGGCGGGGCGGAGCGGTACGCCGATGGGCCGCCACGAACGCTTCCGTTTCGACGTTGGCGCCGTGTTCCTCGACGGCGCCGATCGCGTCGCGCAGGAGTTCGACCTCGCGAGGACCGCGCGGGTAGTCGTCGGCGAACGCGACGAGCAGCCGATACACCGCGCCGACTTCCGGGTGCGCGAAACGCCAGGCGGCTTCTTTCGAATAGCCCAGCCGAACGGACATATCGAGGGACGGATCCTCGTATCCCGCCTCGAGCAGGCCCTCGGCGCGTGCCTTGTAGAAGAGCGGTACCGTCGGGTACAGGCGGAGCTTGCTCATCGTGGCTTCGGAACGGAATTCCCAGAACCGGGTGTGCTCCAGCCACTTCACGTTCTCACGCAGATCGTCGAGTGTCGTCCAGGGCGTGAACAGCAAGAAGCCGTGTGCGGTTTCGCGCGAGGCGGTAAACGTCGTCGGAAACTCGCGCTCCATGCGGCGCATGATCTCGAGCGACTCGACCTGCACCGCCACCGTGGTGCCCTTGTTGAACAGGTCGAGCTGTTGCTGCGAGAAGTTCTCCACGCCGACGAGATACAGGTTCACCGAGAGCCCGCGCTGCTCTGCGACTTCCAGCGCCTTTTCGAGGTTCTTCTGCTCGCGCACGATCTCGTCGGTGCGCGCCGTGACGAAGAACTCCAGTCGCTCGCCGCGGCGCCCGGACTTCTTCGTGATCTCGTCGGCGCGCTCGAGGAAGCGCGGAAGAAAGCGGAATACGGCCCGCTCGATCAGGATGAATCGCGAGTGCGGTTCACGGCCCGCGATGTACTCCAGCTGGTGGAGCAGGCTCCGCAGGGTGGGCTCGGAGGGGGCGCCGTCGTAGTCGCCGCCTTCCTCGCAGAAGGAACAGCCCCGCGCGCTGGCCCGGGCCGGCATCTCGATACCGACGAAGTGCGGATTGTCGTCGAGTCGCTTGCCGTACGGGCAGCCCGCGTTCACGCACAGGTGCCAGACATCGCTAGCGGGCCGGTATTCGCCTTCGGGCACGAGGTAGTGGGTGGCGGGCCAGAATGTCTCGTCGTCGATGCGCGGCGCTCGCGGCAGCGGTTCGGCAAGCTCGCTCTTGTGCCACGAGCTGTCTCTCTGGCGGTGGAACAGCCCTTCGAGCCTTGGAGAGTCGTCGCCTTCGCACCACAGCCGCCAGAAGCGCGAAAATCCCTGTCTCGACGTTGAGGTCAGGACGAAGTCGAACGGCATGTCGTCGCCGGTGAAGCGCGCGTCGACGAGCACCTGCAGCATGCCGGTCTTTTGCAGCTCTGCCACCAGCGGGGCGTCGAACGCCATGTTCCACACCGCTGCGGTGTAGCCGCCGTCGAGCAGCATCTTCTGCAGCCGCTGGTACGACGCGGCCCAGGTCCCGGGACGCTCGCGGTCCACGTAGAGCCTGACCACGTCGTTCTGGATGCCAAGCCGCGTCAGGTCACCCGACAGGAGCGGCAGCGTCATCGTGTCCATGTAGTCGATGAGCGACCGATGCAGATCGACGAGCGCCACGCGTGCTCTCCGGCGCGGCGGCCCGTTCCACCTGAGCAGGAGCGGTAGATCGAGCGGTGCGGAGCGGTTTTCGCTGTGGACTTTGCGCCCGGACGAGAGCACGTCGAGCGAGCCGGGGCGGAGCTCGATCCGGTTGCCCGCCTCGAACGCAGCGGAGAGCGCGGGGTCGACCATCGTGGAAGTGTCGGCGCGCTCGTAGCGCACCTCGCTGTATGACGGCACGTCGTCGTCGGTCGGCTCGAGGCGCACGATGCCGCGCTCGCCGAGGACCAGCATCGGCTGCCGCATGCGCTCTTCGCGCTGCTTCCACTTTTCCGGGGCCATCTTCGCCAGTTCGCGGGACGTGCGCTCCGCGATGGCGAGACTGGGCGCGCAGGCGTAGCTGCACGGCACGTGGCTGATGAGCTCGTCGTTGCCGCCTGGATTCAAGAGCGGGTGCGGCCTGCCTTCGGTGCTGAAGGCAGGCCGCAGGAAGACCAGTGACTGGTCGGGAAACTCGCGTCCCTTCACGTACGCTTCCACGCAGCACGCCGGGTAGCCCAGCGCCTCGCCGATCTTGCGGATGGCGGCCTGCTTGTCCGCGCTCGGAAGCGACGCGCTGCGCTGGGTGTGGGACCACTCGCGGAGCGAACGCAACAGCTCCACGTCGGGACCGACGAACAGCGTCTTTGCGATGCGCGGTGTGGCGCCGGAGTACGACGGTTCCGGCTCGTCGTCCTCCACCACGAACAGCCCGCGCGCCCGGGCCTCGCGCCGGAGCCAGGTGTTCTGCTCCTCCGGGACGTGCTCGGCCTTGATGGCCGACTTGAGCCCGAGCCCGAGCTGGAGCAGCTCGAGCTCGATCTTCGGGCTGTAGCCGGCCGCCGACACCGCGGTAGTCTATCACGCGCGCTATCTTGCGCCGGCGTGTGCAGCAGCGCCCCCGGCGTTGGTGATCCAGCGCGCAGCAGAGGCGAGATCGGCGAAACGCCAGACAGGTTTCGCGGGGTAGCGAGCGTCACGCGCAGCCTGGCCGGTGTCGACGGCGATAGCGGGGAGGCCCGAGTTCATTGCGAGCTGCATATCGATGCTCGCGTCGCCGACCACGAGCGCGCGCCAGGGTGCGACGCCCAGTTCGGCGAGCGCGTCGACCACCATGCCGGTGGACGGCTTGCGACAACGGCATGGTCCGCGCAGGGCGTCGACGCCTTCGGCGTGATGGGTTTCCGGATGGTGGGGACAGGCGAAGATGGCATCGAGTGTCGCGCCCTGCTCGGCCAGCTGGCGCCGGAGCTCGGCGTGGATCTGCTCCAGTGTCTCCTGGGTACACAGGCCACGGGCGACGACCGCCTGGTTGGTGACGACGGCGACGCGCACGCCGGCCTGGTTGAGGAGCCGCACGCCTGCCGCTGCGCCCGGTAGCAGCTCGAGGCGCGAGGGAGCATCGACGAGCTGTCCCGACTCGACCGACAGCACGCCGTCGCGGTCGAGCAGAGCGAGCTCGGCGCGCAGGTGCGCCCGTCCCGAGCGTACGTCGGCGTCCACAGCGGCCAGGCGCCTGGGGGTGCCCAGGTCCCGCACGTACTCGGAAGTGAGGTAGCCGTGGATGGGCTGACGCGCGTCGACCAGCGCCGGCATCACTTCCGAATACAGGTCGGAAGCGCGGCCCTGGGGAATGTAGTCGACGATGCGTCGGTCGAAGGCGGCGATGGCGGCGTTCGTCAGAGCCGCTCGGGCCACGATCGCCCCCTGCCGCTGCTCCGGGCGCCGGCCCAGCCAGCCGATCACGCGGTGCGCGTCGTCGATCGCGACAACGTCGCTGTCCTCGGGATGGCTCGAGCGATGCACGAGCAGCGTTGCCAGCCCGCCGTCTTCGTCCGCCGCGTCTGCGAAGCGGCGCCAGTCGAGCGCCGTGAACACGTCGCCGTACACCAACAGAAAACGCTCCGCTAGCTGGTCGACCACGGCGCGGAGCGCGCCGGCTGTTCCGCGGGGCTCGGGTTCTACGAACGTCGTGGTCTCGAGCCCTGGCGGGACCAGTGCCGGCAGCGCTTCGGCGAGCTGGTCCGCAGCGTGGCCGGCGACGAGCAGCACCCGCCGTGCCCCGGCTGCGTGGAGGTCGCGCAGCAGATGGCCGAGCAGTGGCTGCCCGGCCACGGGTGCCAGTACCTTGGGCACGTCGCCGATGGCTGGAGCGAGCCTCAGGCCGCGCCCGCCGCACAGCACGACAACCTGCTCCAGCGCCGACGATGCGCTCATTGCCAGGCGCCGAGCAGGCGGCCGTAGACGGCGCCGCGCGCGGTGTTCCACGCCAGCCGGCGGGCCGTGCGCCAGGTGAAGCACTGCGACTCGCCAGCCACGCGCGGATGGTGCGAGACGGGGACCTGGACGATACGCGCACCGCGCTGTCTGGCCTTGTACAGGGCCTCCACCAGGATGAACGCCTCGGTGTAGTACGCGCTCGGCGAAAACCCGCTGATCAGATCCCGGCGCATCAGCTTGAACGCGCAGTCGATGTCCGACAGCTTCAGCCCGAACAGGACGCGCACGGCGGCGTTGTACGCCGCGCTCGTGACCTCGCGCTGCCAGCCTTCGGCGCGCTGGGTCTTGTAGCCCACGACGATGTCCGCGCCGCGCTCGCACTCCTCGACGAAACGCGGCAACTCCCGCACGTCGTACTGCATGTCCCCGTCGGTGAAGCCGACCCACTCGTAACGCGCCGCCGTCAGACCGCTCCAGACGGCCTGCCCGTAACCGCGGTTTTCAGGATGGTGCACTACACGGATGCGCGGGTTTTCTGCTGCCAGGGCGTCGGCGATCTCGCCGGAGCGATCGGGGCTGGCATCGTCGACGATGATGATCTCGTGTTCGTCGGCGACAGCGCCGAGCACTTCATCGAGGCGCCGGGCCAGCGGCTCCACCGTCGCTTCGTCGTGGTAGGCGGGGAAGAAGAACGAGATACGCATGGGGTCTCAGGATGCTGCACGCGCATCCCGGAGCGGCTCGGGCGGCAGCCGCTCCAGGTGATAGGGGATGTCCGTCGACGAGCGGGCATACCACGCGACCTTGAGCGCGTACGCCGCGAGATCTCCCGCGGTCTGGTGCTGGTCGACGATCGAGAGAGGCGTTGTCGTTCGCTGGAGGACAGAGCGCTTTCCTGAAAGCGCCGCGGCGAAGTACGCCGGCCAGTCATGCTCGAGGACGACCTTCTCCGCGATGGGGCCACCGTGACGCGGCACCTGCGCCATCTGGTAGGCGAACAGATCGGCGGCGACGCTGTCATCGAGCGCTATGCCGTCGGCTCGGCACAGCTCCGAGAACAGGGCCTGGAGCTCGCCGTACAGGCCATCGAAGTTCTTGGACAGGAGCAGGAACACCGCTTCTTCGATCGGCCAGATCACGTTGCCGAACTCGGGGAACGCGAGGCGCCGGGTGCGGCCTTCGGCGATGGAGCGGTAGTACTCCTCGGTGAAGCGCGCCGCTTCTGCCAGACGCGGCGCGCCGCCGCGGCGCGCCGCGTCCTTGACGTGCTCGTACCAGCGTCGGTAGCGCACACCGTGTTCGTGGTGGAGGTAGATGGCAGGCCAGTGCGCGACCTTCTGGTAGTGCAGGACATTGACGATGACCGTCGCCAGATTGGTCTCGATCCAGCTCTCGAGCGGCATCGTGCGCGTGGCGACGACGACGTCCTCGTATTCGACGATGCTGCCGTCGCTGATGGCGTCGGCGCGCATGTGGCGTTCGATGATGGGAGAGCGCGCCGATACGATGCCGTGCTTCTCGCGGTACGCCGGGTCCGCCATCTCCGACCCGACCAGCTGGGTGCAGGTGTAGACGTGGACGTTGTCGTGCTGCCCGAGCGACATCAGCCGGTCGAGCCCATCCAGGAACGAGTCGTAGGTCTCGCCGGGAAGCCCGACGATCAGATCGCAGTAGGTCGGCATGCCGCGCTTGCCGGCTTCGCGGCGGAGCTCGACGTAGGTCGACAGCTTGATGTTCTTGCGTCCGATGGCGGACAGGGCGTCCTCGCTCAGCGATTGCATCGTCAGGCTCATGCCCATGTCGAGGCCCTCGCCGCGCAGCACTTCCACCACGTCGAGCACGCGCCCGGAGGCGTTCTTCGTCGAGAATGTCCGGAACTTGCGCGGGTACCCGCTCCGGCGTTTGGCCGTGGCGACGTTCCTCGCGATCTCGATGTCCCGCTTCTTGATGCCGAAGTTCGCGTCCGCACACAGCACGTAGTCGATGCGTTGCGTCTCGAACCAGTCGAGCTCGCGCATCAACCGCTGCATGCCGAACTGTCGCACGCGCGTGTTCACGGCCGAGCCCCAGTAGCAGAACGTGCAACCGAAGGGGCAGCCGCGGTTCGTTTCCCACAGTCCAATGAGCTGGCGGGGGCCGCCCAGAAGATCGTCGAAGTCGCCCTCGAGGAAGGGGGAGGGCAGCGTGTCGAGATTGCCGACACGCTCGCGCCGCGCGGCCCGCTCGATACCGCCTTCGGTGCGCGCGGTGACGCCCGCCACGTCGGCGAGCGGTCGGCCCTGGGCGTGCGCGCGCAACACCTCGGCGAACGTGACCTCGCCTTCGCCGTGTACGGCGACGTCCACGACGCCCTCGGCGATGAGCGAGCTGGCGTCTTCCGGTACTTGCGGTCCGCCGATGACGATCAGCACCTCCGGGTAGAGCTGCTTCAAGCGGCGCGCCAGTGCCAGGCTGTACTCCCAGTTCCACACGTAGCTGGACAGGCCGACGACGGCGGGGTCGGAAATGCGCTGCTCGACCTCTGCCAGATCGAAGCGCTCGTTCAGGATGGGCGCGAAGTCGTAGCTGGCCGCGAGCTCCGCGTCGGCGCGGGCGTACGCCCGCAGCATTCCGGCGGCCAACGGAAGGTAGATGCTGTCCGCAAACACGTTGCAGATCTGCACCAGATACACTTGTCCGCGAGGCGCGGGCACCACTGTCGGAGTCTATCACTACTCCGCGGATTTTCAGCCACCGGCCCGCAAAGCCTGGGTGCAGGCCGAGGCTTTCGCCGAGTGGGGGCGCTCAACCGGACCCGCCGGGCGGACCCTCGCTCGGGGGAGCTTCCAGAAACACGCGCGTGAACAGCTCCGTGATGCGTTCTGCGTCGCGTGCGTCGCGCTGTCGCGCCGCCGCGAGGATGTCCGGCGAAATCGCGTGTTCGAGTCCGACCTGGATGCGCTGGGCCAGCGCCTCGGGATCGGACGGCGGAGCGAGAAAGCCGGTTATCCCATCTTCGATGTAGTCGCGGATCGCCGGCACGTCGCTGGCGACGACCACGGTGCCGACGCGTTGGGCGGCCGCCAGGGTCTGTTGCCCGCAGCTCTCGCTCGTCGGAAGCAGTGGCAGGACGAGCAGACCGGCGTGCGCCACGGCGGCGATGAACGTCGGGAGCGGTACCAGGTCGTGGTAGACGAGGTGAGGGCTCTCGACACGCCGGTTGCGCGACAGGTCCGTCAGTACGTGGACCTTGTCGGGCAGGAGCGCGGCGGCGCGGGCCAGGGTCTCGACGTCGCGGTTGTTCGTTCCGGCCAGCAGGACCGCGCCACGGACTCCCGAGAGTTCTGGTGGAAGGTCGGCGTTGGCTCCTGCGGCCAGGGCCGGGGCCGAGTCGGGGAAGAAGTGGGCGTGGATGGCGCTGGAAACCGGCGCGTAGATCATGCGCGAGCTGGGCAGTCCCCGCGCGATCAGCGCCTCCTGATGAGCGTGGGTCGTGAAGCCCCAGAAGACCTCGGGGTCGGCCGCAACGATGGCCAGCGGGTCTTCCCCGTACTTCTGCTCGACCAGCTCGCGGATGGGTTCGACACGCCGGAGTTGCTGGACCGTGTTGACGATCCAACGCTTGGCTGCGAGCCCGCGTCGCCGACGCACGTAGGCCAGCAGCACGGTCTCCGGTTCCTCCGCGAAGACGCCGTCGAAGCCCTCGATCTCGTCGACGGCGCGATCGAGGGCCTGACGATCGATCACGGGACCGCGATCGGGGGCGGTGCGGAAGCGCACGATGTCCTCGAACGTGAAGCTCGCGTACGAAAACTCCATCCCCAGCCACTCGAATCGACGGCCGGCGTAGCTGCCGCGACCTTCATTGGTGACGAACAGGATGCGCATTCAGCCGGGTGCTACCACCGTCAGGCGGTGGCGGCGTGTGCGGGGCGCGACGGTCCGGGCGTGGATCCCGAGGCGGCCGGCCCGCTTCTCGATGAACGCGGCGACGCCGCTGGGAATGTTCGCGGGGGGACTCCGCGTGCGGCGAGCCGTTCGACGTGGCGGGCAACGCCTTTCATGATGGTTGCAGCGCGCGAGCCATCGACCTCGCTGCCGGGGTCGGCCTGGTAGTACAGGCCGTAGCCCGACGACACCTGGAAGTACTTCACGTCGGGTAGCGCCCGCTCGATGCGGATGCTCCACGAGCAGCCAGGCTCGGTGACCCGCACCATCTCGAGGTCCTCTTCCGGCGCTCTGGTGTCGCTCGCGGGCGTGCCGCGTTCTTGCGACACCTCGGAGATCAGCCATTTGACCGCGTCGGGCGACAGTCCAAGATCGCCGATTGCGTCCGCGCGACGTTCGAGGTGCCCGGCCTGTGCGAGCGCGTCGAGGGACGGGGCAAGCGCTGCGAGGGTTTCCGCGCCGTAGCGCGCCTCGAGCTCGGCTTTTGGGATTGTGCGCGAGAACTCCAGGGCGGACACGATGTCCGCGATGCACTCCAGCGTGTAGCTCCGCTCGCGGGCGGCGTAGATGGGTGCAGACGGATCGAACTCTGCCGTGCGGTCCTGGTTCTGGTAGACGAGCTCGCCGAACAGCGTGGACTGGGCGTGCCGCCCGTAGCCGAGCGTCGAACGCGCCGTGCGGTCGCGCGCCGAGTAGTACTCGAGGTGTCCGTCCCACGGGCGCCACATGTCGCGGCGCACCACGACGTACGTGTCCGGGCGCCGGAACAGCTCGTAGTCGGCGGCATGTTTCGAAACGTGCTCTTCCAGCTGTCGCCCGAGCTCCACGAAGTCGCGTGCCACCTCTCGCCGGTGTTCCAGGTCGCGGTACGGCGATGCGTAGTGCGAGTCGTTCAACAGCTGGATGCACACCGTTGTGGGCGACAGCCCGAGCCCCCAGGCGATGCCCTGGAGCATGCCCTCCACGCTGTCGCTTGGCGAGGCCGAAGATGTAGTCGATGTTGACCTCGGCAATCCCCGCGTCGAGCGCCAGCGCGACCGCGCTTTCGACCATGGGAAGCGTCTGGCTGCCCCGGTTGACGTGCCGGAGCACGTCGGCATTGGTGGATTGCACGCCGTACGACACGCGGTTGATGCCGTGGCGTCGTGCCACCTCTAGCTTGTCATGCGTGACGTGGCGCGGATCGCTCTCCAGGCACAGCACCGCACCCTCGCGGAAACGGTGATGCTGGTGGACGGCTGAAAGCAGACGCTCGAGCTGCTCGGCGGACAGGATGTTGGGCGTTCCGCCGCCGATGTAGAGGCGCTCGAACGTCTGTTTCGAGAACGTTCCGGAGACGTGCGACATCTCCTGGTCGAGGTAGGACAGGTAGCGCTCGAGCTGCAGAGCGTCGGTCAGCGCCTCGGTCGCGCAGTCGCAGTACGTGCAGATCGTCGAGCAGAACGGCACATGCACGTGGATGCCGAGCTCCGCCAGGTGCGGCGAGCGCGCGAGGAACTCCTGCCAGCGCGGAAGGAGCTCCTGCATCGAGCGCGGCTGGGTGAAGTCGCCGAGCGCCGCGCTGTAGGCCGGGGTCAACCCGCGGAGCGCCGCGCTGGGCGCTGCGGCCTGCTCGACGAAAGCCGGCGGCACCGCGGCAGGACGAGCGGCGGGGAGCACGTGCGGCACGGCGTCCTCCTCGCGGCGGCCGGACTGGTGCGCTTCCTCGAGCAGCCCGGAGAGCAGCTTCCGGGTGTTGTCGTCGGTCGTGTAGCGAGCCGCGGCTTCCTCTAGCGCGGCCAGGAGGTCATCATCGATGACGCTGTCCATCTCGAGGTCGTAGTCCACGAGGTGGTTCAGCCGGGGTACCAGCGTGTGCAGCTTGTCGGCGAAGTCGACCAGGTCGAGCCCCTGTTCGAGCGCGCGCTGGTACGAGCCGCGCCCGAACAGGTCGCGCAGCGTATCCATGTTGACCTTGAACTGCTGCATCGCGAACAGATCCTCGACGCTGCAGCCATCGCTGGCGTACACGTTGTACGGGAATTCGTCGTCGGCGACGATCCCGTAGCGCTCGCGGTTTTCGGCCATCTCGGTGCCCGGGATGGCGATCAGCCGGTACAGGTTGATGAGCGAGATGCCCTTCTCGAGCAGGAAGCGAACGGACTGTTTCAGCTCCTCGGGACCGATTCCGGGCATCCCGTAGATGAGGTCGACCCGGATGTCGGGGAAGTACGGCAGCGCGCTGTCCAGAATCCGGTCGAAGCGCTCGACGCTGAGCGCCTTCCTGCCCATTTCCGACAGCACCCGTTCGTTGGCGGTCTGCAGCCCGAGCTCGAGCGTGTCGAACGCGCCGCGAAGTTCCGCCACGTACGACAGATCGGCGTGAAGCAGGAAGAAGTAGCCTGCAACGTGCACCGGATGGCGCTTGTGGCGCTTGATGACATCCGCCAGGAACAGGGCATGCTCCCTGGAGATGTCCAGGCCCGAGTCGGTGATCCACAGATGGGTCACTTCCGGACGAGCCAGGATAGCCGCGATGTCCTCTTCGATCACCTCGCGGCGGCGCGAGCGCAGCTTCGCTTTCTGGCTGCCCCAGTTGCAGAAGCTGCAGCGGAACGGACAGCCGCGTGACGTTCTCGTACAGTACGTAGGAACCCAACGAGTCGAGAGCCTCGGGAGTCATGACCCGGGGTAGGTCGGCCACGCTTGGATTGTCGCGTTCGGCCGTGACGTGCGGTGTGCCATCGTTGTCGAACCAGCCGATGCCGGCGATGGCGTCGAGTGCCGGCTCACCGCCCGCAAAGTGAGCGCAGAGCTCGGCGAAGCTCTCTTCGGCCTCGCCTTCGACGATGACCGAAACGCAGTCGGCGCCGAGCCGCGCGAGGTAGCGATCGCGGTACATCACCATCGGGCCGCCGTGGATGACGATCATGTCCGGGAACAGACGGCGGATCAGCCGGCTGAGCCTGACGTGCTCCGAGTAGTTCCAGGGCTGGTTCGTGAAGCCGACGATGTCCGGGCGGTACTGGACGAGCTCCTGGAGAATCAGCTCGTTGGTCTCGTCCGAGGCGTAGCTCCGGACATTGATGTCCACCAGCGGGGAAAGCTCCTCGATCGTCTCGACGTAGCGCTTCAGCGACCACGCCCCGAGCGCCCACGGCGCGGTGGCGTTCTTCCAGGCGCCCGAACGCCGCGCGATGCGCGTCTTGTTCAAGAGCAGCACCTTCAGCGGCGCGTCGGCGGTCGCACGGCGCATGGGCTATCGATACTAGCACTGGTCTTCCGAGCACCCAGCGGGGTTTGAACAGGCCTGGAAAGCCGCTACAATGCTGTTTCCAGGGCGGCGGTCGAGATTCGACGATGAAAATCCAGTTCGTATGGGTCAATTGGGGCGGACCGCTCGGCGTGAGCCAGGGCGTGTCCATCCTGTCCGCCGAGCTGGCGGAGGCGGGACACGAAGTGGATGTTGTCCACTTCCACGAATCACTTCCGGGCCCACAGACCGAGGACGAGTGTGCCGAGCTCGTCCACTCGCGCGACCCGGACGTTGTGCTGTTCTCGTTCGGCAGCAACCAGGCGGCGGTCACCCGCCGCATCGCTGACCGCATCAAGCAGCTCCGGCCGTCCACGCCCACCATGGGCGGTGGGGTCCACTGCACGCTCACGCCCGAGGAGCCGCTGTCCTGGGGGTCGATGGACTATGTGTTCGTCGGCGAGGCCGACGGACAGCTCGATCGCCTCGTGAACATGCTCGGCGTGGGGGAGGACATCTCGAACGAGCCGCACATTGCCTGCATGGTCAGAGGCTTCCAGAAGCGCAATCCAGTCGGTCCGCTGCCGGACGTGACGCGCCAGCACGAGCCGTACTGGGAAGGGATCGACTACCGGGATCTGTGCAAGCGCATGCGGGGCATCGTCGATGTCGTTGCGGGCCGCGGTTGCCCCTACCGCTGCGCCTACTGCCACAATGCAGGGCTCATCGATCTATATCGCCATGACCTCGAGCTGCCCGTCGCGAAGATCGGCTTCACCCGCACGCGCGACGCACACGACCTTCTGGCGGAGTGCGTCCGCTACCGCGAGATCTGCGGCGAGTACCTCAAGACGTTCGTCTGGGGCGACGACATGGCCGTCATGTCCAAGCCCTTCCTGCGCACATGGGCGGAAATCTACCCGAAGGAGTTCCCGGACACGCCGTTCGCCCTGAATGCCACATTGAACTTTCTGGACGAGGAGACGGTCTCCCTGCTCGCTGAGGCCGGCTGCAACCTCGTCAAGTTCGGCCTGGAGAGCGGTTCGCCACGGCTGAGGAAGTTCATGCGCCGGCCCGACTACAAGGAGCACGTGGTCGTCGAGGCGCTCGAGCGACTGCAGCGCTATGGGCTCAACAGTCGTGCCTACGTCATCGTCGGCGCGCCTACCGAGACGAAACAGGAGTTGCTCTCGACGTTCGAGCTCGCGACGGAGCTGGGGATCGACGCGGTGCGCCCCTCGATCTTCTTCCCCTATCCGGGCACGCCGCTGCACGACTATTGCGTCGAGCACGACCTCATCGACTGGGACGTGCTGGCGAACGTGCACAACTACTACAGCAGGTCGGTGATCCGCGGGTTCGACGCCGAGATGACCCAGCTGCTCGGCCGCATCATGGAGACCTACCCGATCCTCATGAATGCCAAGCTGGGAGGCGAGATGCGCGAGCTGTATGGCCAGCTTGCCGACCTGGTGCTCGAGACGCCGGACGAGGCGTGGCACGCCGGGGTTCGCGAGCAGGTCCTGGCCGAGCAGCAGCAGCTCAACGCCCAGCTGCGCGAAGAGAGCAAGGTCTTCTACGCCGTACCGTTCCCGGATCGTCCGGACGCAAGCTTCTTGATGAGGCCGCGCAGCCGCCCTCTGGTCAACATCGACGACACTCCCAACCTCGACATCGACGCCGCATGAGAGACGCATCATCCAGCGCAGTGACGCCGCTCGAGCCGGGCGCGATGCGCGCCTTCCTCGACGAGCTGGGCGCCTGCCTCGCCGAGCTCGACGAGACAGCAGTGGCGCGCATCGTGGACCTGGTGGTCGATGCGCACCGCGCTGGCCGGTCCGTGCTCATCATGGGCAACGGCGGCAGTGCTGCGACGGCTTCGCATTTTGCGTGTGACCTGCAGGCTGCCGCGCGGGGAGGCCGACCGCTGCGCGTGCGCAGCCTCAACGACAACGTTCCGTTGCTCACCGCGCTGGCCAACGACCTCGGCTACGACAACGTGTTTTCCGAGCAGATTGCCAGCCACGCCGCGCCGGGTGATGTCGTCATCGTGCTGTCCGCCTCGGGCGATTCCGAAAATATCGTGCGGGCCGTCCGTACGGCGAAGGAGCACGGCGCCGTGACCGTGGGGGTCCTCGGCTTCGGCGGAGGGCGCGCACGCGGGCTCGTCGATCATGCGGTTGTCGTCGAGAGCCACAGCTTCGGGATTGTCGAGAGCGTGCACAACGCGCTCGAACACCTCGTCACCGAAGCGTTTCGCCGGCGCGTCGCAGTGCCTTGACCGAGCGGCTCGCCATCAGCGCGGTCTTGCCCTGCTTTGAAGAAGCACCGAATCTGTCGCGGGTCGTTGCTGGACTCTCGGCGGCATTGCAGGGCGTGGCGGACACTTACGAGATCGTGCTGGTCGCGAGCGACGCCGCGCGGGACGGCACTCCCGAGCTCGCGCGCCAGCTCGCGGCGGAGCGTGACGACCTCTGCGTGGTCACGCAGCGCGCCGACGACCTCGGCTACGGGCGCGCACTGGCTCTCGGCATCGCAGCGGCCCGGAACGACTGGCTCCTGCTGAGCGACGCCGACGGGCAGTTCAATCATTCCGAGCTGCCCGGGCTTGTCGCGCTCGCTGGCAAGCACGACATGGTGCTCGGCTACCGGGCGACGCGTCGCGACTCGCCGGCGCGCCTGCTGGCGAGCCGCCTCTACGGCGCGGTCGCGACGCGCCTGACGGGCGCTCGCGGCGTGAGAGACATGGACTGCGCGTTCAAACTTGTGCGCGCGCGTTTCGTGGACGGCGCTCCGTTGACATGTCGCACCGGCGTCGTCAACGCGGAGCTTGTGGCCCGCGGCCTTTCCCGCGGCGCGCGGGTCGGTCAGGTTGCCGTGAGCCACCACCAGCGCGCTGGCGGCCGGGCGCGCTTCGAAACGCGGTTCGGCGTCCTGGGCAGCGTGCCCCGTCCGTCCGAGGCGTGGGCGGTCTTCAGCGAGACGCTGGGTTTGGCGACGCGGCGATTCATGGCAAGCTCCAGGCGCGCGCGATGAAGATCCTGGTGACCGGAGCGACGGGCTTCGTCGGAAGCCACGTGCTGGACCTGCTGCTTGCGCGGTCCGGCATCGAGGTGCACGCCACGCGCCGCTGGTCGTCCCGGATGGACCTTGTGAACCACATCGCCGACGTGGAAACACGCGTGCACTGGCATCTCTGCGACCTGACCGATCCGTTCAGCGTGAATGATGTCGTGGCCGGGATCCGACCGGACCGTATCTTCCACCTGGGCGCGCAGAGCTTCGTGTCGCCGTCGTGGAACCAACCGGACGTTTATTTCCGGACCAACGCGCTCGGCACGCTGTATCTGCTGGAAGCGCTCAGGCGCAATGGTCTCGAGTCCACGCGCGTGCTCTTGCCTGGCTCCGGCGAGGAGTACGGCGAGGTGCCGGAAGAGGAGCTGCCGATCACGCCGGCCACGCCGCTCCGGCCGGTCAATCCGTACGCCGTCAGCAAGGTGGCGCAGGACCTGCTCGGCTACGAGCACCACCACAGCTACGGGCTCCACATCGTGCGGATCCGGGCGTTCAATCACGAAGGCCCGCGTCGCGACCGCGTGTTCGCGTTGCCGGTCTTCGCCTGGCAGATCGCGCGGATCGAGGCCGGGCAGGTGCCGCCCGTGGTGTACGTCGGCAACATCGACGCGCTGAGGAACTGGACCGACGTGCGCGACATGGTGCGCGCCTACGACCTCGCGCTGGAACACTGCCCGCCCGGCGAGCTGTTCCTGATTGGCAGCGATCAGGTGTGCACGGTGCGGGAGTGTCTCGAGCGGTTGATCGCCGCATCTTCGCGAGCTGCCGACATCCGCATCGAGGTCGACCCCGCCCGCGTCAGGCCGACCGAGGTCCTGCGTCTGGTCGCCGACACGCAGCCGTTCCGCGATCAGACCGGCTTTCGCCCCGAACGTACTCTCGACGAGACCCTCCGCGATACGCTTGCCTACTGGCGTGAGCGGGTCCGGCTCGGCACGGCATAGGCATGGGCCGCGTCGTCGCACTGAGCGGGCAGGGCGGCTTTATCGGCAGGCACCTGATCCGGGCGCTCGGGGCGTCGGGCTGGCAGGTAGTCCCGCTCAGACGGTCCGGCACGACGCTGGTCGCGCCGGACGGCCAGGTCGACGCGGTGGTACATCTCGCGTTCCCCACGAAGGCCGGCGAGCGCCGCGCCGATCCGCTGGGCGCGCTGGAGGCGGCCGTCGGCACCACGCTTGCCGCGTTGTCCATCGCTGGCCGCTCCGGCGCGCATCTCGTTGTCGCGTCGAGCGGCAAGGTCTACGCCGCGCCGCCGGTTCTGCCCATCGACGAGAAACACGCGGTAGCGCCCGGAACCTGGCTCGGTCAGCTCAAGCTCGCCTGCGAGCGGAGCGCGGAGCTAGGCGTGCGCCAGAGCTCCGCGCTCGGGGCGACCGTGCTCAGGATCTTCAACGTCTACGGTCCGGGCCAGAGCACGGATTTCGTGGTGCCCCATCTGCTTTCGGGCCTCGCCGGGAACCCGGTTCGCGTCGGCGAGCTCGAGCATGCCCGCGACTACGTGCACGTCGACGACGTGTGCCGCGCATTCATCCTGGCGCTGGACCACCCGCCGGCCCCCGGAACCACGAGCGTGATGAATGTCGGAAGCGGGCGTTCTGCCACGGTTCGGGAGCTTGCGGCCCTCATCGAAAAGGCGTCAGGACAGCGCCTCGACCTGGTTGTCGATCCTGCCAGGCAGAGGCCGGGCGAAGGCGCGGAGGAGCGCGCCCGCTGCGCCGAACTTGCGGCGCTGGGTTTCACCCCGGAGACGACCCTGGAGCAGGGGATCGCCGCTCTGGTGCGCGCGGCTCGCTGAGACGAATCGATGCCGGGCCCGGTCTCCGTCCGCGTGATATCATCGTCGCTCCGCTCATGACGAAAAAGCTGCCTCTGGTCGACTCGCCGGGACTTCCCAATCGGGTGGTCGAGCATGCGTCGGATCGCGCGCCCCGCTACAAGCCCAACCCGGGCGGGCGCATCGTGCTGTTCCAGCCGCGCGTGGGCTACATGGACAACATGCGCAGCAAGCCGGCGCTGCCGCTCAGCTTGCTGCACGCGGCGTCGCTGGCGGCGGATGACCACGAGGTCGTGCTCATCGACCAGCGGGTGCACGCGGACTGGCGGCAGCGCCTCGAGCGGGAGATGCGCGCCGGTCCTCTACTCCTCGGCATCACCTGCTACACCGGGCCGATGATCTCGCGGGCTCTGGAGGCCGCTGCCGTCGCCAGGGCCGCCAATGGCGAGACGCCGATCCTGTGGGGCGGCGTGCACGTCGGTCTGCTTCCGGAACAATCGCTGAAGCACCCTCTGGTCGATCTCGTGGCCCGTAGCGAGGGCGAGGTGACGCTCAAGGAGCTGGCGAACGCTCTTTCAACGGGCAAGCCGCTCGACGAGGTGCCCGGCTTGTCGTTTATGGACGGCGAGCGCTACGTGGCGGTGCCCGCCGCGCCGTACATCGATCTCAGTACGGCGCCGGAGATCCCCTACGACATTGTCGACATCGAGGCCTATATGCCGCTCTACGAGGGGCGGCGAAGCCTGTACATGGAAAGCTCGCGCGGCTGTCCGTTTGCGTGCACGTACTGCTACAAC
This sequence comes from uncultured Pseudomonadota bacterium, assembly GCA_963822115.1. Taxonomy (GTDB): domain Bacteria; phylum Myxococcota_A; class Polyangia; order Polyangiales; family Polyangiaceae; genus CAWDXG01. Next base: position 321,104 of record CAWGGM010000015.1, read on the forward strand.
GTGTATTTCAACAACCGCAAATGGCGCGCGCAGGCTCCGGAGCGTGTGCTGGAACGCGTGCGCCACATCAAGGACCGCTTCGGGGTGGAAGACGTCTACTTCACCGACGACGACTTCTTCATCAATCCCAAGCGTTCGCTCGCCATCGTGCAGGCCATGTGCGGCGTCGACGTGACCTGGCAGGTGCAGGGTTCGGACATCGTCTGCATCGGCAAGATGAAGCGCGACTATCTGGAGCTCTTGCAGAAGAGCGGTTTCCGCCGCTTCACGATCGGCATCGAGACGGGGTCGCCGCGGATGCGCAAGATCATGAAGAAGGAGGGCAAGGTCGAGGACATCGTGAAAGTGTTCGAGCGCCTTGCCGATTTCAACTTCATCATCTTCGGCAGCTTCATCTCGAATACCCCCGGCGAGACGCTCGAGGACATCCGCCAGAGCGTCGAGCTGATGGACAAGCTCCACCGGGTAAACCCGAACTTCCGCAACTCGCCCGTCTATCACTACACGCCGTTCCCCGGGACGCCGATGTTCGAGCAGGCTATCGAAGCTGGTTTCGAACCGCCGTCTTCGCTGGATGGTTGGGCCAGCTTCTCCTACGAGGGCAACGGCTTCATCCACGTCGGTGCGCAGCCGCCGTCCTTCTACGAGCGACTGTACCTCACGACGCTGTTCAACGACGGCAAGGTCGACGAGTACACGGTGCCCTGGTACATCCGGCTCGCCGCGCAGCTCTACCGCCCGATTGCGCAGAAGCGCCTCAAGCACCTCTACTTCGACTACATGCCCGAGATGTCCGTGGCGCGCCGGATCCTCAAGGCGGCGTAGGCGCGCAGCGTGACCACGCCCTGGATCGTGGTGCCCGCGTACCGGGCCGAGTCGACGCTGGGTGCAGTCCTCGAGCGTGTGCCGCCCGCGTTGAAGGAACGGGCCCGCATTGTCGTGGTCGATGACGGCAGTCCGGACCGCACGGGTCTGGTCGCGGAGCAAGCTGGAGCCGAAGTGCTTCGCAACCCGACGAACCTCGGCTATGCGCGAGCCCAGAAGAACGGAATCGAGCACGCCCTTTCGCATGGGGCGGACGCCGTCGTCATTCTACACGCCGACGGCCAGTACCCGCCCGAGGCCCTGCCGCGGCTTCTCGACCCCATCGAACGGGGCGAAGCCGACGTGGTCATGGGGTCGCGCGTTCTCGACGGCGGCGCCAGGCGACGCGGGATGCCGCTGTACAAGTACGTCGCCAACCGCGCGCTGACCCGGTTGGAAAACCGCTGCTACAAGCTGGCCCTGAGCGAGTACCACACGGGCATGATGGCCTATGGTCGACGTGCGCTCGAGCTTCTGCCCTTCAGGCACGTCTCGGACAGCTTTCATTTCGACGGCGAGATGGCGATGCTCGCCGGGCGCCGGGGCCTGCGCGTCCGCGAGGTCTCCATCGAACACGTGTACGCCGGCGAGCGGTCCTACCTGAAGCCGATACCCTACGGCCTCAAGGTAGTGCTCATTGCGCTGTCGGTACGGCTGGGCGTGTACGACCGTTGGCTCGGTCGGCGTTCCGGCGCAGCCTGAGCTTCATGCGAAGTTCGCGTGCGAATGCCTCGAGCTTGTTCGTCTCGCGGTCGGCCAGCACGTTGCGAGCGAGGTCCAGGGCAGCCTTCGGATGCGAAGCGAAGCGCGTCCCGTAGAAGTTCAGCAGGATCCAGTAGCGCCAGCGGTTCAACTCGGCCGCGCTCATGTGCTCGGCGTAGCAGTTTTCCGCTCTGAGGTAGCTGCCCGTGAAGAACAGCGGCGCCATCAAGGTCTGGTCGCCCTTCCGCAGGCTGCCGGCCTGGTCCAGCTTTCGGTAGAGCTCGGTGCCCGGGGCCGGATAGAAGTAGTGGCACGAGATGTCCTCGACCCCGCGGCGGGCAAGCTCGCGTACCAGCTCTGCGGTCTGTGCCAGATCTTCCACCCGATCGAAGGGCAGGCCGACCATGAAGTAGCAGGTGACGTGCATTCCTGCCCGGACCGACACTTCCACGGCGCGGAGGAGGTTGTCGCGGTCGAGGTGCTTCTTGATCCGCCGTCGGGTCGTCTCGGCGCCGCTCTCCGGGGCAAAAGCCAGATACCGACAACCGGAAGCGACCATCAGCCCGGCGACTTCATCGTCGAAAGCTTCGCAGCGCGTTCCGGCTGGCAGCTGCCACTGGATGCGAAGCCCGCGCCGGAGGATCTCCCTCGAGAAGTCGATCACCCACTGGCGCTTGATCACTGCGGTCAGATCGTGGAACGGGAAGTTCACGGCGCCGTAGAGCCGATGGTAGGTCTCGATCTCGTCGACTACGTCGACGGGATTGCGCGGGTACCAGCGCGTGGTCCACATGTTCGGTGATGTGCAGAACGTGCACTGGTACGGGCAACCCCGCGTCGCCAGGATCGGCATCGACATGCCGAGCCGCATGCCGATGCAGAAATCGTTGTCGTTGTAGACGTGCGGTTGGAAAAGATCCCACGCTGGCCAGGGGATGCTGTCCACATCGCGGACGCGACCGCGCCTGGGGGTCTGTACGTGCTGTCCGTCCCGTCGCAAGGCCAGCCCGGCAATGTGTTGCCAGTCGTCGCTTCCGGTTGCGATTGCGGCCAGAAGCTCGACCAGTGTTTCCTCGCCTTCGCCGACAACAAGGGCGTCGAGCGGCGCTTCGGCGAGCGACAGGCCGGGCATGGCGGTGAAGTGCTCGCCGCCGCCGATCAGCGGCACTTCGGGGAAGCGCTGCTTGATGGCGCGGCACAGCTCGCGCGTGAAAGGCCACAGGAACGAGAACAGACACCCGACGCCGATGACCTCGCTATCCCGAGGAATGGCCTCGACGATCTCCTCGACGCCGGCACCCAGACGGAACACCAGCCCGTTCCGCCACGTCTCCCGCGGCGCCATCGCGATCGCGTCGACCACGCGCACGTCGTGACCAGCGCGCCGCGCGGCGCCCGCGACGTACGCCAGCCCGAGTGGCAGGGACGGTTTCATCGTCCCCACGTTCTGTAGACTGAGTAGAGTAGGTGGATTGATCAGCGTGAGCTTCACGCTGATCTCCTGATCTTCGACCTGACTCCTTGTGCGAGCCACGTCTCCGGGACCGTTGGCGCGTCTATCTCCAGCGGCAGATCCGGTACCAGCGGTCGCGGACCGAGCTTCCGGATGTCCTCCACCAGGCTCGCGAGCGCCTGCTCGAGCGTACGCTCCGAGGCGGGCTCGACCAGTTGTTCGATGCGGGCGTGCGAGCAGGTCGCGTCGCGCACCTCGCCGTGCCTGGGCGGCAGGTGGACAGGGTCGAAGGGAAGCCCCAAAAGCGTTGCGATGCGCTGCGCCAACTCGTTGATCGTGATGAAGCCGGTATCGCTGCCCAGATTGAAGGTCTCGCCGGCAGCCTCGGGCGCGTCGATCAGGTGGGCCATCTGTTCAACCACATCGAGGACGTGGGTGAAGCAGCGGCGCTGCTTGCCGTCGCCGTAGATGACGACGTCCTTGCCCGAAAGCATGCGGTTGATCATGATTGCGGCGACGTTGCGGTATGCATCGTCGTAGCGCTGCCGCGGTCCGACCACGTTGTGCGGGACGCAGATGACGTACTGTCGATTGTGGAGATGGCACAGGGTCTTGAGCAGCATCTCCGCTGCGACCTTGGCTACGCCGTAGGGGTCCACCGGTGCCGGCGGTTGATCTTCCGTGAACGGCGCTTCGGCTGCGCCATAGCGCGCCATGCTCGACGTGTACACGATGCGGCGCACGCCACACGCGACGGCCGCGCTGAAGACCGCCGAGCTCGCGCCGAACACGTGGTCCGTGACGAAGTGCGGCGAGTAGACGCTGAGCCCCTCGTACGGTGTGGCGGCACAGTGCACCACGACCTCCGCGTCGCGGCAGACGTGGTTCATGGCGGAAAGGTCCCGACAGTCCGCTTCCACCAGCTCGATGCCTGGCGGCACGTTCCGGCGCGTGCCGGTGATGAAGCTGTCCACACCGACGACCGAGTCGCCCTTCTGCGCGAGCAGGCCGGCAAGGTGGCTCGCAATGAGCCCCCCGACACCCGTCACGACTATGCGGCGTTGCTTCATCCCTGCATATGGAGCTTGTCGTGGCCTGCCAGCGTTGGCAAGGCCCGTGGCGTCACGCCCGAGCGCGGCGCTCAGAGCGGGTGCAGCTCGTCGGTGCCATGGACAGCTGCGTAGCTTTTGCGGATCCCGGGGCATTTCGAACGAAGCCTGCAGGGCTGGCATGCCTCGGTGTGCACGAAATCCTCGGCGGCAGACCATTCCGGATGCTCGCGCGAAAGCTCGGGAAAGCACACCGGGTCCGCATCCAGGATGCAGGGAGGTAGTCCGCACTGGCCGTACAGCCCCGCGTAGGGCACGCCCAGGTCCCGCGCCGCCTGCGTTGCTTCGCGCAACGCGGGCGCGATGTCCGTGTACCGCGGCGCGATGGCTTCCACGTCCAACCGGTCATTGATCGGTGCGGCGACACTCAGCGTCAGATCGGCGCCCCGCAGGCGCGAAGCGACAAGCTCGATGATCGCGCGGGACTGTTCCAGGTTCTCGTGGGAAAACACCACGCCGACTCCAACCGAGATGCCGGCGGCCAGCAGGTTCTCGATTCCGTGTACCGTACGCTCGAACGTGCCAGGCGCCCGCGTGATGGCTTCGCCAGTGCTGCTATCGGCGCCGTGCAGCGACACGAAGGCCCGGGTGAGGCCCGCTCCAGCCAGCCGCTCGACCCGCTCCGGATCGTCGAGGCGTACGGCGTTGGTCTGCAGCGTGACCTGGTGGATGCCCAACGCGCGGGCGAGCCGCACCTGCGATTCGAGCCTCTTATCGAGGGTCGGCTCGCCGCCGGTGATGCTCAACGCCGTCAGCCCGTCCAAACCCATCAGCGCGAAGGTCTGCGAGACGGCGGCGGTCGGCACGCGCGGTTGCTGCAGGTCGACCCAACAGAACATGCAGTCTTGATTGCAGTGGAAGAACGCTCTGAGCAGCGCGGAGTGGACGACGCCCCCGCTCGCGAGATCGGGTTCGCTGCCGATGCTGACGAAGTTTTCCCGCCCCCAACGCTGCGACGCACCTGTGCGGATCCAGTCCTGGATGTCCGACGCGTGCTGGAGCGCTTCGAGTGCGGCCTCGAATGCCGGTTCGGCTCGGCCTCCCCGGGCGAACGGACGCGCCGTGATCCCGGAGCGTGGTCCGCTGCAGGTTTCGTCGAGCGGGCATCGCGCACAGGCGTCGGGCTTGTGCCGCGGTGCAGACGGGCCGTCGAACAGCGATGCGAAGGCTTCGGGGCGCTGGAACGCACAGGGGCTCGGTGCCAGCGGCCCATCGAAGCGTGCGACCACACTTCGGCGGATCGCGGCGAACGCGAACCGGGCGAGGCGCAGCTCCAGCTCTGGTCCGGACTCTTCATCGAGTGGGAGCGACCACGACAGAAATGCTTCCGGCGGCGCTTCCCGGGCACGCTCCGCCCCGTACAGGCGCTCGACGCGTTCCAGCCACAAAGGCAGGTGTTCGGCGTCCGCGCGCCGGACCGGAATCACGAATGCGAGCTCGAGCCCCGCGGCGAGCACGTTCTCTGCGGCGGCTTGCTGGGCGTGGCCGATGCCTTCGATGCGCGCAGTGCGGTCCGTGGAGGCGTCGTCCCAGCCCGGAAGGAACAGCCGCACGCCGGCCAGTCCGGCCAGCGCCAGCCGCCTGACGTTGTTTGCGCTCTGGAGCAGCGCGCCGTTGGTCTCCAGCCATACGGGCCCCGGCAGGCTGCGGATCTCCTGCAGCAGTCCGCGCTCCAGCATCGGCTCGCCGCCGGTGATGACAGTCGGGCCCTCGCTGGGGCGGCCGCCCTCGGTGTGGCTCGCCGAAAATGGCAGCTTTTCGCACGACTCGCAGCCGAGGTTGCAGCTGCTGCCCACCACGACGTGCGTTGCTGGGCGCGCCGGCGCGGTCGCCGACCCGATGACCGGCAGCGGATGGCCCATGCTCAAGTGTCGCACGGCGTCTCTGGGCGCGCGAGCAGGAACGAATCCAGCACGAGCGCGTGCATGCCCGAGCTCTCGAACAGCCTGACCGCGTCTTCGGGCGACTCGACGATGGGCGTGCCGGGACCGTTGAGCGAAGTGTTCAGCAGTGCGGGTACGCCCGTCCGCTCGGCGAATCGCTCCAGCAGCTGGCGCAGGCGACCCGGATACGAGGCGGCAACGGTCTGCACACGCGCGGTGCCGTCCACGTGCGTGATCGCGGGCACGCGCGCCCGTGCATCGGGGTGCACAGAGGCGGCGAACAGCATGTTGCGGCTCGCAAACGGAAGGTCGAACAGCTCGCCCGCGCGCTCTTCAAGAACGACGGGGGCGAACGGTCGGAACGCCTCACGGTGTTTGACCAGATCGTTGACGCGCTGTTTGGTGTCGGGGTCGCGGGGGTCGGCAAGCAAGCTGCGATGCCCCAGCGCGCGCGGCCCGAGCTCGCTCGCACCCTCGAACCAGCCGATGATCTGTCCGGCCATCAACCGGCGCACGACCTCTTCGTACAGATCCCCGGGCTCGGCGAGATCGAAGCCACGGGCTGCCGAGCTCTCGGCAGCGAGTCGCAAGCGCGCGCTGCTGTCGGCGCGCGAGAAGAAGCTCAGGTCGGGCCACCCGGGCAAGGGCTGGCCGCGGTCGATCGCACCCAGCAGCGCGCAGCCCATTGCAATGCCCGCGTCGCTGGCCGCCGGCTGCACGGCGACACGGCGGAACGGCGACTCGTCAGCCAGTCGACGATTCGCGATCACGTTGAGCGCGACGCCTCCGGACAGGCACAGCGTCTCCGCGTCGGTCGCGTCGTGCAGCTGCTTGGCTAGCTTCAAGAGGAAGCGGTCCGTTGTGCGCTGGAGCCGCGCCGCGAGGCGAGCGTGGCGCTCGTCGAGGGGCTCACCGGGTCTGCGTCGCGGCACCCCCGAAAAGAGCCGCTCGGCGTGGCGCTTCCAGCTCTGCTCGTCCACGATGCTGAGCTCGACCTCGAACAGCAGATCGCCCCCCGGTGCTGCCCAGTCGAGGACGTCGTCGTCCGGTGCTGGGGGTGCGTGTGCGGCGAGGCCCATGGTCTTGCCGGCTTCGAGAGGTCCGAAGCCGAGGTGCACGGTGGTCAGTGCCCACAGCCAGCCGATGCCCAACCGGAACCCCGGACGCGTGAACGTCTGGTGCAGCGTTTCCAGTCTTCGTCCGCGCGCGCGGAAAAACGACTGCACCGCCTGGTCCGAGGGACGCTCTGGATACGATTTCGGCAAAGGCCGGTCCTTGGGCCATTCATCGATGCGCGTCCCGCCGGCGTCGACGACCAGCACGGCCGCCCCGTCCTCTGGTGCGACGTGGTGCGCGCCCGCGGCATGCGCCAGGTGATGGTCGACCAGCTCGACCTCGCCGCTGTATCCCGCCGAGCGCAGCTCCTCCAGCGCCTGAGTGGTCCGGCCGTCCGAGACATCCATCACGACCAGCTCGACCGACGAGAGCGGTGCGCCGTCGAGCACATGCGTGATCGCCCGCTCCGGGAAGCGACCGTCGTTTTTGACGCGGCTGAGGCGTTCCTCGCCGATGGCGACGATGTCCGTGGAATCGACCAGGCACGCCCCGGCGTCGTGGCCGCCAGCGTGCAACCCGAGGATCCGCATCGGGCGGGAGTATAGCGCGCTCGGCAGGGCGCGTGAGGTGCCCCGTCCGCCGGTGCGCTATGATGGCTGCATGCGGTTCTTCCAGCTGGACAGCAGCCTGCTCACAGCCGTGAAGCTGGCTCGCTGTGTGGCGGAACAACGGCTCGGACGCGACCGGCCGCTGTTTGCCACGTTCTTCGTCACGCGCCGCTGCAACGTGCGCTGTACGGGATGCTGGTACTACGACGTGCTGGACCCGGGTGTGGGAGCCGATGAGCCGGACACCGCTCGCGTCGTCGCCATCCTCGAAGCGCTCGGCGCGGGTGGCGTGCCCGTCGTCCAGATTGCCGGTGGCGAGCCGTTCATGCGCAAGGATCTGCCCACGGTCCTGGCTGCCGGGCGCGCCGCGGGACCGAGTCTGGCCATCATCACCAACGCGATGCTGGTGAACGACACTGCGCTGTCGGCGGTGGACAGGTACTGTGATTGGGCGCTGTTCTCGCCACACGTCCCGGAGGAGCTGGCTCCCCAGGTTGGACAGCGCCAGTACGAACGAGCCTGGCAGGGCTTCGCCCAGATGCGGCGCAGGTTGTCGCGACCTACCCTCGGCTGTGCCATCACCATCAGCCGCTTCACGGCGCCGCGCATGGACGAGCTGATCCGGCGTGGTATCGAAGCCGGGGCCGATGTCGTGAAGTTCCAGCCGATGTTCCTGCCGGAGCATTTCCCGTCGATGTCGGCCGCCGAGGACGTGGCCCAGGTCATCGAGCGCTGGAAGGGCAAGTACCCCGATCGCATCACCATCACGTCCGGCTTCCTCGCACGCCTGCCCGGGTTCTTCTCCGACAAGCCCGCCGTTGGCTGCACCGTGAACCGCCACTTCCATCTCGGCGTACACGTAGACGGCACGGTCTGTGCGTGCTGTCCAGCCGACATACCAATCGGCAATCTGCTCGAGCGACCGCTCGAGGAGTTGCTGGAGACACGGCTCGAAGAGCGCGAAGGCTGCTTCGGGTGTCAGCGCCTGGATGTGCTGCAGGCGCTGAAGCTGTGCGGCGAGCGAGCTTGAACCGGCAGTAGATCGGTGTCCAGTGCCTTGTCCCGGGAGGAAGTCGTAGAAGCATCGACGGGACGTCCTCTGGCGAGGACGCTACGCGGCCTCCGGGCGCTCGTCCCGCTGGGCGCCGCGTGGGGGGCGGGGTTGCTTCTGCTGCTCGCGCTGATGCTCGAGCTGCAGTGGCATCGCTCGAAGGTGCTGGCGATGCTGAGCGCGCTGCCCGCCGTATGGCTTGCCGCGTGGTTCAGCAAATGGCTCGAGGGTGGGTGGACGCGCACGGCAGTGCGTTGGGCGGCTGTGCGCGGTGTTCTGCTCTTGCTCCTGCTGCTTGTTCTGCTTCTTCTTCTTGATCACCAGCACAAGGACCGTGGGGCGTGGGGGATCTGGATTCCGGCGATGACGCTGGACTTCATTCCGTCGATGATGGTCGCCCTGCCGTGGGTCGTCATCGGGTGCGCCGCGGGGCTCGCGACCAGCTACTGGTTCCTTGTCGTGCGCCGGCGTCGTGCGCCGTTCGTGGTCGCGTTCGTCTGGCCCGTGATCTGGGCCTATCTGGCCTTCAACGGCTTCTACCGGGTCTCGTTCGGGCACGCCGACCCGAGGAAGATCGCAGCTCAGCCGGGCGTGACCATCCTGGCGGAAAACCACCAGCTGTCGTGCACCCTGTGGCAGAAGCACTGTACGGCGCGGCTCTTTCCACGGGGGCTTTCCCTCGACGCGGCTACGCGCACGCTCTACGCGACATTCGGCTCCACGACATCGCTGCATCGGCAGGACCCGAAGCTGCTCGCGGTGCCGCTCGACGGCAGCGAGCCAGCCTGGCTGCCGGGTACGACCGATGCGAACCAGCTGCGCAATCTGGACATCGACTCCGCGCAGCGCATCCTCGCTTTCTCGCAATGGGGCAGCCGGCGCGTGTCGATCTACAATCTCGACACCCGTCGGCCTCTCCGCGAGATACCGTACCCTCTGCAGAAGAACGACGGCTACGAGCCGTTCAACGTGCTCATCGACGGCAAGTACATTGTCGTCTTCGAGATCTGGTATCCGCGCGTTGTCGTCTACGACTGGAGGGCCGGGAAGCTTGTCCGCTACGTGGACCTGTACGACGCGGGTCTGATAGGCAACGGCGTCCAGCTGGTTGGCGGAGCGTTGAGCCGGCATCGCGGGAAGATCTGGGTCGGACTGGCGCAGCCGGGTGCGAATGTGCTCGAGCTCGATCTGGCCACACTCAAGCCGCTTCGCGAGGTCGACCTGGACACGACCTTTCCGGCGTCGTTCACCTACGACGACGAGCAAGGCAGGATCTACACGACCAGTTTCCGTAGCTCGGCGATCGAGGTCGTGGATGTGGACAAGATGAAGAAGGTCGACGAGATATCCGGTGTGATCGGCGCGCGGGACACACTGGTCGATGCGAAGCACGGCTACCTCTTCATCAGCGACTATCTGAAGGGCAGGCTGGACTTCTATTCGTTCTCGCGGCGCACCATCACCCGGCGCGTGAACGTGGGGCCCAAGCCAGCGGCGGCGGTTGTCTACGGGGACAAGGTCTACGTGAACTCGGGCGTCGGAATTGTCGGCATCCGGCTTCACTGAATGGCGTGCTACACTCGTCGCGACAATGGGCGTGATTCACCGGACCAGCGCACTGTGCCCGGCGTGCAACGAGGTGTTGCCGGCCGAGCTGGTCGAACGCGCTGGCGATGTGGTTCTCGAGATGCGCTGCCCTTTGCACGGCAGCACCGAGAGCCTCTATTTCCGCGATGCGGAGCTCTACCGGGAGCTCTCCGCCGGACGCAACGACGTGGCGTGCTGCGACGAGTATAGCTGCGCTCGTGGCGAGCCGTGCACCCGGCGCATCGACAACACGATGATCTTCATCGTGAACGTCACCAACAACTGCAACATGACATGCGAGGCGTGCTTCTCGGGCTCCTCCGTCTCGTTGCGCGAGCCGTACGCAGCTGTCGAAGATCTGCTGTCGCCGCTGCCTCCCGCCGGTGCCTTCGACTTTCCGCCGCATCTCGTGATGCTGGGCGGCGAACCCACGCTCCATCCGGAGCTGCCGAGGTTGGTCGCAGACGCGGTGGCCCGCGGCTACATCCCGCGTCTGGCCAGCAACGGCCTCAAGCTGAGGAACGCGCGCTACGCACGTTCACTCGCCGACGCCGGTCTGCGCTGGGTGTTCCTCCACTTCGACTCGTTCGACGACACGCTGAACAGCCGGCTCCGCGGGCGCCCGATGCTGAAGGCCTGCCTGGACGCCATCCGCACCTGTCGCAGCGTCGGAATGAAAGTGCAGTTCGGCGTGACCGTGTCGCGCGAGAACATCGGGCAGTTGAAGGAGTTGCTCGAGGGCGCGCATCGAGCGGGCGTGTTCTGGGTCTCGCTGTACACGCTCGCCGAGATCGAGCGCACGGGCGAAGCTGGAGCGACCTTCTTGGCAGACGCAGTCGCCGCGCTCGAAGAGCAGACCGCGGGCGGCGTGCGCCGAAGCGACTTCGTTTCCGCGACACGAATCTGGTCGAAGCTGTACGGGTTGACCGGTCGTATGAACTACCGCCAGAAGCCCACCATGGTCAGTCTGCCGGTCGTCTTCGATGGCGGCCGCATGGTGCCGGTAACACGGTTTCTGAGCCCGTTCGACGCGGCGCGGAATCCGACCGCGCTTTCGCGGTTCCTCCGCTCCGTGCCCAGTCTGATGGACTACGAGAACCGCGAGCCGTCGGGCGACACGCTCGTGGTGAACATCCAGCAGTTCCAGGGGCGGAGTGCTTTCGATCTCGGCGAAGCCACGCACTCGCTGATGAGCTTCGTCCACGACGGCAGCTTCGTGCCGTTCGACATCTTCAATCACGTGCACCGCTACGCGGACGAGCGGCTGATCCCGTCATCGAAGCTGCTGCGCGAGTCCGCCTGACGACCCTCGCATCGGCGCGGGGCGTCGGCGGCACATTCCGTGCTCGTTCGGCGGTCCGGCGCGCCCCGGACGCGGCGGCTCCCGCCCGGGCTGCCCCGCAGCGCCCATGTTATAGTTCCGTGATGAGCGCCCCCGCCCCGCGCGCCGAGCAGTATCCGGCAAGCCCGTTGCCCGTGCTGCAGGATCGCGATCCTCGCGAGGACGAGGACCTGCTGTTCCTGTTTCTGGGCGAGGACCAGGTGTTCCTCAAGCTCACCCGCACCTGCAACAACATCTGTTCGTTCTGTTGCGACACCGTGTTCTGGAACGGGACGCACATGGACAGCGAGCGGGTCCGCGCCAAGATCCTCGAAGGCGCAGAGAAGGGGATGAAGCGTCTGTTCTTGAGCGGTGGGGAGCCGACGATACACCCCGACTTCATCCGCTTCATCAAGTACGGCCGGACGCTGGGCTACGACCAGATCATCACGATCACCAACGGTCGCATGTTCTTCTACGACGAGTTCGCCGAGAAGAGCGTCCGCGCCGGGCTCAGCGAGATCATCTTCTCGCTCAACTCGCACGACGAAAAGACGCACGATGCACTGGTCGGCGTCAAGGGCGCCTACGAGCAGGTCCTGGGCGGCGTCGCCAACGCGCGCCGACTGGGCTGCACTTTCCGCATGAACGTGGTCGTCACCCAGAAGAACTACGAGCAGCTTCCGGCGATGGTGCGGGCGTTTTCGGAAATGGGCGCTCGCTCGGCGACATTCTTGCAGCTGGTCCCGAACGATCGCGACTGGGAGCGTTCGCGGAACAGCATCTACTACGAAACGGAGCTGGCTCGGCACGCAGTGCGGGCGGCGCTGGCTGCATCGCGCGAGCTCGGGTTCCCGGTGGAGTTCAAGAAGTTCCCGGACAACTTCTTCGAGGACTATGAGGAACAGATCGCCGAGCCCATCGGCTGGGCTCTGGAGCTCGGCGAGATCGACTGGCGCCGGCCCGATCGCCATGATCCGTACAAGCGCGGCGAGGCGGTCAAGTGCTGGGGCGAGCGCTGCGGCTACTGCACGTACCGGCCCTTCTGCTCGCATCTGATGTTGCATCAGTCGCTGCGTCGTGAAGCGCGATTCGACGGGTTCGAGCTCGACGCCGCCCGGGAAACGACGCCCGGCCTCGCTGCCGCGCTCGACAGACAGCCCGACGCGCCGGTGCTGGTGCTGGCCAAGGACGCCGCTTCCGCCGCGTCGCTGCTCGAGGCGCACGCCGATCGGCCGCGCCAGGTACGGCTCGATAGCAGCACCGATGCGACCTCGCTGGCGGCTGATGTGACGATTGTCGCGACCACCGCGCGCGACCTGGAAGCGGTTTCGACCCTGCCGAACCCCGTGGATGTCGAGCTGAACGCCGACACGGCGTCGTGGCTGAGGAGCCATCGCGACTGGGTGACCGACAAGGGCGCCGCTCTCGGGGTGTTTCCACAGCTGTTTTTGAAGCTCGAGACGGCGCGGCGCGAGCAGGTCGACCTCCGCGAAGTGCTGGCCGACCTCCCGCTGTCGCAGGCGCGACTGAACAACATCCCGGCCTGCCTGTCGGGTCGAGACGAGTCCTCACGTGCCCGCTACGTCGCGAACGAAGCGCTGCTTCGCGAAGTCGAGGACGTCCCCGCCCACGCGCAGCACTATTTCTGGAAGCGCTACATGACGAAGAGTGTGCGCTGTCGCGACTGTGTGCTCGACGCGAGCTGCGATGGCGTACACATCAACTACGCCAGGCAGTTCGGGTACCGGCAGCTGGTTCCCGTGATCGGTGCTGGGAGCGAGGAGTGATGGAGCGGATCGAGCAAGTCGAGATCCAGCTCGGGCACCTGTGCAACAACCGCTGCGTGTTCTGCTCGAGTGGGCTCATCACCAGCTTCAAGCTGGCCGGTCAGGAGGAGACCCCCCCGGCGCTTGCCGAGCTGGACGAGGCCCGCCGTCGCGGCGCGCGCAAGGTGACGTTCGTGGGCGGGGAGCCCACGCTCCAGCGCGATTTCCCGCGCATCCTGAAGCACGCTCGCGATCTCGGCTACGAGGAGATCGTCGTTTTCACCAACGGGGTCCGCACGCAACAGCGTGCGTACATCGAGCAGCTTGTCGCGGGCGGGCCGCTGACCTTTCGCGTGTCGATCCAGGGGGGCGACGAAGCGACCCACGATCGCGTGACCGGGCGTCCTGGCGCTTTCCAACGCATCCTCGACGGCCTCGCTCTGATGAACGAGCTCGGCCAGCCGATCACCGTCAACGCCTGCCTCAACGTGTCGAGCTACGCGAGCGTTGGCGGCTATGCGGAAATCGCCCGGCGCTACGGCGTGCATCAGGTCCACCTCGATCAGGTGAACCCGCACGAGATCGGCAACCGGCCGCCGGGCTACGTGGACACCATCCTCGTGAGGTACTCGGAGCAGGCTCCTCACCTTGCGCGGATGCTCGACGAGTTCGAGCGCAAGCTCGGCCCCGACTTCGACGTGAATCTCGGCAACATCCCGTATTGCGTGATGCCGGAGTGGGCACATCGCATCCACCACGCTGGAGAGCTGACCTGGGTCAGGTCGGCCAATCTGGGCGGGCTCGCGCCGGCCGGACACGACAAGTACGAACGCAAGACGGAGCGCAAGCTCAAGCCGGAGTCCTGCAAGGATTGTGCATTCGACCCGGTCTGCACGGGCGTCTTCGTCGAATACGCCGACAACTTCGGAACCGACGAGCTGGTCGCAGTGCCGCTCGAGCGGCTGCGGCGCCAGCGCAACGTGCCCCTCCTGTTCACGCTGGCGGAAAAGGACCATCTCGAGCGCCTCGCGCGCGCCGTTCCGCCCGAGGGCTACCGTCTCGCGCACGCCGCGCTCAGGTTCGCGGAGCCCGAGGCACGCTTTCGCTACGCGCGTGAAGGCGAAGACGACATCACGCTCGTCGTCCGGCACGCGAAATCGGCGGGGGCTCCGGTTGCGCTGTCCGCCCGCTTTTCGGTGTTCGTCGCGGACGACCGCATCGACGAGCACGTGCTGGAGATTGTCCGCTGGGCCTTCGCCGAGCTGACCGATGCGGACGAGCCGGTGCTGGTCGAGCCGGCTCTGGAGGAAGCGCGCCGCCGCACGACATGGGGCGCGCAGAGCCGCGAGCAGCTGGCCTGGTTGTGCGACGCGATGCCTCCCGGGAAAGCTTTCGACGGGTTCCGCGTCGTTGCGGCGCACCGTTCACGCGACGGGGAGCGGGCCACGCTGCTCATGGATGGCCCGGACGCCGCCCGCGTGCGCCTCGGTCTCGCCACCGAGCCGCCCTACCGGAACCCGCGCGTGCGCGCCCGGGTCCTGACATCGGTACGCGGCCAGCACCAGAAGGCCAGAGCCCGCGAAGTGATGCAGGCGCTTCGCGCGAGCCTCTCTGTGCGGCTCTGAGCGGGTGGGCTCAACCGCCGTCGGGGAAGGCGCAGGCCACGAAGGCCTTCTGCTCGCTGTCGCAGCCACTGAAGCTGAGGTTGCCCGAAGTATCGCAGGTGAGCTGCGGATTGGGACCGGCACACACGAGCACCGCGTTCCATTGCTGCGCGCACTGCGATTGGGCCACCTGGTTGCAGAACGTCGCGCAGTCGTTCAACGACTGGAAGCTCTTCGAGCAGGCTGCGTTCACCGCCGCAGGGCAGAAGATCTGCCCGCAGCCTCCGTCGGGCAGCTGGTACGGGGCGTCGAGGTCCGCATCCTGGTACGGGAGAGTGCCGCCCGATCCGCCGCTCGTTCCGGCGTCGCTACCACCCGAGCCGCCGGCGCCGCTCGAGCCTGCGCTGCCACCGGTCGCCGAGCCGCCAGCCCCTCCGGAGTTTCCATTCGAGCCGCTGTTGTTGTTGCTCGAGCCGCACGCCGTCGCGAGAGCGACTCCCAGGACCACCGAAATCGCGCCCACCACCAGTTTCCTAGACATGTCGCATCCCCTTGGGAAACAGAACAGTCCCCGCTCAACGAGTGTCTCGCAGTTTCGGTGATTGGTCCTACGAAGCCAAGCACAATCGCGCGACGCGCCGGATCAAGGGCCGCCCGTGGCAGCAAACCCGAAGGCGAACACGATCATGGCCGCGTAGAGCAACACGAAGAGCAGCTGCAGGACGCCGATCACGCCGCCGATGATCATCCCCGCCAGCGCCATCTGCTCGCCTCCGACCCGGCCCGGATTCTCGCGCGCAGCCCGCCTCGCGCGGGCACCCAGCCAGATCGCTACGAAACCGAGTGGAAAGCAGAACCATCCGCCGATCCCGCAGACCAGAGCGGCCACTGCTTCGCCCGAAGCCTGCGGCGGGGCACCTGGCTGGCCGTAGCTGCCCACCGGCGGCGGGGTGAATTGCGGCGGCGGTGCCGGGGGGCCCGGGGCGCCCGGAGGAGGAGCTCCGTACGGCGGCTGCATTGCCCGACCGTAACCGGACTTGTGCCGGGCGCCCAGCCTCGCCCCGCCGTCGTCTACATCCTGTTGTCGGTCGGGGGCAGCTGGGGACTGGAGTGGCGCGCCTGGAACGCGGCAAAGCAGCGCGAGACTTCGCCCAGCTCGTCCACACACTCGAGAAGCTGGCGATCGAACGGCGTGGTCAGACAGCGGTTGGTCAGCTGGTCCACAGCCGATTTCACGTCCGGCGAGCGCAGCATTCGCGGGTCCCGGACTCCGACCACCTCGAGCGCGAAGTGGTAGCACTCGTGCGGGCCAGGAGCCTTTCGCGTGCATGCGCCCAGGAGCAGCGGAAGCAGCGCCAGGAGCAGCCTCGCAGATCTACCGGTGCTTGCCGCCATGGTGCGCGGGGGCTTGTATCAGGTTTGTTCTCGCCTTGCCTGCCAAGTCCGGGGCGCGCCCGGAGTGATGCCCATCACCTTCGGCGCGCTGCGTCGCAGCTTCCGACCCGGCTACGCCTTGCGCGCCCCGGCGTCGGGAAGTAGGAAACAACCCGCCAGAGCGCCACTGTCCCACGCGCCGGGGGTGCACTGAGCGTCCGCGCAGCTTTTTTGCAGGATTCTCCGGAGCTTGCCCGCTCCGGCATGTTATGTGCTGGCCCAAGCCAGCTGGAGGATTGATATGGAGCACTTGGGTCTGGTCCGAAGCGAGTACGGAATCGAGAACGCCGGCGTGGTGGAGCCCGCGCGGGTCTACTGGAACCTCGGCCCGAGTGCCCTGCTGGAAGAAGCGGTGCGACGCGGCGAGGGCACGCTCAGCGCGGACGGCGCGCTGGTGGTCACGACTGGCAAGCACACCGGCCGTTCGCCGCACGACAAGTACATCGTCAAGGAGCCGTCGAGCGAGCAGCACATCGACTGGGGCAAGACCAACAAGCCGTTCTCGCCCGAAGCATTCGATCGTCTGCACGCGCGCGTCACGGCGTACATGCAGGGACGCGACCTGTTCGTACAGGACGCGCGTGCGGGCGCCGCCAACGGCATGCCCATCCGCGTGATCACGACCAGCGCCTGGCACTCGCTGTTTGCGCGCACGATGTTCATCCGCCCGACGCGTGACGAGCGCGCGGCCCATGTGCCCGAGTACACCGTCTTGCACGTGCCCACGTTCAAGGCGAATCCGGCAATCGACGAGACGAACAGCGAGACGTTCATCATCGTCAACTACGCGAAGAAGCTCGTGCTCATCGGTGGCACCAGCTACGCCGGTGAAATCAAGAAGAGCGTGTTCTCGCTGCTCAACTACGAGCTGCCGCTGCGCGGCATCCTGCCGATGCACTCGTCGCTCAATGTCGGCCCGAACGGCGATGCGGCGGTGTTCTTCGGTCTGTCGGGTACCGGCAAGACCACGCTTTCGGCCGACCCGGCGCGCACACTCATCGGAGACGACGAGCACGGCTGGGCGGATGACTGCTCGTTCAACTTCGAGGGCGGCTGCTACGCCAAGGCCATCCGGCTGTCGAAGGAGGCCGAGCCCGACATCTGGCACGCCATCCATCACTACGGCACCGTGCTGGAGAACGTCGTGATGGATCCGGAAACGCGCGAGCTCGATCTCGACAGCGACAAGCTGACCGAGAACACGCGCGCCGCCTACCAGCTCGATCGCATCCGCAACGCTTCGGAGACCGGCAAGACGGTGCATCCGAAGAACGTCATCATGCTCACGGCGGACGCCTACGGCGTGTTGCCGCCCATCTCGCGCCTGACGCCGGCGCAGGCCATGTACCACTTCATCAGCGGCTACACGGCGAAGGTTGCCGGCACCGAGAAGGGCGTAACCGAGCCGCAGGCGACGTTCAGCGCCTGCTTCGGCGCTCCGTTCTTGCCGATGCATCCGACCAAGTACGCGAAGATGCTCGGCGAGAAGATCGAGAAGCACGGCGCCCAGGTGTGGCTGGTGAACACCGGTTGGACCGGTGGGCCCTACGGCGTCGGCAGCCGCATGAAGATCGGCTACACGCGCGCCATGGTGCACGCGGCTCTCGACGGCAAGCTGACGGACGTGAAGCTCACGAACGATCCGATCTTCGGTCTCGGCATTCCGGAGTCGGTGCCCGGCGTGCCCGCCGAGGTGCTGGTGCCGCGCAACACCTGGAAGGACAAGGGCGCCTACGACAAACAGGCGAAGGAGCTGGCGCGCCGCTTCCAGGAGAACTTCAAGCAGTTCGCCGACCAGGCGGAAGCCGACGTGCTCGCCGCCGGCCCGAAGCTGTAGGCAGCGCAAAGTGTGGCGTTTTGCTGCGTATTCGTAGCAAAACGCCACATTTTTGTGGGCACCCAACCAGGTACCCCAGCAGGCCCACCCCATCCGTCGCTGCAGCTCGCTTCGCGCGGGGCCCGGCGTGGCGTTCGCGTGAGGCGGGCGCGGGGCGGCGCGTCAGAGCAACACGCCCACGCCGAGCAGCGCGGAGAGCGAGCTGCCGAAGTGCGGCAGCCCGTCGAGCTGGACGCGGTGACCGTCTGCAGTGAAGGCCTGCGAGGGGCTGAAGACCTCGCCACTCTGGTTGGTCACGATGCCGCCGGATACGAGCAGTGACGTGGTGAGCCAGTCCGGAATGATGTCGAAGCTGGCGCCGACCTCGCCCGAGAACTCGAGCATTACGCCCTTGCGTTCGGCGCTCTGCAGCCCGGCCTCCGTCCCTGCGGTGGACAGCGCCGGTGCCGAGATGCGGCCCCAGCCTGCGCCCACGCCGGCCCACAGCCGGAGGCGCGGGCTCACGACCCACGTCGGTTCGAGGCGCGCACGCAGCAGCAGGACCGACAGCGCTGGCTGGTCGATGCGCGTTCCCGCGGGCAGGCCGAGCCCGCCGTCGGGGACGGTCACGGCGTGAGTGCTGTTGGTGAAGGAAACACGGAAGCCCATCCAGGGTGCCAGTTCGATGCGCGCGTGCGCACCCCACGCGAAGCCCGCGTCGTAGCTGGCCTGTGCGCCGTTCGCCGGTAGGTACCCGACGCCGATATGCGGCCCCAGCTCGACCATGCGGGAGGGCTTGTCCGCCGGTGGCAGCTTCAGGTACGGCCGGGGCTGCTGTTCGTCGGCGCGCGGCTCGGGCGGAGGCGGTGGCGCCTTGTTCTCGTCGGCCGATCCTGCCGGCACAGCTCCGTTCTTGGTCTGCTGGGCGGGCTTCGTTTCCGATCCGGACGCGGGCTTTTCCGCCTTCTGTGCGGGACCGGGCTGTTCCGGCTGGGGGCTCGCCGTTTCCGGCTTGTCCGACTTGTCGGCTCCGGTTTTCGACTTGTCGGCTTCCGTCTTCGACTTGTCGTCGCCTTTTCCGGCGTCGGCATTGGAGGCCGGCTGCTTCGTCCCCTTGGCGGCCTTTGCCGCCGACGGCGGCGGAGCCTCGGCCGGCGCCGCCATGGCCGGCGACGCGAGCGCTGCGCCGAGTAGTCCTGGCGCGAGCAGCCGGTATGCCGCGCGCTGCATCGTCTAGCTCCTCAGCGACGCGCCGAGCTCCTTTTCGGCCGCGCCTACCACCTGGGCCTGCCGCGCGTCGACTTCCTTGTCCGTCAGGGTGCGGGCGCGCTCCGGATCGGTGGCCGCCTCCGGATCGCGATAGACCACGTGGAAGGCGAGCGAGCGGTGGTGCTCGGGGACGGAACCCCCGCGGAACAGATCGAACAGCTCGACCGACTCGCACAGCTCGCCCGCCGCTTCCCGGATCAGCGTCTGGACCCGGCCTGCCGGAACGTCATCGTGTACGACCAGCGCGATGTCGCGGCTCACAGCGGGCAGCCGCGGGATCGGCCGGAAGCGGGGCACTGTCTGCCCCACCGCCTCGAGCTGGGCCAGATCCAGCTCGACGACCTGCAGCCCGCCCCCCAGATCGAGCGCGTCGACCACGTCGGGATGTAGCGGACCGAGCACGCCGACGGTCGTTTCGCCGACGAGAACAACGGCCGCGCCGCGCGGGTGCAGGTGCGCCGTGCTTGCATCGACCCGGTGCTCGACGTGGGCGCTCTGCCGCGTCATGCGTTCCACCAGCTCCACAGCCAGGCCCTTGGCGTCGTAGACGTCGTAGTCATCGGGATGCGCCGCCAGGTACGCCGGCCGTGAACCGGCCAGCACTGCAGCAAACGAGGGACGCTCCTCCGGAAGCTGGGCAGCGTCGTCCTCGAGCCGCGGGCGGGCGGCCTCCGCCGCGGCGCTTCTTGCCGCATTGCTCGGCGGAAGGAAGCGTGCGCCGACCGCGAACAGCCGCGCATCGGGTTCATCGCGGCGCCGTGCCCGTCGCACCGCCTCGAGCAGCCCGGGCATCAGGCTCGTGCGCATCACGCTGCGTTCCTCGGTGAGCGGGTAGCTGAGCTGCACGACCGGGGCTGGTGCGTGCAGCGCTTCGAGCTCGCGCGGCGAAACGAAGGCGAAGGTGACGGCTTCGGAGAGACCGAGGCCCACGGCATGCGCGGAGATGTCGCGCTCCAGCTTGCCGGAGCTGCGCGGCGTCTGCGGTGCAATCGCCGGCAGCACGGTGGGAATGCGATCGAGCCCGTGCACGCGTGCGACTTCCTCGATCAGATCGACCTCGCGCGAGATATCCGGGCGCCACGAAGCGCCGCGCACGTCGACCTGTGCGCTCGACCCTTGCCCTTGTACTGCGCCGACCTCGAAACCCAGTCGCCGGAGAGTCTCCAGGGCCTGATCGAACGGTATGGGCATGCCCACGAGCGCGT
The DNA here is from genome assembly GCA_963822115.1 of uncultured Pseudomonadota bacterium. GTDB lineage: Bacteria > Myxococcota_A > Polyangia > Polyangiales > Polyangiaceae > CAWDXG01. The sequence continues at coordinate 341,835 of CAWGGM010000015.1, forward strand.
CGAGCCGCGCCGAACGGAGCTTCATCTCCGGTATGGCGGGCGAGGGACCCTTGGCATGGATGGCGCCGGGCACCACTTTGCCCGACGCCAGCTCCGACAGCAGGCTCTTCGCGTACTCGAGCACGCGCGGTACAGCGCCCCAGTCGATGCCGCGCTCGAAGCGGAAGCTCGACTCGGTGTGCAGCGCGTGACGGCGCGAAGTGCGCCTGACGCCACGCGGCGTGAAATACGCGCACTCGAGCAGCACGCGCCGCGTCTCGTCGCGGATCTCGCTGTCCTCGCCGCCCATCACGCCGGCCAGCGCGCTTGGCCCTTCGCCGTCGCAGATGACCAGGTCGTCCTCGTCGAGCTTGCGGGCAACGCCGTCGAGCGTCGTGAAGGGCTCGCCCGCGCGAGCACGGCGTACGACGATACGGCTCTGCCGCACACGATCGAGATCGAAGGCGTGCATCGGCTGCCCGAAGCCGAGCAGGATCAGGTTCGTGATGTCGACGACGTTCGAGATGGGGCGCACGCCCAGGCTGTAGAGTCGCCACTTGAGCCACAGCGGTGACGGCGCGATCTCCACGTCGAGCACGACGCCCGCACCGTAGTGCGGGCAGCGCTCGGTATCCTGGTTGTCGACCGAGACCAGCGAGCCCAGCTCGGCGTCCGCCGTGTGCTCTGGGGTCGCAGCTTCGGGTGGTGCGAAGTCGAGACCGAGCAGCATCGACAGTTCGCGCGCCACGCCGACGTGTCCCAGGGCGTCGGGGCGGTTCGGCGTCACGCCGACCTCGAACAGCGTGTCCTGTGCGCCGGGCAGCGCCTCGGGCAGCGGCGTGCCGGGAGCCGCCGTGCCCTCGGGCAATACGAGGATACCGTCGGCTCCTTCGCCCAGCCCGAGCTCCGCCTCGCTGCACAGCATGCCCTCGCTCACGACGCCGCCGATATCGCGCGGAGTGAGCGTCACGCCCACGGCGGGCAGTGTGGTGCCCACGGGGGCCAGCACCACCAGCCCACCGGGTTCCGGCACGTTGGGTGCGCCGCACACGACGCGCTGCTCCTGTCCGCCGCGGTCCACCGTTACGAGCCTGAGGCCCGAGCGTTGGGGATGCTGCTCGACCTTGCGGACTGCCGCGACGATCACGCTCTCGAGCCCGGCGCCGAACGCCTGGATGGCCTCGACTTCGAGCCCGGCTGTGGTCAATCGTTCGGCGACCTCCTCCGGCGGGGCTTCGAGCGCCGGCAGAAGCTCGCGCAGCCATCGATACGAGACGCGCATGAGACCGGCCTTCTAGCACGGCCCCGGCCGGGGGCGCAGCCGGGCGGGCCTATCGGCCGGAGAAGTCGAGGGCGAGCGGCTCTGGTCCTGGCGAGCTCCACTGCACCCGCCCGCGGGGTGACAAGGGGCTGCCTGGCAGGCGGCCGGCAAGCGCGAGATCCCGCTCCCGCGAACCACCCGCTGGGGCGACCGGAGCGAAGGCCCGGACGATACGCGCGCTTCCGCTCGGGATGGCCTCATCCAGCTCCACGTGCGCGCGTGCCCCCGCCGCATCGACCACGATCGGCAGTGCGAGCTGCCGCTCGGTGTGAGCCAGCCAGGCGGCGTCCACCTTGCGCACGGCGCTAGCGACGCGGTCCGCCAACTCCAGCGCTGCGATGCAGTCGAGCCGGCACGGATCGAACGAAAGCAGCGAGCGGCCCTCCGCCATCAACAGCACGTTGAGCCGCGGCTCCGGGCGTGCGACCCAGGCGTCGCACGCAGATCGGTACCAGTCGTCGTCCAGCCGGCGCGTGTGCCGGCGACCGTGGAACGCCTCGGCGCAGCACGCCGGATAGCCGAGCAGGCGTCCAAGCCGCCGGCTGTGGTTCCCGCTCTGGGCGGGCAGCCAGCCGCGCAGCCGCTTTCCGGACTCGATGCGCTCCAGCTCCTCGGCCTGCTTCGCGGAGTGCGCGACATACACCACCGACAGCCGCCGGCCTTCGATGCTCTGCGTGGCGCGGCGCACGCTGGCGCCTCCCGCGCGACAGCGCCGCTCGACGCTCTCCGCGTCGGCGGGCTCGCAGCTGATCCGGATTGCCGGCTTGAGGCCCGCCTTGAAAGCCAGCCACTCAACGTCGAGCCTGTGAGCGGCGCCGGACCGGGAGGGCCACCGCGCTTCCCGGTCCGCGTCGGTCAAGCCCTCGCGATCGTCATCCACCGCACCGTATTCTAGTGCGGCATACCCCCGAGGCCATGCGGCAAGTGCATCCCGTGCGGCATCCCGCCGGGCGGTGACTTGGACTTGTCGTTGTTCCCCTGCTGGAACTTCTTCGGCTCCGCCGTGGCCCAGTTCGCGGCCCAGCTCGAGATGCTGTAGATCTGCGCTTCGTCCTGCTTCTTTGCCCAGCGGCTCGAGCCTTCCGCCTTGTCACCGACGAGCAGCACCTTCTTGCCGCCGTCGGCGAGCGTGATGGTGACGGTCGCGGTGGGCTTGGTCAGACCGGCGTCGTCCGGCGTCTTCTTGTTGCCGAAGCCGTCGGCGTTGAGCGCCTTGAAGGCGCGCAGCATGTCCTGGACCTTGCTCGGGTCGAACTTGTCGATCTCCTTGGCGACGGGCGACTTCGCCTTCTTGAACTTGCCCGTCCACTTGTCGTCCTTCTTCGCGAACTCGAAAGTGCCGTTCTCGTTCTCGATCTCGACGTCCTTCGCCTTCTTGTCGTCGAACTTGTAGATCGTCAGGTCGCGCCAGCCCTTGGTGCCGCGCGAGTACATGAAGCTCGAGTAGCCCTGCACGGCGTACACGCCGTCCTTGCCCGCGATGCGCGTCATCTCGCCGCGTGAGCCGCTTTCGCCGAAGTACAGGTCAGCGACCTTCTTCTTGCCGGCCTGGAGCACCAGGTGCAGCGCCTTCTGATCGGAGACGCCGAACTTGCCGTACGACTTGGTCCCGTCGTCGATGACCTCGCTGACCTTGAGGCCCTTCACGTTGTCGAGCAGCGACTGGACGTTGGACTGGTTGGCCTTCGCACTCAGAGGCTTGTCCAGCTCCCACGTCTTGCCGTTCTTCTTCAGCACGACCTTGGCCGGCTTGCCGGCGTCACCCGGCGGCTGGGTGATCGTGATCGTGTCGACCTTCTTGATGTCGGCGTCCTTGATGTCGAGCTTCGGCAGCTCCTTCTCGCGCCCCGCGAGGGAGTACGTGGCGGCCTCTTCCTTCGCTTTCTTCTTCTGGAAGTAGAGGGCTCCGCCGAGCACCACGAGGACGCCGACGGCGATGTAGAGCTTCTTGTCGGTGCTAAGGGCCATCTTAAACCTTGTACTGATCCTTCTTGGAATCGCGCATGCGCCAACGGAAGAAGCCGAACAGTGCGAAGAACAGCGGCACGCCCAGCGTCAGCGACCACTGCACCTGACGCTGCACGGTGCTCTGGCGCTTGCGGTACTGCTCGTCCTTCTTCTTGATCGCCGCCTCGTCATCCTCGGCGCTGATCTTGGGCTTCTGGACGCTGGCGTACGTCAGGTTCGGCTCGCCGAGGATCTTGGCGCTGGCGGCCAGGAGATCGGTGTCGCCGCTCATCCAGTCGAGCGTGTTCTTGACCGACAGGATGGTGTTGGTCAGATAGCGCTGCGCGTACGGGCCCGCGAACATCTGCAGCTGCGGGTCGCCGCCGATCGAGCCCATCATCGCGAACTGGCCGCCGAGCGAGGGACCATTGCCCGCGTAGGCGAACGGGTTCGTCAAGAACAGGCTGGACGAGACGACCAGCACGCGAGACGGCTTGGGAGCGATCTCGGGGACCTTGATGTCCTTGTCCGTCTTGCCGGCGAAGGCGCTCTTCAGCTTGCCCTGCGCCACTGCGGCGATGATGTGCTGCTTGTAGGGCGGCTTGGGCGGCCAGTCCGTCTTGAGCTTCAGGTCCACGGTCGAGCCCGTCAGCGTGCCGGAGGCCGGCGTGGTGCGGGCCACGGCGTAGATCTTGACGTCCTTCGGCTGCTTGTCCTTCAGGAGCTCGAGGCTGGACGGGAACGGGAAGGCGATTTCATCCATACGGAAGAAGGCCGGGAAGCTGTTGTCCAGCAGCGCGTCCTTCTTCGGCAGCCGCGGGTCGTTGACCACGTGGACGATGGCGGGGTCGCGGATCGACTGCACCGCGCCGGTCTGTGTCATCACCGGCAGACGGAACTGGGCGCCGTAGTCGAGAACGGCGTCCTTCTTCATGTCGATGCCGTAGCCCGACAGCAGCTTGTCCAGGCCGTGCAGGTCCAGCGTCGCGTTCATGCTCGCGTCGCTCGGCTTGAGCGTTACCGCCGAGGCGAACACGGCCAGTGACTTGCCGCCGAGCATCAGGAACTGGTCGATGCGCCGGAGCTCCTTGTCCGTGTAGTCCTTCTGCGGCTGCGTGATGATGATGCCGTCGAGACCCTTGTCGATCGCCGCGTCACCCTTCTTCAGGTCGACCGTCTCGATCTTGTAGAACGGGAAGGCCTGCTCGAGGATCGACTGGATGCTCGGCGACCCCCGGCGGCCCTGCTTGGGCACGAGGTTCTGGTCGGTGAGCTTCAGCTCGTCCATGCCGGTGATGACGCCGATGCGGTGCTTGATGTTGTCGGACTTGTCCCGGACCTCGCGGATCTTGTTCGTGATCCAGAACTCGAGCCCTTCGGAGTTGCCCGGAGCGAGTTGCGGAATGACCGTCTTCTCGCTGCCGTACTTGAACACCAGGCCCATGTAGCCCTGCGCGATCTGCGCCTGGTCCTCGCCGGTGGCGCTGGCTTCGCCGAAGGCGGTCGGGCGGAGCCCGGCGTCCTTGGCCTTCTTGCGCAGCTCGTCGGTGTTGGCCTGGATGATGGTGAACTTGAACTTGCCCTTGCCGGCCCGGCGGTACTCCTTGAGCAGGTCCGTCAGGTCGCGCACGAACGTGTCGAGCTTGGCCAGGCCCTTGGTGACGTAGGCGTCGACCTGGATGGGGCCCTTGAGCGTGGAGAGCAACTGCGCGCTGCCCTTGCTCAGCGTGTAGCGCTCGTTCTTCGTGACGTCGATGCGATCGTAGACGCCCGCTGCCAATACGTTGGCGACCGCTAGGATGGCGGCGATCACCACCAGGTAGATCCCGGTCTGCGCTGCGGCCTTCCGCTTCTTGTCCTGGCTTGCCATCTTGTTATGCCCACTTGCGGCGCTCGAGCGCCCTGAATGCCACGACGAGCGCGAGCCCCGTGACGGAGAGGAAGTAAACAATCGCGCGGGTGTCGATAAGGCCGCGCGTGAAGCCTTCCAGCCTCGACTGGAAGCTCACGTACGACAGCACGTCGCCGTACCAGCCGCTCATCGTTCCGGCGAACGAGCCGACCCACCACAGCGCGAGCAGCACGAAGAACGTGATGAAGAATGCGATCGCCTGGCTTTCGGTCAGCGCACTGATCAATAGCCCGATGGCCGTCGCTGCGGCGCTGAAGAGAATCAAGCCCAGATAGCCGCTCAGCACCGGCCCCATGTCGAGCGAACCGAGGTCCCACGGCCACTTGAACATGATCAGCGGGTAGACCAGCGTTGCCAGCACCAGCACCAGCACCAGGCCCAGCGCGCCGAAGTACTTGCCGAGGATCACGTCGCTGTCCTTGACCGGCAGCGTGATCAGCATCTCGAGCGTTCCGGAGCGCTTCTCCTCGGCCAGAAGCCGCATCGTCACGACGGGGATGACGAGCAGCGAAAGCCCCCAGGGCACGTACTGGAACATGTTCTGGAGCGTCGCGCGATCGACCTGCCAGAAACCGCCGCGGTACATGAAGAAGAACACGCCCAGCGCGAGGAAGCTCACGCAGATGACCACGTAGGCCAGGGGCGAGTCGAAATAGGACCGGAACTCGCGTTTCGCAATCGTCAGCATCGGGGGCATCGGTCAGGCACTCCGTTCGTCCTCGTCCTCGTCGTCGTCGTCGTCCTCGTCGTCGGAGGCCTCCGAGCTATCGGGAGCCTCGTCCTCGTCTTCGTATTCGTCGTCCTCGTATTCGTCGTTCTCGTCTTCCCACTCCTCGCCGCGATCGAGTCGCTCGTCGCCGCGGGTGAGGTCGCGGAACACCGCATCGAGGGTCTGGGCGTCGCGCCGGAGCTCCAGCAGCGTCCAGTTGCGCGCCACCATCAGTCGGTAGAGCTCGGCCCTGAGGTCCCCCTCCTGGTCGCCGCTCAGCTCGAACTTGTGCGCCTTCTCGTCCGTCGGCAGTTCCTTGATGCGCGAGGCGCCGTCGAGTCGCTCGAGCGCGTCCTGCACGTCGGTAGCCGACGGCGGCTTGTTGCCGGCCTCCGCCTTCTTCTCGTCGATCGTGATCACGTAGCGGACGCGGCCCGTACGCGCGCGGATCTCGTCCAGCGGTCCGTCGGCCACGACGCGGCCCTTGCTCACGATGATGGCTCGGGCGCACGCTTCCTCGACCTCGGCCAGATTGTGGGTCGAGAGCAGCACGGTGCGGTCCTTGCCGATCTCCTTGATGTAGCGGAGCACCTCGGCCTTCTCGTTCGGGTCGAGATCGCTCGTCGGCTCGTCGAGGATCAGGATCGGCGGGTCGTGGATCAGCGCCTGGCCGAGACCCACACGCTGCCGGTAGCCGTGCGAGAGCGTGCCGATGTCCTTGCCCAGCACCTGGGCCAGGCCGCAGACCTCGACCACCTTCTTCAGCCGCTCGCGGAACGCGGAGTTGTCCAGTCCGCGGATCTTTGCGGCAAACTCCAGGTAGTCCCACACGCGCATGTCCTGGTAGAGCGGCGCGCGCTGCGGCAGGTAGCCGAGCGTGCGACGCACCTCCAGAGGCTCGTCGAACACATCGTGCCCATGCACCTTGGCGCTCCCCGAGCTGGGGGAAATGAAGCACGTGAGAATGCGCATCGTGGTCGACTTCCCGGCGCCGTTCGGCCCCAGGAAGCCAACGACCTCGCCGCGGTGGACCTCGAAGCTCACCTTGTCGAGTGCGCGAACTGGCCCAAACCGCTTGGTGAGCGAGCTCGCATTGATCATGACGTCGGTTGTCATCCGATCTCCATCCAGGAGTTAGGGTTCCCCTGCGACTGCAGTGCCCGAAGCCTGACAGTTGGGGGGCAATCGGGCCGCGGCATCCTAGCGATGGCGCGATCCGTGTCAACTCGACCGCCGCTCTAGCGGGCGCGTGGCCGGGGCTTCCCCGGCAGCCGGAAAACCGACAGGATCGCGAGGTATTCCAGGAAGGCGTGAGGTTTGCTTCTTACACCTGTGAAATCAAGGATTTGACGCTGCGCGTCATAACGCTCGCGAGCGCTATTTTCCTGTGCGTCAGAAGCCCGGGCGATAGCCGGTGACCAGCGCCTGCGCGAGCAGACCCCAACCGTCGATCGCCACGAACAGGAGCAGCTTGAACGGCAGGCTCACCTGGGTCGGGTTCATCATCTGCATGCCGAGCGCGAGCAGCACATTCGACACCACCAGATCGATCACGAGGAACGGCAGATAGATCGCGAAGCCGATGGCGAATGCCTCGAGCAGCTCGGTCACGACAAAAGCCGGGATCACCACCACCAGGTCGTTGCGGCCGACCTTGGCGCGCTCCGCCTTGGGGCGCGCGGCCCGCGCGATCTCGTAGAAGCGCTCGTGCTCGCGCTTGGACGAATTGGCTGCGAGGAAGTCGCGCATCGGCTCGCGCGTGGCCTTGATGAGGCCGCCCACCAGCGCGCTGGTGTCGTTCGCCTTGCCCTTCTTGAACAGCGGCGCGGCGCGGTCGGCGATGCGCGAGCCGACCGGCGCCATGGCCAGCAGCGTGAGAGCGCCGGCCAGCGCCATGATCACCGTGTTCGACGGAACGTTCTGCGCGCCGATCGCCCCGCGCACGATCTGCAGCACGGTCGAGATCTTCACGAACGCCGTTACCGTCATGAACGCGAACGGCAGGATCGACACCAGCGCCAGCGCAACGACCAACGCGATGGGGCGCGTCAGCAGGTCATCCGGTTTGGTGATGGGATTGGGCTGCGCCAGCGCCAGCCCCGGGCTCGACAGCAAGAGCAGCGTGCCGGCCGCGGCAATGCGGCGGAATCCGTGGCGCTTCACGGCCCGCCCTTCGGCTTTCTCCCGAGCACGCGCCCGAGCGCCTCGCCGAAGGACGCGCCGGGCGGCGGTCCCGATCCCAGTTCGAGCCCCTCGTCGTCGATCTCGCCGAGCTTGTTCAGTCCCGCTTCGCTGGCGCCCAGCACGAACACCGTGCGCCCCACGCGAACCAGATACACCGCGCGTCGCGCGTCGAGCGGCAGCCTGCCGACGAGCTCCAGCGGTCCGCCCGCGCGCCCCATGCCCGCGCGCCGCGCGCCGTACAGCACCAGCACCGCCAGGGCGATCACCCCCACCAGCGTGACAATCGTCTCGACGACGTAGCTGCCCAGCGGCGTCACGGCGCGGGAGGGTACCCGGTTTGCGCCGGGTCCCGAACCGGAAATTCCAGGAGCGGATGAGGGGGGGCTGGTCGAGCGGCCGCTCCCAGCCGCGTTGACCCGCTTCACGGCCGGCGCTAGCTTCCGCCGCCCGGCTGCTCCGGGTGCCTGGAAGGCAATTTCCCGTGGCTCTCGTTGTCCAGAAATTCGGCGGCACCTCGGTCGCCAATCTCGAGCGCATGCGCAATGTGGCCGAACGGGCCCTGCGCACGCAGCGCGAGGGCAACCAGGTCGTGGTCATCGTCAGCGCGATGGCGGGCGAGACGAACCGTCTGCTCGGCATGGCGCACGAGATCGCGCCGACTCCGAACATGCGCGAGCTCGACGCGCTCGCCGCCACCGGCGAGCAGGTCAGCTCCGCGCTCACGGCCATGAGCATCCACGCTCTGGGCGGCCAGGCGCAGAGCCTGCTCGGCCACCAGGTCCGCGTGTCGACGGACGGCGCGTTCACCAAGGCGCGCATCCGCACCATCGAAGGCTCGAAGCTGCTTTCCACCGTGCAAGCCGGCCGTGTCGCCGTGGTCGCCGGTTTCCAGGGCGTCGACGACGAGGGCAACATCACCACCCTTGGCCGCGGCGGCTCGGACACCACGGCCGTCGCCATCGCTGCCGCCATCGGGGCGGACGTGTGCGAGATCTATACGGATGTGGACGGCGTCTACACGACCGACCCGAACATCTGTTCGTCCGCCCGCAAGATCGACCGCATCAGCTACGAGGAAATGCTCGAGCTGGCCTCGCTCGGCGCCAAGGTCCTGCAGATCCGCTCGGTCGAGGTCGCCATGAAATACGGAGTCCCCGTGCACGTCAGATCGTCCTTCAGTGATCGCCCCGGCACCATGGTCGTCAGCGAAAAGGGCCTGGAATCGGTCGTTGTCGCCGGCGTCGCCTACGACAAGAGCGAGGCCAAGGTGCAGATGATCAACGTTCCCGACCGCCCCGGCGTGGTCGCGACCATCTTCGGCCTATTGGCCGAGCAGAACGTGTCGGTCGACATGATCATCCAGAGTCCATCGCGTGAAGGCGGCGCGACGACCGACGTGACGTTCACCGTCCAGAAGAACGACCTGACGCGTGTCAAGGATCTGATCGAGAAGTGCGCGCGCGACATCGGCGGCGCGGCGATCGAGTATGACCCGGATATCGTGAAGGTTTCCATCGTCGGCCTGGGCATGCGCTCGCACGCGGGCGTGGCCAGCAGGATGTTCAAGCTGCTGGCCGACGAAGGCATCAACATCCAGGCGATCAGCACCAGCGAGATCAAGGTCAGCTGCATCATCGCCTCGAAGTACACCGAGCTCGCAGTGCGCGCTCTGCACGAAGGGTTCGGGCTCGACAAGGGTGGCGCTCCGCCGCCATCCGAAGCAACATAGGCCCCGGAATCTTGAAGGCGCCTTTATCCCGCCGAGCGGGCCCGACCGGCGCAAGAGGAGCAGTTCAATGAGGATCAAGAGCTTGGCAGTGCTTGGATCGGTGTTCGTGATGGGCTTGAGCTTCGCGGCGTGCCGCAGCTCGAGCGGCGGCACCGGAGGTAACGGCACCGGCGGCTACGCCACGGGCGGCAGCGGCACGGGCGGTTCGTCCGGTTCGGGCACGGGCGGTACGGCTGGTACGGGCACCGGCGGCACAGCCGGCACCGGCGCGACCGCGGGCACCGGCGCGACGGCAGGCTCCGGCGGTACAACCGGCGATGGCGGTGGTTGCACGCCGGGCACGGCGGCCAGCATCCACGACATCGACACCGGCGCGGTCGGTCAGTCGCAGAACGTCGAGCTGACGGACGTGGTGGCCACCAGCCAGAAGTTCCTGGCTTCGGCCTCCAAGACCACCGGTTCCTGCCTGTGGGCGGTCTTCGCGACGGACGGCGGCCAGACCACCGTCGGCGAGAGCACCAGCATCATGATCGTACTCGTACGGTCAGCCTGCCACGACGACCGACGGCGGAAGCGCCGGTCCCTGCCCGCAGGGGACGGACGGCATTCCCAACGACATCAAGCCGGGCGACAAGTTGCACGTCTTCGGCCAGGTGAACGCCTACGCGCCGAGCTCCTGCTCGCCCGCGCCGGTGAAGCAGAACCAGCTGCGCGTGTTCCAGAACTGTCCGATCACGACCAACGGCACGGCCACCGTGCCCGCGCCGGCGCCGCTCGACACGACGACGGCCGACACGATCGCGGCGGGCACCGATGCCACCACGATCAACAAGTGGGCCGGCGCGCTCGTCGAGATGACGAACGTCTCGGCGCAGGCGGTCGACGGTGGCGGCGCTGTGGGCGCGTTTGGTGTCATCAAGCTGAACGAGACGAAGCTCGAGGCCCACGACAAGATCATGTACTACGACGCGAAGGACCCGAAGAATCCGTCCAACGCCTGGGTCTACGCCACCGCGCCGACCTTCAATCGCATCGACGGCCTCATCTACCTCGACTTCTGCACCTGGTCGCTCAACCCGCGCGACAAGTGCACGGATCTCGATCCGAAGAGCGACGACTGCCCGTAACAAGGCATCGCCAAGAGCAAGCTACGGGCCGGGCCTTCAAGCCTGGCCCGTAGTGCATTTGGGGGTCCTGGCAGCCGCTGCACCCGCGGCGCCGTCGCGTTACCGCCGCCCAACAGGCCCTGTTTCCGGCCGGGAACACGCCCGTTGCTCGACGCCTGCCGCGCCAGCCTTATGTTGAGTGCGGGTGCACGCTGTCGCTGGAAATCCCGCGTTGACCGTGGCCGTGGCGCTGGCGGCGGGCATGCTCGCGCAGATCATCGCGACGCACCTGGGCATCCCGGGCATCGTGCTCTTGCTCGTGACCGGCGTGCTGCTCGGCCCCGACGTGGCCGGTATTGTCCAGCCCGATACGCTCGGCCCTGCGCTGTTCACACTGGTGAACTTCGCGGTGGCCGTCATCCTGTTCGAGGGCGCGCTCAATCTCGATCTTCGTCGCATCCGGCGCGAGGGGCGATCCATCCGTGCGCTCATCACGCTGGGCGCGGCCACCAGTGCCATCGGCGGCACGCTCGCCGCGCACTTCGTACTCGGCTGGGCGTGGCGCCCGTCGGTGCTGTTCGGCACGCTCGTCATCGTCACCGGCCCGACCGTGATCACGCCGCTGCTCCGCCGCCTGCGCGTCGAGCACTCGGTGGGCACCGTGCTCGAAGCCGAGGGCGTGTTTGGCGACGCGGTCGGCGCCGTGGTGGCGCTGGTGGCTCTCGAGATCGCGCTTGCGCCGACGGGCGAGCAGCTGGCGAAGGGGCCGCTCATCGCGCTGATGCGTCTCGGCGTGGGCGGGCTGTTCGGGCTGGTGGGCGGCGCGCTGATCGCGCTGCTATTGCGCGTGCGCCGGCTGGTGCCCGACGGTCTGGAGACCGTGCTGACGCTCTCGCTCGTCCTGGCGCTGTTCCAGGTGTCCAACGCGGTGACGCCCGAGAGCGGCATCGCGGCGGTCATCGCCGCCGGTCTGGTCGTCGGCAACACCGAGTTCCGCGTCTGGCGCGAGCTATACGCGTTCAAGGAGCAGCTCACGGTCATGCTGATCGGTCTGTTGTTCGTGCTGCTCGCCGCCGATGTGCGCATGGCGGATCTGGTCGCGCTCGGAGCAGGCGGCATCCTGACCGTCGCGATCTTGATGTTCGCCATCCGCCCACTCGGCGTGTTCATGTCCACCTACGGCTCCGGCCTCGCAACGCGTCAGAAGCTGTTCGTCGCCTGGATCGGGCCGCGCGGCATCGTGGCCGCGGCTATCGCCTCGTATTTCGCCGTCGAACTCGCGCGGGTGGGCATCGACGGCGGCACCGAGCTCAGGGCCATGGTCTTTCTGGTGATCCTGGTGACCGTCACTGCGGCGGGCCTGAGCGGCCGGCTCATGGCGAGGTTGTGCGGCGTGTCACGCCCGCGCGACGTGGGCTGGGTCATCCTGGGCGCCAGGCCCGTCGGTTGCGCGATCGCGGAGACGCTGCGCGCCGGTGGCGAGGACGTTCGTGTGCATCGACTCCAATCCCGACGCCTGTCGCGATGCGGAAGAGCGCGGCTTCCAGGTGCTGCAAGCCAACGCGCTCGAGGAACGCACGCTGGAGCTCGCCGACGTGGATACGCGCGCCGGCGTCATCGGCGTCACTCCGGTCGAGGAAGTGAACCTGCTTTTCTGCCAGAAGGCGCGCGAGCAGTCGCGCAGCATCGCGCTCCACGTCGCGCTCGAGACCACTTACGAAGGCGTCACGCCCGACATGGTGCACGGCGCGGGCGCCAGCGTGATGTTCGCCGACGCCTACAACGTGGACGCCTGGAGCCGCCGCATGGAAGACGGCGGGGCAGCTGTCGAGCGCTGGCGCTGTGTCGACGCCGTGGCGGCCAACCGCCCGCCCGATTCCGGCGAGCTGGCGCACGGGCAACGCGAGCTGGCGCTGCCGCTCGGAGTCGAGCACGCCGGCCGCGTGCGTCCGGTCCACGACGAGACCGAATTCCATGACGGCGACGTGCTCACCGTCGCGCTCGACACGTCGCAACGGCAGGAAGCCGAACAGCACCTGATCGTGCGCGGCTGGAGGCGCATCGAAGACGCCCCGGCGCGCCGTGACTCGGCGGCCTAGCAGACCGGCGAGCGACCGTTAGCTCCGCACGTTGCCGTTGCGGATCTGCACGATCTCGAAGCGGCCCACCACGTTGCGCAGTCGTTGCAGCCGACCCTCGTCGAGCCCGTCGTCGGGCATCACGTGCGGCTCGCCGGACTCGGCCACGCAACGGATAGTGGCGCGTGCGACTGCGGGGCGGTGCACGATGTCCTTGATGTCGTTGAACAGGCGCTGGGGCAGCCTTCCGCGCACCAGGGACGCTTTGCCCTTCTCCACCTTGATCTGGAACAGCTCCGTGGAGTGGCGGATGGCGATGACCAGCGGGACGGCCAGGACGGCCAGAAACAGCATACCGACAAGCAGATACATGGCTGGTAGGGGGGTTGGGACTCCTATTTCTGCCCCTCCAGGGGGCTCTTGTCGATGATGGATACCGCGCCTCGGCGCCGGGTTCTATCCCGTCGGGGCTGCCCGTCCGCCGCCCGCGCCACGTCTGTCTTGACCGGGCCCGGCGCGACTGCCATCAAGGCTCCAGCACCGTGGAATCCACCGAGGCAGCCGGGGGCGAGGCCCTTCCGCGTCGATTCGGCCGCTATCTGCTGTTCGACAAGATCGGCGAGGGCGGCATGGCCCGGATCTACCTCGGGCGCCAGCGCACCGAGCTCGGCGGCGAGCGCCTGGCCGTCGTCAAGCAGATGCTGCCCTTCCTGTCGAGCAGCCGCGAGTTCAGCCAGCTGCTCATCGACGAGGCCAAGCTGGCCGCGCAGCTCTCCCACGGCAACATCGCCCAGGTGCTCGACCTCGGCCGCGAGGACGACCAGCTGTACATCGCGATGGAGTACGTCGAGGGCTTCGACCTGCGCGATCTGCTCCGCCACTGTTCGCGCGGCAAGGTGCCGCTGCCCGTGGAGTTCTCGTTGCTCGTCGTGATCGAGACGCTGCGCGCGCTCGACTACGCGCACCGGAAGAAGAACGACGAGGGCCAGCCGCTCGGCGTCGTGCATCGTGATGTGTCGCCGTCCAACGTGCTCATCAGCTTCGACGGCGAGGTCAAGCTGTGCGACTTCGGCATCGCTCGCGCCATCGGCGCCAGCGAGGACGTTCCGGAAGAGGCCATCCAGGGCAAGGCCGGCTACATGAGTCCCGAAGCCGCCGAGGGCGAGCCACTCGATGGTCGCTCCGACGTGTTCGCGGTCGGTGTCATCCTTTGGGAGCTGCTCGCCGGGCGCCGGCTGTACAAGGGCGAGAAGGGAAAGCCGCCTTCGCTCGAGCAGGCGCGCGAGGCCGTCATCCCGCCGTTGCCCGAGCGCGGCTACCCTGACGAAGCGGTGCTGCACGGCATCGTGATGCGCGCGCTCGAGAGGGATCGCGAGCAGCGCTACGAGAGCGCCGGCGCCATGCTGCGCGACCTGACCGACTACGCCGGCAAGGCCAGCCTCATCGCCAGCCCCTTGCGCTTCGGCGAGTGGCTGATGGACCACTTCGGCAGCGAGATCGTCGAGCGCCGCCGCGCGCGCGAGCGCGCTGCCAAGGCGCTGGAAGCCGGACCGCTCGTGGAGATGGACGCCGCACAGGCGCCCGAGCCCGAGCCCGCTCCCACTCCCGCGCCCGCCACAGCCGTCGAGCCGCCGCCCAGGTCGCTCGAAGCCGTGGTCGCGCCCAGTACGCCGCCCGAGAAGAAGAGCGCGCGCGGATTGATCATCACGATCGTGGTGCTGGTGCTCGCCGTGGCCGCAGCCTTGCTGTTCGAGCTGCGCTGAGCGCGCGGGGGCCCGCTAGCGTGCTGCTCGCCCGCGTCGCAGTGCCGGTCCCGCTGGGGCAGGCCTTCAGCTATGCCGTGCCGCCGGAGCTCGAAGGCAAGGTCGCGCCGGGCGCGCGCGTGCTGTGCGACTTCGGGCGCCGCCGCATGCTCGGCGTCGTGCTGGACGTGGGCGACCGCGAGCCCGACGTGGCCGTCGAGCGCATCAAGCCGCTCAGAGCCGTGGTCGACGCCGAGCCCGCGCTGCCCGCCGAGCTGCTCGCCTTCCTGCTCGAGCTGGCCCGCTACTACCTCGCGCCCATCGGCGAGGTGATGCGCCTCGCCCTGCCCGCGGTCGAGCGCTCGCTCGCCGAGTCGCTGCAGCCCGGCCTGCTCGACGATGCCGGCGTCTCCACCGTCGGCCGCATGCAGCAGTTCGCGGTTGCCGTGGAAGGCGCCGACGACGGCGCGGCCGCGCTCAAGGGGCAGGCCGTCGAGGTGCTCGCTCACCTGCGCGAGCCCGGCGCCGCCGCTATCGGCGACCTGGAGAAGCGCTGGTCCAATGCGCGCGCCGCCGTGCGCCGCCTGGAAAAGCTCGGTCTGGTGCGCATCGAGCGCCGCCAGGTCGAGGCCGATCCGTTTGCCGCCGAGGCGGTCGAGCGCGACACGCCGCCCGAGCTCAACGAAGCGCAACAGCGCGCCGTCGACGCACTGATCGCGCCACTCGAGGGCGGCGAGCGCGCCGCCTTCCTGCTCGACGGCGTGACCGCCTCCGGCAAGACCGAGGTGTACCTGCGCGCGGTCGAGCGCTGCATGCAGCTTGGCAAGGGCGCCATCGTGCTGGTGCCCGAGATCGCGCTCACGCCGCAGCTCGTCGCGCGTTTCCGCGCCCGCGTCGGCGACTCCATCGCCGTCCTGCACAGTGGACTTTCCGACCGCGAGCGCCACGCCATGTGGCGGCGTTTGAGAAGCGGCGAGCTCCGTGTGGCGGTCGGCGCGCGCTCCGCCCTGTTCGCGCCCGTCGAGAATCTCGCCCTGGTCTGTGTCGACGAGGAGCACGACGGCTCGTTCAAGCAGGAAGAAGGCGTGCGCTACAACGCGCGCGACATGGCGCTCTTGCGCGCGTACCGCGCCGGTGCCGTGTGCGTGCTCGGCTCGGCCACGCCTTCGCTATCGAGCGAAGCGCTGGTGCGGGACGGTCGCCTGGTGCGCCTCAAGCTCCCCGAGCGCGCGCACCGCGCCGCCATCCTGCCCGAGGTCGAGATCGTCGATCTGCGCCGCGTCGGCCCCGGCAAGAGCCAGAACAAGCTGCTATCGCTGCCGCTCGAGCGCGCCCTCGAACGCGTGCTCGAAGCCCACGAGCAGGCCATCCTGTTTCTCAACCGTCGCGGCTTCGCGCCGAGCATCGTCTGCGAGGGCTGCGGCGAGATCATCCAGTGCCCCAACTGCGCCGTGGCGCTCACCCACCACCGCGCGCGCGGCGACCGCCTGCACTGCCACTACTGCGACTACAGCCAGCCCATGCCCAGCGTGTGCCCGCGCTGCGGCGGAAACCGCATCGCACAGGAAGGCGCCGGCACCGAGCGCATCGAGCACACCCTGGCCGAGCGCTTCCCCCAGGCCCGCATCGCGCGACTCGACCGCGACGTAGCAGCCGGCGCCAAGAGCGCGCGCGTGC
Organism: uncultured Pseudomonadota bacterium; assembly: GCA_963822115.1. GTDB lineage: Bacteria > Myxococcota_A > Polyangia > Polyangiales > Polyangiaceae > CAWDXG01. The sequence continues at coordinate 358,219 of CAWGGM010000015.1, forward strand.
TCGACCGCGTGCGCCGCGGCGAAGTCGACATCCTGGTCGGCACGCAGATGGTCACCAAGGGCCACGACCTGCCGTCGGTCACGCTGGTCGGCGTGCTCAACGCGGACGCCGCGCTCAGCATGCCCGACTTCCGCGCCGCGGAGCGTACGTTCCACCTGCTGGTGCAGGTCGCCGGTCGTGCCGGACGCGGCGACAGCCCCGGTCGCGTCATGATCCAGACCCGCGACCCCGAGCACCCCGCGATCCGCTTTGCCGCGCGCCACGACGTGTCCGGCTTCATCGTGCGCGAGATGAAAGATCGACAGGAGCTCGGCTATCCGCCGTTTTCGCGCATGGCGCTCGTGCGTCTCGACGCCCTCGACGAAAACCGCGTGCGCCGCGAAGCCGAGCGCCTCGCGCAAGTCGCACGCCGCGCCGCCCCCGAAGGCGTCCAGATCCTCGGCCCCGCCGCCGCCCCGCTGGCGCGCCTGCGCAATCGCTTCCGCTACCGCTTCATGCTGCGGTCGGTCGAGCGAGGCCCTCTGCGCAAGACGCTGCTCGCCGTCGCCCGCACCCAGGCGGACCGTAACGTGCGCGTGGCGATCGACGTCGACCCGATGAGCATGCTCTAGGGTTGCCCCCGCGCTTTCACGTCGCTTCACGTTGCGGCGTGCTCGCTTTGCTCCGCGCGCCGCGGGCCCGCCAAGGCCGGTCGCTCCGCGTCCGGCCGGGGGCCCCACCAACCACGCTGACGTGGCGGCGTGTCGGCGCGCCCGCCCGCTCGGTTTCGTGGTACCCGGTTCGCGTGGAGCAGGAGCGCATCGAGCTTGCCATCCCGCCGTGGGTGCAGCACGCCGATGGTGGCGAAGCGTTCGCGCGCCGCCTGGCGGCTGCGTTGATGGACGGCATGGAGCAGAGCGTCGGCGCGGTCGAATCGGAGGGCGAGCGCGTCGTCTGGCAGGCGGAGGGCTGGCAGGACGACGGCACGTTCATCGTGCTCGGCGTCGATCCGGCCGAGCGTCGCGTCCAGCTGCTGCTGACCACGCGCGGGCTCCAGCCGCGGGCGCGGGAACCGAGCCGCGCCTGGTTGCTTATCGGGCTGGTGCTGGCAGTGAGCGCCGTGATCGGCAAGTGGAGCCACAGCTTCGGCAATGGCCTGACCGCCGCCGTGCTCGGCTTCGCGGTCTGGATCGCCATCGACATCGCGCAGCAGACCGCCGCCGAGCGCCGCCGCCACATCGACTCCGCCGCGTGGCGTGCGCGCCTGGAGGCAGCGCTAGAGGCGGCTGCGCGCGACTAGCCGCGCCGCGGGCGCCTTGACCGCGCGCCTCCGCACGCCCAACACTCCGCGGCGTGACAGGTTGGAAGTTGGGTAGCCCGGGTGCGGGGGCGGGCGCGAACGAGCCGCTCAGGCTCTACATGTCGCAGCGCTGGCAGAAGCGGCTCATCTGGATCGGGGTCGTGCTAGCCGGGTTTTCTGTGTGGTTCATCGGTGCCAACGGCGGCATGGTCCGCGCGGGGTGGTTCTTGCTGGGCGCGGCGGCGGCGCTGGGCGTGTTGAACATCGTGTCGCGCGTTCCGGCGCAGGAGTGCTCGATGTGTCGTCGGCCGCGCCGCGTGGTGAACCGGCTCGTGGCAGCTCCCAGCATCGCGATCTGCGATCAGTGCGCGCCGTACCCGCTGGCGATCATCCTGGAGCAACTGGAGCGCGAGGGAAAAACGTCGGAGGGCCTGCTGCTGCTGCTGCGCACGCTGCCGCCCGGAATGCCCCCCGCCACATACAACGCGTTGTTCGAGCGGGCGCTTGGCGCACAGCCTTCTGCCGAACAGCTGGGGGCGCTGGTCACCGAGGGCTTCCGTGTGGAGGCTTTCGAGGGGGCGCTGGGCGCGCTGTCGGCCACCCCGGAGAGCGAGCAGAGCGCTGCTGACTGGCTGAACAGCGGCGTGTGCCTGGGTGAGCTCGGTCGTACCGAAGAAGCGCTGGCGGCGAACGACAAGGTGCGGGAGCTCGACCCGGAGGGACTGGGAGCCTCGGCGCTGATCAACTCCGTGTGGTATCGCGTCCGCGCTGCGGATGGAGTGGACGCCGCGGAGCTCGAGCGCTGTCTGGCGGAGCTGGAAGAGGCGAAAGAGCTGCTCGGGGCGCAGGACAAGGCAGCGCACCGGCTCGCGCGCTGCTTCGGTACGGAGGCCGAGGTGCGCCGCCTGGCGGGCGACCCGCGCGGGGCGCTCCAGGCGCTCGACGAGGCCGACAAGCTGGTCGCGCCCTCCGACTCGCGTCTGCTGATCCGCGCGCGCGCCGAGGCCGCGCTGGGCGATGACGCGGCGGCGCGCAAGAGCGCGAAGCGCGCCGTCGCGAAAGCACTGCCCGGCTCGAGAACGCACCGCGAGGCGCGCGAGCTGCTTTCGGAGCTCGGCGACGAGAAGAAAGAGGGAGGGAGCGGCTAGCCCGGCGCCCCGGTCCGTTTGCACCCGCATGGCGAAGCGTGGAAGCATGAGAGCGCGGGTCATGGCAAGACGGAGGCTTCGCTGGCAGGGATCGACACGCTGGGTCGTGACGGCGCTCGTGGCTCTGGCGTCGGGCGGGCTGTCGGTGGCGTGCAGCAGCGCGGCGACGCATGAGGCAGCGCCCGACTCCGGGACCACGACGGACGCCGGTGACGCTTCCGCGGTGAGCGACGGCTCGGTCGACACCGATGCCGGCGCGTTGGACGCTGCGCTCGACGCGGTCGGCGGTCCGGGCGAGGCGGGTGCGTCCTGCAACTTCAACCGAGACTGCCAGCTGGCGCTGCGCTGCGAGTGCGATCTGGACGCGGGCTGCGCCTGCGCGCCGGGACCGCGCGGTACGGGGCAGAGCGGCATCGACCAATGCAAGAGCGGCGACGACTGCGCGAGCTCCCTGTGCGTGGAGGGGCCAGGCGGCGTGTACTACTGCTCGGGCGAGTGCGTGACCTCGGCGGACTGCACCGGCGCGCTGCCGCTGTGCAGCGACATCGCGTTCGTCGGTCGCATCTGCGTGCGCCAGGCCGGCTAGCACCGATTCCGTCGCGAGGCTGCAGCCTTGCGACGGAATCGGTGGGAATGTGATCGAGCATGCCGCCGCTCAGGTAGCGGTACCACTCGCGCCTCCGGCTAGGGCAGACGGCCTTCCAGGGTTCCGTCGAGGAACAGGTAGCCGCCGCGAAGATCGAGACCGGGCTTTGCCCCGAGCGACAGCTTGAAGTTCGCCAGTGTCGGCGAAAGCTGCGCGAGCGCGCCGACGGCCTGCGAGACCGGCAGCTTGATCGCCAGTGCGGTCTCCAGACTTTTCTTGAGAGCTGGCCACTCGTGGCCCTCGAGCACCGACGTCACTGCCGAGTCCACCGGAACCAGGAACTTGCCCTTGTGTTGAATCACCCAGTGATGCAGGGCTGGCTTGTCCTGAATATGGAACGACAGCTGGTTGTCGGCGACGCTCACGTTTGCTGAAGCATCGAGATCGATCGCCAGCGTCTCGCTGGCGCCATTGCCGCCGACCACCTTCACTTGCAGTTGTCCCACCGAGATGACCAGATCGCCCTGCTCGCCGGCTCGCGGCAGCCGCACCACTGGAGGCAGGCGTCCGTCCAGCGTCAGCGACTTGAACGACGTGGCTTGCGTCATGTCGATCGAGAGCATCCCCGAGTTCCACAGCTCGTGAAGCATGCCGTTGAGCAGCGTCAGCCTGAGCGCGAGCTGCAGCCGCGGGTAGTCGTAGAAGGGGGGCTTCGCGAGCGCCGCATCGACGGTCGTCGCTACGCCGCGCGACTTGGGAAAGAGCGCCGTGGCGTCGGTCGAGATATCGACACCCAGATCGGCCTGGAGTCCCTGGTGGTACGTCACGTCGATGTTGTCGATACCGCCCGACAGCAACAGATTCACCGGCGGGTTGACCGCCGGCAGCGGCAGCGGCACCGACAGTGCGACGTTCGACAGCGACTGATCGACACCGTTCAGAATGTCCTGCAGCACGCTGGGCAGGCTCTTTTCGATCGTGGTCTGGACCGCGTCCTTTGCGTACGCTTCGATCTGTTGCCGGAGCAGCGACGAAGCCACGGCGAACAGCGCGTTGGCGTTGGGGTCCTGGAAGTTGCTGGTGATGTTCTCCAGCGCCAGCTGCACCTGGCCCATCTTCACGCTGACCGGCTGTCCCGGCTGCTTGTCGATGGTCAGGTGCGTAAAGGCCGCCACGCTGGCGTCCACGCTGCCCTTCAACCCCAGGTTCACGCCTCCCGACGCGAACTGCCCGTCGCCCGTCAAGACGACATGACCTACGTGCGCGAACAGATCCAGACCGCCGTCGACAACCTCGAGCTGCACGTTCACCGATGACAGCCGCAACGTGTCGAGGAACAGCTGCAGCTCGCTGGTCTTGATCACGGGGTTGGGCGGCAGAATCGAGCGATCCAGGCTCTCGAGCGCGAGCGTCAGCACGTCGGCGAGGTCGTGCGTCACGACGGGGCGTACGGCCGGGTCGAACCCGACGCCGTCGTCGAATACGCGCTGGCCCAGCCGCAGTGACGCGGCGTCGGAGAGCGCCAGCGAGGGCTTTCCGTTCTGCGTCGCGGGCAGGTAGCTCTGGGCCCACATCACGTCGCGCTCCACCGACTCGGGCGCGCCGAGCCCGTCGCTCGACACCACCTCGATGTGGTTGATGCCGAACCGCGGCGCGATGCTGGTGGAGAAGCGCCCCTGGCTGTCAACGTCGACCTTCTTGCCGTTGACGAATACGTTGCCCGACGAGCTCGCCACGAGCGAGCCGCTCACTGCGATGTCCTTGTCCGGTGGACCGAGCTCCGCGCCGGCCACGGGCTTGTCGAGCACGATCCCCGGGCTGCCGTCGTCCACCACCAGGGTCAGCGTGTGGCAGAGCGAGGTGTCGCTCGCGAGGCAGGCCTTGAACCCGATGTCCCCTGCGGCGTCGAGCTCGTACAGGTTGTTGCCGAAGTCCTGCACAGCAGTGGGTGGGTCGACGCTCCACTTGAAGTCTGCGCCCGTCGCCTTGCCGTTTTCGTCGACGAGCTGGGCCGAGAGCGTGACATTGTCGCCGACGGCGTACACGCCCTTGCCCGGGTCGGCCGAGACGGTCACGAAGCGCCCGCCCTTGGCGCCGCTCGAACAGCCCGCCAGTGCGCCGGCCAAGAGCACCATCACGGCTCCAACGCGTGCGAAGCGGCTCATCACTGCGCCCCGAATCCGCCGTCGAGCAGTGCCATCGGTGGCTTCACGGTCAGTTTGGGCCCGGTCAGACCCAGCGACTTTCCGACGGGAAGGTTGTACCCGCCCAGCGCCTGCGGGATGGCAAAGGACGGTATGGGCAGGGTCGGGAGCGCCTTGCCCAGCGACTGGTCGAGCACGGTCTGCAGCGTGCTCTTCAGGAACGACTCCAGCGTGGTCTGCGTCTGGCCCGACAGCGGCGTGCACGAGCTGGCGGAGGAACAGACGGGTGCGAAGTGGACCTCGTCGATCTGGATCTTGCCCAGCGCCAGAGTGCTGCCCTGCAGGGTGAGCGTGGTCGAGCCACGCGCGCCGACGCGCATGGCGTAGTTGGTCAGTACGCCGGGCAGCGTGGCGGTCACCGTGGCGGCGCCCACGTCGAGTGCGAGCTTTCCGCTCGAGAGATACGCTACCGGCGGCAGCCCCAGCGACAGATCGGCGCTGCCGCCGTTCGGAAGTCCGGTCAGCGTGCCGGTGAAGAAATCGGCGCGCCACAGCGTGTGCAGCGCCTGGTTGACCACGCCCGCGTACACCGACGCGGTCACCGGCGCCGTGCCGGCCGGGTCGTAGTCCGGGTTCTGGCTCGGCAATGCTACGCCGAGATCGTTGGACGAGCTGGCCCCCTGTTTCGCGGAAAAGCCGGTCTTGAACGACACCAGAAGCCGCTTGGACGATGCATCGACCCGCGAGAAGTCCACCTGTGGCGTCAGCTGGATCGGCGTGCCGCCGAGCGACGTGAGCGGGACGGCCGGAAGGTTCAACGTGAGCTGCTGCAGCAGCTGGTCGAGTGTCTTGCTGGCGTAGTCGGTGAGCGCCTGGTTCACCTGCTGGGCGATGATGCCGCTTGGATCGGTGAAGGTGTTGATGATGAAGTTCACCAGCCAACCGACGTGCGGTGTGACGTGGCCGACCTTGACGGTAGCACTGTCCTTGCGCAGGCTTGCCGAGGGGTGCGTGCCGCCCAGCTCGATGTCGACGATGAAGGTGGTGTCGATGTACTGGATATCGGCGTAGCCGGTGAGCCCGCCAACCAGTCTCACCTGGAGGTTGTTGGCGCGCACGTGGACCTTCAGCCCCCCCTTGACCAGCGAGGTGTCCGCGTCGTTCGGACCGTTGAGCGTGACGCCCTGGATGGTGGTCGTGCCGAGCACGGGCACGGGGAACGTCTGGCCGGTCAGTGCCGCGTCGACCTGTTTGGCGACTTCGGAGCTGTTCAGCACCAGTCTGAGCGCGTCGGTCAGCGAGCTGATGGGCTGGGAAGGCTTGCCGTCGTCGATCGCTTTCGGCCGGAGCGACAGCGAGACCGAATCCGGTAAGAGCTTGTCGCCTGGCAGCCAGTGGTCGGCTGCCAGGAACGCGCACAGACCGCTGGTTTCGATGCCATTGTCGCCCGTGGCGGACAGGTCGACGAAGTTGATGCCGTAGCGGGTCGTCACGGGCGCGCTGAAGCTGCCGTCGGCGGCCATCGGGACGATCTGGCCGCCGACCTTGACCTGCGTGGTATGCGCCGGGTCGGCCACTGAAGCGTGGAAAGTGAGTTTCTGGCCGGGCGCCGTGTTCAGCATGCTGCCGTCACCCGGACCGTCGCAGGCGATGAGCGGCCCGTGCCCGTTGACGTAGATGTGTGCGTGCTTGCACAGCGCGCTGTCGCTCGCGCCGCAGCTCTGTCCCTGCACGTAGGCCGACAGCGTGTAGTTGCCGTCGTCGAAACGGAAGCGCCCGCTACCGAGCGTTTCCCTGGCCTGGGGCGACGAGTCGACCTGGACCGGGACGCCCCCCACCGCGTTGCCGAAGCTGTCGACCACGCTGTGGGTGAGCTGGAGCACCTGCGTGTTGGAGTAGATTGGCAGATCCGGCACCTTGCCGATGGTGAGCTCCGCTGGTGCGCCGGGCAGAACCTCCAGCGGCGCGCCGTCGGAGCTGGTGCCGGGCACCTGGCACGCCAGCCTGTAGTCTCCGGCGCGCGTGAGGGTTGCCTCGAGCCCCTTGATCTTGTGCGTCGCCGCGCTGGGCGCGACGCCGAGCGTTGGCGACGCGCCCGAGACCTCGTTGCCGTAGGCGTCGAACACCTGGCACGTCGCCTTCACGGCGTCACCCGCGGTGACCTGGTCGTGGTCGAGCGTGGTTATTACCTGATGCGGCGGCCCCGGCACGATGCGGAGCAGGGCTGGGGTGGGGTCGATCAGCGACTGATCCGGCAGCGCGCACGAGACCTCGATCTGTCCGGTGCGGATCGCCGTCGCCACACCGCTAGCGTCGAAGCTGACCGACGCGGCGGGCTCGATGCGCAGCGCGTAGTGGACGTCCGGGCCAGTATCGATGACCTTGTCGTGCGCATCCCTGGCGACGCAGACGGCACCGACCTGCTGCCCCGCCTGGATACTGTCGGGGACCTCCGTATCGAGCGAGGCGATGCGCGTGAGCGTGCTCCCCGATCCGCTCGACGAACCGCACGCCGCCAGTGTGAGCGAGACGGCGGCGAGCAGCGCGCTTCTTCGAGCGAGGCTCACTGATCCACCGTCACGTTCGTGCACACGCCCCTGAGCGAGCGCACGATGAAGAACGTCCCGCAGAATGTTCCGCAGTTCCATTTGCCGACCGTCGGATCGATCGACGTGATGACGCCGGTGGAGCAGGGGGAGTTGAAGCTGGCCCCGGTATTCTGCGCACCGCTCAGCGTCCCTTTGTACTGCCCCGAGTGCGAGGAGACCCACTTGTGCAACGGCGCGCAGATGGGGCCGACCTGGGTGATGACGTTCGGGCGCGACCTTGCCGTAGAGGCCCACCATGACCTCGCCCTGTCCGCACTTCGCCGCCACCACCGTGCTGCCGCCCGTGCCGCCGACCTTGGGGCTCAATGTCTCGTTGCTGAGCGTGCCGTCCGGGCCCATCTTCGAGCAGTACAGGGCCATGCTGTCGTCGCGCGTGCCCGCCCGCGACCAGATGCCGGTTGCCAGATAGCCTTTCGGGCAGGCCAGCGTGGCGGCGCTGCCGCCGGTTCCGATGCGCTTCAGCTTTTCCGTCGTGGTGGTGATGCGATAGCAGCCCTTGGTCGACATGGTGCAGCTCTGGGTCTCCGGGACCTGCGATGTGGTGCACTGGTCGCTCTTGCACACGCTGACCGCGTTGCTGCGGGTCTGGGTGCCGTTGGGATCACAAATGGTCTGGCTGGTCGAGCGCTGGCACGTCGACCACTGGCCGTTGACGGTGCCCGTGCCGCACGACTGGCCCTCGGTGGTGCGGGCGCAGCCGGTCGTGTCGCTCTCGCTTTCGACCCGCGGCTGGCAGCTGCCCCCGACGCAGTCGTAGTACGTCACGCTGCGGTCGCGCGTCCCGGTGCTGGAGCAATCCTGGTCCAGATAGCTGCACGCGCCCCACTGTCCGTAGGTCGGGGCGGGACAACCGCAGGGGTTGCCGCCATCGACGTCCGCGTCGCCGCCGCTGTCGGGGGTGCCGGCGTCGCTGCCCGCGACGCCACCCTGGCCCGCCGTGGCAGCGCCGCCGCTTCCCCCGCCGCCCGCCGTTCCTCCTGCGCCGCCGCCCGCGCTTCCACCGCTGCCGGACACGCCGGCTTCGGAGGCGCCGGCACCGCCTCCGGCTGCGTTGCTGCTGCTGTTGCCCGAGGAACAGGCCGCGACGACGAGTGCGAGAGAGCCAACGAAGAGTACACGCATGACGAAGCCCTTCTGTGGATGCCTCCGCGTCCGGACGACATCGGCGGAACAACCGCCCAACCTAGTCCACAGGGAACCAGCCAGGCCCGGCGTCGTCAATGTACGTGGGTGTCGCATGCTGCCCTTGGTCAGGCAGCATCCGGAGCACTACTGAAGCATCGCTGGCGACAGTTGATGGACGTTGCCGTCGTCGAGCCGGGGTAGGGGCGTGCGCGGGCCTGACCTCCGAACAGGACGATCGATGCGTCGGCGCTGAAATGAGAATCGGCAGGGCCTGCAGAGTTGGCGGTGTCGCGCCGCCTCTCCGGGTGCAGCGGCTGCCAGGACCCGCCAGACAACCCGCCCGCCGACGGACCTGGCCCACCCGCCGGTCGGCGTAGTAGAACGCCTCGCATGACGCGCTTCGCCGTCGCTCTGGCCGCCCTGGCCGCTGTCGTGCTCGGCACGAGTCGCGCGCAGGCGTTCGAGCGGCAGTGGCATCTCGGCGGTGGGCTCGGCATCGCGACGCTGAAGGGCAGCGGCTCCGCTGTGAATCCCGCTGCAAACCTGTATGCGGCCTATGGGCTGTCCGACATGTTCGACGCGCGCCTCGAGCTGCTCGGCACGAGCCATCGCCTGGGCACCCAGCGCACGGAGATCCTCTCGGCCTCCGCCGGAATTGCCTACAAGATCGACATCATAAGGTGGGTGCCCTACGTCGATGTGCTGGTCGGCTACTATGGCTTTGTCGGCGGCCCGTCGCCGCTCGGCCACTATGGCGAGCCAGGCGCTTCGCTCGGCCTCGGTCTCGACTATTCGTTTTCGCGCAGCGTCGCTGTGGGCGGCCAGCTGCGCTACCACGCCTTCTTGCGCCATCCGCCGCAGAGTCTGGGCGATGCGCCGTATTTCTCGGCGCTGGTGCGTGCGGAATACCGCTGGGGCTGGTAGCCCGCCGCGACGCGGCTCGGCACTGCACCGCCTCGGCTGCGAACCCCGCGGATTTGCCGCCCCCCGGGGGGCGCGTGCTAGGTAATCCGGCACAGGATGCGGAGTGTCGGACTGTATGCCGCGCTCGCCTTGCTTGCGCTGGGATGTGCGCGGAACTCGCCGGCGGGCGCGGGCGAGGCGGGGCCCAGCGTGTCGCCGGGGCTGGTGCGCTCGGCGCCCGCGGCGCCTGCGTCCGCCAAGGCCGCCGATCCGCCGCCGCGATCCAGCGGATGGGCTGGGTCGACGCGGTGCGCATGGAGCGCTGGGCCGACGCAGCGAAGCCTGATCGACGCGTTGGATGACAAGGAGCGGGAGCAAGCCCGAGGTGCGCTACGCCCGCGCCCGCGCCGCACTGGCGCTGGGTGACGAGGAGCGTGCGGTGAAGCTGCTCGACGGTCTGGAAAAGAAGCTGCCGCTGCTCGCCGCGCGACATCGCGCGGCGGCGTGCCGAGGCCGAGCTCGAGGCGGGGCCGTACCTCGACGCAGCGCACTACTTCGAGAAGCAGAGCTGGCGCTTCCGCGTGGATCGACGCGGCGAGTGCCTACCAACGCGCCGGCAAGCCTGCACAGGCGCGTGCCCAGGTCGACCGTGCGCTGCACCGTCTCGCCCGCCACGGTTCGACAGCGCTCCAGGCACGCGCCCACGCACTCAGTGCACAGCTTGCGGAGAAGGCGGGCAAGAAGAAGCTGGCGGTGGCGGAGCTGCGCTGGCTCGCCACTGCTGCGCCGGTGGCACCGGAGTCGAAGGACGCGGAGCAGCGTCTGGAGAAGCTCGATCCGAAGCGAGCGCTTTCGCCGCGCGAGCGGTACGACCGCGCCATGACGCTAGCGCGTGCCGGGAAGGTGGATGCTCGCGCTCGCCGAGCTCGACGGGATCAAGAAGGGAGTGCCGAAGCGCGAGCTCCTGCACGCGCGCGGCTGGGCGCTGTACATGGCGCGCAGGGACTACGAAAAGGCGTCGAAGTACCTGGCACAGTCGGCCAAGCTGGGTGGCCCCGATGCCGTCAAGGATCGCTTCTACTCCGCGCGCGCGCTATCGCGGGCCGACAAGGACGAAAAGGCCATCGTGGCCTACCGTCAGCTGTCGCGCCGCTATCCCAGGAGCGGCTACGCAGAGGAGGCGACGTATCTCGCCGCTCGGCTCGAGTACATACTCGGGCACTGGAAGAAGGCGGCGACTGCCTACCACGCGTACCTGCGCCGGTATGGCAAAAGGGGGCGCTACGTCGACAGCGCGCGCTACGAGCAGAGCGTGGCCTGGCTCGCGGAAGGGAAACACAAGCAGGCTGCCCGGAGCTTTGCCGTGCTCGCAAAGGCAACCGACGCGCCTCGCCTGCAGGCGCGCTACCACGAGCTCGAGGGCGTCGCGCTCGCGGGCCTCGGCAACAAGGATGCGGCCGCCGAACGCTTCCGCCACGTCATCGACGAGCGGCCGCTGTCGTTCGCGGCGCTTGCTGCCGCAGCGCGGCTGAAGCAGATCGGGCAGAAGCTGCCGCCGCTCATCGAGCCGGCGAAGAGCGACAAGCCGAAGCCGCCGCCGGCGCTCGAGCTGCCGCCGCGCGTGAAGCTGCTCAGGCGTCTGGGGCTCGATCGCGACGCTGCCCAGGCGCTCGCGGACTACGAGCCCGTGGTCAAGAAAGAAGTTTGGTGATCGCGCGGACGAGGCGCTCTGCCATGCCTACGGCGGCTTCAGCGGGGCGGCGCGGCGCTACAAGGTCGGCCAGCGCGCCGCACATTGGTCCAGGCTCGAGAGCGCGCCGGCCGACGGCACGCGCTGGCTCTGGAACTGCATCTATCCGCGCCCATACCAGCCACTGGTACGCGCCGCCGAGGAGCAGAACAAGCTGCCGCGTGATCTCGTCTACGCGGTGATGCGTCAGGAGAGCGGGTTCCGTCCGACGGTCGTCTCGCCTGCGCGCGCGGTTGGACTGCTACAGCTCATTCCTCCGACCGCGCGCACCGTGGCAGGCGAGCTGGGGGTGGACTTCGACCCGCTGCTTCTCCGGAGCCCGCCGTACAATATCCGACTCGGCGCGTTCTACCTGAAGAAGGTGCTCGACACCTTCGGCGGCAGCGTGGCGCTGGCCGCCGCTGCGTACAACGCCGGCCCCGTGCGCGTGTCGCACTGGTTGGAGACTGGCGAGAAGCTCCCGCTGGATCTGTGGGTCGCGCGCATCCCCTTCCACGAGACGCGCAGCTACGTCTGCCGCGTGGTCGGCAACATGGCGCGTTATGCCTACCTCGACGGTGGGGAGAGCGCAGTCCCGAACCTCGACCTCAGCTTGCCCAAAGGTCTGCGCGCGGGGCCGGGCGCGTACTAGTTGCATCGCCGCTGTGGAGGGCGCGGATCACTCGCCGTCGTGGCATGGCCGAGCGCGCTGTCGCCCTGGACGCGATCACGGAGGTCCGCACCTACAATTCGCGACACGGGGGGCCAGGCGACCGCGCCGCGGCTCTTCCTGGAGTCCCCCATCGAGAGCGCCGGGCCCGAGCGGCGGGCCTGAGCGGAGGGCCTGGGGCGCTGCACCGGGGGGTGACGCTCCACGTCACCCCCGCCAGCGGGGGATGACAATTTTCGTCCGGGGATTACGCACTCCAGCCGACATCCAGGTACGATCCGAAGTGCGGATTCCGTGGCATGGAAGCTGCAATTCCCTCGACTAGCTTCTGCCCGGACCCTCACGCATGAACAAACGACGCCCCCTTGAACGAGGCTTCACCTTGGTGGAGTTGATGATTGTCGTCGCCATCATCGGTGTCCTCGCGGCCATCGCCATCTACGGCGTGCGCAAGTATCTCGAGAGCGCGAAGACAGCGGAAGCGCGCAACTCGCTCGGTCAGCTGGGCAAGGATGCGGCGTCCGCCTACGACCGGGAGGCGATGTCGGGCAATGTGCTACCGCTCGCAGGCAGCACGGCCGCGCTGCATGCCCTCTGCACCAGCGCGACGAACAGCGTTCCGGCCGCGGCATCCAGCATCAAGGCCCGGAAGTACCAGTCGTCCCCGGCCGAGTGGAACACCGGCAGTTCTTCCGCCGGCTGGAAATGCCTGCGCTTCACGATGGATCAGCCCCAGTACTACATGTACAGCTACAAATCGCCGTCGACCGATAGCTTCAAGGCTACCGCCAACGGTGACCTGGATGGCAACGGCGTCTTGTCGACGTTCGAGCTGGACGGGCAGCTCAAGAAGGCCAGTGGCGGAACGATCGTCGCCGTCTCCCCGAACCTCCTCGAGACGGATCCCGACGAGTAGGTCGCCCCGACGCTTGCGAGCGACGTTCTCAGTACGGCCTGTCGATCCAGGCCGAGACGTTACCGAGTCCGCTGCCGATGGGGCGGGGACCATCGGCGGCCCACCAGGCGTGGAAGGCGTCGCGTAGCACGAGCCCGGCTTCCTTCCCGCGTGGAGAAAAGCCCCACTCGGCTTCCTGCGACATGTCGTCCGGGTCGGCGTAGACGCGCCACACGAAGAATCCCGCAAACCACGGCTTGTCGACGAAGGCGCCGAGCAGCGCGGCGTAGGCCTGGGCCTGGGCGTGCTGGTCCACGACGACGTGCTTCATCTTGTCGGGCCACTCCCAGGGACGTACGGCGGGGTCGGGGCGCGTCGTGTAGCCGAACTCGGTGAACATCACCGGCTTGTCCCAGTCAGTTGCGAGGCGACCGACCTTCTCGGCGACCTTGTGACCGCCGGCCACCAGCGTGGGGAAGTCGGCGCCCTTCTTGTCGGCGAGCGGATAGAACGCGTTGATGCCGATCACGTCTAGGTCGCCCAGGATGACGGTGTCGTTCACGTCGTCCCAGTTGGCGGCGTAGGTGATCAGGCCCGGATAGACCTGGCGCACGTCGTGGATGATGTCGATGAAGCTGGGCGCGTGGGTGGTGGTGACCCAGCTGCGCAGCTCGACGCCGACGGCAAGCATGTCCACGCCGGCGTCACGCGCGACCTTTGCCCAATTGATGAGGAACGCGCGGTAGCTTCTGGCCCAGCGTGCCCATGCGGCGTCGTCGCCCGGATCGATCTTCGCGCGCCAGCCGCCCGACTCGACCCAGAGGTGCGGCACGAGCAGCACGCGCAGGCCCTCGTGGTGCGCCTGCTCCACGGCGCGCGCGACGTCCTTCCGGTTCTGCTCCCACGGTGCCTCGAAGGTCATCGACACGCCGCTCGGATGCAGATCCCACACGCGACCGAAGGGCGTGATGCTGACCCAGTTGCCGCCCATCTGCCGGACCTCGTGCATGGTGCGCGCGCAGGGCGCGCTGCCGTAGCCCTTGTCCGGGTGCAAAGCACTCTCGATGGGGCCGACCGTGACGCCGCGGATGGCGCCGAGGCCGGAGTCGCGCCAGCCGTTCGCTCCCGGTGGAAGCGAGTGAGGCGTTGCCTGGGCCGCACCGGAAAACAGCAGCGCGCCGAGCGCGAGCGCCGCTTCAACGCGCATGGCGCGCTCCGTACAGCTTCGCGAGCGCGGCCTCGCTGATGTCCTGAAGTCGATCGACGACGAGATCCGGCCCAACTCTGGCGAGCTCGTCGGCCTTGTAGCTGTGCGTGACCGCCACGCACGCGAGTCCCGCCGCGCGCGCCGCCTGGATGCCGGCGATCGAGTCCTCGACGACCAGCGCTTCGCGCGCGATGTCCTCGCCGGCAAGCCGCGCGAGTGCGGCGCGGCCCATCCGGTAGCCCTGCGGACTCGGTTTGGACTCGGTGGTGTCGTCGGCGGAGATGATCACGCTCACCCGGTCTGCCACCCCGAGCACTGCGAGCCCCAGCTCGATCTCGCTCCGGAGCGCACCGGACACGATGCCGACCGGCCCGGCGGCGGCACGCCGCTCGACCAGCTCGCGCGCACCGTCGAAGGCCGACAGCGTGCCTCGCGCCCGCTCCAGGTACAGCGGCTTCTTCGCTTCCACCAGCTCGTGGACCTGCTGGTCGGTGGGCGCGCGTCCAGCGTCGGTCAGGATGGCCGAAAACGCCCCCACGTCGTCGAAGCCGAGGTAGCGCTCCCAGTAGTCGGCTTCGGACAGCCAGATGCCGAGGGGCGCCAGGGCCGCCTGGAAGGCAGCCAGGTGCACGGCCTCGTCATCGACGAGCACGCCGTTGTAGTCGAACAGGGTGGCCGGAAACACGGCGGATGGCATCGCTGCGACGTGACTCCCGGCTTGAATGGTGACACGACCACGGCGGGAGGCTCGCATCTTGCAATAGGGCAGGGGTTGTGTCAGCTTCCGCGAGCCTTAACCTGCAGAAACGAGCAGCACAAGCGTATGAGCAAAGGTGACCTTCTCGAGATGGAGGGCGTTATCCAGGACGCCCTCGGCGGCGGCCAGTACACCATCAAGGTGGACCAGGGCGGAGCGGTAGTGCGCGCCCAGCTTTCTGGCCGTATGCGACGCCACCACATCCGCGTGCTGCCTGGTGACCGCGTCCGCGTGGCGGTTTCTCCGTACGATCTGACGCACGGGCTGATCGTCTACCGCGGCAAGTAGGGCTCCAGGCGCAGGCTGCGGGGAGCGGTTGGCGGCACGGGTCGCCTTTGTTTGCGCGTTGGGGTGGCTCTTCTACGCTGGGCGGTGATGCGCCGCGCTGGTCTTGTTGTCGTGCTTGCTGCGCTTGTCGCGGCGGGATGCGAGCACAAGCAGCCGCCTCACCAGAAGCACACCAGTGCCGCGACCAGCGTCGGTAGCGTCGCCGAAGCGCCGGGGCCGGCCGTACCCCAGTTGCTGTACCTGCCGGACGGCGGGGACATCGCGCCGCCGGCGGCTCCGGGGCACGAGCTGCTACCCGGTCCGTGGGGCGCGAGTCCGTCGCGCTGTCCGCCGGACATGGTCGACATCCAGGGCCGCTTCTGCATCGACCGCTACGAGGACTCGCTGGTTGATCGGCAGAGCGGTCGGACGCTGTCGCCCTACTACCACCCGACCTCGAGCCAGGCGCGCGCGTCATATAGGCGCTGGCAGCGGAAGCGTCTGACCGAGGGCCCGCCCAGCGCACGCGACATGCCGGTCCCGCCGCCGCCGGACTGGGAGATCGACGGCCACTTCATGCCGGAGGCTGTCTCGCGGCGCGACGTGCTACCGAACGGCTATCTCGACCAGAAGCTCGCGCGACAAGCGTGCGAAGCGGCAGGCAAGCGGCTGTGTACGCCCGCGGAGTGGGTGACAGCCTGCCGCGGCGAGCAGAACCGACAATTCCCGTACGGGGACAGCTATCGCCAGGGCGCCTGCAACGTGTACCGCGCATCGCACCCGGCGCTCATCCTGCACGGCAACGCTTCGATCGGGCATCTCGATCCCCGCCTCAACGAAGTGAAGTTCCACGGCGACCCACTACTCAGGAAGACGGGGCAGACGCCGGAGTGCCGCAGCAAGTGGGGCGACGACGCGGTCTACGACATGGTCGGCAATCTCGACGAATGGGTCGACGATCCGGATGGCGCGTTCCTGGGCGGCTTCTACTCGCGCGGCACGCGTGCGGGATGCGAGTCTCGCATCAGCACGCACCCGCCGCAGTACTTCGACTACAGCCTGGGCGTGCGCTGTTGCAAGTAGACGCTCGGTTTCCGGGTTTCGGCTCCGTCGGCTAGCGTGTGCCCTTGGCGCGGAAGTGTCGCGATGCCCACCAGAGCGTTTCGGTGGGTTGGTGCCACGATGCCCACGACGCGACCTCACGCAGATCGACCGACGTGCGACGGCGCGCCTCGTTGCTGTAGACCACGAAAAGGAAGCCGTCGCATGCTTCGCCCGCCAGATCGGCCAGCTGTCGGACGTGTTCTTCCAGGATCCATCCCTGCGCGCGCACGCTGGTCGGCAACCACGATTGGTGGCGTGGCCGTCCGTCGTCGTCCAGGTCGAGGATCTCGTTGCAGGATCGAAGCACATGGACCGCAACTGCCACGTCGGGCTCATCGACGCGTCGCTGTCGCGAGCTCTGCACCTGGAACAGCTGCCGCGTGTCGAGGTAGATGGGGGGATGGCGCCCTACTGCGTCGGCGATCGCATGCGAGCCCAGCGTCGAGCTCGAGCCATCGAAATACAGGCGATCCCATGCAGCGTTGCTGGTGAGGCTGCGCAGTGTGTCGCGCAGGCGGCATCCAAGCTCGAACAGGATCTGCTGTTCGGGGTGGGGCAGCGCCAGAATCCGGGGCTTGGCGATCAACCAGGCGGTGACCTCCTCCCAGGTGTTGTCGACGACTCGGCGGAGCTGCGGCAGGGTCAGGCTGATGGGCTGCATGCGTGGGTGCGGGGGACCGGTTGAGGCAAGATGGACCTGGACGCTAGCGCAAAGTGCGGGATTTTGGCTTGTCCCGAGCCTCGCCGGCGTTCGCGATGGGGCATGTCAAATTGTGGGCAGGTGTAGGTGTGTATCCTACCATTACGTGGATGACACAGCCCAAGCTGACAGCGAACGTTCTGGCGGGAGTCCTGCTCTCCGCCGCACTCGCGATCGGGGTGGGGGGATGCGGAAACCCCGTTCGGGACAAACTCGAAGGGCGCTGGCTCGGCGAAAGCGTCGAGAACTTCGATGACGCCCAGGTCGCGGCGGCAACCGGCTGGGCCAAGGGCACCAGCATGGAATTTGCCGGCTCGACCATCACCGTGGCGATTCCGGCCGCCGAGCCGCGCACTGGCACCTGGCAGGTCGACAAGGTCGGCCCGCACCAGCGCGACGTGAAGCTCGCAATCCGGCGCAAGGACGGAACCGTCGACCACGCGCACTTCAAGCTCGATAGCGACCATTCGATGCGGTGGATGCTAGGCGACGGGCGCGCCGTCGTGCTGCGCCGCGAGGACTAGCTAGCGGGCCAGCACTAGAGTTCGCGTGACCCTGGCGCCCTGCTTGGAGGCGGGGAACTGCACGGACTGCATCACGGTGGCGCTGCAGCGCTGGACAGCGGGTGCCAGCGGCGGATTGAAGCGCAGCGTCGTGATCTTGCCGCTCGGGGCGATATCCACCGAGAGCTTGGTGTTGGCGCTGATGCGCATGCCCTTGTCCGGCTCGGTATGGCTGGTGAAGCAGCTTCTGACCTGGGCCGCGACCCGTTCCGCACCGCTCGAAAGGTCGCTGTCGGCGGGTTGGACGGGCAGCCGAGCCGGCTCTTCGGTCGTGGTCGCGACTGCCGTTGGAGCGGGGTTGGTCGCTGGAGCGGGGTTGGTCGCGGGAGCGGCCTTCGTCGCGCGGGGGGCTGCCGGCGTTGGGGTTGCCGTGGTCGGCTCGGCAGCAGCGGGCTTGCCCTGCTCGACATGTCCGGTGCGTGCGCCGTCGATCGAGAAGGTGCCGGTCGCGGGGGCGGTCATCAGCCAGCCCTGGGTGTGACCGCGTTCGCTGGTGGGGCCGACCGCGACCACGCCGCGCTCGAGCGTCACCTTCGCCTGGTGATCGAGGCGCTGCACGGTGAAGTGCGTGCCGTGCACGGCGATGCGGGTGTTGTTCACTTCCACGGCGAACGATTCCGGCTCCGGGCTGGGCACCACATCCGCCGTGACCGACCCTGACGAGAGCCGCACCGTGAGGTAGCGTCCGGTCATCGCGAGTGTCGCGCGGCTGTTCGGCGCCAGAGTCCACACCACACGCCCGGCGTGTTCGACCCGGACCGGCTCTGCGCCGGCTACCACGCGATCGCCGATGTGCAGCTTGTCGCCGGACAGCTTGGTCTGCGTCAGCCCGTAGACGTGGTGGGCCGGCGCGCGCAGCACGCGCGCCACCGGCGCCTTGGGCGCGGTGCCGGCCGGCTTCTGCCGGTAGTGCGCGAGCACGCCGAAGCCGGCGACGGCAACGGCCGCGGCGGCCGCGACGAAAGCTACAGCCGGCCACGCAGAGGGACGCGGCAGTGGCGCCGGCGCGTCGCTTTCGACCTTCTCCATCAGTTGTGCCTCGACGCTGTCCCAGTCGATGTCCGGTTCCGCTTCGGCGCGCTTCTCGCGGACGAGCTGCTCTAGAACCTCGATGTCGTGGCGGGCCATCAGGTCGCCTCCTTGTTCCGGGGGCTGGATGACTTCTTCTTCTGGCGCGGTGCCGCCATGTCATCGGCCAGCGCAGTCAGCGTCGGCTCTTCACGCAGGAGCTCGGCCAGCTCGCGGCGCGCGTAGAACAGTCGGGTGCGCACCGTGAGCACGGGTGCGCCGACAACTTCGGCGATGTCGGCGGGCGCCATGCCTTCCAGCTCGTGCAGGATGAAAACCGTGCGCTTCTTGTCGCTCAGTCGATCGAGCAGTCGTTCGAACGCGCGCATGCGCGCGTTCCGTGCGACCTCGTCGTCGGGTAGCGGCCGGTTGTCCGAAATCGTGAATCCCTCGGGGACATCCGAGAAAACCGGACGGCTCCGCGCCGCGCGGCGGTGCATCAACACCACGTTGACCGTCACGCGATAGAGCCATGTCGAGAAGCGTGCCTGCCCACGGAAATCGCGGACGCTGCGGTGCACCTGGAGGAACACCTCCTGGATCACGTCCTCCACATCGCTACTCGGACCGAGCATGCGATGGACGAGGCGCGCGACGTCGTTTCGGTGCAGCCTGAAGAGCTCGCGGAACGCCGCCGAATCGCCTCCACGGCAGCGCTCTACGAGATCGTCAGCATCGGACACCACTGTCAGTCTACTCCGTGTGTCCGTCGGTGCCCGCCCCGCAACGGGAGCCGGATTCCACGACAGACGTTCGACTGTGGCAGCGGCAGCAGGCATCCCGACATCAGATGCCCGGAGAGCCGCTGATTTTCAGTTCCAGCCTGACCGGAGCCTGGGCCTAGAACAACGCGCGCAGATCGACCGGATCCTTCTTCTTCTGCTGCAAGAGGTGGTTGACTGCTCGCAGAAGACGGGTTTTCGCGGCGCCGGAGACGCGCTTTCCGGCCGCGATGTCCTTGAGCATGCGGTCGGTCACCGGCCGTCCCGAACGGGGCTTGGGCGGTGCTTTCTGCTCTTCGCCCTCGCCGGCGCCCTCGACCTTGCCCTGCCTCTTCTTGAGCTTCAGCTCGCGGTCCTCGCGATGCAGGCGCTCCAGACGGCGCGAGGTCGCGAGCAGGCGGCGGCGGTCAATCTTGTTGTCCTCGAGGAACTGGTCGAACTTGCTTGCCATGGTTCTCTACTGTACGGATGTCTAGCTCCACACCAGGCGCGGAGCCGAAAGGGCGCGGAACATAGCACGGCAGCGCCCTCTGCCAGCCCCGATTTCCCCTTTCCGGACGGCCGCGGCCGGGGGAGGCTGGGTCCCCAGTGTCGAAGGAGGCATCCCGCGAATGACCGAGCAGCTCGACGCCGCAGTCGCCCACGTGAAAAAGCTCCGATCCGGCGTCCCCGCGATCGGTCTGGTCCTCGGTTCGGGTCTCGGCGCGTTCGCCGACGGGCTCGACGACCTGTTGAAGGTTCCGTACAGCGAGGTCCCGTACATGCCCCGTTCGGCGGTCGTGGGGCACGCGGGCAACCTGTGTCTGGGGCGCGTGGGGGACGCCGACGTGGCCTGCCTGCAAGGTCGGGTGCACACGTACGAAGGACATCCGCTCGACCGCGTCGTGTTCGGTGTGCGGTTGCTCGCCAGGCTCGGTTGCCGCGCGGTGCTGATCACCAATGCGGCCGGCGGGATCTCCGAACGCCTGGCGGCCGGCGACCTCATGCTCATCACCGACCACATCAATCTGATGGGCCGCAATCCGCTGGTCGGGCCCAACGACGACTCGGCTGGGCCGCGCTTTCCGGACATGACGCGGGCCTACGACGAAGCGCTGTGCGCCGCCGCCCGGCGTGCTGCCGCCGACACGTCGGTGAAGCTCGCCGAGGGCGTGTACGCCGCCATGCTCGGTCCAAGCTACGAGACGCCCGCCGAGATCCGCATGCTGGCCACGCTGGGCGCCGATGCCGTGGGCATGAGCACCGTGCCGGAAGTGATTGCGCTCCGGCATCGCGGCGTGCGCGTTGGAGCGATGAGCTGCATCACGAACCTTGCCGCCGGGCTCTCCGGCGCTCTTCTCGATCACAAGGAGGTCGAGGAAACCGCAACGCGCACGCGCGAAGCGTTCGCGAAGGTGCTGGGGCGCTGGGTGGAGCTCGCGTACGCGGAGGTGCGTGGATGAGCGACGCCGAGCGGGAATTGATCGAGGCGGCTCGGCAGATGCAGAGTCGCGCCTACGCGCCCTATTCGAAGTTCAAGGTGGGGGCCGCGCTGCGGGGTGCGAACGGGCGCATCTATACCGGTTGCAACGTGGAAAACGCCAGCTACGGCGCGACCGTGTGCGCCGAGCGTTCAGCCATCGCGCAGATGATCGCGGACGGCGAGCAGCGATTCACGGCGGTTGCCGTCTACACCGACGCGGACGAGCCGGCCATGCCCTGCGGTATCTGCCGCCAGGCGCTGGTCGAGTTTGCCGACGGCGAGATCCCGGTCGTGGCTGCGGGTCCTGGTTCAGAGCGCCGTTCCACGTTGGCCGAGCTCCTGCCCGAGGCGTTCAGGTTCCATACATGAGTGATCTCTGTCTGCGCGGCGGTACGCTCGTCACCTGCGACGCCGAAGACCGGGTGCTGCGCGGCGACGTGCTGGTGCGGGATGGGCGCATCGTGGCGACTGGACGCGTCAGGGCGCCGCGCGGAGCCTGCGTCATCGACGTGAAGGGCCGCATCGTCATGCCCGGTCTGGTCATGTCGCACGTGCACCTGTGCCAGGCACTGATGCGCGGCATGGCCGACGACCTGCCGCTGCTCGAGTGGCTCAGGCGCCGCGTGTGGCCGCTCGAGGCTGCTCACGACGACGCGAGCATCACCGCCAGCGCCGAGCTCGGCCTCGCGGAAATGCTGCGTGCCGGCGTGACGGCCATCCTCGACCTCGGGACGGTGCACCACCACGACGCGGTGTTCGACGCCTGCGTGCGCTCCGGAATCCGGGTGGTCGGCGGGAAGACCCTGATGGACAGCGGCGACGGCGTACCGCGGCGGCTGAAGCAGAGTGCGCGCCGCGAGCTGTCCGACGGCGAGCGCCTCGAGCAGACCTGGGGCGCGCACCCCTCCGGTCGCGTGGGCTATGCGTGGATCCCGCGTTTCATCCTGTCGTGCAGCGAGGGGCTGGTGCGGGGCGCCGTAGAGCGATCACGTCAGGCCGGCTCGCTCTTCCACACCCACGCTGCCGAGCATCCCGGCGAGCGCGCCGCCGTGCGCGCCGCGCTCGGCGCCGACGACGTGACGGTGCTCCGGCGCTGGGGTGTGCGGGGCAGCTGGGCGTCGCTGGCGCACGGCGTGCAGCTTACGGCCGCACAGGTGCGGCAGATCGCCCGCGACGGCACGCGCGTGGTGCACTGCCCCAGCGCGAATCTCAAGCTCGGCAGCGGCATAGCGCGCGTTGCCGAGCTCAGGCGCCAGGGGGTCGTCGTGGGGCTGGGCCCGGATGGTGCGCCCTGCAACAACAATCTCGACCCGTGGGTGGAGATACGTCACGCGGCGCTGCTGTCGAGCGTGAGGGCAGGGCCCGGGGTGCTGCCGGCTCGTGACGTGCTCCGCATGGCGACCATCGACGGTGCGCGCGTGCTGGGTCTCGACGATCGCGCCGGCTCGATCGAGGTCGGCAAGGTGGCGGATCTGGTCGTAGTCCGCACGGACGGCGTGCACGTCGCGCCCGCGCTGGATCCGATAGGCACGCTGGTCTACGCGACGCAGGCGCGGGATGTGGAGCACGTCTTCGTCGGCGGACAGCCCATCGTAGAGAGCGGCGAGCTTGTCACGCTGGACGCGCCGCGCGTCGCGGCGAGAGCCCGGAGCCAGGCGGCGAAGCTGGCGCGTCGCGCCGGAATCTAGCGGCGTGCTCTGGCGGGCTTGCACCTCTGTTCCGGCTGCTATGCTCCCGGCGTGAAGTTTCCCGTCGGATGGCTGTGCGTGCTGGTGCTCTCCGGCGTGGCCGCGTGCAAGAGCTCCGATCGCGCTCCCGCGCCGGAACGCGCACAGGCGAAGTCCACGGCACATCTCGCGTCGCGCCCCGAGCTCGTCGACGGACCGCGCAACGTCGACTCGGTCGCGCCTTTCATTCACGCCCAGGTACTGGACGCGAAGCGGAAGGGCCAGCGCATCCTGGTCTACGTCGGCGCGACCTGGTGCGAGCCCTGCCAGCGCTTCCACGCTGCGCTGGCCTCCGGAAAGCTCGATCGCCAGCTAGCGGGGGTGCGCTTCGTCGACTTCGATTTCGACCAGAGCGGCAAGGCGTTGGCGCGCGACGGCTACAAGTCGAGCTACATCCCGCTGTTTGCAGTGCCGGCGGAAGACGGGCGCGACAGCGGCCGGCAGATCGCGGGATCGATCAAGGGGCCGGGCGCAGTCGACCAGATCATGCCCCGGCTGCGCGGGCTGCTGGCCGGCGAAGCGGTACACTAGGCGCATGGGAACGTCAGGCGATTCGGTGACGATTCCTATCCTACCCGGCAATCCGCCAGAGCTTGTCGTCTACGACAAGCCGGGCGCGTGCCCATATCTCGCGGGGCGTGTGGCGCGCCTGCCGCTCAGGCTGCCGACGCGCGAGCTGACGCGCGACGAGCTCGACGACCGCCTGCTCGCCGGTGATCGCCGACAGGGCTACGTGCTCTATCGTACGGCGTGCCCCGAGTGTCGCGCTTGCGAGCCCATCCGCATCGACGTGACCCGGTTCTCCCCGGATCGCTCGCAGCGAAGGGCGTATGCCAACGGGCGGCGGATGTTCGACGTGGAGATCGGGCCGCCGATCGTCGATTCGCGCCGTGTGGCGCTGTACAACCTGCACAAACGCGAACGCGGCCTGGGCGACGGGCAGCCTCCCATCGACAGCGAAGGCTACCGTGATTTTCTGGTCAGCAGCTGCTGCGACAGCTTCGAGCTCCGCTACCGGGTCGACGGGGAGCTGGTGGCGGTCGCGCTCTCGGACCGCGGGCAGAACGCGCTGTCCGCCGTGTACTGCTACTACGACCCGGCGTTCGCGCGCGCGAGCCCGGGGACGTTTTCCATCATGAAGCAGATCGAGCTGTGCCAGAACTGGGGTCTGCGCTTCCTGTATCTCGGGCTGTACATCGAAGACTGCGCCGCGATGCAGTACAAGGCCCGCTATCTGCCGCACGAACGGCTGCTCGACAGCACCTGGCGCCGTTTCGAGCGCGGCTAGAAACTGGGGCTTCGGCCCAGTCCGCCGCAGTAGCGCTAGCCGGTGTGCGGCGCCGGCACGCGTCGCGAGGTGGGCAGCAGGCACAGTCCGCCCACGACGGCGCAAGCGACGAACACGATGAATAGCGAGTGCCAGCCGAAGCGCTTGCTCACCCACGGCACGAGCACGCCTTCGAGCACGGCGCCGATCGATCCGACGCCGTCCACGAACCCGGTAGCCATGGCTGCGGCGTGTGGTCCGCCCGCATCCTGGGCGGCAGCGCCGGAGATCAGCGAATCGGGGCCGAACAACATCGCGCCGATGATGCCGAGCATGGCGACGTTCGCGCCCACGGCGGTGGTGCCGAGCCGGGTGTATGCCAAGAGCGCTACGGCCAGCCCGAAGAGCCACAGCGCCGAAAGCAGCGAGCGCGATACGCGACGCAGCCGGTCGGAGAGGATGCCGATGATGATCACGCCGGCAATGCCGCCCACATCGAACGCGGTCGAGACGTAGGCTGCTTCGGTTTCCGCGTAGCCGAGCTGCTTGGCGAGATAGAACGGCAGCCAGAACAGCAAGCTGTAGCGGATCAGCTTGATGAAGAAGTAGGAGAGCCCGTACGACCAGAGCACGGGGCTTCGCAGGACCTCGCGCTGGGCGCGGCGCCGCACAGCGAGCAGTTCCTCGCCCTCGAGCGGGGCGCTCTGGCTGGGGGGTGGCGTGCCGTCGACCGGCACCTGTGCGTCGGCGGCGACGGCGCGCGTGGCGCTGGGCCCAGGTTTGAGCAGCAACAGCACCAGGATCGCGACGACGGTGATCCACAGCGCTGGTCCGTAGAACGCCGCGCGCCAGCCGTAGCGTCCGAGCAGGTAGCCGGCGAAGGCCGTGGCGGCGACGCCACCCACCTGGTAGCAGGTTGCCCAGAACGCCATCACCGAACCGCGGTTCTTCGGCGTGGTCCACTCGGCCATGGCGCGCGTGGTGCCGGGCCAGCCCGTGGACTGCGCGAAGCCGTTGACGCAGAAGAGCGCGCCGAATAGCACGGCGGAGCTCACCGAACCGAACGCGGCGCAGGCTGCGGCGCTGACCAGCATGCCGTAGCCGATGAGCCGCCGCGCGCCGACGCGATCGCCCAGCGTGCCACTCACGAACTGCCCGATTGCGTAGGCCGCCAGGTATACCGTGTCGATCAGGCCGAGCGCGGCTACCGAGACGCCCAGGTGATCGCGGATGGCCTTCTTCGCGACGCTGAAGCCTTTGCGCCCCGTGTAGTACGTCGCATACGTGAGCCACGTGAGGCCCCACGCCACGTAGCGATCGCGGCGTTCGGTGGCAGGGCTCGCAGGCTCGCTCATGTGTCGTTCCGGTACGTTACACGATACAGAACGGGCGGAGCAGCACGAAGACGCTGCCTCTGGCGTCCGCTGGGCCGCGGTGGCAAGACCACGGGATGCGCGTCGTTTCCCTGACTTGTTCAAACACCGAGATCGTCTGTGCGCTCGGCTGCGCGGACCAGCTGGTCGGCGTGGACGATCACAGCGACTATCCCGAGGAAGTGGTGGCGCGGCTGCCCCGGGTCGGCCCCGACCTCTCGATCGACATCGATCGCGTCGTAGCGCTCCGGCCGGATCTGGTGTTGGCATCGCTGACCGTGCCCGGTCACGAGAACGTCGTCGACGGGCTCGAGCGTTCTCGCTTGCCGTACGTTGCGCCGTGGCCGGTGAGTGTGAGCGACGTGTACGAGGACATCCGCAATATCGCGCTGCGCCTCGGCGTGCCGGAGCGCGGCGAGAAGCTCGTCGCCGACATGCAGCGTGTGCTGGTCGCGCCGGCTCGCTCCGGCCAGCGTCGTCCGCGCGTGCTGGTCGAGTGGTGGCCCAAGCCGGTAATTGTGCCGGGGCGCGACAGCTGGGTGAACCAGCTGCTGGAACGTCGCAGGCGCAGACAACCCGTTTGGCGAGCGGGCTGTGAAGAGCGCGCCGATCACCGACGACGAAGCCCAGGCAATGCGTCCCGATGCGGTCGTGATCTCGTGGTGCGGAGTCAAACCGGACAAGTACAGGCCCGACACGGTCTATCAGCGCGAGGGGTGGCGGGGCATTCCCGCAGTCGAGAACCGCCGCGTGTTCTGCGTTTCCGAGGCGTACCTCGGTCGGCCCGGGCCGCGTCTGGTCGAGGGGTGCCGCGCACTCCGCGACATCGTCGAAGCGTGCGGATAGGCTGCGGGTCGCGCGCCCGCACAATCGTGGCGTGATACCGCGCAGCGCGGTGCTATTCTGCGGGGGTGAGCTCGGCCCCGGACCGACCCCCGCGCCAGGGCGGTGTCGACTGGATCGATTTGATCTTCCGCCGCTCGTCGGAAGCAGTCGTCATCGGCACGACGACGGGTTCCATCATCAACGCGAACGCGGCTGCCGAACGCCTCTTCGGCTATGGGCCCGGTGAGATGACGGGGCTGGTGCAGGCGGACACCATCGACGATCCCGAACGGCTGCGGATGGCGATCTCACAGGGGGAACGGACAGGCTCTTTCGGCGGCGAGCTCACGCTGGTGCGGAAGGACGGGACGCGCTTCGAGGGCCAGGTCTTCACGGTGCGATTCGACGCGGCGGACGGTCAGGGCATCTGGATGATGATCCACAACCTGTCGCCGCTCAGGGAGAGCGAGGCGCAGTTCCGGGCCCTCTCCGAGGCCACGTTCGAAGCCGTGCTGGTCCACGATGCCGGCAGGATCCTCTTCGCCAACGCTTCGGCTCACGCGATGTACCGGTGTGAGGATCTCCGCGGCAGCGAGATCTTCCAGTACGTTGCGCCGGAATCCCTCGACCTGGTCAAGCGCATGAGCTTGACAGGCGATGCCCGTCCCTACGAGGCGGTGGCAATGCGCGCGGACGGCACTACTTTTGCTACGGAAGCGCGCGGCAGGACGATCCAGTATCGAGGGCGCGCGGTACGGATCGTGACCATGCGTGATATTTCCGAGAGGAAGCGACTGGAAACGGACCTCGCTGCTCGCGAGCGGCTCGCAGCCATCGGACGGCTCGCCGCGGGCGTTGCCCACGAAGTAAACAATCCGCTCACGTTCGCTATGCTCAACCTCGAAGGCATCGCGCGCGTGCTCGCCGGAGAAGGTCCGATCGATGCGCAGCGACTCCGGATCAAGGAGATGCTCGATCAGGTCCAGACGGGACTCGAGCGCGTGAGCCGGGTCGTTCAGGACATGCGCAGGTTCTCGCGCGTCGAATCGCCGCGCGCCGTGTCCGTGGAGCTCGGACCGGTGCTCGAGTACGCGACGTCCGTGGCGGGGCCGGAGCTCCGGGCCCGGGCGGTTCTCGACGTCGATGTTCCCGCGGGGCTCCAGGTGCGCGGGGACGAAGCGCGTCTGGGACAGGTGTTCGTGAACCTTCTGGCGAATGCCGCAGAGTCGATTCCCGAGGGTGACCGCGAGGCGAATCGAGTCGAGGTGCGCGCAGAACAAATCGACGAATCGGTCGAGGTCCGTGTCACGGACACCGGTTCCGGCATCCCCGAAGCGGTGCGCCCACATCTGTTCGAGGCGTTCTACAGCACCAAGGTGGCGGGAGCGGGTGTCGGGCTCGGGCTTTCGATCTGCCACGCGATCGTGACGTCGCTGGGCGGGACCATCCGCGCCGATGCCCCCGCTGGAGGCGGCACCTGCTTCGTTGTGCGACTGCCTCACGCGGACGAGTCGAATGTGTCCGGCGACAGGGCGTTGCCTCCCGAGGTCAAGGTGCGGCGCTGGCGCCTGCTCGCGATCGACGACGAACCCCTGCTTCGCAGCGCCCTCAAGCACATGCTTGTATCGTCGTGCAACGTCGTCGTGGCTGATGGTGCAGACGCCGCGCTGGGCGTGCTCGAAAGCGACGCCGCCTTCGACGCGATTCTCTGCGATATCGTCATGCCCGGACGTACGGGAATCGATTTCTACGAGGAGTTGGCGAGCCGTTTCCCGAAAATGGTCGACCGCGTCGGCTTCACAACCGGCGGCGTGCTCGACCCCGCGATCCACGACTTTCTCGAGAGGAGCGGGCGTCCGCGAGTCTACAAACCGTTCACGCTCGCCGAGCTGATCGATACCGTACGCAGCCTCGCGGACCGCTGACCCGTCGCCGCGTCCGCTTCCGGTCCGTCGCAGCGCTACTCGATCGGGCGGCCTTCGGCCTCCTCGATTTGCGCGAGGGCGGCGGCGAGGGCGTCCTTGGCCCGCTCGAGCGAGCTCGAGTCCTCCGACCACTTGCTGCGTGCCTTCTCGAGGCGCGCCCGCTCGGCAGCCAGCGTGTTCTGGGTTTCCTCCAGATCGCCCCTGGCAGCGGCCAGGGCGGCTTCGAGCGTTGCTACCGTGTTGTCGCGCTCTTCGATGGTCTGGTTGGCGGCGTCGCGCTCGGCGGTGCGGGCTTCGAGGTCGGACTCGAGCGAGGCGATCCTGGCGTCGCGCTCTTCGATGGTCTGGTTGGCGGCGTCGCGCTCCTCCGTCCGGGTGCGGAGCTCGCTTTCCAGTGCGGCGATGCTCGCGTCGCGGGCGGCGATGGTCTCGTTGGCCTGGTCGCGCTCGCTGGTGCGCTCCGTGAGGTCGCTCTCGAGCGAGGCGATCCTCGCGTCGCGAGTGGCTTCGCCCTCTTCCTTGGCCGCTCGGACCTCGCTCAAGGTCTGCTGGATGCTCGCAAGCTCGGCCTTCGTTGCGTCGTGGGCGCTTTCGAGCTCGGCGACCCGGGCGCTGTGCTCCTCGGCGAGCTCCGCTTCGCGCGCAGCTAGACGCTCGGCGGCGGCCTGCTCGGCTTCGCTCATCGCCTGGCTATGCTCGGCCTTGAGCTTGCCCATCGCGTCTTCATTGGCGCGATGCAGCGCGGCCATCCTCGAGTCGGACTCTTTCTTGAGCTCGGCTTCGCGAGCGGCAACCGCGTCGGCCTGTAGAGTGGCGGCTTCTTCTGCTGCCTTTGCCAGCGCGCGTTCCTGCTCGCCTGCGGCGGCCTCCTTCGTCTCCTCGATGGCGTCGACGACGTTCTGGCGGCCCTGCTCCTCGGCTGCTTCGACGGCCGCTTGCTTGGCCTGCTCGGCTTCGTCGAGGGCCTGCTGGTGGTCGGCCCGCAGAGCCGCTTCGCGCGCGTCCCGCGTTGCCAGCTCCTCTTCCTGCTTCTGCTTGAGCTCGACGATCTCCTGGCCGCGGGCTTCCAGGTCGCCCGCAAGCTTTTCCGACTTGCGCTTGAAGTCGTCGGCTCGCTTGCTCGCCTGCTCCTTGTCGGCGCCGAGCGCTTCGATGCTCCGCTGCGCGTCGTTCAGCTGTCGTTCCAGCTCGTCGATGCGGTCGGACAGGTCCGCCTTGTCTCGCTCCAGTTCGAGCGAGCTATCGCGCAGCGTGAGCAGCTCCTTGTCACGCTTGGTGATCTGGTCGCGGAGGTCGAGCAGCTCCTTGTCCTTCTTGTTGAGCGATTCGCGCAGATCGAGGAACTCGCGCGCGGATCCGCCCCCCTTGCCGCTCGAAGCCTTGGCCTTGGCCTCGTCGAGCTCGCGCTGCAGCCGCTGCACTTCCGCGTCGCGCGACGCGTCGCGCTTGCCCTCGTCCTCGAGCTCGGCGATGCGAGCCCTGGCCGCGCGCAGCTCCTCTTCGAGCTCGCTGCTCTGGCCTTTCAGCTTGTCGATCTGGCTCTGGAATCGGGCCGTATCGCCGCTAGCTTCCGGTCGCGGCGGAATCGACGACATCTTGGGGCGCGTCGAGGGTGCGCGTGGTGCGGCGGGGATCTCCGGTTCCGCGAGTTCGACTTCTTCCGCGGCTTCTTCGGGCTCTGCGGCGGCTTCATCTGCAGCGGGGGCTTCTGCCTCGCCGCCGAGGGTCGCGTCGTCCATCAGTGCGTCGAAAGCCTGCTCGGCGAAGTCGTCCACCTCGTCGTCGATCGAGGCAGGCACTTCTTCTTCGGCCTCTTCGACCGGCGCTGCTGCAGGAGCGGACTCGCCTTCGAGCTCGATCTCGTCGTCGATGACGATCGCCTCGCTCGCGGGTGGTTCGCTCACCGCGGCACCGTCTGCCGGCGCCCCCAGCTCGACGAACTGGTTGATGCGCCCTACCAGCTCGTCGAAGGGGATCGGCTTGTGGATGTAGTCTTCGGCCCTGGTGCGCAGGCGCCGATGCTGCTCGAAGGTTTCCTCCGTCGAGTCGCTGCTCATGATGATGAGCGGCACCTTCTTGAGCGCAGGGTCACGCTTGAGCTTGTTGCAGACGGAGAAGCCGTTCATCCGCGGTAGCTCGATGGAGAGCAGGATGAGATCGGGCGTGTCGCTCGCGGCAGCCTGGAGGCCGACATTCGCGTCATCCACGAGCGATGTTTCGCAGCCGTAGCGGCCCAGACCGCTCTGCAGCTCGCTCGCGAAGGCAGGATCGCTCTCGAAGACCAGAACCTTGGTTGGCATCGGTGACCGCTCGGCAGGAGGAATAGAGGTACGGGACGCAGCAGCGCGATCCGCGGGGAGCCTACGATATCGGGCACTTGCAAACGGGTCAAACCCCTCGGAAAGTGCTCTCCGCCGGGCACTGTCCGGCGCGTCTGGCTCCCCGGTCTCCGGCCGCGCGTCAGCGCTGTTTGCGGCTGGCTTTTTCGGCGTGCCCGCTGGTTCCGGATCGGGCCGCCAGCACGGCCAGCACTGCTCGCAGGTCGACGCCCCTCGAGCGCAGCCCGACCAGGAGGTGGTAGAGCAGATCGCCAGCCTCGGCGGCCACGCGCTCGTCGCTCTCTTCTGCGATCGCGCGTGCCAATTCCCCGGATTCCTCGCGGATCTTGCTGCCGATCAGCTCCGCTCCGCCGTCCAGCAGCGACTTGGTGTAGCTCCGGTCGGCAGAGCTCTTCTGTCGCTGCCGGATCACGTCCTCGAGCTCTTCGAGGAAGGGCTCGGCGTCGACCGGCAGGTCTTCGAGCCCGCCATCGGGCAGGACGCGCTGGAAGAAGCAACTCGGCCGACCCGTGTGGCACGACGGCCCCTCCGGGTCCGCCAGTACCAGCAGCGTGTCGGCGTCGCAGTCCGCGACGACTGCGGTGACATTCAGGTGATTTCCGCTGGTTTCGCCCTTCTCCCAGAGCGTCCCACGCGAGCGGCTGTAGAACGTCGCCCGCCCACTCTCGAGCGTTCGCCTAAGCGCCTCGTGGGTCATCCACGCGACCATGCGAACCTGGCCGGTCAAACGGTCCTGCACGACGGCCGGGATCAGCCCGCGTTCATCGAAGTGGAGCGGCACCGGCCCGAGCCTAGGCCAAGGACCGGCTACGGGCTACCGCTGTGGGGGCTGTCCCCCAATCGCCGATGCGTGAGTGGGGGCTACACCCCATGATCGACGATCCCAACATGGCGGAATTACTAGGTTCTTGTTGTGGTGCAGATCGTGCTTGGGTGTACGCGGGCCCCACGTGCGGGCCGCTCGCCGTCCCCAGAGGAGTTGCATCATGGCTCGGAAGCTCATCGAAAACCGTCCTCCCGGCATCTTCGCATTGCCGATCCTAGTGGCTGCCGGCCTGCTGCTCAGCTGCTCCGGCCAGCCCACGCAGGAGCCGACCAGCCAGAGCTTCAGCAAGATCGTCTACGCGGTCCGGCAGCACACCATCGTGAACGGCAGCACGGTGAAGATCGACGTGGCGGGGGGCTCCGACCAGGTGATCGACTACCTGCGCTACGAGCCAGGCGGGCGACTCGAGATGTACGACCTCGGTACGCGCAAGACCGAGAACCTCACCGCCGGCTTCAAGACGGCGGACATCTCGAGCCTCGACGTGAGCTACGACGCCAGCAAGGTCGTCTTCTCGATGAAGAAGGACCCGAAGGATCACTACCACCTGTACTGGGTGGGGCTCACGAAGAAGGACGGGAAATTCCCGCTCCACCAGCTGACCTTCGGGGACCGCGACGACCTGCACCCGATCTTCCTCGCCGGCGGGAAGATCGCGTTCATCACGAACGAGGGCTACACGTCCATGGGCACGCGCGCCGACGAGTACGAGCACTCGCGCGTCGTCACCCAGATCGCGACCATCACGCTGCAGGGCGGCGACGCCGACCGCAAGCTGTGCGCGCAGAACCTGTCGCACTCCGTGAACCTGTTTGCGATGGCGGACGGCCGTATCGGCTTCTCGCGCTGGGAACACCTGGAAAACGTCAACGACGTGAAGCTGTTCGCGATGGATCCGGACTGCACGCACATCGTCGCGGTAGCCGGACAGCACGGCAAGCCCGCCAACTCGCTGGTGCAGGTGTCCGAGACGAACACGCCGAACGTGTTCCTTGCCGTCGCCACCTCGCGCGACCGCACGCTGCATTCGGGCGCTCTGGTGAAGATCGACGCGCGCGCGGCCAACGACCCGAGCCGCTTCGACGAGGAGCGCCCCCGCTACGACATCCTCACGCCCGCCGTTCCGCGCGGCAAGGAAGCGTCACCGGCCGGTCGCTATCGCACGCCGCGCGCGCTGCCCGACGGACGCGTTCTGGTGTCGTGGGCCAGCGGCTTCGTCAACGACGAGAACGTGCTCTCCGCGACGCCGCCCGACTACGGCGTGTACGTCTACGATCCCGCGAGCCGCACCAACCAGCTGGTGGTCAACCATCCGCACAGCTGGGAGCTGTACCCGGAGCCGGTGGTCAAGCGTGCCGAGCCGCCGATTCGCGGTTCGATCCAGGCCACGGTGGACTCCAGCACACCTACCGTGTTCGGCTCGCTCGATATCACGCGCACCTCGCTGTACAGCGTGCATGGCGACACGGTCAGCGGCGCAGAGTTCAACAAGACGCCGGTGGACCAGGCGCTCAAGCACGCCAAGAAGGTGCGCATCATCGAGGGCTTCTCGAGCGAGGCGGCGCCGGGCGTGACGATGTTCGGTCTGACCATGGCCGAGGGCGCCGCCATCGTCGGCGAGGCCACGGTCTACGACGACGGATCCTGGTTGGCCAACGTTCCCCCGTACATCCCGATGCACCTCGAGCCGCTGGACGAGTTCGACATGTCGATCCGCACGCAGACGACGTGGATCCAGGGCATGCCGGGTGAAGCTCGCGTGTGCGGTGGCTGCCACGAGAGCCGCACGGCGGCGAACCTGGCAGGCGGACAGCAGCTGACGATCGCTGCCGGCAAGGGCCCGCAGAACTTCGACGAACCGATCGCGAAGCGCACCGAGTACCCCTGGTACGGCGCCAACGATCCGAGCAACCCGAACGAGATCCAGGCCCTGCTCGATAATAAGTGCGTCCAGTGCCACAACCAGACGACCAACGGCAATGGTCCGCAGGAGTTCTACACGATCACGATGAACAACCAGGTCACCGGGACCCAGACGACCTACCAGATCCCGCGCATGGACCTGAGCTCGCGCCCCATCACCGTCACCTACGACAACAAGACCGGGTCGTACACGGCGTCGTACGTGTCGCTGTTCTACCCGTCGGCTCTCGCGATGGAGATGAACATGCAGGGCACGACGGTGCAGGGCACGGTCCCGCCCGAGTGGGCCATCCCGAGCGATGCCCGCGAGAGCGCGCTGATCGAGAAGCTGAACATGACCTCGTCGGTCGACCCGAACAAGACGGCCTGGCCGCTGGGGCAGCCGTTCTCGAATCCCGACATCAAGGGTGGCAAGCGCACCATGCATCCGGAGGATGTGGGCGTGACGCTGACGCGCGACGAGCGGGCCATGCTGATCCGCGAGATCGACATGGGTGGTCAGTACTACGGCCGCCAGAACACGAGCTTCGCCCCGTACCAGAGCGACCCGACCGCAGCCAAGAAGTACTGAGAGGTCAGGAGAAGAGCCATGAAACCCACCTATCGCCACCTCGTTATCGGAGCCCTCGTCCTGGGCGCCACCACGCTCTTTTCCGCTGCCGGTCTCGCCGACGGCTCGACCGACTCGCCGCAGGCCATCTACGCGGGCCGTGCCAACGTCTACAAGGATCTCGATCCGGGGTCGCTCGAGGACGTATCGACGATCGACCAGATCAAGGCCGTGACAGCCGGCAACGTGGCGCCGACGGCGGTCTGGCAGACGC
The DNA here is from genome assembly GCA_963822115.1 of uncultured Pseudomonadota bacterium. Lineage (GTDB taxonomy): Bacteria > Myxococcota_A > Polyangia > Polyangiales > Polyangiaceae > CAWDXG01. The sequence continues at coordinate 392,186 of CAWGGM010000015.1, forward strand.
TCGAACACGCCGAGAAGGTCGAGTGCCTCGACTGCATCCCGATGGTCGCCAAGCTGCTCTACAACTCGAGCACGACGAATCGCGAGATCAGCGCCTGGTGGCTCCGCCGCCGCATCTTCGGCGTGTTCGGCCCGGGGCAGGTCTACCAGCAGACCATCGAGACCCTGCAGGACCAGAACGAACCGGCGCAGAAGCGGGCGTTCGCTGCGCAGGCTCTGGGTGAGTTCCTGGCGGAAGCGGGAGTGCCGGTCGTGGCGAAGGCCGCGATCGACGATCCTTCGGCTACGGTGCGCGAGGCCGCCGTCAAGGCGCTCAAGCGCCTGAACAACCAGGGGCCCAACGCCGAAATCGCGCAGGCGATGTCGGACCCGGACGTGAACGTGCGGCTCGCTGCACTGGATGCCTCGACTCGAGTCAACGTCTTTACCGGCATCCCCTCGGTCGTGAAGTTGATCAGCGACCAGTCGCCCCTGGTGAGGCGCGGTGCAGCTGAAGCGTTGGGTACGATGCACGCGGTGGACGCGGTGGCCGGGCTCTCCGCGCTCGCCAGCCCGGACAACGAGCCGGACGCCGATGTGCGCATCGCCGCCGTGGCCGCTCTGGGGCAGATCGGCGACGCGGGTGGGAGGAGCGCCGTCGAGAACGCCCAGAAGGATCCGAACGGACTTGTCCGGGACGCCGCTACCATCGCGCTGCGCCGCCTGTAGTGTGAAGGGGTGCGTCGCGCGGAGTTGGCCAGGGTAAACCCCGGGCGGGACGTCCGGGCCATGCTAGGATCGCCGTCGTGAAGTGGAACGGAGCGCGCCGGTTCCTGCCGGTTTCGACGCTGCTTGCAGCTCTTGTCGTCGTAGGTTGCGGCCAACAGCAGCCCGAAGGAAAGACGACCTTCTACGACCGCAACATCGGTCCGATCCTGACCGGGTCGTGCTCCACCAGTCCCACCAAGTCGAGCTGTCACGTCCGGGCCGACAGCCACGGAAATGCGCTCGGCAACCTGGACACCTCCAGCTACAACACGCTGGCGCTGCGTCGGGATCTCTTCATCGATCACGGGCCGTACGGCTTGCCCGGGCTGCTGCTCAAGGTTGTCAAGCCGTACCAGGTGTCGCTGTCGTCCTATGACGGCGGGACGCAGAACATCACGACGCACATCGCGCACTCGGGTCGCGCACTGCTGGACCTGACGAGCAGCTCCTTCACGACGCTGTCGCGCTGGATCCAGCGTGGAGCCCAGGCGAACAACTCCAAGCTGGTCATCTCCAATCTGGCCTTCGAGCCCTGCACCACGAAGATCGGCTCGGACAAGATGTTCGATCCGAACAAGGACCCGTCCACCAAGGACTACGGGGTGTTCGTGTCGACGGTGAACAGCGTGCTTGGCAAGCGCTGTGCGAACGGCAACTGTCACGGCTCACCGACGAACACGCTCTACCTCACCTGCGGCACGAGCCCCGAGCAGCAACGCTGGAACTACTTCGCGGCGAGCGACTACGTCTCGAAGGACGTGAACGCCAGCGAGATTCTCCGGCGCGCGCTGGCTCCGGACCAGGGCGGCGCCTACCACGAGGGTGGGACTGTCTTCACGTCGCCGAAAGACCCGGACTACAAGGCGCTCGTCAACTGGGCCAAGCAGCGGGGCGGGCCGCTCAACGTGCCGACCGATCCGGCCTTCGACTTCTTCGCGAAGCGTGTTCAACCGATGCTGGTCAAGCGCGGCTGCATGCAGATCGGGTGTCACTCGGCCGGGATGGGGCACGAGTACCGCCTGCAGGGCGGGACGGGTGGACACTTCGGCCTGTCCACGACACGCCGCAACTTCGAGCTGACGCTCGAACAGATCGCACTGGACTCGCCGGACCCGAACGCCAGCCGCATCATCCAGAAGAACCTGCCGCCGAGCGAGGGCGGTCTCGTCCACCGTGGCGGTCCGCTGTTCGCGTCGGCGGGCGATCCCTCGAAGTGTGATCTGAACGCGGCGGCCACCGGCGATCTCGACCAGCAGCCCGAGTACTGTGTCCTGGTCGCCTGGATCGAGATGGAACGTGCCGCCCGCATGGCATCGGCACAGCAGCTTTCCGGGATCGTGTACGTCAAGCGTCCGCCCGCGTCCGGGCCGGACACGCCGCAGGACTATTCGACGTACCAGCCCGGCGCGGATCTGATGCGGGCGCCGGCAACGCTGGACGCGCAGGGCGCCGTGCAGGTGAGCGGCGCGGGCAGCAGCCTTCTGTCGATGTGCGGGTTGGACCCGACGACGGCGGACGTGCGGCGACCGGCCGTGAGCTGGGACGGGAAGAAGATCGCATTCGCCGCCCGTTCCTCGGCCAAAGAGGGCCTGAAGATCTACGTGATCGACGGCACGACCTGCGCGCCCGATCCAACCATCAACGCGGCGCCCACGGACGAAAACGGCAAGGCGCTGCCGACGAACGGCGAGATCATCCACAACTTCGATCCCGCGTACGCGCCGGATGGTCGTCTGGTGTTCGCTTCGACGCGCGGCAACATCATGAACACCGGCGTGTTCGACTACCAGGGGCCGCAGCGCAGCCCCGCCGATCCGTCGAAACCGAACGCCGATCTGTATGTGCTGGAAAACGGGAAGATCCGCCAGCTGACGTTCCTGCTGGATCAGGAGCTGGCGCCTTCGTTCATGAACGACGGTCGGCTCATCTTCACCACGGAGAAGCGCGCGCCAGGTTTCTACCAGCTCGCGGAACGGCGCGAGAACCTGGACGGTGGCGACTACCACCCGCTGTTCGGTCAGCGCGACACCATCGGCTATAACCAGCTGTTCAACGTCGTCGAGTTGTCCAACAAGGACTTCGTGGGGATCGTCAGCGACAAGGGCGCCCAGCACTCCGCGGGCGCGCTTGCACTCGTCAACCGCAGCGTCGGCATCGACCAGCACAGCACCAATCCGAAGGACTTCCTGCAGGACCAGAGCGCGGTCGACTACCCGAATCCGAGCTTCTACCAGCACTCGATGTCGATCGTGGACCCTGCGGCGACAGGCAAGCTGGACAAGACCAAGGGCGCCTACCGCGATCCATCGCCGCTGCCGGACGCGCAGATCCTGGTGAGCTACGCGGCGAACGTCACTGATCTGAAGAACTTCAAGGGCAACTTCGACATTGTCTCGGTCAATCCCCACACGGGAGTGCGGACGCCGCTCATCAGCGACGCGGACGACCTGATCTGGCCGGTTGCGGTCTACGCGCACTACAACCCGCACGGCGTCTACCGGTCGAAGCTGGACGAACCGAACGGCGCGACCCACGTCTACACCACGCCGGATCGCAAGGACCGTTCGCAGATCACCGTTCTCGACATGCCGCTCCTGGCGAGTCTGCTGTTCCAGAACACGCGTTCCGGTCGGCTCATGCCGCCCGCCAACACGCACGTCCAGGTGTGGGAAGACCTGCCGCCGACCAAGGGCATCACCAGCGTCGACCAGAGCGGCAGCTTCCTGGCCTCCGACCAGTACGGGAAGATGTACGTGCGTCGCCGTCTGCTCGGTTCGCTCGACATCCTCAAGGACGGTTCGACCCGCTTCGAGATCCCCGGTGGCATGCCGATCGTGCTGTCACTCGACATCCAGCTCGCGGGCGACTCCGCTCCGGTGAAACACTTCCAGCGCGAGGAAATGCAGTTCTATCCCGGCGAGGTCGTGCGCCAGGGCTTCCCGCACAAGTTGTTCAACGGCTTGTGCGGCAACTGCCATGGCGCGGTGTCGGGACTCGAGTCGCACGTGGCCCTCGATCCGGACATCCTCACGCAGGCTTCCAACGTCGCCGCGCGAACTGCCGCGCCCGTCGATCTGGTCTCCAAGGCCAACGGTTCTCCGAAGGGACCGCCCTTCCCGTAGCCCGTAGTGCGGGCGGGTGTGCCCGCATGTGGGTGGATGTCGTTATCGCGTCCATCAGTGGTGCGTCGCGCTTCGTGTGGCGCGAGGTGCGTCCAACGGGTACTCTCCCCGCGTGCTTGGGGCTCGCTTGAGCAGGCGGTCGGTCCATCGCTGTGCCAGCTTGATCGCCCTGCTTGTTGGAAGCGGCGGCGTTGCGCTGTCGTGCGCGAAGAGCGAAGGCATCGCTCCGCAGGGATCAGTCAGCGGCGGTAGCGCCGGCATCGACGGCAGCGTGGCGGCCGGCGCCGGAGGCCAGGCAGCCGGCGGCACCGGTGGCGGCACTGCCGGCGCGGGCACCGGCGGCGGCGCTACTGGTGGCTCGGCAGGGAGCAGCAGCGGCGGCACGAGCGGCAGCAGCGCGGGCGGCACGGGCGGCAGCGGTACGGGCGGTACGGCTGGCAGCAGTGCTGGCGGCACAGCGGGCGCCGGTACAGGTGGTACGGGCGGCAGCGGCACGGGCGGCGCCGGTGGCAGCGGCAGCTGCACGATCAAGTCGTTCGACTTCGCGAGCTGCACCGGTGGATTCACGCACGGCGGCGCAAACGACGACTGGGCCTGTGGAGTCCCAACCTCCGGACCCGGTGCTGATCACGACGGCAATGGCCAGCTCTGGGGCACCCATCTATCCGGCAATGCGAGCACCTGTGAAAACGCGTCGCTCGAATCGCCTACCATCGACTTGAGCGCCTACAGCGGACAAGCCATCAGGCTGCGCTTCTGGCACTGGCACGCATTCCGCGTCTGCAACCCCGGTGTCTTCGGGTGCGCGATCGTGTGCCCGCTCGACAACTCGCAGTACTCCGGGGGGCTCGTCGAGGTGTACGACGGTTCGCAGTGGCACAAGGTCACGCCGACGGTTGGCTACAACGGTACCAAGATCAACTGCTACTCGAACGACCCGGACGCCGGTCCCACCTGCCAGCCGTGTGACATCGACGGACAGACCGGGTTCGGCACGGCGACCAACGGCTCCTGGCAGTACGCGGAGGCCGACATCTCCAGCTACGCCGTGGCCGGCTTCAAGGTCCGCTTCCACTTTGCCAGCTACGACACCGAGTTCCTGTGCCACCCGAACAGTGCGGGTTGGTACATCGACGACGTCTCGATCGCCCCCGTGAACTGCCCCTGAGCAGGCTCAGACGTCGATGTAGCGGTAGGGCTCGATTGCGCGCCATAGGAACGCGCTGGCGATCGCGACGACGCCGAGGTCGTCGAGCCAGCCGACGACCGGGATCACGTCCGGCACGGCGTCGACCGGCATGACCACGTAGACCAACGCCAGCAGGAACAGCAGCTTGACCAGCAGCGACCCGTCGCGGTCCCTGAAGAAACGCCAGGCCGCGACGACGCTGCCGACCGCCGGCAGTGAAGGGCGTCGCACGCGGACGGACTGGGGCGCGGGCTTTCGGGGCATTAACCGGATCAAGATAAGTCGGCCCCGGCCGCCTGCAAGCCGCCGGGGCCGGGCGCCCGTTCGAGATGAGAGAGCGCTACACGCGCTCGATGATGGTCGCGATGCCCATGCCGCCGCCAATGCACAGCGTGATGAGCGCGGTCGACTTGTCCTGCCGTTCCAGCTCGTCGAGTGCCGTGCCCAGAAGGCATGCGCCGGTCGCGCCGAGCGGATGACCGAGAGCGATTGCACCGCCGTTCACGTTCACCTTCTCCGGGTCGATGCCGAGGCGCCGGATCGTCTGCAGCGGCACGACGGCGAACGCCTCGTTGATCTCCCACAGGTCGATGTCCTTGACGGACATGCCCGCCTTCTTCAGCGCGCGCTCGGAGGCAGGGGTCGGGGCGGTCAGCATGATCACCGGCTCCGCACCTGCGGTGGCCATGGCGCGGATGCGCGCGCGCGGCTTCAGGCCGTGCTGTTTCGCATAGTCGGCTGAAGCGAGCAGCACGGCGGCAGCGCCATCCACGATGCCGCTGGAGTTGCCGGCGTGATGGACGTGGTTGATCTCCTTCACGTCCGGGTAGCGCTTGAGCGCGAGCTGGTCGAGCGTCTCGCCGTTCGGGCCCATCGGCGCGGCGCCCATCATCACGAACGAAGCCTGCAGACCGGCGAGGCTCTCCATGTTCGTGCTCGGGCGCGGATGCTCGTCGTGATCGAGAGCGACCTTGCCGTCGTCGCCCAGCACCGGGAACAGGCTCTTGTCGAAGCGCTTCTCTTCGATGGCGCGGGCGGCCTTCTGCTGGCTCGCGAGCGCGAACTTGTCGACGTCCTCGCGGCTCACGCCGTCGATCGTGGCGATTAGATCCGCGCTGATGCCCTGCGGCACCTGGAACACCTTGGCGCGGAGCTTCATATTGTGGCCGTCCATCATGGCCTCGTCCGAGCCCATCGGGACGCGGGACATGCTCTCGACGCCACCGCCGACGACCAGATCCTGCTGGCCGCTCATGATGCCCATCGCGGAGAAGTTCACGCCTTGAAGACCCGAGCCGCAGAAGCGGTTCAGCGTCACGCCGGTCACCTCGTCGGGCCAGCCGGCGGCCAGGATGGTGTTGCGCGCGATGCACGCGCCCTGCTCCTTGGCCTGCGATACGCAGCCCACCACGACATCGTCGACGTCCTTCTTCTCGAGCTTGTTGCGCTCGGCGAGGTGGTTGAGCGTCTGGGCGAGAAGCTCCTGCGGATGGATGCCGCTGAGCGCTCCCTTGCCGGGCTTGCCGCGACCGCGCGGCGTGCGAACTGCGTCGATGATGAATGCGTCGCCCATGGGCGTAACCTCCGTCGGGGGAAATGTTTCGCGTGAAAACTATCACAGCGCAGAGGGCGCGCAGCCCCGAACGGTCGCAGACTGGAACAGGCTGTAACTACTGGGTTTTCATGTCACCGTCCGGGCTCATGGCCGGACGGGCGACGCGCTCCAACGCCGCGCCGGTGAGCCTGAACAGCGTCCACTCCGACAGCGGTTCCGCGCCGAGCGAACGGTAGAACTCGATGGCCGGTGCGTTCCAGTCGAGCACCGCCCACTCCATGCGTGCACATCCGCGGTCGGTGGCCAGTCTGGCGAGCGCGCGCAGCAGCGCGATGCCTGCACCCTTGCCGCGATGCCGCTCGCTCACGAACAGATCTTCCAGGTACAGCCCCTTCCGCCCGCGCCACGTGGAGTAGTTGTGGAAGAAGAGCGCGAAGCCCACCGGCTCCGTATCAAGCTCTGCAATCAAGCATTCGAACGGTGGCGGGTCGCTGGCGAGATCGTCTGCCAGTGATGCGGGCGTTGCCTCGACGGCGTCGGGCTCGCGCTCGTAGCGGGCCAGCTCGCAGATGAAACGGTGGATCACGCCGGCGTCATCGACGCCAGCCCTGCGCACGCTGACACGGGCCTGCATGGTCGAGACGCTACGCCGAAATCAGTGGATGACGATCGTTTTGGTTACGGTGACGAATGGCCCGCTGAAGGGCGGGACGCGCGCGCCGCGCATGCGCGCGGCAATGCAACCGCCGGTCGGCGTGCCCGCGAACGGCGGACCGCTTACCCGTGCCGTCGTTACGCGACCGGATGGCGCGAACGTGATCGTGACGCGGGCCATTCCGGACGGATCGCCCTCCTTGCGGCATCCCGAGGCCGCGCCGGCAGCTGCACCCAAGGCTGCGATGGCCGCGCTCTTGTTGAAGGGTCCCGCTGCAGCTGTCGCCGTGGGGGCAGCCGTGGCTGCTGCCGGCTCCGGCTCCGGCTTGGCTTCCTTTTCCGGCGCGGGCGCCGAAGGGTGCGTGTCGGTCGTGTGCGTCTTCTCCGCGACGGTGTGGACGCGCTTTGCGGGTTCGGCTGCGACGGTCTTTGCCGGGGACGGCGCTGCCGGCTCGGGCTCTGGTTTTGCGGCGGCAGCGCTGGTTTCCGGCTCTGCGGATTCGGTGGGCTCGGGCTCGGGCGTCTTCTGTACGACCGCTTCCGACGCTGCCGCGGGCGTTGGAGTGTCGACCGGCGCGCTTGCCGCCGTGTCAGCGGTCGGCTTGGCAGTTGGCGACTTGAAGCCGAACCACCACACGCAGAAAGCGGCTGCGGCACCGACTAGCAGAAAACCCGCGACTCTCCGCCCTGAACCACTGCCCGCAGCTGGAGCGGCCCGCGCAACGTCCGGTGAAGGGGGCGGCTTGCTGTCGAGCTCGACCTCGATGCTCTCTTCCTCGACGGCCGGCGCCGGTGCCGGGGACTCCACATCGATGCTCGGCGGAGTCAGATTCGAACGCTGGCGGCGCTAGCAGCGCGCCAGGGTCGGTGCTGGGTGCGAAGGGGTCCTCGCGGTTGGGCTTTGCCGGCTCGGAATACTCCCGTACCGCCATCAAGTCGCGTAGCGCTGGCGTGCCGGAGCTGGGCGGCTCTTCCTCGGAGCTGGGCGGCGCTTCGGGCGCGTTGGCTTTCCACGCCGGGACAGGCGCTTTGGGAGCGGTCGGCAGCTTCGGCTTTGCCGGTTCGGGCTTTCTTGCCGCGGCAGGCTTGTCGCCGACGAAAAGCGTTCCGGGCGAAAGAGCGCGGGCCTTGCCCGCCGTTTTTCCTTTGTCGATGCCCCCAAGTGACGCCCCGCGCGGTGGCGGGGGGCTCGCTTTAGCCGCGTCGCCAGCTGCCTGGGGCTGACGCTGGGCAGGTTGGGGTGGTTTCGAGCGCCGCTTGGCGGGATGTGGCGGTGGCGCGGGCTTCTTCAGTTTCGCGCTGCCAGCGCCGGTATCCAGCTGCATGCCGGTGCCCAGAAACCCCCCGGTGGTGTCCTGCTGCACCAGATCAGCGAGCCCGTCGACCCGCGCGATCGGGAGCCACTCCTCCATGCCGTCGCGCCACACGAGGGTGTCGGCGTTGATGTCCCCGCTTGCGAGCGCCTTCGCCACCCCGTCGCGGTCGAGCTCGCGATCGTCCTCGTAGCTGAAGCTGACGGTCCATTCGTTCGACGCCGACGCCAACGGAACGGTCGGTGTGAGATCCAGCGGCGCATCGCTGGCCCCGTCTTCCAATGGAGTGCCGGCCACCGGTATCTCGTGTTGCGGTCCCGAGGCCAGCTCGACCCCATCGACATTGATGTTCGCGTTGCAGTGCTTGCATCGGACCGTGACAAGCCGGTCCTTGAACTTGCGCTCGTACAGATCGTCCGTCAGCGCAAAGCGCGACCCGCACGCGTCGCAGACCACGGTGAAGGACATACGACACAAGCCTACACGCTCCGCGTGGGGTAGGGCACCAGTCCCGTGCCGCTGCGCGGACGTGCAGGGGCGGGCCGAGGAGCGGCTCAGCGGCCGCGGGGCACGATGGCAGCCAGATGGCGTCCGCTGGCCCGGCCATCGCGTCGATACGAGAAGTACAGGTCAGGCTCGCCCACGGTGCAGCCGCCCACGTCGTCGATCGAGCTGTCCGGCAGACCGAGCTCCCCGAGCTGGCTACGCAGGATCCGTCGCAGATCCACGTGGGGCTTCGGACCGCGGCTGCGGTCGACCACTTCGGCGTCCGGCGATGTGGCGAGGAACTCGGCCGCGACGTCCTCGGACACCTCGAATCGCGCTACCGAGATGTGCGGTCCGATGGCGGCCAACAGCTCGCCGGGACCCCCGACGGCAGCCCGGAGCTGCTCCACGGCTGCGGCCACCACACCGGCTACGGTGCCGCGCCAGCCGGCGTGGACCGCCGCTACCGCACCGCTGGTCTTGTCGCCGATCAGGATGGGGGCGCAATCGGCCACGCGTACGGCACAGGCCAGAGCTCCCTTGAGCCCGATCACGGCGTCGCCCCGCTTGTGGAGCACTTCCAGGCGGTTGTCGCTGCCCGACAGCATCTGGACCTCGCGGCCGTGGACCTGGGACAGGAAATAGACGCGATCGGGAGCGACACCGAGCGCCTGCGCTGCCCGCGCCAGGTTCTCCTGCACGTTCTGCTCCAGATCGCCCACTGAAACGGAGAAGTTGAGGGATTCGTACGGGCCGGACGAGACTCCGCCCTTTCTCGTGAAGAAAGCGTGGCGGAATCCGGCTGCCTGGAGCAGCGGGCTCTGCTGATAGTCGGCACTGTTCACGGCTTGTCCTGGCCTGGAGGGAAATCAGGTTGGAGGCGACCCCAAGGGCGCTGGCCCTCGTAGACGGATGCTAGTTTTGGTATCTCTCTGCTGAGATGCGCCCCAAGGACCCCTTTATCGGTCGAGAGATTCTGGACGGCCAGTTCCAGATCATCCAGAAGATCGGTACGGGGGGCATGGGGTCGGTCTACAAGGCCTCCCAACCGGCGATGAACCGGATGGTGGCGATCAAGATCCTCCATCCCAAGCTCGCCGGACGCAAGGATCTGACATCGCGCTTCCGCCGTGAAGCGCGCGCCATGAGCCAGCTCACGCACCCGAACACCGTCAAGGTGTTCATGTACGGCGAGCTGGAAGAGGACGGCTCCCTCTACATCGTGATGGAGATGCTGGAGGGCAAGAACCTCAACCAGACGGTGCGGCGTGAAGGTCCTCTGCCCGTCGAGCGTGCCATCCCGGTTCTGGTGCAAGTGTGCGGCGCGCTTCAGGAAGCGCACGAGATGGGGATCGTGCACCGTGACCTGAAGCCCGAGAACATCTTCCTCAGCCACCAGGGTGGCATCGCGGACTATCCCAAGGTGCTCGACTTCGGACTCGCCAAGGTGACCGAACGGCAGATGCGTCCCGGTTCGGTGATCCTCACCCAGGAAGGCATGGTGTTCGGCACGCCCGAGTTCATGTCGCCGGAGCAGGCGCAGGGCAAGACACTGGATGCGCGCAGCGACATCTACTCGCTGGCGGTCATCCTCTACGAGACTCTGACCGGCAAGTTGCCGTTCGTTGCCAAGACGCCGATGGAATACATCCAGCGGCACGTCACCGAGCCGCCCATTCCGCTCAGCGAGCGCGTCGCCGAACGCAAGTTCCCCGAGGGCCTCGACGACGTGCTGGCCAAGGCGCTCGCCAAGAAGCCGGAAGACCGCTACCAGTCCGCAGTGGAGTTTGCCGAGGCGCTCAAGCCGTTTGCCGCGGGTGCGGACTATCCGTCCGCGTCGATGCCCATCGCCAGCTCGCCTAAGCAGCCCGAGGTCAAACGCGAGCTGCCGCCGCCCAACCCCGGTGGTACCACTACCGTGCGCGTCAGCAACTCCAGGCGACCGGGCCCTGGCCTGCTGATCGGCGTTGCTGCCGCATGTCTGGTGGCCGGCGTGCTGCTCGCCGTGTTCGTGATGCACGTCGTCGGCAAGTAGCGATCGCCCGCAAAAGAGCTAGGCTGCCGCCGACATGGCGGACGCGGATGGAGAGGACGGCCAGGGGAATCCGGCCGAGCGGGACGGCGTTGTCGAAGAGCAGGGCGCGGAGCCCCGGACGGCGGATTCCGTGAGCGACAAGCCGAGCTTCTTGCGCCGCGTCGGGCGCATCGCCAAGTGGATGGGCATCGGCGTGGTCGTGATGGCCGCGCTGGGCGCCATCACGGTGTTCTTCGTCATCCGGCACTACGAGGCCGGGCTGCCGAGCGTCGAACAGCTCAAAAAGGGCTACGACCCGCCCCAGGTCACACGCATTCTCGCGCGCGACGGCACGCTCTTGGCGAACCTGTTCACCGAGCGGCGCACGGTGATTCCGCTGAGCGAGGTCCCCGACCACGTCAAGCTCGCGTTTCTGGCCGCCGAGGACGCCAGCTTCTACGAGCACGCGGGACTCAACTATCTCGGCATGCTGCGCGCACTGATCGCCAACCTCCGCGCCGGACACACCATCCAGGGCGGCAGCACGATCACGCAGCAGGTCGTCAAGAACCTGCTGCTCGACCCCGAGCGCACCTATAGCCGCAAGATCAAGGAGACGATCCTGGCGCGGCGCATGGAGCAGGATCTCACCAAGGACGAGATATTCAGCCTCTACCTGAATCACATCTACCTCGGTAGCGGTCGCTATGGCATCGAGGAAGCGGCCCGCTACTACTTCGGCAAGAAGACGAAGGAGCTGGACCTCGCGGAAGCCGCGCTCCTGGCCGGGCTCGTGGCGTCGCCCGAGCACTACTCGCCGCGGCGCGCTCCGGAAAAGGCGCTGGCGCGTCGCCGTTACGTGCTGGGGCAGATGCTCGAAAAGGGATTTGTCACCAAGAAGCTCTACCAGCAGGCGATGAAGGAACCGCTCAGGCTGGCGCCCGCGGTCGAAGCGGAATCGGAGCTCTGCCCGGAAATCGTCGACTACGTCAAAGCCATGCTGCACCGGGTCGCGGGCAAGCGTGCCGGCCACGGTGGCTACAAGGTGACCACGACGATCGACCCGACGCTGCAGGCCGAAGCGCGCAAGTCGGTGCGTGACAATCTCGATCGCTATGCCGCGCGGCAGAAGCTCGAGCCGCCCTTCACGCTCGAAAAGCGCCGGCTGTGGGGGGCGCCCTTCAAGGGAACTCCGAAGAAGAACCACATCTACGTGGGCACCGTGGCGGCGCTCGACGACGCTCATCACACGATCGACGTGCAGGTCGGTGACACGCTCGGGCGGGTGAAGCTCGACAAGGAAGACCGCTACAATCCGAAGCATCTACCGCCGAGCAAGTTCGCCAAGAAGGGCGCTTCGCTTCGCGTCAGCCTGATTGCCGATCCGGATCCCGAAGACAGCTCGCCTGTACCGCTCCGGCTCGAGCTTGGCCCCGAGTCGGCGCTGGTGGCCATCGACGTGAGGACGCGGCAGGTCAGGGCGCTCGTCGGCAGCTACGAAGCGCTGATGGGCGGTCTCGATCGCGCGACCCAGTCCAGCCGTCAGCCCGGTTCGTCATTCAAACCGTTCTTGTACAGCTACGCACTACACTCGCGTCGCTTCACGCCTGCCACCGTGCTGGAGCTGCCCGCAAAGAAGCACAAGTCGGGGATCCGACGCATCAGCGTGCGCATGGCGCTTGCGAAGAGCGACAACGCCGCGGCGCAGTACATCTTCCGCCAGGTCGGTCCGGCAAACGTCGTACAGTGGGCCCACGCTCTGGGTATCCACTCGAAGCTCGAGCCGGACATCTCGCTCGCGCTCGGCTCCTACGAGGTCAAGCCGATCGAGATCGCGGCGGCCTACCGGACGTTTGCCAGCGGCGGCATGTACGCGCCGCCCGTGCTGATCACGAGCATCGTCGGGCCAGACGGCAAGCCGGTCAAACTGCCGCCCGAGCCGCCGCCGCGTCGCGTGATGTCGGCTGCGGAAGCGTATCTGACCACCAGCCTCATGCGCAGCGTCGTGCAGGTGGGGACCGCGCGGCGGGCCAGCAGCATGGGGCGCCCGCTGGCGGGCAAGACGGGCACGACGAACCAGGCGAAGGACGCCTGGTTCGTCGGGTTCTCCACCGACATCGTCACCGCGGTCTGGGTCGGTTATGACGACGCGAATCCGCTCGGGTGGGGCGAAGAGGGTGCGGTCACCGCTCTGCCGGAGTGGATGCAGTTCATGAAGGCAGCGGAGAAAGACCGCCCGCCGACGGAGTTCGCGCGTCCCGGCAACATCGTTGTGGCGCGCATCGATCCTGCGACCGGCGAGCTCGCCTACCCGGGTGAACAGGACGCCGTGGAGGAGGAGTTTCTCGACGGAACGGTGCCCACCGATGTGGCTTCGCCCGATGCCGGGGTCGAAGCTGGAGCGGACGCCGGCCGCGAGGCTTCCGTAACCGCACCGCCGGCCGACGCGGCGGCCGCTCGTCCCGACGCCGGAGCACCCCATCCCGTGCAGCAGGTTGCCGCCGAGGCCGGGCCCGCCGACGAGCCTCCACCCTTCTGAGCGATCGGGTTTCCGGGCGCGCAGGCCAGTTGACTCGGCCTCCAGCGTCCTCATCGTAGAGAGGTCGCCATGGCCTCTCCCAGGATCCCGAGCCCGGTGGAAAATCCCCAGGCGGGCGCGCTGCTGGCCGCGCTGCTCGCGATGTTGAGCTCCGTGCTCGTAGGCTCCTGGATGCACGACTGGGAGCTGGCCGGGCTGGTGCTCGTCGGTGCGTTCGCGCTGGTCCTGGGCGGGCTTCTGGTCGCGCGCAAGTTCGGCCGCAGCTGAGCGCCCCGGGCTACTGTCGCTTGGGGTAGCAGTACCCGTTGATGCACTGCTCCTGGCTCGCACACTGGCTCGACGTGGTGCAGGGGCTGCGCCGCACGGTGGCGACCCACTGTGCGATGTGGTTGCCGCCGCTGATGTCCTGGAACGGCAGCCAGAACGCGGGGAAGCTCGGGTCCTTGCCGGCAGCTGCCAGCGCGGGGTCGAAGGCCACCATCCACAGCTGGGTGCGCTGGCCGTCCGCGAGCCTGAGGCCGTAGGCCCGCTGGCTCGAGAAGGTGAGCCACATCACCTTGCCAGCGTAGTACCTCTGCAGCACCGGCGCCCACTTCGGCCACGAGCACGCCTTGCCCGCCGTCGCCTTCGAGAGCTGGACCGGCGTGCCGCCGCTCTTCGACACCGTCCACAGCTGTCCGTCCGGCAGGACGCCCGCATCCTTGTCGCCGGTGGCGTTCGAATAGGACTCGTGGTCGCCCGGCGAGCGGTTGAACACGACCCAATCACCGTTGGGCGAGTAGGCGGGATAGTAGTTGTTCTGCCCCTGGTAGGGCACGAGCGTCTGCGGATTGCCCCAGCTCTGGCCGTTGAAATGCAGAAGCTCCAGCGACGCGGAAGAGACGCCGGGCGTCGCGAACAGCGGCGTGTTCTTCGGCTTGGCGTAGACCATCGTCGTGCCGTCGGGCGACCAATCCGGCATCGCACCCTTGGCGATCGACGTGCTCAGGACCTGCCCGGTGACCGTGCTCTTCCACCCGATGTTGACGCCCCCGGAGGTGAGCAGGTACTTGCCGTTCGGCGAGAACGAGAAGAAGTTCGACTGGCCCGTTATCGGCTGCCCGTTCGCGTACATGGGCTGCCGCGTGGCGACATCGAACACCGTGTAGGGCGCGGGCGACGGGATGTCCTTGCCCACCGCGATCTTCGTTCCGTCGCGGGACAGCACGTGGCAGCCGACGCAGGTCGCTGCACCCGCCATGGGTGCGGTCAGGTACTGTTCGGCCGCCTTGCCCGGATAGCCGAAGTCGTAGCGCTGGATCACGCCCTTCGTGTTCCAGTAATAGATGCCGCCGGTAATATCGTCCTGCGAGAAGATGATCGTCTGCTGTGCGGAAGTGCCGACATTGCCGGGACTCGTGCCGTTCACGCCGCTCAGCGTGTACGTCACCGGCACGGTGCCCCTCGCGTAGGCGACCAGATCCGTCCAGAAGTTCTGGTCGGGCGTGAAGACGCAACCGCCGCCCACCGGCGTGCAGCCGGTGTAGACCACGAGGTTGGTGGTGGGCGCATGGAACGTGAACTTGAACAGCGTCTGTCCAGCGGCCGGGATGAAGTGGAACTCGATCGAGTTCATGTTCGGCGGCACCATCACCCCGTTTTCGGGATAGACGATCTGCGGCTTCGCGGATGGGTCGCTCGCGCCGCCGAACTTGCCGGCCGAGCTGGAGTCCGCGCCGGGCCCGATGATCACCGTCGTGCCGCCGTCGCCGACCTTGGCGTCGTTGCTCGCGTCGCTAACCCCGGCGTCGAAAGTGCCTGCTCCTCCCATTCCTCCGCTGCCCGACCCGCTCGAGCCCGCCGAGCCCCCGGTCGCCGTCGAACCCGCGGCTCCTCCCGACGCGCCCGCCGAGCCGCCGGCAGCGGAACCGGACGAACCGCCCGTCGCCGAGCCCGCAGAACCTCCGTTCGGGACGGAGGCGTCGCCACCCGCCGCGCCGCCGGTGCCGCTGGTCGCACCGCCGGTTCCCGCGTACCCGACTCCCGAGTCGTGGGACTGCCCGGTTGCCGAACACGCTGCCGCGACAGCGCCACCAAGAGCCAGTACAAGCAAGAGGTTCAGCTTTTTCACGCTAGCGAGGATCGGCGCGTGGGCCGGACCGGTCAAGGCCGATGCGCATTTCGCGACGCATCGCGTTGCGGCAGCTCGGGAATGCGAGGCTCCGTCCCTTGTTGATTGGTCCGCGAGCTGCCGGCAGTTGTAGCGACGACCGAGCACAATCGCGCTCTCCGATTTGGTAGACCAGCGCCAGGCACGGATGAAGAAGAAGATGCGGAGCAAACTCTACGCAGGCCTGGTGCTCGTGGCGGTGGCGCTCGCCGGCTGCGAGCACAAGCCGAAGACAGTCAACGCCGACGAGCTGGAAGCGGGGGCGAGCAAGGGGGCGGTCGACCCCGCTCTGGCCAAGGCCGTCGCTGCGGCGTCAGCCCACGAAAAGCAGGTCGCGGCGCCAGGGAACCAGGCAGGCGAGCCTCCAGAAAATGGGATCTTCGCGCCTGGTGCAGCCGACAAGGCAATGCCTCGCGGCGCCGAGCCGAAGGTCGTCGTGGGCCAGACGGGCAAGGCGCCGCTGGTCAAGCTCGAGCCGCTGCAGCCGAAGCCCGGCTACAAGAACAAGGCCAAGCTGACGCTGACCCTGCGCGGCGGTGGTGGCACGCTGCCGCCTCTGGAACTGGCGGTCTCGCTGGCGAGCAAGCGGCCCAAAGGCGCCAAGCCCGGCTCGCCGGGGCCGGTGGACGCCACCGCGACCATCGAGAGCGCCAAGGTCTCGTCTTCGGCGAGCGCGAACGTACCGCCTGCGTTCGTCGATCGCATCTCGAAGCTCAAGGGCAGCCGGATCACGTACACGATCCTGCCCGACGGCGCCGGCAAGAATTTCAGCTACGACATCTCGAAGGGGGCAGAAGGCCTGGACACGGCGCTCGACTCGCTGGTCGAGGCGTTTTCCGCGATGACGGTCCCGGTGCCGGACAAGCCAGTCGGGGTCGGTGCCATGTGGATGGTGACGACCCGCGGCATGGTGGCCGGCGTCGATGTCGTCTCCTACCGACTGGTCAAGGTCGAGTCGATGGACGGCAACAACGTGAAGCTGAGCGTCAACGCCAAGCGCTACGCCGCTAGCGACGATGTCGATGTGCCCGGGCTTCCCACGAACCTGGGCAAGGTGAAGCTGGCGCAGTTCGCGTCGACTTCGAGCGGCACCGTGGACCTCAGCCAGGGTGTCCCGCTGCCGACCGGAGCCGACCTCACACAGATGCTGCAGGCGCCGATCGTCGCTGTGAAGAATCCGCAGCGCCCGGTGGCCAACATGCAGAGCGCCACGACCGTGCAGCTTTCGCTAGCCCACGAAAAAGCAAGGGCCCACTAGGGGCCCCCACTGCTTGCGACGACGAGTCGGGCTAGAAGCCCAGCTTCGTCTTGCGTTCCTCGGCGCCCGGGAGCGGGTCGGTCTTCTCGTTGACCACCGGCAGGTCCGGCGCCTTCTCCGCGTTGACCTGGATCCAGCTGGTCTGGTCTTCCGGCAGCTGGGCCTCGTCGTAGATGGCTTCTACCGGGCACTCGGGCACGCAGGCGCCGCAGTCGATGCACTCATCGGGATCGATGTAGAGCATCTCGTCGTCGCCGTGGAAGCAGTCCACTGGGCACACGGCGACGCAGTCGGTGAAGCGGCACGCCTTGCAGTTCTCCGTGACGACGAAGGTCATATCTTCTCCTCGCGCGCGCCCCGGGGACGCGCCTGATGCTTGAAGGTGGGGGACGAGCCCCGATTTGTGCCTCTGATAGCGCTGGTGGCCCCATGAATCAATGCGGCATATCAGCTTGCCGGCCCGGATGGCGCCGGATCAGTCCTCCAGAAAGGCTGACACGTCGCCGGCGCCTTCCCGCACCACCTTGGGTGTGGGGCCCGTCAGATCGATGACGCTGGTCGGCGTGGTGCCGCCCGGGCCCGCATCCAGCACCAGCCCGAGCCCGCGGAACTCCATGTCGATTTCCTTGGGATCGGGGTTGGGCGTCTCGCCGTGGCGCGCAGCCGTAGTCGAGATGATGGGGCGACCAAGCTCTTCGGTGAGCGCCAGCGCGACGGGGTGATCTGGAATCCTGACGCCCACCGACTTGCGCGGCGACTGCACGATTTTCGGGACCTCGCGGGTGGCGTCCATGATGAAGCAGTAGGGGCCCGGCAGGTACTGCTTGAGGATGTGGAACACGTTGTCGTGCATCACCGCGTAGCGCGACACGTCGGCGATGCCGTGACAGACGAACGCCAGCTTCTGGCTGCGGTCCAGTCCCTTGATCTGGTAGAGCCGGTCGACCGCCTTCTTGTTGAAGAGGTCGCAGCCCAACCCGTACACCGTGTCCGTGGGGTAGGCGATCACCTCGCCCGCCTCGAGGGCTTCGACGGCGCGCCGGATTTTCCGCGGCTCGGGGTTGTTCGGGTTGATTTCGACCAGCATCCGAGGGGGGTCGCTCTACTACGAATGTTCGCGAAGCTCCAGCATGCGAACTGACCGTCGTCGGACCCAGAGCGAGAGCTTGCCCAAGTGGGCCCGGATGCGCTGACCATCGAGCGCGTCGACGGCCAGCTCGGCACCCGCGGCCGTCACGCGCGCTTCGAGGTCGTGCTCGGTGGGATTGATGACGAACAGCACCTGCGGCGCCCCATCGGCGTCCCGGTGCAATGTCACGTGCACTTCGGCCGGCTCGGCAGCCAGCACCGGCAGCTCCAGCTGCTCGATAGCCCGATCGACGGCTTCGAGGAGCGCCGTCCGGTCGGTCCCGAGCAGTACCGGCAGCCCGCCCGCGCGCCCGGCGGCTAGAGCAGGAGTGGGCGAGCGCGGTTGCATGGTCTCGTCGCGCTCGGGGAGCCGCGGGCCCAGGCTGATCGCGATGCCGCGCTCGAGCGCGCCCTGGACGCTGTCGACGATCTCCGGTTCCAGAGCGCCGTCGGAAAGCACGATCGTCCAGCGAGTGCGGGCGAGGGTCTCGTCGATCAGGTCGCCTCCCGCGATGGCGTAGGGCACCCGCCGCGAATCCAGTGCGCGCTCGAGATCGCGGACGAACTGCTCGGCTTCGATGACCACCGGAGCGCCCAGCCCGAAGTCGTCCTCGAGACAGCCCTCCCGCGCGCCGCCGCCGGCGACCTGGAACAGCGCGGCGCTGAGCGGCCCGAACGCGTGGCAGACCCGGGCCAGGCGTCGATAGCTGCGCGGCACGACGATGCGTACCGGTGTGTCGCGCGTCAGCTCGGAGAAGCGGGTGCGCTCCAGCGCGCTGATCATCCGCTGCCAGAAGTCCGCCCAGGGCCGGCGCTTGCCGCGCGGATCGATGGGCGAGCCGATCCAGCGGTCGCGCTCGACGATCATGTACGCGTTGAAACCCTTGAGCCCGTAGGCCAGCGCCGTGAGCAGCGTGAAGGCGTTGTCCTCCTCGCGCAGCGGAGGGAAAAACGGCGGAAAGCCGGCGCCCAGCTCGCAGGCGAACGGGGCGTGCCCACGCGCTTCCGAACGCGTCGCAAGCTCGGAAGTGCGGCGCGCGATTTCGCTTCGCTGTGGTGGCGAAGCACTGTGGTAGTAGTCGAGCCCGATCAGGTCGACCGCTCGCCCTACGCGCTCCGGATCGAGCGGCGTCGCGCCTTCGCTGAGCGGCAGATTGTGCGAGGTCGGAATCCCCGAAAGGCCGCTCTGCGCGAGCAGACCCGCCATGCGCTGGAACGAGTCGGCGAGCAGTTCTTCCTGGAATGCCGCCCAGTCCAGATGAGGGCCGAGCTCGCTGGCGGTCTTTGCCGAAAGCCGCCGCGGTGGGTCGATGGTCGCCAAGTTGAGCGTCGAGTTCTTGTGCGCCGTCCGGAGCCGACTCACCGGTCCGTACTTCTGCTGCAGGAAGCGCCGGTATTTCGCGATGGCGTCGGGGTGGTAGTCCTGGTCGTACACGCCGTCGCGGAAGTACATGGCGCCCTCGTTGTCGACCTGGCACATGACGATGGGGCCGTCGGGGAAGCGCAGGGGAGACAGACTGGCGCCGATGGCCGCAAACCACTGCGCGACCTCCGCAAGGAAGACCTCGCTCGCGTAGCTCGGGACAGGAAACGCGAGCGGCGGTACCGGCAGCACCACGGGCTTGCCCGCGGCCGAACGCGCCTGGCAGTCGGCGTTCCAGATGACCCGCTCCGGAATACCGAACCAGGTCAGCTCCGCATTGATGTGCGGGCCGGGCCGCACGATGCAGTAGAAGCCGAGCTCGGCGCAGAGCTTGAGGAAACGCACCACGTCGAGCCGCGGATTGTGCTCTCCCAGGTCGAACTCGCCCGGGGCGCGCTCATGCACGCCCCAAGGTATGTACGTGTCGATCAGTCTGAGCCCCAGGCTGCGCGCGGCTTCGAGCGCGGGGCGCCACGCCGTCGGCGCCAGTCGCCAGTAGTGGACGCTGCCGACCAGCAGAGGGACGAGCTCCGATTCGAGCTCTAGCCCGCCCGGGACGAGCCGGATGCCACGCTGTTCGCGGTCCTGGCTTCGCTGCGAGCGGCTTTCCATGCCCAGGCGCGCGAACGTAGGCGCCGACGTGGCTCATGGCAAGGCCGCGCCGGGTGCGGCGTCGGGCCAGGTGGTTACGAAGCACCAAATCCGGGTTTATGGTCCCCGCCTGGAGGGATAGCGATGCACTACACCAGCGACCTGGCGGCAACCTGCGCGGCGGCGGTTCTCGCCGCGGCGACGAACCTACTGCGGCTCCCGAAGCAGTTCGACGAGCTGGTCCAGGGCTTCGCCAGCTACGGCTGGCGCGACTTGTTCTGGTCGGTCGCCGTGGCCGCTGTCTCCCTGCTCATCGGTCGCATCGTCTCCGCTCTGGTCGTGCGTGGGCTGGCCCGCTGGTCGAAGCGCACCGACACGATCATCGACGACGCCATTGCCAAGCACGTGCACACCCCGCTGCGCTGGATGGGACCGCTCATCGGGTTGAACCTCGCGCTGCCGCTGCTGGCGCTGCCCAAGGGGCCGCTGGACTTTCTCAAGCACACGCTCTTGATCCTGCTGATCCTCGGCTTCGGCTGGATTGCGATCAAGTGCGTGCGTGTCGTCGAGGACGTTGTCACGCATCGCTTCGACATCAGCGCCAAGGACAATCTGCACGCGCGCGCCGTCTACACGCAGATGCGCGGATTCCGCAACATCGTGAGCTTCCTGGTCGGAATGCTCACCATCGCGTTTGTGCTCATGACGTTCGACCGGGTTCGCCAACTCGGCGCCGGGCTGCTCGCTTCGGCGGGCGTAGCGGGCGTGGTGCTGGGCTTCGCGGCGCAGAAGAGCCTGGCCACGATCCTGGCCGGTATCCAG
This sequence comes from uncultured Pseudomonadota bacterium, assembly GCA_963822115.1. Taxonomy (GTDB): domain Bacteria; phylum Myxococcota_A; class Polyangia; order Polyangiales; family Polyangiaceae; genus CAWDXG01. Next base: position 413,175 of record CAWGGM010000015.1, read on the forward strand.
ATCGCGCTCACGCAGCCCATCCGCGTCGAGGACGTGGTGATCGTCGAGGGCGAGTGGGGCACCATCGAGGAGATCACGCTGACGTACGTGGTGGTCCGGATCTGGGATCTGCGCCGCCTGGTCGTCCCGATCAGCTACTTCATCGACAAGCCGTTCCAGAACTGGACCCGCGTATCCGCTGACCTGCTCGGGACCGTGAACCTGTATCTGGACTACAGCGTGCCGGTCGACGCCATCCGCGAGGAGTTCAAGCGCATTCTCGATGCGTCCGACTACTGGGACGGCAAGACCTGGGGCGTGCAGGTCACCGACGCGACCGACAGGACAATGACGGTGCGCCCGCTGATGAGCGCGAAGAACTCCGGCGATGCCTGGAATCTCCGCTGCGAGGTTCGCGAAAAGCTCATCGACTTCGTGCGCGACAACTACCCCGGGGCGCTTCCGCGCTTCCGTGCGGAGGTCGAGTCGAATAGCGGCGATCGGGCGGCGTGACAGCGAGCGACAGCGGCCGCGCGAGTCGCGGTTTCCGGTCGCGGGAAGTGTCGGTGACCGCTTCTCTCCCCGGTGCCGTGTAGCCGGGTGCCCTCCGCGATTCCACAGCGCTTCAAGGTGCGCCGTGCTCGCTGGCGCTGCGCGCGGGCGCGGGCCCGCCAAACCCGGGCTTCGCCCGGCCGGGGGCCCCACGGAGATGTGCGGCGTGTCCGCGGCTTCGACAGCATGAGCCGGACGGCGCGGCCTCATGCTATCCTCACTCTCGCCATGCCGGCGCTTGACACGACTCCGGAAGCAGCCGCGGTGCAGATGGAAATCCATCGTCGGATGGGCCCCGAGGGGCGCTTCCGTCTCGCCGTCGAGATGAGCGAGACCGCGCGCAGCTTCGCGAAGGCCGGCATCCGCACGCGGCATCCCGAGCTGGACGACGCCGGGGTCGCGGCCGAGTTGATGCGACAGCTCTACGGCGTTACTCCCGGGCCTCGTTGAGCATCCCGAATCTTCTGGCCAGGCTGCGGGACGTTCTGGAGAACGTGGGCATCCCATACATGCTCACGGGTTCCTATGCGAGCTCGCTGCACGGGCAGCCCCAGGCAACGCAGGACCCGCCGAAGCACCATGACGGTGGAAGACGTGGGCCTCGGCGTCGCTTCGGCCGAGGACGTGCTCATCGCGAAGCTCGAGTGGGCCAAGCTCGGCGCATCGGCTCGGCAGATCGAGGACGCCGCCGGCATCATCCAGCTCCAGGGCGACCAGCTCGATCGCGAGTACGTCGAGAAATGGGTCAGCGAGCTCGGCCTCGAGGACCAAAGGAAGGACGCGCTGGCGAAGACGGCCTAGCTGCTCCGCGGCGCTCGAAACCGGACATGACGCGTGCCGCGGAGTCGGCGACCAGAAGCCCCAGCAGCCAGGTTGCCGCGGCCCCCACTCTCCGCCGCCACAGCACTTCCCCGAGGGCCGCCCGCGGCGCAGCCGGACCGCCGCGATACGCGCCGGACATCGCGGTAGTCTACGCTCCGTTGTCGCGCCCGTCGACGGACACGGAGCTCACAAGCAACGGCTCAGGTCGAGCCGGGACTTCCACGTGGCTCCGCTCCGCGCGCCGCGCGCGGCCGGAGGGGACGGGGGCGACGCGTGCAGCGCGGCGCGCGGCAGGTCCGCGTCGGCGAACGCGGCAGGCTCCAACCCGCGCGCTCTAGACTGCGCGCCACACGCGGGTCGATTACGTCGATTTCGCTTGACGCGATCTGCGGCGCGCCGCTCCGCGCATCCGGCACTTGCCTGAAGGGATGGGGATTGCCGGGCGCAGGTGCCGCGCTGGTTGTCTCGCGGGCGCGAGATGATTCCGGAGCTGTTTCCATGCTCGAAAGCGCGCCAGCCGCGCTCCAGCGAGGCCTCGAAACGCGGGTGTAGAGTGCGCTCATGGATGGGGTGACTGACAATCGCGGGCACGCTCCGTTCCGGCTCGACGAGCTGGGCGACGAGGCGCTCTTGACCGGCACGCGCCGGCTGGTCGGGCAGAGCAACCACACACTGGCGCTGCTGCTGGCGCATCTAGCCGAGGTCGAGGCGCGCGGCATCCACCGCACGAGTGCCTGCGCGAGTCTGTACATGTACTGCGTGTACGAGCTGCGCCTGTCGGAGGACGCAGCGTTCCGGCGGGCCAAGGCGGCGCGCCTGTGCCGGCAGTTTCCGCGGCTGTACGACGCGGTCGCTGCGGGCGAGCTGCACCTGACGGGGCTGCTTCTGCTCGGGCCGCATCTGACCGAGGACAACCACGCCGAGGTGCTGGCGCGGGCAAAACACCGGACGAAGCGTGAGAATCGCCAAGCTGGTGCGTCTGCTGGATCCGCTGCCCGCCGTGCCGGCGCGCATCGAGCCGCTCGGTCCGGAGCCCGGCATCGCCAGTCCGCGCAATCCAACGTGGAGCGAGTTCGCGGCGTCGTTCAGTCCGGTGCGCGAGCTCGTGCCGGGGGCGCGGCCGCGGGACTGGGTCGGCGATGCGGAGCGCCGCGGCGATGTTCACGACACTCGCGACGATGCGCACGAAGCCCGCGCCGGCGCGGGCCATGCGGGCGCGTGCGGCGCGGGGGAGAGCGACACGAGGGCGCGCGATGGGGCCACGGGCAACGTGCCGACGGGCGAGACGAGCGCACGCGATCGGGCGACGGGCGACACGAGCGCGGGCGATGGGGCGGTGGGCGCCGCGCGCGCTGCGGGCGCGGCAGCTGGCGGCGCCGTAGGCGCACTCGAAGCACCGCAGCGCTACAAGGTGCAGTTCACCGCCTCGCAGGAGTACGTCGACCTGCTGGAGCGCGCGCGCGATCTGCTCGCCCACGCAGTGCCAGGGCGCTCGATCGAGCAAGTGCATCTGCGCGCGCTGCGCGTGCTGGTCGCGGAGCTGGAGAAGAAGAAGTACGCCGCGACGGACAGGACCGACACGCCCGAGCGCGTCTCCCGCGCGCCGCAGAGCGAGAGCGCGGTTCCGCGCCGGCGCGGCAAAAACCTGCTCGCCGACAACCCGGCACACCCGCGCCAGCGCGACGACGCAGCGTCCACTCCGAAGCCGCGCCGGCGCGGCGCGATCCCCGCCGCGGTCCGCCGCGCCGTGCGCGAGCGCGACGCGGATCGCTGCGCGTACGTCGACGCGAGCGAGCAGCGCTGCCGCGAGAGGGCGCTGCTCGAGTTCCACCATCGGCTGCCTTTCGCGCACGGCGGGCCGGCGACGCTGGAGAACCTGGAGCTGCGCTGCCGGGCGCACAACGCGCTGGCGGCGGAGCAGGATTTCGGGCGCGGGCTGATGGAACGGCACAAGGGTCGGGCTGCGGCCGGGCCGTGAGCGCGAACCGCGCCGGCGCGGCGCGCCCGCACCGCACCGCGTCGCCCGCACACCCGCACGATACCGCTCGCGTCTAGCAGCGCGTCGCTCGCGACACGATCTCCCCGCGTGTGGCAGAAGCGCTAGCGCCTCACCTCGGCAGCAACTGCTCCGGCGACACGCTGGCGCTGGACACGAAGAAGCCCGCGATCAGCACGGCCAGGACCAGCAGCAGCACGACGATCCACACCCGCGCCCAGCTCGCATCGCTCATCCGCAGCTGGAAGCGCGTTCTTCCTCCGCGGCGCCGCGGAGACACACCGGTTGAACTGGCCATTTTCCAACCAACACCTTTCTGCCAGGAGCGCGCGGGTCTGCGCTGCACAAGCTCGCTCATGCCGCCGGCGCCCCTGGCTGTCGATGCCGCCGTTCGCGTCGCCTGCGCACGGGTTGCGGCTCGCCAGCCCTCACGGGCTCGGCACGAAGGGCTAGAGCAAGAAGCGCGCCGCGCGAATGCTCTGCTCCCCTACCCCAAGACCGGCCTCCCACGCCCGGAGCCGCCTCGGCTTTCCGCCCAACGCACTCTCCGCGCCGCGCGCGCACCCCGGGGTCGTGGTGGAACCGGTCGAGGTTCTTGTGGAGCCGGTCGAGGTTCTTGTGGAGCCGGTCGAGGTCGTTTTTCCGCTGTCGACCGCCTTGTGGAAGCCGGTCGAGGTCGTTTTTTCGCCGTCGACCGAGGTCGAGAGCCTGTCCGTGAAGCCCGATGCCCGCGCTCGGCGTCGCGCCGCCACAAGGAGCGGCGGGCGGACTCGTCTGGATCGGGCGGGCGAAGCCGATCTCGAATTCTGGCAAGCTGCCTCTGGCGAAACGCGCCTGCAAGTCGCCTGGGAGCTGGCGTGGGAGTGGTATGGCAACCGGACCGAACTTGCCGGCGGACTTCGTCGAGCTCCTCACGGCGTTCGCCGCCGCTGACGTGCGCTACCTCGTGATCGGCGGCCACGCCGTCGGCTACCACGACCGCGAAGAACTCAAGCGGCAGTAGCCGGAGCTCGAAGACGAGGACGAGCTGACGCGCTGGCCAAGCTGGTTCTGGATAGCATCGCCGCTTGCGAAGGCGATCTGGATGCAGGTGCGGCTGCGACGGTCGACGAAACCGGTATTCCCCCGCGTGTGCGCCGCCTTCCGATTCGAGATGCCGAGCCGACGCGTCCAGAGCGCTGCTCCCTCGGAGCTCCATCAATCCCGAGGGTCGTGCGGATCCTCGCCCGCCGCGGCGCGCCGTGGGGAATCGGCGTCATCGGTGTCCACGCCGGCGTCCTGGTCGAGCTCGTCGCCGTCCCCGGTCGCTGCCTCGGCTGCCTCGTGCGCTTCGCGCTCCGACGCGTCCGACGCGACGCGCATCCTCGGCGCCTGCGTCGTCGGGTCGGGTGGCACATCGCTGGCGAGCCCGTCCTCGATGGCGCGCTCGGCGGGCAGGTAGCCATTCTTCTCGAGCCACTCGACCGCCTTCTGCTCCGACTCGAACGCCAGCTTCTCGTCGGTGCGCAGCACCTCGGCCTTGTCCCGGAACACGAGTAGCGAGACCCACTCGCCGGCCGTCCGCGTCTGCTTGTCGAGCCACCACTGCTGGGCGGCGGGGCGCAGCCAGTAGCGCAGCTCCGAAAAGCCGGCGGCTCCGGCGACGATGGGCGGTGGCTCGATCCCGGGCGTGCCGGAAGCACCTCGCGCGGCGTGAAGCAGCCCGCGGGCGGCGCGCAGCCAGTCGCGGGGCCGCGCTGCCATGAGGACATCGGGCGGCATCGCCCTGACGATGTGCTCCTCGACGGCCCGTCTCGCGGGCACACATCCCTGTTCCTCCAGCCACCGCTCCCCGTCGGCTCTGGATGCGAAGCGCATGCCCTGGCCATCGGCGGGGATCACCTCGACGTAGCCATCGCCATAGCCGAGCAGCGAGACCCATGCGCCCGGTCCCTCCGCGCTGTCGTCGAACCACCACTGGGCGTCGGCGACATGGAGCATCTTGCGCAGGCGAAGCAGCAGGACGCCGGCCCACACCATGCAGACCACGAGTGGCCGCGGTGACCAAGTCGGCGATGCCCGAGAAGGCGCGGTGTAACGAAGTCATCACGGACCGGCGGTCACCGGCACGACCAACAGCCGGGCCTGCTTCGCGCTGGCCGGATCCTCCCCCTGGTCGAAGAGGCGAGCGAAATACGCCAGGCCCGCGACCTGCACCACGACCATGGAAACGCGGACGGGCGTCCAGTAGTGCGTCAGGAAGTAGGCGAGCTCGACCAACGGCACCGCTATCGCCGCCGCGCGGAGCAGCCATCCGAGCCGGCTCGCCCGCGCGCCGGGGCGGGGCGCGGTCAGCATCCAGACGGCGAAGGCCTCGGCGACGCTGAACGCGACAAGCACCGCAGCCCAGACATGCCAGTGGGCGGGACTGGCCACGATGCGTGCCGCGGAGTCGGCGACCAGCAGCCCCAGCAGCCAGGTTGCCGCGGCCCCCACTCTCCGGCGCCACAGCACTTCCCCGAGGGCCGCCCGGGGTGCGGCCGGACCGTCGCGGTACGCGCCGGACATCCCCGTACTCTACGCTCCGCTACGGCACCCGTCGACGGATACCGAGCTCACAAGGAACGGGCCAGGTCGTGCCTGGACTTCCACGTGGCTCCGTTCCGCGCGATGCGCGCGGGCAGAAGGGACGGCAATTCTACCCCAACGCGCATCCGCGTCATGGCAATCGCTCTTCTGTTGAAGCCAAAGCGGATCAGCAACAAGGCCGCGAACGACGCGAGAACGCGAGCGACAAGGCGAAACCGCGCAGGCCCAGCGAGCCAAAGAGTCAACCCATGGGTCGGTTGAGTGCGACCCAAGAGAACGTGTGCTTGCCATGCAGGAAAAGCCTTTCCGGCGCCGTGGAGGTTCCGCCCCCTCCGCCAGCGTCGGAGCCCGCTGGGAGGTGCGCCTGCTCTTGCATGCGTCTATACGCTTCCGCGAGCGTGTCTAGCAGCAATGCCGACGACATGGCGTGTCCCCCAGACTGCTCGGGGGTCATGGTGGGGTAGTAGCCGGCGCCTCCCACGGACGGGTCGAGCGGACTGGGGCTTACTGGTCCGTCGGGTCCCACGGGATACTCCAGCGGGTCAGGCGCGAACGGAAAAGGATCTTTGCTGATCTTGTTGGCTACCTTGACCATCAATTTGCCGAGGTCTTGGAGAGTGCGCCTGTACGTGGCCGGAAGAATGCTGGTCTTGCCCGAGAGCGTGTCCCAGACGGCGCCGGCCGCTATACGGTAATTGTCCCAGCCCGGCACAACCCAATGATCTGCGTTGGGGTCACTGCCCGGCGGCGTGCTCACCCGCTGCAACGCCGTCCCCCGCCCATACAGCCGCCCCCCGACGGCGAACGGATCGAGCTGGCCGCCCGGCCCCGGGTATTGCGCCCCGATCTCCCCGGCAACCAGCCGCCCCGCGTCCGACATTTGCAGCACCGACCCGAGATGCGTGCCCGGACCTATCGGGTTGAAGATGTTGGGGACAGGGAAGCCGTGGCGTCCCTTGTGCGTGCCGAACGCACTGGGCCTCCCGGGCAGGCCGGCCATGGCGGCCACGGCACTCGCACCGTCGCTGCCGCCGCCGGGGGTCGGGTTCATCGGGGTGGGCGAGAAGTTGCTCTGGAACGGATTCGACTGCTCTCCCGTCAGCTGGCTGCGCAGGGCGGCCTGGGCGGCCGACATGTACTGCGGGTTCTGGCCGGGAAGGCGTACGGTGCGGTAGCGCTGGCCGGTGGCGGCGTGGTCGACGACCCGGAAGCGTGTGGTCATGCTGGGCTCCTTGGCTGGGCGGGGCTGGGTCCGGCGCGCGCCGCGCGGCTGGGGAGCCGGCGGCGCCCGGGTTGCCCCCACTCGCGTCGGCTTCGCCTCCGCGGTCTCCCCCAAGCTCGTGCTCGCCTCCGGCTGCGCGCGAGCGGGGGAGACGCACGCGGCTCGTCGCGGAGCGGCGCGGTAGCGGACCGCGATGCTGTGAGCGGTGCGGCGCGGGGCGCGTTCCGGGCTGGTGGTGATGTGCCGCGCAGGGGCGTCATTCCCGGTGGAGCGACCGGGCTCCGCGGGAGCGGCACGCCGCCCGCCACGCCCCGCGCGGTCGCGTGGTGTGCGGCGAAGCAGCGACGTTGCGAGCGCGAGACGCGGAGCGTGGGCGTGTCATGCGGCCTGCGCCGGAGGGGGCGTAGCCCGGCCGCTCCACCGGGAAAGGAGGCTCCCATGCATCGTCTTCATCCAGTCAGCTCCAACCGGTCGCAGCTTCTCGCGCAGCGTGCGGCGGAAATGCGCGCGCTGCCGGCGGCTTCGGAGCGCGCGCTGTGGTCCGCGCTCTGCCGGCGGCAGCTGGGCGTGCAGTTCCGGCGGCAGGTCGTGGTGGGCGGCTACATCGCGGACTTCGCCGCACCCGCTCGCCGGTTGATCGTGGAAGTCGACGGGGCTTGGCACCGCGGGCGGGAGCAGCTGGACGCGCGCCGGGACCGCGCGCTCGGCAAGGCCGGCTGGCGCGTGGTCAGGCTCGGCGCGGAGCTGGTGCTCGGTGACTTGCCGGCGGCTGTCGCGCTCGTGCGGGAGGCGCTCGGGGAGTGACGCGGTGGTGCCTTGTCTTCCAGGCGGCTCCGCTGCGGGCGCGGAGCGGCGCGTGCAGCGCGAGCTGCTTCAGTCCTCGCTCTCGGGGGGCTCTTGGAGTGTAACGACACGCGGGGGTTGCGGCTCGTTGAGCGCGCGCTCGATCGCTTGCTCGTCGATCTCGCCGGCGGACGCCGCTTCCATGGCGACTCGTACGCGCGGCTCGGCCGAAGTCGCTGCGGCAACGCGGATGCGCGCGCACGCCTCGCTACTCCTGCTTCTCAACGCAAGCGCTGCCCCGAGCCGGCGTTCGAGAGGAGCTTCGGGATCTGCCAGCACGTGGTCCAGAATCCTCCTCGCACAGCGCCGCTCCGCGGAAGCCCTTTCCGCCCAGCGCGAGCTCGGAGACCGCAGCGCGCCAGTCGTCCAGCGCGCGCCCTCTCCTCTCGAGCAGCTCCAGCGGGGGCGATTGCGTGGCGGCCGCCGCGGCCCGGCCTTCCTCGATGCGCGAGACCAGGGCAGCGATCTGTTCGTCGCTCGTGTCGATGCAGGGCAGCGCCACGTCGCCTGCGCTTGTTGCCAGGACGATGCGGCTGCCGCGCGGACCCACGCGGGTCACGCTGTCGATCGCACTGTGCGGGACGAACCTGGAACGCAGCGCGCCGACAATGCGCACGCCGTCCAGACCGACCACGGCGTGCGGCCTCAGCCGGCGGCTGAACGCGAGCACGGTCGCGAGGGCGATGGCCACCACCAGCAGGAAACCGACCAGCGGGTAGAGCAAGTCGTGCAGGGCGGCCACCGCCCCGACGGCGGCGAGCAGGATGAGCGCCTCCAGCCAGGCGGCGGGCTCGAACGCGCCGGACAACGGCGCGGAGAGCGCGCGCTGCTCCAGCGTTACCCCGAGATGGTCGAGCACGTCGCGTGCGCGCTCGGCCGCGAGCTTGGCTTCGACGGTCCGGCCCCCGCGCAATCCGAGCACGAACCCAGCCGGGCCCACGAGATAGCCGTCGTTCACGCTCGCCGCGGTCACGACGCGGTCGCGCCGGAAGCGCTGGTACCAACCACTCGACTGCCGGATCAGGATGCCGCCGTCGACAAGCTCGATGACGTACGCGGCCCCCCAGCCCGAGCTCAGCAACACGAACAACCATGCGAGCATCGCGAGGCCCAGAGGTATCGAGAGCCACCACAGCGCCCCCGTCGCCAGCGCCAGCAGCACTCTCGTCAGCAAGACGAACGCCACAAGCCCGAAGACCGCGACTACAGGCGAGGTCATGGTGACATCGCGGCAGGGGACGCTGTCAGCGGTGTTCACCTATCAACTCTACCAGACCAGAATCAGGACCACAGTCACGCGGCCAGCGCCGTCTTGAAGCAAGCTCAGTGAAGCGCGTTTCGCCAGGACCTCCACTGTCGCGTAGAGCACCGCACTACGTCTGCGGTCTGGCGCTAGGTCCGCCCAGAGTGCGGATCGGCGACAGATGGGTCTAGCCGCCCGCCCGCCACTGGGGCGCGGCAACCCAGTCGAACGGGTGCTTCATCCCGTGCAGGAAAAGCCTTTCCGGCGCCGTGGAGGTTCCGCCCCCTCCGGCAGCGTCGGAGCCCGCCGGGCTGTGCGCCTGCTGCTGCATCCGTCTCCACGCTTCCGCGAGTTGGTTCAGCATCAGTGCCGAGAATGTGGCGTGTCCGCCGGACTGCTCGGGCGTTGCCGTGGGGTAGTACCCGACAGTTCCGCCGCGGCCAACAGTTGGGGATTCGACCCACTGGTTCGGGTCGAAGTCCGATTGAAGCTTTCCATAGTACTTGAGGTTCATCCCGGGATGTTCCAGGGTCCATTGCACCTTTTTCCCGGCGTGGATGAACCAAGGTACGCTTTCGGGGATTCCGACGCCGAAGAATTTGGCGAGTTTGCTGGCAAAGGCGGCCAGGTCACCACTCACTTTCCAGCCGTGCTCTCCGTGGTGCCGCCCCTCGCTCACCCACTGCGACCACCTCCCCCGCCCCGACAACTGCCCGCCCACCCCGAACAAGCCGTTCCAGCTCTTCCCCCCGAACCGCCGCAGCGGGTCGTGCGAAGAGCCGAGCTGGTCCGCGATCGCCGTGCCCAGCGCGCTCTGCCTGAACCGCGCGCCAAGCTCGGTGCCCGGTCCGAGAGCGTCGTTGATGGTGCTGCCCGGCAGGCCGCCCGGGCCTGCGTTCGGCCCGCCCTGTAGATACTGCGCGGGATTGTCCAGGCCCACCCCAGCGCCAATACCTGCGGCACCATCGCTGCCGCCGGGGGTCGGGTTCATCGGCATGTTCGAGTAGTTGCTCTGGAACGGATTCGACTGTTCTCCCGTCAGCTGGCTGCGCAGGGCGGCCTGGGCGGCCGACATGTACTGGTGACTGGCAGGGCTCACGGTGCGGAAGCGCTGGCCGGTAAGGCTGTGGTCGACGACCCGGAAGCGTGTGGTCATGCTGGGCTCCTTGGCTGGGCGGGGCTGGGTCCGGCGCGCGCCGCGCGGCTGGGGAGCCGGCGGCGCCAGGGTTGCCCCCACTCGCGTCGGCTCCGCCTCCGCGGTCTCCCCCAAGCTCGTGCTCGCCTCCGGCTGCGCGCGAGCGGGGGAGACGCACGCGGCTCGTCGCGGGGCGGCGCGGTAGCGGACCGCGATGCTGTGGGCGGGGGCGGGGCGCGTTCCGGGCTGGTGGCGATGTGCCGCGCAGGGGCGTCATTCCCGGTGGAGCGACCGGGCTCCGCGGGAGCGGCGCACGCCGCCCGCCACGCCCCGCGCTGGCGAGCGCGTGCGCGGCAAGCAGCGACGCTGCGAGCGCAAGGCGCGGAGCCCGGGCGTGTCATGCGGCCTGCGCCGGAGGGGGCGTAGCCCGGTCGCTCCACCGGGAAAGGAGGCTCCCATGCATCGTCTTCATCCAGTCAGCTCCAACCGGTCGCAGCTTCTCGCGCAGCGTGCGGCGGAAATGCGCGCGCTGCCGGCGGCTTCGGAGCGCGCGCTGTGGTCCGCGCTCTGCCGGCGGCAGCTGGGTGTGCAGTTCCGGCGGCAGGTCGTGGTCGGCGGCTACATTGCGGATTTCGCCGCTCCCGCCCTGAAGTTGATCGTGGAGGTGGATGGCGGTTGGCATCGCGGACGGGAGCGGCTGGACGCGCGGCGCGACCGCGTGCTCGCCAAGGCGGGCTGGCGCGTGCTGCGGCTCCGCGCGAAACTGGTACTCGGCGACTTGCCGGCGGCTGTTGCGCTCGTGCGGGAGGCGCTCGCGGGGTGACGCTGGGTACAGCGGCGTGTGCAGCGTGGAGCGCAGCGGCTGCGTGCCAGCGTTCAGGTGCGCGGGTCCTCCGGATCGTGGAGCGCGACGGCGCGCGGGGGCTTCGCGTCGTCGAGCGCCCGCTCCTCGATGTCGTCTGCTTTCCCGTCGACAGCTTCTGCTTCCGCCGCTACGCGGACGCGGGGTTCATCGTCGCGCACGCGCTGCTTGTCCTTGCGCGAACGCGGCGACTTGCGCGGCTTCACGCGGGGAAGGCTGTCGGGGGGAATGCGGTCGACGAGGCGCTCGGCGACGGCGCGCTCGGCGGGCAGGTAGCCCCGCTGCGAGAGCCAGCCCATCGCACGCTGCCTGGACTGGAACCACCCCGGCCTTCGGTCGTTCCACACCACCTCGGCCGGCCCGGCGCGGTACACGAGCAGCGGCACCCACTCGCCGGGCGCGCCCGCCTGGTTGTCGAGCCACCACCGGACTTCGACGGGGAGCAGCGCGCGGCGCAGGCTCGATGCACCAGCGTATGCTGCCATGACGACGCAAAAGCAGAGAATGCGCCACGCGGGCTGCGGCGGCGACTCTAGGTACTCGATGATCTTCAGCAGCATCAGGAGGGATGCACCGAACAGCACCCACTGTCGGGAGCTCCACCGCTCCCTCACCTTTCGGAACGACGAGAGGTACGGGATTACTCCGCCCAGGAGCAACAGACCCAGGACATGGCCGGCGTCTCCCAGATGGCCCCCGAGGAGGGGCAAAGCGGTGACACCGAGACCCAGAGCCACACTCGCCCTGAGCAGCCACCCCCGCCAGCCGACGGCGGAGCGCTGTCGCGCGGCCGTGTACATCCATGTGATGACGACAAGTGCTGCGCCCATCACCAGCCAGGCCAGCGCAAAGCGCGCCGCCAGCCAGCGGCCCGCCAGCAGTAGCAGCAGCCCGGCCAGCGCGAGCAGCTCCGCCCAGCGCGCGCTCCTCGCCACGCGCCGCCGCCACTCGAGCTCCTCGAGCGGCGCGAGTGGCGTGTTGTCGGTCTCGCGGTAGGGGCTTGGCATCCGTCATCCTCCGTCTGGCAGCGACTGGCCGGGTCGCCCCGCGAAACGCCACAGCCTAGCAGACGGAGATGGACGGCACGAATGCGAGGAGCCGCCGCTCACCCACTGCGACGCGCCTGTGCCTTACCCAGTGCGCGCTCGATCGCTTGCTCGTCGATGTCGTCGTCGGCGGCAGCTTCAAGAGCAACGCGAATGCGCGGCTCGACCGAGGTTTCCGCGGCGACCCTGATGCGCGCTCGCGCGTCGCCATCGCGGCGGCGCAATACCAGCGCCGCGCCGACGCGTCGCCCGAGCGGCGCTGCCGGGTCCTGGAGAATCTCGTACAGCTCGTCGTCTGGCACGGCTGCCCCGCGGAAGCCCCTTTCTCCAAGAGCCACCTCGTCCAGCGCGGCACGCCACTCTTCGATTCGAGCGCTCACCTCTGTCCAGCAGGTCCCGCGCTGGCGCGTGACCCGCGGCTGCTCGCCTTTCGCGGATGCGCAAGACGAGCGCAGAAACAGCGTCCTCGCTGTCGTCAATGCGGGGCGTTCGAACTCTGCCTGACGCCGTTTCGAGCACGATGCGTCGACGGGTACGGGTGACCCTACGGATGCTTGCATAGGGAATGAACTGCGAGTGCACGCCGGCCACAATCTGTATCCCGTCGAGGCCCGTCACCAGCCACGATCCGACTACTCGACCCGCGGCAAGGGTGGAGGCGACAGCCAACAAGGACGATATCCACAGACCTAGTCCGAGAGTAAAAGCACAAGCCCACGCACAAACCAGAACCTGCAGCAACGCGAAGTACGCGAAAGACTTGCCTTGAAGCGGCGTTCGGAGAACACGCTGTTCAAGCGTAGCCCGCAGGTGGCGCGCAACCTCCCGCGCGCTTTCGGCTTCAAGGTCCACATCGATGGTGGTGCCGTTCCGGAGCCTCAGCACCAGTCGGGACGGCCCCAGCACATATCCATCATCGACACTTCGCGGCGTGACGGTGAGCCTCCGACGCCGAAAGCGCGCGCGGTCGTCCAGCGGCCGCAACCTGATCGAGGGCCCGACGAATTCCAGCACGTGTCCCCGGACCGGGCGCGCGCGCGCGAAGACGACTCCCGCGAGTCCAGCCAGCGCGCAGGCAAAGCCAACAAGTTGCCAGGGCACGCCCCCGCCCTGGACAAGCACAGAATCGGAGAACGCTGCCGACAAGCAACGGCCCGCTCACCCACGCCGCGGTCGTCGCCACCATCTGCATGGCCGGAGACGGCCCTATCTGCACACTGTTGCAGGAGAAGGTCTGCACAAGCTTCTTGTACCTTGGACGCGCCTCGCATGCCCGGTTGGGGCGCACGAGGCGACGGTCAGCGCGAAGCGCGCCCGCAGCCAGTGGCTTGCCACGAGTAGCACCATCTCGGCCGCGGCGAGCAACTCCGCCCAGCGCGCGCTCCTCGCCACCCGCCGCCGCCACGTGAGCTCCTTGAGCGGAGCGGGCGGCGTATCGTCGCTCTCGCGGTAGGGGCTCGGCATCCAACGTCCTCCCTCTGGCAGCGACCGGCCAGGTGGCTCAGCGCGACACTACAGCCTACCGACGGAGACTGATGGCCCCCTTCAGGCGCCGCGGGGCAGCGCTCGATCCGCCTGACGGGGAACGCTGCGTCAACCGACCCGGTGCATGGCGACCATGTCGTAGGGATGGTGGGGTTGCCTCCCCTCGCGTGCTCGCCGCCTGCGGCGGCTGCGCCGCGGTCCCCTCCTTGCCCGGACGCGGCGCGCCGGACAGGTCCTGCCGGGACTTCCACGTGGCTCCGCTCCGCGCGCCGCGCGCGGGCGGAGGGGACGGGGGCGGCGCGCGCTACGGCGACACCCGGGCGACGCCGGATCGCGTCACTCGACAGGGAACGAACGGGTACGTGGGTGCGGTGGGTGGCCGGGGCACTGGCGCTGGTACGCGCCCCAGCAGAAGAGCTTGCCGTTCACTAGGGACGCACACGCCGTCGCCAATCCCACGGCGAGGGTCCGCACTCCGCCCAGCACGTGGGTCGGCGACTCCGCCTGCGAACCGCTGGGCAACACGAAACCGCCCCAGCAGTACACGTCGTTGCCCACAACCGCGCAGGCACCCAGACCAGCCGTGAGCAGGGCCCGCGCGGGGCCCGGCAGCCGCACCACGGACGGCGGCGACCGCTTGCCGAGCGCCCCTCCCGCCCACTGCTGGTGGCTCGCGTCGCCCCAGCACAGCACCCGGCCATCCCGAAGCAGCGCGCAGGAGAAACTGCCGGTCATCACGACGTGCTTGGCTGGAGCAGGCAACTGCACGGGCGTGGCGTCGGGGAGCCATCTAGCGGCGACCGGTGCCGCTTGACCCACGTCGTTCGGGCCGGCGCACGACACGCTGCCGTCGGCTGCGACAAAGCACGCGCCGAACCAGCCGAGGCCTGCACTCGTCCACTTGTTTCCCAAAGGATCCGACGGCGTGCAGAACACGTGCTTGTTGTCGAATGGACAATGGTTGGCTCCGCTCCACGGCGCCTCGCCCGGCCCATGACGCCAGCACTTCATGGCGCCGTCCTGCAGCAAGGCGCATGCATCGCCGAGCCCCGCGTATACGCGCAGCGCGGGCTGCCGGGCTGTGGCGACCTTCGGGCCGCCGAGGAACGGCCACCAGCACACCACCTCCCCGGAACGTTTGACCGCGCACGCGTTGCGGCCGATGTAGCTCACATCGACCGCGTCGTGGACCGCGACCTGGGTCTTGCCGGTGCACAGATCCCGACACGTCACGTCGCCCCGGGATAGCGCGCAGACGTTCCCATAGCCGACCTGGATGCGCTCCGCGCGCTGGGCTGCCTGGGGCCCCGTTGCGCTGGATGGACGCGGCGCAGCGCGCGCCACCGGAGTCACCCCGGACGGAACTCGCGGATGCTGTTGCGCCGAGCCACAGCTCGAGGCCGCCCACGCAAGGAACACGCTCGGCAACAGTGCGGCCGGCCATCGTCGCCCGCCCACAACACGACTCGCCAGATCCGCAACACGCAACATTTCCGCCCCAACTCTATCCCGCGCCGCAAGGGCTCGCCAACGGCGGTGGCGCAATGCCCCACCGACTCAGCTCCCGGCTCGACCAGTGGCGACCCAATCGTACGGGTGCTTCATTCCGTGCAGGAAGAGCCTTTCCGGCGCGACGGAGGTTCCGCCCCCTCCGCCAGCCACAGAACCCGCGGGGCTGTGCGCCTGCTGCTTCATGCGCCTCCACGCTTCCGCGAGTGTGTCTTGCAGCAACGCCGACGACATGGCGTGTCCGCCGGATTGCTCGGGGGTTGCCGTGGGGTAGTCGCCGCCCGGTCCCACGGGTGAGATGATCCAATCGGGATTGGGGTCCAGGACCGACCCCACGACTCCCGCGATCGTACCGGCCCATTTGGACGCCACGTCGCGCGCAGGTCGCGAACGCTCCCACACGGCTCTTCGAAACACGCTCTGAGCCCAGGTCAGGTTGGCTTCGTCCATTGCGATGCCGCGGTCGGCCGCAGCGCCTTCCCCCGGGTGGCGAGCGAAATACCCAGCAGCCTGGAGTACCTCGTACTGGGCGCGATCAACCTGGAGGGTGTCGTAAGCCGAGCTGACGTTGCTGGCCAAGTCCGCCAGGCTCTTGCCCTCGCCCGTGGGGTAGCCCTGGCTTGCCCATTCCCCTGCGGTCCCCCTGCCAGACAGCCGCGCCCCCACGCCGAACAGATTGCCGTAGCTCCCCACGTCCGATCCACCGCGTCGCTGGTTCATCAGCGACGCGAACTCCCGCCCCGCGTCCGACTGCTGCAGCACCGAGCCGAGCCGCGTGCCCGGACCTATAGGGTTGTAGATGTTGGGGACGGAAATCCCGTACCGGTTCTTGTGCGTGCCGAGCCAAGCGGGCTTCCCGGGGAAGCCGGCCATGGCGGCCACGGCACTCGCACCGTCGCTGCCGCCGCCGGGGGTCGGATTCATGGCGGGGTTCGAGAAGTTGTCTTTTGACGGATTCGACTGTTCTCCCGTCAGCTGGCTGCGCAGGGCGGCCTGGGCGGCCGACATGTACTGCGGGTTCTGGCCGGGAAGGCGTACGGTGCGGTAGCGGTGGCCGGTGGCGGCGTGGTCGACGACCCGGAAGCGTGTGGTCATGCTGGGCTCCTTGGCTGGGCGGGGCTGGGTCCGGCGCGCGCCGCGCGGCTGGGGAGCCGGCGGCGCCAGGGTTGCCCCCACTCGCGTCGGCTTCGCCTCCGCGGTCTCCCCCAAGCTCGTGCTCGCCTCCGGCTGCGCGCGAGCGGGGGAGACGCACGCGGCTCGTCGCGGAGCGGCGCGGTAGCGGACCGCGATGCTGTGGGCGCTGGCGGAGCGGGGCGCGTTCCGGGCTAGTGGCGATGTGCCGCGCAGGGGCGTCGTTCCCGGTGGAGCGACCGGGCTCCGCGGGAGCGGCGCACGCCGCCCGCCACGCCCCGCGCTGGCGAGCGCGTGCGCGGCAAGCAGCGACCTTGCGAGCGCGAGGCGCGGAGACCGGGCGTGTCATGCGGCCTGCGCCGGAGGAGGCGTAGCCCGGTCGCTCCACCGGGAAAGGAGGCTCCCATGCATCGTCATCATCCAGTCAGCTCGAGTCGGTCCCGGCTGCTCGCGCAGCGCGCGGCGGAAATGCGCGCGCTGCCGTCGGCTTCGGAACGCGCGCTGTGGTCCGCGCTCTGCCGGCGGCAGCTGGGCGTGCAGTTCCGCAGGCAGGTCGTGGTCGGCGGCTACATCGCGGATTTCGCCGCTCCCGCTCGCCGGTTGATCGTGGAAGTCGACGGGGCTTGGCACCGCGGGCGGGAGCGGCTGGATGCGCGGCGGGACCGGGTGCTCGCCAGGGCCGGCTGGTGCGTGCTCAGGCTCAGCGCGGAGCTGGTACTCGGCGACTTGCCGGCGGCTGTTGCGCTCGTGCGGGAAGCGCTCGGGGGGTGAGGCTGGGTACAGCGGCGTGTGCAGGCTGGAGCGCAGCGGGCTGCGCTCCAAGCGCTCAGGTGCGCGGGTCGTCCGGGTCGTGGATCACGACCGCGCGCGGCGGATCCGCGTCGTCGAGCGCCGGCTCCTCGATGGCGTCTGCTTCTCGGTCGATGGCTTCTGCTTCCGCCGCGACGCGGACGCGGGGTTCAACGTCGCGCACGCGCTGCTTGTCCTTGCGCGGTCGCGGCGGCTTGCGCGGCTTCAGCAGGGGCACGGTGTCGGTGGGAACGCGGTCGACGAGGCGCTCGGCGAGGGCACGTTCCGCCGGCAGGTAGCCCTGGTTCGAGAGCCACCACACTGCTTGCTCCTTGGAACTGAACCAGCGCGGCCTGTCGTCGTCCCACGGCACCTCGGCCTGCCCGTCACAGTGCACGAACAGCGCGACCCACTCGCCGGGTGGCTGCGTCTGGTTGTCGAACCACCACTCGTGCTCGACGGGGAGCACAGCATTGCGCGTGGCCCAGGCCGGACCGGCTGCAAAGACGAGGAAAAGCAGGCCGGGCGTGATGCCTTCGAGAAGCAGCCCCCGTAGCAGATACGGCCTGAACACCAACACGACGCCGTAAGCGAACCCCGAGATGACAGCACCGATGAGGTACCCGCGAGCATCAAAGGGCACCGGCCTACGCAGCGGCCTAGCGTAGGCCACGCTTGCCACTACCAGCAGCGCACCGAGCGCGTAGCTGGCCATCGCCAGGTGGGTCCCGAACATGCGCAGGGCCATCACGCCCAGATACGCCGGCACGCTGACCCTGAGCAGCCAGACCCGCCAACCGACGGCGGACCGCGGGCGCGGAGCCGTGTACAGCCATGTGGCGACGACAAGCGCAGCGCTCAGTACAAGCCACGCCTTGGCTCCGGCCAGCGCGAAGTGCGCCGGCAGCCAGTAGCTTGCCACGAGTAGCACCATCTCGGCCACGGCGAGCAACACCGCCCAGCGCGCCCTCCTCGCCACCCGCCGCCGCCAGGCGAGCTCCGCCAGCGGCGCGGGCGGCGTGTTGTCGCTCTCGCGGTAGGGGCTCGGCATCCAACATCCTCCGTCTGGAAGCGACTGGCCGGGGCGTCCAGTGCGACACCACAGCCTATCAGACGCAGACTGATGGCGCCCTTCAGGCGGCGCGGGGCGGCGCTGACCCGGCAGGCGGGGAAGGCTGCGTCAACCGACCCGATGCATGGCGACCATGTCGTAGGGATGCTTCATTCCGTGCAGGAAGAGCCTTTCCGGCGCCGTGGAGCTTCCGCCGCCTGCGGCAGCGTCGGGTCCGGCCGGACTGTGCGCCTGCTGCTGCATGCGTCTATACGCTTCCGCGAGTGTGTCCAGCAGCAATGCCGACGACATGGCGTGTCCGCCGGATTGCTCGGGCGTTGTCGTCGGCATGTCCCCCGAAGCCCCGCCGTCAGCGCGCCTTCCGTAGAAATCACCGCTCCAGGGATCGAATTCCTTGTTCGACAAGTACAAGCCCAATGCGACCCCCGTTTTGGCTGCCGCCACCCAGCCTACCGCGCCCGCCACCGGTGCCGGTGCCCCGGCTGCCTTGAGCCCGGTGGCAACTGTCAAGCCAACCAACGAGCTCACGGAACTTGTTAGTACGGCCTTGGCGCCGGTGTGTAGGTCACGTCGGAGCGTCTCATGCGACCTCCAGAATCTGTCAAGGTAGCTCTCGCTCACCCATTGCGACGCCATGCCCCGCCCATACAGCAGCTGCCCGACGCCGAACGGATTGCTCACGCTCGCCCCACCATGTTGCGCGTTGATGTGCCCGGCGACCAGCCGCCCCGCGTCCGACATTTGCAGCACCGAGCCGAGCCGCGTGCCCGGATCCAGCGGGCTGAAGATATTGGGGAGATCGAAGCCATGGGCTCCCTTGTGCGTGCGGAACGCACTGGGCCTCCCTGGCAGCCCGGCCATGGCGGCCGCGGCACTCGCGCCATCGCTGCCGCCGGGGGTCGGATTCATGGCGGGGTTCGAGAAGTTGTCTTTTGACGGATTCGACTGTTCTCCCGTCAGCTGGCCGCGCAGGCCGGCCTGGGCGGCCGACATGTACTGGTGGCTGGCAGGGCGCACGGTGCGGTAGCGGTTTCCGGTGAGGCTGTGGTCGACGACCCGGAAGCGTGTGGTCATGCTGGGGCTCCTTGGCTGGGCGGGGCTGGGTCCGGCGCGCGCCGCGCGGCGGGGGCCGGCGGCGCCAGGGTTGCCTCCCCTCGCGTGCTCGCCGCCTGCGGCGGCTGCGCCGCGGTCCCCTCCTTGCCCGGACGCGGCGCGCCGGTCACATCCTGCCGGGACTTCCACGTGGCTCCGCTCCGCGCGCCGCGCGCGGGCGGAGGGGACGAGGGCGGCGCGGGGCGGCGCGCGCAGAGCGCGGGGCGGGGCGGTGCGCGCCGGCGATCACGTACGCGGGTCGTGCGGATCGTCGACCGCGACGGCGCGCGGGGGCTCCGGCTCGTCGGGCGGCGCGTTGTCGTCCATCTCGTCGCCAGCCCCGTCAGCTGCTTCGTGGGCGGTGTCGTCCGAAGCCTCGGGCGCGACGCGCACGCGCGGCTGCGGCGACGTGGAAGCCGCGCGGAGCTTATTGCGGGCTCGTACCTTCAAGACATCGGGCGGAGCTTCGGCGACGAGCCGTTCCTCGACGGCGCGCTCGGCTGGGACGTAGCCGTTGGCCTCGAGCCACTCCGTGGCTTCGTCCTCCGAACCGAACCGCCCCAGCGTCTCGTCGAGGCACAGCACCTCGGCGTGCTTGTCGCGGTGGACGAGCAGCGCGACCCACTCGCCCGGCGGCTCCATTTCGCTGTCGAACCACCAGTGGTGGTGGCGAATTCGCAGCGCACGTCGGAGATCGCGCAGCGCCCGTTCCGCCCCTCCTGCCGCAACAAAGCCAACCATCATCCACGCCCACGGCCCGGACCGAATGCTTGCGATGATAGAGACCCACATAACTCCTACGAGAAAAATGAGGAGCACACGACGCCGGGAATCTTGCGCCGCAGCCGGGTCACCCATCGCCTGAAGCGCGAGGCCAACATGTCCCGCGAAGCCGGCAGCAACAAGGCCAATGCACACAACAGCGACAATGTGGATCCCGAGCCCGAGAACAGTGAGTCCCCCGACCCCGAGGTACGCCAGGACCGCGGCCCGAATCACCCACGCGAGCCAGTGAACTCGTGAGTGGGGGCGTCGCGCTGTCAGCGTCCAGGTTGTGGCAGCAAGCCCCGCACCTGTCGCGAGCCACAGGACCCCTAGCAGCGCTTCCAGCCGCTGGGGGGGGAGGACAGCGCGCAAGAGGAGCAGGGCATAGTTGCTGAGCAGAAGCGATGCCGCCCGGCGTGCGCTGTTCGCTACACGATTCCGCCACTGGAGTTCAGCAACCGGCGCAGGCGGTTTGCGCTCACTCTCCCGATAGGGGCCAGACACGAAGCAATCTTTCCCCCTGTTGCAGCATTGGGTGGATCCTAGCAGCTCTGCTCGTTCGCAGCCCGCTCGCTGCAGGCGCGGAATGGGCCTGGCTCGATAGGCAACCTCCGCCGATCGTCCCGCGCCTCGGTACCGACGAGGCAAGAAGCGAACTAGCCCGAGGGCCCAGGCCGAGTGCAGTACGTCAACTCCGACCCGCGACCACGTCGTACCAGTGCTTCATCCCGTGCAGGAAGAGCCTTTCCGGCGCCGTGGAGGTTCCGCCGCCTCTGCCAGCGTCGGAGCCCGCCGGCATGTGCGCCTGATTCTGCCAGCGTCTCAACGCTTCCGCGAGTTGGTTCAGCACCAGTGCGGTCGACCTGGCGTGTCCGCCAGAGTGTTCCGGCGTTGCGGTCGGGTAGTTCCCAGAAGCCCCGCCGTCAGCACGCCTTCCGTAGAGATTGCCGCTCCAGGGGTCGAATTCCCATGTCCCCCCACCCGCGCCACCGCCGCTGGCGCCACCAGGTCCGCCGCCGCCGCTGGTGCCACCAGCTCCGCCACCGCCCCTCCGGCCACCGCGATGCGGCTTCTTGCGGATAGGGGAGTCGCTCGGCGCCCATGTGAGGGCCGATAGGATTGCGCCACCCACCGCGTCAAGGAACACTTCGCCGAAGACCATCGAGCCATATTCGATGATGGCCTGCACCTTGTCGTCGTTGCGACCGCGCTGCTGCCCGTTCTGCGTGGGACCGGTGCCGCCTGTGCCTTGATTAGGATCGCTTGCCCACTGCGACCACATCCCCCGGCCATACAGCAGCCCCCCGACGGCGAACGGATCGAGCTGGCTCATGCTGCCCGGGCCCGGGTATTGCGCCCCGATCATCGCGGCAACCTGCCGGCCGCCCTCGGACTGCTGCAGCGCTGCACCTAGCTCCGTGTACGCCGCAGCGGGGTTGTCGAGCATGTTGGAGACATCGAAGCCGTAGCGGTTCTTGTGCGTGCCGAACGCACTGGGCCTCCCGGCCAGCCCGGCCATGGCGGCCACGGCACTCGCGCCGTCGCTGCCGCCGCCGGGTGTCGGGGTCATCGGCATGGGCGAGAAGTTGCTCTGGAACGGATTCGACTGTTCTCCCGTCAGTTGGCCGCGCAGGGCGGCCTGGGCGGGCGACATGTACTGCGGGTTCTGGCCGGGAAGGCGTACGGTGCGGTAGCGGTGGCCGGTGGCGGCGTGGTCGACGACCCGGAAGCGTGTGGTCATGCTGGGCTCCTTGGCTGGGCGGGGCTGGGTCCGGCGCGTGCCGCGCGGCTGGGGAGCCGGCGGCGCGGCGGGGGAGGGCTTGGGGGGTCAGTCTTTGAGGATGAGGTCGGCGTTGAGCTGGACTTCGAGCGTATGTCCGGGAGAACCACCTGAACGGGTCCCCGTCAGACCCACCAGCAGCAGCCCTCCGAACGGAGCCGTGAGCGGAAACCACATCGAGTACGGATCCGTGGGGGGTGCCGCCGGCTCCGTTTTGTTGGGGTTGAGGGATCCCGAGGCGACATCGCCGGGCGGAAAGTACAGAGTTGCGCCACTGAACGGGTCCCAGGGGTCGTTTGCGACGGCTATCTGGATGTCATCGGTCGATGGGTCCTGGATGTCGCACTTGACGAGGCGCACCAGTAGGCCGCCCTCCCGGTACTGGGAGGTATCGATGCGCTGGGCAAGCGTCATGCTCATCTGCCCCGAAGCTGCCAAGGACGAGAAGTCGTACATATAGTCCTCGATCACGCGTATCACTGTTCCCGACATGGTTGTTCCCGCTCCTTGTGGTGGTCGTTGAATGGGAGTTCGACAGTGTCGGGCGCGCGCGCTGATGTCATGTCATCACGTTGATGACAGACGCGCGTTCAGTGGCCGTGGTCGAGCAGGAAGCGGAAGGCGTCGGCGAGGACGTCGCTCTTCGTCGGCTTGCCGGTCTTGTTGAAGATGCGTCGCCAGTGGGTGGCGATGGTGCCCGGCTTGCAGCCGATCAGGTACGCGGTCTGTTCTCTGCCGTCGCCAGCCAGCGCGCACTCGAGTACCTGCGTCTCGCGGGGGCTCAGGTTGTGCGCGCGGGCGTATGCGCTGGCGGCGCCAGCGTGGTCGCGAAGCGCCTGGACAGGCGCCGCGGCCGCGCCGCCGAGCTCGCACAGCGCGGCGAGCTGCTGCGCAAGCGCGCCCGCGTCCGTATCTTTCGGTACGACGGCATGGGCGCCGGCACGCACGGCGCTCTCGCGCAGCCGTGCGCTGACATGTCCGGAGTAGACCACCACGGGCCCCGGGAACTTCGCGCGGCGCGCGCGGCGGCAGAGCTCCACGCCGTCGAAGGGCTGCATGCGGTAGTCCGAAACCAGCGCGTCGCAGGAGCCGCCGGCCAGCGCGTCGAGCGCCAGCAGCGGCGTCGCAGCCAGCATGCACATCCAGCCGCACGCCGCGAATACCCGGGCCAGCGAGCGCAGCATCGCGGCTTCGTCGTCGACCAGCAGCACTGTCCGCGTGGAAATGACGCCCCCTTCCGTCATGATCACACGGTGCCTATCCTGGGGGGGGGGGACGTTAAGCGTGCTCTCGGGTTGACATTGTCCCCTCATGAATGCCTACTGGAAATAGCAGGCACGCTCTGTCGGTTCGTTCGACGACCGGGGCGGCCAGGAGGGTCCCTGATGCGCCTTGTGGAATCGGCCGCCGCGCTGTTGGCGCTGTTGCTGGCGGTGTCGTGTTCTTCGAAAGGGTCGGGTTCGTCGGCCGGGTGCCGGCGCGACCCGGATTGCGCGGCGGGGTCGATTTGCCAGGCGAGCCGCTGCACGCCCGGCTGCCGCGCTTCGCGCGACTGCCCGACGGGACAGTCGTGCATCGCCGGCACGTGCACGGGAGGCGGGAGCGGCGGGGCCGATGGCGGAGCGGATGCGAGTGCCGGGGGAGCAGGCGGGACGGGCGGAGCCGGAGGCGGCGCGGCGGCCAGCCAGCTCGGCAACGTCTGTTCGTCCGACAGCGACTGCGGAGCGGGCCTGCACTGCGTGCTTGCCACCGACAACGACTTCGGCTTGTCGGGGCCGTCGCGTGGCTACTGCACGCTGGCCTGCAACACCACGAGCGACTGTTCGGCTGTGTTCCCGGGCTCGCAGTGCAATCGCTTCTTGTTCGGGGGGAAGTTCTGCCTACGGGGCTGCGACCCCTCGGCAGCCGACCGGTGCTTCGGCCGCTACGACGAGCTCTGCTTGCCCTTTACGCCTGCGGATGGCGGTGCGCCCGCGCACCTGTGCTACCCCGCGTGCGCGACGGACGACGACTGCGCCGGGCGCAAGTGCGACCTCTCCACGGGACTATGCACCGACACGCCCAAGACCGGAGCTCCGGTCGGCACGCCCTGCGATCCCACCGCGCTGCCTAGTCCCTGTGCGGGCTTGTGTCTCGGCGACATCGGGGGCGATCCCACCGTCGGCCAGTGCAGCGCGATCTGCAACGTCGAGGCGGCCGGGCTCGCGGGCGGATGCGGCTCCGATCCGACGCCCGACAGCCCGCAGAGCGCGGCCTGCGTCTACGCGGAAACCTACAACGACGGCACGGTCGTAGGTGGCTGCGGTCAGCTGTGCAATTGCGACAGCGACTGTCTGGCGCCGGGCATGGTCTGCGAGAGCTGGGCGCAGTTTGGCGTCTCCGATCCAGCCCTGTTCGCCAAGGCTCTCAAGAAGCAGGGCTACTGCATCCCCACGGCCTGGGCGGCGGACGCTGGTGTCACGGGCCTGCCGACGTGCAGCCAGGACGCGGGAGTCGACGCGCAGTAGTCCAGGGGCGTGGGCCGCGGGCAGCCGCCGTGGACCTGGCGGAAGCCGCCGGCGTCCCATCGCCGTTCCCCCCACCCCCACCCGTCGATACCCCATCCATCGAAGCCGCCATCTTCCGTGCCGCCGACCAGCTCGAACGTCGCGCCGCGGCGCGTGCGCGCGGCGGTGCGCGAGATACTGACGGCCGTTGCCGGTGCCCGCGGCACGCTCGAGGATCTCGGGCGCGTGGTACGGGAAGAGGAGCGTGCTGCGGAACCGGACGCGCCGCCGCGCTAGATCCGGGCGCTCCCTCCCGGATTCCGCCTGGCTGGCACTCCGCCTACCCGTGCCGCCCGAGCCACGCGATGATCTGCTGGGCCATTCCCCGCGGCGCGCGCTCGCCCAGGTCGAAGTCGCCCGGGAAACCGACGTGCCCGCCGCGCTCCACCCAGCGCACTTCCAGCCTGCCGGTAGGGCGCTCCAGCGCCGGTCTGAGCGTGCGTTCGAGCACCATCGGATCGTGCTCTGCCGCGACGAGCAAGGCCGGCACGTCGATGCGTTCGAGCACTGGGGCGACGCTTGCTTTGCGATAGTAGTCGTGTGCGCTCGAGAAGCCGTGGCGCGGCGCGACCACGAGCTCGTCCCACTCGACGATGCGCCGGATACGCCGCGCGCGTTCCAGCGGCATGTAGACCGCGCGTCGTCGTGCGACAGCGGCGTAGCTCTGCTTGAGGCTGCTCAGAACGTGGCGGCGGTACAACCAGCGCTCGGGCTGGTCGATCTCCTGCGCCGCGCGTTCGAGGTCGAGTGGCGAGCAGACGGCTGCTACTGCCGTCACGCGCGGGTCGACGCTTTCCGTGGCGTAGCGCAGCGCCACATGCCCTCCAAGCGAGAAGCCCAGGAGCAGGACGCGCTCGTAGCCCGAAAGCTCGGGGCTCGAGAGCGCCACATGCAGATCGGACCACAGACCCGCATGGTAGAAATCCTCGCCGTCGAGCCCAGCGCCGCGCAGGTTCAGTCTCATGCAGTCGAAGCCCGCGCTGTGCGCGGCGCGGGCCGCAGCGACCATGTAGGGGCTGTCCGTATTGCCGCCGAGCCCGTGCACCAGCATGACCAGCGTGCGGCTGCTCTGGCCGTCGTCCAGGAGCCCGCGCAGCGTCACCTGTCCCAGCCGCTCGTCTTCCAGCGTGGTGGTCCAGAGGGTCGCGGCGGGGCCCGGCCTGGGATCGAGCGCGTGCGTGACGACCGGCTGGATTGTCCACCAGTGACCCGCAAGAGCCGACAATGACGGCGGCCGCAGCATGCCGTACCGACTAACACGATTTACCGCCCGCAGCCGGCGTGCGAGCCTCGCGGCGATGGCCTGGAGCGCTCTTCGCTGGAAGAGTTTCTACGAGGACGAACGCGCCGCCCTCGGGCAGGCTGGCCTCGAAGCGCGGCTCTGCGAGGCGCCTGCGATCGAACTGCCGGCGCGCGGCGCGCTGGTCTTTCCGCACACGCGCCTGGAAAGCTCGGGTCGGCTGGCCGCCGCCGCGGCGATGGCCGTCGTGCGCTCGGGTGCGGACAGCGTGCTGGCGCTCGGGGTGCTTCACGGCGCGCGGGAGCAGGATCGCGACGCCGTCGAGGCGGCCCGTCGTGGCGACGCGGATGCGCTGGCCCTGCTGCGCCGCGTTCACGGGCCGGGCACCGCCGGCGATGCCGGCCACTGGAACGAGGAATTCTCGCTCGATGGCTTCAGCGCGCTGCTGTCGCTGGCGGCGCGCCTCGAGGGGCGCCCTCCGCCGCGCCTGATCGCGCGCTACCCGTTTCTGGTCGGAACGCATGCGCAGGATCTTCCGGGACTCGACGAGCTGGTGCGGCTTCGCGAGCAGGGTGCCGCACTCGTGGCGACGGCCGATCCGGTGCATCACGGCGCCGGCTACGGCACGCCCGGAGCGGAGCAGCTCGACGACAGCGATCCGCAGACGTTCGCTACGGCGCAAGACTGGGTGGAAACGGCGTTCGCAAATCTGGCCGCAGCAGATGTGCCGGCTTTTCTCGCGATCTCCACGCGGGTGCGCTCCGACTTCCGCGACACGGGTCCGGTGCTGCGCGAGCTGCTTGGCGCGGGGCGCGTAGAAGCTCGCGTGCACGAGCTCTTGCTCGTCGACTATGCCGACGTGTTGGGCGCGCCGCGACCGACCTGGGTCGCCGGCGCGCTCTCCACGTTTTCCACCTAGTCTCTCACCCGCCGTGACACTGGAAGTCCTGACCGCAGGTCTCCCCGGGCTGGCAGTTGGCGCTGGTGAGGCACTCGACGCAGCGGTGCTGGTCAGCCTGGCAGTAGGGCTGGCCCTGGTTGCCGCAGTTCGCGTTGGTGAGGCATTCGACGCACATGTTCGTCGAGGTCAAGCAGTAGGGGCGCCCGGTGTTGCCTCCGCAGTTCGTGTCTCCCAGACACTGCACGCAGACGTGGCGCGTCGTATTGCAGTAGGGGGTATCGCCGCCGCAGTCGGCGTTCGCCTGGCAGGACTGCACGCAGCGGTTGGTCTGCGTGTCGCAGGTCATGTTGCCGCCGCCGCAGTTCGCGGCCGACAGGCATTCGACGCAGCGATTGTTGGTCGAACAGTACGGCGTCTGTCCGCCGCACTGCCCGTTGCTCGTGCACTGTACGCAGCTGTGGGTCGTGGGACTGCAGTAGCGGCGGTTGCCGAAGTTGCCGCAGTTGGCATCGCCTAGGCACTGCACGCACACCTTCGCGGTCGAGTCGCAGTACGGCGTGGGCGGCGCGCACTGCCCGGTGCTCGCGCATGGACCCCCTCCGCCCACACCTGTGCCTGCGCCGCTGCCTCCGGTCGCGCTGCCGCCGGCGCCCGTGCCGCCGCTTCCGCCGCCCCCCACGGTTGCGCTGCTGGAGCCTCCGCATCCGCCAAGTGTCATCGCCAGGCCGAAGGCGCCCACTACGGCGGTAAAGAGAACGCGCGGGAAGAAAGCCATGATAACTCCTTGGGTTTTTTGGCAGGTCCGGCCCCCAGAGCAGACGAGGGCTGTGACTAGTGGAGTAACCGCAGCGCGGAAGCGGCAGGCATGCCGCAGCGAATTTCTCGGGCAAATGGCCTGCTGGAGCCGGCGCTGGACCGCTGGCCGGCTCGCCACGTGATAGGCGGTGCTACTCTCGCGCTCGACCGGATGTCCCGCTTGTCCGCCCTCACGGCACTTCTACTGCTGGCGTTCGGCGCCTGCGCGAAGCCGGATCCCCCGCACGTGCCGGCTGCCGCGCCGCCGCCCGCCGCGCCGCCCCCGCTGCCGAGCTGGTGCGCCTCGGTGCACGCGGCACTGGGCCAGGCTGCGGACACCGCCAGCTTCGAGTGCTTGAGCCTGCCGAATTTTCTGGTGACCGGTTTCTATGGGACCGACAAGAACCCGGAGCGCTCCGACTTCATCAACGGCTGCTTTGCTGGAGATGCCCAGCGCGCCAGCCGCGTGCGCATGAGCGTGCGCCCTGTGGGGGATCTGGCGTTCAGCTACCGGGCCGTCCGCAAGCTCGACGAGCGCGGCCACCTCGACCTCGGTTTCCTCGGTCCGTGGGCGCCCCGGCTGAGTGCCGCAGGAGCGTCCGGCAAGCACGTCCAGATCAAGGTGACGCTGGGGCACGCCGAGATCCGCGTCCTGTCCAGCGTGGCGGAGATCCTGGCCCAGCAGTACGAGACCGCGCCGGGAAAGCCGGCAGCGCGCGACGCGCTGGAGGCGTGCATCACGAGCCTGTGCCAAGCGGCGCCGGCGGGCGACGGGTTGGTCTACACCGCGAAAGTGCTCGCCGCCGTTCCGGTGATCAGCGTGCGCTTCGACAGCACGCAGGCGGCCGCCGGCGGGGTCACGTTGCTGAAGGGCGTCGCGGGCTTCGACGTGAAGCGGAGCGCGGGCGACAGCACGCGTTTCGAGATCCGCGCGAAGCAGAAGCTGAACGTCGCGGCGCTGCTCGAACAGGCGCGCCCCGCGTTCGAGCGGGCAGGAACCTGTCGCAAGGTGCAGGCCGCACGCACGCGGCGCAGCACCATCGCCGGCCTGCGCGAGCTGGGGCTGCAGACCGCGGCCGGTCGCGAGCTCGCCAAGGTGCCGGCCGACGCACAGAAGCTGAGGAACACCGTGGCCCACTCCGACGGCGCGTTCAGCAGTAGCGAACAGAGCGCCCTGCTCGCGGTGCTCGAAGCGCTCGACGGAGCGTCCGGCGAGTTGGTTGCCGACAAGCCCGGCAAGGAAGTGTGCGAGACGCGCCAGCTGCTCGAGGGTCTGCTCAGCGACGCGAAACAGGACAACCGCCTGCACAGCGTGCTCGCGGATGTGGCCGAGCCGCTCGAGCGCCGTCTCACCGATCTCGCGAACGACCGGTCGCTGCCGTGTGCAGAGCCGGCCTGGTTCATCGATCGCGACCACGACGGCTACGGCGACCCGCGCGTCATGAAGCGTTCCAGCCATCAGCCGCCTGGCTACGTTGCCAACTCGCTCGATTGCTACGACTCGAACCCGGATGCCCATCCGGGACAGACGCACTACTTCCTCCAGCAACGCGGCGACGGCAGTTTCGACTACGACTGCGACGGCAAACAGATGCGCAAGGACGAAGTCGTATCCGAGGGATGCAAGGAGCTGACCACGCTCGGCTATCCCACGCACTGCTGGGCCGACGAAGGCTGGCAAACTAGCGCACCGGCGTGCGGCCACCAGGGCCGATGGGTAGCGTCCTGCACGGTGAGCGGATTTTCCTGCTCGCTCGCCAAGGAAGAACACCGCCAGCAGCGTTGCAGGTAGCCCGCTGCCACACACCGCGTTTGCGCGCGCGCCACAATCTCGTTAACCCATGAGCGATGCCGCCCCACGCGCGTGAGCCGATTGCCGCAGATGCCGGAGCGGCTCGGCCATCGGGACTTCTTGCACGCATCGGCGCCAATCCGGTCGTGCTGGCGCTGTCGCTCGCTCGCCTCGGCGACGCGATCGGCAACAGCATCCTGTTCATCATCATCCCGCTCTACGTCGCGAAGCTACCCGCGCCGTGGTTCCCTGTGCCGGAGACGGTCCGCGTCGGCATCCTGATCTCGCTGTACGGGATGGTCAACGCGGCGTTGCAACCGGTGGCCGGCTTCCTCACGGACCACTACAACCGCCGGAAGCTGTTCATCCAGCTGGGGCTCGTGTTGATGGCGGGCGGCACGCTAGCGTTCGCCGTGGCGAGCCGCTTCACCGACTTGTTGCTCCTGCGCGCGCTGCAGGGAGTCGGCGTCGCACTGACGATCCCCGCGTCGATGGCTATCATGGCGGCTGCCACCGTCAAGGAGAGTCGCGGCGGGTCCATGGGCGTCTACAGCTCGATGCGCATGGTGGGCTTTGCCAGCGGACCCTTGCTCGGAGGCTTTCTCTACGACCACTTCGGCTTCAATGCTGCGTTCTACGTGGGGACCGGATTCGTCGTGCTGGCGTTGGTTCTGGTCCAGTTGTGGGTGAAGGACACGCCCGCGCCGGTTCCCGCTGGCCAGAGACGCCGTGCGTCCTTCTTCGACCGCAGCCTGCTCACTCCCGGCATCCTGGCGCTCGGCGCGGCAACCTTCGCGATGGCCGGGTCATTTTCCATGATGACCACGCTGGAGAAGCAGTTCAACCAGCGGCTGGAAGAGACGGCCTTCGCCTTTGGCGTGGCCTTCAGCGCGCTGATGGTCAGCCGCTTGATCTTCCAGATCCCGCTGGGGCATCTCTCCGATCGCGTCGGGCGCAAGCCCCTGATTGTCTGGGGCCTGGTGGTCCTGGCCATTTCCACGGCGCCGCTCGGTCTGGTCGAGTCCACCGCACAGCTGACGGCGCTGCGTATCGTCGAGGGGGCCGCCTCGGCCGGCGTCGCTGCGCCCGCATTCGCACTGGCCGCGGATCTGGCGCGCGCCGGCGGTGAAGGGCGCCAGATGAGCGTGATCACGATGGGGTTCGGGCTCGGACTGGCGCTGGGTCCGCTCACGGCCGGCATCTTCGCCACGGTGTTCTTCAATCTGCCGTTCCTGATCGCGGGCGCCGGTGCGCTGGTGGGTGCGCTCGTCGTCTGGCGCTATGCGCCCGAGACGGTCCGGTCGCCGCACAGCGGCTAGTGCCCTCGAGCCGCAGCAAATTTGCGGGGCCGCCTGGTCAGGCTTCACACTCCCGGGCGATGCGCGCGACGCGTCTCGTTCCCGTGCTTGCTCTTTCGACCGTGTTTCTCGGATGCCGCCACGTGCCCGAGACGCCGCTGCCGTACGGCGGCGATCCGCCGCCCTACGGCATGACCGAGCCGCCGCCCGGCGCCGGTGCAAGCGGTGACCCCGCGCTCGGACCGCCCGGTCCTGGCGGGCGCGCGGCACGTCGCGTTCCGCAGGACGCTGCGCCAGCCGAGCGATCGCTTGCTGTCCGCTACGCGAACGCGCGGCCTATCCGGGTGCTGACGGGCAAGGCGACCTACTACGCGGACTCGCTGGCCGGCAATCACACCGCCAACGGCGACCGCTACGACCCGGACGCTTTCACAGCGGCGCACCGCAGTCTGCCGTTCGGCAGCGTATTGCGCGTCATCCGCCAGCCGCACGGCCCCACGGTGTATGTGCGCGTCAACGATCGCGGTCCGTTCGGCAGCCACACACGCATCCTCGACCTGTCGAAGGCCGCCGCGAGGCAGCTCGGCATGCTGCGTGCCGGCGTGGTGCGTGTGCGCGTGGAGGTGGTGGCGATGGGCCGGCGCCGCCGGCATTGAGCCCCGCACGCGGTGCGGCGAAAATCGTTCGATCATGCGGGGCTGGGCGCGCGACTTGACGTCCGTCGTCTGCCTGGGCTCGATCGCAGCGTGCAGGGACTGTTCACACAGCGTTCCATTGACGAGACCAGGCGCGTGGCCGCGGCGCGCAGGAGCTTCCGCAAGCTGCCGGGCTATGAAGAAGTGCTGGGCGGGCTGAAGGGGCAGGGCGTCGACCTGTCGCGCGCCCGCGCGCGGGCAGGCTTTTCCCGTGGCCACCTGCTCGAGCTCGTACTGCTGGATCCTGCGTTTGTCTCGGCCGGAGACGAGCACGCGCAAGAGGTCGCCGAGCGCGCCGCTGACGCGCTGTTCGGGCCACAGCTGGTGGACGACTGGATTGGGCAGATCGAGGTGGCCCCGCTGGCTCGCGGCGGGCCGCTCGAGGTTGTCGGCAATGGCAACGAGCAGAGCCTTCCGCTCGCCGAGCTGCAGGCGGCCGTGCTGGCGGCCATCGACGGCCTGCTCGCAGGGCTACCCGACGCGCCGCACCACGCCCGGGCTGGGGACGGCGAGTGGACGCTGTTCGAGCTCGAACCCGACAGCGCCGACGACCTCGCCGCACAGAACGACCTGGTGCTCGCCACCACGTCGGTGCCGGAGTTGCTCAAGGCCTATCTGCAGGGGCTGCCGCTGTACTCCGGGCGCTTCTCGCGCCACGGCGAGCTCTACTGCTATCTGAAGCTCGACAGCGGCGGGCGAGCGGACGAAGAGCGTCTTGCCGAGCGCAGCGCGCTCGAGGACGCGATCGGCGCCGCGCTGGTCAAGGCACAGGCGGGATGCGTCGTGGGCAACGGGCTCGGCCTGCGCTACTCGTACATCGATCTCGCGGTCGCCGATCTGGAACGCGCGGCGCCGATCCTGCGCGAGTGCGTCGACAGCGCCGGACAGCAGGCCTGGCTCCTGTTCTGTGACTCGGATCGCGCGGGCGATTGGCTGTCGCTGGTCGACGGCAGTGAACCGCCTCCCGGGCTTGCCTAGGGCGGTCGTTCAGCCGAGCACGCGATCGAGCAGCCGGGTGAGATCGGCGAGCTCCTTGTCGTCGGTGAGCCGCCCGAGCGCAGCGCGGGCCTTTTCGATGGTCGGTTCGACGAACTCGAGGAACGAAGGATTGTTCTTCACGCGGTCGATGAACACGAAGCGGCCGGCGTCCTTGAGCTTGCGCTGCACGGTCACCATGTCGAACTCGCGGCCCACCGCGGCGCGCTCGGTCGCGTCGTAGCCCAGCGCTTCGGCGTATTCGTCGAGGCGCGACTCGACGAAGCTGCGGTCGAACGTCTGGTAGCTGTCGCTGAGCAACGCCACCAGGTCGTACACGCGCGGGCCGAGCAGCGCGTCCTGGAAGTCGATCCAGACCAGCTCGGGCGTGCCATCGTCGAGCTCGCGCACCATCAGGTTGCGGCTCTGGTAGTCACGGTGCACGAAGCCGCGCTTCCAGCCGGCGATGGTGTGGGCCAGGTAGTCCGCGACGCGGTCGAAGAGCGCGCGGTCGGCGCTCCCCAGGTGGATGTCACGCGCCTCGAGGCCCCACTCGCGGAAGTGATCCACCTCCCAGCGCAGCAGATCCTCGTCGAACGCCCGCGCACGCACGATCGACTCGTGCGGCAGGGCCGCGAGCACGCGCTGCGCCGCAGCCAGGTCGAGGATGGCCGTGCGGTAGAGCAGCTCGCGCTTGTCGGGGTGACGCTCCAGGTAGCGGGCCAGCGTGTCCTCGCCCAGATCCTCCACCAGCACGAAGCCGTCGTCGCAGGCCTCGGCCAGCACGGCCGGCACGGCGACGCCGCGCTCGTGCAAGAGGTCGCGTACCTCGAGGAACGGCCAGCGGCGCCCACCCTCGTCCGCCTTGACGATCTCGTCGGACTGCGTGGCGTCCGGCACGAACATCGCCACGGCGCTCCGCCCGTCACCCAGGTCGACACGGAAGAAGCGCCGGGTCGAAGCGCCGCCGGGCATCTCCTCCACGGGCAGGGGACCGGGCTTGCCGGTCACACGCTCGAGCAGCAGCCCGAGCCGGTCCAGGGGTGCAGGAGAGGGAGTCGAGTCCGTCATGCGCGGCCGGGCCGTACTAGCGCATCCCGGCCAACGAGTCGACTTCGTGACCGAGCCGGAAGGAAAACGCGCAACTGCCGCGCCGCGCGTCGCGAAGAGAGCGCATACCACGGAGGTCCGCCATGCGTTTCACTGCCATTGCCGTTCTGGTTTCCCTGTCCGCTCTGATGGGCGGTTGCGTCGCGAACACCGGCTCGAAGGACGGGAAGACCGCATCCAAGGGGCCCGGGATCCACCAGGCGTGTGTCCAGACGTGGTGCGAAGAATGCACGTCTAGTACGGACAGCGACTGCAGCTCCTGCTGGGATACCTGCGACACGATCGACCCCAGCTTCGCCGCCGAGTGCGCGTCGGCGTGCGGCGACATCTGCACGCCGTCTTCGGCATGCGACGACATGTGCCAGAACGACAGCTGCGAACAGACCGGCTTCAAGCTCGCGCTGCCCGACAAGTCCGACGCCAAGCTGAAGCAGGCCTGCGAGGCCGACAGCCAGCACGTGCTCGACTGCAACTACATCCCGCCCGACTGCGATGCCATCAGTCGGGCGATGATTCCGGCAGAAGCGTCGTTCTACGAGTGCGACAAGGGCAAGAGCTGCGGCGACATGAGCTGTCCCGATGCCGAGCCACCCAGCGGCAGGACGATCGACTACCTGTGCAAGGCCTGCAAGGACCAGACGCAATGCACCGACGAAAAGCCGTTCCTCGAGAGTGTCGAAGCCAACCTTGTCCCCTCGATGCAGGACGCGCTCTACTCCTGCCTGTATCAGTCGTCGTGCTCCGACGCCTGGGATTGCGTCGACACTTTCGTGGACACGCTCTTCCCCGGGTACAAGAGCGACTTCGGCCAGTGAAGTCGCACAGAGGCTGGGCACCCCGCCGGACCTGATCTATCCCTTCGTCCGTGCCTCTCTCCCGCCCACAGCCCGGCTGGCGCCCGCGCATCGAGCGCGCCGTCGCCGGGCTTGGCTCGTCCGTGGACGAGAGCGCGATCGCGAAACTCGAACGACTGCTCGACCTGGTCGTCGAGTGGAACGCGCGGGTCGATCTCACCGCGGCGCGCAACGCCGACGAGCTCGTCGATCTGTATCTTGCCGACGCGGTCACGCTCGCGGCGGCCGGCATCGAGCCCGGCGAGCGCTGGGTCGATGTCGGTAGCGGCGGCGGCGCGCCGGGCCTGGTGCTCGCGATTATCGAGCCGGAGCTCCACCTCACGCTGGTTGAACCGCGCACCAAGCGGGTGGCGTTCCTGCGCAGTGCGGTGGGCGCGCTCCAGCTGGGTTCGGTGGAAGTCCAGCGGGCGCGCAGCGACGCACTGCGGGACGCCGGGTGGCAGGTCGCCGTGTCGCGCGCCACGCTGGCTCCGGCCGACTGGCTCGTCGAAGGCGCGCGCCTGGCGACGCGGGGTGTCTGGGTGTTGCTCGCGCGCGCCGAGCCGCCCTCACTGGCGGGATGGCGCATGGAGCGGAATATTTCCTACACCTGGCCGCTGACCGGAGCGTCCCGCCGCGCCGCCCGGTTTGTTCCACGGGAAGGTTCTGCGGGGGGCGCGCCGTAGGACATGGAGCGCATGGCTTGAATGGGCGCTTCCGCTGCCCCGTCCGAAGTAGGTGGTAATCCCAATGAATCGACGTTCCAGACTGCTCTCGCTCGCCGCCCTGGCTGCCCTGATGACCGTGGCGCTCGTGGCCGCCGCCCGGCTGCAGAGCATCGGCAATCCGGACGTGCAGTTCCGCGCCACCGGGCCGGTCGGCCTGAAGATCAATGGGTACTCTTCGCGGCTCAGCGCCTCCGAAAAGGACGGCAAGCTCACCGTCGTTGCGCCACTGACGAACCTGAAGACGGGCATCTCGCTGCGCGACCGCCACCTGCGCGAACACCTCGACATCGCCAAATACCCGAACGCGACGCTCACGGTGGAGCGCAGCAAGCTGAAGATGCCGGCTGACAAGCAGACCGTCACGTCGAGCGCGGTCGGCCAGTTCACGATGCACGGTGTTACCCGGCCGGTGCGTTTCCGCTACCGCGCCCTGCGCACCGGCAGCGACTATCACGTGCAGGGTCTCGCGCAGGTCGACATCCGCGACTTCAAGGTCAAGGTGCCGTGCTACCTCGGCGTCTGCGTCCACCCGACCGTGAAGATCAAGGTCAAGTTCAAGCTCCGCGAGATGCAATAGCGTCCGGTGCTTCCGTCCCGTCCCGGACAAGACGGCCTGCGCCGGTGCTAGCTATTTGCAGACCCCGGGCGCAGCCTGCGTCAGCATCTGCCCGTTGACGCAGATCTGGATCGCTCCGGACACGCACTGCGGATCCGGCGTCGGGCCCTTCGTGCACGCCGCATCCACCTCCGGGTAGACGCAGCCCTCGGCGCCGTTCGCGGTCGTGCCGCAGCTGCCGCCCATGCGCGCGCAGTCGTGGTAGCTGACCTGACCCGAGCCGTCGCAGCCGAGCCGCACGTTGCCGTCGCAGCGGTCGGCCTTCGTGACGCCCTCGGGACAGGTGGTGTAGTGGCGGTCCGTGCAGCCGGTGGGGCTGTGGGGATCGCACGCGGCGTAGGCGAGCGAGCAGTCACGAGTCGCGGTTGTGCCACCGATGGTGATCGTGGCGACGCTGCCGTTGCACGTCACCTTCGCCGCGGTGTCACGCGGGATGCGGCAGCCGTCTTCCTGGCAGCTGATGTCCCCCAGCCGTTGGGTGCGGCAGGCGTTCTCCGCCGTGCAGTCGCCAGCGTTGTCGAGCGCGCACTTCACGAAGTACTCCGCCCGTTCGTCGTTGTTCGAAAAGCCACTCATGGGGATGGCTCGTTCCGCGGAGAACGTCACGTCGTGCACGCACAGCTGCACCAGCCCCAGCATCTGCTCCTGCGTGTACTGGGTCTGGACGCAGTCTGCCGCGGCCAGACAGGCCTGGAGTATGTCGCTATTGGACAGCACCGGTACATTGGCCGGTCGGTCCGGGAACGCTTCAGCTGCGTTGCTCGCTACCGGGCCTTCAGGACTCGGCGGCGCGCCGCCGGTGTCGGTGGCAGCGCTGGAGCAGGCACCAACGACGAGGGCAAAGAAGATCCCGGACAGAAGCGGAACTGGGCGCATCGAGTCTTCCGCGCGATGCGGTGCCGGGGTCCGGTAGCCGCACCAGTCTTTCCTGGCGCGCCTGGGATGGCGCGACTTCGGTCAGCCGACGCCGGCGTCGGCTCCAGCCGAGCCGCCGGTAGAGCCGCCGGCTCCGCCGCTGCCGCCCGCGGAAGCGTCCGCTCCGCCGCTGCCGCCAGTGCCGCCACTGCCCGCTGCGCCGGCATCAGCGCCGGCGCTTCCACCGGTACCGCCGCTGCCCGCTGCGCCGGCATCAGCGCCGGCGCTTCCACCGGTACCGCCGCTGCCCGCGGTGCCGCCGCTGCCCGCGGTGCCGCCGCTGCCCGCGGTGCCGCCGCTGCCTGCGGTGCCGCCGCTGCCTGCGGTGCCGCCGCTGCCTCCAGTGCTGCCACCGGAGCCACCCGAGCCTGCGGTGCCGCCCGTGCCTCCGCTGCCCGCGGTGCCACCTGTGCCTGCGGTGCCGCCCGTGCCTCCGCTGCCCGCGGTGCCACCCGTGCCCGCGGTGCCGCCTGTGCCTGCGGTGCCGCCTGTGCCTGCGGTGCCGCCCATCCCGGCCGTGCCGCCCATCCCGGCCGTGCCGCCCGTGCCCGCGGTGCCGCCCATCCCGGCCGTGCCGGCGGAGCCTGCCGCGCCCTGGTTGATCTTGCTGCGGTCGACCTCGGTGATGAGCGTGCAGCCCACGACCGAGAACCCGAGTGCCGTCAGGAATAGATAGGTACGTACGGAACGCATGAGAAAGCCTTGAGGTGGGACGCGCCCCTCACGACGCGTGCGCGTCATTGTTCCCGCCCCGGCCCACGAGTGCAAGGGCGATGTGCTGGCGCGCGCCCGGGCCGGCAGCGCTGTCTGGCCCGGGCCCCCGTCAGCTACCTTGTGCGAGCGACCGATAGGCCAAAATAGCCGTTTTCCGGTGTGTACCAGCCGATCGGCTCCAGCCCCGCCGCCGACAGCAGGTCCGCGACGCTTTGGCGCGTGAACTTGTGGCTCAGCTCCGTCCGGATCGACTCTGCCTGGTCGAAATCGACCGTCATGTCCAGCTTCGCGATGCGGACACTGTGCGCTTCCCTGGCTGAAAGGTGCATCTCGATGCGGCTCTGCTCGGCGTTGAAGAAGGCCTTGTGCTCGAATCGGTCGGGGTCGAAATCCGCGTCGAGCTCGCGGTTGAGCACGCGGAGCACGTTCTTGTTGAACTCGGCCGTGATGCCCAGCGAGTCGTTGTAGGCCGCGTCGAGCACCGCGTGGTCCTTGACCAGATCGGTGCCGAGCAGCAGCCGGTCGCCCGGGTGGAGTTGCCGTGCGACCCGTGACAGGAACCGCACCGCCTCGTCGGGCGTGAAGTTGCCGACGGTGCTGCCCAGGAACATCACCAGGCGCCGCTTGCCTGGTGGGAGCCGGCCCAGATGCAGGTCGTAGTCGCCCACGATACCGTGGACCCTGAGCCACGGATAGGTCGAGAGCAGCTCCTGCGCGCTGCTCCGCAGCATGCTTTCGCTCACGTCGAACGGCACGTACCTGCAGCGCATGCCCGCCCGGGCCGCAGCGTCGAGCAGGATGCGCGCCTTGCGTGCAGCACCACTGCCCAGCTCGACCAGATCCGTCGGTTCGATACCTGTCATCAGGTCGTCCGCCAGCTGCTCGAGCAGCGCCTGCTCGGTACGGGTCTGGTAGTACTCGCGCGTGTCGCAGATGCGGTCGAAGAGTCTCGAGCCTACTTCGTCGTAGAAGTACTTCGGCGGCAGTGTCTTCGGAACCGAGCCGAGCCCGTCGCGGACGTCCGGGCCGATGGTCGAGGCCGAACCAGGCTGGAGATGCACTTCCAGTGCGAGGCGCTCGTCGGGCTTGCGCTGGTGCACATGGACGTGATCGAGCGAGCTGTCGGAAACAATCATGGATACCCCTCCATTCGCGTGCACGGCGGGAAGAAACGCGGCCAATCCCTATAAAGCCCGAGCAAGGTGAGCGCAACCCGTGAACGTTCTCTCGAAAGCGCTGCACGGCGAGCGGCTCGCGCTATCATGGCTGCCATGTGTCGCATGATCGGCTACCTGGGGGAGTCGGCGACGCTCGCGTCGCTTGTGCGGGAGCCTCCGCACTCGCTCGAGAAGCAGAGCTACGCGCCGAAGCTGCAGAGCGCCGTCGTCAACGCCGATGGCTGGGGTGCCGGTTGGTATCTCCCGGGCGATCCCGAGCCGTGTCTGTATCGGTCGACAGCGCCCATCTGGGCGGACGTGAACTGCGCCCATATCTGTCGCGCGGCGCGTTCCGGCTGCATGCTGGCTGCGGTTCGCAGCTCGACGGATCCGCTGAGCATGTCGCACGCGAACACGCAGCCTTTCTCGGCCGACCAGCTCTGCTACCTCCACAACGGCTTTATCCGTGACTTCGATAGGAAGGTCGCGCGCCGCCTGCGCGCGAAGCTGAGCGACGAACAGCACGAGCGGCTCCGCGGCAACACCGATTCGGAGCACGTGTTCGCGCTGCTGCTCGACGAGCACGCGAAGCTCGGTGGCTCTGCTGAACGCCTCGCGGATGCCGTGCGGGC
The DNA here is from genome assembly GCA_963822115.1 of uncultured Pseudomonadota bacterium. Classification (GTDB taxonomy): domain Bacteria; phylum Myxococcota_A; class Polyangia; order Polyangiales; family Polyangiaceae; genus CAWDXG01. The sequence goes on from CAWGGM010000015.1 coordinate 452,013, forward strand.
GACGCTCCTCGAGGTCATGCAGCTTTCGCGTGCCGCCGACACCGAGGCGCTGCTCACGCTCATCGTCGGAGACGGCAAGCGTCTGGTCGCGGCCCGGGCGGCCGTCGGTGCGGAAGCTCCGTCGCTGTTCGTGCTGACCGGTCCGTCGCGCCTCGTGCCGGGCACTGTTGTCGCTTCCGAACCGCTCGACGATGATCCGGCCTGGTCGAAGGTCCCGGAAAACGTCGTGCTGGTCTTCGAGCGCGGACTTCCGCCGCGTCAGGTGGTGCTGTCGTGACGCTGCGTCGTGAGCTTCAGGCCGCGCTCGACAGTGCGCGGTCGATGACGCTGCACCTTGCGGCCGACCTCGATGAAAGCGCGCTGCGCGGGCAGTTCGATCCGCTCTTTTCGCCCATTGGTTGGCACCTCGGGCACGTCGCCTGGCAGGAGGAATGCTGGGCGCTCAGACGCGCCGGAGGGCAGTCGCCGATCGAGCCGGCGCTCGACGAGCTCTACAACTCGTTCGAGAGCGTCAAGAGCGAGCGCAGCGGCCGCCTGGCCAATCCGGGCGAGCTGTTCGGATACGCGGCGCGCGTCCGCGAGCGCACGCTCGCGTTGCTCGAACAGGCCGATCTCGAGGCCGACGACGAGCTTCTGGGCGGAGGCTACGTGTTCCGCTTTCTCGCCAACCACGAGCGCCAGCACGCCGAGACCATCGGCGTAGTGCGCCTGTTGGGTGGCCTCCGCCTGGAGCGCGAAGCGTCGCGCGCCCGGCCTTTTTCCGCGCAACGTGACTTTCTCTGCGTGTCCGGCGGGCGCTTCATGCTGGGTGTCGATGGCGATCCCGACTCCTGGGACAACGAGCGCCCTGCAAGGCAGACCGAGCTTTCCGACTACCGCGTCATGCGCCGTCCGGTGGATAACGCCGCCTGGCTCGAGTTCATGCGCGCAGGCGGCTACGACGACGACCGGCTGTGGTCCGAGCAGGGTGCCGCATGGAAGCGCGAGCATGCCGTCCGGGCGCCGCTGTTCTGGGAGCAGGGCGCCGACGGTTGGCAGCGTCGCACGCTTGTGGGCCTGCGTGCCGTCGAGCCCAGCCGCGCCGTCTGTCACGTGTCGTGGCACGAGGCGCAGGCGTTTGCGCGTTTTGCGGGGGCTCGGCTGCCCAGCGAAACCGAGTGGGAATACGCCGCGAGCTGGGATGCAGCGCGGGCGCACAAGCGCCGTTGGCCCTGGGGCGACGACCCCGACGCGCCGGCCAACCTGGCGCTCGCGACGCTGGATGCCACCCTGCCCGGCGAAGTCGACGAGAGCACTGCAGCGTCGGGCGCCTGCGACATGGCAGGCGGCGTGTGGGAATGGACCGCTGATGTGTTCGAGCCGTATCCAGGCTTCTCGCCGCAGCCGTACCAGGGCTACAGCCAGCCCTGGTTCGACGGGCAGCATCGCGTGGCGCGTGGCGGCAGCTTCCTGACGCAGCGTGAAATCGCGCGCTCCGTCTTCCGGAATTTCTACCTGCCGGAAATCCGCCAGGTGCCGCTCGGGCTGCGCCTCGCGTTGTCCGGCACATCATGAAGATGCTCGTCCACCTCGTCGACGGCACCTACGAGCTGTTCCGCGCGTTCTACGGCGCGCCATCGGCCACAAAAGACGGTCGGGAAGTGGGAGCGACGCGCGGTCTGATCGCCAGTCTGACAGCGCTGCTCCGCGACCCGGCCGTGACGCACATCGGCTGCGCTTTCGACCACGTGATCGAGTCGTTCCGCAACGAGCTGTTCGACGGCTACAAGACCGGCGAGGGCATCGACCCCGAGCTGTTCGCGCAGTTTCCGCTCGCCGAGCGCGCCTGCGAGGCGCTCGGTATCGTGTGCTTTGCCATGATCGAGTTCGAGGCGGACGACGCGCTGGCCACGGCTGCGGCGCGCTTTGCCGATGCGCCGGGGGTCGAACAGGTCGTCATCTGTTCGCCGGACAAGGACCTGACCCAGTGCGTGCGCGGGCAGAAGGTCGTCTGCCTCGACCGCATGCGCAAGCGCGTTACCGACGAGTCCGGCGTTGTCGAACGCTTCGGCGTCGCGCCCGCTTCCATTCCGGACTACCTGGCTCTGGTCGGCGACAGCGCCGACGGTCTGCCGGGCGTGCCGCGCTGGGGAGCGAAGTCGACCGCTGCCGTGCTCTCGCGCTACCCGCACCTGGAGGACATTCCCGACAGCGAACGCGACTGGAGCGTGAAGGTCCGCGGCGCTGCGGCCCTCGCGCAGAGTCTCGCCGGGCATCGACAGGGGGCGCTGCTGTACCGGCGCCTCGCCACCCTCCGCACGGACGTGCCGCTCGAGGCGTCACTCGAGGACGTGCAATGGCGGGGGGCGCTTCGACCGGAGCTTCACGCCCTGTGCGACGAGATCGGCGCGCGACGCCTGCTCGAACGCATCCCCGCCTGGCGCTGACCCCGGAAATCCCGCCCCACTTGGGCGCTGCCCGAGGGGCCTGCTACGATCGGCTCCATGAGGATCCTCGCTGGACTGGTTGCACTCGGGGTGACGAGCATGGTGTCGGGGGTGGCCCTGGCGCAGGGCTACGGCCAGCCGCCGCCCGCCGACAACAACGGCGGCATGAGCGCTGGTGGGCTCGCTCCGCCGCCGTCGGCCCAGCAGGGTCAGAGCTCGAGCGAGGTCCAGACAGAGCAGCAACTCAACAAGTCCGAGCAGGAAGACTCGGGGCGCGGACTCGAGTGGGTCTACCTGAACGGCGAGATCGGCATGGAGCACCTGGGTTTGCAGACGTTCAAGGCCAACCATCTCGTCGACGCCAACGTGGTCAAGTCGACACAGACCGGCTTGATGTACGGCGGCGGAGTGGGAGTGCGGCTGGTGTTCCTGACGTTGGGCGCCCGCTTCCGCATGGGCAACTTCAGCGACTGGCAGCTGTGGACATTGAACGGTGAGCTGGGGCTGCACATCCCGCTCGGCAATCTCGAGCCGTACTTCACATTGGGGGCTGGCTACGCTTCGCTCGGCTCGTTCAGCGCGGGCAACCTCGGCAGTGCGTTGAACAGCGCCGGAGTCAGCATCACCGGGTACAACATCCGTGCGGGTGCCGGACTCGACTTCTACATCACGCCGATGGTCTCGGTAGGCGCGAACCTGACCGGCGAGATGCTCGGTCTGACACGCCCCGGCGTGGACCCTTCCAAGCTCAAGAGCGCCACGACAACGACGACAACGTCGGGCGCCGCGCAGGCCGCCAGTGATGTGTATGCGGCCGACGGCTCCAGCATCGGAGCGGCCGTCAGCCTGACCGGCGTCGCCGGGCTGCACTTCTAGCGGGTCTGCTGATGCTGCTGCGCGTCGTCACGAGCGTCGCGGTAGGCGCGCTGCCGCTTCTGATCGTCGCGTGGTTGTGGCGACGCATCAGCCGCCGCCGTCTCGTGCCTGTTCGGCTCGCCGTGTACGTCGCGTTGGGCGGTCTCGTCGCTGGCGCGTTCGCCATGTACGTCGAGCGGCTGGTGCTCGGTTGGACGGACCTGTCCTTCGAGGCCTCGCTGGTGGGCGAGGGCGGCGCGTTGATGGCCACGTTCCTCCTGGCCGCGCCGTTGGAGGAGGCACTGAAGGTGCTCGTGGTGTGGCCGATGTACCGCACGCGACGCATCAGCGGTCGTCGGCTCGGCCTGGCCTACGCGGCCACCGCCGCTGCCGGCTTCGCCTGCGCCGAGGCCGTCTGGGCGATGTGGTCCGGACCGGTCACCGCGCTGGCTCTGGCACGCGAGGCATTGGGCGTGCCGGCGCATCTGTTCTTCGCCGGCATGTGGGGCTACGCGCTCGGCAGCGGCGGGCGCAGCCGCGGGCGCTGGTTCTCGGTGGTGTGGCTGTCGGCGATGCTGCTCCACGGACTGTACGACCACATCGTGTTCGGGCGCGGACCGGGTTTCCTCGTGGCTGCCCTGCCCATGCTGCTGGCGATGGGCATGTTCGCGTGGATCGCGCTGCGCGACGTGGCCCCGCGCCCGGATTCGTCGGGTTCGCGGTCGGGGCCGCTGTCGGGTGCGCTGTCGGGGCGTGTGCTGGCGACGCTGCCGGAGCCGCCGTCGCTGCGCGCGATGCGCCGCTCCCTGCAGCGCAGCGACCGCCCGCTGATGCTTCACTGGATTGCCATCGGCACGCTGGTGACGATGGGCGTGATGATCGCGATGATCGCGCTGGCCGTCTTCGCCGGACATCGCATCGGTATCGATTTCGCGATGGCCGACGAGGCCGACGTGCGCTCAAGCGGTCCGCTCCTGCTGATCGGCTCGGCGATCCTGTCGGCGTTCCCGATTGCCGGGTATCTGGTGGCACGCGCCAGTGCGGCGACCAGCGTGCTGGAGCCGGCCATGGGTGCCGGTCTGGCTATCGCCGCCGTGCTCGCGATGCTCTCGGTGACCGCGCCGGTCGCCGTCGTGTTCGCGCTCGCGGTCGCGCCGGTCGCATTCGCGCTCGCCTGCGGCGGCGCCTGGTTCGGCCTGGCCGAGCACTAGCTGGGTCGGACCCGGTGGTTGGCTCAGTGCCTTCCGGCGGTCTTGGGCAGCTCGTGGCGTTTGGGGTGGGCTTTGCGCCAGCGGGCGTAGGCGCCGCTGGTGAGCAGAGGGTCGGCCGGGATGGCCGTGATGGGGGGCTCGTCCGTCCGCGGATTGAAGTGCGGGTCGAGCAGACGGCGCAGGTCGAACTCGATGAAGCGCCCGAGCAGGTGCGGCGCTTCGCTCACCCACAGCGTGCGGTGCGTGGTGTCCATCACTACACCGTGCGTGGCGATCAGCGCATTGATCGCGCGCCGGTCGCCGAGCGGGAGCTTCTTGCCGCCCACGCCGCGGCGGTCGCGGAGCAGAGCCACGGCGTCAGCCACGGTGGCAGGATGATCGAGCTGACGGAGCAGCTCGTCGCCCCGGCGACGGCGCGGCAAGGTCGAGGTCTTCTTCTCCACGGTGATGTTCTTCGGATCGTTCGCCGACGGCCCCTCGAAGTGGTTCGTCACGGTTGCCTTCTCGCCCAGGCGCCTGACGAACTGCGGGCGACCGGGGACGCGCTCCACGGCGGCGGCGTGCCCCTCGGCGTCATCCAGGATCACGATGTGGCTGACCATCGGTTCGCGCTGGGCGAGCGCTGCAATCGCCTCGTCAGTTGTCGATGCTGTCTGCAGCACGCGCCTGAGCGCGTGGGCGACGGGTTCGCCGTAGGTCCGGGGCTGTCCGGCGCGCCCGCCGTGCACCACCACGGCCAGGCCCTTTTCGTTCATGCCGCTGAAGACGCCGACCAGACCCGGCCAGGCCACCGAGGCGAACGGGATCTTCCCGTCCTCTTCGACGAGAAACACGGCCTTCTTCGTGTCGAAGATGTCGTCGGCCTCGAAGTCGAAGTTGCGGGCCAACAGTGTGCCGCCACCGGCCACCGCGTTGCCCGTCAGCGTGAAGGTGGTGCAGCCGATGAGCGGCGAGTGCTCGAACGACAGCGAGATGTCGTACAGGGCGTTGAGGTAGACGAAGCGCTGGTAGGTGTCGAAGTAGTTCCTGTACGGGTCCGGCGAGAATCCGGCGGCGCCCGCTGCGATCTCCTGGCGACGCGCAAGGCTCATGTCCCGGTCGACGTGACGGTAGCGGAACTGGGCGAGGTCGAGCAGCAGCGTGCGCGCCACGCTGCTCGGCACATAGTCGCGGAACAGGTTCCAGACGATTCCCTCGTTTTCGACCATCTCCGGGTAGAGCAGTCGAGCGTGGTCGTAGCCGATCTGCGTTGGCGTACCGATCAGTCGCACTTCGAAGATGCTTCCGCGGCGCCGGGCGTAGTCGCGGCCCACCATGCGTAGCCCGGGCGCCGGATGCGTCACCTTGTCGTGCGGCAACGTGAGGGCAGGAGGCGTGAGACGCGCGGCATGCCCGACGGCGACGTGCGCGAGGATGGGCGCTGCGATCAGCACCCCGAGCGCGATCAGCTTCTTCCTGTGGCGCAGGAAAAAGCCCTTCATCGCGGGCCCGGAGCGCTGACCATGGTGGCGACCACACGCGCAACGATGCGGGCTGGATCGCGCACCACGTGGAAGTGCGAGACGCGTTCATCCGGATACAGCACCCGGACCGGTACCTGCGCGATCTTCCATCCCGCGCGGGCTGCTCTCAGCACCACTTCCGCTTCGAAAGCGTAGCCATCCGCTGCCGCATCCAGGGCCAGCGTTGCCCGCACCGGATAGCGCCGGAGGCCGCATTGCGTGTCGGCCAGCGGCCTGCGCGAAAACAGCGACAGGAAGAAATTCGAGATGCCGTTGGAGATGCGGTTGGCACGCGGGGCGCCGTCGCGCTCGAGATCGCGCACTCCCAGCACCAGCGCGCTGGCGGGCGCCGGGTCCAGCGCCAGGCGCAGAGCCTCCTCGGCCGGGTGCTGGCCGTCCGCGTCCACGCTCACGGCCATCTCCGCGCCGAGCTCGAGCGCCTCCATCAGCGCCGTGCGCAACGCTGCTCCCTTGCCGCGGTTTTCCGCGTGGCGGACAACATGTGCGCCGGCAGCGCGGGCCTGTTCGGTGGTGTCGTCGGTGGAACCATCGTCGACCACGATCACCGCGGCGCGGCCCGCCTTCTCCGGCCACAGCTTGACCAGGCCCGAGACCACACGGGCCACGCTGGCTCCGGCCTGGTACGCCGGCACGATGGCGACCGTCTTCATCCGGCCGTTCCTCGCGACCCATGGCAGCGCCTCGACTCGACGCTCCTCGTCCGCATGTGGCAGCGGAGCGTAGCGGGAGCGCCCGGGCCGGACAAGCGGCCCGCCCGGCAACCCGAAGCCTGGCTCCGTGAGGTGTAGCGAAACCGTGGCCGGTGGCCTAGAACCCGCGTTCGTGGACATGGATCCCGAGCTGACGGCGGAGCTCCGTGCGCGTGCGAAGAAGCAGCTCCGGGCCCGCATGCGCGGGGTCAGGAGCGCCATTCCGGAACCGGCCCTGCGTACAAGGAACGCCCGGCTGCTCGCGCAGCTCGGTGCCCTGTCGGTCCTTTCCCGTGCACAGAGCATCGCGCTGTTCTGGCCGATGCAGGGCCGGCACGAGGTCGACTTGCGCGCGCTCGACCGAGCCCTCAGACGCGCGGGCAAGCGAATCTACTATCCCTTCATGGATAGGACCGACGCAGGCTTCCGCACCGGCTTCCGCCGGGTCGACGATGTCGCGCTGCTCGCCGATCGCGGACAGCATTTCAGCGAGCCGCCCGTCGATGCACCCGAAGCAGAGCGCGGCGACATCGACGTGGTCGTGGTCCCGGCGCTGGCTGCGGCCGCGGACGGTCACCGCATAGGCTACGGCGCTGGGTACTACGACGCGACGTTGCCCGACGTGTGCCCGCCTGCGCGCTCGGTCGTGGTGGTCTTCGAGTTCCAGCTGCTCGCCGAGGTGCCGAGCACACCGCACGACGTCGCGTGCGATGTCGTGGTGACGGACGCGCGCGTCATCGACGCGAGCGGCGTGCTCGGGACGTAGCGAGACCGGTCAGGGCGTAAACAGGATGTGCTCGCCGGTGTCCTTGGCGGCGCTGTCCGCCGCGACGTCGGCCTTGCTGAACGGGATCGGGTGGTTCTTGTTGCGGCGCCAGTTCTCCATGTCGTCGGCGAAGTGCGGACCCGGGGCCTGGGTGGCGCCGCCCGGGATCGCCTGCCGCGCCTTGGGTCCGGCCGGATCCAGCTCGACCACGAAACGCGTTGCGGGACCGAACGCGTAGGTGAACGAGAGCTCCTGGGTCAGATCGCGGAGGGTGGCGAAGTTGGCCACGTCCACCGTGTACAGTCCTCCGTGCCGCGGGAAACCCTTGGAAAAATGCGGGTCCTTGGCCGCCGGGATGGCGACCTGCCAGCTCGGGAACCACGCCGGGAGGGTGATGGTGTGCAGCTTGCCCCAGCGCCACCCGTTCCGGTCGCTGCCGAGCGCCTTCTGCACGTCCGCCGCCGCGGTGAGCATCGCGATCAGCATACGCTCGTCGGGCGTCTCGACCACGTTGGGGGTGCTCATGTCGTCCCACAGTGCGCTCTGGCCCGTGCTGGCGTCGTACGTGGCCAGGTCCGACGGCGTAGCGGTCACCATCCGGAGGTAGGCCTTGATCTGGTAGTCGCGGCTGGGGGCCTTCTTCAGAAGCTTGTCCTCGTCGGCGAACACGTAGTTCAGCTCGCGCACGAACCAGGCGTTGAAGAGCAGGTCCGCCTTGGCCGCGTTCGCCTCCTTGGCGTCGGTCGCGAGGCTGTTGTCGTCCAGGTTCATGCCGGACTCCTCGTCGTAGTTGGAGTCCGTGCCCCACTTCTGGAGCGTGTTGATGATGTCGGGGATGTCGGCGGCCGCGTAGCCAGCGCTCTTCACGTCCGCGGTCAAGTCCGGATGCGAGCCCGGCGTGGTCTTTTCCTCCTCGGCGTGCTGGAGCGCGGTGATGAGCCGCGGCACCAGCCGGGACCCGAGCGGCGATTTCACGTCCGCTTGGATGTTCGCCATGGTGTCGAGCGTCATCTTGCTGCCGGCGGCGGCGAGCCGCTGGTAGATGCGGCCGACGCGGAAACCGATGGCGTAGTCGGCGCTCAGGATCATCGGCGTGCCGTCCGGCAGCGTCGCGTTCGACGGGTCGTTGTCGAGCGTGGCGCCGATCTGGTCGCCGTTGGCGGTCGCGATGTAGCCTGCCGCGGGGTTCTTCTCGTGCGGCACGTAGCGCTCGTCGAGATACCCGGTCCATTCCGCCGTGCCGTCGCCCGGCTCGACCATATCGGGCAACGTGCCGGTGAAGGTCGTGGGATCCCAGGTGAAGGCGCGCTTGTCGCGCACCGGAACCAGCGACTGCGTGCTGTAGTAGATGTTGCCGCTCGAGTCGCCGATCACCATGTTGAAGAAGGCGAGGTCCCAGTCGAGCAGCGCCTTGCGCGCCTCGTCCACGTTTCCGGCCTGGTTCAGTCCGAGCAGGGCGGTGATGAACTTGCCACCCTCGAGCGTCGCCCAGCGCATGCTGATGGCGTTGCCGCCGGCCGTGGTCGCCTGCACCTTGTGGTTCACGATGTCCGGCATGAGCGGGCCGTGATGGGGCACGACCTGAACGTCGAACGTGTAGTCCGGCGAGCCGTGGATCTTGATCGTCTCTTTCCGGGTCTGGAAGGCGACTTCCTTCCCCTTGAACATCACGCCCTTGCCATCCTGGGCGATCGTCTCCTGGTAGGCGTCGGTCTGGTCGTAGTAGGCATTCGTGAGCCCCCAGCCGACGTTCTTGTTGAAGCCGATGACCACGGCCGGTAGTCCCGGCACCTCGACGCCGGCCACGTCGTAGGGCTTGCCCTGGCCGTTGTCCTCGGCCGAAACGTGCACCGGCCACATGATGGACGGCGAGTCGAGCGTCATGTGCGGGTCGTTGGAAACCAGCACGTGACCGCTGGCGGTCTTCGATGGCCCGACCACCCAGTTGTTGGAAGCGCGGCCGCCGACGACGCCCATCATCTTTCGTGCGCGCATCATCGCCGCCTGGAAGCCATTGGTGGCGTCGAGCGCTTTCCGCGAGATGACGGGCGTCTTCGGCTTGGCGGGGACCTTCGCGAGGCTCCGGGGCAGCGCTCTGGGCGTGCCCGGTGCCGCTATCTTCAGTGCGCTGGTGATGGGATCGTCCGGGAAGCCTTTCATCGGCGTGGTCGGATCGGCCGGTGCGAAGCGCAGCATGTCCTTGATGAACCCGGCGCGTGCCACGACCGCGGGATCGCTCGAAGAAGTGTTGAAGACGCTGCGGATGTCGTCGACCAGCTGGGTTTTCGCGACGTCCTGGTCGGCGGTGAACCCCTGGTCGTAGCCTTCGAGAAGAGCGATGCAGATCACGTCGATCGGTGTGAAAGGCGTGAACATGTCGCCCTTCCAGGCGAGGTACGCAAGCGGCAACTTCCCGGAGCCATCCCTGAGCTTCGCGAAGTACTGGTCGACGCCGTCGGCGAAAGCGTCGAGGACGATCTTCTCCTGGGAACCAGCCGGCATCGCGTCGTAGAACTTCTTCGCCGTCTGGGTGAAGCCCAGCACGCGATAGGCGATGTCCTGATCGATGATCGATGCGTCCAGGTTGCCGAACAGCTCCGCCAGCCGCCCTTCGCCCACGCGCCGGAACAGCTCGATCTCCCCGGCGCGATCGTGGGCTTCCATGTACCCCTGCACGCGCATCGTATCGGCCAGCGTCTTGCCGAAGATGTGCACCATGCCCCACTGGTCGCGGACCACGTCCACCTGGTCGGTCAGATTGGCGATCTGCCCGGCGCTGGTGACCGGCGTCAGGTTGCCGTAGGGGCCGTTCGAGCTGGGAAGGCCTCCGTCGCTGCCGCCGGCACCCGCTGCGCCGCCTGTGCCACCAGAGCTCGATTTGCTCGACCCGCACGCCGAGGCGGCGCCCAGCGCGAGCAGTAGGGCCGAAAGACCAACAAGAGTGCGCGATCGTCGTTGCATGGCAGACCTCCCACAAGGACCCGATCTGCTGGCGCTACCCCGCCGAGGCCGCGCGCGCAAGAGGGCTACTCGCGTCCCCGCCGCTCAGTTGCGATTCCGCTTGTTTTTCTGCGCCGCCTTCTTCTGGCATTCCCGGCACACGCCGTAGAGCTCGTGCTTGTGGCTCTGCACCTCGAAGCTGTAGCGTTCTGCTATCCGCTCCTGCAGCTCCTCGATGAGCGGCTCCTCGAACTCGGTGATGTTGCCGCATTCGACGCAGATGAGGTGGTCGTGGTGGGCTTCGTCGTCGGCCAGCTCGTAGCGCGTGAAGCCGTCGCCGAAGCGACGCTCGTGCGCGATGCCGCCGTCGGTGAGCATCTTCATGGTCCGGTACACGGTGGCGTAGCCGATCCGCGGGTCCGCCGAGCGCACGCGCTCCAGCAGCTGGTCGATGGTCACGTGCTCGGCGGCATCGAAGAACATGTCGATGATCACGCGTCGCTGTTCGGTCGACCGCAGGTTGTGCCTGGACATGTAGGCGTCCAGCTCCTTGCGCAGCCGATCCACATCGGGCGGCTTGGGAGAGGTTCCGGCCTTCGCGGCGCGCTGTTCCCCGCTCTTCACCCTACTCGTATCGCGCCCGCGGGCTCCGGGGTCAAGCTGCACTGCCCGGACAACTCTGGCCAGCGAGCCAGCGCTCGCGGAATTGACGCCCACAGTCTCTAGTTCACGCGGGCGCGCAGCCGACCCAGCGCTGCCAGCGTGCCGAGCAGTGCGGCGATCGGCGCGATGCTCGGCGGGGCGATGCCGAACGCGACCGCCAGCGCGCCGGCGATGCCGGGCCCGAGCGTCAGGATCATGCCCAGGCGGCCTTCGTTGCGACAGTGATGCGCGACGCGAACCGCGTAGGCTGCGTCACGCACGTCGTCGGAGGCGAGCTGGACGCTCCACTCCGCGGCGCTCGAGCCCGCCGCGCCCAGGGCGACCGCAACGTCGGCTGCCGACAGCGCGGCGTCGTCTCCCGGGCTTCGCCCCACGACCGCGACGGTTGCGCCGCCTTCCACCAGCCGCCTGACCTCGTCGCCGCGCTCGGTGGGCAGGAGCTCCGGTCGCACGTGCTCGATGTCGAGCGCGCGTCCGAGGGCCTCGCAGGTCTCGCGGGCGTCGCCCGAGAGCAGAACCGGCTCCACGCCCACATCGAGCAGGTGCTGCACCGCCGCGCGCGCTCCCGGTCTCAGGCCGTCCTGCAGACCGACCACGCCGATCAGGCGCCCGCCCAGCGCTACCAGCAGCACCGTGCGTCCCATCGCTTCCAGGTCGGTGATGCGAAGCTCCGCCGTTGCCACGCTGATGCGTTCCCTCAGCATCAACGCGCGGCTCCCCACGACCAGCGGTTGCCCGTTCGACGCGACCGCCGTCACCCCCAGGCCTTGCAGCACGTTGGGGCTTCTCACGCCGTCGGGGCGCACACCGCGGGCGCGTGCAGCGCGGAGCACGGCTGTCGCCACGGCGTGGTTCGCTCCGCTCTCGGCACCCGCGACGAGTGCCAGCACGCGCTCGGCGTCGTGCGGGCCGATGGGTTCGATGTTGGCGACTTCGGGCTCGCCGAGCAGCAGTGTGCCGCGGGCGCAGAACGCCGCTGCCGAGATGCGCCCGGCGCGATCGAGCGCGTCGGCCGAGCGGAACGCGACGCCGCGCCTGAGCGAAAGCAGCACGCTCCGCGCCACATGCAGCGCGCCGATCTCCGCGACGCCGGCGTTGGCCAGCGCCGCCTGGGCCGCGACTGCGAACAGGACGATGCCGAGCAGCGACTGGTTCTCGGCGAAGGCCGTCAGTGCCGCGAGGCCCGCCGCCATCGGCGCGCCGCGCTCCGCGGCGAGCCGGCCAGCGCGTGCCAGAGGCGCGAAGAGATCCGCGCGGCGTCTCGGGTCGTTGGTCAAGCGCATCCACGCGCGGTCGAAGCCGCCCCAGCCGACGACGACCCTGAGCCGTCCCTCGACCACCTTGGCTCCGGCGACGATCGGGTCGCCCTCGGTGCGGCGCTCGATCGCCTTGGCCCCCAGCCACGGCGAGACGCTGGCGCCGCCCGCGGCCACGGTCGCGTCCACCGGCACGGTCTCGCCGGCTTCGACCACGATCTCCTCGCCCGGCCTCAGGTCCGCGGCGCGCGCTTCGACGACCTCGTCGCCCACCACGCGATGACCTGGGCTATCCAGCTCGCCCGCGATGTGAGCGCGTTCCACGTCCACGCCGCGCCGGGCTCGCTGCATCAGCCATACGGTTGCCGCCACGGACGCGATCACCACGCCGGCCAGCGTGAGGGCCTGGCTTGTCTCCGCGAGGCCCAGCACGCGCGCGGCCAGCGCGGCAGCCGCCGCGGTGACGGGCGCGGCGAGCAGCGCCGCGGGGTGCGGCTCGATGGGATCGCGGTGTCCCATCACGTACTCGGCCACCAGCGCTGCGCAGGCGACCAGTACCACCACCGCGCGCGAGCTCTCTGCTACGCCCGAGTTGCCTGCGAGCACGAGCGCTACGGCGAGCGTTCCTCCGAGCATCGCCAGCGACAGCAGCAGCGAGCCGATGTCCGTTGGCGCGACGACGTCCTCGGCCCCCACGGGTACTGCCGCCATCGGCTCGGCATCGGGATCGTCGCGCGTGGCCAGCTCGTCGAGGGCGTCGCGGCCCAACGGCTCCGAGAGCGCGTCCACCGGATCGACCGTCACGTGGGCCAGCGCTTCGGCGGTCTGGCGGCGCGTCTCCAGCGCCTCGAGAGCCGGCTCCTCGCGCACCGCGACTACCTGGCTCGCGTCGAGTGTCCCGCCGTTCCGCCTGGGGCGTGGCCTGGGCAGAGGGGTGCGGGTGGCGACCGGGTCGTAGCGCTCCCTGCACTCCTTGCTGCAGAAGTAGCGGAAGCGGTCGTTGAAGATCGCGACCCGCGCGGCACGCAGCGGATCCACCGGCGAGCCGCAGCTCGCGCACGACACCGGCTTGCCGACGGGGCCTACGGCGGCGTTTCTGCCGCTCTGCTGCTCCGCTTCACGCATCAGTCTCCAGCGCCCAGGCAAGCACCGCCTTGGCCGTGTGCAGGCGCGATTCAGCCTGATCCCACACGAAGCTCCGCGGCCCCTCCAGAACGTCCGCGTCGATCTCCTCGCCGCGGTGGGCGGGCAGGCAGTGCAGCACCACCACTTCGCTGGAAGCGGCTGCGACGAGCTTCGCCGTCACTCGCATGCCTGCGAACGCGCGCAGGCGCTCGGCCTGTTCCGCTTCCTGCCCCATGCTCGCGAAGACGTCGGTGCTGATCACGTCGGCACCTTCAGCCGCCTGGCGCGGATCACGCACGATCTCGATCTTGCCGCCGCGCTCCTGTGCGCGCGCCACCTCGCCGGCATCCGGATCGTAGCCTTCCGGACACGCGAGCCTGAGCTCGAAGCCGAGCAGCCCCGCCGCTTCGATCCACGAATTGGCCATGTTGTTGCCGTCGCCGATCCAGGCGTAGACCAGGCTGTCGAGCTTGCCGCGCACGCGCCGCACCGTCTGCAGATCGGCCAGGAGCTGCATCGGATGGCTCTTGTCGGTCAGCGCGTTGAGCACGGGTACGCTGCTGTGCTGCGCGAGCTCGAGCAGGCGATCGTGTCCGGAGGTGCGCAGCGTGATCCCGTGCACCATGCGCGACATCACGCGCGCCGTGTCGGCGATGGGTTCGCCGCGCCCCATCTGCGAGCCTGCCGCTGTGACCACCAGGGGGTGTGCGCCGAGCTCGGCGACTGCGACTTCCAGCGACATGCGGGTGCGCGTGGAGGCCTTCTCGAACACCAGCGCCACCGACTTGCCGGCGAGCGGCCGCGGCGCGTCCGGCGCGCTCCGCCCCTCCTTCATCCGGTCCGCCGAATCCAGCAGACGAAGCAGGCCGCCAGGCCCCAGATCAGACAACTCGAGGAAATGCCGTGTCACGCGCGCCTTCTAGCCCGGAAATGGCCCGGACGCCCACCTGCGTAGGGCCCCCGGGCGGGCGCGGAGCGGCCGCGTTTGGGGGCCCGCGCCGCGCGCAGCGGCAGCGAGCACGGCGCCCCGCAGAGAGCCCTGGAACGCCTGGGGGCAGCTGACTGTGACATTTTGCTACGAAAATGTAGCAAAATGTCACAGCTTCGCGAGCGCTGCGTCGACTGCGGCGACGCCTTCGTCCAGCTGGGCTTCGGTCACGACCAGCGGCGGGGAGAAGCGCAGGGCCTGGCCGCCGGCCAGCGTGAGCAGCACGCCTGCGTCCCGCAGCTGGCCGAGCAGCGCGCGCGCGTCGATGCCGTCGCGCAGGACCACGGCCTGCAACAGACCGAGCCCGCGCGCATTTTCGACATGCTGGTCGTGGCGCTTGGCAAGCTCGGCCAGGCGCGCGGTGAGGTGCTCGCCCTTCTTCGCGGCGGCCGCGACCAGACCCTCTGCTTCGATCACCTCGAGCACGGCGAGCGCTGCGGCCGAGGCGAGGGGATTGCCGCCGAAGGTGGAGCCATGGCTTCCTGGGGGAAGCGCGCCCGCGAGTGATTCGCGGCAGAGCATCGCGCCGATGGGCACGCCGCCGCCGAGCGCCTTGGCCAACGCGACCGCGTCCGGTCTGACGCCGGCGTGCTCGCAGGCGAGGAAGCGGCCGGTGCGGCCGATGCCCGTCTGCACCTCGTCGAGCAAGAGCAGCGCGCCGTGCTCGTCGGCGATGGCGCGGAGCTCGGCGAGGAAGCCTTCGGGGGCCGGCAGTACGCCGCCCTCGCCCTGCACGGGCTCCACGATGATGCCCGCCACGTCCGGCCCCATCGCCGCGCGCACCGCGGCACTGTCGCCGTACGGGACATGCGTGACGCCCGGCAGCGGGCCGAAGCCGTCGCGGTACTTGTCCTGCCCCGTGGCGGCCAGCGCGCCCAGCGTGCGGCCGTGGAACGAGCTCTTGAACGCAATCACGCGGTAGCGATCGGTCTGCCCCTGCGCGTGGAAGTGCCGGCGCGCCAGCTTCAGCATCGCTTCGTTCGCCTCGGCGCCCGAGCTGCAGAAAAACGCGCGATCCATGCCGGCGAGCGCACACACCTTTTGCGCGAGGCGCACGTTCGGTTCGTTGTAGAAGTAGTTCGACGTGTGCAGCAGCCGCCCGGCTTGAGCTGCGATGGCCTGAACGAGCCCCGGGTGCGCATGGCCCAGCGTGCTGACGGCGATGCCGGCGTACAGGTCGAGATAGCGCTTGCCCGACTTGTCCCACAGCTCGCAGCCCTTGCCGTGGTGCATGACGAGCGGCGGCTGCCGGTAGTTGGGGTACAGGTGCTGCTTGGCGGACTGCACGAGGTCGTCGGTTTCGCTCATAGGCCCTGGCATAGCGAGCCGCGCGAAAGGCGGCAAATACCATCGTCGGGCGAATTCGGTTATCCTGGCTCGTGATGCCGGCGCTTGGAGCTTCGGGCCATGCGGAGTGAGCAAGCTCTGTCCATCGTCGAAGCGGCGTACCGTCTGGAGGGCGATCACCAGCAGTGGTTGGAGGGCATTGCCGAGGCGGCGCGGCCCCTCGCCGACGAGGGGCTGGTGGCCGTCGTCGCCGAGTACGCGCCCGAGCCGGGGTCGTTCGCCATGGTCGGGCACGCGCTGGCCCCGGCGCGACCAGGCTATCTACAGGCGTTTCTCGAGGTGGATGGGATCGGGCGACAGGAGCCGCGTGCTGCTCCGACGCTGCATCGCACGACCATCTGCGAAACCACGTCGGAGGCCATGCTTCGCTTCGGGCTGGGTCCAGAGGGGCTCGATGCCGTGTACTCGCCATCGTTCTACCTCATGGGCGTTCGCGACACGTTCAACGTCCAGGGTGCTGATATCTCCGGCCACGCGCTGTGCATCATGGGAATGCGCAGCGAGACCCTGAGCATCCCGCTCACGATGCGGACTGTCTGGGAGCGGGTGGCGGTGCACCTCGCCGCGGCGCTGCGCCTGCGGCGTGCGCTCGGTGATCCTCCGCCTGGGGCGGCGCTCGACTCGGCCCAGGCGATCTTCGATGCGAGCGGGAAGAAGCTCCTGCACCTGTCTCGCGACACCGGGGAACACGCGCTCGAGCATCTGCGTCGGGCGGCGCGCGCGGTCGAGCAGGCGCAGAGCAAGCGGCTGCGCGAGGACGCGCCCCGCGCGCTGGAGCTGTGGCAGGGGTTGTTTGCGGGCACGTGGTCGCTGGTCGACGTGTTCGATTCCGACGGCAAGCGCTTCTACGCTGCGCATGCGAACGAGCCGGTCGTGGCTCGGGACCGCAAACTGACGCGCCGCGAGAGCCAGGCCGTGTTGCTGATGGTAGCTGGCCACAGCGACGCGCTGGCAGCGTACGCCCTGGGCATCGCGCCATCGACGTTCCGCGTCCACCTGCGCCGTGCGATGCGCAAGCTCGGCGTGACGAGCCGCGTCCAGCTGGTCGACCTGGCCAAGAGCCTCGCACCGGACGCGGACGAGGGCGGGTAGCGGCCCGCTCGTGTATGCTGTGGGCGCATGCAACTCGCGACGGACACCAGGGGATAGCGCGTGCGCAGCGAACCCGCGCTGTCCGTGATCGAGGCGGCCTACCAACTGGGTACGTCTCGCGACGAGTGGCTCGCGGGCATCGCCGAGGCGGCGCGGCCGCTCGTCGTCCCCGGGGCCAGCGTGCTGGTCGCCGAGTACGCGCCGGATCCGCCACCATTCTCGCTGGTCTCGCACACGGTGGTTCCCAGGTGCGACGAGCTGAGCGCGGCGTTCTTCGAGGCCGACACGGCGGCTCGCGACAATCCCGTCACCGGCCCGACCATCCACAGCACACTGGCGTGCGGGACCACGTCCGAGGCGATTGCGGGTTGGGGGCTCGACCTGTCGATGCTCGACGCGCTGTACGCGCCGCGCATGCATCCGCTGGGCATCCACGACAGCTTCAACATCCAGGGCGCCGACACGTCGGGTCGCGCGCTGTGCATCATGTGCGGACGACCGGGCCACGCCAGCGTGCCACCCGCTCTGCGCAACGTCTGGCAGCGCGTGGCCGTGCATCTCGCGGCGGCGCTGCGGCTCAGGCGTGCCCTCGGCGACGAGGCGCCTTCGGTCGCGCTCGACTCGGCCCAGGCCATCTTCGACGCAAGCGGCAAGAAGCTGCTGCACGCGTCACCGGCCGCCGGCGAACGCGTGCTGGACAATCTGAGAAGCGCGGCGCGCACGGTGGAACAGGCGCGCAGTCCAAGCTTGCGCGAGGACGCGCCGCGCGCACTGGAGCTGTGGCAGGGACTGTTCGCCGGCAAGTGGTCGCTGGTCGACGTGTTCGACTCCGACGGAAAGCGCTTCTTCGTCGCGCATGCGAACGAGCCGGCCGTCGCCGAGGATCGCCGGCTGACGCGCCGCGAGCAGCAGGCCGTGATGCTCGCGGCGGCCGGCCACAGCGACGCGCTGGCCGCGTACGCGCTCGGCATCGCGTCGTCGACGTTCCGTGTCCACCTGCGCCGTGCGATGCGCAAGCTCGGCGTGAAAAGCCGCGTTCAGCTCGTGGATCTCGCCCGCAGCCTGGGCAGAAGCGACGAGTCGGATCGCTAGCCGGCGTCGTTCGACCCGCGGTTGGCTCGAGCTGGCGGCCGCCGCCGGCGCACCGCCCTGCCGCCACCCCTCGTGAGTCGCTCGACGCGGCAGATTGCCGGGAAAAACCGCCCGCACGCCCTGCGGCACGCGGTTCGCTTGGAGGCGGTGCATGGCTCGACCGATTGTTGCAGTTTCCTCCGTTATCGTGGGCTGTCTCGCGTTCGTCGTAGCGGCCCGCCTGACCCTCCACCACGAAGCCCCTGATCCCGTCACGCCGGCCGCGCACGCGCCGGCCGCGGCGTTGCCGGTGCGCCCTCCCGTGCCCGCCATCATCCGATTGAAGCCGCAGCTGATCCGCGCATCGCTTCCGCACAGGCGGCAGAGGGCGGCGCAGCGCGCGCGTCGCACAGCCGCGCCGGCCAGGGGGTGGCCCTGCTCGCCCTGGCGCGCGCTGGGCCCCGTGTACTCGGTGCACGAGGGCGAGAAGCCGCGCCAGCGGCACGTGCGCTCGCTGTGCTTCGGGCCACGGCCGAGCGCCGCGACGCGCTAGCCGTTCGCTACTTGCCGCTCTGCCGGTCCTGTCCGCTGCGCACGTAGCCCCATGCCTTCATGAGCTGCATGGTCTCGTGCGAGGCGGCGGCGGTATTGGTGAACTCGACCTCGTGGGCCACGCGGTCGCGCGTGACAAACAGTCCCAGGTCGGTCCGCGGATCGATGATCGGCTGCATGTCGGCGCCGGCGCGCAAGCGACCGCCAGGTCCCGAGATGCCATCGACGAGGTTCTCGACGCGCAGGCCGAAGGCTCCGGCGTAGACGCGCGTTGCTGGCCAGGGCTTGCCGTCCAGCGTGAAGTGCCAGGCGAGGTCGGTGGTGGGTGGATCGACGACCAGATCCACGCCGACCAGCGCGTGGGGACTGGTGCTGAACGACAGCCGCAGTTCGTTGCCCGAGCGGGTCAGCGCGCTGGCGGGCAGGCCGAACAGCGTGGCAGAGAGCTTGGCCGGTGTGGAGCCGCTGCGTCCTCGCGGGCGCACGCTGCCTTCCACTCGGCGCGTGGCGCCTGCGGCCGAGAAACGCAACCGGATGGTCGGAAGCTCGGCCGGCGCGGTGCCCTTGTCGCTCTTCGAGTGCAACGGCTCGATGCGCTGGTCGAGCTCCTTTTGCAGGCGCTGGACCGCATCGGGGCGCTGCTCGGCGATGTCGACGAGCTCGCCGGGGTCGCTCGATAGATCGTACAGCTCGTAGTGCAGCTTCTTCTTCTGGCCGTGCTCGCGGACAACCTGGGCGATGGGTGAGCGCACGATGAGCCGCAGGTTGCCGTCCTGGATCGATCGCGTGCCGCGGCCCTCGGTGATCACCGGACGAGCGGGTTCGTGCCCACCGCGAGCCAGCTTGACGAGCGAGCGCCCTTCCATGTGCGGGTGCTCCTTGATGCCGGCCAGATCCAGGAGGGTCGGTACGATGTCGGTGTTCTGCACCGGCGTCGTGACGCGCACGCCCCTGGGTAGCCCCGCTGGGTAGCTCATGATGAGCGGGACGCGCGTCGTTTCCTGCCAGATGGTGTCGAGGTGGTGGAAGCGGCCGGAAATCGGCGAGCCGTGCTCGAGCTTCAGCGGGACACCGTCGTGCTTGCGCGACAGCGTCTCGCCGTGATCGGCCGTGACGACGATGAACGTGCGCTTCCTCAGGCCCAGCTTCTCGAGTGCGGCGACGAGACGCCCGATTGCGGCGTCGTCCTTGTGGATTTCCGCTAGATACCTGCGGACGATGGGGTCCGCCGGCGCGGCGGGCGGCGGCGGAATGGCGTCGAGGTCGCGCTTCGGCGGCGTGTACGGCGAGTGCGGCGAGTCGAAGTTGACGAACAGGGCGAAGCGTCGCTTCGTGTTCTTCGTGAGCCAGGCGATCGTGTCATCGGCGATGCGCTTCGTGTCCCGGTTCTCGTAGCGATGATCGACGACGCCCTCGAAGCCCATGTCCACGCCGGCGCCGGCGTAGCCCGCCATGTAGAAGTTGTTGACGATAGCGCGCGTGGTGACGCCGTACGGACGCAAGAGCAGCGGCAGGAAAGGCGGGTGGTTCTGGTAGAAGCGTGCCAGCTCCGCTTTGGGCGGGACCAGCCCGAGCGGGCTCAAACCGAGATCGCCCGAGCGCGAGCCGGTGAGCATCGCGATGGTTCCCGGGCGCGTCCAGGTTGCTCCCGAGAATGCCTGCGAGAAGATCACACCGCTGTCGGCGAGCTTGTCCAGGTTCGGCGCGACTTCCGGCATGCGCGGCAGCCACGCTTCGAACGTCGGATGCGCGGCGTGTGCCATGCGCTGGTCGGTAACGTCGTCGTGCGTGCGTGCGATGGCGTCGCCGCGCAGCGCGTCGACGACGATGAACAGCACGTTCATCGGCACGTCGCTCGCACCGGGCGACAGCACCACGGGCGTGCCCCACAGCGCCGCCGGCGTGGGCGCACCCGGTGCGAGCGCAGTCGTCTTGAGCTCGAGGTCGACCGTCTGCCCGGCGAAGCGCGACAGGTCGACCGAGAAGTCCTTCCAGCGGCGTCCCCGCGTCGCGCCGACCTCGCGGCTCGCCACGACCTCGCGCGGGTGGCCGGGGCGCTTGATGGCGACCTCGAAGCGCACGCCGGCCTTGGCGCCGACCGCCGCCGGGGCTGCTTCGAACACGGCGCCCGCCGGCAGCGTCACGTGATAGCGGATGCGCGCCGGCGGCGGCGCGAGGATCGCCTCGCGCTGGTAGAAGCTGCCCTCGGCCATGTTCCAGATGTGCTGGTCGGGCTTCCAGACCTTGCCGTTGCCGAGCTTCATCGAAAACGCATGCTGGCCGCCCCTGCCGACGATGCTCACCTCCTGTACTACGCGTCCCAGCGGTCCGCCTGGGCCGACGTAGGGGGAACGCATGCGGCGCCAGTATTGGAGGTGGGATTCCACCTTGGACAGCTTGGGGGCGTCGTACACGGCCTCGTCGAGCAGATCGACCAGGCGCAGCGCGACACCCATATCGCCCGAGCGCGCGGCGGCGGGCCCGGCACTGGCCGAAGGCTTGGCTGGCGCGGGCATCACCGACGGCGCCTTGGCGACCGCCGGCTCGCGCAACTTCACGATGGCTGCCAATGCGCTGACCCCGAGCAGCCCGATGCCCGCACGCAGGACGACTTCGCCTCGCTTCACGTGCCTCCGAGCCGCACGGCGTGATCCGTCTCTTTGCCGTTGAAGGCACCGGGACGCGGCAGCAGGTAGCCCGTGCGCCGTTCCATGCGACGATCCTGGAGCATCCAGCGCCACAGCTTGCGCTCGAGCCGCTTGGCGACCTCGGGATGCTGGGCGATGACGTCGTGTTCCTCTTCGGGATCGGCCATCACGTCGAAAAGCTGCCACTTCACGCCGTCGCGCGTGGGGATGTACAGGAGCTTGTAGCGCTCGTTCTCGATCATGCGGTGCTTGGCGGTCACCGTAAGCTCCTCGTACCGCTTGCGGATCACGATCTCGTCGTCGTGATCGGGCAGCACCTCGCTCAAGTGCGGCAGGTCCGGGTACGGCAGCCGGAGGCTCGGCGGCACCTCGGGGATCGACTCGGTGAACCACAGCCCGGTCTCGGCGAAAGCAGGCCGCGGCGGCAGCCTGTGTCCGGAAAGCAGCGGAACCAGCGAGCGGCCATCCATGCCGGGATGGCAGTGCACCTTGGCGAGCGCGCAGAGTGTCGGCGCGATGTCGATGCTCTGCACCACCTGTGCAACGTGGTGCGCGCGCGGCGCGCGCGGATTCATGATGACCAGCGGGACCCGCGTCGTCTCCTCGCCGAACAGATGGTCGCCGTGGCCCTGCCCGCGGCCGGGCTCGTAGAGCGACTCGCCGTGGTCGGCGGTCAGTACGACGATGGTGTTGCGGGCGAGCCCGCGTGCCTTCACGCCGCGTAGCAGGGCCGCCACGGCGTCATCGACCGCGGCCACCGCGCCGTCGTACAGCGCGCGCACCTGCTTCACGTCGGCTGCGTCGGGAGGCTTCTCGCGGCCGAGCAGCTCGGCTTTGTCGTAGAGGAAGCGCCCGCGATACGCCGGATCGGCAAAGCGCGAGTAGTACGGCGCCGGCGCAGCGTAGGGAAAGTGGGCGGTCGAGTAGAACACCGTGACCAGGAACGGCTTGCCGTCGGCGCGGTCAATCTCGTGCAGGGCGTCATGGGTCACCCACGAGGCGTTGGCGCCGTTGTGCAGCTCGTGCAGGCTTGGCAGGAGCGCTGCCACACTGCCGAGGCCGAACAGCGGCATCAGCGGCGTCTGTGCGTCGAGCGTGCGCTCGCGGATGAGCTCACGCAGGTTGAACGTGGGGGTATGGATGCGGGAAAAACCGAGATCGATACGCCGGAAGATGTCGCCGGCGAAGTCGCTCACCACCGCCGTCTGGTAGCCCGCGCGGGCGAAGCTCGCCGGCATCGCGTGCAGATCGCGCTGCCGCTCCTCCCAGCGCGGGAACATGTTGCGGATGCCGTGATGGTGGGGAAACAGCCCGGTGGTGATGCTGACCCACGAAGGGAAGGTGCGCGGCACGGGCACGTAGGCGCGGTCGAAACGCACGCCGCGATGCGCGAGCGCGGACATGTGCGGCGCGAAGCGCGGTGTGATGCGATCCGCCCTGAGCGAGTCGGCGGCGACGATCAGCACGTTTGGCCGTGAGCTGTCCGCCTTTTCCTTGCGGGGGATGCTGTCGACGAAGCCGACAGCGAGCAGTCCGAGCGTGATGGCGCAGGTGGCGAGCACGGGCGGCCTGAAGAGCAGGCCGCCCAAAGGGGTGCGAAGTGTCTTCAGACCGAGCCGCAACCTGCCGGGCAGCGTGGCCCACGGGCGAAGCGGGAGCGCGAACCACAGCACAAGCCCCGCCAGCCCCAGCACCAGCACGCCGTGCGGCCCCAGGTCCTGCGTCGCTACCAGCTGCAGGGCCCGGCGAGCACCGCCCCGCGCGTAGAGCGTCTGGTCGTAGAGCTGCGGGCGTGCGGCCACATCGTGCAGCCAGAACATGGCATGCGCGATGGCGAACAGCGCGAGAGACGAGAGCGCCAGCGAGCCTCTGCTGCGCGGCGGGTCGTCGCCGAGCCGGTCGCGCAGCTGGACGACCGCGCCGGCAAGCGCGCCGCCGACGAGTCCGGCCAGCACGGCGACCGCCATCACCAGCGCCGCGGCGCGCAGCACGTCGCCGCGGAAGTGTGTCGAGATCAGCTCGTGCACGCTGTGCACGTGGACGCCCTGGATGCGATCGTCGCTCATGGTCGCGATCAGCGTCAGCGCCGACCACAGGCCCAGATAGGCCGCGCCGAGCGTGCTGGGCCGGGCCAGCTGGCGCAGTGTCGCCGCCGCGCGCCTCGCAGCGCGACCGGCACGGAGCACCCAGGAAATGCCCTCTGCCATGCGACGAAGGCGCTGACATAGCAGATCCGCGGGCGGGCGGCTGCTTGCATGGGGGGCCAGGCTCGCGTCGGCGTTCCCGTGCGCGATAACCCCGCGTGATCGCTACGGGCACGGGGCGCTGGTCGGCCCCGCCGCCGGGCGCGGGCGTGGCGCGGCAGCTGCGGCAGCCGCGGGCTCAGAGGAACGAGCCCGAGAAGCAGTACAGAGCGGGCTCAAGGCGTCGAGATCCCGGTCGTTTCCACGATCAACGTGCTCAGGTACAGCCCTTCGGGAAACGCCGCAGGCACCGGATGGTCGGGCCCCTGGAACAGCCGCTCGAGTACGATCGGTCGTACGCCCACGTCGCGACCGCCGAGAGCGACGGCGCGCGTGAGCTCGTCCATGCCGATCGCGGCTGAACAGGAACAGATCGCGAGCAGCCCACCGATGCGCGTGGCGCGGCAGCCCGCCGCCGACAGGCGCCGCATCGAAGCCAGTGCGCGTTTCCTGGCGGAACGGCTAGGCGCCAGTTTCGGGGGATCGCAGATGACGAGGTCGTAGCCACCCTTGCGGCCGGCGTGCGCGAGCGTGTCGTGCGCGTCCTCGCGCTTGAACTGGATGCGACCGCCCAGACCGTTCTGTGCGGCACATTCGGCGGCCACCTCGATCGCGAGCGCGTTCGTGTCCACGGCCTCGACCTCGCGTGCGCCGCCGCGCGCGGCCGCCATCGCGATCGCGCCGACGTACGAGAAGGCGTCGAGGACGCGGCGACCGGCCGAAAGTTGCTCGATGCGGTCGCGCAGCGGACGCTGGTCGACGTAGAAGCCGGTCTTCTGCCCCAGCTCTAGCGGTATGCGGTAGAGCAGCCCGCGCTCGGCGAACTCGAGCTCCGCGAGCTCCGCGTCGCCGCGCACCACGCCGTGGCCCGGCTCGAAGCCTTCCTGCCCGGCTGTGCGCGTCGAGCTGCGGTCGATGATGGCGCGCGGCTTGAAGTGGTGCGACAGTGCGTCCAGCAACATGCCCTCGCGGCGTTTGATCCCGATTGTGGCGATCTGCACCGCCAGCACGTCGTTGAAACGGTCGACGACGAGTCCGGGCAGGTCGTCGCCCTCGGCGTGCAGGACGCGATAGGCATCGGTCCTGGTGGAGGGCAGTCCCAGCGCCTCGCGCCGCGAGATGGCGCGTTGGATGCGCTCGGCCAGCAGCGCTCCGTCGATGTTGCGCGCGTCGTCGCCGCGTGTGTACAGGCGTACTGGAATAGCCGAGCCCGGCGAGTACAACCCGCGCCCGAGCCTGTTGCCGCGTGCATCGACGACCTCGACCTCGTCTCCGGTCGCCGCGCCGCCTTCGATGCGTTCGATGGCCTGTGCGTACACCCAGGGGTGTCCTGCCCAGACGGGTTGCACATGTCCGCTCTTGAGAGTGACGGTTGCCACGCCCTTCGAGTATTCCGGGTGCCACTGTGCTGTAAACGTTTCTCCACGATCCAGCGCCCGGACCCCCCAACAATCCCGTTATCCTGCGGTTCCGGGGCGTGGCTGGAAAGTGGCACCGGGGTTGCTACTCTCCATCGAGGTTTCGGAAAGGAGCCTGTCGATGCGGACCAGCCTTGCTCTGCTGACCAGCGCAGCGCTGTTGATTTTCCCCTCCCTGGCGTTCGCGCAGAACGAGGATCAGGGGCAGCAGGGCGATTGCCCGCCGGGGTCGTGGTTCTGCGACAGCTCCGGCAGCCCGGCTGCCGGGGCGGAGGGCGAAGACCAGGCCCCTGCTCCAGCCGGGGATCAGGGCCAGGACGACACGTCCAGCCAGCCGGAGGAAGCCAAGAAGCCGGCGCCCAAGGTGAAAGTGTACCCGCCGGACGAACACGGGCGCCGGGTCATCGTGGTCGACCGTCCGGAGGACGTACCCAAGCCTCCCCGGAGGCGTCACCACCGCGCCTGGGGCATCAACCTGCGTCTGGAAGGCGTCGGCATGGGCAGCAGCAAGCAGCGCAGCTCGCACGCCGGTATGGGCGGTCTGGGCTTCAGCCTCCGCTACCGCCCGGTGATGCACTTCGCTTTCGATGCCGGTGTCGACTTCTTCGGCGGGACCGACTGGTCCGGCAACAAGCGCAGCGAGACCGCGTTCATGCTGAACGGGATCATCTACTTCAACCCGCGCAACGCCGTGCAGTTCTACACCATCGGCGGCGTCGGCTTCAGCGGTGCGACCGTCCAGCAGAGCGAGACGCAGACCTACGCCAACGGCAGCACCGCCACCGTGGAGACCCAGAACAACTACCGCTATTTCGGAGGGCAGCTGGGCGTCGGGCTGGAGTTCCGTCTGACGCACGTCGTGTCGCTGAACGTCGACGCTCTCGGATTCATCCGGGGCCGCACCGACGATCAGGCGCGCACGCAGCCGGAGTTCACCGACCCCGCGACCGGTCGCACGACGAACACGTCTGGCGGCGGGCTCTTGCGCGGCGGCATCACGTTCTACTGGTGATAGCGCGCGGGCTGCGCGGGGCGCTGGCCGGCTCGATGGTGGCAATAGAGCGCTCCGGGCGGCATCCTTGCGCACCGCTCTGACTGCCTCGCCCAGAAAAGATCGACGCGCCTTGCTGCTCGCAGCCGCCGGCGGGGTGTGCTTCGCGCTCGCGGCCCCGCCGACCAACCTGTATCCGGCGGTTCTGCTGGGTATGGCCGTGCTGTTCCTGGCGGGACGCGAGGCTCACGGCATGAAGCGTGCGGCGTTTGTCGGCTGGGTGTGGGCTGCGTCGGCAGGCGTGGTTGGCATGCGCTTCGTGCCGGTGGTGATCGAGCGCTTCACGCCTGTGGGTTACGCGGGCGGGGTGCTTGCGCTGCTGCTGCTCTCGGCGTTCCAGGCGCTGAGCTGGGCGGTGGGAATGGCCCTGGCCTTCGTGCTCGAGCGCCGTGCCGGACTCGACGGGCGCGTGGCCTTCGGCGCGGGCGCGCTCGCCGCGATCATGATCCCGACGGTGTTCGGTTGGACGCCAGCCGGGCTGATCTCGCCGTGGCCCGTGTGGGTGCAGCTTGCCGAGCTTATCGGCGGTCGCGGCGTATCGTTCGTGCTTGCGGTCGCCGCGGCACTGCTTGCTGCCCCGCTGGTCCGCTTCCTGCCGTGGGGCAGAGCGGGCTCCTATGGCCGCGCCTGGGCGTCCGCTGGGATCGGCGCCGCACTGATCGCATTTCTGG
Source organism: uncultured Pseudomonadota bacterium (assembly GCA_963822115.1). GTDB lineage: Bacteria > Myxococcota_A > Polyangia > Polyangiales > Polyangiaceae > CAWDXG01. The sequence continues at coordinate 478,548 of CAWGGM010000015.1, forward strand.
GCGCCTACGGCGCCGCGCGCATGCCCCAGGTGCGCGCCCGCATGGCGCGGCAACCGAAGTACACGGTCGGGGTGGTGCAGGGCGCGGTCGGCGCGCGGCTCCGCTGGAACCTCTCGGCCGAGGACGAAATCGTCGCGCGCCTCAAGCGCCTGACCGTCGAAGCGGAACAGCGCGGAGCCCAGCTCAGCATCTGGCCGGAGGCCGCCTATCCGTTCGTGCTCCGCTACGCCGAATCGCGCACGCCGCGCGGCAGCCGGGGCATCATCGGCGGACCGGTCAAGGGTCCGGTGCTGGTGGGCCTGCTCACACAGCCTGCGCACAGGTTCGGCGAGTACAACTCGGCCGCCATCGTCGATCGACACGGGGTGATGGAGCTGCCCCAGGCCAAGCAGGCGCTGCTCTGGTTCGGCGAGACCATTCCGTTCGGCCAGTACATGCCCTGGCTGCGCCGCATCTTCTTCCGTTCGGGCGGCTTGATTCCGGGGGATGCGGTCGATCTGCAGTACAGCGGCCCAGCCCGCATCGGTGTGCTCATCTGCTACGAGGACACGCTGGCAGGCATCGGGCGGCGCATCGCCAAGGCGCGGCCGAACCTGCTCGTGAACATCACGAACGACGCCTGGTTCGGACCCACCGCGGAGCCCGAGCTGCACCTCCGGTTGTCGGCGCTGCGCGCGATCGAAACGCGGCTGGATCTGGTGCGGGCCGTCAACCTCGGCATTCCCGCCTGGATCGACGCGACCGGTACGGTGCGCCGTCGCGGCAGCACCGATCGACAGAGCGTGATGCTGGTTTCTCCCACCCTGAACGAGATGTCCCCGACCCTCTATACGAAGGCCGGGGACATGCCGCTGCTCGTCTTTCTGTTCGCCCTCACGCTCGTCGCAGTGCTTCGAACGCTCTGGGCGAAGCGACGAAGCGAGATTACTGGACCAGATCCTTGAGAGCCTTGAGCGCGGTCGCGCGGACCTTCTTGCTCGCGGGCTTGGCCGGGATCGTGATCGGCTCCTTGGTGAACGGATTGATGCCCTGACGCTCCTTGGTCGCGGGCTTCTTCACCACGCGGAGCTTCACCAGACCCGGCACAACGAACTCGCCGGGGCCGCGGGCCGAGAGCTGCTTGCGGATGAGCTCCTGCAGCGACTCGAACACACGATTGACACTCTTCTTGTCCAGATCCGTTGCGTTGGCGAGCTCGGTAATAACCTGAGCCTTCGTCAGCCTCTTGCCTGCCATGCGCTTCCTCCTGTGCGAAACCAGCTTCTTGACGCCGTCTTTCCCGCCCTCTGGGCCGCCAAGCGATCAGTGGATCGCCGGGGAGCCGTCCAAGGCACGCGACGGATAACAGGGGACTTTGGGCCGTTCAAGCAGAAAAAAGGGGGCTTCGCGGCCCGATCGAGCATTTTTTCCGCTGCACGGGAGCTCGCGGGGCCCGAGCCAGCAGGAAAACAGGACCGCTGTGAGCTACCTCGCGACGCGTCCGGGCTGTCTGCGCCCCCTTTGTCGCCGCGGACCAGTTCACGTGTGAGAGCGCGAACTTGGACGCCAGATCGCATGCCCTGCGCGAAGCGTCAGGCGTGTTTTCCGCGGCTTCGCGGGGTGCCCCGCGCCGGCCGCGGCCGGCCTGCCGGCTTGCGCTGTCGTGGGGCCGTCGTTTCCGGCAGCAGGATCGGCATTTTTTCGGCTCTGGCGGCTTCCGAGCGGGCCACCAGGCGCCGTGTCAGGGCGCTCATCGCGCGTTTTTCGCCCGGCGTCGCATGGTCGTAGCCGAGCAGGTGCAAGAGGCCGTGCGCGAGCAGGAAACGCACTTCCGACGCGAGGTCGCGGCGTCGACCGCGTGCCTGCCGCTCGGCGGTATCGAGCGAGATGACAACGTCGCCGAGCAATCGCGGTCCGATGCTGTCGTCGTCCTCGTCGAGAGGAAATGCCAGCACGTCGGTTGGACGGTCCTTGTGCCGGTGCTGGCGATTCAGCTCATGGATGCGTGCGTCGTTCGTCAGAAGCACACTCAGCTCCGCGTCCTCGAGGCCGAGAGCCGCGAGCATGCGATCGGCGAGGCGCCGCACGCTGCGCGTGTCCAGTGCGGGTGATCGCGGTGCTTGCCGGCGCACGTAGCTCGGCACTATCGCCTCCGCCAAGCGGCGAGTTGCTCCGCCGCGGCCGCCTCCGTCGTACGGGCGCCGGCGGCCGTCATCCCTTTGGGATCTTCTTGGCGTCGTCGAGGAAGCGAGCGAGGCCGATGTCCGTCATCGGGTGCTTGGCGAGCTGGGTGATGACCTTGAACGGAATCGTCGCTACGTCCGCGCCGATCATTGCGGCCTGCACCACGTGCACCGGATGCCGCACACTGGCCACGAGCACTTCGGTCTCGAAGGAGTAGTTGGCGTAGATGGTGACGATCTGCTCGATGAGGTTCATGCCCTCTTCGGAGAGGTCGTCGAGCCGCCCGATGAAGGGCGAGATGTAGGTCGCGCCGGCCTTGGCAGCGAGCAGGGCCTGCGTGGGCGAGAAGCACAGCGTGACGTTCGTCTTGATGCCTTCGCTTTTGAACGTCCGCACAGCCTTCAGGCCGTCGACGATCAGCGGCACTTTCACCACTACGTTCTTGTGGATCTTCGCAAGCTCGCGGCCTTCGCTGAGGATCTGTTCGGTCGTGGTGGCGAGCACCTCGGCGGAGACAGGGCCATCGACGACCTCGCAGATCTCGGAGATCGCTTGTTTCGTCGGCTTGCCCGCTTTGGCGAGCAGAGACGGATTCGTGGTGACGCCGTCGATGGCGCCCATGGCCACGGCTTCCTTGATCTCGCCGATGTCTCCGGTATCGATGAAGAATTTCATTGGTTGCTTCGCTCCTCCGGCCGCGCTGGCACGTGCCTCGTGATCGCCTAGCCTCCACAAGGCCGGTTGGCAAGCGGCACTCCCTTTCCAAGGATCCCCGGCCCAAGTAGGTTGAATCGACGTGGCCCGCCCTTCGCGCCCCCCTGGCTTCGACATGACGTACCGCCCAGCGGACACGGCGTTCGGTCCGCCGTGGGCGGCGTGGGTGCCGTCGATCGTCTACGTGGTCGTCGCGCTGCTCGTGGTGGCGTTCGTCGTCGCCGGAGAGGTGGCCGGATCCAATACCTGGATTCACGTGTACGTCGTCGAGAAGGACGTACACCGGGTGATCGGTTCGCAAACGCTGGCTGCCGTCCTGGTGGTGAGCTCGCTCGCCTCGCTGGCGCGCTCGAGCATGCGGGGCGTCAGGCTGCGTCCGGATGGCCTGGTGTACCGGGACGTGCTCGCGTTCGGATGGCCTCGCGTCAGGCGCTACAGATGGGCGCAGATCGACCGGATCATCCTCGATCAGACGCAGGTCGCCCTGGAGCTGTGGGACGGCTCCTACGTGCAGCTGCCTCCTGTCGGCGATCGCGCAGGGCTCGCCGCGGCGCTGGAGAAGGTCGGTGCAGCGCGGGCGATCCCCGTCCGCGGCGGCGCAGGCCTCGACGAGATCCCGGAATCCGCCGAGTTCGACGAGGCCTAGCTCCGGCTGGCCGTCGGCTAGATGATCAGCGCCACTGCCCACATCGCCAGCGAAACCGTGGTCAGGCCCAGGCTGTAGCGCTTCCAGTCGCGCAACGTGGCGGGCTCGCCCTTGGACGTTTGGCCTTCGTAGCGCGTGATGTCGATGTAGCGGATGCCGATCAGGCCTCCGACAATCGCCCAGAACACAACGCTCAGGATGGACAGCGGTGCCAGGTCGTCGCGGGCAATCACCGCTGCGCAGGCGAGCAGGGCAAAATTGCCGAAAAGCATCCAGGCGAAGCGGGTCAGAAGTGCCTTCCCCGAGATGGTCTGGGTCTGGGGGTTCAGGTTCTGGGGCATGCTTCCTCCGGTTGATCGCCGCCGCCCGTTTTCGCGGCGGTGTATGCGCGGCAAACGCCGCGCTCTGCGATGAGCCGGATGGCGGCCCGACCACCCGAAGAACCTGCCGTGCCCCTCATGGGCGCGACACCCGATGCATGAATCTAGGCACGCCCAGCCCGTCCCGCCACCCCGTCTCCTCACCTTTTGCGCTTTCTGGCCCGGCCGGACGGGCATAGCCCCCGCGCCAGGGAAGCGTCTGCGCTGGCAGACGTATGAGGAGAGGTTCGGGTCGCGGAATGGCCCGGCCCAGTCAAAAGCGGGCGACCCGATGCGGCGCCCGATTCAAGGGAGGCACAATGGACAACAGTGCTGCTGCTGCTGCAGGAATGGTCGCCGCCGCGGTGATGGGGCTCGTCTATCTACTCATCCTGCTCGTCGTTATCGCGTCGATGTGGAAGCTCTTCACCAAGGCCGGGAAGCCGGGGTGGGCCGCTATCGTCCCCATCTACAACATCATCGTTCTGCTCGAGATTGTCGGCAAACCGATCTGGTGGATCGTGCTGTTCCTGATCCCGCTCGCGAACCTCGTCGCGCTCATCCTCATCAACGTCGAGCTGGCCAAGGTGTTCGGCAAGAGTACCGGATTCGCGATCGGCCTGATCCTGCTCAGCCCGATCTTCCTGCCGATGCTCGCGTTCGGCAGCGCGCAGTACCAGGGAGCGCCGCAGATGGGCGTGCCCATGCCCGCCTACTGAGGCGAGGTAGCATTGGCAACGGCGCGGCGCGTATGCGTCGCGCCGCTTGTCGTTTGTCTCGGCGTGCGCGAGCTCAGATCCCGTCGGTGGGTGCCCTGAGGACCTTCACCTTGTCCTTCAGCCGCTTGCTCACGTAGACCTTGTTGTTCTTGTCGACGATGACCGCGCCGCAGCCCGGTATCGAATCGACGAGCTTCAGCCCTTTCTTCGGGCCGAGGATGAATACAGGGTCGTCGATGGCGTCGGCCGTGAACGCATTCGGCGCCCACAGCGTGACGCTGCGCGACGCGGTCGCCGGGTAGCCCGTGCGCGGATCGATGATGTGGTGATAGCGCTTGCCGTTCAGGATGTAGGCGCGCGCGTAGTCGCCTGCGGTGGAAAAGGCGTGATTGGTCAGCTGGATCGTCGCGAAGTAGCTGCCCTCGGGGCCGCGCGGATCGCGGATACCGCTGACCCAGGGCGCACCGTTCGGCTTGTGGCCGTGGCCGAGCAGGTCTCCGCCGGCCTGGACCAGGAAGTCCGTCACGCCGTGCTTCTCGAGCACCGCGGCGGCCTTGTCGACGATGTAGCCCTTGGCGATCCCGCCCAGGCTCATCGACATGCCCTTCGGGAGCATCACGCTCCGGTCCTTGTCGTTGACCTTGATCTTCCGGTAGTCGATGAGCTTCTTCAGCCGTTCGATCTTCGCCTTGCTGGGCAGCTTCGGGTGCGCCACCGCAGCGTCGCCGAACTTCCAGACCCCGCTCATCGCTTCGAAGGTGATGTCGAACGTACCCTCGGAGACCTTGCCCGCCCACAGGCTCTTCTTGATGACCTCGTAGGTCTCCGGGCTCACCTTCACGAACTGGCCGGTGTGCTGGTTGATGTTGGAGACATCGGTGTGCTTGCGCCAGGCGCTCATCAGCCCCTCGAGCCGCTTCATCTCCTTGAAGGCGTCTTTGACCGCAGCTTTCGTGGCGTCGACGTCGGCTTTCGGGTTCGTGAACGCGATGAAGTGCACCTTGGTGCCCATTGCCGTGTCCTGGAAGTCGAGCTTCTCCGGCGAGAACGCTGCCGGCGCAGCGGAAGCGCTCGGCTGCGGTGCAGCGACGGATGCCGCCGGTGCCGCTGAAGAAGCGACGGGCGGAGCAGCTGCGGCCGATGCACTGGCCGTCTGGCTCGCCGGATGCTCGCAGGCCGCGACAGCCAGGCACAGCGCCAGGCCTCCGAGCAGTCGAAGACGGCGAGCGGGGTGGGCATTCGTTTCCACGGTGCAGGTGAGTCAGGACCAGGTTGGCGGCCTAGTCAAGCCCGGAACCGGCGTCTCGTTCCGGCTGCCCGCTCGGCCGACCGCGCGCTGCCAGCCCCGGCAAGCCGAATAGCGCCAGGGCTGTCCCTGGCTGGGATATGCTACGCGCGTGCAACCTGACCGTACTTTGCTCGACCGTTCGGTCGATGAGCTGGCTTCTACGCTGACCGCGCTCGCGAAGCGCATCCACGACAATCCAGAGCTGCGCTACGAGGAGCACCGGGCCTCGGGGTGGATCGCCGAGACGCTGGAGCGCACCGCCGGGGTCGAGGTCGAGCGCGGCACCGGCGGCCTGCCGACGTCGTTTCGCGCCAGGGTCGGCAACGGCAAGGGGCCGCGCATCGCGATCCTGGCCGAGTACGACGCGCTGCCCGCCATCGGTCACGCCTGCGGTCACAACCTGATCGCAGCCGGCGCGGTAGGAGCGTTTTTGGCTGTGGCGCGGACCGCCCCCGGCCTCTCCGGTACGGTGGAAATCCTGGGTACGCCCGCCGAGGAAGGCGGCGCCGGCAAGGTGCGCTTGATCGAGGCGGGCGCGTTCGAAGGGGTCGACGCTGCCATGATGTATCACCCCTACGATCGCGACATCCTCGCGCATCCCTCGCTCGCCAGCCTCTGGCTCGAGATGACGTTCCACGGCACGCCCTCGCACGCCGCAGCGGCGCCCTGGGACGGGCAGAGTGCGCTCACCGCCTGTCTGGAGACGTTCCGTCTCGTCGATTCGCAGCGCGTGCACTTTCGCGACGGAGTGCGCGTGCACGGCTTCGTCACCAACGGCGGTCAGGCAGTCAACATCATCCCGGAGCTGGCTGCTGCCAAGTTCTCGGTCCGGGCGCGGGGTGCCGTGGAGCGCGACCGCGTACGCGGCATCGTGGAGCGCTGCGCACGCGGTGCCGCGCTCGCCTGTGGAGTCGAGGTCGAGATCAAGCTCCTCCCCGGCTACAAGAATCTCCGCAACAACATGACCGTCGCGGGCTGCTTCGCGCGCGCGATGGAGGCGCTGGGTCGACCCGTTCCGGAGCACGACGACCGCGTTGGCGCGGGCTCGACCGACATGGGCGACGTGAGTCATGTGGTCCCCGCCATCCACCCGTATCTCGGCATCTGTGACGAGAACGAGACCATCTGCCATCAGCACGCATTTGCCGCCTGCGCGGCGAGCGAGCGCGGCCACACCACGATGCTGCTCGCCGCCAAGGCGCTGGCGCGAGCGGCCATGGACCTGGTCGAAAGCCCCGATCTCGTGGCACAGGCGAAGCAGGAGTTCGAGGCGGCGAGGAGCGAATAGGTGCGGACGCTTTCACTATCGGGCGCAGCGTTGGTGTTCCTGGCTGCCTGCGGCGGCGGGGCAGGGAACTCGCCACCCGTCGCGTCGCCCTCGACGAGCGCCGCGCCGGCCGCTCCGTCCGCGCTGCCGGCGTCGAGCGCGTCGCCGGCACCGGCTGCTTCCGGTTCCGCCAAGCCCGTGGACGAGACCAGCGACGCCGCCCATGCTGCGCCCACGAATCCCGACGCGGCCGCTGCCCACGAAACCAAGCCCCGGGAGAAGCTCTACCGCATGACGCCCCACGGCCTCGTGGTCGAGATGACGGGCGTGGAGTTCCGGACGCGCGCCAAGGCCGTGCGTCGGGGGGCTGGGTGGGGCGTCAAGGTCAGCGTGGAAGCGAAGTCGAAGGACGGCCAGTCGCACGTGCTGCTCGCTCCCGCGCACGGCCCACTCGCGTTTTCTGTAAAGGTCGACCGCGGCGGCAAGGTCGAGGAAGTCGGCGACACGCGCAAGGGCGACAAGCTCGAGACCGTGGACCAGGGCAAGCCGCTGAAGCTGTCGCGTACCTGGCCCGATACGGGCACTCGGCCCGTCACTCGCGGCCAGAGCCTGGACCTGCAGGTCGGGCTGTGGGGGCTGGGAGCCGACGCGGATTCCCAGCGCCCCGTGCGACAGTTCGTGGAAGTAAAGATGGTCGTCGGCAAGGGCAAGCCGCAGGCTGTGGTCTCGCCGCCGGCATCGGCGAAGTAGCGCCGGTTCCATGCGCCGGGCGCACTCGCGTTCGTCCGCTATGCTGGGCGAATGGCGAACCGCAGCGACTGGGACGAGCGATACCAGGTGGGTGACACGCCCTGGGACGTGGGCGTACCGGATCCACACTTGATCGAGCTGGTGACCAGCGGCCGCGTGTCTCCGGGGCGAGCGCTGGAGGTTGGTTGCGGCACCGGCACGAACGCTCGCTGGCTCGCCGAGCAGGGCTTTTCCGTGGTGGGCGTGGACCTGTCGTCGACAGCCCTGGAGCGAGCGAGATCGGCGCCGGACCTGAAGGGGGGATCGCTGGCGGTCCACGCGCTGGATTTCCTGACGGACGAGGTGCCGGGTGGGCCCTTCGACTTCGTGTTCGACCGCGGCTGCTTCCATGTCTTCGACGAAGCGCCCGATCGCGTGCGCTTCGCGGAGCGGGTCGCCGCGGTGCTCGAACCCGGCGGTGTGTGGGTGAGTCTGATCGGCAGCACGGAAGGGCCGGGGCGCGATGTGGGGCCGCCGCGTCGCTCGGCACGCGAAATCGCCGACGCGATCGAGCCGGTGCTGGCGCTGGAGGAGCTGTCGGCGACGCTCTTCTTCGAACGAGCCGCCGCGTGGCTCAGCGTCGCGCGCCGCCGCGAGGTGCTCGCGCAGCCCTCTTCGAAGCGCTAGCTCCCGGAGCTTGGGCCAGGCCCACGCCCGGACCGGTCTACTTCATGTGCTTGACGGGAAGCGACATGCCGTTCGGCAGAAGTTCGCGGGGGACCAGCTCGCCGCGCTCCGACCTCTGGTAGCGGAGGCAGGTCTCGTATTCGCTTCTGCAGTACCGGATCTGCCAGGTTCTCAGCGACGCCTCCATCCTGAATAGCGGATAGAGGCCACAGGACCTTTCATGAGGGCACACCTTCACGGTGCGCGGCACGCTATGGCTGCAAAATACCCGCTTCAAGAGGGCAGCTGACAGGCGTTGGTTGCGTCAGCGGCCCTTGAAGACCGGCTTGCGCTTCTCGGCGAAGGCGTTCAGCGCTTCGACGCGGTCCTCGCTCTTCAGGCACTCGTCGTAGAGGATGCGCTCGATCTCGACGCCATGGTCGAGCGGCAGCTCGAACGAGGCGTCGATGGCGCGCAGCGCAGCCGATTGCGCAATGGGTGCGCCGTCGATGATGGGGCGGATCCACTCCAGCGTATCGTCGAGCACGCTGGTGCCCGTCGGTGTGACGCGGTTGACCAGGCCCATGGCCAGCGCCTCGCTGGCGTCGAGCCGGCGCGCGAGCAGGATCAGCTCCTTGGCGCGCGCTTCGCCGACCACGCGCGGCAGGCGCTGCGTGCCGCCGGCGCCGGGGATGATGCCGAGACCGGTCTCGGGCAGGGCGAGCTTGGCGTGCGCGGCGGCCACGCGCAGATCGCACATCAGCGCGACCTCGAGCCCGCCGCCCAGCGCGACGCCGTTGATCGCGGCGATGACGGGCACGCGCGACGTGTCGAGCCAGCCGAGATGCGTGCGGTACATCTTGACCTGGTCGCGCACGGCTTCTTGATCCATGCCCTTGCGCTCTTTCAGGTCGGCGCCGGCGCAGAAGGCCTTTTCGCCCGCGCCCGTGACCACGACGGCACGCAGCTCGGCGTTACCCGAGAGCTCGCGCCCGATGCGACTGAAGGCCTCCAGCGTGGCGCGCGACAGCGAGTTCATCCGGTCGGCGCGATCGATGGTGACGATCGCAACGCCGCCCTTGTGCTCCAGCTTGACGGGTTCATCGCTCATCGAGCTTGCTCCTTGTCTTGTACTTGCGCTTCGGCGCGGCTTTCTTCGCGGTGGTCTTCTTCGACGCGCGCTCCGGGGTAGAGCGCTGCTTCTTCCTCGTGCTCGCGGCGGCCGGTGCGCTCTTCTTGCCCGGACCTTCCAGTCTTGCGAGCCGCACCTTGAGCTCGCCGAGCTCGCTCTTGACGTTTTCCAGCTCGTCGTTCAGGCGCTTGCGTTCCTTGGCGGGCGCATCGCCCATGTCGCGCAGGGCCTCGCGGATGCGCCGCGCGACGCGGCCGTCCAGCTCGCGCTCCAGCTGCCGCGAGAGCGCGCGGCGCGACTTCGGGTCGCCGAGCGTCTGGACGGCGCGCACCACGTCGATGCGCAGATACGGATCCGGATCGTCGAGCATCAGCTCGAGGTGCTCGCGCACCGCGCGCTTGTCCGACAGCTGGGCCAGCGCCGCGATGGCCGCGCGCCTGCCGCGCGTGGGGATGCCATAGCGCGTGCGCGTCATGACGGCTTCCACGGCCGCTTCATCGCGCAAGGCGCCGAGCCCATCGAGCACGCCAGCCCGCGTCACATCGGCCCACGACGTGCGGTCGACCAGCCCGAGCAGTGGCTTGAGCGCCGCGGGCTGGCGGGTGCGGCCGAGCGCGCGAGCTGCTTCGGATTCCACCAGGTAGCTTGCGTCCTTCTTCGCCACCGGCGTCAACGCTCGCGCTGCCTCGGAAGTGCGGAAATTGCCGAGCGCGGCGACGACGGCGCGGCGCACCTTGGGGTGGTCGGTCTTCAGGTTGCGCTCCAGCAGCGAATAGCTCTCCTGACCGCGGATGCGGCCGAGCGCGCGGGCGGCCTCGGCGCGCACCATCCAGGCTTCTTTCGCGTTCTCCAGCGCCTTGCCCAGCGCCTTGATGGTGGGCGAGTCGTCGCGACGGGCGAGCGCCTGGGCAGCCAGCGCGCGTACGCGCGCGGTCGGGCCCTGCCCGAGCTGGCGGCGCAGCATGTCGGCCGGCGCCTCGACGCTCACGTCGCCGCATACGCGCAGCGCAGGATCGAAGGCGACCCAGGCGGGTCGCTCCGGCAGACCGACGACCAGCGCGTCGTTGACCTCGGTCACATCCTTCCTGTAGCGGCGGACGCGCCCCGACTTGTCGTTGACCTCGATCTCGAGCGGGTAGGCGAAGACCGCCGTGGCGCCGGTCTTCTGCGCCTGTTTGACGTTGACGCTCAAGAGCTTGTCCTCGTAGGACACCTTCACCTTGAGCACCGGATGGCCGGGCCGATACACCCACTGGTCGAAGAAGCGCTCCAGCGAGCGGCCGCTCGCTTCCTCGAGAGCCCGCTGTAGATCGTTGGTCTCGACGATGCCGTGGGCGTGGCGTTCGAGGTAGGCGCCGATTCCCGCCCAGAACAGCTTGTCGCCGAGCTCGCGGCGCAGCATGTGCAGGACCAGCCCGCCCTTTTCGTACAGATGGCGATCGAACAGATCGATGGGGTGCTGGTAGTCGCGGCAGACGATGGGCCGCATGTAGCGGCTGTTGGCCTCGCCGAGGTACGCGGCGAGGTCGCCGCGTACGCCGTGCTCGTATTCGTCCAGTCCGAGGCGATCTTCCCGCTCGAGATGCTCGAAGAAAGTCGCGAAGCCTTCATTGAGCCAGCCATGTGACCAGTCGCGACAGGTGACGTAGTCGCCGAACCACTGGTGCGCGAGCTCGTGGGCGACCAGATCCTCGCTCGCCACGTCCAGCGCGGCGCGCTCGTCCAGCAGGATGTGCTCGTACATGGTGGTGGCGGTGGTGTTCTCCATCCCGCCGAAGATGAAATCGCTGACGACGACCTGCGAATAGCGGCTCCACGGATACGCCACGCCGGTGAGCCTGCTGAACAGCTCGATCATGTGCGGTGTCTTGCCGAAGCTGCGACGCCCGTCCTTCGCGCGGCCCGGCGGCACGTAGTACGCGACCGGGACCTCGCGCTCGCCGGAGCGGGCCATGCGGTCCTCGATGACATCGAAGCGGCCGGCGACGAGCGTCACCAGATAGCTCGGGTGTGGGCGATCGAGACGGAAATGGTAGCGCCAGCGGCGGCCCTTGCCCTTGGGCTTCTGGCTGCCTACGAGCTCGCCGTTCGACAGCGCCACGAAGCCCGTAGGCACGCGCACCTTGAGCTCCGTCGTCATCTTGACGTGGGGCTTGTCATGGCAGGGGAACCAGTGACGCGCGTCCTCGTCCTGGCACTGCGACCAGACCTGCTCGGGCCGGTCGCTGACCTCGGCGTCGGGCGAGAGGAAGTACAGGCCGCGGCGCGGCACGGCGCGGTATTGCACTTCGAGTCGCCCGCGCTTGGCGCGCGCCGGAATGTGGACGGTGATGCGATCGCCGTCGTACTCGTAGCGCGCGTTGGTCTGGCCCTTGCCGGTGTCGAGGCGCACCTTGCCGAGCTCGAAGCCGATCGCGTCGAGCACGAGCTCGTGGTGATCCGGATCCTGCCGCTCGAAGTCGAGCGTGGCCTTGCCGGACACGGCCTTTTCGTCGAAGTCGAGGTCGAGATCGAGCGCCAGGTGCCGGATCCCGAACGGGCGCGAGCGCTCGTACTGTCGCACTGTGCCGGCGAGAGCAAAGGGAGCGCCTGCGCCCGCGCCGGCGCAGGAACAACGAGCGTGATGCCGTTGGAAGGTCGTCATGGGAGCCTGTCGCTTAACCGGGCGGCGCGGGGCTCGCAAGAGCGTCGGGCGGGTGGGTGGAATTCCCCCGGGCGCCAGCCAGCCGACCGTCGTGGCGGCTCGTGGTAGCTTCGCAGGGTGCGCTGCGCGGCCTTGTTCCTTGCCCTCACGCTCCTTTCGTCGGCGTGCTCCGGCCAGGGCGGTTCCGTGGCCGGGAGCGGGGATGCCGGCTCCGACGGACCGGATCTCTCCGCGCTCGACCCCGCCAAGTGTCCTCCGGCGCCGCAGGAGAACGTCCACGGCTTCGACCGCGGCTACGCGCTCGCCCGGAGCGGGTCGATCGAAGAGGACAAGGGCTTCTACGTGCTGGCGCTTTTCGACACGCTCGCCGCCGCGCGGGCCGCCGTGGTTGCCGATCCGACGCTTTCCACGCTCCAGAGCCAGCGCGCAAAGGCCTTGTCCGACGCCAACCAGAGCTGTGGCGGCGATCCGGCCTGTCTCGGCGCCGCGGCCAAGTGGTCCGACGCCGACATTGCCACCGCTGGGGACGCGCTGGTCCAGCTGCCCGCGCTCGCGCCGCTGTCCGCTGCGTTGCGGCAGAGCGGCACGGCGATGCTTCACGCCGGAGGCAGCGACAGCGAGCTTCTGCGCGGCGCCTGGGAAGACGCAGCGCACGCGCTCGACCAGGGCTGGGACAGCTACTTTGCCCAGCTGCCCGCGGCCGACCGCGACGCCGCGCTGAAGCCTGCCCTGGACGCGCCGGCCGGCACTCCCTTCTACAAGCCGCTCCTGTCGGTCGTGCTCGCGAGCCTGCTGGCCGATGGTCGCGACGAGGCCGCGCGCTACGAGCCGCTCGCCGAGGGCGAGAACAAGGCCGCGCTCGCCCGCATCCCGGGCATCGACTTCTCGAAGTTCTCCTTCAGCGTGATTCTGGTGCCGGGACTCGGCCCGACCGACCTGAAGCATCCGCTGTCGCCAGGCGGCCAGGTGCGCGCCGATCAGGCGGCGGCGCGCTTCGCCGCGGGGCTCGCGCCGCTGATCGCGCTGTCCGGCGGGCACGTCCATCCCGATCGCACCCCGTACTCCGAAGCGATCGAGATGAAGAAGCACCTGATGAAAAGCTACGGCATTGCCGAGGACGCCCTGTTGGTCGACCCGCATGCCCGCCACACCACGACCAACCTCCGCAACGTCGCCCGCCTGCTGTATCGCTACGGCGTGCCTGTGGACAAACCGGTGCTCGTCACCAGCGATCTCGGTCAGACGCTCTATATCTCGCTGTCCGGCGACACCGCGCTGTTCGGAAAGCGCTGCCTCGACGAGCTTGGCTACAAGCCGTGGCGCGGCATCGAAAAGCTCGACGACCTCGACAACTGCTGGCTCCCCGCGGCCACCAGCCTGCACGAGGACGCGCGGGATCTGCTCGATCCGTAGCAAGGCAGCTAGGTCCTTTTCGCGCACCCCGGGCGGCCCACCCCCTGGCGCCTGGGCGCACCTCGTCTACAGTACCGGCCGCTGTGCCGATCACGCTCACCGGGGAAGTGGAGCGCGTCACCTTCGAGAACGAGGAGACGAGCTTCCGGGTGATCCGCATCGGTTCGGTGGAGGGCGAACGCCAGGGGCCGATTGCCGTGGTCGGGACGTTCCAGGCGGTTGGACCTGGTACGCGCGTGCGGGTGACGGGCGACATCGTCAACGATCCCCGCCACGGCGAGCAGCTCAAGGCTGTTACGCTGATCCCGATCGAGCCGGACTCCCTGGCCGGGGTGGAGAAGTACCTCGCGTCGGGGGTGCTGCCCGGGATCGGAGCCGGCAGAGCCAGGTGGATTGTCGAGACCTTCGGCATGGACAGCTTGGAGGTGCTGGACAAGGCCCCGGATCGGTTGATTGAAGTGCGCGGGATCGGGCCCGACGCCGTCAAGAAGATCAAGAAGGCGTGGCCGGAGTTGCGCGCCGTGAACGACGTCATGATCCAGCTGCAGACGCATGGCGCATCGCCGGCCCTCGCCAAGCGCATCGTCGATCGGTATGGCGAGCGAGCTGCGGCGGTCGTGCAGCGCTCGCCGTACAAACTGGCGCTCGAAGTGCGTGGCGTCGGCTTCAAGACGGCCGACCGTATCGCGCGCTCGCTGGGCATCTCGGGTGACCATCCCGAGCGCGCGCAGGCGGGCGTGCAGCACGAGCTCGGCGTACTCGCCGACCAGGGGCACCTTCTGTGCCCGCGTCCGGCGCTGGTGGAGCGCGCCGCGGAAATGCTCGAGATCGACGCCGCTCACGTCGAGGCAGCGATCGACGCACTGTGGGCTGCCGGGCGCGTCGTCGTCGAGGACGACGCGGTGTTCCTCGCACGCCTGCACTCGGCGGAGTGCGAGACGGCCGCGCTCCTGTTGCGTCTGCTGGAGAGCCCCGGTCGGTCGCTGCCGGGTTTCGAGAACGCGATCCGGGCATTCGAGGAGCGCGCGGGCTTCCAGCTTGCCGATCACCAGCGACACGCTGTGCAGATGGCAGCCGAGCGCAAGGTGGTGGTCGTGACGGGTGGCCCCGGCGTGGGCAAGACGACGATCGTCCGGGCGATCCTCAGCGTGCTCGACCGGGCCGGGCTGGGCGTGCGGCTGGCGGCGCCGACCGGTCGCGCCGCCAAGCGCATGAGTGAAGCCACCGGGCGTACGGCGACGACGATCCACCGGCTGCTGGAGTTCGAGCCGCGCAGCGGTCGCTTCCAGCGCCACGTGGAAAACCCGATCGACGCCGACGCGATCATCGTCGACGAGGCGTCGATGGTCGACGTGCCGCTGGCCGCGGCGCTGCTCGCGGCGATTCCGTCGGCTGCGCGCCTGGTGATCGTGGGCGATGCCGATCAGCTGCCGTCGGTCGGCCCCGGCGCGTTCCTGCGAGACGTGATCGAGTCGGGCGCCGTGCCCACGGTGCGGCTCGAGCAGATCTTCCGCCAGGCGCACGAGAGCCGCATCGTCGACAACGCACATCGCATCCACGAGGGCGAGATGCCTCAGAGCGCCGGCGCAGACGAGCCGGACTCGGACTTCTTCGTGATCGTCCGGCGCGAGCCGGAAGAGGCGGCCGAGCTGGTGCGCGAGCTCGTGACCCGGCGCATCCCGCGCCGCTTCGGACTCGACCCCGTGGGGGACGTGCAGGTGCTCTCGCCCATGCATCGCGGTGCGGCGGGCACGATGGCGTTGAACGCCCTGCTGCAGCGCGCGCTCAATCCGTCCGGGCCCGAGCTCACGTCACGCGGCCAGACGCTGCGTGCCGGCGACAAGGTGATGCAGACCAGAAACGACTACGAGCGCGAGGTGTTCAACGGGGACATCGGCCGCATCGTCAGCGTAGACGCCGAGTCGCGCCGGCTCGTGGTGCGCTTCGACGATCGCGACGTCGCCTGCGAGGACTCGCACCTCGATTCGCTCACGTTGGCCTACGCCACCAGCATCCACAAGAGCCAGGGCAGCGAGTATCCGGCGGTCGTGATCCCGCTTCTGACAGCGCACTTCGTGATGCTGTCGCGCAATCTGCTCTACACCGCGGTCACCCGCGCGCGGCGGCTGTGTGTGCTGGTGGCGGATCCCCGCGCGCTCCGCCTCGCACTGGCCGAGACGCGCCGCGAAGAGCGCCTGACGCGGCTGGCGTCGCGGCTCCGCGCGGCTACTCCGGAATCGTGAAGCTCTTCGCGACCGTGACGGGGCTGCCGCTGAACGCCGGGATGTGCGCGTGGCGGAAGACGGAGGCGACGCAGCCGCCCACGGACGTGCCACCGAAGCCGGCTCCGGTGACGTTGGCGCTGGTGACGCGGCCGCTCGTGGCAAACGTGACGATGGCGCGGCCGCGACCTGTGGGGCCCCCGGGACGTTTGCAGCTCGCGGCGGCCGCGGCAGCGGACCTGAGCGAGCTGATCGCCGCGCTCTTGTTGAAGCTCGCCGATACCTCGTGCTTCTCGGCGGGAGCCGAGCTCTTCGAGGCCTCCTCCTTCTTCTTGGCGGCTTCCTCTGCCTTCTTCTTCTTCACGGCCTCGAGGAAACGCTTTTGCTCTTCGGGAGTGGCGTTGGACGGGGGCTTGGGCTCGGCGCTGGGGGCGGCGCTGGCGCTTTCGCTGGGCTTGGCGCTAGCGCTGGCACTCGGGGCTTCTTCCTTCTTCGAGTCGTCCTTGGCCTCGTCGGACTTGTCGTCCTTCTTGGCCTGGTCGGACTTGTCGTTCGTGGCCTCGCTGCTCGCGGCCGTCTTTGCGTCGTTCTTCGCGACCTTTTCGCCCTTCTTGTGCCCCAGTGTCAGCGCCAGTGCGCCACCTAGCAGCAGCACGAGCAACACGGCGCCACCAGCGACGGCGATCAGGACCTTGTTGGCGCGCGCAGGCGGCGGCGCCACGCTCGCGACCTGACCGCTCGGCGGCGGCACGCTCGGCGGAGGAGGCGGGGGAGGTGGGGGCTCCGGTGCCGGCGCGGTCAGCAGCGCCTGGTCCGATCCCAGACCGAACAGGGCGTTCTGTCCGCCGCCGCCTCCGATGCCCATCAGGTCGTCGAGGTTGGCCTTCCCGCCCTGCTGCTGGCGCGGTGGCGGAGCCTGCCCAGCTGGCGCAGGCCCTCCGAAGCCGGCCTTGAGCGCATCCAGCGAGAAGAGCACGGAGTTCTCGTTGCGGGCTCCGGTGGGCTTGGCATCGTAGGCGTGCTGTCCGGGCGCCGCGGCCTGCCCGCCACCGGCCAGTGCGGGGTCGTGCTCGCTGCCCGCGCTCGCCACGCTGCCGAAGAGATCCGCCCCGGCCGCGGCCCGGCCGCCGCTGACCCGCGCCGCCTCGGCGCTGGCGCCGCCCACAGGACCGAACGCCGGCGCTGCAGCCGGAGGAGGCGCCGAGGGAGCCGGCGCTGCTGCCGGCGGAGGGGCCGAGGGCTGCTGGGCGGCTGCGCTGATCGCGTCGTACAGCTCCGGCATCTCGAGCACGGGCACCCAGTCGGCCATCCCGTCCTTCCAGACGAAGGCTTCCTCGGTGAGCAGACCGGAGTGCCAGCCCGCGACGATTTCCTCGGTGGTCATCGTGCGCTGGTCGGTGTCGCTCAGGTTGACCGACCAGGCGTCTGCGGCCGGCGCCTCGTCCCCGAAGCTGGGGGGACCCTGCACGATGCGTGTGGCTTCGTCGTCTTCGCCGGCGTCATCGTAGGGCGATGCGGCTGGTTGTGTGCCGTCTACGACGATTGCCGTGCCACACGACTTGCACCGGACCTTGACTTTCCTGCCCAGCACCTTGTCGTCGGCGATCGCGTACTTGGAACCACACGACTGGCAGGTGATCTTCATTAGCTACGATTTTCTCCGTGCGCGGGCGATTGGCAATTGTGCCTGGCAGCCCGCCTGGACTGGGGAGCAGAGTCTAGCAAAGCTCCGTGGAATTCCGAAAGGTTCCCGAGGGCGAGGGGACCGTGGCGGGGTGCTAGTTCACCGGAACGAGGGCCGCGCCGTCTGTCCCGCAGAACTGCGAATCGCCCGGGTACTGCGTGCCGCAGACCGGGCAGATCCGCTTCTGGACGGCAGGTTCCTGCTCGCGGTCCGCCAGATACACGGCCGCGGGCACCAGCTCCTCTTCGTGTGTCGGGCAGGTCTGGACGCCCGGGTCGAAGCCCTGGCCGCAGATGGGGCACACGCCCCCCGTCGGGCCGCGCGAGTCCACACCTTCCTCGACCGGAATCAGCCGATTGCCGTCCATGGCGCAGAAGCCCGCGTCGGCCGGATACTCCTCGCGACAGGTCGGGCAGATCATGCCGCGTCGTGCGGGCGCCCGACTTGCGCCGGGTCCGCCGGTTTCGGGACTCCCGCTCTCGTCGGACTCGCTTGCCGCGTGCTGACGGCGCGTGCGGCGGACCAGCACCAGCCCGATGATGCCGAGCAGCAGCGCTGCTCCTCCGAGGATCGCGATGAACTCGCGCTTGCGTGCACGCGCCGCATCGCGCGCGACGACCGACCGCGAGCCGATGGAGCCGGACGCGATGACGGCAACGGCCGCATCCCCGGACTCGCCCGACTGGTCGAAATCTCCGCTTCCGAGCAGAGCGTCGTAGCGCTTGCTGGAGGCGACCTCGACGACGACGTGCGCGGCGTGCCCCGCGACGACGGCGCTCAGCGGGATCTCGGTTTCGGGTGCGTCGTCCGCCACGCTGATGCGCCCGGGTCCGGTCATCTTGGCCGGTGCGTCCTGCTTGTCGATCTTCCAGCTGGGGGCGACCGACAACCGGCAGCCCGAGCTGTCGAGCACCGCGGCTCGAAATGTAAACTGTTCGCCGGGGCGCATCAGCTTGCGCGACGGGCGCACCTCGAGCCGTGCGGGCGGTCCCGTCTCGCCGCAACGCTTGGGGGGAGGTTCGGGCTTCTTCGGGGCTGGCGTCGGTGCCGCCGCCGGCGGAGGAGCCGAAGCGGCGGGCTGGGGAGGCGCTGCGCCTTCGCGTTGGATCAGCGAGTAGGAACGCGTGCGGCGTACGCTGGCCGTGCAGTTCTGCCCTTCGATCACGAACTGGTACTGCCCCGTCTCGTCGAAGCTGATCGTGTTGTCCGTGGCACTGATGGTCGTGATGATGGTTGCCTGGCGCGAGTCGTTGCTGGCGGTCTTGCAGACGTTGCGCCAGCCGCGCCGGCCTCCCGAGTGGCTGCGTCGCGACAGACCCGGGAACTGCTCCCAGCAGCGCGTCGTCGAGTACGACGGGCCCGCGCCCGTGATGCTCAGCTCGCTGCCGACCTGACGGATGGTGACCGTGCCTCCCGGCGCGCCGCCGCCACCTGGCCTGGGGCCGCACGCCTTGCCCCAGTCACCGATGTTCCATGCGACGCGCATGGCACTTGCCGACCAGCGACCCGAGAGTGTCGGCAGGTCGGCCCGTGCCGGTGCCGCCCACAGCAACAACGCGACAATCAGAGCAGACAGGGCTTGACGAGCCACGGCGACGGGAGCGTATCAGACCGTCGCCGGCCGGGCGTCTGGCGCCGCCGTCCGGGTGTTCACCACCCCGCACCTCGCGTTGACACCGCAATTTGGCCAGTGCTAGCGTCGCTCAAGCCTCGGGGGCTTCGATTTCCTTGGCTTTTTTCGTGTCTGGAGGGCTTGTCATGCGGTCGGTGAACGCCTCGGGCCGGTGGTCCATCCGCGGCTTGTGCGCGATGTGCGCGTTGGCGGTGCTGGCGTCGGGCAGAACTGCGCAGGCGCAGCAGCAGGATCATCTCGTCCCAGCTGGTAACGGCGACGGCATGGACACGCACCTGTTCCGTCCTGCCGTCGACTCGAAGGGTTTCTTCTCCGTCAACGGCTCCGACATCCTCGGCGCGAACGACGTGAGCTTCGGGCTCATCCTCGACTACGGCCGCAACATCCTGCGCACCAACAAGGATCGCGTCGCGACGGCTTCGGGCTATCCCGGTGCAGGCGCCAACGCACTGATCCGCGACTCCTTCCAGGGCACCTTCAGCTTCAACTACGGCATCGCCAACATGCTGGTGGTCGGCGCAACCATGCCGGTGGTGCTGATGTCCGGAGATGCGTCGAACGACATCGGTCCCGGTGGAACCGCCAACTACAGTACGGGCCGGCTCAACGTCCAGAAGCCCGCCGACGTGTCGCTGCACGCCAAGCTCAGGCTTACGCGCGTGGAAAAGGGCATCGGGCTCGCGCTCATCGCCAAGGGCGGGGTGCCCACCGGCAGCTCGCCGCGTGACGCCGCGGCCGACCCGGGTGTCTGGTACTGGCCGCAGGCGGTCGTCGAGAAGCGTTTCGGGGCGACCGGCGCACTCAAGCTCGGTCTCAACGTCGGCTATCGCGGGCACACCGGGCAAAACCCCAAGTTCTTCCTCGACCAGAACAACATGCCCGAGCTGGCCGCGGGCAAGCTCGAGTACGGCAATCTCGGCACCTTCGGTCTGGGTGTGGCGTACCGCGCGACCGATTCGTTGGATCTGGTCGCCGAGACGTACGGCACCTACCTGCTGGACGCCAACTCCGACGCCAAGCAGAAGCTGTCGCAGGAAGTGGCTGGCGGTCTCAAGCTCTTCGTAGAGAACAACAGCTACCTGATGATCGGCGGAGGCAGTCGCTATGGCGCGGTCTCCACGGGTTTCGAAGCGGCTGACGCGCGCATCTTCCTCGGCTTCGTGTTCGAGCCGTCGATCGGCGATCGTGACGGCGACGGTATCAAGGACGACGTGGATCAGTGTCCGGACGATCCCGAGGACTTCGACGGCTTCCAGGACCAGGACGGCTGTCCCGACCCGGACAACGACAACGACGGCATCCTCGACGTGAACGATCGCTGCCCGAACGTGCCCGAGGATCGGGACGGGGATCAGGACGAGGACGGCTGCCCGGAGGCGAGCCTGAAGGATCGCGATGGCGACGGCATCCTCGACAAGGACGACAAGTGTCCGGACCAGCCGGAGGACAAGGACGGCTTCCAGGACCAGGACGGCTGTCCCGATCCGGATAACGACAAGGACGGCATCCTCGACAAGGACGACCAGTGCCCGAACCGGCCGGAGGACAAGGACGGCTTCCAGGATGCCGACGGCTGCCCCGATCCGGACAACGACAACGACCAGATCCCGGACGTGCGGGACAAGTGCCCGAACAAGCCGGAGACCTACAACGGCTTCCAGGACGAGGACGGTTGCCCCGACAAGGGCAAGGTCATCATCGAGGGCAGTGACATCGTCATCCTCGACAAGGTCCAGTTCAAGACCGCCAGCGCGGAGATCCTACCCGCTTCCAAGCCTATCCTCGATGCGGTTGCCGCGACGCTCAAGGGTCACCCCGAGTTCAAGGTGGTCGAGATCGCGGGGCACGCCGACGAGCGCGGCAACGACAAGTACAACCTGAAGCTGACCCGCGACCGGGCGCACTCCGTGCTGCAGGCGCTGGTACAGCGCGGGGTCTCCCGGGATCGTCTGGTCTCGCAGGGCTACGGCGAATACTGCCCGCTCGACAAGGGCCACACGCCGAAGGCATGGGAGAAGAACCGCCGCGTCGAGTTCAAGGTCGTCAAGACCGAGGACGGCATGACCAACGTCGACCGCGGGTGCGCGGCGGCCAAGGCCCACAACGTCAACCCGCCCCCAGTCAAATAGGGCCGGGCGACGGGCAGTATCGGGATTTTCTACGTGCTTCCGATCGACACCACGCTGAAGGACTCGCTTGCTTCGCTAGGCTTCTCGCCCGACAACTATCGCGTGCTGATGCTGCTGCCGCTGGTCTACGTCGCGTGGGCGGACGGCTACATGGACGACGCGGAGATCGCGCGTATCGACGACATCGCCAAGACGCGGTTCCACCTTGGTCCCAAAGGGCTGGCGATCCTCGACAGCTGGCTCTTCGAGCGGCCGAGCAAGGAATACTTCGGCGAGGGGATGCGGGATTTGTTCTACCTGGCGCAGTCCGAGGACGGCGAGCCGCTGGTCCATCCCGAGGAGCTGCACGACCTCCTGGTGCACTGCGAGTCGATCGCCAGGGCGTCGGGGCACGCGCTGGACGTACCCACCGGTGTGACGAAGGAAGAGGAAGACGCGCTGGTGGAGATCGCGCGGATTCTCGGCGTGGACAACGGCGTGAGCTGGGGCCGTCTGCTCGACGAGCTCGATGCGGGGCCCGCGTCGGTGGAAGCCGGACGCGGGCCGGGCTCGCGCCGCCACCCGCAATAGCGACAGCGCCCCGTCGACGGCGGCGAGCCGCGGGCAGGACCGGCCTGTGGGACGGACCGATCCGACCCTTCTGCGCACGCTCGGGGAAGTTGTAACCCCCTGATCTGAAAGCTCTTCGTGG
This sequence comes from uncultured Pseudomonadota bacterium, assembly GCA_963822115.1. Lineage (GTDB taxonomy): Bacteria > Myxococcota_A > Polyangia > Polyangiales > Polyangiaceae > CAWDXG01. The sequence goes on from CAWGGM010000015.1 coordinate 500,647, forward strand.
CATCCGCTTGCGCGAGGTCAAGCTTGGCTCTAGAAATCAACGTCAACGAATGAATGCCAGTTCAAATCATGAACAGCATCCTCAACGACTGCGCGACAGGCTGCGCGAGGCGACCTCGGCGGCGATCCTGGCGGCTGCGGAGGAAGCGTTCGCCGAGAGCGGGCTGCACTCGACCCGGATGGACGACATCGCCACGCGCGCCGGCGTCTCGGTAGGCACGCTGTACAACTACTTCGCCGATCGCACGGCGCTGTTGGCTGCGCTGGTCGATTCACGGCGCCAGAATCTGCTGAGCCAGTTCGACCGCGAGCTCGACGAGCACGCGGGAGAGCCGTTCGAGGCGCAGCTCGAAGCAACACTCAGAACGCTGCTGGGGCACTTCGAAGCCCACCAGCGCTTTCTGTCGATCCTGATGGAAGGCGAGCACGCCCGCGACGCCCAGGCGATGCCGGCGGCGATGCGCCCGCGCGAGACCATGCGCGCCCTGTACTTGCGCTTCGAGACGCTGGTCGAGCGCGGGCTTTCATCGGGAAGTCTCCGGCCCGACAACGCCGCGCTGTATCCGGCGCTGCTGATGGGCATGCTTCGAGGCGTGCTGGTACGCACGCTCTACGAGGCCCATCCCCCCGGCTCGATCGTGAAGCGGGCTCCCCAGCTGGTCGACATATTCCTGAACGGGGCCGTACAGCACACATGACGAGCGCAGCGCTGCCCGGTGCGGTTCGGCCTGCGTCGGCCGAAGTGCCCGTCAACAAGTGGCTGGTCACGGTCAGCGTGACCTTCGGCACGCTGATGGGCACCATCGATTCGTCCATCGTCAACGTCGCCATCCCGGATATCCGCGGTTCGATTGGCGTCAGCATCGAGCAGATCACCTGGATCAGCACGGGTTTCATCATCGCCAACGTGTTGGTGATGCCGCTGACGGCGTTCATGGGACGCTTCTTCGGGCAGAAGCGCTTCTACATGTTCTGCCTCGGGCTGTTTCTGGTCGGCTCGGCGCTGTGCGGCATGGCGCGCAGTCTGGAGACACTGGTCGCGTTCCGTGTGCTTCAGGGTTTCGGTGCGGGCGCGTTGCAGCCGACCGAGTCCGCCATCCTGAGGCAGACCTTTCCGCCCGAGGAGCAGGGCATGGCGATGGCCATGTTCGGCATGGCCGTCATGATCGGTCCCGCCATCGGCCCGACGCTCGGTGGCTACATCGTCGACCACTACAGCTGGCCGTGGATCTTCTACGTCAATATCCCGGTCGGGCTGATGGGCCTGTTCATGGTGTCGCGGTTCGTGCCCGAGCCGGAGGACATCCGCGCGGCGAACCACGCCATGGCCGAGAAGCAGAAGAAGAACATGGATTGGGTTGGGATCGGCCTTCTATGTGTCGGGCTGGCGGCGCTGCAATACATGCTCGAGGAAGGCCAGCGCGACGACTGGTTCAACTCGCACGTGATCGTCGGCTGCCTGATCGTCGCGATCTTCGCGCTGGCGGCGTTCGCGATCCGCGAGATGACCGCGCCGGTGCCGGCGGTGAACCTCAGGCTGTTCAAGGATCCCGTGTTCCTGTCGGGGACCCTGGTCGCCATGATCATGTTCGCGATGCTCTTCTCGAGCATGTTCCTCCTGCCGGTGTTCATGGAGGAGATGTTGGGCTTCTCGGCGTTCGAGGCCGGGGTGACCGTGATACCGCGCGTCCTGGTCATGATGGTGGCGACGCCGTTCGTGGGGCGCATGTACAACTCGGTGTCGCCCCGGCTGATCATCGGGTTCGGCGTGATCATGATCGCGATCGGCGCCTACCTGATGAGCTTCTTCACGCTGCAGACCGGCTACGCGCAGATCATCACCGCCATCATGGTCCAGGGCGTCGGGTTCAGCTGCCTGTTCGTTCCGCTCAGTACGGTGGCGTTCATGAAGGTCCCCAGGACCAAGCTCACCGAAGCGACCGGTCTTTTCGGCCTGGTCCGCCAGATCGGCGGGTCGGTCGGACTGGCGGTGTTCGCCACGCTGCTGACGCGCTACGCTGACGTGGCACAGTCGAGCCTCGCATCCCACGTCACCGAGACGCGCCCGGCCGTGCTGGGCTACATGCACAACGTCCAGCGCGTGATGCGGATGCGCGGCATGGACCCCGACAGCGCTGCCGTGGCGGCGCGTGGCGCGCTTGGATTCACGATTTCCCGCCAGGCCATGGTGCTCGCCTTCGAGAAGGTGTTCCTGCTGGCCGGCATCATGTTTCTGCTGGTGCTCCCGATCCTCCTGTTCTTGAAGGAGGCGAGGTCGAAGACCCCCGCACCGAAGCACAACGAACCGATGGAGCTATGAGCATGGCACAGTCCTCTCCCCAAACGGACGAAGCGCCCGTCCACGGCGGGCCCCCCGCCTCTCCGGCTGTGGAAGAGCCCGCGTCCGGTCCTCCGGGCAACGGAAAGGGCGCGACCGGGACTACCCCCGCGGGCCAGGAGCCCGCGTCCAAGCCGGCCAAGAGCGCACGGCGCGGACGCGCCAATCCCTTCATGGTCCTGGCGGGCCTGGCGCTGGTCGTGCTGGCCGTCATCGGCGGCTATCTGATCATGACGGCCGGTCAGCAGTCGACGGACGACGCGCAGGTCGAATCGGACATCGTGCCCATCGGCGCGCGCGTCGGCGGTCAGGTGCTGCGCGTGAACATCAAGGATAACGCGCACGTGAAGAAGGGCCAGGTGATAGCGGTCCTCGATGACTCCGACTACCAGGCCAAGCAGCAGCAAGCCGAGGCCCAGCTAGAGACCGCCGAGGCCCAGGCCACCGCCGCCGATGCCCAGGTGAAGGTAGCTGAAGCCAGCGCCAAGGGCGGACTGACCACAGCGAAGGCGATGGTCTACGGATCGTCCGAGCAGGTCCAGAGCGCCCAGGCCCAGGTCGAAGCGGCCCAGGCGGCGCTGAAACGCGCACAGGCGCAGGCGCACCGCACTTCGCTCGATCTCGCGCGTGTCAGCGAGCTGGCGAAGAGCAACGCGGTAGCGCAGCAGCAGCTCGACAACGCGCAGGCGGCGGATGACTCGGCCCAGGCGGCGGTGGCGCTCGCCCAGGCGCAGCTCAGCGCAGCAAAACAAGGCAAGCAGGTTGCGCTGAGCCAGGTGGCCCAGGCGAAAGGTCGGCTCGACCAGAGCAAGCCGATCAATTCGAGGATTGCCGTGGCCGAAGCCAACGCCAAGCTCGCTCACGCGCGCGTGAAGTCAGCCAAGGCCCTGCTCGTCCTGGCCAAGTTGCAGGTTTCGTACACGAACATCACCGCGCCGGCAGACGGCCTGGTCTCGAAGCTCTCGGTGCACCCAGGGCAGCTCGTCCAGCGGGGACAGCCCGTTGCCGAGTTCGTGCCGAGCGAGACGTACGTGGTTGCGAACTTCAAGGAGACCCAGCTCGCCCGCATTCGCGTCGGTCAGAAGGCGGAAATCTCGCTCGATGCGTATCCGGGCCACAAGTTCAACGCGCGCGTGGAGAGCCTCTCGGGCGCTACCGGGGCCCGCTTTGCGCTGCTGCCGCCGGACAACGCGTCGGGCAACTTCGTCAAGGTCGTGCAGCGTGTGCCCGTGCGCCTTTCGTGGGTCACGCCGCCCGACGAGCCGATGCGGGCGGGGCTCTCGGCGGACGTGACGGTGTACACGAAGTAGCCCGCGGTCCAGCGCTGCGCCGATGCTAGAATGCCCGCGGTTATGCAGGCCGCGACGCGGAGGCCTACACGCGACCGGAGCGGTGAGCTCATCGGAGGGCGCTATCGCCTAGTCGACCTGATCGATCGGGGCGGCCAGGGAATGGTCTACCGCGCAGAGGACGTACGCGACCACGACACGGTCGCGATCAAGGTCCTGAACGACACGATTGCTGCAGAGCCCGAGTGGCGCGAGCGCATGTTCCGCGAGGCCCACGCGCTGGCGAATCTTGGCGGCACAGCGGCGGTCCGCGTGCTGGACCAGCTGTGGACCGACGACGGCGCGCTGTGCCTGGTCATGGAATTTCTCCGCGGGCAGGATCTGGACGATCATCTTCGACGCATCGAAGCCGGAGCTGGACGTATGTCCGTGCCTGCGATGATCGAGCTGATGCGCCCGATCGTCGACACATTGGAGGCGGCGCATGCGCAGGGCATCGTGCACCGTGACATCAAGCCGGCGAACATCTTCGTCCTCGACCCGGCCCACGGCGGAGGCGTGCGCCTGCTCGACTTCGGGTTGGCCAAGTTCATGCGGCTTCGCAGCTTCACGAACGACGGGTTCATCGCCGGCTCGCCCAGCTACATCGCCCCGGAGGTGTGGCGGGGCGAGAAGCCGGACCACCGCGTCGACGTGTACGCTCTGGCCGCGGTGATGTATCGCGCGCTGGCCGGAGAGCCGCCGTTTACCGCCGACGGGCTCGAGAAGATGCTGCGCCTGGCGACCAGCGCCGAGCGACCCAGCCTGTACGCACGTCGTCCGGATCTGCCGCCCGACGTGGACGACTGGGTGAAGCAGGCCCTCGCTACCAATCGCGACCAGCGCTTCGTCCGCGCGCGCGGAATGCTACGGGCCTTCGAGTCGCTTTTTCCGGTTTGAGTGCTTGCGGCGCGCGCCAGCGCAACGGTCCGAGCGAGAGCTCGCGGGCCTGGGCCTGTCTTCCTTCGGCGACCAGCACCAAGCCGGCGCTCGACAGCGCGAGCGGCCGCCCGTTGATCTTCCCGAGCAGTTTGCCCGTGCCGACATCGACGACCAGCGGCGTGACCACGGCAAGCTTGCCCTCGGTCAGCTGGTCCGGCAGGCGATCGGTGCGTTCCGGGAGAACCTGCTCCTGGCCGCTGTCGACATTGTGGATCACGAGTCGTCGCTTGCGATGCACCAGCGCAAGGCCGCCGGAGGTCGCCACCACAACGTCGCCGTGCTTCAGCTCCGTGAGCTTCTTCGTGTCCAGATCGAGCAGCGCGGTACCCGCGCCGGGGTACAGCGCGAACAGGCGTGAAGTGCTGCCTGGCCAGCGATCTGGAGGCGCACCGGCGAGATCCGCTTTGAGATCCTCGTGATAGCCGACGCCCAGCAGGGCGAGCGGACTCCGCCCTTTCGCTGCCGAGCACGCTACCAATACCAATCCGCGCGTGGCGTCGGCGTGCAGCACATGCGCTCCGCACTTGTCGTCGGCGAGCTCCACGGGATTGCCCGACGCGGGCTGCAGCTCGAGGCGTCCGGCGGTGTCCCGTACCAAGAGCGAGCTGCCGAATGGATCCGCGAAGCCGGGCACTGCCGTGGCACTGCCGCCCGAGCTGGGCGCGACCTTCACCGTGGGAGTGTCGCCCCGCGAAATCCAGCTGTTATAGGTCGTGATCGGTGCGTGGCAGCGCCAGTTGTTCGTCTTCTCGACCGGGACGGGCCACTCGAGCTTCCCGTCCTTGTTCGTGTCGTCCACGATCATGCGCAAGACGACCATCTCGCCGTCGGGGCTGAGCCGCGCGCGCCACAGCCGCCCCTGGCCGGGGTCGACCGTCGTCTCGGTGCCGCTTTGCAGATCGCGGATCACGACGCGCGTCTTGCCGGCCTTGCGTCGCACGTACAACAGGTGTGTGCCGCTTTCGTCGAACGACAGCGCCCTGTGCTCGCGGAAGGGCAGAGCGTCGTTGCGCGCATCGGCGCCAAGTGCGCTCAGGTCGAGACGCTTTTTCGACTGGCTGTCGATCAGCACCAGCCGCCCGTGTTGCAGCACCACGACCCAGCGTCCCGTCGGGTCATACGCGGCGAGCTCGTCGATGGCCTCGCCCAGGCCGTCGCCGAGAACGAGATAGCCTTGCATGCGATCGCCGGACAGGTGTCCGCGCAGTTTCACGTCGACGGTGACGCGCCCGTCGCCGTTGGTGTCCTTCCGGGCCTGGCACAGCGCGACCCAGCTGCCGTTGCCCGCTGCAGCCTCGAATGCCGTCGGTGCGGCGGTCCCGATGGCACCGAGGTGTCGCACCGGAGGCGCTGCGGGCGGCGGAGGGGTGGCAGGGGGACGGGCGCCAGCGTCGCCAGCGGTGGCCATGGCGGCCGCTGGCCGAGGCGCGGGCGGCGGCCGCACGCTCGCCGGGCGGAGCGGAGGCGCGACAGGTAACATCACGCGCGGACTGCAGCCAGCGCCTGCCAGGAGCCACCACGCCAGGGCGGCGACGGCCGGGGCGGCTGCTGCTCGTCGGGGTCGAGCATGCACGCCGCGAGGATAGCGCGCCAGGTGCGCTATGCTCGCCGAATGTCAGCCAAGCCGGAAATCGGGCGCCTGCGGGTGCCGCTCGCTCGCCTCGCGCTGCTGCTCGGGCTGGTTGTCGGCGCGAGCGGGTGTGGCAGCAAGCAGAGTGTGTCGCTGGACGCGCACATCGACAGCGCCTCTCTATCGGTCAAGGATCTCGCGCTGGGCACCCAACTGAGCGGAGGGTTTACGCTCGTGCTCAAGCTCGGCGACTACGCTTCGGAGGGGACGAAGGTGACCGTCCAGAGCTTTTCGCTGGTGGGGGCCGACAGCAACAACAGCGTGCTGTCGGCGTTCAAGGTCGGACCGGACCCCGGCGCGGTGAGTGTCGGCGTCGGGCAGACCAGGAACATTGCCTTCAGCGTCGATGGCTCGACGCTGCTGTCGGCCAGCGAGCGCTCCAAGCTCTGCGCCGGTCCGGTTGTCATCGCTGGAACCGTCACCGACACGCTGGGCGGTGGCCACTCGATTCCGCTGCGCAGCGCCCGGCTCAGCGTTTCGGGGTGCTGACCACGGGGACGGGCCGGCGAAAGTTCCCGCTCCGGGTGTCCGGAAGCTCGGCGCTGGGCAAGCGCCGGAACTAGCGCTATTTCCATCCCATGACGCAGAAAGTGGAAGGCGACACCGCCTACGCCGCCGAAGGCGAGGCGCCGGCGCTGGGTCAGGACCAGCTGGAGGACCTCCGCCGTGCCGTGCAGAGCTGGCGCGAGGGCCCGGTGGCGCGGGCGCACAAGAAGATGCCGCCTCGCCAGGAGCGCTTCTCGACGTGGAGCGGGCTCGACGTGCCCGACGTGCTCACGCCCGTCGACGAGCCAGTCGACTACCTGCGCGATCTAGGGCTGCCGGGCGAGTACCCGTTCACGCGCGGCGTCCAGCCGACGATGTACCGCGGGCGGCTGTGGACGATGCGCATGTTCGCCGGATTCGGCACGCCGGAGCAGACCAACCAGCGCTTCCGCTATCTGCTCGAGCAAGGGCAGACGGGGCTGTCGACCGCCTTCGATTTTCCGACGCTGATGGGATACGACTCGGACTCGCCGCGTTCGCTCGGTGAGGTCGGCATGTGCGGCGTAGCCGTCGACACGCTCCGCGACATGGAGGTGCTGTTCGACAAGATCCCGCTCGATCAGGTCACGACCTCGATGACCATCAACGGACCAGCGATCGTGCTCCTGGCCTTCTACGTGGCGCTTGCGGACAAGCGTGGCACGCCTCGCGACCGCATCGGCGGAACGGTGCAGAACGACTGCCTCAAGGAGTTCACGGCCCAACACGCCTGGCTGGTGCCGCCCAAGCCCGCCATGCGCATCGTCACCGACATGATCGAGTTCTGCACGGCGGAGGTGCCGCGCTGGAACACCGTTTCGATCAGCGGCTACCACATCCGTGAAGCCGGCGCGACGGCAGCCCAGGAGCTGGCGTTCACCCTGGCGGACGGTCTGGCCTACGTGGAGTCGTGTCTGGAGCGCGGCATGGACGTGGACGCATTCGCACCGCGCCTCAGCTTCTTTTTCAACGTCCACAACGACTTTTTCGAGGAGATCGCCAAGTTCCGCGCAGCCCGGCGCATGTGGGCCCGTTTCATGAAGGAACGCTACGGCGCGCGCGCGGCGGCGAGCATGAAGCTGCGCACCCATGCTCAGACGGCGGGTGTGTCTCTCACGGCGCAGCAGCCCTACAACAACGTGGCGCGTGTCGCGCTGCAGGCGCTGGCTGCGGTGCTCGGCGGTACGCAGAGCCTGCACACGAACTCGCTCGACGAGACGTACGCCCTGCCGACGGAAGAAGCGGTCACCATCGCTCTTCGCACACAGCAGATCATTGCGCACGAATCGGGTGTGGCGAGCACCATCGACCCGCTGGGCGGCAGCTACTTCATCGAGCAGATGACGGATCGGCTCGAGGCCGAGGCGCAGGCCTACATCCGGCGCATCGACGAGATGGGCGGCATGGTGGCTGCCGTCGAAAAGGGTTATCCCCAGCGCGAGATTGCCCGCTCGGCGTACGAGTTCGAGCGGCAGTTGAACGCCGGAGAGCGCGTGATGGTCGGTGTCAATCGCTTCGCGACCGACGAAGGACCGCGCATCCCGACACTGAAAATCGACGAGGCCGTGCAGAAACACCAGGTCGAGAGCCTCCAGCGCATCAAGGCGGAGCGGAAGAAGACCGACGTAGACGCCGCGCTGGCCCGCGTGCGCACCGCGGCCAGCGAAGGTGGCAACCTGATGCCGCCCATCGTGGATGCGGCCAAGGTGTACTGCACGGAGCAGGAGATCTGCGACGTACTGCGTAACGTGCTCGGAACCTACAGCGACCCGGCGGAGTTCTAGCCGCGCCCGCCGCTTGCTCCGCGCTCGGAGTCGGCCGCCGGTTCCTCGTCCTGGGCAATCTCGCTTCGGGCCCGCACGCCGCTCGGCGAGTGCGCCGGCGGAACCGACGGTGGGGAAACCTCGGCCACCAGCGAGGTCCGTGGTGGCGGAATCGTCGACGGCCGCCTGCGTGAGCCATCCCTGTGGCCCGTCGGCGGCGCGGTCTGGCCCAGGATGCGCTCCACCTCGTCCGCCAGGGTGGGTTGCGTCACAGCCCGGAGCTTCTGCGACGGCCGACGGCTCGGAGTCGGCGCCAGCCGGGCCCCGGGTGCGGAAACCGGCTGGCGGTAGCGCGCGGAGATGTGGGCGCGATCGCCCGTCACCTCGGCGTCCAGCTTGAAGTCGGCGTCGCTCGTCTCGCGGCTGAAGCGGTGAGCGGCCCTGACAGCGCCGACGCCGAAGTAGCGGAGCATGCGGGCCGAGCGTGGCCGTCCCGGGATGGAAAGCAGCAGCGAGAAACCGGTATCAGTACCCGTCAACTCGAACACCAGCTCCACATCGACGAACGGTCGCTCCAGCGGTGCGCGCATACGTTGCATGGTCCCGAGCAGATCGCCGGTGATCACCACGCCGCCGCCCTGCGAGAGCGTGCGGGTGGCGAGCGCGAGCGAAGCATCTTCCAGTACGCGCCCGGAGCCGTCTCCGAGCACGCGGTCGATCGCCAGGAGCAGCTCCTCGCCTTCGTCCAGCGAGAGAGTGTCGGTTGGCGCTGCCTTGTGCAGCTGATCGGCGTCGAGATGTACGGCGAGTCGCTCCGGCAGTCGCTCATGAAGTCGAGCATTCGCGCCGCCCGCGTACGCGCGTTCGATCACATCGACCACGTCACGCAAGAACCAGGTTCGCAGTCGCATCAAGCCCCTCCCAGACAGCTATAGATCGCGCAGGTGCTCCCTGCAATCGCGGGTCAGGTGGTTGGGTTGCCTACATTGACCCCACGAATTCTCCGTAGTGCGCAGAGCTTGCGTGCAGGCCGCACCACGATCCCTCCGGAAAACTACGGCAATGCGAGCAGTCGCGCGACAAACGCGCGACGTGCCGCGTGCAACAGGGGACCGCGCGTTCAGGACTCGAAGGCCTGGACCAGATCGGCGATCAGATCGTCGGCGTCTTCGATCCCGACAGCCAGGCGGACGAGCCCCGGATCGATCTCGAGCTCGGCGAGCTGCTCGTCGCCCAGCTCGAAGTAGCTCATGATGGCCGGCTGCTCGATCAGGGTCTCGACTCCGCCGAGCGAGGGAGCGATGCGCGCTAGCTTCGAGCGGTCCACGACCCGCGATGCCGCCTCGCGCCCGCCGCGCACAACGAAGCTGACGACGCCGCCGCCGCCGCGCATCTGCAGGCTGGCGACCGCGTGCGACGGATGGCTTTCGAGCCCCGGGTAGTACACGCGTTCGACCGCCGGATGGTCCTCGAGGAGGCGCGCAATCGCGAGAGCGGTCGCGTTCTGGCGCTCGACGCGCACACCCAGTGTCTTGAGCCCGCGCCCGATCAAGAACGCAGCGTGCGGGTCGAGAACGCCGCCCAGCACCCCGCGGGCATCCCGCAGAAGAGAGATCAGTGAACTCTTGCCAGCGACCAGTCCGCCGAGCACGTCGTTGTGGCCGCTCAGGTACTTGGTCGCGCTGTGTACGACGAGGTCGACTCCGAACGCGATCGGTCGGCAGTTGACCGGTGTCGCGAACGTGGCGTCGACGATGGTGCGGATGCGCCCGTGCGCACGCACGACTTCGACCAGTTTTTCCAGGTCGACGCAATACAGAAACGGGTTGGTCGGCGACTCGGAGAGCACGAGTCGGGTGTTGTCGCGGATTGCCTTGTCCAGCGCTTCCAGGTCGCCGGGCGGCACGATGCTGTGTTCGATGCCGAAGCGCGCCAGGGTGCCGGTCACGAGCTGGCGCGTGCGGCGGTAGCAATCGCGGAAGAGCACGACGTGATCGCCGGCCTTCGCCAGCGCCAGCACGGCCGTGCTGATTGCGGCCATGCCGCTGGCGAACGCCACGGCGTCGTCGGCTCCCTCCAGCGCGGCCATGCGCTGCTCCAGTTCGCGAACGGTCGGGTTGCCGTAGCGCCCGTATTCCTCGCGCTCCGTGTCCGGGTCCTCGCCGCGCATGTAGCGCTCGAGGTCGGCCGTGCTGTCGAACGTGTACGTCGCCGTCTGTGCGATGCCGCCCGCCAGGGTGTGGTGTGGGCGCTCTTTAGCGGTGCCCGCGTGGACGGCTTCCGTCGAGCCGGCGACATCCTTCTCGGTACTCACTGTCGACCTCCGCCGAAGCTGTATCGACAAAAGGCCGATCGCGCCAGCCGGCCCCGAGTCAGACCTCGAGCATCTGCTGGACGCGCGCCTGGATTGTCGCTGCTGCGCCGTCGAGGGGGACCAGCTCGGCCTTCTTCGGGTCGCGCTCGCGGCGGGGCTTGAGCTCGACGCCGCCGGCCTTGAGCCCCTTCTGGCCGACCGTGACGCGGAGCGGAATGCCGATCAGGTCGGCGTCCTTGAACTTGACGCCGGGGCGCTCGTCGCGGTCGTCGACCAGCACATCCAGCCCGGCCGCCTCGAGCTCCTGCTCGAGCTTTTCCACGGCGGAGACCACTTCGGCATCGCTTCCCAGCTGGACGAGATGCACGTGATAGGGCGCTATGCTCATCGGCCAGAGGATGCCGTCCTTGTCGTTGTACTGCTCGACCGCCGTGGCCACCAGGCGCGAGACGCCGATCCCGTAGCAGCCCATCACGAGCGGATGGCTATCGCCGGCTTCGTCCAGGTAGTTGGCGTTCATCTGCGCGCTGTAGCGGGTGCCGAGCAGGAAGATGTGACCGGCTTCGATGCCGCGATACAGGCCCAGCGAGGCGCCGCACGAGGGGCACAGGTCGCCGTCCTTGACGCTCCGGATCTCCACGACCTCGCCCTCGTAGTCGCGGCCGCGCACGACGTGCTTGAAGTGCGCGTCGGTCTCGTTGGCGCCCGAGATGGCGTCCGCGATGCTGGCCGCGTCGCGATCGACGAGCAGGCGCCCCTTGAAGCCGACCGGCCCGGCAAAGCCGACAGCAGCGCCGGTCGCCTTCTCGACGTCGGCGGGCCCCGCGAGATGCACCTCGTCCACGCCCAGGGCGCGGGCCAGCTTGATCTCGTTCACTTCGTGGTCGCCGCGCACGATGGCCATCACCACGTCGTCGCCGGCCAGGTACAGAAGGCTCTTGAGGAAGCGATCCGGCGACGCGCCCAGGAATGCCGAGACCTCCTCGATGGTGCGCTGCGAGGGCGTCTCGACCTTCTCCAGCGCCGGCGTCTGCGCGGGGTCCCCGCGCTTCGGCATGGGTGGCGTGGTCGCCACTTCGAGGTTGGCGGCGTACTCGCACTGCAGGCAGGCGGCGATGATGTCCTCACCGCTCTGCACCAGCACCTGGAATTCGGCGCTGCTCTTGCCGCCCATAGCGCCGCTGTCGGCTGCGACCATGCGGTAGTTCAACCCGAGACGGTCGAAGACGCGGCGGTAGGCGAGCCGCATCTGCTCGTAGCTCTCGAGTCCCGCCTTGTCGTCGACGTCGAACGAGTAGGCGTCCTTCATGCTGAACTCGCGACAGCGCAACAGGCCGCCGCGCGGACGCGGTTCGTCGCGGAACTTCGTCTGGATCTGGTAGAGGTTCTGCGGAAGGTCGCGGTAGCTCTTGATCTCGTGGCGCACGAGCGCGGTGATGATCTCCTCGTGCGTGGGGCCGAGGTGGTAATCGCCACCCTTGCGGTCGTTGAGACGCAACATCGTGTCGCCGAACGTGTCCCAGCGCCCCGACTCGCGGAAGTAGTCCGCCGGCAGCAGCGCAGGCAAGAGCACTTCCTGGGCGCCCGCGCGGTTCATCTCCTCGCGGATGACGGTCTCGATGCGCTTGAGTACGCGCAGGCCGAGCGGCAGGAAGCTGTAGATGCCGGCACCGACGCGGCGCACGTAGCCGGCACGGAGCAGAAGTACATGACTGGCGCTCGTCGCGTCGGACGGCGCCTCCTTGAGCGTGGGCAGAAGAGCGCGGCTGTATCGCATGGCAGCCCGCGCCTCGTAGCACAGGCTGTCCGGTGCGGCGCGGGGGGCGGTCCCCGGTAGCGTCTGCAGTCCGGAGCGCCGCGAATAGAGCGGTTATTTCAACGAGTTGGAGACATGGGCCCGAGCCCGCGCGGCTCGCTGGTCGCGGCCAGTCGGCGTTGCGTCGGCGGTCGGGCGCGTGGCTGGCGCACAAGAGAAAACTGCCGGACGGCCCCGGGTGGAGCCGTCCGGCAGGTGCCGGTTCGACAGCGGCTAGAAGCGACTGGGCGGGGGCGTGGCGAAGCGGCCGGGGAAGGGGTCGGCGCTGTGGCGACGGTTGATCTCCTCGTCGGTCCACGGGAAGCGGGAGTCCTGCTCCTCGAAGAACGCGACGCCGATAACGCCCACGTTGCGGTCGTTGCCCTTCCGCGCGGCGTACGAGTTTCGCACCGAGCCGAAGCGGAATGCCGCGACCGTGTCTTCGCTGCGGCGGAAGCCGTCGATATCGACCGTGGCGAACGGACCGACGATGTAGCCGCGCTTGGAGAACGAGCCGGGGCGCCCATCGATCACGTCGAGCCCATCGACCGTGGCGACGGCCTCGACGCGATTGCGCGTGTGGTTCCGGATCTCGATGATGTAGCGCTGGCCGGCGTCGCCGATGGCGTAGGTCCGCCCGCCGCCTTCCAGACCCCGCAGGGGACGACCGCTCGCGTCGAGCAGCTGCACCGTGAGCGCACCGCCCAGAACGCTGACCGCGCTGTTGCCGCGATCGGCGAAGCCACTGTGCCGCGCCATGGCCCGGGCGCCGCGCGCGTCGTTGTAGAACAGGCTCGCGACCGCAAGCGGGCTGCCCGGATCCTCACGGAAGAACGGCGCGGTCGACACATGGCTCTCGCGCGTCTCGCCGAAGGTCGTGCCAAGGCCGGGCCGCTCCTCGGGGCTGGGCTCGCTCCGCATTGGAGCGCGATCGGCATCGGCACCGCCCATTGCTCCGGCAGCCGACGGTCGAGCGGCGGACTTGGCCGCCGAGCCTCCCGCCATCGGTTCAGGCGGCGCGCCGGGTTCTGCATCGACGGACTCGGGGGCCGACGAGGTGCTTGTCGAACCGCCCGCGACTGGCGCGTGGGCGGAAGGATAGGACGAGCCGCCGCATGCGGCGGCGAGCAGGCTGGCGAGAGCGACCAGGATGAGCTTGTGACGTTGCATGGCTGTTTTCCTCCGAATCGAACCGACACCTGCTGAACGCTGGGACCCGTCGCCGCTTACACCGCGGGCGAGCCCCGCCTCCGGCCTGGCCGGGACCCACAGCCATCAGGTCTGCTCGCCGACGGGGCTTGCGGAGGGTGCATGCCCGGCCTATTATCAGTCGCATGATAAAAAACGGAACAGCGGCGCTGCTGGTCTTGTTGACCGTTTTTGTTGGGATTTCCGGGTGCCAGCCGAAGGAGAAGTACCCCGGTTCGTACCAGGGCATGGTCGAGTTCGACGAGCGCGTGCTGGCTTTCGAGGTCGGCGGGCGGGTGATGCACGTCGACGTGGAGCGTGGCGACTCGGTCAAGGCCAAGGCCCGGCTCGCGACCCTCGACGACTCGCTCGAGCTGACTGCGCGCGCGGCGCGCGAAGCTGAAGCCGATGCCGCTGCGGCGCAGGTCTCGCTGCTCAAGGCCGGCAGTCGTCCCCAGGAGATCCGTTCGGTCGCGGCGCAGGTCCGCGCCGCGCGCGCCAGCGAAGCGCTGCTCGCGAAGAACGCGAAACGCGAGCAGGGTCTGCTTGCCAAGGGAGTGTCCACGCAGTCGGCCGTCGACGAAATCGAAGCACGGCTGAGCGAGGCCACCGCCCAGAGGCAGTCACTCGAGCACCGCCTGCAGCTGCTGCGAGAGGGTGCTCGCAAGCAGGAGATCCAGGGCGCCGAAGCCAAGGCGACGGCCGCCGACAAAGCTGTTTCCCTCGAGAACCAGCGACTAGGCCGCTACGAGCTGCACGCGCTGGCGGATGGAACCGTGCTCGACGTACATGTCGAGCCCGGCGAAGTGGTCGGTCCTGGTTCGCCTGTAGTGACCCTGGCGGACACGCACCATCCCTACGCGGACGTTTTTGTGCCACAGGGAGAAATCGACGAAATCCACGTCGGCGACAAGGCCGTCGTGCACGTCGACTCGCTGCCCGACACGGTCGGCGGGCACGTCGAGGACATTGCGCGCCGCACCGAGTTCACGCCCCGCTTCCTGTTCAGCGAACGCGAACGTCCGAACCTGGTCGTGCGCGTGCGCGTGCGCATCGACGACCCCAAACAGCGCCTGCACGCAGGTCTCCCCGCTTTCGTGGACATCGCGCGAGGACACGGAAAATGAGCGACGACAGCGCGGTGCCGCCCTCCGGCTACATCATCGAGACGGAGCACCTGTCGCGGCGCTTCGGTCATCTCGAGGCGGTCCGGGACGTGACGCTGAAGGTCCGCCGCGGCGAGATCTTCGGCGTGCTCGGTCCCAACGGGGCGGGCAAGTCGACCACCATCCGCATGCTGTGCGGCATCCTCGACCCGAGCGGCGGCAAGGGCACGGTCGTCGGCTTCGACATCGCGAAAGACGCCGAGCGCATCAAGCAGCGCATCGGCTACATGACCCAGCGCTTCAGCCTGTACGAGGACCTGAGCGTCATGGAAAACCTGCGCTTCTACGCCGGGATCTATGGCGTTCCGATCACCAGGCGCCGGGCGCGGGTAAGGGAGGTCATGGAGCGTTCCGGCCTGACCGATCGCAGGAACCAACTGGCGGGCACGCTGTCGGGAGGCTGGAAGCAGCGCGTCGCGCTGGCGAGCGCGACCATCCACGAGCCGCCGCTTTTCTTCCTCGACGAGCCGACCGCGGGCGTCGACCCGGTCAGCCGTCGCGACTTCTGGGACCAGATCCACCGCATCGCGGCCGGCGGCACCACGGTGCTGTTGACTACGCACTACATGGACGAGGCAGAGCGCTGCCATCGTCTCGCCTTCATCTTCCGCGGCGAGCTGCTCGACACCGGCACACCCGAGCAGATCGTCGAGCGGCGCGGGCTGAAAGTGGCGGAGCTGGACGTCGAGCGTGCCACGGAAGCAGCGGACGTTCTGCGCGCGCACGAAGCGGTCGACGAAGTGGCGCACTACGGCCCCGTGCTCCGCCTCGCGACGCGCGGCGGTGTCGACCCGGAGGCGCTGGCCGCCGAGTTGCTGGGCGCGCGCGGCATCCAGATCCATAGCTCCCGTCCCGCGCGGGTTACGGTCGAGGATGCCTTCGTGTCGATGGTCCGTGCCGACGAGGCGCGGCTCAGGGAGGCGGCATGAGCTCACGCATGTGGGTGATCGCGTGGAAGGAGCTGCTGCAGCTCCGGCGCGACCGCTTGACGCTGGCGATGATGGCCGTGATTCCGGTGATGCAGCTCTTGCTGTTCGGCTACGCGATCAACACGGACGTGCGACATACGCCCACCGTCGTCTACGACCAGGACCGGAGCGCAGAGTCCCGTGACCTCTGGCGGAGCATGGAGGCGACCACCTTCTACGACGTGGTCGGGCATGTGCGGAGCTACCGCGAGGTGCAGACCGCGCTCGGGTCCGGCAAAGCGAAAGTCGCGTTGGTGATCCCGCCGCGATACGCGTCCGATCTGGCGACGGGGCGCACTGCGCACGTGCAGCTCATCGTCGACGGTTCCGATCCGCAGACCGTAGCCAGCGCGACCAACACCGCCGCATCGCTCGTTGCGGCGCGCTCCAGCCAGCTGCTCGTGACGCGGTTGAAACACAGTGGCTCCGCGGTCTCGGGGCAGCCGATCGAGCTGCAGCCGAACACCTGGTACAACCCCGACCTCCGTACGGCGGTGTTCATCGTTCCCGGCCTGGTGGGCGTGATCCTCACCATGACCATGGTGATGCTCACGGCGATGGCCATCGCGCGCGAGCGAGAGCGCGGAACGCTGGAGCAGTTGATCGTCTCGCCGGTCAAGAACATCGAGCTCATCGTCGGCAAGATCCTGCCCTACGTCATCATCGGCTATGTCCAGATGACGCTGATTCTCGGCATCGGTCACATCGTGTTCGATGTGCCGCTGGTGGGGTCGGCCGTATTGCTGTACTCGCTCGCGTTCGTCTTCATCGCGGCGAACCTGGCGCTCGGATTGTTCTTCTCCACGCTGGCGAAGACGCAGCAACAGGCGATGCAGATGTCGTTCTTCTTCCTGCTGCCGAACATTCTTCTGAGCGGCTTCATGTTCCCGTTCGAGGCGATGCCCAAGCCGGCACAGTGGCTCTCGCAGGCGCTGCCTCTGACCCATTTCCTGCGCATCGTGCGCGGCATCACTCTCAAGGGCAGCGGCTTCCCGGATGTGGCTCATGAGCTGATCTGGATCACCGGCATCCTCGGGTTCCTGATCCTGGTCGCCTCCCTGAGGTTCACCAAGAAGATCGCGTGATGGCACGACCCAGAAGCAACATCCAACCTCGCATCATCAAGGCCGCGCGAGCCCGTTTCCTGAAGGAAGGAGTGGACGGCGCCTCGCTGAGGCGCATCGCGCGGGACGCCAGGACCAGCATCGGCATGGTCTACTACTACTTCCCGACCAAGGATGATCTGTTCCTGGCGGTGGTCGAGGAGAACTACTCCAAGCTGCTCGAGGACATGACCGAGGCGCTCGACCCGGCCCTTTCTCCCCGCGAGCGTCTGCGCAGGCTCTACGTGCGCGTCGGCAAGATCAGCGACGACGAGCTGGACGTGGTGCGGCTCGTGCTGCGCGAGGTGCTGGTTTCCTCGACGCGTCTGGAGCAGCTGATCGAGCGCTTCCAGCGCGGTCACCTGCCGCTGGTACTTGCCACCTTGGCGGACGGCTACGCGGACGGGAGCATCGACCAGTCCGTGCATCCGTCGTTGGCGCTGATGGCAGCGCTGGTGCTCGGTACGGCGCCGCAGATGATGCGACGCATAGCGGGCAAGCACCTTCCCTACCCGGGAATCCCCGAAGGGGAGGTGCTCTCGAACGCACTGATCGACGTGTTGTTCCGCGGCATCGGCACCGGGTCGCGTCAGGCGAGCGCCGGCCGAGGACAAAGCGGAAACGGAGGCAGAGAATGGATAGGCAGAGACTCGCCACGTTGGGTGGAACGCTCGCGCTGGGAGCGACATGGCCTCGGCGGCTTCCGCGCAGACCCGCGCTCCGGCGGCCGCAGGACAACCTGCGGTCGCACAACCCCAGCCGGATGCCGCGTTGGCTCCGGGCACCACGCTGGAGGCGAGCCTGAAGAAGATGCTGGCGCGTCCCGGTGGTCTCACATCGCGCGAGGTCGGGCGGCGCGCCGCCGCGACGAGCTACGACGTGAAGGCCAAGCAGAAGCAGCTGGAAGGCGCCGCAGCGGACGTGGACAAGGCGCTGGTGGGGTTCTTTCCGCGATTGACACTCACCGCTCGCTACGTGCGGCTCTCGCCGATCACGCAGCCGAGCTTCGGTCCCTCGCATGGGCATCTCGTGGGGACGACAGCGGGGGAAGGTCCGCTGCCGCCAGGCGCACCGCTGTTCGGGGTGCCGTCATCCGCGCTGTCCTTTCCCGTGATTCTGAACCAGTACACCCTGCAGGCGAACCTCACAATACCGCTTTCGGACTACCTGCTCAGGACAAGCCAGAGCTACGCCGCAGCGTCGCATTCGAGGCGCGCTGCCGAGTTCAACGCGCGCGCGGCCCGGCTCGAGGCGGCGCTCCGGGGCAAGCTCACCTACTACGCCTGGGTGCGGGCCAGCCTCCAGCAGGCTGTCGCGGCCCAGGCGCTCGAGCAGGCGCGCGCGCATGTCCGGGCTGCGCGGGTGGCGTTCGACGCCGAGCGTGTATCCAAAGCGGACGTGCTCGCCGCCGAGTCCCAGCTGGCTCGGGCCGAGCTGCTGCTCGCGCGCGCACGCAACATGACCTCGCTCTCCGAAGACCAGGTGCGCACGGTGATGCACGACCGCTCGTCGAAGCACTACCGCATCGGCGAAAACCTGATGTCGCCGGTGCGGCCCGCACCGCGGGCGTTCGAGCCGCTCTACAACGAGGCGCTGGCGAAACGACTCGAGATCCGTGCGTTGGACGAGACTGCGTGGTCGCTCAAGGAGCAGAGCCGCGTCGCCAGCGCCGGTAACTATCCCCGCCTCGATGCCTTCGGCGACGCGTACTACCAGAACCCCAATCCGCGCTACGTTCCCCAGGAAGACAAGTGGCATGCCACGTGGGACGTGGGCGTACAGCTGACCTGGACGCCGAACGACATCGGCACGGCGAGGGCCGGCAGGCACGCGCTCGATGCCCAGAGGGCGCGGGTCGAAGCACAGAAGGAGGCGCTCAAGGACGCGCTCCGCCGCGAGGTGATGCAGGCCTACCAGGACGCGCGGGACGCCGAGACCGGAGCCCGGACAACTGAGCGCAGTCTGGCGGCAGCCGAGGAGGCGTACCGGGTGCGCTACGAGCTGTTCCACTACGGGCGCGCCACGAGCACCGAGCTGCTCGACGCCGAGACGGACCTGCTGCGGGCGAGGCTCGAGATGATCAATGCGCGAGTCGACCAGCGCACGGCGCAGGCCAAGCTCGATCACGCCACGGGCGCGACGTGGGCACGGTGCCGCAGAAGCCGTAGCGCGCGGAGACGAAGAAGCTTCGGTGCCAGTCTCCACGGCGAGCGAAGGCGAGCCCGCGATGAGCGAAGCGAATCGTGTCGCTGCGCTCGAGGGGCGGTGAGCTCCCGAGGAGGACTACGGCGGGCGCGGCTGAGCAGGATCGAGGATACGTGCGCCGCCAGCGTAGACGTTGAAGCCGCCGTCGCGGGCGAAGCCGATCAGCGTCATGTCGGCCCGTTCAGCGGTGCGCACAGCCAGCGAGCTCGGTGCGGAAACGCTGACCAGCGCCGGGATGCCGCCGCACACGGCCTTCTGGACCAGCTCGAAGCTGGCGCGGCCGCTGACGACGAGGATGGTGTCCCGCGCTGGCAGCTTGCCGTCGAGAAGCAGCCTGCCGATCACCTTGTCGACCGCGTTGTGGCGCCCGATGTCCTCGCGCACGCACAGGTAGCGTCCCTCGGCGTCCGCGAGCCCGGCCGCATGCAGTCCGCCGCTGGCCTGGAAATTCGGCTGCTGGTCGGAGAGCCGTGCGGCGAGCGGGGCCAGCACCTCGCGCGACAGCCGGACGTCATCGTCGAGGCGACCGGCGCGGGCGAGCAGGTCATCGATGTTGCGGCGCCCGCACACGCCGCAGGACGTCGTCGTCAATGTGCCGCGCCGGCTTGCGGCGTCTGTTCCGGGTCGAAAGCGGTGCCGGGCGCCGGCAGGACGTCGATCACGTTCCGGGCTTCGTCGCGGTCGGTTCCGCGGCAGTGCGCGATCGACCGAGATCGTCGCGGGACGCGATCAGGCCCTCCGCGAAAAGGAAGCCGGCGCACAGCTCGTGGTCCTGCCCTGGCGTGCGCATCGTCGTGATCAGGGTCGCCGGAGAGCCGGATTTCGAGCGGCTCTTCCACCGCGACAACGTCGCGCCGGTCTTCGGGGCCCTCGCCCGTCACGCGGAGCGTATCGAGCTCGGCCAGCCCGCCGAGGACGCTCTCTAAAGACGGAGTCGTCATGGAGGCTCAGTTGCCCTCGATGAGCTTTCCGGTCTTGTCCGCGTCGACGTAGCCGTCCCTGAGCGGGCTCTTGACGAACACGCGGTACTGCACGTCCATATCGAACGGCAGGTTGCGCTTGAGGATCATGTAGCTGACCCTGCCGTTCTTCGGGTCGACCTTCTGCACCGCCTGCCGCGCGAGCTCCGGCACGGCGTCGAGCTGGATGTCGTCGAGGGTGTAGAGATTGTCAGCGAGCTTGCCGTTGCCCTGCAGCTCGACGGGGATCCCCTTGCTCACCTTGCCGTTGCGGTATTCGTATTGCAGTACGTGTCCGGGTTGTGCCGGGTCCTGCACCTGGATCAGCAGATGGTCGGGAAAGACGAGCAGCTCGAGCGCATTGATCGGCTTGCCGAGCTTTTCGTGCAGCGCCACGAGGCCTCGCTGCAGCGGTCCGGCATTCAAGAGCGACGGGGCGCGCTCTTCCGCGGAGCCGGCGGGCTTTTCGGGGGTCGGCGTCGGGCGCGGCTTCCGGCAGCCGGACAGGCCCAGGGCGCCGGCCAGTGCGGTGGCGAACAATGCCGAGAGAGCACTCTGCTTCATTCCCTGGAAACCTGCAGTAAACCGGGTCGAGGAGGCTAACCCCCTGTCCGCATCCCTGCAAGGCGCAGCGCGCTAGGCGGCAATGCGCGTCAGCCAGCGCCGCAGGATGTCGCGCCCGACCTCCAGCGGCGGAAGCAGCGTCCACTCGTTCTGTTGATGCGCCTGCGCCTGCACGCCGGGTCCGAAGTTGACGGCGGCAATACCCATCTTCGAAAAACGCGCAACGTCTGTCCACGCCTGCTTGGGCTCCACGGCCACGACGCCGCTCTCCGCCAGCGCCGCCACCAGCGGGTGATCTCGAAGCGGCGGCGCGGACGGCGACAGATCGACGAACTCCACCTCGGCGTCGCTGCCGACGAGCTCGACGATGTGCTCCTTGGCCTGCTCGAGTGTGCGATCGGGCCGAAGCGATGATTCACGTTCAGCTCGAACAGGTCCGGAACGATGTTCCGGGCCCGGCCGCCGTGCGCGAGCGTCGCGCTGGTGACGCGCGTCCACTCCAGACCATCGACTTCGCTCCGTTCCGGCTCGAGCGCGCCAAGCCGGACCAGCAGGCGACCGGCCTTGTGGATGGCGTTGTCGCCCTGCCAGGGGCGCGCGCTGTGCGCCGTACGGCCGCGGAAGCGCACCGCTGCATGCACGGAGCCTCCACAGCCGAGCTGGAGCTTGTTGTCGCTGGGTTCCAGCGCGACGGCGATGTCGGCGTGGCGGAGCTCGGGGTCCGAGGCGAGTACAGGGCCGAGCTCGTTCTCGTCGAAGGGCCCCTCCTCGCGCGCGTAGAAGACCAGGGTGAGGTCGACAGCGGGCAGCTCGCCGGTCTCGGCCAGGTCCAGCATCAGCACGAGCCCGCTCTTCATGTCGGCCGCGCCGGGGCCGTACAGGCGCTCGCCCTCGATGCGGGCCGGGGCGTCGTGCACTGTCCGCACCACGTCGAGGTGCCCGGCGAGCGCCACGTGGGGGCCTCCGCTTCCACGACGGAGCGGCACCACCAGCGAGTTGTCGTAGCGGCGGACCGGGGCGCCGAGCCCGGCGTTCGCCAGGCGTTCGGCGATCCGGTCGCAGAGCTCCGCTTCTTCGCCGATTGGTGACGGGATCCGGCAGAGCCAGAGCAGGGTCTCGGCCAGCGTGGGCATTGAAGTCCGGCAGCGCTACACCGCGACGTTGAACTCGCGGAGCGCCGCGTTCAGGGTCGTCTTCTTGTCCGTGCTTTCCTTGCGCTGACCGATGATCAGAGCGCACGGCACCTGATACTCCCCGGCCGCGAACTGCTTGGCCCGCATGCCCGGGATCACCACGCTGCGTGCCGGTACCCGGCCGCGGTACTCGACCGGCGTGTCGCCGGTCACGTCGATGATGGCGGTCGAGGCGGTGAGCGTGACGCCCGCGCCGATCACCGCCTCGCTCTCGACCAGCATGCCTTCGACGACGATCGCACGCGAACCGATAAAGCAGCCGTCCTCGACAATGACGGGCCGGGCACCAGGCGGTTCGAGCACGCCTCCAATGCCCACTCCGCCAGAAAGGTGTACGCCTTTGCCGATCTGCGCGCACGAGCCCACGGTGGCCCAGGTATCGACCATGCTGCCCGCGCCGACATAGGCGCCGATGTTGACGTAACCGGGCATCACGATCGCGCCGGGCTCCACGAACGCACCGTAGCGGATGGTGCCCGGCGGGACGACGCGTACGCCCGCCGCTTCCAAGCCGTGTTTCAGCGGGATCTTGTCGAAGAACTCGATGGGGCCGGCCGGCATCCGCTCCATCTCGCGACGCCGAAGTAGAGCAACACGGCCTGCTTCACCCATGCGTGGGTGGTCCAACGTCCGGGCCCATCCTGGGTCGCAACCCGGATCTTCCCCGCGTCGAGCAGGGCGATGGCTTCCGGCACTCCGGTGTTCGTCGTTCGACAGGAGCGCGCGATCGGTGAAGGCGGCCTCGATGGCTTTCCTCGAGTTCGGCTTCGGTCATGCCGAGCGACATACCGGCATGTGTGCCCCGTCGCAAGCCGGCGGCTCAGCCGGTCGGCGCCGACCACTTGATCGAGCAGGAGCTCTCCCCGTGCGCGATGTGCGCGCCGGCGACCTTGGCCGCGGTGCGCGCGCAGGGCAACGTCGCCGTCAGAGGGCGCGAGACAAGCGCGAGCCGTTCCCCCTCGCCGGGTCCACGTGTGACGAGGAGCCCGCCCTCGGA
>CAWGGM010000016.1:0-57280 GCA_963822115.1 uncultured Pseudomonadota bacterium
GCCGCAGGCATGTGTCGCGAAGCACCAGCCCGGCAGTTTCGACGCCGAGTGCCCCCCGACCCAGCTCCTGATCTTCGGCTTCACCTTCAATCTCCGGGGTTGCTGCAAACCGGACACCGACAAGTGCGGCTACCTGATGGACAGCGTTGCCGGCTATCCGATCGGCCTCGGCTGCGTCGACCCGGCCTCGGCCGGCTACACCTTCGACGGCGGCGCGAAGGCGTGCACGCCCGGCAGCGGAGGCGCGGACGGCGCCGCGGGCTCGCCGAGCGACGCCGGCGCCGGCTGACGTGGCCTCGAGACCGCGAGCCGGCTGTCAGAACGCGCCGACCATGGTGAGTCCGGCGCGGTCGCGCCCCAGCGTCGGGATCAGCGCGACGTCGGGCTCCACCTCCACCCTTCTGTGCGCGAGCACGGCGGCGTCGAAAGCGCTCGCGCCGACCATGCCGACGAAAGCACCCCACCCGCCCAGAAGCCCACAGAGCGAGTCACTCGAGTCCGCGCAACCCGAATACGTCGCGAACCCGAGCACCAGTGGCGCACCCACCCTCAAGCCGAGGCTTTCCAGGCCTCCTGTGACGTTTCGGTGCGCGAGGTGGATCGCCGGGCTACCGAGAGCGAAGGTCGTGAGGCCGGCCACGAGCGGGGCGACGCTGTCGCCATTGGTGGCGACAGTGCCAACGATGATGATCACAGCGGACCCGCCGTCGGCGAGCAGCGTCTGCCAGCCGTAGTAGCGCGTTTCGTAGCGGGGCTTGTGCTGGAACATCAGCTGCTGCGGTGGGTGGTAGACCGCGCGCGGAGGCGAGCTGGGCGGCGGAGCCGCACGCTTGCGGGGCGCGGCGCTCGCGGGCGGTGCAGCGCTCGCGGTCGGTGCGCCAGGGGGCGGCGCTGCGCTCGTGGGTGGAACCGCACTTGCGGGCGGAGCCGGGCCAGGCGGTGGAGGCGGAGGCGGGGGCAGCACCGGGCTGGCGCTCGACTGTGGTGCAGGCTTCACAGGCGGGAGCGCCCCCTGTGACCGAACTGCGTCAGCAATGTCATGGCCCGGACCCGTTCCCACGCGCTCGCCGCCCGCCGCGGGCAGCGCCACTGCGACAACCAGCGCAAGAACAGCAAGCACCCCGGTAGCCCGGAAGGACACCGCCGTCACGGAAGCAACCTGCATGCCATGAGGAAAACACCCTGTGGAAGCTGGCAGACGCCTGGCATGCGGGTTGCAGCCTCGAGATCATGCTTTCTTCTGGATCCGACGTGCGCACGTCCGGAGCCCGCAATGCCGCGACGCGTCGCTTCCACGGTGCAGCTCTCGCAGCCCGGCTTCTCGCCGTGCCCGCGTGCGGGCAGACGGGGCTGGGCAACAACTTCGTCTTCTACGACCAGACCGATGTCGGATACGAGGCCACGAGGATCCTGCCCTAACATCCAGATCCAGGTCTCGGACTGGCGGGCAGACGACACTGACGGGGGCGACGTCGAGCGACACGGCCGTGCTGCGCGTGATTGGAATCGACAAGGACATGCTCACGCTGCAGGCCGGAAAGCCCGGCGTCGCGCACATCACTGCCAAGGACGCGACGAGCAAGGACTCGATCGATCTACACGTCTCCGCGATCGCCTCGAGCCAGCCGTATGTGCCGGAAGACATCAGTCACGGCTTCGCGATGCTTCCGGGCAGCGACGTGCGCTTCGATTTCTTCCACTTCGATGCCGCCGGGAAGCTGCTCACGGGATCCGGTGCAGAGCAGAGCAGCGCTACGCCGGCGAGCGCACTCGAACCGAGGTCGAACTCGGACGGCTTCGATCTGGTAGGTCCCTCCGCGAGCAGCACGACCATCGCGCTGCACGCCGGCAAGCACGACTACGGTGTTCCGGTTGTCGATCCAAAGAGCGTCGCCTCGATCGAGCTGGTCGAGACCGCGTATTCCGACAACCCCGACGAACACGAGAAGGCGCTGCCGCACACCTTCACCGTCCCCTACCCCGGTGCGCCCACCGCCGGCCGATACGGCGTCGCGGCGTACCTCGCCGACGGGCGCTACCTGTTCGGGGCCTGCGCCGATCTCGGAGTCAAGGTCACAAGCGGCCCGGACAACATCCTGTCCCGCAACCCGTGGGCCCGGGGCTTCAATCTCCGGCCCCCTCCGGCCGGCGACCGCTCGCGGGACCTCGTTCTCGGATACGACCAGCCCGGCACCGTCACCTTCGCGGTCACCTGCTTCGGCAAGACCGCGAGCTACACCGCGAACGTCGTGCCCACAAAGAAGCAGCCATAGCGCGGCACCCGCATGGCGCCCGCTCAAATCCGGGCGACCGAATCTTCATCACGTCCCGCACGATTTTCGCCGGGACCGAACAGGGGTGCGTTCCCCGCATCGTCATTCCCCTGGCAGAGCTCACCTACGAGACCAGACCCCTCGCCGCGAACGAGGAACTGCTGCGCGTTCAGTACGGCCTGCCGCCGACGGACGGCTGAGTCGCGCCTGCGTGGCGCGAACTCACCGCGCTCTCAGCCGGCGTCGCCAGCGTCCGTGCCGGCATCGGGACAGGAAGCCACGGTGTTGTCGCTGCAGTCGCAGTAGTGTACCCCCCCATCGAGTGGCAGGCAGCGCCAGACGGGGCCGGGCTTGTCGCACGCGCAGGTCGCGCTCTGATCCGGGAGCACGCACTCGGAGTTGTCCGGTTGGTTGCAGGGCGCGCCTTCGTTGATGGGCTGGCCGCACCACGTGACATCCTTTGGCCGCACCGCGCAGCATACGATGGCGTCGGCGCCCACCTCGAACTTCCCCAGCGGGCACTCGCCCACCGTGTCGTCATTGCAGATACTGGACCACTTGCTATCGAACCCGTTGGGGCTCGCGTAGCGGCAACCGAGATCATGACAAGGCCTGCCTTGGAACTGGTCCTCCAAAGGCGCTGGCGGACACGACGTCAGCTCGTCGGACTTCTTGTCCTTGCTCGAACAGGCCAACGCCGCACACATAGCGAGCAACAGGATGAATGCAGCGTGCTGGCTGGAGTTCACGGTGGCGGCCCTCCCTGCGTGAAATCACGCGGCGTGAGCTGGCTGTACGGTACGCGCAGGATGGTCGAACCGCTCGGGTCCCCGGACACCATCCAGAGCTCGGTTGGCGAGGCGAAGAAGATCGAGCGCGGCGGCAGCCAGCCCTGGGGCGGCTGTACTTCCCACCACTTGTTGTCGGAGACGCGCAGCACGAAGGCGCGGCGCGTGCCAGCACAATCGCTGCCGTAGGCGTAACCGTTCTTCATGCCAAGGCACGCCCACGGGGTCGGCAGGCGCCCCATCCATTTCCTGGTCGCCTGCAGCTTGGTCGGGTCGGTCGTGTAGGGTGCCGCATACACGTCCTCCCGCGCGTACACGCCGTTGATTGGATCGGTCGGATCGGAGGACACGGACCACACCATCGTCTTGCCGTCCGTAGTGAAGCTGACAGCGTCACCCGGCGGCTGGATGAAGGGCGTGGCCATTGCCATATCGCTGGAGACCCAGATGGAAACCTCGCCTTGGACGCCGCGCGCCAGGAACGTGGTGCCCCCCTCGACGATGTAGGGATCCCAGTCCGCGCTGCCGCCAGAGGGCGTGATCATGGCGGACTTGCCCGTCGCAAGATCCCCGGCTGCGGCTGCGCCGACCAGCATGGCCGTCGCGAGCTGGCCGCTCGTGAACACCGCCTGGACATCCTGGTGGGCAACGACCGCGTTCGACCAGCTGAGCGTCGGCTGAGAGGAATACATGAGCTGCGAGGGCTGATCGGCGGGGACCACGAGCACGGACTGCGGGGCGTACACCCCGCAGTCCTGTTCCGACATCTGGAGATCCAGGTACTTGCCGTCGCGGCTCACGCCGGGGACGAAGTTCGCGGCGGGGTTGTCGTGCCAACTGTCCTCCCGCAGCGCCGCGACCGGCTGTCCGGACCCATGGTAGAGGACTTCCTCTAGAACCTTCGACTTGTTGTGCACGTACGCGATACCGAGAACCTCGGGGCGTTCGTTCCCCCCGACGAGCACGTCGCCCGTGCCCGGGAACGCGCGGATGTCGCTGTCCCAGTCCCGCACCAGCTCCTGGCAGGAGATGCCCATGCTCGCCGGACAGGGCTGCCAGCTCAAAGCCTTCTCGCGCTTCTTCACGTCGTCGGGCACGTACATGCCGCGGCAGCCTTTCGGCAACGCGGGATGCAGCTTCCAGCCCGTCCAGTCCAGATCCGGATCAGGCGGGTGTTGGCGATCGTGGCCCAACTGCAGTGCTGGATCCCCCAGGGCGGAAGACGTTGCCGGAAGGGACGGTCCGCTCGGCGCCGTGCTGGAAGGCACCGGCGCGCTGCTGGTACCGGATGGGCCGGCATCCGTGCTGCCACCCGCGCCGCAACCAGCCGGCACCAGACAGCCCGCCTCGACGGCCGCGCCCGGGGCCTGCCCCGCGCTGCAGGAGCAGCCAGCGAGCGCGAGCGCCAGCGCGGCGACCAGTCCACGTTGCGTCATTGCCAGCCTTGCGGATCACCCTGCAGTTTCAGGTCCACCTTGTGGAAGCTCCGCCGCAGGATCTCCACCACGTGATAGCCGCCGCTCTCGTGCTTCCCCGCGGCCGCGCTGTCCAGCACGAGCGACACGAGCTGAGGATAGACCGCCTGCGGCCCTGCCACCAGACCGCCGTGTTGTTCCGGGTGGTAGAGCCCCACGATGCGTGTGGGACGACCCTTGATCGTGACCTGGGTGTCGGTATCGTCGACGACTTCCATGTCCGGCACGCCGGGATCGATCAGCGCCACCACGCTGCGCCCATGCGTGTCATCCGGGCTGGCAGCGATGACCAGCAGACCGTCTTCCGTCATGCCGAGGCCGACGCGCTCGTCGGCCGTTGTGCGCGGTAGCCGCGCACGCACCACGAATTGCCCGTCGGGCTTGATCATCACCAACCTGAGGCGCCGTTGCGGCGGCGGAGTCTCGTCGAGCACGTACAGGGCGCCCTGCGAAGGCAGCCAGGTCATGGCGAGCGGCGTCCCGTGGTTGTCGGTCGTGACCAGCTGCACCTGGCGGGCGGTCGGTAGTTGTCCAGGCTGCACGTGAAGCGCGTACAGCGACTCTTGCCCGCCCCAGTCGAACAGCTCGTAGAGCGTGTTGTGCAGCGCGGACAGGGCGTAGAACGGGTCAGCTAGCGGCGCACCGTCGTCGAAGAACGCCAGTGACGTTCTGGACGAGCGAACCGGAGGAGCCGGCCTGCAGTGCCAGCAGCGGGAAGCCCGTCGCCGGATCGACTACCACGCCGCGCAGCGTCTGGTCGCGCGCTTCAAGCATCCCGGTGGCCTCGGTGGTCCACACGATGCCCGACGCCGGAGTGGTGAGTAGCGTCTGGGCCACCGCTGGATCCACATCGGATGTGATGTCCACGACGCTGCCTGGACGGCGCGCGTACAGCCGGCCCGCGGTCGCCTGGATCCACGGCGAGGGACCCGGATCGGTGAGCAAGGACTGCGGCGAGGGCATCGACAGGCAGTCGCGGCAGCGGAGCGGTCCAGGAAGCTCGTTCAGTCGGAGATCCTGCGCGACGTAGTTGTTCACGAGATCCTGCTCCGGACTAGTGTTGATCGGCTGCGCTGACGCGGGCTGGTTCCAGTCGGTCTGGAAGTCGGCCACGTGCGACCAGGTAATGCCATCCAACAGCGGCAGCGCATTCCCGACCTGGTCAAGCGTTCCCAGTATCGGGAGCGAGATGTTCCACTTCGGGTACGCATCCAGCGCAAACATCCAGGGTGCCCCGTCGTAGCGTGGCGGCGGCGCGACTAGTGGAACATTGAAGTAGCTGGTGTCGTACGCGCCGAACTCGGCGCTGAACTGGCGATTGTCATCCACTCCGCTGCCATTAGCGGCGGGAAAGGACATGTGCTGCCAGCCGGCCAGCGCTGGCGGCTTCTGCGAGTACAGCGCGCCCTTGGCGCGCTCGCACTGATATGGGGCCTGGTCGCACTTGGCTCTCGCCGCTGGCGTTGCATGCGGCTTGTCGCAGAGACAGTGCCGGAAGCCGACCTCGCCGGACCGCCGGAGTGGTTGGTGCAGCGTGGTCTGCGTGGAGGACGTTGCAACGAAGGCCACCTGCGACTTGACCGTGACCGATGTGGTCCCCGGCAGCAGTGCCGCTTCCGGTTCGCCCCGGGCGCACGGCAGATCGCACGCGTCACCCTTGTTGGGTCGGTGCAGCTTGTCTTCCGATTCCTTGTTGCAGTTCGCCTGATCGGGGTTCTTGACGCCGTCGCAGTTGTCGCAGGCGTCCCCGATGCCGTCGAAGTCGCTGTCGAGCTGGTCGGGGTTCGGGGTGTTGGGGCAGTTGTCGCGTGTGTCGGAGATGCCGTCCTGATCGGTGTCCTGGTAGTTCGGGAAGGGAAACCCGTCGACTTCACCAAGGTACACCGGACACATGCCGTTTTGACCGTGCAACTTCTCGCGGAGTTGCTGCTGGATACCAAGGTCGCTGCACGGCAACATGTGCCCGTCCGGATCCAGCGCATTCTCGAGCCAAGGGCGATTGACGGGCGAGCCGAGCCAGGGACCGTGACCGACGCCCGGACAGAAATCATTATGCCTCGCCCGGGTGCCGCTGGACAGGGAAACTACACTGTAAACTCCGGGGCTTTCCTCGTAGTACCAGCCACCGCCGGAGTCACCCTTCATGATCCCTTCGTTCTGCGGGAACACGATGTACATGTCGTCCCGGTACCCGTAGTGCCTCCACCCTGGGCTATCGAGATCGGCGTAGGTAATCCTCGAAGGCATGGACCTCCGGACCTCGCTGGGAACTTCGGTCGTGCAGCTCCCAGTGAGCCCGAAACCGCCGAGCACAATGTTCTGGTTCTCCCAGTTCTTCGGGTCGGCGCCGCCGGGCGGGTCGTAGCGGATGTCGATGGTGGGATATGGAATGTTGAAAGGCCCGAGCATGCGGCGATCAAGAAAGAGGAGAGTAATGTCCGACTCCTCGTAGTACCCGGTAGGGTTGGACTTGTCGGTGCAGCCGGTGGCGGGGTCCGGCCCCCTGCAGTACGGCGTGCTCTCGACCCTCGCGGCGCGAGCGGCCTTGTCCGGCGGCGAGGTCAGCTTGCGTCCGATCCTCACATACTGGTTCACCTTCACGCCGCAGTGACGCGCCGTCAGAACGATGGACGGGCTGATAAGCGTCCCAGAGCAACCGGCCAAGACCAACGCCGGACCAATCGTGAGCTCCTCGCCTGCGAGCTGTGCGGGCACAAGCGCCTTCGAGGTGCTGCCGAGGCTAGCCCCGTCACCGGCGCTGCCGGAGCTGCATCCGGCTATCGCCCACAGAGCGGCACACAGCAGCCAGGCAGCACGGCGCAGGCTACCGCTGCGAGCTGCGAGCTGCGAGCTGCGAGCTGCGAGCTGCGAGAATCCGCGTCTTCGGCATGTCGACCTCCCCAGGGAAAAACGGCGACTCAATGAAGGTACGCCCGATCGTGCCTGGGCATCAACACCATTATTTCCTGTTTCGTCACAAGGCTTCTCCTGCCGGAACCGAAGAGCCGGTGTGCGACATGCCGCTGCGCGTTCGCTAACGATCCGGGGTTGGCCGCGGAGGAAACCGCCATGTCTCCACCGCTCGATATCCGGTCGACACCGCGCTCCCCTGGCCTGCTGAGCCGCCGCCACTCCAAAGGGCGATGCGTAGCCTCTACTGGCGTTGAGGTGCATCTTTCGCGACGCGTCATTCGGATTTCCGCGTCGGAATATTTCCCAGAAGTCCAAGTTGAAATGCTTGCTGGCGCGGCGTGAGAGCGACGACTTGGCGTGAGCAGCCAGAGGTGGGTTCCGACGCCATTCCAGCTCCACTGGGCATCGTCCAGCGGGTGCCTCGCGATAGGCATGTCGAGGCAGGCGAGCTCGTGATCGACGGCAGCCAGGGAGAAGGCGAAGCCAGCATCGAGATAGCGCACGGAGAGCGGACGCGGTGACCGACAGAGAATGCGTGACGTTCCAGCAATGGGCGCTGCCTCGAACCCGCTCGATATCTCGTTTTCGTGAAGAAATGACATCGGACGCCCGGCGCTCGACGAGGCGGCCATCCGGTGGGAAGCTTGTGGCACATGGCTTCGAGATGGGCGGGACTGCCGCTCGTGTTCTTGCTTGTGGCCGCGTGCTCCGGGAACAGCCCGCGCACGGCTGCACAGGATGCGGGCACCCAGGGGGCGAGCTGCAGCGCGCCGGCGTCGAAATGCACGCTTCCGCCGCCGCCCGGCAGCGAACCGCCGAACAAAGGCGACTCGAAGACGGTGATCGCGATCAGCAAGCTGTACCTCGGGGATACCGATCGCCAGGGAAACCCGGATCCGAACGCCTGGAAATCGATCGGCTACGACCTCGACGGATTGATCTCCAGGCCGAGCGACGAAAACCACTGCACGCCGCAGCCGGGCGCCAATCCTATGGCCGTGAAGACCGATGGCGAGGGCGGTATCGACAACTCTTTCGGCGAGAACCTGCTGCCGTTGATCGATTCTCTGGCTGGGGGTGCGTCGGCAAGCGCGGACGACGCGATCGCGCACGGCGCCACCACGGAGCTCTTCCGCTTCGACAATCTCGTCGATCCCGCCCAGACCCCCGACCAGAACGGCATCACGGGATCCATCTACGTCGGCGCCAACAAGGGCTCGCCGGCGCTCTTCGACGGAAGCGACGTGTGGCCCGTGACGGACAACTCGGTGGTCGGCGCCAACGTGGATGCGCCCAAGGCGACGTTTTCCGGAGGCTACGTCTCCGGCGGCATGTATGTCGGGCACAGCTCGTCGGGGTTCGTGCTTCCGCTCTATGTGCAGGGCGACATGATGCTGCTTCCCATCCGACGAGCCATCGTCACGATGCAGATCCACGGCACCGGCACGAGCGCCACGGCAGTCGACGGCACGATCGCCGGCACTATCGACATGGCGACGTTCATAGAGCAGCTGAGGAGGGTGGCCGGCGCGTTCGACCCGGCCTTGTGCGACGGTCCGACGTTCGAGAGCATCGCCCAGCAGATCCGCGTCGGCGCCGACATCATGTCCGACGGGACCAACGGCGATCCAGCAAGGACCTGCAACGCAATCAGCGTCGGCATCGGCTTCGAGGGGACCGCGGTGACGCTCGGGAGCGTGGCAGCACCGACAGCGATGCCGGACACCTGTCCACCTTCGGGAAACTAGGGGGAACATGGCCTGGAAAACTGCGGGAGCCTCGTTGCTGTGCGTTCTTCTCGCGTGCTGCGGCAACGCGTCGCACGCAGGGAGCCCTCAGGACGCCGGCGCAGCGGATGGGGCTCCGGAGCACGTGAGCTGCAGCGCCGATGCCTCGGTGTGCACGCTTCCGCCAGCGCCAGGAAACGAGTCGCCCAACAACAGCGGGACGACGATCGTCATGGCGATCAGCAAGCTCTACCTGGGCGACACCGATCGCTGGGGGCTTCCGGATCCGCAAGCGTGGAAGTCCTACGGGTACAACCTCGACGGGCTGATCTCGACTGGAACGGATGAAAACCACTGTTCGCCCCAGCCAAGCGCAGACCCGATCACCGTGAAGACCGACGGCGAAGGCGGCATCGACAACTCCTTCGGCGAGAACGTCCTGCCGATGCTGCAGGCGATGGGCGCGGGATATCCGCTCCCGGTGCAGCAGGCCATCGCCGACGGCCGCTCCTCGGTCCTGTTCCGCATCGACAATCTTCTCGACCCCGATCACAAGCCCGACCAGAACGGCCTCGGGGGCGCTATCTACGAGGGCACGGACAAAGGCTCGGTCGCGGCGTTCGACGGCAGCGACGTCTGGCTCGTAACGTACGACTCGGTGGTCGGCGGCAACGTGGATGCGCCCAAGGCGACGTTCGAAAGCAGCTACGTCACCGACGGCGTCTGGGTGGCGCGCAGCAGCGCAGGCTTCGTGCTTCCGATCGTCACACCGGACTACACGGTCCGGCTTCCGATCCGCCGGGCCGTGATCACGATGCGCATCCACAGCGCGGGCGCGAGCGCTGCCAGCGCGGCCGATGGCGTGATCGCTGGGGTGGTTGACCCGGATTCCATCGTGACGTGGGGCAGGACACTGGCGACCGCACACGACAAGAGCTCGTGCAGCGGTGCCAACTTCGACAGCACCGCCCAGGCGCTCCGCGCCACGGCCGACATCATGTCGGACGCGACCAACGGCGATCCCGGCGTCACCTGCGACGCGATCAGCATCGGCATCGGCTTCGAGGCCACAGCGGCGAAGCTCGGCGCCGTGGCGCCGCAAGCGGCGCCAGCGCCGGACCCGTGCGCACCCTGACGCGCCGCGCGATCGCTATGCTTTCCACAGGCTACCGGCTTTCCGTCATGGCGCGGAGTCGCTCGGTGTGACAGGCTCTAGTGGTGCGGGGGCCTTTGGTTCTTCTTGCTGGCCTGCTTTTCGTCGCCTGCCAATGTGGCAACAGCGGCGGCGGCGACGGCGGCTGCAATATCGGCGGGTTCGGCGGCGGCGGCGGCAGCACCAGCGGCTGCGGCACCGGGTTCGGCGTGGATGGCGGCGGATACGGCGGCTACGGCGCCTCGAACAATCAGGCCGGCGCTGGCGGCTGCCGGTTTGGATTCGATACCTGCGGCCAGGACGCGACCTGCGCCAGCAATCTGCGCGAGGATCCGAACTGCGGGGAGTGCGGGCACGCCTGCGGCTCCGCGCCCTGCAACCGCGGAGCGTGCGGTGCGGACACGCTGCTGGACGCCGGAAGCGGCCGCGACGTGACCGCCCTGCTCGCCGCGCACAATCGCCTCTACTACGCGGAATCGTCCGACCTTTCCAGGATAGCCTTCCTCGACCAGTCCGGGACGACGGATCTCGCCCTGCTCAGCGGCCCTCTGGACGTGAGCGAGCTGGCGCGCGGTGGAGGGCGTCTCTTCGCTCTAGAGCCCGACCACAACGACGTGCTCGCGATGGACGACGCGCCAGGCGCCCAGCTCGCGCCCCTCGTCAAGCTGGACGGCGATGCGGAGGCGCTCGTCGCCGACGACTCGTACGCCTACGTCGCGTCCACGCGGTCCTACTCCTCCGACGCGGGGCTGGATGCCTCGTTCACGGAAGCGGGTGTGCTCGAAGCCGGAGTGGATGGGTCGATGGATGCGTCCTTCGACGCCCAGTCCGACGCGACCGCGGCGTCCGATGCATCCTTCGACGCCCAGTCCGACGCGACCGCGGCGTCCGATGCGACGGTCGCCGACGCCAACGACGCCGCCCTGGAAAGCAGCCTGCCCGGAGCGGACGCCTCGCTCGATGCCGACGCTTCCTCCAGCCTGGACGCAGCGTCCGACGCGGACGCCTCGCACGACGGCGCGCCCGTCACGGACGCCGCCGACGCGCAAGCTGCCGCGTATTCCATCGGGCGTGTGCAGCGCGTGCCAATCGGCGGCGGCGCGACGGAGGCCGTGATCGCCGAGCCCGGCCGCGCTCGCTCGCTGGCTCTCGCGAGCGGCACGCTGTTCGTCGGCTACTCCAACCCGGGTCGCCTGTATGCCATCGACACGACCACGCTCGGCGCCACACTGATCGCCGAGGGCAGTTTCGACCCGGCCCGCCTCGCCGTGGGCGGTACAACAGCCTACGCCACCGACGAGGCTGGAAAGCGTGTGCTGTCGATCGAGCTCTCCAGCGGTGTGGTTCAGGTTGTCACCCAGACTCCCAGCGCGCCGTACGACGTGCGCACCGACGGCGGCAAGCTGTGGTTCACAACGGCCGACCCGGGACAGCTCTATGCCTGGCAGCCCCCGAACGAGCTGTTCGTCGCTGGGCTGCTACGCCCACGCACGCCCATAGCCCTGGATCCGCAGTACCTGTACTGGTCGTCGCCCGGCACCGGCATCCTGCGAGTAGCGCGCTGACGGCGCCGCACAGGGAACCTCGAGCAGCCCCGGGACGACAGGCGGTGCGTAGTGGAATCGCGCCCGGTGATCTGAATCGCTTTCTTCTCGATGCTCTCTACCGCGCGGTTGCAGAGCAGCTCCACCAGCAGGATCAGCGGCGCGAAGCGCTCGTCTTTGGTGAGGCCCTGCTTGTAGCGGTAGTAGATCTGCTGCAGCACGACGGCGGTCTTGAACAGGCCGAAGCAGTAGAACCACTGGATGTTCGAGATGTCGCGACCGGTTTTTTCCGCGTAGCGATCGGCGAGCTCGCGGCGCGTCATGCTGCCGGGCTCGGCAGTCGGCCCCATCGCCACCGACAGGGCCGCGTCGCCGTCGCCGGCCTCGATCCAGTAGCTGAGCGAGGTGCCGAGATCCATCAGCGGATCGCCGAGCGTGCTCATTTCCCAGTCGAGCACGCCGATGATGCGCGTGGGGTCGGCGGGATCGAGCACGACGTTGTCGAGCTTGTAGTCGTTGTGGATGAGCGCCGCGCCGCTCTCGGCGGGCATCGTCTCCGCGAGCCACTCCGCGACGCGAACGACGCTCTCGATCTCGTCCGTCTGCGAGGCGTAGTAGCGCTTGGTCCAGCCCGTCACCTGCCGCTCGATGTAGCCGGCGGGCTTGCCCAGATCACCCAGCCCGGCCTTCTCGTAGTCGAGCCCGTGCAAAACGGCGAGGTTATCGATCAAGCTCTCATCCAGACGGCGGAGCTGCTCGGGCGACATGGAGAGGCCCTCCGGCAGCTTCTTTCTCAGGATGATGCCCTGGATGCGGCGCATCACGTAGAACTTCGCGCCCAGCACGCTCTCGTCGTCGCAGTAGACGAGCGGCTCGGGCGCGAGCGGGTAGACGGCGTGCAGCTTCGACAGGATGCGGTGCTCGCGGCCCATGTCGTGCGCGGTCTTGACCTTGCTGCCGAACGGCGGACGGCGCAGCACGTACTCGCGACCACCCGCACGCACCAGATAGGTCAGGTTCGAGTGCCCGCTCGGGAACTGTTCAACGCTGACTTCCGCGTGGTCGCGGATCTCCGGGATGTGCTGCCTCAGGTACGCGGCTAGCGGCTCGAGATCGAGCTCCTCGCCCTTGCGTATGCTGCGTGGTCGGTCGACAAGCTCGCTCACCGGATCCCTCCTTGTGGGTCTTGTTCCGGGGCGGCAAGCCTATCACCGTTGCCGGTCGCGGGACGGCGAGCCGTCCCGCGGCGAAGCACAGCGGCTCGAAAGCGCTAGAGCGACGAGTCCGCCGACGCATCGCTGCTGGCGTCGACCGACACGTCGGGCTGTGCGTCCGCTCCGGCGTCGGCGCCAGCCATGCCGCCCGAACCGCCAGTGCCCACTGCACCGCCAGTGCCCGCTGCACCGGCGGTGCCGCCCGAACCGGCGGTGCCGCCCGAACCAGACGTGCCGCCCGAACCAGACGTGCCGCCCGAACCGGACGTGCCGCCCGAGCCGGACGTGCCGCCCGAACCGGACGTGCCACCGGCACCGGATGTACCGCCAGCGCCGCCCGAGCTGCCGCCGTCGGTACCCTGCTCGACGCAGCCGTTGCCGGTGTCGGTGCCGCAGGGGCCCGAGGATGTCACGCAGCAAGGCGTGCCGAAGCCGGTGCTCGGGCAGAACGCCACCTGGCAGCCACCGCCCGAGCCTCCTCCGAACCCGGCAGAGCCGCCGCCGAATCCGCCGCCGCCGGTGCCCGTCGCGCCCGTACCGCCGGTGCCCGTCGCGCCCGTGCCGCCCGTACCCGTCGCGCCCGTGCCACCGGTGCCGCTGCCGGCGCTGCCGCCGCCCGCGCCCGCTGTGCCGGAAGGAAGCCCGCCCTTCTCGGTACTGGCGCACGACACCGCCAGCACAATGGCGGAAAGCCAGATCGCCACCCCTGCCAGCGACCGGAGCGGTCGTTTCCGTCCGTGATCAAGCATCCGAAAAACCCTCTACTTCGAGCCCGACGACCCCGCAGAAACCGGACAAACTGTACATGAGATGACGGGGTTCCGCCATATCGGCTCCTCTCGCTCCACGGAATCGCGCTACGGGGGCGCACGGGCGGACGCGTTGCGTCAGGAGCGCGTCCTGCGAGCTCGCAGCGCTTCCAGCCGCAAGCGCAGCGCGTTCAGACGGATGAAGCCCGTGGCGTCGGCCTGGTTGTAGACGCTGTCCTTCTCGAAGGTGACGAAGTCCTCGCGGTACAGCGTGTGCGGACTCTTGCGCCCGACGACGGTGACGTTGCCCTTGTAGAGCTTCAGCCGCACGGTGCCGCTGACCACGTCCTGGATCGAGTCGATCATCGTCTGCAGCATCGTGCGTTCGGGCGAAAACCAGAAGCCGCGGTAGATCTCTGTAGCGTACTCGGGGACGAGCCCGTCGCGGATGCGGATCTGCTCGCGGTCGAGCGTGATCGACTCCATGGCGCGATGCGCCTTGTGCAGCACGGTACCGCCAGGTGTCTCGTACACGCCTCGCGACTTCATCCCCACGTAGCGGCTCTCGACCAGATCGACCCGCCCGACTCCGTGGCGTCCGGCGATCTCGTTCACGCGCGACAGCAGCGCGGACGCCCCCAGCGCCTCGCCGTTGACCGCGACCGGGTTGCCACCGTCGAAGTCGATCTCGAGATACTCGGGCTCGTCGGGCGCTTCCTGCGGGTCCGTGGTCAGGACGAACATGTCACGCGGCGGCTCGTTCCACGGGTCCTCGAGCACACCGCCCTCGAACGACATGTGCAGCATGTTGCGATCGATAGAATACGGCTTCTCGGCGGTCGCGGCGACGGGGATACCGTGCTCTTTCGCGTAGGCGATGCAGTCGCTCCGCGACGTGAGGTCCCACTCGCGCCAAGGCGCGATCACCCGCACATCGGGATCGAAGTGCGCGGCGCCCAGCTCGAAACGCACCTGGTCGTTGCCCTTGCCGGTCGCGCCGTGCGCGATGGCGTCGGCCCCCGTCTCCTTCACCGTCTTCATCATGCCTTCGATGATGCAGGGGCGGGCCAGCGACGTGCCGAGCAGGTACTCACCCTCGTACAGGGCGTTGGCACGAAGCGCAGGGAACGCGAAATCGCGCACGAAGCTCTCGCGCAGGTCCATCTGGACGTAGCCGACGGCGCCGGTCGCCTTGGCCTTGGCTTCAAGCCCGTCGAGCTCCTCGGCCTGGCCCACGTCCGCGCACCAGGCCACGACCTCGCACGAATACTTCTCCTTGAGCCAACGCAGGATGACGCTGGTGTCCAGCCCACCCGAGTAGGCGAGCACGACCTTTTCTACTTTCTTCACACTAGCTCCTTGTCCGGATTCTCGAGCGCTTCGGAAAATCGCTTTGCCAACCTGCCCGCCTGGTAGCCGTCCAGAATCCGGTGATCGAAAGAGGCGCCGATGGTGAGCGTGGGGCGCGCGACGACCCGCCCATCTAGCACAGCCGGCGCGTCGTGCACTGCTCCAACTGTGAGGACGATGGGAACCCGGGACGGCGGGAACAGCGGCGCGTGGCCCGAAGTGAGCCCGAAACCCGCGACGCTGGTCACCATGGCCGACCCGAAGGCGTCGTAGGGGACGCCCAGGCGCGACAGATTGATGTCGAAGTCGTAGGTCAGCGTTTCGCCGAGCTTCATCGCCGTGCGGATCAGCGCCGGCGGCAGCCCGCCCAGCCGCCGGGCGCTCACCTGGGTCGGGTCGTCCCGGCGCTCGCGGATGCGCTCCGCGCCACGGGCAAGGTCGTCGGCGATGCGCTCGACGCTCTTGTCGTCGACGTTGTCGACCTTGGCTCCGGCCAGATTCTCGCCGCCTTCGAACGCGACCTGGAAGAAGACGTCGATGGAGTCCCGCGCGTAGAGCCGACCGCGCCGCACGATCGCGTTGACCTCCGGGCGCTCGGCGATTGCGACGGCGACCGCCTTGCCCACGAGATGCGTGATCGTGATGCGGCGACCGGTCTCCTGGCGGAGCTTTTCGATGTGCGCCGACAGCGGCCCCGCGTCGATGTCGATCACCCCGTAGACCGTGGGATCGGCCGGGCTCTTCCAGGCGTGCAGCGCCATGGTGCGCCAACTCGAGACCCGCTCCAGACGATGAAAACTCATGGAGGTATCCTAACCAGCCGGACCGTCCGGTGCGCGCGGGAACGACTAGCGCGACGCGGCCGACAGTGCGCTTTCCAGCTCCGCCGGCTTGAATACGCCGGCCTTCTGCCACACCACGCGCCCGTCGCGGTCGAGCACGAACAGCATGGGCACGACGTGGACCGGGCCGAACGGACCCTCGCCGTGCAGGGTGGCGGCGTCCGAGATGGCCAGGGGGTAGGACAGGTGGAGCGTGCTGCGGAACACGTCGGCGAGCATGGCGTTCTGCGGGGGCTCGAGCACGATCGCGCCGCCATTGGCGCGCGGCCGGAACGAGCGCAGCACCTCGTCGAGCTTCTGCGCCGAGAGCTGCGACGCCGGGTCGTAGGTGGTCACGAACAGCACCGCCGTGGCCCGCCCGCGCGTGCTGTCGCTGCTGAAGACGCCCCCCTCGGTGGTCCGGTAGGAGAACAGGATGGGCCGGCCGTGGGCTCTGCCGATGGGCGCTCTAGGCGGGCTTTCTGCGTCACCGCCCCCGCAGCCGCCCGCCAGCAGGAGGGCGGCGAGCAGGAAGACGCCGAGAACCGGCCAGGCGCGTCGCAATGGCACGGCTATCAGAGGGCCGGCGTGGGCAGGGGGCCGCCTTCGCCGGGCCCGAACAGATCGGCGAACACCTTCAGCGCCTCGGGCAGCACCTTGCCACTGCGCTGGTGTGCCAGCACGGCGTGCGCCAGCTGGTCGACGAGCGGCTTGATGGGAGTGCTCTCCAGCACTGCATCGCCGAGGCTGTCCCCGGGCCGCGGCGCGTCGCGGCGATCGACAATCGGATCGTGCTTCACCCAGTCGAAGCCGGAGTCCGTGCGGTAGCCGCAGGCGAGCACCTGCACGAAGTCGAGATACAGCGGCGTCACGATCGCCGCCACGCGCACGCCCGCATCGCTCGACCCGCACAGTGCGCTGGCCGCCACGCGCGGAGTCGCCGCGACGTCCGCCGGTCCGATGGCATCGGTGATGCGCGTGCGCCGCTCCGGATCCGACTCGACCGCGAGCAGTGGCGCGTAGACGGCGATGCGCGGCACGTTCACGCGCGCAGCGTCGTGCTCGAGCGCGGACAGCCAGCGATCGCGAGCAGTTCCGTCGAGTTCCTTGTATGCCATCGCCGCAGCCAACGCCGCCTCCGCGTCCGTCGCCAGAGCGCCCAGCCAGGTGACCCAGGCGTCGACGACGCGCGCGTCCATTCCGCTCGATGCAGCGAGCGGTAGCGGGGTCTCGTCTGGGCTGGATGGGTGCTTCATGTCTGCCGCGGCGTGTTGACGCCGATCGTAGAGCAAGCCGATGATCTAGAGGATCGAGTCGCGCATCGCAACGGCCGGCGTTCCTGACGCGATACGACACGAGCTTTCCCGAGGGCGGATGCCCCCGCAGCGTCGCGACGCCGCGCGGGCGATGACACCGGTCAGGCCTTCTGCTCGCCAACGACTGCGCCGATCTCCCGGGTCAGATCAGCGAGCACCTCGTCGAGCTCTGCGGCGCGCGACTCGGGCGCAGCGATGACAAGCTCGCCACCACGCTCGGCAAACAGCGCGCCAAGCCCCTCGCTGGCTTCGAAGATGCCTT
Source organism: uncultured Pseudomonadota bacterium (assembly GCA_963822115.1). GTDB lineage: Bacteria > Myxococcota_A > Polyangia > Polyangiales > Polyangiaceae > CAWDXG01. The sequence goes on from CAWGGM010000016.1 coordinate 17,586, forward strand.
TGACGTAGACGACGTCGCGCGCTGCCACGCTGACCCGACGCGCCACCAGACCAGCACCGAGCAGAGCTTTCACCGGGGTCCGCATGGTCGATCCTACTTTAGCTGTGGCGCTCGCACAGGACAGGCACGCCCCCTTTTGGCAGACTACACTCCCGAGGGCCAGGGGCAGCTCCGCCCCGCCGACCGGCTCGGGGAGCCGGCACAAGACGACATGCGCCACCTGGAAAGCGATTCCCACGAAAGCGACCCCGAAAGCGAGCTTCCACCGCTCGACAGCAGCGACGAGCTCGAAGAGGAAGAGCCCGGGATCTCGATCGACCCCGCGTCGCTCCTGACGCGCTTCGACGACGACGAGGGGCTGGACGACGAGGTGGCCACCGAGCTCGACGTTGGCATCGAGCTCGACGCGCCACCGGAAGACAACGCCGAGACGGAGGGCGAGCTGGTACTCGACATCGCGGCCCTCCTGAACCTCGCCGACGACGAAATCGCCCAGGGCGATCCGGACGAGACGGGGCCCGTCGACTTCGACGCCTCGGCCGGCATCCGGCCGCCACCGGGCGACAGCCTCGCCGGGCCAGCCGAGGACGGCACGGACGAACCGCTCGAGGACCTGGTCTCCGACGACCTGCCCGAGCTCGATGCGGACAGCGAAGGCGACTACGACGGCGAGGACGCCGCCTGGCTCGAGCTCCCCGACACGCGCGACGAGGAGCCGCCGCCCTGGGCGTCCCGACACTGGCGTCGCGACGCGCACCTGCCGGGCGCGTTCAGCGCGGTCGCGCTGGCCGGTGGACAGCTCGTGGCCGGCGGCAGCGAGCTGTGCTGGTGGCCGGGCAACTCGGAAGCGCCCCAGCATCTTGGCGCCGCAGCGCCCGGCATCGCGAGCCTGGCGCTGGTCGGTCCGGGCTTCGAAGCTGCGCTGCTCGCGACCACCGATCACCGCTTGCTGCGGCGCTTCCTGGGCGCTCGCGAGCCGCAGCTGGTCGCCGGCTTCGGCAGGGTGGTGGGCGACGGCGATCTGGGCACGCCGCGCGTCGAGTTGTGCCAGGGCGCCGAGAGCGCGCCCGACGTCGTGCTGGCGCGCACCTCGTCGGGGCGTCTGGTGCGCAGCCAGGACGCCGGCGAGACGTGGTCGGGCGTGGACGTGCGCGCCCGCGTGATCGCCATGTCCGCGGGCGGCGCGCCGCTCGCGCTGCTGGGCGAGGATCGCACCGGGCTCAGCCTGCTCTGCTCGACGGACACCGGACTGAGCTGGAGCCTGCAACCGCTGGACGAAGCGGGTCGCCGCGTCGCGAGCGGTACGGCGCCGCTGTTGGCCGTATCGGGACCGGTCGTGGCGATCGGCGACAGCGCGCGCGGGCTCTCGGTGTCCACCGACGGTGGCGCCAGCTTCAAGCACGTGGACGGCTGTGCGGGCCTCAGCGCGCTCACCGCTGGCGAGCTCGCCGGGCAGGTGTGCGTGTGGGCCGCGCTCTACGACGAACCCAACGACCACACCCACCTGGTGCTGGTCAATCCCGCGAGCGCCCTCGCCGAACGAGTCGCCGGCATCGAAGCCCCGGGGCTCGACGACGAACCCATGCACGAGCACGCGCGCGTGGCGGCGATGACCTGGGATGCGGCGCGGCAGCGGCTGTGGACCGCGGGCATGGCGGGGCTCGGTTCCTGGGCGCCGCCCGACAGCGAGGACTCCGACGGCACCGAGGTCTGACCATCCCGAAGCGCGCTCCGGGCGCGAACTCTCGACGCTGTACGAGGACGTCGACAAGGGGCTCCTGCACGACGAAGGCCCGGCCGCCGACGCCGCGGCTGCGACGGCGGAGTGGCTCGACGAAGCGGCGCGGCTCCTGGAGCCGCGCATCGCCCGCCCCCTGGAAGCGCGCTCGCGCCGCGGTCCGCCGGCGTCGCTGCAGGCCGCGATTCTGGCAGCACGGGTGCGGCGCCGTGCACTGGGCGCGTCGGACGACGTGGCCTCTCTGGCCGCAACGGCACGCGGCGGCGCGATCCTCGAGCGCCGCGCCGCGCTGGAGAGGCTGACCGAGCTGGCCGCGGACGACCCCACGCTGCTCGACGAGGTCGATCTCACGCCGGTCAGCCACGAGCCCCAGCTCGAGCTCGACCTGCTGCGGCTGTCCGCCAAGCGGCGCGGCGCGCCGGGACGCGAAGCACGCGCCGAGCTCGCCCGCGTCGACCTGCTGCTTGACGGGTTCGAGACCGCGGTGCGGCAGGTCATCGAAGGCGTGCGCGGCGGCGATCCGCTCGCCGAACTCGATGCGCGGGAGCGCGCGCGCCTGATGCTGCATGCGCGGCGCCTCGACGACTTCTCGATCGGCTTCGTGATCGACAGCATCTCGAGTGCCGTGACGGGCGGCAGCCCCGCCGACGCGGTGGACAGGCTGACCGCCGTACGCCCGATGGCCGACGCGCGCCTCTTGCTGGTCCTGACGAGCGCGCTGCTCGACGATCCACGCAGCGAGGTCCGCGCAGAAGCCGCACGCTGCATCGCGCGCATCGACGATCGGCGCGTGGTGCCGCTGCTCTTGAACGCCAACACGCGCGCTTCCGATCTGGGCGAACGCATCGCGCTGGCCGAGGCGCTCGGCATCTGGGGCGACTTCCGCGGCAGCGAGTCCATCCTGGAAGGGCTCGCCGACCAGGATCACGGCACACGCATCGCCGCGCTCGACGCGCTCTACGACCCCGCGTTGGCCGAACGCGCCGTCGCGCGCGCGACCGGGGATGATCTGGACGAGCAGCGCGCGGCCATCCGCGCGCTCGGACGCGCGGGCGACGAGCGCGCGCTCGGCTGGCTCGACCGGCTGGAGAGCGACGAGGACGACCTGCCGCCCGCGCTGGCCGTGGAGCTGGCCATGGCGCGCCAGGCCGTGCTTGCACGCGCCGAGATGCGCGGCGATGCGCCCCAGGAGCTGCTCGAACGTGCGCGCCGCGGCGCGCGCCAGCGCACCCGCGCACTGGAACGTTCTCCGGGCGCGCCGCCCACCAAGCGCCACCGAATCCTTGCCTGGCTGCTGATGCTGCGCGCGCTGCTGTTGTCGGCCATCGGTCTGCGCGAGGCGGCCAGCGCGCTGTGCGACCGCGCCCTCGGCGCCGATCCGCGTTGGTTCCGCCCGGGGCTGTACCAGGGAAAGCTCTGGGAAAGCGCCGGGGATCTGGCGCGCGCCGTGGCCGGCTACCGCCGCGCGCTCGCAATCGCGCCTGCCCACCTGTCCGCGCGTCCCGCCGACATGACCCGCATCGCTGCTGCCTACCTGGGCCGCGCCGAGGCCCTGTACAACGCCGGCAGAATCGAGATTGCCCGCGCCATGCTCGACGAGCTGTCCGTGCTCGATCTGTCGTCGGTACCTCCCCACATCCGCCACGCCCTGCGCCGGCGCCGGCGCCGGCTGCTCTTGATGCCGTCGTTGCCGAGCGCCTCCGACAACGTTGCTGCCTGAAGCTCCATGGAGGAGTAGGTTCGGAGCGTGAGCGAACCGCGCGTGCTCAGCATCACGGTGGAGCTGGCAGACAGCCAGGGTGGCTCCACCATCGTGATCCGCGATCCGTTCGGGCCGGCGCGGCGCGTGTACACCACCGGCAACGCGCAGCTGCCCGAGGCCCGCCAGGTGATCGAGCTGCTCGGACTGGACGCGCCAGCCGCCGACTCCTCTCACCCGCCCTCGGTGCGCCCGCGGTCCTCGCCGCCGCCACCACTGGCCGTACTGGGCGCAACGCCGGTCTCGTTCCGCGTGGGCCCGCTGTCGCAGCGCCCCGCTGCCCCGCGCCCCTCGGTGATCCCGCCGGATCCCGTGGTCGAGGTGCGCGACGAGACGGCGCCGCTCGATCTCACACCTTCCACCCTGTACCGCGAGCCGCTACCCGCCACGCTCGAGGCGCTGGTCGGCTCGGTGCTCCGCGCGGGCCGCAGCGCGCAGACGTCCACGGTCGACGAGGCGATCGCAGCGGCCAAGAACTCGCTGTCGGAACGCGCACTGCCCTGCGTCGCGCGGCTTCTGGCACGACTGGAGAGCGCGCTCGCTCCCGAAGCGCCGGTGGAGGAGACCGCGCTGGTTCTTGCCGCTATCGGCAGCGTGGCACGGCGACTGTCGTCGAGCCCCGACGAGCCGGGATCGCTCGAGCTCGGCGGCAGTGAAGTGGAAGCGGCGCCCATGGAGTGGTGCGAGCTGGTGGAGGTCGGCCGCTGCCACGAGCGGGCGGTGGTGAACTGGGAGACGCGGCTTCTGGTCAATCCGCGCACGGGCGAGCTGCTCCGCGAAGCGGGCGTGCCGGCGCGCGGCGCGCTGTCGCTCGGCAGCCCGGGCCGACGCGTCGTCTTGAGCTTCTCGAGCCGCCTCCAGGGTCTCGATCCACCGCGCATCCGCATCTACCAGTACGAGTACGCGCCGGCCGCGTCGCCCGCGGAGCTGGCGCGCGCAGCGGCCGCCGCGCGCCGCTCGCTCGAGCTGCCCGACGAGGTAGCCAGCGACCCGCTGCTGCTCGTCGCCCGCCCCCTGCCCATGCTGCTCGCGCCCGAGCACATCGAGAGCGATCGCAGCGCTGGCGTGCGCCTGGTCGACGCGGAAGGCCACAGCCTGCTGCTCGCCGACGATCTCGAACCCGGCGCCTGCGAGGCCCTGCTCGACTCCATCGAGTCCGGCTCGGGCAGGATCGTCGCACTTTCCGGCGCGCTCGTCGCACGCACCAGTGGCATCGCCTTCGTTCCCTGGTCCGCCCTGGTCGGCGACGACGACGAATGCCGGCTGCTGCAGCTCGCGCTGTAGGGCGTCCGCTCTGCGTCGAGACAGGCACGCGGCCCTCCCGCCGCTGCTCGACGTGTGCCGTGCGCGAGCGGTGGTATCCTCGTGGCATGTCCTTCTCTTCCCGCTGTGCCTCCTGGATGACGGCCCTGGCTCTGCTCGCAGCCGGTTGTGGCGGTGGCTCCAGCGTGGCAACCGGCGGTTCGAACGGCGGCGGCGGCGGCGCGGGAGGCAGCGGCGCTGCCGGCGGCGGCGGCGCACCGCCCATCAGCCTGGACGGCGGCGGCGGCACACCCGACAGCGGTCCGGTCGATATCTGCGGCAACGATCTGATTACCGGCAAGGAGCAATGCGACGACGGCAACACGCAGAGCGGCGACGGCTGCTCCTCGACCTGCCAGATCGAGGACGGCTGGGCCTGCCCTGCCCCGGGGGTGCGCTGCATCGCGCGGCAATGCGGCGACGGCATCCTGGTCGGCCTCGAGCAGTGCGACGACGGCAACACGAACGACGGCGACGGTTGCTCCAGCAAGTGCAAGCTCGAACCGGGCTGGGCCTGCACGACCACGAATGGCAAGAGCGTCTGTCACCAGACCACGTGCGGCGACGGCAAGCAGGAGGGCTTCGAGCAGTGCGATGACGGCAACCGCATCCCCTACGATGGCTGCTCGCCGAGCTGCACACTCGAGCCATCGTGCCAGAACGGCCAGTGCACCCCGGTCTGCGGTGACGGCCTCAAGTTTCCCCAGGAAGCCTGCGACGACGGCAACACCCAGAACGGCGACGGCTGCTCCTCGACCTGCCAGATCGAGAAGGGCTGGAGCTGCAAGGCCGTGCAGGAGTCTCCGCCCGACAAGCTCGTGATCCCGATCCTGTACCGCGACTTCCTCTACTACAACACCGCGTCCTCGGTCGGTCCCGGCCACCCGGACTTCGAGCGCTACAGCGGCGGAGGCCCGACGACGGGGCTGGTGCAGAGCACGCTCGGCAGCGACAGCAAGCCGGTGTTCGCGTCGTCGACGGGCAGCGGGCAGTACGGAACCCAGCTCACCGACGCGACCGACTTCTGCTGGTGGTACCACCAGAAAGGTTGCGACACGAACAACCCGGGCAGCCAAAACCCCTACGACAAGCTCGTCTACACCACCGACGGTACGCCTGGCGGTCCGCCCACCACGCTGACGCTGGCGCGCCAGGGCACGAGCAACGCCTACCAGTTCTCGAGCACCGCCTTCTTCCCGGTCGACGGCCTCGGCTGGGGGCACGTGCAGGAGTACAACGGGCACAACTTCTCGTTCACCAGCGAGCTGCGCTACCCCTTCACGTACCAGGGCGGCGAGGTCTTCGACTTCACCGGCGATGACGACGTCTGGGTATTCATCAACGGCAAGCTCGCGGTCGATCTCGGCGGGCTGCATGGCGCAACGAACGGCAGCATCACCTTGAACGCGGCGGCCGCGTCGAACCTGGGGCTGACCCAGGGCGGCATGTACGAGATCGCCGTGTTCCAGGCGGAGCGCCACACGACTGCGTCGAACTACAAGCTGACGCTCAGCAATTTCGTGCACGCCGTCTCGAAGTGCAGCACGACGTGCGGCGACGGCGTCGTCGCGGGCAACGAGCAGTGCGACGACGGCACGGCCAACAACACCGGCGGCTACGGCAAGTGCAACCCCGACTGCACGCGCGGGCCCTTCTGCGGCGACGGCATCGTCCAGACCCAGGACGGCGAGGACTGCGACGGCACTCCCGACTGCGGGCCGGACTGTCACAGGAAGGTCCCGAACTAGAAGGCCCGAGACCGAGCCCGAGCCCCCGACCGAATGCAGCCGCTCGCTTGGCCCGGCGGCTGGGGTCGTGCTAGGCGCGAGGATATGGCGGTCCTCGTGCAGAAGTACGGCGGGTCGTCCGTCGCCGACATCGACAAGCTGCACGCGGTCGCCGACCGCGTGGCGCTGGCGCGGCGCTCCGGATACGACGTGGTGGTGGTCGTCAGTGCCATGGGCAAGACGACCGAGAACCTGCTCTCGCTGGCACGCGACGCAGCGCGCGTCCCGAGCGGCGGAAATGGCGTTGAGCCCGAACCGCCGCGCCGGGAGCTGGACATGCTGGTCAGCACCGGCGAGCGCGTGAGCATGGCGCTGCTTTCGATCGCGATGCAGGCGCGCGGGCTCGATGCCATCAGCTTCACGGGATCGCAGTCGGGCATCATCACCAACGACCGGCACTTCGACGCCCGCATCATCGAAGTGAGGCCACACCGCATCGAGGACGAGCTCTACCGCGGACGCGTGGTCATCGTCGCCGGCTACCAGGGCATGAGCTACCGCCGCGAGATCACCACGCTCGGGCGCGGCGGCTCGGACACCACGGCCGTGGCACTGGCCGCGGCCCTGGGCGCCGAGCGCTGCGAGATCTACAGCGACGTGGACGGCGTCTACTCCGCCGACCCGCGCAACGTGAAGGACGCGCGGCACCTGCCGGAGCTCGACTACGCGACCATGCAGGAAATGGCCGAATCGGGCGCCAAGGTGCTCAACGCGCAAGCCGTGGAGTGGGCCAAGAAGAGCCGCGTGACCATCGTCGCGCGACGCACCAGCGACTCCGCGACAGGGGGCTTCCGCGAGACGCGCATCGCGCCCGGGACCGAATCCACGCCGCACCGCGCGGTGGTTGCACAACGGCAGATTGCGCTGCTCGCCGCCCCGGCTGGCGCGCCACTGTTTTCGGCCGCAGCGGAGGCGGGCTTGCCGCTCGCCGATGCAACAACCGATGCGAGCGGTGTGCAGGCGTGCGTTCCGCTCCTGAACGTGCCGGACTTCGCCAGGGCGCGCCGCGAGCTCCAGAGCGCTCTGGGCGACGGGCTGTCGATCCAACAGGGCCTGGGCCGGCTCAGCCTGGTGGGCGTCGAGGTCGGCTCTCCGGCGCTGGTCGAGCGCGCGCTCGGCCTGCTCGGCAGGGCGCCGGTGTGGATGCTCGCGACGCCGCTCAGGTTGAGCGTGCTCGTGCCCGAAACGGCGCTTCCCGCCGCCGAGCGCGCCTGGCACGACGAGCTGGCGGGCGACGCCGCGGCGGAGCAGGCGCCGGCTCAGTCGAGCCGCGCGAGCACGCCGGCGTAGAGCTCGGCGTCGCTGCTGCGGCTCTCGGCGAGCGCCTGGTCGCGCAGCCGTACGAGCAGTGCGCGCAGCCTGGGCTCGAGCTCGGCGCGTTCGTCGGCGCCGGCCTCGTCGAGTCGCCCGGAGAGCAATGCGAGCAGGTCGTGATCGCGCCCCAGCCGCTCGAGCCGCGCCGACAGCTCGACCACGACGTCGAGGTTGTCCGGGTCAAGCTGCAGGGCGGCGCGCAGCTGCTCCACCCGCTGCTCGTCGTCGGCGCCGTCCGGCGCCCGGCGGGAGGGCGGGCCGTCGTCGTCCGGCGCGTCCTCGAGTATCACCGCACCAACCTGCGTACGCGGCAGCGGCGGGGCCTCGTCATGACCGGCGCTGTCGTCTGCGGGTTGTCCGGGCGCCGCCGCCTGCCCTGCCGGGGTGTCGTCCTGCGCGCCTTGGCGCTGTCGCCGCGCTCGCGCCGCAACCATCGCCGCCACCTCGCGGTAGGCGCCGCCGACGGCGCGATCGCGCGGCGCCAGGCGCAGTGCGACCGAAAGGTGCCGCTCGGCTGCCAGCACGTCGTGCTGCACGTCGCGCTCGAAGCTCGCAGCTTCAAGCAGCCACCCGGCCCACACCGCCTCGACGGGGCTCGCCAGCTCGATCGTCTGCCTGAGCCTGCCGAAGGCGAGCGACGCGCCACTGATGTCGCCCAGCGCAGCGCGCCAGCGCGCTTCGAGCAGCCGCGCTTCGATCGAGCGCGGCGAGGAGGCCGGCACTTCGCGCACGCGCGCAATGGCCTGCGGCAGATCGCCAAGCTCGCTGGCCAGAAGCCGCGCCAGGTCGACCAGCGCGCCGGCCTCGGGCTCACCGTGCCGTTCGCCGAGCGCGATGGCGCGCTCGAAGAGCGCGACGGCGCGGTCGCGCCGCCCTACGTCGAGCAACGATCGCGCGAGGCCGGCGGTCGCGGTCGCATCGCTGGGCAGATACCTGAGCGCGCGCTCGAAAAGCCGGCCCGCCTGGCGCACAAAGCCCGCATCGAACAGTGCCTGCGCCGCGTCACGACTGAGCTCGTGACGCGCGCGCGAGCCCCGGGCGGCCGCTTCCAGGTGCTCCGCGTCGGCGAGCGCGCCCTCGACGTCGCCGCGCTCGAGGCGCGCGTGGAAACGCGCGCGGCGCACGCGCTGGAGCCCCGGAGCACGGGCAACGGCCTGGTCGAGCGCCTCCAGCCGCTCGGCGGCATCGACGGCGATCTCCGACAAGCGCTGCCACCAGAGCGCGGCGACGGGCGCGTATACCTCGGCGTCCGCCGCGCGCTGGATAGCGTCGCGCGCGGCGTCGCGATCGCCGAGCTCGGCGAGCAGCTCGGCGCCGGCGAGCCCCGCGTCGGTCGCCGGCAGCGACTCCACCAGCATGCCCAGCGCCGCCTCGGCGCGGCCGCCGATGGCGACATCGATGGCGGCGACCAGCTCGGCGAGCTCGGGGTGGCGCGGCGCGCGCTCGAGCGCGGCGAGGTAGCCGGCGCGCGCTTCCTCGACGTCGCCGCGCGCCAGTGCTTCGTCGGCTTCACGCGTCAGCCCGGCCAGCTCGAGCGCGCGCACCGCCTCGTCGGTCAACGCCGGCGGCGGGTACGTCGCATCGAGCAGCACACCCACCAGGTCGCCGTCGGCCGACAGCGCGCCGAAGCGCACACGGCCGGCAGCGGGCGCGCGGGCACCCAGCGCGGGAAGCACCACGCGGCCAAGCGCACTGCCTACGCGCGGGAAGGTCAGCACGCGTCCGGCGCGCTCCGCGCGCCCACCCAGCGCGGCGTCGACCGCGCGCAGCGCAAAGCCGAGCGCCGGCGCCCCCAGACCGGCGCCGCGTGCGCGCGCGACCACGAAGCGCGCGTCACCCTCGACCGGCGCCCAGAGCAGGTCGAAGCAGAGCGCACCGCCCTCGCCCGAAAGCCCCACGCCGAGGCCCTGCGGCACGCTCCACACGCTGGGCGGCTGCACCTCCCGGCCCAGCACGTCGCGCACCCGCGGCGCGATCCAGCGCGCGAGCGCGTCGAGGCCCGCGGAAAGCTCGAGATGCTCGAGGTCGCCGCGACGATGACGGAACACGGGCACGCCGCCCGAAAGATCCAACGGAAAGCTGAGGCCGGGCAGCGTCAGCGACAGCGCCGCCACCTCGAGCGGGCCGAGCTCCAGCGGCTCGTACAGCTCCATGCCGAGCGCGCCGCGCGTCACCGTCAGCCGGAGTGGGCTGAGCGGCTCCTCGGCGGACTTGCTCTCCGCCGCCACCGGCAGGGCCGGGGATGGATCTGGACGCGCGGTCACGTACGGCGATCGTACCAGGCGCGGCCGCACAATGGTCAATTCCGCGGCCGCCGCGCGGCAGCGCGGTCGCACCGCGACGGAGGCAGGGACGCGAAAAGCCGGCGGTAGAGCGCCGGCTTTCTGGGTGCAGTGGCTGCCAGGTCCCCCCAAACCCCCCCGGGGCCCCTCGTCAGCTCGCTTCTTCCTTGTCGAGCTTCTTCTTCATGCGGCGCATGAGCTCGTCGAAGCCCTTCTTCTTGATGATGCGGCGGAACTGGCTGCGGTAGTTGTTCACCAGGCTGGAGCCCTCGGTGACGATGTCGTAGACGCGCCACTTGCCGTCGACCTTGTGCAGGATGTAGTCGATGTGGACCGGGTCCTCGCGCGCGTTCGTCTTGCTCTTGGCGACGGTCTTGACCAGGTAGCCTTCCTTGGCCTTGGCTTCGCCCTTGTAGTCGATCTTGTAATCGAGGGTCTTGCGCAGGTTCCTGCGGTAGGCGTTGCGGACGAGGCGCTCGAGGACGTTCTCGAAGTCCTTCTGCTCGGCGGCCGAGCGCTTGTCCCAGTACTCGCCGAGCGACTGCTTGGCGAGCGAGTGGTAGTCGAGCAGCTGGTCGAAGATGCTCTGGATCTTCTTCTCGGTAGCGGCCGACTTGTGCTGCTTGAGCAGCGCGGTCAGCTGCACGTGCTTCTGCTTGACGAAGGTCTGCGGGCTGGGCGCGGCGAGCGCCGTAGCCGGAATCAGCAGCGCGCACAGCGCCAGGAGCAGCGGGAGGAGGAAGCGGGCTCGGTTCATGTTCGGAGGATGTCATGTGGGGCACTACCTCGTTGTACGCAACGGCGGTGCCAGAACTTCACCGCGGTTCCGCAAACTCGTTCCAGGTTGCTGGAATAATGGAACAATTCGCTGCCAGCACGGCCCGCCCGCGGCACCGCGGGAGAGCGGCCGCTGGGCTCGCGGCACGACAGCTGTGGCAACCACCATGCGACTGGATGTTCACACCGCCGCCGGATGTTAAATCGAATCCGACCCGGCGGCCGGGTGGCTGTCTGGCGGCTCGGCCTCGTTCTGCTGCTCGTTGTCGTCGCGAGCCTGCCCGACGAGCCGTCCCAGCGACACACGGAACGTCGCTCCGCGTCCTTCCTCGCTGTCCACGTCGATCCTGAAGTCGTGATCGTCGGCGATGCGCTTGACCACGGCCAGGCCCACACCGGTGCCCTGCGTGCGAGTCGTGAAGAAGGCATCGAACAGCTTCGCCTTGGCCTGCTCGTCGATACCGATACCCTCGTCCTGAACGCTCAGCTGGACGCGCTGCTGGTCATCCACCTCCAGCGTCACGTGCACCTTGTCGCCCGCGCTCGACGCCTGCACCGCGTTGCGCACCAGATTCCAGATCAGCTGGCGCAGCTGCGAGCTGTCAGCGCGAACGGGCACGTGATCCGGTGACGACCAGACGACTTCCACGTCGGACACACCTCGCCCCGAGCGGCTGGTGAGCTCGGCGACATCGCGCAGCACTCCCGCCGCGTCCACCGTCGAGAACACGGGCTTGCGCGGACGCGACAGGTCCATCATGTCGGTGACCAGATCATTGAGGCGCGCCGCCTCTCGCTCCACGATCCCGCAGAGCTGCCGGTCCTCGTCGGACAGTCCGCTGCCGGTGCGAAGCAGCTGGATCGAGCCGGCGATCGAGCCGAGCGGGTTTCTGATCTCGTGCGCAAGACCCGCCGCCAGCCTGCCGAGCGCGGCCATCCGCTCGGCCTGTTCGGCGCGCTCCTCGGCTTCCACCAGCTGCCCGCCCGTCATGCGCAGCCGTTCGGCGAGGTAGCCGGCCAGCAGCATCACCACCACCATCACCAACAGGTTGACCGCCAGGTAGTAGATGAGCTCGTCGCCGCTCACCGTGTACAGCGCCGACGGCTGGTCGGCAGGAGGCGCGATCAGTCCGAGCTGCAGAGCTCCCGCCAGCGCGACGTAGCAGATACTGCCGGAGGCAGCCGCGATACCCGCGCCGCGCAGACCGGTCAGGATGGCACCCACCAGGCAGCTCAGGCCGTAGAACGACGTGGCGCCGCTCGACGCGCCGCCTGACAGATACACGATGGCGGTCCAGGTCAGCTGGTCGAGCACCAGCTGCGCATCGGCCAGAAACGACAGATGCTGCCCGCTCCTCAGCACCGCCGCGTACACGCCGCCCAGACCGAAGGCGACGGCCAGCGTGAGCAGCGCAACGCGGATGGTGAACGAGTCGAGGCGGAACTGGCCGCGCAGGTAGAACAGGCCCACCAGCCCGAGCAGCACGGTCAGAAACAGCAGCCGCGCGCCCGTCAACCAGGCCAGCCGGCGCGGCAACGTCGCGCCCGCAAGCCGATCGGGAATGCCGAGGCGGAAGGCCATGCGGTCAGCCCCGATTCGGGGACCTAGTCGGCCTTGATGTTGCCGGCGAGCGAGAAGATGGGCAGGTACATCGCGACCAGCACGACGCCGACCATGCCGCCCACGCCGACCATCAGGATGGGCTCGAGCATGCTGGTGAGCGCCGCGACCGCCACGTCGGTCTCTTCCTCGTAGAAGTCGGCGACCTTGTTGAGCATCTGGTCGAGCGCACCGGTCTGCTCACCGACGGCGATCATCTGCACGACCATGTCGGGGAAGACCTTGGTCTGCATCAGCGGCTCGGCCATGTTCTTGCCTTCGCTGATGCGCTGGCGCACGAACATCACCGCTGCCTCGATGATGACGTTGCCCGCGGTGCTGTGCGCAGATCTCCAGCGCGTCGAGGATCGGCACGCCGGACTGCAGCAGCGTACCCAGCGTACGCGTGAAGCGCGCCACGGCGATCTTGCGGATCACCGGCCCCATGATGGGCAGCTTGAGCATCGCGCTGTGGAAGAAATGCTTGCCGCCGGGCGTGCGGTACGCATAGCCGATCGCAACCGCGATGATGATCACGGCGACGGCGATGAACGGCAGGTAGCTCACGAAGCCGTGGGAAACGGCGACGACGATCTGGGTCAGCTTCGGCAGGGCGTTCTTCGCGCCGAAGTCCTTGAACATGTTCTCGAACGAGGGGATGACGAAGGTCAGCAGCACCGTCATCACGCCCATGGCGATCACCACCACCACGCTCGGATAGACCAGCGCGCCGCGCACCTGCCGGATCAACTTCTGCCGCTTCTCGAGGTAGATCGAGAGGCGGTTCATGATCGTGTCCAGGATACCGCCGACCTCGCCGGCGTGGACCAGGTGCACGAACAGCGGGTCGAACACCTTGGGGTGACGCGCCAGCGCGTCGCTGAAGGTGCTGCCCTGCTCGACCGCGCCCTTCACATCGCGCAGGACCCCCGCGAAGATCTTGTTTTTCTGCTGCCCCGCGAGGATCTCCAGGCACTGCACCAGTGGCAGACCGGCGTCGATCATGGTCGCGAACAGCCGGCTGAAGGTCACCAGTTCCTTGGTGCCTACGCCGCTGCCGATCTGGAAGGTGAGCGCCTTGGCCTTCTTCTTCACCTTGACCGGGTTGAGCTGCTGTTGGCGCAGCCGGGCGTTGACGGCGTTCTCGTCGTCCGCCTCCATGACGCCTTTGCGCAGCTCGCCACTGCGCGCGCGAGCCTCCCAGGTGAATTCGGCCATGCGGGGTGATCTTTCTGTTATCCCGATTGGCAAGCATAGCGGGGGGCCTCCCATCCGGTCAAAATGCCCAGGGTTTGCTGTCGCCAGACCCCGCGTTCGAGCCATGAAAGCACCTGCCATCCCCGATCCGCTGCCCGAGCTCTCGCGCCTGGCCCATGAGCTCGTCGTGGAGCCGGGGGTGGCGCCCGCAGCCAGTGTCGCCGTGGCACAGAGGGGGCCGGGCGGCTGGATGCTCTCGGTCGGGGCGGCCGGACGGCGCTCGAGCGCGTCGCGCGGAGCGATCACGCCGGAAACGCCGTTCGATCTGGCCTCGGTGACCAAACCGTTCGTGGCAACAACGTGGGCGCGCGTGGCCTCGCGCGGCGGGCCCCCCCTGCAGACGCCGCTCGGGGATCTGCTGGAGGAAGCGCGCTCGACCGCAAGCGCCGACGTGCCGCTGGAGCTACTTCTTTCGCATCGCGCCGGTCTCGAGGCCCATCGACAGCTGTTCCAGATCCTGATCGCTGCGCGCGCCGTCGACCGCTCGGCACTGCTTGTCGAAGCGGCGGATGCCCGGCGGAGCGAGTGTGTCGGGGCGGCGCCGCCCGCTGGCTTCCCACCGCTGTACAGCGATCTCGGCTACCTGCTCGCCGGCGAAGCGCTCTCGCGCGCACTGGGCGCCCCACTGGATCGAATTGTCGAGCAGCATCTGTGCACCCCACTCGGACTCGATGCCTCGTCCAGCCGGGGTTGGCTCCAGCGTGACCCGGGATTTGCCGGACAGGTCGCCCCGACCGAGCATGTGGCGTGGCGCGGCGGCGAGATCGTCGGCATCGTCCACGACGAGAATGCCTGGGCCTCGAGCGGACACGGGCTGTGCGGACACGCGGGATTGTTCGCCACGGCGGCTTCGGTGGCGCGGTTCGGCGCCGCGTTGATCGACGCGCTCGCCGGGCGCCGGGAAGAGTGGCTCACGGCCGGCGCGGCGCGCGACCTGGTGCGGGAGCGTCCGGGTGGCACCCTCCGGGCTGGTTTCGACGGGCTTTCGCCAGGAGGCTCGTCGGCCGGTAGCGTCTGCGGGCCGGCAACGTTCGGTCACCTGGGCTTCACCGGCACCAGCCTCTGGTGCGATCCCGAAGCCAGCGCGGTGGCCGTCCTGCTCACCAACCGCGTCAATCCGACGCGTGACCACACGGCAATCCGCAGCGCGCGTCCCCGGATCCACGACGCGCTCTTCTCCTCGGCTCGTCAGCTCCGCCGAGCCCCCGCGAGGCAGCCATAGCGCCGGGCGTTCATGCGGTCGCGAGGGCATTGCCGGCCCCGCGCCCGGACCCGCTCGACAATCGAAGCCAAAGCATGCCTTGTCCGGCCGCGTGGCTTCTACTAGAAACTCTGGGAAATCCGTGACAAAACTGGCGTAATCCCTAGGCGCCCGTTGGCGCCGCCAGGGTTTCACGGCAGGATCCTCCAGGCCCGATGTGGAAGCTAACGATCGAGGACGACCAGGGTAACAAAACGGTCGTCAATCTCGTGCGTGACGAGTACTCCGTCGGCCGCGCCGAGGACAACACCGTTCGGCTGACCGAGCGGAATATCTCGCGCCACCACGCCCGTATCTCCAAACGCGACCCGGGATGGTTCATCGAGGATCTGTCGAGCTACAACGGCTGCTTCCTCAACGGCATGCGCGTGGGCGATCCGCAGCAGCTCGAGCACGGCGACCTCGTGCAGCTCGGCGACTACCGGCTCGAAATCATCGACGAGGTCGCCGCCCAGGCGATGCTGCCCGACGTTGGCACGGGCGAGCGCCCATCGACGGTGCCGGGTACGCCGCGCGGTCATTCGCTCCTTGGTCAGCCCGATCGACTCGTGATGCTGGTGGGACCGGCGCCAGGCAGCGAGTACCCGCTGACCGGGGAACGCGTCCTCATCGGACGCGGCGAGGAATGCAACGTCTCGATCAACCACGGCTCGGTGAGCCGCGTGCATGCCGAGATCCGCAACATCGGCAACGGCCGCTACGAGCTGCTCGATCGCGGCAGCGCCAATGGCCTGCGCATCAACGGTGTGGAGCTGGAGCGCAGCCTGATCGACGCGCGCGACACCATCGAGCTCGGCGACGTGGTGCTGAAGTACATTCCCGCAGGGCAGATCTACCGGCCCGGCGCCGACGAGAGCCAGCAGATCGGCGCGGTCGCCGCGGTCCTGCCGGAGCACTTCGCGTCCGCGCCGGGCATCGAAGCGCATGCACCGAAGAGCGGGCTGTCACCGGGCGTCAAGGTCGTCGCAGTGCTGGGCGGGCTGGGAGCGCTGATGATTCTGGGAATGGTCGTCGTCGGCACGACGCGCCATTCGGGGTCGACGGCCCAGCCGAGCGCAGCGCCCGTCGTGGAGCAGGTCGACACGGCGGCCGCGACCCTGGCGGCAGCCAAGACACTGCTCGACCAGGGCCACATCGAGGCGGCGCACGCGAAGGCGTTGCAGGTCCCCGAGACCAGCAACGCGCGGCAGTCGGCGGATTTCCGGGAAATCGAAGCTCGTTGGGCGGACCTGCTTCTCGACCGGGCGAACCAGGAAAGCGATCCGACAAAGAAGCGCGCGCTGCTCGACCAGGTGGCCAGCACGACGACTGTCGACTCGGTGCGGCGCAAGCGCGCCGCCAACGAGATCGCTCTTCTCGACAAGGGTGAAGGCGTGGACGTGGAGCAGCTGCCTAGCGCTCCGCATGCGAAACCCACCAGCGAGCCCGGGAAGAAGCACTCGGTCGCGACGAGTGGCGGTCTGGTGCGCACCAACCCGTTCAGCACCGCGAAGAAGAAGAAGACCACGACCCACACCACACATGCAGCAGCGACGTCGCATACGTCGTCCGGCACGCATGACGTCGGCGCCACGAGCGGCGACCGGACCCAGCAGACCGCGGTGAAGAACGCGCTCAAAGCGAAGGTTGCCGCCGGCAAGGGCACGGACCAGGAAAAGCGTCTGCTTCGTGCCTTGTGCCGCCAGCTGGGCGACATGTCCTGCGTGAACTAGGCCCGCGTGAGCTAGATGGTCGCGCCCGAGCGCCCCGCCGTCGACAGCGAGGTCGAAAACGAGGTGGTGGTCCACGGCGACGTCGTCCGCTCGCCGCGAACAGCGCTGCTGTCGCGCCCCGCACTGGCGGCGGTCACGGTGCTCGTGCTCGCGGCGATCGCGCATTTCGTCCCCGGTCTCCGTCCGGTCCGGCTGTTCGCGAAGCCCGAGCCCACGGCTTTCGTGCATGCCCCGGTGCCCGCTCCGGTGCTCACGGTGGGCGAAGCGAAGTTGTCCACCGAGTCGCGCGACAACCCCGGCATGGCGCAACCGGAGAACATCCAGCTGCCGACGGGCGACAACGGACCGATCGCCGAGAAGCACGCGGACCTGCCACCCATCGACATCAAGAAGCCCCCCGTGCCGCTTGTCGATCCCAGCGGCAAGGCCCTCGACGGCTTCTACGAGTCGCTGTACCGCACGGCGCGGAAAGAACCCCACGCCATCACGCGCATCATTCATTTCGGCGACTCGATCGTCACCAGCGACTACGTCTCCGGAACACTGCGCCGCAAGTTCCAGAAGCAGTTCGGCGACGCCGGGCACGGCTTCATGCTCATCGCCAACGCCTGGCCCGCATACTTCCACAACAACGTCTACCGCTATGCTTCGCGCGGGTGGCTGGTCAGCCGCATCGTGGGGCCGCTCAACCGGGACAGCCTGTACGGCATCGGCGGCGTCTCGTTCCGCGCGCCCCCCGGCGCGCGCGCTCGCTTCGGCACGGCCAAGCACGGGCACTACGGACGCAAGGTCTCGCGCTTCGAGATCGACTACCTCGAGCAGCCGGGAGGCGGGAAGCTGAAGATCAACATCGACGGCAAGCCCTGGGGCGTTATCGACACCGACGGCCCCGAAAAGAAGACGGTCGAGAAGACCATCAACGTCCCCGACGGCCCGCACATGCTCGAGCTGGTCACGCGCGGCAAGAGCTACAGCCGCGCTTTCGGCGTCGTCATGGAACGCGACGTGCCTGGCGTCGTGTACGACGCGATCGGGGTGCAGGGCGCGCGGGTGCGCTTCCTCGACAAGGTCGACGACGCGCAATGGGCCGAGCAGCTCAAGTGGCGCAAACCGAATCTGATCATCTACGAGTTCGGCGCCAACGAGAGCGGCGACAACTTCGCCTACCCGATGAAGGACTACCACCGCACGCTCAAGGCGGTACTGGAACAGGGCCGGAAGGCTGTGCCGAACGCGGGCTGCCTCGTGCTGGCCGCGATGGACCGCGCCGAGAAGCACGGCGACACGCTCCGCACCATGCCGGTCATCCCCGCCCTGGTGAAGGAACAGAAGTCCGCGTCCGCGGAGACGGGCTGCGCCTTCTGGAACACTTTCAAGGCCATGGGCGGCTACGGCTCGATGGCCAGCTGGGTGCGGCGCGGGCTCGGCCAGGCCGACCTCACCCACCCCACGGGCAGCGGCTCGGAAGTTCTTGGAGCGTGGATCTATCGCGCGCTGATGCAGGGCTACAAGCAGTACCTGAAGCAGAAGCATCCGTAGCCGCGCTTGGGTTGGGGCACCCAACCAGGTACCAGAGCAGGCCCGCGCTATCCGTCGCAGCAGCCCGCAGCCGTCGGAACCGGGACCGCGACCGATGTCCGTGACCGATGTCCGTGACCGATGACCGCGACCGGGACCGCGACCGCGACCCAACGGCTCGCTTCGCTTCGCTCGCTTGGGGGGGCGAACGGACGGCGGTTTGCAAGCCCGCCGACACCGACACCGACACGGCACTCCTTTCTCCCGCCGGCCGGGCGGGTCGGGCGACCCGCCCGGCGGGAGAAAGGAAAGACACATGCTCGAGGTTGAACAGGTTGCTCTGGAAGTCATTGGTGCCCTGCGGCCGCTGATGCCGCGCATCGCGCGGCATGACCGCGCGCTGGACACGCAACTGCGCAGAGCAGCGAGCAGCATGGTGCTGAATGTATGCGAGGCGCAGCACTCGGATGCTGGCACCCGCCGGGCGCGCTTCCACACCGGGGCTGGCTCCGCGAACGAGTCGCGCGGCGCGCTGCGCGTGGCGCTCTCGTGAGGCTACATCAGCGAGGCGCAGGCGCGGGCAGTGCTCGAGCTGCTGGACCGCGCGGTGGCCATGCTGTGGAAGCTCACGCACTGAAGCTCAGCGCACCAGTCGCGTGAGCATCGCGTTCAGGCGCTGTCCGAGCGCAAGCACGCCCGGCAACGCCTCGCGCCGCGCATCGCCGGCCGCAACGGCGATCTCCACCGCCGCGACCGCTTCCACCAGCTCTCCCCGCGCCACCGCGAAAGCCCGCGCCTTGTCCGCACGCGTGACGCGACCCGCCCCTTCCGCGCAGTTGAGGCACACGCTCTTGGCCGCGCGCACTGCTTCGTCGCGCAGCTTGCGATCACGGACCTCCGCGGACTTTACCGCCGCGAGCACTTCGAGCGCGAGGCCGTAGGCGTGCAGCCGATGGTGCGGCATAAGAGATGAGCTTTCCGTCGTCATGTTTCTTCCTCCTTCACCCCAGAAGGAGGAAGAAACATGACGACGGAATCCGACCCCGTAGACCGTGACCAAACGAGCGAGCGAAGCGAGCGCCGAGCCCGAGCCCGAGCCCGTGACCGCGACCGTGACCGCGACCGTGACCGATAGCCGTGACCGATAGCCGTGACCGATAACCGGGACCGATGACCGCGACCGATAACCGCGACCGTGACCGTGACCGATGACCGACGACCGCTAGGGCTGCGACGCCTGGTAGCCCTCGAGCAGCTGTTCGACAATCTGTTTGCCGATCTTCCGGTACCCGGCCGGCTTCAGATGGATGTGATCGGGCGCCGCGAGCTGGGGCGAGGTGTGCTCCCAGCGTCGGTGGCTGCCCTGACCGCCCATCGCGTCGTAGACGCTGAAGTAGGCGCAGCCATGGGCCGTGGCGATCTGCCGCTCGAGCTGGTCCATGGCGAGCACGCGGGGTCGCGTCCGCCCGTTGTCCTCGTCCCAGTCGGTGGGACCAAGCAGCAGACAGTCCGCACTCGGCGCGGCAGCCTGCACCCGCGCAATCAGGCGGTCGAAGTACTTGCGGTTCTTCGCGATGGCCAGCGGATTGGCGACCTCGTTCGTGCCGTAGGCCAGCACCACGAGCTCGGGATTCTGCTCCTTGACCTCGGCTTCCCAGGCCGGCTTGTTCCACGCCACAGCCGTCGCAACGCGAGCGCCATTGATGCCCAGCGTGTCGACGACCACGCCCGGCTTGGAGCCCTCGACGACGGCACCGAACAGCTGGGGGTCGCCCGACGGCGCGCTGACCTCGAGCTTGCCCGTGGCAGGACTGTCGAGCTCCAGCTGCCGGAGCGGCGAGCCGGCAGGGCACGGCTTTCCGGTCGCGCTCCCCACCCGCACGGGCTCCGAGCCGGTCACCGTCACCGTGAAGTGCGCGGCGGGGCTGGGCAGCCTGTAGAACAAGGTCCAGTGCGCGCGACCGGCCACGGCGCCCGGCTCCAGTTCGATGCTCGCGCGCGCGCCGGCCGACAGCGGGATCGTCTCGATGCCCCCGAGACCGAACACACCGTCGGAGTGCGGCAGTGCGGTAGCGGGGTTCGGCGGTTCGTGGCGCCAATGTCCTTCGCGTTCGACCTTCACGCCCGCGTGGCGGTAGGGCTCCATGCCCAGCAGCACGAAACCTGGGCCACCGTTACCCCAGCGCTTCTGCAGCGGCCGCCTCACCGCATTCGTCCAGAAGTCCGGATAGGTGTGCGAATCGCCAAGCCAGAGCACGCGAACCTGCGACTTTCGCGCGCCGCTCACCAGCTGCGCCAGCGCTGCATCCAGATGCGGCAGACGAAAACCAGTGTTCGACGCAACCGCGGACGCAGCGGAGGGCACCGGCTGCGCGGAGTCCGCGGCCTTCGCGGGTCGCGAGGCGACAGCACGCGAGGGCGCTTCGGCATGCAGGCTTCCGTTGCCCGAACAGGTCACCGCGACCGCTGCACTGGCGCCCGCGAGCAGCAGGAGCGCTGCGCGCTCAACGTCAGGAGAGCGGATCAAGAGCCTCCGCCTCCTCGGCTTCGTCCCGCGCGCGACGCTGCTCCACGCGCCGTTTCACATAGGCGACCAGCTCGTCGACGTACGATTCGAACGGCGGGCACGAGATACCACTCCCGCGCAGCACTTCCTCCGTGTTGCGCGTGTCGTAGCGAACCGGCGTGGCGATCAGATCGAGAAACGCCCGCGGGCTCCTCGACAGCAGATTGACTCCGGGTGCGCTGAGCAATGCTTTGGTCACGTTGGTCGGGATGAAACCACTCGGCAACTTCTTGCCGCCGCTGCGCGCGACGAGCTCGAACACGCGGCGTACCGAGAGTGGCCTGGGGTCGGCCAGGTGAAAGGTACGCCCCATCGCGTCGGCGTGCATCCCGATACGATGCGCCGCTCTGACCACGTAGTCGATGGGAACCAGATGCATCGGCGCATCGCCGCGGGTGGGCAGCGGCACCGGGAATTCCTGCGGTGAACTGACGATCAGCAGGATCAGCAGGTAGGGGCCGTCGAAGCGGTCGACTTCGCCCGTACGCGAGTCGCCGACGAGCTGCGTCGGTCGAACCACCGCGATCGGCAGCTCGGCCATGGACGCCCTGAGCAGCCGCTCCGCCCGGGCAAGCGTCTCCTCCACGGGAGTGCGGAAGACCTGGCCCGCGCTGAGTTCCTCTTCCAGCACCAGTCCAGTGCGATTGCCGCTGACCAGTGCGCTCGAGTGCACCACTATCGTCTTCAGGTCGCGACAGATCCGCCCCAGCTCGACGATCTCGCGCGTCGCGCCGATATTGACGCCCTCGGCCATCGCGCGGTCGACGCCGGGATAGGTGACCTGGGCAACGTGGTGGATGTGGTCGACCAGCGACGCGAGCTCGCGGTATTCCGTTCCACTGAGCCCGAGATCCATCGACGCAGCGTCGCCCTCGAGCAATACGATGCGCTCGCGCTGCTCGCGTGGCAGGTGGTCGAGCGCCTCGTCGGCCTCGCGAGCGAACTTCTCGCGGACGACGACGTACACCAGCGCTCGCGGCTCGGCTTCGAGCAGGTGCTCCACCATCTTCCGGCCCCGGAAAGTCGGGAAGCCGGTAACAAGGAATACTCTTTCGTAGCCGCGCCGACCCATCGCGCTATCCGCCGCAGTAGTGTTTGCCGACCTGCTGCAGCCACACGCCTACGTCGCTGCCGGCGTTGAAGTTGCAGAAGCTGGCGGGACCCGAGATGGCTGCCTGCGCGCAGTAGTAGCCGCTGACCCACGGCGAGCACTGACCGCCGGAGTTGAACACGTCGCTCGAGCACTGGTTCTGCTGGGGCGCCGGGCAGCTCTGGCAGCTCGAGCCGGAACAGTCGACCGCGCAGGTCAGATTGTGATTGCAGCTTTCTGTCAGGTAGGGGGCGAGACAGCGCGTGTAGGCGTCGTTGCCCGTGAACTGCAGCAGGCAGTCGTAGCAGGCTGGATTGCTGGAAAGCAGGCTCTGGAAATACTGCGAGCACATCGCCGCGGGCGGGTTGCCCTTGCAGGCGATGGCAAGCTTGACCAGGTCTCCCGAGCTGCAACTTGTCGATGTCTTGGGCGGCGGCGTCAGCGACGTGGGGCTGCACCCCGGATACGCCGACGGACAGGTCGACCCGTTGCTGCACACCTGATTCTGGCAGGTCTCGTTCTTGGCTCCGCAGTTGTCACACAAGGCGCCGTACTCGCCACAGTTCAGCGACGTGCTGCCGTTGCGGCACTGCCCGGTCGCCGTGCAGCAGCCGGCGCAGTTGTCGGGACCGCAGTGTGTTCCGGAGTAGCAGAAGCCCTGCGCCGCGCAGCTCTGTCCACTCTGCGTACAGTCCACGCACTTCTGTCCCTGATCGCCGCACGCGGCGTTCGTGTTTCCGTTCACGCAGTTGCCCTGCGCGTCGCAGCAGCCGGTCGGACAGGTGGTGGGACCGCAACTCGGCACGAAAGCGCAGTAGCTGCCGGGCTGCGTGCAGATCCGGCCTTGCGCCGAGCAACCCACGCACGCCTGACCGCTGGCGCCGCAGGCCGTATCGCTGTTGCCGGCGCGACAGGCGCCGGACGCATCGCAACAGCCACCACAATTGGCGGGTCCACACTGCGGCGGCGGCTGCCCCTCGCACTTGCCGCCAACGCACCCCTGAGCGTTCTGCGCGCAGTTCGCGCACGTGTTGCCACCGACGCCGCACGCATCGGACTCGGTACCGAAGCGGCACAATCCGCTGCTGTCGCAGCAACCCTTGCAATTGCCCGGACCGCACTTCGGTGGCGTGCCCTGGCACGCTCCGCCGACGCAATTGAAGCCCAGCGCCCCGCAGTCGGTACAGCTCACGCCGCCGATCCCGCAAGCGTTCACTGTGCCTCCGGCGCGGCAGTTGCCAGCAGCGTCGCAGCAACCCTTGCAGTTCTGTGGACTGCAGCCGGGTCCGCTGCCGCCGAAGCCCGCGCTGCCGCCGAAGCCCGCGCTGCCGCCGAAGCCCGCGCTGCCGCCGAAGCCCGCGCTGCCGCCGAAGCCCGCGCTGCCGCCGAAGCCCGCGCTGCCGCCGAAGCCCGCGCTGCCACCGAAGCCCGCGCTGCCGCCGAAGCCCGCGCTGCCACCGAAGCCCGCGCTGCCGCCGAAGCCCGCGCTGCCGCCGAAGCCCGCGCTGCCACCGAAGCCCGCGCTGCCACCGAAGCCCGCGCTGCCGCCGAAGCCCGCGCTGCCGTCGGGCTGCTCGCCCAGCACGTCCAATCCGGAGCGGCCCAGACATCCGGGCAGGCCCAGCGCCGTGATAACCGCGGCAGCGAGACCTAGCCCCAGCATGCGTGGCAGGAGCTTGTGTCGAGGGGTGGACATACTTTCTTCCCGCTTTCGTCAGCGGCGCATCATCGTAGCGCGGAGCACCGTCTGGATGGCAGCCTGTGAGATATCCGCCTTGAGCCAGCCCTTGTCGTTGCTGCGTCCGAAGCCCAGCAACACTGGAGCCGGCACCGCGTGCTGGCCCGCACGACCGGAAAGAACCTTCGGGTCGAGATAGACGGCAAAGGCCACGTTGTGGCCGAGGCGCTCGAGCGCTCCCGCAAGCGCGGCCTCGCCGCCGAGGCTCGCGGCAGCGTCGCTGGATGCCTGCCCCAGCGCGAGCAGCCCCGGCGCGGGCTTGTGCGCCGCTGCGCCCAGCGCGACTCCCTTGCGAACCGACCACAGGAACTCGATGGGCTTCGACCCGAGCTGGATCCCCGAAGCCGGCTTCTTGCTCCTGTGGCGCGACAGCGTGACCTTCGCCTGCTCCACGCTGCCGTCGAAACCCTTCACCCGGGTCTTCGACAGCACGACGGTGGCTCTTCCGATGAACTGCTGGAGCGGCTTCGCGATGGCGGGTACGCGCAACAACCGGAACAGCCCGCGCGCTCCGCTGCTGAAGGCGTCGGCGTCGGCCACCGAGCTTCGCAACACGACGCTCGCCTGCTCGCCCACCACGACCCCGACCGCAGCGTCGTCGCCCCGGCCCTTGGCGATATCCGAGAGGGTCTGCTCGAGCTTCTTCTTGTCCGGCGCGGCGAGTCGCTTGCCGAGCAACTGCTCGGCCGCCGCCTGGGTCGAGTCCGCCCAGGCGCGGCGGGAATGCTCGTTGGTCCTGGAGGCAAGTGCCAGCGCGGTAGTTTTGGGCAAGCGGGTCAGAGCGTCCAACGATCCGACGCTCATGTTCTTGACCAGCTCCGCTGCGGCGCCGGTCTTCGCCGGGGTCAGCTCGGCGCGCGCAGCAAGACGCCCGTCCAGCGGCTCGATGACCACCGTGACCTGCTGGGCGCTTTCGAGCACGCCCAGTGCTCCGCCCACCGCGCTGTTGGCACCCAACAACACAGCCGCGGGATCAGCGAAGTCCGCGGGACGCCCATGCTTCTCCTGGGCCTCGCGCCGGGTCTTCTCGAGCTGTTTCTTGTAGGCCTTCCAGCCGCCCGAGAGCCGCGAAGCGACCGGCCCCGCCAGCGCCTTGTGGTCGAGCACGGCGACGATCGGGCCCGGCGGCGCTTTGCGCCCGGACAAGGTACGCGCGACGAAAGGCCCCGCATCCTCGAGGACTGCCTGCTGCTTGGCAGCGAGCAGGTAGTGCCCCACCACGCCGAGAGCGACGTCCTTCGAGGCCTTGCCCTGCACGGGCTCGAGCAGCATCACGCCGCTCTTCTTGTCGAGCTGCTTGTGGAAGCGCGCCTTGCTGCCGGTGCAGAGCGAAGCGACGATCTCGTCGCCGTTGCGCACGTGCACGCCCAGCACCAGCCGGGGCGACCCGTCACTGTCGAGCACCAGCGCGCCGCGTACAGGCAGGTCATCGATCAGCCCGGCAGCATCGGGCGGAAGGCCGAGCATCGTAGCCGCCAGCATCTGGAAGCCAGCGGGCAGGAGCATGGCCGGACCACCGACGAGCTTGCGCAGACCGGTCCACGTCGCCCCCGGATTGTCGATGTACAGCTCGGCAACCAGCCCCGCCGGAGCCGGCACTGGCTGAAGAGCAGCCTTGGCGGACGCCGCTGGCGACGGACCCTTGGAACTGCCGCAGGACGAGCAACCAGCCAGAAGCACCGGCAGCAGCAGCAGCAGAGCCCAGACCGGGTAGCGCCGGAGGCGCGCCGTTCGGCTGCTCCGGGGCGCCTCCACGCACGACCTCCCGGCGCTAGAACGGGATGTCGTCGTCGTCTCCGCCGCCGCCATAGTCCGAGTCGTCGTAACCGCCGCCGGCAGGCGGCCCACTATCCTGGTAGTCGCCGCCACCACGACTACCGCCGCCGCCGCCGCCGCCGCCGCCGCCGCCGCCGCCGCCGCCGCCGCCGCCGCCACCGCCGCCACCGCCGCCGCGGGACCCGGCAAGGATGACATTGTTGGCGACCACCTCTGTCCGGTAGCGCTTGTTCCCGTCGCGGTCCTCGTAGCTCGAGGTCCGGAGCCCTCCCTCGATGAACAGCCGCGAGCCCTTCGTCAGGAACTTCCCGAGCGCTTCAGCTCGCCTGCCCCACACCACCACGTTGTGCCACTCGGTGCGTTCCTGACGAACCTTGTTGCGGTCGAGGTAGGTCTCCGACGTTGCTAGACGCATCTTGAGAACCGCCTGGCCTCCGCTGGTCATCCGGAGCTCGGGATCAGCTCCGAGATTTCCAAGCAGCATCACGCGGTTCAGTCCTTCTGCCATGGGCGGCGCTCCTTCGATGGGGTTCGGTCGGGTGTGGTCGTTCAGGCGGCGGGCGTCAAGGCATCCGCCCGGGTCCGTCGATAACGAGCCGGTCGCACGACAGGCGCCGCTCAGGCGCTGGCGCCGGGCCCGGGATCCGGAGCGTCGTCGGAGTCCAGCTCCGAGAGCAGCGACTCGACGTCGCTTCTGACCTCGAGCAAAGCGGTACGCAACCGGCGGGCGCGTTGCTGGACCGGGTCGTCCGAGGGCACCGGTTCGACGCCGTGCGAGCGCAGGCGCTTGCGCGCTCCGGCGATGGTGAAGCCCTCGGTGTAGAGCAGCTCCTTGACGCGGAGCAGACGCTCCACGTCGCGCCGCGAATAGATGCGCTGCCCCTTGCGTGACTTCTGCGGCTTGATCGACCTGAACTCGGTCTCCCAGTAGCGCAGCACGTGCGGCTCGACGCCGACGATCTCCGCTACTTCGCCGATGCGGTAGTAGAGCTTGACGGGCAGCTCGCCGGGACGCCGCTCGGCCAAAGCGGGCTACTCCTTCGCCGTCGAGCCCGGATTGTGGGCGACGGAAAGGTTGCTGCCGGCCGGCCGTGTGACGTTGGCCGCCTCGGCCGGAGCTGCGGCCTGAGCGCCCGCCTGGACGGGCTGCTGAGCGCGACCATCGGTCGGCTCTTCGTGGTCGTTGAGCGCCTGCTTCAGCAGCTGGCTCGCCTTGAAATTGAGCACGCGGCGCTCGGTGATGGTGATCGGCTCGCCGGTCTGCGGATTGCGCCCCTGGCGCTGGCGCTTGTCGCGGAGGACGAAGTTCCCGAAGCCGGAGATCTTGATCTTCTCGCCCCGCCCCAGCGTCTCCTTCATGGTCTCGAAGACAAGATCCACGAGGTCGGCGGACTCCTTTTTCGAGAAGCCTCCCAGCTTCGTGTACACCGCCTGGACGATGTCGGCCTTGGTCATCGGGACCCCCGTCGAGCAGTGGCTGGAGCCGCTGCCTGCGCAGTTGGTGGGCACCCCCGAGAACGAGCCGCGAAGGCGCCTGAAGGTAGGGTCATACTACCCACGCAACGGGAAAAGTCCATAAGGAACGGGAAGCTCCGCGTCCCGGCGCGCTTGTCGAACCCCGCACAAGGGGCCACAGCGCGGCGAGCCGACCAGCCGACCTGTGAACCTCAGGCTGCCCGAGCGACGTTCGGTGTCTCGGCGCCGTCGACCAGGGTCTCGCCGCTCTCGACGGGCGCACGCAGTGCATCCACGTCCCGACGGCGGCTCAGCTGTTCCGTCACGACCAGCGTCGAGACGTAGCCGTAGCCGAGCATGAACAGCGCAGCGAAGGGCAGCGCGAACCAGTGACCGGTGTCGAACGCGGCAACGACGCTGGCGGCGCTGATGAGTGTCAGCCCGATCTCGGAGAACGGCAGCTGGGCGGCCTGCTTGTAGCGACCCGCGGTGATGCCCCGCTTCGGAGTCCGCACGAACTCGCCGGACATCGAGCGCAGCCCTTCCCAGACCGCCCGGCTAAGGTGCGGGGCAAGGCCCGCGCCCAGGGCGATGAGTGCCGGCAGCCGTCGCATGGCGGCCCAGACCGAACGCCCCTGCGCGTGCTCCGCGAGGGCGTAGAACGTCGCCAACGACCCCGTCGCACCAACGCACAGCGGCAGATCGATGATCAGCATCGACTTCACGTCGGTCGCCGGCATCAGGATCAGCGCCGGCAGCAGCAGCACGCTGAGCAGCATCATCAGCGGGTACGCGAAGTGCGGCGTGAGGTGGAAGAACGCCTCGAAGCGCTGGCGCGGGCTGAGGTCCGTGCCGAGAACACGGCGCAGCAGCTTGCGCGCGGTCTGCACGGTGCCCTTGGCCCAGCGGAACTGCTGCGCCCGGAAGGCGGACATGTCCTCCGGCAGCTCGGCCGGGGTCAGCACGTCCGGGCGGTAGACGAAACGCCAACCGGCGAGCTGCGCCCGATACGAGAGGTCCAGATCTTCCGTCAGGGTGTCGTGCTGCCAACCGCCTGCGTCGGCGATGGCCTTGCACCGCCAGATGCCGCCTGTGCCCGAGAAATTGAACATGCAGCCGGCGCCGAAACGCGCGCGGTTTTCAACCAGATGGTGACCGTCGAGCATCAGCGCCTGCACGCTCGTGAGCAGCGAGTCATCGCGGTTGATGTGACCCCAGCGGGTCTGGACCATGCCGATCTGCGGGTCGCGGAAGTGGCCTACCACCTCGCGCAGGAAGCCCGGCTGCGGGATGAAGTCCGCGTCGAAAATGGCGATCAGATCGCCCTTGGCGCGACAAAGGCCGTAGTCGAGCGCGCCGGCCTTGTAGCCCACGCGGTCGGGACGCCGCACATACACCGCGTCGATGCCGCGGGCCCGGAGCTCCTCGACCTTGGCGCTGGCGATCTGCCGCGTCTCGTCGCTGGAGTCGTCCAGCACCTGGATCTCGAGGCGATCGAGCGGGTAGTCCGTCCGGCCCGCCGCATCCAGCAGGCGCGCCACGACCGTGGCCTCGTTGTACAGCGGGAGCTGGATCGTGACGGCCGGAAGCTCATCCTCGGGCACGACGATGGTGTGCTCGGCCGCCTTCAGCTTCTTGCGGTAGCGCGTGCACAGGTACACGAGGTGTGCGCGGTGGACTCCGTAGGAGCACAGCAGCAGCAGGACGGAGAAATAGAGCAGAACGAGAAGGGTTTCCATGCCGTATCCAACGGCAAGTAGCACCCACCCCACCCCGAATTGTCACCGCAATGTAAATCGTTGCACGACCTTGTAGGATCGCGCTTTCAACTGTCATTTCGTAGGTTTATCGCCCCCGAACAGGAACTCCCCACCCACGCCGAGGAGGACCATGGCATGCGTCGACTGTCCAGCGCTCGGGATCGCGGCGTCGACCGGACCGTAGTAGTTCGGGAGGAGCGTATCCCTGACGGCCTTGGGGCACTGGTCGTAGCCCTCCCGCTTCTGGTGCGAGTAGCGTTGGATCGTGACCATCGCAAACGGCGTCAGCTGCAACGTCGAGGCGATGGGCACCACCATTCCGCCACCCAGGCGGGCTCCCAGTCCGGTCAGGCCCTCCTTCAGCGTGCAACCCGGTCCAGGCAGCTTGGGGGTGACGTCGATGGACCTGGACAGCGAGTCGTAGGCGAGATCCAGCTCGCCGAAATAGCCGAGCTTGTTGCGAGGAGTGCCCACCATCACGCCGAGGCCCCCCCCCTGGTACGAACTCTGGGCATTGGCGTTGACCGTGATCGGTGGAGTGGGATTCAGCGTCGACTTGTCCAATCCCGGCGAACCGGCCCCCCCCGCCTGGAAGAACAACACCGGCGTGAAGTACTTCCAGAGACGGACGCCGCCGTGCACCTCGCCTCCGCCGCCGACTCCCACGAGCTGGGACATCGGTACGTCACTCGTGTTGGGGAGCTTGTAGGCGTTTCCGGTGAAGAACGTGGCCCCGACCCGAAGTCCGACCATGAAGCCGATGTTCGACGGCTTCTTCGTCGTTCCTCCGGACTTGGCGCCCTGGCCCGCCCCCTGCTGGGTCGATGCGCCAGACTTCGTAGGCGTTGCGCCCGCACCGCCCCCCGCGGCCGGCTTCAGCGTCAGCTCGACCGGCTTCTTCTCGCCCAGCTTGACCTCGACGGTCGTCTCGGCCGGCTCGAAGCCGGGGGCGGCGACGCGCACCGTGTGCTTGCCCGGATCGGCCGGTCGATCGATGCCCACGATGGCCGCGGGCACGTGCTCGCCGTCGATGACCACGTCCATGTCGTTGACGTTGGCCGGCTGCACCTGGACGCGCAGCGCGGGAATGGTCGGCTCCACGGCGGCCAGCTCCTTGGCGCCGGCCGCCTGCGCATCCTTGAACGGCCTGGGCGCGTTCGGCCCCAGCTTCACCCGACCCAGCTTGCGGTACGTCTCCGAACCCTCGACCAGCTTGCCGAGCTTGACCTGGCAACGAGCGATGTAGAGCAGATGGATCGGCGCGTCGTACAGCGCCTCGGCCCGCTTCAGCTTGTCGAGCGCGTCCTTGTACTTGCCGGCGCGGTAGAGCTTGATGCCCGCCGTCGCCAGCTCGCGGGCCGTCGCCTTGTCGGCGGCCGACTGGGCGTGGGCGGGCACCGGCGCCAGAAGCAGCGCCGCCCCCACGCCCGCCGCGGAGAGCGGGACCCCAGCGCGCAGGACGAACGAAAGCAGCCTCGGATAAGCCATAGCGTTCCTTGAGTAGGTCCACCCGCGTGCCGCGGTCAAGCAACACGAGAGCACCGACCTGGCCGCCGCGTCGCGCGTCAGTAGCCCACGTCGATCGAGCCGCCGGTCTTGTGCGTCGTGGCGGCCTTGTGCGTCGTGGCGGCCTTGTGCGTGACCGCGTGGGGTCGGTACACATGCCGCGGCGGCGGAGCTTTCGCGGGCGGCGGGGCTTTCGCGGGCGGCGGAGCCTTCTCTGCGACCGCACTGGCGCTTGCCGACGGCTGCACCTCCGGCGCCGCACTCGCCGAAGCCGGCGCTGCGGGCGCCGCGCTCGCCGAAGCCGGCGGCGCTGCGAGGTCTGCGACGCTCGCCGACGGCGCGGCGGCAGCGTGGGCCGTCGCCGGACTCCGGGTGAGCTTGTAGGCGACCGCCGCCAACCCACCGAGCATCACGACCATGGCCGCGACCAGACCCAGCACCAGCCCGAGGCGCGACTTGCCGGCAGGAGCCGGCGTCTGCGTGGTGGGAGCACCCGTGAGCGCGGCAGGCGGAGGCGTGACTCCCCCGATGCCGGGCGTCATCGCCGCCTGCGTCCGCGCCGTGGACACCTCGAGATTGGCCGGCACGGCCTGGTGCGGCCCACTGCCGACGACCGACGACATCGGCAGCCGCTGCGCCAGGCCACAAGCGGCCAACAGCTCATCGGCCAGCTCGCGAGCGCTGCCGAAGCGCTGGTCGGGCTCGCGAGCCAGGGCGCGGGCGAACCAGGCGTCGAAAGCGGGCGGCAGGCCCGGCACCAGCTGGGACGGCACAGGCAACGGCGAAGTGCAGATCTTCACCAGCACGTCGCCGATCGCCTCGCCCTCGAACGGCAGCTGGCCCACCACGCAACGGAACGTGATCACACCGAGCGACCACAGATCCGAGCGGTAGTCGACCGAGCGCAGGCCGCGCGCCTGCTCCGGGCTCATGTAGTACGGCGTGCCGAGCACCGAGCCGGTGCGCGTGGCGGACGACGCCCCGAGCGCCGGGTCGGTGAACTTCGCGATGCCGAAGTCGACGACTTTCGCGATGTCCGCCTGGTCCTCGTCGTCCCACACCAGGAACACATTTTCCGGCTTCAGATCGCGATGCACGATGCCCGCCTCGTGCGCCTTGGACAGCGCCCGGCAGGTCTGCATCATGATGTGCGCCGTCTCCGGCAGCGGGAGCCGCCCCATGCGATCGAGCCGCTTGTCGAGCGGCTCGCCCGACAGGAACTCCATCACGATGTAGGGGCGCCCGTCGTCCGTCACGCCATGGTCGTAGACCTGCACGACGTGCTTGCTATGCAGCGTCGCGGCGGCGCGCGCCTCGTTCTTGAAGCGGTTGCGCGCCTCCTCGTCGCCCGCGTACTCGGCCTCGATGAACTTGACCGCCACGCGGGTGCCGAGGCTGGTGTGGATGCCCTCCCACACCGAGCCCATGCCGCCGCGGCCAAGCAGCCGGGTCAGGCGATACTTGTCCGCCACCAGCTCCTGCGGCACTTCCTCGGGGGCCCCGGGCATGTCCGGACCAGCGTACTTCCGCGGACAGCGGGGTGCCAGGAATTCTACGGCTGCGGCCGGTCCTGCGAGGGAGACGCTGTGCTACACGCGCCGACATGCCCACCCGGCTCTTTCCGTCCGGCGCGCCCGACGTGCTCTACGTCGTCGACCTGAGCGGCTACGTTTTCCGCGCCTATCACGCGATCCGCGAGCTCTCGAGCCCCAGCGGCGAGCCGACCAACGCCGTCTTCGGCACCGTGAACATGCTCGAGCGCCTGGTCCGCGACCAGCATCCGTCAATGCTTGCGGTCGCCATGGATTCGGGGCGCGACACCTTCCGCCGCGAGCTCTACCCCGAGTACAAGGCGCACCGCCCCCCTGCCCCGCCCGAGCTCCGGCAGCAGATCGAGCGCGTCGCCGAGATCATCGACGCCTTCGCCATCCCCATCCTGCAGGAAGAGGGCGTCGAGGCCGACGACCTGATCGCCTGCGCGGTGCGCCGCGCCGCCGAGGAAGACGTCAAGGTCGTGATCGTCAGCGCCGACAAGGATCTGATGCAGCTGGTCGGCCCCGACGTCGTGATGTGGGACACCATGCGCGACCGCGTGTTCGGCGTGGACGAGGTCGAGGATCGCTTCAAGGTGCGCGTCGACCAGGTGCGCGACCTGCTCGCGCTGATGGGCGACACCTCCGACAACATCCCCGGCGTGCCCTCGGTCGGCCCCAAGACCGCCGCCACCCTGCTGAACGACTACGACACGCTCGAGGGCGTGTACGAGCACCTCGACGAGATCAAGCGCAAGAAGCTGCGCGAGACGCTGGAGGCGAACCACGAGCAGGCGCTGATGAGCCAGAAGCTCGTCACGCTCAAGGACGACTGCGTGATCGACTTCGATCCGCACGCGCTCCGCTACGGAGGGCGCGACGTCGCGCGCCTCAGGCGCATCTACGCCGAGCTCGGCTTCCACCGCTTGATCGCGCAGCTCGACGCCGGGACGTCGGCAGCGGCGCCCGCTGGGGGCCGAGCCGGCGCAGCCCAGCCGCCTCCGCCGCCCGCGGCCATCGAAGCGAAGTACGAGGCCGTGCTCGACGCCGCCGAGCTCGAACGCCTCGCCGCCGAGGCGCACAAGGCCGAGTGGCTCGCCGTCGACACCGAGACCGCCTCGCTCGGCGCGACCAGCGCGGCGCTGGTCGGCCTGTCGCTGTCGTGGGAGCCCGGCCAGGCCTGGTACGTGCCCGTCGCGCACCGCTACATGGGCGCGCCCGAGCAGATCCCGCTGGAAAAGGTGCAGCAGCTGATCGGCCCGCTACTCTCGGCCGACACCCCGAAGAAGACCGGCCACAACCTCAAGTACGACGACTGCGTGCTGCGCCGGCACGGCCTGCCGCTCGGCGGCATCGGCTTCGACTCGCGGCTCGCCGACTACCTGATCGATCCCGAGCAGCGCCACGGCCTGAAAGAGCTCGCCGAGCGCGAGCTGGGCGTGATCGATGACGACCTACGACCAGGTCACGCACAAGAGCCGCGGCCACCAGCTGGCGTTCGACGAGGTGCCGCTCGACGAAGCCACGCCCTACGCCGCGGCCGACGCCGATCTGTCACTGCGCCTGATGCAGCGCCTGGCGCCGCGCATCGGCGACGAGGGGCTGACGCGCGTGTTCGAGGAAATCGAGGTGCCGCTCAGCCGCGTGCTCGCCGACATGGAGATGGACGGCGTGCTGGTCGACACGACAGTTCTCGGCGTGCTGGGCAAGCAGGTCGACAAGGATCTGGAACGGCTGGAAAAGGAAGCGCACCGCATCGCCGGCCGCTCCTTCAACGTCAACTCGCCGCGCCAGCTCGAGACGCTCTTGTTCGACGAGGTCGGACTCAAGCCCATCAAGCGCACCAAGACCTCGCGCTCGACCGACGCCGCGACGCTGGAAGCGCTCGCCGACCAGCACGAGCTGCCGCGCGTGATCCTCGAGCTCCGCCAGCTCGCCAAGCTCAAGGGCACCTACATCGACACGCTGCCGAAGCTCGTGCACCCGGACACCGGCCGCATCCACACCTCGTGGGAACAGGCCGTGGCCGCAACGGGTCGCCTGTCGTCGACCGATCCCAACCTGCAGAACATCCCCGTCCGCACCGAGCTCGGCCGCTCCATCCGCAGCGCCTTCATCGCGCCGCCGGGATGCGAGCTGGTGAGCGCCGACTACTCGCAGATCGAGCTCAGGGTGCTGGCGCACCTGTCGCAGGATCCGGTGCTGCTCGAGGCCTTCCGCACCGGACAGGACATCCACACGCGCACCGCGATGGAGATCTTCGAGCTCTCCGCCGACGAGCTCACGCCCGAGCACCGCCGCCGCGCCAAGGCCGTCAACTTCGGCGTCATCTACGGCCAGGGCGACAGCGGGCTGGCCAAGAGCCTGGGCATCGCGCGCGCCGAGGCGAGTAGCTTCATCGCCGCCTACTTCCGCCGCTACGAGGGCGTGCGCCGCTTCATGGACGAGACGCTCGAGCACGCGCGCGCCGGCGAGAGCGTGCGCACGCTGCTCGGCAGGCGCCGGCTGCTGCCCGACATCCGCAGCGGCAACCGCGCCCGCCGCCTGGCCGCCGAGCGCGTCGCCATGAACACCCCCATCCAGGGCACCGCCGCCGATCTGCTCAAGCTGGCCATGCTCGCCTTGTCCGAGCCGGTCGCCCCCGGCGCGAAGATGATCCTCACCGTCCACGACGAGCTGGTGTTCGAGGTCCCCGAAGACCACGTCGAAGCCGCCATGCAGCGCGTGAAGCAGGCCATGGAACACGTCTACCCCCTCGACGTGCCCCTCACCGTCGAGGTCGGCCACGGCGCCAACTGGAACGACGCGCACTAGTCTGTATCCCGCCCGCCCACCCCCACCGGAATCCTCCCGGGGGGCTCCGCCCCCCGCGCCCCCCTCACGCGATTCGCTACGCTCATCGCGGGCTCGCTAGCGCTTCGCGGGTTCGACCTGCAGCGCTTCGGGTGGCGGGCACGTGCACCACGTCCACCAGCACGTCCGCGGAGCGACAGCGGAGCCGCGGCGAGCGCAGCGAGTCGCGTCGGGGGTACGGGGGCGGCCCATGAGCAACACGGGCAGCTTGCGGAAGTTGCAGACGCCCGGGCCGTTTCCCGGTGGCCCGGCCGTTGCGGCGACGTTGTCGACTGGGATAGGGTCGCGCCTGGTGGGACTCGGGGACGGGGCGTGGGGCGCCGCGTATTGGCGTGGAGGCGCGGGGGCGTCGGGGGAGGTCTGCGCGAGCGTGCGGCAAGCGTGTCTCGAAGTCGCGCGAGGTCCGCTCGAGCCTACGCCGCGCTCTTTTCAAGTCGCACGCGGTCCACGCCAGCCAACGGCGCGCTCGTTTCGACCGCGGAGTGGTCCGCAGGCCGTGGGCCAGGCTCGTTTCGACCTCGCGAGTGGTCCGCGGACCTGTACGCGGGGCTCTTTTCGACCTCGGGAGCGGTCCGCGCACCGCTGCGCGAAGCTCGTCTCGACCTCCACGGAGGTCGGCACATCCATCGGGAAGGAGAAGCAGGGTGACCAACAAGAACACGAAACACAAGACCCAGAGCAAGACGAACAAGACTGCCGGCAAGAAGGCGAACGGCAACGGCAAGGCCGCCGGCGGGCGCGCAGGCGAAGGCCGCGGCGGGATCGGAGGCGGCGTTCCAGCGCTTGATCCCGCTGGCGCGCGCGATCCCGCGTAGCCAGGTCCAGGCGCTGCGCGCGGACCATCACCTGGCTTCGCACAACGCGGACCTGGGTGCGAAGGCGCTCCTGGCGCAGGCCGCGAAGGTGAAGAAGCTCCTGCCCGCGACGAACCTGGACGACATCCGCCAGATCCCGGACATCGGCGCGGCGCTGGTCTACGCGGAAGTCCGCATCGATCACCGCGCGGCGCCGAGCGGCGCGAAGCAGAAGCTCGCGCGGCTGCACCAGCTCAGGCAGCTGCTGCTGTCGGCCGCACAGACGCTGGCGCACGCGGGCCTGCTGCCGGAGCGCAAGGTGCGGGAGATCCACCACGGCCGCGGCAGCTACGACGCGGCCAGCGACTGCGTCGCGCTGGCGGGCCTGTTCCGCAGGAACGCCGCGGCGATCAAGGGCAAGCATCCGGTCACGCGCGCGGAGATCGACGAGGCCGCGCGGCTCGGCTCGGAGCTTTCGGCGCTGCTCGTGCCCGGGCGCGCGCACAGCCCGAAGCGCAGCGCGGCCGCCAGGCAGGCCACCGACGATCGCAACCGGCTGTGGACGCTGCTGCTCCAGCGCTACGACGAGCTGTGGCGCGCCGGCGCCTACCTCTTCGGCAAGCAGGCCGTCGACCAGCACGTGCCGCCGCTGCTCGCGCACGTCGGGCGGACGAAGAAGGCCGCGCAGAAGAAGCCGGACGGCGCGAAGGCGACGAACGGCGCGCGCGCCGCGGCGACGCGCGCGAAGGCAGCGGGCGGCGCGCAAGCCGCTAGCTGAGCCGGCGCCCGGGCGGATCGCGGCGGGCTCTGCCCGGGGGCAGGCCCGCCGCGCGCTCGGCCGAGCGACGAGGCCGGGGCGCGAGAGGGCGGCGCGAGCGTTGCGTATCCGGGACGCCGAGCGGCTGCCAGGACCCCCCAAACCCAGCGAGGGGGATCGCGGCTGCGGCCGAGGGGCGACAGCAAGCGGTTGCTCGATCGGCCTCGATGACCTAGCGTTCCGGCCCCTCTGGCGTGGCCCCCGATGAGCGAAACGAGCGAAAGCCCCCGTATTTCCATCGTCATTCCCGTGTACAACGAGGAGGCGATCCTGCACGCGGCGATCGTGGATCTGCGCGAGCGGCTCGCGCCGCTGGGCTGGGCGTACGAGATCATCATCGCGGAGAACGGCTCGCGCGACCGCACCGTGGAGATCGCGAAAGAGCTCGGCGAAAAGTACCCCGAGGTGCGCACGCTGTCGGCGGGCGAGCCGAACTACGGCAAGGCGCTCAAGCTCGGCATCCTCGAGGCGCGCGGCGGGATCGTGCTGTGCGAGGAGATCGATCTCTGCGACACGCACTTCCACCAGCAGGCGGTGGAGCTGATCGAGTCGGGCGAGGCCGACATGGTGATCGGCTCGAAGCTCATCGGCGGCGCCGAGGACGACCGGCCCTGGGTGCGGCACGCGGCCAGCATCTTCTACACCGGGCTACTCCGCTCGCTGCTCGGCTTCCGCGGCACCGACACGCACGGCCTCAAGGCCTTCCGCAAGAGCGCGCTCGAGCCGATCGTGCGCGCCTGCCTGGTCGACCGCGACGTGTTCGCCAGCGAGCTGGTGATCCGCGCCTACCGCGCCAGCGTGCGCATCCGCGAGATCCCGGTGCGCGTGATGGAGAAGCGCCCGCCGTCGATCAACCTGTTCAAGCGCGTGCCCAACGTGCTCAAGAGCGTCGCGCGCCTGACCTGGGCCATCCGCGTCAAGGGCTGAGACGGGTCACCTCCCGCCGGCCCACCCCCAGCTGTCGCTCGCCGGCTCCGCCTACCAGCGCTCGATGGGCCAGCCGCGGCGGCGGGCGAGGCGGCGCAGGCGCGCGTCGGGGTTGACGGTGACGGGGCGCTCGACGCGCTCGAGCAGCGGCAGATCGGTGATGCTGTCGCTGTAGAAGGTCGCGGCGCCGAGCTCGAAGCCCTCCTGCTCGGCCATGCGCTGGGCGAGCTCGATCTTGCCGGGGCCGTAGCACATGGGCTGGACGAGCCGACCGGTGAACAGCCCCTCGGCGTCGACCTCGAGGCGTGTGCACACGACGTGCTCGATGCCGAGCTCGCGCGCCAGCGGCTCGGCGGCGTAGGGCGTGGCGCTGGTGACGATGGCGACCACGTCGCCCGCGTCCTGGTGGCGGCGCACCGCTTCGCGTCCCAGGTCGCACACGTGCGGCAGCACGTAGTCACGGAACCACACGTCGCACGACTCGATCATGCTCTTCTCGTCGCGGCCGCGGTAGCCGGAGAGCACCTTCTGCGCCACGCGCGGCGCGTCGATCACGCCGAAGGTGTACTGCAGCAGCCACCACCCGACGCGCACCACGTCCCAGAGGCCCACCTCGCCCACGTCGCGCTGGTAGCGCGTGTAGAGCGTGGCCGAGTCCTTGCGGATCAGCGTGCGGTCCATGTCGAACAAGGCGGCTAGGCGGGCAGCGGGCATCGTAGGGACCTGGCGAGGTAGCGGAGCGGCGGCCAGTCGTCTACATGATGCCGGAAGCGCCGGCTGGGAACCCCCGCCGGCCATCGACCATGCAACCCCTGCCGATCGATCCGCTGCTGCCCCGGCTCGTCACCGAGCTTTCAGCGGCGCGGGCGCTGGTGCTCGAAGCGCCGCCCGGGGCGGGCAAGACCACGCGCGTGCCGGCGGCGCTGCTCGACGCGGGGCTGACGGGCCCGGGGGAGATCCTGGTGGCGGAGCCGCGGCGGCTGGCGGCGCGGCTGGCGGCGCGGCGCGTGGCGTCCGAGCGCGGCGAAGAGGTGGGGCGCAGCGTCGGCTACACGGTGCGCTTCGAGGATGTGTCGAGCCGCGCGACGCGCATCCGCTACGTGACCGAGGGCGTGCTGGTGCGCCGCCTGCTCGACGATCCGTCGCTGGAGGGCGTGGGCGCAGTGGTGCTCGACGAGTTCCACGAGCGGCACCTGCAGACCGATCTGTCGCTGGCGCTGCTGGCGCGGCTCTCGTCGGGCGCGCGCCCGGATCTGAAGCTGGTGGTGATGAGCGCGACGCTGGAAGCCGATCCGGTGGCGCGCTTCCTGGGCGACTGTCCGCTGCTCCGGAGCGAGGGCAAGCTCTACCCGCTGAGCATCGAGCATCTGCCGCGGCCCGACGATCGCCCGCTGGAAAAGCAGGTGGCGAGCGCGGTGAAGCAGGTGCTGGCCGAGGAGGCGGGCGGCGACGTGCTGGTGTTCCTGCCCGGCGCTGGCGAGATCCGCCGCGCGGGCGAGGCGCTTTCGGCGACCGCCGAGCGCGAGGGGCTGCTCGTCTCTGCCGCTGCACGGCGACTTGCCGATCGAGGCGCAGGCGCGCGCCGTCGAGCCCGCGTCGCAGCGCAAGGTGATCCTGAGCACCAACGTGGCCGAGTCGTCGGTGACCATCGACGGCGTGACGGCCGTCGTCGACAGCGGGCTGTCGCGCCGCGCCTCGCACTCGCCGTGGACGGGACTGCCGCGGCTGGAGCTGGCCAAGGTGAGCCGCGCTTCGGCGACGCAGCGCGCCGGGCGCGCGGGGCGCACGCGCGCTGGGCGCGTGCTGCGCCTGTACACCAAGGGCGACTTCGACACGCGGCCCGAGCACGACGCGCCCGAGCTCTTGCGGCTGGATCTGTCGGACGCGCTGCTCGGCCTGCACGGCGCGGGCATCACCGATCCGGCAGCCATGGCGCTGGCTGGACGCGCCGCCCAGCGCGGCTCTGGAGGCAGCCGAGCTGCTTCTGGGTCGGCTCGGCGCGCTGGACGCGAAGGGCGCCATCACGCAGGTCGGGCGGCGCATGCTCGCCTTCCCGCTGCATCCGCGGCTGTCACGCGTGGTGGTCGAGGCCGAAGCGCGCGGCGTCGCCGAAGAGGGCGCGCTGGTGGCCGCGCTGCTCGGCGAGCGCGACATCCGCGCCCAGACGCGCACGCGCTTCGGCGGCCAGGCCTACGATGCGGCGCGCGAAGCGAGCGGGCCGTCGGATGTGCTGGAGCTGGTGGAGCGCTTCGACGAGGCGCGCGGCGCGCGCTTCGATCGGCAGAGCCTGCGCCAGATGCAGCTCGACGGGCGGGCGGTGCAGGCGGTGGAGCGCGCGCGAAAGCAGATCGCGCGCATCGCCCGCGATCGCGGCGAGCGTCCCGACGGGCTGGAGGGCATCGAAGAGGCGCTGTCGCTGGCGCTGCTGGCGGGCTTCGTCGATCGCGTGGCGCGGCGGCGCAAGCGCGGGGGCAGCGAGCTGATCCTGTCGAACGGCGCCACGGCGGAGCTCTCGCCGTCGAGCGTCGTGCACGACGCGCTGCTGATGGTGGCGGTCGACGTGGAAGAGCAGAC
>CAWGGM010000017.1:0-45054 GCA_963822115.1 uncultured Pseudomonadota bacterium
CCCGTGAAACAGTCGAAACGTTGCACGGGCGCGCGGGGCTCGCGGCGACCCCGGGGCCGACGCATCGCGACAGGCAGGAATCACGCGGCGATCAGCCAATCCAAAAACCAGCGTGCGGAAAGCCCCCAGGCATGATACGAGCCCTCTGATCGAGGTAGCACGGTGAGCTCGAAGTACGAAGTTCATCTTCGTCACGGGCGGCGTGGTCAGCTCGATCGGCAAGGGGCTCGCGGCGGCCTCGATCGGCGCGCTGATCGAGGCGCGCGGGCTTGGGTCACGCACATCAAGCTCGACCCTTACATCAACGTCAATCCGGGCACGATGACCCCGTTCCAGCACGGCGAGGTCTTCGTCACCGACGACGGCGCCGAGACCGATCTGGACCTCGGCCACTACGAGCGCTTCACCAGCGCCGGATGACGGCCAACAACTTCACCACCGGCCGGATCTACGAGGCGGTGATCACGCAAGGAGCGCCGCGGCGAGTACCTGGGCGCGACCGTGCAGGTGATCCCGCACATCACCGACGAGATCAAGGCGCGCGTCCGCGAGGCCAGCCGGGCCGACGTCGCCATCGTCGAGGTCGGCGGCACCGTGGGCGACATCGAGTCGCTGCCCTTCCTGGAGGCGATGCGCCAGCTCGCTCGAGGCGGGCCGCAGAACGCGGTGACCATGCACGTCACGCTGGTGCCGTACATCGCGGCCGCCGGCGAGATGAAGACCAAGCCCACGCAGCACTCGGTGCGCAGTGCTCGAGATCGGCATCCAGCCCGATATCCTCGTCTGCCGCAGCGACCGCGCGATCGCCCGCGAGATCAAGAAGAAGATCGCCCTGTTCTGCAACGTGCCGGTCGAGCGCGTGATCGCCGCCGGGACGTGGCGTTCATCTACGAGCTGCCGCTGCTGCTGCCCGACGAGGGCATCGACCAGGAGATCGCCGAGCGCTGAACATCTGGTCGCGCCAGCCGACCTCGGCGAGTGGAGCGCACGGTCGGATTCAAGAACCCGAGCGGCGGTCGGTGAAGATCGGCATGGTGGGCAAGTACGTCGACTTGAGCGACGCCTACAAGTCGCTGAACGAGGCGCTGTTCCACGGCGGCATCGCCAACGAGGCCAACGTCGAGCTCGCTTCGTGGACTCCGAGAAGGTCGAGAGCGGCAGGGGCCCGGCGAGCTGCTCGGCGGCCTCGACGGCGTGCTCGTGCCCGGTGGTTTTGGCGAGCGCGGCACCGAAGGTAAGATCCAGGCGATCCGCTACGCGCGCGAAAACGGTGCCCTTCTTCGGCATCTGCCTGGGCATGCAAATGGCGGTGGTGGAGTTCGCCCGCAACGTGTGCGGTCATGGGCGCGAGCTTCCGAGTTCGAGAAGGAACCGAGCACCCCGTCATCGACCTGATGGCCGAACAGGCGGCGTGATGGACAAGGGCGGCACCATGCGGCTCGGCGCCTATCCGTGCAAACTCAAGCGGAGGGCCGCGCCGCGCAGATCTACGGCAGCGCCGAGATCAGCGAGCGCCACCGCCACCGCTTCGAGTTCAACAACGCCTTCCGCGAGCCCCTCGAGGCGCACGGCATGGTCCTCAGCGGCACCAGTCCCGACGAGCGCCTGGTGGAGATGGTCGAGCTGCCCGAGCACCCGTACTTCGTCGGCTGCCAGTTCCATCCCGAGTTCAAGAGCCGGCCGATGAGAGCGCACCCGTTGTTCTCGCATTTCGTCGCTGCCGCGGTGCACCGTCGCGACGGAATCGCCGCCGATGCGTCGCGCTCCGCCGGAAGACGCCGCCGACACGCGCACGACGGTCAACTGAGCGCCGCCTTCAGTACGCGACGACACGTATCCGCGGTCCCGCGCTGACCGTCACCTCCCGGGCGCGCAGCACATCGCCGTCGAGCACGTACGGGCCGCCCTGCCCCGGGAAGCGCACGCTGAAGCGCTGCACCAATCGTGGAAATTCCCCGCGCCGACCAGCGGGCGGCCGAAAAGCACGCGCGGGGCCTGCGGGCCGAGCCGGCGCGTGTCGAGCGGTGAAGCTACCAGGTGTGGCCGATCGGGATCCTCGGCGGCGCGATGGTTCACGTACATGTGCAGTCCCAGGTCCTTGACCACCGACGCCATGATCAAGCTGTAGCCGCGGGGCTCGAACTCGCGACCGTCCACGGACACGGTGCAGGGCAGCGGTTCGAGGACACTCTGCGAATAGGCATCTCCGACAACCGAGCCCACGAAGATGCGCGCCACGATGCGCGCGGCCGCCGCGTAGCCGCCTGCGCCCGCCGCGTAGTAGCAATCGAAGAACCGGGCCACCAACCCGGTACCGAACATGAACCCCACCCGGCTCGCGCCGCCCGTCTCGTGCACGCGCAGGGTCGGATGCTCGACCGGCGGCGGCAACGCTCCACCGAGAACCGCGCGCCGGACCGTCGAAAGCAGGTCGCTCCCGTGTCCGAAGTTCCGGGCGACGGTCGCCACGGTACCGGCGGGGGCGAAGATCAGCGTCGGCAGGTCCCGACCTGCGTAGGCCCGGGAGAGGGCGGTGACCCCGGACATGAAGGTGCCATCCCCGCCGCACAGCACGACCCGCTCTGCTCGGAGCTCCGCAATCCGTTCCGCGACCAGCTCGAGTTCGTCCAGGTGGCGGGTGACCCAGAGCCAGGCCCGGCCCGACGCCAGCATCTCGACGCGGCCCAGCAGCCGCGACCCGCCCCGGCCCATCCGATGGGCGTTCGCGTTGACAATCAAGTGGGTCGCGTTGACCTCGCGATGACGTGCTATCACCGGGTGCGATGTCTCGATGGCTTGTCGTAGCACTGGCAGCGGCCAGCACTGTAGCCTGCGGTACGGCCTCCGTGGTGCAGACCGCCCTACACGGCGACCTCGCACAGCTCAAGCGGCAAATCAGCGAAACCCAGAAGAAAGGGCCTGGACCGCTCGACCTCGCTCCAGCTGGCTACCGCCGTCGCCGGACGCGAATTCCGGTCGTCGAAGGGGCCGGCCGCCGTAGACCGGGTGGATGCACTCCGGGCCTGCGCCGGGTCGCTGGAGCCGGTCCTGCGCGAACGCGCTTCGAAACCCGACGATGTCGGCGCCCGGTCGGAGCTGCTCCTTGTCGACCTCGGGCGTCTGGACCGGGCGGATCTGGTCCAGCGCTACTCCGAGGCCTCCAGCGGTGCGTGGCGCGCGGTCGCCGCGCGCTCGGCGACCGGCCCGCGCGACGGCCGCCTGCGGCGCCACTTCCTCGTCGATGGTGATCAGCGCGTCCCAAGGCAGCCCTCAGGGCTTCGCTCGAAGCCAAGGACCCAGCCGATCTGGACGCGCTGCTCGACGCGGCCCGGCTGGATCCCGATCCGCTGCTCCGGAGCCTCGCGGTGCGCGGTGTGGGCGCAATCGGCGGGCAACGAGCGGTGTTGGCACTGAAGGACCTGTGGGCACACAGCGGCGACACGGCGCGACAATCCATCGTCGATGCCTGGGCGATGCCTGCGCTGTACGGCGCGGGAGGGGCCGACGAGCTGCGCAATATCGCGGAAAGCGGCGGGTCGCTCGCGGCCATCGCGGCCGCCGAGGCGCTGTCACGCAAGCCCGGCGAGGACGCCCAGCTGGGCGCCACCTTGCTGGCCCGGGCCATCAAGGACGGCACGAATACCGAA
This sequence comes from uncultured Pseudomonadota bacterium, assembly GCA_963822115.1. Lineage (GTDB taxonomy): Bacteria > Myxococcota_A > Polyangia > Polyangiales > Polyangiaceae > CAWDXG01. The sequence continues at coordinate 3,648 of CAWGGM010000017.1, forward strand.
CGGCGGCTGGCCATCCAGGTGGCCCCGGTCACCGACGGCGACGTGCAGAAGGCCCTGGCGGCGGCGACGAAAGACACCGACCCCGACATCCGGGTAATGGCGCTGGCCCGCTCGCTGGGCGTGCCGGCAGGGCGGAAAAACGCCACGAAGGAGCTGGAGAAGCTCGCGGCGGGCAAGGGGCTCGTCGCGATCCAGGCGCGCGCCGCGCTGGCGGCTGCACACGATGCGAAGGTGTCGGGCGAGCTGTCCCGACAGCTCGGCTCGAAGAGCCCGGCCCAGCGGCGCCTGGCCGCGCTCGGCCTGATCCGGCTCGGAGACTACTCCCGGGCCGCCACCGCGCTCGGCGACGACGACCCCGACGTGCGCACCTCGACGGCGTGTTCGATGCTGGCGATCGCACGCGACAAGCGGCACGGTCATTGAATTCTGCGGCCGGCACCTGTATGCCGGCGCATCATGAGCTTCCTGCGAGGGACGGCGGCGGCGGGCCTGCTCCTGGCGCTGACCATGGGGTCGACCGGCTGCATCAAGAAGATGCTCCTGGATGGGCAGATCAAGGGCACCCGGCAAGGGTCCGGAGCTGTCAACACGCTGCAGGACTACGAGGTGGCCAACACGATCGCCTTCGCTGGTCTGGGGCAGATGGAGGGCATGCACAAGCTGGCCCCCGACAACACCGACGCCCTGTTCATGCTCACCAAGTCGTGGAGCGGCGCTTCGTTTGCCTTCATCGAAGACAAATACGAACAGGCCTACGAGAAGGGCGACGACGTGATGGCCCAGTACGAGCTCATGCGGGCTCGGGCTGCCTATCAGCGCGCGATCTTCTACGGCGTCGAACTCCTGTCGCACCACGCCAAGGGCTTCAAGGCGGCCGAGCGCAACCAGGCCACGATCCACAAGTGGCTCACCGACAACTTCACCGACAAGGACCAGGCGGAAGATCTGCTCTGGACCGGCTATGCCTGGGTGTCGAACGTCGGCGTGTCGAAGGACGTGCCCGCGGTCGTGGGCAACCTGTATGTCGGCATCGAGATGATCAAGCGGTCGGTCGCGCTCGACGACACGCTGGACCACGCGATGGGCCACACGATTCTCGGCGCGTACTACGCGAGCTTCAAGCAGTTCAAGAAGAGCAAGGCCGAGTTCGACCGGGCACTGCAGCTCACCGGCGGCAAGTTCCTCCCGGTCAAGCTCAACTACGCCACGCGCTACTACTGCGCGAAGAGCGACAAGGCCGACTACATGAAGATGCTCAACGAGGTTCTAGCGGCGGGCGACACGATGCCGAATGCCCGGCTCCAGAACGTCATCGCCAAGCGGCGAGCCCGCCGCTACCTGGGCAACAGCATCTGGCAGGAAGAGTGCGGGTTCACGCAGTAGGCAGGCTCGTCAACGCACGACCTGCACGGACTATCAGTCTTTATTGCGGTAGCCCCTGCTTTTTTTTCGGGTACTGATTGATCGATTTCACGGACTGGCCCGTCTGACTCAAGCTGACCGCCCCCCCGGGCGCACAACGGACTAGGTAGGAGGTTGTCGGACATGATCCGAAGGATTACCGCCGCGGTATTTGTCGCGGTTTTCGTCGTACTGGGCACTGCAACCGCAGCGCAAGCCAAGACGACTCTCAAGATGGCGACACTCGCTCCGCCACGCAGCCCCTGGGGCAACGTCTTCAGGACCTGGGCGAAGGCGATCAAGAAGAAGACCCACGGCGAAGTCCACGTGGTCTGGCTGTGGAACGGCACTGCCGGTCCGGAAAAGTCGGTAGTGGGCAAGATCCGCTCCGGCCAGCTGGGCGGCGCGGCCATCACCGGCGTGGGCCTCTCGGCGATCGACAAGGGGATCATCGGACTGCAGATGCCCGGCGCCTTCAACAGCTGGGCCGCGCTCGACAAGGCCCGCAACAAGCTGAAGCCCGCGTTCGAGAAGAAGCTCGAGTCCCAGGGTTTCATCCTCGGTGGCTTCGGTGACGTGGGCATCGGCCGCGTGATGTCGCGAGGCTTCGCGGTGAAGATGCCGACCGACCTGCGCGGCAAGCATCCCGGCGACATCGCCGACGACATTATCGGCCCCAAGATCTACGCGGTCATCGGCGGAGTGACGCCGGTGCCCTCGAGCGTCGTGGGCTTCCTGCCGAAGCTGAACAGCGGCGCGATCGACGTGATGAACACGCCGTCGCTGGCGGCCGAGCAGCTGCAGTGGGCCTCTCGCCTCGACCACATCAACACCGCCAAGACGTATTTCAGCATCGGCGCGGTGGTGATGAGCGCCAAGCAGCTCAAGAAGATGCCGGCGGACCAGCGCAAGATCGTCACCGAGACGGGTCATCTCGCAGCGAAGGCGCTGACCCGGCGCATCCGTGCCGCGGACCACGCCGCGTTCGGGCGTCTCAAGAAGAAGATGAGCGTCCATAATCCCACGGCAGCCGAGAACGCCGCGTGGAAGAAGGTGTTCAAGAAGGCCTGCCTGCGCCTGAAGAGCGCCATTCCGGGCGGAGTGCTCTCGAAGATCGGCGCCTGCTAGGACCGTTGTCGGGGCCGACAAAGCCCCGGGAGCGAACACACGACGGGCCGGTCCGGACAGGACCGGCCCGACGCTTTTTGTACCCGCGACGAAAGAGGCGCGTGACGCGCACCCCCAATCCGGAATAACGTCCCTCTTTCGTAGATGGCCGACGAGCACAAGCCCGACGACCCGGAAGAAGGCGGGGCCGGAAACCGGCGCTCCGATCGATCCCCGGATTCGGCTGGATCGGCAGCCGGAAGCGCCGGTTCCGACCAGGAGGAGGCGGAGAGCTCCGACTCCGACGCCGACGCCGACGCGAAGGACGCCGAAGCCGACGCCGACGCGAAGGACGCCGAAGCCGACGCCGACGCGAAGGACGCCGACGCGAAGGACGCCGACGAGCCGGCAGCGGAGCACCAGGGTCCAGGCGAGCCCCCCAGCTCCAACGGCGAGCCACCGGCCGAGGCCGCCGCGTGGGGACGACCGCTAGCGCGCCTGGACCACGCCTGGACGACCTTCGAGGCGTACCTGTGCGCGATCGTGCTGCTGCTCGAGGTCATCTCGCTATCGCTGTGGGTGGTTCTCAAAGGCATGGCCTCGCCGCCCGACAGCGGCAACATGGCCGGCGTCGTTCTGCGCGGGCTGCTAGGCGCGGTGGTGCTCGGCACGCTCGGCTACATGATCCCGAAGAAGTGGGGCACGAACGCACGCCGCATCGGCGCTTCGATCGGCTTCTTCGCTGGCTTCCTCGTGGCCAAGCTGTGGGCGCGCGTAGGCATCGACTATTCGTCCAACCTGCTCAACTGGTTCCAGCAGGCCTCGGCGCTCACGCTGCTCGGCGGTCTCGGACTGCGCGACGTGGGCAAACGCCTGACGCTGCTCCTCGCCTTGCTCGGCGGTTCGCTTGCGACCGCGGCGGGCAAGCACATCACCATCGACCTCATCACGCGCTTTCTCAAGCCCAAGGCGCGGCTGCCCGTGGTGGTCGTGGGCTGGGTCGGCGCATCGCTGATCTGCTTCACCTCGGCGTGGGGGTTCTTCGACCACATCGCGATCGAAGGATTCGGCGCGCCCGCAGAGGCCACCGCCGGACAGAAGCTCAAGCAGGTGGCCAAGGGTCTGGACGAGGACTGGTTCATCCTCCGCAAGCAGGTGGACCTGGACTTCACGTCGTTCCCGCACGTGGTCAAGGGCCAGACCTATTCCGACTGGCTGACAGGCAAGGAGTGGAACGCCTGGCTGGACAGCCACGGCTTCGTCGAGCGCTACGGCAAGGACAAGGTCAAGGATCTGCGGCTGCCCGAGGATGCCAAGCGCTCGCCGATCGTAGTCGTTCCGGACCTGGGCGAACCGCGCGGAGAGCTGGTCAGCGCAGCGAACCTCGTCTTCCCGTTCGGCCTGTTCATTATTGCCGTGCGCTTCCTGCTCCTCACGCTTCTGGCGATCAGCGGACACATGTCGATAGAGCCCGAAGCTGAAGGGGCCGACATCAGACGCGACGCCCCGCACGACGGCGACCCGCTCGAGGGGGATGCGCCGTGATCATCTTCCTGTTCATCATCATCTTCGCCTTTATCGGCGCGCCGGTGTTCGCCGTGATGGCCGGCACGACGCAGCTCGCGTGGCTGCTGCACACGAACGAGGCGATGCACCACGTGCGCTTCCTGGCGCCGGACGTGCTCAACGATCGCTTCGCCGGGTCACCTGTGCTGGTGACCGTGCCGCTGTTCACGTTCATGGGCTACGTGATGGCGGAATCGCGGACGCCCGAGCGCATCGTCCGCGCCTCCAACGCGTTCTTCGGCTGGCTGCCCGGTGGCCTGGCCATCGTCTGCATCTTCACCAGCGCCTTCTTCACCACGCTGACCGGCGGCAGCGCGATCACCATCGTCGCCATCGGCGCGCTCCTGTACCCGGCGTTGCGGCAGAAGGGCTACCCCGATCACTACGCCCTTGGCCTGGTGATGACCGGCGGTTCGCTCGGCCTGCTGTTGCCGCCATCTTTGCCGCTCCTGGTCTACTCGCTGGTCGCGGGCATCGACTTCGTCAAGGCCTTCAAGGCCGGCGTGCTGCCCGGCATGTTCGTGATCGCGATCCTGAGCGTTCACGCCATCTACATCGGCATCAAGAAGAAGATCCCGCGCACGAAGCCGCACCTGCCGGAGATGGGCGCTGCGCTCTGGGTGATGAAGTGGGAGCTCGGCATCCCGCTGCTCATCCTGGGCGGGCTGGCCACTGGCCTGACGGAGCTGGACGAGAGCGCGGCTCTCGCGGCGATGTACGTGCTCCTGATCGAGACGTTCATCTACAAGGACATCAAGATCAAGGAGCTGCCGCGCATCGCGAAGAACTCGATGGCGCTGGCCGGTGCCGTGCTCCTCATCATGGCGATGGCCATGTCGCTGACGAACTATCTCATCAGCGAACAGATCCCGACCAAGCTCTTCGAGCTCGTCACCAGCATGGGCGTGACGAAGACGTGGCAGTTCCTGCTGGTGCTGAACGTCTTCCTGTATTTCCAGGCGATGGTGATGGAGGGCTTCAGCGCGATCCTGGTGGGCGTGCCGCTCTTGATCCCGTTCGCCGCCAGGTTCGGCCTGTCGCCGTTCCACCTGGCGATGATGTTCCTGCTGAACCTCGAGATCGCGTATCTGGCGCCGCCGCTCGGCTACAACCTGTTCGTCACGAGCTTCCGCTTCAACCGCCCGATGGTCTCCCTGTACCGGATCACGGTGCCCTTCCTCGGGCTCCTGCTGGTGGGTTTGATCACCATCATGGCCGTGCCGAAACTGTCGACGTTCGCGGTCGCGGGCGACATCGCGCGCGCCAAGGCGAAGGCAGCAAAGTTCAACGAACCGCCACGCCAGGCCTTCTTGCTCGAATGCGTGCAGGAAGATCGCAACAACCCCCTGCCCTGCACGCCGGAAGAAAAGAAGAAGTGGGGCTCGGGCGAGATCCTGCACACCCCCGCTGCCCCGACGGCACCCGCGAATTCGGCGGGCGCTGGCGGCGCCGGCGGCGCGGGCGGTGCCGAGGGCACCGACGACGACCTGATGAAGCAGATGATGGGCGGAGGCGGTGCGGGCGGCACGGGCGGCGCACCTGCCAAGGACGGGACCGATCAGGATCTGTTCAACGAGATGATGGGCGAAGGCGGCGCGGGCGGAGCAAAGGGCGACGCGGGCGCAGCGAAGCACAAGGACAAGATCAATCCCGACGGAACCGACGACGATCTACTGCAGCAGATGATGAAGTAGTAGTTCGTCCTCCCGGTACCCCAGCTGGCGACATGCACCAGCCCGCCTCCGGCGGCTAGGTCGCGGGCGACGGCGCGGATGGCAGGCGCGGGACATCACCGCGCGACAACCTGAACCTGATCAGCAGGCATATCCCGAGCAGTAGCAAGGTGGGTCTCTCCTTCTGACGAGACGAGCTCCGGTGGCTGCAAGCAGAACCGGACTAGTTCTGCGCGACGCGCTCCTGTCCGCCCAGGGCGGAGTACATCGAACGCGCCTCGTCACTGTCGGGATGTGCCTTGACCAGGTCTGCCAGCGTGCGGACCGCATCGCTCTGGTGCCCTGTGCGGCGCTGCATGCGGGCCAGGTTCAGACCGGATTCGACGCCGGGGTCGACCTTCGCCCACAACTTCGCCACGTGCAGCGCTTCGCCCCACGCGCGCATACGAACAGCCGCCTGCCCCCAGGTCTTGAGCGCCAGCGGGTCCTTGTCGTTCTTGCGTCCGATCTCGCGCAGCTGGTTGTAGCCCTTGAGCTTGTTGCCGGACTGCATCAACCTGACGGACGCAGCGATCTGCTTTTCGAGAGCATCCGGGCTGGCAGGCTGGGCGACTCCGGTGCGGGCGGGACTGCCCGCCTGGGCAAGCACGTCGACAGCCGGATGGTCCGTCTCGTCGGGACCGGGCGTGGCCGGAGCGGGCGGGCTGGGCGGAGTCGCATGCGGTGAAGTCGTCTTGCCGGTACTGGCCGGAGTGGGTCGTGCTGGCGGTGCAGGCGGCTTCACCTCGTCGACCGCCACAGGAGCGTTCCGCGCCGCGGCCCGCGCGGCGCGGAGCTCCTCGACCTTGTGCACAATGGGTTGGGCCATCGCGAGCGCGCGCGCTCGCACCTCGGGCTTTTGGTATCCCGCTGCGCCAATCCCGCCGAGCGCGATGACCACCGCACCCAGCGCGGCGAAGCCCATGCGACGGCGACGGCGGCGCACCCGCTCCGGCTCCTCTAGAGCCTCCTCCAACGCCTGGCGCAACTCGGCAGCGCTCTGGAAGCGCTGTTCGGGGTGCCGCTCCAGAGAACGGGTGATGGCGTCGTCGAGCATCCTTGGCAGTCCTCTCTTGGGCGCCCGCTCACGGGGCGGTTCACAGTCCCTGCGGTTCTTCGCATCGATGAGAAGAGCGGTGCTCGACGCCACATGCGGCAAGCGTCCCGTCACGAGCTCGTAGAGGACAGCACCCAGCGCGTACACGTCGCTGCGCTCGTCGGCGCGGCCCCCATTGGCCTGCTCAGGGGCCATGTACTCGGGAGTACCGACCAGCGACACGGCACCGGACCTCGGCGCGCTCGCTTCGGGATCGCTATCGGCCTTGGCGACTCCAAAGTCGAGCAGCTTGAGCGCGCCGGCACGGGTCAGATACAGGTTCGCGGGTTTGATGTCGCGATGGATCACGCCGGCGCGATGCGCGACCTCGAGCGCACGGCACGCCTGGATGCTCAGACGCACGGCTTCCCGCCAGTCCATCCCCTTCTCGCGGTCGAGGAAGCTTTCGAGCGTTTCTCCTTCGAGCAGCTCCATCGCGTAGTAGGGGCGACCATCCGCGGAGAGCCCGAAGTCGTGGAGCGTCACCAGATGCTCGTGCCTCAGCTTGGCGATGGCGCGCGCCTCGGCGCGTAGGCGCTGGCTGAACCGAGAGCTCGTGGCATGCTCGCTGGGCAGCACCTTGAGCGCAACCGTGCGGCCGAGATCGACGTGGAAGGCCTCGTACACAACGCCCATGGCGCCGCGCCCGATCTCGCGGACCAACCGATAGCGCGTGCCGGGCAAGAGCGCCGGATCCTCGGCTTCGGACGCCGGCGGCGGACTGGGCGTGGGGAGGGTGGCGCGGGGGCTAGGGTCGCTGCGGCGGGCCGCTGCCACGAGGCGGGCGAACTCGGCGCGCGTGCGTGCGGGTTCGGCGGGGTAGAGCCGCCCCATGAGGTTTGCCACACGGGCGCGCACGCCGCGCTCGCCGTCGGCGAGACTCGGCGCCTGCTTGAGCAGCTGGACCAGGTCGGCGACGGCGTCGCGGGCCCTGCGGTAGCGGTCTTCGATGTGCTGCGCGGTCAGCCGGGCAATGATCGAATCGAGCTCGCGGGGACAATCCACGAGACCGGTCAGCGGAGTGGGCTTGCGTTCGCCCTTGGCGACAGCCGCCAGATGCTCGGTGGCGTCGCCGGAGAGGAAGCGCCGCCCGGCAACCAGCTCCCAGAGCATGATGCCGAAGGCGTACAGGTCGGAGGGCGCACCGCCCGGGTTGTTGTTGGCGACCTCGGGAGCCACGTAGCCGGGCTTGGCGAAGACCACGCCGGACACGGTGTGGCAACGGCGGTTCTCGCCGCGCGCGGTACCGAAATCGATCAGCTTGAGGTCACCCCCGTACCCCACCATCACGTTCTGCGGGCTCAGGTCCCGGTGCACGATCTCCAGGGGCCGGCCATCCGCGTCCACGCGCTCGTGGACGTGACAGAGCGCGTCGCCCAGCGCCACGCCGAGCGCGACGGCGTCCGCCCAGCCCAGCCGGACAGCGAGCTGGCGGGCGCGCGTACGCACCTCGCCGAGGTTCCGCCCCTCAACGTGCTCGACCACGACGAAGGGCTTGCCGCTCGCGTCGGTGGACGCCTCGAGCACCTGCGCCACGCCCGGGTGCTGGAGCTGGGCCTGGATGCGCGCCTCGTCGAGGAACCGAGCCAGGAACGAGCGATCGTCGGCGTGCTCACGCCGGATGATCTTGACGACGCAAGGTCGCTCGGCGCCTTCGATGCCGCCGGCGGTGGCCAGAAAGACCTCGCCCATGCCCCCTCGCGCGATCTGCTTGAGCAGAGTCAGGCGCCCGAAGCGACGAGGCAGGGAGCCTGCGCCGCCACTGGAAGCGGAACCACCTGTTTTTACCCCAGATTTACTGGACGCCGCAGACCCGACCGTGCCCTGCATGAGCGCATGGTGCCAATGTAGGATACTGTGGGCAAAGAAACCGGGGAGGAATGCCCCGGCGGCGGCATGGGTTGTGAAGCGGCCCCACAGGGCTAGACTCCCTGACCGTCGATGTTCTGGAGGCGTGAGAACCGGCACACGGTAGTGGCGAGAGCCACGCACGCGCGGCTTTTGTCGCTGCTGTGCGCTGTGGCCGCACTGCTGGCTTCGCCCCTCGCCCGAGCGGCGGCACCGATGTGCAACGATGACGCGACCAGCGTCGCCGCGCCGCCGATCGTGATGCCCACCGACAATGGCACGCTCACGGCCTCGCCGCCCTGCCACAACAAGGACACCCCGGACCTGCTGTCGGGCAAGGCCCCACTCCCCGAGCGGGGGCCGAATGCCGTCGGCACCGAGTCACCGCCGCGGGCGCTGCCCCTCGGCCTGGTGATGCCCCCACCCTGGCGCTCTGCGCCGCTTCCGGTCGCGAAGCGGTGTCTTATGCCAGCCCGTTCCGGCTTCCGGAATTCGGTCTACCGACCGCCCCGCGCCTAGACCGGGGGGCACGTACATCACACCGAGGTCGCCGCTCGGCCGGTCCCATGCTAGCGCGGCGCGGCGCCTCTTCGACCACGGACTACCCGCGCCTGGCGGGCTCTGCGTGCGGGACCAGCGCACGCCCGGGCGCGTTCAATCCATAGCGGCAACAAGCCAGCACACTCTCAGGAGAACCAAATGAACAAGGGAACAGCCATCGTAGGCTTCTTCCTCTGCTTTCTAGCGGGGATGGGCCTCATGTGGGGCGTCGACCGTAGCGCGGGCACCGGCATTTCTGCCGAGAACAGCTCGGCCACGGCGATGCTCGACCAGAGCGACTCACCGATTCCGGTGACGTCGAAGGACCCGATCTGGGGCGATCCGAATGCCCCGGTCACCATCGTGGAGATCAGCGATTTCCAGTGTCCGTTCTGCAAGCGGGTCGGTCCGACCATGGAGCAGATCAAGAAGACCTACGGCCCCAAGAAGGTGCGCGTGGTCTGGAAGAACAACCCGCTGCCGTTCCACTCCCACGCACGCCCCGCAGCCGACGCGGCCATGACCGTGTTCGCACTGGGCGGTAACAAGGCCTTCTGGAAGTACAAGGAGCTGCTCTTCCAGAACCAGCCCAACTTCGACGAAGGCAAGTTCGTCGCGTGGGCCAAGCAGGTCGGCGTTGACCCGCAGAAGTTCAAGGCGGCCCTCGACGCGAAGAAGTACACGGCCAAGGTCGACGAGGATCTGGCGTTCGCCAAGAAGGTCGGCGCACGCGGGACCCCGAACTTCCGCATCAACGGCATCGAGGTCAGCGGCGCGCAGCCGTTCGACAAGTTCAAGACGGTCATCGACCAGCAGCTCGCAGCGGCCAAGCAGCTGGAGGCATCGGGCGTGAAGCCGTCCGACGTCTACGTCACGCTGACCAAGAAGAACTTCAAGGCTCCGCCCGAGCAGGCGCAGAACCAGCAGAAGCCGAAGGAAGACACGACGATCTGGAAGGCCACGATCGACAAGGACAACCCGATCAAGGGCCCCAAGGACGCGCTCGTCACGATCGTCGAGTTTTCCGACTTCCAGTGCCCATTCTGCAAGCGCGTAGAAGGCACGCTCAAGCAGGTCTTCTCCACCTACGGCAAGGACGTCCGCCTGGTGTGGAAGAACAACCCGCTACCCTTCCACCCGCGCGCCAAGCCTGCGGCGACCGTCGCCTGGATGGCCTACAAGCAGAAGGGCAACGCCGCGTTCTGGAAGGTCCACGACGAGCTGTTCGACAGCCAGCCGAAGCTGTCGGATGACGACCTGAAGAAGATCGCCACCGAGAACGGCCTCAACTGGACCCAGGTCAAGGCCGCCATCGACAGCGACAAGTACAAGGACGACTTCCAGAAGACGCTCGACGAGGGCTCGGACCTCAACGCCCGTGGCACCCCGCACTTCTTCGTCAACGGCTACCGGATCACCGGCGCGCAGCCGTTCTCGAAGTTCAAGGAGGTCATCGACGCGCAGCTGGCGAAGGCCAAGGCGATGGTGGCCAAGGGCATCCCGCGCGACAAGGTCTACGACGAGATCATGAAGGAGGCGAAGGGCCCGCCGGAGCCGGAGAAGAAGGACGTTCCGCCGCCCACGGCCGCCAACCCGGTCAAGGGCAACCCGCACGGCAAGATCGTCATCCAGGAGTGGTCGGACTTCCAGTGCCCGTTCTGCAAGCGGGTCATCCCGACGATCCACCAGCTGATGGCGGAGTACCCGGGCAAGATCAAGTTCGTGTGGCACAACTTCCCGCTGCCGTTCCACCACGACGCGCCGCTCGCCGCGGAGGCCGCGATGGAGGTGTTCCACCAGAAGGGTAACGACGCCTTCTGGAAGTTCCACGACGCGATCTACCAGTCGCAGCCGAACATCAAGCGTGACGACCTGATCAAGGCGGCCCAGCAGATTGCTGGCCTCGACATGGACAAGTTCAAGAAGGCACTCGACACGATGCCGTACAAGGACGAAATCCAGAAGGATCAGGACCTGGGCAAGAAGGTGGGCGTCAGCGGTACGCCGGCGTTCTTCATCAACGGCTACTTCGTGAGCGGTGCCCAGCCCATCGGGGCCTTCAACCGCGCGATCAAGTTCGCGACCAAGGGAGGCCACTGATGGCAGCGCCCGGGGAAACGTCGCTCCGACCCACTGGCAGGGTCAGGGTCCGTGTCCCCGGGCTTTCCGCCAGGGCGATCCTGTACTGGGTCGCCCTGGCGCTGTTCATTGTCGGTTGCGGGGGGGCCACGCCGCCTCCCCGCCAGCCGACCGCGGCCGAGGTCGATCTGACCAAGGGTTCGACGCCCGCCGCCAATGCCAGGTCCGAGCACGCCGAGTTGCCGATTGCGAAACCAATCGCCGGCGAGGCTCCTTCGATGATTCCCATCGAGTCGGACGACGCCGTCTGGGGCAAGGCTACGGCCCCGGTGACGCTGGTCGCCTTCCTCGATTTCCAGTGCCCGTTCTGCGCGCACGCCGAGCTCACACTCGAGCAACTGCGAAAGCAGTACGGCCCCGACAAGCTACGCGTTGTCATCAAGCACTACCCTCTGCCCTTCCACCAGGACGCGCTGCCCGCAGCGCTGGCTGCCCAGTCGGTCATGGACGTCGCCGGCTCGGACGCTTTCTTCGAGTACGCCAGTCTGCTCTACAGGAACCAGCGCTCGCTGGACGAAGCCAGTTTGGTGCGGATGGCCAGCCAGGTCGGTGTCGACCGTGGCGCTTTCGAATCCGCGTTCCGGTCGGATCGGGTCCGGCAGCAGGTCGCCGCCGATGTCGACCTGGGCAACAAGATCGGCGTCGAAGGGACGCCCAACTTCCGCATCAACGGCGCCAATCTCGAGGGCGCCCAGCCGATCGAGAAGTTCAAGCAGCTCATCGACAGCGAACTGGCCCAGAGCACCGCGCTGTTGAAGAGCGGTGTCCCCGCAAACCAGCTGTACGCGCGCCGCGTGGCCGCCAACTACTCGCCCCCGAAGCCCCGCGAGCAGGTCGACGACCAGCCGAAAGAGGACACGACCGTCTACAAGGTGCCCGTGGGCAAGTCGCCTGTTCTGGGGCCCGCCAATGCGCTTGTGACGATCATCGAGTTCGCCGATTTCCAGTGCCCGTTCTGCAAGCGCGCCGACGCGACGATGAAGCAGGTCCTCAAGCGCTATCCGGGCAAGGTGCGGCTGGTGTTCAAGCACAAGCCGCTGCCGTTCCACGACCGGGCAGTTCCGGCGGCGATGCTCGCGATCGAGGCGCAGAAGGAGCAGGGGAACAAGGGCTTCTGGAAGGCGCACGATCTGCTCTTCGAGTCCAATCCCCATCTCCAGGATGGGGACCTGATGGGCATCGCCAAGCAGCTGCACCTGAGCGGCCCGCGGGTGAAGGCCGCCATCGCCAAGAAGAAGTACCTGACGATCACGCACGCCGACTCGGATCTGGCCGACGCCATTGGAGTCCGTGGCACGCCGTCGTTCTTCATCAACGGGCGCAAGCTGGTTGGCGCGCAACCGCTGGGCAGCTTCACGGCGCTCATCGACGAGCAGCTGGCGGCCGCCGAGCAGCTGGTCAAGGGCAAGCACATTCCCGCCGCGCGCGTCTACGCGACGATCATGAAGGACGCACAGGGCCCCAAGCCGCCCGAGCAGAAGAGCGTCCCGGCCGCCACCAGGGCCAACCCCAGCCAGGGCCCCGCGCGGGCGCCGGTGGTGGTGCAGATGTTCTCTGATTTCCAGTGCCCGTTCTGCAAGCGGGTCCTGCCCACCGTGGAGGCGCTGAAGAAGGCTTTCCCCGGGAAGATCCGGGTGGTGTGGCGGAACCTGCCTCTGACCTTCCATCAGCATGCGCACGAGGCTGCCGCTGCGGCGATGGAAGCTTTTGCACAGCGCGGCAACGCGGGCTTCTGGAAGATGCACGACCTCATCTACAAGAACCAGAGCACGCCCGACGGCCTGAGCAGGCCCGCGCTCGAGAAGTACGCGCAGAGCGTCGGGCTGGACATGACGCGGTTCGACAAGGCGCTCGACAGCGGAGCGCACGACGCCGAGATCGACAAGGACGTCGCGATTGCCAACGCGGCCGGCATCAGCGGCACACCGGCCTTCGTGATCAACGGCTACTTCGTATCAGGCGCGCAGCAGCTCTCCGCCTTCAAGCGCGCGGTCCGCTTCGCCCTCGACGACGCAAAGCACCACAAAAAGCCCCCCCGCCCCTGAGCAGCCGCACGGCCCGCGCAGGAAACCGGTCCTGCAAGCACATGCCTACCGGTCCTCCAGCGCCGTACGACCGCCCCACGCGGTATCCCCGACGCCCCCCGTCGTATTGCGCGCCCGGCAGGATTCGAACCGGCTACCCTGAGCCGAAAAGCGTCGTGTTGCGTTCTGCAAGGAAGTCACGCGCCGACACATAAGGTCCCGAGCACGGCCCGAAGGGCCGCGCGCAGGAAACCGGTCCTGCAAGCACATGCCTACCGGTCCTCCAGCGCCGTACGACCGCCCCACGCGGTATCCCCGACGCCCCCCGTCGTATTGCGCGCCCGGCAGGATTCGAACCTGCGACTTCTAGCTCCGGAGGCTAGCGCTCTATCCAGCTGAGCTACGGGCGCAGAACTACTAGGAAAATCCTCGAAGACCGGTTCGGCCGGCGCTTCGAGGACGGCGAGTGTACCCTGAGCCGCGATGCATATCACGCCGGTTCCGTGTCTGAGAGACAACTATGCCTACCTGCTCCGAACCGAGGGGTCGAAACAGGCCCTGGTGGTCGACCCGAGCGAGGCGGCCCCCGTCCTGGCAGCTCTGGAGCAGGAGGGCCTCACGCTGGTGGGGATCCTCAACACCCACCACCACTGGGACCACGTCGGGGGCAACACCGACCTGGTGAAGAAATTCGGCAAGCTGCCGGTGTACGGGCACGCGTCGGACACGGGCCGCATCGCCGAGCAGAGCGAGCTGCTCGAGCACGGCGACGAGTTCGACGCCGCGGGGCTGCACTTCCGGGTCATGCACATCCCTGGGCACACGCTCGGCGCCGTGGCCTACATTACCGGCGACGCCGTGTTCACAGGCGACACGCTGTTCGCGGCGGGGTGCGGTCGCCTCTTCGAGGGGACTCCCGCGCAGATGTACGAATCGCTCAACGTCAAGCTGGGTTCCCTGCCCGACGAGACGCGCGTCTACTGCGGGCACGAGTACACACAGAACAACCTGCGCTTCGCGGCGCACATCGAGCCGGGCAACCAGGCCGTGCGCGACAAGACCGCGAAGGTCGCCGAGTTGCGATCACGCGGGGAGCCTACCGTGCCATCGACGATCGGCGAGGAGCGGCAGACCAACCCGTTCATGCGCTGCGGCAGCGCCGAGATCATCGAAAACGTCGCCGCACGTCTGACTGACGATCGCAGCCCGGCGGCGGTGCTCGGCGCGGTGCGAGCCGCCAAGGACTCCTTCTAGCGCATGCGCGCGTTCGCGCTGTGCGCGCTGCCCGTTGCGCTGCTCGTTGCAGGCTGCGACGGCTGTACGCATCGCGCTCCGCCGTCGGCCCTCGCCTCGCCGAAGAGCGCGTCGTCGATCGCTGTGGCCGCGTCCGCTCCTCCTGCGCACAAGAGCGCGCAGCCGCCGAAGACCATTTCCGCCCGCGAGCTGACCTGGGTCTACCCACACGATGCGGTCGGTCCGATGCAGGTGGTGGTCTCCATCCCCCGGCACCATTCAGGGCAGAAATTCCCTGTGTTGGTGGCATTGCATGGGCGCGGCGAGGCGTTCAAGGGTGCGGCGCGCGGCGCGCGCGGCTGGGTGGACGACTACCGGATGCCCAAGGCGATCGAGCGCCTGCACCACCCGCCGCTCACGGACAAGGACTTCGGCGGCATGTCCGATCCCGCACGCCTCGCGCGCATCAACCAGAGTCTCGCGCGCGAGCCCTACCGGGGACTCATCGTCGTCTGCCCGTACACGCCGGATATCCTCGCAGGCAAGCGTCCATTTTCCGCAGCGAAGCCCCTGGCCCATTTCGTGGTCGACGAGCTCCTGCCACGCGTGTACCGCGAGACGCCGGCGCTCGGCACGCCGGCGAGCACCGGGATCGACGGGGTGAGTCTCGGCGGACGCGCGTCGCTGCTAGTCGGCTTCATGCGCCCCCGCGCATTCCACGTGATTGCGTCGCTGCAGGCAGCCTTCGACGCGGCCGAAGCGCCCGCGCTGGTGCGTCTGGCGGAGAAGGCGCATCAGGAAAACCCCGGCATGGTGATCCGCCTTCTGACCAGCCGCCACGATTTCTTCCGTGAAGACAACTACGAGATCGCGCACGAGATGACCCGAGCAGGTGTTCCGCACACGCTGGTGGAAGTGCCGGGAACGCACAGCTACGAATTCAATCGTGGCCCCGGCGTCTACGAGATGCTGCTGCTGCACGACCGGGCGCTTCGCGGCGAGCCGACGCTCGGCGCGAAGCGCGACGCCGAGAGCGCCCGCTAGTCGTAACCTTCGGCGCCCAGGAGCTCGCTCAGCGCTCGCAGGACGGCACCGGACTGGTGCTGGAAGCGCAGGCCCACCCGGTGGCATCGGTCCTCCGGGCGGTCACGGTTCCACACGATACGAGCGTCGAGCTTGAGCGGGTCCCACAGATGCGGCGCCATGACCTCCAGCTCGACGCGGTCGCCCGGAAGCTTTGCGGCGGCCGCGTCGAGCTGGAGGCACGCTCCGCCAAGCCCGAGATCCACCAGACGCGCGGGAAGCTCGACACCGCCGTCGCCCCGCAGCGTGGCCCGCAGGTTGACCGAGCGACGGGCTAGCGAACGGAAGTGGTCGCGGGCCGCCATGGTCGACAAACGCCACGTTAACACGCCGCCTGGGCCCCGGGCCCGGTCACTGCCGGGCGGCGGGGATGCCCCGAACCGGCCCGCGGGCCCCTCTCTCCCCTGCCGTTGTCTGAACTACTTGGGTATATACCAGCCCCTCCGCTACGATGGCCTGCCCATCACCGGCACACGCATAGGCGACAGCTTGGGAGCTGACAGCTAATGGCTCAGGATACGCGAAAAGATCCCCGCGCAAAGGTGCTCACAATGACGGTCCGCTACAAGAGCGCGACCCTCGACGAGTTCATCGAGCACCATTCCCACGACGTCAGTCGGGGCGGCATGTTCATCAAGACGCCGTCACCGTTCCCACCCGGGACGCTTCTGAAGTTCGAGGTGAAGATCGCCGAGGATCAGAAGGTGATGCAGGGTGTCGGGCGCGTCGTGTGGAAGCGCGAAGCGTCCGAATCGGACGGTGACGCCCAACCCGCTGGTATGGGGGTCAAGTTCATCAAGATCGACGGCGAGTCGAAGAGCCTGATCGATCAACTCGTCACGACGAGGGGGGAGGGCGCCAGCGCGTTCGAGGAAGGACAGGAAGGCGGAGCGGCCTCGGAAAAGCCCTCCGCGCCGGCCCCCGCGAAGTCGGAGAAGCCCCCCGCCGCGGAGAAGCCCCCGGAGGAGAAGAAGCCCGCAGCGTCGATGCGCAAGGCAACGATGATCGGGCTCGGCGCCATCGGCGCCAGCCAACCTCCCGAGGCGAAGAAAGAGGAAGAGCCCAAGAAGGAGGAGCCGGAGAAGAAGGAAGCCGCCGAGGAAGGTGATTCGTTCTTCCCGAAGACGGAATCCGAGAAGGACATGCCTCCGCCGGAGGACCGCACTGTGATGAAGCAGGCGGCGGAGCTGCTGGAAGACGCGCTCAAGGAAGCGGGCGGCTCGCTGGACGAAGTCGGCGAGACGAAGAAGGAAGAAGAAGAGAAGCCCGAGGAGAAGGCGGAGAAGGAAGAGAAGAAGAAGCCCGCCGAAGAAAAGAAGCCCGAAAAAGCGGCCGAGGAGAAGGCGGAGAAGGAAGAGAAGAAGAAGCCCGCCGAGAAGGTCGAGAAGAAGGAAGACAAGAAGAAGCCCGCCGCCGAGAAGGTCGAGAAGAAGGAAGACAAGAAGCCCGCCGAAGAAAAGAAGCCGGAGCGCAAGCCCGCGGCCGCGGCGCCAATCCCCGCAGAGCCGCAACAGGGCGGCGGCGGAAAGATCGTCTGGCTGCTGCTCGGCGTAGCCGTCGTCGCGACGGCGGTGTGGTTCCTGATGCGCCCGAAGCAGCCGGCGACACCGGAGCCCACTCCGGAGCCCAGCGCCGCGGCCCCCGCGGCAATTCCTTCCGAGACCGCGAGCGCGGAAGAACAGACCGACGCGGCGGCCGAAGGCACGGACGCCGCGGCAGAGGCAGAGGCCCAGCCCGCCGCATCGGCTTCCGCGGCCGCATCGGCGTCCGCGCCGCCCGCGCCGGCACCGACACCCACTCCCGCTCCGAAGCCGAAGCCCAAGCCGGTCGTCACCCATCCGAAGCCCAGGCCCAAGCCCAAGCCCAAGCCCAAGCCCGCAGTGACGGCTGCGCCGAAGCCGACAGCGACCGCAGCGCCCAAGCCGACGGCGACGGCCAAGCCGAAGCCCAAGCCGAAGCCCAAGCCGGCCGCGCCCAGCGACAATCCGTACTGATTGCCGGCTCTTCGGCCGAGGCGCGTTCCTGCGCGCTGCCGGCGACAGCGAAATCCGCATTGTCTACGCGCGGGTAGAACGGGTAGGCGCGTCCGGTCGCGGCCAGCTAGAATGACCCGCTCATGTCCGGCCCCTCCAGCCTCGAGTCCCCGAAGCCGGGTGCCGAGCACCTAGACACCGATTCGCGGGTCGGGACGGTGCTGGCGGAACGCTACCGCCTCGACGCCCTGCTCGGCGAAGGCGGCATGGGCCGGGTCTACGCGGCCGAGCACGTCCTGATGCGCAAGCGCTTGGCGGTGAAGGTGCTGCACCGCGAGCTGACAACCGTGCCGGAGGTGGTGGCGCGCTTCGAGCGCGAGGCCATGGCAGCCGCCAACATCGATCATCCGAACGTCGCCGCTGCAACCGACTTCGGCAAGCTGGTCGACGGCGCCGTGTTCCTGGTGCTCGAGTACGTCCAGGGGCGCAACCTGCGCGACGAGATCGCCGAAGGGCCGATGCTGCTCGACCGCGCTCTGCACATCGGCCGCCAGATCGCCTCGGCGCTGGCCAGCGCACACGCGCTCGACATCGTGCATCGCGACCTCAAGCCCGAGAACGTGATGCTCGTCGAGAAGGCCGCCGACCCGGACTTCGTCAAGGTTCTCGATTTCGGGATCGCCAAGGTCCCGATAGGAGAGGCGCAGGGAGGCAGCGGCAAGCCCATCACGAAGGTGGGCATGGTGTTCGGCACGCCCGAGTATATGGCTCCCGAACAGGCCCTGGGTCAGGCGGTCGATGGCCGCGCCGATCTCTACGCG
Source organism: uncultured Pseudomonadota bacterium (assembly GCA_963822115.1). Classification (GTDB taxonomy): domain Bacteria; phylum Myxococcota_A; class Polyangia; order Polyangiales; family Polyangiaceae; genus CAWDXG01. The sequence continues at coordinate 22,191 of CAWGGM010000017.1, forward strand.
CTGGGCGTCATCATGTACGAGATGCTGGCGGGGGTCCGCCCGTTCGCCAGCAAGAGCCAGACGGGCATCCTGGGTCAGCAACTGTCGAAGCCGCCGCCGCGCTTCGCCGAACGGGCGCCGGGCATCATCGTGCCACCGCAGGTGGAGCAGCTGGTGCTGAAGTTGCTGGAAAAGGAAACCAGCGATCGTTTCCAGACCGCCGAAGAAACCGTCGCCGGGTTCGACGCGCTGTTGGGCGGTCCACCGGCTCGCGGCCGGCGCATGTTCACGCTTTCGGGCGGATCACCAAGTGCGTTCGGTTCGTCACCGGGTATCGAGCCGGGCTCGAACCCCGGCTCGATACCAGACTTCGTTCCCGGTTCGATTCCTGACGGAACGGTACCCGTCCAGGGCGTGCCTGCGTCGATTCCCGATTCTGCATCGGGCCCGCTACCGGTAGCTGGCTCATCTCCGATGGCAGCAGCACCGCCGTCCAATCCGGACGCGAGCGGTCCCTGGTCGGCCGGCTCGAACCCACTCGCTTCTGCACCAGGCTCGTTCCCCGACGTTACCAGTAGCGGCGGCTTGCCCGCACAACCTGGAGCGATTGGCGGAGCATCCGTGCTCGGCGGGCTTGTCCACCCGAAGCCGGGGACAGTGCTCGACCGCATCTACCGCTGGCTCGAGGATCGCATCGACGCGCTGCCCGAAGGACTGCGCAAGCCGCTGCGCGATGTGCCGACAGCAGCGTACTTCGCGGCAGGCGTGCTGCTCATCATGGGCGGCTTCCTGGCGATGGTGCTGATTGTCGTGGGTGTGACCAGGGCAAAGGCCTCGCATTCGGCGACGGCACCGATCGGTTCGCCCGCCACGCGCGCCAACGCGCTCCCGCCCGGGAGCCGCGCTCCCGAGGAAGATCTGGAGAAGGCCCGCAAGGCCGGCTCCGCAGCGCTGGTCACGCTGGAAGCCCGCTACCCGAAGGACCCCGCAGTCAAGCTCGAGCTCGCCAAGGCGTACTTGCTCGAACGCCGCCACTCCGACGCCGTGAAAGTGATCGGTCAACTGCTCGCGGCAGATCCGAACATGAACACGAACCCGGATGTGGCCAGCACGCTGTGGATGGGTGCCCAGACGAAAAAGAGCAGCGACCAGGCCTTCTCGCTCCTGGAAGGTCCGATGGGAGCGAAGGGTGCAGACATCATCTACGACCTGGTGATGACCAAGGGCGTGGCCTGGAACGTGAAGCGACGGGCCGAGCGTTGGCTGCACAGCAAGCAGTTCAAGGACCACGCCTCTCCGGCGCTCGACGTCGCGGTAGCGCTGCGGTTCGCCAACAACTGTCCGCTGCGCTACGGACTGCTGCTCCGCGCCAAGAGCGCCGGCGACAAGCGGAGCCTGCACTACCTCCGCCAGTTCGAGTCGCGCACCGGTTGTGGTCGGGGCCATCGCCAGGACTGCAACTTCTGCATGCGCAAGGACGACCGCCTCGAAAAGACCATCGAAGCCATCGAAAAGCGCGACCACGGCTAGCCGGACGAGCAGTTGTGGCGACCCGGCCCTGTGCGTAGGCGTGTGGTAGACCCTACAAGATGGCCGACACGAACAGCAGAAACACCGAGCGGATGCCCGTGGTGTTCCTGCCGCACGGTGGCGGGCCCTGGCCGTTCGTGGAGATGGGGCTGCCGCAGGCGGAAGTCGAAGCGCTAGCGGACTACACGCGCTCGGTGGCAGAGCTCGCCCGGCCGCGCTCGCTTCTGGTGGTGTCGGCGCACTGGGAGGAGCGGACGCCGACGCTGATGACGGGCGAGCACCCGCCGCTCCTGTTCGACTACTACGGCTTTCCACCCGAGTCCTACCAGCTCACCTGGCCGGCTCCGGGCGACCCGGCGCTCGCCGCGCGCGTGCAGCAGTTGCTTGGAGAGGCCGGTTTCGAGACGGCCAGCGACGCGGAGCGCGGCTTCGACCACGGCACCTTCGTGCCGCTCAAGCTCGCCTACCCCGATGCGCGCGTTCCCACGGTACAACTGTCGCTGCTCGCTTCGCTCGATGCTGCTGAACACCTGCGCCTCGGTCGCGCGCTGGCGCCGCTGCGCGACGAGGGTGTGCTCGTGATCGGCAGCGGCATGTCGTTCCACAATCTGCGGCTGTTCGGCTCGGCCGGTGCACGCGCGGTGTCCGCGGAATTCGACGCCTGGCTCGGCAAGGTAGCCACGCTCGAGCGCGACGCTCGTGACCAGCAGCTTGTCGAGTGGAGCCAGGCGCCGTCGGCGCGAGCCGCGCATCCGCGGGAGGAGCACCTCCTGCCGCTGATGGTGGTGGCCGGCGCAGCCGGGGACGACCGCGGCACTATCGCCTACAACGGCACCTTCCTCGGTGCGCGACTCAGCGCCGTGCATTTCGGCGCCGCCCCGCCGGCCTAGCTCAGCGGTACTTCTTCAGCTCGAGCCGCGCGACCATGCCGCGATGCACCTCGTCGGGACCGTCGGCGAGGCGCAGTACGCGAGCCATGGCCATCAGACCCGAGAGCTCCGGGTCGGCAACGCCTTCGCCTCCGTGGATCTGGATGGTGGCGTCGACGACCTGCTGCAACACGTTGGGCGCGATCACCTTGATGGCGGAGATGTCGGTCAGCGCGCCGAAGGTGCCGTACCGGTCCAGGGCCCACGCGGCGCGGAGCGTGAGCAGCCTGGCCTGGTCGATCGCCATACGGCAGTTGGCGATGATGTCGCGGTTGCCGCCGAGGTTCGCCAGCGGCTTGCCGAAGGCGATGCGCCCGACTGCGCGCTGGCACAACCGCTCGAGCGCACGCTCCGCCGCGCCGATGCAGCGCATGCAGTGATGGATGCGCCCGGGGCCAAGGCGGCCTTGTGCGATCTCGAAGCCGCGCCCCGGCCCCGCGATCATGTTCGAGAGCGGCACGCGCACGTCCTTGAACACGATCTCGCCGTGTCCGTGCGGCTCGTCGAAATGCCCGAAGACGGGCAACATGCGGATGATCTCCACGCCGGGCGCGTCCGTGGGCACGATCACCATGGAGTGCCGCTGGTGGCGCTCGGCGTCCGGGTCCGTCACGCCCATGAAGATGAGGAACCGGCAGCGCGGATCGCCCGCGCCGCTCGTCCACCACTTCTGCCCGTTGATGACCACCTCGTCGCCCTCGACGGTGCAGGTGGCCTGCATGTTCGTCGCATCGCTCGACGCCACGGCCGGTTCGGTCATGGCGAAGCCGGAACGGATCTCCCCGTCCAGGAGCGGAGTCAGCCACTGCTCCTTCTGCTCGTCGCTGCCGTAGCGATACAGCACTTCGGCGTTGCCGGTGTCCGGTGCGCTGCAGTTGAAGACCTCGGGAGCGATCAAGCTCCTACCCATGATCTCGGCTAGCGGCGCGTAGTCGCGGTTGTCGAGCCCCGCGCCGAGGTCCTTGTCCGGCAGAAACAGGTTCCACAACCCGAGCTCTTTTGCCTCGGCCTTGAGCTTCTCCATCACCGGCGGGATGCGCCATTTGCGGAAGTCGTCGGTATGCGCGAGCTCGGCGAAATAGGTCGGCTCGTTCGGCAGCACGCGCTCCTTCATGAAGCGTTCGAGCGTCGACATGAAGTCGCGCGCGCGTTCGGAATGCTCGAAGTCCATGGCAGCTCCCTTCTGTGGACATGTCCTACCACCGCTCCGCGCAGGAGTCGTTGGCCGCTACTGCACGCACGCCTCCAGCCCGGGCCCGCGCTCCGGGTCGGCGCTGCCGGCCTGGACTGTGCTCGCGCCGAGCACTCCGTGTCGCTGAAAACGACCGACTCGGCGCGACGACTCGAAAATCCGGGCGTTGTGCTACTCTGGGGTGCTGCTTAGGGAACGGATCCATGGGGGTCGAATGAACGGGCGATGGGCGTGGCTTGGGATGGTGCTGCTTCTGCTACCTGCGTGCGGCAGCAGCGGTGACGGCGCTGGCTCGAACAATGGGGGCGGCGCTGCGGGCAGAGCGGGCTCGGACGCGGGCTCGGCCGGCTCCGGCGGGCAGTCCGGGGGCGCTGCGGGCACAACAGGCCTAGGTGGCGCCGCAGGCGCAGGCGGGGCTTCAGGCGCAGGCGGCGTCGCGGGAATGGGAGGCCTCGGCGGCGCAGCGGGTGCCGCTGGAGCGGCAGGAGCCGGCAACGCCTGCAACGATCCCGGGCCGGAACCCAACAACTCGGAGTCCCTGGCCAGCCCGGCATGCGGGGCGTCGACCTGCAACGCAACCGACTGCGATGGCACCGGATCGACCGGCTACTCGGGTCCGCTCGCTTCCGCCACAGGGGTCATCGGTCCCGGCGACATCGACTTTCTGCACTACCACGGCGACGACACCCTCTCGTTCTGCACGGTGGACCCGACGGTGAGCACGCAGGACCAGGGCTACCGCCTATGTGCGTTCGTGGCCTGCGACGTGAGCGCCACGCATTTCCTTGGCTGCAACCAGGGAACGCACGCCAAGAGCCCCAACGGGCTCGATGGCTGCTGCGTCGACGCACCGGGGACCGTGGAGCTCAACCACGACTGCACATCCAGCACGACCGACACCGACTCCGCTACGATCTACATCCGGGTCGATCAGGCGAACGCATGCGTCCCGTACACGGTCGACTACCACTTCTAGGATGCGCGGGGCGTTGCCCGCGCGACTCAGGGCAGGCCGGTGCCGGGCGGGTTGTTCGTGCACCAGTCCACCCCGGCCTGGCTCGGCTGAGCTGAAGGCGCATCGCTGGGCGGCGCCGGCAGCGTCGTCTTGTTGAAGTCGAACATGTCGAGCAGAGGCCAGGCGTTCGCGTCCCGACCGGTCATGGCCGGCAGGTCGAAGCGGTTCTCGATGAAGCGAGTAACACTGGTGTGGTCCGTCACGAGGTGGCTCACGTAGCCGGGCTTCACCCAGGGCGAAGCCACCACCAGCGGCGTACGGATGCCCAATCTGTCGAAGTGGAAGTCCGGCGGAACGTAGTTGTCGGGCTCGCAGGCCTTGGGCGGCGGCACGTGGTCGTAGTAGCCGCCGTGCTCGTCGTACATCAGGAAAAACACCGTCTTTTGCCACACGGCCGGATTGGACATCAGCTTGTTCAGGACACGCGCCGTGAACTGCTGGCCGAGCTGGATGTTGCTGGGCGGGTGCTCGTCGTTCTGGGTGCCTCCCGTTCCGTAGAGCGTGGGGTCGACGAACGCGACATCGGGCAGCGTGTCGTTGTCCACGTCGCTGTCGAACGTCGACATGGAACTGCCGTAGTACTTGGTGTCCGTCGGCTTGAACACGGACGCGAACGACAGGTGATCGCGGTAGATCTTCCAGGTTCGGCCCTTGTTGTCGAGCAGGTCCATGACCTTGGGGGCGTTCAGATACTCCTGGTTGACGAACACCGTACCGTCGCTCGTCTTCGTGTTTCCCCAGGACGTCGCTCCGTAGAGGTAGAAGCGGTTCGACCACGTCGGCCCGAGCAGGGAGCTGAAATTGCGATCGCTGATCGCGAAGTTCTTCGCCAGCCAGTAGTAGTACGGGAGGTCCGTCTCGTCGTAGTAGCCCATGGCGCGCGCGCCACCGGGATTGTTCGTGGACACGAAGCCATCCATGGCGCCGTTGTCGTACTGCAGATGCACGGCGGTCCACTCGTGGTCCGTGTCGTCGATGCAGTAGCGCGTCTCGTGGTAGCGGTGGATCTTGGTCGGCGGATTCGTATCCGGGTCGTAGTTGAAGTCCTGATCCGTCGCGACATCCACGTCGGTCACGCCGACGTCCGGCAGCTTGCTGAAGTATTCGTCGAAGCTGCGGTTTTCCATCATCAGCACGATGATGTGATCGAACGGCAGCGAATCGCCGTGCGGCACGTCCGGGCCTACCGTGGTGGTCGTCAGGTCGCCTGGGCCATAGATGCAGCCCAGGCGCTGGTCTGCGTTCACGTCGTAGGGAGGCGGCCCGGTCGGTGCGTCGCTCCCCGCATCACCGCCAGCGACGCCACCCGCACCGGCAGAGGCGCCCGCGCTGCCCGCCACACCGGAATCCGCGCCCGCGGCGCCGGACATTCCGGCCACGCCGCCGGCTCCGCCGGCAGTTCCGCCACTGCCACCGGAACTTCCGCCACTGCTGCCACTGCCGCCACAGGCGACTGCCAGCAACATCGCCGCGCCGCTAGCAAGAAAGATTGCACGCAATTTCACGCCTCCCCGGGTCCGCAAGCCGAATGCAGCATAGCTTGGCGTGCGGACCTGCGTCGAGCCCAAGTGTCCGAACGCACTGCCGATCCAGCCTTCGGCGGCTGTCGGAAGACGCGACGGGCCGAGCCGGGTACAATAGATGGCGCTGTGAGCCGGATACTCGACTTGGCTGCCGCAGGCGTGGTGTGCCTGCTCCTGGCGGCCTGCGCCACCTCGGTGGGGGACACTTCGGTCGCTTCGAACACGCCCGTGACCCCACCGGATGGGGGCCAGGATGCCGTCGCCGAGGCGACGCCCTGGCCATCGGGCGGGGGCAGCGCCACAGGCGGAAGCGGCGGCTTCGCGGGCACTGGCGGCTTCGCGGGCGGCGGCGGCTTCGCGGGCAGCGGCGGCTTCGCGGGCAGCGGAACGGGCGGAACCGCCACCGGCGGCAGCGGCGGCAGCAGCGGCAGCTGCACGCCGGGGACGATCCAGGACCTCGGTCCGTGCACGCAGTGCGGCACGCTGCGTCAGAGCTGCGACTCGTCCGGCCAGTGGGGCCCCACGCAATGCTTGAACCAGGGAGTGTGCCAGCCGAACAAGCAGCAGTCGCAGAGCTGCGGCAGCTGCGGAACGCAGACGCGCACCTGCCAGTCGAACTGCACCTGGGGCAGCTGGGGCACCTGCCAGAGCGGCGGCACCTGCACGCCCGGGCAGACGGACTCGCAGCCCTGCGGCAACTGCGGCAGCGGCACCAAGACGCGCAGCTGCGACAACAGCTGCAACTGGGGCGGGTGGAGCGGTTGTCTGGGATCGAGCGGATGTTCGCCAGGTGCCACGCAGAGCAAGCAGTGCGACGACTGCGGCGACACGCAGACCCGCACCTGCAACAACAGCTGCAGCTGGGGTAGCTGGAGCAAGTGCCCGGGCGAATGTTCGTGGAACAGCGGCAAGACGTATCAGTGCTGCGGCACCGGGATGTGGCAGTTCTGTAGCTCGAGCTGTCACTGGTACTCCTGCGCTTCGGACAACAACAACGGAGCTTGCTGATGGAACCGCCGGAGCTTTTTCCGTGATGGGGCGGACAGCCAGTACTCTGCTGACGCTTCTGGCGCTGGCGAGCTCGGCGGTTGCCTGCGGCGGTCAGGTCGACGCCATCGCAACCAACGAGCTCCCCGACGACGGCGGACCTGCCGGCGCGGCGGGTGCTGACGCCGGCAACGCGACGGGTGGCACCGCGGGCACCAGCGCGGGCGGAGGCGCGGGCGGCTTCGCGGGAACGGCGGGCCAGGGCGGGACAGCTGGAACGGCGGGTAGCGGCGGCTCGGCGGGCGGGTGCACGCCAGGCGCCACGCGCGACGTGGGCACCTGCAGCAAGTGCGGCACCAAGCGCGAGACTTGCGACAACATCGGCAACTGGGGAGCGGCGCAGTGCGTGGGTCAGGGCGCGTGCACCCCGGGCCAGACCGGCTCGAAGAGCTGCGACGACTGCGGTGACACGCAGACGCGCACCTGCAACAACAACTGCAGCTGGGGCAGCTGGAGCAAGTGCCCCGGCGCCTGCGACTGGCAGAAGGGGTCGCACTGGCGCTGCTGCGCCGCCGGCTCGTGGGAGTACTGCCTGAGCACGTGCCAGTGGAGCGGCAACTGCGCGTCGAGCTCCAGCGCCTCGTGCTGCACGGGCCCTGGCCCGAGCTGCTGAGCGCGCCGCCTGCGCCAGCCGACGGCGCGCTCCGCTTTCGCTACTTGCAGCTGCTCGGATCAGGCAGCGTGCACTTGCCGTTCACGCAAATTGCGGGCGCCATGCACGTCGGGCCGTTCTGGGGGTCGCACGACGCACCGTCCGCGGCCGCCGCCTGACACGTGCCCTTGGTCTGCCCCTGGGGGATGGTGCAATGACCGGCGGCGCCGCAACCAACGAAGGTGTTGTTCACGATTCCACACGGCTGTCCGGCGTCCGCAACCGAGATGCTCGCGCAGACCTTGGTCTGCGGGTTGCAGAACGCACCCGCCAGTTGGTCGCAGTCGCTACCGGTGCAGGCCTTGCCCACAGCTACGGGCTGGCTGCACGTTCCAGAAGCGCAGACCAGCCCGGCGTCGCAATCGCGCACGTCGCTGCACTGGCCGCCGGCTGCCACCGGCTGCGCACACACGCTCTTGCTGTTGCACACGAGGCCCGACTGACAACCGTCGCTGGAAGTACACGCCTTCCCTGCCGCGGCACGGTCGCCGCAGGTACCGCAGATACCCGTCGACGAGCTGCAGTAGCCGCTCTGGCACTGGTCGGCCGAGCCACACGCCTTCCCGTTCGCCAGAGACCCGGGGACGGTGCACGCATCCGGCAGGAACATGCCACCCGTGAGCTTGGTGCAATCGACCTTCGAGTATGCGTCCGCACAGGCGCCGAACTGCGCGGCGGTCACCTTCGCGCCGGGCGCGGTGGTGCTGGCGGTGCAGCCCATCTCCAGACGCTTCACACAGGTCGCCGCGTCGCCGTAGGCGGCCTTGATCGCGAACGCCGAGCACTGCTCGAGCTTGTTGCAGGCGGCCGTCGCGACGCTGTTGCAGTCGCCCGTGGCGCCGTTGCCGCTACCACCGCCGCCGTTGCTACTGCTGCCGCAGGCGCTCGTGAGAACCAGCCCGCCTACCGCGAGCAATGAAGCCAAAGCAAAGGAACGAATACGCATGATGCCTCCTCCCGCGTCATCCTACGCCATCGGTGGAGAGAGTCCCAGCCTCTCCGCCGATGGCGCATTTTCCACACGTATACGTCAGCCGAGCAGGTCCTTGACGGTCTCTCGCTCGCCGACCAGCTCCTTGTTGGTGGCTTCGAGCTTGCCCTTGGCGAAGTCTCCCATCTCGAAGTTCTTGACGATCTCGTAGCTGCCGGGCTCGGTCGTCTTGACCGGCACGCCAGCCCAGATGCCCTTCTCGAAGCCGTAGGAGCCGTCGCTCGCGACAGCCACCGAGTGCACCGCGCCTGGGGTGATCAGATCGCGCACGGTATCGACCAGAGCGTTGGCGGCCGAGGCGGCCGAGCTCGAGCCGCGCGCCTTGATGATCTCCGCGCCGCGCTTGCCCACCTTCGGCAGGAACTCGTTCTCGAGCCAGGGCTTGTCGCCGATGACATCGGCCGCCGGCTTGCCGCCGATGGTCGTATGCGTGAAGTCAGCGAACATGCTGGGGCTGTGGTTGCCGTAGATGTAGATGTTCGACAGGTCCGTCACCGGCACGCCGGCCTTCTTCGCGAGCTGCGTGGCGGCGCGGTTCTGGTCGAGCCGGACCATCGCCATGAAGCGCTCCTTGGGAAGACGCTTGGCGTGGGCAGCGGCGATCATGCAGTTCGTGTTGCAGGGATTGCCGACCACGACGACGCGGCAGTCATCCGCGGCAACCTCGTCGATAGCCTTGCCCTGGCCGACGAAGATCTTGCCGTTGTCCTTGAGCAGGTCGGCGCGCTCCATACCCGGACCGCGCGGCTTGCTGCCCACAAGCAGACACCAGCTTGCATCCTTGAACGCGACCTTCGGGTCGTCGGTGAGGACCATGTCGGCGAGCAGCGGGAATGCGCAGTCGTCGAGCTCCATCGCCACGCCCTTGAGCGCCTGCTGCGCCTTCTCGACCGGGATCTCGAGCAGCTGCAGGATGACAGGCTGGTCAGCGCCGAGAAGCTGGCCGGAGGCAATACGGAAGAGCAGACTGTATCCGATGTTTCCGGCGGCTCCGGTGACCGCCACGCGCACGGGCTTCTTCATGGTGTTCTTCTCCAGCTGGACCATCCCGCCAACGACATGGACGGGACGGTCGCTAGCTACTCCGTACTAGTGCGAGGCGCAAAGGTTCTCCGACCTCGCCATGACGCACGCTTCTCGACCGGGCGCGGCCATGATCCTGCTCAGATGTACGGTTGTCCCCAGCTGGGCACTGGACTAATTCGCATGCCGGTCAGCGGCTGTGTACATCGGCCGCGCCGGTCCCCCAGGAACCCCCATGAAAATCCACGAATACCAGGGCAAGCAGATCTTCGCTCGCTATGGCATCCCCATTCCCAAGGGCGTGCCTTGTTTCTCGGCCGAAGAGGCGGAGCAGGCCGCGAAGAAGTTGATCGACGAGACCAAGAATCCCGTCGTGGTCGTCAAAGCGCAGATCCACGCCGGCGGACGCGGCAAGGGCGGCGGCGTGAAGGTCGTCAAGGGCGGCCCGACCGAAGCCGGCCAAGTCGCGGGCAAGGTGCTCGGCATGCAGCTCGTGACACATCAGACCGGGCCCGAGGGCCAGAAAGTCCGCCGCCTCTACGTCGAACAGGGGCTCGACATCGCCCGCGAGCTGTACGTCGGGCTGGTCGTCGATCGCGAGCGGCGTCGCGTGGCGATGATGGCGTCGACCGAAGGCGGCGTGGAGATCGAGAAGGTCGCCGCCGAGACGCCGGAGAAGATCCTCACCGAGCACGTCGACCCGCTGCTCGGTCTCGCGGCCTTCCAGGCGCGCAAGCTGGCGTTCGGCCTCGAAGTGGGCAAGGGCAGCCCGAAGGCGAAGGACACGGTGAAGCAGTTCGCCGCGACCTTGCAGAAGCTCGCCACGCTGTTCGTCAAGGAAGACTGCTCGCTGTGCGAGATCAATCCGCTTGTGATCACCAAGCAGGGCGATGTGGTCGCGCTCGATTCCAAGATCAACTTCGACGACAACTCGGCCGGCCGTCACAAGGACTGGGCGGAGTTGATGGACAAGGACGAAGAGGATCCGGTCGAGCTCGAGGCCAAGGACGCCGGGCTCAGCTACGTCTCTCTCGACGGCGACATCGGCTGTCTCGTCAACGGCGCCGGGCTGGCGATGTCCACGATGGACATCATCAAGCATCACGGCGGCAATCCGGCGAACTTCCTCGACGTGGGCGGCGGCGCCAGCAAGGAGCAAGTAGAAAAGGCCTTCAAGATGATCCTGTCGAGCCCGAAGGTGAAAGGCATCTTCGTGAATATCTTCGGCGGTATCATGAAGTGCGACGTGATCGCCGAAGGCGTGGTCGCCGCGACCAAGGAGCTCGGACTGACGGTCCCACTCGTGGTGCGGCTCGAAGGCACGAACGTCGACAGGGGGAAGGAAATCCTCAAGCAGAGCGGCCTCCGGATCGAGGCTGCGGACACCATGGCCGACGGCGCACGGAAGATCGTCGAGGCCGTGCGCGGCTGAGACCGGCGACCTTCCAGGAAAGAAACACAATGGCAATTCTGGTCAACAAGGACTCGCGCGTCGTCGTCCAGGGCATCACGGGCTCGGCCGGCGCATTCCACAGCACACAGTGCATCGCCTACGGCACCCAGGTGGTGGCCGGCTGCACCCCGAACCGGGGAGGCGAGACGTTCGAAGCCGAAGGCCCCGACGGCAAGAAGGTCGGCGTCCCGGTGTTCGACACGGTGTCCGAAGCAGTCGAGAAGACCGGCGCGGACACTTCCTGCATCTTCGTTCCCGCACTGGGCGCGGCCGATGCGATCCTCGAAGCGGTGGATGCGGGCTGCAAGCTTGTCATCTGCATCACCGAGGGCATCCCGGTGATGGACATGATCAAGGTGCGGCGCGCGCTCGAAGGCTCGAGCACGCGGCTCGTCGGCCCCAACTGCCCGGGCGTCATCACCCCCGGTCAGTGCAAGATCGGCATCATGCCGGGGCACATCCACAAGCCGGGCCACTTCGGCGTGGTCTCCCGCTCGGGCACCCTCACCTACGAAGCCGTAGGTCAGCTGACTGCGCTCGGGATGGGCCAGTCGACGTGCATCGGCATCGGCGGCGATCCGGTCGGCGGGATGGACTTCATCGACGTGCTGAAGCTCTTCAACGACGACCCCGAAACCGAGGGCGTGATGATGATGGGCGAGATTGGCGGAAACGCCGAGGAGAAGGCCGCCGCCTGGATCAAGGCCAACATGAAGAAGCCGGTCGCCGGCTTCATCGCGGGCGCCACTGCACCTCCCGGCAAGCGCATGGGCCACGCCGGTGCCATCATCTCCGGGGGCAAAGGCACCGCGAAGGACAAGATCGCCGCGCTCGAAGCCGCCGGAGTGAAGGTTGCACCTTCGCCGGCGGACATGGGCAAGACGCTCCAAAGCATGTTGTAAATCCGGCGCGCATCACCTAAGAGGCACCCGGCGGCGGGACAGCTTGTAGAGCTGGTACCCGACCCGTCTCTCCGAGCTACCCTGGGGGCGCCAGAGGAAGATCGAATGGCTGTTCAGCGCACTCTCTGCATCATCAAGCCCGACGCCGTGGAGAAGCGAAAGCAGGGCGCAATCCTACAGCGGCTGCTCGACGAGGGGTTCAAGGTCCTCGCCATGCGCCAGCTGCACCTGACGCGAAAGCAGGCCGAAGGCTTCTACGCCGTGCACCGCGAGCGCCCTTTCTTCGGCGAGCTCGTGGAGTTCATGACGCGGAACCCGGTGATCGTCGTCGCGCTCGAGCGCGAAAACGCCGTCCAGCACTACCGCGACGTGATCGGCGCGACGGACCCCGCCAAGGCGGCCGACGGCAGCATCCGCAAGCTCTACGGCACCAATGTGGGCGAAAACGCCGTGCACGGCTCGGATTCGGAGGACAACGGCCGGATCGAGTGTGCCTACTTCTTCGCCGGGCACGAGCTGTTGTAGGCTTCGGGGCGGCCATGTCGCTCGGCCGGCCACCGTCATCGCATCCGTCGCGGGACACTGACCCGCGGCTTGCGGCTGCGCGCGGACTAGCGCGTGATGCGTTGGGTTCGCTGCGCAATCTCGAGCAGCTGCTCAAGTCGATCCGCGTCGGGCCGCGAGCTCTTTCCGCAGTCATTCCCAACGTCCACGCATCCTGCGAACCCTTGCTCGGCGCGGTACGCGAGCTGCTCGCCGCCTTGCGCGGAGAGCTTCCCGATAGCCACGCCCCAGACGCCCTCGAGGCGTTCTTCGCGCCGCGCGTGGAAGCACTGGAACAAGCTCTGGCCGCCGCGCAGCGCGGCCCGCTCAACGCCAAGAGCCGCCTCGCGCTCGAAGCGGCCGTCGGCAAATCCGCACACGAGCTGGACAGCGCCCGCGCGCTGATCGATCTGCTCGACGACGCGCTGCACGGCCCGGCCGTGCGCGTCGACCTGCTGGAGCTCGTCCGCAGCGCGGCAACCTGGGAGCGCGCGGACACCGACGGGATGGTGACGGTCGAGGCAACGCTGGCAACGCCGGCAAGCAGCATCGAGCTCGTCGTCAACCCGCGACTGGCCATGTGGCTGCTCGGCGTGAGCATCCAACTGATGGCGGAAGGCGAGCCCCCGACGGTTCCCCACATCACGCTGGCGGTGACGGAGTCCGAGGGCGGGCTCCTCGTCACGCGTGGACCCGGCGAGGGGGAACGGCTCGCGCTTGTCTCGCGCCCTCTGACAGAGGCGACGTTGCCCTGCGCGCGCACCGCGGCCAAGGTCGCCGGCGCGCACATCGCGCACGGGGAGAGCTCCTGCTCGATCAAGTGGTCGGCGCCGACCGGCTGAGCCGCCGACTTGCGACCGCGCACGCGCGCCGGTATGTCGCTCCGCATGACCGAAGCCGAGATCAGGAAAGCCGTCGAGGCCGCCTTCGCCGATCGCGCGCTGCTCTCGACCGACAAGCACAAGAACGCAGTGCTGGAAGCCATCGCACTGCTCGACGCGGGGAAGATCCGCGTTGCGACGCAGGATGGGCCGGGGCGTTGGACCACGCACGCATGGGTCAAGCAGGCCGTGCTGCTCTACTTCGGCGTGGCCAAGATGGAGAAGATGCAGGCGGGGCCGATCGAGTTCTTCGACAAGATCCCGCTGAAACACGGCCTGGAAGCGGCCGGCGTTCGCGTCGTGCCGCCCGGCACCGTCCGCTACGGCGCGTTCATCGAGCCAGGCGCGATCGTGATGCCGGGTTACGTCAACATCGGCGCCTATGTCGGCGCGGGCAGCATGGTCGATACCTGGGCCACCGTGGGCTCGTGCGCGCAGATCGGCAAAGGCGTGCACCTTTCTGGCGGAGTGGGCATCGGAGGCGTGCTCGAACCGCCTGGTGCCCAGCCGGTCATCATCGAGGACGGCTGCTTTATCGGTTCGCGTGCGATCGTCGTCGAAGGCATGCTGGTCGAGAGCGAGGCGGTGATCGGCGCGGGCGTCACGCTCACCGCCTCGACCGCCATCATCGACGTGACCGGCGACACGCCGGTCGAGTACCGCGGCCGGGTACCGGCACGCAGCGTGGTGATCCCGGGCATGCGGGCCAAGCAGTTCGCGGCCGGGGAGTATCAGGTGCCGTGCGCTCTGATCATCGGTCAGCGCAAGGAAAGCACGGACAAGAAGACGACCCTGAACGCGGCGCTCCGCGAGTTCAACGTCGCGGTGTAGCGCTGCCGGACTTCAATGCCCACGCTGGCCGAGACCCTGCTCTGGCTCTGCCGGATCCCGTCACCGATCGGCGAAGAAGCGGAGCTCTGCGACCGGATCGCCGAACGCCTGGCGAACGCCGGGCTCGGCGCCCCGGTCCGCCGCTACGACAACTCGCTGGTGGTGCCGCTCCGTCGTGGAAGCGGAGGCCCCCACGTGGCGCTCGCCGGGCACCTCGACGTGGTGCGGACAGTGCACGACGCCCCGGCCCGCATCGAGGGCGAGCGCCTGTACGGCCCCGGCGCGGCCGACATGAAGAGCGGGCTCGCGCTGATGCTGGACCTGGCCGAGACCGGCGAGCTGCCCGCTGTCGACCTCACCCTGGTCTTCTACGCGCGCGAGGAGGGGCCCTTCGACGAGAACGAGCTCGGCCCTGTACTCGCCTCGGACCCCGAGCTCCGCCACGCCGACATCGCCGTCGCGCTGGAACCCAGCGACAACAAGCTCCAGCTCGGCTGTGGAGGCTCCGTGCATGCAGCGGTGCGCTTCCGCGGCCGTACGGCGCACAGCGCGCGCCCCTGGCAGGGCGACAACGCCATCCACAAGGCCGGTCGCCTGCTGGTCCGGCTTGGCGCGCTCGAGCCGGAACGGAGCGAAGTCGATGGTCTGGAGTGGACGCGCGTCACCAGCGCGACGCTCGCGCACGGCGGCCGGGCCCGGAACATCGTTCCGGACCTGTTCGAGCTGAACGTGAATCATCGCTTCGGGCCCGATCGCACACTCGAGCAGGCCAAGGAGCACATCGTCGAGCTCGTCGGCAGCGACGCCGAGGTGGAGTTCGTCGATCTGTCGCCGTCCGCGCCGCCGCTTCGAGATCACCCGCTGGTGGCGGCGCTGGCGGAGAGCGGCGTCGTGGCCGTGGAGCCCAAGCAGGCGTGGACAGACGTTGCGCGTTTTTCGAAGATGGGTATTGCCGCCGTCAACTTCGGACCCGGCGTGCAGGCGCAGGCGCATCAACAGAACGAGTGGACGCTGCTTCCGCCGCTGGAGGTCGGGCGCGACATCCTGCGGCGCTGGCTCACGCGCATTGCCGCCTAGCGCGCTGCGCCTTGCAGGGATGCGGACAGGGGGTTAGCCTCCTCGACCCGGTTTACTGCAGGTTTCCAGGGAATGAAGCAGAGTGCTCTCTCGGCATTGTTCGCCACCGCACTGGCCGGCGCCCTGGGCCTGTCCGGCTGCCGGAAGCCGCGCCCGACGCCGACCCCCGAAAAGCCCGCCGGCTCCGCGGAAGAGCGCGCCCCGTCGCTCTTGAATGCCGGACCGCTGCAGCGAGGCCTCGTGGCGCTGCACGAAAAGCTCGGCAAGCCGATCAATGCACTCGAGCTGCTCGTCTTTCCCGACCATCTGCTGATCCAGGTGCAGGACCCGGCACAACCCGGACACGTACTGCAATACGAATACCGCAACGGCAAGGTGAGCAAGGGGATACCCGTCGAGCTGCAGGGCAACGGCAAGCTCGCTGACAATCTCTACACCCTCGACGACATCCAGCTCGACGCCGTGCCGGAGCTCGCGCGGCAGGCGGTGCAGAAGGTCGACCCGAAGAACGGCAGGGTCAGCTACATGATCCTCAAGCGCAACCTGCCGTTCGATATGGACGTGCAGTACCGCGTGTTCGTCAAGAGCCCGCTCAGGGACGGCTACGTCGACGCGGACAAGACCGGAAAGCTGATCGAGGACAACTGAGCCTCCCATGACGACTCCGTCTTTCGAGAGCGTCCTCAGCGGGCTGGCCGAGCTCGATACGCTCCGCGTGACGAGCCAGGGCACCGAAGACCGGCGCGACGTTGTCGCGGTGGAAGAGCCGCTGGAAATCCGGCTCTCCGGCGACCCGTGGATCACGACCATGCGCACGCCGGGGCAGGACCACGAGCTGTGCGCCGGCTTCCTTTTCGCGGAGGGCCTGATCGCGTCGCGCGACGATCTCGGGTCGATAGCCCACTGCCGGAAAACCGACCGCGACGAAGGCCGGAACGTGATCGACGTCCTGCCGGCGCCCGGCACCGCTTTCGACCCGGAACAGAGCGCCGCAAGCCGGCGCGGCACATTGACGACGACATCCTGCGGCGTGTGTGGGCGCCGCAGCATCGATGACCTGCTCGCCCGCGCCGGTCGCATCGACGATGACGTCCGGCTGTCGCGCGAGGTGCTGGCCCCGCTCGCAGCACGGCTCTCCGACCAGCAGCCGAATTTCCAGGCCAGCGGCGGACTGCATGCGGCCGGGCTGGCGGACGCCGAGGGACGCTACCTGTGCGTGCGCGAGGACATCGGGCGCCACAACGCGGTCGACAAGGTGATGGGCAGGCTGCTTCTCGACGGCAAGCTGCCAGCGCGGGGCACCATCCTCGTCGTCAGCGGCCGGGCCAGCTTCGAGCTCGTGCAGAAGGCCGTGTGCGGCGGCATCCCGGCGCTGGTCAGCGTATCCGCACCGAGCTCGCTGGCTGTGCGCACCGCTGAACGAGCCGACATGACGCTGATCGGCTTCGCCCGCGACGGCAGCTTCAACGTCTACGCTGGCGGCGCACGTATCCTCGATCCTGCTCACCCGCGCCCGCCGTAGTCCTCCTCGAGGGGGCTCACCGCCCCTCGAGCACAGCGACACGATTCGCTTCGCTCATCGCGGGCTCGCCTTCGCTCGCCGTGGAGACTGGCACCCGAAGCTTCTTCGTCTCCGCGCGACTACGGCTTCTGCGACACCGTGCCCACGTCGCGTCCCGTGGCGTGATCGAGCTTGGCCTGCGCCGTGCGCAGGTCGACCCGCGCGTTGATCATCTCGAGCCTGGCCCGGAGCAGGTCCGTCTCGGCGTCGAGCAGCTCGGTGCTGGTGGCGCGCCCGTAGTGGAACAGCTCGTAGCGCACCCGGTACGCCTCCTCGGCTGCCGCCAGACTGCGCTCGGTTGTCCGGGCTCCGGTCTGGGCGTCGCGCGCGTCCTGGTAGGCCTGCATCACCTCGCGGCGCAGCGCATCCTTGAGCGCCTCCTTCTGTGCTTCAACCCGAGCCCTCTGGGCATCGAGCGCGCGCCTGCCGGCCCTGGCCGTGCCGATGTCGTTCGGGGTCCAGGTCAGCTGTACGCCCACGTCCCACGTGGCATGCCACTTGTCTTCCTGGGGAACGTAGCGCGGATTGGGGTTCTGGTAGTACGCGTCGCCGAAGGCATCGAGGCGGGGATAGTTACCGGCGCTGGCAACGCGGCTCTGCTCCTTGAGCGACCACGCAGTCTCGTCCAACGCACGGATCTCGAGTCGTTTCGCCAGCGCCTCGTTGTAGAGCGGCTCGAACGCCCGCGGTGCGGGCCGCACCGGCGACATCAGGTTTTCGCCGATGCGGTAGCGCTTGGACGCGCGGTCGTGCATCGCCGTGCGCACCTGGTCTTCGGAGAGCGAGGTCATGTTGCGTGCGCGCGCGAGCAGCAGCTCGGCGCGAGCCAGCTGGGACTCGGCGGCGAGCACGTCCGCTTTGGATACACGCTGGGCGTCGAACGCCACCCGCGCAGCCCGGACATGCGCGCGCGCCTGCTCGAGCGCCTGGGCCGCGACAGCCTGCTGGAGGCTGGCCCGCACCCAGGCGTAGTAGGTGAGCTTGCCCCGGAGCGCCGCCTCGAGCCGGGCCGCGCGCGCGTTCAACTCGGCGGCGCGCCTGGAATGCGACGCTGCGGCGTAGCTCTGGCTTGTCCTGAGCAGGTAGTCCGAAAGCGGGATCGTGAGGTTCGCCTGCAGGGTGTACTGGTTCAGAATGACGGGAAAGGACAGCGCGGATGACGACACCCCGAACAGCGGTGCGCCTGGCGGCAGCGGACCTTCCCCCGCTGTCGTCCCCACGAGGTGCCCATGCGAGGGACCGAAGCTCGGCGCCGTGATCGGCGAGAGCCGCACGTAGCGAGCCGTGAGTGTCAATCGCGGAAAGAACCCGACCAGCGCCTTGTCCACGTCCGCAGCAGCGCCTTCCAGCTGCTTCTGCTTGGCCTTCACGTCGTAGCTGGTCGCCGCGGCGCGGCGCCCGACCTCGCGCGATGTGAGACCACCGGGACGCGCCAGCATCTTCTTCAGACTGGCCTCCAGCGTGGTGCCCGGAGCCAACGCGGCATCCGGCTGGGGTTGTGCGACCGCAGGTTGTCCTGCGGCCGCCGGAGCGCGGGTCTGCGCGGAAGCCGCCGAGGGCCATGTCGCTCCCAGCACGAGCGTTCCACCCAACGTTGCGAGTATCTGCCTATGCATGCTCTGCCTCCGTTTCCGCTGTGTCCTCGACCGGGCGCATCGCCTCACGCGACCCGGTGCCGATGCCGCGGAACAACACCTCGATCAGTGCATTCGAGAGCACCTCCCCCTCCGGGATTCCCGGGTAGGGAAGGTGCTTGCCCGCTATGCGTCGCATCATCTGCGGCGCCGTACCGAGCACCAGCGCTGCCATCAGCGCCAACGACGGATGCACGGACTGGTCGATGCTGCCGTCCGCGTAGCCGTCGGCCAAGGTGGCAAGTACCAGCGGCAGGTGACCGCGCTGGAAGCGCTCGATCAACTGCTCCAGGCGCGTCGAGGAGACCAACACCTCGCGCAGCACGAGCCGCACCACGTCCAGCTCGTCATCGCTGATCTTGCCGACGCGCACGTAGAGCCTGCGCAGACGCTCGCGGGGAGAAAGGGCCGGGTCGAGCGCCTCGGTCATGTCATGGAGCAGCTTGGAGTAGATCTCCTCGACCACCGCCAGGAACAGGTCATCCTTCGTCCGGTAGTAGTAGTAGACCATGCCGATGCTGGTCCGGGCGTCGCGCGCGATGCGACGCAGCGAGGCGCCGTCGACTCCCTCCTTGAGGAAACGGGCGCGAGCGGCCTTGATGATGCGGGGTTCGATGTTGCTTCTGGGTCGTGCCATCACGCAATCTTCTTGGTGAACCTCATGGAGGCGACCAGGATCAGGAACGCAAGGATCCCGACCAACCAGACCAGCTCGTGAGCGACGTCCGGGAAGGCGCTACCTTTGAGGGTGATACCGCGCACGATGCGCAGGAAGTGGGTAAGAGGCAGGGCCTGCGAGAGCCACTGTGCCGGAACCGGCATCGCCTCGAAGGGAAACATGAAGCCGCTCAGCAGGATGTTCGGCAGCAGGAAGAAGAACGACATCTGCATCGCCTGCTGCTGCGTCTTGGCCAGCGTGGAGAAGAACAACCCCAGCGCCAGATTCGCCGCAATGAAGACGAACGCGAGCGAGTACAGAAGCACGGCGGACCCCACCAGCGGCACGTCGAAGACGATGTGCCCGAAGCCGAGGATCAGCGTCATCTGGACATAGCCGATGATCACGTAGGGCAGGATCTTGCCGACGATGAGCTCGATGTTCTTGACCGGCGAGACGATCAACTGCTCCAGCGTTCCGCGCTCTCGCTCGCGCGCGATGGCCATGGCCGTGAGCATCACCATGGTCATGGTGAGGATCACGCCCACCAGGCCGGGAACGATGAACACCGCCGTACGGAGGTCGGGGTTGTACCAGGTGTTCGGCTGCAGCTCGATCGGCTGCCCCGAGACCGCGGAGCCACTGTGTTTCAACCGCGTCACGAGCAGCTGGCTGGAGCGCGCCGCAACGAGCGATGCGGCGGTGTTGGTCGCGCTGGCTACGGTCTGCGGATCGGAACCGTCGACGATGAGCTGCACGTGCGCAGTGCGCCCCGTCGCCAGATCAGACGCGTATCGCGGCGGGATCACCAACGCGACTTTCGCTTTGCCGGACCCGAGCGCGGTCTGCACCTCGCGGTAGCTCCGCACATGCCCGACCACGTCGTAGAAGGTGGTCGCCTCCATGCTCCGCCAGAGGTCACGGGACTCTGCGCTCCGGTCCTGGTCGTAGACGACGGTGGGCGTATGTCGCACGTCCGTGTTGATCGCGTAGCCGAACAGCAAGAGCTGCATCACCGGAATCACGGCCATCATCGCCAGCGTCAAGCGGTCGCGCCGGAGCTGCAGCAGCTCCTTCCACGCGATCACCCACATGCGTGAGCTCATGCCGCCTCCCTGAGCCGCGCCTCGTCGGCACGGACCATCGACACGAAGGCATCCTCGACCGTAACCCGCGCGGGACGGGAGCTATGGATCTGGATGCCGCGCGCGCCCAGCAACTCGGCGGCCAGCGCCTCCGGGTCGACACCGCCGCGCGTCGCGAGGCGGAGCACGGGGCCGTAGTGCGCCACTTCGTCGACCGCTTCGTGCGCGCGCAGAACGTCCGCTGCTTCCGTGGCACGCTCGACGTCCAGCTCCGCCACTTTCAGCCCGCGCCGCTCGACGATCTGCTCGGGTGTGCCGGTGTCGAGCAGCTCGCCGCGGAAGATGAAGGCGAGACGATGGCAGCGCTCTGCCTCGTCCATGTAGTGCGTAGTCAACAGCACCGTGGTGCCGCCGGCCGCGATGCGGTGGATCTGGTCCCAGAAGTCGCGACGGCTGACCGGGTCGACGCCCGCGGTCGGCTCGTCGAGGAACAAAAGCGGCGGCTCGTGGATGGTCGCGCTCGCCAGCGCGACGCGCTGCTTCCAGCCTCCCGACAGCGTGCCCGCCAGTTGGTTCCTGCGATCGGTCAGGCCGGAACGCTCCATGACCTCCCTTACCCGCGCCCGGCGCCTGGTGATCGGAACGCCATAGATCCCGGCGTAGAAGCGCAGGTTTTCCATGACGCTCAGGTCCTCGTACAGGCTGAAGCGCTGGGTCATGTAGCCGATGCGCTGCTTGATGCGCTCGGCGTCTTTCGCGATGTCGAAGCCGACGACCGTGCCCTTGCCGCCGCTCGGGTCGAGGATGCCGCACAGCATGCGGATGGTGGTCGACTTGCCCGCCCCGTTGGGACCGAGCACGCCGAAGATCTCGCCGCGGCGGACCTTCAGCGTCACGTCCCGGACCGCCTCGAGATGACCGAAGCGCCGCGACAGGTGCTCCGTCTCGATGATGTAGCCGGAGGGCGGCACCGCGCTGTCGTCGCTCATTTTCCGTGTCCTCGCGCGATGTCCACGAAAGCGGGGAGACCTGCGTGCAGGCGCTGTTTGGGGTCGTCGATGCGCACGCGCACGCGCACGACCAGGTTCGGACGTTCGCGTTCGCTGAACAGGAAGCGGGGCGTGAACTCGGTGCGGCGCGCAATGTCCTCGACGTGCCCGCCGACCGTGTCGGGCAGCGAGTCGACGTGCACGACGGCCTTGTCGCCGACGTGGATTTCGTCGATTTCTCCCTGTGGCACAAAGACGTCCGCGTAGGGATGGTGCGTGTCCGCCAGGGTCACTACAGGCGAACCAGGACCGACCACTTCGCCGGGCTCGACATGTACGTCGAGCACGGTTCCATCCGCCAGCGCGTGCAGCTCGTAGCGGCCTAGTCGCTGGTTCTCGAGGGAAACAGCTTTGTCGGCGGCCGTCGCCTTGGCTTCGGCGCCCTGGATCTCCTGCTTGCGAGCACCCTCTCGCAGCAGCTGCAGGCGGTGCTCGAGTGACTGCCTCTGGGCGGTGGCCTCGCTCAGCCGTGCTTCGATTTCGTCGACGGCCGACTGCGTGGACACTCCCTTGGCAAGCAGACCCTGCTCGCGTTTCGCGTTCTTCGCGAGCAGCGCTTCGCTGGCGCGCGCGGCGCGGACCTGCGCCGCGACCGAACGGATCTCCTGGGGACGACTGCCGGCCTTGAGCAGCGAGACCTGCGCCGCAGCGGCATCGGCTTCAGCTTCGCGCGCCGCGCGCGCAGTCAGCTCGAGCGAGTCGTCGAGGCTCGCGAGCCGGGCCTTGGCCTTGACCGAGTCGCCACGCTCCACGTCGACGTGCATCACCCGCCCGCCGACCTCGAAAGCCAGCACGCGCTCGTCGAACTCGACCATGCCCTGGTACGAACCGGGGTACTTCTCCTTCGGCCGGCACCCGGAAATCCCAATAAAAAACCGGCCAACAAGATAATTAGTGCCGGTGTTGCGTTTTTTATCATGCGACTGATAATATGCCGGGCAGCGCCCTCCGCAAGCCCCGTCGACGAGCAGACCTGATGCTGGGGGTCGCGGCCACGCCGGAGACGGCCCTCGCCCGCGGTGTAAGCGGCGACGGGCCCCGGCGTTCAGCAGGTGTCGGTTCGATTCGGAGGAAAACAGCCATGCAACGTCACAAGCTGATCCTGGTCGCTCTCGCCAGCCTGCTCGCCGCCGCGTGCGGCGGCTCGTCCTATCCTTCCGCCCACGCGCCAGTCGCGGGCGGTTCGACAAGCACCTCGTCGGCCCCCGAGTCCGTCGATGCAGAACCCGGCGCGCCGCCTGAACCGATGGCGGGAGGCTCGGCGGCCAAGTCCGCCGCTCGACCGGCGGCCGCCGGAGCAACGGGCGGT
>CAWGGM010000018.1:0-246810 GCA_963822115.1 uncultured Pseudomonadota bacterium
TTCTTGACGATTGCCGACACGTCGAGTCCGCACTTTCCCGTGGCGTCTGGCAGGCAACAAGGCGGCAGCTCTCCGAAGAAGGGTACGGGCTGGCCCGAGCAGGTCGCCGCGCCGCAGGTCGTGGTGCTGGTGGTCACGCCCGAGCCGCCCGTTCCGGCAGTCCCCGTCGTGCCGGCGCTGCCCCCCGCTCCGCCTGTCGCACCGACCGCGCCTGCGCTGCCCCCCGAGTCGCCGGCATCGGCGGCAACGCCGCCCGCCCCCGCTCTTCCGCTTCGGTCGGTCGTGCTGCCGCCGCACGCGACCAGCCCGCAGGCCGCGAGCGCCACGACAGCCAGCCCAGGAGCGGCAATGGAGCGATCAGGACGGATGTTGCACCTCGGGCAGGCCGCGCGGACAGAAGGTAGCTAGCGGACGCGCTGGCGGCGCCGCCAGCCTAGCGCGACGAAGCCGAGCAGCGCGAGCGTCGCGCCGCCCAGTGGCGCATCGCCGCCTGCCATGTGGCAGCCGCAGCCGCCGCCAGCGGCTTCGACTTTCGTGTTCTGTCCCGCCATGCCGTCGGTCGGCAGCGGCCAGGTGGTCTGGTCCTTGTCGAACAGGTCGGGTTGGCTGAGGGCCATCGCCGAGAGATAGAACAGGATCCCCTGCCACACGTGCGGCGGCGCGACGCGGTTCGACCAGGTGAGCGGCTGGCCGGGCTTGGAGGTGATGACCTGCGCTTCGCCGAACTGCAGCGTATCGGGCGTGGCCACGTTGGCGAGCAGGTCGAGCGCCTGCTTGGCCTTGTCGTGCGAGCCGCCGGGCTTGCCGTAGAGCGCGGCCGAGACGATGTTCTTCGCCGTGTAGCTCGCGCCTTCGCCGTCCTTGCCGGACAGCTTGGCGATGATCTCGTCCATGTCCGCGTCGAGCTGCACTTCCAGCCGCGGGTCCTCGGGCTTCAAGAGCCGTCCCGGCCAGATCGTCCAGGCCACCGTGCCCTTGCCGGCGGTGGGATTCTTGTCGGTCTTGATGTCGCGGAAGCGCTGCTGGTCGGGCAGGTAGTAGGTCTTCATGATCGCGTTGCCGAGCGCCTGCGTGTGCTTCTGGTAGCGCTTGAAGTCGGCGTCGTCGCCTTCGAGCTGGGCGAGCCGCGAGCCCGCCGCCATTGCGGAGTAGACGGCGATCGCGCCCTGCAGCTCGCTGGTGAGCTCGGTGTGGTCGTCCTCGTTCGCCGGCGCGGGCAGGGCGCTGCCCTTCGTCGTCCAGCGGTCCAGCAGATCGAGCGCGCGCTTGGTGGACGGCCAGATCTTGTCGACGTAGGCCTTCTGCGCCGAAGCGTCGAGCGTGGCGGCGTGCAGCGCCAGCGACCAGATGTGCAGCCCCGTGTTGTCGATCTCGAAGCGGATCGGGCCGCCCGTGGTGCCGTCGGCGAAGTAGTTCATCTCCCAGGCGTCGGCGGGGAACTCCTGCGCGCCCGTGGTCGGATCGATGGGCGCGTTGGGTGTGAGCAGCACGTTGCCGCGCGTGGCGTGCTTGCGCAGAAGCCCCGCATACCACTCGGTGCGCTGGGTCACCCAGTCGTCGAGCCCCGCCACGTCGAGCGCCGCGTCGAAGAACGCGCCGTCACGCGGCCAGTCGAGATAGTACGGCGGCTGGCGCGCGATGCTGGCGCAGATGGCGCCGGTGTTCTTGTCGCGCGCGACGTACACGTTGACGAGCGCGCGCTCCGCGATGCGCACGACCTTGGTGCCCAGCGACTTGTCCGGCAGGCGCGCCTTGCCGAGCACAGCGTCGGCCGCATCCTCCGCGGCCTTCTGGCGCCCGGCGGGCGAACGCTTCTGTGCTGTGGCGAGCGCTGCGCGTGCGGCGGCCAGCGTGTCGCCCAGCGCGAAGTCCACGCTGCCCTCCGCCGTATCGCCCTGGAACGTCAGCGGAGTGATGAGCGCGCCGTTGGTCTGGCCGGCTGCCACTCGCGAGCCCGACAGGGACCCGTCGGCGAGGTCCGAAAGAGCGTCCGCGGGCTTCCATAGCCAACCCCTCGCACTCTGGATCGCCTCGAGCTGGTCGCTGCACTTCAAGGCGGAGACCACCTTCGGATCGAGCGGCAGGACCGCGCCCGGGAACTCCTGGGGCAGCTTCATGATGTTGTCGACCAGGTGGTTGACCTGGCCGCAGATCTTCGTGGCGTCGCTGCCGACCTGGAATTCCGACGGTGCCGGCTCGGTGGTGACGATGGCCGCGACGCCCGGCTTGTAGTCGCTGTCGAGCGAGGCGATCTGTGCGTCGACCTGGGCGTCGCTGGGCGCCGCGCTCTTCATCAGCGTGTCGACCGGTCCGTAGTCGACCTTGGAAAGGTCGAGGTTCGCGCCGAGCAGCGCCGTGATCACCGCCCTGTCGTCCGGGTGGTAGTGGATGATCTGGCCGGTCTGCTTGTCGTACAGGGCGAAGAAGTCGTTGCGCGAGTCGAGCGCCCAGTCCGCGACGGGCAGCTCGGGGATCTTCGAGAGGGTGGGGGAGAGGTTTTCGTACACGGCGAGCGAGACGCTCGTCACCGGCGAGCTTGCGCTCTTCACGACCTTCACGTCGCGCGTCAGCACGTCGGCGTCGGGCGAGACGATGTCGGTGAGCGTCACGGTCAGACCCAGGGCCTTGTCGGTGAAGGTCGTGATCGGGACCGGCGCGTCGTCCTTGGTGTAGCCCTGTGTGTGCGTCCACGTGCTGGCGTCGCGCAGCCATGTGAGCGCGGGGCCGCTGCCGTCGTCGACAATCAGGCCGACGTACGAGCCCATGCCGTCGAGCGCGCCGAGGTGCGGCTCCTGGCGGACGTCCAGGTCGTTCGACGCGATATACGCGAGCTGGTCGTAGTAGCTCGGGCTCGGCCAGGACAGCACCGTCAGGTCGCCGTCGGAGCTGATGCCGGCCGTGAGCCCGCCGTGGCCGGCGACGGCGTTGGTGTTGGAGGCGCCGAACAGGTGCTCGATGCCGTCGATGCGCGTCTGCGCCTGCGTCCCGGCGCTCCACAGGACCAGCGCAGCGGCGGACAACACGGAGATACTTCGCATCACGAATCCTCCTCTCGCCGGAGAGTACCGCATGGAGATATTTCGTGTACGAAGTATCCGGCTGCCGGCTGGTCCGCCGCGCGGCCGCGGGCTATGCGACAAGGTGTGGGCGGTCGACAGCTGGACCTGTTCGCGCCGGCCGAGCCGGAGCCTGCGGCGGAGCTTTCGCCGGCCGATGAGCCGGCGCTGCGCGAGCTCGCGCCGGCGTGTGCCGCCGCATGTGCGCTTTGGCACTTCCTCGTGGACGTTCCCCGGTTGGGGCGGGCTCGTGTATCCGGGCAAGCCGTCGGAGCGCGAGCTCAAGGAGCGCGGGCTCGAGCTGTACGCACGCTATCCGCTGTTCCGCACGGTCGGCATCGACCGCTCGTACTACCGGCCGCTGGATGTGCCGACCCTCCAGCGCTACGCGGCCCAGCTTCCGCCCGACTTCCGCTGCGTGTCGAAAGTGTGGAGCGGCGTCACGGCGGCGGTCGACGCGCGCACGCGCGAGCCGAACCCCGGCTTCCTGGACGCCGCACTTTTCGAGTCCGAGGTGCTGCGGCCGATGGCGGAGCACTTTGCCGAGCACGCTGGGCCGTTCGTGTTCGAGCTGTCGCCGCTCCGGCGCCGCGAGCTGCCGCGGCCCGGCGTGTTCGAGAAGAAGCTCGACGCCTTCCTGGCGAAGCTGCCGCGCGATTTCCAGTACGCCGTCGAGCTCAGGAACCGCGAGCTGTTCACGCACGCCTATCTCGACGTGCTCGGCAGCCGCGGCGTGGGGCACGTGCTGTCGTTCTGGGAGCGCATGCCGAGCTTAGGCGAGCAACTCGGCGCGCCGGATGTGCTCACTGCGCCGTTCGTGGTGTCGCGGCTCTTGATTCCGCCAGGCGAGCGCTATGCCGATCGCAAGCGCGATCTGTCGCCGTTCGATCGCATCGTCGACCCACAAGAAGCGATGCGCGCCGACATCGTGTGCCTTTCGGAAGCCTGCGCGCTGCTCGGCAAGGTGCTGTTCGTGATCGTGAACAACAAGGCCGAAGGCTCGAGCCCGCTGACGATCCGCGCGCTGGCCGAGCGGCTGGCGGAGCCGGGCGATGGCTGAAGCCGGCACGAAGCGCGGCGTGGCGATCCCCGAGCCCGATCCGGAGCGCTACGCCGAAGCCGCCGCGCTCGCCGAGCGCGTGCCAGCGCACGCCACGGTCGGCCACATCCTGACCGGAACCGCGGGCTGGACGGATCGCACGCTGGTCTCGAGCGGGCGCTTCTATCCGAAGGCGAGCATGAGCGCCGAAGCGCGGCTGACGCACTACGCCGCCCACTTCAAGCTGGTCGAGGTCGATGCGACCTACTACTCGCTCTTGCCTCCCGTGACGGCGCAGCACTGGGTGGAGTGGACGGAGCCGGGTTTCGTGTTCGATGTGAAGGCGCACCCTGTGCTCACCGGTCACCCCATCGACGTGACGCGGCTGCCGCGCGATCTGGCCGAAGCGCTGCCGGAGGACAAGCAGCGCCTGTACGCCGACCGCATGCCTCCCGAGGTCGCTGGCGAGATCGAGGCGCGCTTCCGGGCGCTGGTCGATCCGCTGCTGTCGGCGGGACGGCTCGGCTGCGTGATGCTGCAGTTCCCGCCGTGGTTCTCGGCCACGCGCGGCAATGCGCGGCGCATCGAGCAGGTGGCGGAGCGCTGGAGCGACGTCCCGCTGTCGATCGAGTTCCGCCACCGGAGCTGGATGGCCGAGGATCGCCGCGAGCGGGTGTTCGATCTGCTCAGGCGGCATCGTCTGGCCTACGTGTGCGTCGACGAGCCGGACACGAGTATCGGCGGTGTGCCGCCGGTCGTGGCCGTTACCCGACCCGAGCTGGCCCTGGTGCGGTTCCACGGCCAGAACAAGGGTGCGTGGCGGAAGGGCGCCAGCGTCCACGAGCGCTTCAACTATCTGTACTCGCCGGAAGAGCTCCGGGCCTGGGTGGAGCCGGTGCGCCGCCTGGCGGCGGAGGCCGGGAGCGTCCACGCCGTGTTCAACAACTGCGTCCGGAACTACGCCGTCATAGGCGCCCAGGGCCTGGCCGCCTTGCTCTCTGAAGGCCCGGAAACGGACTGAGACGGCGTGGGCAGGTTGGCGGGCGGCACCAGGGGGGTTTCGCTCCGGGTGATAGGCATTATGTTCAGCGCCGTGTAGGGGACGCCCGGGCGGGCAGAGCGGGTTGACCCGAACGCACAAACCTCTATCGTCTCGAACCCCGGCGCAGGGACATTGCGCCACTCGGAGGAATTACATGGCCAAGCTCGAA
Organism: uncultured Pseudomonadota bacterium; assembly: GCA_963822115.1. Taxonomy (GTDB): domain Bacteria; phylum Myxococcota_A; class Polyangia; order Polyangiales; family Polyangiaceae; genus CAWDXG01. The sequence continues at coordinate 5,307 of CAWGGM010000018.1, forward strand.
GGATCCAAGACCCACGACAACCTCAAGGAAGCGTTTGCCGGCGAGTCGCAGGCGAATCGTCGCTACCTGTACTTCGCCAAGCAGGCGGACGTGGAGGGCTACCCGGAGGTTGCCGGTCTGTTCAAGGACACCGCGGACGGCGAGACGGGTCACGCCCACGGTCACCTGGACTTCCTGAAGCAGGTGGGGGATCCGGCCACCGGCAAGCCCATCGGCAACACGAAGAAGAACCTCGACTCCGCCGTCGCCGGCGAGACGTACGAGTACGAGACGATGTACCCCGGCATGGCGAAGACCGCGCGCGACGAGGGCTTCGACGAGATCGCCGAGTGGTTCGAGACTCTCGCCAAGGCCGAGAAGTCGCACGCCGGCCGTTTCGCCAAGGCGTCGAAGGGGCTCGAGACGCTCTAGGCACGAGCGTCCGAAAAGGACGACCAGGGCCACCGCCCGCGCCGCGCGCGCGAGCGGTGGCTTTTGTCCGTGGGGGCGAGGGTGTGACCCATGACGAAGGTTCCTGCTCGCAATCCAGAGCGTCCGCCGGCGTACGATCCGAACGACTCGCGCTACTGGGATCCACGCGATCTCGAGAGCGAGCTCTTGAGGACGTTCCACATCTGCAGCGACTGCCGGATGTGTGTAACCTACTGCGGCTCGTTCCCGCGGCTGTTCGACGCTGTCGACAAGGATGTCGACGCCGGGCGCGCGCACAGCGTGGAGCTGCTCGACGCGGCTACCTTCACGGAAGTTGCCGACCACTGCTGGCAGTGCAAGCTCTGCTTCATCAAGTGCCCGTACACGGCGGATGAAGGCGCCTCGGAGCTGCTCGACTTCCCGCGTCTGATGGCGCGGGAGAAGGCGCAGCGCGCACGCCGCGACGGCGTGCCGCTCGTCGATCGCATCCTGGGCGAGCCGCAGCTTGTCGGTGCGCTGGGCGCGGGGCCGCAGGCCAAGCTCGCGAATCTGGTGAACGAAAAGAGGCTCCTGCGCAAGGTCACCGAGAAGGTCAGCGGAATCTCTGCGGAGTTCCCGCTGCCGCCGATGGCGAGCGAGAAGTTCTCGCACTGGTTCGACCGGCACACGCCAGAGAGCCAGGCCGGCGACAGCGGCAGAGTCGTGCTGTTTTCGACCTGCTACGGCGAGCACAACTTCCCCGACGTGCCGCGCGCTGCCGTCCGCGTGCTGGAGAAGAATGGTCTGTCCGTCGAGGTGCCCTTCGCGCTGACCTGCTGCGGCATGCCGAACCTCGATGGCGGCGACGTGGATGCGGCGAAACGCAAGATGCAGCACAACGTCGATCTGCTCCTGCCCTACGTGCGTCGCGGTCTGCGCATCGCGGTGCCCGGTCCGACCTGCGGCTACACGATGAAGAACGAGTGGCCGCTGTACCTCGGCACGGAGGAGGCCCGCGAGGTCGCCGCGGCGACCGTCGACCTGATGCAGCTGCTGGACGAGCTCCGACGCGACAAGAAGCTCAACCGCGACTTCAAGCAGGGGCTCGGCAAGGTCGCCTACCACGCCGCCTGTCACCTCAGGGCACAGAAGATCGCCGTGCCGGGCGCGCGCGTGCTGTCGCAGCTGCCCGACACCGAAGTGCGCATCATCGAGCGTTGTTCCGCGGTGGACGGGACCTGGGGCATGAAGGCGGCCTACTACGAGGAAGGAGCGCGCTACGGCCGGAAGCTGGCGCGCGCCATCGACAGCGGGCGCGAAGACGGCGAGACACGCGTCGTCGGCGACTGCAACCTGGCGGCGCTGCGCGTGAAGAAGGAAAACGGGCTGGAGATGCTGCACCCGGTGCAGGCTCTGGCGGAAGCCTACGGTCTCGGGTCTTGAATCGCACGCCCGGGCGACACACGTTCACTGATCATGAAACAAGTTGAACGTAGCGAAATCCTCGGCCTTGGCGAGTACGAGCAGATCCGCGATCGCTTCCGCAAGCGTGTGATCGAGGACAAGCGCGCGCGCCGCATTGCGCTCGGCGACCACATGACCGTGCTGTTCGAGAACCACGACACGGTGCTGTTCCAGATCCAGGAGATGCTGCGCACCGAGCGCATCTCCGCCGACAAGGCCGTGGCGCACGAGATCGAGACCTACAACGCGCTCGTCCCCGGCGAGGACGAGCTGTCGGCGACGATCTTCGTCGAGTATCCGGACACGGACGAACGCGACCGCATGCTGGTGGATCTGGCTGGTGTGGAACGCTGCTTCTACATCGCGACCGACGAAGAGCGGCTGCCGGCCGAGGGCGAGAAGCGCGGCGAGCGCACCGATCGGACGACGGCCGTGCAGTACGTCAAGTTCCCGCTGTCGGCCGCGGCGCGAAAGGCCCTCGAAACCGGTGAAGGAGGGCTTCGCCTCGGCGTCGACCATCCCGCGTATCGCGTCGAGGTCGAGCTGTCGAAATCGACGCGGCAGAGCCTCGCGGCCGATCTCGCGGGATAGAAAGTCGGCGAATCCGCCTAGCCGTTGAACCCGTAGCGTTCGAGCAGCTCGCGCGGAATGCGGCGGGGCCGACCGCTCGCGATGTCGAGCAGCACCCAGGTCGTGGCCGCGCGGCACAGCAGCGCTCCGTCTTCTGCTCGCATTATCAGCGTGCGGCGCAGCGACGTGGCGCCGCGCAGTGTCTCGACCCAGGTGAGCGCCTCGAGCTTCTCTCCTTCGAAAGCCTGGCCCAGGTAGTCGACCTCATGGCGCCGCACGACCCACAGCACGCCCAGCGCGCGGTACGCATCCAGGTCGAGGCCGATCGACTCCGAGTGAGCCGTTGCCAACTGGTTGATCCAGCGCACCCAGCTCACGTTGCCCGCGTGACCGAGCATATCGATGTCGCTCGGCAACACTTCGAAGCGATGCGTAAACGCGTTCGCGGGGGGGGCGGGATTGCGGATGTCACTCATGTTCTGCTGCTGCGAAGCTGTCGACGCAGTAGATCGCGCGCGGGAACTTGTCGCAGAAACCTGTCGTAGGGCGCAAGCCTGGGTTAAATCAATTGTAGCTCGATGGCGTTTGCAGACGGTTCACTCGAACTCTTCGACGGCGGGCTCAGGAACTTGAGAGTCGCGACCCGCGAGGCTCTGGCGTTCGCCAAGCAGGCGACGCTGCTGCACCGCGATCTGGCGCAGGTCTGTCCGGTCGAAGAGGCCCGGGGCGCCGACATCGTGGTGCTGTTGCACGGGCTGTATGCGACCGCCGGAGTGCTCAGGCCGTTGCGCGAGCATGTCGAGCGGCAGCTCGGCGTACAGACCGCGTCCTTCAGCTATGCGCCGGGCCCTGGGGTCGAGCCGATCGCGGCGCGCCTCGCCGAGCTGATCGAGCGGCTGCCCGAAGCAGTCCGGATCCATCTGGTCGGTCACAGTCTGGGTGGGGTCGTGGTGCGCTGGTTCGTGCAGGAGCTGGGGGGCGACCCGCGTGTTGTGCAGACGATCTCGATGGCGAGCCCCTTTGCGGGCACCCGCCACGCTCGGCTGGCGCCTGCCGGCGCCGGTCGCGATATCGCGCCGGGCAGCGCGGTGCTGGATCGGTTGCGTCGGTCGCTCGAGCGGGCACAGGAGCTGCCGCATCTGTCCATCGTGGCCTCGGACGACGCGCTGGTACCCAGCAATGCCGCGCTTGGCGTCGGCGACACCCTGGTCGTCGAGGAGTGCGGCCACAACGGTCTGCTCTATCACCCCGACGTCTTCGACGTGATCGTGCGCCGGATTGCAGCGGCCCGCGACGCTGCCAGTCTGGGCTGAACGCCGTCTCGGGATTTCCGTGCTGGTTTGCGCGCGCCCGGCGTGGTAGCCCGGCGCGCGTGTCGCACTGCACTGCACCAGCCCGCCGTCGCGGCTCCTGGCCGCCTGGCCTGCTTCATCTCGTTGGCGTCGCGCTTGGCGCGGTGCTGGTGACCTGTGCGGCCCCCGCGCGCGCGGATGTCTCGTCCTGGCTGTTCCTCGGCGGTGGAGCCGGACTGCTCAGGCAGTCGGGCGACAGCACACTGCCGATGTCGCTCCAGCTCGACGCCGGCATGGGCACGCCGCCTTCGGGCCGGCTGATCCTCGGCGGGCTCGGGCGCGTGCAGGGCTACTGGGGGCACGGGGCCGACGTGTCGCTTCTGGTGAGAGCCGCGACGCACGGTTTCGTCAACGGCGACTGGGGCGGCGCGATCGATCTGGGCGGGTACGGACGTTTCTGGGGCGTCGGCTCACAGGGCATCACCGGCTCGCTGGTCCTCGGCGCGCCCTGGGGCATCACGTTCGATATCGGCGGCAGCCTGGGCTCGAACGACCAGCAGAGCGTCAGCGCGGTTCTGGGCATCGATCTTGCGCGCCTGACGGTCTACCGGCAGAGCGGGCTCGGATGGTGGCCCAACCCCTTCCCGGTCTACCAGCACGCCGAAGGCGGCGTTGCCGACCGCTGATTTCCGGTTCTTTGGCGGGTCCAGCACAATTCCGGGCGATTGATCCGGATCAACGCTAGGCTAGCTTCGACTATGTCCGGGTTCCCGGTCCAGCCAGGCGACATCCTTGCCGGTAAGTACCGCGTCGAATCCATCCTGGGTGAGGGAGGGATGGGCGTCGTGGTCTCCGCCTGGCACACGGAGCTGGAGCAGCGCGTCGCCATGAAGTTCCTGCGGCGCGAGGTGGCCGACCGCCGCGATGCCGCCGAGCGGTTCCGGCGCGAAGCCCGTGCCGCCGTACGCATCCAGAGCGAGCACGTGGCCCGCGTGGTGGACGTCGGCACGATGGACGACGGCGTTCCGTACATGGTGATGGAGTACCTCGAAGGGCACGACCTCTCCGCCGAGATCTCCAATCGCGGGACGCTCCCCGTTGCAGAAGCTGTCGATTGCCTGCTGCAGGCGCTGGAAGCGGTCGCCGAGGCGCACGCCGCCGGCATCGTGCATCGGGACCTCAAGCCGGCCAATCTGTTCCTGACCCGTCGTGCCGACGGCACGCGCCTGGTCAAGGTGCTCGATTTCGGGATCTCGAAAACGCTCGCTGGCGGTTCGAGTAGCGAGCTGTCGCTGACGCAGACGTCGTCGATGGTCGGCTCACCGCTCTACATGTCGCCCGAGCAGATGCGGTCGGCCAAGTCGGTCGACACGCGCGCGGACATCTGGGCGCTCGGCGCGCTCCTGTACGAGATGCTCGCCGGGCAACCGCCCTATCTCGCCGAGTCCATGCCCGAGCTGTGCGCCAAGCTGCTCAACGACGCGCCACAGCCGATGTCCGCGTTTCGCCCGGATGTGCCTGTCGAACTCGAGCAGGCGCTGTTCCGGTGCCTCGCGAAGGACCGCGAAAACCGCTGGTCGAGCGTGGCCGAGCTGGCCGAGGCCGTCGTCCCCTTCGGTCCGCCCGAAGCGCGCATCCACGCCAGCCGCGCGCAGCGGGTGCTCGGGGCTACCGACGTGAGCGCCAGCGCGGTCGTCCGTTCCGTTGCGGACGCGGCAAAGCCGGACACGCAGTCCGGCGAGGCGTCTCGTCCGGCGAGCGCCGCGACCGTGGACTCGTGGGGGCGTACGGACCCTCCTCTAGCCGGCGATAGGTCGCCGCGGCGCCGGCGTGCGCTACTCGCCATCGCTGCGCTGTCGTTGGTGATTGCCGGCGTCGGCGTCCTGTTGCTGGTCCGCGGCTCATCGGCTGCGGCGCGCGCAGATGCCGCGCCGGTCGACAGCGCGAGCGCACCGGCGTCTGCCGCGGCGCCGGCGTCTGCCGCGGCGCCAGCTCCGAGCCACCCTGCCGCGAGCGCGTCCGCTGCTGTTCCCGCGGTTTCCGCAACTCCGAGCGAGAGCGCAGCCGCTCTGCCCAGCGCTTCGGCGCCAGCGCCGAAGCGCGCCGCGCCGCATGCCAGGCCCTGGCGGCCCGTTCACAAGGCGCCCGACAACGGCGTGATTCCGGACTTCGGCGGGCGTCGATGAGATCACTGGTCCGGCGCGCCAGCTATTTGGTAAGCCGGTAGCCACTGTTCCTTCGATGATGCGTCCACAGACCCATAGCTTGATCCGCGCCCACCTCGCAGGTGTGCTGGCACTCTCGGTGCTGCTTCCGGGCAGCATCGCAGCTGCGCAGACCAGCGCTGCCGACAAGGCGGCCGCCCAGGCGCTCTTCGACCAGGGCCGCAAGCTGCTTGCAGGCGGCAACTACGCCGAGGCGTGCAAGCGCCTTGAACAGAGCCAGCACATCGACCCAGGCATCGGCACGCTGCTGTATCTGGCCGACTGCTACGAGAAGGTCGGTCGCACCGCCAGCGCATGGGCGACGTTCCGCGAAGCGGCTTCGGAAGCGCGCGCCGCGGGCCAGGCGCGCCGCGCGCAGGCCGGCACCGAGCGCGCCGACAAGCTGGAACCGAAGCTGTCTAGGGTCACGATCAGCGTGGCCCCCGACTCGCGCTCGATCCCCGGTCTGGTGGTCAAGCGCGGCAGCGATACCGTGCGCCCTGGTCTATTCGGCGTGGCGATCCCGGTGGACCCGGGTCAGGTCACGGTCGAAGCCAGCGCGCCGGGCTACGCCACGTGGAAGAAATCGGTCAAGGTCGATGACCAGGCCGACCGCGTCACGGTGACGGTGCCGCCGCTGCAGAAGAGCGAGGCCAGCACGCCGGCCGAGCCGCCTCCCGCCGCGGCCGAGCCGCCTCCGCCTCCACCCGCAACAGCGCCCAGTCCAGCGCCAACACCCAGGCCGCTGACGCCGCCGCCACCCGCGGACACCGGCACAACGGGTTCGACCCAGCGCACGGTAGGCCTGATCGTCGGTGGTGCCGGCGTCGTGGGCATCGGCATCGGGTCGTTTTTCGGGCTCAGGGCCATCCAGAAGAACAACGACGCCAAGAGCCTGTGTCCGGACAACCGCTGCAGCTCGCCGGAGGGGGTGACCCTGACCGATGACGCGAAGAGCGCCGCCGTCGCTTCCAACATCGCTTTCGGTGCGGGCGCGGCAGTATTGGCGGCGGGCGTCGTCCTGTACCTCACCGCGCCACGCGATCGCGCGGCGGCGCTGCGGCTAGCGCCAAGCGTGGGGCGGAACAGCGCCGGCGTGAGCTTCGGAGGGAGCTTCTGATGCGGCGTGGGACTTCGCGCGGGATGTTGCGGGCTTCCGGCCTCGCCACGCTGGCGCTGCTCGCGACGTTCATCGTCGTCGGCTGCCAGTCCATCGTGGGCATCGAGGACCGCACCTACCAGCCCGGAAGCCAGCAGTGCGCGGACTACTGCAACACGATGCAGAAGAACTGCACGCAGGGCAACGCCGTCTACCCCGACAAGGCCACCTGCCTCGCTGTCTGCGCGGACCTGCCGCCGGGTGGACCCAGCGCTCCGGCCAACTCCAATACGGTGTCGTGCCGTGCGCGCCTGGCGACCCTCGCCGGCAGCTCGCAGGTCGAGTATTGCGCGAGCGCAGGCCCTGGTGGCAACGGCAGCTGCGGCAACGATTGCGAGGCCTACTGCACGCTGCTGCAGGCAATCTGTCCGGACGACTACAAGGCCGTTGCCAGCGTCCGACCGTGCACGGACTCGTGCAAGGCGCTCGAGGACGAAAAGGGCTTCAGCGCGGCCCAGCAGCAGGGCGACACGGTGCAGTGCCGGCTCGTGCACCTGATGGCGGCAGCCAAGGACCCAGCGGCGGCCGCGGCAGAGTGCCCGCATGCCAGTTTCCAGACGCCCGACGAGGTGTGCAAGCACGACCCCAAGACGACGGCGGACTGCAAGCCGTACTGCAGGGCGGTGATGGCCGCATGTACCGGCAAGTTCCAGCAGTACGCTTCGGAAGCGGAGTGCGAGAAGGTGTGCGCCGACCTGTCCCCGGGCACCTACGGTGACACACTCGGCAAGAACACGGTCGGCTGCCGCTACTATCACGCCTTCAATGCGCTCGGAGACCCGGCCGGACACTGCCCGCATGCCGGTCCCGGCGGCGACGGGGTGTGCAGCCAGGACAACTGCGAGTCGTACTGCGAGCTGATGCAGGCCGGCTGTAGCAGCGTCTTCGGGACGCGCTATCCGGGGGGGCTGACCAAGTGCGAGGACGACTGCCGAACGCCGCCGGCGATCACTGGCGGCGCGGCGCAGCAGCTGTACAGCAGCAACGGCGACGCCTCGCAGATGGTCACCTGCCTGCAGAAGGTGAGCACGGCCATCACCGACAGGGCCACCGGAAAGGCCAGCGACGCCGACAGCGTGTGCCAGAAGCTGGCCGGCGACGGCTGCTAGCCGCCCGCTTGTCTACACGCGGCCGAGAGCGTCGACCAACCGATCCAGATCGGCGCGCCGGTGCTGCTCGGTGACCGCGATGAGCAGCCGGTCACCCAGCTTGGCGTCGACACGGCCCAGATCGAGCCCGGCGATGATGCCGTCGGCCTCCAGCTTGCGGCACACGTCTGCCGCCTTGCCGCCGCGGACGCGCACGGTGAACTCGTTGAAGAACGGCGCGTCGTCGAAGCCCGGCTCGTAGCCCTCGAGCTCCAGGATGCGACCGCGCAGGTAGGTCGCCTTGGACAAGCAGTGGCGCGCCACCTCCACGAACCCGGATTTTCCGAGCATGCTGGTGCGGATGGCCAGTGCGGTCGCTATCAGCCCCTGGTTCGTGCAGATGTTGCTGGTCGCGCGCTCGCGGCGGATGTGCTGCTCGCGTGTGGCCAGGGTGAGCACGAAGCCGCGCTCGCCGTTCACATCGACCGTCTCGCCGCAGATGCGCCCGGGCATCTGCTGGAGGTACTTGCGCTCGTCGCGGCAGGCGAACAGTCCCACGCCCGGTCCGCCGAACTGCGGCGGACAGGCCAGAGGCTGTCCCTCGCCGACCGCGATGTCGGCGCCCAGCGCGCCCGGCGGCTCGGCGACGGCCAGCGCGTAGGGCTCGCTGTTCGCGGCGACGGTCAGAGCGCCGTGGCGTTTCGCGATGTCCGCGACTGCTGCGACATCCGAAAACACTCCATAGAAACCAGGGTAGCCGACCACGATGCAGGCGGCCTGGTCGTCCAGCGCGGCTTCGATTGCCTGGACGTCGGCGGCGCCGCTTGCGGACGCCGGCACCTCCGCGTAGGTCGCGCCGCGCCCCGACAGGTACGTCTGGATCACCTTGCGATAGTCGGGGTGCACGCAGCCGCTGACCACGACCTTGTCGCGCTTCGTCAGCCGCTGCGCCATCTGCGCCGCTTCGGCTGCAGCGCTGGCGCCGTCGTACATGCTCGCGTTGGCGAGCGGCAGACCGTACAGCTCGCTGACAATGGTCTGGAACTCCCAGATGATCTGCAGCGTGCCCTGCGCCACCTCGGGCTGGTAGGGCGTGTAGGCCGTGTACAGCTCGCTGCGCAAGAGGAGCTGGTCCACCGCCGGCGGGATGTGGTGGGCGTACATGCCGCCGCCCAGAAACGACAGCATCTCCGCGCCGCGGTTCTTCCGGCCGAGCTCGGCGAGGTGGGTCATCAGCGCCGCCTCGTCCAGCGCGGGCGGCACCGCGAGCAGGCCGTCGAAGCGTGCGCTCTCGGGGACCGTGTCGAACAGCTCGTCCACCGAGCTCCGGCCCACGACCGCCAGCATCTCGGCGATCTCCTCGGGCGTGTGCGGCAGGTAGCGCATCAGTGATCGGCCTGTTCGATGTGCTCCTTGTAGGCCGCCGGATCGAGCAGGTCTGCTTCTTCTTGCGGCTTGTCGACGCTGATGGCGACCATCCAGCCCTTGTCCCAGCAGTCGTCGTTGATCAGCTCGGGATTGTCCTCCAGCGCGCCGTTGATGCGGGTGATCCTGCCGCTTACGGGAGCGAAGAGGTCGCTCAGGGTCTTCACGCTCTCGATGGTCCCGAACGTCTTGTGTGCTTCCACCGCGTCGCCCACGTTGGCGTCGATGCTGACGAGCGTGATGTCGCCGAGCTGTTCGACGGCGAACGCGGTGATGCCGATGACCATCTCGTCGCCGTCGCGACGCGCCCACTCGTGGTCCTTGGTGTACTTGCGGTCGTCCTTGACCTCTTTGGCTCCGCTCATTGCCTCGCTCCTGTTCGACTCCTGGGCCGCGGGCCCGCCGCGCATCCCGTCGCGGTCCGGCCAGCAGCGCCTGCTCGCTTAGCCTGCCTTGGGGCGCCTGTAAAATGGCGTCTTGACGACCACCGCGTCGACGGCCTTTCCGCGGCAATCTGCCTTGAACCGGGTGCCGACGGCGCTCATCGCCGCGGGCAGGTAGCCCAGCCCGATGTTCTTGCCGACGGTAGGAGCCGGGCCGCCCGAGGTGCACACGCCGACCTCCTTGCCGTCGAGGTCCAGCAGCGGGTAGCCGTGGCGCGCGATACCGCGGCCGGTCATCTCGAAACCCACGAGCTTGCGGCCCGGCCCCTGCTCCTTGACCTGCCGGATGGCCTCGCGACCCACGAAGTCACCGGCGTCGAGCTTCACGGTCCAGCCGAGGCCCGCCTCGATCGGGTTGGTGGTCTCGTCGATGTCGTTGCCGTACAGGCTGAGGCGCGCCTCGAGCCGGAGTGTGTCGCGGGCTCCGAGCCCCGCTGCCGAGATGCCGTCGGCTTCGCCCGCGGTCATCAGCGCCCGCCATAGCTCCGCGGCGCGCTCCCACGCGACGAACATCTCCACGCCGTCTTCACCGGTGTAGCCGGTGCGCGCGACGGTGCAGTCGATGCCGGCGACCTGCGCGTCGCGGAAGCGGAAGCTGCCGAGGTTGTCGGCCACATTGTCGATCGTGCAGCCGGCCTTCTCGAGGATGGACAGCGCGCGCGGTCCCTGCAGCGCGATCAGCGCCGTCTGGTCGCTGATGTCCTTGAAATCGCAGTGGTGCTTGGCGGCCTTCGCGAAGTGCTTCGATATCTTGTCGCGGTTCGAAGCGTTGCAGACGACCAGCACGCGGTCGGCGGCTCGCTTGTAGATGATGAGATCGTCGAGGATCGTGCCCTGTTCGTTGCAGCAGCACGTGTACATCGCCTGACCCTCGGCGATCCGCCCCAGGTCATTCGTCACCAGGTAGTCGACCACGGCCGCGGCGTGCTCGCCGGTGAGCTCGAGCTCGCCCATGTGCGACACGTCGAACAGACCCGCGTGCTCACGCACCGCGCGGTGCTCGGCGCTGATGCCCTGGTACTGCACCGGCATCTCCCAGCCCGCGAAGGGGACGAGCCGGGCGCCGAGGCGGCGGTGTTCCTCGTAGAGAGGGGTTCGCTTCATTTCGGTGGCCACGGCCTGTCGGTTAGCGTGAAGCGGCGCGCGGGACAATGCCTGCGGCCGGTCCGGGGCCGCCGGTAGCCGATTTCGGCTGGGTTGGTGCGGGCGTGCTAGCGTTCTGGCGTGCCTCGGGGCCGCGTGCTCATCATCGAAGACGACGAGTGGGTTTCGGCCCTGCTCGCGAAATTCCTGCGGGACGAGGACTATCTCGTGGATACCGCCGTGGAAGCGCGGGAGGGGTTCGACAAGGCCTGCGAGCTCCTGCCCGATTGCATCATCTGCGACGTGTCGCTGCCCGACATCGACGGCTTCTGGGTCGCGCGCAAGGTGCGGACGGAACAGTCCCGCGTGGCCACGACGCCGTTCCTGTTCCTGAGCAGCGCGGACGACACGGCGTCGCGACTCCAGGGCTTGAACGTCGGAGCCGACATGTACCTCACCAAGCCGTTCCGGCACGAGGAGGTCGTGGCGCAGGTGGGCGCGCTCATCGACATGGCCGAGCGGCTGACCGAGCAGCGCGATTCGTTCTCCCACGCGCCGGTGTCGTCGAAATCCAGTCCCGCATTCCGCGGCGATCTGGCGCAACTCTCGGTAGCGACGGTCTTCACGCTGCTCGAGATGGAGCGGCGCAGCGGCCATTTCAAGGTGCGCGACGAGAGCGGGCGCACCATCGTGTTCGAGCTTTGCGAGGGCGCTCTGGTCCGGGTGCTGGACGACGAGCAGCCCACCGACGCGCTGCCCGCGATCCGTGAGGTGGTGACATGGAAGACCGGCCGGCTCTGGTTCCGCCCGGAGCCGGTCGCCGACCCCGGTCCGGACGCCAGGAAATCGATCGGGATGCTGCTGCTGGAAGCGGTCCGGCTCGAGGACGAAGCCGGACGCTAGCCGCCTGGTCCGTCACTGCATGTGCTTCGGATCCAACGGCTTGCCGTCGGGAGTGAGGCCGGCGCGCTTCCAGCGCTGGGCCTCGGTCAGCCCCTGGGTCATGGGCGGCTTGGTGATGTCGCGGATCACCAGCTTGGTGGCGCCCGGCGAGGCGATCACCTCGATGCGGTAGATCTTGTTGGGATCGCCGCCCTTGATCCGCGCTGCCGGGAACACGGTGCGCGCCGCGCCGATCTCGACCCGCGACACGAGGACGCGCTTGCGCACGTAGTTGGCGACCGACTCCGGCGTGGCGCTGCCGCTGATGTGCGCCGCGCCCGGAAAGCGCCGGTCGAGCCTCATGCCGCGCGGCACCGGGAAGCCGAACACCTTGACCTTGCCCTCGGCCAGCTCGCCCGGTTCGAGGTGATCGACTGGCGGCCTTGCCGACGCGGCGGCTGTGGCCGAGGGCACGCTGCCCTGCACCGGGCGCTTCGCGTGACAACCCGCGGCGAGCAGGGCGAGCGCCAGAGCGCTCGCATGGAGGAGGAGGCGCGGCACGCGGACTATTCGGTGATGGCCGCCCACGAGTCGATGTGCGGCGTGCTCGGAGGCGTCGGCAGATTGATGGTCAGGACCTTGGACTTGCCTCCAGGTACCGCCGTGCCGGCGTTGCCCGTCTGCATGACCAGCTGGAACTGCACCGGATTGGCGCTGGTCACCGAGGTGTGGGTACCGGTTCCGAAGTAGGGGTCGGTGACCGACGCCTCCTGCACGCACGACGGCAGCTCCGCCACGCCCACGCCGAAGATGACGGCGTCCTTCGACAAGAGCGAGCTGGAATTGTCCAGGTATTGCACGAAGGTCGACGACGGCGCGCCGGGGTTCTTGGGCAGCCGCGGCATGCCGCCGTCCGACAGCTTGGTCGACGTCTTCGGGATGACGTAGTCGACGCCCCACACCTTGCTGGAGCCAGCGCTGCACACGTTGGTGCTGCCCGGCGGTGTCGGCTGGAAGCTCGAGAAATAGAGCACGCCGTTGAACAGGGTGATGGGACCGGCGACGCGCTCGCCGCTGCTGAAGGTCGTGTACCAGTTGGCCTTGGAATCGTACGCCGACCCGTTCGAATCCAGCTTCTCGGTCAGTGACACCACGTAGTTGGTCATGTCCGGTGGCGCGGTCAGCACATCCTGGTCGCCGGTGGAGAAGGCGACAGTCACGTTGTTCTGGTCGTCGAGCGACAGCACCGGCGCGGTATCGATGGGCTGTCCCGCCTCGAAGGGCTTGGTCGTGCCGGAATACGACGCGCTCGAATACGGGTCGAAGAACAGCCGCATCGACCAGTTGGTGGGGTCCGTGGACGACAGATTGACCCGCCACAGCGTGCCATCGCGATCGCCGACGAACACGCGGTCGGCGATACTCCCGGTGTCACCCGGGAAAGCGACCGGCGTGCCGGTGATTGGCGAATCGAGCGGCGCCACGGTTACGCGCGAGGCGAGCCCGGGAGGTGCATCGGTAGTGCTGGGGCGGAAGGTGCGGACGATCTCGCCGTTGTCCAGTCGCACGATGGTCAGCGAGCGTGCCGGCCCCGCGGCGGCGGGATAGCAATTGATGTCCGGACGGGGCGGATAGGAGGTGTCCACGTACTGCGGCGTCGGATCCAGCCGCGGGCACTTCGAGCCCGTCGGACCCGGGCCGTCGCCGCCCGGCAGCACCGCGACGGGGATCTCGCGGGCTCCGCCGCCCGTCCCCGGATTGAAGAACAGCGTCGTGATGAGCGGCGTGCCGCTCTTCGACCCGAACAGCGGATTGCCCTTGTCATCGGTGGTCAGCTGCCACAAAAACTTCGGCCCGTTGGTGCCGGTGGCGTCGGGTACCGGATTGGTGACATCCATCGCGAAGTAGCCGCCACGGCTGGCGCCGAAGCCCTGGACCAGGATCGTGCGCCACGTCGTGCCGCCACTGCGCGCCCCGGCCTGCGTGCGTTCCAGCACCATGTTGCCGGTGCTGTCCTTCATCGCCACCACGTCCTTGATGACGGGCGCGCCGTCGAGCAGCGGCAGGTGCGTACCCGGATACTGCGACGGAACCTCGGGCAGGACCGCGGGCGGCATGAAGGCCCACAGCTCGTTGTTCTCGAGCTGATTGACCTTGTCCGTATCGTTCGGGTCGCCTGGAGCAACCTTGAACGCATGCAGGAAGCCGTCGTTCGTGGAGGTGTACAGCACCAGCGGCCGCTTCGCCTGCGTCTCGGCGAAGACCTGGTACGACTCGTCGCGCAAAAACTCGCCAGGGCGCCCCACCAGGCGCGGAGTCGAGTGATAGATGTCGCCCACGACGTTGCAGTCGGTGCCGGCCGTCTTGCAGCGCGTGTAGTCGGTGCCGTTGTTCAGACCCACCTCCCACTTCATGTAGTGATCGCGGCACTGCGCCGCGGTCATGCTGGGGCAGGTGGTGTTGTCGATGTTCATTGCGGCCGGCACCACGTCGTTGTCGAACGCGAGCGGGGCGTCCTTGCCGATGGTGGTTCCGCCGTACTTGCCGAGTCCGTCCGGGTCCGTCGACAGGGCGGGGCGGATCGAGCGCTCGGAGTAGCGCCGGCCGGCCTTCACGTCCGCGATCACCGAGTACAGCGCGCGCTTGTCGGGGGCGGAGTTGACGTTGGCGACGAAGTCGTCGCCCTTGGACGGGTCGATGGTCTGCGCCACCGGCTCCAGCACGCCGTTCTGCTTCTGGCAGATGTAGCGCTGGCGCTCGAGCACGCCGGTCCACAGGTCGAACGGCTGCGGATCGAACGAGCTGTAGAAGTGGTACGAACCCGCGAAAGCATCGCGCACATTGCTGGCACTGGCGAACACCGGCAGCGTGCGGCTGGTGGTGCTGGTGGCAATCTGCGACAGAACCCCGCTCATTGCCTGGCGCAGCTCGTCGAGGTTGTCGGCGAAATAGGCGTGGTCAGTTCCGCCGTTGTAGGCGATGCGGCTCAGTGTGCAGCAGGCCTGGAGCTTGGAGTTGTTCGGATACTGCGAACAGATGCTGCCGCTCGATGCGTTCGGGTCGAGGTCGGTCTGGGTCAGCTTCTTGCAATCGATAGGCGTGGAGCCGTTGCCGAGGTCCACCTGCGACACCGAGAAGCCGATAACGAAGGTCTCGATGCGCTTGTTCGGATCCGATGCATTCGCCAGGTCGAACGAGACTTCTTCCGGCGTGTCCTTGTACGGGCACTGGCCCGCAGGAGAGCCCGACGCATCGCAGTACGGCCGGAGGTCCATGTTGGGCTCGCCGTCGCTCAACAGCACGATGAAGTTCTTGCGGCAGCCGCCGAGCACGTACGGGTCCTCGTACGGTCCGAAGTCCTTGCTCGTGTCCAGCGGGTTCTTGGAATGGTCGTTCCAGAAGAAGTCGCGCGCGTCGTCCAGCATGCCGGCGATGGGCGTGGCGCCGTACGGTCGCGTGGCCAGCAGGATCTGCTGGATCTCCTGGTTGCGGGTCGTCACCGCGCTGCCCGACGCACTCGGATCGCCGAAGGCCACCATGCGACCTTCCCAGGGCGGCGCTGCGGCGTTGCGCGCGCCCACTTCCTGGCTGGACAGCGTGCTGCAGCCGGCCGGCTTGCCCTGGTGGGGCTGGCCCAGATAGTAGCTCCACGTGCCGTCGATGCCGGTTACGTAGTTCGGTGACGTGCCGGCAACGCCCGTGCCGGCATCGGGCAGCGTATCGAACGTCATCAGGCCGAAGCGGACCTTCGACTCGAACGAGTCGAGCAGCCCGTCGCTGGCCTGCGAGAAGTTCGTGCAGGTGCCGGTCAGGTCGTTGTACGGATGGAAGCGGATGGCGCCGCTCGGGAAGGAGTAGGCGTTGGGCGAGGGAAGCACGCCCGGTCCCGGCGTGCAGTCGCCGCTCATCGGCCGGTGGTAGGGCAGTGCGTACTGGTAGTCGTAGGGCAGCTTGCCGCCGAGCGAGTACTCCTGGGTGAAGGCGCTCGAGCGCCGGCTCTCGGTGTCGCAGCGATAGTCCTGGATCGAGCCGGTGAGCACGTTCAATAGCTCGATCCAGCGGCTTTTCTCGCTCGGTGTCCCGCCCGTCGGGTCGCACGTGGGGAAGCTCGAGCTCGACGACTTGTACTCCATCGATCCGGACGTATCGACCAGCAGCATCACGTTCGGCAGCGGCGGGTTCACGTCCGTCTGTGCCGTGGCGCGTTCCGGAAGGCTCATCAGCCCTGCTGCCGCCAGCGCGGCGATCAGCAGGACCGGCGGCTTTGGAAGGCGTTGAAGGAACCTATGAGGGTGCATCATCTCTTCTCCCTCTCGCTACTGCGCCGGAATGTTCGGCAGGGTCACGTGCGCCCGCACAGCCTGGACGCTGGCGCTGCTGGACACGCCATTGGCTTGCGCGCACCACGGATTGGTGTTCACGCCTGTGCTGGGCAAGGAGCGGATCTGCCCGAACGCGGTCAGCGTTACCTGCACGTCGAAGAACGAGTTGGCGCCGCCGCCGACGTCCGAGCGCGCCTTGGGGTCGGCCTTGTAGGCCTCGATCATCTCCACCATGAACACGCCGTTGAGCATGTTGCTGCCGCCCGACAGCGGTGGGCCCAGGCTGCCCGGTACGCTCTGCGTCTGCTGGTCGAGCAGCGTCTGTCCGCTGTAGTTGTCGGATACCCGCCCCGCGAGCTCGTCCATGAACAGCTTGTAGCAGGGGATGGGCGCGCCCGTGGTGACAGGGGTAACGAGCTTGTTCGACGGACAGGCCTCGGCGCCCTTGCGCATCAGGTCGAGGTAGGTCTGCGGCTTGCTGCCGAGCTCGGCGGTCGCGACATGGCCGGCCATGTCCGTGAGGTAGTAGGTCTGCAGCGCCTGGCGGCTGTAGCCGGCTGCCTGGTCCACGAGACTCGCGCTGCGCGCCGCGACGATGCCGATGGCCGTGAGCAGCACGATCACCATCACGACGATGAACACCGCCGCGCCGCGCTCCTCGCGCCGAGCCCTGCGCCGCGTCAGTTCCATAGCGTCCCCATCTGGTTGGGGAGGGACACGTCCGCCTGCAGCGTGCGCACCCGGGCAAACGGCGCGCTGCCGTTCGCGCCCAGGCCGATGCGGTACAGACCGGGTCCGATGGTGCCGCCGGCGGTGATGTTCGCGCTGCGATCCGCCTCGCGCGAGCGCACCGACAGGCGCACCCGGACTGCCCGTATGCGCTCGGGGCCGAATAGCGGTGAGGTGATGCCAGTGGTATCGCCGGCGTACTGCAGGATGTTCGCGTTGCCCGGCGCCAGTGTGGTCAGGGTTGGATCGGTGTGGTTCAGGATCGTTCCGCTGACGACCGTGAGCCCGAACTTCAGGTCCACCGCGTACTCCGCCACCACTTCCTCGGTGTTCGCGATCTCCTGGCCCGACGTGTTCAGCTCGGAGCGCACCAGCTCGGTGCGGTCGGAATCCCAGGGCGTCGCGCCGGCGTCGGAAAACAGCGGCGCATAGTCCGCATTGCCCTTGAGGCTCTTGACCTCGTACTTCACGAAATTGACCACGTTGACGTAGCCCGTTTCGTTGGCGCGGATGCCGCAGATGCTGCTGGCGCTCGTCCTCAGGCGCAGCGTCGGGTTGTGGCTGAGCAGTATCTGCGGCTGCGCGCCCGCCACGATGCCCGTGATGGTGCCGTACTGGGCCTTGCCCGAACGGTCGATGATGCGCAGTGCCCTGCCGACGCCGAAGATCTGCGTGAGCATCTCGGTCTGGGTCTTGCTCGCCAGGTAGCCCATGCGCGCCAGGGGACCGATGCGCGGCTGCAGCGCCACCACGTATCTGGAACCCGAGTCGGTCACGCCCCAGATCGGGAATTCCTCCACCGACGAGAAGCTGCCGGCGAGCATGATGCTGTCCGGCGCCAGGCCGTTGGCCTTGAGCGTCGTGTTGACCGGCGAGCTGCCGATACGCAGCCCCGCCATGCGCTTGAGCTCCGACGGCCAGGTTGCGTCGCCCACCGGGTCGCCGCACACCGTCGGATCGCGTCGCACGTTGGGCGAGGCCATGAACGCGGCGCGGGCGATGTCGTTGCGCAGCCGCGCGAAGCCCACCATGCCGGCCAGTGTCGCGTCTGCAGTGCGCGTCTCGCTCTTGTAGAAACGCGAAGCGTCGCGCGCCAGCATGAACACGACCATCGACACGAACAGCCCACCCGTGAGCGCCACCATCAGCTCCACCAGCGTGAAGCCGGAGCGCCTGGCGCGGACTCGTGAACGCAGGAACGCGGACATCAGCTTGCCGTCTGCTGCTTGATGGCAGCGCTCTGGTAGACGAAGTGATAGCGGGTGACGGCCTGGCCGATCGCGGTCGGATTCGTTCCGGGGTCGCAGACGGATTTGCCGTCCACGGTGCCGCCCATGCCGTCCCGCAGCCAGAACACGCGGACCTCGGAGCGGATCAGACCGTTGCCGGTGGTGTCGGGATACAGCCAGTCCAGCCGGATGTTCACGCAGAACACGGCCTGCGACAGATTCGCGCCGCCGCCCCCCGAGTTGCCGCCTTCGCTGATCGGATTGCCCAGCGCGTCGAAGGCCGCGCCGAACTGGCGCGCCGAGCTCCATGCCGGACGCACCCACTGGCCCGGGTTGGAGTCGACGAGGTTGAGCCAGGTGGTGTCGTTGTCGAGATCGCGCTGGTTGTTGTTCTGTGACGGGTGGTTCCACTGCGCGGCGTCGGCGGCCAGCTGCTCCTGCCAGGCTTCGGCGATGTGCGAGGCGATGGCCAGCGACTTGGCGTGCTTGTTGGCCGAGACCGTGACCTTCTCCATGGCGATGATGCCGGAGACCCCGATGGCCAGGATGGTCAGCGCCATCATGAGCTCGACCACGGTGTAGCCGCGGCTGCGGAAGCGGCTCGGCTGCTTCATGGCCCCACCTTTGCGGTGCCCAGCCGTGTGGCGCCGTTGGGCAGGATCATCACCGTGCGGGTCAAGCCTTCGCGTGCGGTGCCGCTCTGGCGGTAGACCTCGGCGACGGGCACGCCGGCCAGCGGCGTGAAGGCGCCGCTCTGGTTGTAGCGGACGTAGGCGCGGCCGAGCGGCGTGAAGCACAGGTCCATCTGCGTCTGCTTGCCGGGATGGGCCGGGTCGCCCTGCACCGTGATGTACACGTTCTTGTACTGGCCCTGCGCGGGCGGCCCGAAGCTCGACACCACCACGTTGTCCGTGATGGTGCTGCCGGTGGGCGCGACCCAGCTGGTCAGCGTGCAGCTGGACGACGGCAGCCGGGCGCAGTTCGCATTGTTGACCGAGCTGCCCTCCACAGCCTCCTGCACCGTGACGTTGCCCTCGGGGTTGGTCGTGGAGTCGAAGCGCACCAGCACCGCCGCGCCGCGGCCCATGGCCCGCATGCGCGCGCCGCGGAAGATGTTGCTGACCTTCTCGGCCGCCTGCGCGGTGCGCCGGTCGCGCATGCGCCGGGTGATCGAGGGGATGGCGATCACCGCCAGGATGGCGATGATGATCACCACCACGACCAGCTCGACCAGTGAGAAGCCACGCACCGCGGCCTTGCGGCGGCGGTGCGTGACAAGAGGATTATTGGTAAGGCGTCGGCTCATGGGCGCAGGGATCCGGAGGGGGCACGAGCAAGGCCTGTGCCTGTTCTGCGGGCCTCGGAAAACCGATTTTCCCCGTGATTTCCAGGGTCCGCGCTCGCGCGGGGCGGTAAGGATTGCATCGCTATGTAATCATTGCGGACATAGGCCGAGTGGCCGGAACGCCGCCCCCATGTCCTGCTCGAGTCAGGTGTGACAATTCGCTACGGTTTTGTGGCATTTTGCTACGGCTCCGCTGGGGCGGCCTGCCGGATTGCTTGAGAACGGTCGGCGGTCTATTGCGGACCGCAGAACCACGGAGCCCTCGTATGAAGATCCGCACCTCGCTGCTCGTCGGGATGTCGCTGCTCTCGCTCGCCGCCTGCCACAGCAAGAAAAACAAGCTGGCAGCCGAACACGGCGCCGCGCCTCCACCCATCCAGAGCTCCAGGCCAGGAGCCTGCGCCAGCGGCGGCGGCACGGTGAGCGACAAGGCGTCGGCTGCATTCTTCCCGCGCACGGTGGCCGGCTATTGCATCGACCCGAACGGCCAGACGCGCACCTACGGCGCCAAGGCGAAGGAAGGGCTCGACAAGGTCTGTACCGAGCTGTTCGACGGCGAGTGCGAGGTCTACAAGAGCTACGGCCTCAAGCGCGTGGTCACGCTGCGCTACATCGACGGCAAGGGCTCGCCCGGTACGGTGACGGTGAACCTGTCGCGCTTCGGCAGCCGCGAAGGCGCGTACGGCTTCTACACGAAGCGCGTGGTGGCCGACAGCGACCCGGCCGACAACGCGCCGAGCAAGCTGGTCGCGGGAGGAGCCGGCGCTCTGGGGACTGGCATCGCGTACGTGTGGCGCGGCGAGTACGTGGCCGAGATCAGCTACGTGAACGAGAACGAGGCCCCCGATCAGGTCAAGAAGAGCAGCGACCGACTGCTCCCGCCCTTCGCCAAGGAGATCGGCGACAAGCTCCCCGGCGACAAGGCGCTGCCGCAGGCCGCCGCGGCTCTGCCGGTCGAGCAGCGCGTCAGCCAGGGCATCCGCTTCGACTTCAAGGACGTTCTGGGCATCCAGGGCGCCGGCCCGGGTGCCGAGGGCTTCTACAAGCAGGGCGACAAGCGCTGGCGCGATTTCGTCATCGTGCGCACCGACGAGGCTTCCGCGAAGGACGTGATGAAGACGCTCGACAAGCTGCCGGGCGCGAAGCGGGTGAAGAAGCAGCCCTACGACATGGTGACCTTCGCGCGACGCGCCGACGATTCGAGTCCGCGTATCGAGTGGATCGCCGGACGCAAGGGTGCGCGCGTCTACGGGGTCGGCGACGAGGAGTACGCTCTGGACTCCGGGCAGTCCGCCGAGGATGCGAAGAAGGTGAATCTGGCCCCGGACGAGAAGCTCGCGCGGCTGAAACGCCTGATCGAGTCGGCCGGCGGCAAGTAGTCGCCGATTGGTTGAACCGGTCGAGCGAGCCGGCCAACACGCGGTCGTCAGTTCCCGGCCCGGTTCAGGCGCTGGAACGGCGAAATTCGTGCTATTTCCGGGGCGCCCAGCAAACTCGACACAGAGGACGGACGCGTGGATTTCGAGCTAGACGAGCAGTACAGCATCCTGCGCCAGAGCGTGCGCGACTTCTGCGAACGCGAGGTGCGCCCGAAGGCCAGGAAGTGGGACGCCGAAGAGCATTTCCCACAGGAAATCGTGCCCCAGCTCGCCGAACTCGGGCTGCTCGGCATCCGCATCCCGGAGGAGTACGGCGGCGCCGGCATGGACACGCTCGCCTACGCCATCTGTGTCGAGGAGTGCGCCCGGGTGGACGGCTCGCTGGCGCTGACGGTGGCGAGCCACAACGGCCTGGGTACGGGTCACATCCTGGCTTTCGGCAACGATGAGCAGAAGCAGAAGTATCTGCCGAAAGCCGCCAGCGGCGAGTGGCTGGCCGCGTGGGCGCTGACCGAACCGGGCTCCGGCTCGGACAGCGCTGCGATGAAGACCACTGCGGTGCGTGACGGCGACGAGTGGGTGCTGAACGGCACCAAGATGTTCATCACGCAGGGCTCGGTGGGCGGCTTCTGCGTGGTGCTCGCGCGCAGCAACAAGGACGTGCCGGCGCAGCGCGGCATCACGGCGTTCATCGTCGATCGGGGGACGAAGGGCTTCTCGGCCAGCAAGAAGCTGGAAAAGTACGGCTGCCGGTCCAGCGACACTGTGGAGCTCACGCTGGAGAACGTGCGCATTCCGGACTCGCAGCGGTTGGGCGGCGCGGACCAGGGCTTCTACAACACGATGAGCATCCTCGATCGCGGGCGCATCTCGATCGCGGCGATGGCGCTGGGGCTGGGTCGCGGTGCGCTGTCGATGGCGGTCGAGTACGCGAAGGATCGGCAGGCGTTCGGCAAGCCGATCGCGAAGTTCCAGGCGATCCAGTGGATGCTCGCGGACGCGGCGACGAGCCTGGATGCGTCGGAGCTGCTTATCCAGCGCGCGGCGCTGCTCTGCGACCAGGGGCAGCCGTATTCACGCGAGGCCGCCATGGCCAAGCTGTTCGCGAGCGAAGCGGCGACCAAGGCCTGCAACGACGCACTGCAGATCCACGGCGGCTACGGCTACACGCGCGAGTTCGACGTCGAGCGGCATCTGCGCGACGTGAAGATCTGCGAGATCGGCGAGGGCACCAGCCAGGTGCAGCGCATGGTCATCGCCCGGCACCTGCTGCGCGACTGACGGCTATCCTCCCGTCCACCCCCGCCGTAGTCCTCCTCGAGGGGGCTCACCGCCCCTCGAGCACCCCGACGCGCCTCGCTCCGCTCGACGCGCGCTCGCTGTCGCTCGCGCCGCGGGGCTACTTGGTTCGCTTGATGATGTGGAAACCGAACGGGGTTTCCACGACGCCCGAGATCTGTCCGACCTTGAGCTTGAAGGCAGCGTCGGAGAACTCCTGGACCATCATGTCGCGGCTGAAATGGCCGAGGCTGCCGCCGCGCGCTGCCGCGCCGGGCTCGTCGGAGTACTTTGCGGCGAGCTTGCCGAAGTCCTCGCCGGCGCGCGCCTTGGCGAGCACCTTCTCGGCCAGAGCCCGGGCCTCGGCCTTGCTGCGCGTGATGTTGGGTGGTGCATGCAGCGCGCCCCGGTACTGGATCAGGATGTGGCTGGCGGAGATCTCGGCGGGCTCGTTGGCGTGTGCGCGCGCCGTCGTTGCGGCGACTGGTTCCGGAGCCACGCGTGGAGGCTCCGACGGGCCCTCGAACGTCGTGACGACGCAGCCGGCGCCGCCGAGCGCGACCACCATCAGTGGCAATAGCGCTCGCAGCGCCGCTCCGTGTGTACGCGTCATCGCCGCTGTCTAGTGCGGCTGGTTCGGCAGGGGCTTCAGCGGGGTCGGCTTGAGCAGCAGCCGTCCGGGGCGCGGCTGGCTGGGTGACGGCGCCGGCTCGTCTGCCGTGGCCGAGGCGGCGGCGTCAGCCGCCGTGGGACCGTTGTGTTTGGGCGAGAAGACGCCCAGCGCACCGAGCAGTCCGACCGCGATCAGACCAATCAGCACTGCCCAGGGAGCCCAGTCAGGCAGCCAGTCCTCGTCGGACTCCGGCTCGGGCCGCCGCGGAGGGGTCTTCGGACGGCGCGCGGCTGCAGCCTTGGACGTCTTCTTCCGGCCGCCGCCCTTGGCGGACTTCGACGAGGCCTTCTTCGCGGTCTTGCGCGGGGGAGGTTCTTCTTCTTCCTCGTCGTCGTCGTCCTCGTCGTCGTCGTCGTCGTCGTCGTCCTCGTCGTCGTCCTCGTCGTCGTCCTCGGAGCTGGCGGCCTTGGCGGCTTTGCCGCTGCTGCCCTTGTCGTCCGCCTTGCTCTTGGCGCTCGCGGACTCCTTTTCCTCCTCCTTCTCGTCCTCGTCGTTCTTCCAGGGAGGATCGGACTTGCTGGAGTCCTCTCCAGACGGCGGGTCGCTCTTCTTCTCTTCCTTCTTGTCGTCGTCGGCCATGGTCCTAGCTTTCAATCTCTGCCCAGGCGTTGGTGATCACGGGGTCGGGACGGTCGGCGGCAAAGGCTTCGACGGCCACCCTTCCGTCACCGAGGTCGTAGCCGACCGTGCGGATCGTTTCGCCCGGCCACACAGGCTTGCGGAACTGAGCGCTGAAGCTCTTCAGTTTGTTCCCGTCCCCGCCGCAGGCCTGCTGGATGACGGCGCGCGCCACGAACCCATAGGTGCACAGGCCGTGCAGGATCGGTCCCTGCGAGAAGCCGACCATCTTGGCGAAGTCTGGATCCGCGTGCAGCGGGTTGAGGTCACCCGAGAGGCGGAAAAGCAGCGCCTGCTCGGGTGCGGTGGGTTCGTCGACCGTCCAGCTCGGCTGCGTGTCGGCCGGCTTCTTGACCGTCTCGGTCTTCGGCGGCGGCTCGCCGCCGAAACCGCCGGCACCGCGGAACAGGATCGACCAGGTCGTGTCGAAGCAGGGCTTGCCGTTGACCTCGGTCTTCGTCTCCAGCACCGCCTGGGCCATCTTCTTCATGTCATAGATGCCGACCACCCTGCCGGTGGTCTTCAGCGTGCCCTCCGACGGGATCGGCTGGTGCATGCGGATCGACTGGCCACCGTGCACGACCATGGCGAGGTTGCCCTGCGTCTTGCCGAGCATGTCGCCGACCAGCGGGTAGGCGGGGCTCACGGCGAAGGTCGGGTAGACCTTCGGACCCCGGGCCTCGTACAGGTAGTCGAGCTCCGCCTTCTTCGCGCCGATGCCAAGCGCGTAGAGCGCGACGGTCTTCCAGTCGTACTTGAATTCGTAGGCTTCGGTCTTGTAACCGACAGCCGAAAGGTCGAGGCTCATCGCATCCTCCTTGCGGGGCGGGAGAAGCGTTAGTGGGACGGGAGCGGCAAGTCAACGACGGGGTCCTGGCCCTGTTTTCCAGCGGCGGTTCTGCGGCACCATGAGCGGCGCGCCGGGCCTTCTGCGCACGCTGAGCGACGCTCTCCAGCTGGGTGGGCTGGATCTGCGCGCCTGGGGTCTGGCCTGGGCTCGCGTCGCGCCCAGCATCGCGCTCGTGCCTGCGTTCGGGCTCCGCGCGATCCCGGGCCCCGCACGGATCGCGTTGGGGCTGGCCATGGCGGCGGGCATCGCGCCCGCGCTGGCTCCCGTGGCCGCGAGCACGATGCCCTGGCCAGCACTGCTCATGGTGGAAGCAGCCAAGGGGTTGCCGGTCGCGCTGACCGCAGCGGGCGCGCTGTGGGCGGCGACGATGACGGGCGGCGTGATCGACAACCTGCGCGGCGGTCGCGAACGCGCGGACCTACCGACCGTCGAGCAGGGCGGAACGCCCGTGGGCGTGCTGCTCTCGATGCTGGTTGCGATCGCGTTCCTCGAGAGCGGCGGGCCGGCACGCATGGCAGAGGCGCTCGCCGCGCCAGGGCTCTCCTTCCACGCGCCGCTGGCGCGCGCAGCGATGGATCTCGCGCACGGCATCGAGCTGGCCGTGGCGGTCGCCGCGCCTGTGCTGGCGGCGTCGATCGTGGTGGAAGTAGGCGGCGCGCTTGTCGCGCGCGCGGCGAGCCCGGCGTTCATCCAGCCGCTGCTGTGGCCACTGCGATCCATCGCCATCCTGGGCGTCGCGGCGATCGTGTTCAACCGCATAGCGTCGCTGCTCGCGATGTACGCGCACAGCGTGCCGTAGCGCGGGCGCGGTGTGCAGAGGAATCGCGCTCGCTGATCTACAGCGGGATCCGGTAGGCGACGTTCAGGCTCAAGCTGAACATGTCGTTGCGTCCCACCAGCGAGGCTTCGTCGCCGAGCGGATCGGTCGCGGGCTTCTTCGGCAAGAGCCACGCGCCATAGCGGAGCGTGCTGCCGACGGACCAGTTGGACGAGAGGCGATAGGAGGCGCCCAGGGCAAGGCCGACGGTGTAGCCCTCGGTGCGGATGGTGACGCCGCGCGGGCCCACCAGCGCCTTGTCGGTGAGGCCGCGCTTCGAGGTGAAGGTGTCGCTGACCACGACGAAGCCCACGGTGACGCCGCCCCAGGCCTCCACATGCTGTCCGGTGAGGGCATAGTAGCGGCCCACGCTCTCGATCGTGAGGTAGCCGCGGCTGTGGTCACGCTGCACGCCAGGTGGGTCCTGGCGCGGCGCGTCCGTGGTCGGGATCAGCCCCAGACTGACGCCGGCGCCAAGCGCCCAGCGCGGCGTCGGTCGGACCAGCGGCCACACCTCGATCATCGGGCTCGAGTCGCCGCGCTTGCAGCTGTTCTGCGTGCGCGCGCTGCAGACCTTCGCGCCGGGCAGCACCAGCCAGCCGAGGCCGAGCTCGGCCATGCCGGTGCTGCGGTATGCGGCGGGCTTCTCCGCGAACATGGTCTCGCCGCTGTCGGCGCCAGGTACCGCGGCGGCGTCGGCGTTGCCGGTGGTCTGGAGCTCGAGCGATGAACTGCTGTCGCCAGTGCTCTGGGCCCGAGCGGGTGCGGAGCCGAGCAGCAACAACGCGGCGACCGGAAGTGCGGCGTTCCAGCTCACAGCCAGCGGCCTCCAGTCGTGGATTGGGTCGGAGCCGGCGCCGGGGCGGGGGCCTGCGCGCCGGCGTCGGGCGCGGCTTTGGAGTGGTGCGGAGCCTTGGACGCTGTCTCGGCGGGACGCTTGTGCGTGCGGACCGCACGGCGCGGCGCGTGCGCTGGCGGCGCGGCGCTCGACGGCGGCGGCGGCGCGCTAGCAGCAGGCGGAGTGTCGCTCCTGTCGAGCTCGCCCATCACCCTGCGCGCGTCGCTGTTTGTCGGGTCCAGCTCCAGCGCGAGCTTCACGAGCTCCAGCGCTCTGGATCGGTTCGAGCTCGATAGGCTGGTCGCGCGTTGGGCAAGCGTGCGCGCGCTGTCCTGCCGCACACGACGGATATCCGCGTCGTGCGGCCAGCGCTGCAGCGCCGCGTCGGTGATGTCCTTCACGTTCTCGCCGGGCGGCGACTGCCAGGCGCTGGCCAGTGCTGCGGCCCGCGCGCGCTGTACATAGTCCTGGACCGTCGGCTTGTGCTTGTCGAACGCGCCGAGGCGGCTCGCGATCAGCAAGGCGAGTCCGCCGCCGAGCAGGAAGAAGACCGTCACCAGAAGCCCGCGGCGCAGGCGCGCGCCGGGAGCTTCGGCCGCGCCGTCGGGCAGGCTTGCCAGCGAGTCCCGCCCGAAGTCCGGCGAAGAACCCGGCGGAACGGAAGCGGGCGGCGCGGTGGAAGCAGGAGCCGGGGGCGGCGCGGAGCTGCGCGCCGCTGGCGGGGGCACGGAGCCGCCTGGCGAGGACAGAAGCTCGCTGGATGGCTCGTCGGCGAGGGTGGGCTCGACGTTGGAGCGGCGGCCAGCTTCCTCCACTCCGGGCGTCGAGCCAGGCGACGAGCGCCGTTGCTCTTCTGCCGGTGGTTCGCTCGGCGGGCGGGCGGGAGGATCGATCACGCGGGTGTCCGCCGCGTCGGAATCCATCACCTGGGTATCGCCGCCGCCGGCCATCTTCGCGGCGAGCTCCGGGGTCAGTCCGAGCTGGCGGGTGCGTTCGATGCTGGCCAGCGTGAGGGCGCGCTGCGAGTCGCCGAGCAGCGTCGAGCGCACCAGATCCGAGGGGTTGAGCCCGCAGTCGCGCGCCGCGTCGACCAGCGCACGTCCGAGCTCGCGCGCGTCGCGGCAGCGCTCGGCCGGGTCCTTGACCAGGTTGGCGGCGATGACCCGGGCGAGCGGTTCCGGGACGTAGCTGGAGCGCGCTATCGAGCGCACATCGGGCGGCGCTTCGTTGGTGTGCTTGATCAGGATCGCGACGGGATTGTCACCGTTGAAAGGCGTGATGCCGGACAGGCACTGGAACAGCATCGTCGCGATCGAATACACGTCGCCGGCCGCGCCGACCCGCGCGCCCTGTGCACCCTCGGGCGAGATGTAGCGCGCCGTCCCGAAGATGACGCCGGCCTGCGTGGCGACGGAGCTGTCCGCCCAGTCGATGCGCGCCACGCCGAAGTCCAGCACCTTGACGAAATCGCGATCGTCGCCGCGGCGCACCAGCATCACGTTCTCGGGCTTGAGATCGCGATGCACGATGCCCTGCGCGTGGGCCTCTCCGACGGCGTCGCACACCTGCAGGACCACGTGCAGCGCGCGCGGCAGCGGCATCGCGCCTCCGGCGGCAGCCAGCGCGGAGCGCAGCGAGATGCCGTCGAGGTGCTCCATGACGATGTAGCCCTCGCCGCCCACGTCCGCGTTCTGCCGCTCGAGCTCGCCGGTCATCAGCACCTGCACGACGTTCGGGTGCGTCAGCCGGCTGGCGACCTTGGCCTCGCGGTGGAAGCGGGCGATGACCGTGGGATTGCGCAGGAGCTCGCGGTGCAGGATCTTGATCGCGACGTCGCGCTCGATGCCCTTCTGGTGGGCGCGGTATACGCGCCCCATCGCGCCGATGCCGATGAGCTGCTGGATGTGGAACTGCCCGGCAACGGTGAGCTCGAGGTAGGGGTCGTCGCTCACCTCCGTGCGGCGCGCGCCCAGAGGGGTGCCGTCCTTCGGGCAGAAAATCACATCCGGGTCGTAGCTCTCCCCGCATCTAGAGCAGACGCGCCGCGGCTCGCTCATCGCGCAGGAAAGCTAGCACGCGGGGCCGGGCGGTGAACGACCCGGCGCGAGCCCGGCCGGAAAGCCGCGCGAGTCGGATCTCGGGGCTGCCATCGGGGGGCCCTGAGCTGCTAGGCTCCGGCCCGGTGCGCCGGTGGCAGGGCCGCGGGCGCCCTTTTCCAGACCTGATTCGATGTTGAAGTCCTTGTCCCGTACGACCGCGCCGAGTGCCCGGGGGGAGCGCCGAAAATGAGCGACGAACCGGACCAGGCGGGCGGGCACTCCTCCGCTGATCCGCCAGCCGCCGGCGATCCGCCGGGCAACGTGTCCGGCGATGCAGCCGGCGCGCCGGAGGAGACCGGAGCGGGCCCGGGTTGGCGGGTACAGCTACCGACCTTCGAAGGCCCGCTGGACCTGCTCCTGCACCTCATTCAGGAACACGAGATCGACATCCGTGACATCCCGATCTCGTTCGTCACGCAGAAGTACGTCGAATACATCAAGCTCATGCAGGAGCTGAACATCGACGTGGCCAGCGAGTATCTGGTGATGGCCGCCACGTTGGCGCACATCAAGTCGAAGATGCTCCTGCCGACTCCGCCAGAGGATCAGGACGACGCTGAAGCCGAAGCGGAGCTCGACCCGCGCGCCGAGCTCGTGCGCCGGCTGCTCGAATACCAGAAGTACAAGCAGGCGGCCGCGCAGCTGGGCGACCGCAGCGTGCTCGGACGGGACGTGTTCCTGCGCGGCTTGGCGGCGCCCAACGTCGACGGACCGGCGCCGCTCGCACAGCTGTCGCTGTTCAAGCTGTTGGATGCCTTCCAGTCGGTGCTCGATCGCGCCAAGACCACCGTCGACCACCAGATAGATCTCGAGCGCTTCTCGATCACCGATCGCATCAACGAGCTGTCGGATCTGCTCCGGCAGCGCCCGCGCGCGCGCTTCGACGAGCTGTTCGAAGGCGCTACGAGCCGCGGCGATCTCATCCTGACCTTCCTCGCTCTGCTCGAGATGACACGCCTGCGGCTGACGCGGCTGTACCAGGAGGCGCCCCTCGAGCCGATCATGATCGAGCTCGCGGTGACCGACGACGACGCGGAAGACGCCCAGCAGGCGCAGCCCGACGACGCGGAAGACACCCAGCAGGCGCAGCCCGACGACGCGGAAGACGCCCAGCAGGCGCAGCCCGACGACGCGGAAGACGCCCAGCAGGCGGAGCCCGACGACGCGGAAGACGCCCAGCAGGCGGAGCCTGACGACGCGGAAGACGCCCAGCAGGCGGAGACGGAACCGGATTGATGGCCAAGCGAAAGCCGAAGAAGAAAAAGCAAAAAGTCGAAGCTACCGCTCGATCGACCCCCGACGTCGCCGTTGCCGAGCCCGCAGCCGAGGAGGCAGCGGCGGCGGATGCGGCGCCCGAAGCAGCCGATAGCGAGCCGCCGGCGGAGGAACCCGGCCCGGGCGAGCCGGCAGAGCAGGGCGCGGGTGACGAGCCGGCGCCGGGCGAAACAGCTTCCGACGCCGCGCCAGACGAAGCCAGCGATGGGGACGCGAGCGCGGCCCGGGGTCAGGACGAGGCCGACTTCGACGAACAGTCGGTGGAAGACACGCGCACCTATCTGAAGGGGTTGATCGAAGCCATCCTGTTCGTGGCGGACCGCCCGCTGTCGCTCAAGGAGCTGGCGCGCGCCGTGAAGATCGACAAGAAGCGCACCGCCGAGCTGGTCGAGGAGCTGCGCGAGGAGACGCGCGATCGCGGCATCCGCATCGAGGAGGTGGCCGAGGGGCTCGGCTTCCGCTCCAATCCCATCTACTCGACCTACGTGCGGAGCTTCCTGTCGCAGCGCCCCGTCAGGTTGTCGCGCGCGCAGCTCGAGACGCTGGCTATCGTGGCCTACCGCCAGCCGATCACCCGCCCCGAGATCGACGACATCCGCGGCGTGGATTGCGGTCCTGTGCTCAAGGGGCTGCTGGAGCGCGATCTGATCCGCATCCTCGGCAAGAAGGACGAGCCGGGTCGACCCATGCTGTACGGCACCACGACTGTCTTCCTCGAGCTGTTCAGCCTGCACTCCCTGCGCGACCTGCCGACCTTGAAGGAATTTACCGAGCTGAGCGACGAGTCCCGGCAGAAGTTCGAGACCGAGACCGGCGAAGAAGCACCCGAAGGCCCGCTGGAGCCCGCAGGCGATCAAGCCGCCGAAGGGGACGGGGACGGGGACGGGGCGGCGCAGGGCGCAGGCGACGAGGCCGGTGAAAGCGCAGACGAGGCTGC
Source organism: uncultured Pseudomonadota bacterium (assembly GCA_963822115.1). GTDB lineage: Bacteria > Myxococcota_A > Polyangia > Polyangiales > Polyangiaceae > CAWDXG01. The sequence continues at coordinate 35,696 of CAWGGM010000018.1, forward strand.
CGAAGGCGCGGGCGACGGGGCAGGCGAGGGCGCGGGGGACGGCTCTGCCGACGGGGCAGGCGAGGACGCGCGGGACGGCTCTGCCGCGGAAGGCGCAGCCGAGGAAGGCGCAGCCGAGGAGGGCAACGTCGGAACGGCGCCCGACGAAGACGACGAGGACGACGACGAGGACGACGAGGACGACGACGAGGACGACGACGAGGACGACGACGACGAGGATTGACCGTCGCTAGTCCTCGGGCGGATGCGCCGGGTCCTCGTAGCGATCCGCCAGCTTCACCACCTGGTCGAACAGCGCAGGGTGCTCTGCCAGCTTGCGCACGAGCTCCCACAGCTTCGGATCGTCGAGCCGCGCCATGCCCGTCTTCTTCTTCGCCCGGCCGCGCCGGATGCGCACCACCGAGCCGGGCCCTTGCTTGCGCAGCGCTTCCATCCGTTTCACGAAGCGCTTGGTGGGAAACTGCTCGCCCTTTTCCCAGGCGAGCACGGTCAGCTGGTCGACCTTCAGCGTGTCGGCGAGCTCGCGGGCGGTGCACTCGAGCTCCTGGCGCAGCTTCTTGATGTCCTCGGGCAGCACGCGCTGACGGTAGCACGCAACTGCCGCAGGGCAGCGACCGATGCGGAGGGGCATGCGCGCCCGGTCCTGTCTGTTTCTCGTCCTGCTGGTGGCCGCGGTGGTCGGTTGCCGCGCGCCGTTGCCCGACCCGCCGCTGCGTCCGTCGGGCGATGCGGGCGCGGACAGCGCGGCAAGGGTCCTGCTCGAGCCCGACGCGGACCCCGCCGCTGCTCCGCGCGTGCTGCGCGTGACGCTCGCATTGCCGCAGGGCAGCCGCGCGTCGGCCTCTGCGCTGGCCCTGTATCGAGGCACGCTCGACGACTACCATCTGCGGCGGATCGAGAAGGACGATCTGCCGAAGACCCTGCTCGAGCGGCGTGTGCCGTCGATGGCCTGGGCCGAGCGCGACGGCGGCGTGCTTGTGCTCGCCCCCAGCGTGCCGCTTGCGGCCGGCGGCGTGTACAGCGTCGCGTCGCCGGACCTCGGTCTCGTCACAACCCTGCGCGTCCGCGAGGCGGGGACAGCGCCGCTGCTCGCCCGCGTCTGGCCGCCACCCGATGCCGGCAGCGGCGCGTCCTACTCGATCTACTGCGCCGACGGTGGCGCGCCGACCGCCGGGCAGGGGGTGCTGCTGTCGCCGGGTCAGGTGTCCGCGCGCCTGGAACCGGGAGTCGGGGTAGCCGGGCGTGGAGCGTGCGTGCATCTCGCGCCGGCGGAGCTGCCCGACGGCGGCAGGTTCGTCCCGCCTCCGCGGGTCGGCGGCGTCGCGCTCGATCCCGCGCCGCTCGAAAACGCCAGCACGGCTGCGCTGGAGCTGCCGGACTGCGGAGCGGGCGAAGTGCGTTTCGGTCCCGGCTGTGCGGAACCACAGGACGACCGGGTCGTGGTCCGCGCTCCGGATGCGCCGCTGTTCTGGTCGGTCGTCTCGGGCGGCAGCATGACGCTCCACCCGTCCGATGCCGGCGCCCGCTTCGTGGTGCGAGGGCTCGAGCCGTCGTCCACGTGGGCGTTCGATGTGACCACGGTCGACCTGGGCGGGCGCGAGCGGCACTCGAGCGTGCAGCTTCCCGCCGCCCCGGTCACGCCCCACGTTGTCATCAACGAGGTGCTGGCCAACCCCCTCGGGCCGGAGCCAACCGAGGAATGGGTGGAGCTGGTCAACGACGGCAGCACGGCAGTCGGCCTCGCCGGCTGGGTGTTGTCGGACGTCGGCGGCTCGACAACGCTGCCGGCGCACTGGCTCCAGCCTGGAGCATTCGCGCTGGTCGTACGCGATGATTTCGTACCGGACGATGGGCTCGACCCGGCGCCGGAGCCTGGCGTCGCACTGCTCCGCGTGCCTTCGATCGGCAGCCATGGCCTGTCCAACGCAGGCGAACCGCTGAAGCTCGTGGACCCTTCGGGTCAGGTGAGGTCGCGCTTTCCGGCGGTGCCGAAGCCCCGGGCCGGGATCAGCGTGGCGCGCCGCCATCCCTGGTCGCTCGACGACGACTCGCGCTCCTTCGGGCTGTCCGGTGGCAAGGGCGCGTCACCGGGCGGGCCGAATCGGCTGGACGAGTAACGTTCAGGTTCCGGCGATCGTCATGGAGGCGACGCGCAGGGTGGGCGCGGCGATCGACGTCTTCAGGTCCAGATCGTCGCCTACGGCGTCGATGCCCTTGAGCATCGCGTCGAGGTTGGAGGACACCGTGATCTCGCTCACGGGATAGGCGAGCTTGCCGTCCTCGATCCAGAATCCGCTCGCACCGCGCGAGTAGTCGCCGGTGATGGCGTTGAAGCCGAACCCCATCATGTCGGTGACGTACAGACCACGCTTCGTGGATGCGATGATCTCGTCCCGCGTCTGCTGTCCGGGTTGCAGCACGAAATTGGTCGTTGTCGAGGCCACGGAACCGCCGCTACGTCCGGCGTTGGCGGTCGTCTCGCGGCCCAGTTTGCGGGCGGCGTAGCTGTCGAGCAGGAAGGTCTTCAGCACGCCCTTGTCGACAACCTGGTTCTTGCGCGAGGGCAGCCCTTCGCCGTCGAACGGCCTCGAGCCGGGGGCGCGCTGGATCAGTGGGTCGTCGATGATGGTGACCAGCGGGCTTGCGACCTCGGAGCCCTCGCGCTCGATCAGATAGCTCGACTTGCGCCAGATCGTGCCGCCGAGGATGCAGCCGGCGAACGTTCCGACGAGCGAGCGCGCCACGTCGGGATCGAACACGACGGGCACCTCGCAGGTGGGTACCTTGCGCGCCCCGAGCTTGGCGAGTGTGCGCCGCGCCGCCTCTTCGCCGACGGAGACCTCGCTGTCCAGCTCGTCGAGGTGGCGGCGTGCGGTCCAGTAGTGTCCCCGGCGGCGCTTGCCGCCCTCGTCCTCGACCACCGGCGACACGACCAGCGATGCGTACGAGCCGCGGAGCGTCCCCGAGAAGCCGCTCGACAGCACCAGAGCGCTGGCCGACGCGGTGCGCGAGAACGAGGCGCCTTCGCTGAGCTCGAGCCGCTTGTCGTAGTCGAGCGCGGCGCGCTCTCCCTTGCGCGCACGGGCGATAGCCTCGTCGGCGTCGATGCGCTCCACCGCCGCGTCGTACAGCTCGAGAATCAGGGTACGGCGGGCTGGCGAGCAGGGCTGGATCGGCCGGGCCGGCGTAGGGATCGGGTTCGCTGGAATCGGCGAGCGCCAGCGCGTCCACGACGCAACGCTCGATGCCCGCGTCGGTCAGGTCGCTCGTCGCGGTGAGGGCGACGGCCTGGCCCTTCATCACGCGCAGCGAGACGCCGCGCGTCCCGGCTTCCTCGACGAGCTCCACCTCGCCCAGTCGCACCTTGGCGCTGAGCTCCCAGCCGGACCGTGCGCTCGCTTCGGCCACATCGGCTCCGGCCTTCTTCGCCAGCTCGACGACGCGGCTGGCCAGCTCGACGAGTTGAGTCGTTTCGTCTTCAGCCATGAGGGGGTGCAACGTGTCGCCTCATGCGCTCGCCGTCAACGAGGGTTTCGTCCGCCGCCGGAAACAGCTGTCCCCGGCGATGCGCGCCGGCTCCCGGCTTCAGGTCCCGCCGCCGAGCCGGCGCAGCGATCGGGCCGTCCACAGGACGCTTGCGGCCAGCACTGCCGCCATCCAGAGAAGCGAGTAGCCCAGTGGGCTACCCGCGACCGAGTGGGTGCCGAAGTCGCCGTGGAACTGCGCGTAGCTGCCCTGGACCGCTAGACGCTGGAATCCGGCCACCAGGATCAGGAGCGCGCCCAGCGCGGGTGCCGTGGCCAACCTCACCAGCGAGCCGAGCCGGCGCTGGCTGGCGCGCCGGGCCGCCAGAGCGAATCCCAGCGGTACGCTGGCCACGTCGAGCAGGACCAGCGTGAGGTCGACCGCACTGGGCAGCCGCTGCGGGTCGACCAGGTACGCGTACGACCAGTCGGGGGCGAACGCCAGGAAGTACGCGGCAATAGGGCTGAAGACCAGCAGACCGAACAAGCTCACGACAACCATCGAGCGACTGGTCACCCCCGAGCCCGCTGTGCGTGCCAGCTCGTCGGCCGCGGCCCAAGCAAAGGCCACGCCCAGCACGAATCCAATCAGTGGCGCAACCGGAGCAGGCACGGCTCGAACACAACCACGAAGCCGCCTCCGGCGGAAGTGTCTGCCTGGTGGCTTGTCCGGTCGGGTGGATCCCGGTACATCATCGGCGATGGACGCCGACCGTGTGCGCGAGCTTCTGGAGCGCCTGCAATCCGGAGCTGTTGGAATCGATGCTGCGCTCCAGGAGCTCAAGCATCTGCCGTTCGCCGATCTGGGCTATGCGCGGGTGGATCACCACCGCGCGCTCAGACAGGGCCTGCCCGAGGTCATCCTCGGACAATCCAAGACGGCCGGGCAGATCGCCGGCATTGCCCGCCAGCTGGTCTCCGCCGGACAGAACGTGTTGGTGACGCGGCTGTCGGCCGACAAGGCAGAGCAGGTCGTCGAGGCCGTGCCGGGGCTTGTGTATTCGGAAGTCGCCCGGGTGGCGACCTACGAGCACCAGCCCGTGAAGGTGCGCCCCGGCGCGCCGGTGCCGGTCGTCACGGCCGGCACGAGCGACATCCCCGTGGCCGAAGAAGCGCTCGAGACGTTGCGGATGGCGGGAGTCGCGACGACGCGCATCGTGGACGTGGGCGTGGCGGGCATACACCGCGTCGTCGACCATCTCCCCACGCTCGGCGCAGCTCCCGCGGTGATCGTGGTTGCGGGGATGGAGGGCGCGCTGGCGAGTGTTGTCGGTGGGCTGGTGGCTGCCCCTGTCGTCGCGGTGCCCACCTCGGTCGGCTACGGCGTGTCGCTGGGCGGCCTGACGGCGATGTTCGGGATGCTCGCTGGCTGCGCCTCGGGCATCACGGTGGTCAACATCGACAACGGCTTCGGCGCCGCCATGGCGGTGGTGCGCATCGCGTCGCGCCAGCACGCCCGGGAGCACACCGGGTGAGCAGCGACCACGAGCACGGGCACAGCCACGAGCACGGGCACAGCCACGAGCACGCCCATGGCGACATCGAAGGTCCGGCGGAGGCGCACCGCGAGCCGCTGGCCCCCGGTGCGGGCCAGGGCAAGCTGCTGTTCTTCGACACGTTCAGCGGGATCGCCGGGGACATGACCATCGCGGCGCTGGTCGATCTGGGTGTGCCGTTCGAGGTCGTGGAGCGCGCGGTCGAGCCGCTCGGCCTTCAAGGAGCCCGGCTGGAGCTGAAGCGCGCCTTCGCCGGAGCGATCGGTGCGACGAAATTCGACGTGCTGATCGACCCCGGCGGGCCGGAGCGGAGCTATCACGAGATCGACGCGCTGCTCGCGCAGGCACCGCTCGAGGAGCGCACCCGCGAGCTGTCCCGTCGGGTGTTCCGCCGCCTGGCAGAGGCGGAGAGCGAAGTGCACCGCATTCCGATGGGCGAGGTCCACTTCCACGAAGTCGGCGCCGTCGACGCCATCGTGGATATCGTCGGGGCCTCCGCGTGCATCGCCTATCTGGGCGCAGAGCTGGCGTCGACGCCGCTGCCGATGGGGCGCGGGAGCGTCGAGTGCCGCCACGGCGTATTGCCGCTTCCGGCGCCCGCGACCGTCGGCTGCCTGCGCGGGGTCCCGACGTATGACGCGGGCATCGACGCCGAGCTGGTGACGCCGACCGGCGCGGCCATCGTGGGCGCGCTCGTCCATCGCTTCGAGCGCTGGCCGGCGATGGCGCCCGAGCGCATCGGGTGGGGAAGGGGAACGCAGGACCTGGCCGATCGTCCCAACGCGCTGCGCGTCGTGCTCGGCGCGCCAGAGGCGCAGCAGACGACCGGCCCCGCGACGCACGTCGTGATCGAGGCCAACGTCGACGACATGACCGGCGAGCTGGCCGCCCACGCCATCGAGGCCCTGCTGGTCAGTGGAGCGCTCGACGCCTGGGCCGTGCCGATCACGATGAAGAAGGGGCGTCCCGCGCTGACCCTGGCTGCGCTGGCTTCGCGTGAAGGCGCCGATCGCGTGGCGGAGGTGATGTTGCGCGAGACGAGCTCGATCGGCGTCCGCCGCACGCCGGCCACGCGCACCGAGCGCCCCCGGCGGATCGCGGAGGTCCAGACGCGTTTCGGCACAATCCCGGTCAAGGTGAGCGAAGGACCGTACGGCGCGCCCCAGCTCAAGCCGGAGTTCGACGTGTGTGCCGACAAGGCCCGCGCCGCCGGCGTGCCGGTACGCGAAGTGATCGCCGCGGCGCTGGAAGCGGCACGTCGGGCAGCGGACTAGCGCTCCCGGTATGGAATCCAGCGCAGCGACAGCAAGCCCGCGCCGAGCGTAGCGAGGCGCGTCGGGGTGCTCGAGGGGCGGTGAGCCCCCTCGAGGAGGATTCCGGTGGGGGTGGGCGGGCGGGAAGCGAACAATCAGTCAGGGCGCTCGAGCGTGAAGCCGGCCGCTTCCCAGCCCAGCACGCCGCCCTCGAGAAATGCCACCGGAACGCCCTGCTCGGCCAGCTTCGCGGCCAGGTCCTTTGTCTGGTCGCCGGCGCGGCAGTAGATCACCGGTTGGTTGGGCAGCATGTGCAGCTCGGCCAGCCGCGTCTCGATCTCGTCGAACGGCATGTTGACCGCCCCCGGGATGTGAGCGCGCTGGAACACTGCCGGCTCGCGCGTGTCGACCAGGCTGATACTTCCCTGCTTGGAGAGCGCTGCGACTTCCTCCGGCTTCAGGGCACCGGCGGCGCGCGGCAGGACCGGCTCGATCAGCTCCTTGAGCTGCGCGCGCCGGAGCGCCCCCACCTTGCCGTTGACCGGTCGACCCTGGTGGAACACCACGAACGTCGGGACCGACTGGATGCCCATCTCGCGGGCCAGTAGAGGCGCGCGATCGATATCGATGGACACGATCTTGGCCTTGCCATCGAGCTCCTGCGCCAGCGCTTCGAGCTCCGGCGCGACCGTCTTGCACGGCCCGCACCATTCTGCGCCGAACTCCACGAGAACGGGGAGCTCGCTACGCAGGATCTCCTGCTCGAAGTTCTGTTCGGTCACCGCTAGCAGCGCCATGAGGCCTTTCTAGTCATCCCGCAGCGCGCCGCAAGCGCTGTGCGACTTTCTGGCTGCGATCGGCCGCCCTGGCCCGCCGCCGGCGCACCGACATCGCATCGTCGAAGCTCTCGGCGAGCGCGTAGCAGGCCGCCGTGGTCAGCAGAACGGCCAGTGCCGGCCAGATCACCACGGTCGCACTCGAGCCGCTCGCCAGAAGCCTTCCCCAACTGGCGAAGGACGGTGACTCGAGCCCGGCCAGGGCGAGCGCGGACTCCAGGCCCACGACCGCTGCTGCCGTGAAAGCGGCACTTACCAGGACCGGACCCAACGCGTGCGGCAGGATCTGCGTCTTGAGCAGTCGTCCGGAAGGAGTTCCCAGCGCGCGCGCCGCCAGCACGAATTCCTGCCCCGAGACCCTCAGCACCTCGCCGCGCACCAGGCGGGCAATCCGGACCGCTCTCAGCAAGCCGACTACCACCACGAACGCCAGCAGCGTCGGCAGCCGGCGCGTGTCGAGCGCTATGGCGAGGAGCACCAGCGTGGGCATGGCACCCGACAGCTCGACGAGTCGGGCCAGCACGGCATCGACGAACGGCGAGGCGAAGCCCGCTACCGCGCCGAGCAGCGTACCCACCACTGCGGCGAACAGCACCACGGCCAGCACGAGCACGACTTCGTTGCTCGTCGCGCGGACCGTCAATGCGATGGCATCGCGGCTGCTCGTCACGCGGGCGCCGCCGATGGAGCGCTCGTCTGCGCGGATGGGCGCCCAGACCGCCCAGTCGTGGGGGCCCAGGCTGGCGGCGATGGCGGCGGCATCCCGACCCTGCACGCTGGCCGGTGCTGTGACCGCGGGCAGCCACGTGACATGGCCACCCCGCGACATGACGATCGGTGCGCTCGACGCGATCAGGTCCGAGAAGACCGCGACCAGCACCAGCAGCGCCAGGTAGAGCAGGCCGGCGCGCGCCGCGGGACGTGCGAGCACGCTCTTCATTCGAATGCTCCACGATTGCGCGCATCGGCCGCGCGGATGCGCGGGTCGAGCAGCAGCAGCAGCAGGTCGCTGCCGATCTGCACCAGCGCAACGCCCACCGCACCGAGCAGCGCCATCGCCATCAGCCAGGGGAGATCGTGATGGGATATCGCGCGGAAGGTGGCCGGGCCGAGTCCGTGCAGGTGGAAGATCTTCTCTGCCACGAAGGCCGTGGTGGCCACCATCGGCAGGTCGACGGCCAGAAGCGAGATGGCGGGAGTGCTCGAGGCGCGGAAACTTCCCAGTGCGACCTTCCACCGTGACGCCCCGAACGCCAGCCGGGTGCGGGTGTAGTCCTGGTCCAGCGCGCTCAGCGTCGCCGCTCGCTGGTAGCGCGACACGAGCGCGGCACAGATCAGCAGCACCAGCAGTGCAGCGCCGACATATGAACCGCGCTGGGCCGCGCCAGGCGAAAACCAGGCGGCCAGCGTCGCGACAGGCACGGCGACCAACGCGACCGCGAGAGCGGAGCCGGCGCGATCCACCACGCCACCGGCAGCGCCCGCAGCCAGAAGCCCCAGCAGGATGCCGAGCAGATAGCCTCCGATCAGGCCCGACCCGATCAAAAGCAGGGTGACCGGCGCGCGCGCCAGAAGCTCGTCGAGCACCGGCTCGCCGTCGACCGAGACCCCAAGCCGGTTGCGGACGGCTTCGGCTGCCCACTTGCCGTACTGGGTCTCGACCAGCATTGCGCTCACGCGAGCGGGCCCGTCGAACGTGACGAATCGCGAGCGGTTCAGCGACCACCACTGGCGCCAGAGTCCGGCGACGGTGCGGGCCTGGTCGACACTGGCGCTCTCGCGGAGCATCCAGGGCAGCCCGGTGACGTGGCTCGCCAGCGCTGTGAGGCGGCTGACGCGCGCCACGTCGTCAGGACTCTTGATGCTGCCCAGCTCGTGGATCAGCTCCGGCAGCGCGTAGGTGTCCAGCTTGGAGATGTCCTCGCGCCGCATCAGCGACGATCGCTGTGCTACGCGCTGCACGATCCGGCGGACGATGGCCGGTCGGAAGTCGATGGCCCGCTCCTGCCAGTAGCGTGTCCAGAACGCCACCGCACTGGCTGGTGTCGCGAGATCTTCCGGGCTGCCGACGCCCATGCGACGGGCGACCGGCGCCAGCGCCAACGCGACCCTGCCGCGTCCGCCGGGCGGCAAAGCGTCGAGCTTCGGCAGGATGTGCGGCAGCGCCGCTCCCCCGAGCCTGGCCAGCTCGGTACCCGCCGCGCGGGCTCCCGGGCCGCCGGCCGCGATGCGCTGCACCGCTCTGTTGGCCAGGTCGCGGACGTTCTCGGGGTCCGGGTTGAAGAAACGCGGCAGCTTCTCGAGACGCTGCCGCGCCGAGGACGGATCGAGCCCGGGCTCCGCAGCGGGTGCCCAGCCAATCGTCGCGGAGAGCAACCAGAACGCGGCGATGGAGATCACGACCAGCGTCGGCACGATCCACAGGATCCGCCGCAGCGCGTGCCGCATCGTTACCGGAAGCTCAGCGCAGGACCACGTACCCGGTCACTGCGACAAGCAGGAGCGCGGTCAGCACCAGCGTGCCCACCACACGCGGATGAAGCCCCGTCGTGGGGATCTGTACCGGGTCGTCGTCCGGGTTGTACACGGGCGAAGATGGCGTGGACGGGGCTGGCCGCTCGGAGGGCGGCGCCGGCTCCGTCGGCGTCTCGTCGGCGACCGGCGAGGTCATGCCGACCATCGTGTGGGCGACCTTGAGCTTGCGGTTCTCGCGCGCCGCCTCTTCGCTCGGCTCCGGCGTTTCCACCGGCTGCGACTGCTCCGCGCTGAGCGGCGCGGCGCGCACCGTCGCGTCCGCGTTCATCACTTCGGGGAGCGCGTACTTACGGTACTTGAGCGGTTCGCTCTCCGTCGCCCGCAGACCGTCGCCGTCGAAACGCGCCACGATGACCGTGATGTTGTCGTGGCCGCCGGCGAGATTCGCGCGTTCGGTCAGAACCTTGCACGTCTCGAGCGGGTCCTCCGCGCCGGACAGGACCTCCTTGATCTCGTCGCCGCGGATCATCCCGGAGAGCCCGTCGGAGCAGAGCAGGAGCTTGTCGCCCTGGACGAAATCCACGTACGTGAGGTCGACCTGCACCGTCTCCGCCGTGCCGAGAGCCTGCAGGATGATGTTGTTGTGCTCGAACGTCTCGGCTTCTTCCTCGGTGAGCTGACCGGCTTCGATGAGCTGGTTGACCAGGGACTGGTCGCGCGTCACCTGCACGAGCTCGCCATTGCGCAGCACGTACGCACGGCTGTCACCGACCTGCGCCAGGAAGAGCCGCGAGTCCATCACGGCCGCTATCGTGCAGGTGGTTCCCATGCCGCGGCGGGTGCGGTCCGCACGCGCCTCGTTGAAGATGCGGATGCCGGCTTCCTCGACCGCGTACACCAGGCGTCGGGCCAGGTCGTCATGGTCGGTCGGGGCATCTCCCTGCGACAGCTTCTCGTAGATGATGTCGACCGCCAGCTGGCTTGCCACCTCGCCGGCAGCGGCACCGCCCATGCCGTCGCAGACGCCCATCACGGTGCCGCGCTCGCCGATCACCTGGTTGCGGTCCGACTCCATCAGGCTGCGGCTCTTGCGCGTCAGGTCGGCGACGAGGAAGTTGTCCTCGTTGTGTTCCCGGATTTGTCCGAACGTCGGTGCGTCCGAACAGGTTGACGCGGATGTCGTTCCCGCCGTCGGTCATCGGGTTGCCTGCCCGTTCGAGTCGACGTCGAGCCGGAACAGGTGCTGTCCGATGCGGACGTGGTCGCCTGCGTCCAACGCCACCTCGCCGCGGATCGCCAGATAGGTTCCGTTCGAGGAACCCAGATCCTGCAAGGTGAACACGTTCGACTCGTCGCGCCGGATCACCGCGTGGCGGCGGCTCATGAACGGGTCGCTCGTGAAGACGATATCGCCGGCCTCGCGCCCGATCACCGTCTCCTCGGCCGATAGATAGAACACATTTCGAGTGACGCCTTCTACCGTGCGCTGGCACAGCCGCGCAAATCGTGGTGAAGCTGGCGACCCGAAGATCTGAGCGCCTCTCTCCGCCGCAGGGCCGAGTCCCATCTCCGCGTCGCTCACGACCTCGAACCTTAACACCTCAAGGCCGATCAACACCAAGTCGGCGTGCTGGAGTCGAGCGGGTGCCCGGAGCCGCACGTAGACGCCGTTTACCGAGGCCAGGTCCAACACGAAAAAGCGCCCATCGCGCCGGAAAACGCGAGCATGACGGGGCGACACGTAGGGGTCGTTGGGCAACAGGACCGCGCCTTCCTCGCGCCCGATGTCGGTCTGGGCTTCGACCAGCGGATAGTCCCGGCCCGGGGTGCCGTCCTGGGCGATCACGACCAGCCGCGCGCCGGGAGCGGCTGCGGGTGCGACGCCGCCGGTCGAGGCCGGCCCTGCGGACGGTAGCGGGGAACCCGACAAGGGCGCCGGTGCGGGTGCCCCGCCGGCCCGGAACGTCGATGGAAACGCTGTTTCGGGGTCGGGGCCCGGGCTGGCGGGCGACGCGGAAACGGGCGGCACAGGTGCCGGCGCGTTGCCCAGGCGCGCTCCGCAGAACTGGCAGAAGCTCATGTGCGCCGAGTTGCTGCCCCTGCAGCGCGTGCAGATGACGGCTGCTGGATCGCGGTCCGGACCCGGCGCGGCAATCTCGACCACGGGCGCTGCCACCAGCGGATTCCGGGGTTCGGGAGCGACCGGAGCCTGCGCAGCGACAGGAGCCTGCGCAGCGACGGGCGCCGCGGGCGCTTGCGGAGCGACGGGAGCGAGCTGCACGAACTGGGTGGCTCCGTCGCCCCGGGGAGCCTCCTCTGCCACCTGCCCCAGCGGCGAGCCGCATTCGGAGCAGAAGCGGCTCTCCGCTGGGTTCACCACTCCGCACTGCCCACACACAGCTCCGGAGCCGGGCTGTCCCGGGCCTCGTGGCGTGAAATCGAAGTCCGGCGCGGACGGTCGCGTGTGGACAACGCGCACTGCGTCGCCCGACGGGGCGGTGCCAGCCGGTCGCTCCTGATCGAGGTCCACGCCGCGAGGCGGAGTCGCCTCGGCCACCGGACTGGCGAGGGCGTTGCCGCAGTCCTGGCAGAACCTCAAGTGGTCGGGATTGTCCCGGCCGCACCGATCGCACCTCACGAGCCGAAGGGGAACCCTTTGAATAGCAGGGAGTCAAGCACGGTGTGACTCCGGGGCCCCGGGCTACCACCGCGACAGCGGGTCGCGGACCTCCAGGATGAGCTCCAGCGCCACGATGTGCGCGACGCCGAAGCCCAGCAGCTGGTCGGCGCGCCGCTGGCCGGCCTTGTCGGTCCAGCCGCGCAGCAGCAGCGGCCGGTAGGCCAGAGCGGCTCCAATGACCGTCGTCCGGCTGATCTGGTACTCGACGCCTCCACCCAGGAAGCTCGCCACCCCGCCTGTCTCGGTGCCCCACTCGTTGCCGTAGAGCGCCGCACCCAGCCCGCCGGCGAAGTACGGGGTCAGGCGGTTTCCAACGTCGGCGTAGTAGCGGAATTCACCCCGGAGCTGCTGAAGGATGGCCAGGCGGAGCAGGTTGGAGGAATCCTGCCGGGAAAACTCGTAGGCGCCGCCGACGTACCAGCGGCCGCGCGACCGGTAGCCGACCCGGATAGCAAGGCCGCCGCCGGAGCCGAGGATGCACGGGGTCGTCGCTCCGGACGGGCACACTCCCCCCGCATTGGCCACGGTTTCCGTGGCGATGGCGACCCCGTACTGCGCATAGTGGAAATTGATGGGTGGGGGCCGCGGCCGCGGCGGCTGGTCGGCCTGGGCGGGCCGGGGCGCCAATGCGGCGCCGAGGGCGATAGACACCGCGGCAAGCCATGGCCATCTCACGCTCACTGTGTAACGCCGCCTGGGGCGTGTGCGCTAGTAGGGCCTGGAGGCAGGCCTTATAGGTGCGGGTCTTGACTGCGCGGCAAGGCATCGTCTAAAGGCGGGTCGAGGTCCGGGAGAGCACGAATAGATGGATATCTACCTCGACAGACGCGCGGTCCGTCAGATTCCGCCTTTCCGCCCAGGAGGCGATTGAAGAGGGCGACACCGAATCCCTGCGCGAGGACATCCTCGAGGCATTCACCGAGGAGCAGGTCGAGGAAATCGAGCGGCGGCTCGACAACGGCGACTTCTTCGAGTTTCTGACGGATGTCATCGACGAGTGGAGCGGCGACGACATCGACGAGCTCATGGAGCTGCTCGAGACCCAGCTCGGCGAGGTCGGGATCGATCTGAAGACCGAGTTCAAGGGCGAAGACGACGACGACGACGACGATGACGACGACGATGACGGGGACATCGACGAGGACATCGACGACGACTTCGAGGAAGACTAGCGACGCCTGCGTGGAGCGCGGTCCGCTGAGCGGTTCTACTCGGTCCGGGCCAATGCTGCCTTCGCCTGCCGCTTGATGTAGTCGTGGCAGCTCGTGCCCTTGGCGGGCGGCGGCGCCGTGGGACACAGCTCGCGGGCGCACGGCACGTAGCGCGAGTGGGGCATTCCGTGTGCCAGCGTCGATAGCACGCTGCAGGCGTCGTCGACGTCGCCCGCTTTCTTGGCGAGCAACGCTTCGTCCCACAGCGCGTCGTCGCGCAACAGGCTCGTGGGATGATCGGTCCACACCTTGTGGAACGCACGGCGCGCCGCCGCCGGATCGTGCAGCCGGTCGCGGTACAGAACCGCGATACGCATCTGGGCCTGGTCGAAGCGCGGTCGTTCGTAGCTGCCCTGCATGCTCGATGGCTCCTGCTCTTTCAGCATCCTGCGCAGAACCGCGATCGCCGCCCGGTAGTCGCCGAGCTTCTCGTCGTCCTTCGAGGCCATGTACAGCGCGTCGTCCCACAGCGCGCCGTACGGGTAGGGGAAGCGCTTGGCCGTGTACAGGTAGCGGTCGCGCGCGGCGCGCGTGCGCCCGGCTTTGTCCAGGTACTCGGCGTAGGCGAAATTCAGCCGTTCCGACAGCTCGCTCTTGTCGAGCTTCGGAAGCAGGCGATCGAGCACGGCGAGCGCTCTGGTCGGGCCTCCTTGCTGATCGGCGTGGACGAGCACGCGGTGCAGCGCGCTCACCGCAGGGCCCGAGCGCGGATAGTCGATCATGACCTGCTCGAGCTGGCGGTAGCCGTGTTCACTGTTGCCGTGCTTGATCTCGATGACCGCCCGGTCGTAGGCCGCTCGCGGCGCGCGCTCGCCGTGCGGTGCCAGTCGCAGCAGCTTGTCGTACGCGGCTTCCGCTTGCGGATAGCGGCCGGCCTGGTCGAGACAGGCGCCTACCCGGTACAATGCCTCGTCGCGATTGCGCGGGCGCTTGGCCTGGCGCGCCGCTTCCTTCCAGTGCTCGGCGGCTTCGTCGTAGCGACCCGAGGTGTAGGCGCGCTCGGCGGCCCCGCGCGCCTCCAGGTACGGCCTGGGCAATGTCGGCGCGCAGCCGACGACAAGCAGCGCCGCGAGCAGCGCTGCGCGTGTCAAGCGCTGCCCTCCGCGGCGCTGGCGATGGCCTCGGCCAGTGCCTCCGCGGCCCGGCGCGCCTGTTCGGCGGAAATGTCCAGATGGGTGACGCCTCGCAGCGCGCCCGGCGCGATCGACGAGATGAGCACGCCGCGTTCGCGTGCCGCCTCCACGACTGCGTCCGCGCGCACACCTTCGAGCCCGATGTTGACGATGTTCGTCTCCACCGCCGCCAGGTCCACGCGCGCGCCCGGCGCCGAGGCCACGACGCTGGCGATCGCGCGCGCCGCGCGGTGGTCCTCGGCCAGTCGTTCGCGATGGTGTTCGAGCGCGTACAGCGCGCCGGCCGCGAGAATGCCGGCCTGCCGCATGCCGCCGCCGAGCATCTTGCGGAAGCGATGGGCGCGACCGATGAGCTCGTCGGAGCCGGCCAGCGCCGAGCCGACCGGGGCGCCCAGGCCCTTGGAGAAACACACGCTCACCGTGTCGAAGGGCGCCGCCAGCTGGTCGACCGCGAGGCCGCTGGCGACTGCGGCGTTCCACAATCGTGCGCCGTCCAGGTGCAGGGCCAGACCGTGGTGGCGCGCCCGCTCCGCGACTCGGTCGACCTGGTCCTGCGGGAAGACCCGTCCGCCGGCGCGGTTGTGGGTGTTCTCCACGGCGACCAGCGCGCTGTGCGGCAGGTAGTACGCGGGCGGCTTGAGCGCCGCCTCCATCTCGTCGGCATCGAACAAGCCGCCCTTGCCGGCCACGGCGAACTGCACGCCGCTCCACGCTGCCGCGGCGCCGGATTCGTACCAGGCGCAGTGCGCGCCTTCGCCGATGATGACCTCGTCGCCGCGGCGCGTGTGCACGAGCAGCGCGATCTCGGTTGCCCATCGTCCCTGACGGCACGAACAGCGCGCGCTCCTTGCCCAGCAGCCCCGCCACGCGCCGTTCGAGCTCGGCGACGGTCGGGTCCTCGCCGTACACGTCGTCGCCGACCTCGGCGCGCGCCATCGCCTCGCGCATGCCGGCGGTCGGGCGCGTTACCGTGTCGGAGCGCAGATCGATGAGGTCCATGCCCGAACCCTATCACCGTCCACGAGCGTCGAGGCCTGCCAGCATCAGCTCGTAGGCGATGATCTGGACGGCCTGGGCGAGGTTGACCGACGGCTGGGGGGCTGCCATGGGGATGCGGACCCGCTCGTGCGACAGCGCCAGCTCGGCCTGCGATAGGCCCGTCTTCTCGTTGCCGAAGACGAACGCCACGCCTTGCTCGCGCTCGGCGGACAGTTGGGCCATGCGCGCGGCGTCGCGTGGGACCAGCACGCCCGACACGCCCCGGCGCGAGGTCGTGGCGAACACCAGCTCCACGCCGTCCAGGGCGTCGGCCAGGCTGTCGCACACCCTCGCCGCTTCCAGCACATCCAGCGATTTCACGGCCATCTTGCGCGCCATCTCGTGGTCCGGCGAAGCCAGCCGCCCCGGTCTGACCAGGAGCAGCGTCGAGAAGCCCATGGTCTTCAGTGCGCGCGCCGCAGCGCCGACGTTCTCCGGATAGTGCGGGCCGGCCAGTACGAAGCGCACCCTGTCGTGGATGGGCAGATGCAGTCGCGCCATCAGGCCTGCCGCCGTCGCCGGTGCGCCATCAGGCGTACCGTTCGCGGAGCCCCCACGCGATGCGCGTCGCCATGGCCATGACCGGCTCCTGCGAGTTGACGCCGATGCTGGTGGGCAGGACCGAGCCGTCCGCGACGTACAGGCCGCGGACACCGAAGCACTCGCCGCTCTGGGCGACGACGCCGCGCCTCGGGTCGTTCGCCATGCGTGCGCTGCCGAGCGGGTGGAAGGCCATGCACTCGATGCGGCGGGCGTCGATCTTCATGTTCTCGACCTTGTGCGCGTCGTCCATCGAGCGGATCGGCGGTACGCCGAACACCGGCGCGTACACCTCGCGCGCACCGGCGGCAAAGGCGACCTCCGACAGGATCGTGAAGGAGCGGCGGAGCCTGCGCAGGTCGTCGGCGACCATGTTGTAGCTGAGCATCGGTTCCCGCGTGCCCATCCCGGGGCGCACCACACCGCCGCCCTGGTCGTGGATCATGGCGCCGAAGATGCCCATGTAAGGCATGGTCTCGATGCGGCGGCGCAGCGCCGGCCCCACGCCGGGGAACGCGCCGGCCAGCACGTTTACCGTGCTGTAGACGCCCACCAGCGTGATGCCGTCGTCGTGGAAGTGGTCGCTGTACACGGACTGCAGCGCACCGTTCCAGCCGTCCAGGCGATCGTCGAACAGCGCGGCCACGCGCACTGCAGGGTGCAGCGTGATGTGCCGGCCGAGGTCGGGACCGCGGAGCCCCGACGCCGACAGCAGGCCTGGCGTGTGGATGGTGCCGCACGCGGTCACGACGAGTGGCGCGCGCACGCGGAAGCGCTGGCTGGGTGCACCCTGCTCGCCGCCCAGCAGACGGCCCTCGACGCCGACAGCGCGATCCCCGTTGAACAGCACGCGCTCGACGAGCGCGTCGGACACGACGCGTGCGCCATGCTCCAGCGCGCTCGGCAGATAGGAGACGTCCACGCTCATCTTGGCGCCCTTGGGGCAGCCGAAATTGCAGCGCGCGTTGCCCTCGCATCCGTCGGTGTTGCGCCTGAGCGGATACATCGGGATGCCGAGCTCGCGGGCGCCGTCGACGAAGCGCTGGGTGGAACGCGAACGCAGCGCGTCGGGAACCTCGCCGATGTGGCAGCGCCGCTCGACCTCGGCGTAGGCCGCTTCCAGGCTGCGTTCGCCGAGCTCGTCGAGCCCCAGCTCCTGCTCCCAGTGGTCGTGGACGTGCGACGGGATGCGGAAGCACACGCCGCCGGTCATCACGCTGCTGCCGCCGACACAGCGCCCTGCCATCAGCGCAATGATCGGCGTCTGTCCCAGACCCAGCGCGGCGATCATGCCGGACTCGCGTCCCAGCCGCCTGAGCGATTCGCTGGGGCGGAACGCGCCGTATTCCTCGGGGCGGTAGTACGCGCCTTCCTCCAGCACGATCACCTCGAGCCCCGCCTCGGCGAGCGTTGCCGCCACCACGGCTCCGCCGGCGCCGGACCCGATGACGACCGCGTCGCAGCCGATATCGAAACCCCGCTCGAGCTGCCGGCCCTGCACGATGCTCTCCGAAGCGGCGATGTCGTTCATGGGCGCACCCTCTCCGCCTGCGCGGCGGCAAGCCTGCGGGGTGCGGCAAGATCGCCGCGGTCGAAGCCGGTAGCAGCCAGCTCCGGGTTGTCCTCGTAGCCGTGCACGCAGATGCTCACCTTGAGCCCGGCCAGCAGTGCGGAGAGCAGGCCGAAGCGTGTCCGCTCCACCCGTTCGAGGTAGAGCACGCGCCGCGCGATCGGCAGCCGGCTCATGCGACGAAGCGCGCCCACGTACACGATGGGCAACCATTCGAGAAGCAGAAGTCCGACACGCCACACCCGCTGCGCCTGCGGGCTCGCCGCGCCGATCATCAGATCGATGCCTTCGACCGTGCGCTGGGTGAGCTCCGGCGCCGCCGGCACGATCCGTCCGCTGTCGTCCGTGTCGGCCAGGACGCCTTCCACCAGCGACGACGCCACACGGCGCGCCCGTGGGCCGAGCGCTCGCCGCCCCCAGTCGCGATCGCTGGCGTCGGGCCGACCCTCGCTCCGGCTCCGCTCTGACATGCTCAGAGCTTGATAGCAGGCTTGCGCGCCGGCGGGTGCTGCTTGTCGGTCCGGGCGCAGCGGAATCCGATCCAGGGGCGCCGGACGCCTGGGTCGGCGGCCCGTCGCGATGCGCCGCGCAGCCATGGCACGCCCGATTCGTAGCTCCCGCCGCGGATCACGCGCTCGCCGCCCGGGCTGGTCTTGGGGCCCTGGGGGTCCACAGCGGCCGCCTCCGGGTAGGTATCGGCATAGCGGTCCTCGACCCACTCGGACACGTTGCCCGCGAGGTCGAGGAAGCCGTCGGGCGTGCGCCCCGAGGGGAATGACCCGACCGGCGCCAGCTCCGCGTAGCCGTCCGCCGCGTCGGTCGGCGACTGCCCGAGGCGGCCGTGGTTCGATCTGTGCGAGTTGTACAGATTCCCCCAGGGAAATCGCCGACCGTTGACTCCGCGCGCTGCACGTTCCCACTCCGCTTCGGTGGGCAGCCGCGCGCCACGGAAGCGGCAGTAGTCCCGCGCGTCCTGCCAGGTGACCAGCGACACGGGAAAGCGCGGGCGATCGAAACGCCGGCCGCCGCGCGCAAACGGCGCCGGGCGGCAATGGTGCAGCGCCACGCAGCGCCGATAGGCCTGCACCGTGACCTCGGTGCGGTCGAGCCAGTAGGCCGACAGCGTCACCTTGTGGCGCGCCATCTCGTTCGAGAACAACATCTCGTTGCAGCGCATGCGGTCGCCAAGTGGCTCGCGGGTGCACTCGAGCACCGCCTCGAGCACCTCGGTGGGCGTCGAGCCCATGTAGAACGTGCTCCGCGGCACGCGGATCATCGTCGATGCCGGTGCGCGCAGCCTCGCCACGCCGCCGGTCAGCGCTCGCTCGGCGGGTCCGCCGCCGCTCGCCCAGGGATCGAAGCCCTTGTGAGGCGCGCTCTCGGCGCGCCCGGGCGTGGGCAAGGCCGCTACGAGCAGCGCCGCCGCAAGCAGCGGCGGCACCACACGAAACGGTCGAAGCAGCGGCCTGCCCAGGGCCCCTCCTCAGTCTACTGGCACTGCGTTCCGCAGCTGTTCTGCTGGCAGTTCAGGAAGTCGCTGAGTTCCTGCTGCGCGGTCTGGCCGAGGCAATTCTGGCAGTTGTTGGTCACGCAGGTATTGAACTGCGTCTGGTCGGAGATGCCGGCGCAGGACGTGCCGATGCAGTTGTACAGATACGCGCACTCCTGGTCGCCGAAGCAGGTGTTCATCTGGGTGCAGCAGCTGCTCTGCATGCAGGAGTCGCAGGTCTGGTTGCCGGTGCCGAGCTGCTGGCAGGTCAAGCCGACCAGCTGCGAGCTGCAGCCGGTGCTGCCGCTGGAGCCGCCGGTGCCGGAGCCGCCGGTGCCGGAGCCGCCGAAGCCCGAGCCGCCGAAGCCCGAACCCCCCGTACCGGAGCCGCCGAAGCCGGAGCCGCCGAAGCCCGAACCACCCGTGCCGGAGCCGCCGGTGCCGGAGCCGCCGGTGCCGGAGCCGCCGGTGCCCGAGTTGCACTGCGTGACGCACGTCGCCGGAGCGGTGCCGGCGCACTCGCACTGCTCGAAGCAGGTCGTGCAGCTATTGGTGGCGCAGCAGGCCGGCGTGTTGGTGGAGCCGCCGGTGCCGGTGCCACCGCCGGTGCCGGAACCGCCGGTGCCGGTGTTGCACGCGCCGGCGCACGCCTGGGCGTTGCCGTTTGCGCCGCACATGCACGCCGCGCACGAACCCTGGCACGAGTTGCAGTCCGGCGATTGGCTGCAGCCGACGGTGCCGTAGTTGCCCGCGGAGCCGCCGCCACCGCCGTAGCCGTAGCCTCCCAGGCCGCCGCCGGAGCTGGTGGTAGCGCAGGAAACCAATGCCGGGACCCCCAGAGCGAGGGCAAACACAACACCAAAGAGATTCGAAGCAGAGCGGATCTTCACCGGAGCCTCCTCCAAAGCAGTGCGGCCTCAGCCGCCCAGAAGCGCTCGGAGCATAGCGCGTTCTCTCTTCGTACCACCCGATGGCGGGCCCGTTGCCCACCGCGGAAAATTGCGGGCGGGCGACAGGATGTCCCGTCGCCCGCCTCGTGTCTACGGTTCTGGAGACTAGATGCCCCCGTCGGCCGGCGCGCCGCCGGCGCCGCCGGCGCCGCCACCGCACTCGGTGCTGCAGTTGGTCTGGGCGCAATTGAGATAGGCAGTCATTTCGCTCTGCGCCGTTGTCGTGTTGCAAGCCGCGCAGTTGGTCTGCACGCACTGGTCGAAGGCGGTCTGGTCGGCGGCCTGCGCGCAGTTGTTGTTGACGATGCACTCGATCAGGCCGGAGCAGTTCGTGTCACCGTAGCAGCCGTTCATCTCGTTGCAGCACTTGTTCTGCTCGCAGGTGAGGCAGGTCGGGTTGCTGGACGTCAGCTGCTGGCAGGTCGTCCCGGCCGGGATCTGCGAGGTGCACGTTCCGCTGCTGCCGCCAGCCGAGGTCCCGCCAGCCGAGGTCCCGCCAGCCGAGGTCCCGCCAGCCGAGGTCCCGCCAGCCGAGGTCCCGCCGCTGCCTCCAGTAGCCGAGCCAGCGCTGCCGCCGTAGCCGGTAGCGCCGTAGCCTCCGGTTCCGCTGCCACCGCTGCTGGTGGTGGTGGTGCAGCCCGCCGCAACGAGTGTCACGGCGCTTGCGGCCGCAAAGATGTACACAAGCTTCATCGTAGTCCTCCGTTGGCTGGGCTCCGGATGAATGGACTGAGGGTGGCGGAGCCGCGAAGCCCGACTCGTCTACTTTCTCCGCGATCCCCGGTCAAGGATCGGCGTCAACGTGAAGGCGTCTTCGTGTCGCTTTTCTTCGAGCGGCGCGCTTTCGTTCCAGCGTCACGACCGTTCTCCGTTGGCGCTGTAGCAACCGTGGATGGATTTCCATCCGGCGCGCTGCCGCCGGCGTCGACCAGCGCATCGGTACCCGCGTCCGCCGGCGCCGACGCATCGGCGGCGTCGGAGGTGTGCGAGTGCTTCGCGTGCTTCGAGTGGCGATGCGAGTGATGGGGCGGAGGGCGCTCGGCGAGCCATGCAACGGGATGCTCGTCCTTCGGTGCATGCTGGGGCGCAGCACTCGCGATCGCTTTCGCCCCTGGACGCAGATGCGCCGTGATCTGCAGTGCAGCGATCGCGACGAGAGCGCCCACAGCTGCGCCGCCCAGCGCAATGCGCGTCGTGTGCGTCTGCGTTTCCTGCTTCCACGATTCGCGGTGGTACTCGTCGGGCAGCGTCGGCATTGCGAGCCGCGCCGACGACAGTTCCAGCGCCTCGGCCAGCGCGCGACCGAACTCCTCGCAGGTCGAGAACCGCGACTTCGGGTTCTTGGACAGCGCGCGGGCTAGAACGGTGTCGACGTGAGGATCGAGCCCGCACACCGCGGCGATCTCCGGCGGCTCGTCGGTCGCGATGTGCGAGGCGACCGCCACGGCATCGTCGCCCGGGAACGCACGGCGACCGCTGATGCCTTCCCACATCGTGGCTGCGAACGAGAACTGATCGCTGAGCGGAGAGAACTTCCCGCTGGAAATCGATTCGGGAGCACTGTACGCCGGCGTGCCCAGCAGGCCGCCGTCACGTGTCAGCGTCGAGTCCGGAACGCGTGCGATGCCGAAGTCGGCGACCTTGGCTCCGGTGCGCGCCAGGATGATGTTCTCGGGTTTGATGTCGCGGTGCAGGACGCCCGCGGAATGCGCAGTCGTGAGCGCGTCGCCGATCTCGCGGGCGATCTTCGCTGCGGCTTCCGGACCGAGCGCACCCCTAGCGAGCTTGTCCTTGAGCGTGAGGCCCTCGACGTACTCGAACACCAGGTACAGCCCCAGTGTCGTGTCCTCGCCCATGTCGTGCAGAGCCACGATGCCCGGGTGGCCGACGCGCGCCGAAGCGCGCGCTTCCTGGCGCATGCGCTCGATGAGCGCCAGCCGCTGGTCGGGTGCGATCGCCAGATCGTCGCGCAGCAGCTTCACCGCCACGTCGCGATCGAGGACCGGATCGTGTGCGAGCAACACGCGACCCATGGCGCCCTGACCGAGAAGCCGGACAATCCGGTATCGGCCGATCTGTTCGGGGAGCTGGTCCTGCGGCTCTGCAGGGGGCATCGGGGGACCCTCATCTATCCCCGGGAGCGGCCCCGTGCCAATCCCCGGTTTTCGATTCCGCCGGCGGACCGGGCGCTCAGCCGCTGGCGCCGGCGTCGCCCGGCGGCTTCGCGGGCGGCTTTTCCGGCTTGGGCGGCGGTTGGCCGTACTCGTCGCGCAGCTTGCGCATCAGACCGTCACGCAGCACCACCTCGTGGTACTGCGGCATCTTCGGGATCTCGACGAAGACCTTGACGTCGTGGCGCGTCTTGATGACCTCGATCGACCCCTTGCTCGTGTCTTTCGGGTCGCCCGGTGGCACGTAGTTGAACAGCAGGTAGCCGGCGTCCTCGTCCTTCTCGACGACCTTGAAACCAAGATCGACCCTCAGATACCGGAGCGCGGTGTTGAACGTCTGCGCCTTGCTGTACTGGGAGTCGGCTTCGACGCGGGCCTGCGCGTCGGTCGAGCGCAGTAGCCCGGCACCTGCCATCGCCAGCATGGCGAGCACGAGGAGTCCGGCGGGTCTCCGCATATCCGACTGCTACTGTCGCCTCCCGGATCCGGCCAAGTTCCCGGCCAGCGACGGCCAGCCCGCTGGGCGGCCTACTGGACGGCCGTTTCCAGATCCACCGGCTCCGCGGCCAGGAATTCCTTCAGGTTGGTCCGCTCGGCCAGCATCGAGCCGACGCCGAAGACCGCCACCACGCCCAGCTGGGCCACGTACGTCAGCAGTACGAACACCGAGCCCGCCCCGACCACCTCGGCCGGTGCGAAGTACATGGCGAAGGCCGCGTAGGTCGAGATCTGGAACGCGCCGAAGAAGCCCGGTGCGTTCGGCAGCAGGATGCCGAGCGCCAGCACGCCGATGTTCACGCACGCCTGCGCGAACGTGATCGACGTAAGACCGCAGCCCCAGGCCAGGAGCCAGGCGCCCGCCGCGTTCAGCAGCCAGTAGACCGCGGTGGTGGCGACGAACGGAATCGTGTAGCGCGGGGTCGTGAGGAACTTGAGCCCGTCGGCGACCTGCTCGACGCGGTCGGCGAGCCAGTGCGCCAGCGGCCTGGATACGAGCCCGACGATGCGCTCGGTCATGCGGCGCGCCCAGGTCCGGCGCCAGTAGAAGATGCCCATCACCACGAACGCGGCGGCGAACACCAGGAGCGCCATGTAGGCCGCGCCGGGAACGACGGCTGCGGGCACGGGCAGGTCGCCGATGTGGTTCGGCAGCGGGTCGAGCGGCGTTGCGATCATCAGCGCGACGAACAGGAGCGCGCTCAGGAACAGCCCGTCGCACACGCGCTCGGCGCCGACGGTGCCCGTAGCCGCCCAGCCCGTGAGGTGGCCCTTCTTGCGGATGAGCACCGGGCGCACCACCTCGCCCGCACGGAACGGCAGCACGCTGATGGCTAGAAAGCCCATCCAGGCGACCGTCATGACCTTGCGCAGCGGTACTCGATGCACCGGCGTGAGCAGCAGGCTCCAGCGCGCTCCGCGGATGATGTGCACCACGCACCAGATCGCGATGTACGCCCCGAAGGTCCACCAGCGCACGTGGCTGAAGGCTTCGTGCGTCGGCCAGAGCGGCAGCGCGCCTTCGTGCAGGATCCAGACGAAACCTCCACCCGTTACCAGCGACGCGAAGAGCTTCAGCCGATGGCGTTTCAGCCAGCTGGTCCGCGTCGGGACCGGCGCGGCGGACAGCACTTCGGGGCCCGAAGGCTCCGGGGACTGGCTCGGGGAGTCGTTGACCAAGGGAAGCTGCGGCCGACTTTCCGTTCTGGCCCCGGGCCTGTCAACGCCGTCGGGACGCGCTCCGTCGTCGCTCATTCCGGCAATCGTCCCTCGAGCAGTGCTCGCGGGCCTTCGCGGAAGAGGAAATCGACCTCCTCGGCGCCGTAGAGCTTCTCGATGCGCTGCATGCCTTTTCCGACCTCCTCGATGTCGGAGGGTCGGTGCGCGTCGCTGCACGCCGCGTGGTAGAGCCCGCGCTCGAGCAGCTCCTCGGCGCAGCGCTTGACCTTGCGGCCGTACTTGCCGACCAGCGCCGCCGCGTCGAGCAGGGCGCCGGAGCCCATGTCCACCAGACGCTCCAGCGTCTCGGGCGAGCGCCAGATGCAGCGATAGCGCTCGGGGTGGGCGATCACCGGCGTCAGCCGCCGGCGCTTCAGGTCGAACAGCCGGTGTTCGATGCTGGGTGGAAAGTCGATCTCGTAGAACTCGAGCAGGACCGCGCGGCCGCCCGGGTAGGGGACGGCCTGCTGATCCATCAGCCGCGCAAACACGATCTCGTCGAAATAGTGCTCGCTCGACAGCGCCACCTCCGGCAGCCCCTCGCCGCCCAGGTGCGGCTGCATGCGCTCGAAAGCAGCGGTCAGGTCCTCGGCCGTGTTGTCGAACATGCCGGGGCGCATGTGCGGCGTCGCAACGACCAGATCGAAGCCCAGGGCGCGGAGCCCCCTCAGCATCGCCAGGGAATCTTCCACGGAGCGGGCGCCGTCGTCGATGCCGGCGACCCAGTGGCAGTGCAGGTCTACGAAGCTCCGCATCCGCCCGACGGTCTAGCGGCCCTGTCCTCCCTGGACAAGTCGCGACTCAAGCGCGGGGTGGCCGGCGGCTTTCGCGCAGGATGCGCTCGCAGCCCGCCGCGGCGCGCGACAGGCCCGCCCCCTGGTCCGCCTCGCTGCCCTGCCCGCAGATCAGCACCGAAATGCCGTCTACGGACAGTCGGCGCACCTCGGTCGTGCGCGCCAGCACTTCCAGGCGCGTGGGGGTCGTGTCGTTGGCGGGCCATGCCGGCCCATCGAACAACGGCGCCAGGGCCGCCAGCTCCTCGCAGTCCGCGCTGCGGCCGGCGCCAGCGACCAGGCAGCCGGTCTCGTCGGCCACCGCCAGCGTGTCCAGGGGGCCGGAGCGCCGGACGGCCTCGAGCAGCCGGGACAGGGCGACCAGCGGATCGGAGCTGCGGGCCACACGGCGCTCTTTTCGCTCGTTCTGCTGGCGAATCATGGCGGCGCAGATTGCCCGCGGCCCAGAGCGTGGGCCAACTTCCCGGCGGCGATCGACCTGTCGTGTGCTATTCGGCCGCTTGCTCGCCCATGTCCCGGTCTTCGCTGCTTCCGCTGATCGAAAGCCGCCACGTGATCCTGTGCGTGGGCAGCGGCGGTGTGGGCAAGACCACCGTCACCGCCGCGATCGGCCTGGCGGCCGCACGGCGCGGGCTGCGCGTGCTCTGCCTCACCATCGACCCGGCGCGGCGCCTCGCCAACAGCCTGGGCCTGCGCCGCATGACCTCGGACGCGCAGAAGGTCGACGCGAGCCTGTTCGCGCAGGCCGGCGTCGAGGTGTCGGGCAGCATGACGGTAATGATGCTCGACACCAAGCGCACCTTCGACGACCTGGTGGTCCGCCACGCATCGAGTCCCGAGGCGCGCGACCGTATCCTCGAAAACCGCCTGTACCAGTACGTGTCGACCAGCCTCGCCGGCACGCAGGAGTACATGGCGATGGAGAAGCTGCTCGCGGTCAAACGCGACACCAACTACGACCTGATCGTCCTCGACACGCCGCCCACCAGCAACGCGCTCGACTTCCTCGACGCGCCGGAGCGCTTGATCGAGGCGCTGGACAGCGCCGCCATGCGCTGGTTCATCCAGGCGTTCGAGAAAAGCGGCAAGTTCAGCCTGAACCTCGTCGCCAAGAGCGTCGCTGTGGTGCTCAAGGGCATCGGGCGCCTCACCGGCGGCGGCTTCCTCGAGCAGATGGCCGAGTTCATCACCGAGCTCAACGATCTGTTCGGCGGTTTCCGCGAGCGCGCGAGCCAGGTTGCGGAAGCCTTCCGCGGGCCCGATTTCGGCTATGTGCTCGTCACCACGCCGTCACCGCTCGCCATCCGCGAGGTGCTCTACTTCGCCGAGCGCCTCGTCGAGCAGGGCATGCGCCGCGACGCGTTCGTGGTGAACCGCGTGCACAGGAAGCCGCGTGCGCTGCCCTCGCTGGAAGAGATCGAACGCTCCGTCGAGCGCCACGAGCTGTCGCTGGGTGACAACGGGGTCGAGCGCCTGGCGCGGGCACTGGACGAAGAGCGGCTGCTCGCCGCGCGCGACGCCGAACACCTGGGCGCGCTGGTCGACGCCTTCGACAGCGGCGAAGACCCGCATCCGGTGCGGATCGACATCCCGGCGCTGCCGGGCGACGTGCACGACCTGGGCACCCTGGCGGGCGTGGCGGCGCTGCTGTGCCCGGAAAGCGCGGGGTAGGTCGAGTCGGGGCAAGCGCGTCGGGGCCTGCTCCCCCGCGCGGGGGCGACGCTGCGCGGCCGGTCGTGCTCGCCCTGCGGGCTGCGCGCGCCCGGGTCCCTCACGCGCGGGCCTGCGCCCGCGCGAGGGTCCCTGCGTTGCTCGCTTCGCTCGCCGCTCGCGCTGCGCCGCACACCGTGGGGGGCACCCCTACAACTGATGAAAGCCGGCTACCGCCGCTCGCGCTTGTTGCGATGGCGGTAGCGGACGACGATGGGGACGCACTCGAAGCCGAAGCGCTTGCGGATCTGGTTCACGACAAAGCGCTGGTAGCTTTCCTTGATGGAATCGGGCGCGTTGCTCATCGCGACGAAGACGGGCGGCTCGGTGCCGGCCTGCGTGATGTAGTAGATGCGCGGGGCGCGGCCGCCGCTGGTGGGCGGGGGCTGGCGCTCGAGCACGTCCTCGAAGAAGCGGTTGAGCTCGCCGGTGGTGACGCGGCGCTTGAATTCGTCGGCGGCCTGCCAGACGGTTTTCATCAGCTCCCCCACGCCCTTGCCGGTCTTGGCGCTGACCGGAACGATGGGCGCCCAGCGCGCGAAGTGCAGCTCGTCGCGCGCGCGCGCTGCTGCCTCTTTCCGCTCCTTGTTGGTGGCGTACAGGTCCATCTTGTTCAGGCCGATGACGATGGCGCGGCCGCGCTCGGCGCACAGCGAGAGCAGCCGCTGGTCCTGCTCGGCGATGCCCTCGGTCGCGTCGTTCATCAAGACGACCACGTCCGCGCGGCCGACGGCGCGGATGGCGCGCATCACGCTGGCCGCTTCCACCCCGCGATCGACCTTGGAGCGGCGGCGGATGCCGGCGGTGTCGACGAGCACGTACTTGTGTCCGCCGTATTCGATGGGCGAGTCGATGGGGTCGCGCGTGGTGCCGGGCCGGTGATCGACGAGCGAGCGCTCGGAGCCGGTGAGGCGGTTGAAGAGCGAGGACTTGCCGGCGTTGGGGCGACCGACGAGCGCGATGCGCGGGGGCGCGTCCTCCGGCGCTTCTGCCGCCGCGGGCTCGGGGGGCGGCAGCGCGGCGACCAGTGCACCCTCGAACTCGGCCGTGCCGCGGCCGTGCAGCGCGCTGATGGGGTACAGCCTGTCGACGCCCAGCGCGTACAGCTCGGCGGAGTCGAGCTCGCTCGCCGGCGTGTCGGCCTTGTTGGCGACGTAGACCACGGGCTTGCCGCTCTTGCGCAGGAGCTGGACGGCTTCGCGATCGGGCTGCGTGGGCGGCATGCTGCCGTCGAGCACGCACAGCACCGCGTCGGCCTCTTCGATGGCGGCCTGCACGTGGCGCGCGATGCCCTGTCCCATCGGGTCGTCGGTGGTGGGGTCGAAGCCGCCGGTGTCGATCAGCGTCATGTCGCGGCCGTGCACGTGCGCGTCGGCGTAGTGACGGTCGCGCGTGACGCCCGGCATGTCGTGCACGATGGCGAGCTTCTTGCCGGCAAGGCGGTTGAACAACGTGCTCTTGCCGACATTCGGCCGGCCCACGATGGCGACGATCGGGACGGACATCAGCGCTTCTTCCGCCTCGGTGCGTCGGGAATTTCCGTCGAGAGCTCGCGCAGCTCGGGCGCCTCGTAGCCGAGCTCGGCGAGCTGGCGCGGCATATCCTTCCAGCGCGGCGTGACGCGCACGAACAGCTCGAGGTGCACGCGCCGGCCGACCAGCGCTTCGATGCGCTCGCGCGCGGCGGTGCCGATCTGCTTGATGCGTGCGCCGCCCTTGCCGATCAGGATGCCGCGCTGGCCGGCCTTCTCGACGTGCAGCGTGGCCTTGATGATCAGGGTGCGGCCGGAGTCGTCGATACGGTCGACCGCGACGGCCACGGCGTGCGGCACCTCGCGCTCGGCGCCGAGCAACACCTGCTCGCGCACGTACTCGCGGATGAAGAAGCTCGTGGGGCGATTGGTGAGATCGTCTTCGGAGAAGCCGGGCTCGCCCTCGGGCAGGAGCTTCACGAGCTCGGCGAGTACGGCTTCGACGCCGCCCTTCTCGCGCAGGCTGGTGGGAATGACCGCCGCGAACTCGTGCTCGGCCTGGAAGGCTTCCATCATGGGCAGCACCCAGGCGCGGTCCTTCAGGAGGTCGACCTTGTTCAGCACGAGCAGGGCAGGGCGCTCGGCGGGCAGCAGCGCGAGCAGCTCGCGGTCCTGTTCCTGAACGAGCTGCTCTCTGGCCGGCGGCGACTTGCGCTTGGACTGCTCCCGGGCGAGCGCGCCCACGTCGGTCATGAACATGAGCACGTCGGTGGAGCGCGCGGCGTCGAGCGCCGCGGCGTTCATGCGGCGGCCCAGCTCGGAGTGCGGGCGGTGCAGGCCGGGCGTGTCGATGAAGGCGATCTGCGCGTCGGGGCGGTGGACCACGCCGAGCAGGGCGTCGCGCGTGGTCTGCGGGCGCGGCGACACGATCGCCAGCTGTTCGCCCAGGGCGGCATTGAGGAAGGTCGACTTGCCCACGTTGGAGCGGCCGACGATGGCGGTGGTGCCGAATCGCATGGCTGTGGTAGCCGGCCGGATCGGCCGGTGGGACGGCGAAGGATAGAGGTTCGGCGCAGGAACGCTTGCCCTATTTGCGGGGTTGCGCCAAAAAGCCGGGGCCCTCATGAGCGACAGGCCAGCGGACGAGCGGGACGAGGCGGAGCGGGACGAGGAAACGGCCGATTCCGCGGACGAGCGTCCGGAGGACGCGGCCGCCGCGGCCGAGGCCGGATCCGGGACCGAGGACGAGTCCGTTGACGAGGACGAGCCCGAAGCCGAGGACGAGCCCGAAGCCGAGGACGACGAGGGGTCGAAGCCGGACCGGCAGGGAGATCACCGGCCCTGGCTGCTCGGATTCGCGGCGGTTGTCACGCTCGCGAGCCTGTTCGGCCCGATCTCCGCGAGCGGGATCTGGGATCCCCACGAGCTGCGCATCGCCGATCTGGCGCGGCGTATCGCTCTGAACCTGCTGGGCGGGCACAACCTGGCTCTACAGGATGCCGTCAACTCGGTGCCGACGCTGGGCGAGCTGGCGCGCGGGCAGCTGCCGTTCACGTCCGTGGCGGTGGGTTTCCGCCTGTTCGGCTTGCACGCCTGGGCGGGACGCCTGCCGCTGGCGATGTGGGGGCTGGTCGGCGTGCTGGTGACGTACGCGCTGGTGTCGAGGTTGGCGGATCGCGCGGCCGGCGCTTTCGCGGCGCTCGCGCTGTCGACCATGCCGCTGTACTTCCTGCATTCGCGCACGATCCTGGGCGACATCGTCACGATGTCGGCGATCGCCATCGCCACGGCGGGTCTCGGCATCGCTGCGTTTGATCGCGAGCCGGGGGTCGAGGGCCATCGCACCAGCCGCCGCGTGCTGTGGCTGTTGTTCGGTCTGGTCGGATTAGGCGCGGGGTTCGGTTCGCGGGGCGTGCTCATCGGCGTGGCGATCCCGGCGCTCGGCGTGGGCACCGCCTGGCTGCTCGGGCTGACTGCGGGCCACCGCAGTCGGGAGCGACTGGGAGACGCCGTCGGCGTGCTGTCGCTGCTGATCGGCTTGGCGGCGCTCGGCGTCGGGTTGAAGGTGCTGTTTGCTTCGCCCGAGCACGCCGAGCACTTCTCGGCACTGCTCGGCGCCAAGGTGGATCGGGCGCGGCAGCGTCCCGCCTTCGACTACGTCATCATGTATCTGGGTCACGGGCTGTTCCCGTGGAGCGCGCTGATCCCGTTCGCGATCGCGCGCATGCTGCGCGCGCCCACCGGCGTCGGCGGCGCCGCTCTGGAGCGGGAGCTCTCGCTCCGGACGTTGCTGCTTCTGGTCGCCATCATCGGCTACGCCATCTACAGCGTGATGGCGCCGACGGTGGGGCACCTGCCGTTCGGCGCCGTGGCTGCGTTCGCGGGCATCGTGGCGCTGGCGTTGCGCGACTTCGAGCGCGGCGCGCCGGGTTCACGGACCATCGCGATGGGCGTCGCGGCGTTTGCCGTGTTCTTCTACGAGGACTTCCGCGAGATCCCTATCAAGGGGCTCAGCGCGTTCGGGGTCAAGGCCGCGAAGTTCCCCGAGAGCTTCAAGGACGTGGGGATCCACTACATCGAGATATCC
The DNA here is from genome assembly GCA_963822115.1 of uncultured Pseudomonadota bacterium. Lineage (GTDB taxonomy): Bacteria > Myxococcota_A > Polyangia > Polyangiales > Polyangiaceae > CAWDXG01. The sequence goes on from CAWGGM010000018.1 coordinate 66,340, forward strand.
ACCCTGGTGTTCCTGGTGCTGTTCTTCTTCTCGTTCATGGAGCGACAGCGCGGGGCGGAGCGGCGCTTCGATCGCGACGAGTACCTGGCCTGGCCGCGACAACTGACGACGCTCTGGAACGGCAACCTGCTCTTCGGCGCACTGGTGGCCGAGGCGGCGCTTGCGGGTTACGGGCTGCTCACCTGGCTCAGCCACCAGTACTTCCACTGGCGGCAGTTCGAGAGCATGGGCGCCATGGAGCGCAAGATAGCCTACGTCGCCTGGATCATCGTGCCGATCGTGTTCATGGTCCTGCCCGCCGGCTCGATCCTGATGCGCGACTGCTTCCGCTTCGTGTACGGGCGCTTCAAGCTCAGCCGTGCAACGGGCTCCATGCTTGGCGTGGTCGTGTGCGGTCTGACGCTGAGCCTGGGCTACTACCCGAAGCTAGCCGCGCAGATCTCGCCCAAGGAGGTGTTCGAGTCGTACCAGAAGCTCGCGCATAGTGGCGAAGCGCTCGGCATGATGGGGGTGAGCGCCGGCAGCGCGAGCTACTACGCGGGGCGCGAGGTTCCGTCGTTCTCCAACACGACCGAGGCCTTCAACTGGTTGATGCAGGGGCCGGGACGTCGCTGGCTCGTCATCCGTGCCACCGCCCTGCCCGAGATGAACTCGCTGTACCGCAAGCAGACGACGCCACCGCGGAACATCCCGGTGCTCGATGCACGGTCCAGCGAGATCATGCTGGTCTCGAACAAGCTCGGCCCCGGCGAGAAGAACAAGAATCCGTTCGACCCGTGGATCCTCACCCAGCGCCCGCATCCCATGCACCCCCTCGACGGCAACTTCGGTGGGCAGCTCGACGCACTGGGGTGGAGCGTGGTGACGCCCGCCGGAAACGAAGTGAAGTCTGTCGTGCCAGGGCGGCCGTACAAGCTCATTCTCTACTACAAGGTCGTCGCGAACATTTCCGGCAACTGGAAGACCTTCGTGCACGTCGACGGCTTCCAGCGACGCTTCAACGGTGACCACAAGACGCTCGAAGGGAAGTATCCGCTCAGCTTGTGGCATGTAGGCGACTACATCGCCGACATCCACGAGTTCTCCCTCGAACCGAACTTCACGCCGGGCGACTACCATCTCTTCTTCGGCCTGTTCATCGGCAACCGGAGGCTGCCGGTGAAGCGCGGGCGGTCCAACGACAACCGGCTCGAGGCCGGAATTTTCCGGGTTCGCTGACACCTGGCGGGCGGAGCGGGACCCCCCGCAAACGGTTCGCGTGACAGGAGCACGGATCGGGGTTAAGGCCCGGATGTGTCCGACGAGCCTGCTGACGACTCCGACTCGCCGACGATTTCCGATCGCCGCAGCGCCGATCGCATCGAGGTGACGTGGTCTGTCGACTGCCAGACCGAGGACACCTTCCTGTACGCCTCGATCATCAACATCTCCGAGATGGGGATCTTCGTAGGCACCCGGGAACCGCTGCCGGTGGGCACGGAGCTCACGTTGCGCTTTTCCCCACCAGGGACGCAGGACCCGTTCGTACTGGCGGGCGTGGTGCAGTGGGTCAACGCGATCCGTCCTCTCAGCGAGAACCTGAACCCGGGTATGGGTGTCCGTTTCGTCGGGCTGAGCCCCGACGACCGTGAGCGCCTCGTCGAGGCGATCCACACCATCGCCTACCTGCGCGACGCGACGAACTGAGGCGGTTTTGCCGCGTGCAGCGGCCGCGGCACTTCGCGACGCGGCACGATGCCACGTCGGTGCGAAGCTGTTTTCGCAGCACAAACTGACCAAAGGATGACGACCGTCAAGTCAAGCTGCGCTACGCTGCGCGACCCATGAAGCCTAGATTTGCAGCCGACTACCGCACGCTGCTGTGGGCCTTCGTGCTCACGCCCGGGTTCGTCGCCCTGCAGTTCGCGCGCCCCGCGCTGGTCCCGTACCTGTTCTGGGTCAGCTGCTACTTTGCGCTCGCCTGCGGCGTGATCGCGCACAACCACAATCATTCGCCGACGTTCCACAACAAGCGGATGAACGAGGTGTTCGCGGCGTGGATCTCGATCTTCTACGGCTACCCGACGTTCGCCTGGATTCCGACGCACAACCTCAACCACCACAAGTTCGTCAATAGGCCGGGCGACGCGACCATTACCTGGCGCTTCACGAACAAGCACAATGCGTTCGTAGCGGCGACGTACTTCTTCGTCTCGAGCTACTACCAGTCGGATCCGATCAAGACCTTCATCAAGAAGGCGAAGGAAAAGAACCCGAAGCTCTACCGTCGCATCATCACGCAGTATGCGGTCTGGGCCGGCGCGCATGTCGCGCTCTTGAGCGCGGCTGTCGCGTTGCACGGCTGGAAGACGGGGCTCTTCATCTGGACGTTCGTGTGCTTGATCCCGGCCGTGTTCGCGCTGTGGACGATCATGCTGTTCAACTACGTGCAGCACGTGCACACCGACCCGTGGTCGCGGCACAATCACTCGCGCAGCTTCGACGGCAAGCTGCTCAACTTCCTCTTGTTCAACAACGGGCTGCACGCGGCGCACCACGAAAACGCCGGCACGCACTGGACGAAGCTCCCCGCGGTGCACGCGCGGCTCGCGCCCAACATCGACAAGCGGCTGATCCACCGCAGCATGTGGTGGTTCTTCTTCCAGCAGTACGTGCTGGCGCTGTTCTTCCCGAGCCTGGGTACCATGCAGGTCGGTCGTCCCGGGTTCGAGCCGCCGGACGGCTCGAAGGTGAAAGTCGAGTCGGCCGACGTGGAGCTCGGCGAAGCCGGCTCCAACGCGCGCATGCTGGCCTGAACGGGCCGCTATTTCGTCGGCTCGTCTGCCTGCACCGGTGCCGGCTTTGCGGCCTTGGCCTTGGCGGGCGCCGGTGCGGCGTGCGCGGCGCGACGCGACGCGACGCCTGCGCCGCTACCGCCGACCGTCGAGTTCAGGGAGTCCAACGCGGCCTGCGCGCGCGCCGAGTATCCGGTGACGGACAGCAGCGCGGTGTAGTGCCGGCGCGCCCGCGCCGAATCGCCCATGCTGCGATAGCAGTCAGCGGCCTGCCAGCTTGCCTCGTTGGCCACACTGGTGCCGCTGTAGCGGGAGCTCACCTCGTCGAACCGCGCTGCCGCCGTGCGACATCCGGAGCTGCTGCGCGTGGCGAGCGCCGCATACAGCGCTGCGCTCGCGGCCTTGTCGCCACCGGCCTGCGCCACGTCGTCGAAGCGACGCTGCGCTTCGGCGTACCGGCCCGCCCGGTAGGCCGCCATCGCGCGGTCGTAGGCGCTGTCCCCTGCGTCGGTGGCGCTGCCCGAAGCCGCGGTGGCTTCGGGAGCCTGTTTCTTCGCGGCCTGCTCCTGGTCGAGCTGCGCTACGGCCGCCGGAGCCTCGGCGGCTGCTGCCGGGTGCTCCTCGTGACGCGAAGCGTGGTGCTTCCCGCGCGCTCGGTCGGGTGCGCCGTGCGACGGGACGTCGTCCGCCCCGCTGGCTGCGGGCATCGGCACGATCGCCACAGACTGCCCCTCGCGTTCGGGCACGCCGCGCTCGGTGACCTGGACCGATTCGCGCGCGCCCGGCCGAGCGCGCAAGAACAGCAGGCTCGAGCCGATCATCAACAGCAACAGAGCTGCCATCGCGAGCTGCGGGCGCATCGCGTAGCTCGCCATGATCGAGACCGCCCGACCGAGCCGCTTGCGTAGCGGCAGGTCGGCATTGGCGCCGCGTTCAGCCTGCAGGATGCGGTCCTCGAGACCGGCCGGCGCTTCGATCATGGGAAGCACGCCGACCTCGCGGGTGGCGCGGAGTCGCGAACCGATGCTGCTGCAACGCGTGCAGTGCTCCATATGCCGCCGCGCGGCGGCACTGGTGAGCTCGTCCAGCTCTTCATAGAGCAGGTCGAGCACTACACGGTCGAACTTCTCGCAGTCCACGTCGGTTCTCTCTCAGCGCAATGCGCGCGCGTACTCCTCGAACTCGGCGAGGGCGTCCTGCAGCCGGTCGAGCGCGTAGCGCATGCGGCTCTTGACGGTGTTCTCTCCCACGCCGGTGATCTGGGCGATGTCCTTGAACGGCAGGTTGGCGAGCTGGCGGAGCAGAAAGACCTCGCGCTGGTCGTCTGGAAGCCCCTCCACCGCGGCAACGATGCAGGCAGCGACCTCGGTTGAAGCCGCAGTACGCTCGACGCTGGCGCGCGGGTGCTTGTCCGCGATGCTCTCGACGAGAGGGCGTCCATCCGGGTCACCTCCGGCGGGCCGGTCCAGGGAGGGGTGGCGACGATGGCTTAGTTTGCGCAGCTGGTCGATGCACAGGTTTCTCGCGATCGTGTAGAGCCAGGTGGAAAACCTCGCTTCGTGTTTGAAATCCGCGGCGTTCTGCACGACCCGCAGAAACACGTCCTGCGTCAGATCCTCCGAGACACTCGGGTTGCGGAGCTGTCGGATGATGAAGTTGTAGATGGGCGTCTTGTATCTACGTACGAGCTCCGCAAAAGCCTCACGGTCGCCTCGCTGGTAGCGCACCATGAGCATCTCGTCCGTTGCGTCGCCTCGCGCGGCCGCCATCCCGCTCACCTGTCCTCGCCTATCGAGAGAAGATGAGGGTATGACGCGCCGAACGGGGTCAGCCTTAGCCCGTGGGATCCGTTGTCCGGACCTTTCGAGGCGCTGTTCAGTAGACGTCCCTGCACGGGATTCGATCTGCCCGCCCGCTCCGTGCCGCTACCGTAGCGCTCTGCCGCAGCGGCCGGCAAGCGCCGGTATCGCCAGGATGAACAGTCCCGGAAGCGGCGGTCCGGCCGGACAGGAACGCGGGACCGCGACCCGAACGCTGCGACAGGTCGACTGGCCGGTCTTCCGGCGCAGCCACCGGGACCCAGTCATTGCACCATCCCATGTCGAGAAGGCCTTGCGGCCGCCTGTTGCAGTCTGCTCGAATCCCGAACATAAGGTGGGAGTCGCCCAGGGAAACCGGAGTTGGTTGCTCATGGGCCGTCCTTATTTCATCGACGAGGGTGAACGATGCGATTTTCCAGGGCCTTGTGGGTAGCGCTGATCGCTCTCTTGGTCACATCGACCGCGTGGGCACAGCCAGCGAAGGCTGGCGACAAGCAGCCCGCGGCCAAGACCGATACGGCCAAGAGTGGTGACGCCAAGGCGGCGGATGCCAAGCCGTCCGACACGAAGGCCGCCGACACGAAGGCCGCCGACACGAAGGCCGCCGACACGAAGGCCGGTAGCTCGGCTGCGGCCTCCGGCAGCGCCGATGCCGCAGCGAAGCCGCCCATGGACGGTTCGACCTACGTGGTCCGGCTCCGTGATCTGGAACAGCGCGTCGACGAGCTGAAGGAGCAGATCCGGCGCAGCCACACCCGGCTCAGCCTTCTGAGCGACACCATCCTGTCCGGGGGCGTCGGTGGTGCGCGGGCGGAAATCAAGTTCACGAACGACATGAGCAATGCCTTCCGGCTCACCCGGGCGCTGTTCGTGCTCGACGGCGCCGTGCAGTACAACAAGCAGGACGACAGCGGCGCGCTGGCGGCCCAGAAAGAGATCCCGATTTTCAGTGGCTCGATCCCGCCTGGGGACCACACTTTGCAGGTGCTCATCCAGTTGCAGGGTCACGGGTACGGCGTCTTCTCCTATCTGCGCGGCTACCACTTCGAGGTGAAGTCCAGCCACTCGTTCACCGTGACCGAGGGCAAGACGATCAGCCTGGAGGCGATCGCCTGGGAGAAGGGCGGAGTGACCACGCCCCTCGAACAGCGTCCCGCAGTGCGCTACGTCGAGAAGATCACCTCCGGTATGACGGCTCCGGGCGCAGGCGGTGGCAGCCGCCCATCCCCAACCTCTAGCTCCGGCGTGTCCGGACATCTTTCCGTCGGTACGGGAGGGAAGTGATGCGATCGCGTTGCGCCCAGACCTGGGCGCTCGCTGCAGCCCTGACCGCGCTCGGCCTCGCGAAGCCTGCGTTCGCGATCGGTACGACTGAAGCCCGAGGGCATGCGCAGCTGGCGATCCAGAACGTCGAGTCGGACATGGGCAGCGTCCAGGCCGCCGCTGCGAAGGCGCAGCACATGCGCACGACGCCGGAGAAGCGCATCGCGGCCGGCGACATGCTGCTCAGGACCAAGGACTACGAGCACGCGATCCAGCTGTTCAACCAGGTCGTGGAGCTGCACCGGCAGGGCAAGGCGTCGGAGGATTCCGACGCGGATGCCCGTTTCCTGCTCGCCGAGGCGTACTTCGAGTCCACGCAGTACCTGTCGGCGCGCCGCTACTACAGGAGCATCCTCGACAAGGCCACCGAGACGCCCTACAGCGCCTACGCGGGTCGCTCGCTGAGTCGTCTGGTCGACATCGCGCTGCGCACGAACGACCTCGATAGCCTCGACGACGTCTTCAAGCGCGTGGGGCAGCTGCCCGCGACGGATGCGACCGGGTCGCTCGAATACGCGCGTGCCAAGGCGTACTTCGCCAAGCACGAGTACGAACCGGCGAAGGCCGCGCTGGCCTCTCTGTCGCCCAGCTCGGAGTACTACCCGCAGGGGCAGTACATGCTCGGTGCGATCCTCGTGAAGCAGGCCACACCGGTACCGCCAGCGGCGCCCGCTGCGACCGACAAGCCGGCAGACGCCAAGAGCAAGGACGACAAGAACAAGAAGGACAAAGCTGCGCAGGGACAGCAGAAGGCTGCGGCGTCCGGCATCGGGCCTTCACCGAAGGCCATCGCTCCGCCGCCGGACAAGAAGCGCTATGCCGCGGCGATCGAGCAGTTCCGCAAGGTCACACGGCTGCCTCCGGACACGGCGAAGCACCGGCACGTGATCGACCTGGCTTGGATGGCCATCGGTCGGCTCTTCTACGAGACGGATAACTTCCTCGATGCGGCGGACGCCTACGGGCACATCGATCGCAAGTCGCCGGAATTCAACACCATGCTCTACGAGCTGGCGTGGGACTACGCGCGGCTTGGCGACTACCAGCGCGCGCAGCGCTCGCTCGAGGTTCTCAGCATCACGGCGCCCCAGAACCTGCAGATGGCCGACGGGACGCTGTTGCGCGCCGACCTGATGTTGCGCCAGGGCCAGTTCGACAAGTCGCTGAAGCTCTACCGATCGGTGCACAACCGCTACGACCCGATCCGCGCGCAGGTTGCCGAGTTCTTGAAGGTCACGACCGACCCGGCCGTCTACTACGACAAGCTCGTGCAAAACCGCCTCGAATCCCAGCAGACGGGCGGGCCGCTGTCGCCGGTGGTCATCGATTGGGCCCGCAAGGAAGCAGAGAACGATCGCGCGTTCGCCATCATCGACGACGTGTCCCGGTCACGCGAGCTGATCAAGAAGTCGCACCGGCTGATCACGAAGCTGAATGCCGTCCTCGGGTCCAACACGCGAACCAAGGCGTTCCCCGAGATCAAGGCATCGCTCGAGCAGGCCGTCGGGCTGCTCAACAAGGTCGCCATGGCCCGGCGAACGCTGGCCGAGGGCATGGACGACGTGGCGTCGTCGGACGCAGGCGGCGAGCTGGGCCAGGTCCGGGCGCAGCGCCGCGCGCTGATGAAGCGCATGTCGTACCTGCCGGTCACGCCGGGCGACTTCTCGCGTCGTGAGTCCTCGGGCGAGAAGGAGTGGAACAAGGTCTCGCAGCAGCTGCAGCGGCTCACGCTGGAGGCGGACAAGCTGCAGGCCATCGTCAACGGCCTGCATCGCGTCCTGAAGGACGCCGATCAGTACGGCGTCGTGCGCGACCAGGAGAGCCGGCGGCGTTTCGAAGCGGAGATCGAGGCCAACGAGCGTGACCTGAAGACGTACCGCAAGCGCATCAAGGAGTACCAGGAAGCGGTCGACATGGGGCGCGTCCAGATCGGCTTCGGCGACCAGCGCTATGTCGAGGACGACCAGGTGCGGGCGCAGTTCCGGCAGCTCTTCGCACGCGAGGTGCAGCTCGTGGCTTCCGGTCAGGACAACTCCAGCGCGCAGGCATACGCCCGCTCGATCCAGAGTCTCCTTTCCCGCGCGGATTCCGCCTCCACCAAGCTCGAGAGCATCAAGGCGTCGCTCGAGCGCGAGGCGAGCGAGAAGGCCCGGAGCCTCGAAGACCAGGTCAACTCCGAGGCAGCGAATATCGACAAGTACTCGCAGAACCTCGACGCACTGGATCAGCAGTCGCGGCTTCTGGTCGGTCAGGTGGCGATGAGGAATTTCGGGCTCGTACGTGACCGCCTCAAGAGCATCGTTCTGCGCTCCGACGTGGGCATCGTCCAGGAAGCGTGGGAGGTGCGCGAAGAGCAGCGAACCCGCGTGCGCGACCTGCAGCGCGAGAGAGCGCGAGAGAACCAACAACTGAACGACGAGCTCCGCGAGGTGCTGGACGACGCGGAGGACGAGCAATGAAGAGCCCGCTGACACGTGCTGCCCGCGGCCTGGTAGCCGTGGCGGCGACAGGAACGTTGGTCGCCGGACTTCTGGCGATGCCGGGCACCGCGCTGTCGCAGCCCGCTTCGGGTCCGGACGCCAGCGCCGCGGCCATGCCCGCCGTTTCCGCTGGGGCCGACGCCGGAGCGGCGCCCGCCGAGGCGGGAGCCGCGACGGCACAAGCGGCGCCGGAGCCGGCCCCGGTGATCAGTCTGCACAAGGCAGCTCCGCCGCCGCCACCGCCGACTCCGGCGCAGCTCAACGCGCTGAAGATGCTGCAGCAGGAAGAGAAGACGTACGAGCAGGGTGCGCGCGACTTCCGCAACACGCTGACGATGATCGTGCGGCACCACTACGAGGAAAAGCGGCGCCGCGTCCTGTCGCGTCTCGACAAGGAGATCGACGTCGAGAAGAAGGGACTCACCGACGCCCGCGACGAGGCGATCCGACGGTTGCAGAAGTTCATCGCTCGCTACAGCGGAGACAACGCGGACCCCAAGGCGACGCCGGACGCGATGTTCCGGCTGGCGGCGCTCTACGAGGAGCGCGCGCGCAGCAACTTCAATGCGCCGCTCGCCCCCGGCTTGAAGCCGGCCATCGACCTGTACCGCAGCATCATCCGCGACTTCCCGAACTACGAGGAGATCGCGGCGGTTCACTACTACCTGGGTCACGCCTATACGGATTCAGGCCAGCTCGACGAGGGGCAGCAGGCGTGGCGTTCGCTCGTGTGCTCGAACCTCTACCAGGTCAAGGACGACCCGAAGGACCCGAGCAAGATCCTGGTCCAGCCGCTGCCCCAGGACCACGACCAGAAGTTCTGGACCGCCTGGTACAACAAGCACCCGCTGCCGCTCGACAAGGCGGGCCCTGGCGGCAAGCACGTGCACGCGAAGTCCAAGGACATCGGCGTCGACGCGGAGGAGCTCTCCTTCAAGGACCCGTACCCGGACACGTGCAAGCCCATCCCGCAGAACACCGAGCCCGGTCAGGACCCGCGCTACCTCGCCGAGATCTGGTGGAAGATCGGCGACTATCACTTCGACCAGCAGGATCAGCACGGCGGTCCGTACGATCTGAACCGTGCGGAGAGCGCCTACCTGCATTCGCTCGTCTACAAGAAGCCGCCCATCTACGGGGTGGCGATGTACAAGCTCGCCTGGACCTACTACAAGCAGCAGCGCTACAAGACGGCCGTCCAGTGGTTCGTCAAGCTGCTGCACTACACGGACGAACAGCAGAAGAAGACGGGGGATCCTGGCGCCGACTTCCGGTCGGAAGCGTACACGTACATTGCGGGCTCGCTCACCTACGTGGATTTCGACGGGCCACCAGAGGGCGATCCGTTCATCCCGCGCAACGACGTTCTCGATACCGAGACGGATCCGCTCGTTGCCGAGCAGAAGATGAGCGTGGCGATCCAGCGTGTGCAGGATCCGACGCTGATCGACCAGGACAAGAAGTGGACCGTCGAGATCTACAAGTCGCTGGCGCAGGAGTTCATCGACATCACCCAGAACCGCAACGCGATCGCGACACTCGAGCTCACGCTCAAGAAGTTCCCGATGGATCGCGATGCGCCGGTGATGCAGAACAAGGTCGCCGAGTTGTATGACCAGCTCGCGCGGCTGGCGCCGGACGGTTCTGCGGCCAAGGCGGAGTACTCGGGCAAGGCGCTCGAGGCCCGCACCAAGCTGGCCGCCTACGTGGGTACGACCCCGTGGACGGACGCCAATCGCGATGACCCGGAAGCCCTGCAGCAGGCGGAGCAACTGGTCAAGAACGGGCTCAAGCGGGCTGCCGCCGATCACACCAACCGCGGCAAGGCCCTCTACAACCAGGCCACCCAGCTCAACGACGCCGAGGAGCAGAAGAAGCTCATCGAGAAGGCGATCCAGGAGTACCGCCTGGCCGAGACGGGCTGGGCCGCGTACTACGCGCAGGATCCGAACGCGATCGACGCCTACGAGAGCAAGTTCTGGCTGGCCGACGCGCGCTACTGGGTGGTCGTACTGCAGATCGCGATTGGCCAGTCACCGACGCCTGCAGAAATCAAGGCGGCGCGCGACGCGGCGATCGCCGTGCGCGACTCGAACGAGGACGACAAGTACCTGCAGCCGGCGGCCTACTATGTGGTGACGATCGCGGAGAAGGTCCTGGAGGACGACTACCGCAAGTACAAGGACACCAACGGCTCCGAAGGAATCCAGAAGCGCGAGCAGGTCCACTTCAGTGGCGAGGGCAAGGACAGGAAGGTCGTGGTCGATCCTGTCCCGCAGCCGGTGCTGGACACCATCAAGGCGCGCGACGAGTACAACGCCAGGATCCCCGAGAACAAGGATCCCGAGAAGAACGGTCTGCTCTACGCGTTCCAGGCGGGCGACTACTACTTCGTCTACGGCCACTTCAAGCAAGCGCGCGCCCGCTTCATGCCGCTGTACAAGGACCACTGCGGCAAGGACGAGTGGGGCTACAAGGCCTGGGAAAAGCTCATCAGCATGGCCAACTTCGAGGGCGACGCGGCCGCGAGCCGCAAGCTCGTCGAGGGCAAGAGCTGCGCGTACAACGAAGAGACGAAGATCGCTGAAAAGAAGATCCGCGATCCCGTCAGGTTCGGCCTCAACTACGAGGACGCCTACAAGATCTACCAGAAGGCGCAGGGGATGAAGGACGGCCCCGAGCGCGACAAGACGTGGCGCAAGGCAGCAGCGGCCTACAAGGCAGCTCTCGACGCCGCGCCCGGCCGCGACGAAGCGCCCGAGGCAGCGATGAACGGCGCGTACGCCTACAAGAAGGTGGGCGAGTACGACAAGGCCATCGCCATGTACGAGCTGTTCATCAAGAACTACGGCGACGAAAAAACGCTCGAGAAGCTGCAGAAGGGCGATTCGAAAGCGAAGCCTCCGGTCGCTCCCGATCCGAAGAAGTACGAGCAGCGCGTCAAGTACCTGAAGAAGGCAGACGATGCGCTGGCTGCCGCCTACGTGCTGTTCTTCAACTATCCGAAGGCTGCCGCGACGTATGACAGCATCAGCGCGAACCAGAATTTCTCGCAGAAGGACCGGCGGGATGCGGCCCAGCAGGCGCTGACGCTGTATTCGAGCATGGACGATCCCTCGGGCATGTCGCGCGCGAAGAAGCGCTTCGAACAGCTCGGAGCGTCACCCAAGGAGATGGCCGAAGCCGACTACATCGTGGCCAGCGCCGAGCTCAAGAAGTGGGACCAGTACAGCCCCGATACCGGCGCCAACGCGACTGCGCGGCGGCGCGCGGAGCAGGCCATGGCCGACTACTACACGCGGCACCGGACGAACAACGCGGCCGCGCAGTACGTCGTGAAAGCCGCGTACTGGGTGGCGAAGACCAAGGAAGCGAGCAAGGCCGGCGACACCAACAAGTGGTGGGGCTACACCATCAAGGCCTTCAACAAGTGGAAGGGCCTGGCTCCGCGCAAGGGCGGCAAGAGCACCGCGCTCGGCTCGGCGGAAGCGTCGATGGCGGCCGAGGGCGAGTACTCGATGCTCGACAAGCAGATCCACGCCAAGTTCGACTACGACACCGGCCACCATCACTACAAGGGCACCGCGGTCAAGGTCATCAAGAAGTACCGTGCGGATGCTGTCGACGCGAAGAAGTGGAAGGACAAGCTGCAGCACGTCGTCGATGCCTACGTTTCGCCCGAGTGGACGGCGGTAGCCGTCGCGAGGCAGGGCTCGGTCTACGATTCGCTCAGGACGGGGCTTTTCAACACGCGGCCGCCCGCTCTGAAGATGTTCGACTCCCGCACCGAGCGGCTGCTAAAGCAGGCGGAGAACAGCGATCGGCCCGACCTGCAGGAAAAGGCGGACGCTATTCGCGTCAAGGTCGAGCAGCAGTGGCGCGCGACACGCGACAAGGAGCTCGATGGCGCTGATCGCGTCATGGTCAACCGCTACGCGACGGCAGTGATGCTGGCGCGCCGCTACAACATCTCGAACCCCGAGGTGACGCGGGCGATCCGACGGCTCGCGTTCTTCACCGACGTGATCGGCGAAGCGAAGATGGCGCAGTACGCCTCCGGGGTGAAGGATCTCAACTACACGCCGGGGATGTTCCCGAAGATGCGGCCGGGGCTCGTGACCTCGCCGAAGCCGCAAGTGATGCCGCACCCCCTGCCGGTGCTTGCACAGTGATGCAATGAAGGGGCGCGTGATGATCATTCGTTCAAGACAGGACATGCCCCGTCGTCGCACCGCGCAGTTCGCGTGGTCGTTGCTGCTCGCCGCGGCGGTGGGGAGCACCGGGTGCGCCGGGGGGCACGGCGGCGCGGGTGCAAAGGCTCCCAGCGGCACCCAGGTGCAGTCGCCGGGCTACGGTTCCCAGGGCGTTGCGCAGAACCAGCAGGGACAGCAGTTCGCTGTCACCGACCAACCCTCGAGCGGCGGGACCTCGGCCAATCGCCCGAAGATGAACGCCTCGGCGCAGCAGGCGTACAACGCGGGGCTTTCAGCGTTCCAGAAGGGCGACCTCACTGGGGCCAAGGCGCAATTCAAGCGGGCCACCCAGGCCGACGCGAATGCCTACCAGGCGTACTACTCGCTCGGTGTGGTGGACGAACGGCTTGGCGACAATGCGGGCGCCCTGTCTGCCTACAAGCGGGCGACCAGCATCGTCGGTGACTACGAACCGGCGATCGTCGCGTACGGTGTCCTGCTCGCCAATACCGGACAGCAGAGCGAAGCCGAGACGTTCCTGTCGAACGAGCAAGCGAAGTATCCGAAGAGCGCGGCCATCACCGCAGGTCTGGCGGAGGTCAAGTCGATCGAGGGGAACTCGGCGGAGGCGCAGCGGCTCGCGCAGGAAGCGCTGAAGAAGAACCCGAACTACCGCCCTGCGATGCTCACGATCGCGCGCGATCACTACCGCAACCGCCGGCTCGACCTGGCTCTGTACACGCTCAAGGGCATTCTCGACGGCTACGGTCCCGAAAATCCGCCTCGCGACAAGAACAACGCTTCGGCACACCTGCTGCGCGGGCTTATCTACAAGGAGCAGGGACAGCGCAAGCTGGCGATGGACGAGTTCAAGACCGCGGTCGCCCTGCGTCCGGATCTGGTCCAGGCGCGGCTCCAGCTGGCGGCCTACATGATGGAGGCGGGAAACGCCGCGGGGGCTGCTCCGCTGCTGGAGGGCGCCATCCGCTACGACAAGGACAATGTCCTCGCGCACTTGAACCTGGGCGACGCCTACCGCCTGCTCGGCAGGATCGGTGATGCGCAGAAGCAGTTGGAATGGGTGCTATCCAAGGACCCGAGCATGGCTCAAGCGCACTACGACCTCGGCCTTCTGTATCTGTTCTCGGAGAACATTCCCGGTGTGACGCCGATGCAGGCGGCGGACAAGGCGATCAGCGAGTTTACGCAGTACCAGAAGCTCAAGCCTCGCGGCAGCGCAGGCGCACCGGACGACACTGAAGAGCTCATCACCCGCGCCAAGACGAAGAAGGCGCTCATCAAAGCCAAGCAGCAGGAGCAGGCGCAGGCAGCGACATCGGCGAGCAAGAGCGGCTCGAGCGGTTCGATGCCCGCTGCGGGCGGGTCCGGCTCGAAGGCGCCGGCCAAGAGCGGCTCGAGCGGTTCGATGCCCGCTGCGGGCGGGTCCGGCTCGAAGGCGCCGGCCAAGAGCGGCTCGAGCGGATCGCTCCCGCCGGCAGGAGGGACGAAGAAATGACAGCTCGAACCGGTATCGTTCTCGCGCTCGTTTGCGGGGGGTTGGTGCTTCCGGCAACTGCGGGCGCGCAGCAGAAGAAGCACAAGAGCCGCGTCGTCCAGATCAGCGAAGTTACCATTGTCGGCCGCGTGCAGAAGCCCATCGCAGCGGTCGATGTGAGCCGGATCCAGCCGAAGCTCACGCTCGCACAGCTGCGCCAGCCGTTCATCGGCCGCATCGAGAAGGCGCTCTACAGCGACCCGTTCTGATCGACTACGCCCCGCTGCGGCAGACATCGGCGAAAACGGAATCGAGCTCGGCGTGATTGCGTCGCTGGTAGCGCTGCTCGTCTCGGCGTTGTGCATCGTGTGGAGCGCAGGGCGATTCCGCCAGACGCGTCGCTTCGCTCGCGACGGCGCTCCGGAGCTGCTCGCGGCACTGCGCCGCGGCGGTCGACAGCACGCGCAGCGTCTGGTAGCGGAGCGCCGCGACACCTGGGATGCGGTTTCGGTGCTCACCGAGGTGCTCGAGGCGCCGTCGCGCGAGTACGGGGTTGCCATGATCAACGAACAGCTGTCCGATGTCCGGCGCGAGCTCGACATGGGAGCCGATGTGCCGCGCGCAGCGATGCGGGTCGCCCTGGCCGCGGGGACAGCGCTGTCGGTGCTCGAGATCGCGAGGGGGCTGCCGCATGGACTGGTGATGGCGTGGGTGATCATCCCGTTCGCGATTGGCGCGGTGGCGGCCCTGGCGTGCGCTCAGCTCGGCCGCTCGGCCGAGCGTGGTGCGGTCCACCACCGCGAGGCCTGGAACGGCCTCCGCAGCCGGCTCACGGAGCTGCTGCCCCCGGGCGAACCAGGCAGCGTCGGCGACGACGCGAACGGGGGCTGACCGGCTCCCGAAAAACCCGTGGCGCGGCCCCGCCCGGAGCGCGCCCCGAGGTGGACCCGGTCCGCCTTGTCGGGGTAGGCTGTCGATGCCGTCGGAACCTCCAGGGGTTCCCGGTGTCCAATCTGGACACGGACCTTTGAAGGTCCCGGGTCTGCACCGAGGTAGCTCGAAGATGACGCAACAGCCGTATCCGCAGCAGCAGCCGGGCCCGGGATCCGCTCGCCCCGGTCAGATGACCGCCGTGATGCGCGCGGTGGCGCCGACGGGCCCGAAAGTACTGCGGATTGGATTGGTGCAGGGCGGGCGGGTTGTCGAAGAGCGCATCATCAAGCAGCGCGGCCACGTCACGGTGGGCCCCAGCGAAAAGAGCATGTTCGTCATCTCCGCGACGAGCGTGCCTCCCAACTTCCGGCTCTTCGAGCTGGTTGGCGCCGAGTACTACCTGAACTTCCTCGACGGCATGACCGGGCGCATCGCGCTGCCGACGGGTATCTCGGATCTAGCGGTGTTGCGCGGTCAGGCTCGCCGTACGCCGCAGGGCGCCTACCAGATCAAGCTGACCGAGGACTCGCGCGGCAAGGTCGTTATCGGCGACACGACGTTCCTGTTCCAGTTCGTGGCGCCGCCGCCGGTGCAGCCGAAGCCGCAGCTGCCCGTGTCGGTCACGCGCGGCGCGACGTCGATCGACTGGACGACGACGATGATCGCGGCGTTCTCGTTCCTGCTGCATTTCCTGGCGATCGGCGCCATCTACTCCGACTGGCTGGACCCGGTCGTGGACGAACAGGTCAGCGTGGCGGGTCTGGTCGACACGGTGAAGAGCCTGCCGCCGCCTCCGCCCATCGAAAAGCCCGCCGAGAACGCCGATCAAGGCAACCAGAAGGCCGACAACGCGCCCAAGGCCAAAGCCGCGCCGAAGAAGGCCGCCAAGGGAACCGGAGGCAAGCCGGGCCACTTGAGCAACAACCAGGCGGCGGCGCTTAGCCATAGCCTGGACAAGCTCGAGATGGCGACACTCGGTGCGCTGTCCAGCCAGGGTCCCGCCACCGCGGGCGTGCTGCAGAACAGCGAGGTCGCGACCAGCGCTCTCGACCAGGCCGCGGCCAGCGGCGCCGGTGTGGGCGCCGGTACGGGCGACCTGAAGCTGGGCGGCGCTGGCGGCGCCATCCGACCGGGCCAGATGGGCGGTGGCCTCGGAAGCATCGGTAGCACCGGCAAGTCCGCGGGGACGGGCGGCACCGGCAAGGTGAAGAAGGTCAGGGGACCGCGCGGTACCGCGTCGGTCGGCGGCGCCTCGACGGCTGGTGGCACGGTCAGCAACGCAAGCCGCGTCGTGGCAGGCATGCGTGCTGGATTCCGCGCTTGCTACAATCGAGGCCTGGCGACCAATCCGGACGCGCAGGGCAGTATTCATCTGACGATTCGCGTCGGGCCTGGCGGCGAGGTACAGAGCGTGAGCGCGTCGCCGAGCGGCAATCTGCCGGCATCGGTGGTGGGCTGCGTGCGAGCGCGTGCCTCGGCAGCGCAGTTCGCTCCGCCGCAGGGCGGCAGCGCCGTCGTCAGCGTGCCGGTGACGTTCGTCCACCAGTAGACCCGGGGCCCGCCGCTCGGATGAACGGACACCCGGGGGAGTGCACCTATTTCGGGGTACCGAAGCGCGGCCGTGGGAATCAATCCGGCTGGGCAGCCGTTCGAAATACCCGGAAAAGCACGATTTCCAGCATGTCTGCTTGCGTTGACATTCCTGACAGGCGGTTCCTATACTGCCGGAAAGTCTCGACAGCAGAGGGAGGCTTAACGCGATGCGCTTGAGCAAAAGAGGTTGGTCAATGGCCGCCGGAGCGGCGGTGATGCTCGGTATGTTCGGTGTGGCGGCCGCGCAGACCGCCGGAGCCGCGGGCCCTGCAGTGCCGGAGATCTCGACGCAGAAGACGGCGAACCTCTCCATGTCGGAAATGCAGGCCCAGACCGACAAGGATCTGCCGCAGATGGATCAGGGCGCGACCACGGTCCGCCGCCAGCTCGAGGACGCACGCGCGGCGCGCGACGTCGTCAAGGTGCTGTGCCTGAACGACAAGCTCAACCAGATCAACGTCGCCATCCGCTCCGCGCGCGATCGCGCGAGCAGCCTGAAGATTGCCGTCAAGCAGAACGACAAAGATCGCGTCAAGCACGAGTACGTCGTGATCCAGGTCTTGCACGATCGGGTGCAGACTCTCGTCGCCGAGGCCAACCAGTGCATCGGCGAGGAAACGGGTTTCGTGGGTGAGTCCCGGGTCACCGTGAACATCGATCCGAATATCCCCGATACCGATCCCTCCCAGTTCCCCAGCGACAATATCGTGAGCCAACCTCCCGTTCTCAGCAGTCCCACCATGTAGCTACCGGTATCGCGCTGGTCTGGCAGCCGGCGCCCATTCTTCCTGCCCGGGGGCATCGGGCAGGTGTGACCCACCCTCATGAAGATCCGTCTCCTGGTCGCGACGAGCTTGCTCGTCGTGACGGCTTCGCTTAGCGCCTCGGCCCAGCAGCAGCCGTGGCTGAAAGATCGTCGCTACGGCGAGGGCATCGGTATCCGCACCGGCGACCTGGAGCTGCACCCGGGGGTGGAGGGCGAGGTCGGCTACGACTCGAACTACTTCCAGCGCTCGGGCGAGGTGGACGCGCAGGTGAACGAGCCGGTCATCTCGGCGATGCGTTTCCGGCTCATCCCGTCACTGACGCTGTCGACGCTCGGCGCCCAGCGGCGCTCGCTCGATACGAGCCAGGCCGCGCCGCCCACCGTGAATTTCCGCGCGGGGGTCAACGCCGGGCTCAACTACCTCTTGGCGACGGACTCCAAGTACTCCAAGCAGGTCCAGGATCAGTCGCATATCGACGCCGGAGCGAATTTCAACCTGGACGTGCTGCCCGAGCGCCCCTGGGGCGCCGAGTTCATGGGGAACTTCGTGCGCATTGCCGAGGCCTCGAACAGCCCGGACACGAACGTTGCTTTCAACCGCGACGCGCTCAGGCTGGGTGGCGGCATCGTGTGGCGGCCCGGCGGTGGCCTGTTCGATTGGCACCTGGGCTACGAGCTCCACTACAACTACTTCGAAAAGCAAGCCTTCCGTCAGTACAACAACACCCAGCACTACGTGAAGACGCGCGGCCGCTGGCGCTTCCTGCCGCGGACGGCGCTGCTCTACGACGCCTCGCTCGGCTTCATCAGCTACCAGAACGCCACTACGCAGTCCGACAGCACGCCGGTGCGGGCGCGGCTGGGGCTGAACGGGCTGGTCACCAATCACTTTGCACTGCTGGCCATGGCCGGCTGGGGCGCGAGCTTCTACAGCCCGCGGGTGCACCCGCCGCAGAACTTCGACAGCTTGATCGCCCAGGGCGAGCTCAAGTGGTACGTGCTGCCGAAGCCCAACCTGTCGCCCGACAAGGCCACGGTGGGGCTCTCGTCGATCGCGCTCGGCTACATCCGCGATTTCCACAACAGCTACCTGGGTGACTACTACGGGCGCGACCGCGGTTACCTGAACTTCTCGTACTTTGCTGGTGGCCAGGTGCTGCTGAAGCTCGAGGGCGGCTTCTCGCATCTGCGCTACCCGCCCAGCTACTACGCGACCGGCGGGCGGCAGTTCGGGGCCTTCAGCGAGAACCGCGTGGATGCCACGCTCTTCGGCGAGTACCGCCTGAGCGACACCTTCGGCATCAACACCACGCTGCGCTACAACGCCAACCTGACCGAGACGCGCATCCCGGTGAGCCCGGCCAACGCAGCGTTCGACAACCTCAAGTTCAACCGCTTCGAGGCGTACCTCGGCGCTCGTTGGTTCATGTAGGCCACGCTGCTGGCGTAGCGGGGTGGCTGTGGCACATCGTCGTGAACCGTGGCTCGTGCCACGCATCAAACAACAGCGATGAAACGCGTTCGCTGCGTTCCGCTGCCCATCCGGGCCTTGTGGGCCGTTGTCCTGGCGTTGGCTCTCGTCGTGGCCTGCGGCGGCGCTTCGAGCAACGCCCATCTCAATCTCCCTCCGCCGGTGGAGAGCACCGCGGTTGGTGCCGGCGACGTGTTCCACCTCGAGATCGTGGGCGAGAAGGACCTTCCGGAAGAGTACCAGGTCGCTTCGGACGGAACGGTGGACCTGCCGTACATCCACCGGGTGAAGGTGTCCGGCCTCGAGCCGCAACAGATCGCCGCGCTGGTGCGCAAGAAGCTGATGCAGGAAAAGATCCTGACCGACCCCAGCGTGGTGGTGTCGGTCAAGGAGTACAACAGCAAGCGCGTCACCGTGCTGGGTCAGGTGCAGAAGCCGGGATCGTTCCCCTTCACGAGCGGCCTGACGCTGCTGCAGGCCATTTCGCAGGCGGGCGGCTTCAACTCGATCGCGAACAAGAACAAGGTGAACCTGACGCGCAAGATGACGAAAGGTACCAAGACGGTTTCGATCAGCGTCGACGCAATCACCGAAGGGCGATCGCCAGACATCCTGCTGCAGGCCGGCGACCAGATCTACGTGAACGAGCGGATCTTCTGATCGAGTGACCGCTCAGTCTGCCGGCTTCTGCCCCGGCGTGTAGCGCACCACCAGGACGACGCGGAAGCGCGGTGTGGTGATGCCGGCGAAATGCTGGCTGCTGCTCGTGCCACCCGGCGCGACGCGCCGATCGCCGGACAGCGGGATCGCCATGCCGCCACCAGCCTGCAGCGTCAGCTCGCCACTCGTGAGCGGCGACGAGGAGAAGGTCGCGAGCCACTCCGCCGGCGCCAGCACGCCATTCTGGATGCGGGTACCGTCCAGCAGCGTGTGATCCTGCGACACCAGGGTCGGCAGAAGCCACGCCTCGGCGCCGAAGGACAGCAGGTGGCGTGGCAGGATGTCGATGCCGGCGCCGAGCGCGCTCTCGAGCTGCGAGCCCACGCGCGCGCCGGCCAGCTGGGCGCTCTGCCGCAGCCTGAGACCGACGCTGCCGGCAGCATAGAAGCGACCGAGCTCGACGCTCGAGCTCACCCCCGGCGCCAGCACGAACGACCTGTCTCCGGCGAACGACTGCTGGTCTCCGAAAGGGAGCGAGAGCACGAGCCGCGCCTTGGCGGCAAGGCGCGCCGCTCCGTGCCTCTGGTCGAGTAGCGAATAGCCTGCCTCGATCCGCGGGTCCCGCGTCGCGCTGCGCGCGATGGGTGGTGCGCTCTGCGACGTGAGCCCGCCGATGCCGGCCCCCGTCTGGTACAGCGCCATCGGCAGAGCCGCACCCAGCTCGAGGTGGCGCGTGGCCCCGTAGGCCCAGAGCAACGTCGCATCGACCACATCGTCGACCACCAGTATCTCGCGGCCGCCGGGGTCCGGTGATGGGGCCTGGAGCACGATCGGGTGCGATAGGTAGCTCGCTCCGACCCCGAACGTGTAGCGCCGCGGGGGCAGCGCGTGGGAGTGGGGGATGGAGAGGAAGCGACCGCCCTCCGGCGCCATCCACAGGTTGTCGGCGTCGATGCAGCTCGACAGCCCGTTTTCAGGTGTACACGGGTCGGCGAACGCCGGGAGCGTGCTGGTTGCCGCCGCCAGGGCGAGCAGGAGGGACAGGGCCGTTCGGAGCATCGCGCGGGGTCCTCTGTCGACCATAGTCGAGCGCCGGCCGCGAGGACATGTCCTGCTGCGGGCGTTCTGGCATGGACGGAACGAGCCTGCTGAACAGGGCGCGAGCGCGCCGCTTCGTGGTCTGCGCCGGCCGTGCTATCCCTCGGCGGCCGCGCGTCCGGAGGCGAGCGGCGCGTGGAATCGATGCAGATCACTCCGGAGACCCCTCTCGTGCTTGGCTCGGCGTCGCCCCGGCGGCGGGCGATTCTGGAGACGCTGCGCGTCCCGATACGCGTAGCCAGCGCGCAGGTCGACGAACAGGTGCGGCCGGACGAGCGCCTGTCTCGTTTCCTCGAACGCGTCATACGCGACAAGCTCGTCGCGGTGTCGCTTGTTGCAGAGGCTCCGCTGGCTGGCGTGCTGGTGGCGGACACCGTCGTCGTTCTGGACGAGCAGATCCTCGGCAAGCCCGCGAGCCCGGACCGCGCGCGCGAGATGCTCGAGCGGCTGTCGGGGCGGACCCACACGGTCCACACGCGCTACGCGGTTTCCCGTGCGCCGGCGCTGGCCGACGCGGTCATCGAGCGGACCGTGGTCTCCCGCGTCACGATGCGCCGGGCGAGCCCCGGTGAGCTTGCGGGCTACGTCCGCACCGGCGAGGGCCTGGACAAGGCGGGCGCGTATGCGGTCCAGGGCATCGGTGCGTTCCTGGTCGAGCGGATCGAGGGTTCGTACACCAACGTGGTGGGGCTGCCGGCCTGCGAGGTCATCGTGGATCTCCAGGCTGCCGGCCTGCTCGCGGACTACCCGTGACCGCTCGTGCCGGCTCCCGGCTACGGCGCTGGCTCGGGCCGAGCGACGCCGCGCCCCGCCTCAGCGACGGGATCGTCTGTGCGGCGCTCGGGCTGGTTTTCCGTATCGCCGTGGTCGTGTGGGCGGCGGGTCGCTTCCCGCCGGCCGACGACGGGCACTTCTACCACGTGATCGCGACGCGCATTGCGGAAGGGCACGGCTACACCTGGCTGTGGCCGGACGGCAGCGTGACGTACGCGGCGCACTATCCCGTCGGCTACCCCGCTCTCGTAGGCGGGCTCTACGCGCTGTTCGGCGAGCACCCGGTGGTCGCGATGGCGTTCAACGCATTGCTCGGCAGCCTCGCGGTGCTGGCCATCCACCAGGTCGCGGCGAGCGTCGCCGCGCGCCGCGGAGCAGTGCTCGCGGCCCTGCTGGTCGCGCTGCACCCAGCGCTGGTGTTCTACACCCCGGCGCTGATGACCGAAGGTGTCGTCGCCGCGCTGATCGCCGTCGCGGCTTGGCTGGTGGTGCGCGCCCGTCGTGCGAGCTCGCCGCGCCGCTGGTGGATTGTGCTCGGTCTGGTTCTGGGTGCGACTACCATGGTGCGCCCGCAGTCACTGCTGCTCGCGCCCCTGTTCGGCGCGCTCGCCTGTCCCGGGCTCGAAGTGCCGGGGGCGTCCGGCGCCGGGATCTGGAAGCGCCGGCTGCTCGGAGCATTGGTCTCGTCGCTGCTCGCGCTCGCCGTGTGCCTGCCCTGGACGGCGCGCAATTGCACCCGCATGGGACGTTGCGTTTTCGTCAGTGCGAACGGCGGTTGGAACCTGTTGATCGGTGCGGGCAAGGGCGCGACCGGCACCTGGGTGCCCATCGAGCGCGTCGGCATTCCGCCGCGCTGCCGGAACGTCTTCGGCGAGGCCGACAAGGACGCCTGCTTCGCCGGAGCCGGGCTCGAGCAGATCGTGCAGCACCCGGCGCACTACGTCCGACTCGTGCCCGCGAAACTGGCCGCTACGTTCGACTACTCGGGAGCACCCGGCTGGTACCTGCACTCGTCCAACGCGAAGGCTTTCGACTCACACGACAAGCTGTGGCTCGGGGTGGTCGAGACCGTGTGGGAACGGCTCGAAGTGCTCATGGCTCTGCTGGCCCTCGCGCTCTGGCCCGCGCCCCGGAGGCTGGCGAGGTGGGGTGCCGCGGTCGTTGCGGGCGTGTTCCTGTTCCTGCACGCGGCGTGGATCGCGTACCTCGGCGTCGTGGTCTCCGCCGCGCTGGGTGGCAGAGCGCTCGGCAGGCATCCTCCCGCTGCGCTGGCGGCCGGCACGCTCGCGCTCACGGCAGCCACGCATGCCGTGTTCTTCGGCGCGGGCCGCTACTCCATGGTCTGCTTTGCGCTCATCTCGGCCCTGGCTGGAAGCCTGCTTCTCCGGCGTTGCCCCGGGCTTCCGGCCTCCCAGGCCAGCGCTCCGGGCCTTCCTCTGCCCTGAGCGGTGGCGGGTCCGCGGCTGTTTTGACAGCTTCCGGCGGCTCGGGTGATACTGCGCGGGAAGGAGACAGCATGCCGCTCATCGAGACCGAAGAGGCCGCACGCCGGCTGGCGCGGGCAATCGCCAGCGATCTTTCCCTGTACAACGAGGAGAAGATCATCCGCGGTATCGAGAACGACTCGCTGTTCGGCGAGCTCAGCGAGGAGATCGAGGAGGGCCGCGCGCTGTACAAGAGCCGCGTCGCCCCCGACCTCTACCAGCGCAACTTCTACGACCGCGCTCTGGTCGACATCCTGGTCAAGTCCAAGGGTCACATCAAGAGCAGCATCTGGTAGCGCGGTCGCGCGGTACCAGCGGGGCTATCGCGTGGCCAGTGCGGGCTCGAAGCGCCGCTTCGTGCTCGAGGCCGGGCAGCCTCGCGAGCGGATCGACAAGGCGCTCTCGCGCCTGATGCCCGAGACCTCGCGCGCCACGGTGCAGCGTTGGATCGGCGAGGGCAGGGTGACCGTCGATGGTGGAAGCTGCCGCCAGCGTGACGTCGTCGGAGCGGGCAGTGTCATCGAAGTGGAGCCCGGGCCGCCGCCGCCCAGCCGGGCAGAGCCCGACGCGTCGGTCGAGCTCTCGGTCCTGTTCGAGGACGCCCATCTGATCGTGATCGACAAGCCCGCGGGGATGGTCGTGCATCCGGCGCGTGGGCACGCGCGCGGCACGCTGGTCAGCGGCCTGTTGGCCCGCGAGGGATTCGCGCGCCCTCCCAGCGACCCGCGCGACACCGAAGGGCCGATGCGCCCCGGCGTGGTGCACCGGATCGACAAGGACACCAGTGGAGTACTGGTCGTCGCACGCGATGAGGCGACCCGGGAAGGGCTCAAGACCCAGTTTTCCTCGCACAGCATCGAGCGCCTGTACCGGGCAATCTGTGTTGGCGTTCCGCGCGAGGGCACGATCCGCACGCTGCATGGCCGTGATCCCCGCTCGCGTCTCCGCTTCAGCTCGCGGGTCAAGCGAGGGCGCACCGCGGCGACCGATGTCCGCGTTGTGGAGCGGCTTTTCGGTGGTCGCGCTGCGCTCGTGGAATGCACGCTCGAGACCGGTCGCACGCACCAGATCCGTGTGCACCTTGCCGAGCAGGCCCGCACGCCGATCCTGGCCGACCGCCTGTACGGAGGCCTACCCGGGGATCCGCAGCTCCGCGCCATCGCCGAGGAGCTCGGACGGCAGGCGCTGCACGCAGCCGTTCTGGGCTTCGTACACCCGATCGACGGGCGCTCGCTCAGGTTCGAGTCGCCGCTGCCGGCGGACATGCAGCTCGCGCTGGATCGACTGCGCGCTCTGGGCTGAACGGCGTTGTCAGAAACACACGCTGGATGTGCGGGAGAATCGCGCTCGGTGATGTTGCGGGCTAGGGCGTCGCGCCGTCGCCGCCCGTGTCCGATGGGATGACCCGCGGCGGAACCGGCTCGCCATCGGCGAGCAGCGACGGATAGCGACTGCGCAACAGCGCCAGCGCGCAGAAACCGATCAGCACGGCAAACCAGAGCGTGGAAAAGCGGATCAGGATCATCGAGGACGTAGCGACGCCGAGTCCTACGTGCCCGATCTCCACCAGCTGCTGCTGGATCATCGTCTCGGTGATGCCGAGACCGCCCGGAATAGGGATGACCGCGCCAGCGAGCGTCGCTGTCGCGTAGAAGAAGATGCTGAGCATCATGCTTGGATGCCCGCCGAAGCCCCGCAGCAACAGATCGAGGCCGACGCCCTCTGCCCCCCAGCCAATCACCGACAGGAAGGCCGGGTACAGGAGCGCGCCGGGGCTGGCCAGGATGCGCAGGCTGTTGAACGACTCGTGGAGCTTGGGGCCGAGCGGACGCAGGCGCTCCGGTCCACGCTCGATCCAGCCGATGACCGCCAGCACCGGTCTGCGCCACAGGATCAGCGTCAGTCCGGCGACCACGGCCGCCGTGCCCGCCGCAGCCCACGGCAGGCCACCATGGAAGCCCGCGCTTCCCACCACGATCAGGATGATCACGCCGATCACGTCGGTCATCCGCTCGGCGACGACGATCGGAGCGGTGCGCGACGCCGGGACGCCGTGTGTCTGCTTGAGCACCGCGCACTTGAAGACTTCGCCGACCTTGCCTGGCGTCACCGTCAGGACGAAGCCGGACAGGAATATCAGCAGGCTGTCGAACTTCCTGACGTGGCGGATCTGCAGCCGCGAGAGGTAGTACTCCCACTTGAAGTAGCGGGCGAGGTAGTTGACCAGCGCCAGGGCCAGCGCCGCGATGAACGCGCTGTAGTGGAAGATCGCGAGGCTGGCGCGGATCTTCGAGTAGCCCGCGTAGGCGACGAAGACGCCGTACAGCAGGACCGCGATCAACATCGCGATGACAGCTCGCCGCAGGAATCTCTTCATCGGTTTCTTCCGAGCCGGCGCAGCCGCCATATCATCCAGACCAGTCCCAGGACGACAACCGTGCCACCTGCGAGCCCGATCCCCCAGGCCGGCCACGAGTAGCGGCCGCGCGCCAGACCTGGCGGCGGACGCTCCACGACGACCCGCGGCGCCGGGGCGCTAGCCCCTGCCTCTGCGTTGGCCGACCCATATCCCATCGTGGCGTCCCGTTACACGCAGGGGCGGGTCCCCGCAACTACCACGGCAGCTTCCCGACTTCCGGCCCACGGGTCTGGAGAGGCGGTGGGGCTTGATTGCACCGATCCGGGCGGTGCTAAGCTGCGCTGCCCGGCACCAGCAGCCGGCCCGACCCCGACCCCCGCCCGAGTGCGGGTACCAATCTGGAACACCTGGAAATCACGTGAGTCTTGCCGGAGCCCCCACGCCGTCGACGCCCTCGGGCGATGTCGAACTGCTCGAGCGCTGCGCGGAGGCCGCCGGCCGGCTCAAACAGCAGGTGGCCCGGGTCGTCGTCGGACAGGACGACGTGGTCGACGCCATGCTCGTCACGCTCCTGGCGCGCGGACACGCGCTGCTGGTCGGCGTCCCCGGTCTGGCCAAGACCCTGCTCGTGTCGAGCGTGGCCCGGGCCCTCGGCTTGAGCTTCGGGCGCGTGCAGTTCACGCCCGACCTCCTGCCCGCCGACATCACCGGGACCGACGTGCTCAACGAAGTGGACTCCGGAGGTGTGGTGCGCCGGGAGATCCGCTTCATGGCGGGGCCCATCTTCAAGAACCTCGTGCTCGCCGACGAGATCAACCGCACGCCTCCCAAGACGCAGGCAGCGCTGCTCCAGGCGATGCAGGAGCGCCACGTGACCGTCGGCGGGTCGACGCATCCGCTACCGGATCCGTTCCAGGTCTTCGCGACGCGCAACCCCATCGAGCAGGAAGGAACCTATCCGCTCCCTGAAGCGCAGCTCGATCGATTCCTCCTGGAAGTGCACGTCGAGTATCCCTCCGAGGAAGAGGAGCGCGAGATTGCCCGGCGCACCACGTCGGGCCTCGACCCGCAGATCGAACCGGTGGTCGGCATCGAGGAGATCCGCGAGCTTGGCGCGCTGGTGCCCCGAATTCCGGTGACCGACGCCGCTGTCGATTTCGCAGTGAGGCTCGCGCGCGCCACGCGACCCTCCGCCGACGACGCCGTGAACGAAGTGAAACAGTACGTTCGTTTCGGTGCTGGTCCGCGCGGCAGCCAGGCCATGGTGCTCGCCGCGAAGGCAAGAGCGGCCATCCGCGGCGAAGCGGCGGCGGATGTCGAGGACGTAGCCCAGATGCTACTGCCGGCGCTCCGCCACCGGCTCGTGCTCAGCTATCGTGCGGAGGCCGACGGTGTGCGGGACATCGACGTGCTCGCAGCTGTCGGCCGCCGCGTCCGTCCCGGCTGAAGCGTCACCCGCGTACGCGTCTGCCCGCGGATGTTTGAGAGGGATCAACGCGACGCCGCGTTCCGTTTGCGGGTTGCTCCCGGGCGGACCCTCCGGGCCCGGCCTGCCGACGAGCCGCCGACGCCAGAACAACGCGCGTTCTTCCGCGACTCGAGACGCGGGGCCCGCCCGCTCCGCCAGTGCTGCGAGCGGCGTGGAATCGCGGGAATCGGGGCCCCGGAGTCGGCTCTGCCGAGTGCCATCGAGCGGCGCCTCGCGCACTCGTCGATCCTATGCTTTGCTCCCGTACCGGGAGTATGGACCGAGAGGATCTGAAGCTGGAAATCAAGCGCCTTCTCATCGAGGAGCTGGATCTGAGGGACCGTGTCGAGTCGGACATCGTCGACGACGCGCCGCTGTTCGGCGCGGGGCTGGGTCTCGATTCGCTCGACGCGTTGCAGCTGGCGATGGCGATCGAGGAGCGCTTCGGAGTCCGGATCCCGGAAGGCGAGGAGGCGAAGGCCATCTTCGCCTCCGTGACCGCGATCGCAGATCATATCGCGGCAGCCAACGCAGCCTGATGCGTCGCGACCCTGTGGGCAGATGAGTACTTCCCGGGAGCGCATCGCGGTCACGGGTGTGGGCATCGTTTCGGCCCTGGGTCCCGATTCTGCGACGACGATGTCCCGCCTGATGGCGGGCGATCGCGGCTTCGTGCCGGTTTCATTGTTCGACGTGGAAGGCCATCACTGCCGCATCGCCGCGGAGGTTTCCGGTCTGCGCGTGCAGGATGTCGCGCCGCCCGGCGAAGCCGATGCCTGGTCGCGCAGCGACGCGATGGCCGTGGTCGCGGCGCGCGAGGCGCTTTCGATGGCGGGGCTCGAGCCCGGCTCCAGCGGCATGGGGCTTGCGCTGGGAGGGACGACCGGCGGAATGTTCGAAGCCGAGGCCGTGCTGGCTGACCTGCCCCCGTTGGACGCGCCCGGCGACGCTGTGCGCCGTCTGCTCTCCTATCCGCTGTCCACGTCCGCCGAACGCGTCGCGCAGACGCTGGGCCCCGTCGACCGAGCCGTATCGCTATGCAGCGCCTGCTCCAGCGGTACGATCGCCATCGCCCAGGGGGCTGCGTGGCTCGAACGCGGTGTGTGCGAACGCGTGCTGGTCGGCGGCACCGACGGGCTGTGTCGGCTCACCTTCACCGGCTTCAACTCGCTGGGCGCCGTGGACCCCGGGTTGTGCCGGCCGTTCGACGTCTCGCGCGCGGGGCTCGGGCTGGGCGAGGGGGCCGGGTTCCTGCTGCTCGAGCCCGCCCGGTCGGCTCACGCACGCGGTGCGACGGTGCTCGCCTGGCTGGATGCGTGCGCCATCAGCGCCGAGGCGCACCACATCACGCATCCGGAGCCTTCCGGTGCTACTGCCGCCAGGCTGCTCGAAGCTGCACTCCGCGGCGCAGGGATCGATGCGAGCGAGGTCGACTACGTCAACGCACACGGAACGGGCACCCTGCAGAACGACGCGATGGAGGCGCGCGCGCTAGCGCGCGTGCTGGGCGAGCACAGTAGCCGCGTGCGCGTTTCGTCGAGCAAGGCGCAGATCGGTCACACGCTGGGCGCTTCGGGTGCCATCGAGGCGGCCATCACCGTGCTCGCGCTGCATCGCGGTGAAGTGCCATCGACGGCCGGGCTTTCAGAGCCGGAACCGGAGCCGGCGCTCCGCCACGTGATGGGCCGCGGCGTACGCGCGCCGCTCGGAGCGGCTCTCTCGAACTCGTTCGGATTCGGTGGAACCGGGGCGGTGCTCGCGTTGTCGCACTCCGCCCAGCCCGATCGACGCGAGAGCAGATCGGCGCCGGGTCGTCTCGTCGTTTCGGGGTCGGGCAGCGTCGGACCGCTGGGCGTGCTGGAAGGCGATAGCCACGCGGACTACGCGCTCGCAGAGCCCGCTGGTCCGCCGCCGCAGCAGCAGCAGCTGGGTCTCGACCCGCTTGCGTTGCTCGACAGCGCTCGTTCGCGCCGCTTCGATCGCGCGGCGGCCATGCTGTGTGTGGGCGCCGAGCACGCGCTGTCGTCCGCGGGGCTCGAAGCGGGTGGAGTTGGATTGGTGGCCGGGACGGCGTTCGGGAATGTCGAGCGTTCCGTGAAGTTCCTGCGTCGCGTCGCCGCGCGCGGTCCGCGCATGGCCAGTCCCGCGGAGTTCCCGCATCTGGTCCCGTCGGCTCCGTCGGGTAACGCCTCGATCTACCTCGGGCTCACCGGCCCGGCGCTGGGCGTGAGCGATCTGGTGACGAGCGCGGAGGCTGCCTTCGAGGTCGCGTGTTCGCTCGTGGAAAACGGGCTGGCTTCCTCGATGATCGCGGGCAGCTCGGAAGCCGAGGACCCCATCATTGCCCGCGTGCTCGGTCCTATCTGTGCTGGTGCCAGCAGCGTTCCACGCAGCGAAGGCGCCGCCTGGGTGGTGGTGGAAGCCGCGAGCGCAGCGGCAGCGCGCGGCGTACGGCCTCACGCGGCCATTGAAGCCAAGTTGCACAGCTGGCGGGACCCCAAGGGCGCGCTGGCGGACCTCCCGGCGCCGAGTGGAAGGGCGCTGGTCGTGCTGGGTGCCTTCGATGCCGAATTCGATAGTGCTCTGGCCTCTTCGCCCTGGGGCGGTATCGAACGCCGCGAAGTCGTGTCCTCCGCGGGGCAGCACGAGGGCCTCGGCGGTTTCGCGCTGGCTGCTGGCGCCGCGCTGGTGGCGCGCGATGCGGCCGACCAGGTGCTGGTGGCTTCGCACGCTCGAGGGCGGACGTACTTGACGTTGCTGGTCGCTGTCGGGGACCCGGGATGACGCCCGTGGACGTGATCGCGGCAGGCGCGATCTCGGCACTCGGGGAGGGGCAGGCGGCCTACGCCGTTGGCGAGGCCGGGCAGTTTCCGCACTCCGTCGTCACCGCGGACGCCGAGCTTGCCGCGGCCGGTCTGCGTCGTCCTTTTGCAGCTCGCGTGGCGCAGCTTTCGTTCCCCGCGGGCCTCGATCGCGCCGCCGCACTGTTGGTGCAGAGCGCTCGCGGGCTTTCGCAACAGCTCGATACGGTCTACCCGTCCTGGCGCAAACGCCGCGTCGGTCTGGTCATCGGTACCTCCGGCGGCGGCATGCCGAGCCAGCTCCGCGCGTTCGAGACGGTCGAGCGCGGTGAGCACCTCGAGCCGGCGCTGGCGCGGGCTGCGACGTACTTCGGCCCCCTCGCCGCGCTGCAAGCGGAGCTCGGCGTGCCGCTGTGTTTCCGTTCACAGGTCCTGGCCGCCTGTGCTTCTTCGACGGTTGCGATCGGTCTCGCCTGTCGTCGGCTCGAGCTCGGTCAGGCGGATCTGGTGATCGCAGGGGGCTACGACGCATTGTCGGTGTTCATCACTGCGGGTTTCGAAGCACTGGGAGCGACGACCGCCACGCGTTCCGCACCCTTTCGGCAAGAACGCGATGGCATGGCGTTGGGCGAGGGCTCGGCGCTGCTCGCGCTGGCGCTTCCGGGCCACGGCATCGAGTGTGTGCGCGGCAGGGTGCTGGGTTTCGGTGCCAGCAGCGACGCGGTTCACTCGACGGCTCCCGACCGCACCGGCAGCGGTCTGGCCCGTGCCGCGCGCGCTGCCCTGGACGACGCCGGCGTCACATCGGTGGATCTGGTCAGCGCGCACGCGACGGCTACGCCTTTCAACGACGCGGCCGAGGCGCGCGCCATGGAGCTCGCGCTCGGCGACGGGGTAAAAGACGCGGTCGTCCACCCGTTCAAGGCGGTGATCGGCCACACGCTGGGCGCCGCCGGTGCGCTGGAGAGCCTGGCCGCGCTCGATGCGCTCGAGCGCGGCGTGCTGCCCGCCGCGGTCGGGGAAGGCGAGCTGGAGCCCCTGTTCCACGCGCGGCTTCTGTCGACCAACGAAGTCGGCAGGCCGCGGCGCTGTCTGAAGCTCTCTGCTGCGTTCGGCGGCGCGAACGCGGCGCTCGTGCTGGGCGCCCGGGACGAGCCTGGCGCTCGACCCGTCGCGCGCGCGACGCCGCGCGTGCTGGCTTTCGGCGAGCCCCGCACGGGTCTGGATGTCGACGCCGTGCTGCCGCGCACGCGGCTCGAGCGCATCCGCCTCGCCCGGCTCGATCCGGTGAGTGCGCTCGCCGTCGCAGCCGTCGCCAGCGTGCTCGAGCAGCTCGACGCACCGTTGCCGGAACGTACGGGTGTCGTGGTCGGCACGGCCGCGGCCACGCTGGGCATCAACGACGCGTTTGACGCGCGGCGGCGCTCGCGCGGAGCTCGCAGCGTGGAGCCGCGGCGCTTTCCGGGCACGTCTCCCAACCTGGCGCCTGGTGCCTGCTCGATCGCCTTCGGGCTGCACGGCCCCTGTTTCTCGGTGGGGTTCGGGCCGGCAGCCGGTACCGAAGCACTGCTGGCGGCATGGGACCTGGTGGCGCTGGGCGACGCCGACGGCATGCTCGTCGTGGGCGTGGATGACGCGGCCCCGATCGTGCGGGAGATCTGGTCGGCGGCCGGCTGGCGCTTGCCCGAGCCAGGTGCAGCCGCCCTGCTGCTGGCAGGGGGGCCGGACGGCGGACCTACCCGGGAGCAGCTGGCCCGGGCGCATGCTGCCGCGGAAGAATCCGACGGCCGGGTCGCCGATGCCGAGCCGGGCTGGCCCAGCCTGCTTCGTGCGGCCCGTTTGCTGGGAGGGGCGGGATCGTGACCTCCCTTGTTGCCCCGCTTGGGGCCCATCTGGCAGTGTCCCGGCGCCGGAATGCGTCCGGTGACCGGAGCGTTTTCCGAGGCGACCGAATGCGAGCGTCTACCCGAGCCCTGTTCCTGCTGGTCGGCCTGCTGGCCCTGGCCGTGTTGTCTGGTTGCACCAAGACGACGATCCCCAACACCGACGTCGAAGCTACCCAGTTCAACCGACACGTGATCCAGTTCTGCGAGGACTACCGTCACGCGGTCGAGCACCGCAACATCGCACTGCTCCTGCAGATGGCCGATCCGCGCTACTACGAGGACGGCGGCAACATCGACGCGAGCGACGACCTCGACTACGCGGGCCTGAAGAAATACCTGGAAGACGAGTTCCGGGACACCAAGGCCATCCGCTACGAGATCCGCTACCGCGAAGTGGGCAAGGGGCGGAACAACACCATCTACGTCGATTACACGTACAGCGCGAGCTACAAGATCCCGACCAAGGAAGGCGACGTGTGGCGCCGGACCGTCGCGGACAACCGCCTCGTGCTGGTGCCCAAGGGCGACAGCTTCAAGATCCTCTCCGGCATGTAGCCATGGCGCCGGCGTAGGCCGGCCGCAGGGCGCCCGGAGAGCGAAAACCTTGGCGCGACGCCGACGCGCTGCGTTATACTGTCTGTGGCGCGGCTCGTCTGGAGCGACCAGCTTCCAGGGTCGCCCGGCGGTGTATCCAGCGCCGCCAGTTAGCCATGGGGGGCCTTGTATCGACCATCAGCATCGAGGAAGCCCATGCAAAGGCCCAGAGTGGCATTCGTCGGCACCGGGGGGGCAGCGCGCGGGATCGCACACCTCGGTGTGCTGCGGGCCTGCGAGGAGCTCGGCATCATCCCGGAGATCTTCGTCGGTGCCAGCGCCGGCGCCATCGTGGCGGCCACCTACGGCCAGGGGATCCCGCTCGACGTCCTGATCGACGGCTACAGACTGCCCTGGCAGCGGCGGCACAACGGACCACGGTTGCACATGAGCACCTTCTTCGGTGCGCCCCGCCCGCGTGATTTCCTCGACCCCGGCTACCTCACGTCCGGTCTGTTCTCCATCGACAAGCTCGAGCGCTACCTCAGACGCTACCTGCCGGTGAACGACTTCCGTCAGGTCGACAACCGGCTGATCATCACTGCGGTCGACATCGACCGCGCCCAGCGCGTCGTCTTCGGTCGCGGCTACGACTCGGAAACGCCGATCAGCCAGGCTGTTGCCGCGTCGTGCTGCGTACCGGGCCTCTTCCGCCCGTACAGGATCCATGACCGCTACCACCTCGACGGCGAGGTCGTCCGGACGCTGTCGGCCGACGTGGCGGTGGACGCCGGCGCCGACATCGTGATCATCTCCAACATCTATCGACCGGAGGACACCAGCGGCCAGCCGCGGAGCGTGGCCCGGCGCGGCCCGCTCAAGGTCCTGAACCAGTCGCTCAACATCGTGCTGACCGAGAAGGAGCGTCGCGGAGTCGATCTGTACTCACGCGAGTTCCCGCACACCCGCTTCATCGATATCGCGCCGGACATCGGGATGTTCGGCTACCTGAACCGCTTCACGGCGCGATCGCTCATGATCCGGGGCTACCGGACCGCGCTCCGGGCGCTGGCCGAAGCGAAGGAGCAGGGCCGGCTCGATCCGCCGTTCTCGCGTGCGTCGACACTGAACTAGCTCAGCGAGCGCGTCGGCCCGATCGCGGCGCTAGCGGGTCAGGATGGCGCAGGTCCGGCCGTCGAGCGTGCGCGTCTGTCCGGGGCGGTCCCGCGTGGTGGCGGTCCAGACCGCGCGCTGCCGCTGTCGGTCGATGGCGTAGCGCATCCCGAGCGGCTTGCTCGACGGCACGCCGGAGGCGACTACCTTGCGCCACGCGACGTCCAGTGGGCAGTCCGGAGGCGCGACGCTCCAGGCTGGCGGCCCGCTGTTGCGCTGGCTGGCGTGCACTCCTTTGCCGTCCACCACCACGACGTAGCGGGCCTTGCCGACCGGCGTGCCCAGTCGCATGCCCTCGCTGCCGGGCGCGGCGAATACGAGAACGATACGCCCACCGCCGGCGGTGTCGACGCGGCCGTTCTCCACATGATCGGAAACGTACGAGACGAGTCGCGCTTCGGCGTTCCAGGCCGTTGCCATTTTCGTCCCGCGGATCAGCGCCTGGGAAGCGTCCATCATTCCGCCGCCCGGTTGTCCGGCGGACGTCGGTGAGGGCGGCGGCGCGACGCTCGGGGCTGCCTGGGCAATTTTCGGCCCGGCGCCGCGTCCAGCGGAAAGCTTGAAGATCAAGAATCCGACTAGCGCCAGCACGAGCACGCCGCCCATGACGGCGGCAATGCGCTCGACAGACGCAGTGGAGTACCGGCTGCTCGGCTCGTCCTCTGGTGGTGGCGGTTCCGGTCGCGCGTCGTCCGGTTGCAGGGCGCCGCACATCGGGCAGCGACCGCCGGTAGTCGAGAGTGCTGTTCCGCAGGAAGCACAGATGTGTTGTCGGGTTGCGTTCATCGGCGGATCGCGATCGCGCTAGGCGTCAGGTGAGCTGGAAGTCCTCGACCATTTCGCTGATCGTATACCCCTGTGCGTGCGGATGGAGCACGAACAGGATCTCGTCGCCGAACAGGCGCGTATTGCCGACGCGGGGAACCGCGATCGGCACGCGGATCAGGATGTCGTCGTTTCCCAGTGACACGGGGAAATGGCGGGTCGAGCGCAGCCGCGCGACATCCACCGCGCGGTAGGTCTCGACTTCACTCGGGTGGTAGACGAGCCGTCCGGCGAGGGCGCCGTAGTCGAGGCGCGACAGGCGCCGTCGCCAGTACGAAAGCGCGCGTTGTCGTCCCTGGCCAGAGCCCGTCTGAACGTACGCCTGGCTGTCGACGAGCTCGTCGAGCTTGTCGGGTGCCTCGTCGACGACCGCGCGGAAGAAATCGCGCACGGTGTCGCGCGCCGCCGCCGGGTTGGCCGGCGTGCGAAGCACCACCAGGCCCTGTGAGGGATTGGCCGCGGACTCTGCCGGGGGGATCCGGGGGGCCGGATCGAAGGCGACGCCCGGTGCCCTGCGGGGTGCGTCGGACTCCTGCCCGCTGGTGGCAAACTTGATCGGACGCGTAGCGCCGCAGCCCGAAAGGATCAGGGCAGCTAGCGCCGCGCTGCACACCGCGGTCAGGCGGCTGACGGAGCGCGTCGGGACGTGTCTACAGGGGCTCGGTGACCGGGTCATCGGTGCGCGTCATCGTGACGATCGCGCGACCTTCGACCGGAGTCCAGCCCGGCGGCACATTGTCGAGATCGGACGCGATCAGCGAAAACCGCGTGCTGTCGAGGCTCGGGATGCGGACCTTCTTGAGCCCCTCCTCGCCAAGCAGCTCTTCCACGTCGTGCCGGCCGTGCAGCACCCGGTAGGCCATGAGGCCATTGCGGTGTACTGCGACCATGTGCTCGCCGTTGGTGACGAGGAGGTCCCCGCGGTTTTCCTCGTGCCCTTCCTCTGCGGAAAGGCGGTCCACCAGCGAAATCGACGCCCGGAGCGCCGTCGCTACGTGCTCGGGCGCGACATGAGCTTCGTCAAGGTGCCCTGCATCGTGGAGGAACGACAGGAACAGGTAGAAGAACAGCTCGCTATCCGTGTCGCCGCGCACGTTACGTCGCAAGAATTCTGGCTGCGACGCCAGCAGGCGCTCGCGAAGCCGCGAAAACCCGCCAATGGTCCCGGTCTGCGCGAAGAGCCACATGCGGTAGCGGAAGGGGTGCGTGTTCTCCGTCCGGAGCGAGCCCACGCTGGCGCGCCGCACGTGCCCGATCAAGACATCGGTGCGGACGTTTTCCGCCGCCTCCGCCAGGTCGATGACCTCGCGCTCGTCGAGCGGCCGGCGTCTGAGCAGGACCTCGCCCGACTGGTAGAAGCCAATGCCCCAGCCGAGCGACTGGTCAGCCGGACGCTCGACCTTGAGCGTGTCGGCGTTCAGCTCGAGCACCCGGCGCCGAGGTCCGAACGATTTCCGATGAAGCCGAACATCCGGGCCATGACTACCTCCGGCGCTCCCGCCGAGCGACGTCGACGTAGCGCGTCGCAGTTCAACCCTGTCCATTCGGTTCGACTGTCTCATAGCGTGTTCGATTCATCGAGCGGTCCGGCATCTGGGGAGGCGGTGCGGGGGCTGCCGGTCGCGTACGACTTCAAATGTAGTGCGCTCCGTCGCCGTCTGCACGCAGCTTCTCGAAATGTCGCGTGCCGCCGCGGAAAAGCTCGCCGCCGCGTCGGCGCCGTCGTCGGCGCTTCCGGCCCGGCGCCGCCGTCACGCTCGCGGACGGCACGCGAGCGTCCATTCGCGCGCCCGGTCGTTCCGGCTCTCGGCCGTGCGGCCAGGCGGACGAGCGGCCCGGATAGCGAGCGCTGGCGCGCATGTGGAGCTTCGTCCAGGATCGCTGCAGCGTGGACCGTAACGACTTCCGCGAAGCAGCTGCTCTCCGTCATGGAGCAGAAGCACCACTGGGCGTGGCCTGCGTTCACCAGCGGCCTGGTCGAGGACCGACTTCTCCACATCCACCTCGAGCAGGAGTACGCGACCTACGTGCGCGACTTTCCGGTTCTGGTAGCGCGCGCCTACGTGGCCTGTCCGCTTGCCATGGTGCGCCGCGAGCTCATCGAGAACGTGTACGAGGAGGAGACGGGCGCGTTGCACGCCGGGCGTCCGCATCCCGAGCTGTTCCTGGAGTATCCCGACGGGCTCGGGATGGACCTGTCCCGTTTCGGCAGTGTCGCTCTGTTGCCGGGCGCAGCCCGCTACCGCGCGTTCCTCGACCAGGCGACGCGGGACGGCGGTTGGGAGATCGGGGCGGCGGTCACCACGCTGTTCGTCGAGGGAACGCGCTATCGAGCGCGGCGAGCTGGACCCTTCGGCGCTGCGCGGCCGGCTCCGCCGCTCGAAGAACATCCGCTGGTCCGGCACTACGGGCTGCCGTCGAGCGCCTGGCGCTGACGCGCGCGCACCGGGGCGTCGAGGGCGAACATCGCGCGGCAGCCTGGCGGATCGTGCTGGATCACGTGCCCGCGGCGCGCGCGCGAGCCGTTGTCGAGGCCATGCAGCAGCGCGCTCGAGCACTGGCTCGCCTACCGTGACGACGTGGCGCAGGCGTGCGGCATCGAGCGCGGCGCGGACGGCTCGCCGCGCCGCGCGGCCGAAGGCTGAGTCCGGCGAGCCACGCGCCGGTCAGGGCGAGAGCCGGTTCAGCATGCGCGGGAACGGAATCGTCTCGCGGACGTGCGGCAGGCCGCACATCCACGCCACGCTGCGCTCGATCCCAGGCCGAACCCCGCGTGGGGGAAGCTGCCGTAGCGCCGCACGTCGAAGTACCACTCGAACGCTTCGCGCGGCAGCTGGTGCTCGCTCGACCTTGGCCTCCAGCGTAGGCGAGGTCGTCCTCGCGCTGGCCGCCGCCGATGATCTCGCCGTAGCCCTCGGGGCCAGGACGTCCATGCACAGCGCCAGCCCCGGGTTTTCCGGGTCCTGCTTCATGTAGAACGCCTTCAGCTCGGTCGGATAGCGATGCACGATCACGGGTCGATCGAAGCGAGCGCTGATGACGGTCTCCTCGTCGCCGCCGAAATCGTCTCCGGGCTTTGCGTCGTGTCCTGCCTCGCGCAGGATCTCGATCGCCTCGTGGTAGGTGATGCGCGGAAACGGCGGCTTCACGTTCTCGAGCTTCGAGATGTCGCGTTCGAGCACCTCGAGCTCGGGCGCGTCGTGTCGACAGCACGTGCTGCACGATGGCAGCACAGGAACTCCTCGGCGAGCTGCATGTCGCCCGGCGAGATCCATGAACGCGACCTCGGGCTCGACCATCCAGAACTCGGCCAGATGGCGCCGCGTCTTGCTCTTCTCCGCGCGGAACGTCGGCCCGAAGCAGTAGACCTTGCCGAAGGCGGCCGACGCAGCCTCCATGTAGAGCTGGCCTGATTGCGTCAGATATGCCGGCTGGCCGTGGTAGTCCGTCTCGAACAGCGTGCTGGTGCCTTCGCAGGCGTTGGGCGTGAAGATGGGCGCGTCGACCAGCGTGAAATCGCGCTCGTCGAAGAAGTTGCGGATCGCCTGCACGATGGCATGCCGCACCCTGATGATCGCGTGCTGACGCTTGCTGCGGAGCCACAGGTGACGGTGGTCCATCAGGAAGTCCGTGCCGTGCTCCTTCGGCGTGATCGGGTACTCCGCGGCCTCGGCGATGACGGACAGCTCCTTGACGCCGATCTCGAACACGCCCTTGTGCTTCGGGTGCTCCCGCACGTCGCCGACGAGGGAAAGCGAGGTTTCCTGTGGGATGTGGCCGGCGAGCTCGAACAGCTCGGGGCTCACGTCGCCCTTGAACACCACGCACTGGACGATGCCGGTGCCGTCGCGCAGCTCGAGGAAGTGGAGCTTTTTGCTGGAACGCTTGTTGTACAGCCAGCCCGACAGCTGGACCACATCGCCCACGTGGTCGGCGAGCGCCTCGATGGGGACCGCATCCGTCATGTCCCCGCGCATAGCGCAGAGTCGTTCAAGCACCAAGGCCGCGCGCCCGGGGCCGGCTCCACCCTAGCCGTAGTCCGCCGCTATGGTAGCCTCGGCCGGCATGGTGAGCGTCTCTATCCAGCGGCAGAAGTGGCTGGTCGTGATGGGGCTGGCGCTTCTGGGAGTGCCTCTGGCGGGCTGCCCCGCGGTGTACCCCGAGCTCCACGCCCCGATGCATCCACCGCGGAAGGGGGCGAAGCTCGATCCTCCGCCGCCCTCCGACCTGTTCTTCATCACGTTCAAGTCGGCGGAAGTCCCTCCGAAGACGCCCGACGGCCGATCCTGGGACACCACGGGCGGCGCGAAGCCGGATCCCTACGCCATCCTCAAGGTGGGGGGCCGGGAGCTCATCCACACGCCGACCCGGTCGAACACCCTCCACCCGACCTGGCCCGGGCAGACCAAGGCGAACTATGTCGTCAAGCCGGGCGCGCGCGTGCGCGTCGAGCTGTGGGACTCGAATCCCATCGACGACCACCCGATCTGCGTCAAGAACGTCTCGGATTTCCGCGATGGCGCCGAGACCGGGACACTGGATGTGTCCTGCGACAGCGGCGCGCACATCACGCTGCAGGTCGAGCCCGCGCACGCGCGGATCGGGCTGGGTCTGTACTACGAGCTTCGCACCGTCGATATCTTCATCAGCCGCGTGGTCAAGGCCTCGCCGGCCGGTCGCGTCGGACTGAAGAAGGGCGACCAGATCCTCCGCATCCAGGGCAAGGACGTGAGCCGCATGCAGGAGGGGGACGCCCAGAGTCTGATCAATGCCAACGCTCCGACGGGTGTCGCTCTGACCGTCAAGCACGCGGACGGCAAGGTCGAGGACGTGACGATCAAGAACGGCCCGATCTATCCCACGCGCGCCGACGACATCCCCGTGAAGTGAGGCGGTCTCTGGTCCGGCTTGACTCCGGGCGACCGGCGACTACGTCTCCAGAAGGATGAGCGAGCCCAGCCAGGCCAGTCGTGCGGCGCGCCACGGCGCGTTGGTCGTCGGAGAGACCGACCGGGGGACTCTCGTGGTCACGGGACCGGACCGCCAGTCGTGGCTCAACGGGCTGGTCACCTGCGACGTCGCGGCGCTGTCGCCGGGCCAGGGTGCCTGGGGCCTGTTGCTGAGCAAGCAGGGCAAGGTGCAGTCCAACGTCGTGGTCGTCGCGACCGCAGATGCTCTCTACATGTCGGTCGCGGCCGAGCGCGCCGAGCAGCTGTTCGAGACGCTGGACAGGTTCCTCATCATGGAGGATGCCGAGCTGTTCGAGCGATCGAGCGAGCACGCGTGGCTGTCGCTGCACGGGCCCCGTGCTTTCGAGCTCGCAGCCCAGGTGGTGTCCGCAGGGCAGGGGGCTTGTGCGTCCGTGGACCCGACGGGACTGGGCGGCGCCGCCGTTGTCGTGCCGTGCGCGGCGCTCCAGCCCACGCTCGACGCGCTCTTGTCCAGGCCGGGGTTCGATGCCGTGCTCGCCGGCGCGTCGGACTGGGCGGAGCTGCGCATCGAGCGCGGCGTACCGGTCTTCGGCATCGACTACTCATCCGACGACAATCCGCACGAGGCGTCGCTCGACCGCAAGGCCGTCTCCTGGACGAAGGGCTGCTACCTCGGCCAGGAAGTCGTGTGCATGCAGGACATGCGCGGGCGCGTGAAGCGGCACCTGGTGACGCTCTCGCTCGACGAGGGCTCCGTGCCCGAGCCGGGCACACGCGTAAGCGCCGGCGAGGGTGAAGAGGTCGGCGAGGTCACCAGTGCGGTGGCGAGCAGCCGTCTCGGCCGCCCGATAGTGATGGCTCGTGTGCTCACCAAGCTGCCGGAGCCCTGTGGGGCGTACAGCGTCGGGGGCCACGCGGCATCGCTTCTGGACGAGCGCGCTCGAGCGTAGTGGTCGCCTGCCGTCGACCGTTGAGGTAGCTTGCGGTTGATGGCAGACAACGCGAAAAATAGCCCGGGCGACCGCACCCGCCACACCAAGGGTGGCTTGCT
The DNA here is from genome assembly GCA_963822115.1 of uncultured Pseudomonadota bacterium. Lineage (GTDB taxonomy): Bacteria > Myxococcota_A > Polyangia > Polyangiales > Polyangiaceae > CAWDXG01. The sequence goes on from CAWGGM010000018.1 coordinate 106,232, forward strand.
CGTTGCCGACGGCGTACTCGGTCTCATCGGCCGCACGCCTCTCGTCAAGCTGGCCCGGCTGAGCCCGGAAGGTGGCGCGACCGTGTGGGCCAAATGCGAGCTCCACAACGCCGGCGGCAGCGTCAAGGACCGGCCGGCACTGTGGATGATCCTCGCGGCGGAACGCGATGGGCGCCTGTCGCCGGACGCGACCATCATCGAAGCGACGAGCGGCAACACCGGCATCAGTCTGGCGATGATCGCCGCGGTCCGCGGTTACCGTTGCATGCTCGTCATGCCGGAAGACATGAGCGTGGAGCGCCGCAATATCCTGCGCGCGTACGGAGCGGAGATCGTACTGACGCCGGCACACGACGGGATGTCCGGCGCGGTCAGCCGTGCCCACCAGCTGGTCGACGAGAACGTCCGGAGCCTTCATGCCGAGCCAGTTCGACAATCCTGCGAATCCGGCGAGCCACGAGCAGGGAACCGCGCTCGAGATCCTCGAGCAGCTCGACGGCGACCTCGCGGCGTTCGTGGCCGGTGTCGGGACCGGTGGAACGGTCACGGGCGTCGGACGCGCGCTCAAGCAGCGCGTTCAAGGTGGAGTGAAGGTGATCGCCGTGGAGCCGGCGGGCAGCGCGGTGCTCGAGGGTCAGGCCCCCGGCATGCACGGCATCCAGGGCCTAGGCGCCGGCTTCGTGCCGGACATCTTCGATCGCAGTGTCGTCGACGAAATCACCTCCGTGAGCGACGTAGCGGCGGAACGCATGGCGCGACGGCTCGCCCGTGAGGAAGGTCTGCTCGCGGGGCCTTCCTCGGGTGCCAACGTGCACGCTGCCGTCGAGGCGGCGCGCCGCCTCGACGGCGGCAACGTCGTTACGGTGCTGTGCGACTCCGGCGAGCGGTATCTGTTCTAGAGGAATGACCTTGTCCGGCGCGGGATTGGCTTGTGTCCCGCCCGCCCACCCCCACCGGAGTCCTCGAGCGAGCTTTGCTCGCGGCCTATTTGCCTTTGAACTCCGGGTCGCGGCGCTGGGCCCAGGCGAGCACGCCTTCCATCAGGTCCTGCGAGGCGAGCAGCTCGACCTGTCCTGCTTTCTCGCGGGCGAGCGCCTCGTCGATGCCGCCGATGGCGCTCTCGCGAACAGCTGTCTTGATCGCGGTGAGCGCGAGCGGCGGGCCCATGGCGAGGTCGGAGGCGAGGTCCGTGGCGGTCCTGGCCAGCTCCTCCGGCACCACCACACGGTTGACCAGCCCCAGCTCGAGCGCGAGTGCGGCTTCGATCTTCGTGCCGAGCATCAGGTATTCGAGCGCGCGGCCGAGCCCGACCAGGCGCGGCAACCAGAAGCTGCCGCCGCCGTCCGGCATCAGGCCAATCTTCACGAACTTCTCCTGCAGATAGCCGCGGTTCGACATCACGCGCAGATCGCAGGCCAGGGCCATGTCGGCGCCGAACCCGACCGCTGCGCCGTCGATGGCCGCGATGAACGGTTTTGCGGCGTGCGTGACGGTCTTGATGATCGCGTGGAACTCGTCGATGCGCTGCGCCATGTCGACGTCCTGGCTCTCCGTCATCGCGCTCTTCAGATCCGCGCCGGAGCAGAAGCTCTCGCCGGATCCGGTGAGCACGACCGCGCGCACGTCCGCGTCGGCAGCGACGTCGGCCAGCGCGTCCCCCAGTCTGCGGACCAGATCGCGGTTCAGCGCGTTCCTGGAGCCAGGGCGATTGAGGGTGAGGGTGGCGACGGGTCCGTCGCGGCGTACTAGCAGCGGTGAGCTCGTATCCATGCCGGGGAGGCTAGACGGAGAGAGCCGCTCGCGCCAGGACGGCTGGGCCGCGACGTGCTAGGTCACCCTGCCATGTCACGCCCGTTCGACATCCCCGACGAGCATCCGCTCGAAGAGCAGCGGGGCCACACCTTTCCCAGCCTGGTCGAGCTGATGCAGCGCCTGCTCGCGCCCGACGGCTGTCCCTGGGACCGCGAGCAGGACTTCCGCTCGTTGCGTCGCTACGTGCTGGAAGAGGCCTGCGAGGTCATCGACGCGATCGATTCGGACGACCGGGAGCACCTGAAAGAAGAGCTCGGCGATCTGGCTCTCCAGGTCGTGTTCCTGTCCGAGCTCGCCCGCGACGAGGGCAGCTTCGGCCCGGACGACGTGGTGCGCGGCATCGTCGACAAGCTGGTGCGCCGCCATCCGCACGTCTTCGACAACGTCGAGGTCAGCGGCAGCGACGAGGTGCTCCGGAACTGGGAGACCATCAAGGCGAACGAGAAGAAGGACCGCCCGCTGCTCGACGGCGTGCCGCGTTCGCTTCCGGCGCTGTATCGCGCGCAGCGCATCGGCGACAAGGTGAGCCGCGTCGGCTTCGACTGGCCCGACGGCAGGGGTTCTCGCGCCAAGGTGGCCGAGGAGCTGGACGAGCTGGACGAGGCCCTCGCCGGCGGCGACAAGGCGCGCGTCGAGCACGAGCTCGGTGATCTGCTGTTCGCGCTGGTGAACCTGGCGCGTCACCACGGCGTCGACGCCGAGATGGCGCTGCGTGCCACGGCGGATCGCTTCAGCGGGCGCTTCGGTCATGTCGAGCGCCGCGTGAAGGAGCGCCACGGCGGCTGGCCGCGCGGCAAGGACGGCAGGCCGTCCGGTGGCGTCCCGCTCGAGGAGATGGACGGCTACTGGGACGAGGCGAAGAAGCTCGAGTCATGACGGTTGAAGCCGACCATCCCGCGGCAGCGACGCCCGACGCCACGAAGACCCGCGATCTCGGTCCGGCCGAGCTGCACCCCGTCGCGCGCCTGCCGGAAGAGTGGCAGAGCGTCGTCTCCGGGATGGGCGAGCGCAGCTTCCGCGCGCGGCAGATCTTCCGCTGGATCCACCACCGCGGCGTGATGGACCCGACCCAGATGACCGATCTGCCGGCGGCCCTGCGCGAGCGGCTCGCCGAGGCCGGTCTGGCCGAACCGGCGACGGTCGCGCACGTGCACCGCGCCGCCGACGGCACGCGCAAGCTGCTGCTCGATCTGCAGGGAGGCGCGCGCGTCGAGTGCGTCATCATTCCGATGACGAAACGGGACGACGGCGCGCCGCCCGAAGATGCCGACGCCGCCGCGGCCGTCGACGACGACGAGGACGACGAGCCGGCGCGCCAGCGCGTCACGCTCTGCATCTCCACCCAGTACGGCTGCGCCATGGGCTGCGTGTTCTGCGCCAGCGGGCAGGCCGGGCTGGTGCGCGGTCTCGGCGCTGCGGAAATCGTCGCGCAGGTGCAGATCGCGCGGCGCTATCTCGAGCCGAACGAGGTCCTGCGCAACCTCGTATTCATGGGCATGGGCGAGCCCTTGCACCACTACGACGAGACGGCGCGCGCCATCCGCCTGATCTCGCACGCGGACGGCTTCGGCATGGGCCTGAGGCGCATCACGGTCAGCACCGTGGGGCTCGTGCCCGGCATCGCACGCCTGGGCGAGGACTTCGGCGGTCGCATCGGCCTCGCTGTCAGTCTTCACGCACCCGACAACGCCACGCGCGACCGCATCGTGCCGATGAACAAGAGCTACCCTGTCGAGCGCCTGATCGAGGCTCTGCGCCGCTACCCCTTGCCCGCGCGCCGCCGCATCACGATCGAGTACACGCTCATCGCCGGGCAGAACGACAGCGTCGAGCAGGCGACGGAGCTTGCGCGGCTGCTGAAGGGCCTGCGCGTGAAAGTGAACCTGATCCCGATGAACAGCATCGAGGCCTCGGCGCTCGGCGCCTCGCCGGACGAGCGCGTGGAAGCGTTCCGCGAAGAGCTGGCCCAGTTCGGGCTCAGCTGCTTCGTCCGCACGCGCCGCGGCGACGACGTCTCCGCAGCCTGCGGCCAGCTCGCGCTCAGAACCGGCCCTGCCGCGCCATAGTAGCTGCCCCTTGACGGCAGATGTTTCGTACGCGAAATATCTGGCCGTGTTCAAGAAAGTCCTGGTTGCCAATCGAGGGGAAATCGCCTGCCGCGTGCTCCGCACCTGCGAGCGGATGGGCGTGAAGACGGTCGCGGTGTTCTCGGATGCCGACGCCACTGCGCCACACGTTGCCGCTGCCGATGAAGCCATCCGGCTCGGTCCGCCGCCCGTCAAGGACAGCTATCTGAGCATCGACGCCGTCGTCGCGGCGATCGAGCACACGGGCGCGGACGCCGTGCACCCGGGCTACGGCCTGCTCAGCGAGAACCGCGCTTTCGCCGAGGCCGTTGCGAAGGCGGGGGCCACGTTCATCGGTCCGCCTCCCGAGGCGCTCGAGGCCTTCGGCGACAAGATCAAGGCGCGCGAGGTCGCTCGCTCGGTCGGTGTCGAGCCGCCGCCCGGCACGCCCGGTCCCATCGAGCCCGACGACGTGGACACGCTCCGCTCTGAAGCCGGTCGCATCGGTCTGCCCGTGTTGATCAAGACCGCGGGCGGCGGCGGCGGCATCGGCATGCAGATCGTCGACGACGAGTCGAAGCTCGAGCGCGCAGCGCGCACCTGCGCCGATCGCGGCAAGTCCGCTTTTGGCGACGGCCGCGTCTACATCGAGAAGTACCTCACGCACCCGCGCCACATCGAGGTGCAGATCTTCCGCGACAGTCACGGCAACAGCGTTGCCTACGGCGAGCGTGAGTGCAGCGTGCAGCGCCGCCACCAGAAGATCATCGAGGAGTCGCCGTCGCCCGCGGCGTTCTTCCAGGGTGAGGAGGGCGAAGCGCGCCGCAAGAAGCTCCACGCAGACGCCCTGCAGATCGTCGAGAAGGTCGGCTACATCGGCGCCGGGACCGTCGAGTTCGTTGCCGACGCCGACGGCTCGCTGTACTTCCTCGAGGTCAACGCGCGGCTGCAGGTCGAGCATCCGGTCACCGAGCTCGTGACGGGGCTCGACCTCGTCGAGCTGCAGCTCCGCGTGGCCGCCGGTGAAGCCATCCCCGCCGCCGCGCTCGAGCCGACGCTTACGGGCCACGCCGTCGAGGGGCGCGTCTACGCCGAGGACCCCTCGAAGATGTTCGTGCCGCAGCCCGGTCACATCGAGGAACTCGTGTGGCCCGTCGATCTGCCCGGTGTGCGCGTCGACACCGGCGTGGTGCAGGGCGGCGACGTAACGCCGTTCTACGATCCGATGATCGCCAAGGTCGTCGCCCACGGCGCCGACCGCGCCGAGGCCATCGCGCGGCTCGACCAGGCGCTTGCGGCCACGCGCCTCGTGCTGATGGGCCCCAAGGGCCCGCGCAACACCAACCTCGAGTTCCTGCGCCAGGTGCTCGGAAGCCCGGAGTTCGCGTCCGGCAGCTACGACACCGGTCTCGCCGAGGCCCTGGCCAAGGCGCTGAAGAAGCAGAAATAGGGGCTGCCTCCCCCCGGCCGGTCCTCGCCGCCTCCGGCGGCTGCGGGCGGCCGCCCCCTCCAAATCGGCGGCCCCGCCGCCTCAGGAGGGGGAACCCATACTCGCACCGGTCGGCGGACCGGAAACCCCGCGAGCGGCCCCATGCCGGGTCGGCTGACGTATCCTGCCGCCGATGAGTGACGAACTGGTCGAGAAGGCACGGACCTGGGCAGCGCAGGATCCCGATCCGGAAACGCGCGCCGAGCTCGAGGCGATCATCGAACGCGGTGACATGGACGAGTTGTCCGAGCGCATGCACGCGCCGCTCGAGTTCGGTACGGCCGGACTGCGCGGCATTGTCGGCGCCGGAATCAACCGGATGAACCGGGCGGTGATCCGGCGCACGACGCGCGGGCTGGCAGACTATCTGCTCACGCTGCCCGACGCGCGCAGCCTGCCGGTCGTCGTCGGCTACGACGGCCGCACCACCAGCCGGCAGTTCGCCGAGGACACGGTCGGTGTGCTGGCGGCGGCCGGGCTCACCGTCCGCTTCTTCGACCAGCCGGTCCCTACTCCTGTCGTAGCCTACGCCGCGCGCCAGCTTGCAGCGATCGCCGCGATCGTGATCACCGCTAGCCACAACCCACCCGAATACAACGGGTACAAGGTCTACGCGCAGAACGCAGCGCAGATCATCCCGCCGGAGGACGGGCAGATCGCCGAGCGCATCGAGGCCGTCCGTGCGGCAAAGGACGTGCCGCTCCTGGAAGGCGCGATGCAGGGCAGGAGCGACAAGGTCGAGCGCGTACCCGACTCGTTGTTCGACCGCTACCTGATGGAGCTCGATGCCATCCGCCCCAAGGGGCCGGGCGATCCCGACTTCGGTATCGTGTACACGCCGATGCACGGCGTGGGTTGGCGCTTCGCCCGTCAGGCGCTCTCGCGAGCCGGCTACGCGCGCGTCTCGGTCGTCCCGGAGCAGGCCCAGCCCGATGGCCTTTTCCCCACGGTGAAGTTCCCGAACCCGGAAGAGCCCGGCGCGCTCGATCTCGCCAGGGCGCTGGCCGACAAGGAAAAGGCCGAGCTCGTCATCGCCAACGATCCCGACGCGGACCGCCTCGCGATCTGCGTGCCCACGGTGACCGGGCGCTGGGTGCAGCTCACCGGCAACCAGGTCGGCCTCTTGCTCGCGGACTTCGTTCTGGAGCACGTCCCCGCACGGCCGACGCCGCTGGTCATCTCGAGCATCGTCTCGTCGCCCATGCTCGGTGCCATCGCCCGCGCCCGGAACGCCGCTTTCGAACAGACCCTCACGGGCTTCAAATGGATCTGGAACGCCGCGATGGATCTGGAAGCGGCCGGCGGTGTGCGTTTCGTCTTCGGCTACGAGGAGGCCCTGGGCTATTCGGTGGGGCACATCGTGCGCGACAAGGACGGTATCAGTGCGGCCGTGCTCTTCGCTGATCTGGTGGCGCGCTGTCGCGCCGAGGGCATGAGCGTGCTGGAGCGTCTGGAGGCGCTCTACAGGAAGCACGGACTCTGGATCAGCCTCCAGAAGAGCATCGTGCGGCCTGGCGCCGAAGGACAGGTCGAGATCGCCCAGGCCATGCAGGAGCTCGGCCAGGAGATCCCGGGCGAGCTCGGCGGCAGCACGGTGACGAGCTCGGTCGACTATCGCAAGGGTGGTGAGCAGAGACCACGCTGGCTGCCGGACACCAGCTTGATCGCGCTCGGGCTCGAGGGGGGCAGCCGTGTGCTCGTGCGGCCCAGCGGAACCGAACCGAAGCTGAAGATCTACGTGGATCTGCGCGTCGAGCTCGAGAAGGACGAGGTCGTGATGGAACGCGAGGAGTCAGCCGGGCAGCAGGCCTCGGCCATCGCCGACGCCGTTGCAGCGCATGTGGGGCTTGCCTAGCGGGCGGGCTGTGTGCACGTAATTCCGGGGTGGCGCGGCGCCCCAAGGTGCCCCGGACAATCCAGGCGGGCTCTACATCGAAATCGTGGAAACGGAGGACGGACGATGCGAAGAACGCTAGCGGCGGTGGTAGTAGCAGCAGGCTTGCTCGGCGCCACATCGGCAAAAGCACAGGAACGGTTCGCTTCGAAGGGCACTGCGGCGTTCAGTGCCGATCGACTGTTCGGTCTGACGCTCCACCACGAAAGCACGCAGGTCGGGGGTGGAGTAGCGGTTACCGCGGACACGACGGACTTCGGGCTCGCCTGGCGTACGCCACAGGACCACTACGAAATCCCCCGCTTGTCGTTCGACTACTTCGTCATCAACGGGCTGAATATCGGCGGATCGATCGCCTTTGCGAACGTGAGCGGAGACGCCCACGGGTCGGACTTCCTGTTCGTGCCGCGCGTCGGATACTGCTGGATGTTCAACGACGTGGTCGGCTTCTGGCTGCGCGGCGGCGTCTCCTACCACAACCGCAGTTATCGCGGTTCGCGTGGCGAGTGGGATCTTGCGCTGGAGGCCGAGGGCATGTTCGTCATCACGCCCGTCAACCACTTCGGGTTCGTGGTGGGTCCGACCATGGACATTTCGCTCGCGGGCAAGCGGAACGACGGCGATGGCAACGTCGACCATCACTATCGCGATATCGGCTTGTTCAACGCCGGCCTGATCGGCTGGCTGTAGCCCGGGCAGCCCCGGGCGCGGATCAAGCGTCGCCGTCGAACGGCACGATCTCGGTGCTGGCCAGGTTCGGGACGGCGCCCTGCACGGCGTCACCGATGTCCGACGCGGTGCCGACGACCACGACGAGCAGGTTGTCGGTGGAGATGCGGCGGCGTACGGCTTCGTTCGCCTGCTCCAGCGTGATCGCGCCGATGCGCTCCACGTATGCCGAGTGATAGCCGGAGGGCAGCTCGTACAGCTCCTCGTCCAGCGCGAGCCCGACCCGCTTGGAGGCGGTGTCCAGCGAGAAAGCGTGGGAGCGTGACAGGTAGCGCTTTGCCCACGACAGCTCGCGCTTGGTGATGCCCTTGGCGCGCCACTTTTCGAGCATGTCCAGCTCGAGCGCGATGCACTGGGCGGCGTCGCTCGCCTTCGGGAAGGTCCACATGCCGAAGCTCCGGCGATGGCGGTCGTACGGCAGGCTCGAGTACGCGCCGTACGACCAGCCGCGCTTGGATCGGATCTCTTCCGTCATGCGCGCGGTGAAGGTGCCACCGAAGACCGTATTGGCGACGTGCAACGCCAGGTGGTCATCGTCGTGCGGGTGCGTCCCGAGGCCGCCGATCATGATCTGCGTCTGGGTGCGGGCCGGCTTGTCGACGATCACTAGCCTGCGGCCCTCGCGCATCCCGGGCTCGGGAAGCGTGTCGCGGCGTCGCTCGCCGGCGCCGAGCCCGGTGGACAGCCGGGTTGCGACCGCCTCTGCTTCGTCGGCGTCGATATCGCCTGCGAAGGCGAAGACCAGGTTTTCCGGACATAGGGTGCGGCGATACAGAGCTTGCACGTCGTCTCGCGTGATCCCGCGGATGCTGTCGAGCGTGCCGCTCACCGATCGGCCGTAGCCGTGGCCCTCGAACAGCTTCTTGCGGAACCAGCGCCGCGCGAGGGCGCGGTCGTTGTCCCTGAGCTCGATCAGCTCGCCCTCGGTCTCGCGCGAAAGGCGCCCGAGCTCCTCCGGCGAAAAGCCGGGTCGTGCCAGCATGTCCGCGTACAGCTCGACGAAGGGCTCGAGCGAGCGGCGGATCACGGTGCCGTGGAACGTGACCGTGCTCTGCGAGACCTCCGCGCCGAGCGAGCCGCCCAGTGTGTCGATGCGGGTGTCGATCTGCTGCGGGTCCAGCCCGGCTCCGGTGCGGCGCATCATTCGCGCTGTCATGCGCGACAGCCCTTCCTTGCCGGCAGGGTCTTCCATCGCCCCGGTCCGGAGCGCCACGCTGATGGAGACCAGGGGCAGAGCGTGGCTCGTCTCGACGAGCAGCAGGGGTCCGTTTTCCCGCGCGATGCGCTCGGTGCTTTCGCCGCTCATGCTCCGGCTCCTGGCTCGGTCTTCTGCGGCCGGACGATACCGACGGTGCGGCGTTCGGGGACGAGATAGCGCCGGGCCGCGCGTCTGAGGTCACCCGCGTCGACGGCTGCCGTCGCTTCCAACCGCTCGAACGCCGCCGCCGGACGACCGAGCACCGTGTTGTAGAAGCCGATGGTCGAGGCCTTGCCGTCGACCGTGTCGAGGCTGGCCAGGAGCCCGAGCTCCAGTCGGGAACGCGCGCGCTCGATCTCGGCGGCGCTGACCGGCTCGTCCCGCACGCGGCCCAGCTCGTCGTCGATGACCTGGAGCAGCTCCTCGGCGCGGTGCGTGCCACGCGCGGATGCGTAGATCTCCGTGAGCCCGGGATCGCGGAATGGGCCGACGAACGAGCGCACCTCGGTCGCCAGCTCCAGGTCGTGGATCAGCCGCTGGTGCATGCGGCTGGCGCGACCACCGAACAGCACCTCGGTAAGCAGCGCCAGTGCCGGATAGTCGAAGTCGCCCAGCGCCGGCCCGTGGTAGCCGACCAGCAGCTTGTCCGTGGCGGTCGGCTTTTCGACCTCGAAGTGTCGCTCGGCCGTCTGGGGCGGCTCGGGCACGACGTCCTCGAACGGCAATTGTGCCGCGGGGCGCGAGCCATAGGCCTGCATGATCCGGCGCAGCAGCGACGCCTCCGTGACGTCGCCCACCACCACGACGGTCGCGTTGTTGGGTGCGTAGTAGGTGCGGTAGAACGCCTGGCAGTCGTCGGTCGTGAAACCCTCGATGTCCTTCATCCAGCCGATCGTCGGCCAGCGGTAGGCGTGGCGGGTGAAGGCCGTGGCCCACAGCTGTTCGCTGGCGGCGCCCTCAACGTCGTCCTCGACGCGATAGCGCCGTTCGTTGGCGACGACCTCTTTTTCGCTCTCGACCTGTGGCTCGCGCAGCACCAGATGCGCCATGCGTTCGGCCTCGAGCTGGATCACAGTGCCGAGCTGCTGCTTCGGAACGGCGATGTTGTACTGCGTCCAGTCGAGCCAGGTGGCGGCGTTGCTCTCGGCACCGGCCTGCTCGAGCCGGCGGTCGAACTCGCCAGCCGCCAGATGCTCGGTCTCGTTGAACATCAGGTGCTCGAACAGGTGCGCGAGCCCCGTCTTGCCTTCGTGTTCGTGCCGCGAGCCGACCGAAAACCAGGTGTGGTAGGCGACTACCGGCGCGGAATGATCCTCGCACAGGAGGATCGACAAGCCGTTTTCGAGCTTGAACCGCTCGACCACCAGAGCCGGACCGAAGGGGATGCTGCCTTGGTGCTCGACGCGCCCATAGGGCGGCGCCTCGGCGTTGAGCTTGTCGAGCCGCTTTCTGCGGGCGCTCTGTCTAGCGATGGCAGGCATGGTCTCGCAGTGTGTAGCTGTCACGCCGTGCGCGGACAAGCCCCCGACCAACTTGGAGCCTCCGGAGGGCGCAGTGCACACGGAGGGGGCGGTTCGGTGGGGTGTGACGAGCTCAATCGAGCTTCAGGATGGCGAGGAACGCATCCTGGGGCACCTCCACGCTGCCCACCTGCTTCATGCGCTTCTTGCCTTCCTTCTGCTTCTCGAGGAGCTTCCGCTTGCGGCTGATGTCGCCGCCGTAGCACTTGGCGGTTACGTCCTTGCGCATGGCGCGGACGGTCGTTCGCGCGATGATCTTGGTGCCGATGGCGGCCTGGATCGCGACCTCGTACTGCTGGCGCGGCACGAGCTCCTTGAGCTTGGAGGCGAGCGCGCGGCCGCGAGGGAAGGCGGTGCTGCGGTGGACGATCACGCTGAGCGCGTCCAGCGGATCGCCGTTGAGCAGCAAGTCGAGCTTGACCAGGTCGTCGGGGCGGTAGCCGACCAACTCGTAGTCCATGCTCGCATAGCCGCGCGAGGCGCTCTTCAGCTTGTCGTGGAAGTCGAGGATGACCTCGGCGAGCGGCAGCTCGTAGGTGACGACCACGTGTGTCTTGGTGGCGAAGTGGATGCCCTGCTGGATGCCCCGCCGCTCCTCGCACAGTGCGACAACCGGGCCGACGTATTCCGAAGGCACGTGGACCGTCACCTTCATGATCGGCTCCTCGATGCGCTCGATGTCGCCGACCGGCGGCAACTTGGAGGGGTTGTCGACGGTGACGACCTCGCCGTCCTTCTTGTACGCCTTGTAGACCACGCTCGGCGCCGTCGTGATGAGGTCGATGTCGTACTCGCGCTCGAGCCTCTCCTGGATGATCTCCATGTGCAGAAGACCCAAAAAGCCGCACCGGAAACCGAAACCGAGCGCGTCGGAAGTGTCCGGCTCGAACTGGAACGACGAATCGTTCAGGTGGAGCTTGCTGAGCGCATCGCGCAGATCCTCGTACTCTGCCGCATCGGTCGGGAAGATGCCGGCGAATACCATCGGCTTCACTTCCTTGAAGCCGGGTAGGGGCTTGTCGGTCGGGCGCTTGGCGAGCGTGACGGTGTCGCCGATCTTCGTGTCCTCGACGCTCTTGATGCTGGCTGCGATGAAACCCACCTCGCCGGGACCGAGATCGGGCAGCTCGACGGGATGGGGACCGAAGCAGCCGAGGGCGGTCACCTCGTATGAGCGACCGGTGGCCATGAACTCGATGCGGTCGCCCTTCTTGAGCACGCCGTTCATCACCCGGACCATCACCACGGCGCCGCGGTAGCTGTCGTACCAGCTGTCGAAGATGAGGGCGCTGAGCGGTGCGTCGCGATCGCCCTTCGGGGGAGGGATGCGCTCGACGATGGCTTCCAGCACCTCGCCGACGCCCAGTCCTGTCTTGGCGCTGCTGAGTACCGCTCCGCTGCAGTCCAGGCCGATCACCTCTTCGATCATCTCGGCCGTTCGGTCGACATCGGCCGACGGCAGATCGACCTTGTTGAGCACGGGGATGATCTCCAGGTCGTTGTCCAGCGCGAGATAGACGTTTGCAACCGTCTGCGCCTGTACGCCCTGCGTGGAGTCGACGACCAGGAGCGCGCCCTCGCATGCGGCCAGGCTGCGGCTGACCTCGTAGCTGAAGTCCACGTGCCCGGGAGTGTCGATGAGCTGCAGCTGGTACTCGACGCCGTCCTTCGCCTTGTACTTGAGCCGCACCGTCTGCGCCTTGATGGTGATGCCGCGCTCGCGCTCCAGCTCGAGCTTGTCGAGGAACTGCGCGACCTTCTCGCGCTCGGTGATCGCGCCGGTCACGTCGAGAATGCGATCGGCGAGCGTGCTCTTGCCGTGATCGACGTGAGCGATGATCGAGAAGTTGCGGATGATCGACGGATCGGTGGGCATGCGTAGCGTCGGCCCCGTGTTGATGGCTCGGAAGGAGGCCCAGCTTTCGAGCCGGCAAGTCTTGCCCTAAACGCTCGATTCGACCACCGGGTCGTTCGCCTGCTGCGTGCGCCGCGGTGGAGGTGCGCGCTCGTCGGGTCTATGCCTTCTTGTTGCCGCGCTGTTGCGCTTCGGTCAGGCTCATCTGCCCAGGCAGTGCGTGTTCGTAGCGCTGCAAGACGAGGTCGATGCCTTCACGGATGTAGACTGCGACCGGCACCTTGGTGCGATTGTGCAGCAGATGCAGCCGCTCGTTCTGCTCCGGAGTGATGTAGACCGTGGTCGAAATCTTCTTGCGTGACATCGTGTTCTCGTCCGGAGCCGACTTGCCAGCCGTTACAATAGATTCCCATACGTATGATGTCAATCGCGAGCGGCCTGGTGCCAGATATTTTTCGCTAATGAATACAGGCGCTTATAGCACAATATCCCGAGGATGCCAGACGTGTCGACCAGGATGGGATCCGGCCATTTTCCGGCGTCCATTGCGCGATGCGCCAGGCTTGTCAGCCGAGGGGCCTCCGCCTACGATGGCGCCACGTCACGGCGAGGCAGTGCGAGTGGAAGCCCCGTCGGAGGCTTCCTTTTCGGCGCGGAGAGGGCGAGCGGAATGAGCATGACCAGGCACAAGGGCCTCCCCGCAGGCGGGCGTTTGCTCGGTGCCGGCTGGATACTGGCAGCGGGACTGATGCTTGCTGGATTCCAGTCTGGCTGCAGCGGGTCGACAGCGACGCACGTGAACACCGCCTCGTCCGCGAAGACGGTCAAGGACACGAAGATCGTGCACAAGGAGTGCAACACCAACTCCAGCGACGCACAGAAGATCGACGCCAACGGTGACGGCCGCCCGGACATCATCATCGTAAAGAGCGGCGGCCATGAGGTGTGCCGGGCGGTGGACCTCGACTTCGACGGCAAGGTCGACATGTGGATCTACCGCAATCCCGCCGGCCAGGTGACCCGTCGCGAGACCGACTACGACCGCGACGGTCGCATCGACGAGATCGCGAAGTACAAGAACGGCGTCCTGGTCGAGAAGGATCGCGCCACGACGCTCGGCGGCAAGCTCGATACCTGGGAGTACTACAAGGATGGGCGGCTCGTGAGCGCCGAACGCGACTCGGATGGCGACGGCGTCATCGACCAGTGGTGGGAGTACCCGCAGGGCGGGAAGTCCGACTGCCCGGTCATCCATTCGGACATCGATGGCGATGGGCGCCCCGACCCCGGTTCCTCCGTCGATGTGTGCAAGGACGCAGGTTACGTCCCGCCGGAACGCAACACCCAGAAGGTCAAGAGCCCCAATTTCAAGGGGCCTGGTGCCGTCCCGACCGAGCTCTCCAACAAGCCGGCGGATAGCCCGAACAGCGGCGGTTCGAAGAGCGGGTCGGACAACAACGGCGCCAGCGGTCAGAAAGGCGGCAAGTGATGCGCCTGCGTCATGAGCTGTGGATCGGGGCGGCGCTGGTCGCTGCCGCAAGCTTCGCCGTCTACGCCTGCGGTGGGACGGGGGCCGGACCGAAGGCTCCGACAAAGACCGGACGGGCCGTGTCGGTAGCGAAGAACTCCGCCGACGATCACTCCCGCTGTGATTACAAGGGCCGAGCCGATCGCGAGGTGAGCGAGACCGCGGGTCCCGGCGCCATCCAGCCGAATATCCGCCGCGTGTACGCCATCGTCGGCCAGGGTGAGGATCGCCACAAGATCCTGCTCTGTCGCGAAGTCGATACGAACCTTGACGGCATGAAGGACGTGGTGCGCACCTACAACGACAAGGGCGAACCGCTCCACGAGCTGGCCGACACCAACTACGACGGCAAGATCGACACCTGGGAGACGTTCGCGAACGGGCGGATCGCCAAGGTGGAGATCGACACGAATCACGACGGTCAGCCCGACGAGGTTCGCTACTACGTCAAGGGCAAGCTGAGCCGCATCCAGCGCGACACGAACCACGACGGCAAGCCCGACGTGTGGGAGATCTACGACAAGGGACACCTGCGCCGCATGGGCATCGATCTCGACCACGACGGGCACGTCGATCGATGGGACCGCGACGAGATCGCCGAGCGCGAGCAGGAGCAGAAGGAAGAGGCCGAGGACAACGCGGACGCTGGTGCCGCCGACGCCGCTCCTCCTCCGCTCTCCGCAGGCGACGCGGGGAGCGCGAAGGCCGAGAAGAAGTAGCCGCGTCGCTGCCAGGGCAGGCGACGATCAGGGCTTGCTGGTTCCCTCGCGGCCGTAGTCGTCGGACAGGCGCACCACGTCGTCGAGCTCCGGGGTGGAAACCTCGAACACGCGCACGTCCTCCACGGCGATCATGCGGTGGATGGTCCCGGGGGTGACATGGAACGTGTCGCCGGACTTCATGCGCTGTGTGCGGAGCTCGGCGCCGTCGCCGAGCTCGAGGTCCATCTCGCCGGACTCCACCATCAGGGTCTCGTCCTTGACCTTGTGGTATTGCCGGCTGAGCTTGTGGCCTTTGGTGATGTGAAGCACCTTGGCGACGTAGCGCTCCGTCTCCGCCCAGATGACCTCGTGACCCCAGGGTTTGTCCACGCGACGCATCGGGCGCCACATAGCACGATCGCCAGCGGCTGTGTGCGGTCGTGCCCAGCTGGCGTTTTCGGCCCCGAACGGTCATAACGCGGGGCCGGCCCCGAGGGAGAGCATGAGCACGGAACGCCTACAGAAAATACTGGCCCGCGCAGGAATTGCATCGCGACGCGCCGCCGAGGAGCTGATCGTGGCCGGTCGCGTGAAAGTCGACGGTCGGGTGGTGACCGAGCTCGGCACGCGCGCCGATCCCCGCCGCGCGCGCGTGGAAGTGGACGGCCGCCGCGTCCAGGCCGAGCCGCTCGTCTACATCGCACTGCACAAGCCGAAGAACATCATGTGCACGCTCCGCGACCCGCAGGGACGACCCACGGTCATCGACTACGTCAGGAACGTCGGCGTGCGGCTGGTGCCGGTCGGGCGGCTCGACTTCCACACCAGCGGAGTGCTGCTGCTCACCAACGACGGCGACTTCGCCGAAGGACTCGATGCACCCGCGCCGCTCCGTGCCCAAGGTGTACGTGGCGAAGGTCCAGGGCGAGCTCGACGACCGGGCGGTCGAGCGCTGGCGCAAGAGCATCGTGATCGACGGCCGCGCGACGCGTCCGGCCGAGGTCAAGCGTCTGCGGACGGTCCAGGGCAAGACCTGGCTCGAGGTCACGCTGCGCGAAGGCAAGAACCGCCAGGTGCGGCGGCTCGGCGAAGTCTGTCGGCTCGGAGGTGATGCGGTTGGCGAGGATCGCCTACGCCGGCATCACGGCCGAGGGGCTGCGCCCCGGACAGTGGCGTCATCTGGGCGTGGACGAGCTGGTCGATCTGAAGCGTGCCTACGGGGTACCCAAGCGTGTGCGTCCCCAGGAGTTGCCGGAACGCACGCGTCACAACGCACCCGGTAGAGTCGAGCGGCGCGCGGGCAAGCCGGTAAAGAAGGGCGCGGCGCCGCGCCCGGCGGCCAAGCGGGGCGGCGCACGCAACAAGGGAGCCGCGGGCCCGAACAAGGCGTCCAGCTCGCGTCCGAACAAGGCGTCCAGCTCGCGTCCGAACAAGGCGTCCAGCTGCGCGTCCGAACAAGGCGTCCAGCTCGCGTCCGAACAAGGCGTCCAGCTCGCGTCCGAACAAGGCGTCCAGAACGCGCTCGAACCGCGGTCGCTAGGGCCGCTTCTGCGGCGCGGTCTCCGGGTCGCCGACGCGTTCCGGCAACGACCAGTCCCGCTTGAAGAAGCCGCCTGCCAGCACCCGCGCGGACCCCAGCACCTGCTGGCCTGAAGCCGCTGCCAGGTTCTCGTCGTAGACCAGGAAATCCGGCAGCAGCCTCGGCAGCGACAGCGCCTGCCAGATGCCGCTCGCGTCCACGCCTTCGACGACAACCAGAGTGTGCTTGGGGCTTTCCGGGTTCCGGTAGACGAAGATCGCCCCCAGGCCGTGACCCGAGTAGCGGTGTTTGCCCAGGAGCAACGCGCCCTGCTCGACGTGCACCGGGAGCCTGGCGTCGAGCGAGCGCAGCAGCAGATTGTCGCTGCGGGTTCCCACCAGGAACAGCGAGTGCGTCTGCTCGAGCCCCGGAGCAACGTCGCGATCGGCGAGCACCGGGTAGTGGATGTCGACGCCGTAGCGCACCGCCGCGAAGGCCTCGGCGACCTCGCGGTTGGCGCGGGCGGTTGCCTTGTCGAGCGTGCCGTACACGAACGCGATCGGCCCGAGGAAGGCGTCGCGGATGGCTCCCTCGACGTCGGCACGCTTGTCGCCAGGGGCCGGAGAGAGCGCCCCAGGTTTCCATTTTCCGGCGCTGCGATGCGCTGCCAGCGGCGTGTCCGGCTTGAATGCGAGCGGCTTGCCATTGATCTGGAGTTGTACAGCTCCGTCATTGGCTAGCCGGGCCTGTGCCCTGTCGATCGACAGGGCGTCGACCGCATGCGTCGTCACGACCAGGTGGTGCGCGTCGACACGCCGGGCGTCGACCAGACCCATGCGACCGGGCTGTGCCAGGAGCGTGATGCGCAGCCAGTCCTGCTTCGCGTAGCGCAGCTGGTCGGTCTTCAGTGTGATGCGCGAAGGGGAGAGATCGTGCTGGTGGCTCGCCAGCCACGGCCACATCTTCGCGTTCTTCCACTCGATCTCCCACACGTGGTGGCCGATGTCGGGCCAGTCCTCGCTCACCCGGTAGCCGAGCGCGCGGTAGCGTTCGACCAGCACCTTGCCGTTTTCGTGCGGGTAGTCCTTCGTGCCCTGCGCCAGGAACATCGGCATGTTGCGGCCGTTCTCCGCCCAGCTGGTGGGTGACCAGTGGCGCATGCGGTCTTTTTCCCAGGGACGCAGCGGTCGGTGGGACGTGTCGTGGCGGATGAAGTAGCTCTGGTAGCCGCATAGCGGCGAAACGGCCGAGAAGCGATCCGGGTAGAAGAACGCGAGTTGCGCTGCGCCCGTGCCGCCCATCGACACCCCGGTGATGCTCACGCGCAACGGGTCGATGGGATAGGTCTTCATCACCCAGTCCAGGCTGCGCATCACCTCGTGCTCGCCGGGTCCTCGGTAGAAGGCGTTGCCGTGCGCGTACGGCGCCAGCACGAAACCGTTCACTCCACCCACCGGTCCGCCGCTGTCGTCGTCGAGGAAGGCTTTCATCACGCGGTGCGGATTGCCGTTGTAGCCGTGCAGCACCACGACGAGCGGATAGCGGCGCTTTTCCTCCGGCTTGAAGCCCGGGGGAACGTACAGGTCGAATCGCTCCGGGCGGCCGTCCAGATCCGATCGACGTGAAAGTTCGCGCACACCTGGGCGGACCAGCGGATCGTGGTCGCGCTCGAGATTTGCGCACAGCTTCGACAGGGCGCTCAGCGCGTTCTCCAGCGCGTACCTGGTGGAGCGCTTGCGGCGTCCCAGGTGCTCCAGACGCTCCATCTTCTGTTCGAGCGTATCGGCGACCACCGCTGCGTCGAGCCAGGACCGGTGCGCGCCACTGCGCAGCGCTGCCGAGAGCCTGCGTGCGCGGGCGAGCAGCCGCGGAGCGCGCCGCGAGACCAGCAGCGTGCGCTCCAGTTGCACCTGGCCGATCTCGATGTTCAGGCGGAGATCCTCGATCGCATCCGTGTCGCCGAGCGCGCTCGTGGGGATCGGCGGAAGCGAGGCCGCGAGTGCATGCACGCTACGCGCACCGACCGGCAGCGCGCCGAGGTCGACGTGGAACAGATCCTTGCCATGCAGCGTCGCCTCGACCTGCGCCTTCGTTGGAGTGCCGCGGGGCATTCCGCGGCGGTATTCGAGGACAATGCGCGGCTTGTAGCCGCTTTCGGCGAGCCCGGTGGACAGCCCGACGTGCAGCATGGATCTGGAGAGCTGTTTCGCGTCGTTGTCGTCCGTGCCGGGCAGTGCCAGCAGCATCCCTCGCGGCGGACGAAGTGTCTTCCTGTCGAGCACCCGCACCGCGCACGCCCAGTAGCGGCCGCGACGGTGTAGCCAGAGCGTCAGCAGGTGGCGTCCCTTCGTCAGCCGGAGCGGGATCGCATCCCATGAACGTCCGCGGATGTGCCGGATGTCGCGGCTCCAGAGCTTCTTTCCGTCGACCAGCGCAGTTGCTCCGCCGTCGACCGAGAGCAGCAGCCAGCCGTCGAGATCGTGCTTCAGCTCGAGCTGGCCGGCGAGCATCGCCCAGGGGCCGGCCTTGTTGCCCGCGGATAGCTCCTTGCCGAGATCGATTGCGCCGTCGTCTGTCGAGACCACGCGGAAGCGCGGCGCCCACGCGGCTTCGACGAGCCGCGCGCCCTCGCTGGGCTTCGCCGCAGTCGGATCGAGCGCCGCACCCGATCTCGCCGGCACGGCGCCAGCGACGAGCCACGCACCCAGCGCACCGTCCTCGGCTGGAACGAGCACGACCGCGGCGCGCGCGATCGTGCTGGTCGACAGGGCGACCAACGCTGCCGCAACGAGCACGAACAGTCGCGGAAGACGCTGCGTCATCGAGGCGGGCCGGCAGCTCATGCCGCGCCGTGGGGTCTAGTGGCCGTGGGCCAGCGTACGCGCGCCGTCGCGGAACATGATGCTGACCTTGCCGTCCTCGAGCACCTCGGTGACGTAGCCTTCACCGAACTTCTTGTGCGTCACCAGCTCGCCTTCGGAAAATCGCTGGTTCATCGAGTAGCGGGTGAACGCGTCGGCGGACTTTCCCGATACGTGCGCTTCCCAATCCGTGACGCGCTCCTGCTCGGCGCGAGCCCGCTGCGTCGGCTTCGGCGCGGCCTTCGAGCCGGAGCGCTTGGGGCGCCCAGATGTGGCGGCCTTGTCCTTTTCCGTTTGCGGTGCCCGGTAGTTGTGCTGCCCACCGCAGGTGAGGCATTCCACCCGCTTCGGGCGCCCATCCACCATGGCTACGATGCGATGCCCGAGGTCGAGGCGACAGCTCGTACACCAGGCGTCGATCTCGCTGCCTGCTGTCAGTGCTTTCAAGTGTCTCCCTCCTCTGGAGGATGGCCCGGACCCTCCGCATCGGCGGGATGGGACGGGCTCGGAGGCGGCGTCTCGGAATGGCGCGGCGGGCGATCCGAATTGCGCGCGGGAGCGGGTGAGCTTGCGCCCGGGGCCGACGGCGCTTCTCGCTCGGGGCTCTCGTCCCGCTCGCGCCGCTCCTTCTGTTCGCCCCGGTCCTTCTGTTCGCCCCGGTCCTTCTGTTCGCCCCGGTCCTTCTTGACGCGGACACGGGCTCGCACGTCCGGTCGGGGCACACCCATCCGCGAGTCGTTGGGAATGAAGCGGACTTCGGTCTTCACCTCGAACGACAGCGTCGTGAGCACCTTGGACATCTCCTCGGCCAGATTCGTGTGCTCGAGGAAGTCGCGGATCTCCTTGGCGACCACGCGGTACAGGCCGTTCTTGGTCTCGTCGAGCTGCGCGAGGATCAAGGCGAGCGCTTCCTTCGGAAGCTTCAGCTCGCTCACGAAGTGCCGGACATTCTCCGGCCCTTCGCTGATCTTCTCGTAACCTGCCTCGACGATGCGCTTGATCAGCTCCGGCAGGATCCGCTCCAGGCGGCGCCGTTCGCGCTCCTTGTCCTCGACTCGATCGCTGCTTGGCGGCGGCCGCTCGCTGTTCACGAGCTGCAAGTACCCTGGCGCAGTGCGTCAGTCAAACCTCTGCTGCGGCTCGCGGGTGTGCCGGAGACTGGGCGTCGGGCGCCCGGGTAGGTTATGCCGGGTGGCGTGAGATCCGGCTTCTTTGTATGGGTGTCGGTTGTCTCGTGGGCGGCGGCTGGTTGTCACGGGGGCAGCCACGAAAGCGGGCGACAGGTCGCTCCGCGCCCCGGGTCTGGTCCCGAGCAGGAGGCGGCCGTGGTCCCGGTGAAGAGCGTCCTCGGCCCGGCGACCGGTGCGCCTGCGCCACGCCCCACCAGTGCACCTTCGGCCAGGCCGCCCGCCGAATGGATCACGCCGTTCGACATGTCGGACGCCGGACCGGCACCCAGCGGGGCAAACTGGGGTCGCTGCGCGCTGCACTTCACGCCCGAGGGGAAGCCGGACCTCGACGTGATGCGGCTGGGATTGATGTGTGGGCCGTCCAACGGGATGCATCGAGTGGTGCTCGGCCCGAAGCAGCATTCTGGCGGGGTCGGCCGCGTCGAGCTGCGATTTCCCGCGCACGCTGGCGATTGCTTCCGCCTGCTGGTGGTGGGGGAACAGGGCGCGGGCCGGATCGAGGTGGAGCTTGCGGATGCCCACGGAAAGCTGCTGGCCAAGCAGTCCGGCAGGCGACGTTGGACCATGCTCGGCCTGGACGGGCCCGTCTGTGTGCCGGACGCGGGGCAATACCACGCCAAGGTGCACGCGGAGCGCGGGCAACTCGCCGTCGAGCTGTGGCGGTTGCGCTAGCCAACCACGGGTCGGCAGCTTCCGTTCCGTGACGGAGGCGCTAGGATGTCCCCGATGCGAGACGAGTACCGACAGCGCCGGCAGCGCGTGCTGCAGGCGATCGAGCCCGGCGTCCTCGTCGTGCCTTCCGCGCCGCTGGCGATCCGCAACAACGACGTGGAGTACGACTACCGGCAGAACTCCGACTTCTACTACCTCAGCGGTTTCGACGAACCCGAGAGCGTACTGGTGCTGGGCGGTTCCGCGGAAAAGCCCTTCACGCTGTTCGTGCGAGCGCGCGACCCGGAACGTGAGGTGTGGGACGGCGCGCGCGCGGGCGTGGACGGAGCGGTGGCTGATTTCGACGCCGATCAGGCATTTTCGATTGGCGAGCTCGCCGACAAGCTCCCCGACCTTATCCAGAACACGCCGAGGCTGTTCTACCGCATGGGGCTCGACCGCAGGTTCGACGACAGCGTGCTGGCTGCGCTCGACCGCGTGCGCGGACGCGCGCGCCAGGGCGTTTCCTGTCCATCCTCAATCGTCGACCCGGGCACCGTGCTGCACGAGATGCGCTTGATCAAGTCCAAGCCGGAGCTCGACCTGATGCGCCGTGCGGTGGAGATCACCCACGAGGCTCACGTGCGTGCGATGGCGATGACCTGTCCGGGCATGCACGAGTACGAGGTCGAGGCCGCCCTCCACGAGGTCTTCTGCAAGAACGGCGCGGAGCGGGTGGCCTACTCGCCGATCGTGGGCAGCGGTCCGAACGCCACCGTGCTGCACTACAGGCGCAACACCCGCCGCATGGAAGATGGCGATCTGCTGCTCATCGATGCCGGCTCGGAGTACGGCTACTACGCTTCCGATGTCACGCGCACGTTTCCCGTTTCCGGCGCCTTCAGCGACGCGCAGCGACGCATCTACGAGATCGTGCTTGCGGCGCAGCAGGCGAGCATCGAAGCGACGCGCCCCGGCGTCTCGCTCGATCAGGTGCACGAAGCCAGCGTACAGGTGATCGCCCGCGGTCTGGTCGAGCTCGGCATCATCGAGGGGCCGGTGGAAACGGCGATCGAGAAGCAGACCTACAAGCCCTACTACATGCACCGTACCAGCCACTATCTCGGCATGGACGTGCACGACGTGGGCGCCTATCACATCGAGGGCAAGCCACGGCCGCTTTCCGCCGGCATGGTCATCACCGTGGAACCCGGCGTGTACATCGCTCCGGGGGCCGACGTCCCGGAGCCGTATCGCGGTATCGGAGTCCGCATCGAGGACGATGTGCTGGTCGACCCCGAGGGACGGACCGTGCTCAGCGCTGACATTCCGAAGACGGTCGCCGACGTCGAACGTGCCTGCCGCGCATGATGCGCCCGCGCCCGCGCGTCGCCGCGCCGGGTTTCCCCACGCGAAGACTGCCGCGGCCGCCGTGCTCTTGCTCGGAGGCCTCGTGTCGAAGCCGGCGCACGCCGATGACGCGAAATCTCCGGCGGCTGGCTCCCACGTAGAGCCCCCGTCCTACCGACTCCACGAGACGCCGCTGCCCGCGCGGGGGCTCTACCTGCATATCATGGGTGCAGTGTCATTGGGCGACGGCTTGCGCTTCAACAACCCGTACCGGCTCTCGAAAGTGCTCGGCAAGACCGCCGAGTCGCTCTCGCTCACCGCGCCGTATCTGGACCTGTCGGTGGCCGGACTGCTCGGACGGCCCGATGGGCTGCAGCACGGCCTGCAGGTCCATCTCTCTTCGGCCGTGCAAGGTATCTCGCAGTCGGTGCTGACGCCGTCGTACATTGCGCTGGTGCGCCTCCCGCCGCGCTGGCTCGTGTACGGGCGAGCGGGTGTGCCCGTCGTGCTCGATCCGGACGCGACACTGGGTCTGGAGCTGGCGGCAGGGGGCGCTTGGATGGCCAGCGCGGGGCTGGGATTGACGGCGGAGCTGGTGGGCAGCGTCTACTACGGCGCGGCGACGGAGCAGACGCCGGTCACGACCATCCCCGTGCTTTCGCTGCAGGTCGGTGCCCTGGTCGACTACGAGGTGCTGCCGTGACGGCAAGCTCTCGTGCCGGATTCCGGATGTGGGTGCTGCTGGGCCTGCTGACGGCGCTGTTCTGCACCGCCCCGGTGCCGGGCGACATCGGCGGGTGCGGGCAGACGGCGCAGGATCTGGACGCGCCCACATTCTTCGCCAGCAAGAAGGCCATCGACTGCAGCCGCTGCGACGAGTGCAAGATCGACTCGAACAGCTGCCGGAGCGCCTGCGACACGTCGCAGAAGGTCCAGACGTCGTTTCCCGAGTACTGCTATCCGCTGGTGCACGACGGGGAGGTGTGCCTGCGCGCGTTGATGGCGGCATCGTGCAACGACTACGCGCGCTTCATGGACGAATCCGCTCCGAGCGTGCCCACCGAGTGCGACTTCTGCCCGTCGGGGAAGGGGCCATGAGCCGCGCTCTCGCGAAGCTCGCGTTCGTGTGCTCGGTTGCCCTGGCGGGCTGTGCGGCAGGGCGGCAGATCACCGCCGGCGTCGGCGACTACGACCAGTACCGCCGCGTGCAGACCGCGCACACGGTCGAGCAGCGGTTGGCGCAGAGCTTCCGCTACCTGCAGGAGTACCCGAACGGGCGCTGGAGCGGCGAGGTGCGCGCCTGGTTCGAGCCGGCTGAAAAGCGCTACCTCGATCACGCACAGAACAACGTGGATCGGCTGCGCATGTACCTGGACGCGCTGCCCGACGGACCGCACGCCAAACAGGCGGCCCAGCGCATCACCGAGCTGGAGCTGGCGGAGCAGTATCGCAAGAACCACGAAGCGCGCTTTCTAGCGGCGGCGCGCTCCGTCGAGAAGCGGCTCGCACATGCGGAAGCCATGCGTCACGAGCTCGTCGAGCAGTTCTCGAGCTGGACGCGGCGCGTGGCCATGATCCGCAGCTTCGGCAAACCCACGGACGAGCTGCCCGCTGCTTTCATCTTCCCGTGGCGACTGGAAAAGCCCGTCGCCCACTGCGTCCGACAACTGTGCAAGAAGACGCTCAGCATCTCGTACGCGATTCCCAGCCACAAGAAGCTCGCTCCGCGCGAAGCGATCTTCGACGTGATGCTGCGGCTCGACGAACAGGGGCAGGTGACGCGGGCGGTGATCACCGGCCCTGGGCTGTTCAGCCGCGTGGGCGAGGCCGTGCAGCTCGGTCCGGTCACGCCCGATAGCCCAAGTGCGCGGGCCGAGGCCATCGGTCGCTCCGTCCAGGTCGTCTCGTCGGCGGTGGCGCACGCCATGCCCTCGACGCGGTGCGGGCGGGCTGCGGTCAGCCCCGTCGTGCTCGAGCGCCAGTGCGACGGAGTTCGTCTGGAGATGATCGCGGCGACCGATCCGGCCCAGGAGGACCGCATCGTGGTCGTCCCTGCGGGGAAGATCGCGGACAAGTAGCGCCGCCGCCTCCGGCGCGCCGGCCGGGAATGTTCCGGGGGGGTTCTGTGCTGGAGGCGTGCTAGGAAAGCCCCGCGCATGGCCCTCGAGCCGCTCATCCCCTACATCAACATCCCGAACCTGCCGATCCTGCCGCGGGGCTACTTCGGTGGGAACTTCCCGCCGGCGCCCTTCTCGATCAAGCCGTTCGGCACGCTCGTGGCCATCGGCGTCTATCTGGGGGCCTACCTCGCCGTCAAGCAGGGCAAGCGAGTCGGGCTGGACGAGCGCGCGCTGACCTCGTTCATCTTCTGGGTCGTCGGTATCGGGTTCGTCGGCGGCCACATGCTGGACACGCTATTCTACTACCCGGGGCGCGTGCTGCAGGACCCGCTGTCGCTGCTCCGGCTCTGGGACGGCCTGTCGAGCTTCGGGGGGTTCATCGGCGGCGTGACCGGCGCACTTCTATGGCGCTGGCGCTACAAGACACCCATCCTGCCGTACGCCGACGTGGTCGCTAGCGCGTTTCCGGCTGCCTGGGTCTTTGGTCGCGCCGGATGCACGACAGCGCATGGCCACCCCGGGATCCACTCTACCGCGTGGTTCGCCGTGCAGTATCCAGGCGGGGGTCGGTTTGATCTCGGTCTGTACGAGATGCTGCTGACCATTCCGCTTGCGCTGGCGTTCCTCTGGCTCCGGAAGAAACGCCGCCCGTGGGGCTTCTACATCGCCACCATGTGCCTGTACTACGCGCCGACCCGGTTCGCGCTCGACTTCCTGCGCGCGCGCGACATATTCGGCGCCGATGTCCGATACCACGGACTGACGCCCGCGCAGTGGGTCTGCATCCCGCTTCTGGCCTTCGGCGTCTTCATGTTCTGGCATTCGATGCGGCGAGCGGGCTCGCTCGAGTCCATCGAAGCGCCGGCGCCGCCCGAACGGCTCGTCGAGCACGCCGACAGCTCGGCGGCGTGACGCTCTAGGCCCGGATCCGGAGCAGACCCTTGGCGACGGTGGCCTTGAGCGGAAGGCGCCCCGGCGTCTCGCCGTCCATGTCGATCAATACCTCGCCCCAGGGCAGGGCCGGCTCCGCCTCGACCACCGAGCCGCGCGCCACGCGCACGCCCGGCGACCCGAGGTGGCTGCCCTTGTAGATCTTGTAGGCAAGGCCAATGCCCTGGGCCCGCGTGAGGTCGTACAGCGCCACGATGTCGAACTTCCCGTCGGATGGGTCGGCTTCGGGCGCGATCATCATGCCGCCCCCGAAGTAGCGGCCATTGGCGATCGCCACGTTCAGCACTGGTCCTTCGAGAACGGATTTGCCGTCGACCTTCACGACGACGGGCAGGTTCCGGTAGCTGGCCATGGCGCGCAGCGTGCCGAGAAAGAATGCGGCGCGGCCGCCCATCCACTTGGGGCTGGAGTTGACGATGCGATCGGTGAGCCCACCGATCCCGAAGCTGGTGATGTTCACGAAGGCCCGCGTGACCCGCTCGCCGGAGTCCGCTGTCAGCTCCAGCACACCCAGATCGAGCGGTTGCGGTTCGCTCTTCTGGATTCGCGCCACCGCGCCAGCCACGTCGTCGGGGATCCCGAACGTCTTCTTGAAGTCGCCGCCGGTGCCTGCCGGGATCAGTGCCAGGTCGGGACCAGCCAGTGGCGAGCCGGACGCGTCCAGGTAGGCCTGGCTCACCTCGTTGAGCGTGCCGTCGCCGCCCACGATGGCGATGCAATCGATGCCGTCCTCGCGGGCGAGGCGAGCCAAGCGGGTGGCGTCGCCGGGGCTCCCGGTCTCGGCCACGTCGTGGACCAGCCCGGCGGCATCCAGGGCCCGGCTGATCTCCGGAAGCTTGCGGGCGGCAGTTCCGCTGCCCGCTTTCGGGTTCACGATGACGCGGAGTTTCATTTTCCGCCCCGAGCCTACACCGCCTTGCCAGGCTCGGGGCGGGTGGCGTCGCGCCGGCGGCCGGGCTTCCCCGTGCGCGGCTTGGGCTGGCGCCTGCCGGCACCCCCGTCCGTGACGACTTGACGGAAGGTCGAGGCCAGATATCGTAATTCAAGTTGGGTAGACCGCCCGCGCCACAGCAAGCAGGCGGCTCCGGGAAGGTGATTCGAGGAAGCGCGGGATGTCGACCGAGGAGGATGCAAGCAAGCTCTTCGTTGCGGGGTTGCCGGATTCGATCAACGAGGACGTGTTGCGTCAGTTGTTCGAGGCGACGGGCGGAACGGTTAGAAGCCTGAGCCTGCCGAAGGACCGAGCCACCGGGCGACCGCGTGGTTTCGGGTTCGTCACGCTCTCGTCGGCTGAAGAGGCTGAAGCGGCACGCCGGACACTGGACGGTTCGCTGCAGGCTGGACGCGCGATCTCGGTGCGTCCCTTCCAGGCGGAGGCGCCTCGCCGCGGCGAGGCGCCGCAAGCGAGCGGCGGAGGCGGCGGAGGCGGCCCAGCCAGCTCCGATCGGACGCTGTACGTCGGCAATCTGCCGTACGACGTCACGCAGGATGACGTCCAGCAACTCGTTTCCGGCAGCGGCGAGCGTGACGTGGTGCGCGTTCACCTGCCCGTCGGTCCCGACGGCCGTCTGCGCGGTTTTGGTTTCGTCACGATGGGATCGGCCGAAGCCGCCAACGAAGCGATCGCCGCGTTGCGATCGGTGGAGATGGGTGGACGTTGGCTCATCATCAACATCGCCCACCCCAAGGGTGAACGCACCGACCGGGGCGATCGTCCGCGCCCGCGTCCTCGCGACGACTCGGCCATGGCTACGTCGCGCTCGTCCGAGCCCGACCCTGCGATGCTCGAGGCGATGGGCGAACCTCGTCCTGAAGGACGCCGCCGCGCGGTCAAGCCCGAGCAGAGCGACAGCAAGCGTCGCAAGAAGCGCGGCAGCAGCAGCGGCGGCACGGGCGGCGACCGCGGTTCTGCGCGCAAGCGCAAGCGCGACGGCGACTGGAAGGACTGGGACAAGGACTAGACCCGTCGCAGCCCCGCTCTCGTCATTTCCCCGCGTGCATCGAGCCAGCCCGGTCCCTCTTGGCCGCCGGCACCCAAGTCGGCGGAATTCTTGTGCTTGGAGAAATGCCAACACCCGGCAAGCCGGCCGGACACTGAACAAATGCCTCAAAGCGTTGCTCGGCCTCGATTGCACCCCGGGAGGGTCGCGTGCTAGTTAGGTCGGCCTTCGCGTCTGGCCGAAGGCCGCGGCCCGTCCGACGACGCACTCGTCGGCGACCGACGGCGTCCGGGGGCCAGAAGCTCGTCTATTGATAGCGTTCGATCGATGATTTTCGACTGGCTCTACGGCCTGTTCTCGAATGACCTCGCCATCGACCTTGGGACGGCGACGACGCTCATCTATGTGAAGGGCAAGGGGATCGTCAGCTGCGAGCCCTCCGTCGTTGCCGTCCAGCGCGACTCGCGTGGCGACAAGAAAGTGCTGGCCGTCGGCCGTGAGGCCAAGGAAATGCTCGGCCGTACGCCAGGCAACATCCAGGCCATCCGGCCGCTACGCGACGGCGTGATCGCGGACTTCGAGATCACCGAAGCGATGCTGCGCTACTTCATCGCGCGTGCCCACAACCGCCGCACGCTGGTCAAGCCGCGCATCATCATCTGCGTCCCCTTCGGCATCACCGAGGTGGAAAAGCGCGCGGTCAAGGAGAGTGCCGAGAGCGCCGGTGCCCGCGAGGTGTACCTGATCGAGGAGCCGATGGCGGCCGCCATCGGTGCGGGGCTGCCGATCACGGAGCCGAGCGGGAACATGGTGGTGGACATCGGTGGCGGCACAACCGAGGTCGCGGTCATCTCGCTTGCCGGCATCGTCTATTCGCAGAGCGTGCGCGTGGGTGGCGACAAGATGGACGACGCGATCGTCGCCTACATGAAGCGCAAGTACAACCTGGCCATCGGCGAGCAAACGGCGGAGCGCATCAAGATGACGCTCGGAAACGCCTACTCGCTCGACCAGCAGGTGACGATGGAGGTCAAGGGCCGCGACATGGTCGCCGGCATCCCGAAGACCGTCGTCGTCAACTCCGACGAGATTCGCGAGGCTCTCGCCGAGCCGACCAATGCCATTGTCGAGGCCGTCTTGCTGGCTCTGGAGCGGACCCCGCCCGAGCTGGCCGCGGACATCGTCGACAAGGGCGTCGTGCTCACCGGCGGCGGAGCCCTGCTCAAGAACATCGATGTGCTCCTGCGCGAAGAAACCGGGCTCCCCGTGATGGTAAGCGACGATCCGATCAGCGCTGTCGTGCTTGGCAGCGGCAAGACGCTCGACCACATCGAGCTATTGAAGGAAGTAACGATCGGCTGAGTAGCCGTTGTTCGAGCGGTCTTCGCCGTTCGGCCGCGGCGCTTGGTCGACTCCGCGTGAGTTTTTCGCTGTGGGCTCGTTCAAGCGATACCGCGATACCGCCATAGTCGTGCTGCTTCTGGCGGTGCCGTTTTTCTTCCTGCGCGCGAGCATCCGCAAGCCGGAGGAAATGAGCCCGGTCGACCGGACGATCATGCGCATCGCCGCGCCGTTCCAGTACGCGGCTGCAGCACTGGCTCGCGGCGTGTCGAGCCTCGTCAGCGACTACGTCTATCTCGTCAACGTCAAGGCCAACAACGACAAGCTCAGCTACGAAAATGCCCGGCTCCGGCAGCGCGTGCTCGATCTGCGCGGACAGGAAGCCGAGAACCGCCGCCTCAAGAAGCTGCTCGGCCTGCGCGAGACCATTCCCAACGAGACGGTGAGCGCGGTCGTCGTGGGCAAGGACACGAGCGAATACTTCCGGGTCGTACATCTCACGCTCGACGACCCGGGCGTGGCAGTTCGCCCCAACATGCCGGTAATCTCGCTCGACGGCACGGTCGGTACCGTGATGCGCGTCGCGGGCGGAAAGGTGGACGTACAGCTGACCGTCGACAGCGGCTTCGGCGTGGACGTGGTCGACGAGCGGACCGGCGCCCGGGGCTTCGTTCGTGGCATCGGCGATCGTACGCGCTATGCCGTGCGCGTGGAGTACGTACAGCGAACGGACGAGGTCGACGTGGGCGATCTGCTGTTGACCAGCGGCGTCGGCTGCCGTTTCCCGAAGGGCATCGCCGTGGCGCGCGTGACCAAGGTGATCAAGCGCGACTTCGGCATCTACCAGCAGGTCGAGGCGACGCCGACGGTCGACTTCTCGCGGCTCGACAACGCACTCATCGTGCTCACCGACACGAAGGATTGCGAACCGAAGAGCGCAGCGCGGGGGCCACGAGCGAAGCGGTGAGCCGGCCATGCGGAACGCGGCGTTTCTTGCGGTTGGAATCCTCCTGATCCTGGTTCAGTCGAACCTGTACCGGATCATCGGGCCGCTCCACATCCATGGCGCCACACCGAGCCTGACGCTGCCGCTCATCATCTTCCTCGGCGTCCACGAGGCCTCGATAGTGCGCGGCGCCGGGCTGGCGTTCGCGCTCGGCTACGCGATGGATCTGTTCGCGTCTGCGCCCATGGGCCTGTTCGCTTTCGTGTCGGTCGGCATCTGGTGGCTGTCGCGGGTTGCGGGCGTGCGGCTGACGGCGCAAACGCCGCTGACGCGCATGTCGCTCGCGTTCGGTTTCGCGCTGGTGCAAAGCGCGATGATCCTGACCCTGCTCGCGATTTTCGGCGCGGACACCAAGCGCCCGCTCGAGATCGGCACCATCGTGCTGCCGAACGCCATTTCCACCGCTGTGGTCAGCCCCATCATCTTCGCCATCGCGCAGCGCCTGCACCAGAGCACGCTGGCGGCGCACAGCACGCCCGAGGGAGCGCAGCGATGAACGGGGGAGCGCCATGAATTTCCTCGTCCAACGTTCGGATGTCGGCGAGTTCCGGCGTCGCTACAGCTGGATGGGGCTGTTCGTCGTGCTCATCTTCCTGGTGCTCGTGGGGCGCCTGGTACAACTCCAGATCGTCGAAGGCGACCTGCATGCTGCCCAGGCACGCCGCAACATCGTCGGAGAGATCAACCTGGCGACCACCCGCGGCGTGATCCGCGACGCGTATGGCCGGGTGCTGGCGGCGAACCGCCCCTCGTACAACGTCTACGTGACTCCGGAAGTCATCGATCTGCAGAAGACCTGGCCCAGGGTCGTCAAGCTGATGGGGCTGGACGACGAGGAACGCCAGCGGCTCGAAGCCAAGATCATCGACATCCGCAAGCGGAACGACACCAGGAAGTCGCAGCAGATCCTGCTCAAGGTCGATGTGAGCCGCGATGTCGTGGCTGCGCTCGAGACCCACAAGGCAGAACTGCGCGGTGTCGATGTCGCGCCTGTGCCGGTGCGCTACTACCCGTACGGCGAGCTCGGTGCCCACATGCTCGGTTACATGCGCGAGGTCGATCCGGAGACACTCGCGCGGCTCAGGAGCCGTGGCTATCGATCGGGGGATCGCATCGGCGCCGTCGGAATCGAGCACCGCTGGGAAAGCTACCTCAGGGGCAAACGCGGCAAGGAAAAGGTGCTGCACGGCGTCAAGCGCCGGCAGAACCTGGAGGAGCTGGAGGCGAAGTACCTGGAGCAGCCGCGCAAGATCGAGCCGATCCCGGGACGGGACATTTCGCTCACGCTCGACATCGACCTTGAAAAGTCGATCGAACGCGCCATGCGCGGCGAGCTGGGCGGCGCGGTCGTGGTGGTCGACGTGCGCACCGGCCGCATCCTTGCCGCGCTGTCCAAGCCGGGTTTCGACCCGAACGTGATCTCGGGCGGGAGTGGCAAGAAGGCCGTGCGCGAAGCGTTCAAGCGGCTGTTCTCCGATCCGCTCAAGCCCATGCTCGACAAGACGATGTCGGCGGCCTACCCGCCGGGCTCGACTTTCAAGCCGTTCAGCGCGCTGGCCGCGCTGCAGAACCACCTGATCGATCCGAGGGCCACGATCAACTGCCGCGGCGGATACCGCTACGGAAAGCGCTACTTCCGATGCGCGGAAGTGCACGGACGCGTGAACCTGCACCAGGCCATCGTCGAGTCGTGCAACACGTACTTCTACCACCTGGGCGAAACCGTGACGATCGATCCGCTCGCCAAGATGGGTATGGAGTTCGGCTTCGGCGCCAAGACAGGCATCGGTGTGAACCCCGAATCCCGCGGTCGAATGCCGACGCGCTCGTGGTACATCCGGCGCTACAAGGGCCAGTTCTACGGAGGCTATTCGCTGCTCGCCGCCATCGGTCAGGGCGCGACAACGGTGACAATCCTGCAGGAGGCGCTGGCCTACGCAGCGCTCGCCAACGGCGGCACGCTCTACCAGCCGCAGGTGGTGCGCAGCATCGAGACCAGCGACGGCACGATTGTGCAGGAGTTCCCGCCCCGCGTGCGCCGGGTCATTCCCATGGACCCGGATCAGCTCGGGCTCGTCAAGAGCGCGCTCATCGGCGTGGTTCGTGATCACAAGGGCACGGCCCACCAGGCGGAGATCAAGGGCGTCAACGTCGCCGGCAAGACAGGTACCGCGCAGGTCACGCACGTCAGGCGGACCGGGCTCGACAAGGATCGAGTCTGGTACTTCAACCGCGATCACTCGTGGTTTGCCGGCTATGCGCCGTCGCATTCGCCCGAGATCGCGATTGCCGTCTTGATCGAGCACGGTGGTGGCGGTGGCGAACACGCCGCGCCGGTGGCGATGAAGGTCGTGCGCAAGTGGCAGGAGCTCAAGCACAAGCGTCTGGAGGCGCAGGCCTCGGCGCAGAAGCCGAAGAAGCGGAGCACGCTCTGATGGCCACCAGCGATCGCGTGTCGTTCCGTGGCGGGACCCAGGTGGACATGCCGTTGCTCGTCGGCATCGTAGCGATCGCTACAGCCGGCATTGTCAACCTGTACAGCGCCACCAGCGTGTACATCGACTCTGCCCGTCGCTCCGGGCTCGCCGACATCTACGTCTCGCAGATCTACTGGATCGTCGTCGGTATCCTGCTGGGGTTTCTAGCGGCGATCATCGACTACCGTCACTTCGAGCGCATGGCGTACGTGCTGTACGCCGGGGGCATGGTGGCCCTTGGGCTTGTCTTCGTGCTGGGTGCGGACATCCGGGGTTCCTCCCGCTGGATCCAGATCGGGGGGTTCTCGTTCCAGCCGAGCGAGTTCATGAAGATCCTGGTGATCCTCGTGGTCGCCAAGTACCTGCACAACGACCTGAAGACGGAGCCGCGGACGCTCATGGACCTGGCGCCACCGGCGGCGCTGACCGCGCTGCCGGTGATTGCCGTGATGGCCCAGCCCGACCTGGGCACCAGCATGATCTACCTGCTGACCGCGGGCGCGATGGTCGCGATGACGCGCATCCGTCGCAGCAGCCTGTTCTGGTTGTTCATCACGGTGGCGGTCGCTGCCGTGCTGCTCTGGAAGTTCGGGATGCACGACTACCAGAAGGCGCGCATCACGAGCTTTCTCAACCCCGAAGCCGACAAGACCGGAGCGGGCTGGCACGCGTTCCAGTCGCGCACAGCGATCGGCGATGGCGGGGTCCTCGGTCAGGGTTTCATGCAGGGCACGCAGAACCAGTTCGGCTTCTTGCCGGATCAGTTCTCGGACTTCCCGTTCGCCGTGTTCGCCGAGGACTGGGGATTCGTTGGCAGCGTGGTGCTGTTGGGGCTGTACGCCTTCATCTGCGGTTGGGCGATCCACATCGCCTCGCAGGCCAAGGACCGCTTCGGCGCGGCCGTGGCCATCGGTGTGGGCGCGATGTTCTTCTGGCACACGGTCTTCAACCTGGGCATGGCGCTCGGGCTTCTGCCCGTCGTGGGCATCACGCTGCCGCTATTTTCGTACGGCGGTTCGAGCGTGATCACGATGTTGATCGCGCTAGGCCTTCTGATGAACGTCTCGATGCGCCGCTGAGCCCGCCGTCCAGTCGCAATGTAAAACCATCGGCCGACTTCAAAAATTCCAAGGAGCACAAGGGGTTGAGCTGTGCCGCCCGGAAATTTCCTTTCGTCCGGGAGCCCAGTTGAGGCTACACTGTAGCCGTCGTTAGACGGATCGGCTTGGAGGTCGACCGCGCACCTCGCCCCAGGAGGCCTTGTGAGCTCCAGATTCGCCCGTGTACTTGGGATTGGCTTCGTTACCCTTTCAGCTTCAGCGCTGGTGCTGTCCTGCGCCTCGAGTGACAACGGGACGACGTTTCCGAGTGGGGGCTCGGGCAACGCTGATTCGGGCGTGGATTCGTCGTTTGGTGGCAACAGCGGCGGTGGCACCGGCGGCAGCGTCTCGACCGGCGGAACCGGCAACGTCGGCGGCAACTCGATGGGCGGGACCGGCAACGCTGGCGGATTCGGGGGAACCAGTACCGGCGGGACTGCTGGCAGCGGCACTGGTGGTTCGGGCGGCGGATCCTGCAATCCAGCCTTCTGTCCGAGCTCGGGCTTCGGCCAGGCCTGCTGCGTGACGTCGAACGGTCCGTGCGGAACGGATACGGGCACCGGCTGCCAGCAGACCAGCACCAGCAACGACTTCTAGATCACCGAGCGTGATTTTCGCTACAGGACTAGCAGCTCGTCCTGACCGCGCCGTTTCGAGCTGCAGCGCTGACGACTGGAGCGTCGTGGCTCCGCGCTTTCGCGCGGACCGTGCCGGACTCCGTCCAGCGCAGCTGGGCTCCGTCCACTCGGGTTCACCGCCCCTCGAGCGCCCCGACGCGCCTCGCTCCGCTCGGCGCGGGCTCACTTCGCTTCGCCGGACTCACTCCATGCGGAACAGGTCGTCGAGGTCTTCGCGCGTGAGTCGCTTGCCGCCGCCGGCGTCTTCGCTGAGCACGGACGCGACCAGATCCTTCTTCTTCTGCTTGAGCTGCAGGATCTTCTCCTCGATCGTTCCGGCTGCGACGAGACGGTAGACGGTGACGACCTTCTTCTGCCCGATACGGTGCGCGCGGTCTGAAGCCTGGTCCTCCACCGCGGGATTCCACCACGGGTCGAAGTGGATCACCGTGTCGGCGGCAGTCAGGTTCAGGCCCGAGCCGCCGGCCTTCAGACTGATCAAGAATACCGGGATCGTCGGGTCCGTCTGGAAGCGCTCGATGCGCTCCGGGCGGTCCATGGTGCTGCCGTCGAGGTACTCGTAGCGGATCTTGTCCTCGTCCAGCGCTTCGCGCATCAGCTTCAGCATCGACACGAACTGGCTGAAGATGAGCACCTTGTGTCCGCCCGACTGCACCTCGTCGACCAGCTCTCGCAGCGCGCTCAGCTTGCCGCTGTCGTCGTGGCTGAATTCGCGAGGCAGGCCGAGCAGACGTGGATCGCACGCGGCCTGGCGTAGTTTGGTGAGCCCCGCCAGGATGTGCAGCTGGCTCTTGGCGACGCCCACGCGCTCGACCTCGCCCATGACCTGGGCGCGCACCTCGCGCAGCACCTGCATGTAGATGGCCTTCTGGTCACCCGGCATATCGATGATCTTGTCCGCCTCGATCTTCGGCGGCAGATCCTTGGCGACCTCTATCTTCGTCCGGCGCAGGATGAACGGGTGGATCGCGGCGCGCAGCCGGGCGGCCTTCTTCGAGTCGCCCTGGTCGATCGGGCGCGCGAACTTCTCCTCGAATTTCTGCAAGGGACCGAGCAGGCCCGGGCTGACGAACTCGAAGATCGACCAGATCTCGCTCAGCCGGTTCTCGATGGGCGTGCCGGTGAGCGCCAGGCGATGCGCCGCCTGGAGCTCCTTGGCTGCTTGCGCCGTGGCGCTCATCGGGTTCTTGATGTTCTGCGCCTCGTCCAGGATCGCGTAGTCGAGCTTGAGCTTCTTGAGCAGGTCGATGTCGCGCCTGAGCAGCGCGTAGCTCGTGATGATGACGTTGACGTTCTCGAGCTCGTGCTTCTGTTCCTTGCGCCCGGCGCCGTGCCAGAGGGCGGTGGTAAGCGACGGCGAGAACCGTTCGATCTCGCGCATCCAGTTGCTCACCACGCTGGTTGGCGCGACGATCAGTGCGCTCAGACTCTTCTGTTTCTTGTCCGCCTTGAGCGTGAGCAGAAGTGCGATGGTCTGGATCGTCTTGCCCAGGCCCATGTCGTCGGCGAGCACGCCGCCGGAGCCGATTTCGTGGATGAAGCGCAACCACGAGAGTCCCTGCTCCTGGTATGGGCGCAGCGTCGCTTTCAGACCGCGCGGCTTCTTGACCGCCTTGATCTCGTCGATGTCGGCCAGCTTCTGGAACAGCGCCTTCGCGCCCGCAGTGATCGAGGATTGATCGGTCTGCTGCAGGAGCTCCTGGACGCGACCCGCCTGGGAGAGCGGCAGCTTCCCGTTCTTGCCCGCCGCCGCGAGCAGTTCGACTTCGCGGTCGATGGCGGCCTGGACCTTGGTCGCGTCGAGCTGGGCGTAGGAGTTGTCGGACAGCCGCACGAACTTCTTGCCTTCGCGCAGGCAACGTTCGAGCTCCTCGCGGTCCACACCAACACCTTCGGCCTCGAATACGAGCTTGATGCTGAGCCAGTCCACGCCGCTCGAAACCCGTGCGTTCATGGCCAGCGGCTTGCTGCGGACGTGCGTTCCGAGCAGGTGCTCGGGCACATACAGGTCCCAGTCCTCGGGCAGCGAACCGACGCCTTCCGACCAGAACTGGATCGCGTGTTCGCCTTCCGCGACGAAGAACTCGCCGCTCTGGTCCGGCGAGAGCCCGAGCTCGAGCAGCTCCTGCGCCGCCTGTTGCTGTGCGACGATATCGCAGCGGATGCAGGTCGCGCGTTTCTGGCCTTCTTCCGGCGGCTGGATGAGGACCGGCGGCGAGATGCCGTCGGCGCGGACCTCGACCTCAACGTCGCCGTACGCGGCGCGAAGGGCAACCTGTGCGTCGGTGATGCCGCCCGAAGCCCGCATCCGGAAGGTCGGGTTCAGGTCGATGACATCGGCGACCTGTGACAGCTCGGGAAGCTCCGCTCCGACCTCGAGCGCGACCTTCGGCAGGCCGGTCGTGATCATGTTGATCAACTCCGAGGCCGGCTCAGCGATGGTGGGACTGCGCAGCAGGCGTCCAAGCGCCGCGGGCGACACGTGATGGTCGATGGGTCGCGCGATGCCCTCGCTGGTGTCGATGTGCCAGCCGGGTGCACCCTGGAACCAGCCGCCGCTGGTCAGCTGGAAGCGGCGGCCGTCGTTCGGGCGCTCGAACGTGACCTTTGCGACGATCGTGTCCGCGCCGACCATCTCCAGGTCGAAGTGCGGCTTGAGCGGTTCCTCCGCGAAGCGGAGCTGCATCAGCGCCGGCTCGAGCAGCACGCGACGGTCCTTCAGCAGCGGAAGGAGCTCCGCCGCGTCCTCGTCGCGGATATCCACAGCCGGATGGCGCGGGTTGCCGCTCTCGAAGCGGGACAGGACCCTGAGCGCGTCTCGATCCTTGGTCGGTGCATACGCCTGCCAGGTCAGTGCGACGCTCGGCAGCAGGGGAACCCGCGCATCGGTGTCGAGCACGGTGACCGTGAGTCCGCCCTGACGTACGTGCACGCGGAACTCGAGGTTCAGGCGGCGCACGTTGTCCTCTGGTGCGAGCCAGGCTCCAATGCCGGTTGGCTTGGCGCTCGCGTGCGGGGTAGGGGGAGGCGTCAGTCCAGGCGGCACGACGGCCTGCTGGCCCTGCGCCCTGCGCCGCCGATCGCGGCGTCGGCTCGACTTGCTCTCCCCGCCGCCCGCGTGCTGCGGTTGTGGAGGTGGGGGCTGCTGCGGTTCTCGGCGCGGCAGCTGTGCCCGCGCCTGGTTGCGCACGGTGATGAGCAACGCAGCGACGTGTTTGCAGTGCTGCCCCGTCTTCTGGAACGCCGGGCAGGTGCAGTGCGAGGTGATGCCCTCGCCGCCGAGCCGGATCGTGACCTCGTAGGGGTCGGGGTCGGAGCCTTTCACGCGCCCGTGCGCGCTCGACTCGTTGACGCCAACGTCTTCGACGACCTTGCGCTTCTCGTAGTCGAGCCCACGCAGGAATGTCCGCGCGCCAAGCAGGCGGCGTAGGCCGCGATCGGAGAGTGTGGATAGCGCGTCCGCTAGTGACGACAAGTCTGTCCTCGAAGGTGGCAGGTGGTGTGGATCAGGTTAAAAACGGCACAATGGCCAGCGCGGTGAGCGCGGCGGCCTTGACGAATAGATGGGCGGCGGGGCCCGCGGCGTTTCCGAGCACGTCCGCGACGGCATCACCGCTGACCGAGGCCGCGAAGCCGGACGAGACCGTCCGCGTGCTTGCTCGCCGCGCGGCACCGAGCACGGCGCGCGCGCCCTCGACCGCCAGGGCCGCCGAGAGCCCGGTGAGGGCCGCGACCACCACGAAAGCGGCCAGCGCCTGCGCGGCGAGACCCGGTGTCCGGGCGTGGTAGATCAGCGAAAGCAGACCCGCGAGAACGGCAGGCAGAAGCAGCACCGTGGCAACTACCGGGATCACGCGACCGAGTGCCGCGCGCGCCGTCAGGTCGATGCAGCTCCGGTAGCTCGGCGTGTAGTCGCGCGGCACCTGGGCCAGACCGCGCTCGCGCGGAAAACCTCGAAGCTGTCGCTCGACCTCCAGGGCCACACCGCGCGCTCCGCGCATCGAAGCGCGAACCGTCGCGCCCGCGTACGCCAGCACGACCGCCGCGCCCAGCGCGCCGCTCCAGGCGACCACCGGTTGGGACGGATCGAGCAGCCCTGCGAATCCGGAGCCGGCCTTGCTGATGAGTGGCAGCGCCGCGGTGGCGATCAGTGCGGAAAGGCAGCCGACGACGATCAGGTAGGTCTGTGCCACGGCGGCGGCGGAAAGTCCGGCGTCGTCGAGGCGACCCGTCCGGCGCTCGGCGTCGCTGTCCGTCGAGCTGGAGTTCATCGCGGCGATGCCCCGCGCGTTGTCCGCGATCGGTCCGAAGCTTCCGACAGCGAGCACGTAGGGCCCGATGGCGAGCATCGCCATGAGCGCCGTGAGCGAGGCGAGCAATCCGCCGCTCGTCAGCCCCGTGCCAGCACCAAGCTGCCAGGCGACGGCCATCGCGCCCCCGACCAGGAGCGCGGGCAGCGCTGCAGCCTCCAGACCTGCGCCGAGCCCCTGCGCAACTGCCGCCGCGCCGCCGACGCGCAGCGAGTCGAGCACGTCACGCAGCGCGCTGAAGCGTCGTTCTCCGCGGAGTCGCGCCGCGTGGGCGACGCCCGCCGCCGCGAGCACGCCGACAGCCCCCGCCGCGAAAAACGGAAACCAGTAGCGTTCACCCAGAAGCCAGATCGTCGCGCCAGCCAGTCCTGCCAGGGCGACCACGGCCGCGGTGAGGTGTCCGCGCCAGAGCGCAGAAGCGGGACTGTGCGCGTCGTCCGTTCGCACCACCATCACGCCGAAGCCTGAAGCGAGCACTCCGAACGCACGGACGACGAGCGGAAGGGTGACGAGCGCGAGGATGCCGACCCGCTTGTCGTGGAGCGAGCTGTACAGCGCCGCGGCGACGATCACGGCCGTCACGTTGGCGACGGTCGCGGACACGAACAGGTCCACGGTTCTCGTCGCCGTCAGGCCGACATGGTCGCCGACGAGCTCCGCCACCACGGCCGGGTTGCGCGTATCGTCGTGATCGAGCCCTGCGTCCCGCTCGCCAGCGAGGTCCCCGCCGACGTCGCTCGAGACGTGGTACGTCGCGCCGCCGCGCTGCAGCACGAGCGCCGCGGCTACCGCGCCGAAGCCGAATCCCGGCAGCAGCATCGCCACGTGCAGCGCGAGCGGCGCGGCCTGGTCGGGCGCCAGATGGAATCCGCCCTTCATCGCGTAGACGAGGCCGAACAGCGCCGCCAGCGAGAGCACGGACGCCGCTTCGACGAACAACCCCGCGGCGCCACCGGCGCGCACGGCGATGCCCAGTGCGCGGTCGAGGCTGAAGCGAGCCGCCGCCAGTGTCCGGACGCTGGCCCGCACCGCGAGCTGGGCGCCGGCCTGGGCCGTCAGGCAGGCCATCGTCGCGCCAAGCAGAAGCCCGAGCACCATCCAGAAGCCGGACTCGACCTTGCCCAGTGGGCCGCCGGCATGCTGCAGCCCGACAACCATGCCGAAAACGAGCGCCCCCAGGCCCACGGCTCCGATCGCCACCAGGCGGTACTCCCGCCACAGGAATGACTCGGCTGCGCGCTTCACCGCGCCTGCCAACCGACGCATCTCGGCTGTCCCCGCGTCGCGCGCGGACAGCCAACGCGCCAGGGCGATGGCGAACGAGAGTCCAGCTATGTTGATCCCGAGGATCAGGCCGATTTCGGTCACGACGGCACTTCGAACACGGCAGTTGTTGCCGCTCCAAGTAGCGCCTGCGAGGAGCCTGCCCCTGCGAGCCGCCCGGCGAACCATGTCGCCATCGAGGCATCAGCGTTGGGGCTCGGCCGACCTGCCCATGGGCCGGGGCCGGGACGCTCCCCCGCAGGAGCGACGAGCCAACTAACGGCGGAGTTCCTAGCACGCCCCAATGGGGGCCGGCAAGCCCGGTCTCGCGCCCTGCGTCCATCCGGCCGGGTGGCCGTCGGCTCGCGAGCTCTCCGGGCCGTTCAGCCCGGCGACGCCTTCGATTGGACCACCATCAGGTGATACTTGCCGAACTCATTCTGGCCGAGCGTGAAGAGCACCTCGATCAACAAGCGGTACGGGGTCGTCCGGTCGGCGACGATGATCGCCTCCGAGCTCGAGGGATCCTCTCCCTTGGCCTCGCGCAGGAGCTTGTCGGTCTTGCGAGCCGACTGCAGCGCGTTACCCAGCGGCACGATGTACAGGTCGTTCGGTCCGCTGCGCTTGTAGCGGGCACCCACACCCGACTGGGCCAGCGACTCGCGGCCAGGCAGCTGTAGCACCTGGTTGTCACCCACGAGGATCTGCGTCTTCGAGATGGTGACGATGACGCCTTCCTGTGCCGGCTGAGTCCGGATAATCGAGTGCGGCAGCATCATATCCTTGCTCTGCGGGATAGATGCGCTCGATGCACCCAGCGTCTTCAGCAGGAAGACGAGGATGATCGTCATGATGTCGAGCATCGCCGTGATGTTCAGGAAGTTGACCTCGGGCGCGCCCGCCTTCTTCCTGATCGCCTTGCGAAGCTCGGCCTTGTAGCGGGCAGCGGAGGCCTTGGGCGCGGACGGACCAGCCTGCGTCATTGCGGCACCTTGAAGTTCACGTCAGGGAATAGCGTGTTGCCCTTCGCTGTCGCGCGGACCGCGTCGATGACGCTGATGATGGTCTGGTAGTCGGTGCCGGGGTTGGCACTGATGTAGACCTGTGTCTCGTCCGCGTAGTCCGGATTGGAGCCCTTCAACTTCGCGGCGCAGCGGTTGAGCGCTGCGTAGTCGTACTTCCCGTCCTTCTTCGGTATCGCGATACCCGCTCCCACGCCTTCGCAGCCCGGTGCGACGTTGCCGCCGGATGCCTTGAGCGAGAAGCCGTCGTTCACGATCAGGACAGTGAGGTTCAGAGCTTCGCTCTTGACCTTGGCGCGGACTCCCGCGGAGTGGCTGGCGGGCGGCGTCGTGTCGATCGTGGCCGTGAAGGTGACCGCGATCGTCGCCAGCATGAAGATCAGGATGTTGACGATGATGTCGAGGAACGGAACGATGTTGAGCTCGCCGCCCTCCTCGTCAGGGGAGAGTTCCTGGGGCTCGCTCAACCGGCGGACCTTCGCCCGCTGGGCGGCACTGAGCGGGGCAGGGGTCTGGGCCATGGGCGAGGGGCTCAGCCTCCGCGCTGCTGGATGGTCAGCAGATTGAACGTGCGCTCCATCGTCGAGTCGAGGTCATGCTGGATGGCCTTGGCCCGGGTGTGGAGGATGATGTGCGTGATCATGCAGAACACGGCGATGCCGAGGCCGAGCGCCGTGTTGTACATGGCTTCGGCGATACCGTTCGACAGCATCCGCTGCTTGTCGGCCTGCGAGAGACCCGCGGCCGAAATCGCGTTGAACGTCCGGATCAGGCCGCTGACCGTACCGAGCAGCCCGATCAGCGTGGCGATGTTGGCCAGCGACCAGAGCGCGCCAACCCTCTTTTCGGCTTGCGGCTTGAGCTCGGACAGCTTCTCGCTCAGTGCGGCGTCGATCTCGTCGGGCCCCTTGTTGGCGTGGGTCAGCCCGGACTTGACCAGCTGCAGGATCGGATAGTCGCTGGCTTCGCAGAGCTTGATGGCGCGGTCGATATTGCCCGCGACGACTAGCTTCCTGACCTGTGCGAAGAATTCCTTCGAGTTGACGCGGTAGCGCGTCAACTGGAAGGAGAACCGCTCGATCACGATGGTCATCACGACCGCCGAGGTCACCAGGTTCATGGTCAGGAAGGTCGGGTTGTTCTTGAACGCCTCGACCAACTGGCTCGCGTGGCCTGATGAACCTACTGCTGCAAGAAGCAGGAGCTGCATTCCGCTATCCCTTTCCCAGGATCATTCTTGACGTCGTGATGCGCACCCCGCGCGACGCCGCGCTGAAGTAGGCGCGACTATAGCCGGCGGCGAAGACCGAGTGCAAGCGTGCGGATTCACTTGTCGTGTCGGATGGCAAAGCCCCTCCACGTGGCTCGTCGACCCCCCCTGGCCGGCGCCCGGCAGACGCGGCGGAGCGCCCCGCAGCGACACGACCACACCCTCGCCAAGACGACGTCTCGCGACGCCCCCGACCGGCCGACGCACCAGGGGTACACACTTATCGAGGAGGCTCCATAAGCGTTCGAGGTCCGCGCGCTCACGCAGCACCGGAGAACCGGCGGGCAATCGTTGCTGCGAAACACACAAGCAACATGAAAGTGACGGAACCTGGCGGATTCCTGTAACTTTATGCTGCCGCGCGAATACTCCCGGCGGACC
The DNA here is from genome assembly GCA_963822115.1 of uncultured Pseudomonadota bacterium. Lineage (GTDB taxonomy): Bacteria > Myxococcota_A > Polyangia > Polyangiales > Polyangiaceae > CAWDXG01. The sequence continues at coordinate 148,414 of CAWGGM010000018.1, forward strand.
CAATCTCTCTTGACTGTGCGGGGTCAGCTTACGCAAGATGGGCCGGTCCGCACCGTGGACATGGGTGGAGCGGGCGTCTAGACGAATGTGGCTGAAGTCGGTTCCCGGCCCGAGCGAGGCGCTGGGGGGCCCGAACCAAACGCCGAGTTAAACAGCCGAAACAAACCGGAAGGTAACCAGCAAATGTCGACTCTGTGGCATCACTTTCAAGGCGGCGGATGGGCAATGTGGATCATCCTCTTCTGGCTGATCTGTGCCATCACCGTGATCGCCGAGCGCGCCGTCTTCCTCTGGGGCGCGTCGATCAACAAAGAGGTGTTCCTCGCCACGATGCAGAAGTGCATCCTTGCCGGTGACGTGGCCAAGGCCGTCAAGATGTGCTCGGCCGCCAACGCTCCGCTGGCTCGCATCGTCCAGGCTGGTCTCGTCAAGGTGAATCGCCCCGACGAAGAGGTCCAGGCCGCGATGGACGAGGCTGCGCTGCGCGAGATGCCGAAGATCAACAAGCGCACGGGCTACCTGGCCCTGTTCGCCAACGTCGCCATGCTGACCGGTCTGTTCGGAACCATCGTCGGTCTGATCAAGGCGTTCGGCGCCGTCGGCGGCGAGTCGATCGACCCGAGCCAGAAGGCACGCATCCTGGCAGAAGGCATCTCGGAAGCGATGAACTGCACGGCGTTCGGCCTCATCTCCGCTATCACCGCACTGATCGGCTTCGCCGTGCTGAACGGCAAGACGCAGCAGATCGAAGACGACATCAACGAGTCGTCTGTGCAGATCCTCAACCTGGTCGTGGCCAACCGTCAGAAGGTCAACCTCCAGGGCGTGGAGCAGGCTGCCTGATTGCCATTCCGGTGGACCGCGCCATTCTGGCGCGGTCCCCTGGGCCTGGCGTTTTTGATCTAGGGCGTAGAAGGAGCACCCATGGCTGGTATCGATACGGGCGGCGGCGGACATGGCGGGAAGCGCGCGGCGAATCACGAGATCCCGCTGATCCCGTTCATCGACTTCCTCCTCTGCCTGGTGATGTTCCTGCTGGTGACGGCCGTCTGGTCGCAGATGGCGCGAATCAACGCCGATGCCCGCGTGCCTGGTCCGCCGAAGCCGGATCAGCCCGTCGACGTGAAGAAGGAAAAGCAGCTCCACGTCGAGATGCGCGGCGACCGCAAGTTCCAGTTGGTCTGGAAGGAAGGCAGCACCGTCGTCAACACCATCGACGTTCCGCGCAAGAGGGTGAAGGTCGGTGAGGCAGGGGACTACACGTACCCCGACCTGGCGAAGAAGATCTCGGAAGAGTGGAAGCACAACGGTAGCCACCGTGCTCCGACCGACAAGAAGTTCGATCAGGCCGTGCTCCACACCGACAACACCACGCCGTTCTCTGATGTCATCGCGGTCATCGACGCGATCTACACGCCACAGCGCGACTTCGACTTCGCTGGCAAGAGCGAGAAGGTCCCGGCCTTCAACGTCACCTTCTCGGTGAACTGAGACATCATGTCGGAAAAGCCTCTTTCCCGTTTCGAGCAGCCGATCCAGGTGCCGGGTCGCCGGCTTCTGCATCACATCCCGCTCGGTTTCGTGCAGAAGAAGGTGGTCGGCGGCGGCGTGCGTTCCTCGAACCACGAGATCCCGCTGATCCCGTTCATCGACTTCCTGCTCTGCATCGTGCTCTTCCTGCTGGCGAGCTTCTCGGCGACCGGGCAGATCCCGGTCGACAAGAACGTCAAGCTGCCGAAGGCCGAGAACGTGATGGACATGGTGGACGCGCCCATGGTCGCGATCACCGGCACGCAGATCCTGGTCGATGGCAATCCCGCCGGCAGCACGCGGGCCATCGTGGAAGCCAACCGCCTGCAGCGCGTGGACGAGCTGTTCAACGTGCTGAAGAACAAGCGCGAGCTGTGGAAGCAGGTCAACCCGGGCAAGCCGTTCCCGGGCGTGGCCATCCTGCAGGTCGATCGCAAGGTGCCCGCGCTTGTCGTCAAGAGCGTGTTCCAGACCTCGGCGTTCGCGGGCTATCCCAACATCAGCTTCATGGTTGGCCGTCTGGCCAAGCCCGGTGGCTGATGCCTCCCGTGGTCCGGCCGCGCGCATGCGGGCGGACGGACCAGCGGGCTGATCCGGGGCGCACGCCTTGGCGAAGCAAGACGGACGGGAGGAGCACCAGGCCGGGCTTCCCTCCCTGAACCAGGCCCGCGCCGAACGCCGGCGCGGCGGCGCGTTCGGGAAGGCCCGGTTTGCCGGCGTCACGCCCCAGTTCTGGATCTGGATCTTCGTCCTCCTGGGTGCCTTCGCCGTTGTCTACTGGCGTATTACCGAGGGGAAGCTGGAGAGTCAGAAGAGCGCGGTGATGGCCAAGCAGCGCGCCATCGCCAAGACGCTGGGCCCGAAGATCCTGCCGTTCCGCGATCGCATCGAGGGCTGGGTGGAATCGCTGGCGGGTCCGTGGAAGGGCGACTACGTCGCGCCCTCGGTGGATCTCCGGAAGATCACGCATAGCCCGGGCGTCTATCTGCGGCTCGACATCGACAACGCGCGCAGCGAAAAGGCGATCCGCAAGGCGTCGGCGCACTCGCTGCACGACGGCTTCACCTCGTGCTTCTTCGTGAGGTCGAAGGCGGTCGACCCGCGCCAGGGCCCGCACTGTCGTGCCCTGGCGGACTGCAAGCCCGGGCTCCTGTGCAACGAGTGGGACGTCTGCACCAAGCCCCTCGAGCCGTACAACATGCGCCTCGCGTATCGAGCCCTGCGCGTGCTGTCGACCGAGTGGACCGACGAGCTCCACAAGACCAGCAGCGATCTGGGGGTCGAGGCCTACGACCGCGACCTGGACCGGGTCACGCACAACGACGTGCCCATCGCTATCGAAGTCCTGACGCGCGCAAAGTACTTCACGGCGGTCCTCGACGAGCGACCGGCCCACGGCTTGCCGAAGGCAATCGGCGACGCGGGCGCCGAGACCGACGAGCAGCGCGTGCAGCGCGCCGATCACTTTGCGCGCATCGGCGTGTGGGATCTCGAGACCGGCAAGCTGGTCGCACGGCTTCGCAGGCGCGCGCAGGGCAAGTTCGTGCCGGTGGGCGACCGCGTGGTTCACAACAAGGAGACCACGGCCGCCGAGCAGCGCCAGGCGAACAGTTGCATGCTGGCGCTCGAGCTGCGCGCTGCTATCCGGTCGAAGGCTGCCGCGAGCAAGCCCGATCAGCCGCCGGCGGCCGCGTCCGGATCTGCGGCTCCCGCCGCATCCGGTGCGCCTGCACCGCCTGCGTCAGCCGCGCCGTAACCGCCTCCGCCGGGCGTCTCGATGCGCAGTCGCGCACCGGCGGAAACCTCGACGTACAGCCGCCCCGGCTGCTCGCGTCCGTCGAGCAGGTTCCGGCCTCGTGCAGCAGGCTGGCCGCCGGCGAGCCCGAATGGGGCGCGCGTGCGTCGCTCGGAGATCACGGACACGTAGAGCGGCTGCAGGAATTCCATCTCGCGTATGACGCCGTCGCCACCGCGATAGCGGCCGTTGCCGCCCGATCCCCGGCGTACGGAGAATTCGTGCAGACGCACCGGATAGCGCGCCTCGAGCACCTCGGGGTCCGTGATGCGCGTGTTGGTCATGTGCGTGTGCACCGCCGACGCGCCTTCGAAGCCCGGACCCGCGCCTGCTCCCCCCGCGATGGTCTCGTAGTAGCCGAAGTGTCCGTCGCCGAAGGTGAGGTTGTTCATCGTGCCCTGGCTTGCCGCGGCGCGGCCCGCCGCGGCGAGCAGCACGTCCACCACCCGCTGCGACGTCTCGACGTTGCCCGCTGCGACGGCCCGCCCCGGCGACGGTGACAGCACGCTGTGCTCCGGAAAACGCACGTCGACGGGACGCAGGCAGCCGCTGTTCAGCGGGATGGGTGCGTCCACCAGTGTGCGCAGGAAGTAGATGACCGCAGCCAGAGTGACGGCCCGGGGCGCGTTCAGGTTTCCGTCGACCTCGGGGCCCGTGCCGGAGAAATCCACGACCATGCGGTCGCCCGTCACGCGCAGCGTACAGACGATCGGCGTACCGTCGTCGAGCGCGTCCTCGAAGCGGTGCTCGCCGTCGGCAAGGCGCGCGATCTCCGCGGCGACCTTGGCGGCTGCGTTGTCCTGCACGTACTGCATGTAGGCCTGCACCCGCTCGAGCCCGTAGCGTCCGACCAGCTCGTCGAGCAGTCGGGCGCCGGTGCGGCAGGCGGCGATCTGCGCCTCCAGATCAGCCAGGTTGTCGCGCGGCTGCCGGGCGGGGTAGGGGCCACTCGACAGTGTGCGGAGCACCAGCTCGCGGTCCAGCCTGCCGCCTTCGACGATGCGAAGAGCCCGCAGCACGACGCCTTCCTCTTCGATCGAGCGGGAGAACGGCGGCATCGAACCGGGGGTGATGCCGCCCACGTCGGCGTGGTGCCCACGGCTGGCGGTGAAGAAAACGAGCCGACCGGCACTGTCGTGGACCGGCGACACGACCGTGATGTCGGGCAGGTGCGAACCCCCGGCCGCCGGATCGTTGGTCACGAAGACGTCTCCGCGGCCAGGTTCGGGGTGCGCCGCGATCACGGCGCGTACCGACTCGCCCATGGCGCCCAGATGCACCGGGATGTGCGGCGCGTTGGCCACCAGCCCACCGTCCTTGTCGAATACCGCGCAGGAGAAGTCGAGCCGCTCGCGGATGTTGGTGCTGAGAGCCGTGCGGCGCAGCACGTGTCCCATCTGCTCGGCGATGGACATGTACAGGTTGCCCATGATCTCGAGCAGCACCGGGTCGACGCCGTCTGTAGCTTTTGCCCCGACTTCGGCGGCCTCGTCCAGCATGCGCTCTGAAGTCTGTTCGAGGGCGAGCAGGCCTGCCTCGTCGTGGTGGAGCTCGAAGCCGGGCTCCACCACCAGCGTGCCGGTGGCTTCGAGCACGAGCAGCGGACCCGCGCGCCGCTCATTGGCTGCGAGTGCCTCGCGGTCGACGACCGGGACGTCCTCGATCCACTTTCCAGCGTGGAATAGCCGCGTCGTGCGGCGGGGAGCACCCGCGGCGGCGGCCGATGAGCCGGGGCGCGAGCGCGGCCGCGGCCTGTGGCCGCGCACTTCCACACGAGCCTGTACGAGCTCGACCGGATGGTCCGGCCGCGCATAGCCGAAGAGCTGCTCGTGGCGCGCGTGGAAGGACGTGGCGAGCGCTTCGGCTCCGGCGACTTCCAGCGTGAGGGACGTCTCGGTGCCGGCGTAGCGCAGATCGAGTTGGTGCACGCTGTCGATCTGCTGGGGCGAAAAGCCCTCCGCGCGCAGGACTTCGCGCCCTTGTGCTTCCAGGCTGTCGAACGCAGACCCGAGCTGCGAGAGCTCTGCTTCGTCGAGCTCGACGCGGCCGGCGTCTGCTTCGCCGTGCCAGGTCACGTCGGCTAGTCCCATGCCGTAGGCCGACAGCACGCCCGCCAGCGGGTGCGACACGATGCGCCGGATGCCGAGCCGCCGCGCGATTGCACAGGCGTGCTGTCCGCCCGCGCCGCCGAACACCACCAGTGCGTAGTCGCGCACGTCGTAGCCGCGCGCGACCGACACCTGCCGGATTGCCTCGGCCATGTTGGTGTTCGCGATATGGAAGAAGCCTTCGGCGAGCTCTTCCGGTGTGCGTTCGTCGCCGCGCGCGCGGAGCTTCGCGGCTAGCGCCTCGAGCCGGGCACGGGGGCGCTCCCGATCGATTGGAAACGGAAAGCGATCCGGCGCCAGTCTGCCCAGCATCAGGTTCACGTCGGTGAGCGACAGCTCGCTGGCCGCGGGGTTCCCGTAGCAGAGCGGCCCCGGATCAGCGCCGGCACTTTCCGGGCCGACGCTCAAGCTGTGTCCGTCGTAGCGGCACAGCGAGCCGCCGCCCGCTGCGACGGTGTGGATGCTCATCATCGGAGCGCGCACGCGCACGCCGGCTACTTCGGTCTCGTACACGCGTTCGAACCCACCATCGTAGCGTGAGACATCGGTGGAAGTGCCTCCCATGTCGAAGCCGATCGCGCGCGGGAGGCCGGCGTCGCGCGCCACGGCGGCAGCCGCCACTACGCCGCCGGCGGGCCCCGAGAGGATGGCGTTTGGTCCACGGAAACGCTGCGCATCGGTGAGCCCGCCGCTCGACTGCATGATGCGCAAGGTGCTTCCGGGCAGCTCGCGGAGCAGCGTGGCGACGTAGTCGCGGATCAGTGGCGTGAGATATGCGTCGATCATTGCCGTGTCGCCGCGCGCCAGCATGCCCATCTCGGCGGCGATCTCGTGCGACAGCGCGACATGCGAGAAACCGGCCTGTCGCGCGAGCTCGCCGATGTCCTGTTCGAGTCCGCCTGCGACGTAGGCATGCAGGACGACGACCGCGACGCTGTCCAGTCCGCTCTGCCGGAGGCGACGGAGCTCGTCGAGCAGCTTCACGGGATCCGGGCGGCAGAGCACCTCCCCGCGCGCGTCGGCTCGCGCGTCCACTTCCAGCACTTCGCGGTACAGAAGCTCCGGCCTCGCGATGCGGATGTCGAAGATGCGCGGGCGCGCTTGGGTGCCGATCCGGAGCAGGTCGGCGAAGCCGCGCGTTGTCACCAGCGCCGCCGGGCGCCCCTTGCGCTCCAGCAGCGCGTTGGTGGCGACGGTGGTGCCCATGCGGATGTCGCACGGAGGGATCGGCGCATCCTCGCCAAGCCCGAGCAGGGTGCGGATGCCGACCAGGGGGGCCCGGTCGGATGACAGGACCTTGGCGACCGACAGCTCTCCGCTGTCGGGGTCCTGCCCGATGCAGTCCGTGAAGGTGCCGCCGCGATCGATCCAGAACTGCCAGCGCATCGAGTCTCCCCCGGACTAGCGGTGCGCGAGCAGGTACAGCACGGCTGCCAGGGCCAGCGCCAGGACGACGATCAACAGAACCAGCGGCAGCATGCTGCGTTCGGCGGGCGGCTGTGCGGGCGAAGGAGCGGCGACCGGTGGTGGTCGCTGCGGTGGCACGGTGGCTGGTGCCGTTCGTGCGGGTTGGGGCTGTGGCTCGAGCGCCGCTGCAGCGGGTTGTGGAGCCGCGAGAGGCGGCGCGGCGTGCCCGGTGTTGGGCAACGGGGTCAGTGCGGGCGGAGCTGGCGGAATGGCGGCAACGCCAGCGGCTGGCCGCGGCGCTGCGCGCGCCGCAGCGCTCTCGCTTGGAGCCTGCGCAACGCGCGTGGCGGCCTCGTCGTCGACCTCGTCATAGCGAGCGCTCGCGGCTCCGGCCGCTGCCCTCCCCGGCGGAGCCGGCGGCGGCGCTGCCCGTCTGGACGGCGCGGACGGCGGTTTCGCGCCCGGTCGCGAAGCCACGGGCGGCGGAGCGGGCGGCGGCGGTGCAGCGCGCGGTCGCGAAGCTGCGGGCGGCGCGGGCGGGGGTGCGGCGCGAGGCGGCGGCGCGGCGGGTCGCGAGGGTATAGCTGGCGGCGGAGCGGGCGCTGGACCCCCTGCCCGGGCGGGCGGCGGCGCGCCGCCAGCAGGCCGCGGCGCCGACGGCAGCGGCACCCCTGGCTGCGAATCGCCGAACGGCGTCGCGGCGACGCGCGTGGCGGCCTCGTCGTCCTCAGTGTACGCCTGGGGCAGCGCCACGCCCGGTGTGCTCGGGTTGGTCTGGTCCATGAACCAGGGCGACTCGATCACACGCGTCTGGACGCCGTCGTCGGGCAGCGCATCCTGGAATTGTTCGATCGCTTCGAGCGGCAGCCACTCGTCGGTGCCGACCTCGCACACGTCTGCATCCGGCGGCACTTTTCCAGCGGCGATGCCGCGTACGAGCAGCTCCTCGCTCACCGGGCCGATCGGCTCTTCGCCTTCGTGCCGGACGTACCAATCGGCCATGGTGGTTCTTCCGGAATCAGCCGGGCCGCTTGCGGACCAGGACCCTCCGCGTGATCTCGACGACCTTCTCCTTCAGCTTGTCGTCCTTCTTGCCCAGCTCCGGCTCGAACAGTCCCCGTTCGACCAGATCTCCACCAGGCGTGTTGCGCGTGCCCACCACGCGCAATGTCAACACGCCGGCGTGGGGACCTGCGTCCTCCTTGGCGAGCACCTTGGTGTTCGCGTAGAGCGTGTCGCCGGCGGTCACGCCGCCTGGATGCGCTCCCTGGTCGAGGCCCATGTCCCATAGTGCGTTGCCGGTGATGTCGCGGCTGGTCAGCGCCAGCACCCACGACAGTACCAGGCCGCCGTACACCACGCGCGTCTTCGCGAAGGAGTTGTCCTTGCAGTAGACCTCGTCGAAGTGGATCGGGTGGGAGTTCCGGCAAAGCTGTGTGAGCTGCATGTGCTCCGATTCGCCGACCGTCTTGCCGACCGTGTGGGCGAACACCTGACCGACCTCGAAGTCCTCGTAGAAGCCGGCAAAGCCCGCCCGGCGCGCCGGTGCCTTCACCCCTTCGCGCAGTACCGCTGGCAGATAGGGTGCGTCGGCGGTGTCCGGTTGTGTCGCCTTCGGCCACGGATCTGCCGGGCGCCCGCTGACCGCGCCGGCGCGCACCAGCGCTTTGCGATCGAAACGGCACACGACGTTGCAGCGCTCGTTCGTCAGCACCGTGCGCACCTCCACTACGCCGCGGTCGCCCTTCGAGGTCGGCTTCTGCGACAGGACCTGGCTCGACGCCGTGACCGTGTCGCCCGCGTAGCACGGCTCGGGAAAACGCACGTCGATGTAGGCCAGATGCGCGATCGCCTGCTCGCTCACGTCGTGCACGCTGAAGCTGAGCCCGAGATTGAGCAAGAGCAGCGGGTGCACGGGCCGATCGCGGAAGCCTAGCGCCTGCGCGTAGGTGCGACTGGCGAAAGTCGGCGTCGCGTCCTGGAAGGACGCGGCGAAGAAGGCTGTCATGCCGTCGTCCACGGTCACGGCCCACGGGTGCTCGTAGACGTCGCCGGGTTTGAAATCGTCGAGGCGGCGTCCGTAGCTTGGCTTTTCGATTGTGCTCATCGTTGTTCCTCCGCGCGCTCGAATCTCATGCCCGGTGCAGGCCCTGCTCGAGCAGTCGGCGCGCGATGACGTGTGCCTGGATCTCGTTGGCTCCCTCGAAGATGCTGAGCACGCGCGCGTCCACCAACAGGCGCGAGGCGACGTACTCCTCCGCGTAGCCGTTGCCCCCGTGGACCTGCACGCAGGCGTCGGCGGCTTCCCACGCGGCGCGTGTGCCGAGCAGCTTGGCCATGCCTGCTTCCAGGTCGCAGCGCTTGCCGCTGTCCTTCTCGCGCGCGGCGAAATACGTCAGCTGCCGCGTGGCCATGTTGCGCGCGATCATGCGGCCCAGCTTGCGCTGTACGCGAGGGAACTTCGCGATCGGCGCGCCGAACTGGATGCGCTCATGCGCGTACTTCATCGCCTCCTCGAGCGCAGCCTGCGCGATGCCGACCCCGCGTGCCGCGGTCTGGATGCGTGCGCTCTCGAAGGTGACCATGAGCTGCTTGAAGCCCTGGCCTTCCTTGCCCCCGAGCAGCGCCCCGGCCGGCACGGCGAAGCCGTCGAAGCCGATCTCGAATTCCTTCATGCCGCGATAGCCGAGCACCTTGATCTCGGTGCCGGTGATGCCTTCGTCGGGGAAGCCTTTCGTCTCCGGCTGTTCCTCGCTGCCGCGCTGTTTCGGCGCCAGGAACATGCTCAGCCCCGAATAGCCGTCGTCGTCTGGATTGGTGCGGGCGAGCAGGGTCATCAGGTTGGCGCGCGTGGCGTGCGTGATCCACGTCTTCGCCCCGCTCACGCGCCAGCTGCCGTCCGCCTGCTTCTCGGCGCGCGTCTTGATGTGCGCCAGGTCCGAGCCGTAGTTCGGTTCGGTGAACACCGCGGTCGGCAGTACCTCGCCCGTCGCCAGCTTCGGCAGCCACTCCTGCTTCTGCGCGTCGGTGCCGCCGCCCAGGATCAGCTCCGCGGCGATCTCGGCGCGAGTGCCCAGTGAGCCGACACCGATGTAGCCGCGGCTGAGCTCTTCCGTCACGACGCACATCGCGACCTTGCCCAGGCCCTGCCCGCCGTAGTCCTCCGGAATCGTCAGCCCGAAGACGCCGAGCTCGCTCATCTTGTCGATGAGGTCCATCGGGATGAGCACGTCCTTGCGGTGGACATCCTGCGCGATCGGATCGACCTCGCGCTGGGCGAACTTGCGGAACTCGCTCTGGATCGCCTCGAGCGTGTCGTCGCCGAGCCCGAGCGCGCCGAAGCTGCCCTGCTCGTGCGAAAGGCGCGCCAGCAGGCAGACCACTTCGCCCGAAGCAAAGCGCTCGGCAATCTGCTGTACCGCCGGCGACAGCAGCGTGCCCTTCACGTCGTCCTGCGTGAGCCCCATCTCTCCCAGGCCCAGCGACTCGCAGGCTCCGAGGTTCACGCCACCCGGCAGCTCGCGCACCAGCTCGCCGACATACGCGCCAGCGATGCGCAGCTCCAGCTCGCCGCCCGAGCCGTCGCTAGTGACGCGCTCTGCCCACGCGACGAGTTGTCGCGCTGCTTCCAGCTCCGTGGCGAGATAGGCCAGAGCATGCGCGGCCAGTTGGTTTTGTTCGAGTAGCCGCCCTGAGATGCGGCCCTTGTCCGGGTCGACGACCTTCGACAGCAGGCTGGACAGCGCCCGTCCGTACAGCTCCTCGACGGCCTTGATAGCGGGTTTCAGTTCGTCGGGGCGGGGGATACCCGGGGCAGATGTTCCAGTCATCGACTGAGCTCCTCCAGAGCGGGAATACGGCGCATTGTCATCCGTTCCTACGCGGTGCGTCTAGCAGCGAGGCCGCCAGACTGTGGCAATTTGCTACAAAATCGTGCCGAAATGCCACGGTCTACGCCCCTGATATGGCGTCGGCGAGCGCCACCAGTCGCTTGGCCTCCTCCACGTGCAGGTTCTCGACCAGCTTGCCGTCGAGAACCACCACGCCCTTGCCTTCCTTGCGAGCGGCCGTGTGCGCCTCGATCACACGCCGGGCGCGCTCCACAGCCGCAGGCGACGGCGAGAAGACCGCGTTGCAGGGTCCGACCTGTTTGGGGTGGATCAGCGTCTTGCCGTCGAAGCCGAGCTCCAGGCCCTGCAGGCAGGACTCGTGGAACGCCTCGGCGTCGTCCAGGTCGAGGAACACACCGTCGAGGATCGCCAGACCGTAGGCGCGCGCGGCGAGCAGGCACAGCCCGAGCGATGTGATCATCGGCAGCCGCATCGGCGTGTGGCGGGCGTGCAGGTCCTTGGTCAGATCCGAAGTGCCCATCACCAGACAGCGGATGCGCGAGCTTGAAGCGGCGATCTCCTGGGCGCGCAGGATGCCGAGCGGCGTCTCCATCATGCACCAGATACTCGTGGTGGCCGGTGCGCCGTGGGTCTCCATCAGCTTCTCGACGTCCCGAACCTGCTCGGGTCGCTCGACCTTCGGAATCAGGATGGCGTCTGGGCCCGCCTTGCTTGCGGCTTCCAGATCAGCCTTGCCCCACGGGGTCTCGAGACCATTGATTCGGATCACCAGCTCACGTCGGCCGTAGCCTCCGCCCTGGACCGACTGGCACACCTGATCGCGGGCTGCCTCCTTGGCGTCGGGGCTCGTAGCGTCCTCGAGATCGAGAATCAGGCCGTCCGCAGGTAGGCTCTTGGCCTTTTCCTGCGCGCGGGCGTTGGAGCCAGGCATGTACAGGACACTTCTGCGGGGGCGAGCGTCAGCAGTCATGGTCTGATGCTTGCGTCGCGCTGGAAAGTGATCAACCCCTCTTGTCATGCGAAGCCACCGCGAGTTCTTCAAACCGCTGGCCATCGGCGCCCCGGAGCCTCTCCGGGAGATCCCCTTCAAGCCAGCCCGGATGATCCACTTCTTCGACCCCTCGAATCCCAAGATGGTGTCGAAAGTGCCGGATCTGGCCGGGAAGGTCGACGTGCTGCTCGGCAATCTCGAGGACGGCGTCCAGTCGGACCGGAAAGTCGAAGCGCGCGAGGGATTGGTCAAGATCGGCAAGGAATGGAAGGGCGGGGGCGCGCAGCTCTGGACGCGCGTCAACGCGTTGAACAGCCCCTGGTTCCTCGACGACGTGATGCGTCTGGTCGGCGAGATCGGCGACCAGCTCGAGGTCATCATGGTGCCCAAGGTCGAGGGCCCGGAGGACATCCACTTCGTCGACCAGCTGTTGGCGCAGCTCGAGGCCCGCCACCAGCTGAAGCGCCCGCTCCTGGTGCACGCCATTCTGGAGACGGCCGCCGGCGTGAACCAGGTGGAGCAGATCTGCGCGGCGAGCCCGCGCATGCAGGGGCTCAGTCTGGGGCCTGCCGATCTCGCGGCGTCGCGCCGCATGAAGACGACGCGCGTGGGCGGCGGACATCCGGGCTACCTGGTGCGCGCCGATCCCGACGCGGACAACCCCGAGGCGCCGCGCTCGACCGCGCAGCAGGACCTGTGGCACTACACGATCGCGCGCATGGTCGACGCGTGCACGGCCCACGACATCCTGCCGTTCTACGGACCGTTCGGCGACATCGCCGACACGGTGGCCTGCGAGGATCAGTTCCGCAACGCGTTCCTGATGGGCTGTGTCGGCGCGTGGTCGCTGCACCCCGTGCAGATCAAGATCGCCAAGAAGGTGTTCAGCCCGCCGCCGGACGAGGTGGCGTGGGCGCGCAAGGTGGTCGCAGTGATGGGCGACGGCAGCGGCGCTGTGATGATCGACGGGAAGATGCAGGACGACGCGACCTACAAGCAGTGCCAGGTCATGCTCGACTTCGCGCGCGTTATCGCCGAGCGCGATCCGGAGATGAAAGCCGCATACGGCTTCTGAAGTCCGGCCCGGCCAGGCCGGGCTGGCGTTATGGCGCACTGCGCTATAGGATGCCCGCCCGGTATGGCGAAGGACATCTACGAGCTGGGGCAGATTCCGGAGCTGGGCGACGTGCCGGCTCGCATGCACGCACAGGTGATCCGCCAGAAGCGCTTCGGCGAGCCGAAGGACGCTTTCCAGGTGGAGCAGGTGCCAGTGCCCGAGCTGGGGCCGCGCGACGTGCTCGTGTACGTGATGGCTGCCGGCGTGAACTACAACAACGTCTGGGCGGCGCTGGGCATCCCCATCGACGTGATCAAGACGCGTCAGAAGGGCGGAGCCAAGGAGGACTTCCACATCGGAGGCTCGGACGCGAGCGGCATCGTGTGGAAGGTCGGCAGCGACGTGAAGAACGTCAAGGTCGGCGACGAGGTCGTCGTCCACTGCGGCTGGTGGGATCCGGAAGACCCGCACGTTCTAGCCGGCAAGGACCCGATGCTGGCGCCGAGCCAGAAGATCTGGGGCTACGAGACCAACTGGGGAAGCTTCGCGCAGTTCACCAAGGTGCAGGATCACCAGTGTCTGCCCAAACCGCCCAAGCTGAGCTGGGAAGAGGCAGCGGCGTACATGCTCGTTGGCGCGACGGCGTACCGCATGCTGCATGGCTGGGCAGGCAACGAGGTCCAGCCCAACGACGCGGTCTTGATCTGGGGCGGCGCTGGCGGTCTCGGGTCGATGGCGATCCAGATCGTCAAGGCTGCGGGTGGCAAGCCCGTTGCGGTGGTCAGCAGCGAGGACAAGGTCGCCTACTGCAAACAACTCGGCGCCGTCGGTGTGATGAACCGCAAGGAGTTCGCCCACTGGGGCATGCTTCCGCACTGGAAGGACGAGGGCGCCTACGGCTTGTGGCTCAAGGGAGCCAAGCGGTTCGGACGGGCGTTCTGGGACGCGCTGGGAGAAAAGCAGAATCCGGCCATCGTGTTCGAGCATCCGGGCGAAGCGACCGTGCCGACCAGTGTGTTCGTCTGCGACACGGGCGGCATGGTCGTGATCTGCGCAGGGACCACGGGCTACAACGCGACGCTCGACCTGCGCTACCACTGGATGCGCCAGAAGCGCTTCCAGGGCTCGCACTTCGCCAACGACGAGCAGGCGAAGGGCATCAACGATCTGGTAATTGCCGGCAAGGTCGATCCCTGTCTGTCGCGCGTGTTCGAGTTCAACGAGACGGGCGACGCGCACCAGTTGATGCGCGACAACAAGCACCCCAACGGCAACATGTCGATCCTGATCAACGCGCGGCAGCGCGGGCTCAAGGATCTCGCCAGCTCGCGCTGAGCATTGCGGGCGCGTCGCCCGTGGAAGTCCCGGCAACGTCACCCGCCGCACAGCTGGCTGCTGTGTCTGGTGGGGGAGCCGGCGCCTGGCTGGCCGTCGACGAGAACGGATCGTGACGGCGGGTGTAGCCGACCGTCAACGCGCTGACGCCGGGGCAGCCGGCGGCGACGAGCCGAGCGTCGATGCGCCGTAGCTGATTCCCAGCATCACCACGAGTCCCAGAGCGAAGCCGATGAGGCCGTTGCGCAGAATAGCCTTCGCGTCCACCGTCATGGCTCTCGCTTCAAGCAAGCTCCGTGCCGCCGAAATCGCGCCTACTTCCGGCTGATCTGCCGCCATGTTGTGCCAGCGTCTGTGCCAGCGGCGCCCTGGACCTGGCAACAGTGTCGCGACAGCGCCACGCCGCGGCGCGGGAACTGGCCGCGCCTGCCTACTGGCATGCATTTCGGATAGACTCGAGTGCATGCTGGTTCGGCCTTTCCGTACCCTGTTCGGGCTGTCCCTGATCTTCGCGTCCGGGTTGGCTGCTTGTGGCGGGAACGTGACGGGCGGGTTGGGCGCCGGAGGCGGCGGCGGAAGCGGCGCGACCGGGACTGGCGCGACGGGCGGCTCGACGGGCGGCAGCGGCGCCTACGGTGGCTCGGGAGCCACGGGCGGCAGCGGCGCCTACGGCGGCGCGGGCGCGACGGGCGGCAGCGGCGCCTACGGCGGCGCGGGCGCGACGGGCGGCAGCGGTGGCTCCGGCGGCGGCTGTGTCGATACGGGCACCTGTGGCCCCGCCGGCGGACCGTGCTGCCAGGAAGGGATGGCCTGTGCGGTCTCCGGAGCCAACGGAAGCTCGATGTCCTGCCAGTGCCATGCGGGCCGCTGGTCTTGCAGCAGCTCGGGCTGCGATCCGTCCGCGTGCGGACCGGATGGCGCACCGTGCTGTCAGGAGGGCATGGGCTGCGGGATGGGTGGCGGCAACGGCGGCGGCTTCTCGTGCCAGTGCCAGTACGGCATCTGGAGCTGCACCACGTCGGGTACCGGCGGCAGTGGCGGCGGAACGGGCTGCGGCGTGAATGGCTGCGGGCCGGGTCTCACCTGTTGCGGGTCCACGTGCGCCAATCCTCTGAACGACATCCACAACTGCGGCGGCTGCGGGATCGTGTGCGGCGGGACGCATCCGTACTGCAACAACGGCAAGTGCACGGCGCCGCCTTGCGCCAACCAGCAGATGCCGCCCGCGGGCACGTTCTGTTGTGGAAATAGCTTCTGCGGCGACCATCAGCTCTGCTGCAACGTGCAGCAGGGCGGGCCGCAGGCGCCGTACCCGGGCTGCTATGCGCCTACTCCCGAGGGCACCTGCCCTGTCGGTTGTCCCTCCTGTCTGTAGTCTTCGAGAAAGGACTTCGCCTTGCTTCATCATCGCTTCCCGGTCCTGTTCTGGCTTTCGGTGATTGCCGTCTCCGGCGCGGGTGCGTGCGGAGGCTCGACTTCCAGCATCACCGGTTCGGGCGGAAGCGACGCGGGCACGACCGGCGGCTCGGGTGGCAGCGGCGCGGGCACGACCGGAGGCTCGGGCGGCAGCGCGACGGGGGGTAGCGGCGGAAGCACGGGCGGCAGTGGCGGCAACACCGGTGGCGCGGGTGGCTGCATCGATCCTGGTACTTGCGGTCCCGACGGTGCTCCGTGCTGTTCCGAGGGCATGGGCTGCGCGTCGACCGGTCCCGGTAGCGGAGTGTCCTGTGTCTGTCACTCGGGGAAGTGGTCGTGCAACAGCGGTAGCGGCGGCACCGGTGGTACTGGCTGCGGTCCGAACGGTGCGTGCGGTCCCGGCCTCACCTGCTGCAGCGGACAGTGCGTGAACACGGTCAACGACATCAACAACTGCGGCAAGTGCGGCAACGCGTGCGGCGGGGCGCATCCCTACTGTGCGTATTCGTCGGGCGGTCCGGCGTGCAGCACGCCTCCTTGCAGCGTGCAGAAGCCGCCTCCAAAGGGCTCGTTCTGCTGCGGCAACTCGTACTGCACCGACGGCCAACTGTGTTGCATGGTCCAGCAGGCTGGCCCCTCGTCGCCGTACCCGAGCTGCATCACGCCCAGCGCGGGGCAGACGACCTGCCCCATCGGCTGCCCTGCCTGCGCCTAGAGCGTTCTAGCGCTCAAACGGGAATAGCCTGGGTGCTGCAGGCCGGCACGCGCTAGACTTTCCCACATGGATTATTTCCGGGGGCTGGGTGCGATTGTCGTCGTTGCGGGCATTGCGCTGGTTGCCTGCGGTGGGAATGTGGCGCCCGGAAGTGCTGGCAGCTCGGGAGGCAGCGGCGCGTCGTCGAGCGGAGGCAGCGGCGGGGGCTGCACAGCCTGCGGGCCTGACGGCGCCCAGTGCTGCCAGCTGCAGGGCGCGGTCTGCCTGTAGGATTCGGGTGGTATGTGCCGCTGTGATAGCGGCCGCTGGTCCTGCTGCACTCCGGGCGCCTGTGCCCAGGGAGCCCCCTGCTGCGGCGGCCCGGGGACGTCCTGCGGCGGTCCGACGCAGCAGGGGTTCGAGATCCAGTGCTCCTGCGTGTCCGGCAGGTGGAGCTGTGCCGGGGGCAGCATGGACGCGGGGGTCGACTGAGCGTCGCGCCCCGCCTCAGGACGTCGCGGGCTCCGGTTCCTTTTTCTTCTTGCGACGCTTCTTGTCGTCGCCGGGCGGCTCGGCGGGCTTGATGTCGAAGGCGATGGCGCCGTCCTTGAAGTCCACCGTGACATGCCCGCCGTGCTCGAGCTTGCCGAACAGAAGCTCGTCGCCGAGCGGTCGCTTGACTTCGTCCTGCATCAGCCGCGACAGCGGCCTGGCGCCGTTGTCCCTGTCGTAGCCCTTGTCCGCCAGGTACACGCGCGCCCGGTCGCTGAGCTCGACCGTGACGTCGCGCTCGGACAGCTGCTCGCCCAGCTCCTTCAGGAACTTGTCGACGATGTGCTCCATCACCCCTGGCGTCAGTGGGTCGAACGAGATGCGCGCGTCGAGCCGGTTCCTGAACTCGGGGCTGAAGGTGCTCTTCAGCGCGATGTCCTCGCGGCCCGAGGTGGAGCGATCGCCGAAGCCGAGCGGGCGGCGTGCCAGATCCGCTGCGCCCACGTTGCTCGTCATGATCAGGACTACATGGCGGAAATCGCTCTTCTTGCCGTTGTTGTCGGTGAGCGCGCCGTGGTCCATCACCTGTAGCAGCACGTTGAACACGTCCGGGTGCGCCTTTTCGATCTCGTCGAGCAGCAGCACCGCATGCGGCGTCTTCGCGATGGCTTCGGTGAGCAGGCCGCCGCGGTCGTAGCCCACGTAGCCGGGTGGCGCGCCGATCAGTCGCGAGACCGTGTGCCGCTCCATGTACTCGCTCATGTCGAAGCGGATCAGCTCGATGCCCATCGTCTTGGCGAGCTGTCGCGCCACCTCCGTCTTTCCGACGCCGGTGGGGCCGGTGAACAGGTACGAACCTATGGGCTTTTCGGGCGGCCGGAGGCCGGCGCGGCTCAGCTTGATGGCCGTGGAGAGCTCCTGTATGGCGCGGTCCTGCCCGAACACGACCTTTTTCAGATCGGCTTCCAGGTTCTTGAGCGCGCTCTTGTCGTCGGCGCTGACCTGGCGCGGCGGGATCTGCGCCATCCGCGCCACGACGGCCTCGATGCGATCGACGTCGACGGTCGAGCCGGGACCCTCTTCCAGCTTGGCATCGGCGCCCGCTTCGTCCATCAGGTCGATGGCCTTGTCGGGCAGCTTGCGGTCGTGGAGGTGCCGCTGCGCGAGCGTGCCGGCGGCCTCGATGGCCTCTTCGGTGTACGTGACCTCGTGGAATTCCTCGTAGCGGGGCTGCAGACCCTTGAGGATCAGGATTGTCTCTTCCAGCGAGGGCTCGAGTACCTCGATCTTCTGGAAGCGGCGTGCCAGCGCACGGTCGCGCTCGAGGTGGGTTCTGAACTCCTCGAACGTGGTGGCGCCGATGCAGCGCAGCTTGCCGCTGGCCAGTGCGGGCTTGAGCATGTTGGCCGCGTCCATCGTGCCGCCGCTGGCCGCGCCCGCACCGATGACCGTGTGCAGCTCGTCCACGAACAGCACCGACCCGGGGCGCTTTTCCAGCGCCTTGAGAACCGCCTTGACGCGGTTCTCGAAATCGCCGCGGAACTTCGTGCCCGCCAGTAGCGATCCCATGTCGAGCGCGTAGATCACGGCGCTCTCCAGGGGCTTGGGCACCTGGCCCGCGGCGATATTTGCTGCCAGGCCCTCCACGATGGCCGTCTTGCCTACGCCCGCGTCCCCCACGAACATCGGATTGTTCTTCTTGCGCCGGCTGAGCACCTGGATCGCGCGGCGCAGCTCCTTTTCGCGGCCGACCAGCGGTTCGATCTCGCCGGCCTCGGCGCGCTCGTTCAGGTTGACGGCGAAGCGCGCCAGAGGGTCCGCCTCGCCGGACTCGTCCTCGTCGTCGTCTTCCTCGAAATCGCCTTCCGGAACGCCGTCGAGGTCGTCGTCGCCGTCCGGGCTGACGCCGTGCGAGACGAAGTTGACCACGTCGAAGCGGCTGATCCCGCCCAGGTCGAGCGCGTGTACCGCTGGCGAATCGGCTTCGGCGAAGATGGCGATGAGCACGTTCTCGCCCCTGAGCTCGTCCTTGCCGCTCGATTCCACGTGAATGGCAGCCCGCTGCAGCACGCGCTGGAAACCACGCGAAGGCGTGGGCGTGAGCGGGTACTCCTCGGGGGCCTGATCCATATCCTCGTCGAACACGCGTTCGAGCTCGGTCTTGATGCGCTGCACATTGCCGCCGCTCTTCTTGATGACGCGCGTGGTGGCGTCGTCGTGGAGCAGGGCGTAGAGCAGGTGCTCCACGGTGGTCATGTCGTGGCGGCGGCGCTGCGCCTCGCGGGCGGCGAGGGAAACGGCGATTTCGACTTCGGCGCTGACTTTCATGGCGTGTGGCTCGGGTGCCTCAGTTCTCGTCGAAGCCTTCCGGTTCCGCGGTGCACTTGAGCGGGTGGCCGTGTTCCTTGGCGTAGTCCATCACCTGTGCGGCTTTCGATTCGGCTACATCGCGCGTGAACAGCCCGACGATTCCGTAGCCGCGGTGATGGACGTGGAGCATGATCTGCGTCGCCTCGGTCTCACTCTTGTGGAAGAACTTCATCAGCACGTGCACCACGAACTCCATGGTGGTGTAGTCGTCGTTGTGCAAGACCACCTGGTAGCGACGCGGCTTTTTCGTCTTGGGTCGCTCGACGACGGCCAGGTCGTCCTCGTGCTCGGGCGTCCTTCCGGGTTCGTTCGGGTTCTTCTCGCTCATCGGCTCTCGACGCTGTGAATTTGACCACTTGGCCCACCGCTGTCGAGTCGGTGGGGCGTGGGAGGGGGCTCAGGACAGCAGATCCGTCAGAAACGATAGCAGACCCAGCGCGCCGTCCACGCTGCTGCTGCCGCTGTCGTAGAACGGGCCCTGTTGCACGGGCCGGGTCAGTGGCCCGCTGGTTTCGGAAGCCCGCTCCGCGCGTTGGCGCGCCGCCTGCCGGGCCTTTTCCTGCTCTTCGCGCTTGCGCGCCTCGACCAGCCCGCCACTTTCCACGAACGAGAGCACGCGGGGCAGCTCGCCAGCGTCGAACCACACGCCATGTTGCGCGCATACATCGACAATGACCCCGCTGAAGCCGCCGAAGTTCTTGCGGTTCATGGTTGCCCGGCACATCGGACACTTCATGTACACGATAGGGTCGCTGCTCGGGTCGAAGCGGCGGGGACGGCGCGGCGCCGTTTCGCCATAGCTCTGTCGGCGTTCCAGCAGGTCATGCAATAGCTGGCGTTCCACGAATTGTCCGCCGCAGCTGTCGCAGTCGTACAGCGACGCCGGACCGCCGCGGAATGCCTGCATGGGCTTGTCGCAATGCGTGCACAGGACCCAGGTCGGCTCGCCCACCGGTTCCAGGCCAAGCGGCTCGCCGCAAGCGTTGCACAGCGCGTCCTCTGGAACGTTCATGTGGAAGCAGGCGCCGCAGCGCACCGTCGCGATGCCGGCATGGCAGTCCGGGCAGTGGCGCAGGCTGCGCTCCACCTGCGCTCCACAGGCCGGGCAGAAGAAGCCGTGGCGCGGGCCGCGGGCGCCGCTCTCGCGATAGGGACCGCTCAAGGCTCCAACGCTAGCACCCTCCGGGCGCCGGAATAATTCTACCCGGGTGATATTGACAGGGAATTCTCGCCGGGTAATATTCCCTGCCATGGAAGACCAGACATACGTGGCATTTGCGGGGGAGCGACTCATCGCGGCGGGGGATCTGCGCCGCGTGTTGCTGGAGACCAAGACAGAGCTCGATGGGGGCGACGCGGCGGGTGTCCTGGTCTTCGAGGACCGGACCGGGCGCCAGCTCGATTTCGATTTCCGTGGCAGCGCGGATGACGTGCTCGCGCGCGCCCTGCCGGCCAAGCGAACCGGTCCGGGGCGGCCGCGGCTCGGCGTGGTGTCGCGCGAGGTTTCCCTGCTGCCTCGTCACTGGGAATGGTTGGAGGAGCAGCCGAACGGGATCTCGGCCGCGTTGCGCCGTCTGATCGACGAAGCGAAGAAGCGTGAGCCGGCCGCACAGCGCGCGCGGCGTGCCCGCGAAGCCACGGACCGCTTCATGTCCGCCATGGCGGGCAATCTGCCGGGCTACGAAGAGGCATCACGCGCGCTGTACGCTGGCGACAGTGCGCGTTTCAGCGAGCTTGTCCGCGACTGGCCCCACGATGTGCGCGAGCACGCCGAGAAGCTGGCGCGCGCGTCGTTCACGACGGCGCACTGAGTCGGACGCCGCGCGGGCATCCGCGCCGGCTCAGCGTTCGCTGTCGAGGTGCGCCATCATCGCTTCGGCGTAGCGCGTGCCCCGGGCGGCACCCTTCGGGATCAGCTGCTCGAGCTCGGCGACTTCGGCGGGCGGGAGCGGCTTGTCCAGGGCGCCGAGGGCGTCGTCGAGTTGCTCGACGGTGCGCGCGCCGGCGAGCGGCACGAGCCCGGGCTGCTTTGCGAGCACCCACGCGAACGCCACCTGCCCGGGCGTGCTGCCGCGCGCGGCGGCGAACGCGGCGAGCTTGTCGGCCAGCTGCTGGTTGTGCGCGCGGTTTTCGTCGGAGAAGCGGGGGAAGCGCCCGCGCGCATCCCCTGATTGGCCCATCTTGCCGGCGAGCAGTCCGCGCGACAGCACGCCGTACAGGGTTGCGCTGATGCCGAGCTCGGCGAGCGTGGGAAAGATCTTGTCCTCCGGGCCGCGACTGACCAGCGAGTACTCGATCTGCAGATCCGAGATCGGGTGCACCGCGTGGGCGCGCCGGATCGTGTCCACGCCCATTTCGGACAGTCCGATGTAGCGGACGTAGCCCTGGTCGACGAGGTCCTTGATGGCGCCGAGGGTGTCCTCGATCGGCACCTGGGGGTCGAGGCGGCAGGGGCGGTAGATATCGATCACGTCCACGCCCAGGCGCTGCAGGCTGTAGGCCGCGAAGTTCTTCACGGCGGCGGGGCGCGTGTCGATGCCGCCCCAGCCGCCATCCGGTGTGCGCAGCGCGCCGAACTTCACGGACAGGAGCACCTGGTCGCGCTTGCCCTGGATGGCGCGGCGGATGAGCTGCTCGTTGTGGCCCATGCCGTAGAAGTCACCGGTGTCGAGCAGCGTCACGCCCCGCTCGATGGCGGCGTGGATCGTGGCGACGCTCTGCTCGTCCGTGGTCGGCCCGTAGCTGCCCGACAGGCCCATGCAGCCGAGTCCGATCGGGTGGACTTCCGGACCGGTGCGGCCGAGGCGCGTCCTGCTCCTCGTTTCCGTCATGCCCGGGACTATACCGCCTCGCGCCCCGCCGTGTCCGCGATGACCGTGCTCTCCAGCACGGTGCTCGAGGGCGCGCCCTCGCGCGCCGAGACCAGCATGGTTTCGACGATGCGCGCCAGGTCGTCGACGTTGCGCAGGGTCCACTCCGGGTGGTCTTCGCGCTCCATGTGCGGGTTGTGGCCGCCGCTGGCGATGTGGTGGATGCTGCGCTTCGGAAAGCCGATCCGATCCAGCGCGGACAGTGCGCGCCAGGCGGGGGTGAGCGGGTCGTCCTGGCCGATGACGATGGTGCAGCGGTCGAGCCGGTCGGCGCTCTCGGGCTCGGCGCGCGCGACCTGGCGGGTGAGGGCGGCCATGGGCCGCACCGGGATCTGGTGGAACTGCGCGACCATGCTGTCGCGCTCCGCCTGCGTGTAGCCGCGCGTCTCCGGGCCGTTCATTCCCAGACGCCCGAGCAGGCGCTTGAACGCCGGGATGCGCCCCAGCGTCGAGAGCAGCAGCGCGGCGACATCGAGTTGCAGGCGGACCCTGCGGAACGCGAACGGGTAGACCGGCGTGACGGCCACGCGCGAAGTGCGCTCGCCGAGCGCCTCGTCCGGCACCGAGAGCAGCGCGACCGCTGCCGCCGAGTGCCCGACCAGCACCGTCGGCAGATCGCGCACCGAGAGCAGATCCAGCCAGTTCTGCAGCGTACGGACGATGGCTTGCGGGGCCAGGTGCAGCGCGCCCGCCGACGCTTCCAGCCGACTGTCGCCCGAGCCGAGATGATCCGGCGTCAGCACCACGGCGCGCGCATTGTCGCGGCAGATGGCCGCCGCGACGTGCGTCCAGACCGCGCGCGTGCACAGCGTGCCGTGCGCCAGCACGACCAGATCCGAAGCGCGCGCCAGCACGCCCGAGTCCGACACCGAGCCGAGCCGGCTCTCGTGCGCGTACAGCGACCAGCCGAAATCGCGGTATCCGCTCTCCTCGAGGAAGCGCTGCGCCGGCGCCTCCGCCAAGACGCCGGCCTGGGCCAGCGAGCGCACCGAGTAGTCGGCGCGCGCGATGTCGTGCGAGACGCGCTCGATCTTCCGCGGTGCCGTGGCCCAGCCGAACTGGGCTCGGATGCGCACCTCGGGTGCGAGCCGTGCGGGGGCCTCGCAGCTACCGAGATCGAGGTCCGAGAGCGCGCTGGCCAGCTCCGCGACGGAGGCGAAGCGCTGCCCGGGTTCGGACGCGCACGCGCGCCTGAGCAGAACGCGCAGCGCCTCGGGCAGGTCCGCCGGCAGATCCGACAAGGCGCGCTCGAGGTCCACCGGCGGCAGGCGTCCGAGCAGCATCTCCAGCAGCGTGCGTCCGAGCGCGTACTGATCAGCGGCTGGCCCCACGGCGCCGTCGCGGATCTGCTCGGGCGCCATGTAGCCCGGCGTGCCGACGCGCGCGTGCGCGTCCGGATCGTCCTCGTCGGGCAGCGTGGCCAGGCCGAAGTCACCCAGATACGCGTTGCCCTGCGAGTCGAGCAGCACGTTGCCGGGCTTCACGTCGCGGTGCACGACGCCGCTGTCGTGCGCGTGCGCCAGAGCGTCGGCAATCTGCAGGGTGATCGCGAGCGCCGTGGCCGGCTCGAGGCCGCTCGCCGCGCGCTGCGCCAGGTTCGGCCCGTCGATGTAGGCCATGGCGATGAAGTCCGGTCCCACGTCGTACAGGCCGACGATGTTCGGATGACGCAGCCGCGCCACCGCGCGCCGCTCGCGGTCGAAGAAACGCCGCGCGCGACCGCGCAGCGCCTCGTGCTCGCGGAACAGCTTGACCGCCGCGCGGCTCTCGGAGTGCCGGTGCCAGCCCAGCCACACCTCGCCCATGGCGCCGCTGCCCAGGCGCCGCTTCAGCACCCAGTCGCCCACCTGCCGCAGCTCCGCCGCCCTCTCCGCCGCGCTTTCCACCACCCGACATGATCCCGCCGAGCGTATCGCGAGGTCAAGCGTGCGCCATTCCGGCGCTATTTTCCCACGCCAGCGTTGCCCGGTGCCCGCGTCTTGTTCGTGGTCGCTCCGGAGCGTGGGAGAGCGGCAGGGCGCCGACGGGGTTCCAGTCACTCCGCACGACCCCCGCTCGTGCCCGGACCCGTGTGTCGGTTGCCGGTTGAAAAAGAGCTGCGCGTCTTTTCTTCCATCGAGAAGATCATGATAGCGATCGAGCATGACTGGCCGGTTCGGGGTGAGGGCGCTGATGCTGGGTGCGGGTGCCGGAGTCGCGCTGGGGGGCTGCGGGCTGAGCGTGGACTACACGCCCACCAACATGGCGCCGCACGCCATGAGGCCGCGCCCGCCAGGTGCGGTGAAGCTCTTCACGTCGCAGCCCCCGCGCGGGTCGTACGTGGACGTCGGGTATCTCGAGGTCCGGCAGCAGACGTACAACCATTCCAGCCAGTCGGCGATCATCCAGGCCATGCGGCGTGAGGCCGGCAGACGCGGCTGCGAGGGGCTCGTGATCACCGGCAGCGCGAATGAAGTCGTCGGAAGCGGTTCGAGCTACAACGGCCAGGGTTCGATGTCCGTCCGCACGCTCAAGGGTCTGCGCGGCAGCTGCATCGTGTTCACGTCATCCGCCTCGACCCCGGCCGCTTCGCCGCGCGCGGCGGCGGCTGTCGCGCCCGGTCGCGCCTGCGTGCCCGGCGCCACCCAGGCCTGTGTCGGCCCAGGCGACTGCAAGGGCGGGCAGGCGTGCAAGGACGACGGTTCCGGCTGGGAGCGCTGCGATTGCGGTCCTGCGGCTCAGCCGGAAGCCGGCGTGAGCGGGGACGCCGGGGCCGACTGAGCGTTTCCTCCGTGCCAGGAGTGGGGCTCGACCCCGCCGCCGACAATCGCTACATCTAGGGCGCGCGCGGGCGCGCTGTACGGAGGAGACACGTGAGCGAACGAGATCGCCCCTGGATCATGCGGACGTACTCGGGGCACAGCACCCCGAAGGCGTCCAACGAGCTGTACCGGCAGAACCTGGCCAAGGGCCAGACGGGCCTGAGCGTCGCGTTCGATCTGCCCACGCAGACCGGCTACGACTCCGACTCGCCGATGGCGCGGGGGGAGGTAGGCCGCACCGGCGTGCCCATCTGTCACCTGGGCGACATGCGCGCGCTGTTCGAGGGCATCGAGCTCCAGCGCATGAACACCTCGATGACCATCAACGCGACGGCCGCTTGGCTGCTGGCGCTGTACATCGCGGCGGCCGAGGAGCAGGGCGCCGAGGTGAAGAAGCTGCGCGGCACCACGCAGAACGACATCATCAAGGAGTACCTGTCGCGCGGGACCTACGTGTTTCCGCCCGGGCCGAGCCTGAGGCTGATCGCCGACACCATCCAGTACACGGTCGAGCACGCTCCCGACTGGAACCCCACCAACATCTGCAGCTACCACCTGCAGGAAGCCGGCGCGACGCCCGAGCAGGAAGTCGCCTACGCGCTCACTACCGCGATCGCGGTGCTCGACACGGTGAAGGAGCGCGGCATCGCGCAGGCCGAGCTGGATCGCGTCTTCGGTCGGCTCTCGTTCTTCATCAACTCCAGCATCCGTTTCGTCGACGAGGTGTGCAAGCAGCGCGCCTTCGTGGAGCTGTGGGACCGGCTGGGTCGCGAGCGCTACGACGTGAAGGACCCGAAGCTCCGCCGGTTCCGCTACGGCGTGCAGGTCAACTCGCTGGGGCTGACCGAGCAGCAGCCCGAGAACAACATCCTGCGCATCGTGCTGGAGATGCTCGGCGTCACGCTCAGCAAGAAGGCGCGCGCCCGCGCCATCCAGCTGCCGGCGTGGAACGAGGCGCTCGGCCTGCCGCGCCCCTGGGATCAGCAGCTCAGCCTGCGCGCCCAGCAGATCCTCGCCTTCGAGACCGACCTGCTCGAGCACGGCGATCTGTTCGACGGCTCGCCCGTCGTCGAGCAGCGCACGAACGAGATCCGCGACGCTGCCTGGGCGGAGGTGCAGGCGGTGCTCGAGCGCGGCGGCACCGTGCCCGCCGTCGAGAGCGGCTACATCAAGGAGCGCCTGGTCGCCTCCAACGCCGCGCGCATCGCCGCCATCGAGGCCGGCGAGCAGATCGTGGTGGGCGTCAACCGCTACGTCGAGACGGCCCCGAGCCCGCTCACCTCCGGCGAGGGCGTCGACACCATCCTGCGCATCGATCCGGGCGTGGAGAAGGAGCAGATCGCGCGGCTCGAGGCGTGGCGTAGACAGCGCGACGCGGGCGCAGTCAAAGGCGCGCTCGACACGCTGCGCGTCGCCGCGAACAGCGGTGACAACATCATGCCCGCGTCGATCGCCGCGGCGAAGGCCGGCGTCACCACCGGCGAATGGGGCGCCGTGCTGCGCGAGGTGTTCGGCGAGTACCGCGCGCCTACCGGCGTTGCCGGCGCGCGCACTCCCGCGAGCGGCCACGACAAGCTGCAGAAGCTCCAGAAGGAGGTCGAAGCGCTGGCGCGCGAGCTGGGGCGTCGCCCCAAGCTGCTGGTCGGCAAGCCCGGTCTCGACGGCCACTCCAACGGCGCCGAGCAGATCGCGCTGCGCGCCCGCGACGCCGGCTTCGAGGTCGTCTACGAAGGCATCCGCGTCACGCCGCGCGAGCTCGGCCGCGCCGCCGCCGACGAGGGCGTGCACCTGGTCGGCCTCAGCATCCTGAGCGGGGCGCACATGGATCTGGTGCGCGAGGTGATGAAGGAAATGAAGGCGCAGGGCGCCGGCGACGTGCCCGTCGTGGCGGGCGGCATCATCCCCGACAGCGACGCGGCGGAGCTCGAGAAGGAAGGGGTGGCCGCCGTGTACACACCCAAGGACTACGACATCTCGCGCATCCTCGAAGAGCTCGTCACGCTGGTGAAGCGGGCGCACGCATGAAGCCGCCGCTCGACATCCCGGCGCTGGCCCGCCGCGTCGAGGCGGGCCAGCCGGCGGCGGTGGCGCGCGCCATCTCGCTGGTCGAGGACCGCCGTCCGAGCGCCGAGGCGGAGAGCGTCGCGCTGTTGCGCGAGCTGCGCCACGTTGGGCAGGCCGCGCGCGGCGAGCGCGTGGGCCTCACCGGACCGCCCGGCGCCGGCAAGAGCTCGCTACTTTCCGCGCTGTCGCACGTGGCGCGCGAGCAGGGCCGCACCGTGGGCGTGCTGGCCGTCGATCCGTCGAGCCCCCGCAGCGGCGGCGCGCTGCTCGGCGATCGCGCGCGCATCGCCATCGACCCGGACGACACGGGGCTCTTCGTGCGCTCCATGGCCTCGGGCGGAGATCTCGGCGGCCTGGCGCGCGCTGCCGGCGCCGCGGTCGAGGTGCTGGCCGCCGCCTACGATCTGGTCGTGGTGGAAACCACCGGCGTCGGCCAGAGCGAGACCGACGTGGAGCACGTCGCCGACACCGTGGTGCTCGTGATCCAGCCCGCGTCGGGCGACGTGCTGCAGTTTCTCAAGGCCGGCATCCTCGAGATCCCCGACGTGTTCGTCGTGAACAAGTCCGATCTTGGCGTCGTGGCCGATCGCGCGCGCTCGGAGCTTGCGAGCGCGCTCGACGCCATCTACGCGGGCGCTGCGCCGCTCTGGCGCCCGCCGGTCGTCTCCACGTCTGCGCCTACGGCTGCCGGCATCGAAGAGCTTATCGAAGCCATCGACAACCACCGCGCGCATCTTGACGCGGGTCACGCACTTGCCGCGCGTCGCACGCGTGCTGCCGCGGCCTGGGCGCTCAGGTTGTTCACGCAGCGCTATGGCGATGTTGGCGTCGATCTGGCCGGTGGTCGGGACGCGCTTCTGGCGCGCTTCACCGCTGCCGTCGAAGGCGGAGCCACGGCCGTCGAAGCGGTAGCCGGCGAGCGTCCGGCCTACGCCAGGTAGCGAGTGCGCCTGGCACGGCGCTTGCTCGATTCCAGAGGGGAGGATGCGCTCATGGCGGCTTCTTCGTTTCCGGAACGGGCGTCCTGGTTCGCTCTGGCGTTGTGCGCCGGAGTCACAGCTTGCAAAGCGGGACCGACCTCTGCCGTCGCCGTCGACGCGGCGGCACAGGACACGGCGATCGACGCCACCGGCTCGAATCCTGCACCGGACGCGACGCCGACCGACGCGTCGAGCGTGACGGATGCAAGCAAGGACATGGATGCGCAGAGCGCGCCCGACGCGCAGAGCGCGCCCGACGCGAGCGTGGCTACGGACGCAGGCAAGCTCGCGGACGCGAGCGCGACCGATGCGAGCAGCAGCGCCGACGCGAAGCCGGTGACCGACGCCAGCAAGACAACCGACGCCGGCAAGAGCGCCGGCAAGACAACCGACGCCAGCGATGCCGCGGCGCTGCTCACCGATCTAGCTCGGCTTCACGCGCTGTCGACCAGGCGCATCTACTTCCAGCACGCCTCGGTCGGCGGCGAAGCCATGGGCGTCTACCAGGGCATTGGCGCGTGGCCCGATCCCACCTGGGGCATGATCAAGATCGTCGCCGACAATCCCGGCTCGGGCACTTCCGTCTCGACCAACACGCACACGGCCAGCGCCATCCCGGTTGGCCACATCGGCGAGTGGTCACACGGCCAGTACAACGGCGACCCGACCACCAAACTCCAGTTGTTCGATCAGTACATCCGCGGCGGGTTGGGCGGCGCCATGGACATCGCCGTGCTCAAGCTGGGCACGCCGGACATCGACCAGGGCGATGGCACCGTGTCCGGAACCGCCGGCATGTCCCAGGCGACGTGGTTTGCCACGGTGTACAAGCCGACGATGGACGCGCTCGAGGCGAAGTACCCCGGCACGCTGTTCGTGCACGCGACCATTCCCATCCACAACTGCGTCGCCTACTGGGGCAACGTCTACTACGAGCAGTGGAACCAGCGCATGCGCAACAACTACGCCGGCAGGCTGTTCGACCTCGCCTACTGGGAGAGCGTGGGCGCCTCGGGGCAGCGAACGTACGATCCGGACGGTGCGCCCTGCATCCACCCGGACTGGGCGATCCCCAGCGACGCGCACGTCAACGAGCAGGGCGCCGACTGGCTGGGCGAGCACCTGCTCGCCTTCCTCGCCAGCCTGCCGTGAGATCGGCGCACGCCTCCCCCGGTGCCGCGCAGACTACGGCAGCGGTCGCGAGCGCTCAGGTCGCGGTCTTGGGGGGCGCCTTGGGCTTGGCGGCTTCGGCGTTTTCCTGGGCGCGCCGGAGCTCCCACTCCATGTTCTTCTTGGCGCGGCGGATACGCTGACGGCGACGGGTGCGAGGATCCTGCGGGGTTCCCATGGTCGGCGGGTCGTACATCAAGGAGCGCCGGTCGGCAACCTGAACCGTGCGGCCAGTCGCACGGGCGCGGCGGGGTCGGTACCCAGCGGCGCGCTTTGCCCCGGGGTGTGGCAGCAGTGCTACTGCGCAGGGGGTGCCAGGCTGGGCGTCCGCGAGCTGACCGGAGCAGGCAGTAGCGCCGGGCCCGGGGGCACCGGCGTGGTACGGGCGCGGCGCGCGCGCAGCAGTGCCACGGCGAGCGTGGCTGCCACGAGCGCGCCGAAGCCGGCTAGCGCGTAGTTCCGGAACTCGGACAGCCAGGCGAGCAGCGTCGGCAGGCGCCTGGCGAAGGCGTAGCCCAGGCCGAGCATGAGCGTGGACGACCCGACCAGACCCAGCGCGTCGTAGGCGACGAAGCGCCGGAAGGGCAGGCGGTGCGCGCCGCTCAGCATGAAGACCGGGAAGCGCAGCAGTGTGATGAAGCGGGCCGCGGGCACCAGCTTCAGGCCGTGGCGCGCGAACAGCCTCTCGACGCGCTCGCGGCGTGCCGGCGACAACCGCTTGAGCGCGTGCGGGCCGAGCCGCCTCCCGACCAGGTACATGATCGAGTCGGCGCCGAGCACGCCGAGCATGCACACCAGCAGCGTCGGCAGCCAGGCCATCGTGCCGGTGGCGACCAGCGCGCCCGATGCCAGCAGGATCCCGTCTTCAGGGACCGGAAGCCCGAAACCGCCGCAGAGCAGGAGAGCCAGCACGACGCCGTAGGAGCCGTGCACGAGCACCCAGGCGACGATGCCGGGCATCTACCGGTGCCTCCGGGCGCCGCGTGGTGTTCCTTCCCCCGCGGTGCGTCGCCGCACCGGAGAAGGCCACGCGACGAATACAGGGAACATCCCGATCACTCTTCAATCTGACACGCGGGACGCCCCCGCGCCACACGTTCTATATGAGAACGTGTGGCGTCGTGCTTGTGTGTCAACGACCGAAGCTGTCGAAGTCGATGCTCAGCCCGGCGAGCAACGCCCAGTGCGGATCGCTGTTCTTGAAGTCGGAGTACGTGAGCGCGCCCTTGGTCTTGCTGGTGAACGTGCCGCCGTCGAGCTCGACGAAGCCTCCGACCCCGAGCTTGCCGAGCGTGTACCAGTTCGCGCCCAGCCTGAGCCTGAGCCACTCGAAGCCCGAGTATTCAAGCGTCGGCGCTACCACGCCCTTGCCGATGGACGTGACGCGGTAGCCGAGCCCAGCGGCAGCCCAGGGATCGAAACGTCCGGTGGCGTACAGGTGGTAGGCGGCGAAGGCGCCAGCGGCGATCGTGCTGGTGGTGCAGTCGCTGCACACGTTGCCGGGACCGACGAAGGCGTACTGCCCCCACGCGCCCACCACCAGGTTCCTGTAGGCGCCGAAGCCCAGATCGAGCGCGAAGGCGGGGCCTGCGCCCATCTTCTCGCGTTGGTAGGTGCCCTCGTCGAGGTGGCCGGTAGGCACGTACAGCGCGGCCGAGCCGGAGATAAGCACGTGCCCGGCGAGCGTGGTGTCGTGCGGGACGGGCGTTGTGCCGTGCCCGACCGTGCCAGCCGTTGGCGCGGGAACGGCCATCGGCGTGGCGGCGGCTGGCGAGGCGAACAGCGCAATCAGCAACAAGGCTTTCCCGCTTGCCCGCATCCAGCCTCCATCCAATCCGGAAAAAGGGACCCAAGGAATGTAGTCCACCGGTAGCGTCGGGAATCAAGCGTGCATATCCCGCGCCGCGGTGGAGCCCGGCGATGCGGGCTCGAGCCGCCCGGCGGGCCGGCGTGCCGCGCAATGCTGGCGTGCCCGGCGGCGCGGTGCGGCAGCTTTGCGCGCCGCTGGGCGCACTTTCCGCGATGGGCTGTCCTCCGCGGCGCGTTGGCGCCATGGTTCCAGAAGTGGAGGGCCGGTGGGAGCACTTCGAGCATCAGGCCGATATCGGCGTGCGCGGTGTCGGGCCGACGCTGTCGGCTGCGTTCGAGCAGGCCGCGGTTGCGCTGACCGCGGTGCTGACCGAACCGGCGTCGGTCGAAGCGCGCGAGGCCGTGACGATCGAGTGCGACAATCGCGACCGCGAAATGCTCCTGTTCGACTGGCTGGACGCGCTGGTCTACGAGATGGCGACGCGGCGGCTCCTGTTCGGACGCTTCGAGGTGGCGATCGACGACGGGCGTCTGCGGGCGACTGCCTGGGGCGAGCCGGTCGATCGCGCGCGGCACCAGCCGGCCGTGGAGGTCAAGGGAGCGACCCTGACGGCCCTGTCCGTACGGCGGGAGGGCGCCGACTGGATCGCCGAGTGCGTGGTGGACGTGTAGGGGAGGGGACGCGATGGACACCCGGAGGCTGAGGCGGAGCGCCGAGCTCGAGTGGCGCCTGGAACCGCTGCGCGGGATGCGCGCGCCAGTCGTGATCTACGCGGACGAAGCGCTGCTGGCCGACATGGACGACAAGGTGCTCGAGCAGGCCGTGAACGTCGCGGCCCTGCCCGGCGTGGTCGGCAGTGTGAGTGTGATGCCCGACGGGCACTGGGGCTACGGCTTCCCGATCGGCGGCGTGGCAGCGTTCGACGCCGAGGCCGGGGGCGTGGTCTCCGCGGGCGGCGTGGGCTTCGACATCTCGTGCGGCGTGCGCTGTCTCTCGACGGGGCTGACCGCGGCCGACTTCGATGCGCCGACGCGCGAGCTGCTCGCCGATGCGCTCTACCACCGCATTCCGGTGGGCGTCGGCAGCCACGGGCGTATCCGGCTTGACGACGAGGGCATGGACGCGATGCTCTCCGGCGGAGCCGTCTGGGCGGTGGAGCGCGGCTACGGCAGCCGCGACGATCTGCCGCGTATCGAGGGCCACGGCCAGGTCGAGGGCGCGCGGCCCGACCACGTGTCCGCCCGCGCGCGCCACCGCCAGCGCGACGAGATGGGCACGCTCGGCTCGGGCAACCACTACCTGGAGGTGCAGCGCGTTGCGAGCGTCGAGGACGTCCACGCGGCCTCCGCGCTGGGCCTTGCCGAGCACGACGTGGTGGTCAGCATCCACAGCGGCTCGCGCGGTCTGGGTCACCAGATCGGCACGGACTACCTGCGCGAGATGGCGCTGTCGGCTGCGCGCTTCGGCATCGTGCTGCCCGACCGGGAGCTCGCCTGCGCGCCGCTCTCGTCCGACCTCGGCCGGCGCTACCTGGGCGCGATGCGCGCGGGGATCAACTGCGCGCTGGCGAACCGGCAGATCCTCACGCACCTGACACGCGCCGTGTTCGCCGACATCCTGCCCGATGCCGACCTGCGGCTGGTCTACGACGTGTCGCACAACACCTGCCGCGAGGAGGAGCACCTGGTCGACGGCGAGCGACGCAGGCTGTTCGTGCACCGCAAGGGGGCCACGCGCGCCTTCGGTCCCGGCCACCCCGAGCTGCCTCCGGCTCTGCGCGACGTGGGCCAGCCGGTGCTGATCGGCGGAAGCATGGGCACCGAATCATGGGTGCTGCTCGGCACGCGCGACGGCATGCGTCTGGCGTTCGGCTCGGCGTGCCATGGCGCGGGGCGGCGCATGAGCCGTCACCAGGCCAAGCGCCAGTGGCGCGGCGAGCGGCTGGTGCGCGAGCTCGGCGAGCGTGGCATTTCGATACGCAGTCCCAGTATGAGAGGCGTGGCGGAAGAAGCGCCGGGCGCGTACAAGGACGTACGCGCAGTGGTCGATATCGCGCATGGAGTCGGCCTGGCGCGCAAAGTCGCGCGGCTCGAGCCGATCGTGTGCGTCAAGGGCTGAGACGCCGGCACGACGTATGCATCGAGTTTCGGGTGGAGGAAGTATGGCCACCCGTACGGCAAAAAAAATCGACGATCTGCCCGACGAAGACCTCGAACGTCACAGTGGCATTCCGCCAAAGGGCCGCCTCGGTGCCTCGAAGAACGAGATGGCCTGGCTGCTGCTCGGACTGGTGATCGTGCTCGGCATCTTCGCCGCATTCATGTTCGAGGCCTACCGCTGAGAGTTCATCTCCACGGTCGGTGACCGGCGCTCAATCGGCTTCGCGTTCCGGTGTGCAGCAGTGTACCCGCGGTCGCTCGTCCTCCAGCACGGCGCCGGTGACCGGATTGGGCCGGAACGTGGTGCAGCCCTTCAGCCCCATGCGGTAGGCGCGCTCGTACAGCCGCCCGAAGGCGCTGAAGTCGTAGTGGCGCGGCACGTTGATGGTCTTGGAGATGGAATTGTCGACCCAGGGCTGCAGCGCCGCCTGCATCTCCAGGTGCTGGATCGGGTCGAGCGAGGCAGCGTCGACGAAGCACCCGGGCAGGCGCTCGCTGTCGCCGTGCTCGGCGCGCCACAGCGCCAGAGCGAAGTCCGTCAGCGAATGCTCCGCGGTCGAGCCGTCGAGGTCGGTCACCCGGCGCCGGAGCGTGAAGGCGTACACCGGCTCGATTCCACTGGAGACGTTGTTGGCGAGCAGACTGATGGTGCCGGTGGGCGCGATGGCGCACAGGTGGCTGTTGCGGATGCCGTGCTTCGCGATTCCGTCGCGGATGTCGTCGGGGAGCTCTTTGATGAACGCGCCTTCCAGATAGGCCTCGCGTTCGAAGTACGGGAAGGCGCCCTTCTCCTCCGCGAGACGGATGGAGGCGCGGTAGGCGGCGTGGCAGACGCGCCGCATCAGCTCGGAGGCGAGATCGCGCGCCTCGGCGCTGCCGTAGTCGAGCCCGAGCAGGATCAGCGCGTCGCCGAGACCCGTAAGCCCGAGGCCGATGCGGCGTGTGCCGCGCGCCTGGTCCTGCTGGGCGGCCAGCGGAAAGCGCGAGGCGTCGATGGCATTGTCCATCATGCGCACCGCGGTGCGGGTGGTGCGCTCGATCGCGTCGAAGTCGAGCTGTGCGCCGGCGCCGAACGGCTCACGCACGAACAACGGCAGGTTCAGCGAGCCCAGATCGCAGGCGCCATACGGGGGTAGGGGGATCTCTCCGCAGGGGTTGGTCGCGGTGATGTGCTCGCGGTAGTAGAGGTTGTTGGCAGCGTTGATGCGGTCCATGAACAGCACGCCGGGCTCGGCGTAGTCGTAGGTCGCGCGCATGATGTCGCCCCAGAGCCGCCGCGCCGGCACGCGGCGGATGACGCGGCAGCGGACGGGACCGCTGCTGCCGGTCCAGCGCCTCTGCAGCGTCTCGTGCTGCTGGTCATCGCTGTCCAGTGTCGCCTCCGGAAATATCAGCTCCCAGTCGCGATCGTCGGCGAGCGCCTGCATGAACGCGTCGGAGATCTGCACCGACAGGTTGAAGTGGCGTAGCTCGCGCTCGTCGTGCTTGGCGGAAACGAATTCCTCGATGTCCGGGTGGTCGCAGCGCAGTGTTGCCATCATTGCGCCGCGTCGGGCGCCGGTGGACAGCACCGTGGCGCACATGCTGTCCCAGATGCGCATGAACGGGATGGGGCCCGACGCGATTGTGCCCACGCTGCGCGAGCGCGTGCCGCGCGGTCTGAGCGTCGAAAAGTCGTAGCCCACGCCGCCACCCTGCTGCATCGTGAGCGCGCCTTCCTTCAGCCCGTCGAAGATCCCGTCCATACAATCGTCGATCACGCCCATCACGAAGCAGTTGAACAGCGTCACCCGCCGCGACGTGCCCGCCCCTGCCAGGATGCGCCCCCCTGGCAGGAAGCGCAGCCCCTCGAGCGCGGAGTAGAATGCCGTCTCGTGCGCTGCCGCGTCCTTCTCCACGGCGGAGAGCGCCCGCGCAACGCGTCGCCAGCTCTCCTCGATCCGCGCCTCGCCTGGCGCGCGATAGCGCGTGTTCCAGATGTGCCCGGAGATCGCGGTGCGGAACGGATCGATGCTCATGCCGCCTTCCGGTCAGGGTTGGGCCGGGAGGGGAGGGGCGCAAGGGTCACGACGACCAGCATCCGGGTGCCGCAACTTCCCGTAGAATGTGGAAGGTCGTCGGTCACTTGATCGGTTCTGTATCCCCGTGAGCTCCAACCCGCGGTACGAGAAGCGGGGCTACGTCGTCGAGGTCGGTCCGCGTCGTGTCGAATGCGATGTCGAGCGCCGTCCCGTCGTCGCCGCGGCCGAGGCGGGCCGGCGCGTACGCGGTTCGACGCATGCATGATGAAACGTCGTGTCGTCGTCGCCGGAAAACGGCTTTGGCTTCAGCTCTGGAATGCGACCTCGAATGTGTGACGCGCGATCATGAGGTCCTCGTCCGTCGGGATGACGCGCACGACGACGCGGCTCTCTGTCGAGCTCAGCGGATCGGCGCCGCGCTCGTTTCGCTGCTCGTCGAGCACGACGCCGAGATGCGCGAGGCCGCGGGTTATCTCCCGGCGCACCGGGGCCGCTCGCTCGCCGATGCCACCCGTGAACACCAGCAGATCGAGCCCACCCAGGGCCGCAGCGAGCGCTCCGATGGATTTCCGGACCTGGTAGGCGAACATGCGTACGGCGAGGTCGGCGTCGGGATTGCGCGACCGCTGTTCGAGAAGCGCCTTCATGTCGGAGCTTGTGCCGGAGACGCCGAGCAACCCCGACTCCTGGTTCACCAGCCGGTCGAGCGCGTCGGCGTCGAGCCCGCGCTCTCGCGAGAGGTAGACGAGCACGCCCGGGTCCAGATCGCCGCTGCGTGTGCCCATCATGAAGCCGCCGGCCGGGCTCAGGCCCATGGTCGTGTCGATCGACTGGCCATCGCGCACCGCGGCCAGGCTTGCCCCGTTGCCCAGGTGCGCGATGACCACGCGGCCGGGCGGCTCCGGGCCCAGCTGGCGCGTGATGTACTCGTACGAAAGGCCGTGGAAGCCGTAGCGGCGCACGCCAGCGTCGTACAGCTCGCGCGGCAGAGCGAAGCGCTTCGCCACGTCGGGCATGTTGCGGTGGAACGCGGTGTCGAAGCAGGCCACCTGCGGTACGCCGGGTAGGCGTTCCGCTGCCTCGCGGATGCCGGCGATCCCGCCCGGCAGGTGCAGCGGAGACAGCGGAACGAGCCCGTCGAGATCCGCGAGCAATGTGTCGCCCACCCGTTCCGGCCGGACGTGATGCGCGCCGCCGTGCACGATACGGTGTCCGACGGCTTCCGCTGTGGGCAGACCCAGCGCGCCCATCTCGTCGAGCAGGGCGCCCAGCGCACCGGACGCGCGCCCCGCGTCGCCGGACAGCGCGCGGGACACGTCTCGCGAAGAACCGCGCAGCCGGAGCTTCGCGTCGGGCGTGTCGAGATGTTCCGCTGCGCCCGCGGCGAGCTGCTCTTCGCCGTCCGCTCCGACACGGTAGAGTGCCGCCTTGCGGGACGACGACCCGCTATTCAGGGCCAGGACGACGTGGTCGGTGCTCACCTTGTCGGCCAGGTCCAGCCCTGGATCTCGGGTCGGTCGATGCCGTGCTCGTTCGCGTAGCGCAGGTGCTCGAAGATCTGGTCCTTGAGCCACTCCTTCACATGCGCCGCCTTCGACTCGAGGCGGGGCACGCGGTCGATGACGTCGATGGCCAGGTTGAAGCGGTCGGTCTGGTTTGCGATCGCGAGCTGCAGCGGTGTGTTGATGTTCCCGACTTCCTTGTAGCCGCGGACGTGCAGGTTCTTGTGATTCGTACGCCGGTAGGCGAGCTTGTGGATGAGCCACGGATAGCCGTGGAAGTTGAAGATGATGGGCCGATCCTTCGTAAACAGCGTGTCGAAGTCGCGGTCCGGGAGGCCATGCGGGTGTTCCGTGTCCGGCTGCAGCTTGAACAGATCCACAATGTTCACGAAGCGGATCTTCAGCGAGGGAAGCTTGTCGCGCAGCATGGCGACGGCGGCTAGGGCCTCGAGGGTGGGTACGTCGCCGGCGCTCGCCATCACCACGTCCGGTTCCTCGCCGGCGTCGTTGGAAGCGAATTCCCACAGGCCGATGCCGCGCGCGCAGTGCCGTGCCGCTGCGTCCATCTCGAGCAGCTGCAGGTGCGGCTGCTTGTCGGCGACGATCACGTTGACGTAGTCGACGCTGCGCAAGCAGTGGTCGGCGACGCTGAGCAGGCAGTTGGCGTCGGGCGGCAGATAGATGCGCGTGACGACCGCCCGCTTGTTGGTAATGACGTCGATGAAGCCCGGGTCCTGATGGGTGAAACCGTTGTGGTCCTGCCGCCACACCGTCGAGCTGATCAGGATGTTCAGCGACGAGACCGGTGCGCGCCACTCGACTTCGGTCTTGCTCTTCTCCAGCCACTTGGCGTGCTGGTTCACCATCGAGTCGATCACGTGCGCGAAGGCCTCGTAGGTCGCGAGCAACGCGTGACGCCCGGTGAGCAGGTAGCCCTCCATCCAGCCTTCGAGCGTGTGCTCGCTCAGCATCTCCATGACCCGGCCATCCGGCGAAAGCTCCCCGCCGTCATCGTCTTCCGGCAGGGTCTCGGCAAGCCAGGTCTTCTTGGTCGCCTCGTAGAGTGCCTGCAGGCGGTTCGATGCCGTCTCGTCCGGCCCGAACACGCGGAAGCTCGACATGTTGTTCTTCATGACATCGCGCAGGAACTGTCCCAGCAGGAACGTATTTCCGACCCGCGTCTGCCCCGGCTGTTCCACGGCGACGGCGTACTTGCGGAAGTCCGGCATCACGAGCGGCTTGCGCAACCGTCCGCCGTTGGCATGCGGGTTGGCGCTCAGGCGGCGCGTGCCCTTCGGCGGCAGCTCGGCCAGTTCGGGCACCAGCCTGCCGCCGTTCTCGAACAGCTCCTGCGGCTTGTAGCTCCGGAGCCACGCTTCAAGTGCCCTGAGGTGCGCGGGGTTCTCCGCGACGTTGGTGATCGGAATCTGGTGCGCGCGCCAGAAGCCCTCGATGCGATGGCCGTCGACCTCCTTGGGCCCCGTCCAACCCTTGGGCGTCCGGAGCACGATCATCGGCCAACGCGGCCGGCGCGCCACGCCGCTGGAGCGCGCCTGACGCTGGACCCCGGCGATCTCGTCGAGGCAGCGATCGAGCGTCGCAGCCATCACCTGGTGCAGCGCGAGCGGGTCGCTACCCTCGACGAAGCGCGGCGCCCAGCCGGCGCCCATGAGCAGGCTCTCGAGCTCCTCGTGCGGAATGCGCGCGAGGATGGTGGGGTTGGCGATCTTGTAGCCGTTCAGGTGCAGGATCGGCAGCACAGCACCGTCGCGGACCGGATTGAGAAACTTGTTCGAATGCCAGGACGTAGCGAGCGGGCCGGTTTCCGCTTCGCCGTCGCCGATGACCGGCACCACGACCAGATCGGGATTGTCGAACGCCGCGCCGAACGCGTGCGACAGGCTGTAGCCGAGCTCGCCGCCCTCGTGGATCGAACCCGGGGTTTCCGGCGTGCAATGGCTGCCGATCCCACCGGGAAACGAGAACTGCTTGAAGAAGCGCGCGAGCCCTCGCTCGTCCCGGCTGCACTCCGGATATGTCTCGGAGTACGTGCCCTCCAGGTACGCATTCGCCAGCATCGCCGGCGCGCCGTGGCCCGGGCCCGAGATGTAAAGCATGTCGAGGTCGCGCGCCTTGATCACGCGGTTCAAGTGCACCCACACGAAAGATTGTCCCGGGTCGGAGCCCCAGTGTCCGAGCAGGCGGCGCTTGATGTGCTCCACTGCCAGCGGCCTTCTGAGGAGGGGATTGTCCTGCAGGTAGAGCATGCCGACGCTCAGGTAGTTGCAGGCCCGGAAGTAGGCGTGCATCTTGGCGAGTTCGTCGCTCGAAAGCGGTGCCGCGCTCAGGTCACTCGGCGTCATGGGTCCTCCCGGTGCGTCAGCAGGGGGCCTCGGAGCCAGCGCCTGGCTCGAAGCGGTCGAAGATGCGTTTCTGGAATACAGGCTACAGAGGCGGAAGGTTGCTCTCCTCGATGCGGAGTCCGCGCGGGTGCTCGAGCAGCGAGGCCCACCGCAGCATGCGAGTAGCGTGATTTCTTTGAAAATGGCGCGATGCGCATGACCCCAGGACGTCCCCGTTCACCTCCCGTGCGTCTGCAGGGAGCCGAAATCCCTCGCTCGACCAGACCAGACGCTGCCGGCCCGGCGTAGCGCGGGCGCGCCCTGCCTATTGCGGACACGTCCTGGCGTGCCGGTACGGAGCGGCTCTATCCTGTCGCGCAGACGATTGGGTCGCGGACCGCGCCTGTCAACGTCGGGGCTGTCAGGGGTCGCGTGCCAACACGCCACGACGCCCCGGTGCAGGGCCGCTGGTCTCTACTTCGTCTGCAGCTGGATCTGCCCCGTCTTGACGTAGCGCTGCTGGGCGATCGGGCCGGTGAGGTAGGCGTCGTAGGCGGCGTTGGCGCGCAGGTAGCGCTCGAAGAACGCGACCGTATACGAATACGCGATACCGATCACCTGCGCGTGCGGCGCCGTCGCCTGCTTGCAGAAGCTGCACGTCAGCCCGCAGCTCGACGGGTCATCGAGGAAGCTCATGTGGTTGGCGCCGTTCAGCGTTACCTCGATGCTCGGCGCCGCGGCGCTGGCGAAGAACGTCTGGTAGTTGTCCGCTTTGGGCGCGCACGCCTGTCCGCCGGCGCCGGCAGTCGAGTCGGTGAGCTCGCCGAGGAACGCAGTCGGGATTGGCAGGGGCAGCTTGTTGCTGGCATCCGGGCAGTCCGTCGGGTTGCAGAACATCGACGAGTCGACCGGATCGAGCCCCAGAACGGCCTTGAAGCGCGCGTCCATGCTTGCCGCCAGCACCGCGAGCTTGCCGCCCAGCGAGTGCCCGGCGACGCCTGCACGCGCGCCGTCCACCAGCCCTGAAAGCGGGCTGCCGCTTGCCTTGGAAGCCGCGATCGCCCAGTCCAGAGCGCCGCTGAGGTCCTTCGCGTTGGCGACGTTGTTCACCTGCGTCAGCGACGTCGGATAGTCCACGGCACAGGCAACGAAGCCGAAGCTCGCGAGGCGATCCGCGTAGCCGTAGTACTGGCTCGCCGGCAGCTGGAAGCCGTGGGCGATGATGACGACCGGGTAGGGCGGCTTGTCTGGACCGCTCGTGGGGAAATAGCAGCGCGAGGGCATGCTGTGCTGGGTGGCCGGCACGTCGATGGTCACGTCCGCGTGGTTGTTGGCGTACGGTCCAGGTTTCGACGGGTCGCTCGCAGTGATGCCGCCGGTCGAGCTGCCGCCGGTCGAGCTGCCGCCGGTCGAGCTGCCGCCGGTTCCGCCAGCGCCTCCGGCGTCGCTTCCTGCTGCGCCGCCGTTCGAGCTGCCGCCGGTTCCGCCAGCGCCTCCGGCGTCGCTTCCTGCTGCGCCGCCGTTCGATGCGCCACCGCTGCCGTGCCCTCCAAGGTCCCCGTTCTGCCCGGACCCGCAGGCCGCGAGACACAGGATGCCGAGCATTGCCCACCAGGCTTTCACCGTCGCCTCCTTGCTGGCCGCTTTCGCAGACCTCGCTTCGATTCCGTCCCGCTGTCGGTGTTGGCTTCCCGGACCAGTTGCGAAAGCGTGGGGAGCAGCATCTTGCGCCGGATGAGCACCACCAGCCGCTCGCTGAGGGATGTCGCCGCTTCCGTGATGCGATCCAGATCGTCGCCGGCCAGCGGCATCACTCCTGCACGGAACATCGACAGCTCCACGCGGACCAGCTCGCGGATGGCGCGCGCGTAGTTCTCGAGGATCGCCGTGGGCAGCATCTCGGCACGAATGCCCGCCTGGCGTGCGGCACCCAGTGTGCGCAACAGCGCAAGGTCGTCCCCCGAGAAACGTTGCTCCGGCCCCTCGGGCGTCACCAGCCCCAGTGTCTGCAGCCAGTCGAGCTCCTCGCCGTGCACCCCCTGGGCAAGCAACTCGGCGCGCGTTCTGCCTTCCTCCGTGCTGCTCTCGCCGAGGACCCGCGCGATGGCCTGGGCCGTGGTCTGGTCGTCGTCCAGCCCGCGCGTGCCTTCCAGCACCTCCTTGATGACGGAGAGCGGCAGGAAGTGCTCGCGCTGCAGCCGCTTGATCGCGCGGATCCGTCCGACCAGCGAGGCGTCGTACCAGGCCATGTTGCGCCCGCTGCGCCGCGCGGGCCCGGGCAGCAGACCTTCCCGAAGGTAGTGCTTGATGGTGGCGGCGGGCACGCCGCTCAGGCGCGCGAGCGTCGCCATCTTCACCAGCTCCGGGCCGGAATCGAGATCCGTGGCAGACATGAAAGTAGGAAGTTCGACTTCCCACTACCTAGTTAGGGCAGCCCCTGGCGTCAAGCGCGAAAGGCGCCCCCGGTGGTCCGGCGTGCGAGCGTTCGTGGCGCGGCGAGTCCGATGCTCTCCGCGCCGCATCGCCAGCGGGAGACCGGCGCGCCGGCGCGCTAGGTGTCCAGGACCTGGCGCACCTTGCGGAGCAGCGCGGTCGGCGTCAGCGGTTTCTGCAAAAAAGCGAGCCCGGCGTCCAGTACGCCCTGATGGACGATCGCATCTTCAGTGTAGCCCGAGACGAAGAGCGTCTTCAGTCCAGGACGCGCGGTTGCCAGACGCACGGCCAGTTCGCGGCCGCTCATGTACGGCATCACGACGTCGGTCAAGAGCAGATGGATCTTGTCAGCGAACTTCTCGCTGACAAGGAGCGCCTCGCCGCCGTTCTGCGCCTCGAGCACGTTGTAGCCCTGCTTCCGGAGGACCCTGCGGACGCTCCGGCGGACCGGAGCTTCATCTTCGACGAGCAGGATTGTCTCGTCGCCATGTAGCTCCTGCGACTCCGGGTGGAGGGTGCGAGAGCGCGTCGCATCGGGCCGATCCGTCCAGGGAAAGTACACCTTGAACGTCGTGCCCATGCCAGGCTCGCTGTCGACCCAGATGTGCCCGCCGCTCTGCGTCACGATCCCGAACACCGTGGACAGGCCGAGGCCGGTGCCTTTCCCGGGCTCCTTGGTCGTGAAGAACGGCTCGAAGATGCGCGCGCGAGTAGTCGCGTCCATACCGAGCCCGGTGTCGGTGACCGCGAGCATGGTGTAGTCGCCGGCCTGCACATCGGGGTGGCTGGTTACACAGGCGTCGTCGAGCGTCACATTCGAGACTTCGATCGTGAGGTCGCCGCCGTCGGGCATTGCATCCCGCGCGTTCACCACGAGGTTCATCAGGATCTGTTCGAATTGTC
This sequence comes from uncultured Pseudomonadota bacterium, assembly GCA_963822115.1. Lineage (GTDB taxonomy): Bacteria > Myxococcota_A > Polyangia > Polyangiales > Polyangiaceae > CAWDXG01. Next base: position 190,515 of record CAWGGM010000018.1, read on the forward strand.
CGGGATCCAGGTAGACCTTCCCGGCCGGAGTCGTCCGCACCGACACCCCAACGTCCTCGCCGACCACGCGCGCCAGCATGCGTTCGATGCCGCGCACGATCTCGTCCAGGGAGACAACCTGCGGCTCCAGGACCTGCTTGCGGCTGAATGCGAGCAGCTGTCGGGTGAGCACCGCCGCGCGCTCGCCAGCGGCGGCAATCTCCGCGAGATCCTCGCGCGCAGGATCCCCGGGGTTTAGCTCCTCGAGCATGGCGCGCGAATAGGTCAGCACGATCGACAGCATGTTGTTGAAATCGTGCGCTACGCCACCGGCCAATCTGCCGATGGCTTCCATCTTCTGGGCCTGCCGGAGTTGCTCTTCGGTTTCGCGAAGCTTTGCCTGGGCTTTCAGCTCCTCGGTGACATCCCGCTCGATGTTGGAGATGCCGATGGTCTTGCCGGTTTCGTCGACAATCGGGGACGCGGACAGCGAGATGTCGATCCTCGTTCCGTCCTTGCGCAGTCGTTGTGTCTGGTGGTGGGCGAGGCGTTCTCCCCGCGCGACGCATGCGGGCATTTCCGTTTCCCGCTCGACGAGCTCGGGCGGGATCAGAAGCGAGATGTTCTTTCCGAGTGTCTCCTCCGCTTCGTATTGGAGGAGCATCGCGGCTCCGCGATTCCACGTCTGGATGGTCCCCTCCAGATCGAGACCGATCATCGCATCGTCCGAAGACTCGACGATGGCTGCGAGGCGGTTCCGCATCTCTTCGCTGCGCTTGCGTTCGGTCGCGTCGCGCAGCACCGCCAGGTGCTGACCCGGCAGGATGTTGGCGGTGGCGTTGAGTTCGACCTCGCGCCGGGTTCCGTCGGGTCGAATCATGGAGGCGGTGCCGTCCGCGCTCCCGCTTGTCAAGAACGCTTGCCAGCCCTCGACGAAATCCGCCTCCGACCCGAGCAGCTTGGCGGCGTCGAGCCCGAGGAGCTCCTCGCGTGACCGGCCGGTGAGCGCGCAGGCTGCGGGGTTCGCGTCGATGCAGCTGCAGGCGTCGTCCAGGAGCACGATGGCGTCGCCAGCGCCGTCGAAAATCGCGCGCAGCAACTGCTCGCTCTGGCGGAGCCGTTCGGAGGCCGCGCGACGTTCGGTGATGTCCCGGATGATGCCGTTCATCCAGCGTATGTTGCCGCTGTCATCCGACCGGACCCGTCCCTGTCCGTGCACCCAGCGCGTCTCGTGGTCCGTATGGCGTACGATCCGGTACTCGCGGTCGAACGGCTTGCCTCCAGCGATGACCTCCTCCTCGAGGTACCGCTGCATGGATTCCCGGTCATCGGGATGGACGATCTCGAGCCAGCCCGCAATCGTCCGGGGGTAGTCGGAGTCGATACCGAAGAGCTCCTCGAGCACATCGGACGAGTCCCAGTGGTCGGCGGCAAAATCGGCCCTATACGAGCCGATGAATGCCGCACGCTGCGACTCGCGGAACAGGTACTCGCGTTCGTGCAAGCGCTCCTGTGCCGCGCGGAGGAGGACCCGACCGCCTTCGGACACCGCGACGCTGTCGACCTCGCCATCCACCAGCGCGCGAATCGTCTTCCGGACTACGTCGAGCTCGCGTCGAACGCCTTCGATGTCGTCCGACTGGTTGTCGTCGGTCATGGTCGCTCCGCCCCGGCACGTCGCCTCTTCGCTTCCACGTTCGGCCACGGCCTTTCGCCGAGTATATACGGCGGTCGCGCGGAATGCAGCAGCCGCGCCGCCGGACCCGGCGGCGTCGAACGTGGCAGAGATCGATCGCTAGCCTGCGCGTCGGTCCCCAGCATCGCTTGCAGTGTGATCCGCGGACGGCATGCGCTGCCCGAGCCAGGGTCGATCGGCCAGGCTGTCCGTGAGCAGACCGCGATCGAGGAAACCCTGGAGGTGCGCGCTATCGCGACACGCAGCCATGGTGGAACGGACGTTGTCACCTCCGGGTACGCAGGGTGGGTGTGCACCCGCCTGCGGCTCGGTTTCCACGCAGGGGGCCCCTCCGATGTCAGCTCGGCGAAGGTGCGACTGCGGCGCTACTGCTGCGGCAGCCGCTTCAGGTTCAATCCGCCGGGGTACCAGTAGCTGGTGTACTGGCCGTAGCCGTACACGCTCACGCCAACGCCCTTCGACGCCGTCACCGTGTGATCGCCGCTGCCCGAGTTGGACAGCGTCGCGCGTGCAACGGAGAAGCCTGTGGAGCCGATGGCGGAAAAACCGCCGACCGGCGCGCCGTCCAGCGACACGGTTGTCCCGGTGGGCGCCACGATGTTCACGAAGTTGCTCGAATAGTTTGTGGGCGCATGGAAGCTATAGTCCGTGCGGTACTGCGCCGGGGTGACGGCCTGCGCCATGGCTGGGTCGCCAGCACCACCGCCTGCCGACTGGCCTTCCATGTATTGCATCACGTACACCGGGTGGCTAGCCGTGATCATGAAGCTGCCGGCGTTGTTGCCGAGCTCCACCCAGCCGCCAGCCTTGGCGATGCTCGCCGGTGCGCTACCCTGGGACGGACTGTAGGTCAGCGTCGTGTTGTCCTGCGTCGACACGATGCGCACCATCTCCACCTTCGGGCTGGCGCCGCTAGGCAGACGCGGCGCCGTCACGATGTATTTGCTGGCAAGCGTCTGGATCGGGAAGATCGACTCTTCGAGGTGATCGCAGGCAGTCTACGTTGGACGGCACGTTGGTACACTGGTGACCGCCGATCACCTGCACCGGTTTGCTCGATGTGACGAGGATACCGGTTGGATCGTTGGTGGCGTGACGCCAGCTCTACAGCGTCACCCGCGTTCAAGGTGACGGTCCCGCTTCCGGTCGTTGCGACACCCGACACGCCCCCCTTGAACGTGCCGGTCTGAGGGCCAGGCGCGAACGTCACCTTGGTGCCGTCCTGCCCTGCCGTAACCGTGACGAAGCCCGAGAAGCCGGCCCACGTCGCGCGCGCAATGCCGCGGTAGGCGCTGCCCCACGCGTTGGTGGGCAGGAGCAGCGAGGCGTCGTTGGTGTAGCTGAACTGGCCCGATGCCGTGTACTCGAGCGGATTGAACTGGTAGACGGTCACGGGCTCGGTACTGCGTAGTCGGTACGCTCCTCCGGCCACATCGACCGAGGCCGGGAACGGCACGACGACCGAGCTCGTCCCTGGGCCCTTCAGCGAGTTGACCCACGGCAGGTTGATCTTGGCCACGCTATTGCCCGGTATGTTCTTCGTGGCGACGGTGGTCGTGCCGCGCGTGATGGTCACCGTCGCGGCGGTGGAGGTCGTATTCGACACGGCCACGGCGAAGTGGAACACGGACGGCGTCGTCGGATTCGCCGTCACCGTCGGGAAGTACTCGCAGCCGACATAGCTCGTGCCGAGCTTGCTGGGCGCGCAGTCGCCCTTGCAGCGCCCGGTGCTCGCGTCGCACGTCAGGCCTTCCAGCGGGTCGCAGTCGACCGTGGTGTAGCCGCTGCCGTCCTGCTTGCAGACCTGGCTGGTGTTGCCCTTGCAGCTGCCCGTGTCGGGAATGCACGTCACGCAGCCGAGCAAGGTGGCGCACACGGTGCTCGTGGCGCTGCAGTCGGTGACGTCGGAGTAGCCGCCGTGACCGTCGCACGTCTTGGCAGTGTTTCCGGCGCAGACGATGTCCCCCGCCGAGCAGGGCACGGCGCAGCGGCCGTTCGCGCAGCCGTCGCTTTCGCAGTCCGTGTGCGAGTTGCACGTGGAGCCATTCTTGCACTTGGGGCACGTGGAGCCGCCGCAGTCGATGTCCGACTCGTCTCCATCCTTGATGCCGTCGGTGCAGTTGCCGCCGCAGACGAAGTTGTCGCAGTTCTTGCTCTTGCAGTCCGAGTCGACGTTGCACACGGCATTGGCGTCGCACGGCGGGCAGGTGCCGCCGCAGTCCACGTCGGTCTCGGTGCCGTCGCGCGTGCCGTCGCTGCATTGCGCCGTGGTGCACATGCCGTTCAAGCAGACGCCGCTCTGACAATCGGAGGACTTGTTGCAGCTCTGACCGTTGGCGCACTTCGGGCAGCTCGAGCCACCGCAGTCGATGCCCGTCTCGGTGCCATTCTGCAGGCCGTCGCTACAGCTGGGCTGGGCGCTGCCTCCTGTGCCTCCGCCACCCGGTCCGCCGTCCGCGCTGCTGGCACCGCCACTGCCGCGCCCGCTCGCGACGCTCGATCCGCTGCTACTGCACCCGGACGCGAGGAAGGCCCACAGGGCCGTGCCCGCCACCACAAGCCATCTTCTATTCAGGCGTGTACGCATGGCTCACTGCACCGTGTTGGTGTTGCAACCAAAGACGATACTGATACTCCCGCCCGGATCGTTCTTCACCTTGTCGCACGCTGGCCCACAGATGATGATCTGCTTGTTGCCGTTCGCGTACTGCCAGCCGTCGGCGCAGGATTGAATCCTGCAGTAGATATCCGTCGACTTGCCGCCGCTATCGGTGAACACGACGTTCACCTTGGCCGGGTCGAGAGTCTTGCCGTTCGGCGGCGCCGGCACGTCGTAGGTGCAGCTGAGCGCGGAGCCGCTGATCTTGGAGAGCGCGTCGTTCAGCGCCTTGGCCAGGTTCGGCTGGGTCGTCATGTCGAAATGGCAGTAGTTCGGGCCGCTGTCCGAGCAGCCGGGAAGCGGGGTACCGCCCGCCGACGCCATCTTCGACAGATCGGTTCGCGCGCTTTCGCTGCCGGGCGAGCCGATCACGAACGTGCGCACTCCAAGTGTGGAGGCGTAGGCGACCTGGTCGATGAGCGGTTGGTTCGGCACCGGAGTCTGGCCGTCACCGTTGCAGTAGAGCGCGTACGTCGGCGCGCCGTCCGTAATGAGCACGATGAACTTGTTGCCCGGCAGCGTCGATTGCGTGAGCGTGTCCATGGCGAACAGGTAGGCGTCGTGCGTTGGCGTGCCGCCGAGCGGGGTCGCGGTCGAGAGCGCCTGGCTGATGAGCGAGCGCTGGTTCGAGCCCGTGGCCCCGAGCTTGTCGATCGGTACTGCCTGCTGCTTCACGATGCAGCTTCCGCCGGAGACGGCCGGATCCGTACCGGGAAAGAAGAACAACCCGGCGGCGTTGTCTTTCGTCATGTTGTCGAACGCGGAACCGAGCGCGGTCTGCGTGACCGACCACTTGGTGCCGCCGCCCGGGGCGGCGTCGGACATCGAGCCGCTGGTGTCGATCACGAACTCCATTACGGCCGGCACCAGGCTGGCCTGGGAGCTGGCCGTGGCGCAGCCGGCGTCCATGGAGGTGGAGGCCTCGTTGCTGCCGCCGTCCAGATCCACCGAGATGCCGCCCGTGCCGCCCCCGGAACCACCGCCGCTGCTGGCGCCGCCGCTGGCACCGCTTCCGTTTCCCCCAGTCCCGACGCTCGAGTTCGATGCCTGGCTGGTGGGGCCGCACGCCGCGAGCAACGTGGCAAACGCCAGAAGGACAAGTGTACGCATGAAAGATCCTCGACGATAAGCATAGCCGAGAGCGTCGCGTTGTGCGAGCGGCCAAAGCAGCGGCCGGGACCACGGTCCGGAAGGGGAGCACGCGACGGATCGCGGGAGAGTGGACCAAGGGAAATCATCGACTTGGAGCAGGGCCGGCAAGCTGCTCCGGCCACCGGGAAGTCGAGTCTGGCTGCCCAGCCCACCGATGGCGAACACGACCGCTGCCCAGGGAGGCGACAAGGAGCCACGAGGGAACAGGTACTCGACGTGGACGCTGCCCCCAGCCTCCCGCGATGCGCGGCGCACGGCGGGAGAACCAGTCGCGCGTCACGTACGCCGTGAGCGCGACTGCGCAGCGCTCGTTCTTCGTGAGCGGGGCGCTATGACGTCTCCTCGCCGCTGCCGAGCGACCGCTCGACACACCCGGGACCAGCATGCACAGCCGCCGCCCGACGGCGCAAGCGGCGCGACGGTCGAATACCCGACGAGTCAGCGGCAGAGGTCGACCGCGAGTACCCGGACCCGGGGGGGCCAGCCACCGGGCGAAGGCGGCTACCGCGCCGTCCGGGAGCGCGGTAGGATCGGGGCATGGCACGGGAAAAGCTCACACGTCGCGAGAGTCTGAAATTGGCATCGAGCGCGGTTGCTCTCGGTGCGGGGTTGGGCGTCGGGTTGCTGGGACGCGAAGCGGCTGCTGCTGGCACGGAGGTGTCGCTGAAGTTCGAGCTGCACCTGAAGGGATCGGAGAAGCCGGTCGGCTTCTACGAGCTGCCGCAGAACGTTGTGACCTCGCTGCAGAAGCTCGGCGCCAGCGCGCTGACGGTGCAGGTCGTCGGCTACGACGCCAAGGGCGCCCAGGCGTTCGGCGGTTTCAGGCTGCCGGCCTCGGTGCAGCTCAAGCTCGAGAATCGCTTGAGGCGGCGCTGAGCGCCACAATGGAGGCGCGCATCCTCCGCGTGCTCGGCGGGCGGGAGGCTCCGTTTGCCTATGAGTGCCGGGCGTGCAGGCGCTGCTGTCACGACAAGCTGATTCCGGTCAGCCCGTACGAGATTGCACGTCTCGCGGCGCATCTCGGCTTGTCCACGACGGAGACCATCGCCAATTACACGGCGGACGGCACGGCGCTCGCGTTTCCCGATGGTACGTGCGTGTTTCTCGACGACCACGGCTGCAGCGTGCACGCGGATCGCCCGCTGGCGTGCCGGCTGTATCCGCTCGGTCGCATCGCCCAGGCCGACGGCAGCGAGACCATCGTCGAGCTCGAGCCGCACCCGGAGAGCGCCGGCGAGTACGGCGGCGACGGCACGGTGGCGCAGTATCTCGAAGCGCAGGAGGTCGCGCCTGTGCTCGAGGCGGTGCGTCGCTACTACGCGTTGCTCGCCCGCGTGGTAACGCTGCTCGGCGAGCAGAGCGACGCGGGCGACGACGAGGAGCAGGGCGACGACGAGGAGCAGGGCGACGCGCCGGACGTCGATCTGATCGACATCGACGCCGCGGTCGCAGCGTATTGCCGCGAGACCGGCGCGCCCGCGCCCACCGATGCCTGGAAGAAGATGGAGATCCACCTGGCCGCCGTCTCGAAGTGGCTCGATACGCTCGGCGCGTGATGGCATTGCGCGTCGGGCGCCCGCGTGGTTCGACGGCTCGCCTAGCGCCCTACGATCCGGTCGATATCGATCACCTCGTCCCACGCTGTCTCGTAGCCGTCGTAGTGCACGCGGAAACGCGTGGGGCTGATGACCTGGGTGATGGTTGCCTTGTATTTGGAGCCGCGCCAGGTGACACGGACACGGTCGCCGACCTTGTAGGAGCTGACGGGCGCGGAGGAGCTGGACGTCTTGGGATTGATACCGGCCGCGCGCGCGACCTTGGCGGGCGGGGGCGGCGGCGAGACGTGGCCTTGCACGCGGCCCTTGATGGCGTCGAGACCCACGTCATGGTCCCAGCGCGAGTCGTAGCCGTCGATGTGGACGCGGTAGCGCGTGCGGCCCTTCCGCTCGATGATGTACGCCGGGTAGTCCTTGCCGTCCCACTCGACCATCACGTGCTCGCCCACGCGGTACGGCTTGCTGCAGGCCGGCAGCGCCAGCAGAGCGAGCAGGAGTGCGGTCGGCAGCGCGCGCCTCACGTCACCTCCCGCGTGCGCCAGCCCGCGCGCTCGAGCGCGGGCGAGCCCGCCTCGAACCACTTCGACATGCGCGCCCGCGTGGTGCGGTAGGCGTATTCGAGGATATTGCGCCGCGCGGCGAAGCTCGCCGGGTTGTACATGAACAGGATGCCGTCGGTGGGCTCGGGCTCGATCAGCACGATCTCCACCTTGCCCTCCGCCTCGAGCCGCGCGCAGGCTTCCTGCATCAGCTTGTGCATGCCGATGCGCAGCGCCTGGTTCATCACCCACATCAGGCCCTTGTCGCGCACGCTGGTGCGCCGGCCGTGACCCGTCGGCACGCTGTCGACCGCGACGGGTACCATCGGATTGATGACGACCATCACGTCCGCGCCTAGGCTCGCGGCAACGTCCAGATGGGCGATCTGTGCGGCGCCGGCGTCGATGTAGTGGCGGTCGCCGATGCGGATCGGCGAGAAGAAGGGCGGTACGGCCATCGACGCCGTGCAGGCGCGCGCCACCGGCACGTGATCGAAACCGGGGTCCCCGAACACGGCCATCTCGCCCGAGTCGATATCGTGTGCCACCACGCGCAACTCGCGCGGCATGCCGTGGAAGCTGTTCGGGATGCTGCGCCGCACGAAGAAGTCCTCGAGGAAGCGCTCGTAGCCGTCGAGCGAAAACACGCCGGCGGGCAACGAGTCGGTCAGTCGATCGAGCTCCTCCCACAGCGAGGCGGGCGAGGGCGTGGGCCGGCGCGAGACCAGGCTGGCCGTGCCGTGCCGGAGCGCGCCGGCAGCGCTGACGATGGTGCGGCGCCACTCGTTGAAATCCATGCGCAGCACGTGTTTGCGTTCCAACGGGAAGTAGACGTCTGCCGGGTCGAGGAACGCGCGGTAGATGCGCTGCACCGGTCGCCCGCCGGCTAGCGTCGCGGCGACGCTAGCGCCGCTGGAGGTGCCGACGTACAAGTCGAACTCGTGCGCCCACAGGCCCTCGACCGAGTCCTCGAGAGCGGCCAGCGCGCCAATCTGGTACATGGCGCCGGTGGCGCCGCCGCCGGGCAGACATAGCGCGACCTTCGGTTTCATCCGGCATCCTCCAGACGGGCCTGCTCGGCCTCGGGGCTCCTGCTGGCCACGACCTGCACAGCGTACAGGAGCCCGAACGTGGCAGCCCAGCCGACCATGGCCAGCGGCAGCCCGATGTGCATGGGACTCACGACGGTGGATACGCCTGTCAGGATGCCAACGATGGTCACGGTATTGAAGCCCACGTGCAACGCCAGACACGGCAGGAGCGAGCCGCCGACTGCCCGCAGATAGCCCAGCGCGAACGCCACCACCAGAAGCGGCAGCCAGTGCCGCCACTCGATGTGTCCCAGCGCGAAGGCCAGCGACGACACCACGACCGCACCGGCCACGCTGCCCGAGCGCCGCAGACCGCCGAACAGCGCGCCGCGGAAGAATAGCTCCTCGACCAGCGGCCCCACGCAGCCCACTACGACCAGCAGCGCGACGACCCGGCCGATGCTGCCCCCGCGAAAGAGCAGCGAGCGCGACAGCAGCTCCGTCTCGGAGAGCGGGAAATAGCGCAGCACCATCTGCTCCAGCGACTGCGCCGGCAGTTGCAGCGTGATGCCGAGCGCCAGACCGAAGACCGCCAGCGCGGGATGCGTTGGCCTGAGACCCAGCGCCTGCCGCGCACCGCGACCGCTGGCGTGCACGCGCAGCACTCCGAACGTGCCGAGCACGAACACCAGCGCCTCGACCGCGCCGAGATTCACGATGTCGGTGCGCGCCGCGGGGCGCAGCGCGACGATGACGTGCGTCAACAGCAGCAGCAGCGCCGCGGCGGCCGCCGCCCAGCCGACGGCGCCCCCGTAGCCCATGGGGCGGTCGTCCATCAGCGCCCGCGCAGATGCGGCATCACGCCGCGCTTGGTCACCGTGTCGTCGAGCTGGTCGTCGTGGGTCTCGGGGTAGTCGATGGTGTAGTGCAGACCGCGGCTCTCGCGACGGCTCGCCGCCGAGGAGATGATCAGCTCTGCCACGGTCGCGATGTTCCTGAGCTCGAGCAGGTCGCGCGTGACCAGATGCTTCCAGTAGTACTCGCGGATCTCCTCTTCCAGCAGCGCCACGCGCCGCGCAGCGCGCCGCAGCCGCGCGTCGCTGCGCACGATGCCGACGTAGTTCCACATCAGGCGACGCAGCTCGTCCCAGTTGTGCGAGACGACGACGGCCTCGTCGCTGGCGACGGCCGAGCCGATCTGCCAGTCGGGCACGTCGGGCCGCGGCGCCGTGCGCAGCCCGGCGATCTTCGTCTCCAGCTTGTCCGCCGCACGCCGCCCGAACACCAGGCCCTCCAGAAGCGAGTTGGACGCCAGGCGGTTGGCGCCGTGCAGGCCCGTGCACGAGGTCTCGCCGATCACCCACAGCCCGGGTAGCGAGCTGCGCCCGTGCAGGTCGGAGGTGACGCCGCCGCACATGAAGTGCGCTGCCGGCACGACCGGCATCGGTTCGCGCGTGATGTCGATGCCGTAGCGCAGGCACTCCGCGTGGATGTTCGGGAAGCGGTCCTTCACGAAGTCGGCGGGCTTTCCGGTGATGTCGAGCAGCACGTACTCCGAGCCGGTGCGCTTCATCTCGAAGTCGATGGCGCGCGCTACGACGTCGCGCGGAGCCAGATCTGCCATCGGGTGATGCCTCGGCATGAACGCATCGCCGTCGACAAGTCTGAGCACCGCGCCCTCGCCCCTCAGCGCCTCGCTGATGAGGAAGCTCTTGGCCTTGGGGTTGTACAGAACCGTCGGATGGAACTGGTAGAACTCCATGTTCGCGATCTCGGCGCCGGCCCGGTACGCCATCGCCACGCCGTCGCCCGTCGCTACGTCGGGATTCGACGTGTACAGGTAGACCTTGCCGGCGCCGCCCGTCGCCAGAACCGTCGCCCGCGCGAGCAGCGTGTCGACGGTGCCCTTCTTCTCGTCGAGCACGTAGGCACCCACGCACTGGTCCGGTCCGCCGAACTTGCTGAGCGTGATGAGATCGATGCCCATGTGCCACTCGAGCAGCTGGATGTTCGGCGCCTGCCGGACGGCATCGAGCAGCGCGCGTTCGATCTCGCGACCAGAGATGTCGCCCGCATGGACCACGCGCCGCGCCGTGTGGCCGCCTTCGCGGCCCAGATCGAGCTCGCCCTGTTCGTTCTTCGTGAACTCCGCTCCGAGCTCCATGAGCCAGCGGATCTCGTCTGGCCCTTCGCGCACGCACAGGTCGACCACCACGTCGTGGCACAGCCCCGCACCTGCCTTCAGCGTGTCGTCGATGTGTCGCTCGAACGAGTCGTCCGGTGACAGCACCGAGGCGACGCCGCCCTGTGCCCACGCCGTGGCGGAGTCGTCGCGCGCGCGCTTGGTGACAACGGTGACGTCGCCATGCCGCGCCGCACGCAGCGCGAACGACAGCCCGGCGATGCCGCTGCCGATGACCAGGTAGTCGGTTTGAAGGGGCATGAGTGCTGCCGCTTTTAGCTCTTTTCAGGAAAATCTGTCTGCTGTGACCTGGACAATCGCCGCCCGCACCAGTGCAGAAGCTTGGGCCAGCACTCGTCAGGCGCCACATTGACGCATCGCTTCAAAGCAGCTAGGTGTCCCGGCGCTGCCGTCCTGTCCGTGCTCCGGCCTTCAGGCCGGTGGCGCCGTGAAGTTCTCGTGGGCTGCTCACGAGCCACGGCTGGAAAACACCTCATCAGGAGGATTTTACCGTGAAGATCCTGGTTGCGCTCAAGCGGGTCGCTGACCCGGACAACGCCAACAAGGTGAAGATCCCGCCGTCCGGCGACAAGATCGACACCAGCGGTCTGGAGTGGAAGATCAACCCCTTCGACGAGTACGCGCTCGAGTCGGCCCTGCGCCTGACCGAGAACGGCAAGACGCCGAAGAAGCGTGAAGGCGAGGTGGTGGTCGTCACGATCGGTCCGAAGGAAACCGAGACGACGCTGCGCTCGGCCCTGGCCACCGGCGCGGATCGCGCGATCCGCATCGAGGCCAACGACGACGAGCTCGACGGTCGCCTGGTTTCGCTCGCCCTGCAGAAGGTCGTCGAGGAAGAGAAGCCCGACTTCGTCGTGATGGGCAAGCAGGCCGTCGACGGCGACACCAACCAGGTTGGCCAGGAACTGGCCGAGCTCCTGGATTGGCCGATGGCGACCTTCGCCGCGACAATCAAGGAAGAGGGCGGCGCCCTCGTGGTCGGGCGTGAGGTCGACGGCGGCGTGCTCACACTCAAGCTGACCGCGCCCGGAGTGGTCACGGTGGATCTGCGCATCGTCGCGCCGACCAGCGTGTACTCGTCGAAGACGGATCCGTCCTTCAAGTACAACGACGGCGTTCGCTTCGCCGCGCTGCCCGCCATCATGGCGGCCAAGCGCAAGCCGCTGGCGGTCAAGCCGCTGGCCGAGCTGGTGGGCGACGCCACGCTCACCACCAAGTACCTGAAGTTCGAGCCGCCTCCGCAGCGCTCCGCGGGCGTGAAGGTGAAGGACGTGGCCGACCTGGTCGACAAGCTCGCCACCGAGGCCAAGGTCATCTGAGGCGAAGGAGCAACGACAAATGGCAGACGCACTCGTAGTTGCAGAGCTTACCGACGAAGGGAAGGTCAGAAAGACCACCCTTTCCGCCATCACGATGGCCCAGCAGGCGCTCCCCGCGCTCGGCGGGTCCTTCTCCATCCTGGTCATCGGCGCGGGCGCCAAGGCCGCGGCTGCCGAGCTGACCGGCTACGGCGCAGCCAAGGTCCTGGTCTGCGATGACGCTTCGCTGAAGGGCTATGTCGCCGAGCACTACGCTCCGACGGTAGCCGAGGTTGGAAAGGGCTTTGGCCTGATCTGCGCGACAGCATCCAGCTACGGCAAGGACCTCATGCCGCGCGTGGCCGCACGCCTCGACGCCGCCTACGCCAGCGACTGCGCCGGCGTGGTGACGGAGGGCGGCAAGCTGGTGTTCAAGCGCCCGATGTTCGCAGGCAACGCCTATGGCTACTGCGAGCTCACGACCGACATCAAGGTCGCCAGCGCGCGGCAGAGCGAGTTCGACCCGGCCCAGCCGGCCGGCGGCTCGTCGCCGCTGGAAGACGTGGCCAAGGTCGCTCCCGGCCAGGCCGCGAGCCGCGTCGAGTTCGTCTCGCTCGATCAGGTCAAGACCGAGCGCCCGGAGCTGACCGAGGCGGACGTGGTGGTGTCCGGCGGCCGCGCCGTGAAGGAGAAGTTCTTCGACATCATGGAGCCGCTCGCCGACACGCTCGGCGCTGCCATCGGCGCCAGCCGCGCCGCCTGCGACGCGGGCTACGCGCCGGGGGACTTCCAGGTCGGGCAGACCGGCAAGATCGTCGCGCCCAGCCTGTACATCGCCATCGGCATCTCGGGTGCCATCCAGCACATCGCCGGGATGAAGGGTTCGAAGACCATCGTCGCCATCAACAAGGATCCGGAGGCGCCGATCTTCCAGATCTCCGACTACGGTCTGGTCGCCGATCTGTTCCAGGCCGTGCCGGAGCTGACCGAGGCGCTGAAGAAGCACAAGGCCGCCCAGTAGGGCGGCCCCCGGTCGGGCCACCGTCAGCTGCGACTGGCACGCCAGGTAGAGCGGAAGGCCGGACCTTCCGCTCTGCTTGACAGAACCCCTTCGACGGAACAATCTCGCGCGCCCGTCGGGACAGACAGCCTGACGGGCAAGCACGGGGCGTAGCGCAGTTTGGCAGCGCGCACGGTTCGGGTCCGTGAGGTCGGCAGTTCGAATCTGCCCGCCCCGACAAATCCCGCAGAAGATGGAATAGAACCGGGGGGTTAGGACGAGGGGGGTCTCGGCGTTACCGCGGTGTTACCACCGAGCTTGCCGATCGCGGCCTGCAGGTCGCTGCCGGTCGCGTGCAGGTGCAGCGATGACGAAATTTGGCGTCCTTCTTCACACGACAGAGGAAGGTGCCGCCGTGGTCGACGATCTTCCGGAACAGCTTGCTCTGGTAGTAGGCGAGGTCGAAGATCAAGAGGCTGTGCCGGCACCAAGGGCCGACCGACAGCAGATTCAGATCGTGGCGCGCGCCCGGCACGATCTGCAGCCGCTCGGGCGTGCGATGGGCGCCATCGATCACGACGTGGAGCTTTGCGCTGGTCTTGGCGTGATTGGTCCACACCGACGGGGAGTCGGCATCGAGAGCGTCGTGCAGCCGGATCAGGGAGCCGTCGACAATGAACACCTTCGCGAAAGCCGATAGCGCAAGAGCGAGACGGGAGTCGGCGGTAGCGAGCTTGGCGAGCGCGACCTCGGTGAGCTGGCGCACCAACTCCGCCAGCTCGGGCGTGAAGCGATAGTAGAACGCTGAAGGCGCCAGCGTGACTCCGGTGGCCAGCGCGTAGGCGCGGCGGAGCGCACGGCGCATGGCGTCGCGGCGCGCCCGCGCCTGTCCGCCCCGCGGCTACTTCTCGACCCCGGCGCTCGCGCGTATTCGACGCCAAGCCCGGGCTGTCGGTCGGCGTCAGTTCACGAGTGACGTTGAGATCGCGGGCGGCTTCGTGTCGAAACCGATGACGCGCCGTGCGCTGCACGCCGACGGCCCTTTGCAGTCGGCCGTAACGAGCACCAGCGTCGCATTCACCTCGACGCGCAGCTTCTGTGGCGCGACGTCGGTCGGGACCGCGAACTTCATCGTGTTGTCGCTGATGTCGACGCCCGCCGGTTGTCCCAACCTGAAGAGTTCCGCGCCCGTGCTACTTGTGGCGACGAGCATCGCGCTGTCGACGCTCTCGCTCTGGAGCCCGAGCTCGATCGTCGCCTGCCCGCCGGAGTGCAGCACGCCGTCGGCCGGGGCGGTCAGGACCGGCTTCCGCGTGGCCAGCGCGTCGGTCACCTGGACGCGATAGGTCGCCGTGTCGTCGCGGAGCTCGAGCGTGACGGGACCGTCGAGCGAAGGCAGCTTGTCGCTGCGCGAGAGCGCGAAGCCCGGTGGCGTGCAGTCGTTGTGCACGCTTCCGGGACCCGTGCCTGCCGCGACATGGCCGCCGCCGGGACTGACGACGCGCATCGGCACACCCGCGAGGGTGGCGCTCGCGTCGATGCGCAGGCAGCTACTCTCGTGTGCGGTGGGCTGGAGCGTCACCTCGATGGCGTCGTCGCGGACCTCGAGCGCAACGCGGATCGTCGACGCCGCTTCCGCGAGCGTCGAGCTGTGCGTCCCGATGCCGCTACAGCCGGCCACCGCGAGCGACAACCCCGCACCGATGATGTAGTTCTGGAGAAGCCCCCCGAGCAGCACGAGCTTCTTCCTCGAACGCATGCCTCGAAGGGTACGCCGGATGACCGCCCGGCGCGACATCCGGATGCTCCTCGACGACCCCCGCCCTGGCCTCTGGGTTTTGTCTGCCAGCGTAGCCCCGGATCGACTTCGCAGTCTGGACGTCATGTCCCCTGGTTCCCAGCGGTTGGACGCAGCCGCGATGCTGCAGCCTGCGCTTCGCGTCGTACGCGCACCCTCCGCTCGCGCTCGATTCCGTCGGGCGCTACGCTTCCCGAGCGGCGTTGGACTACTTGGCCTTCGACAACGTGCAGTGGCGTGATGACCTGCGCATTCCGCTCGACCTGATCACCGATTGCGGAGGTACCCGATCACGGATTCCGGGCACCCGATCGCGGGTCGGAGCGTAGCGACGAGGGAGGTCGGTTGCTCAGTGCTTGACGGTCTTCATTCCCTTCTTCTTGCGCATCGACGGGCCGCGTAGCTCGACGAAGTGCGCGTTGTCGACGAGGCGGTCGCAGATGGCGTCGCCGATGGTCCTGCACACCCCCCGACAAGTCCCGCGAAGCGCGGCGCCAGGGCCGCGAACTTGGCCCCGCCGGCCGCGTCCTGATACCGCACAAGACGACTGCTCCGAAAAAGCCCCGGCGCCGAGCCGCGGGGCGGAGCGGGCGTGGTGTCTTTATCGAAGGAGCGCGAGCATGCGTGAGCCTCGACGGGCGGGGTCTGTTCTGGGTGCGGTGTTGTTTGCGTCGACGCTCTTGATTGCGGCGCCGGCGGACGGGGGGCAGCGTCCGGTCTCGCTGGGCGAGGTGACGGCGCATGCGCCCGGCCAATCGTTCAAGCCGCTGTTCCGCGCCGCGGTGAAGCGCGAGCTGTCGCGCATCGACTTCGGCAAGGCGCGGCCAAGGGAGCGCTTCGTGCTGTCCGCCGTGCTGGTGCGACTGCACGCGTCCGCGCACGATGACGGTACCGAAGCGACCTGTATCGTGTCGGCGACGCTGCGTCGCGCCAAGGGCGGTGACTTGCACGCGATCCTGCGTGGACGAGCTAGAGCCGTGGCTGGCGCGCGGCGCGTGCGGCAGGTCGAGCTCGACGCCATGAAGGCGGCCGTGCACAGCGCGCTCTGCCGCGTGCCTGAAGCGCTTCGCTAGCTGCGTTCAGCGCCGCCGTGCGACGAGTCGCACGCTGTCCTCGCCGTCCATGTGACCCATGCTGCGCCAGGCGGACGAGAGGCGACCCTGGTCGGCCGCGTCGAGCAGCGCCGGGTCGCGCTCCTCGAGGGCCTTGACGTAGCCGAGCCAGTAGTTGGCGGCGCGGGCTTCGCCGAGAGATAGGTGCGTCAGCCCGCGGTAGAGCGCGTAGCGCGCACGGCGGCGCGGGCTCCACCCAGCGAATTCCGGCTGGATACGCCGGAACTGTCGCACGGCCTCCGGGTAGCGGGCCTGCTCGAACTCGTTCATCGCGGGGGAAAGAGGTCCGGAGCAGCCGCCCACGACGAGCGGCAGGAGGCAGGCGACGAACGCGAGGGACCACCGGAGGGCGGGCTGACGCATGCCTTCCTATCGGGCGCGCTGGCTGCCAGTTGCCCGTTTTCTGCCGAAGCCGGGGGCGGTTGACTCCAGCTCCCTTGCGCGGAAGGCCGGGGCACGCTAGCCGTTCGCCCCCCACATGCCTCTGCAAGACCGCGACAAGCTCCGAAATATCGCCATCATCGCCCACGTCGACCACGGCAAGACCACGCTGGTCGACGCCATGCTGCGTCAGACCGGCGTGTTCCGCGCCAACGAGGCGGTCGAGGATCGCGTGATGGACTCGAACGACCTCGAGCGCGAGCGGGGCATCACCATCCTCGCCAAGCACGCGAGCGTGCGCTGGAACGGCTACCACATCAACATCATCGATACACCCGGCCACGCCGACTTCGGCGGCGAGGTGGAGCGCACGCTGAAGATGGCCGACGGCGCGCTGCTCCTGGTGGATGCCGCCGAGGGCCCGCTGCCCCAGACGCGCTTCGTGCTGAAGAAGGCCATCGAGCTCCGCCTGCCGATCCTGGTCGTGATCAACAAGATCGATCGGCAGGACGCCCGCCCCGACGACGTGCTGAGCGAGGTGTTCGACCTGTTTTGCGACCTGGAGGCAAGCGACTCGCAGGCCGACTTCCCCGCGCTGTACGCTATCGGCAAGGAGGGCCTTGCGCGCCGCGAGCTGTCCGACACCAACATGGATCTGGTGCCGCTGTTCGAGATGATCGTCGAGCGCGTGCCGCCGCCGGGCGGCAACGTGGACGGGCCGCTGCAGTTGCTCATCCACAACACCGAGCACGACGACTACGTCGGCCGGCTTGGCATCGGGCGCATCGCGCGCGGCAGCGTGCGTGCCGGGCAGCAGGTGGCGCTCCTGCACGAGGGCGGCGTGAAGCAGGAGAAGATCAGCACGCTGTTTTCCTTCGAGGGCATGAAGCGCGTGAAGCTCGAGGAAGCGCAGGCGGGCGACATCGTCGCGATCGCAGGCATCGAGGACGTGCAGATCGGCGACACGGTGGCCGACCCCGAGCACCCCGATCCGTTGCCGCGCATCCAGGTCGAGGAACCGACGATCAAGATCAGCTTCCTGGTCAACACGTCGCCCTTCGCCGGCAAGGTCGGAAAGTGGGTGACCTCGCGCCACGTGCGCGAGCGGCTGGAGCGCGAGGCGCGCCGCAACCTGGCGCTGCGCTTCGAGCCTACGGACGAGCCGGACACGTTCACGGTCTTCGGTCGTGGCGAGCTGATGCTGGCTATCCTGGCGGAGACGATGCGGCGCGAGGGCTACGAGTTCGCGCTCGGCATGCCGGAGGTGGTGACGCGCGAGATCGACGGGAAGCGTTCCGAGCCGGTCGAGCGCGTGGTGGTCGACGTGCCCGACGAGTACGTAGGCGCCGTGACCACGCGGCTCGGCGAGCGCCGCGGGCAGATGATCAAGATGAGCAACCTCGGCTTCGGCCGGGCGCGCATGGAGTTTCGCGTGCCGTCGCGCGGGCTGATCGGCTTCCGCTCGTCGTTCCTGACGGAGACGCGCGGCACCGGCCTTCTGAATACGCTGTTCGACGGCTGGGAGCCCTACCGCGGCCCCATGCTGCGGCGTTCGAACGGCGCCATCGTCGCCGATCGTGCCGGGAGCACCACGCCCTACGCCCTGTTCCACCTGCAGCCGCGCGGCGTCCTGTTCGTGGGGCCGGGCACCCAGGTGTACGAGGGTATGATCATCGGCGAGCACAACCGCGCCAACGATCTGGACGTGAACGTCACCCGCGAGAAGAAGCTGACGAACATCCGCGCGGCGAACCGTGACGAAAACGTGATACTCGCGCCGCCGCACCCGCTCGACATCGAGAGTGCGCTGGAGTTCATCGACCGCGACGAGCTGGTCGAGGTGACGCCCGACGCTGTCCGCGTCAGAAAGCGCATTCTCGACTGCAATCGCCGCCCGCGCCGCGACGACGAACGCGCCTGATCAACTACTAGACGCCGGCTTTCGCCGCTGGCTCAGGCCGTTCTTCGAAAGGGCGCTGATGTGTTCCGGGGTGATGCCGCAGCAGCCGCCGATGATCCGGGCGCCGTGCTGCTGCCAGGTTCTAGCCGCTTCTGCAAACCCGGCCGGGTCGACTTGCACGAACGCCCAGTCCGGCATGCGAAACTCGCCCGCTTCCGGGTAGGCACCCACAGGGCCTGTCCAGTTCGCCTTGATGATGTCCAGTGCCTCGACCACCGTGTCGATGGGCGAGTGCATGACCAGGCAGGCGTCGGGCTTGCGCGTCGTCAGTGTCCTGACCAGCTGGCCCAGCTCTTCGTCCGGGTGGTTGACGCCGCTCAGGCCGCCTTCGGCATTGCGCTCGACCGCGATGCCCACCCACACCGGCAAGCCGCTGTCCATCGCTGCTTCGGTGGCCCACAACGAGAACTTGCTGTCGCGAATCATTTCCATGACCAGCAGGTCTGCCCCGCAGTCCTTCAGGTTCCGGGCCTTGGCGGCATAGAGCGCACGCATCTCCGCTTCGTCGAACTGGAAGGTCTCGTCGAACCTGTCGGTGCCCGGCCGGTGTGGACGCATGACGGAGATGGACCCCGCAACGGCAACGGGCCGGCCTGCGGCATCGGCGGCAGCCCGCGCCACGCGCATGGCGGATGCGTCGACCTCGATCAGGTCCGTGCGCCCGCGCGCATGGAACATCAGCGGCGACGAGGCGTAGGTATTGGCCGTAATCACGTCCGCACCGCTGGCGACGTAGTCGGCATGTACCGCGCGCACCACATCCGGGTGGGTCAGGTTGGCTTCCGCGCACCAGACGTCGGAATCCATCTCGACGCCGCGGCGCTGGATGTCCGTGCCGGTGCCGCCGTCGAGGATGACGAGCTCGCCCGTGTCGAGCTTGTGGCGGATGTGGTCGTACATGGGGTGTGGCCTTTCGTGCGCGATAGGTAGCGCGCCGCGGGCGGCTCCGCACTCCCGCCCGTCGCAACGGCGAACGCATATGGCCTCGTCGTTCGATCCTACGGCCGGTGGTTGAACCACAGTGGTTCAACCAAAAGCGCGCGTGACGGGACGTCTCCGCTCGACTACAGCGGTGCGCATCCTTCCACGCCCTCGGTAGAGGGGAGTCTAAATGTCCGGTCTCGGCATCATCGGATCGGGGCGCTATCTGCCCGGTCGTCCGTACACGAATCACGATCTCGCGCGCGTCATGGACACCAACGACGCCTGGATCTACCAGCGCACCGGCATCACGCAGCGCCACTTCTGTCCGGAAGGGCAGGGCGTGTCGGATCTGGCGCTGCCGGCTGCGCGCGCCGCGCTGGAGTCGGCGGACCGCGCGCCCGAGGATGTCGACTACATCCTGTTCAACACCATGACCCCGGATCACATGTTCCCGGGGTCGGGCACGCTGCTTGGCTCCCAGCTCGGTTGCGTCGGTGTGCCGGCGCTGGATCTCCGGACGCAGTGCGCGGCGATGATCTTCAGCCTCCAGGTGGCGGACTCGCTGCTGAAGAGCGGCGCCGCTCGCACCATCCTGATCGTGGGCTCTGAAGCGCATGCTGGCTTCATGCCCTGGCGCGACTGGGACATCCTGGAAGGCACGACCGACCGTCGTCCGAGCCAGGAGGACTGGGAGCGGGCGACGCACCATCGCAGCCTTGCGATCATTTTCGGCGACGGCGCCGGGGCGATGGTCGTGGAGCGTGCGGAGGACGAGACCACCGGCGTGCTGTCGTTCGACCTGCACAGCGACGGTCGCTACCTCGACCAGTTGTACATCCCTGCGGGTTTCCGCCAGCGCCCGTTCATCTCGCAGCAGACGGTCGACGAGGACACGATGATCCCCGACATGACCGGGCGCGAGGTGTTCAAGCATGCCGTGACGAAGCTCCCGCGCTCGGTACGCGCCGCGTGCGCTTCCGCCAAGGTGAAGCTCGAGCAGATCGACTGGTTCATCGCGCACCAGGCCAACGACCGCATCAACGACGCGGTCCGCGAGCGGCTCGGTGTGCCGGCCGAGAAAGTGCCGAGCAACATCGCGCGCTATGGCAACACATCGGCCGCCACGATCCCGATCCTGGTCGACGAGATGCGGCGCGACGGCCGGCTGCAGAAGGGCCAGCTGGTCTGTTTCCTCGCTCTGGGCGCGGGGTTGCACTGGGGCAGCGCGATCGTGCGCGTCTGAGCCGCGCGGCCCGGACCGCGTCAGGCGCGCACGTCGAGCTCGCCCGCGGCGAGCTCGGCCGGTAGCGGCGCCGCCGTCAGCCTGCCTGTCCGCTCCAGTTCTGCACCGATGCGGCAGAGCAGCGCGCGTGTGGTGTCGCGCCGGAGCGCGCATACAGCGATGCCGTCCGGATGCTGCTCCACGATGTGGCGCTCGGCCGCCGGCAGCGCGTCGACCTTGTTGAACACCACCAGCTTGGGGATGCGCTCGAGTCCCAGCTCGGCGAGCAGCCGGGCGGTCGTCGCCATGTGCTCGGTGTGTTCCGGATCGGAGGCGTCGACCACTTCCAGCAGTAGATCCGCGTCGGCGGCTTCCTCGAAGGTGGCGCGGAAGGCCGCGAACAGATCCTTGGGCATCTCGCGGATGAACCCGACGGTGTCCGTCAGGATCAGCAGCCGGCTGTCGGGCAGGCGCAGCTGGCGCGCGCGCGTGTCGAGCGTGGCAAACAGCTTGTTCTCGGCGAGCACGCCGGCCTGCGTCAGTGTGTTGAGCAGCGTGCTCTTGCCGGCGTTGGTGTAGCCGACGATGGCCACAACCGGCACGTCGCTCCGCGTGCGCTGGCGGCGGCGTTCGGCGCGCTTCTTTCCGAGCGTCTTGAGCTCCTTCTCCAGCCGCGTGACGCGCTCGCGCGCGCGGCGGCGCCCGATCTCGAGCTTCGTCTCGCCAGGTCCGCGACCGCCGATGCCGCCTGTCAGCCGGCTGAGCGCGTCGTCGCGCTGACCGAGCCGCGGCAGCGTGTACTTGAGCTGCGCGAGCTCCACCTGCAGCTTGCCGTCGCGGGTCTCGGCGCGCTGCGCGAAGATGTCGAGGATCAGCTGCGTGCGATCGATGACCTTCAGGTCGGTGACAGCGGCGATGCCGCTGGCCTGTGCGGGCGTCAGATCGCAGTCGAAGATCAAGGTCTCGATGTCGTGCTCGATGGCGCGCATCACGACCTCGTCCAGCTTGCCCTTTCCGAGCACGAACTTCGGGTCGACGCGATCGCGCAGCTGGATCACCTTGTCGATCACCTCGACGCCGGCGGTCTGGGCCAGGCTTTCGAGCTCTGCCAGGCGCGCCTCGGCGCGACGCATCGCGCCCGGGCGTCGCTTCCCGCCGACGTGGACGAGCATGGCGCGGCCGTCCTTGCCGTGCACTTCGCTGAGCCGCGCCTCGCGCGCGAACTCCGCTTCCAGCGACGCGATGAGCTCGCCGAAGTGCGGCTGCTCGCGGCCGTAGGGCAGGGGACCAACGACCTCGTAGGGCTGCGACGCGCCATGGACGGGCACGTTGTACGCCCAGGTCATCGAGCGCGGCTCGCCCTCGGGTGTGAGCAGGATGGCCGAGACCAGGTCGAGCCGGAGCCGCGTCAGGTCGGTCAGGTCGTCGCGCGTCAGCGGCTCGCCGAACAGATGCGTGTGCACGAGGCGCAGCGCGCGGAAGCGCCCTTGCGCTGCGCGCAGGCGCCCGATGTCCGGCAGCATCAGCCCGGTGGCCGTGCCCACGATGACTGTGTCCACCTGCCCGGAGCGGTGAACCAGCGCGCCCACCTGGCGCTTGGTCTCCCGTGACGCTTCGGCGAGCGAGCGCACGAGCTCCGGCGTTGCGATCCGGTCCAGCGGGACACGGCGCCGGTAGATGCGCTGCAGGGCCGAAAGCGCGCTGGGGGCAAGGCCCGTGGTGTTCCCGTGGATTTTGCTCATTCAGTGCCGCGATGCGGCCACCCGGAAATGTAGCGCCGCTGCGGGGCGCGGACAAGGTGCGCCAAGCCTCGTAGTCCGCCGGCGCCGGTGGCATAGTCGCCGCCATGGCCCGCCTCACCCCACTCCCGCTCGAGGATGCCAGGCGCATAGGTGCGGTGTACGGGCTCGAGATCGCGGAGGTCGACGCGCTGGCGGCGGGCTCGGTCAATTCGAATTTCCGCTTGTCGACCGTAGGTGGCCGGGCGTTTTTCGGGCGGATCTACGAGGAGCAGGGTGCGCGCGGTGCCTGGTCCGAGGCCGAGCTGTCGCACGCGCTGGCTGAAGCGGGCGTTCCGACGCCGGCTCCGCTGGAGCTTGTCGAGGGCGGCTACATCGCGGAGCACGCGGGCAAGCCGGTGGCCATCTACCCGTGGATCGACGGCACGATCCTGTGCCAGACACGAGTGGACGCCGCCGCGGCGGCAGCGGTGGGTGCTGCGCTGGCGCACATGCACGGAAGCGGCGTGCGGGTGGCGGGCGAGGGCCGGTTCCGCGTGGCGGACGTCGAGGCGCGTCTCGCGCGCATCGAACGGGAAGCGCCGGCCGACCTGGCCGTCGCTGTCCCACTGATCCGCGAGCGGCTCGAACACTATGCGCCGCTGCGCGATCGGGATCTGCCGCAGGGGCTGATCCACGGCGACCTGTTCCGCGACAACGTGCTCTGGTCGGGTGGGCGCATCCTGGCGCTGATCGACTTCGAGAGCGCCGCGCGCGGGGCGTACGCGTACGACGTGATGGCGACGCTGCTTGCGTGGTGTTACGGCGACGGCTTCGAGCCGGAGTTGGTACGCGCTCTCCTGTCCGGCTATCACGCTGTGCGCCCGCTCGAGAAGCGCGAGCTGGACGCGCTGCCCGTCGAGGGCGCCATCGCGTGTCTGCGCTTCGCGACCACGCGCATCACCGACTTCGCGATGCGGGCGCCGCCGGGGCAGCCGCCCGTGCGCGACTACCGGCGCTTCCTGGCGCGGCTGGTAGCGCTGGAAAACGGCGCGATCGACGACGCGGTGGCGGGATTGCGCCGCTAACCCGACGCAGCTACGTTTGACCCGACATGCGACGACGCGGAGCGGCCGGTGGGCGGCACGCCGCGCTTCGCGGAGCGGAAACAAACGTGGCGCGAGTCGGAGAGCTGGATTTCGAGGGCTTCGTGAACCAGCGACGGGCGGAGCAGCCCGGCGCAGTGGACGACGACAGCCACGCCTACGCCTACGTATCGGACCGGACGACGCGTGACGCCTTCCAGCGCATGAAGCCGGTGGAGCTGGCCGTGGCGGCTGGTGTCCGGCTGTTCAAGAACGTGGGCAAGGCGGAGTTGCTTGGTCATGCGGTGAAGGTTGGCCCCAAGCAGTTTCCGCGCGTGCACGCCGTGGCCGAGAGCTGCGCGAAGACGCTCGGCATTGCCACGCCGACGCTCTACGTCGTCAACAATCCGTACCTGAATGGCGCGACCTACGGCACCAACGACGACGCCTTCATCATGATCAACTCGGCGCTGGTCGATCACCTCTCGGACGAGGAGCTCACCAGCGTGATCGGTCACGAGTGCGGTCACATCCATAACAACCACGTGGTGTACCTGACGGCGCTGCACTACCTGACGCACATGGCGGGGCTGTTCGTGCGCTCGGTGGGTCTGCCGGCGCTGCTCGCGCTGCGCGCCTGGTCGCGCCGCGCCGAGATCACCTGCGACCGTGCCGGCGTGCTGTGCACGGGCGATCTGGACGTGGCGCTGCGCGCGCTGACCAAGCTCGCGTTGGGCTCGCAGAAGCTCTACGACCAGTTGAACATCGAAGCCTTCCTCGAACAGCACCAGGAGGCGCAGGAGAGCATTGGCCGCTACGGCGAGGTCTTCTCCACGCACCCCTGGCTGCCCAAGCGCGTGCTGGCGCTGCGCGTGTTCGGCGACAGCGAGCTGTACCGGCGCCGGGCGGGGCTGGGCGACGATGGCCTGAGCATGCAGGAAGTGGACGACAAGGTGCACGAGATCATCAAGGTAGTCGGCTGACGTCAGGTCGCGCCCCAGGAGGATGGAGGAATAGATGCTCGACGCATTCCGGGAGAGGAAGCTCGAGGTGATCGAGGCGTTGAACGGCCTTCGCGATGTGGCCGGAAGCGTCGGAGCACGCACGCTTTCCGAACGCGTCGGCTCCGAGGTCGTGAAGAAGCTGGAGGCGGACCGCTTCCATCTGGTGGTGGTGGGCGAATTCAACCACGGCAAGACGACCTTCGTGAACGCGCTGCTCGGAAAATCCGTGCTGCCCGTCGGCGTGACGCCCACGACCGCGGTCATCCACCACCTCGTGTACGCCGAGGCGCCGCGCGCTCGGGCCGTGCTGGAGTCGGGGGACGAGGAGCTCTTGCCCTTCGACGCCGTCAAGAGCTTCACTGTCGGCGGCGAGCGGCGCAGCGACCCGGTCCGCTATCTGGAGGTGGGCTACCCGGCAGAGCTCCTGCGCGAACGCATCGTGCTGGTCGACACGCCCGGCGTGAACGATCTCTCGCTGACGCGCGCGGAGATCACCTACGACTACATCCCGCGCTCCGACGCGGTGCTGTTCGTGCTCGATGCCGGGCAGCCGGTGAAGGAGAGCGAGCGGCAGTTCCTCGAGAAGCAGATCATCGGCAAGAACCGCGACAAGGTCGTGTTCGTCGTGGCCAAGACCGACATCTGGTCGACCGAGGAGCGGGAAGAGGCAGTCCAGTACGTGCGCGACCAGCTGGGCGAGCTCGTGAAGGAGCCGCCGGTGTTCGCCACCAGCGCGCAGGCCGCATTGGCGGGTCGCGTCGCGGAAAGCGGTCTGCCGGAGCTGGTCGAGCACCTGACGCGCTTTCTAGCCGAGGAGCGCGGACGCATCGTGCTCGGCAACGCACTGGGCGAAGGGCTGGTTGCGGCGGGTGTGCTCTCGCGCGGCATCGACGCGCGGCGGCGCGCGGCGACGATGAGCGCCGAGGAGCTTGGGCGGCGCATCGAGCTGCTGGAACGCGATCTCGCGGGTCACGCGGACACAATCGAGAAGCGACGGCTGTCGATCCGCGAGGAGTCGGGCGCCATCAAGGCCTGGGCGCGTCGCGACCTGGATCGGTTCTGCGACGACGTGGTGCGGCAGCTGCCGGCCATCGTCGAGCGCGCTTCGGCGGACGAGCTCAAGCAGCACCTGGGCGCGTTTCTCGAGCAGTCGTTCCGCGACTGGGCCAAGTCCGAGACGGACGAGATCGCGCAGTCGCTGGAGCAGCTGGCTGAACGCATGGTCGCGCTGGTGCGCGATGACGCGCACGACGCAGGGCAGCGCCTGAGCGAGACCATGGGCGGCGACCTCAGCGCGCCGTCGATCGACGTCGACACGTTTGCCTACGACGTGGGTGTGTTCGCGGTGCTGAGCGTGGGGCTGGGCGTGCTGTTCGCCAACGCGATGCTGGGCGGCATCCTGCTGGTGGCCGCTCCGGTGCTGGCGCTGTACAGCAAGGACCGCGCACAGACGGAGGTGCGCAAGCGCGCACTGGAGGCGGCGCCCGCAGTGCTACGAGACGCGGCCGCCAAGGTCGCACCGAAGATTGACGAGCTGGTCGATGGATTTGCCGAGCGCCTGGACGCCTGGGTGGTCACCGCGGGGCAGGAGCTGCACCGCGAGATCATCGAGGTGCTGGAGTCGGTGCGGCGCGAGCGCGCCGATGGCGCGGCGGACGTGGAGGCTGAAAAGGCCGCCTGCGACCGTGACGCCGAGCGGCTGACGGGCGTCGAGGCGAAGCTCTCCGGGCTGCGCGAGGCGCTCGGACGCCCATACGACGCGGACCCGGCAGCGGCTTCCGGAGCCAGCGACAGCGTGTCATAAGCGACGCATGAGCAGTGCGGACAAGGGCCAGGGCGGCGCGCGCGGCGGACGCCTGCCCCAGGCGGTCGACCAGGCGATGGCCGAGCTGAATGCCAGCGTCGACATCGACCGGGAGCTGTGGCGCGAGGACATCCAGGGGTCGGTGGCGCACGCCCGGGGCCTCGGGCGTGCCGGCGTGATCAGCGAAGAGGAAGCCGAGCAGCTGGTCAACGGCCTGGAGCGCGTCGCCGGCGAGATCGAGCGCGGCGAGATGAAGTGGGATCCGGAAAAAGAGGATGTCCACATGAACATCGAGGCCCGCCTGATCGAGATCTGCGGGCCGGTCGGCGGCAAGCTCCACACCGGGCGCTCGCGCAACGACCAGGTGGCGACCGATCTCCGGCTGTGGACGCGCCGTCGCGTGGGCGAGACGCTGGACGCGCTGGACGCGTTCGCCCAGTCGATCATCGAACGCGCCGAGGCCGAGCTGGACACGCTGATGCCGGCCTACACGCACCTGCAGCGCGCGCAGCCCAGCCGCCTGTCGCACCACCTGATGGCGTGGCAACAGATGCTCTGGCGCGACCGGCAGCGGCTCGACGATGCGCTGGAGCGGTTGAACGAGTCGCCGCTCGGCGCTGGAGCGGTGGCGGGCAGCGGTTTTCCGCTCGATCGCGAGGGCGTGGCCGCCGAGCTTGGCTTCGCCCGGCCGATGCACAATTCGATCGATGCCACGGCCAGTCGCGACTTCCTGATGGAGGTCAGCTCCGCGCTGGCGATCCTCGGCGTGCACCTGTCCCGCATCGGCGAGGAACTCGTGCTCTGGTCGAGCCAGGAGTTCGGTTTCCTGACGCTGAGCGACACCTTCTCGACCAGCTCCAGCATGATGCCGCAGAAGAAGAACCCGGATGTGGGCGAGCTGGTACGCGGCCGGGCGGCCCGCATGGTCGGTTCGGCCACGACGCTGCTGGTGCTGGAGAAGTCACTGCCCTTCGGCTACGGCCGCGACCTGCAGGAGGACAAGCGCCCCATCTTCGATGCGGTCGAGAGCGCACTGCTCTCGCTCAGGGCGCTGACCGGTGCGATCGCGACGGCCACGTTCAACGCCGACCGGATGCGCGCGGCGCTCGATGGCGGCCACCTGTGCGCCACGGATCTGGCCGACTTCCTGGTGCAGCAGGGCATGCCGTTCCGCGAGGCGCATCACATCGTGGGCGAGCTGGTGCGCCAGGCCGAGGAGCGAGGTGTGCAGCTGGGCGAGCTGCCGCCGGAGGTGCTGTCGGCCGCACACGCGTCGCTTGCGGGCGACGCGATCGCGTCCGTGCTGGATCCCGCCCAGGCCGTGGAGCGCCGCGACCTGCCGGGTGGCCCCGCCAAGCGGCGCGTGGCCGAAGCCATCGCCGAAGCGCGCACGCGCTGGCGCCCGCACGGATAGTCCGCCCGCTAGAAGTGGAGCGGCGCCTGGTATCTCCACACGGTGCGCGGCGTGCTCGGCTGATCGAACGCACCCGTCCGCCACAGGATGAACCCGGTTGTCGCTGCCACGCCGACCCCTGTCAGCAGATAGGTGGCCCAGCCCGGCCAACCGCGGTGTTGCGGCGCCTGCGCGGGCCCCGCGAAATCGCGGCCAAAACCCCGCTGCCAGCCGAGCAGGGGATCGCAGCTCGAGCCGTGACAGGTTGCGACGCGGATGCCGTCGCCGTGCGCGGCAGGCAGGGCCACAGCCCAGTGGCGGCAGCGCACACCTTTCGGCACCACCACGTGCGCGCCGGCGAGGTGTGTCCCCGCCAGATCGTCGCGGCTGCACGCGACCGGCGCGGCTACCGGCAGCTCGAGTGTGCTGTGACCGGGCGCGACGTGCACCCATCCGGCCCAGACTGCGCGCCCGCGGCGGATCACGCGCGCGTGGTGCTCGCCCGGGGCAAGGAGAAGCCGCGCGGTGACACGTCGCGCATCGACGTAGAGCTCGTCGCCGTGGCGCAGTCCGCCTGCGGTCACGTGTACCAGCGCGGGACTCGCTTGAGAGCCCGGTGCGGCCGGGGTCGGCGCGGTCTCTGGCGGTGCAGCCGTCGCGCCGTGCGCAGTCGAGGTCGGCGGGGTCTTCCGGGGGGCCGACGGTGCCGCGCCGTGCACCCCGTCACTGGAGCGCTCTACTTCGTGCGCTTCGGCCACGCTCGTGTACGACAGCGCGCGGCGACCTTCGAGCGCCCGGGCACGCACTCTGAGTGCTCTTGCCCGCGCCATTCCGTCCGCGCGCCGATCGAAGACGTCGGCCTCGATCTCGAGGCGCTCTGCCATCAGCCATGCCGCCTGTGGCAGCGATGGATGCGAGTAGAGCAGGCGGTCGACCGCCGAGAGGCGCGAGCGCGCTGTCTTCTCGTCCAGCGATCCAGCAGCGATGCGGGCTTCGTCGAGCAGTTTCTCGATGCGGCTGACGACCGCTGGGTCGTAGCGGAGCCCCCGGGGAACATCGGCTGCTGGCGACTGCAGCGCGACCTGCCGAGCCCTCTGCCAGGAATCGAGGTCCGGCTGGTGAGCCGCCCGGGCAGTGCTCGTCCCGAGCCACAGAAGCACGAGAGCGTGGCTCATGGCGCCCGCATGATACCCGCGACGCCGCGTGCGCGGTGCGCCTGCGGCTCGGGGCTTGGTTTCCGGTCGGTGCCTGCGCTAATCTCGGGCATTCGTGAAGCTCCGCTTCCAGCCCGTCCCCAATTGCCCTGGCAGTAGCCTGCCAGCGAGACCCAACCGGAGGTAGGGGCCGTGCAGCTCGATTTCGCAGCGCGTGAGCTCACGATCAAGCTCGTCTACTACGGTCCGGCCCTGAGCGGGAAGACGACGAACCTCCAGGCGCTTCACAAGGCCGCCGACCCCGCTTCGAGCGGTCGCCTGATGACGCTCGAGACGCGCGACGATCGTACGCTGTTCTTCGATCTGCTGCCGCTGACCTTCCGCGACGCTGGTGGGCTGGCGGTGCGGCTCAAGGTGTTCACGGTGCCCGGTCAGGTCATCCACGCCTCCACGCGCCGGCTGGTGGTGCAGGGAGCGGACGGCATTGCTTTCATCGCGGACTCACAGGTCGGCGAGACGGAGCACAACGCCGAGTCGTTCATGGATCTGAAGGACAACCTCAAAGCCAGCGGCCTGAACCTGAAGCAGATGCCGCTTGTCATCCAGTTCAACAAGCGCGACCTGTCCAACATCCGCGGTGACGACGAGATCGCCAAGCTTGCGGCGCAAGGGCGCGAACCCACCTATCTGGCTGTGGCGACGCGCGGCGAGGGCGTGGTGGAGAGCTTCGTCGGCCTGTTGCATCTCACCTGGAGCGCGCTGGATGCCGAGCACGATCTGAACAGGAAGTTCGGCTTCGATGCGGACGCCTTCCTGGACCAGGTGGCCCGGAGTCTCGGTCAGACCCGCTCCGTGTCCGAGCTTCTGGGCGATTGCGTCGGCGGCGCCCTCGACGTGCTGAGGCCGGAGGCGGTGCAGTGACCAACCCCGCTCCCGATCGCAGCATCGAATCGCTGATGCTCGGTGCGGACATCCGGCTCGAGGAGCTCGTGGACCGCGATGCTCTGGGCGAGATGGTCCGGAGCTTCCATGAGCTGTTCCGCGTGCCGATCCGCATCTTCAACGCGCAGGGACTGATCCTGGCGGATACCAGCGAGCAGCACGCGCTATTCACCTACCTCAACACCTTCCGCGCCGCTCGCGCTGCGCTGTCGGACGTGGTCGACACGGTCAAGCAGCTCAATCCTGGTGTGGATGGCGAAGCTACGCACACCTGCGTGACGGGTTCGGTCTACCAGGTCACGTCGATCAGCTACGACGGTCGCCAGATCGGACGGATGATCCTCGGGCCGTTCCTGCCTCCGGAGGTCAGCCAGGCGCCGGCAGCGGTGCTCGAGCTGGATCAGGGCATCGAAGCCGCCAAGGTCGAGGCGCTGATGTCCGAGATGCCCCGGGCCCGGGAAGAGACGGTAAGTCGCATCGCGCACCACCTGAAGAGCACACTCGACCTCATCCTGTTCAGCGGCCACAAGGCGCTGCTTACCAGCAATATGCATCTGGCTGCCGTGCGCGAAAGCTTCCACGAGCTGCAGGAAAAGAACGCGAAGCTGCAGGAGGCGTTCGACCGGCTGAAGGAGCTGGACCGCTTGAAGAGCAACTTCCTGGCGACCGTCTCGCACGAGCTCCGCACGCCGCTGACCTCGATCATCGGCTACAGCGAGATGATGGTCGAGGGTATCGCCGGCGATCTGACGGACGAACAGCGCGAGTTCGTCGGGACGATCCGCGAGAAGGGCGAACAGCTCCTGTCGCTGATCAAGGGCCTGCTCGATCTGTCCAAGCTCGAGAGCGGCACCATGAGCTTGCGCAAGGACAGCATCGACGTGGCGCCCGTCCTCCAGGATGTGGCGCAGACACTGACGCCCACCGCGCGCAAGAAGGAAGTGACGATTGCGGTCGACATCGAGAACGGTCTGCCGCTCTTGTGGGCCGACGCGGACCGCCTGCGACAGGTGCTGCTCAACCTGACGGAAAACGCCATCAAGTTCACGCCCAAGGGCGGCCGCGTGACGCTCTCGCTGTCGCACACCCTGATGGCGGTGGGCGATTCCGAGGGCGAGGCGCTGGTGCTGCTCTCCAGCCGCCGCCCGGCACTGGAGCTCAGGGTCGCCGATACCGGGATCGGCATTCCCGAACCCGAGCGCGCCCGCGTCTTCGACGCGTTCTACCAGGTCGATTCCAGCTCCACGCGTGAGCAGGGCGGTACCGGGCTCGGCTTGTCGATCGTGAAACGTCTGGTCGACGGCCACGATGGCACCGTGCACATCGAAGAAAACAAGCCACACGGCGCAGTCTTCGTAGTGACGATCCCCTGCCGCCGCGCTACCCTTTCCTGACGATCCGATGGCACGCAGGGCATCGAAGCGCGGCCGGGCCGCGTGGGGCGAAAGCGCCGCCATCGAGCTACTTTCAGGCTTGTTTGCGGAGGGCAGCCCGGCGTCGAAGCGCATCGAGCTCGGCATCGGCGATGACGCCGCGGTCATCGCGCCGAAGGGCGAGCCCCTGGTCTGGACGGTCGACGCCTGCATCGAGCATGTGCATTTCGACCGGCGCTACCTCTCGCTCGCCGATGTCGGGTTCCGCTCGCTGTCTGCCGCGACGAGCGACCTGGCCGCGATGGGCGCCAGACCGCTCGCCGCGCTGTCGAGCCTGGTCCTGCCGGCCCGCTTCTCGAAACGCGAGCTCGGCGAGCTGGGCGCGGGCCAGGCCGAGGCGTCGCGCGAGCTCCGCTGCCCGGTTGTTGGAGGCAACATCTCCCGTGGCTCGGAGCTCGGCGTCACGACAACGGTGCTCGGCGAAGCGGCGAGCACGCTTCGCCGCAGTGGCGCTCGCCCGGGCGACGAGCTGTGGCTGGTGGGCGAGGTGGGGCTCGCGCGCGCAGGCCTGCTCCTGTTGTCGAAGGGGCCGCGGATGCAGCGGACCCGCCGAGCCGCCGACGCGCAACAGCGCTGCATTTTCGCCTGGCGCCGCCCTCGCGCGCTGATCACCCGCGGGCGATCGCTTTCCGATCGCGCCCACGCCGCTCTGGACGTTTCCGACGGTCTGGCCGGCGATGCGACGCACCTCGCGGAGGCCAGTGGCGTCAGCGTCGTGATCGACGCGCGCAGGCTCGAGCGCGCGCTGCCACCGGAGCTAGTCAGCGTCGCCGGGCTACTCGGTACCGATGCGCTGTCGCTCGCGCTCGAGGGCGGCGAGGACTACGCCCTGCTCGCCGCCGGTCCGCGTGCCCGGCGGCCGCGTTGGGTCCGCGTGATCGGACGCGTCGAGGAGGGATCCGGCGCGGTGCTCAAGCGGCCGGGACAGGCCCCGCGCGAGCTCCACGGCGGATTCGATCACCTCGATGGTCCAGGCCGGCGGTCCCGGCCCGTGGCTAGCGGCAAGCGGCGGGTAGCCCGGCGCCCTTGAGCGCGCCAGTGATAGCTCCGATCGCCGCGTTCTTGCTCTTGCCCTGTGCTGCCATCGCGCTGCAGATGCCGGCGGCCTGCAGCATGTAGGTCTTGGTCAGCGGGTTGGGCGCGCTCTGCGCGTTCTGGCTCAGCGCTGCGCAGCAATTGGCCAGGCTGCTCTTCGGCACGTAGTGGCCGACCTTCTTCGGGGCGTCGGCGTCGGCGTCGGCGGGGGCGTCGGCGGCGGCGTCTTCCGGCGTGAGCACCAGCGGAGCGCTGGGCGTCGCGGCGGGAGCGGCCGAAGGCAGCGGCGGAGGCGGCTTGTCCTTCTTGCAGCCCATGTAGCTGGCCGCTACGGCCGGAAATGCCAGACCCAGGACGATGGGCGTGAGCAGCGACCACTTGCTTTTGGGTTGCGAGGCGTTCTTCATCACGGTCCTCCGGGCGGGCGGTGCGCCCGCGTCAACTGTCCAGTCTGGTGTCCCGAAATCAATTCAGCAACCACCGGGCACGGGTACGCCCTGCAGCTGCGCGCGGATGGTGGTGCGCGCCGACGTGGCATTGGCGGCGCCCTTCTTGACCTGTGCGGCGATGCCCGAGCACACCGCGGCGGCGGCCTGGTACTTGTTGTGCTGTGGCCCCGGTTTCTTCGCCCCGGCGGCCAGTGCGTTGCAGCAGCGTTGGATGCTCTGGTAGCCCGCATTGACGGCGTGCTTGACGGTCGTAGTGGCTGGCGCAGAAGCCGACGGCGTCGGTGCGGGCGCTGCTGCCGCTGCGGAAGCCTCGGCTGTGGCGCTCGGCTCGACTGCGGGGGCAATCGATGCCGGCGCGGCAGGTGCCGCGGCCGACTGCGACGCTGCGGCCGTCGTATCCGTGCCGGACTTCTTCTTGCAGCCCTGGGCCGCCAGAAGGAACAGTCCCGTGAAGAGAACGAACCTGCCGCTCGTGTCGAGTCTCATGGCGCCCCGTTTTACTAGACCGACGACCGAAATGCACAGCGCCTTGCCTTCCAGAAGCAACAACGCCCTTCGGGTGGCGTAGCGTTCGGTCGGGATGCGCTGGGCGAGTTTGTTGTGTAGTTCCAGATGGTTATGCTCAGTCGGGGCGCCTGGAGCGCGGAGACCGTCGCCGACGACGGCCTCCGCCTTTCCGGCCTGCCCCTAGCTGCAGCCCATCGAGTTGCCGCAGTTCAGGCACTTGTAGCAGGCGCCGTTGCGGACCGTGATGTGCCCGCAGGAATCGCACACCGGAGCGTCGCCCATCATCTCCTCGAGCTGCGCGCTCAGGGCTCCGTGCATGTCGGCACCCGTACCTGCGGCGGCTGGTTCCTCCGCTGCGGGCAGTGCGGGCGG
This sequence comes from uncultured Pseudomonadota bacterium, assembly GCA_963822115.1. GTDB lineage: Bacteria > Myxococcota_A > Polyangia > Polyangiales > Polyangiaceae > CAWDXG01. Next base: position 223,921 of record CAWGGM010000018.1, read on the forward strand.
CGCCTTGGACGGAGCCACCAGCGCCTGTCCCGTGGGATCGTCGATGCTCGCGGCAGCCTCGGCGGGCTTCACCTGGGCGAAGTCGTAGCGCTGCAGGTATTCCACGCCCAGCACGCGGAAGATGTAGTCGACGATCGACGTGGCGAACTTGATGTTCGGATGGTTCTGCACGACGCCGTGCGGCTCGAAGCGAGTGAACGTGAACTGCTCGACGTACGTCTCGAGCGGCACGCCGTACTGCAGACCCACGGACACCGCCATGGCAAAGCAGTTCATCAGCGAGCGGAAGGCCGCGCCCTCCTTGTGCATGTCGATGAAGATCTCGCCAAGCGACCCGTCCTCGTACTCGCCGGTGCGCAGGAACACCTTGTGCCCGCCGACCTTCGCTTCCTGCGTGAAGCCGCTGCGCTTCTTGGGAAGCCGGACGCGCGCGCCCTCGGGGCGGACCGACACGGGCGCCTGCTCGATAGCCGTTGCGACCGGCTTGTCGTCCTGCTCCTTGCTCTCGTCGCTGCTGGTGGACAGCGGCTGCGAGGCCTTGCACCCGTCGCGGTACAGCGCGATTGCCTTGAGGCCGAGCTTCCAGCCCTCCTCGTAGATCTCGCGCACGTCGTCCACTGTTGCTTCGTTCGGCAGGTTGACGGTCTTGCTGATCGCGCCGGAAAGGAACGGCTGGGCGGCCGCCATCATCCTGACGTGGGACATGGGAGCCAGGAAGCGCTTGCCCGTGCGTCCGCAGCGGTTGGCGCAGTCGAACACCGGGTAGTGCTCTGCCTTCAGGTAGGGAGCGCCCTCGATCGTCATGCGGCCGACGATCACGTCGTTGGCTTCCTCGATCTGCGCGGCGTTGAAGCCGAGGTGCTTGAGCAGATTGAAGCCCGGCTGGCTCATGCGCTCGGCGTCGACGCCCAGCCGCTCGTAGGTCTCGCGGCCAAGCACCCACGGGGCGAACGCCAGGTTCAGATCGAACACGCCGGGGATCGCCTGCTCGACCTTCGCCAGATCCTCGTCGGTGAGCCCGCACTCCTTGAGCTCGACCCTTCCGACGTGCGGCGCGCCGAGCAGCGTGTTGGTGCCGGATACGTATGCGACGATCTCCCGGATCTGGAGCTCCGGGTAGCCGAGCTTGGCCAGAGCCTCCGGCACCGACTGGTTGACGATCTTGAAGTAGCCACCACCGGCGAGCTTCTTGAACTTTACCAGCGCGAAGTCGGGCTCGATGCCGGTGGTGTCGCAATCCATGAGCAGCCCGATGGTGCCCGTCGGTGCGAGCACGGTGGACTGCGCGTTGCGGTAGCCGTGCTGCTCGCCAAGCTTGACGGCGTTGTCCCAGTCCTCGCAGGCCGCGCGCCACAGTGCCTCGGGGCACTCGTCACGGTTGATGGCGTACGCCGCCTCCTGGTGCATGCGCATCACGCGCAGCATCGGCTCGCGGTTCTTCGCGTAGCCCGGGAAGGGCTGCTTGGAGCGCGCCATCTTCGCGCTCGTCTCGTAGGCGTGACCGCACATGATGGCCGTGAGCGCTCCGGCCACGGCTCGGCCCTTGTCCGAGTCGTAGGGGATGCCGAGCAGCATCAAGAGTGTGCCCAGGTTGGCGTAGCCGAGGCCCAGCGGACGGAAGTCGTGCGAGTTCTGTGCGATGGGCTGGGTGGGATAGCTGGAGAAATCGACGAGGATCTCCTGGGCGGTGAAGAACAGCTCGATGGCGTGGCGGTAGCCGTCCACGTCGAAGCTGCCGTCCTCGCGCAGGAACTTCGTCAGGTTGAGCGACGCCAGGTTGCAGGCCGTGTTGTCGAGGAACATGTACTCCGAGCACGGATTGGATGCGTTGATGCGGCCCGTGTTGGAGCTGGTGTGCCAGCGGTTGATCGTCGTGTCGTACTGCACGCCCGGATCGGCGCAGGCCCAGGCGGCCTCGGCGAGTTGCTGCCACAAGTCCGCCGCGTCGTAGGTGTCGACCACCTCGCCGGTGGTGCGCGCGCGCGTCTGCCACTTGCCGTCCGACAGCGCCGCCTTCATGAACTCGTCGGTGACGCGGATGGAGTTGTTGGAGTTCTGTCCGCTGACCGTGCGGTAGGCCTCGCCGTTGAAGTCGCTTTCGAAGCCGGAGGCGATGAGCGCCTTTGCCTTCTTCTCCTCGCGCACCTTCCAGTTGATGAAGTCCGAAATCTCCGGATGGTCCATGTCGAGGCAGACCATCTTCGCGGCGCGGCGCGTGGTGCCGCCGCTCTTGGTCGAGCCGGCGGCCCGATCGAAGACCTCGAGGAAGCTCATCAGACCGCTGGAGGTGCCGCCGCCCGAGAGCTTCTCCTGCTTGCCGCGGATGTTGCTGAAGTTCGAGCCCGTGCCCGAGCCGTACTTGAACAGGCGCGCCTCGCTCTTCATCAGGTCGTAGATGCTCATCAGGTCGTCCTCGACTCCCTGGATGAAGCACGCCGAGCACTGCGGGTGCTCGTAGGCGTTCTGCGTTTCCTGTACGGTGTCGGCCTTCGGCATGTAGGCCCAGTTGCCGCCGGAGCCCTCGATGCCGTACTCGTGATACAGGCCGCAGTTGAACCACACCGGCGAGTTGAAAGCGCCGTACTGGTTGGCGAGCAGGAACGTGAGCTCCGCCTCGAACGTCTCCGCGTCCTTCTTCGACGCGAAGTAGCCACCGAACGCCTCGCCGGCGCTACGGATGGTGTGCGCGACGCGATGCACGACCTGGCGCACGCTGGTCTCGCCCAGCGTCTTGTCGCCGTGCAGGCCCGCCTTGCGGAAGTACTTGCTGACGACGATGTCCGTGGCGAGCTGCGACCACTCGGCCGGTATCTCCGCGCCCTCCATGCGGAAGACGACCGAGCCGTCGGGATTGGTGATCACGCTCTGCCGGCGCTCCCACACCACCTCGTCCATGGGATCGACGCCGGGGCGGGTGAAATGGCGCTCGAACGCCAGCCCGCGGCCGCGCCGGCTGCGGGCGGACGGGCGACGTGACTCCGGCGCGTTGCGCCGGCTCCGGGGAGGCTCGTCGGTACTGCTCTTCACGCTGCCTGCCTGCCCTACGATCGACGATTGCGCCATCCCTCTCTCCTTTTCGGGCTCTGCTTGCCCGCACTACGTGGCCCCGCGCGGCACCCGTCCGCCCGTGGACACAAACAAAAAAAACGACCTGCCCGGCCCCCGGCACCCCCTCGAAGGTGTCTGCGGGACCGTCTTGTCCGCCGGGCCAACCCGGCGCCCCCTAAGCTGCGAAGCTGTTCAGTACTGTAGGATCAAACGGCCCCTGAACAAGTGATGGGGCTACTGGATCCGTGCGCAGGAGAAGAACTTTCAGTGAGGAGCCGGTGTACCCCAATCCCTTGGGGTCAGGCAACAAAAAACCACAAGGAATGGGTAACCGCGCGGACGAGCTTGGATTTTCCTACCCTGCCCGTCTGCTCACTGCTGAACTTCCTCAATGCTGAACACAAGTAGCCCGCAGGCTCGGCCCAGCCTTTCCACAACTTGTCTCCTGTCCTGGGCGATTCCGGGGGTCCTGGCAGCCTCTCGCGCTACCCGGCAACGGCCCGACACCGCCAGCCCTGCCGTCCCTGATCCCTGCGGAGGGCGGGCAGACAGGGTCTCGCGCAGGGCGCAGCGTCGGCGCGCTCTGGCGAGCCCCGGGCCGGCTGCTACCCGAACACTGTCAACCCACTGATGACCGCTGATTGCTGGCCGCCGCCATGAGCACCTGGACGCGTCTCAGGTATCTCGACTTCGCCGTCGCGGGCTTCGCGCTGTGCGCCATCGTGCTGCACGACACCGCGCACGTCGAAGCTGGGCGCTGGTACGACGTGTTCTGGGTGTGCAACGTCTCCGCGCTGCTGGTGGCGCCGGGAGTGATCGCGCGCTCGCCCACGCTGTGCGCCGTCGCATTCACATGGCTGATGCCGGGCACCGCGGTGTGGTTGATCGATAGCTTCGTCGCCGGTGCCAACATCCTGCCCACGTCGTGGGGCGTGCACGTCGGTGGTGCGCTGGCTGCCTTGTACGGCGTGTGGCGCTCGGGCTTCGCGCCGCGCGGCTGGCTCGCCGCGCTCGGCATGCTCGCCGCGACGCTGGTCGCGTCGCGGCTGTTCCTGCCGCCGCGCTTCAACGTGAACGTCGTGCATTCCGTCCCGGTGGGCTGGCATTTCATGGGGGGAACGTATCCGGGCTTCGTCGTGGCCGCGCTGGCCCTGGTCACGCTGGTGTGCGCGCTGGGGCAGCTGGTCTGCTGGTTGGTCACCGGGCGCCCGCGGCGGCGGCGGCGGCGAGCGCCGTTCAGGACGAGCGGGCAGGGCGGTTGACGGGATGTTCGGGCGCTTGTCCAGCCAGGACGCGCAGGATGTCCCCGGCAACGGCTTGCGCCATGGCGCTGCGCGTCTCGTCGGTCGCACTGCCGATGTGCGGAGCCAGCACCACGTTGTCGAGCGCGAGCAGGCGCGCGTCGATCTCCGGCTCCCGTTCGAACACGTCGAGCCCCGCGGCTGCGATCTGCCCGCTCTCCAGCGCTTCGGCCAGCGCCGCCTCGTCGACCGTGCTGCCGCGCCCGGTGTTGACGACCACGGCGCCTGGCTCGAGCAGAGCGATGGCTGTGCGATCGAGCCAGTGCCGCGTTTCCGGGCTTGCCGGCAGACTCAGCGCGAGGAAATCGCTGCTCGCGAGCAGCGTGGATTTGTCCACGTAGCGCGCGCCGAGCCGCTCTTCCTCTGCGGGGTCGAGCTGGTGGCGTTGTGTGTACAGCACCAACAGCCCGAAGCCCTGCGCGCGCTCCGCGATCGCGCGACCGATGCGCCCCATCCCGGCGATGCCCAGTGTGCGGCCGCGGAGCGGACGCCCCAGCAGCAGATCGAGCCGCCACCCGCGGAATCGACGCGCGCGCACGAAGCGGTCGGCTTCCGCGATGCGGCGCGCGGCCGCGAGCAGCAGCGCCCACGCCAGATCCGCCGTGGCATCCGTGAGCACGTTCGGCGTGTTGACGACCTGTACCCCGAGCTCGGTGGCGGCAGGCACGTCGATGTTGTCGTAGCCGACCGCGCAGTTTCCGATCACCCGGAGCCGACCGGAGCTCGCGATGGCCTCGCGCGGCACCGGATCGGTCAGCATGCACAGAAGCGCGTCCGCGTCGCGCATCGCCGAGTGGAGCTGTGCGGGTGTCGGTCCAGCGGAGGCGGTGCCCAGGACCACGACGTTGTGAGCGGCGCGCAACGCATCCAGGGCGCCGCCGGGAAGCGGGCTCGTCACCACGATGCGGCGGGCAGCGCTCATCGGGTCTTCCGGGGCGGGATGGCGAGTGGCGCGGAGGGATCGGCAGGCAGCGAGCGGGTCACGGTGAAGCCACGCGCCGGGTCGACGATGTGCACAGGGCCGAATCGGGCCAGCGCATGCGCGACGCGCGATGCGTCACCGCTTACCACGATGCGCACGTGGCGGGCGCGGAGGAACAGTTGCGCCGCCGCGTTCACGGCAGCCGGGTCGAGGTCGCGGAGCGAGCGGTCGAGATCCTGGTAGCTTTCGTCCGGCAGCCCAAGCTTGGCCAGCTGTCTGCCCATCCGGGCGAGCCCCTGCACCGTCTGCGTCTGCCGTAGAGAGCGCTCCACGAGCGCACGCATCGCCGTGTCGACTTCCGCGTCGTCCGGCAGGCCGCCCGCGAACTTGCCGAATGCCTCGAGGATGCCCTGGACGGCTTGTGCCGTATGCGGGGTGCGGCTGTTCGCGGACACCACGATCAGTGCGGGACCGTGTGCCATCGGCTGGACGCGCGCGTCGACCTGCTGGACCAGATGCCGGCGGTCGCGCAGATCGCGTGCCAGCCTGCCTGAAGCTCCGCCCACGAGCTCCACCGCCGCGAGCAGCCCTGCCCAGCGCGGGCTGTCGCGACCTGGACCGAGTGTTGCGACCGCGATGCGGCTGTCGTGGCTCTTCGGTCGATCGATTACGTCGACTTCGACGCGATCGGGGGCCAGCGCCGCGTTGGGCTCCGTTCTCGCAGCCGCGTGTCCCTTCCAGCGCGCGAACGCTGCCTGCGCGGAACGCGCGACATCGTCGGCGTGTACGTCGCCTGCCACGACCAGCACTGCGCGGTCCGGTGCGAAGTTGTCGTGACGCCAACTGCGGCAGTCCGCCAGCGATCGCGCCGCGATCTCGTCTGCGCTGGCGTAGCCGTGCGCGTACGGGTCCACTCCGACCGGCAGCTCGAACAGGCGGCGCTGCAGGAGCTTCCGCATTGCGCCCCGTGGGTCGGCGGCAACCCGCGCTGCCGCAGCGTCGGCGGTGCGCTGACGGATGTGCAAAAACGCGGTGGGCTGCCAACGCGGCTGGGTCGCGATCGCGGCCATCAGGTCGAGCGCGCTGTCGAGATGATCGCGTGTCACGTCGAGACCGAGCCAGGTCGCGTCGCGGTCCACGTGCACCTGCAGTCGATTGCCGAGCGACTCGATGCGCGCGGCGAGCTTCGGTCGTGTCCAGCGCCCCGCGCCGCTCGAGGCGAGCAGCCGCGCGGTGAGCTCCGCGACACCGGGCTTGTCCGCGTCGCTTGCGATCCCGGCGCGCACGACCAGCCGCACGCTGACCAGTGGCAGCTCGCGACGCGCAATGACGCGCAGACCCAGACCGCCCGGGAGCGTGCGGCTCGACACGGCTGGCAGGCTGGCATCGCCCAGTGGAGCCTCTGCCGGCGGCTTTGCGTCGCGGTCGGGCTTGGCGGAGGCGGATGCAAGGGCCTTCGGCTGTACGGGCGCGGGTGATCGTGGCGCTGGACGGGCCGGCGCCTCGACGTAGCGCGGCTGGCAGCCCGCCGCGAGCAGCGAGCCGCCGACCAGCAGCACGGAAAGCGACCCTTGCTTCACCGGCTCGTCTCCTCGTGGTGGGGCTTTGCCTTGCGCGGGTGACGCTTCTTGGCGTGACGGTGAGCTTCGGCGCGCTTGTGCTTTTCGGCGCGCTTGTGCTTTTCGGCGCGCTTGTGCTTTTCGGCGCGCTTGTGCTTTTCGGCGCGCTTGTGCTTTTCGGCGCGCTTGTGCTTTTCGGCGCGCTTGTGCTTTTCGGCGCGCTTGTGCTTTTCGGCGCGCTTGTGCTTTTCGGCACGCTTGTGCTTTTCGGCGCGCCGATGTTCTTCAACACGTTTGTGCGCTTCAGCTCGCTTGTGCGCTTCGGCGCGGCGATGCGCTTTGGCGCGCTTGTGCGCCCTGACGTCGCGGCGCGCGCCTGTGTGCCGATGAGCCCTGGCACGCTGGTGCGCGTCGCTTGGGTGGTGCGCTGTGGGCGAAACCGCGTTTTCCGGGCCGCGAAGCTCGACCACGGTGCGATGTCGCGCCGTCAGGTACTTCGCTGCCGCGCTCGCGACGGCGCTGCTGGTGACCGCGTCGAACCCGTCCAGCCCCCGGGCGATCGACCGCGCGTCGCCGTCGAACGCTTCCGCCTCGGCGAGCTGGGCGGCCCGCTGGCGGTTCGACTGCAGACCCATCAGGAACGTGGTGCGGTTCAGCGCGCGCGCTTTCTCGAGCTCGGATGCGCTCGGACCCCGCCGGCTGATGCGCGCGATCTCGGCGTCGACGAGCTTCTGCACTCGCTCCGGCTTCGCGCCGTCGGCGAGCAGCACGCGGATGCCGAACAGATCGGGGCCCTGGCGCTCCGCGGTCCACGCCGACACGTCGCGCGCCAGCCCGTGCACGCGAACCAGCGATGCGTACAGTCGCGAGCTCTCGCCGTCGCCCAGTACCCGCACCAGAAGCGCGAGCGCGTCGTGATCGGCGCCGTGGGGCCCCGGGATCACCCAGCCGTTGAACAGCGCTGCGGTGCCCGCTTGTCGACTTTCGAGCACGCTGATGCGTTCGCTGGTCTGTCGCGGTGCGTGCAGAGCGCTTCGCTTGGCGACCTTGCGGCGCGGGATGTCGTCGAAATGTCGATGCACGAGCTGCATCGCCTGGTCCGGATCGAAAGACCCGGCGATCACCAACACCGCGTTGTTGGGCGCGTAGTCGCGCCGGTACAGCGACTTCACCCAGGACGGGCTGGCGTGGGCGAGCTCGTCGGTCGCGCCTCGTGTCCGTCGCGAGTAGGGCAGGAGCCCCTGGAACGCGAGCTCGGCGAGCCTGAGCCGGGCGTGGGGCAGGGGCGACAGCAGCGCGCTCCGGGCCTGCATGAGCGCCGTGCGCTTCACCTGGGCGAAGCGGGAGGCGGGCAGCGTGGCCCAGTGCATCCGCTCCGCCTCCAGCCACAGCCCCAGGTCCAGCTCGTTCGCCGGCAGCTCGTCGAGAAACAGCGTGCGGTCGTGATCGACGGAGCTCGAAGCGCGCCCGCCGCGCGCGGTGATCAGCTGGGCGAGCTGGCCCGGATGCAGGTGCCGGCTGCCTTCGAACGTCATGCGCGCGAGCAGCTCCGCAGCGCCTCCCCGGCGTTCCGGTTGGTCGCGGGCGCCCACGCGATAGAGCACGCCGACAGTCACGGTCGGCGCGCTGGCGTCCCGGTCGAGGACCACGCGGAGGCCGTTGTCGAGCGTGGTCCGTTCGATGGCAAGCCGCAGCCGTCCCAGGGCCAGCCGTACCGCCGATGGGCCGGCGACCGGAGCTTTTGCGGGGCGTGCCGCGAGCGGGTGGGCCGCCAGCAGGAGCGCGCCGCTTGTGATCAGCGCACCGAGGGTCCGCCTTCGCATGGCTGGGCGTCTAGATCGCGGCGCGGGGCAGCGCAACCACTCTGGAGTGAAATGACCGGCGGCTCCGGCTATCCTCCCGCTCGATGGTCCGACAAGGCGCGCTTCGTCCACCCACTCGTGGCGTCGTGGCGGCCGGCGATCCTGCGACGGCCGAGAGCGGCGCCCACTGCCTGCGCGCCGGCGGCAACGCGATCGACGCGGCGCTCGGCGCCGCCTTTGCTGCCTTCGTGTGCGAGTTGCCCCTGGCGAGCCCGTTCGGAGGCGGTGTGATGGTCGCTGGCGATCGGCCCGGCGAGCTCACGGCGCTCGACTTCTTCGCGCGCACGCCCGGTCTGGGCGCCGACCGCGACGCGGCGCTCGACTTCCGCAACGTGGAGGTCGACTTCGGCGCGACGACGCAGATCTTCCACATCGGGCGCGGCAGCGCGGCGCTGCCGGCAGCGCTGCCCGGCCTGCTCGAAGCCCACCACCGCTGGGGCTCGCTGCCGCTGTCGGCGATCGTGGAGCCTGCGGTCCAGCTCGGACGCCAGGGCTACACGCTGGGCGATGGCGTCGCGTACGTATTCCATCTGCTCGCTCCGATCGTGACGGCCAGCCCGGGCGTCACGAAGTTGCACCAGATCGACGGACAGCTGGCGGCGGCGGGAGCGCGCCTGCGAAACCCGGAGCTGTCCGACACGCTCGAGCGCATCGCGCGCGACCCCGGACACGTGCGCGATCTGTATGCCGCCCTCGCCGAGGAGTTCGGTCCAGCCAACGGGGGGCGCATCACTACCGACGACGTGGAACAGCTCGAGGTGGTCGCCGCCGCGCCCTTGTCGGTCGACCACGCTGGTTTCCGGCTTCACACGATGTCGGCGCCGTCCTCGGGCGGTGCGCTGGTCGCGCTCGGGCTGAGGCTCTGCGAAGGGCTGGGCGAGCGCGATGGTTTCCTCTCGCCGGGCCACCTGCTCCATCTCGCGCGCATCCAGGACGCGCTGCTCGATCTGCGCGACGAGGATTTCGACGAACACTGCCGGGATCCCCGCTTCCTCCGCGCGCTGTTCGACGAGGACCGCGTCGCGGCACTGCGCGCGGGCGTTGTCGCGCGTTCGCTCGCGGCCCCTGCGCATCCGCTCGGTTCCACGACGCACATCAGCGCCCTCGACGAGCACGGCGGAGCCGCGTCGCTTACCCTCACCAACGGCGAGGGCTCGGGCTACGTGCTCGAAGGCACCGGCATCCACGTCAACAACCTGATGGGCGAAGAGGACATCCATCCGCGCGGCTTCCACCACGATCCGCCCGGAACGCGTCTGGTGACGATGATGGCGCCGAGCGTGCTGGTCGACGGCAGGGCGCGCACCATCGCGCTCGGTAGCGGTGGCTCGAACCGTCTGCGCAACGCGATCCTGTCGGTGATCTCGCACCTGCTCGAGCACGGCGTCGCGCCGGACCAGGCCGTGCTCGCGCCGCGGGTGCACCTGGAAGCCCTGCGCACGCGCGGTCCCGACGCGGTCGGTCGCTGGCCGCGCCAGATCGCCTTCGAGCGACGAGGCCCCGGAAATTCGGCCCTGACGCCCGATGCCGTCCAGGTGCTTGTGGACGCCTACGGCGACAGCCCGGTGATCTTCGATGCCCCGAACATGTTTTTCGGGGGCGTGCACCTGGCAGTTCGCGATGGGGTGGCTTTCGAGGGCGCCGGCGATCCGCGTCGCGGCGGAAGTGTGCGTATCGTCAGCTAGCCGACTCGCCGACGTGCCGCAGCACTCTGCGGGTGATAGTATGGGATCGAGTTCATAGGTCGTACACGCGCCTACATCGACCGACACTTTCCACCGCTCACTTGTGCAGCACGCCATGCTCTGCCACCCTCCGCCCACCGTTCCTTCGTCATGAGAACGCTCGGGGAAATCCAACCGGGGCAGACTGTAGGCCGCTACGAATTCCTTGTGCCGATCGCACAAGGCGGGATGGCGGCGGTGTGGGCGGCGCGCCTGAAGGGCTCGCGCGGCTTCAGCAAGACCGTCGCGGTCAAGACGATGCTGCCGAGCATCTCCGACGACCCGCAATTCGAGCAGATGTTCCTCGACGAGGCGACGATCTGCTCGCGTATCCGTCACCCCAACGTCGTCGAGATCCTCGACCTTGGCGAGCAGGACGACGTTCTCTACCTGGTGATGGAGTGGGTGGACGGCGAGCCGCTCAGCTCCATCCGGCGCGCCGCCGCCAAGAAGGACGGCATCCCACTGCCTATCGCCGTGAAGATCGTCGCCGACGCCTGCGCCGGGCTCCACGCCGCGCATGAGCTCAAGAGCGAGAGTGGCGAGCTCATCGGTCTCGTCCACCGCGACATCTCCCCGCAGAATATCCTCATCACGTTCAGCGGGATGGTGAAGATCGTCGACTTCGGCGTTGCCAAGGCGGCGGGCCGGACGACGGAAGAAACCAGCGCCGGCCAGATCAAGGGCAAGCCTCCCTACATGTCGCCGGAACAGGCGCTGGGCAGCACCATCGATCGGCGCACCGACGTTTTCGCTCTCGGCATCATCCTCTACCAGCTGACGACGGGGAAGCATCCGTTCCGCGGCGAGAGCGACATCATCACGCTCCAGAACATCGTCTCGGACCGACCGATCATCGCGCCGCGCGCGTACAACAAGGACTATCCAAAGCCGCTCGAGACGGTCGTGATGAAGGCGCTCGACCGCGATCCGGCACAGCGCTTCCAGAGCGCGGCCGAGTTCGAGGCGGCTCTCGACCGCGTCTTTCCCCCCACGGTTCCCCGTGTGCGCGCCGAGGACGTCGCCAAGTTCGTGACCAGCCTGCTGGGCGAACGCGGCGACGAGCGCCGCGCCGCCCTCCGCGAGGCTATCCAGCTGGCCGACGAGCGTGCCCAGGGCGCGCAGGACGTGGCTCCCGCGAAGCTCAGGCCGCTGTCCGATCTGGCGCGGCAGTCCGTTCCCGGCGCGACGCCGCTCAGCCAGCAGACCGCGGCGCTGGTCATGCCGCCCTCCGGCGAGCCGGTCAGCGGGCGGCCGACCCTGGCTTCGGAACACTCCACGCCGGTCAGCCCGAGCGGACCACTGACGCCCTACGGCACGCAGACGCCGAGCGCGCCACCGCCGGCGCGCTCGCGTGGTCCTGTGTGGATCGTGGGTGGTCTGCTCCTGACCGGTGCGCTGGTCGGTGGGGCGGTGTTCCTGACGCGGGGCAAGGGGACCGCCGTCACGGAGGTCAACGTCCAGGCGCATCCGGCGGCGCCGGCTGCGACGCACAAGGCCAAGCAATCTGCCCAACCGCCGCCTCCCGCCAAGTCCGCTGCGCCGCCCGACGACGACGCGATCGATCCCAGCCAGCTCGCGCTCGAGAAGGACGCGCCAGAGCAGCCGCACGCGGGGCTGTCTCACGCTGTGCACGCCAACACGACGAAGCCCGCGGCCACCAAGGCCAAGCCGGCGGCGAGCGCGAGCGCGAAGGCCGCCAACACCAAGCCGCCCACCAAGCCAGCGAAGCCGACCAAGCCAGCCAGCGGAGGCTTCGTTCCCCCGCCGATGACCGATCCCGGCTTCTGACTCGCGCTTGGCCCTATCGGGCGGCGACCCTAGTTCCAGCGCGCCCAGGCGCCGAGGTAGTAGGCAACGAGCACCTGGTTGTCGAGACGGTTCACCCGCGTGCGGCGCTCGGACATGTCAGGCGGGAAATCGAACAGTGCGCGCAGCGTTTCCGGGTCGAGGTAGCGCAGCCGCGCGGGAGGTAGCGCTGTCGGCAGCGGCCCGGGGTGGTGGCGCGCCAGCACGTAGCCCCACTCGCCGAAGGACGGCACGAACACGTGATAGGGCCGGGTGGAAAGACCGACGCTCTCGAGCGTGTGCACGATGCACCAGAAGGCGTCGCGGGCGAACATCGGCGAGGTCGACTGCACGACCATGGCGCCGTCGTCGGCGAGCCGGTCGCGGGCTAGGCTGTAGAAGCGTCGCGAGAAGAGCTTGCCGAGCGAGTAGTTGGTGGGATCCGGAAAGTCGAGCAGCACCACGTCGAACTTCTTTTCGTGGGTGCCGAACCAGACCATCGCGTCAGCATTCACGATGTGCACGCGCGGATCGGAAAAGGACCTCTGGTTCTGCCGCGCGAGCCGCGGTGAATAGCGCGCGAGCTCGGTCATGTGCCGGTCGAGATCGACCAGCGTGATCGACTCGACTCCCGGCCACTTCAGCACCTCGCGCACGGCCAGACCGTCGCCCCCGCCGCCGATCAGCACGCTCCGGTGCTTCGCCGCAGCGGCCATCGCCGGGTGGACCAGCGCTTCGTGGTAGCGGAACTCGTCAGCCGAGGAAAACTGCAGGTTCCCGTTGAGAAACAACTGGAAGCCCTCTCCCCGACGGGCCATCACGATGCGCTGGTAGGGGGTCTGTTCGGCCAGCAGCATCCTCCCTGGATACATGGCCGTCTCGGACACCTTCCTGAGCCGGCCTCCCTCGAACAGCAGCACCACGAGCAGCAGCAGCACCAGGAGCGCGCGAACGCGCGCGCCAGCCATCGAGCGACGCTCCGCGTCACTCGTGGCGGCCAGTATCCAGGTCGACGCGAGGGCCACGACCGCATTCAACAGGCCGCACACGATGGACGTGTGCACCAGGCCCAGATGCGGAACGAGGATCAGCGAGAAGGCCAGCGAGCCGACCAGGGCGCCGGCGTAGTCGAAGGTGAGCGCGCGCGCGATCAGCTCCTTCAGCTCGAGCCTGCGCTGCAGGATGCGCATCAACAGTGGCAGCTCCAGGCCGACGAGCACGCCGACCGTCACCACGATCGAATACAGGATGAGCCGGAAGGCCCCCGTGAAGCCGAACGCGAAGAACAGAGCGGGAGCAGAGAGGCCGCCGACCAGCGCGGTTGCCAGCTCCACGTCCACGAAGACGAGCGCGAGGCGGCGCTCGACGAAGCGCGAAGCGTAGGCGCCCAGGCCCAGCGCCGAGAGGTAGACGCCGATCACGATCGAGAACTGCGTGACCGAGTCTCCCAGCACGTAGCTGGCCACCGCGGCCATCACCAGCTCGTAGACGAGGCCGGCGGTCGCGATGACGAGCACCATCGTGAGCAGCGCGGCCGTGGGCGCGCGCGCACCCGCGCCGTCGCTGCCCGGGACAGCCCAGGCGCCGGTCACGGGGGCGCCGCCGTCCGCGCCCTGGGGCGTGGCGGTGGAGCGGGAGCCAGCGTCAGCCGCCGATGGCGGCCGCGATGATGATGCTGAGGCCAAGGATCACGGAGCCGATCAGGATGGCGAGCGCCGTGTTCTGGTCCTCTTCGATTTCCTTCCTCAGCGAGAAGGGCGTGACCAGCTTGATGATCAGGAAGCTCGCCGCGAACATCACGATGCCGATCAGCGAGTAGACGATCGACGCGACCAGCGCTTTGACGAAAGGAACCCAGGTGATTGCCATGCCGCCGCTCTTCCCCTCGAAGTCTCCCGGCGCCATGGTTAGCACGAACGGGCGGCGTCGGGCGACCCCGTCGGGGCGGCTGGGCCGGTAGCCGAAGCACTTTTCGCGCATTTTTCGGACTCGGGCCAGGGTTCGGCTAAGCTCGTCGCTGCGAGGCACCCCCCTCATGTTGGTCATGTTGGGTCCCCCGTTCGAGGGGACCGACGCCCAGTATGCTCGGCTCGCCCAGGTGACAGGCCTGGTCGCCTACGAGCTCAAGACGCGCATCCGGCCCGGTTCGTGGGGGGTCGTGCGCTCGCTGGCCGACGCGGCCCAGGCCCAGCAGCTCGGACAGGCGATCCAGGCCCAGGGCTTCCGCGTGGCCGTGCTCGATGCGCAGCTGATCTACGAGCCGTCCCGTAGAACGGCCATTTTGCACGGTCTCCGCCTCGAGCCCGGGCAAATGGTGCTGGAACTGAGCGAGCGCAGCATTCCGGTGCCCTACGCCGGCTTGCTGGTGATCGTCCGCGGCGAGGTGCAGATGGGAATGCGCCCGGTGCCGCGCTCGACGCGATCCAGTGCGACGTTCCGCGCGGTGGTCCCCAGCGCCAGCGATGTCGCCGTGTTCCGCGAGAACATGCCGTCGGGGGAGTTCGACGCCTACGCCGCGGCGGATCTGCACTTCGTCACCGTTCCGTGGATCGCGCGCGTGGATGCCCGGTCCTTCCCGTTCGAGAGCCTGGGGTTCAGCTCCGAAAACCCCGCGCAGGCGCTGGATCAGCTGGCCGACGCCTTGGCCCAACGTGCTGGTGTCCGGGTGGACCGCAGCAGCCACGTCTCCAGCGTCTCGTCATTCGCGTCGCCGGGCCCGGTACGCACCGCGTCACCCGTGCCCGGTGGGCCCGCTCCGCCCAGGGTGCCGCGCGAAGGAGACGAGCGATTCGAGGGCTATTCGCGGCTCGTCGGCGAAGCCGAGCGCCAGACCCGCGGCTAGTTCGCCAGGATCGGGACAAACTGGTTACGGGACCGAAAAGAACCGATGCTAGGATAGCGACACCTTGAAGTCGCAAGCTTTTCTCCGTCCGGGTTTCAGGGCGCTGGCGCTCGGTATAGCCCTGGGCATGGGCACGATTACGGCGTCGCCGCCGGCGTTCGCACAGTCCCGACACGAGCTCGCCAAAGCGCGTGCCGCCTACCGCCAGGGCGTGAGCCTCGAGGCGGCTGGTGACTGGGCCGGTGCGCTGGCGAAGTTCGAGCAGGTCGCGCAGGTCAAGCGCACCCCGCAGGTCCAGTTCCACATCGCGCGCTGCAAGGAGAACCTCGGCCGCCTGAACGAGGCGCTCGGCGACTACCGGATGGCGGAGTACCAGGCCAAGCAGAAGAAGGCCAAGGAGCTCCACCAGATCACCAAGGCGCGCGAGGCGCTCGAAGCGCGGATTCCCAAGCTCATCATCACGCTCGGCGCGGGGGCCGAGTCGGCGGAGGTTTCGCTGGACGGCGTGCAGCTGGGCGAAGCGAAGCTCGGCAACCAGGTCTCTGTCGATCCGGGGTCGCACCACATCGTGGTCACGCTGTCGAACAACAAGCAGTTCAACAAGGACGTGACGGTCAAGGAGGGCGAGACGAAGAACGTCGAGCTCGTGCCTCCCGCGGATCTGCTGCAGAAGCCGTCGCCCGAGACGCCCTCGCCGGCCGAGCTGCCGCCGGAAGAAAAGCCGACGAAGAAGCCCGAGAAGCACGCTTCGGCCGCGCCCTGGATCATCGGTGGGGTGGGCGTCGCGAGTCTGGCGGCGTCAGGCGTCTTCTACGCGCTCAGGGCAAGTGCCAAGAGCGACCTGCAGAGCGGCTGCCACGGCAACATCTGCCCGGAGAGCCTCAAGAGCACCGGCGACAAGGGCAAGCTCTACTCCACGCTGTCGCCGGTCATGCTTGGCGTGGGCGTCGTCGGTGTCGGTGTCGCCGTGATCATGCTGGCGACGGGCGGTTCGTCGTCGCCCAAGGCCGACAAGGAGACCGACTCGGCTTCCCGGCGCGGCGTGCGCGTGGACGTGGTGCAGACCTCTTCGCTTACTGGAGTCAATGTTGTCGGACGATTCTAGAGACTCGCGGCATCGCTGGCGCGTGCGGCGCTGGTCCGCCGTGATTGGTGCGGTGGTCATCGTTGGCGGTTACGTCGGTTGCGGCTTTCCGAAATACACGTACGACGACAACGCCTTCTACGAGGCTGGCACCGGAACCGGCGGCAGCGCTGGGTTCGCTGGCAGCAGTGGATCCGGCGGCAGCGGCGCGATCGGCGGTTCGGATGCGTCCGTCGGTGGTTCGAGCGGCAGCGGCGGCGCAACGGGCGGCAGCGGCGGCGCGACGGGCGGCAGCGGCGGCGCGACGGGCGGCAGCGGCGGCGCGACGGGCGGCAGCGGCGGCGCGACGGGCGGCAGCGGCGGAAGCACCGGTGGCGAGAACTGCACCAATGGCGTCGACGACAACGGCAACAACCTGATCGACTGCGCGGATCAGGGCTGCGCGAACGCCGGCTATGTCTGCCAGAGCATTCCTTCGGGCTGGCAGGGCCCGGTCGCGCTCTACACCGGGGACGCCGCCAAGAATCCGCCGCCGTGCGATGTGACCGGCAGCTACCAGACCGCCGTGCTGTCGCGCTTCCTCGATCCAAGCGTGCCGGCACAGTGCCAGTGCAGCTGCGGCGCGGCGAGCGGCGTGACGTGCGGCGCGCCGAGAGCGAATCTGTACTCGGTCGCGTCGTGCGGGGCCGGCACCAGCGTCGGACTCGACTTCGCCGCGGGCAACTTCAATCCGGGCGACTGCGTCCACTTCACGCAGCCTGCCGACGCGGGGACGTTCACGAGCGTGAGCGCCAACGTGCCTAGCCCCGTCCAGGCGACGGGCGGCTCGTGTGCGGCGAGCAAGGTCCAGGTGACCAAGCCCTCGCCGTGGAAGGACAAGGCGGTGGCCTGCGCATTGCCGAGCTCGGGCTGGAAGGCCGGGGGCTGCAACGCCTCGCAGGTCTGTGTGCCGCCGCCCCCGTCCGGTTTCGCCAACACCTGCATCTACAAGACCGGCGATGTCGCCTGTCCGTCGACGGGTCTGTTCTCGACCAAGAAGGTCGTCTACGACAACTCGCCGGCCAGCGACACGCGCGACTGCACCGCGTGCACCTGCGGCGCGCCGTCGGGCAATTGTTCGGGCACGGTGGACCTGTGGTCGACGGCGACCTGCAGCGGAAACCCGGACACCAGCGTCGATCTGGCGGGGAACTGCAAGCCGTTCGCGTCGACGAACACGCTCTATTCGAGGTACACGATCGACTCCGCCCAGCCCAACGTGAAGTGCGCTTCGGGCGGCGGTCAGCCCACCGGCTCCGTGACGGGCGCCAATCCGACCACGTTCTGCTGCAAGTGAGTCCCCGCGGCGCGCCGCGCGAGGGGTCCGCGGTTTGACGCGCGCGCGTGCGGGTGCACTGTAGCCTCCCGTGTCGCTGTCACGCCGCGAGATGCTGACGCTGCTGCTCGGCGCGCCCCTGGCCGCCGAAGCCTGCCAGCGCGTCCGCGCGCGCTCGATTCCCGGCGAAGTGCGCGGCGCGGCCATGCCCGTGGGTCACCGGCTCAGGCGCGCGACGGTGGAGCACGCCAGCGGGCCGGCGAAGCACGTGCGCGTGGCGATCATCGGCTCGGGCCCGAGCGGGCTCAGCGCCGCCTGGCGCCTCGAGCGGCTGGGCGAGCAGGACTTCGTGGTGTTCGACCTGGAGCCGAAGGTCGGCGGCACGTCCACCTACGGCACCGACGGCGTGGTGCCGTACCCGTGGGGCGCGCACTACGTACCCGCACCCACGCGCGACAACCCCGCGCTGATCGCGCTGCTCGACGAGCTGGGCGTGCTCATGCAAGTACCGCCCGGCGCCGAGCCGCGCGTGAAGGAAGCGCGGCTGGTGCGCGCGCCGGAAGAGCGACTGTTCATCGGCGGCGCCTGGCACCAGGGCCTGTTCCCCTACGAAGGCGCGCCCAGGCAGACCTTCGACGAATTGAAGCGCTTCAACCGCGAAGTCGACCACTGGGTGCGCTGGCGCGACGCGCAAGGCCGGCGCGCCTTCACCATCCCCATGCACCGGTGCTCCGACGACGCCGAAGTGACCGCGCTCGATCGCATGACCGCCGCCGAGTGGGTCAAGCAGAAAGGCTTCACCTCGAAGCCCATGCACTGGTACCTGGAGTACGCCTGCCGCGACGACTACGGGCTCACGCTCGAGACGACCAGCGCCTGGGCGCTGCTCTTCTACTTCTGCGCGCGCGTGCCGGAGCCGGGCAAGGACTCGGAGCCGTTCATCGTGTGGCCGGAAGGCAACGGACACCTGGTCCGGCACCTGGCCGGCATCGCCGGCAAGCGCGTCAAGCTCGGGCATCTCGTCACCGACGTGGTGCCGCACGAGGACAACGTCGAACTCGGCGTGCACGACGTGAAGGCCGGCACGCTCCAGCGCTACGTTGCCGACTACCTGATCTTCGCGATCCCCAAGTTCATCGTGCCGCACATCTACCGGCCGTGGCGGGAAAAGCCTCCGCCGCACCTCGACGACTTCGACTACGGCGTTTGGATGGTCGCCAACATGCACCTGTCCAAGCGCCCGACGAGCAAAGGCTTCCCGTTCGCGTGGGACAACGTGCTCTACGACAGCCCCGCGCTCGGCTACGTCGTCGCCACGCACCAGCGCCTCGTCGATCACGGCCCCAGCGTGTGGACCTACTACCACCCCTTCGTCGATCACGACCCTGCCGTTGCGCGCGAGAAGCTCAAAGCCATCGACCACGCCGGCTTCTGCGACTCGATCGTCGGCGATCTGGCCCGCGCGCACGACGGTCTCGAGAGCGCCATCGAGCGCATCGACGTGTACCGCTGGGGCCACGCCATGGTCAGCCCGCGCCCCGGCTTCATCTGGGGACCGGCTCGTCGCAGGGCAGCAGAGCCCGAAGGCCGCGTCCACTTCGCCCACTCCGATCTGTCCGGCCTCGCGCTGTTCGAAGAAGCGCAGGACCGCGGCATTCGCGCCGCCGAACAGATCCTGCGTGACATGGGGCGACAGTTCGAGTCGCTCGTCGACTGACGGGGACGTTGGGCCCCCGGCCGGGCGCGGGCGCCCGGCCTTGGCGGGCCCGCGGCGTGCGCCCCGCGCGCCGCACCGTCCTACGTCGCACCGCCCGGGGGGCAACCCTGACCGGAGCAGCTATGCACCCGCGTCACTATCGACCAGAGCCCATCGGCTGACTTCGCGCGCGAATGCCTCCAGGTCCGCCAGCCCCCGGGTGGCGGCGGCGAACACCATGTCCTGGTCCACGCCTGCGTAGCCGTGGGCGACGATGTTCCGGAGGCCGACGCGTCCGGCACGCCGCTACTCTACCACTTTGGTGCGCAGGTCGGCGCTGCCGCGGCTGGCGCGGTGTTGTAGCCTTGGGGCGATGACGACGGCCGCTCCTTCGCAGTTTGCCGACGCGAGTCCGGCGATGGGGCCGTGGCTGTGGGGGGCGCGGACGGATCTGGCGATGTTCGTCGGCAGCGCGGCGCTGGCGTTGTCGCTCGTTGTCGTCGGGCACGCGACGGGGCTCAGCGACAAGGCGCTGCCGGAGTGGGGGTGGGTCGCGTTCGTGCTGTCGATCGACGTGGCGCACGTGTGGTCGATGCTGTACCGGACGTATCTGGATGGCGAGGAGCTGCGCGCACACCGCCTCCGCTACTTCGGGATTCCGCTGCTCTGTTATCTGGCGGGCGTCGCGGTCTACACGCAGGGCTCGCTGATGTTCTGGCGCGTGCTGGCCTACATCGCGCTGTTCCACTTCGTGCGGCAGCAGGTGGGGTGGGTGGCGGTGTACCGGGCGCGGTCGGGGCGGCGCGGCGGGCTCGACCGCGTGATCGACGATGCGGCGGTGTACGCGAGCACGCTGTACCCGGTGGTGTACTGGCACGCGCATCTCGCCAGCTCGCGCTTCGCGTGGTTCGTGCAGGGCGACTTCGTGAACGTGTCGGGGTACGCGGCGGCGGTGCTGCCCTTCGTGAAGGTGCTGTGGGTTGCTGCGCTGGCGGCCTTCGCGGTCCGACAGATCGTGCTCTGGGCAAAGACCGGCACGCTGCAGCTCGGCAAGAGCCTCGTCGTCGCGACCACGGCGGCGATCTGGTACGTCGGCATCGTCGGCACCAACAGCGACTTCGACTTCACCGTGACGAACGTGATCGTCCACGGCGTGCCGTACTTCGCGCTGCTCTGGTTCTACTCACGCGAGCGCAAGAAGGACGCGCCCGGCTCGCTCGGCTCGCAGATCATCGCGGGCGGCGTCGCGGCGTTCCTGGGCGTCCTCCTCTTGTGTGCGTTCGCCGAGGAGATGGCGTGGGACAAACTCGTCTGGCACGACCGCGCCTGGCTGTTCGGCTCGGGCATCCAGCTCCGCGGGCTCGTGCTCGCGCTGCTCGTCCCGCTGCTCGCCCTGCCGCAGGCCACCCACTACGTTCTCGACGGTATGCTCTGGCGCCGCAAGGACACGCGCAGGTTGCCGGCGCAGCGACGGGCGCTCGGGTTTCGCTGAGGTTCTGCAGAGCGACGTCGTTTGCGCGGCCTCGACCCGCTTTGCCATGCTGCTCGCGGGAGCGAGAGCGGCGTGGACGACGCAATCGACGGCAGAATTGCGCCTGGGTTCGCCGGGTCGGTGGGGGGAGGCTGGGTGCATGCGTGCTGCCGGCGCTCTTCGGAGCGGGCGGCGCGCTCATGGGTTCGGCGTATGCTGGTCTCTCCGCCGCCGCAGTCGTGGCTGTCGCGTTCCCGGCGCTCTGGGTGCGCCAGCTCGGGCGCCGCGATCTGTGGGTGGCCGCCCTGGTCGGCACCATGTTCGCGGCCATGATGGCGTTCATGTTCGCCCCTGCGCTACGCGCTGTGACGGGACGCGTGCCGTCGCTGGGACTTGCCTCGGCGCGGCGCGAGGACGGCGTGTTCCACCTGCAAGAGCTGGCCCGGACCAGCCAGCTCTACGTGGGCGTCCCCACCAGGGTGCGCATCAGCAGCGGCCACTACGTGGACGATTTCCCGGTGGTTGCGCCGCTCGCCCCCGCCAGCTGGAAAGGGGCATCTCCCGTGCCTGCCTGGGGGTTTTGCCTGTCGAGGCAGGACAACGCGCGCAGGCGGAGCAGGAGTGCCGCCGGTGGTTCGCCCGCGGCGGTGGCCTGTGGCAGGCGCCGAGCTCGCGCACCCCAACGATTCGATCTCCCTGCCCGAGCTTGTCGACAAGGCGAGCCAGGCTCGCGGCCTCGTCCAGAAGGCGGGGGCACCCGTGTTCGAGCGGTTCCCGGTCAGCGACTACTACGAGAACGTCTTCATGCCGCTGGTCGTTCTGCTCATCACGGCTCTGGGAGTGGGCATCGCGTCGCGCAGGCTCACTCGCACAGCTCCAGCGGCCGGTGAGTGACCCGGATCTGCCCCCCGTCCGCCAAGGGACCGGGGTGCGGCAGCTGACGGCGATCAGCGCGAAGATCCCCGGCTTCCCCAGCATCTGCAGCCGTCCCACGCCGTGGTTGCAGCCCGGCTCGCTGCGGTGTTACGCCTTGTCGCCATGGACAAGGTGGTACGCGATGCGGCCGCCGCGGTGGCAGACATTCCGGACGGGGCGACGATCCTGGCCGGTGGCTTCGGGCTGTGCGGCATTCCCGAGCTCTGCATCGCAGCTCTCCGCGACAAGGGCGTGAAGGATCTCGTCGTCGTCTCGAACAACTGTGGCGTCGACGATTTTGGTCTCGGGCTTCTTCTGGGTCCCAAGCAGATCAAGAAGATGGTCTCGAGCTACGTCGGCGAGAACAAGGAGTTCGAGCGGCAGTTCCTGTCGAACGAGCTCGAAGTGGAGCTGTGTCCGCAGGGCACGCTGGCCGAGCGGCTGCGTGCGGGTGGCGCGGGCATCCCGGCCTTCTACACGCCGGCCGGCTACGGCACCAAGGTGGCCGAGGGCAAGGAGACGCGCGAGTTCGACGGCCGGCAGTACGTCATGGAACGCGGCATCACCGGCGACTTCGCCATCGTCAAGGCGTGGAAGGCCGACCGCTACGGCAACCTGAAGTTCCGGCGCACCGCGCGGAACTTCAACCCGCTGTGCGCAATGGCCGGCAAGGTGACCATCGCCGAGGTGGAGGAGATCGTCGAGGTCGGGCAGCTCGACCCCGACGAGATCCACCTGCCGGGCATCTACGTGCAGCGCGTGGTGACCGGAAAGCACGAGAAGCGCATCGAGCGGCGCACGGTAAGGAAACCCGCGAGCGAAGCGAGCCCGCGATGAGCGAAGCGAGTCGCGTGAGGGGGGCTCGGGGGGCGGAGCCCTCCGGGAGGATTACGGCGGGGGTGGGCGGGTGGGACATGGAGGAATCTTGAGATGCTGACCAGAGAACAGATTGCCCAGCGCGCGGCGCAGGAGCTGCGCGACGGCTACTACGTCAATCTCGGCATCGGCATGCCGACGCTGGTTGCCAACTACATTCCCGAAGGCGTCGAGGTGATGCTGCAGAGCGAGAACGGTCTGCTCGGCATCGGCCCGTACCCGCTGGAAGGGCAGGAGGACGCCGACCTCATCAACGCCGGCAAGGAGACGGTGACGATGCTGCCCGGCTCCGCCATCTTCGACAGCGCCCTGTCGTTCTCGATGATCCGCGGCGGACACATCGACCTGGCCATCCTGGGCGCGATGGAAGTGGCGCAGAATGGCGATCTGGCCAACTGGATGATTCCGGGCAAGATGGTCAAGGGCATGGGCGGCGCGATGGATCTGGTCCACGGCGCCAAGCGCGTGGTCGTGATCATGGATCACG
>CAWGGM010000019.1:0-26610 GCA_963822115.1 uncultured Pseudomonadota bacterium
TTCACGCTGCACGCTCCCGGACGATGTGGTCGGCGATGCGCTGCGCGTCGCCCGAGGTGCCCAGCACCAGCCCCGACGCGCGCCGGCGCAGCCACGAGAGGCCCAGGCAGTACAGGCCGGGAACGCTGCAGACGCCATCCTCGTGACGGGGCAGGCCTCGCTCGTCGCGCCACGCCTCCGGCAGGTAGGGGAACGAGCCGCCGAAGCCGGTCGCCCAGATCAGCGACGTGATGTTCGCCTCGTCGAGATCGAGCTCGCGCACCTCGGCCATGGTGTCGAGGCCTTCGAAGGGGCGGTCGGCTGGGTCGGGCTCGGCGGGCGGGGCGTCGAGCCCGCTTTTGTCGATGAAGCCGTCGAGCATGGTGCGGAGCTTTTCCATCACCCTATCGCCGACGGCGACGTTGTCGCGCAGATCGGCGCCAATCTGCAGCTTGCGTCCGTCGATCCCCTCGAGCCGCCCGAGCAGTCGAGCGCCGTCGTGCGCCAGCGCGTGCAGGCTCATCGAGTGGCCGCCGCGGGTACCCGAGAGCAGCGCCTGGGCCGCCGCGCGCTCCTCGGCGCTCACGTCGTCGGGGCCGTGGTTGTGCATCCCCAGCGCCTGCATCCAGTCGGTGGCGTCCCGACCGCGGTAGCGACGCGGCGCGCGCCCCACCGCGCTGGTGCACAGGTACACCTCGCGTCCCGCCTCCAGCAGATCTTCGCAGATCTGCGCGCCGCTCTGCGCCGAGCCCACCACCAGCACCGCGCCGGGAGGAAGCTCTCCTGCGTTCCGGTAGTCGCCCGCGTGCAGCTGCGTCACGTCGCCCGGCAGACTGCTGGCGAACGACGGCAGGCGCGGGACATTCAGATCGCCGGTGCACAGCACCACCTGCCGAGCGCGATAGCCGCCGTCGCTGGTCTCGACACTGAAGCCATCGCCGTCGCGTGTGATCGCGTTCACGCTCACGCCGGTGCGAAGCGGCAACTCGTGCGTGGCCACGTACTCTTCCAGGTGCGCGAGCCAGGCGTCGCGCGACCAGAACTGTCCCTCGGGCGCGGGCGGCTCGTCGGGCAGCTGCGAGTTGTGCGCCGGGGTTTTGAGGTGGAAGCTGTCCCAGCGCTTGCGCCAGCTCGAGCCGATGGAGTCGCGCTCCAGGATCAGGTGCGGGCGCCCGGCGCGCTGCAGGCAGCGACTCATCGAAAGGCCCGCGTGTCCGGCGCCGATGATCAGGGTGTCGATAGAGTGGCTCACGAAATCTGCTCCTTTGCCGGGGCGCTACGCTGCGCACCAGGCCCGTGCTGGTGGCTGTTTTCCCCGCCCTCGAAGAAGCTAGAGGATGGGGCGGATCGGCGCTGGTACAAACGTGCTCGGTTGTTCCGGCCCGTCTCAGAGGTCATCGGGGTCCGT
Organism: uncultured Pseudomonadota bacterium; assembly: GCA_963822115.1. Taxonomy (GTDB): domain Bacteria; phylum Myxococcota_A; class Polyangia; order Polyangiales; family Polyangiaceae; genus CAWDXG01. The sequence continues at coordinate 1,388 of CAWGGM010000019.1, forward strand.
CAGGCACACGCGGACATCGGCGCGCCCGCTCACGGCCGAGGGCGACAGCGCGAACACCTGGTTCAGCACGCGGTTGAAGTGCGCTCCGTCGCTGAAGCCGGCGCACAACGCGGCTTGGGTGGCGTCCTGGCCCTGGCTCATCAGCGCCACCGCGTCGATGCAGCGCAGCCAGGCTAGATAGGGGCGCAGCGGGGTGCCGAGGTAGTCCTTCAAGAGGTGCAGCATGCGACCCTTGGAGACCCCGACCTCGGCGGCGAGCACATCCGCCGAGATCTTCTTGATGGGCAGCGCGCGGATGATGCGCACCGCGCGGCGCACGGCGGGGTGCATCGGTGCGGCGTGGGTCGTGGTCGCCGTCAGTGTTTCGAGCAGCTGCTCCACCAGCGGACGCAGCCGCTCGGCGGGCCAACGCTCGCGCTCTGCCTCGCGCAGCGTGTCCAGCGGCAGCGTGTCGAGCAGCGCGGGCGGCAGCACGCCGCAGCCGTCGTCGCGGACGTACTCGCGCGTCAGCACGCGGCTGACCTTGCTCTCGGGGGCCAACCACAACAGCAGCTGAACGCCATCGCCCCCATCGAAGGCATGTTGCGCGTGCGTTCCCGCGAAGTGCACCAGACCCGGCCGCATGCGGGCCTCGCTGGGTCCCACCCGGTGCGGCTTGCCATCCAGCGACACCGTGAGCTGCGACGCGCCGTGTCGATGAATCGGCCGCTTCAGCTGGCGCTGGAACGACGCCACGAGCGTATCGTAGAAATAGGCGACGCTGGCTTCAGCCATGAGGCCCCATGCTAGCCGGGCAGCGGGCGCAGCGCAGCCTCCAGCTGCCGGTGGCGCAAGCGAGGGCGCGGCGACAGTGTTACTGTGCGCGACTCGCGAAGGAGGAAGCCGTGGGTGAACGAGGGCAGGAGAGCGAGCCGGTCCATGTGATCGAGTCGATTCCGGTCGGGGGCGATCACGTCGTGAGCGCAGCCGAGATGGAGCGCGAGGGTATCCCCGCCCCGCCGCACCTCCGCGTGTATCCCGAGCTCGCGCGTGGTGGCATGGGGCACGTGCACCCGGCGACGGATCGCAACCTCATCCGCCACGTGGCGCTCAAGCGCCTCGACAAGAAGCTCGCCGCGGTGCCGATGTACCGCGACGGCTTCATCGCGGAAGGGCAGATCACCGGGCAGCTCGAGCATCCGAACATCGTGCCCGTCCACGAGCTCGATATCGGCGACAACGGCATTCCGTACTTCACGATGAAGTTGGTGCAGGGGGTAGGCCTCGACAACTGGCTGCGCGACCCGTTTCGCGGTCCCGGTTCGACGGAACGCCTACACGAGGGGTTGGAGATCTTCCTCAAGATCTGCGACGCGGTGGCGTACGCGCATCACCACGGGGTGATCCATCGCGATCTCAAGCCGGAGAACGTGATGATCGCGGCCTTCGGCCAGGTCTACCTGATGGATTGGGGGCTGGCGCGTCTGACGCGCACGAAGCCTGCGTCGGGCGCCGCAGCGCAGATGGAGGCAAAGGGGCCCGTGGGCACGCCGACGCACATGGCGCCCGAGCAGGCGCGAGGCAATCCGAAGGAGATGGACGAGCGCAGTGACGTCTTCGGTCTGGGCGCGCTGCTCTACGAGATTGTCAGCGGCAAGACGCCCTACGGCGACGCCCGTAATCAGAGGGAAATCCTAGCGCGCGCGCAGAAGGGCCAGGTGGTGCCCATCGACGCCGTCACGTTCGGCATCAGCGTGAGCAAGCGCCTCAAGGCCATCATCGACAAGGCCGTGGCGCCGAAACCGGAGGATCGCTACCCGAGCGTGATCGAGCTGCAGACCGACGTCCGGCGCTTCCTCCGGGGCGGCTTGTATCTGCCGACCCAGGTCTTCATGCCGGGCACGCTGATCGTGCGCGAAGGCGACGTGGGCGACGCCGCGTACATGATCTCGAGCGGCAAGTGCCGCGCGTTCCGCAACGTGGACGGCGGACAGGAGACGCTCGCCACGATGGAGGCGGGCGACGTGTTCGGCGAGATGGCCCTCCTGCTCGACGAGCCGCGCGCGGCGAGCGTCGAGGCCGTCGATCAAGTGACGACGCTCGTGCTCGACAAGCGCACCATGGCCGAGGGGCTCGGTGCGGAAGGCTGGAGCACGATCCTGGTGCGTGCGCTCGCGCAGCGCTTTCGCGCCCTGGAAGAGCGGGTGCGTGAAAGCGGTATCCGGCGCGGCTAGACCCGTGTTGCCGCGCTGGCCGCTACGTGATCGGGCACGTCAAGAACCACGCGTCTCCGCGTTGCGGGCCAGCGCTGCTATGTAGTTCGCCTCGGCCGAGTGGAGCAGGCTACGGCGCAGCAGGTTCATGATGTAGAAAAAGGTGAGGTCGACGCTGCCCGAGGCTTCGCCCGCGAGGGTACCTTCCAGGTCGTCGGCGCTGAACGCGAGCGCGAAGTCCTTGCCGGTGTAGCGCGCGCGGCCGTCCGCAACCTCGGCCACGAACTCGCCTTCAGGAAAGCGGCCCAGCACCCGCTCCGTCCCATCGACGACCTCCAGACAGAAGCCGTCGTGATCGCTGAAGCGCTCGTAGTCGGCGCGGCGGCCGAAGAAGCGGGGCTTGAGCACGTAGGGCGCGCCCTCTTCCGGGCAGAACACGTCGCAGTTGCCGCACTCGTTGCAGAAGTCGGCGAAGGTGGCGATCTGGTGGCGCTTCTTCAGGGTGAGCGTGCCCTCGCGCTTCACGCTGAAGCCCCCGCCATCGCGCTCCACCTTCACGATCGGCAGCTCTTTCTCGGGTGGCGTGAAGGTGAAGTTGGCGTCGTTCGGGCACACGGGCACGCAGATGTCGCAGGTCACGCAGTCGAACAGCACCAGCTTGCTGTCGATGCGCTTCGGCCCTTTGCTGTTCTGCGCGGCGTGGTAGCGCGGGTCGTTCTCCAGCGCGCCGACGTAGGCTTCGGTGTTGAGCAGGGCTGTCTGTTCCGCCCACGCCTTCGCGGTGTCCTCGTCCAGGGTGCCGTCTTCGAGCCCCCGCGACGCCTGCTCGCGCTCCTCGGAATCGAGATCGAGCTTGGCGAGCGCCCGGGCGGCGTTGCCGTGCGCCCGCAGGATGAAGCCGGGGATGTCGCTGGCGCCGACGGCCTGCATGCGCTTGCCGAGCTCCATGAAGTAGCCGGGCGCGCGGCCGTAGCCGCCCTTCTTCAGGAGATCGCTGCAGACGGTGACCGGCACCAGGCCGAGCGCCACGGCGTCGGGGAAGTTCTTCTGGTCGATGCCGGCCGAGAACGAGATCGGGATGCTCGAGCCGAACTCGCGGCGGAAGCGCGCGACCAGGTTCATCGCCAGCACGTGCAGCGGCGGGCCGGAGAGGTACATCTCCTTGTTGTCGGGCGTGAAGAACTCGCGGTGATTTTCGACGATCAGCGTGTTGCTGAACTTGACGCCGAAGCCCAGGCCCAGGCCCTTGGCCTTGTCGCGGAGCCGCCCGCTGAACTCGACCGCCTGCTGCCACGAAGTGTCGCGCTCGAACGCGCTGTCCGGGATGTGGATGTCGCCGTAGCCCATCACCTCGTTCAGGAGGCGGCGCGCCTCGACGGGGCCGAGCAGCATCGGGTTCAGCTTGGCAATGGAGTGGATGCCGGATTCGAGCAAGAAGTCGATGATGCGCTCGATCTCGTCGGGCGGGCAGCCGTGGAAGGTGCTGAGCGTGAGCGTGTCGGAGAGCTTCGTCGGATAGTCGAGGTCGCGGTATTTCGACAGCTCGCCGGAAAGCTCGCCGCGCAGGCGCTCGACCACGTGGCTGGCGTCGCGCATGCCGCGGATGAAGGTCTGCACGCGCTCGGTCTTGATGCCCTCGAGATCGTAGCCGACCGACATGTCGAACACCGCGGGGCGGTAGCCGGGCTCGAGCGGCAGCACCTCCTCGAGGATGCGGATCAGCATCGCGCCCTTGACGTACTCGTCCAGCGACTGCTCGAGCCTGAGCTCCTGTGACCACTCGACGTTGTAGCCGACGGTCTCCATGTCGATGCAGGGCCGCGGGATCTCGAGCTCGTCGAGGATCTGCACCGTCTTCAGCTCGAAGATGCGGCAGCCCGCGAGCCACGCCAGCACCAGGTTCTGCGCCATCTGCGAGTGCGGACCGGCGGCGGGGCCGAGCGGCGTGGCGGCCTGATGCTGATGGAAGCCGACGGCGTAGTTCCGCTCGCGGTCCCCGAGGAAGAACTTCCGCTTTGGCAGGTCGAAGATGCTCTGTTGCTCTTCCAGCTCGCGCAGCATGCGCGACGCCAACGCACCGAAAGGATACGGAACCAGCTCTGCCATGATCTCGAAAACCCCGGGCCAGAATGGGAGGCCGGCACTCTACCACGCCATCATCGGCAGGATTGGGGAGGCCTGGCAGCCGCTTCGCAGCGTAGAAGCGTCACCGGCGTGCTGCGCGAGCCGACCCGGGTTCGTCATGGTGCCGGTCGCGTCCGCGAGGGCGGCGCCGGCGCCGGACGCGTGCGGCGATCAGACCGAGCAGCGCGCCGGCCGGTGCTGCGCTCACCGCCAGCGCACGCCAGAGCCCGAGCGTGTCCGCCAGAGGGCCCCGGCTCCCCGTCTGCATCTCGGCGTTCAAGGCGAACAGCGCCATCACCAGCAGGAAGGCGAGCGCGGCAGCTTCGCCCAGCGCCAGACCCAGGAGCAGGGAGCGGACCGATCGCTTCATCGCAGCCGGATGGATCTACCACCGGCACTGCGGCAAGCTTCCTCCGTCAGGCGTCGTAGAAGACGGGCGGGCGCTCTTCGATGAAGCGCAGGATGGCCTTGTGGTCTTCGTCGTCGAGATCGTGGAAACGCACGCCCATGCCGGGCGTGATGTCGCCGTGTGGTTCCCGCACCCACATCACCTTGGCGTGGGCCTTGATCTCGCGGCCCTCGGGCAGGCCGAACGTTACCGTCAGCTCCGTGCCGATCGCCTGTGTGTCCCAGGTTGCGATGAACAGCCCCCCGTCGGACAGATCCTCGGAAAAACCAGTGAAGAAGTTGGTTTCCGACTGGAAGCCGAGCTCGGCTTCGACCTCGATGCGGGGCGAAGAACGGCGATCATCGGACCAGGATGTGCGGGACGGGCGTCCGTCGGCTTCGGAAGCGGTCATAGGCGATGTTCTTGCGTCGAAGGTCATGGATTGATCGATGAGTGGTCGGAGGCGTTGGCTATTACGATGCGGCCGGACCGTAGCGCGCGGCTTCCGCGAAACCCGGTGTGGTACGGACACGTACCCGCGACCAGTGCCGCGCATTCCCCCACCGCGACCTGCCGCACTATGGGCTCTCCTAGCGTTTGCGGTGTCCAGTGCGGTCTTTCTGCTGGCGTTTGCTGGATCGCGGGCGTGGGGCAGCGGCCCCGGCTGCGGTCACGACAAGTACGCTCCCATGCGCCCTGGCGCGCCCAGCGCCCTGCACCTTCCGGCCGGTTGGAAGGAAGAGCAGAGCAGTAGCCAGAGCCATGCGCCCGTGCATGGGCGTCCGTGTCCTCCCGCGTTCGCCGACGTGGTGCCCGCACGGCTGATTTCCGGTCCGCGGTTGGGGGCAGCAGTTTTCCGCCGCCCCGCCGACGAGCGACCGCCCTACGTGGCGACGGGGCCGCCTGCGCCTCCGCCTAGACGCGGCTGAGCTCGGCATCCACCCGCATCGTTATCGTTCGCGGGCGCGCCGAGGTGCGCGTCCGATCCCCCTGCGCGCGCCGACCGCGCGCGCCCGTCTGCGCCTCCGTGGCGACAGCAAGCCGGGCCCAGCCCGCCGCAGCTGTTCGCGGTCGCGCCTCCGTAGATCTTCTGCACAAGGAACCATCCATTGAACGAAAATTCCCGTAGCTCCGTGGCTCCGGGCTCGCCGCGCGGCGAGCTCGCCTTCCGGGTGCTGCTCAGCGGCATCTTCTGCGTTGCCGGCTTTGCGCACCTGTTCCATCCCGAAAAGATCGTCCCGCGGCTCGAAGCCGCGCCCTTCGCTCGCCTCGCGCTGGCATTCGGTCCCGCACCGTTACTGGTTTTCGTCACCGGTCTGGTGCTCGCCGCCGGTGGCGTGGCGCTGCTGCTCGGACTGCGCACGCGTCTGTCGGCGCTGGTGCTGATGGCCGTGCTCATCCCCATCACCATCACCGTCCAGCTTTCGCCGGCGCACATCGGTCCGCTCTTCAAGAACATCGGGCTGTTCGGCGGGCTCCTGCACTTCGCGCTGCAGGGCGCCGGCGCGAACGTTCCGAGCCTCGACAGCTGGCTGTCGTCGCGTCGAGCGCGAGTGCCGGCCGAGGTGGTGTCATGAAGGCGCTTTGGGTCCGGGCCGCTGTCGTGCTGGCGTTGCTGCTCGCACTGACGGGCTGCGCGTCGCAGGCGGCAGGGCCGGCTGCCACCGGCGGCGTGGCGGCGCACGGCGGCGTCGTGATTCTCGTGAGCGAGGCGGCCCACCTGCCGGTGTCGCTGAAGACGACCCAGCAGATGCTCGCGAAGCACAGCGCGGATCACGCCAGCATCGTCGTCTGTGGCAAGGCGCTCTCGGCCATCGAGCGCGGCAGCCCCCAGGCGCCGCTGCTCGACAAGGCGGTCGCGCACGGCGTCCGCGTTGTCGCGTGCGAGCTGTCGATGCACAAGCTCGGGGTCAAGAAGAGCGACCTCGAGCTGGGCGTTGTCAGCGTGCCGAACGGTCTGCTCGAAGTGATCCGGCTGCAGCGGCTGGGCTACGCGTCGGTCGAGATCTAGCGTGGGGCCCGGCTTCCTGCTGGCCATCCCGCGGGAAGCCGGGCTGCCGTATCGAGCCCCCTCTGCTGGCGGGGCGTGATATCCATAGAGGAAGCCATGTCCAGGCGGATGGGGAACCTCCACGCGATAGTCCGCTCCAGCGCGGTCGCGCTATGGCTCGCAGCCGCCCTGACAGGGTGTGGGAACAACGGTGCGCGTGCCGTGGGCAGCGGCGGCGCGGCGGGCGCTGCCGGTCATGGCGGCGCGGGGGGCAGCTCCGCGACCGGGGGCAGCTCCGCGACGGGTGGAAGCGGCGGCACCGTGCAGGACGCGGGTAGCGACGCTGCGCTGGACGCGCAGACCGACGCAGCCGCCGACGCGCCCAGCGGCTGGAAGCTCGTCTGGTCCGACGAGTTCAACGGCACCGGGCTCGCCGACTCTTCGAAGTGGGGCTACGAGGTTGGCTTCATCCGCAACAACGAGGCGCAGTACTACACCGATGCGCGGCTCGAGAACGCGCACCAGGAGAACGGCAACCTGGTCATAGAGGCGCGCAAGGAGAGCTACCAGGGCGCGAGCTACACGTCGGCCAGCCTGAACACCAAGGGCAAGCAGACGTTCGTGTACGGCCGCATCGACGTGCGCGCGAAGATCCCGACGGGGAAGGGGAGCTGGCCTGCGATCTGGCTGCTCGGTGCCAACATCGGTCAAGTCGGTTGGCCCGCCTGCGGCGAGATCGACATGATGGAAAACGTCGGCTACGAGCCGGACACCATCCACTGCACGGTGCACGTCGCAGACGCTTCGGGCAACAACAAGGCAACCGGCAAGTCGACGACTGTGACGCCCGCGCCGTACAGCGACTACCACGTCTACTCGATGCAATGGTCGGCGAGCGAGCTGGACCTGTACGTGGATTCCAAGCTGGTGCTCGCGTACCCGAACAACGGCACCAACCCCTGGCCGTTCGACAAACCGGCATATCTGCTGTTGAACCTCGCTATCGGCGGCAACTGGGGCGGGCAGCAGGGCATCGACGACAGCGTCTTTCCGCTCGACTACTACATCGACTACGTCCGCTACTACCAGAAGGCGCCGTAGGCGCGCTCACTGCGCCGCCAGCGCACCCTGCTGCACGCGCTCGCGACCCGGCGTGTCGCGCTAGGCCCATCGAATGCGACACGGGACGTTGCACAATGTCCTGGCTGCGGGACTTCGCCGGCCTACGCGTGCTGGCACGGTCATTGCTCGACGATCGCATCCAACCCCTGGAGGGCTGAATATGATGCTCCGAACTCCTGTGATGATCTCCCTCGGCCTGCTGGTTCTGGGCGGGTGCGGTAGCGGAAACAGCTCGTCGAATGGCAGCGGCGCCGCCGGCTCGGGCGCTGCCGCCGGTACAGGCGGAGCCGCCACTACGGGCGGCGCGAGCGGCGGAGCTGGGGCGGGCGGCGCGGGCGGCGGAGCTGGGGCGAGCGGCGCGGGCGGCGGAGCTGGAGCGAGCGGCGCGGGCGGAACCGCGGGCACCAGCGGCTCGTGTCCGGGCAACGCAGTGCTGGCGTATCCGAACGCGATCCACGATACCGCGTTTCGAAAGAGGCCGACCCCGCCCGCACTGGGTCCGGCAGGTTCCGTCGTCACCGACCCCACGTTCGGCAGCAGGATCCTGCGCGTCACCGATGGAAACACGATGGCCGGGACCTCGACCACCTTCAAGGGGCGGAGCTTCCTGACGCCCGCGTCTGCGGAGATCAACACGTTCAACGCGGACGACACGCGGTTCGTGGTCACCATGTTCGGGGGCTGGCAGGTTGCCTACAACTTCGACCCGGCGACCCTCGCGGCAACCTGCATCAAGTCGTACCTGGGCGGCTCGAAGCATCGAGCCGCCCGAGACGGCGTGCGCCAACCTGCCCGTGGGGAGCGAGTTCAGCTACACCAACCCCGACTGGATCTACGGCACCCGAACCGATTCATCGGGCCATATCCTGATCTCGCGCTTCGACTTCAGCTCGGGCGCGACCAAGGATCTGCTCGATGTCAATTCGGTGATCGGCTCGGTGCCGAAGAACAACTACGCGCTCGACATCAACGCGAGCGCTACGGAACGCATCAACGTGTCGTTTGGGGACATCCAGAACATGGCGCCGTACGATCTTGTCTACGATGTGAACACGGGCAAGCACCACCTTCTGGACGTCGCCAAGTCGACGATCGACGGACAGCCGCTCGGCTTCAGTGTTCTCGGGCAGAGCGGAGGTTCCGGCATCCACAACGCCCAGATATCGATGGACGGGCGCTACGTCATGGTGGTCATCGAGGGCGCGAACAACGGCGGTCACCTGATCTGGGACGTTGACGGCGCGACCGCCTACTGGATGCCGAACGAGAGCGGGCACTTCATCCTGGGCTACGGCCAGGTGATCAACCAAGCGAACGTTCTAGGCGACAACGACAAGGCGGTGTCGTTCGTGATTCGGGGTCTGGACAAGAACGGCATCGGCAACCCGAAATCGCTGCTGCCGGTGGTCACGAGCGGCACGTACTTCTCGTACGACAGCCATCCATCCTGGAACAACGCCCGCCCATGCACATCGGTGCCGGCCCTCGCATCCTTCGACTTCTACAGCGCAAGTGCTGCGATGGCCTATGGCGGAGAAATCGACGCATTCGCCACGGACGGCAGCGGCACAATGTGGCGCTTTGCGTTCAACTATTCGGTCGATACCGGTGACTTCTGGGACCAGACCCGTGGCAACGTGTCGCAGGATGGCAGGTTCTTCATGTTCAACTCGAACTGGGACAAGGCGCTGGGCGCGGACGTTAAGGGCGGGTATCGCCACGACGTGTTCATCGTCGACTTGCTGTCCGCGCACCACTGACCGCTTGCGCGCGGGCTAGAGCTGGGAAGCCGGCACCTCGACCATGAACACCTGGCAGTCGGTATCGCTGTCGAGGTTGGCGCTCCACATGAAGTAGTGGCCCGTCGGGTCGATGTCCCCCCGCGGGTACTGCGCGTAGCCGCCGCCGGGGCAGCCCGTCTTGCCCGGATTGACCATGGTCGGTGCGATGACGAGGCTCTTCTGCTGGCTCGTACTCACGCTGCCGTCGAGCAGGTAGCAGAACACCTGGTTGCCGAACGCGATGTCGGCCGTGTTCGCCGTGGCATCGCAGACGTACTGCTGGGCGAGTGGCACCTGGCTTGGGGGCACGGCGTTCAGCCAGCTGACTCCCTCGGGTCCGGCGGTGCACGAGCACGACGGGCTGTAGGGCGACCAGTAGACGATGCTGCTCGAGCTCGCGTCGGCGGCGTTCCAGAGCCGCTCGGCGCCGCCGTTCGAATACCAGCCGTCGGCCTGCAGGTACCAGCCATAGCCCAGCGCGAAATGCGTGCCGCCTCCGCTCTGGGCGGAGATGGCCGTCTGCACGCCCGTCGGGCGGTCGACAAGCACCGTGTCGTAGCCGCAGGTCGCACAGGTCTGCGGAGTCTTCTCGTTCATCAGGACGTAGCGTCCGCTGGCGTCGATGTGGCATTCACCGAACGAGCCGGTCTTGGGGTAGACTTTGAAAGTCGAGTTCGGCTCGTCGTACACGACGCAGCCGAGGTGTGCATAGGACGCATCCGTGAGCGTGCAAGCGTGGATTGTGTCGTCGTTGCTGCTCGAACACTGGGTGATGTGGTCGTTCGCGGTGTTGCCGTTGCTCGTGATGTTGAAGACCGTCGTAGTCAGCTTGGTGCCGATGTCGATACGTTGGAGCGACGTTAGTCCAGCGGTGTAGTACACGGTCTTCGGCGCCGAATGGCTGAAGTACATGAAGTCGGTGGACAGGTTTGCGCGGGCGTCGCCCGTCTGGAACAGCGGTCCGACCAGGGACGGCGTTCTGGTGCTCTTGTCGTACGCGTAGATGGTGGCTCCGCCGCCGCCGTTCTTGTTGTCGAGCCCCACCAGGAGGTACATCGTGTTGTCGCCGGCGCTGTTGTTCATGCGCGCGTAGTCGGAGTACAGCAGGGTCTGCACGCAGTTGTTCCCGCCGCAGTCGCTCGGCTGCGTGATGCGGATGCCGCGCGAGTTGTACGGCGCCGGGAACGTGAACGAACCGCGCTTCGAGGGCACGAAGGCGCCGATCTGCGAGGCCGTCAGCGCGGGGTGCGTGGTGTTGATGTCCTGGTCGAACTGCCAGAAGCCTACGGTGCCGCTGCCACCGCTTCCCGCACTGCCGCCGGTTCCCGCAGCGCCGCCGGTTCCCGCAGCGCCCGCGCCGCCATCGGTGCCTGCACCGCCGCTTCCCGCGCTGGCGTCGGCACCGCCTGTTCCCGCGCTGCCCCCGCTGGCGGCGCTGCCTCCCGAGCCCGCCGAGGCGTCGGTGCCAGCGCTGCCTCCGGTGGTCGTGCTGCCGCCGGCGCCCGCCGAAGCGCCGGCTCCTGCGCTACCTATCGCATAGTCGTGGTCGAGGCCCAAGATGGACGAGCACGCGCTTGCACACAGTCCCGACAGCAGCAAGGCCGCTGCCATCGTGCTGGCGCGCGCCCGTCTCGTCATGGAGCACACCCGAACGGGATCGCGTAGGTGTCGATGGCGTTCTGCTGGTTGAAATCGGATTGCCAGCCGACGAACTCGCCTCCCCAGGAAACGGAGACGCGCGGCGAGCGCTCGTAGGTACCGGTGTCGCGCGAGCGATGGTCCGCGAGCCGGCGGATCTCGCCGGTCAGGACGTTGATGGCGATGATCTCCTGCCGGTAGGGGGACCACGGCGTGATGTGCCCGCTGCCGTCGTCGCTGCCGCTGTTGAAGCCGTCCTTGCTGTCTTCGGTGGAGATGAACGCCCAGTCCTTGAGCGGGCCCTTGGCCACCGTGGCCATGTGCTTCCCCATTCCCCAACCTGTGTTCAGAAGGAGCTTGTTGTGGCTCATCTGGACCTGCTCGCTCTTGCCCTCCGCGTCGAAGGTGATGTCCACGCGGTAGAGACCAGGATAGTCGGTGCAGGCTGTGACCACCATGTAATCCTTGCCGTCCGACGGCGAGATGAATTCGCCGTGATCGCCGCACAGGTTCCAGAAGTGCGTCGCCGCTCCGATCTTGCGGTTCGCGTGGTCTAGCGGCCAGGACACTCCGGCCCCGAGCTTGTACAGCGTTCCGGTGCTGTTCACCGACCAGTCGTCGTTATCGTAGCCGACCAGGTAGCGACGTCCGGAGTAATGCCTACATACGAGCCCCTGTCGACGGTGTTCGAGCCGTCGACGGCGCCGGCGTAGGGCCCCGCGGCCATGTTCTGGCGGTCGTAGACATGGACCGACGGCTCCGGGCCGTAGCGGACGACCATGTAGTGGCCGCTGGCGTCGAGCCAGTTCGTGGTGCCGCCGAGGCTCTTCAGCTGCTGACCGTTCGGGGGGGTGAAGTAGGTGCTTGTGCTCCACGTGCCGTCTGGTGGAGCGTGATCTTGTCGATGCCGCTCTTCGACACCGAGTAGAGGAACGTGTCGGATCGACCGGATTGATCTCGAATCTGCCGCGAACCCGCCGATCGGGATGTGGGCGTTGACGACCTTGCCCGTCGCGATGTCGATCACATCCCAGAAGTCGGAATACTGCGTGCCGTTCTTGTTGCGATGCAGGTACTTCGTGCCGTCCGCGTTCAGTACATGTTCCGGCCGTAGAGGGCGTCCCCGTCGCCGTCGTTGGAGACGCGCCGTACGGTCGAGCCGAAGACCGGGTCGACGTAGCTCGTACCAGGCGTCGTCGACGGCACGAAGCTATCGGAGCCGTACTTGCCGGTGGCGGGCGGCGGGTGGCTCGCCTTGTCGTCGACAAGGCCGGGCAGGGACGTTGGCGTGCAGCCGCTGCCTGCGGCGCCACCCGTTGCCGTGGTGCCCGCGCTGCCGCCGCTGCCGGTGGTGCCTGCGCTGCCGCCGCTACCCGCGCTGCCGCCGCTGCCCGTGGTGCCCGCGCTGCCGCCGCTGCCCGCGCCGCCGCCGGTCCCCTGTGAGCTACCTGCTGCTCCGGCGGCGCCAGCGCCACCGGGACTGCGCCTGTTCCGGACGAACAGGCGCTGGCGGATGCCACCGCCGCGAGCAGCGCGACAACAGCGGTGAACGAACGAAGCGGCTCGCTGCGCCGCCAGCGGGGCTTGCTCGACAGACCGCCGTGTCCGCAACGTGCTGTCCCGACTTCGCTGTGCGACGTGTACATTCTTCAATCCTTTCGCGCTGGTGATCGGCAAAGCTGTCTGCTTCGAGCTGATCGCGGTGCAGGCTGACCTCTACGCAAGGTGCATGCCGATACCGGGAGCCGGGAAACGCTTACGAAAGCGGCGGCTCGCTGGCCGCGCGACTCTGCGCGTCGCAAGCAGGGCGGGGGTGCGACGTTGCATGTCGCACCCCCGCTGGAACGGCCGGGTGCGTCCAGCGAGTGCTACCAGCGCTCGGATGCTCCCAACCAGCCACTGGTCGGACCGACGCCTGCGTGGGCGTGATCTCGCTCCGAGCGGCGGAGCTGTGCTCCGCTGGTGCTGTCAGCCACAGCACCGCTCCGCTGATCAACCGGCGGCGCTCACGCCGAACTCGATGGTACTCACCAGAGCGAGGCTCTTGCCGCTGTCCGCGGCTTGCTCCCGTCGGACTGCACGTCGTCGGGGTCGGGCACCCGGAATCCGCCGTCGACTTCTTGCCATGGCAGCACGCCCGCGACCGAACCCACGCCGATGCCGGCGATGCCAACGCCCCCGAGGACGTACGCCCAGGTTTTCTGGTGGGTCGTGGAGTGCTGCTCACCGCCAGGCGTCGGCGCGGGTGTGCTCGTCGCCAGGCGGGGCGCAGTCGGATGCGTCGCAGAGAGCGGCCCGGTGACCCTGGTGCGGGCGCGACGACCAGCGTGATGGTCTTGCGCTCGCCTTTCTTGATGGAGATAGCTGGATGCGGGCGGGCGCGCCTGGGGCCTGCGTGCTGACGGTGTGTGTGCCGGGGTCCAGGGGAAGCGGAACCCCGAGCGACGGCCGGCCGAATCGCTTGCCGTCCAGCTTGACGACGGTTTCCGGTGGTGCGCTTGGCGGCAGCTTCAGCGTCAGCTTGGGTACGACCTTCTCGAGTGCCGCGTGCTGGGCTTTCGAGACCTTGTCGCGACCGCGCTGGTGCGCCTGCTCGTCGGGTGACATGCGATTGAACAGCTGGAGATAGTCGTCGTAGCGGGCCAGCGCAGTAGCTATGTGGCGCCGTTGCGCTCGCACTCCGCCAGTGTGAAGAGCGTGCCGGGAGCTGGATCCAGACGGTAGCTCTCTCTAAGCTGCGGGCAGCCGGTGTCTAGCGCCCGGCCAGCATGTCCTTCAGCCCCTTGTCGAAAAGCGCGGAGCTGGCCGAAACGGAATCCTGCGCGTGGACGGCCGGGCTGGCGGACGCTGCGCAGAGCAGCGACGCGATCGCTAAGGCAGCGCGTCGCGTGGCGATCATCGCGACGAGCGTAGCTTCCGGGAAACGGCGTGACAACCGTGACGCGACTCAGTTCCAGCCTGCGACGCGGACGTTGCATCGACGCCCAGCGTGCGACGAAGACGAACGCACCGGCGCTCCTCTTCTGCGGTCGTCTACTGACGTGAATAGAGCGACATCGTGTCGATAGGTTTCGGGTACGGGGTCGCCTGTGCCTGGGGCGCGCGTAGCGAGGCGGACACGCTTCGGCTTCGCGCTTGCGCTCGGTTTCGGGGCAGAAGCGGAGGGCTCTGCTGCCGCGCTGCTGGCCGATGACGGGGGTTTTCCTGCACTCGCGCTGGCCACCGGGGAAGGGGCCGCCGACTCCGGGGCAGGCAGGGCTGCGCTCGTCGTGACCGGCACCGAGGCGGGGCCCGGCGCGGCGCTGGTCGCGACGGATTCGACTTCGCCGTGGCGGCTTCTTGCGAGGATCAACGCGGCCGGGATGATCACCGTGGCGGCACCGACCGCGTACGGCAGCCACCAGGGCCTGCGCTTGGCCTTCGTGCTGCTGCTGTCGATGACCGAACCGACGCGGGAAACGCCCGAGCCGGACTCGAGCGCCTGGAGCGGTTGCTCCTGCTGGGCCGTGGTAGGCGCGGGCCGCGATCATCGCGGCGCTGGCGCGCCCGGAGTCGATGTCGCTGGAACCGAGCAGCTCGTTGTCGACAACGCTGGATATGCTCTCGACCTCCGCTACCTTGGCGGCACGTTCGTCGAGGCGCGCGCCGAGCATCTCCTTGAGCCAGTTGCCGACCTTTCGTGCCGCCACCAACCCCGTCGCTGCTTCGATGGCCTCGGCCATCTCCAGTGCCGTGTCGAATCGCTGTTCGGGCCGGCGCGCCAGTGCCCGCATGACAACGGCGTCCAGCGATTCGGGGATGTCCGGCGCCAGCTCGCGTGTCGGCATGATAGGGTGCGTTCAGCACCTTGCCGACGATTTCAGCGGGGTCTTCCCCGCGGAACAAGCGCTCGCCGGTCAACGCCTCCCACAGAACGATGCCGGCGGCGAAGATGTCGGTCTTCCGCAGACACGGGCTTCGCCGCGAGCTGTTCGGCGCCATGTAGCCAGCTTGCCCTTGATGCGTCCCTGGTCGGTGGTCTGCAGGCGTCCGGCGGCCTTGGCGACGCCGAAGTCGAGGACCCGCGGCACGCCGTCGATGCCGATCGGGATTTCTGGGCGAGACGTTGCGGGTGGACGAGCCCGAGCGGCTCGCCGTGGTCGCTCTTGGCTTCATGGGCGGCATGCAGGCCGTGCAGCGCTCCGGTGACGATGTGCGCCGCGAAGTCCGGAGGGATGCGCTCGGCCTTCTTGCGCAGGATCCGCGTCACGTACGAGAGGGACTCGCCCTCCACGTACTACATCACCAGGAACACCTCGCCTTCTGTGGCCACGACGTCGAGGGTTGCGACCACGTTCGGGTGGCGGATGCGTGCTGCAAGCCGAGCCTCGTCCAGCGACATGGTGACGAACTCGGGAATCCTTGGCGTGCTGTGGATGCAGCCGCTTGATGGCTACGGTGCGCGAGAAACCGACCGGACCCAGGAGCCGGCCGAGGTGCACGGTGGCCATGCCGCCGGACGCCAGCTCGTCGAACAGCGCGTAGCGGCCCAACCGGATGGGCTCGCGGTCGAGGTTCGCCTCCTGCTCTGTCACAGGCCGAGCACCTCCAACCGAGGGGCAGCGGCCGGGAGTCCCGGCTTGTCGTCGAGCCGGACCAGAACGGCGGGGCCGTCGTGCCCGCGGAGGGCGGGGAGAGCATTGCCTCGATCGTACCTGGCAAGCGCGCCCGGAACCGCAGTCACTGGCCCAGACGTTCCGGCGGGTCTGCCGTGCGTTCGTCCGCCCTTCCGCCGCGAAACTGATAGGCTCTGGCGATGGCAACGGAATGTCGACGATGCGTCGACGCATGTCATGCGTCCTGCCGCCGTCGAGGCGGACGGGCTGGAGCTGGTGGTGATCGAGAGGGCCCGATCGTGGCAAACGTCGCGCCGTCCAGCACGGCTCGACGCGCATCGGCACGGCCCCGGGCAACCACCTCGAGCTCGCCGGATCCGACTGTGCCGCGCATCCACTGCGAGATTCCGCCTGCGCTCCGGTGACGTGAGGCTCCTCGACTCGGACAGCACGAACGGCACGTTTGTCGACGGACACCGCGTCTATGAAGCCGCGCTGGAGCCGGGAACGACATCCAATGGTGCGACCGCCCTCCGCGTGGAGCGCGCTCTCGAGCCACTCCAGTCCAGATCTCGCAGCGCGACCGCTTCGGCACGTGATGGGCAGCAGCGTGGAGATGCGGCGCACCTACACCGTCCTCGAGCGCGTCGCGCCAACGGACGCGACGGTGCTCGTGGGCGGCGAGGACAGGGACCGGCAAGGAGATGTGTGGCCAGAGCCATCCACCAGGCATCGCAGCGGGCGAAGGGCGTTTGTGGGTGGATGCGCTGCCATCGCCGAGCACCTCATCGAGAGCGAGCTGTTTGGACATGTCCGCGGCGCCTTCACCGGTGCCGTTTCGGATCGCACCGGGCTGTTCGAGGCGGCCAATAGTGGAACGCTGTTCCTCGACGAGATCGGCGAGCTACCGGCGTCGCTGCAGCCGAAGCTGCTCAGGGCAATCGAGGCGCGCGAAGTGCGCCCGGTCGGTTCCAATGCCCCGCGGGCCGTCGACGTGCGCCTCATCGCGGCGACCAACCGCCGTCTCGAGCTGAGCGTCAACGAGGGCGCGTTCCGCGAGGATCTGTACTACCGGCTTGCTGTGGTCTCGATCAATCTGCCGCCGCTCAGGGCGCGGCGCGATGATATTCCCCTTCTCGCAGCGCACTTCTATGCAGAGTTGTCGGATGGCGAGACTCTGCCTCCCCACCTGGTGCCCGCGCTGCTTGCTCGCAGCTGGCCCGGCAACGTGCGCGAGCTGAGGAACTTCATCGAGCGCACGATCTCGCTGGGTTGGGAGTCCCCGCCCCCTGGGACGGAGCCGGAGATCCTGCCGCCCGGAGCCGAAGCGCTGGTTCCTGTCGATCTGCCGCTCAAGCGCGCGCGCGCCGTGTGGGAACAGCGTTTCGAGCGGATCTACATCCGGGCCCTGCTGCGGCGGACAGGCGGCAACGTCTCGCGCGCAGCGAAGCTCGCGGGTGTCACGCGGCGGACCATACAGCGGATGATGGTCGCGTCGGGCTTGCGCTCGGAGCGGATTCCGAGCGACGAGCTCTGAGCCGCAGCTTGGCCGCACGCGGCGCGGGAGCGGGCGGTGCTGCGAGGCGCCACGCAGCCGCGAGCGCTACTGCGCCGCGACGCAGCGGATCATGGTCGGCGTGTCCGGTCCGCAGTGCGAGGTCGGCGCGCTGGTGGTCTTCTGGTAGCCCTGTGGGCAGTTCGCGTCGCAGGTGTAGAAGCCGCCCGGATCGTCCTTCTGGCAGAACGTGTAGAGCGAGCCTTCGGCGCCGCAGCGCGTGGCCGCCGAGCGTGACACGGTGTGGTAGCGCTCGGGGCAACTGCCGCAGGTGTAGAACGAGCTGCCGCAGTCGGGGGCGCAGAAGCTCTGCAGCGCGCCGCCGCACTGCGCGCTCGGCGTACGTGACACAGGGTGATAGCCGGCGCCGCAGCCCTCTCCGCACTTGTACATCGACTCCGGCTTCTTGTGGCTGACGCCCGCTTCGGGATCGCAGCTGTCGAAGGTGCAGTCGTCGCCATCATCGATATCGACCGGCGTGTGCGTGATGCCGTGCACCGGGTCGCAGCTGTCGGTCGTGCACAGGTTGTGGTCGTCCACGTCCACGGGCGTGTGCACGACGCCCTTGACCGGATCGCACGCATCGAGCGTGCAGGGATTTCCGTCGTCGACCTGCGGGGGCGCGCCGGGGCGGCACACGCCGCTGCCGTCGCAGCGCGCGACGCCATCGCACACGTTGTTGTTGTCGCAGCTGGTGCCTGCCGGCGCGAAATGCGACGTGCAGCGACCGTCGACGCAGCTCGCGAGGATGCAGGGCTTGCCCGTGGCGCAGTCGGCGTCGGAGGAGCAGTCTCCACCACCAGAGAGCGCCTGTTGCTGCGGCGTCGCCTTTTCCGCCTTCTTGTGCGCGTCGTGATGACAGGCCGCGACGCCACCGAGCAGCACCAGCAACCAAGCTCTGGAAATCGTGTGGGTGGGGCGCAGGGCCATCGGGCACTACTCCGGCGCGAGGCAGGTCGGAGCGTCGATGGAGATGTCATCGGGGTCGCCGGCCTCGACTGCCGCCAGCCCGAGATCGGCGTGCTCGTCGCTCTCGCCGAGCAGAGCGGCTTCCAGCACGTCGGTAAACACCCGGCGTTTGTCGTCGTCGTAGAGCACGAATCGCACGTGCTCGAGCCGCGAGCCGCCGAGGGCCAGGTGCCAGCGCAGCGCCGAGGCCATCGCCGAAGCGGAAGCCTCGAAGGCCACCGCGGCCGCACCGGTGCCGAGCGCGGGCAGGGCGAGCGAGCGCAGGCCGAGCCGCTCGGCTTCCAGCAGCGCACGCTGCGTCGAGCGCCCGACGCACGAAGCCTGCTGCCAGGCGCTGACGGCGTGCAGCACGTTGCGGCAGCCGAGGCGACCCGGTCCGGTCACCACGCACGCTCCGAGCGGATGCTCGCCGCCGGCTTGTGCTTCCACTTCGATCTCGTCGCCTCCGACCCGGCGCAGCGCATCGCCCACGCCTGTCTGCATGTGCAGCTGCCAGTTGGCGCTGTTGACGATGCCGTCCACCTGGGCCTCGGCGATGTTGCCGACCTCGGTGCTGATGCGGGTCCCGTTGCAGGTTACGTCTGCGCCGCTCCGTGTCGGTGCGGCGGGTCGCGGCGCGCTGTTGGCCAGCGCCGCGAGCAGTCGCCCCGGCTTGGCGAGCGTCGGGTAGCGCTGCTCGCGATCGTAGGCGAGCATGCGGGCCAGGACGTGCTGGAAGTAGGCCTCCTCGGGTCCGGTCGGCGCGGGAAAGGCCGGACGCGGTCTGCCGTCCAGCAGCACGCGCGGATCGGGGAACGGCGGCGAGCCGTAGCGCAGGTCGAAGGCGGCGGCGCCCAGCCCGAACACGTCCGCGCGGCGGTCGAGCGTCTCGCCGCGCAGCGCTTCGGGCGCCATGAAGCGCAGCGTGCCGCTGGCGTCGCCCGCGATGATCTGTCCGACCGGCTTGGCGACCGCGATGCCGAAGTCGCCGAGCTTGGTTCCGAGCTCGGGCGAGCCGAAGAAATTGGACGGCTTGATGTCGCGGTGCAGAACGCCGTGCTGGTGGGCTGCGTGCAGCGCGCGCGCGATGTCCGCCACGGCCTCGCACACGAACCACAGCGGCAGCCCGCGCCCCACCGACTCGCGCCGCGCGTGGTCGAGCTCGTTCAGATCGATGCCGTCGACGTACTCCTGGGCCATGTACGGCGTGTCGCGGTGCGTGCCGACGTTGTACGCGCGCACCACGTAGGGGCTAGCGATGCGCGCCATCAGTTGCGCCTCGGTGAGCATTCGCCGTGCGCGCTCCTGGGGCGGGACGTCGAGGTCCGGCCGCAGCGTCTTGACGATGACCGGGATGGCCAGGTCGCAGTGTCGCGCCAGCCACACGTCGCTCATGCCCCCGCCGCCCAGGCGCCCCCAGATCTCGTACTCGCGGAGCTGTTGTCCGGGGTCGAACATGGCCCCAGGGTACAGCATCCGCCCGGTGGGGGCCGCGGTGTGCCCCCCACGCTGCGCGACGAGCAGCCGTATTCCTGCCTATCCGCCGTGGCCGGCGCGACGGCTAGGCGTGCGCGGCGCTCTCGGCGGCGCCTTCGGCGGCTTCCTCGTGCTCGTGCTCGCCGAGCATCAGCGCTTCCATCGGCGGACCGAGCTCGGGGTGCTCGCTGATGTTGCCGGAGAGGATGCCGGTCGCGACGCGCACCAACGCCGTGTACAGGAACGCGCCGGTCGCCCACACGCCGGCGCAGACGAAGAACTCGGTCACCGAGGGCCCGTACTCGACCACCTCTCCGAGCGGGTCGGGCACGAACCCGGGGATGATGAGCCCCATGCCCTTCTCGACCCAGATGCCGAGCGCGATGAACACGCACGAGGTCACCAGCAGGTTGCGGTTCTTGTACAGCTTGGGCACCGACAGGACGACCATGGCGATCACTTCCATCGCGATAGCGCCCCAGACGTAGGGGACGATCTTGTGATGGCCGTGCAGGCCGAACAGCATGTAGTATGACGACGAGACCTCACCGGTCTGCGTGTAGAACTCCTTGAAGAGCTCGCAGCCGAACAGGAACAGGTTCACCGGCAGGACGTACGTCATCACGCGCCGGAGGTAGGTGAAGACGCTCTCCTTGACCTCGTAGTCGCTCCAGCGGTTGATCGCGAGGAAGACGACGTAGAGGATTGCCGGGCCCGAGACGAACGCACCGATCAGGAAGCGCGGCGCCAGGATTGCCGAGTTCCAGAAGGGCCGGCTGCCGAAGCCGCTGTAGAGGAACGCCGTGACCGTGTGGATGCTGACGGCCCAGAAGATCGAGAGCATCACGAACGGCAGGTACATGTACCACTTCGGCTGCTCGCGCTTGTAGAGCTTGTAGAGCAGATAGACAGGCACATAGAGGTTCAAGAAGAAGTACCCGTTGATGACGACCACGTCCCAGGCCAGCATCGAGATCGGGAAGTTCATCCGGCCGACCCAGGGCATGATGTGATAGAAGCGGTCCGGCCTGCCCAGGTCGACGGTGATGAACATCAGGCACATGGTCACCGCCGAGAACGCGAGGATCTCGCCGAGCAACACGACCTGGTGCACGTCGTGCCGATGGTAGATGTACGACGGCACGACGAGCAGCACTGCTGCGGCAGCGACGCCGACGAGGTAGGTGAAGTTCGCGATGTACGCGCCCCAGCTCACCTGGTCGGTCATGTTCGTCGTGATCATGCCGTGCAGGTGCTGCTGCCAGTAGAACAGGAAGCCCAGCACGATGATGCCGAGCAGCGTCGCCATCCAGACGTAGTACTGGATGCTGCCGACGAAGATGCGGCGCAGGACCTTGCCCCAGAAGACGAGATAGCGCTTCATCTAGAACGCCTTCCTCTGCATCGTGCGCCGCACCTGGTTCAGCGCGCTCATCACCACGTGGTTGTCCTTGATGACCTCGCGGGAGACGGACTTGGCCTCCTGCGAGTCGGGGATGCGACGGGTCGCCGTGATCATCGCGCAGCGCAGAAGCCCCACCAGCTCCGAGTGGAACTCGTCGAGCTCGTCCTGCGAGGAAAATGCGAGGCTGAGGGTGTTCGGGTCGTACTTCATGGCTCACCCGTAGAAGTAGAAGAAGCGCGGTTTCGTCCCGAGCTCCTCTTTCAGGATCCACACGCGCCGGCGTTCGAAGATGCGCCGGACCTCGCTCTCCGGGTCGGCCAGGTTGCCGAACTTGCGCGCGCCGGTGGGGCACACCTCGTAGCAGGCGGGGTAGCGGCCCTTGCGCGTGCGGTGCAGGCAGAACGTGCACTTTTCCACCACGCCCATCGGCCGGATGCGATTGGAGATGTAGCCCTGGTCGGGGTTGATCCGGTCGGGCTCGATCTGCGGTTCAACCCAGTTGAAATGCCTGGCCCAGTACGGGCAGGCCGCCATGCAGTAGCGGCAGCCAATGCACCAGCTGTAGTCGATGACGACGATGCCGTCGGGTTCCTTCCACGTCGCCTGCGTCGGGCAGGCGCGGACGCACGGCGCGTTGTCGCAGTGATGGCACTGCACCGGTAGGTAGTACTTGCCCGGCTCCGGAACCGTCTCCGGGTCGTAGTACATTTCTCCGTCTTCGAGATCGTGCGAGCCGTTGTCGAGCTCGATCACGCGGATGTAGCGGATCTCGGGGTCGTTGGGCTCGTTGTTCTCGCGCGCGCAGGCCTCCACGCAGCGGCGGTTGCCGTTGCAGTGCGAAAGGTTGAGGCCATAGGCGAAGTGCACGCCCTCGATCGGTTTCGGGTCGTGGATGTGGACCTTCACGCCGGTCTTCTGCAGCGTTTCCTTCTCGATGCTGGCGAAGATCCGCTTCTTGTCGGCGTCCGTCAGTTCCTTGTAGTGCTTGCGCAGGAACTTCTCGAAGCCGGGGTCGTTGCACGCAGGCGCGGCGGTCATTGCCAGCCCGGCAGCTGCGGCGGCGCGCAGGAAGTCCCGGCGCGACCCCTCCGTCCCGAGCTTGACCTCGGCCGCCTTCTCCATGCGGTCCGCTGCGGTCGGTGCGCCGCCAGCGTCGTCTTCGCGGTAGATGGGGAGTTTCCTGGACATGACGCTCGGCCTCACTCCCGCGGCCGCTGCGGCGGGTGCTGCGGCTTGATGGGCGGGAAGGGGGGATGCGGGTTGTGGGGGTTATGGCAGTTCGGGCACGACTTCTTGTACTTCACCCCGTTCCAGTAACCGAGGATCAGACCGTGCGTGCCCTGCGTCCACGGCTGGAGCTTGTCGCCGTGACAGGAGGTGCAGACCTTCCACGCCTCGTTGAACGATACGAGCTCGCCTGTTGCGGTGCGCAGCTTGTCGATGTTCTTGACGGAGTGGCACTGGTAGCACCAGAACGTCCCGTTGCCGTGGTGGAACTCGCGGCTGCGCACTGCGTGGAACTTCACGAGCTGGCGCGGCTGTGGATTCGGCTCGCGGTCCTTGTGGCAGCGCGAGCAGGGATACATCGGCAGCAGCTGTTCGCGCGGCTCGACCGCGACGGTGACCGCGTTGGAGGAGGGGGCCGGCGCGACAAGTTTTCGAGGCTCGGGGCTGCTGCACGCGGCGAGCAGCGTGGTGGCACCGAGGACGGCCAGCGTTCGTGCGAGCGCGTTCATCGGGGGGACTCCGTGCTACCGGCCGGCGCGGCGCTGGCGCTGCCGGCGGGGGGTTCGCCCGGGGCGGCCGTGGGTGGGACGCTGGGCAACGCGCTGGCCGGGGGCACCACGTCCGGCGTGTCCTTCGGCAGGTTGCGCGGCGGATGCTCCATCACATCCGACCCGCGAACCGGCGAATCGATCCAGATGCGGCAGTAGTTGGCGACGAACTGCCCGGCGACGCAGCTTCCCGTCGCGTCGCGGAAGCACGCGCTCAGTTCGCCGTGCACCTTCATGTCCGGGTCGACCTGTGTGATCACGAACAGTGCGCG
Source organism: uncultured Pseudomonadota bacterium (assembly GCA_963822115.1). Taxonomy (GTDB): domain Bacteria; phylum Myxococcota_A; class Polyangia; order Polyangiales; family Polyangiaceae; genus CAWDXG01. The sequence continues at coordinate 24,649 of CAWGGM010000019.1, forward strand.
AGCGTCGCCGTTGCCGATCCAGCGGCCATCCTTGTGGATCTGGTAGTGGAGCTGCCAGGGGGCATCCCGCTTCAGATCGATCGGCGTCATCGTCTTCGCGATGCGCTTGGGGCCGTCGTGACGGAGCCAGACCTCAGGCGGCTTGACCGGCGTCAGGTCCTTGCACGGTGTGGGCGAGTCCACGCCGTACAGCTTGAGGATGATCTTCTGGTAGCCAGGGCGCTGATCGACGTAGTAGCGAGCGCTCTTGACGGCAAAGGACTCTCCAAGCAGCTTCCCGCTCAGGGGAGCAACCGGGATCGCCGCTGCAGAAGTCGGCGCCTTGGGCGGATCCTTCAGCGGTGCGCTCTGGGGACGGCCGCAGGCCGCCAACGCAGAAGACACCAGGATGATCGCTACAAGTCGCGGCAAGATGCGAACACTTCCTCGACTCGAGATGCTCATGTACCAGCCATCGGCCAGGAGGATGACAATAGTGGTTCCGTTGCTCGAGGGGGGAAGCTGGAGCAAAGGGACCGCGCACCCGGCTGCAACGGCTGTGCCACCGACCCGCCCTGTAACCCAGGAATGCCCTGCGTACCTGGATCACATCGGTCCCCATGAATGCGCGATGGGTCCAGGGCGCTGGAAAGTCGCGCGCCTCCGCAGCCAGGAACGCGCAATTGTCGCAGGGTGCGGCCTGGGTCGCGCAATAAGTACGCATTCCGGGTGACCTCCCTGCGCGATCCCGACTGCGGATCGTGCGCTCGCCGGGGCGTCTTGACGCTTGAACCCGCGAAGGTTGCGCATGCTGCGCGGGCGATGCGCGAAACCATCGCGCGAGGATGACGGCCGTCAGATACGTGGAGCGCAGGGTCCGCTATGTGCAAAGCGCACACACGGACGGATAAACGACATGGGTGACGACGAGCACGACGAAAGCGCTCCGGCGCGCCGTGACTTCCTCGGTTATGCAATTGGCGGCACAGCCGTCGCTCTTGGAGCGGTGGCGATCTATCCCGTCGTCAAGTTCGTACAGCCGATGGAGTCGACGGCACCGAGCGCGGTCCAGGTCGGCAAGGCCGAGAAATTTCCGCGTGGCTCCAGCCGCATGGTGATGCTGGGCGGCGACCCCGTATTGGTGATCCGCATGCAGGATGGAAGCTTCCGTGGGTTCGTGGCGCTCTGCACGCACCTCAACTGCATTGTCGCGTACTCCGCGAAGAACGAGCAGATCGACTGTCCGTGCCATGGCGGCGTCTACTCGTTGGAGGGGAAGAACATTTCGGGGCCACCACCGCGTCCGCTCAAGCGGGTCGATGTGAGTGTGGTCCAGGGCATGGTCACCGTTAGCCAGGCTTGATTTCCCCGTGATCCCGAGAAGCTTCCGCCAGTGGTTTTCGGAACGACTGGGCACAGGTGCCCTGCGCGACCGACTCAAGGAGCGCCTCGTTCCCCGGAACACGCCGACTCATTACCTCGGCGGCCTGCTCCTGTTCCTGTTCCTGATCCAGGTCATGAGCGGCATCTTGCTGCTTCTGCCCTATCGGCCGACGCCTGCAGGGGCGCATGCCTCCATTCTGAACATCGTGGGGCGCGTTCCATACGGCAGCCTTGTTCGCGGCGTGCATCTGTGGACGAGCCACCTGTTCGTGCTGGTTCTGGCAGCGCAGATTTTCCTGATGATGCTTCTCAGGCGCTTTACGCCGCCGCGGGAGCTGGTGTGGCTGAGCGGGCTGCTCTTGCTGGGGCTCGGCGTCGGCATGGCCTTCACCGGCGCGATCCTGCCCTGGAACCAGAACGCGTACTTCCAGGCCCTGGTCAGCAGCAAGATGGCGGGCGAGACGCCGCTCATTGGGCAGTTCCTCGAGCGCTTCCTGCGCGGCGGCCAAGAGGTGAGCAGCTGGACGCTGCACCACGCATTCGGCTTCCACGTCGGTGTGCTGCCGGCCACGGTAACGCTGGTCATCGCGGCGCACATCT
>CAWGGM010000020.1:0-1243944 GCA_963822115.1 uncultured Pseudomonadota bacterium
CACCGATGCAGGGGCGCGAGCGTACTTCCTACGACGTGCCGAAGAAGTACCTCCTCGCCTCGCCCGTGACCAGTGGGTCCAGTGCGGTGAGTGTGACCACTTCCGACGTATCGACCACCAAACCTGGGGCACTGCGCCAGCGGCGAACCGGAGGCCATAGCGGGGCTGTGGCACACCGATAGGCGATGGTGCGAGAGCTTTGAGTGCCCCGGCGCCACCCACCAGGACGGTGAAAACGGCGGAAGGTTAACGGTCAAATTCCCGATCGATTTTCGGCAAAATCTGGAGGCAAACATGGGCGGCATAGGTAGCGGTCGGCGCTGGCATTACGGCGCGAATGACACCACCGAGGATTATCGGGCCATCGACGTTCGGCGCTGGCAAAGGGACGGGCTGCTGACACCGGGCAACGCCTTCGGCTGGCAGTGGAGCCGACGGGGCGAAGTGGTGGACATCCATCCAGGCGCGGGCCGAAACGGCCGCGTCGTTCTCAGCTACCGCCACCGGAGCGGCGGCGGAGAGTGGACGGACGAAAGCTACCCCGGTCTATCTGGACTGGACACCCTGCAACCTGGGCGGATCGCGCCCGTGGTTTCTCTGCCCCGGCCGTGGGTTGCGGGCGGCGCGTGGCCCTCCTTTACGGCGGCACCATCTTCGCCTGCCGTCACTGCTACCAACTCGCCTACCCCAGCCAACGGGAAACACATGATGACCGGGCAGCACGACGGGCGGACCGAATCCGGGAAAAGCTGGCATGGGAGCCGGGTATCCTCAACGGCAACGGCTGGAAGCCCAAGGGGATGCACTGGCGGACCTTCGAACGGCTGACCGCCGAGCATGATGCTTTCGTGCAGATTTCGTTGGCGGGGATGGTTCAGCGGTTGCGGTCTGAAGCTGGTAGAGGACACCGCACAATCTCAGGGTCGCAACTTTGGGGGCATCCACACTAGGAAACACCATATACAACGCGCAGATATTCAATGCTTTATGAAACGTTTTTCGGTAGTCGCCGCCCCACCATCTATTTATAATCAACCACTTAGATCAGTCCAAGCGGTGGTACTCCAAAAAAGTACTCAAACGGGCTGCTCTATGCATTCATATACCCGCTATCTGTATCGAAACCGTTGTGGTGTGGGGTGCTTCCGCATCGCCATCCCTGACGACCTGCGCGACGCTGGGGCTGTGCTGAAATCCAGCGATCCTCGGGTACTCGTGACCGCACACTAGCCGCTGCATTAGCGCACGGGCATGGTCTTGCCGCCAGAGCACAATTCGAACAACAGAGGGAACGCGTGAAGGGCGGATTCCTCCGCCTCGACATCAAGAAAATCAACGCAGCGGACGGGCAGGGCGAGGGCGAGGTCGAGGTCGAGGGATTGTCGACTGACCCGAACGATCCCGAAAACGAGCAGGCTACGTTGTAACGGCTGCTCAGCGGACTTAAAGGCGCTCTCGCCACGTCAGCAGGGGTCAGCGGGGAGAAAAAGGACGGTGGGTGATGCGCAGGCACGACCGGAACTCGATGCCGACTGCGGGTAGACCACCTGTCGGGCAGCCGGGTTGTCTGGTTGAGGTGAATGACTTCCATCTTGGTCTCCTTCCGGACGCGGGGCGCGCCATCTTGACTCAGGAGTCCGATCCAGGTGGCTCTCGAGACCCGGAAATTCCCTCCCAATGTGCTGGCAAGATACCTGCCAATCTCCGGGCGGCCCCCTAGGCGGCCAACGCCGCCTTTCAGAACATAGCCTTAACGTACCGGTGCCGGACAGCACCGGGCACGACACCGCACCGCGGTGGTGCCGTCATGCACAAGTTCCGGATATTTGCGTTGGCTGCGACAGGATTGGGCCTGCCATGGACCCGACGGGCGGCTGCGGCCGCCATTCCGTCGGCCCGAAGGCCGGCAATCGGGCCGTCCATGACCGGACGCTTTCTCGGCAGCCAGACGCTCTGCAGTTCCACGGTCAGGTTGCCGTTGCCGGCCATCGCCTTGGACGTCACCCGGTAAAGCTGGGTCGGCAACCGTCCATTGTAGGAGCCGGTGTTGCCGAGGTTCTGCCCCGGCGTCGCCGCCGGCGGCAGCTTCTCCAGGAGGTCTTTGGGCGCGGGTACATTGGTCAGAGCCGTCGCATTGGTGGCGCTGCCGTAAGTCCGTGCGTTGTTCCAATCGCCGGGGGTCTCCCCGTAGGGCGTGGTACTGGTGCTCCCGCTGGTGACCACCAGGCACAGCCCGTTGGTGCAGCTGGTATCGAAGCCCACCGGGCTGTGCGTGACGAGATCGGTTTCGCCGTCCCGAAGCCCGGCCTCGGCCGCCTGAAACGCGAGGTCCCGCTGACGGGTGTTGCCCGCCATCTTCTCTTCCAGGGTGGTGCTGTCCATGGCGACGATGCCGATCATGGTCATTACCAGCAGGATCAGGAGACTGATGATCAGTACCGCACCTCGTTGGCGCCTGCGGTTTGAGCGATTGGTTGAGCACATGGGGGAGTCCGCCTAGTTGGCCCGGTTGCGCAGCGTCACCGTGTCGCCGAAGGTCCGGTACAGACGCCGGTCGCCGGCATTGTAGTTACTGCCGTCGAACGTCACCGTCTATCTGCTGGGCGCAAGATAGTCGTCGGTGGTGGACAGCAGCAGGTTGACCCGCGCGCTCACCACATCCCGGTCTCGTAGTACTGCGGGACGAAGTCTTCGAGGCCTTCAATGAAGGTCTTGGCGCCGGCGAACTTGCCGGCGAGGTCGCGGACCATGAAGACCTCGAAGCCGACGGGGGTGAGATTGGCGTTGTCGGCCTCGAGACAAGCGGGGTTCGCACGCGCGTCGGCAAGGCTGGCGTGCGTATCCGGCGCGCGGCCGGGCCAGTTCGCCTTGATGAACACGTCGGCCGGCTCGGAGCTGGCGAGCTGGCGGAGCAGCCAGTTGATGCGCGCCGACGCGCGCTTCTTGTCCTTGGGCGCGTGCAGCGACATCGAGCAGGTGATGGTGCGGCGGCCGAGGTGCGCCGCGACCAGCAGCGGCGCGGCGGCGTCCGGGATCTCCAGCGTGGAGGAGAGGCTCTTGCTGGCGATGAGCTCGTCGCAGTCGTCGCGCAGTCGCGCGGCCTGGTCGCCCGATGTGCGCGCGGGAGAGCTTGAGGCGCACTTCGCGGCCGAGCTTGCGGGCCATGATGAGCGAGAGGTCGCGCTCTTCCTGGTGCCAGCTGGCGACGGATTCCTCGACCTCGGGCATGTCGCGGCGCAGCGGCGCGTCGCTCTGCACCTTGGTGACGAGATCCTTCCAGCTCGGAGTTCATGCGGTCGAACTGGCTGACGCCCGCGCTGTCGTGGCGGAAGTGGCGCACGACCTCGCGCAGGATGTAGCGCTGGTCGGGCGACGTCGAAGCTCGTCGTCGTGCAGGAGCAGCATGGCCTGCGTGAGCACGTGCATCCAGGACCAGTGGTAGACGCCGAGCCCCTTGGTCAGCGCCCTGGGCAGCTGCACCGGGTGGTGCTCGGGCAGCGCGGTGAACTGGTTCGAGAGCGTGATGACGGCGTCGATGCCGTTCAGGCGCGCGAGCTGCACGTAGGCCTCGAGCTGCTCCCTGTCGATCTCGGCCTTGCCGATCTTGGCCTCGAGGATGCGCGCGCCAGGTCTTCTTGCCGGTATTGACGACGATGAGACCGTCGGGGCGGTGCTTCACGTCGGTCGGCACATCGCGGAACACCACCTCCGTGAAGCAGCGCACCTTCGCGCGCGCCCCGAGCCTGACGCCCAACGCCGCCCAGCATCGCCCCCGCGAAGTCGTCCACCGCCGAGAGCGTCGCCAGGAACACCGAAGCCGCCCGCCGCTCCTTGTTCTTGTCCGCGAGCACGGGTATCAGCCGCGCCTCTTCACCACTCGCCACGTAGTCCGGAACGTCAGGGACAACACTGCTCGGCATGGGAACCCTCCAGCGTCACAGGGTACGGCCAGCACCGAGCTCTATGGAAGCACTTCCCGGATACAGCTGACCGGCATCAACCCTCGGCTGGCTCCGGCGTCGTCTGCGGATGTTCCACATGGGGCAGCGGCGCGGAGGGGGTAACCGCGCGGAATCGTGCGGGTCGGGGCAGAGGTATTCCAGGTTTCTGGATGAGGCTCCCGTGCTCCCTCTCCGCGAGCGAACGCGATGAGCTGTTTTCACCTCGGCACTGCCCAGCTATGATGTGGCGATGAGGAGGATGGGGCTTGCCGTCTGCTTCCTGGCGTGCGCGACGACGTCGTGCGTCGTGACCGTCAGCTCCGACCAGCAGGATGGCGGAGCTGGGACGGCAAACACGCAGAACAAGGTCTGCCCGGCAGAGTACCTCTCCGAGGCCAAGCGCAAGCAGATCTACCAGAAGGCGTCGGACAACCTGGCTTCCGCCGGGCAACCAGTGGATGCGACGGTGTGGTCCGATGCGGCCCGCTTCGAGGCGTACATCAAGGAGGTTTACAAGGTCGCCGGATGCACGCCTCCGTCGGATCCGAACCCGCAGGCTCTCAGCGGTAGTGGCCAGAAGACGTACTTCTGCGGCCCGGGTCACGGAGTCGCGGGACTGAAGCACCCGCCGGTCAGTGATTGTCTGAACAAGCTCTGCGAGATGCACGACGCTTGCTACGCGATGTGCTCGCAGGACGTGTCCAGTTGCGACTGGGCCACCAACACCGATCCCTGCGACAAGCCATTCCTCGCCCAGGCCGAGGCCTGCCCGGCCCAAGCGGGCACGATCCTGGCGAGTGGCGCAGTCAAGTTCCTGGCCAACGCCCTTGAGGTCGGTGGTTCCCTATTCTCGTGCGGCAACACGACATGTCCGCACTTTGGGGAGCTAGGAACCGGGGTATGCTCGAAGGACCCGGCCGGGCAGGACTGCAAGAACTGCCTGATGTACACCGACCGGGCGAGCATGTGCCTCGATCGCGCTTGCGGTGGGTCGCTCTCGAAGCCCATCTGCTATGCGGCGAATTGTCCGCAGGTCTCGGAGTGCTACGGCGGCTACGGCAAGGGTGCGCCGGGCTTCAAACCGCCGGACCCGGTCGCTAATCCGGACAGCGTGACCTGGACGCTGTACGTGGACCAGGGGCAGCTCCCAGGGCAGAAGCCCGATGGCAACGACTGGGACATCAACCTTCTCGGGTGGGACCCGCCCGATCCCGTACGTGCAGGTGACGGTGGGGGGCAACACGAAGGCAACGACCACCGTCCAGGACACCGTCGACCCGGTGTGGAACGACGGCGTACTCACCGGTCTGACCGCGGCAGACCTCCGCGCAGGGATCGACTTCAAGGTCTGGGACGCGGACTTCGCTGACGACGACTTCGTCGGCACGTGCCACTACCAGATGAGCAACGACACCTTGAGCGTGCCCGGATTGAAGGCCGGCTGCGACGTTGACGGGCTCGAGCTCGTGTTCCACACAACGCCGGAGCCCGCTCCGTAGCACGACGACCCGACCGCATCGCGACGCGCGACCAATGCAATGAAGAGCCCTAGCGGTCCACCGACTGCTTGTTGATCACCGCATTCGACTTCAAGAACCGGATGAGCACCTGCTCCACTTGATGGCGGAGCATCTCGTCGGTGATCTCGACGTAGGCGGCGTGCGCCACGATGGGGTACTTGAACCAGAACTTCTCCTCGTGGTCCTTGACGCGGCGGGCGATGTTGCTGGCCTTGCCGACGTACATCGGGCGGTCGCTCACGTCGTAGAACACGTACACGCCAGGGCGGCCGGGCCGATCGCTCTTGTCGTGCGGGTCGAAGTCGGTGAGCGGGCCGAGCCCCGCGATGGCGCTCCCTTCCTGGGCGACCTCGATAACTTCGCTGGGTGCGTCCTCTTTCAGGGCGCGCTCGAGCTTCTGGCGCGTGCTGTCCCTGGGGTTCGGGCTACGGCCGGCTTCGATGTTGTAGATGGCCGGAACCGACACGCCCGACGCCTCGGCGAGCTCGGGCACGCTCAGCCCGCGTAACTCGCGCGTGCGGCCCAGCCAGCGTCCGAACGCCAGACTGGCGTCCGGAGTGTCGTTGCCGTTCTTCTTGCGCGGGCCCGGGCGCACCAGTCCGAGCGTCTTCTCCAGGCGCTGGAGCTGGTCCTCTTTCGGTCGGGACCGGTCTGCCTCCCAGTTGTGGACTGTGGCCTGGGAGGTCCCGAGCTTGTCCGCGACGGCGGCTTGCGTGAGCCCCTGGTCGATCCTCGCGCGGCGGATGTGCTTGCCCAGTGATGCCATGCGTACTCCCTCGCCCCCAAGCGGCGATGCCTGTCCGCCTCCTCACAAGATGGGGCTGCGCGAGCGTAACATTTCGGCGAGTCAGCCGAGGAAAACTTCCCCCCGATGCCACTCCAACGCCCGCCCATCCGGCACCATCGCCGCATCCCCGGGCAGCGCGATCTCCTTCCCGTGCAGCGCGTAGTACGACCGCCCGTTCTCGAAATCCTCGCGTAGCCGGCGGCCGACGACGAAGCGGTGCTGTTCGTCGATGGTGACGTAGCCGCGGTCGAAGAGGCGGTGGAGATCGCTGCGGAGGGAGAGGCCGTTTTCGATGCGGTGGGCGCCGCCTTCGGCGTAGGGCTTGATGTGCGCGGCTTCGAGGACGGGGAGCGAGTGCTCGCGCGTGACGGCGCAGGCGCGGCCGTAGGCGTCGAGCACCTGCACGCGGAAGATCCCCTGGCCGAGGCGCGGCGTGTGCAGGACCGGCGCGCCGTAGCGCTCGGCGGCGGGCGGCACGCTCTCGCGCAGCGCGGGCCGCTGCGCTCCCGCGGCGCGCGCGAGACACTCGCGCCACACGCGCTCGCCTTCGCCCTTCGACAGGTCGTAGCGCGAGCCCGTCTGCGTGCGCGGCTTCCAGTCGCGCGGCGCGGCGACCCAGTCGTCCTGCGCGAAGAACACGGACTCGGCGACGAGGCAGCAGCCGATGCGCCCGCCCGCGTCGGCCTGGATGCGCGCGCGCTTCTGGATGCCGGACAGCCTGCCGCGGAGCTCGCGCAGATCGCCCACGCCGTTCGCCTCGCCGAACGTGTCCCACGCCAGCCAGTCGGGCAGGATGGTGAACCCCGCGAAGTACCCGAACCCCGCCACCGCGTTCGCCGGCGCCTTCAGCTTGAAGAAGAACGGCGTCCCCGCCTCGAGCCGGAACGCCCGCGCCGAAGGCCGCCAGAAGTTCGCATCCTTCGGGCCCGGAGTGCGGCGGAGCTGGGCGTACCAGCCGGGATCGGTGACGGCGATGTAGCCGAGGCTTGTCGCCAGCCTCACGGGACGGTTCCGTTGCACTTCATCTGGCACTGGCCCATGTAGCGCCAGCCCGTCTCGTTGTTGCACTTGGTGAGGCAGTCGTTGCCTTTCGGGAGGATCGGCGGGGGACAGTCGAACACGCAGGCGTTGCCCTCCAGCCTTTCTCCAAGGCCGCCGATCTTGCAGGGGTTGTGGATTTCGTTGTCCCCCGGACAGGTGCAGCCGGTCCGCAGCACCGTTGGCTTCGCGCCGCCAGGGCACCGGAAGCGGACGATGCGGTGGCCGTCGGACTTGGGCACGGCGGGTTTGGACAGTCTGGCGGAACGCTTCCGGGCCACGCCGGCAGCAGCACAGCGGAACCCGGTGCTCACGTGTCCGGCGTTGGCCGCGAACTTCAGCCGCGCGGTGGCCCGGCTCCTGTCGGGCGCGAAATCCCACGAGCCGCCGCGCAGCACACCGTACCCGCCTCGCGCCGGCACCATGGGGTCCTTGGTCGCGGTGCTCTTGTAGGCCGTGGGGTCATAGCCGTCGGCAACCCATTCCCAGACGTTTCCGGCCATGTCGAACGCACCGCTGGCCGCCTTGCCTGCGGGATAGGACGCGACCGGCTCGGTTCCCGCCTTGCCCGCCGGGGCGCGCTTGCAGCCCGCGACGACGGCGTGGTCGCAGCCTGGTTTCTCGTTGCCCCAGGGGTACTTGCGCGCGTCCTTCCCGCGCGCGGCGTATTCCCATTCGGCTTCCGTCGGCAGTCGCTTTCCAACGAACTCGCAGTAGTCCGCAGCCTGGTCGCGGTCGACACAGTTGACCGGGTGCGAGCCACGGTCAGGCTGCGTCCAATTGCACATCGATGCGAACTTGGCGACTTCTGCTGCCGAGATGTCGGGTCGGTGCACGCTGGGAGCGCTGCACTTTCCCGCGTTCACGCACTTTCGATAGGCATCGACGGTGACCTCGGTCTCGTCGATCAGGAAGGCTTTGGATATCGTGACCCTGTGAGCGGGCCTCTCCGCCTTGCTCCCGTCGTCGTCTCCCATGGTGAATGTCCCGGCGGCTACCAGCAGCATGCCGGGCCTGCTCGGAGCCGGGGCCGCGGCGCTCTTTGCTGGCTTCGGGATCGACGCTGCCGTCGCGGACGAGGAGGCCGCGGGTGCTGCATGCGCCTTCTTCTTGTGGCAGCCGGGAAGCAGCATGAGAGCGATCGCCCCCAGCGTCGCGAACACCGGCATCCGCCGCGCCTCTCCACCTCCCGTCACGTAGTCCGGCACATCGGGGACAGCACTGCTCGCCATGGGAACCCTCCAGCGTCGCAGGGTACCGCCGTTGCGGGGCGATGCGGAAGCGATTCGCGGATTTCTTGACCCCTATCAGCCCTCAGGAGGGTCTACATGAGTGCCTTGAGGAAACCAGCACAATCCGTGCCTGTTGGAACTCCGGGCTCCTGCCATCCGTCATAGACGTGATGTCGGGGGCGGGCGGACCATCGAAGCTTGGGTTCTCGTCGGAGGGAGTGAACATGCAGCAGCCGCCTGGAGGATATGGACCGCCGCCTTCCCAACAGTACGGCCAGCCGCCACAGCAGCAGTATGGCGCGCCGGGCTACGGCCCACCGGGATATCCGCCACAGGGCTATGCGCCCCAGGAGAAGAACTCGAGCGCGACGATATCGATGTGGCTCGGGCTAGGCTCGATCCTCTGCTGGTTGACCGGCGTCCCCGCGATGATCGTGGGGATGATGGCGAAGAACCAGATCAAGGCGCAGCCGAACCGCTACACCAACAGCGGCAACGCGACCATCGGCATCGTGTTCGGTGCCATCGGCACGGTTCTTCTAATCGGGTGGGGGCTGTCGGTGATCCTACTCGGGAGCGATTCCGATGCGACCAGCACGGCGAGCGCTAGCACCGGCGGTTCGACCAAGGCTGGCGGTTCGACCAAGACGGCTGCCAACGAAGCCAAACCAGCGGCCGAGACTCCGGCACCCGCGGCAACGCCGCACGAGGAGAAGCCTACCTACATCTCGGAGTCGTGCTACCAGCTGTCCACGAAGTTCGGGACGAGCTCGAAGCTATCGGACCTCCAGAAGGAAGAAGCCTGGAAGAGCTACAAGGGCAAGCTCTTCAAGTGGAATCTAGAGATCACCGAGGTGAGTTCCGGCTTCCTGGGTGGCTTCACGGTGCAGGCGAAGTGCTCGCCAAGGTCACCGTCGCTCGTGCAGGACATCCAGATCGACTACGACGACGATGCCAAGCCGATGGTGATGAAGCTCGAAAAGGGCAGCACCTACACGCTAACGGGGAAGCTGACGAACACGTCCACGCTGTTCGGGCTCGGAGCTGACGGAATGCCGTGAGGGCCGCGCGAGGGCAACGGGCGGGCTCAATCCCCCAGATATCGCTCCCCCACAGCTCTCGCCCATTATCCCGCGCCGGCCCGGTCCAGCGCATCCAGCACCCGCTCCAGCGTCCACGTCCCGAACGTCGCCGCGTCGCGCAGACATGAGCGATAGCTCTCCACAGCGGAGCTCACGACGCGGTTGCCTGCTCGCGCTCCGCACGGACGCCGGTCGCTGCACGCCGGTGGTCATCGAGCTGAAGAACCACCGGTTGCTGAATCGGCTCGAGGAGCAGATAAGTGGCTACTCCGCCTTGATCAACGAGCACCCGCGCGAGTTCCAGAACCTGTTCGAGGCGGTGCTCGGTGAGCCGGCGCGCTTCGACGCTCCGGCGGAGAAATGGATCGTCTGGCCCGCCGACGGGGACGGACCGGATCGTCGCGAGGGGGAGCTCGCGCGCGACCGAGATCCGCGTGGTCGGGTATCGCGAGGTCGACGGCGGGTACGAGTTCACGGCGGGCGACGCCAGCGCCTAGCTTTCCAGCGTGGGGCCCCCGGCCGGGCGCAGCCCGGCCTTGGCGGGCCCGCGCCGCGCGCAGCGCGAAGCGCGAGCACGGCGCACCGTGCAGCGTCGCGCCCACGTGGGGGCACCCCACCACCCAGGGCTCACCCCACCGCCCGTCCCGGCGCTCTTCCCCGTGGAGCAAACATCCGCGCCGCCAGCTCCGGCAGCAGCAGCACGTCCTCGGCGTTGTGCTCCAGCAGGGGCGTGAACCTCCCTTCCGCTCCCATCCCAGCCTCGAGTACTCTCACGCACCGTGATCTGCCCCTTCTGCACCCCGGACACGACGCGCGTGTTCATCGAGGGCGAGCGGGCATTCGCGCTCTGGGATGGCTTTCCCGTGAGTCCCGGGCACGCGCTGATCGTGCCGCGGCGGCACGTGGCGGACTGGTTCGCGGCGAGTGCGGAGGAGCAGGCGGAGATCATGCAGCTCGTTCGCGGAGGTGAAGGGCGCCGTCGAGGCGCGCGCCGCGAGCGAGGGCAAGCCCGTTCCCGATGGCTACAACGTCGGGTTCAACGTGGGCGAGGCCGCGGGACAGACGGTGTTCCACCTGCACGTGCACGTCGTGCCTCGATATCGAGGGGACGTGGCGGATCCGCGTGGAGGCGTTCGGCTGGTGATCCCCGAGCGCGGCAACTATCGGTCCGGCAGCTACAAGGCGCTGCCCGGCGATCCCTGGAACCTCAGGGACAGCCGCGCCGCCCCCACGCTGCGGCCCGCCGCGCTCGAGCCTCCGCCTCCGCGACTTGCGGGCGGGCTCGGCTCCGCGCTGGAGGGCCCGCTGCTCGACGACCTGGCGCGCGCGCACGAGGTCTTCATCCTGGTCGCGTTCACGCTGCCGAGCGGCGTGGCCATCATCAAGCAGGAGCTCGAGAACCTGCTCTTGCGTCGCGGCGGGGAGCTCACGTTCATCACGGGCGACTACCGCGACGTCACCGATCCCCGCGCGCTGCGCGATCTCATGGCGCTCCGGGAAGCCCATCGGGAACGCTGCCGCGTGTTCGTCTACGAGACCGGCGCCGGTCACTCCTTCCATCCCAAGAGCTACCTGTTCGTGAAGCGCCCCGGGCAGCACGCTCCGCTGCGCGCGCCGACGAAGGTCGGCTACGTCGGCAGCTCGAACCTCACCAGGACCGCACTCGGAGTGGACGGAGTCGAGTGGAACCTGCGCGTCACCGGTGGGGAGACGGACGCTCTCAGGCAGGAGTTCCAGCGCATCCTCGACAGCCCGTCCTGCGAGCCCCTGACCTACGAGTGGATCGAGGAGTACGAGAAGCGCCGCCAGGCCCCGCTGCCCCCTTCGTGGGCGGGCAACGACCGAGCGCCGGACGTCGAGCTCGAAGAGCAGGCCATCGGACAGAGCGTGCCCCAGGAAGTCGTCGAGCCCATCACGCCTCGAGAGCTCCAGGCACAAGGCCCTGGTGGCCCTGGCCGACGCGCGTGACGAAGGCGCCCGCGCCGGTGCCGTCGATCTTCGCCACCGGGCTGGGGAAGACCTACCTGGCGGCGTTCGACTCGGCGGACTTCGAGCGCGTGCTGTTCGTTGCGCACCGGGAAGAGATCCTCCAGCAGGCGCTGGTCACCTTCCAGCGCGTGCGCCCGGAGGCGACGCTGGGTTTGTACAGCGGCAAGCAGAAGGACCCGCACGCGGATGTCCTGTTTGCCATGGTCCAGACGCTCCAAGGCAAGCTGGACGAGTTCGAGCCCAGGCGCTTCGACTACATGGTGGTCGACGAGTTCCACCACGCGACCGCCGACTCGTACCGGAAGGTCATCGACCACTTCCGCCCCAGCTTCCTGCTGGGTCTCACCGCAACGCCCGACCGCATGGATGGCGCGGACATCCTCGAGCTGTGCGAGGAAAACGAGATCTTCGAAGCGGGCATCCTGGACGGCATCGAAGAAGGCAGCCTGTGCCGGTTCCACTACTTCGGGATCCCGGATCATGTGGATGTCGGCTCGGCGTGGAAACGCGGAAAGTTCGACATCACGGCGCTGTCGGAGCTCGTGCGCGTGGAGGAACGAGCCGAGCGCGCGCACGCCGCGTGGGCCGAGCACCGCGGCACCACGGGACGCACCCTGGCATTCTGCGTCGACAGGCAGCACGCCGACTTCATGGCCCGTCACTTCAACGACGTGCACGGCGTGCCCAGCGTCGCCGTGCACTCGGGCGAGAGCAGCGCTCCGCGCGCGACGGCGCTCAAGCAGCTTGCAGCAGGCAAGCTCAAGGTCGTGTTTTCCGTCGACATGTTCAACGAAGGCGTGGACGTCCCCGCCATCGACACGGTGCTGATGCTGCGCCCCACCGGGCTCGACGACCATCTGGCTGCAGCAGCTGGGGCGCGGGCTGCGCGCCGAGGACGGCAAGAAGCTCCAGGTGATCGACTTCATCGGCAATCACAAGGGCTTCCGCGCCAACCTCGAGGGGCTCGCGCGCGCGTTCGGGTACAAGCTGGAGGACGGGGCATTGCGTACGGAGAGCCTCCGGAGTTTCCTTGCGGAGCTGCTCGCCGAGGATGGGAAGACGAACAAGGTCGGCTGCAGCATCGACTTCAAGCTGCAGGAACAGGACGTCACGCAGCTGCTGCAGCGCAAGCCGAGCAAGGGGCTGCGAGCGTTCCGCGAGTGGTTCAAGGAGCAGAAGAGCAACGAGAGCAAAACGGCAGGCGGCCGACCGCGGTCGAGAGCTTCCACGCCGGCTTCGATCCGGGCGACCTGAACAAGAAGCCCGACGGATGGTTCGACCTGCTCCAGAAGCCCGAGTGTTCAAGAAGAGGAACGCGCTGGAACCCGAGGCCGCCGCGCTTCTGGCGTCTGGACCGTGGGGCGATCTTCTGCGGGACGTCCAGCGTTCGCAGATGAGTCGCAGCTACAAGATGGTCACCTTCCTCGCGTGGCTCCGTTCCGGCCTGTTTCCGGAGCCGATCGGCCTCTCGCGCCTCACCGGGGAAGTCGCCGAGCTCGTCAGCGGCCGCCCCGGCCTCCGGCAGGACTTCTCCGTCGACCCCAGCGACCGCGCCGCGGTTCGAGAAGTCCTGCTCGAAGGCCCGCTCCACTATCTACTCAACAAGGACGACGGCATCTCGCGCGCCGTCTCCTTCAAGGACGACCAGCTCCGCTTCAAAACGCCGCCGCCCCCAGACCAAACCGAGCTCCTCGCAGAGCTACTCCGCGAGATCGTCGACTACCGCCTCGCGTGGTACCTCGCGCGCCCACTCAAGGCCGTCCGCCATCGCTTCAGGGACGACACCGGACAGACCATCAACGCGGAGTTCCAGCTGCTGCAGTCCGACGACGGCTATCAGTTCATCCTCGAGTCGCGGACGCGGCAAAGGCTCCAAGGGCGACCGCAACACCGAGTACTCCCGCGGCCTCGAGCTCGCACTGCAGCGCCTCCAGAGCGTGGGGGCTACGCTGACCGCAGCCCGCCTGGCCACCAAGGAGAAGCCAGGGCAAGCTCGACCTGCGGGGGTTCGAACTGCCGCTGACGCTCGACGCTCGGGTTGACTTGAGCGAGCTGAAGACTGCGATCACCCGCGCACAGGGGAAGAACCCCACGCGGCGCATCCTGCTCGCTATTGGCGGGAATGCGGCGGGGTCGGTGTACGAGCTGCGGCGGGTGGTGCGGGGGACCGTGAAGCGGTAGTCGCTGCGCGTGGGGCCCCCGGCCGGGCGCTAGCCCGGCCTTGGCGGGCCCGCGGCGCGCGGAGCGCGAAGCGCGAGCACGGCGCACCGTGGAGCGACGCTGGAGCGTGGGGGCATCCCATGCAAGCAAGGCAAGCGGGGTGAGATGCACGTGAGGCGTGCGTCCAGGGCGGCTTGCCTCCGCGCGGCTCGCTCGCCGACTGAGAACCACTTCGTGTCCGAAGTGGTTTCGCGCGGCGCGAAGGGGCTGCGCCGCGTGTCCGATGAGACGCCGTGGCCAGATGTCCGCCGCGGTCGCCGAGGTCGATGCGGCTCGCCAGATGTCCGCCAAGCTCTAGCTCTCGGCGGGTGCGGTCCGACGCGGCGAGCCAGATGTCCGCTACCCGCCGCGCTCCCGCTCCCCTACCGCCTCGTGGGGTACAGCGCCCCCTCGTAGTCGTTCAGCTCCATGTTCTTCACGCTGCGCGCCCAGTGGAGGAACGGGGGGTCGAGGTTCTCGAGCACGTGGTCCGAGTCGGCGAACTCTGCGTGCTCGGCCACGGCGGCCTGGATGGCGTTGGGGAAGCGCAGCCTGCACCGGGTGGCGGTCGCCGCCGGCGCGACGGCGGTTCGCCACCTCGTGCGCGGAGGCAACCGTGCGTGATCACTTCAACGAGACAGTGGCATTGGCGTTGCTCTGGGCTGGGGCCATGACCCCGAAGATATCCAAGGGCGCCGCAGGGCGTGCGCGCTACAATGCAGGCGTGAGCGCGACCGGACGCAGCTACAACGTGGTGCTCGAGCCTGATCCCGATGGCGGCTACGTCGCCGTGGTGCCGGCATTCCCGGGCTGCTACAGCCAGGGCGACACGGTGGAAGAGGCGCTGGCCGGCGCGCGCGAGGCCATCGAGCTCACCATCGAGGACATGGAAGCCGCCGGCGAGCCCATCCCCGATCCGGCGGGCGAAGTCGTACACAAGGTCGCCATCGGGAGCTAGGCGTGCCGAAGCTCCCTCGCGTCTCGGGGCGAGAGGCTGCGCGTGCGTTCGAGGCTCTCGGCTACGAGATCGTCCGTCAGCGCGGTAGCCACCTCCGGCTCCGGGATTCGGATGGTGCCCGCCGATCGCTGACGGTCCCTGATCACGGCGAGCTCAAGACGGGCCTGCTGCGACGGCTGATCCGCGACGCGGGCGTGAGCGTGGACGAGTTCATCGAGCTGTTGGGGCGGTAGCAGTCGCGTGGGGCCCCCGGCCGGGCGCTAGCCCGGCCTTGGCGGGCCCGCGGCGCGCGCAGCCCGGAACGGGCGAGCACGGCGCAGCGTGGAGCGACGTGGGAGCGTGGGGGCATCCCAGCCTGCGAGCAGGCTAGTCGGGCGTACGCCGCGCGTGCCGAGGTTCTCGTCGAGCTTGAACTTCACGCCGACTTGTCGACGGGCACGTCCACGAAGCGTTCGCGCGCCATCTCCGCCCCGTAGGCGATGCACGCAAGGACGTTGGCTTCTTCCAGCCCGGGGTAGTTGTCGAGCACCGCCTGGACGCTCTCGCCGCTAGCCAGCAGATCCAGGATCATCGACACCCAGATCCGGTGCCCGCGGATACACGGCTTCCCGAAGCAGATCTCCGGATCGATCACGATCCGGTGGAGCAGCTCGTCGCGCGTCGGCATGGCTTGAAGGTAGCACATGGCGGGAGTCCGGTCGGGCCTGGCCCCCGCCGCGCCCCCGCTCCCACCTACCGCCTCGTGGGGTACAGCGCCCCTTCGAAGTCGTTCAGGTCCATGTTCTTGACGGTGCGCGCCCAGTGGAGGAACGGGGGATCGAGTCGGGTCAGGACGTGGTCCGCGTCGGCATACTCCCCGATCTCGGCCTGGGCAGACTTGACTGCATTGGGCACGGAGTCGGGGTAGGTGGCGAGGTATTCCTTCGCGGCGGCTTCGTAGGGGGCGAGCGGCATTCCCGTCACCTTGTTCTTCGGCACGCGCAGGAACAGGAACTCGGTCAGGATCGCTTCCCACGAGTAGTCGGCGAGACCGAGCGACTTCTTCTTCTTCCTCTTCCTGCTCATGGGGTATCTCCGCAAAGGAAGAGACCCGGAACGGGCGCCCCGACGAGCCTCTCGACGGTACTATGTCGCGGGGCGCGGCGGATTTGAGCTCGACGAGCGTGGGGCCCTCGGCCGGCGCGCGCGCAGCGGAGCGAGCACGGCGCACCGTCTAGCGACGCGCCACGCGGGGGGCATCCAGGTATCGCTCCCGCACCGGTCCCGCCCACTGTCCAGCCCCCGCTCGGTCCAGCGCATCCAGCACCCCCTCCAGCGTCCACGTCCCGAACGTCGCCGCGTCGCGCAGACACGATCGGTAGCTGTCCACCGCCGAGCTGACGATGCGGTTGCCTGTGGGATACAGCACGATGAAGCTGCCGTGGTCGTAGCCGGAGTGCGGGTCGAGCAGCAGGCTGCAGGCGAGGAGGTGGTCGCGCCAGAGCTGCTCCAGGGGGCGGACGCGGAGGCGGGGTAGGCGGTCGCTGTGGAAGATGGCCATGTCGCGGGCGATCTCGTCGTAGCGGGGGCGGTGGCGCGCCTCGGGCACGTCGAGGTTCTCGACGTACTTGACCTCGATGCCGAGGAAGGCGCGCGCGGCGCCGAGCTGGTAGTCGACGAACACGTCGAAGGCGGAGCCGTCGGCGGTGAACCTGGGGTTGCCGCGCCCGGGCGAGTGCTCGAACTCGATGCCCGTGACGCGGACGGGCTCGCCGACGAGCTCGGCGATGACGCGCGAGGCGAGGTCGAGATCGAGCTTCAGCTCGGCGAACAGGTTGAAGCAGAGCGGCTGCGACGAGAGCAGGTCGTTGTAGATCCGGGGCGCGCGGTAGAGCTTGTCGCCGTGCTGGAGCTCGGCTCGAAGCGTGGCGCGGATGTTGTCGGTCAGGTAGTTGGCGAGCGTTTCCCGGGCGAAGGGCATGGCCAGCCGGGAGCCCAGCTCGCGTCCGCGGTGCTTGCCAACCGGAAGGCCCTTGGCCTCGCGCCACAGCGCCTGGTGGAGCCGCGCCTCGCGCTGGAAGGCGTTGTCGCTCGGGACGAGCGCGTGATGGGCGGCCAGGATGTCGTTGCTGGTGGGCACGCTGTCACGAGTATGCCGTAATCGCGGTCAGCGGGACTGACAGCCAAGGTCAGGTCGGGCTTGTCGCCGAGGCCTGCCGGGTCGACCATGGCGCTCATGGACCTTGCACGGAAACAGGCCGAACGACTCGCAGATGTAGCGGTCTGGGCGCGGAAGATCCGCGAGACGCTCGGCCCCACGCTGGAAGCCAACCGAGGCAAGGTCCACTTCCGTCCTACGTCCAGCGGCGCCACGATGGTCGGGCTGGCGCAAAAGACACCCCAGCGTGGCAAGGGTGGGTTCAAGGATCTCGAGCGTCTCGCCCGGGACTTCGACCCGCTGTTTGCTGAACATTGCGGGGACCTGCCAGGCCGCTCCACCCCCGAGAAGGAGCTGCAGAGCTTCCTGATCGCGGAGGCGTACCAGAGCGGGCGCCGACTCGCCTCGATCAACGCGGCCTCGGCGCGGACCAACGCTCCGGTCGAGCTGTTGTTCGTCACCGACGAGATCCCGCTCCCCGTCGAAGGCGAAAAGAACATCGTCTGCGACATCCTCGCGCTCCGCACGGACTCGAATCTCTGCACGCCCGTCCTGCTCGAGCTGAAGAGCGAGCGCATGATGAAGAGACTCGTCGATCAGGTCAGGGACTACTCCGCCCTGATCGACGAGCACCGGGGAGAGTTCGAGAAGCTGTTCGAGGCGGTGCTCGGTCGGCCCGTCCAGTTCGACGACGCGCCCACCGAGAAGTGGATCGTATGGCCCTTTCCCAAGAGCGGGCCCGAAACACGTGAGCGGGAGCTCGCCAACGAGCAGATCCGCCTAGTCGACTATCGCGAGGTCGAGGGCGGGTACGAGTTCTCGGCCGGGAACGCGGGCCTTCCAGCGTAGGGCCCCCGGCGCGCGCATCGCTCCGCGTGGGGGTGGCGATCGCCGCCGGCGTGACGGCGCTCCGCCACCCGTCATGGGCGGTAGGTCGCGGGAATTGTTCGCGCGGAGGCGCGGCACGCCGCTTGCGATGCGTCGGCCCGTGGCGACGCCGAGAGCTAGACCGGGCCCGGCCCGGGCGGTAGGTTTTGCGTGACAGATGCCGAGGTTCTCGATCCTCCCGAGCGCGTTTTCCGTGCCATGCGGCGCGCAGAAGACGGCAAGCCCGCGTGCGGCTCCAGCGGGAATCGGCTGGGGGTTCGCCCCGGTGTCGATATCGCGAGCGACGCCGAGCAGGCAGTCCGGCCGCGGAGGGGCGGCATGTCCGTGACGCCCGACGCGGTCGAGCGATTGCCGCCGCACGTGAGGCCACGAACTCTGCCCGGCGGACTCGGCAAGCTTCCGGTGTATGGGCTCGAAAGCGCGCGGGTCGGCGAGAAGCTGACGGTACGACGCGATCCCCGCAATCGTCTGCGCCACGCCTTCGTGGAGCCCGCGACGCGCATGCAGCTGGACGAGCTCCAGGAGGCGCTGTGCGCCACGCGCGACAAGTGGGAAGAGGTGCCGCCGTGAGCACCGGGGTGGCAAAGCGCTACAGGGCGCTTCTGACCGAGCTGCTGTTCGAGCGCGAGGCTGCGGGCGGCGAGCTGCCGGAGGAGGCGGAATCGCACTTCGTCGAGCGGCTCGACGAGGTGTGGTGGCAGCTGTCCGGCGAGGAGCAGGCGGCGATCGATCGCGAGCTGCAGAGCGGCACGCCGGTGGCAGTCAGCGAGGAGCCGCGACTGGTGGACTGCAAGGTCGCCAAAGGGGGCAAGGCGCCGCCCCGGAGGGCGGCATAGGATGTACCTGACGGCGCAGCGGGTCGTCTCGACCGACGCTTCCCGGAAGGGGGTCAACGCGTTCCTGTATCTCCACGGGGATCTCGCCTGGCAGGGCGGCCCCCCGCCTGGAGTACCGGATCAGGATCCGGGCACGTTGGCGTCGCACTCCATCTCGGTCGAGCCGCCAGGCAACCGGGTGCAGAGCTACCTCGACATCATCGCGCCGGACGGGACGCCGTGGGAAGAAGTCCGCGAAGCGTTGCTGGCGTTCGTGGCGGACTCGCAGCCTTCGCCGCTTCCATGGCGTGGACAGTCGGGGCACTGCGCTTTCCGGCTCGGCATGGACAGGACGCTCTCGGGTCGCTGGCAGAAAGAGCTCGCTGTACTGTATCGAGCGGCACAGGCGCTGCGGCTGGCGGGCGCGGAGTAGGGCGAACGTGGGGGCCCGCGGCGCGCGCAGCGCGAAGCGCGAGCACGGCGCAGCGTGGAGCGACGCGGCAACGTGGGGGGCAACTCATCTGCCCACGTGGGCGGAGCTCGTCTGCCTATGCAGCCTCGGGTGGCGGTCGCCGCCGGCGTGACGGGCGGTCGCCACCCTGTGGCGGCTTCCAACCCCGCGTGATCGCTACAAGACGCGGATGGCATCGCGGTTGCTCGGCTCCGGGCCATGCGCGCACTGCGGTCGGTCCCCTTGACGGTTGTACTCAGTACAACTATGTTGATCGGGTCGTGGCTTCGTGGTCGCGACGCCGCGTGACGTGTCGTGCGACGCGAAGTCCACGTTCACGTGCCCCCGCGGTTCGACCTGTGGACCGCGCAGCGCGCGATTGCCCATGGACCTGTACCGCGGCGTGACACTGCGGAGGCGATGATGGCGACCGGAGAGAGGGAGTGCGAGGCCTGCGAGGAAGGCACGGTGCGGCGCTGGGCGCATGCAGGGCGCACGTACGAGTACCGGCGCGGTCTGGAGCTGCCGATCCCGGAAGACCTGGCGCTCGAGGAGTGCGATCGCTGCGGCGAGCTGTATCTGGACGAGGCCGAGGCCGATGCGCTGCGCGAGGCGATGCGCAAGCCGTATCTCGAGTGGCAGGCGTCGGAAGCGCGGGCGCTGGTGGACCGGATCACGCACGCCATTCCGGGCATCACGCAGCGGCAGCTCGAGCGCGCCCTGGGCGTGACGGCGACGTATCTGTCGCACGTTCTCAAGGGCCGGAAAGAGGCGAGCCAGACGCTCATGACGCTGCTGGAGGAGTTCGCGCTGCATCCGCGCGACGTCGTGCGGAAGCTCGAGCTGAAGCCGTGGCGCAGCGTGCCCAGCGCAAAGCGTCGACGGCGTGCCGTAGCCAAGGCGGCCCGTTTCCGTAGGTGAGGAGAGCCGCTGATCGGACCGTGACGCGTGGGGCCCCCGGCCGGGCGCACGCCCGGCCTTGGCGGGCCCGCGGCGCGCGCAGCGCGAAGCGCGAGCACGGCGCACCGTGGAGCGACGCGCCCACGTGGGGGCAACCCACCGGTAGCGGGATGAACCGAGACGGGACATGGCGCCCTGGTCGCTGCTCGAGGACATCCTGCGACCGGACGACGACCGCTGGTCGACCAACGTCGACATGTTGGCGGACGCGCTGCGCAACTCCCGCGCGATCTTTCCCGAGCCGCCGATTGCAGGCAGCGAGACCATCGTGCCGATCACCTCGCCGGTCGAGCTGGGCAGCGAGGGCCGGGCGATGCACCACTGCGTCGGCAGCAGTGAGTCCTACGCGAGTCCGCTGGTTCCCGCGCGGCTCTTCGGTACGCGGAAAACTGCTACGTATACGAAGTACTTTCTCCGCGCGCAGAGGGGCCGCGCAGTCCTGGCACAGCCGACGCTCCTTCGGGGGACTCGACGCGGCTCGCCAGATGTCCGCCAACGTCGTGCGGTCGGACCGTGACGGCGTGGGGCCCCCGGTCGGGCGCGAGCACGGCGCCCGCTGCTCACGTCGTGACCGGCATGCCGCAGCGGACCGACGCCGCGCGCCCGTTCACGCCGACTTGTCGACGGGCACGTCCACGAAGTGTTCGCGCGCCATCTCCGCCCCGTAGGCGATGCACGCAAGGACGTCGGCTTCTTCCAGCCCGGGGTAGTTGTCGAGCACCGCCTGGACGCTCTCGCCGCTAGCCAGCAGATCCAGGATCATCGACACCCAGATCCGGTGCCCGCGGATACACGGCTTCCCGAAGCAGATCTCCGGATCGATCACGATCCGGTGGAGCAGCTCGTCGCGCGTCGGCATGGCTTGAAGATAGCACATGGCGGGAGACGCAGCCGCGCGCGCGCACCGTCTAGCGACGCACCGCGCGGGGGGCATCCACGTATCGCTCCCCTGTCCGGCCTACCCAACGCCGCGGTGCTACGCCGACCTCGTGGAGGGATCCCGATGACGGCGAGAGACATGCACAACCGCATGTTCGGTGTGACCGCGGCGCAGGCGCTTCGCTGGCGGGGAACGGTCCACACCTTGAAGCGCAGCGGGGGGGCCGGAGCGCGAGAGGAATGCGTGCTCGTCCATGAACTCGAGCAGGCTCTCGCCCAGGGGCGTGAGGCGATACTCGACGAGGTCGAGGCGCTTGTCCGGGTTTGCGGGGCGGCGCTATGGTGGTCGAGCAGGCATGAACAACAACTCTCCAGTGCCCGAGTGGTTCGGTCGCGCGAAGGAGGATTCCCGAGGGGCGGCTCAGGCTGAAAGTGCGCATTGCTCCATCCGGGCGCGTGGAGTCGGTCCAGACGACCACGCACGGGGGGCTCGCTCCCGCTGTCGGTCGCTGCGTTTCGGCCACACTGCGCGCCGCCAGGTTCCCCGTTTCGGGGCAGAGCACCACCGTGTCGCTGCCGTTGACGTTCCAGCCGGGCTGACAACCCGTCCTACGCGACTAAGCGCGACCGGGGGTTCACGAGCACCTGGACGCGACGGTCAGGGGAAAGGATGTGCGGATCTTCTTCGTCCAGGCGGGGAACGTAGGCGCGGGTCAGCTGCTTTCCCGGCACGCAGCAGGACAGAGCGAAGGCCGCATCCCAGCGCAGCAGGGAGAGCTCGGCGTCCACATCCACATGCGCGTGCACGAAGGTCACGAAGACGGGCAGTCGTGGCAGAGCGTTCAGGCCGGGTGCGGCCTCGGCGATGCTGGACTTTCTCCAGGTGAAGCGCTCGATCGAGAACTTGTCACGCCAGGCGCCTACGATGCGCTCGTTGATGAGCGGATCGACGCTGATGTTCTCGGCGTTGGTCTTGATCGCAAACAGGGCGGCGGTCAGCGCGTGGGCGCCGTCGCCCACGTGGATCACGCGGGCGGGTCCCACGGTCTTCATCAAGGGGCGCAGATGCTCCAGAGCCGAGAAACTCTCGGTCATCTCCTTGGCAGGCCGCGGGGCTTTCGAAAACAGCGGCCACAACGCGCCGAAGGACTCCCGGCGCATCAGTCGATCGAGATAGTCGCTGGCGGACTCTGTCCCCATTCCATCGTCCTAGCACCTCGACCCGGGCATGGCGCGCTAGCGTGATATCTTCGGAGCATGCGGCTTTCGCTTGTTCCTCTGATCGCTGTGTGGGTCGTCGCGTGCAGCAATAGCCCGGCCGCGAAGCAGAGCTCGCCACGCGATGCTTCGGCGGACGTCGATTCGCTCGGTGGCGGTATCGGCGTCGACGCTTCGTTCGCGCACACCTATCGCAACTCGCTCGGCGTGTGCTGGACGGACGCGAGCTGCCCGCGGGTGCTGGCGGTTGCGCACGGCGGCGCGTGGAACCTGAACAACGTGCCGTACGACTCGAACGGCGCCATCAAGGCGGCCTACGCGGACGGCGTCGACGGCGTGAAGCTCGACGTGCGCGTCACGAAGGACAACGTGCCGGTCATCGCGCACTCGAGTCCGATCATGGGCTACGAGTCGATGGCTTGCGCGGGCGACAGGATCGAGGAGATGACGGCCGCACAGGTGACCGCGTGCCCGCGCTTCCCGACGACGAACGAGCACTTCCAGCGGCTCGACGACGTGCTCGACTACCTGCGCGGCAAGATGGTGGTCCAGCTCACCGTCAAGCTCTCGAGCGACTACGCGCGCACCATCCAGCAGGTGCTGGAGCAGCAGGCGCAGGACTTCGCCTTTCTCGAGATCTCGACGTCGGATCTGCAGAACCTCATCCCGAAGATCCCGGGCAGTGACCGGATCTACTACCTCATCAACGTGGGAAGCGATCTCCCGCAGGTCGACACGCTGCTGGGCACCATCCAGAACCCGCGCGCGTTCATGTACGAGTTCGACCCGGGCGTCGACGTTTCGACGCTCACGCTCTTCGCGCCTGCACCCGGCCGGCATCCGCTCGTTCGTGTACACCAAGGACCTGCACGCGACGGTCGCCGATCTCCAGGCGCTCTACGAGGGCGGCCACGACGTCGTGTCGTCCCAGCTCGGGACCGAAGTCGTCCAAGCGCGCACGAACGTGAACAAGAGCCGCGGCGTTTCGCCACCGTGAGGGGCCCGGACGCGGCGAGCGTGCCTCTCGACAATCTCGTGGGTTTTCAGGTAGGTCCGTCCTTTCCCAAGGAGCACGCATGACAGACGAGGCTGCGCCCGAGCCCGGCGCTCACGAGTTCGAATCCGTGGAGGATTCGATGGATGCCGCGGAGATGTTGCCTGGTGCGAAGCACGCCGATCAGATGTACGTGCCGGCGCCGGGCGAGAAGCAGCTCACCCTGCGGGCGCTGATCGCGGGCTGCTTCGTCGGCAGCGTGGTGGCCTGCACGAATATCTACATCGGCTTGAAGATCGGCTGGAGCTTCGGCGCGGCGATCATCTCGGCCGTGCTGGGCTTCGCGATCTTCTCGGCTCTGGGCCAGCGTCTGAGCGTGCTCGAGACCAACATCACCCAGACGGCCGGCAGCAGCGCGGGCGCGATGGCCGCCGCGGCGGGCCTGCTCTCGGCGATCCCGGCGATGCAGATGCTCGGGCATCGCATTTCCCCGTGGCACCTGGCGGTGTGGTCGCTCTCGATCGCCTTTCTGGGCGTCTTTTTCATCGTGCCCCTCCGCTACCAGATGGTCGAGGTCGAGCGGCTGCGCTTCCCTACGGGCACGGCCACCGCCGAGACGATACTGGCGATGTTCGCCGAGGCGGCCGAAGCCGCCGCCCAGGCCAAGGTGCTGGTGTGGGCCGGCATCATCGCGGGGCTCTACGCGCTGGGTGCGCACTTCTTCCACGTCATGGAACAGCCGCCGCTCGCCGCTTGGGTCAAGGCGGCGCTGCCGGGCACGGCCATCGCCGCCGCGGTGACCCTCGCCGCGGCCTGGAGCTTCAAGGTCTACTTCGGTCCCGCCCTGTTCGGCGCGGGCTTCCTGATCGGGCCCCGGGTGGCCCTGTCGCTGATGCTGGGCGCGATCGTTGCCTGGGGGATGCTGGGGCCGCTGGCCCAATCGCAGGGCTGGGTGACCGGCAAGATCATGAGCTACGCCGACGGCCCGCGCGGCTGGATCCTCTGGCCCGGCGTGGCCTTGATGGTCAGCGAGGCGCTCGCCACCCTGGTCTTCAGCTGGCGCACGTTCGTGCGCGCGCTGAAGCGGCCCACGCAGCTCGCCACGGTGGAGAAGGCGGCCGCCGGCGAGCCCACGAAGGAGGTCGATCCCGACGCGATTCCCAACGCCTGGTGGATGGGCGGCCTCGCTCTCGGCTCGGTGCTCACCATGGTGATCGCGTACCTGGTCTTCGACATCACGTGGTGGATGACCCTGATCGCGATCGCGCTCTCGGCCGTGCTGGCGATCGTGGCGGTGCGCTCGACCGGCGAGACCGACATCAACCCGATCGGCGGCATGGGCAAGGTCACGCAGCTGGTCTACGGCGCGCTCGCGCCCGGGCAGATCGCCACCAACCTGATGGCCGCCGCGATCACCGGCGCCGGGGCCTCGCAGGCTGCGGACATGATGCAGGACCTGAAGACGGGCCACATGCTCGGCGCGTCCCCGCGCAAGCAGTTCGTGGCGCAGCTCGTGGGCATCGTCGCGGGTGTCATCTTCATCGTGCCCGTCTACTACGTCTTCACCTCTGCCTATAAGCTTGGCCAAGGTCAGATGCCCGCGCCCGCGGCGATGGCGTGGAAGGCGATGGCGGAGCTCCTGGCTCACGGTCTCGGCGCGCTGCCCCTCCACGCGGGGTGGGCCGTGCTCATCGCCACGCTGGTCGGCATCGCGATGGCCGGGCTGCGACGCGTGAAGCGCATCGCGTCCTACGTGCCGAGCGGCCTCGCCTGTGGCATCGCCTTCATCATCCCCGCGTTCTACTCGATGGTCATGTTCTTCGGGCTCGTCGCCTGGTGGCTCTGGAAGAAGAAGAACCCGAAGTCGGTCGAGCGCTTCAACTTCGTGTTCGCCTCGGGCCTGATCGCGGGCGCGGGCTTGATGGGCATCGTCAACGCGGTGCTCACCATCCTGCACATCGGCGGCTGAACCCGGACTTGCCAGGGCAAGGGGGCGGAAACCCACCAAGAGGGGTGACGAACCTTTCGCCGCGCCGCGCCGTAGCCCCGTGACGCCGGGCTACGGCATCGTTGCCATCGCGTTGCTCAGGATCGAAAACATGGGCTTTGTGGTTGGAACCATGTCCTCGGCGAATCGACGGCGCCCACCTCGCCGAAGCCGAGCATGGCGTTGGGGAACAGCTGGTGGAGCTGGTCGAAGACGCTCTGCCAGTCGCTTCGCGGGGCGCCGCAGTCGCCTTCGTAGTAGCTGACGAAGACGGCGTCGAGGCCGGTCAGCATGCGCGGGGGGACGTGCGCGCTGGTCCACGTGAACATGTCGTTCGCCGCGCCGCTGTCGCTGCATCCGTAGAGCGTCAGCTCGGCGCGCTTGCCGGCGGCTTTCACCAGGTCGAACGCGCCGGTCATCTTGGCCGCGACGGTGGCTGCGGATCCGAGCCAGTTGCCGTTGATCTCGTTGCCGACCTCCCACAGGTCGACGTCGTTCGGGAACGCGGCGAGGTAGTCGCTCGTCCGCTGGGTGTACGCGGAGGTCGTGACGGCGCTGACGTACTCGGAGTCCAGGATCTCGCCCATGGGGTCGCGGAAACCCCTGTGCCGCACGACAGCAATACGGCCGAGAGCGCCCCGAGCAAGCCGGTCGAAAGCCTCATGCTTCGCAGTCTAGCCCAGCGCCATGGGCAAATGCGCCGTCGCGGATCGGGCGGTGGCATGGCGGATGCACTCCTGGCAGGGGGCGGGAAGACCCCCGGTGGGAGTTCATCGCGCCAGGGAGGGGAACATGGAAAACACGGTCAACGGGCTGCTCGTCGGCGCGCTCTCGTTGCTGATGGGCGCATGCTCGAGTGCGGATCGGGGGGGCGGCGTGTCGCAGCAGGCGATGGGTCAGGCTCCGGCTGACTCAACGTCGTCCGGGGTGATCTACACGAACCTGGGGCCCGGCAGGACGTTCGACACTACGCAGAGCTGGACCATCAACGGATACCTGGGGCCGGGGATCGGCCAGCAGGCGATCTCGCACGAGTTCAGCCCAGGCAAGAGCACTCGTTTCGGCAGGGCCGAGGTCGCACTTTCCAGATACAGCGGGCCCGGTCGGGTGGATGTCTATCTGCAGGAAGATGCGAGCGGGCTGCCTGGGACGGTGATCGAGAAGATCCCGCTCGCCGGCCTGGGCTCGACGCCCACGCTGTTCAAGGCGACTTCCACACTGATGCCGTGTCTGGTCCAGGGCCAGTCGTACTGGTTGTCGGTCGTGGCTGCCGCGCCCGGCGTGATCGGGGGATGGCAGTGGAGCTCGACCGGGGACGTTTCGGACGTCACGTTCGCGAGTACACAAGGCGGAAGCTCGTCCGGGCCGTGGTTCCTTCCGCCTTCACCGTCAACGCGATCGGCATTCCAGATCGACGCTGCGCCCAGTGCGCACGCGGTGATCTCGCGCATGATGGCTGCGATCGAGCAGATGGTGGCGGACGGCAAGCTGAGCCACGGCCGGGCGCAGGGGTTGCTCGCGAAGCTCGGCAACATCGACCGGCGGGTGGGGGAGGACCGGTTGCGTCCTGCCTGCAACCAGATGTCGGCGTTCCTCAACCAGGTCGCTGCGTTTGCCAAGTCGGGAAAGCTCGACGCCGCCTCCACCAGCAAGTTGCAGAAGCTTGCTGGTCAAGCCCGCGTGCTGATGGGGTGCCAGGGGCCTGCTTGCAAGTAGACCGAGCGGCCCGTGCGTGGGCCCGGCCTTGGCGGGCCCACGCCGCGCGCGCCGCGAGCTACTGGCACGTCGCGTACACGACCGTGATGGCCTTGGCCCGGACGGGGAAGCTGCCGCTGTCGGATTGGATGACCTGGCAGGTGTTGCCGCTGGGGCCCTGGACGCTGGCGGTGATGGTTCCGCCGGCGGGGACGGAGGTGAAGAACAGGTCGGCTTCGTCTTTCTTGGTGGCGATGGCGGTGTTCTGCTCCTTGATGTCGCCGTCTTCATTCAGCGTGAAAGGCGGGTCGTGGTTCGGCGGATTGATGGTCGCGGTGGCGCCGGTGACCGCGGGGTAGAAGTAGACTTCCACCATGCCGTCCTGCGTGCTGAGGGTGCGGCCGAGCTGCGTTGCCATGCTGTTCACTGCCTCGTCGGGGACGACATACAGGGCGAAGCCGCTGTCGGTCTCGTCGGGGACGTCCCAGTAGTCGACCGTGCCCCAGTAGCCGGCTACGTCGACGGTGAAGAAGTTCTCGCCGTTCGGGACGTTGGCGAAGCTGAATGCGCCGGAGGCATCGGTCATCGTGGAGAGACTGGTGCCGAGCACGGCGACGGTCGCGTTGGGCACCGTTGCTTGCTCCGACAGGTAGGTCCACACCGCGCCCTGGACCGAGGAGGTCTGGGTTGTGCCTCCGCTGCCGCCGGTAGCGGATCCGCCGCTGCCGCCGGTAGCGGATCCGCCGCTGCCGCCGGTAGCGGATCCGCCGCTACCGCCTGTGGCGCTGCCGCGGTTGCTGCTGCTGCCGCAGGCCGCCGCCAGGGCGCACAGCGCTATCGCGAAAATGCTTGCTCGAGCTCGCATGACCAACCCCCGCTTGGATGTTCTCCGGATGGGCCGCACGTGGCCCCTGCGGGATGTTCAAGCATCCGGTGTGCCAGGTTGGGCGCTATCGGGCCCGAGTGGAGAGCAGCCGGGGCAGAACGCGACGCGCGCGGAAAGGGCCAGATGCGCGGCGCGTCGAGAAGCGTCCCGCTGGGGCCGTTTTCCGGATACTCTCCCGGCCTATGAACTCGGAAGACAAGATCATCGTCAAGTCCCTGATCGCGGTCGCATGGGCCGACGGCAAGATGGAGAGCGCGGAGTCGAAGCTGCTCGACCAGGTGCTCACCTCTTTCGACGCGAACGAGGACGAGGCCGCCGAGATGCGCGAGTACGCGAAGACGAAGCGCGGCCTGGGTGACATTCCCGTCGACCAGCTCTCGGGAGACGACCGCGAGGTGCTGCTCGGCAATGCGGGCATCCTGATGCGCGCCGACGGCAGCGAAGCCGCGGAGGAGCAGAGCATGCTCGACGCGCTCGCCAAGCTGCTCGGCTATTCCGAGGACGACGCCAAGCGCATCCTGGAAGAGTCGAAGGACGGCGTGCTGCAGCTCGCCGCCCGCTCGCTGCGCGGCGTGCCGCCGCCCGCGCCTAAGCGCGGGTAGTCGCGCCGCCGCTAGACCTCGCGTCGTCGCGCGCGCAGCACGGTGTCGTGCACCGTGACGTCGCCCTTGTCGGCGGTGGTCTGGGTGCGGCCGCGGGCGTCGCTGACTTCGACGGTCCAGTCGCTGCCGAGCAGGGCGGCGATGTCTTCGGCGGTGTAGTAGAGGGCGGGGTCGGGGGGACGCTTCACGCCGCTCTCGAGATCGGAGGGGTGGTGCGCGACGATGAGCAGCGTGCCGTCGCGCCGCACCGCGGCGGCCAGGCCGCGGAACAGCGTGGTGCGCGGTTCCGGCGGCAGGTGCATGAACTGCACGTTGACCAGGTCGAAGGCGTCGGCCGGGGGAGGGGAGGCAATCAAGTCGGCCTGCTGCCAGGTGATGCGCGGGGCGGCGTCGGGGGCGGTGTCGCGCGCGTGCTGTGCGGCGCGGTCGAGCGCGACCTGCGAGATGTCCATGCCCACGACCTCCCAGCCGTGCTGGGCGAGCCAATCGCGTCGGCGCCCTCGCCGCAGCCCACGTCCAGCGCGCGCCCCGGTGACAGCGCGCTCACCTCGGCCACGAGCTGCGGGTTCGGGTTGCCGCTCCAGATGCGCTTCGACGAGCGATAGCGCTCGTCCCAGAACTCTGCTCCGCGTACGGGTGTGTCGTTTCCCATGCGCGGAGTATGGCACACGCCACGCTGGCGGCGCCTGTCCCATGTGTTGGAACAGGCGCCGCCGCGCGGCGCTCCTGCCCGGGCCGCGGTCTAGTGAACGACAGAGGTTGGCGGCGTGCACTTGTGCAGCACCCACATGTGCGGTGCGTTGCCCTGGGTGGTCCCGATGATCTCGTCGTTGCCGTCGTGGTCGAGATCATGCGTGGTCACGATCCCCAGCGGTCGGTCCGCCTGCTGCACGGCGATCGGTCCGCCGGGAGCGAGCGCGCCCGAGCCGTCGCCGGCGTAGACCGCCAGTGCGTCACCCTTGGCGCGGACCAGCAAGTCCGCAGGTCGGTTCAGGCGGTGCATCACGCGCGCGTCGAGCCAGCCGTAGTCCGGCGCGAGCAGATTGCGCGGCGCCGGCGTGGTCGAGTGCGACCACAGGCCGACCGCCATCGGGAAGTCGCGGGACATCATGTCCGGCAACCCGTCGCCGTTGAAGTCCGCCACGTCGAGCGCGTGGAGCGGCGCGCTGGCGATGCTCGTGCAGGTCGAGGTCTGCGTGATCGGTCCGTACATCACGCAGGTCCCGGAGCCGTTCTGCGGCGCGAGCAGCAGATCGGTCTTGCCGTCGCTATTGAAGTCGACCGCGTCGACCAGGGTCGCGTCCTGGTTCAC
The DNA here is from genome assembly GCA_963822115.1 of uncultured Pseudomonadota bacterium. Lineage (GTDB taxonomy): Bacteria > Myxococcota_A > Polyangia > Polyangiales > Polyangiaceae > CAWDXG01. The sequence continues at coordinate 29,571 of CAWGGM010000020.1, forward strand.
CAGGTAGCCCTTGAGCGTGTTGCTGTTGGGGATGATCACGAGCGCGTGAGCTGCCTGGAAGGCCAGGTCGTCGCGGCCGTTGCCGTCGAAGTCGCCGGCCGCCACGTCGTACACGTTCGGGAAGAACAACGGCCGCATCTTGTAGTCCGAGCCATCGCCGCGGATCACGGTCCAGCCCGCGTCGCCGTCCACGCTGACGATCTCGTCCGCGGTGCCGCTCTCGATGTCGGCGAGCGCCACGCCGGTGGTGTGCAGGTCGACCACGGCTCCCTGGGTCAGCTCCCCGCTGCCGTCGTTCTTCATGATACCGATCCTGCTTTCACCGATCGTGATGACGTCCGGAGTGCCGTTGGCGTCCACGTCACCGAACAGCAGCTTGTTGGCGGGTTCGCCGAGGCTGTAGCGCGTCTCGCCAAAGGCAGCGGTCGAGCTGTAGCCGCACACGCGCGGATGGGTATTGCAGGCGGGCAGGTGCGGGTACACCTCGAGCCCGTACGGCGCGAGATACAGCAGATCGTCGTGGCCGTCGGCGGTCACGTCCGCGAGCTGCAGAGTGCCTTCGGTCGACGGCAGCTCGATGCGTTTGCCGCTGCTCAGCAAAAGCGTGCTGGGCGAGTCGGTCCAGGCGTGGCCCGCGACGACGAGATCGGGGCGGTCATCGCCGTCGAGATCCGCAACCGCGAGCTGGCCCGCGCTGGGCGAGACGCCCAGGGTCTGGCCAGCGAACGTGCCGCTGGCTGGATCGTAGCGATAGCTGCTGGTGAGCGTTTCGTCCGACTCGAGCGGACTCATGGCGATGATCTGGTCGCTGCCCGCTGCCTGCAGGTCCGCAGCCGCGACCGCAGTGAAGCCGCGGCCGTTGTACAGCGATGCCGCGGGGGTGAGCGTGCCGCTGCCGTCGCCGAGCAGCAGGTGCAGGGCGTCGCCGGTGATCGCCGCCACGTCGCGGTGGCCGTCGCCGTCGAAGTCGCCGGTTGCCAGCGCCTTCACCCGGCCGGTATCCAGCGGATTGGAGAAGTCGTTGGACGAGCGGATCTGCCGGAGCGGCTCGTTGCCGCCCAGCATCACGTCGACCCAGATGGGCCAGTTGTACTGGGCAAGCAACAGATCGTCGATGCCGTCGCCGTTCATGTCAGCGACGGTCATCTCGGCGCCATACGGGCTCGGAGCGGAGAGGATGGACGGCGACCACGGCTCGGCTTCGCAGGTTCCCTGCAGGTAGCCCAGCACGTTGCCGCCGAGGCCCGCGTCGACCACGACCACGAGGTCGGGTGCGCCATCGGCGTTGAAATCGCCGGCGATTACGTTCAGCGGCGTCACTCCACCGAGATCGATCTCGCTGCCCTCACCGAACGAGCCGTCGCCGTCGCCGAGGCGGAGCATGAGCGAGCCGTGGAGCGCGTCGTCGTAGTAGTACGTTGCCGTCGCCGCGTCCGGGTAGCCATCGCAGTTGAAATCCGCAATGGCCACGCGAGCGTTGATCTGCGCGTTGTCCATTCGCGTCAACCTGGACGGCCCGTACGGACCGCACTGCACGGACAGCGGGCTGCTGTCCGACTGCAGGACGGGTTCTGCAGCTGGTGGTGTGCCTCCGTCGTTCGGACCGAAGTACGGTCCGGCCTCGCTAGCCGATCCACACGCGACCAGCGTGCCCGACGCAAGCAGAGTCAGCAGAGTCGCTGCCCTACGGAACCAAGAAGCACCCGCCAGGTCCGTACGCATGATGCGCCCCCTTGTGGTCGTGCCCCCCCCCGAGAGGCACTACGCGAGGGGTTGCAACAAGCGTACCTCCACCCACATCGCGGCAGGTGTCGTCCGGGGGCGGCGTTTCGGGCCCGGACCGCTACGAAAACAGCGTCAGCGCCCCGCCCCGCGGCGGTGACCGGCAACCTGCAAAGCTGGCGCGTGCAGCGAAACGCTTCGACATGCGTTTGGCACGATGCATCCAACGCATGCGCTGCGTGCGAATGGCTGGAGCAGCGCACGGCGTGCGGTGAAACGTGGCGTAGCGGGACGTGGCGGGGCGGACGCCGAGCGCGGGGCTCACTTCGCGTGCGCGAGCAGGTACGCCTTCACCGTCTGGCCCCAGGCGGAGGGGATGAGGTTGGTGGAACTCTGGTTCGTCTGCAGCAGATCGGGCGCGCAGTTGCTGTAGGAGTTGAAGTCCCAGGCGAGGTTCGGGATCTGCTTGGTCTCCACGTCGCTGTAGAAGGCCGTCGCATCCGTGAGGCTGCCGTACTCGCCGATGATGACCGGGATGTTCGCGTAGGTGTAGCTCTGGGCGGGGGGCGGATAGCCGTGCACCTCGTAGACGACGTTGTCGTACGGCAGCGGCGTCTGGTCGTAGAAGTCGATCTGGCTGGTCCAGTTGTTGCCCTGCACGCTCACGATGTGATGCGGCACGCCGAGCTTGTCTTCCTCGGCGCGGATGACGCCCACGGCATGGCCCATGGCCTGGGAGATGCGAGAGTTCGTCCGCTTGTTGCCACCGGGTTCGTTGGTCAGGCCGAACAGCACGAACTTCTCCTGCGCGAAGCTGTCGACCAGCGCCTGGTAGGTGGCGTCGGTTCCAGTGGGAAACTTGGTGGCGTCGGGCGTCGACTGGCTGTCGGAGGGCAGGCCGGTGGCTTCCGGATCGCCGTCGGCGGTGTCCTGGCCGATCATCGAGGCGTCGCTGCGCAGCGTGACCAGCACGTAGACGCCTGGATGGGCGCCGATGGCCTTGATCAGCTTGATCATCGGGGTCTTGTAGGTCGAGGACGTGCCGACCCAGGTGCTGACGGTCGGGTAGCTGTCCATGCCCAGCGAGATGCGGATGAAGTTCGGCTTCCAGTCGCTGATCAAGCCGCTGGCCATCTGCTCGAGCGCCTGCTCGGGCGAGGTCATCCACAGCGTGTTGTTGTAGCCACACAGGTACAGGTCATCCATGTTGACGCCGCGGCCCATCCACTGCGTCCCCGAGCCCTTGCCGTCGGAGAGGTAGATCTTCGAGCCCTGCGTGTAGAGCCAGCCTGCCGGCAGGTTCGCAGTGCCGCCGCTGCCCGCGCTGCCGCCCGCGCCGCCCGTCGCACTGCCGCCCGCGCTGCCGCCCGCGCCGCCCGTCGCACTGCCGCCCGTTGCGCCGCTGCCGCCCGCTCCTGCCGTCGCGCCGGAGCCGCCGGATCCGCTGGAGCCGCCGGAGCTGTTCGACGAGGAGCACGCCAGAGCGCCGAGCAGCGAGCCGAGAACGAGCGAGGTGAAGACGAGCTTGCGCATGGCGGCATTGTCTCACCCTCTGCGCCGCTGGCAATTCGCAATCCGGTCGTTCCTATCCCGCCACTGAAGCCGCGCCGCGTCGTGCGGCCGACGCGTTTCCGGCGCCGGCATGGGCGATGCATTGGCTGTTGCGCAGGGGGAAGCCATGGCTATTCATCGATCGTGTGCGGCCTTGCTGGTCGCGTTGCCGCTTCTGTCCGCCTGCAGCGGTGGTCGATCTGCCGTGACGGAAGAAGCGACGCCCGATGCCGGTGCACTCCCGACCCTCGACCAGCTGTCTGCCGGTTGGAACGAGCTCTTCCCGGGAGGAGACACGAGCTGTGGAGACGGCTCGCCCTGGGCATTCCAGGTGCGTCCCGGCAGCCTGGATCACGTAGTCGTGGAGTTCCAGGGTGGCGGCAGCTGCTCGAGCCAGCAGAGCTGCATAGTCGACAAGGTCGCGGTCAGCCGGCTCACGCTCGAGCCGGATATGCGCGGCGACACGCCCAACGCCGGCATCCACGATCACGCCGACCCGCGCAATCCGTTCAAGGACTGGACGCACCTGTTCATCCCGTACTGCACCGGAGACGACTTCTGGGGCGACGCCGTGCAGAGCTACGGCGGGCACAGCTTTCTATCACAAGGGCGCGGTCAACACGCTCGCAGCGCTCGACTGGCTGTACGCGAACGTGCCCGCGCCGAGCGCGCTGTTCGTGACCGGGCAGGGCGCGGGCGCTCACGCTTCGATCACCGGCGCGGCCATGCTCGCGCACCACTACCCGAACGCCAGCGTCTACCAGCTAAGCGACTCGGGTGTCGGCGTCAGTGCGCATCTGGGGATCGCGCCCCCCGAGTGGAACGCGGACGCGCACTTCCCGAAGTACCTCGGCAGCTCCGCGACCATCTACACGATCAGCGGGCTGTACCTGACGGTCGCCAGCAGGTTCCCGCGCATGATGATGAGCGAGTACAGCTCGGCCTACGACAGTCGCGCGGTGTTCGACTACGACTACTACGGCGGTGAGGGCGCACGCGCGTGGTCCGACGGCGTGCAGGAGCAGATCGTGCAGCTGCGCGCGGCGATGCCGCGTTTCGCGTCGTACATCGTGCCGGGCTGGATGCACGGGATCCTGGGACGGCCGGAGTTCTACGCCGCGAGCCAGAGCGCGGACCCGAGCGTGAGCGAAGAGCCCGTGCGCCTGTCCGACTGGATCGGCGGTCTGATGACCGAGACCTACCCGCCCAGCATCGACTGCGGCAGCGACTGCGGCGGGCCGGCGTTCGGCGACAGTGGAGCGAACGCGGAGTGGGACTGCGTCCTGTCACCGACGAGCCCGCCGAAGCCACAAGCCGCGAAGGTGGGAGTCGTGTTCGGGCTGGACGAGCCCGCAGGTGTGGTCGCTCCTGGCTTCGACGTGAAGGCCTGCGCCGCGGGCGACGTGGACTGCGCATCGCCGCTCGACACTGCGACCACCGACGCGCTGGGTCGGGCCAGCCTGTCGCTGCCGACGGGCGACACGGGCTTCGGCGGGTACCTGTTCGTCCAGGGCGAGCCGGGGCTGTCGAGCCGCTTCTTCTTCCGTCCGCCGGTGCGGCGCTGGTGGCATCCGTTGCTGACCGGGACGCGCTGGCCTTTCGCGTCGCAGGGCGCCCTGCAGATGCTCGCCGGTGCGTTCGATGTGCAGCTCCTCACGGGCACGGGCGTGCTCGCAGTCGTGCCGCTGGATTGCCAAAGCAGCATCACCAAGGACGTCGCGGTGCGCCTGGATGACGGCGGGGTCATCGGCGTTGTCAACCGCGGGCGGCTGCCCGACGGCTACTGGGACCCGACAGGTCTCACCACGTCCACCGGCTACGTCGCCTACTTCCTGAATGTCCCGCCAGGCGATCACAACGTCACTGTGAGGCGGGGCGGCGTTCCGATCGTGAGCAGGACCTTCCACGTCGCGGCCTCCTCGCTCACGGCGGTGATCGGGCTGGGACCCGGGCACTAGCGGACCGCCCGCGAAAGCGCTTGCGCCAAGCGGTGCATCTGCGCATACGCTCGGGGCATGAGCAACGCGGGCAGGTGGATGGGCATCGCGGCGCTGTGCGCGCTCGTGGTCGGGTGCGGCAAGTCGGTTCCCGCCGCGGCGCCGGCTTCGAGTGCGACGATTCCTCCCGCGCCGGCGGCCACGCAGCCTGCCGGGTCGGCACTGGCACCGGCCGCGTCGCACAGCGCGGCAGCGCCCGCCGCGTCTTCGGCGCCAGCGGGTCGCGGCGAGGGCCAGATGTGCGGCGGCATCGCCGGACTGATGTGCAGATCCGGGCTCACCTGCGTGTACAACAGCATGATGTGCGACCCGCACCACGGCGGTCGCGACTGCAGCGGCGTGTGCCGCGCACCGCACACCGACGCCGGCGCGGCGAAGCACTGACGCGCAGCGACGCGCATCGCGGGGCGCCGTGTCGCCTTCCGGAGCTGGGGGTGAGGCGTCGGAAACAATACTTCGCATACGTAGTAGTTGGCGGACGCCGAAACGGCAGAAAACCTGCCGGATTGCGACACTCGAAACGCTTCGTATACGAAGTGATTTCCCGCGGCTCCAGGACGACCTCGCGGCGGCCGCCGCCGACTCGTGTGAACCATTGGCGGCTACACCCGCTCGCGCCCGAGCCTGAGCCGCGTTGCTTCTTCCAGATCCTGTTCCTCGAGCTGGTCGTCGACTTCCTTCACGGTCAGATCCAGCTCCGGCAGGATGACGTTCTCCAGAGCGCGCGCGCGCCGCTCGGTGCGGCGGTACTCGTCGAGCAGGCGCAGCAGGTTGCCTTCGATGACGGCCAGCGAGGTGGCCAGCCTGAGCAGCCTCGCGAAGCGATCGGCGGCGCGGCGCGCCTCGGGCGAAGGATGGACCGCGTCGGGCGGCGCGGGCTCGCTGCGCGGCGCGCCGCCCGCGACGAGCAGCGGCACGCCGAGGAAGCTCTCGGTCGAAAGCTCGAGCCCGCTCACGTCGAACTGCCCCGTGGGCAGCACCGCGAGCTCTTCCACGCCGTGCATCGCCACCGCTTCGGCGAGCGCGCGGCGCGCGGCCGAGTGCGCTTCGAGCAGCTCCGCGCGTCCCGCCTCGTAGCGATGCAGCCAGCGCAGCATCTCGCCCGCGACCAGCATGCGCTTCTGGTCGAGGAAGTCGTGTCCTTCGCGCGTGAAGCGCCGCTCGTCCCTGAGCTCCAGTAGCACCGAGCGGGTCGCGACGACATCGCGCGCGGTCGTAGCCATCGCTACGCGGTCTCCTTGTGCTCGATGTAGCGCGCGAGCTGCGCCCGGCTGAGCCGGTGCAGATCGGAGGCCGGCAGCGTGGTGAGCAGCTTCCAGCCGATCTCCAGGCTCTCTTCCAGCGTGCGCGCGCCAGCCTGGTGGATCAGCTGCCGCTCGAAGCGATCGCCGAACTCGAGAAAGCGCTGGTCGGCGGCGGTGAGCCCCTCGCTGCCGACGACGCTGGCCAGCGTGCGCACGTTGTCGGCGCGCGCGTACGAGGCGTACAGCTGCTGCGCCAGCGCGGGATGATCGGCGTGCGTCGAGCCCTCGCCGGTGCCGTCCTTCATCAGTCGCGACAGGCTGGGCAGCACCTTCACCGGCGGGTAGATGCCTTTGCGGTCCAGCGCGCGGTCGAGCACGATCTGCCCCTCGGTGATGTAGCCGGTGAGGTCGGCGATGGGGTGGCTGATGTCGCCGGCCGGCATTGTCAGCGCGACCAGCTCGGTCACGCTGCCGGGCAGCCCTTCCACCACGCCGGCACGCTCGTAGAGCGTGGCCAGGTCGGAGTACATGTAGCCCGGGTAGCCCTTGCGGCTCGGGATCTCGCCGTGGCTGGCGCTCACCTCGCGCAGCGCCTCGCAGTAGTTGGTCATGTCCGTCATCAGCACGAGCACGTGGCGGCCTTCGCTGAAGGCCAGGTACTCGGCTGCCGACAGCGCGAAGCGCGGCGTGAGCAGTCGCTGGGTGCTCGACTCGCTGGCCAGGTTGAGGAAGAGGGCGGTGTGCTCCAGCGCGCCGCTGCCTTCCATCGCGCGGCGGAATGCCTCGGCCGTGTCGTACGACACGCCGATGCCGGCGAACACGATCGCGAAGCGCTGCTCGTCCTCGCCCAGCAGCCGCGCGCGCTGGGCGATCTCCGCCATCATGCGATCGTGCGGCAGCCCCGCCGCCGAGAACAGCGGCAGCTTCTGTCCGCGCACCACGCTGTTCAACAGATCGATGCTGGTGAGCCCGGTCTCGATGAACTCGAACGGCTTGATGCGCCGCGCGGGATTGACGGGCAGCCCGTCGATGGGCAGCGCCTGCTCGGCAGCGAGCGGCGGCCCGCCGTCGATGGGCTGGCCCACGCCGTTGAAGGTGCGCCCCAGGATGCCGGGCCCGACAGAGAAGCGCAGCGGCGCGCCGTGCAGCCGCACGCGCGACTCGGGCAGGCTCAGACCTGCGGTCGACTCCAGCACCTCGACCACCATCGAGCGCTCGTCGAGCGTGGCGACGCGACCGAGGCGGCTGCGCCCGTCCCGGCCGAACACCTCCACCGACTCGTTCAGCCCCACGCGCACGTCGCGCTGCAGGAACAACAGCGGTCCCTCGATGCGCGTCGCGACGCCGGCGATGGACAGCTCAGCCTGCAAGGTCGTGCTCCCGGTGCAGGCCGGCGAAGGCCTCGTCCAGATCGCGGGCCAGCGCGTCGAGCTCCGCGACGCGCTCGTCGCCGATCTCCTCGCTCATGCGGCGGAGCTGTCCCAGGACGGACAGCTCCGCGATCTGTTCCAGGCGCACGCCGCGCTCCAGCGCCTGCGCGGCCAGGTCGGTAAAGCGCACCACCAGCTTGAGCATGGCGACCTGGCGCGCCGGCGAGCAGTGCGCGTCCACCGGCGACAGCGCCGATTGCCTGAGGAAGCCGTCGCTCGCCAGCTCGGCCGCCAGCAGCACCAGCTGCTGCCGCTCCGGCAGCGCGTCCTTGCCGATGATGCGCGCCATGCGTTCGAGCCGCGCCTGATCCTCGAGCAGCCCGAGCAGTCGCCGGCGGTGCTCGAGCCAGCGCGGATCGCCCTCCGACTCCCACCACGGCGCCAGCGCGTCGACGTCTTCCGAGTACGACGCCAGCGGGTGGATGGCCGGATAGATGCGGGCGTGGGCGCGCGCCGGATCCAGGCTCCACAGGCAGCGGATGTAGCGCTCCGTGTGCTTGGTGACCGGCTCGGAGAAGTCGCCGCCCGGCGGGCTCACCGCGCCGACGATCGTGAGCGAGCCTTCTTCGCCCGACAGCGTCCGCACGCGGCCCGCGCGCTCGTAGAACTCGGCGAGCCGGCTCGACAGGTACGCGGGGTAGCCGCTCTCGGCGGGCAGCTCGCCCAGGCGCCCGGAGATCTCGCGCAGCGCCTCCGCCCAGCGGCTGGTGGAGTCCGCCATCAGCGCGACCGACAGCCCCTGGTCGCGGAAGTACTCGGCGACCGTGACGCCGGTGTAGATGCTCGCCTCGCGCGCGGCGACCGGCATGTTCGACGTGTTGGCGATGATCACCGTGCGCTCGAGCAGGCGTCGGCCGGTGGTCGGATCGTCGAGCGCGGGCAGCTCCTGCAGCACTTCCGCCATCTCGTTGCCGCGCTCGCCGCAGCCGACGTACACGACCACGTCCGCGTCGCTCCACTTGCACAGCGTCTGCTGCAGCACGGTCTTGCCCGTGCCGAAGCCGCCGGGCAGAGCGGCGCGCCCACCGCGCGCGACGGGAAACAGCGTGTCGAGGATGCGCTGGCCGGTGAGCAGCGGGCGATCGGCGGGCAGCCGGCCGAGGACGGGGCGCGCGACGCGCACCGGCCAGCGATGCGACATCGACAGCTCGATCGTGGCGCCGCTGCTCTGCAGGCGGCACACCGTGTCGTCGGGGCCGTACTCGCCGTCGGCGGCGATCTCGACGACCTCGCCCTCGACGCCGGGTGGGACGAGACAGCGCTGGCCGCGCGCGCCGGGCACTTCCACGTCGCCGAGCAGCGCGCCGCCGCGCAGCTCGGCGCCGGCCTTCACCCGCGCGTGGAAGGTCATGCGCAGATCGCTGCCCTGCCGCATGCCGGGCGAGACGAAGCGGCCCTGGTCGCCCAGTGGGCGCAGCAGCCCGTCGAAGATGCGCCCGAGCAGCTGCGGGCCGAGTCGCACCGACAGCGGTCCGCCGGTGCCCTCGACACGCGCGCCGGGTTCGAGCCCGGTGGTGTCCTCGTAGACCTGCACCACGATCTCGTCGCCCGCGATCTGGATCACCTCGCCGAGCAGCTGCGCCTGTCCGACGAGCACGGCTTCGTTCACCTGGAACGGCGCCTCGGTGCGCGCGCGCAGCACCGGTCCGCTGATCCAGCGCAGCGTGCCCTGGTTCACGCCGGGCCCCCGCGTGCGCGCGACAGCTCCCTGAGCAGCCGCCCTTCCACCCTGCGTCGGTCGGCGAGCACTCCTTCGAGCGTGCCGTCGAGCGTTGCGCCCGCGATGTGCACGCGCAGGCCGGCCGCGATGTCCGGATCGGGCTCGAGCTCCGGCGCCGCGCCGCTCGCTTCGGCGGCGGTGCGACCCAGCGGCGCGAGCTCGGACAACCCGGGCGGATACTGGATGCGCCAGCTTCCGTGCGGCAAGAGGCGCGCAGCGTCGGCGAGCAGCGCTTCGACCCAGAGCGCGCGGCCTTGCGGCTGCTGCCAGCGCGCCAGCAGCGCGGCCCGGAGTTGCTCCCAGCCGCGGGCGAGCAGCTTCGTGGCCACGTCCTGGCCCAGCTGTCGCTCGCGCGTCATCAGCTCGGCGCGGGCCGCCTCGATGCGGCGGCGTCCGCGTGCGCGGTCGTCGGCGACGGCTGTGGACACGCGGTGCCGGGCGTCGCGGCGCGCTTCGGCGAGCAGCGCAGCGGCGCGCTCGCGGGCGTCGCGCAGGATCAACTCGCAGCGCGCGGCCCGATCGCGCTCGACGATCCCCAGAAACGTCTCGACCTCGCTGCCGGTCATGTCTCCATCCCGAGCTGGCGGCGCACCAGCTCGCCCGCGTCCGGCGCCGGGCTCTGGCTCTGCACGTCCGGCACGATCATGACGATCGGCTGGAGCGACAGTCGCGCCTGGCCGAGGCGGCGCGCCGGCAGCCGGGCGGCCAGCGCGGCCGTGATCAGCACCACCGGCGCCTCGGCGCAGGCCTGCTCGAACAGCTCCAGCAGATCACCGTCGCCGGGCGTCAGGGTGCGCGCGCCCGCGCGGCGGTAGCCCAGCGCGCTGAGCTCGTCGCCGATGAAGATCGGAGCCTGTTGGTTTCCCTCCACTATCGTCACCCCAGGTGGTTCAGGATCAGGATGGAGATGATAAGTCCGTAGATGGCGATGCCTTCGGCCAGGCCGACCAGCACCAGCACGCGGCCGAACAGCTCGGGTTTCTCGGTGAGCGCGCCTACCGACGCGCTGGCGACGCGGGCCACGGCGTACGCCGCCGCAGTCGACGACACGGCAGTCGCCGCCGCCGCGGCCACGTACGCCCAGCGCAGCACCGACGGGTCGACCGACAGCGCGGCCGAGCCTGCCGCGGGCGCGGCCTGGGCCGGCGCGGTCAAGAGCAGCAGCGTGGCGAGCAGGCTCAGCACGCCGACGATAGCGATCCAGATCCAGATGGAAGATCTCATGCGTGATGTGCTCCTTCCGTCGCAGTCGGTCCCGGCGCGGGTGGTGGCAGGAGCGGCCGGAACTGGCGCCCCTCGCCCTTGAGAAAGCGCACGAAGAACTCGAACAGCACCAGGCGCGTGGTCTGGATGGACACGACCAGCCCTTCGAGCAGCAGCGTGAAGGCGTTGCCGACGATCAGCACCGCGACGGTGCCGGCGTGGCTTCCAGTCGCGTGCGACAGGCCGACGATGGCCGTGGACAGGCCAGCATGCGCCAGCGCGAACGCGCCGACGCGCGCGAACGACACCGTGTTGACGAACAGCTGCAGCGTGCGCTCGATCAGATGACCGGCGGCGGAGGCCGCAGTCGCCAGGCGCGCCGTGCGGGCCACTGCGCCGCTGCCCGCCACGTGCCAGACCACGCCGCCGAGCGCGATCCACAGCGAGCGGCGATCGAGGATCACGCCCAGCAGCCCCAGGTAGATCGCGATCAGCGCCGCGTCCGTGGCCAGCCACGACAGCAGGCGGCGCTGCCAGTGCGCCTGGACACCGCCGAGCGCGAGCCCGAGCAGCAGGATGGCTGCGCCGCCGAGCAGCGATGCCACCAGGATGCCCAGCGGATCGGACAGCGGGTGCACCCACAGTGCCGGCAGCACGTCGTGCCGCGCGAACACTCCGCCGAACAGCACCCCGAAGAACATCGCCGCGATGCCGCCCGGGATCAGCAATTTCAGCACCGGCATGCGCCTTTGCAGCAGGAGCCCGGCGATCAGCAGCACCAGGCCCTGGCCCACATCGCCGAACATGAACCCGAACAAGAGCGGCGCGATCACCGCCAAGAGCGGGCTCGGATCCGTCTCGTGCTGGGCCGGCGTACCCAGCATCCCCGCGAATGCCTCGAACGGCTTCACCCAGCGCGGGTTTTCCAGCACGATCGGCGGCGCGCGATCGCGCGGCGCGGCGGGGAAGTGGATCAGCGCGTCGAGCCCGCTCTCGGCGAGCACGCGCCTGAGCGTCGCTCCGGTCCTGTCGCTGGTCCAGCCGGTCACGACCGCGAAGTGCCGGGTCTGGGGCAGCCGCGGCACGTTTGCCAAGAACCAGCGCAGCCGGTGCAGATCGGCCAGCGCGGTGCCGAGCTCGTGTGCGGTGTGGCTCTCGACGAGCTCGACGCGGGCGGCCGCTTCCGCGGCGTCGAGCTCGTCGAGCCGGCTCTCCAGCAGAGACAACGACGCGGCAACCGACGGCTCGAGCCAGTCCGGCAGCTCCAGCGGGCGGGCCTTGGCCGCGATCAGGGTCCGCTCCAGCTCCTCCGCCGCTTCGTTGGAGTCGACCAGCAGCGCGAAGCTGTGCTCGTCGCCTTCGATGCGGCGCACGAGCCGACCCTCGGCGAGCTCGAGCCGGCGCGCTCGCTGTCGCGGCAGCACGTACAGCCGCGTGGTCAGGCTGGGACCGACATGCCGCAGCTTGTCGAAGTCGGGGAAGTCGTCGCCCGCTGCGGACAGTAGCTCGTACAGCAGCGTGAGCGACGCCCGCTCGCTCGCGACGCGCTCGAGCCGCGCGATGACCGGATCGGCTTCCACGCTCCACGCGCGCACATGCTCGAGCGCCCGACCGACCACCTCGGCGGGCGCACCGGGCATGCCCAGCGTGTGGCTCTCGTCCTTGGGCCAGTACGGGTGGTAGCGGCGCGCCAGGCGATCGTAGTCGTCGAGCTGGCTGCGCAGCTCGGGCGACGGGCTGATCTCGCCGGTCTCATGCTCGCCCTCGACCTGCACCACGCCGGAGCGCGCCAGCACCTCAGCCAGTCGGCTCAGGTCGTCGCGCGCGGCGAGGGCTTCGAACCACTGCGCGGGCTGGGGCTTCAGACCCATGACGCCTCGCTTTCCACGTCGGAAAACAGCAGGCGGCGCAGCACCGCACCGCGCAGGCGCTCCAGATCGAGCGCGGTCAGCGCCAGGTGACAGAGCGCAGCGACCGGCTCGCGTGTGTGCCGGCGGAACAGTCGCGAGAGCTTCTGGTCCAGCTCGTCGCGCAGCCCCCAGCCGTCTTCCTCCAGGTTCGCGCTCTGCATGCGTTCACGGTGCTCGTCGAGCAGAGCGGTCAGCGCGCCCAGCGCGGCGCGGCGGTCGGGTGACGCGTGCGGCCAGCTCGCGCGCCAGGCGTCCGTGTCGCCGTCGCGTCCGCCCGGGAAAGGCAGCTCGCCGCTCCAGCGCACCGCGGGCTGCCAGGGCGGCGGCAGCCACGACGCCACTTCCTCGGCGTGGCGCCGGAACGCGCCGGCGAGAGCGCGCTCGACGCGCTGCGGGGATTGGTCCGGATGCAGCTCCGCGACCCACGGTGAAAGGCCGCTGCGTCCGCAGGCTTCGAGGAAGTGCTCGAGGCTGGCGCTGGCGTGCAGGCGCCGCCAGGTGACGCCGTCCGGACGCGCGCCGTGGCGCGCCTGGAGTCGCGCCTGGGCGTACTCGAAGCCCGAGATGCTCACGCCTCGTCCTCCCCGAGCAGCCAGGCGGCGACGCGCGCCGCGGCGCGGTCCACGCGACCCGGGTCCGACAGGCTCTGCTGCGACTCGCGCGCCCGGTCCTCGTGCGCGGCGTACAGCTCCTCGACGGCACTGTCCGAAAGCGCCGCGGAGCGCGCGTGGACGCGCCGGATGCGCTCGTCGGCGCGTTCGCCGATGCGACGCGCGTGGTCGCGCGCCTCGCTCAGGATGCGCTCGGCCTCGGCTTCGGCTTCCGTTACGGCACGTTCGGCCGCGCGCTCGGCGTCCAGCACGGTCTCGATCGCCTGGGTGTCGCTCGTCCGCTGCTGGCGTGCCTGCGCAGCCGGTTGTTCTGCCCTCTCCGTGTGTCCCCGCAGTGCCACGGCACCCTACGGAAAGGGCAGCAACGTCCGTGCCGGCCCTGGATTCGCCTGTTGCCAGTTTGGCGACTTCGATCGCGCAGGGATTGCCGCGGCGTGTTGCAGCCATGCAAGCGGTGCGGAGCCGCTAGCCGGCGCGCGTGGGGCACGAGGGGCAAAGTGCCACAGGTTGAAGCGCAACCTATCCAACTGTCAGGGAGTTTTCACCGAGCGGTCCGCGCGTCTGCATGCCGGGCACGCGCGATGCACCCGACAGCCCGGGCACAATCGCATCTGGAGGGGATCCCATGGCGCGACAGCAGAGTTGGCTGGACGCAGCGCTTGCAAGTCGGCGTTTGACGCGTCGCGACTTCGTCGAGTTCTGTGGAATGATGGCCGCGATGTTCGGCCTGCCGGCGACGGCAGCAGCGGAGATCGCCGGCAAGGTCGAGAAGTCGCACAAGCCCTCGTTGGTCTGGCTGGAATTCCAGGATTGCGCAGGGAATACCGAGTCTTTCCTGCGCGCGAGCAAGCCCAGCGTCGCCGAGGTGATCCTCGACACGGTTAGCGTCGACTATCACGAGACGATCATGGCCGCGGCGGGGCACCAGGCCGAAGCGGCGCTGGAGGGCACGGTCAAGCAGAAGAAGGGCAACTATATCGCCGTCATTGAAGGCTCGATCCCCACCGGGGCCGGCGGCATCTACTGCACCGTGGGCGGCAAGAGCGCCCTGCAGATGGCGCGCGACGTGTGCGAGAACGCCGCGGCGACCATCGCCATCGGAACCTGCGCTGCGTTCGGCGGCATTCCCGCCGCGGCGCCCAATCCGACCGGCGCGCTGGGCGTGGCCGACGCTGTGCCCAACGTGAAGAACCTCATCAACCTGTCGGCCTGTCCGGCCAACGTGGAAAACCTCACTGCGCTGCTGGTCTACTACCTGAGCTTCAAGCACTGGCCGCCGGTGGACGAGCATCGCCGTCCGCTATTTGCCTACGGAAAGTCGATTCACGACAACTGCGAGCGGCGCGCGCATTTCGATGCGGGCCAGTACGTCGAGCACTGGGGCGACGAGGGTCACCGCGCCGGCTACTGCCTGTACAAGATGGGGTGCAAGGGCCCCGTCACCTTCCAGAACTGTCCCGTGGTGCGCTGGAACGAGGCGACCAATTGGCCGATCGGTTGCGGACATCCGTGTATTGGTTGTGCGGAGCCCGACTTCTGGGATCGGATGACGCCGTTCTATGCCCATCTGTCCGGCATTCCCGGCTTCGGTCTTGCCACACCCATAGACAAGGTGGGGCTGGTCGCGGCAGCGGGAGTTGGCGTCGCGTTCGGCGCCCACGGGATCATTGCTGCTTCGCGGCTGGCTGCGAAGAAACGCGCGGCGCGCAAGGCCAAGGGTGCTCCGCCCGCCAAGGGATCAGGCAAGCCCGAAAAGCCCGAAAAACCCGCCACTCCGCCGTCCGGCAAGCTCGAGCCGCAGAAAGGAGGCGCCGAGTGACACACGTCGTCGTCGATCCGGTCACCCGCATCGAAGGTCATCTACGCATCGAGGCGGAAGTCGATCAGGGCGCCGTCAAGGACGCGTGGTCGTCCTCGACCATGTTCCGCGGTATCGAGATAATCCTCAAGGGGCGCGACCCGCGCGACGCCTGGGTGTTCACGCAGCGCATCTGCGGCGTGTGCACGACGGTGCACGCGATCGCCTCCGTGCGCGCCGTCGAGAATGCCGTGGGGTCGAAGCCGCCGCCGAACGCGCGCCTGCTGCGCAACCTCATCATGGCCTCGCAGATGGTGCAGGACCATGTGATCCACTTCTACCACCTGCACGCGCTCGACTGGGTCGACATCGTCTCGGCGCTCAAGGCCGACCCGTGGCAGACCGCCAAGCTCGCGCAGTCGATCTCGGACTGGCCGATGTCGAGCACGAAGTACTTCGCGGGCGTGCGCGACAAGATCCAGAGCTTCGTCAACGGCGGACAGCTCGGGCCGTTCGCCAACGCGTACTGGGGCCACAGTGCCTACAAGCTGCCGCCGGAGGCCAACCTGCTGGCGGTCGCGCACTACCTCCAGGCGCTTGACTGGCAGCGCGAGTTCATCCGCATCCACGCCGTCTTGGGCGGCAAGAACCCGCATCTGCAGAGCTTCCTGGTGGGCGGCATGGCGACGCCGGTCGATCCCGACCAGCAGGCCTCGCTCAATATGGGAACGGTCGCCAAGCTCTCCGAGATCATCAAGAAGGGCCGTGAGTTCGTGCGCCAGCGTGTACATCCCGGACGTGCTGGCCGTCGCCTCGTTCTACAAGGATTGGGCCGGCTACGGCCAGGGCGTCGGCAACTACCTGGTGTACGGCGAGTACCCGGAGGACGACAGCGACACCCCGAAGCAGTTCCTGCCCTCGGGCGTCATCCGCAACAAGCAGATCACCAAGGTCGAGAACTTCGATCCGACCAAGATCACCGAGTACGTCAAACACTCCTGGTACGACTACAGCGGCGGCGACGGCAAAGGCCTGCACCCGTCGAAGGGCGAGACCAAGCCGAACTACACCGGCCCCAAGCCGCCCTACGAGCGGCTGGACACCAATGCCAAGTACAGCTGGCTGAAGTCGCCGCGCTACGACAACCAGGCGATGGAGGTGGGGCCGCTTGCGCGCATGCTGGTTGCCTACGGACGGGGCCACAAGCAGGTCAAGCCCATGGTCGACAGCGTGCTGTCGCACCTGGGCGTCGGTCCCGAGGCGCTGTTCTCCACGCTCGGTCGCATCGCGGCGCGCGCCGTGGAGACGCAGGTGCTCGTCGACCACATGGGCGGCTGGGTACAGGAGCTCGCCACCAACATGGACCGCCGCGAGCTGCGTATCGCGGACAACTCCAAGTGGGATCCGTCGACCTGGCCAGCCGAGGCCACGGGAGCGGGCTTCCACGAGGCGCCGCGCGGTGCGCTGGGCCACTGGGTGCACATCAAGAACGGCAGGATCGAGAACTACCAATGCGTCGTACCGAGCACCTGGAACGCCGGGCCGCGCGACGCCGCCGGCAAGCCGGGGCCCTACGAGGCCGCGCTGCTCGGCACGCCCATCGCCGACCCCAAGCAGCCGCTGGAGATCCTCAGAACGGTGCACTCGTTCGATCCGTGCATGGCCTGCGGCGTGCACGTCGTCGATCCCGAAGGCGGCGAGATCATCAAGGTGAGGGCGAGATGACGACCGCCGACCTGCCCGGCGGGTCCCCCGCCGACAAGATGGCCCCTCCCGAGGAAGTCGGCGAGTTCGCGGAAGAGGAGCCGCGGCTCAGGGTGCGCGTCTGGGACCGGGTCGTGCGCACGACGCACTGGCTGATCGCGCTGTCGCTGCTGTCGCTCGCCATCACCGGCATCTACATCGGCAAGCCGTACATCGTCGTGCCGGGCCCGGCTGGCCAGCACTTCGTGATGGGCTGGATGAAGGTGATCCACTTCTACTCGGCCATCGTGTTCACGCTGGCCGTGCTCTCGCGCATCCTGTGGATGTTCGTGGGGCCGCGCCGGGCGCGCTGGTGGAACTTCATCCCGACGACGAGGGCCCGCTGGCGCGACCTGATTGGCACGTTCCGCTTCTACACGTTCCTGAAAGTGGACCCACCGCCCGCCGTCGGGCACAACGCCCTGGCGGGCTTCGCCTATGCCTTCGTGTTCCTGTTGTACCTGGTGATGATCGTGACGGGGCTCGCGATGTACTCCGTCAACGCCAACGTCCACTCGGTGATGCGCTGGTTCTCGTTCATGGTGCCGGTGTTCGGTGGGCTGCAGATGGCGCGCTGGATCCACCACGTGGTGATGTGGCTGCTCATCGGCTTCTTCGTGCACCACCTGTACAGCGCCATCTACATGGCCATTGTCGACAAGACGGGCGTCATCGATTCGATGTTCTCGGGCAACAAGTGGATTTCCCGTTCGCTCATCAACAAGGATCGCGAGGCCCAGCGCAACTTCGATGACCGGGGCACCCATGAGTGAGCGCATCCCGCTCCTGGTGCTCGGCCTGGGCAACGTGCTCCTGGGCGACGACGGGGCGGGAGTCACGGCGGTGGACTATCTCGCGCACCACTACGCCGTTCCCGACGGCGCGTATCTGCTCGACGGCGGCACACTGGGGCTGTCGCTGCTGCCACTTCTGACATCGGCGGAGCGCGCCATCCTGGTCGACGCGGTGGCCGCCGACGCGCCGGCAGGCTCGGTGGTGCGCTACTCGGGTGAAGACGTGGCGCACGCTTCGCTGCACCGCCTCTCGCCGCACCAGGTGGGCGTGGCGGATCTGCTCGACAACGCACGCCTCATCGACCGCTTGCCGAGCACGCTGCTGCTGGTTGGCGTGGTGCCCGAGCGCATCGAGCTCGAGGTGGGGCTTAGCCCGGACGTGGCGGCGAGCATCGACGAGCTGGCACGGCAGGTGGTGCTGGAAGCCCGCCGGCTCGGGTTCCTGTTCGTGCCCGGAGAATCCCATGCGGCGGAGGTGGCTCTTGAGCGGAGCTCTTTCCATGTTGCTCGCCTGGCCCGCGTGTAGTCAGGGCGAGCAGGACGCGGCGCTCCAGCAGCGACTGGACTCGCCGGCTGCGCGGCAGCAGGGCCGCGCAGTGTATCTTTCGCACTGCGCCCTGTGCCACGGCAAGCGCGCCGACGGGCACGGCGAGCGCCGCGAGGATCTGGTCGGCAAGCCCGCCGACTTCACCTCCAGCGCGTGGCGCAGGTCCGTCACGCCGGCCGAGGTGTTCGAGGTCATCACCCACGGCAAGCCGGGCACGTCCATGCCGTCCTGGGCCGCGCTGGACGCGGATCAGAGACGGGATGTGGCGGCGTACGTGCTGTCGGTGAGCCGGCTGGGGCCCTGAGGAGAGCGACCATGTGTCTAGGCGTACCGGGCAAGGTGATCGAGATCGACGGCATGCTGGCGACCGTCGACTTTTTCGGCGTGCGGCGCGAAGTGCGCCTGGACGTGGTCGACGAGCCGGTCGCGCCGGGTGACTACATCCTGAACCACGTCGGCTACGCCATCCGCCGCATTCCCGAAGCGCAGATCGAAGGCACGCTGTCCCTGTACGAGGAGCTCCTGGCCCTGGCCGACAGCGAGGATCTGATGGCGGGCGACGTGCGCGGCGAGATGGACGCGGCGCCGGTGAAGGACGGGGAGGGGAGCTGATGGCGTCCTTCGACGTCGACGTGCGCCAGCTCAAGTATCGCGATCCGGTGCGGGCCCGCGCGCTGACCGAGGCCATGCAGCGCCTGGTCGGCGAGATCGGCCATAGCCCGGTCAGCGTGATGCACGTCTGCGGCAGCCACGAGCAGGCCATCGCCCGCTACGGCCTGCGTGCGAGCTTTCCCAAAGGGCTCGAGGTGTTCATGGGGCCGGGCTGTCCGGTGTGCATCACCGACCTGCCCGAGGTGGACGAGGCTGTGGCCCTGGCCGAGCAGGGGGTGCGCGTCGCCACCTATGGCGACATGCTGCGCGTGCCCGGCACCGCGCGCTCGCTTGCGGACTCCAAGGCCGCCGGAGCGCCCGTGGAGGTCGTGTACAGCGTTGCGCAGGCCCTCGAGCTGGCCCAGCAGAGCAACGAGGAGCTGGTCTTCTTCGCCACCGGCTTCGAGACCACGGCGGTGGCGACGGCAGCGGTGCTGCTCGGCAATCCGCCCGCCAACTTCTCGGTGCTCTCGGCGCACAAATACATCCCGCCCGTGATGGAGATCGTCGCGGAGATGCCGGAGACGCACGTCGAGGGCTTCCTCGCGGCCGGCCACGCGGCGACCATCACCGGTTGGGGGATCTTCGAGAAGTTCGTCGAGCGCCACAACATCCCCGTCGTGGTGGCGGGCTTCGAGCCGCTCGACATCCTGGCCGGGCTGGTCGCGCTGCTGGAGCAGATCCGCGACGGCCGCGCCGCGGTCGAGAACATGTATCCGCGCTGCGTGACGAAAGAGGGCAACGAGCCCGCCCAGAAGATGCTGTGGCAGGTGTTCCGCCCCATCGGCGGGCGCTGGCGCGGCATCGCGCACGTGCCGAACGGCAACCTCAGGCTGCGCGACGAGCTCGCCGCCTTCGACGCGCGCCGCCGCTTCGACATCGATCTGGCGCGTCTGTGGGAGTACGCGCCGCCTCGGATGGCCGAGCAGTGCATCTGCGGCGACATCATGGCGGGCATCGCTTCGCCGCACGACTGCAAGCTGTTCGGTCGCGAGTGCGTGCCGGATGCGCCTGTGGGCGCCTGCATGGTCAGCACCGAGGGCACCTGTCGCATCTGGCAGCAGTACGGCGGGCGGCCCGATCTGGGAGACGTGGCGTGAAGATCGATCGCATCGTGGCCAAGGAAGAGCGCATCGGCATGAAGCACGGCGCCGGCGGACGCGCCATGCGCTCGCTCATCGAGAACGTGTTCGTGCGTGGGTTGTCCGGCGAGGTCGATGGCATCGGCCTCGCTGCCATGGACGACGGAGCGGCGATCCGTGTTGGCGACCGCTGGCTCGTGATCACCACCGACTCGCACGTGATATCCCCGCTGTTCTTTCCGGGCGGCGACATCGGTCGGCTCGCCGTCTCCGGTACCGTCAACGACCTGGCCATGATGGGCGCGACGGACGTCGTCGGGCTCACCTGCGCCGTCATCATCGAAGAGGGATTTCCGCGCGACGAGCTCGAGCGCGTCCAGCAGTCGATGGCGGCAACCTGTCGCGAAGCAGGCGTGAGCATCGTCACCGGCGACACCAAGGTGATGGGCAAGGGCGAGCTCGACGGGCTGGTGATCAACACCGCGGGGGTCGCCTTTGCCGATCGCGTGGTACCAGACTCGGGCCTGCGCCCTGGTGACCGCCTGCTCGTCACCGGCAGCATCGGCGATCACGGGCTGGCCGTGATGGGTGTGCGCCGCAATCTGGGGCTGGAGGGCGAGCTCCGCTCCGACGTGGCGCCGATCGGCGCGCTGGTGAAGCTGGCGCTCGCGGCCGGCGGCGAGCGCGTGGTCGCGATGAAGGACCCGACCCGCGGCGGACTGGCCAGCAGCCTGCACGAGATGGCCAAGAAGAGCGGCGTCGGTATCGTGATCGAGGAAGGAGCCATTCCGCTCAGCGAGCCGGTGCGCGCCACGGCCGATCTGCTCGGCATCGACCCGCTGCACGTGGCCAACGAGGGAAAGGCCGTGATCGGCGTGCGCGCCGGTGCGGCCGAGCGCGTGCTGGGTGCCCTGCGCGAGCATCCGCTCGGCCGGGATGCCGCCATCGTGGGTCACTGCATCGAGGAACGCGTGGGCTCGGTGATCCTCGATACGGGCTTCGGCAAGCGCCTGGTCGCAGAGCTGGAGGGGGAGCCGCTGCCGCGCATCTGTTGAGACAAGCCATGGAACACATCCGGGTCACACGCGACGCCGACGATTCGGTCGGCATCATCACCATCGACCGCCAGAAGCGCTTCAACTCGCTGGATGTCGACACGGCGCGTGATCTGCGCAAGGCGGGGCTGGCGCTGGCACGCGACAAATCCGTGCGGGTGATGGTGATCCGCGGCAGCGGGAACGTGTTCTGTAGCGGTGCCGACCTCAAGTATATCCGGGCCGGCGGCGATCGCGGTGACCTCGGCTACCTGCAACCCGAAACGCGCGACGTGCCGGGCGGCTACGGCGAGGTCTTCAAGCAGATCCTCGAATATCTGCACAGCACCATCAGCGAGATCCGGCGCGCGCCCAAACCCGTCATCGCAGCCGTCGACGGCATTGCCGCGGCGGGCGGCCTGGGGCTGGCGCTGTGCTGCGACCTGGTGGTCGCCTCCGAGCGCTCCATCTTCGAGTACGCCTACTTCAAGACCGGGCTCTCGGGCGCCGAGAGCACGACTTTCTTCCTGCCCAAGCTCATCGGGCTGCGACGCGCGGTGGACTTCGCGCTGCTGGGGCCGCGGCTCTCTGCGCGCCGCGCCCATGAGCTGGGGCTGGTGAGCGTAGTCTTCCAGGATGCCACATTCGCCGACGACGTCGCGGCACTGTGCCAGGGGCTGGCCACCGGTCCCACGGCGGCCTATGCAGCCGCCAAGCGCCTGATGAACGAGGCGGCCGGCGTGGAGCGCCTCGACTACCACCTCGACCGCGAGATCGACGAGCTGTCGCGCAGCGCCGACAGCGGGGATTTTGCCGAGGGCATCGCCGCCTTCTTCGACAAGCGCGAGCCGCGTTTCAAGGGCCGCTGATGCACGAGTACTCGATCGTCGGCTCGCTGATCCAGAAGGTGCAGGCCGAGGCGGAGCTGCGCGGCGCGACCGCGGTAACCGCGCTCTGGGTGCGCATCGGCGAGCTGTCCGGCGTCGAGACGGATCTGCTCGAGACGGCCTACGACACCTTCCGCGAGCGCACCATCTGCGACGCGGCCATGCTGAACCTCACCCGCGTGCCGGCGCGCTGGCAGTGCCCGCGCTGCGAGCGCGCGGTGGAACCGGGTGCGGTGCTGCGCTGTCCGGACTGCGACGTGCCTGCGGCGCTGATCGAAGGAGACGAGATCGTGCTCGAACGCATCGAGATGGAGGTCGCTCATGTGTGAGACGTGTGGTTGCGGGGACAGCGAGCTGGTGCCGGTCGAGGTGCACGACCGCATCCTGAGCGACAACGACGCCCGCGCGCGGCACAACCGCGAGCACTTCAACGAGGCCGGCGTGCTGGCCATCAACCTGATGGGGTCGCCGGGCTCGGGCAAGACGGCGCTGCTCGAGGCCACCGCGCGCGAGCTGGGCGGGCGCTACCGGCTGTGCGCCGTCAGCGGCGACCTGGCCACGGACAACGACGCGCAGCGCCTCAGGCGTCAGGGCATCGTCTCGGCGCCGATCACCACCGGCTCGGCGTGCCACCTGGACGCGCAGATGGTCCACCACGCCCTGCACGAGCTACCCTGGCAAGAGGCGGACTACTTCTTCATCGAGAACGTGGGCAATCTGGTGTGCCCGGCCATCTACGATCTGGGCGAGCATCTGAACGTGGTCGTGCTGTCGGTCACCGAGGGCGAGGACAAGCCGCTGAAATACCCGGTCATGTTCAAGAACGCGGACGTAGTGGTGCTCAGCAAGATCGACCTGCTCCCTGCGCTGCCCGGCGTGTCGATCGCTGCCATCGAGGACGCTCTGTCGCGCACCATGCCAGCGCCGCTGATGATCCCCGTCTCGGCCACCACGGGCGACGGCCTGCGCGACTGGCTGGCTCTGATCGCAGGGCGGCGCGACGCGCTGCCGCGGCTGGCGCAAGCCGGCTACCGATAGCGCGCGCAGGCCGGCCGCCGCGTCGACGACCGCGATTGCCGAATCCGGCCCACGGTCGGAAGTGAGCGTTGTCATGCGCTGACTCAATCTCGTGAAGTAACCCGCCGTTCAGTGAGTAGATCCGTCCGCTGCTGTTGGACCCGGGGGGTGACCATGAGATGAGATGACAACCGACAAGCTGGAACAGAGAGTCCGTGAGCTGACGGCAGAGCTGGCTGCAGAACGCGCGCGCAGCCGCTTCCTGGACGCGATGTTGCGATCGATTCCAGCGGGCCTCACGGCTGTGGATGCGGACGCGCGCCAGACGTATGTCAATCCGGCTTTCGCGGCCATGGTGGGTCGGGAAGCCGACGAGCTGGTCGGTGCGCGAGCTCCGTTCAGCTACTGGGCTCCGGACGCCGTCGCCGGCATAGAGGCCGCTCTCGCCACGATCATCGCGGCGGGGGACAAGGCCTTGACCCACGACTGGACGTTCCAGCGCCGGGACGGCGAGCGATTCGACGTCGAGGTCGCGGCAGCGCCATTGCGGGATGCCGACGGGCATCAGCTTGGCTGGTGCGCGAACATGATCGACATCGAGGAGCGCGAGCGGCTGCGCCGGGATCTCTCGATTCTCGACGACGAGCGCCGCAGGTTGCAGGCCGCGGTCGAAGCGGCCGGCGAGGCGATCTTCCTGACCGATCGAGAGGGTGTGTTCACCTACGTGAACCCGCGCTTCACCGAGCTCTATGGCTACACAGCGGAAGAGGTCGTCGGCAAGGCCACGCCGCGGATCCTGAAGGGCGGTACACTGGAGCGAGCGGACTACGAGCGCCTCTGGCAAGCGCTGCTGTCCGGCGAGGTCGTGCGCGGTCGCATCACCAACCGGACGAGAACTGGCCAGACGGTCCGTGTGGAGTCGTCAGCCAACGCGATCCGCAACGCAGCCGGCGAGCCATCGGGCTTCTTGGCAATCCAGTCCGACGTGACCGAGAGCGAGCAGTTGGCGGCCGAGCTGCTGCAGGCCCAGAAGATGGAGGCGGTAGGCCGTCTTGCGGCCGGTGTCGCCCACGACTTCAACAACCTGCTGGCCGTGATCCTCAACTACGCGGGCTTCATGCTCGAGGATCTCCCGCCGGGCGACACCATCCGCGAGGACGTCGACGAGGTCTACCGCGCCGGGCAGCGAGCAGCGGCGCTGACGCGTCAGCTCTTGCTGCTCAGCCGTCAGGAAGCAACTCGTCCCGAGATCCTCGAGCTCGGAGAAGTGATCGAGACGACGTACAAGATGCTGCGTCGGACCATTGGCGAGGACATCGAGCTCTGTGTCGACGCGGAAGCCGAGCTGCCGCCCATCCGGGCGGATCTCGGCAACATCACCCAGGTTCTGATGAACCTGGCCGTGAACGCCCGGGATGCCATGCCCGAAGGCGGCCGCCTCGAGCTCAGGACGAGCACCCGCACGTTCGCCGATGACGCCGCGCAGAAGCTCGGGCTTGTCCCCGGAACCTACGCGGCACTCGAAGTCACCGACACCGGTTCAGGCATGTCGCCGGACGTCGTTTCCGGATCTTCGAACCGTTCTACACGACCAAGGCGAGCGGCAAGGGCACCGGGCTCGGACTCTCGATCGTGCATCGCATCGTGCGCGAGCTCGGAGGCGCCGTGTCCGTGACATCGAAGCCCGGCAAGGGAACGACATTCCGCATCCTGCTGCCGGCCACGACGGAGCGCGTGCGCAGCGTATCGGCGGCGCCCGTCCCGGAGATCGGAGCCGGCAAGACCGTGCTCGTGATCGAGGACGACGATTCCGTTCGCGCGATGACACGGCGGATGTTGAGCCGCTCGGGATTCTCCGTGATCGAGGCTCGCAATGCCGGCGAGGCGCTCATGATCGCGGAAAAGAGGGCCACGAGAATCCACTTCCTGCTGAGCGACGTGGTGATGCCCGGCATCCCGGGCCCGATCATCGCCCGCCGTCTGCGGGCCATGCGCCCCGAGCTGAAGGTGCTCTTCATGTCGGGCTACCCGGATGCGTTGCGTGCGGCCGACCTGGAGGAATGCGCGGCCGCGTATCTGCGAAAGCCGTTCACCCGTGCCGAGCTGATCTCGAAGCTGGGCGAGCTCGAGGGCATCACTGCGCGCGACGACGTTCGCGGAACCTGGCGGGAAATGACCGAGCGCTCTTCTCACTACTCATCGCAACCGGCTCCGGCGGCCGACTGACGGCCGTCGGTCGGCGCTTTCCCGCCGCGGACCGCGGTGGTAATTTCGTGTCATGGCCAAGGTGTGCGTCCAGTGCGATAGGAAGATCGGCCTGTTCAAGTCGCCGATCGATGGCATCTACTGCTCCTACGAGTGCCGCGACGCAGCGCGCCAGGACATCGAGAACAACCAGAAGCGCGCTGCCGAAGCCGCTGCCGAGGCGGAGCGCGCGGCACACGAAGCGGAAACGCGTGCTGCCGCCGAAGCTGCCCGCGCCGAGGCCGAGAACGCGGTCAAGCACATCTGCCCGAAGTGCGGCGAGGAATGGAAGTACGTTGCCGGCTCCCCCGACTCCGGCAAGTGCGACAAGTGCGGCTTCGCCAGCGAGTTCACCGCCATCGAGCTGTGCCCGACCTGCGAGTTCGTGTCGCTGGTCGTGAGCCCGTCGGGCGCGCGCTGCCCGCGCTGCAAGTTCCGCAGAGACTAGACGCGCGCGCACCGACCCGCCGATCGGTGAGCGAGTCGGAGCGCGTGCGGCAGCGCGTGGGGGGCATGGACCCCAATGGAAAAGATCGCGGCGTGCAGTGTCCCGGATCGACAGGGGGCAATGGACCCCAATGGAAAGATCGCGGCGTGCAGCGTCCCGGATCGACAGGGGGCCATGAACCCCAATGGAAGAAATCCGGTGTCATGCAGCTTTCTTGGATCGACAGATCGCTCTGGGTTTGATTGAAGTCCTCTCGTGGTTTCAGCTGCCCCCGACCTGCGCGTCATTCCCGGCCTACCGCGCTTCACGCCGCGGCTCCGGCTGTACACCGAGCGCATGCTGGTCGAGACGGACGAAGGCGCGCGCGAGCTCGACGTGCCGGTGCTCAGCCTCTGGTTCGACTACGGCGAGGTCGGCTTCCGTGCGTCCGAGCGGCGCGAGCGCTGCTTCATCGCGACCGAAGGCGGCATGGCCGAGTTCGAGCGCGACGCGGCGGGCGAAGCCGCGGCCGAGCGCCTGCTCGAGGGCTTCGGTGCGGTCGAGCTCGAGTGCCTCGACGCCTACACGCCGGACCTGGACAGCGAGGCGGACTACGTCGTCGGCGTGGACCGCGACACGGACGCGCTGTGCGCCTTCACCGCGCGTGCGCTGCCGCGCCTCGAAGAGCACGGCTGGCACGTGCAGGTGGACGAGCAGTATCCGTACCGCATCGTCGAGGGCGAGCCGAAGTGGTACGCCAGCGCGCTTCCCGACGACGATCGCACCGACTGGTTCAGCCTGGAGCTCGGCGTGGAGGTCGCCGGCCAGCGCGTGAACCTGCTGCCGGTGCTGCTCGACCTGCTCGACAGGACGGGCGGTGGCAGCCTGACCGCGCTCAAGCGCTTCACCTCGCGGCTGCGCGCGCTGCCCGTCGGCGACGGGCGCTACGTCGCGATTCCCGCCGAACGCCTGCAGCGGCTGCTGGACGTGCTGCTCGAGCTCTACTCCGGCGAGCCCGGCGACTTCGAGACCATCGAGTTTCCCGGGCTGGCGTCACCCGCGCTCGCGCGGCTCGAGCAGCTGGAGCTGTTCGGCGTGCACGGCGGCCTCGAGCTCGATGCGCCCGCCGGGCTGCTCGAGCGCGCCCGCGCGCTGGGCGCGTCGCCCGCAGTCGCCACACCGGTGACCGTCAGCGGCGTGCGCGCGACGCTCCGGCCCTACCAGCAGGAAGGCCTGGCCTGGATGCAGCGCCTGCGCGCCTGCGGCGCCGGCGGTGTGCTCGCCGACGACATGGGCCTGGGCAAGACGCTGCAGACCATCGCGCACCTGTGCGCCGAGAAGGAGGCGGGCCGCGCCGATCAGCCCAGCCTGATCGTCGTGCCCACCAGCCTGGTCGGCAACTGGCAGCGCGAGCTGAGGCGCTTCGCACCGCAGCTCGACGTGTGCGTGCTCCACGGCCCCAAGCGCCGGCGCCGCTTTTCGCAGATCTCACAGGCGGACGTCGTCATCACGACCTACGGCCTGGTCGCCCGCGATCTCGACACGCTCGTCGAGCAACTCTTTCACGTGGTCGTGCTCGACGAGGCGCAGAACATCAAGAACCGCCGCAGCCTTGCCAGCCGCGCCGTGCGCAATCTCGAAGCGCGCCACCGTCTCTGCCTCACCGGCACGCCGGTCGAGAACAACCTCGGCGAGCTGTGGTCGCTATTCGACTTCCTGATGCCCGGCCTGCTCGGCAACGCCGAGGCGTTCAACCTGCGCTTCCGCGTGCCCATCGAGCGCGAGGGCGATGCGTCGCGCCTCGCCGCGCTGCGCGAGCGCGTCGCGCCGTTCATCCTGCGCCGCATGAAGGAGCACGTCGCGACGGAGCTCCCGCCCAAGACGGAAATCGTGATGCCCGTCGAGCTCGACGGCGACCAGCGCGACCTGTACGAGAGCATCCGCGTGGCCGCCCACGGCGACGTGCGCAAGGTGATCAAGAAGAAGGGCTTCTCCGGCTCGAGCATCGCCATCCTCGACGCGCTGATGAAGCTCCGCCAGGTGTGCTGCGATCCGCGCCTGTGCGCCGGCGAAGCCGCGCGCAAGGTGCAGGGCACCGCCAAGTACAAGGCCTTCTTCGAGCTGCTCGAGCGGCAGCTGGCCGAGGAGCGACGCGTGCTGGTGTTCAGCCAGTTCACCCAGATGCTCGCGCTGATCGCCCACGGCCTGGTCGAGCGCGGCATCGGCCACCTGGTGCTCACCGGCCAGACGCCGAACCGGCAGAAGGTCGTCGATCGCTTCCAGGACGGCGAAGCGGACGTGTTCCTGATCAGCCTGAAGGCGGGCGGCTCGGGGCTGAACCTCACGCGCGCCGACACCGTCATCCATTACGACCCGTGGTGGAACGCAGCCGCACAGGCGCAGGCGACCGACCGCGCCTATCGCATCGGCCAGCAGAACCCCGTCTTCGTCTACAAGCTGATCGCCGCCGGCAGCGTGGAAGAGCGCATGCAGCGGCTGCAGCAGCAGAAGCAGCACCTGGCCGACACCATCCTGGGCCAGGGCACAGCCTCCGCCCTCCGCGAAGACGACCTGGACGACCTGTTCGCGCCGCTCGAAGGTGAGGAGTAGCGCGCTCCGCGTCGTGCGCGACCTTCGCGTGCTCGCGGGCCAAGTCCTCGGCTCCGCAAGCTGCGCAGATCCGTGACGCGCCCGAGCCGAGGTGGCTCCGCCTGCGGGGACCCGCTTGCGCGCGCGAAGGCCACACACGCCGCTGCGCTTGGAGCCCCGGGGGATCGGCCCCGTCCGGCTGCGCTGCACGGAATCCGTCCGGAGCTGGCGTTGCCCCGGCGCCACACGTGTGAGCGAACGGTTACGCATGCACCAGCGTGGTCGGCGATAGGCGCCGCGACTTGCCGGCATGCTGCTTGCTCTGGGGAAGTGACTGGAGATTCAACCGGACATGAAACGGCGTCGTGCGACCTGGTTTCTCGCGGTGCTTGCGGCGACGCTGGCGCTGCCACGCGCTGCACGCGCGCAGAACATGGACACGCCCGCGCCGCCGCCGCTCGGCCCGGCTCCGGAGGTGCGCGAACGCGCCACGCTGCTCGCGGCGCACCTGCCGGACGAGATCAAGCTGGAAACCGTGCCGCCGGCGCTGCTCTGGATCGGGGCCGCGACCGGGGCGGGCGCAACGGTGCTGTTGGCGGTTCTGCCGTCACAGGATACGGCCGGGAAGGCACTGTCGATCGCGGCGCCCGCGACGTACCTGACCGCGGATGTCGCGGCGCTATTGGCCCCCGGCGAATACCAGCACAGCATTGCGATGGCGGGGCTCTTCCTCGGAACCGGAAGTCTGTGGGCCTCCACCGGTCGTATCGACCCCCAGAGCGATATTCGCGCGGTCACGCCCGTCGCCCTGTCCGCGGGGTACTACGCGAGCGGCGCGCTCCAGCTCTTGTCGCTGGCGCTGTCGCGTCCGGCGCCGCTGTCGAGACTGCGCGAAGACTACGCCGCGATCCGCACGCCCGCGGGCCGCGCGCGCTCCACCTCCGGCAGCGTCGACGCCATCGAGCGGGACTTTGCCCGCTCGGATCCGGCCATCCCCGGCTGGCTTGTGGCGGCGCCGATCATCGCGGGCGGACTGGTCGCTACGGCGCCGGCGTTCGATGGCAATGTTCCCGATAGCGATCGCGCGCTCGATGGTGCCATCGGAGGGACGACGGCGCTGTTCGGGTTGTTGCTCGCGTCGGCGCCCGAGCCGTACTCGCAGTACGTCGACCAGCTCGGGCGTGCCGGCCTGCGCGTCGCCGCGGCGCCCATGTCGACCGGCGGCGCTGCGCTGATCGTGTCCGGGCGGTTCTAGAAAGCTGCTCGCATCGTGCGCCGCCGCACGCGGAACCGTGTGCGCGCCTGTCCCGCGCCAACCCTGCGGCGGCGCGTGGCGGCCGCCGCCGGCACACCGCCGTTTCGCCACCCCCGCGCGGCGCGACTCGCGCTGTTTCCGCGCGGCACGCCGCTTGCCATTCCCCGCCCGTGCCCTCCCAGATGCACGAAGCCCTGGTGGATCTGTTCCGGTCGCGGCCGGCGTTCGCGGCGGAGTTGCTCAGGAGTGTGCTTCACGTCGCGTTGCCGCGTGGAGCGCTGGGCGTCGCGGCCGATCGCAGTCGGTCATCCCGGCTTCGAGCTCGGGCCGTTCGTGCTCGGGCCGTCGACAGTGCCGGAAGTCGTCGATCGGCAGCGTGCCCTCGACAACCCCTACCTGTCCGTGCTGTCGGCCGTGGTGCACGGACGCGGAAAGCGCGCCACGGAGCTTGGCGAGCTAGCCGCCGAGGCCTCGCTGGCCTTCGAGCCCGACAGGCGTACACTCTACGTCGACATGGTGCTGGCGGCGCTCGAGCCCGGCGCGCGCGCAGGAAAGTGGAAGCCATCATGGTGCAGAAACACGAATACCAGAGCGAATACGTACGACGCTATTTCGGCCAGGGGCTGGCGGAAGGCAAAGCCGAAGGCATCCTTCGCGTGCTCGAAGCGCGCGGGTTCACGGTGCCCGACGAGGTCGCCCAGCGTGTCTGGGCGTACCGCGACATCCCCACGCTCGACGCGTTGCTGACGCGGGCGGCGACGCTCTCGGATATCGCGGAGCTGTTCGGATAGGAGCCGGCGTCGCGCTGCCGTGCGGAATCCGCTCGCGCGCGGCGGCGTTGGGATGCTCGTGAGCCGGATGCGCTGTGTTGGTGGTCTCCTGGCGGGGGCGCTCGTCTGCGTTGCGGGATGTCGCGGCGCAAGCGCCGGTCCCCGCGTCGCTCGACCCGCCGCAATGCCGACCGCCGTAGCCGCGGCGAACCGACCCAGACCGCTCGTCGCGCCGGCGCCTGCTGCGTCGGCGTGTGCTCCCGCTGCGCAGCCCGCGGCTCCTCGTCACGACGCGACCCCTGCCGCAGGGAGCGACGACGCGCTGATCTGGGAGGACTGCAAGACACTCCGCAGGCTCGAGGTCGAGCACAAGACGCATGCCGGTCCGCGCGCACCGGCCAAGGGCTGGCTGTCGCCCCCGCTCTGCGGTCACGTGCTCGGCTGGGCCGGCATCGGCACCGTGTACAACGGCTACGCGTTCGGGTTCTCGAGCAACTCGCGCCGCTTCGTCGACTGCGGCGAGGGGTACGACGGTTGCGGGGTGGTCGATCTCGCCACCGGCAACACGGTTGCCCGCGTTCCCGTGAGCACAGCCGATTGGGGAGGGAACGCGCTCTCCTTTCCCATCGAACAGACCCCTCCGGTTCGCCGACTCTACCACCGCCTCGGTGTCTCGAAGCGCGTCGGGTCATTTCCGTACGCGCAGGATCTGTTCGTGTCGTGGTTCGTCGAAGGCGGAGGCCAGCGACTGTACGTGACGTTCGTCGATCGCAAAACGTCGACCGAGCGCATCGTGCTGCGCTTCCCGCAGCGCGATGTGGCGAGCGACGAACCGATCGTTCCGGAGAAGGCCTGGCTCTCGCAGGACGGCTCGGTGCTGGCCTTTCGCGTCGGCACCACGCAGGGCGGCACCGGTATCGAAGTCGGGCTCGTCAACGTGCACGCCGAAGCCGCGGCGCTCTACCGGCAGGTGG
Source organism: uncultured Pseudomonadota bacterium (assembly GCA_963822115.1). Lineage (GTDB taxonomy): Bacteria > Myxococcota_A > Polyangia > Polyangiales > Polyangiaceae > CAWDXG01. The sequence goes on from CAWGGM010000020.1 coordinate 60,771, forward strand.
CGGCCGAAAGCGGAAGCAAGAGAGTCGAGGCGCTGCTGCGCAAAGCCGCCGCCGCTGATCGCCGGGCCGCGAAGGTCGTGCGCGTCCTGCCGTAACCCGAGGCGCCGGCTAGGTTACTAGCCGCACTTGTGGTCGTGGCAGCGGTTGCTGCAACAGTCGTTGTCGTGGCTGCAGCTCCCGCCCTTCGGCGTGCAGCACGTGCCCTTGTTCAGCACTGTTCCGGACGGGCACGCGCAGGAACCGCTCCGGCAGGTCTGGCCGCCCGAACACGTCTTGCCGCAGCCCCCGCAGTTGTTGCTGTCGGTGTTGGTGTTCGCTTCGCAGCCGTTCGCCTTGTTGCCGTCGCAGTCGGCGAAGCCGCTGCTGCACTGCGGGTTGCACGCTCCATTGCTGCAGGACGTGCTGCCGTTCTGGTTTTCGCAGGCGATGTTGCACTTGCCGCAGTGGGCAGCGGTATTCAGGACGTTGGTCTCGCAGCCGTCGCTGGGCCCGTTGCTGCAGTCACCATAGCCGGGGTTGCAGGTGATGGCGCACTGGCCGGCAACGCACGCAGCCTTGCCGTTCGTGCTGTTGCAGACCGTGCCGCAGCCTCCGCAGTTCGTGGGGTCGGTCGCGACATCCTGCTCGCAACCATTGGCGGTGTTGCCGTCGCAGTCGGCCCAGCCCGCATCGCACTTGCTGTAGCCGCAGGTGCTGCTGCTGCAGCTCGGCGCGGCGTGCTCCACCGTGGCGCCGCAGTCGTTGCCACAGAAGCTGCAGTTCTTCGGGTCCGAGGCCAGGTCGGTTTCGCAGCCGTCCTTCGCATCGCTGTTGCAGTCACCCTTGCCCGCCGGGCAGTTGGAGACCTGGCACGTGCCCTGGTTGCACGCCCAGTTCGTGGTGCCGCCCCCCGCGGTGCAGTCATGACCGCAGCTCCCGCAGTTCCTGGGATCGCTGGCAGTGTTGACCTCGCAGCCGTCGCTGGGGTCGCCGTCGCAGTCGTCGAAGCCCTGCAAGCAGCTGTGGATGTTGCACTGGCCGGTCGCAGAGCAGCCGGCGACTGCGTTGGGCAGGGAGCACGCGGCGCAGGACGGCTCTGCGCAACCAAAGGAGGGATCGGTCTTGGGCGGACAGTTCTGGCCGCAGAACTTCTGGTCGGGGCTGGGAAAGCAGTTCGGCTGGCCACCGCTGCCCGCAGCGTCGCCGCCGTCTGCGGCCGCCGCGGCCGCCCCGGCCGCCCCGGCGAGTCCTGCTTCCGGCGAGGAGCCGGTGCCCGTCGCCTCGGTGTTGACGCTGCAAGCAGCCACGCCGCAGCAAACGACCGCGGCCAGCCAGGCAAGACGACACATAGACACAAGAATACTACGGCGCGCGACCTACTTCGAGCGCCATTCTACGGCCCTACTGCGAGCTCGCGCCTCTGGCAGCCAGAGCGCCGCGTCGCCGCACCGCCTCGGGGCCGATCCGCGGCGTTCAGCCGCATTTGCCGTCCCTGTGGCAATGGTTGCTGCAGCAGTCACCGTCATGGCTGCAGGTGTCGCCGTTGGCGATGCAGCAGCCGGAGCCGAACGAGCAGTTGCCGCCGCAGCCGTCGCCCGCGCCGCAGGTCTTGTTGGAGCAGTCGGGCGTGCAGCAACCGGAGCCCGACTGGCAGTTGCCGCCGCAGCCGTCGCCCGCGCCGCAGGTCTTGTTGGAGCAGTCGGGCGTGCAGCAACCGGAGCCCGACTGGCAGTTGCCGCCGCAGCCGTCGCCCGCGCCGCAGGTCTTGTTGGAGCAGTCGGGCGTGCAGCAACCGGAGCCCGACTGGCAGTTGCCGCCGCAGCCGTCGCCCGCGCCGCAGGTCTTGTTGGAGCAGTCGGGCGTGCAGCAACCGGAGCCCGACTGGCAGGTTCCGCCACAGCCGTCGCCCGCGCCGCAGGTCTTGTTGGAGCAGTCGGGCGTGCAGCAACCGGAGCCCGACTGGCAGGTTCCGCCACAGCCGTCGCCCGCGCCGCAGGTCTTTCCGGAGCAGGAGGGGGTGCAGCATCCAGAGCCTGACTGGCAGGTTCCGCCGCAGCCGTCGCCCGCGCCGCAGGTCTTTCCGGAGCAGGAGGGGGTGCAGCATCCAGAGCCTGACTGGCAGGTTCCGCCGCAGCCGTCACCCGCGCCGCAGGTCTTGCCGGAGCACGACGGCGTGCAGCAGGCGTTGTTGTACACGACCTGGTTGGAACCGCACTTGCAGGTCCCGGTCTGGCAGGTCCGGCCGCCCGTGCAATTGGTGCCGCAGCCTCCGCAGTTGCTGTTGCTGGTGTTGGTGTTGGTCTCGCAGCCGTTCGCCTTGTTGCCGTCGCAGTCGGCGTAGCCGGAGCTGCACTGCGGGTTGCACGTGCCGCTGCTGCACGACGTGGTGCCGTGCTGGTTGCTACAGGCGATGTTGCACTTGCCGCAGTGCGCAGTGTCGTTCCCCAGGTTGGTCTCGCAGCCGTCGCTGGGCCCGTTCTTGCAGTCGCCGTACCCGGGGTTGCAGGCGATGGTGCAGAGGCCGAGGATACACGCGGGCTGGCCGTTCGTGCTGTTGCAGACCTTGTTGCAGCCGCCGCAGTTCGTGGGGTCCGTCGCGACATCCTGCTCGCAACCGTTGGTGGCGTCGCCGTCGCAGTTCGCCCAGCCCAGGTTGCAGCTGCTGTAGCCGCAGGTGCCGTTCGCGCAGGTCGCCCCGGCATGCTGCACCGTGCCGCTGCAGTCGTTGCCGCAGAAGGCGCAGTTCTTCGGATCCGAGGTCAGGGTGACCTCGCAACCGTCCTTTGAATCCTTGTTGCAGTCTCCCTTGCCTGTCGGACAGTTGGACACCTCGCACGTGCCCTGGTTGCACACCCAGTTGGTAGTATCGCCCGGCGTGAAGCAGTCGTGCCCGCAGCTCCCGCAGTTGTGCGGATCGTTGTCGGTGTTCACCTCGCAGCCGTCGCTGGGGTCGCTGTCGCAGTCGTTGAATCCGGGATTGCAGCTCTCGACGCCGCACTGGCCATTCGCGGCACAGTTGCTGACAGCGTTCGGCAGATCACACGCGGCGCAGGAGGGGTCTGCACAACCATGGGCGGGGTCGTCCTTGGAGGGACAGTCCTTGCCGCAGAACTTCTGGGTCGGCGAGGGGAAGCAGTTCGACTGGCCTCCGCTGCCCGCGATGCCGCCATCTCCGGTTGCGCCGGCCATGCCGTCGGGGGAGCCAGCGTCCCACGAGCCGCCGGTTCCCGTTGCCTCGGTGTTTACGCTACAAGCAGCCAACCCAAGACAGACGATCAGAACGGGCCAAAGGAAGCGATGCATGAGAGCAAGTCTACTACGGCATAGGACCCGCTTCGAGTGCTACGGCCAAACGCCCTGCAGGCGGACAATTCGCAGCGCGGCAGGCGCCCTGTCTTGACGAGCGCGGCCGGTTGGGTGCTCGATCGATGCATGCGGAGGCGAGTGCTGGGTTGGGCGGGTTGTGGGGTGATCGCGGCGGCGTTCGCGATGGCGGTCTCGGCGTGCGGCAGCGGTTCGTCGAGCGGTAGCGCGGGTGGTGGAAGCGGCGGCACCGCGGCCGGCGGCGGTAACGGCGGAGGCTCGGGCGGCGCGGTCACGCCGTCGAAGAAGACCTGCGATGCGGCCAAGGGCGGCTCCAGCGGCCCGGTGCAGAAGCCGACGCTCCGGAAGACGCTGGCCGCGAGCTGGGACGAGAACTGGTTCGCGTCGCCCGCGCTGGTCGACATCACCGGTGACGGCAAGCCCGACATCATCGCGGCGCGCCACTCGGTGCTGTACGCGTGGAAGAACGACGGCACACCGCTCTGGCACACCGCCTGGGCGCACAGCGCGTCGAACACTCCCGATCACGGCGGCAGCCGCATGTGGGCCTCGCCGGTGGTCGGCGACTTCAAGGGCGACGGCAACATCGAGATCGCGGTGGGCAGTGACGCCGACAGCACGTCCGGCGTGAACGTCGCCGTCTACGATTCGAAGGGCGAGCTCTTGCCCGGCTGGCCGCAGCACTTCGGTGGCTCCGACGAGGTGCGCAGCATCGCCGCGGCCGATATCGACGGCGACGGTCAGCTCGAGATCCTGGTCAACAAGACCAACAAGGGACCCACGACCGCCGTCTACGAGATCGACGGCAAGCTGCACAACAACTGGCCCGAGGTGAACGCCAGCTGCAACCCGCCGCCGCCCGCCGAGGCGTGCTGGGACTTCGGGGGCTACAACCAGAACATCGGCGCAGGCGACCTGGACGGCGACGGCGTGTCCGACGTGATCTCGACCTACGACGCCATCGGCTTCGGCGTGTTCAAGGGCGACGGCACGCCGTTCCCCACGGCGCCGGCCTTCACCGACCGCGTGATCACGGCCACGGAGGCGTACAACGACCTGAAGCTGTCGGAGCAGGGCTGGGGCGACGGCTCCCGCTCCGAGTTCACCGACTCGCCGCCGGTCATCGCCGACATCACGAACAGCGGCAAGCACCAGATCGTGCTGGTTGGCAACCACGAGAGCACGAAGAGCACGACCAGCCAGGGCAAGACGGTCTGGGTACTGAATAGCGACCTGACGCGCCCGGCGGGCTGGGTGTCGCCGAAGAACACCGGCGCGCCGCTGTCGCACGGTTCGCTCGGCCAGAACATCGTGGTGACGGAGCCGAGCCCGTCGGTAGCGGATCTCGACGGCAAGCCGGGACGCGAGATCGTGGTGCCGGCTTCCGACGGCAAGATGTACGCGTACCGCTCCGACGGTACGGTGCTGTGGACGTACACGTTCTCCCCCACCGGCACGCCGTACATCGGCGCCAGCGAAGCGCTGATCGCCGATCTGAACGGCGACGGCGCCCCGGAGATCATCTTCGACACGTACTCCTCCGGCGCGCCCGGCAAGCCCGACACCCCCGCGCACCTGATCATCCTCGACGACGCCGGCAAGGAGCTGTTCAAGGTGCAGCTCTTCGGCCGCGGCAGCATGGCGCCGCCGTCGATTGGCGATCTGGACGGCGACGGCAAGCTGGAACTCGTCATCTCGCTCAAGGACACGCTGGGCGGCGGCAAGGGCGGCGTCCAGATCTGGGATCTGCCGGGCGCTACGGACAACTGTGTGCTGTGGGGAACGGGACGCGGGGACTGGTTGCGCGACGGGTACGTGCCGTAGCGCCTACGGCGCGCTCCGCGTCGTACGCGACCTTCGCGTGCTCGCGGCCAACCTCGGCTCCGCACGCTGCGCTTCATGTGGACGCGCGCGAGTTGCGGTGGCTGCGCCTGCGGGGGCCGCTTGCGCGCGCGAAGGCCGCGCCCGCCGCTGCGCCTGGGGCGGAGCTTCCTTCCGGCAAGTTCGCATCGAACCTGGTCGAGCGCCACGGGTACAAGGCGAACCCATCAAATGATCCTTCCGCCCGATCACCGACCGCGCTGCAAATGTCGCGCGCGTGCGCGATTAGGGTAGTATCGCGACAGGCGGGTTCAGTGAAGCGGCGACCGACGCTTACGCTGGGAGTTCTGACGACAGTGGCCGCCGGCGTGTTCGGCCTAGTTGGCTGCAGGTCCCACTCTCCGACGACTGCGTCCACTTCCGCCTCCTCGTCTCCGCTTCGCGTTCCCAGCGCCGGGCCAGTGGCCCCGACGGGATCGGGAGGCGGCGGCAAACCGGACGCTGGTCCCCAGACTCACCGTGCGCCCGATGCCGCCGCCGACGCCCAGAGCGCTGCAAAGGCCAGACGAGCTCGCGTGGATGCCCGGTTTCGCGCTTGCTGCCGGGCGGTCTACCAGGGGGTGCGGAACGAGGATATTCGCTCGCGGGAGGCGTATGCACTCTGCTACGGCGCGAAGCTCCCTCGAGCGGAAATTCTCGCCCGCGTGCGGAAAGTACTCGGTGCAAGCGCGCCCCCCGCGTGTCGTTGAAAACCAAAGGCATCGCCGTCGACGCGACCAGCCTCTACTGGACCGACAGCGCGGCCGTGTGGAAGCTCTTCAGGTCCTCACCGGCAGCACGTCCGGCGGTAGCGCGGCGACAAGCCCGTCCTCGAGGTAGGCGTGCGAGTCCACGGCGACTGGCCTGGTGACGGATACGTTCCGTAGGGCATGGCAGGCGATCAACGCCTAACCCTGGGAGACGTAGCGGTTTCTGGAGGCCCTTCGTTCTGCCGCGAAGGCCACGCCAGCTGCTGCGTCTGCGGGCGGGCGGGGCGCGACGGCGCGCGGCTTGCGACGTGGTATTGTCGGCCGAGGGGCTATGCACGAGGAGCTGCACAAGGCGCTGGGCGAGAGCGAAGAAATCTACCGTTCGGTCTTCGAGGCCATGACCGAGGGGCTGTTTCTGCAGGACGCGTCGGCCATCATTCTCGCCGCCAACGAAGCTGCGGAGCGCTTGTTCGGTCTGACCGTGGACCAGATGATAGGGCGAAGCTCGCTGGACCTGCGCTGGCGCTCGATCCACGAGGACGGCTCGCCGTTTCCCGGCGAGACCCATCCTGTACCGATGGCGCTCAGCACGGGAGAGCCGCAACGCGATGTCATCATGGGCATTCACAAGCCCGACGGCACGCGGACGTGGATCTCCATCAACTGCCAGCCGTTGTTCCGCGAGGGCGAAAGCAAGCCCTACGCCGTATTGTCCACGTGCACGGACATCACCCACAAGAAGCTCGCCGAACAAGCGCTGCGGGAGAGCGAGGAGCGCTACCGCAGCATCATCGATGCGACGCTGGAAGGCGTGTGGACGGTCGATCTGGACGGAAACACCACCTTCGCCAATCGGCGGATGGCCGAGATCGCTGGATGCACCGTCGAGGAGTTCGCGAAGTCGAACATCCGGGACTTCATCGACGAGAGCGACCGCCCCGCCCTCCAGGAGCGGATGGCGGCGCGCGCGCGCGGCGTCGGCGAGCAACACGACTTCCGGCTGAGGCGCAAGGACGGCACGTTCGTCTGGACGAGCATGAGCGCCGCGCCGATCACGTTCCCCGACGGCAGTGCCGGCGCACTGGCCATGGTGCGCGATCTGACCGTGGAGCGCCGGATGCAGGAAGAGCTCCAGAGAAGCCGGGAACAACTCCAGCAAGCGCAGAAGCTCGAGAGCATCGGGCGGTTGGCGGGTGGCGTTGCCCACGATTTCAACAATCTGTTGACTGCGATCCTGGCGTCGGTCTCGTTCGCGGAACCCGCCGCGCCGGCCTCGCTCAAGGACGAGCTCGGGACGATCCGCAGCGCGGCAGAGCGTGCAGCCGAGTTGACCCGGCAGCTTCTGGCTTTTGCCCGCCGCCAGGTCATCCAGGTGGTGTCGCTCGACCTCAAGGAGACGGTTGCCGGTCTGGAGATGATGCTGCGGCGGGTTCTGGGCGAGCACATAGAGCTCTCGCTCCAGCTGGATACCGACTTGTGGCGTGTGCGCGGCGACCCGTCGTGGGTCCAGCAGATCATCGTCAATCTTGCCGTCAATGCACGCGACGCGATGCCGCATGGCGGACCGGTGACGATCTCGCTCCGCAACACGACGCTTCGCGTGCCGGAGCATCCGGAAGTTCCGGCGGGCGACTACGTTGTGCTCTCCGTGGAGGATGCCGGCAGCGGCATCGACGAGGAAGCGCTCCCGCACGTCTTCGAGCCGTTCTACACTTCGAAAGAGGCGGGAACCGGTCTCGGGCTGGCGAGCGTGTACGGCGTCGTCAAGCAGCTTGGCGGCCACATCACGATTTCCAGCGAGGTCGGTCGGGGCAGCCGGTTCAACGTCTACCTGCCTCGCGATAGCGAGTCCGGAACCAGAGCGTCCTCGACGGAGCGGCTCCCTGTCACGGAGGAGAAGCGGACCGCGACGCTGCTGTTGGTCGAGGACGACGAGCTGCTACGCCGGTTGGTGGTGCAAGGTCTGGTTCGCCTGGGCTTCGAGGTGCTGGTCGCCCCCGACGCCAAGGTCGCCCAAACGATCGCAAAGGAACATCCGGGAACCATCCACGTGATGGTCACGGACGTCATGCTGCCCGGGATGTCGGGCGCAGCGCTGGCGGACGTTATCCAGAAGTTCCGACCGGAAACGAAAGTGCTGTTCGTCTCCGGCTACGCTGACGAGTTGATCGAGCGCGACGGTGTCCTGATCAATAGCAGCCGGAATTTCCTGCCCAAGCCGTATACGGTTGACCAGCTGGCAGCTCGCGTCGACGAGCTGGTGGCGCTCGCGCGGGATGGCGCGTCGCTCTGAACTCGCGTACCCTGGGCAGCCGTCATGACTCGCTGGGTGCTCGCTGTCGTACCGTGTCTCGTGCTCGCCGGCTGCGCGAAGAAACAGGCGCCGATCGGCTACGATCCGGTGTCGCCCGATGCACCCGACACGCCCACGCGGGCCGAGGCGCCGCCGGGCGGCGGGGGAGGCGTGGACTTCGGCGCCAGGGTCGCCGCCGCGCGCGCGAAGTGTGCGGCGCAGCAGGGCGCTTTTTCCCGGTCCGGTCAGGTCAGCACCTGCGTGACACAGCAAGCGGATGTCGGCGCGACGCTGATCACGCTGGTGGAGTACTGCGGTGGCGCGGCGTGTCGCATCCACACCGTGCTCTCGCTCGAGCGAAGGGATGCGGCCAGCTGGCTCGTGCCGTTCGCCCATCTGCGCGGCCGGTTGCTGGAGAAGTTCGGCGACCCCGACCAGAACGACACGAAGTTCCCGGCCGATTGCCAGCAGGACTTCGCCGGCTGCGTGCAGAGCGGTACCGCGTCGGCCCTGCTCAGGTGGAGCTGGAAGGACGGCCATGCCGTGATGCTGCGCGTCGGCTCGATCCGGCAGATCCCGGCTGCCATCAGTGTCTCGTACTCGGACGCACGCGGCGCCCGGGAGCAGTGACTAGGCGGCTCGCTCGTGTTGCCCTGCAGCGACGCGGGCGCCGACGCTGGATGAGAGCGCACGCCTCGTAGGCGCCGACCGGATGCGATAGGCTCGCGCCCATGCCCCTATCCCTCTCCGACGTGGTCCGGACCACCTTCCTCGGCGGCCTCGGCGAGCTGAACGCACTGCTCGACGCGGCAGAGAAGCACGCCTCCGACAACCCGGTCGAGATGACCGGGCTCCTCGACGCGCGCCTCGCGGACGACATGTTCGACTTCGTGAAGCAGATCCAGACCGCGACCGACAACGCGCGCCGGATCACCGACCGCCTGGTCGGGAACGAGCCGAGCTCGCGACCCGATCCGGAGCCGACTATCGCCGCCCTGAAGGCCCGGGTCGACGAGACGATCGCGCACGTCCGGGCGGCCGACGCCGCCGCCATCGACGCCTCGGTCGACCGGGCAATGAAAATCGACCTCGGGGCGGGCGAGATGGACTTTACCGGGCGCAGCTACGCCCTCGGCTTCGGCCTGCCGAACTTCACCTTCCACGTGGTCACGGCGTACGGCATCCTGCGCCATCGCGGTCTGCCGCTCGGCAAGGTCGGCTTCATCACGCCCTACCTGCGGGCGGCGTACAGCTGAGTGTCAGCCTCTCCCGCGCTGCGGCGCCGTTCCGCAGCGCCGGAGCCGGCACCCCGCTACGTGGGCGTGCTGGACAGGCTGATCCATGTCATCGACGCCGTCCCGCTTGGGCCTCATGGACTTGTCATGAGCACGGTGCCTGCACGTCCGGCCCATCCCGAGCGCGTCTGCTGGGGGTGTGAGCGCTACTGCCCAGCCGGGGACCGCGCGTGTGGCATCGGTGCGGAGCGCTCGCCCCATCCCTCGGAGTTGTTCGGCGACGACTGGGCACAGTGGCGACAGCGTCGGTCCGACCCGCTGGTGTATCCGGCGCTCGGCTCGGACCTGGTCGACTTCGCACACGTGTACGCGTTGCGGCGCGGCTGACAAATCCCAGGTGCCCGAACGCTGCGACGCCGCGCGGGGGTCGTGCTCCTAGTGGCAGAACATCGCCTGCGCGCCGACGGAGTATTGCCCCGAGGTCTCCTCGGACCAGGCGATCAGCATGTTCACGTCCAGGTGCCCCGCTGCCGCAGCGAGCACGGTGCTGTTGGTCGTCTCGTACACGAGGGTGTTTGGCGCGAGCACCTTGGCATCGTCATCGACGACGATCATGTGGACGTTGCTGCTGTTGATGGGATTCTTGCCTGCATAGACGAGCCGGTTGGGCAGCACCGCCGGGAGCGTGTACCCCGCGATCTCCTTCGTGGTAGCAAACTGCCCGACAGCGGCGAAGCCCGGTGCGGGAGTCTGCGCAAGCTCGCCGAGGCTTGCGGGCGATACGAAGCGACCGAGTATGTCGGCAGGGATGACTGCCGGCGCGGAAGGAGGACCGGTCAGCACCGCACCGAGCGCAACCAGACCCGTGTCGTCGGCCCGCGGCACCATGCTGAACAGCGCGGAGAATCTGGTGCTGTCTGTGGTCAGAGAAAAATCGTGAGTTGCCTTCAAGCTGGCGATGGTGGTGCCGTACCGCAGCACCACCGGGGGCCCGAAGTCGTTTCCGGTGACGAGCACATAGGTCCCCTGCACATACGCGAGCCGGCGCGCCACGAGCGCCTGGCCAGGATCCGACCCGTTGTCTACCAGCTTGCCATCGACGTACAGCGCACGGACATCGCTGTTGGTACCGCCATCGCCGTATTGCTGGCAGGTGACCGCGGTGTGCGATGCAGTGCCGTCGAAGGCAAACACCGCCTCCCTGAGATAGGTGCCCGACTGACACGGTGATGCTGTCGTATCGAGCTGTGCCGGTGCGACCAGGTCGCCGCCGTTGTTCCCGATCTGGAACGAGACATCGGCGAGCTGTTGATCCATCTGCCCTGCTAGATGAAATCTGCCGCCCGTAATCCAGCGGCTGGAGATCCGGAACTCCCCCGCCGGAACCTGGTAGGTGACCGTGCCTCCCTTGATCTGGCCGCCCTCGTTCCGCAGGCTCCTGGCGTACAGCGTGACCTTGCCGGTGCCGCCGTCCGGAGCGCTTCCCGTTCCGACCACGCCGACGTACGCGTCACCGTTGCTGCTGGCGACCGAGAGAGCGTCGGAGTCCAGCGTGTCGGTCCCGAGGGTAGCCGCGCTCAGGACGGAAATGGGTTGACCCGCTGGTTCGCAGACAAGCCCGGGCTGGCCTCCGGCGCCCGCCGTTCCTCCAGCACCCGCTGCACCCGCTGCGCCGCCGGCGCCCGATGTCCCAGCCGACCCAGCCGACCCGGCACTACCACTCGCGCCACCCTGACCGACGCCACCGTCGGCAGGTGCGTCCTTGAAATCGCCCAGGCCGAGCAGCGAGCTGCAAGCGATAGCGCTGCCCGCTACGAGCGCTGCTAGAGCCAAGCCCAGTGATCCCCGACGCAAGATCGCCATCCTCAAGCCTCTCGTTCAGTCCAGACACGGTCTAGTGGTCTCGTCCACCGGCGTGGTGGGCAACGTCATCTCCGACGCCCTCGGGCGTGGAAAAGACGCACCTGTGGGGGAGCCACGGCTCCTATCTTGCGCGAACTCGCCGAAGAAGGCACGCCGCAGGGTTGGAAATCGCTCCTGCGCCGCACTGCGTGCAGGTGCTGCTTGCCGCACGACGACTGTGGGGCGCGCTGCGCGGCCTTTTCAGGGCTCGCAGACGCCGAGCCAGGCCGGACTGCCGAACGCCTTGCACGTCTGGCCGCTGGGACAGCCGCCTAGACCCGGCGACCCACCGACAGTACCGGCGTCGGGTGCGCCGCTGTCGGAGGCCTTGCACAGCCAGCGGCAGGTGCCGGAGCCGGCGTCCGCGCCGGCATACAGGCAGTACTGGGAATCCTGGCAATCGTTCACGTAGGTGCAGGGCAGACCCTCGGTGGAGCCCCCATCCACGTTGTAGTTGGGGAAGCTGCACTTGAACTTGTTGCCGCTGGCGATGTGGCAGTCGGTTTCCGGCCCCGACGACGGACAGTCGTGGGCCCACGGCGTGCAGGGCGGCGCAAACGTGCAGACCTGCACGAAGGCGCCCCCGGAGTAGCTGACTGTCAGAATCGCACGCACCGCTGGAGCCGCAGAGAGGACCTTCCAGCGCACCGCAGCAGGCGCGCGAGCACTTCGACAGCACGCAGGTCAAGCCGGCGGCGCAGTCGCTGCTGCTCGCACAGGCAGCGCCGAGCTGCGCCGACCCGTTGCCGAGATCGACGCACCCGGTGTGGTACTGGCCCGCGTCGTCGGCGACGACGCTGCACGTCAAGCCAGGACTGCAATTCTGGGCGACAACGTCGCAGCTTCCCGTCAGGTTCGTGGCGGAACCGGACGGGCAGGTTCCGCCGTCCACGATACCGGCGTCGCCCGCGCCGCCGCTGCCCGCCGATGCGTCCTGCCCGGGCGTGCCACCGTTGCCGCCGCCCGCTGCGCTGCCACCAGTGCCGTTTGCGCCGCTACCGCCGTTGCCGCCGTTGCTGGATGCGCCAGCGCCGGCGGATCCGGCCGCGCCGTCCACGCCGCCGTCCTGGTTGTCGCAGCTGCACGCGGTCCAGGCCGTTCCGTCGAGACACGAGCGCTGTCCCTTGGCACCGCTCGAACACGTGCACTGCTGGATCACGCCGATGTTGCATGCCGTGTCGCTATTGGACGAGCAGAACGGCAGCAGGAACGCCATTCCAAGAAGCAGGGCACCACGGACGAAGCGCATCACGAAACCCAGACTACTCCCGCGCCGGGCGCGCGTCACGATCGTGGACGCGGGGCGGCCTCGCCAGGGGGCCCTTCCAGCGCTAGAAGATGGCGGTGCGATTCGACTTCACGGCCGCCGAACAGGAGCAGTTCATGCGCGTGGCTCTCGCTGCGGGCCGCCACGCGCTGCCGGACTGCGCGCCCAATCCGCCGGTGGGCTGTGCGCTCGTGCGTGATCGCGAGGTGATTGCCACTGGTTTCACCAGTCCACCGGGGCTCCCGCACGCGGAGCCTGCCGCGCTGAACCAGGTGCCGGATGCCGACCTCTCCGAGGTGGCTGCCTTCGTGACGTTGGAGCCGTGCTCGTTCCACCAACGCACACCGAGCTGCGCACGCGAGCTGATCGCGCGCGGCATCGGCGCGGTCTACGTCGCGATTCGCGATCCGCATCCCCGCAATCGCGGCGCCGGGCTCGAGCTCCTGAGGGAAGCGGGCATCAACGTCGTGGAGGGGGTCTGCGCCGACGAAGCGCTTCGGGATCTCGGTCCGCACCTCTGGCGCGAGTCCGATCCGCCGACGACCGACCAGTGACGGCGGCGCAGCGGTGAAGCGGGGTTTCCGCTGGAATGTTGCGCTGGCGCTGCCGCGCAGGTCGCAAAGGGCCGGCTGGGGTGATGACGCTTCGGTGGGCGATGCTAGGCTCAGCGGGGCGGAGGTTGTGATGAACAGGCGAATTTCTTTCTCGACCATGGCAGCGCCTCTCGGCGTCGCGCTCGCGGTTGTCGTCGCAGGCTCGAGCGGCTGCGGAGGGGGCAACTCTGTTGCGAGCAACAGCTCGGGCACAGGGGGCGCATCGGGCGGCAGCGGCGGCGTCGGTGTCTCGCTGGGAGGCAACGGAGGTACGGGCGCGGACGCGGGCACACCTCCTCCCGGTCCGTACAAGCTGCCCGCAGGCTTCACCAAGACCGAGTTCGGTGGCTACAAGCTGGGACCAGCCTTCAACGGCGACACGCCGCCAACCCTGGACGGCGGAACAACCAGCTCGTCCAACGGTTGCGGCACGACCATCCTGGGCGTGGTCCGCGACTTCCAGGGCTTCGACGTGGGAGGGCACCCGGACTTCGAGCACTACAGCGGCGGCGGCAATCCCACGCCGGGGCTCGTACAGAAGGACCTGGGTTCAGACAAGAAGCCCGTCTACACGGGGCTCTGCGAAGCCAACCCTGCCGCTTCGTGCCCCTACGGGCAGCAGACCACCAGCAAGAGCTACTTCGACCAGTGGTACCGCTACGCGGCGAACGTCAACAAGCCGTACGTCGTCTACCTCTCGCTGCAGCCCAACGGGAACCTGCTGACGTTCCAGAGCGACCTCTTCTTCCCGCTCGACAACGCCGGCTTCGGCAATTCGGGCAAGGGAACGGACGGAAAGCAGCACAACTTCGGTTTCACCACGGAGGTCCACACTCAATTCAAGTACCAGGGCGGAGAGACCTTCTCGTTCAGCGGCGACGACGACGTGTGGGTGTTCATCAACGGCAAGCTGGCGGTGGACCTGGGCGGGCTGCACACCAAGGTCACCGGCAAGGTGAATCTGGATGCCCAGGCGGGATCGCTCGGCCTCGTGAAGGGCAAGACCTACCCGCTCGACCTGTTCCACGCCGAGCGGCACACCGTGGAGTCGCATTTCCGTATCGACACGGACCTCGAGTTCACCAACTGCGGCACGATCGTCCCGGAACCGCCGCCGGCGTAGAGCTCTGGCGGGTACCGGCCCGGGTAGGCCAGTCGTAGCAGCGGCGGCCGCGTGCGCTCCGCGAGCGGGTCGCCATCGCGCTTGCAGGCGCAGTCGAGCCCGAATATCGTCATCGCGTTCGCCCCCTGCGAGGAATGCTCGTGCGCTTATCCATTTCCTTCTGCGCGCTGCTCGCGGTCACGCTGGGCGCGGCTCCAGGCTTCGCGCAGACCCCACCGCCCCAGCCCGTCCCGCCGTGTTCGCCGGGGCAAGGCCAACAACCCTCGAACCTGCCCTGTCCGCGGCAGCAGCAACAGCGACCTGGCCAGTGGCAGCAAGGCCGGTGGCAACAGCAGCAAGGCCAGTGGCAGCAAGGCCAGCGGCAGCAGCAGCCGGGCCAGTGGCAGCAGCAAGGCCAGTGGAACCAGCAAGGCCAGTGGAACCAGCAAGGCCAGTGGCAGCAGCAAGGTCAGTGGCAGCAGCAACCCGGACAGTGGGGGCAGCAACCCGGACAGTGGGGGCAGCGCGGTCAGTGGCAACAGCAGCCGGGTCGGTGGCAGCAGCCGTCTCAGGGGCAGCACAGGCACAAGGCATTCGAATCTTCGCTGGGTGTCATGATGCGCGCCGGCGGCAACCTGTGGACCACGCCGGACCACATCGTCGGCCCGAACAACGACACGAGCTACGACGCGCTGGGCTTTGCGGGCAAAGCCGGCGGATTCGGTTGGGGCGCCGCGCTGTACTACGAGGCGCGCATCGAACGCTACTTCGGGCTGCAGCTGGACTTCGGCTACGGCCACTCCGAGCTGCACCGGAATCTCACCTACAATATCGACCATGTCCCGTTCAAGGTGCAGGAGAGCGTTACCGCAAGCGGCGTGCGCTGGGGGTTTCTGGCCAAGGCCATCGCGCCGGTCGGCGCTGCGCGTCTGTGGCTCGGACTCGGGCCGGAGTTCGACATGAGCAGCTCCATGGGCGGCAAGGTCGAGATCACCAGCGGCAATCCCAGCCAGGCCTTGAAGTCAGGGCTCGAGAAGTCGATCCACGAGACCAACAAGCACTCGACGCTGCTCACGCTAGCCCTCGGTGTGGTTTTCCAGGTTGGCGACCACGTGGAAATCCCCGTGGATCTGCGCGCGGCCGACAATCTCTCCCAGGCGAGCAACTGGAAGGACCGCGTGAACACGAAAAAGCTGTTCGACGATCCACCCAGCTACAACGTGACCGTGCAGAACTCCTGGGACTTTCGCCTCGGATTGGGGATCGGCTACCGCTTCTGAGACGCGGCGACCAGTCGCCGACGGATGTCACCCGCGATCGAGGAAGACGGCTGTCTCCCGCAGCAGGTCGAGCTGGGTGACGATGCCAACGAGCTTGTCGCCTGCCACCACGAGCAGACACGCGGAGCGCGATTCGAGCAGCCGCGCGGCTGCTTCGTGCAGCGGCGCGTCGGGATGGATCGTGTCGGGATGGCGATCCATCAGGTTGGCGACCGACGCGGGGGGGCTTCCGCGCGCGGCCAGGTCGAGCAGCTCCCGGTGGGAAATCAAGCCCACCAGCCGTCCCGACTCGTCCTCGACGGGCACGTGACGCACGTGCTTCCACTGCATCATGCTCGTGGCCAGGTCGACGACATCCTCGGGATGCACGCTGAACAGGTCGGTGGTCATGATGTCGGCGACGCTGGGTCCTCGGGCCTTTGGCACGCTCGCTGGGGGGCTCTCGTATGGAGGCCAGAACGCCACCGGTCGGTCTTCATGTTGATGGTCCAGCAAGGCTGCGGTCACGGACGTGAGCGCGCTTTCGCTGACGTTCGGCCCGAGGGCGTCGAGGATCCAGCGGGCGCCGGTCATGCGGCGGGCCACGCGCGCCTCCAGCAGGTCGAGCCAGCGATCCACCTCGACGGGATCGAGGCGCCAGCGCCTGAGTCCGATCCGGGCCAGGGGCAGGAGCTCTTCGAGGATCAAGTCTCGACAGCCCACGCGTCTGCCGTCGAGCCAGGTGAACTCGGCATCGAGACCACGCCGCGCCGCCAGGATGAAGTTTTCGCGCGCCCGCTCGAAGGCGAGACGAGCCGGCACGGAAGCGGCTTCGCTCTCCAGGCCGGCCATCATTCCGTAGAAGAAGGCCGCGTTGGCTACCTCGTCGGCGAGCGTGGGGCCCGAGGGCAGGACCCTGTTTTCGATGCGAAGATGCGCTCGTTCCGGACCGGACCCGTAGCACAGACGGTTCCACGGCCAGACGGTGCCGTTGTGGAGCCTGAGCGCGCGGAGCTCGGGGATGACCCCGCCTCGGGCCAGCTCGACAGGATCGGGTTCGGCGTCTCGCAGGAGCAGTATCCGGTGTCGTGCCGCCGTCTCGCGGAACGTCTCCAGGGCCGAGCCGCTCGTCCAGCCTTCGCCGAAGGACACGCGCGGCTGCTGACCGCGCGAAGCCTGCAGAACCGAGCGACTATCCACCGAGCGCTCGAACAGCGCGACGCGGGTCTCGTGCCACAGGCGTCGCCCGAGCAGTACCGGTGAGTTGACGGCCGCGCCGAGCAGCGGTGCCGTGACCAGCTGGGCCAGGTTGTGCAGAACGGGAAACTCCGCGGGCGAGACCTGCAGGTGCAGCTGCAGGCTCGTGTTGGCGCTTTCGAGCATCACGCTGTCGGCTCGCGTTTCCAGCTCGTCCTGACCTGTGATGACCACATGGAAGTCGCTTCCCCTGACGCGACGCAGGCTCTGGTTGAGAGCGTAGTAGCGAGGTTCCGGGGTCATGTTCTCGAGCTCGAGGTCGCTCCTTCTGAGCGTGGGCAGGGTGCCCATCAACGCTGCCCGTGCGCCGAAGACCGCTGCTCCCTGGTCGACCGTGTCGAGCACTTCCGAGAGCTGGCGCTGGAGTGCCGCGAGCAGCCCGGGGCCGACCTCGATCGGATCCAGGTTGGCTTCGAGGTTGAAGCGAGCCAGCTCCGAGGTGAACCTGTGGTCGTCGAGGTTCATCAGCAGCTCCGGCGCGATGGGTGCAGGCCGAAGCCGGGCGTCGACCAGGAACAACTCCTGCTCGACGCCGATGCGACGCGGTTCGTGCTCGAAAGCGTCGCGCTCGAGCAGCACCTCGAGGGCTTCCAGATCCCTCAGGAGCGCACGCGTGAAGGCCCGCACAGCTGTCTCGCCCTCGGCGGCCCGGACCCCGTGCTCTCCCACGCAGCCAACATAAGTCCGCGCGCCGGCCTCGCGGTTCTAGAGGGAAGCCGGGCAGACAATGCGCACCCGCTGCTGCCGCGCTCGCGAAAATCGCACGATATGCGCGTCGAGTCGCGCAATGCGCCGGAAAACGCCTGGCATGTCGCTTGAACGCAGTACTTTGCAATGCTCAAGCCGCCCGAGTTCCGCACGCTCGCAGCGTGCGCTTCGCTGGTGCTCGCCGGATTCGTGGTTGCTCCACGTGCCACCGCGAACCCGCTGACCGCCAACGGAACGCAGCCGCCGCTCGTCAACGCTCTGGTAGCGCCCGACAACTGTGCCGCCTGTCACGGCGACTACGATCCGGCGCACAACATCGAGCCGTACCCGACCTGGGCCGGGAGCATGATGGCGCAGTCGGCGCGCGATCCGGTGTTCTGGGCTTCGCTCGACGTGGCCAACCACGACATTCCTACCGTCGGCGATCTCTGCCTCAGGTGCCACGCGCCGCGCGGCTGGCTCGCCGGGCGATCGGAGCCGCCCGACGGTAGCGAGGATGGCTGCGGCCTGGTCGGCAAGATCGACGCGAAGACCGGAGACGACTTCTCGGGTGTCGCGTGCGAGTTCTGCCATCGCATGAAGCAGAACCCGAATCCGCCTTCGGGGGAGCTCTCCGTCTACGAGGAAAATGGTCAGTTCTGGATCGACGAAGACAGCTGCAACGGCTCGCCGTGTCGCTACGGGCCCTACGACTACCCGAAAGACGGCAGCGAATCGCCGGTGCACGCGTGGGCGTACTCGTCGTACCACGAGAGCGGCCAGTTCTGCGGCAACTGCCACAACGTCACGCATCCCGCAAAGAACCTGGTTGTGGGCGGTACCGACACGGGCAAGCCATTCCCCATCGAGCGCACGTACCGCGAGTGGCAGCAAAGCGACTATTCGTCCACGCCGTCGAGCCGCTTCGCGACCTGCCAGAACTGTCACATGCCCGACTCGACGGTGACCGATGCCAAGGCCTCGGGTGTGTCGACCAACACGCACACGGGCGACTTGCCGATCCACGAGTTTGCCGGCGGCAACTCCTGGGTGCCCGAGGTGCTGCGGCTCGAATATCCGGGCCTCGACATCGACGCGGACCTGGCTGCGACGCGCGACGCGGCCGTCCGCATGCTCACGCATGCAGCGAAGCTGGAGTTGACGGTGGCCCCGGACGTCGACGCGACGAAGACGCTGCCGATCCAGGTCAAGGTCGAGAACCTCACCGGACACAAGCTGCCCACCGGCTACCCCGAGGGTCGCCGGATGTGGCTTTCGGTCTCCGTGCGCGACCAGAACGGCAAGGTACTGCTGGAAAGCGGCGCCTACGACGCCGCCACCGGGACGCTGACCGAGGACGCCAACATCAAGACCTACGAGGCCCACGTCGGCATCTGGAACTTCAACGGCGATGGCAAGTGCGACGTGGTCGACAGCAACGGCAAGCCGATGTTCCACTTTGTTCTGAACGACTGCGTGCTGTCCGACAACCGTATTCCGCCGGCCGGGTTTGTCGGCGGTCAGGACATGGAGACGCGACCTGTCGGTTACACCTACCCGGAGACATCTCCGGGCTCGGGTGTCCTGGTGAACTATGACCTGACCGACTACAGCGTCGTCGTCCCAGCGGCCGTGACTTCGCCGCTGACGGTCGAACGTCGCGCTTCGCTACCAGACCACGAGCAAGGAGTATGTCGAGTTCTTGCGCGACCAGGCCAACGCCAATGGCTTCCCGGCGGACTGCATCGAACGCGATGCGGGAACGCCCACCAAGTCGCGCGGCGAGCTGCTCTACGACATGTGGCAGAAGCACGGGCGCAGCGCTCCGGTCGACATGGCGACTGCGACGGCATCGGTGACCGTGAACGGCGCTACGGGTTCGGGGGGAGCCGCGGGAGCAGCCGGAGTGGGCGGCGCAGCCGGTGCGGCAGGAGCTGCTGGAGCTGCTGGAACGACAGCAACAGCAGGCGCTGGCGGCGCGGGAGCGACGGCTGGCGCCGGCGGCTTCGATGCGGGTGCGGGCAGTGGCGGAGTGGTTGGCTCGAGCGGCGCAGCCGCAACGTCCGGCGACAGCGGCGGCTGCGGGTGCCAGGTTGCGGGCGGCTACGGCGACTCGGCGGCTGGCCTGGTGCTGTTGGTCGGGCTCGTGCTCGCAGCTCGCAGGCGTCGATCGGCGGACGACGTGGCGTAACCCGCCGGACTTTCCCGTCGAGCTGGCCTGGAGAGCAGCTCCACGTGCGGTCGGAGACCGCGCGGCCGGGCTCGATCACCTGCCGCGGTGCGCGTGATGGTAGACCTTCGGCATGTCCGACGCCGAGCAGGACGCGGCCATTGTCGCCGCCAACGAGGCCTTCTACCGCGCCTTCACGCGCCGCGACAGCGACGCGATGGACGAGCTCTGGGCCCGCGCGCATCCGGTCGCGTGCATCCACCCGGGCTGGGCTGCGCTTTCTGGGCGCGCGCTGGTCATGACCAGCTGGCAACGGGTGCTCGAAAATCCGGAGTCGCCGCGCATCTCGTGTCTTGGCGCCAAAGTGCACCGGCTCGGCGACGTGGCGTTCGTGACGTGCTTCGAATCGGTGCAGGGCGCGATGCTGATCGCGACCAACGTGTTCGTGCGCGAAGACGGAACGTGGCGCATGGTGCACCACCAGGCCGGTCCGGTCGCGGACGAGATGTTGCAGGTCGAACAAGCGCCCGACCCGCGCTCGCTCAACTGAGGCGCACGCCTCCAGCGGAGCCGCGACAGAGTCCGCCCGCGACTACGGGCATTCGCTGGCGCAGTCGGTGTGGAGGCAAGTGTGTCCCTCGTCGTAGAGCGCGACCGTCTTCTGGTCCATGCACTGCGAGCAGTACTGGTTCATGCAGGTCGTGGGGTCCTGACCGGCGGTGCAGTTCTGGGCCATGCACTCTATCAAGCCCGCGCACGCGGTGTTCTCGGTGCAGGCCTCGACTGCGCTGCAGCACTTGTCTTGCATGCGGAGGTCGCAGGTCGAGCTGGCCGTTGTGACCTGCTTGCAGGTTGCGGTCGGTCCCGGCGCGCACGTGCCGCTGCCGCCCGTGCCACCGCCGCCCGCCGTGCCGCCGCTGCCGCCCGTGCCACCGCCGCCCGCCGTGCCGCCGCTGCCGCCCGTGCCGCCGCTGCCGCCGCTTGCGGAGCCTCCGGTTCCGTTCGTCTGCGACCAGCACACCGGAGTGCAGCGTGTTCTCGCAATTGTGGAGCCGTGTCTGGAAGCAGTTCGCCCATTCAGTGCAGCAGTGCGCTTCGGCGCATTGGCCACAGCTGTCGGCGGGCGCCTTGCACAGCGACGATGGACCGCTGCCCCCGTAGCCCGCCGCTGCGCTGCCGCCGCTGCTTGACGTTCCGCCGCTGCCCCCGGTGGGTGTCTGGACCTTGCCGCCACACGCCGCCAGGGCGACGAAGGCGGCGGCTGCAGGCCACCGCGCTACGCGGCGGCGTGTCGATTGTGCACGCATCGTTCACTCCTCCAGCCCCACCGCCCCGCTTCTACCTCCGGATACCATGCCAGCAAAGCTACCCCATGGACAGCTCCACCGCGCCGCCGTTTTGCCGCGCTCCATCGCGGCCATCGGCTTTCCCTGCGCTCTCCCCACGAATACCCGCGTGCGCTTCGAGCGTCACCACCTGTCCGGCGGCAACTGGCCGGGCACGCTTTCGGAGCCCTTCGGACCAGTCGAGGCGGAGGATACGATCGGGGCAGTGCACGCGGCGAAGCTGGACGCCCAGTGGTCCAGCTTCTACGAGATCGCGATCTTCGTCCCCGAGCGCCGTCAGCTGACGCTGTGCGTGCAGTGGAAATGAGCTTTTCGCGCAGCGGGTAGGGAGTACGCTAGCTTGCCATGTCGAGCCCCCGCTATGGCAGCCTCTCGGCGCGTACCGAGTGCAACCACTGCGGCGCGCCGCTGCCGCTGAACGTGCCCGCGCTCGAGACGAGCTGCGCGCAGTGCATGGGCAAGGTGATCGTGCCGGACGCGACCTGGGGCGCTATGTTGACCGACCTCGACGAGCAGCTGGAGGAGCTCGGCGAGGGGCAGGGGCGTACCGTCAACGCGCTCATCAGCGGGCAGAAGCTCGTCTACAACATCAAGCGCGAGATGCCGCGCTGCGAGAAGTGCCACGCGCCGCTCGAGATTGCGAGGTGGCCGGTGGGGGCCTCGCGCAACTTCGCCTGCACCGAGTGCGGCGATCCGGCGAGCACCGAGCCGGCACCGGCATGGCTGGTCAAGACGGCGCCGAATGCGCGGCAGCTGTATCTGGTGCAGCCCGATCCGCGGCTTTCGGCTTCAAGCCTCGTGCCGCTTTCGCCAGCGGACGCGCCGCGGCCGGTCGCGCTGACCTGCCCGTCGTGCGGTGCCGGGCTTCGCATCAGCGTCGACCACCCGCGCATCACGCCCTGCAGCTACTGCGGCACCGATGTGTACCTGCCGGACGAAGTGTGGAGGCGGCTGCATCCGGTGAAGGTGGTCACGCCGTTCTACGTTCGCTTTGAAGGACAGACCCAGAAGGAGCGCGAGCGGGCGCTGCAGGCGGAGAACGCACGCTGGGCGCAGGCAGAGGCCGCGAAGGAAGCACGCCTGGCCGAGGTGCGCGACCAGGAGCACGAGCAAGAGGTTCTCGCTGCGGGGCGCACGGCCTGGCGCGTCGCGCTGCTGTTCGCAGCGAGCGCTGCCGCGCTGGTTGGCTGGGTCTGGATGCCCTGGCTCGCGCCCGGCGGTGGCGACCTCGGGGTGACCGGGGCGCTTCGGGTGCCGGGCATTGTGCTGCTCGGTATCGTCGCGGGGATCACCATGCTGGCTGCCGTGTACTACGGCTCCCGCGTGATCCAGCTGCGCTGCGAGCAGGGCTTCGACTACATGCTGTTCGTCACGTGGTTCTGGCTGCCCTTCTCGCTGGCATTTCCTTTCCTGGGGGCGCTGTTTGCCCTGGCGCGCACCCTCATCCTGTTTCGCGGCAAGTTCGGGGCTGCCACCATCACGAGCGGCAGCAGCACCAGCAGCTACGATGCGATGGACATCGGCAAGGCAGGCCACCCCGCCGCATTCGTGTTCCTGGTCATCGCGGTCGCCCAGCCGCTCCTGTGCCTGGCAATTGGAATTGGGTTCTAGGCGGCTCGGCCCCTTTACGCCCCCGTGGTCCGGCTTCACGATTCTGGTGTGACCAAGACGGCCTATCGCATCTGCACCCTCTGCGAAGCGACCTGCGGCGTGGCCGTCGAGCTCGACGGCGAAAGCGTGCGCACCGTGCGCGGCGATCCGGACGATCCGTTCTCGCGTGGGTTCATCTGTCCGAAGGCGTACGGCCTGAAGGCGCTGGAGGAGGATCCGGATCGGCTCAGGCGCCCGCTGCGCCGCACGCGCGGCGGCTTTTCGGAAATCGGCTGGGACGAGGCATTCGACGAGGCGATCGACAAGCTGCTCGAAGTCCGCGAGCACCACGGAGCCGACGCCGTCGCGACCTATCTCGGCAACCCGGTGGCGCACAGCCTGCACGCGATGCTGTACGGGCCGGTGCTGCAGAAGGCGCTCGGGACCAAACAGCGCTACAGCGCCTCGTCGGTCGATCAGCTGCCCAAGATGGTCAGCTCGGGGCTGATGTTCGGCGGCGGGCTGCTGGTGCCGGTTCCGGATGTCGATCGCACCGACCGGTTGCTGGTTCTCGGCGGAAATCCACTGGTCTCGAATGGCAGCTTGATGACGGCGCCGGACATGCCGGGGCGGCTGCGCGCGCTGCGCGAGCGCGGCGGCAAGCTGGTCGTGATCGATCCGCGTCGCAGCGAAACCGCGAGCGTTGCCGACGAACACCACTTCATCCGGCCGGGCACCGACGCGCTGGTGCTGCTAGCGATGGTGCACGTGCTGTTCGAGGAGGGGCTGGTGCAGCTGGGGCACGCCGAAGGGCTGGTGCGCGGGCTCGACACGGTCCAGGCGGTTGCGGCGCGCTTCGCGCCGGAAACCGTCGCTTCGCGCACCGGCATCGACGCCGGGACCATACGCCGGCTCGCGCGCGAGCAGGCCGCGGCGGAGAGCGCCGCCTGCTACGGTCGCATCGGCACGACGTGCCAGCAGTTCGGGACGCTCTCGAGCTGGGCGGTCGATCTGGTCAACATCCTGACGGGCAATCTGGATCGCCCCGGTGGCGCGCTGTTCACCCGGCCTGCCGCCAACCGCGGTGGGAACCCCAGTCCCGAGAAGCGCGGGCGCGGCGTGAAGCTCGGTCGCTGGAAGAGCAGCGTGCGCGGCCTGCCCGAGATGTTCGGCGAGCTTCCCGTCGCCGCGCTCGCCGACGAGATCGAGGGTGGGGGAGTGCGGGCTCTGCTGACGATCGCCGGCAACCCGCTGATCAGTGCGCCCAACGTAGACCGGCTGGACCAGGCCCTCGCCGGGCTCGACTTCATGCTGTCGGTCGACTTCTACCTGAACGAGACCACGCGCCACGCGCAGCTGATCCTGCCGCCGCCGTCGCCGCTCAGGCGCGACACCTACGACCTCGCGCTCTACCAGCTTGCCGTGCAGAACGTGGCGAAGTACTCGCTGCCCGCGCTGCCGCGTGCCGCCGACCACCCCGACGAGTGGCAGATCCTGCTGACGCTCGCCAAGGGGATGATGGGCATGCGCGAGATGGATCTCGCGACGGCCGACAACTTCGTGCTCGCCACGCTGGTACAGGGCGAGGTTGGCGAAGACGGCGGTCGATGGCCGGGGCTGGATGCTTCGGAGGTGTTCGCCGCGCTCGGTACCGAGCCCGGGCCGGCGCGCATGCTCGATCTGTTCCTGCGCACGGGGCCATGGGGCGACGGCTTCGGCCGGCGCGAAGGCGGTCTGTCGCTCGACAAGCTACGAGACAATCCGCACGGCCTGGTGCTCGGTCCGCTCGAGCCGTCACTGCCCGAAGTGCTGCGCACACCCGACCGGATGATCGATCTGGCGCCCGAGCTCGTCGTCCAGGACGTGGAGCGCCTCGAAGCCGCGCGTTTCGAGAGCGACGTCGTGCTGATCGGGCGCCGCCAGCTGCGCTCGAACAACTCGTGGATGCACAACCTGACGCCGCTCGTGAAGGGACCCAGGCGCTGCACACTGCTGGTCAGTCCCGACGACGCGGCGCGCTTCGGTCTGGAGGACAACGCATCGGCGCGCGTCACCAGCCGCGTGGGCAGCGTGGTGGCACAGGTGTGCGTCAGCGACGAGATGATGCCCGGCGTCGTCTCGCTGCCGCACGGCTGGGGTCACGACAGGGACGGCATGCGCCTCGGCGTCGCGCGCGAGCATGCCGGCGTGAACGTCAACCAGCTCTCCGACGACGCCCTGCTCGACGTTCCCAGCGCCAACGCCGCGCTCAACGGCGTGCCGGTGCGGCTGGAGCGCGTCGACTAGTGGATCTGCTGGGCGCAGAAGCCGTTGACGCAGGAGTTGGTGGAGTCGCAGCAGTCGGCGGCGGTGGTGCACTTTTCCTGCGGCTTGGAGCAGTTGCTGTTCGGTGGGGCGTTCGAGCAGATGAGCGCGCCGCCGTCGCCCGAGGGCTCGCAGTAGCCGTTGCAGCACTGGTCGCCCGATTGACATGACTTGCCGTCGGCACGGCACGGGTCGAGCACCCAGAAGCCGCGCGAGTTGCCGGCGAGGATCTCCTGCGCCGGCAGGTAGAACGCGGGGTGACTCGGATCGGTGCCGGGCTTCGCGTTCAGATCGATGGCTGCGACCCAGAGCTTCTTGGTCGTCGCCTGCGCGAGATCGGTCGTGTCGTAGCTCGGCGGCCAGCTGCGCCACGGCACGGCGGTGAGCTGGTTGCCGTACATGCGGCGGCTGGTGAACACGACCCAGGCGTAGCCGCCGGCGACGACGGGCAGCACCGCGGGCTCGTAATCGAGCGTGGTGTCATCCCAGCCGGTCTCGTCGTACGAGCTCTGCGGATCGGACGCGCCGGCGATGCCGTGGTTGTTCGGTCCGACGGGCAGATACGAGCTTGTGCCGTTCTTGCCGTTGATCGCGGCGAGCGCGACGGGCTGCGGCGAGCCGCCGGTGAGGTTCACCCACCACAGCTCGCTGCGGGCGCCGTTGCGCGTCACCATCACCGAGTCGGACAGGCTCGTGCGCAGCTCCTTCTCGAACACGATGCCGCTGTTGTCCGGCAGGAACACGGGGTAGCCGATGCGGTGTCCGGAGGCAGGCGAGAGCAGCGTCTGCAGGTTGGAGAACGCGTGGCTCTGCGCGTCGTAGTCGGCGACGATGATCGGACCGTGCACGTCCTGGGTGCTGCCGGTCACGTCGACGTAGGCGATCTTCTTGTCGTCGGGCGAGAACGACGGATAGCCGGCGGCTACGCCGGCGGGCAGACCGGATAGCGTGCCGCCCTGCGGCGACGCGCCGAACTGCCAGAACGAGCTCGTCGCCTTGCCGCCTTGGCTGTTCGTGATCGCGGGGTTGGTCGAGGACGGATCGATGGCGTTGGTGAGCGCGTACGAGCCGTCGCCGACCATGGCGGCCCAGCCGAACACGCCCTCCTGCGGGAGCTGCACGGCGGAGCCCTGCACGTCGGACGCCTGGAGGTCGTACAGGAAGCTGCGACCGTCGCCCGGCGTGCCCTGCTCGGACTGCGTCAGCAGCCAGCGCCCGCGCGAGGCGACCACGTGGCAGACGCGGCATCCGCTGTCGTCGGTGGGGATACCCTGGGCGTTGAGTGGGCTGTTCTCGCCGACGACCAGATGCGGACCGGTGTCGCCCGAGCGGATGCCGAGGATGGCGGCGCCCACGGGGTGACCGGCCGCGTCGGGATTGACCCAGTTCTTCACCAGCTGCGTGCCGTACGAGTTGTAGTAGACGGTACCCGTGAGTCGCGCCGGCGCGACGTTCCACGTCTCGGTGATCGGGCCATACGCCTTTCCGCCCTGCGCCACGTAGAGCTTCAGCGTGAGCTGGTCCACGGCGCCGCTCTGCGTCTTGCCGCCTGCGCTGTCGGTGGCCATCGCCCACACGTCCTGCGGGATCGGGTGGCGGATGAACTTGCCGCCGGTCTGCGACAGGATTGGCGGCTTGCCGAACGTGCCGCTGTACGAGAAGGAGCCGCTGGTGGTCGACAGATCGATGCGGATCGCGTCGGCATCGCCCGGCGTCCACTTCCACATGAGCAGCGGCGCAAGCATACCGCGAGGCCACACGGTCTTGTCGTAGGGGTAGAGCAACGTCAGGCCCTGGGCCGAGCCGGTGCCGGACGGGCTTTGCAGAGCGATCTGCGTCGATGCGTCGGTGACCTTGCCGCCCAGCCCTTCGCCGCCCACGCCGCCCACGCCGCCGCCCGTCTTCAGATCGCCGACGCTGGCCGGCACCTGCGCCTGCTCGGCGCTGTTGTTCGGGTCGGCGCCGTTCTGCTGCGCCTCCAGCTTGACGAACACCTGACGCTGCAGCGTCTTGCCGCTCAGTCCTGCGGTGACCGTCACCAGTCCGCCGACCTTGCCCGTCGGCTTGAACGCCGCGCTGCTCGCCGACTGATTCGGCACGGTACCGATCTCGCCGCGGTCCACGCTCCAGCCGACGTTGACCGGCTTGCCGTTGACGGTCGCGGTGAACGTCACCGTCGGCGTCTGTTGGCCGGCGGTAACGGTGATCGTCTGCAGCGTACTGGGCTGCACGTCGAAGCCCTGCGCCGCGTCGCTGCCCCCGGAGTCGAACACCAGGCCGCCGTCGCTCCCCGCGGCGCCGTCTGGCGTCACGCCTGAATCGCCGTTGTCGTGGTGGTTCGAGTTGGAGGCGGTGCCGCCCCCGCTGCTGCAGGCTGCCATCGCGGCCGCGACGCACACGGAACACCACAAAACAAGGCCCAGACGCCGGAAGCTTCGCACCATGAAAGCAGCCTATGCCCAGGGCCTCGAGGGCGGCAAGCGGCGCCGGATCACTCCCCCGCTTGCCCGACAACTCGGCGATCTGCAAAAATCAGCGTTAGGATGGTCAGGATGAAGACGCGCGCTTTCTGGTTGGCTTGTGCTGGGTTCGCGGGACTGCTCTTTGCCGGATGCGGAGGTTCGAGCAACACCTCGATCAACAGCGGAAGTGGCGGAACCGACGCTGGCACGTCGGGTAGCGGCGGCCAGAGCACCGGCGGCAGCGGCGGTTCGGCGGCGGGTGGCAGTGCTGGTACCGCGGCGGGCGGAAGCGGAGCTACGGCGGGCAGCGGCGGGACCGGTGCGACAGGCACGGGCGGCGGAAGCACGGGCGGCAGCGGCACGGGTGGTGCCAGCAGCGGCGGCGCGGGCGGAACGGCCAGTGGCGGCGCCGCGGGGGCAGGGGGTAGCGGCGGCGGCGTGGTGTTCGTCAACACCGGCAGCTGTCCGGACGCGGCGCCCAACATCGGCGACACCTGCAACTCCACGGCGATCTGCTGCTATGCGGCGGGCGCTGCCCCGTTCGTGTGTCCGACCCAGACCGGCGGCAGCACCAGCAAGTGGAAAACCATTCCGAACAAGTACTGCTGCCCCGCGTCGCAACCGACGACCGGCTCGGCCTGCAGCACGCCGGGTGCCGTCACCTGCTGCTATGGCGGCAACGGTTTCATCTGCGACACGCAGAACCAGCCCGACTCCTGGCAGCCCACCAACGGCTGCCCGACGCCGGCGCCGGGGCCGTAGGGGCGGCGCGTGAGGTGCGAGTCGCGGCTCACTTCGGGGTGAGTTTCATGACGGTGCCGCTCGCGTTGGCGTTCGTCCAGTAGACGCTCGTGGAGTCCACCGTGATGTGCCAGGGGGTGTTCTGCCCGGAAGCGAGGGTGACGGGCGTGCCGCCAGCGAGGGCGACCTTCATGACCGTGCCGCCGTTCAGGTTTGTCCAGTAGAGGCTTGTCGAATCCAGCGCGATTCCGTAGGGGTTGTTCTGCCCGGAAGCGAGGGTGGTGGGGGAGCCGCCGGCGAAGGCGACCTTCATGACCGTGCCGTCCGAGGCGCTAGTCCAGTAGACGCTGGAGGCGTCCACTGCGATGCCGGCCGGGCCGTTCTGCCCGGAAGCGAGCGTGGTGGGGGAGCCGCTGGCGAGGGCGACCTTCATCACCGTGCCGCTCGCGTTGTGGTCCGCCCAGTAGACGTTGCTGGAGTCAAGGGCGATGCCGGACGGGGAGCTCTGTCCGGAAGCAAGGGTGACGGGGGAGCCGCCGGTGAGGGAGACTTTCATGACCGCGCCGCTGGAGGCATAGTTCGTCCAGTAGACGTTGTTGGAGTCCACGGCGATACCGAACGGGGAGCTCTGCCCGGAAGCGAGCGTGACGGGGGAGCCGCCGGCAAGGGCAACCTTCATCACCGTGCCGCTGGAGGTGTAGTTGGTCCAGTAGAGGTTACTGGAGTCCACGGCAACGTCGACAGGGACGTTCTGCCCTGATGCGACCGTCACCGGCGGACCACCAGCGACCCCGACCTTCATCACCGTGCCGCTATGGGTATTGACCCAGTAGACGCTACTGGAGTCCACGGCGATACCGTACGGGACGTTCTGCCCTGAAGCCAGCGTGACCAGGCAATGTCCGGTCGTGCAAGTCGTCGCACACGTCAGTCCGCAGCCTCCGCAGTTGTTCGAGTCGGTTTGCGTGTCGACGCAAGTTCCGTTGCAGTCCGTTTTGCCGGTCGGACAGACACAGCTACCGCTCTGGCAGGTTGCAGTGCTGGGGCACGCATTGCCGCACGTTCCGCAGTTGTTCGCGTCCGAGGTGCTGTCCACCTCGCAGCCGTTCGACGCCTGGCCG
Source organism: uncultured Pseudomonadota bacterium (assembly GCA_963822115.1). Taxonomy (GTDB): domain Bacteria; phylum Myxococcota_A; class Polyangia; order Polyangiales; family Polyangiaceae; genus CAWDXG01. The sequence continues at coordinate 89,973 of CAWGGM010000020.1, forward strand.
TCGCAGTCCAGGTAGCCGGCGTTGCACACATCGGCGCACGAGCCGTTCACGCACACCGGAGCCGCGTTGGCGTAGGGACCGCATGTCGTACCGCAGCCACCGCAGTTTCCCGGATCGTTCTGGGTATTGACGCAGGCCTGGCCGCACGCCGTCAGCGGCGAGCCGCACGTCGTCGAGCACGCCCCGCCCGAGCACGCCTCGCCCGCCGCGCACGTGGTCCCGCACGCTCCGCAGTTCGAATTGTCGGTCTGGAGGTTGGCGCAGTAGGGGACGCCACCGTCGGGCGTGCACTCGCTGAGCCCGCCGCCGCAGGTGGTGGTGCAAGCACCATTGGAGCAGACCTGACCCGCGCCGCAGGTTGTGCCGCAGGTGCCGCAGTTGGCGTTGTCGGTCTGGAGATTGGCGCAGTAGGGCGAGCCGCCGTCGGGCGTGCACTCGCTGAGTCCGCCGCCGCAGGTGGTGGTGCAAGCACCATTGGAGCAGACCTGACCCGCGCCGCAGGTTGTGCCGCAGGTGCCGCAGTTGGCGTTGTCGGTCTGGAGATTGGCGCAGTAGGGCGAGCCGCCGTCGGGCGTGCACTCGCTGAGTCCGCCGCCGCAGGTCGTCTGGCACGCCCCGTTCGAACAGACGCCACCCGCGCCGCAGGCATTGCCGCAGGTGCCGCAGTTGGCGTTGTCGGTCTGGAGATTGGCGCAGTAGGGCGAGCCGCCGTCAGGCGTGCACTCGCTGAGCCCGCCGCCGCAGGTGGTGGTGCAGGCGCCGCCCGAGCACACCTGGCCAGCGCCGCAGGTCGTTCCGCAGGTACCGCAGTTGGCGTTGTCGGTCTGGAGATTGGCGCAGTAGGCGGGGCCCGCGTCGCCGCCGCCACATTTGGTCGAGCTGCCGCCGCAGGTCGTCGCGCAGCTGCCTCCGGAGCAGACTTCACCCGCCGAACAGGTCGTGCCGCAGCCGCCGCAGTTGGCGTTGTCGGTCTGCAGATTGGCGCAATAGGCCGGTCCCGAATCGCCGCCGCCGCATTTGACCAATGCATCGCCGCAGGTCGTCGCGCAGCTGCCGGCCGAGCACACCTCGCCGCCGCTGCACGCATTGCCGCAGCTGCCACAGTTCGTCGAGTCCGTGGTCGTGTCGGTGCACACTCCGCCGCACAGCTCTTGGCCGGCGGGACACGGCGCGGCTTCCGACGCGTCGCTGGCGTCGAGCGAAGCGTCGGTCGCCCCATCACCGCTCCCGTCCTGTACCGCCGCCTCGTGTCCCGCGTCGGGCGTGCCAAACAGCGCTCCCGACGAGTTGCCACCGCAGCCTGTCGCGAACGCCCCCGCGACGAGCGCAATGCCGCAAACACCGAGGTGGCGCCAAGCGAAGCTATTCATGTGGGGGATCTCCTTCTCGGGGGGGCCGGTGCGGCGCGGAAACGAGTGCGGCGCGCCAGCAGCCCCGCGCCGGCAAGGCCGGGCCCAGCGTCTGCCGATGGTCACCGCCCTCCGGATCGTTGACGCGGAAGGAGAGGAGTCCTTTCCTTCCGTAAACACCAATCGTCCGGCAAGGGCACGCTCGGCGTCAATAGGTGAAAACCGAAGGGTCTTGCGTGGAAGTGCGCCGCGCCCGTGGTACTGCACGAGGCGTGCGGATCGCTGGAGCAACGGCTGTGCTCGTGCTGCTCGCTGCTGCCAGCGCGCTAGCCGCCGGTCCGGTGCACTTCAGTCTCGACTACTTGGCGCCCCCGGAGTGTCCGTCGGCGGATGGCTTGTTGACGCGCGTCAAGGCGCGTATCCCGGATGCTCTCCGTGACGCCGCCGGATCACCGCATGCCGTCGTGCGCCTTTCACATGGCGCCGCGGGTTTCGATGGGGAGCTGAGCTGGGGCGGCGATGCGGCAGGCGCGCGGCAATTCACGGGCGCGCGCTGCGACGAGGTGGTGGACGCGCTTGCGCTGGCGCTCGCGGTGGCGCTGTCCGGGCAGGCGCGCCGCGACGAGCCGCCGCCCGCTGCGCCGTCGCCTGCGACCTCGTCTTCGGCGCCCGCGCCAGTGCGCATGCCGCCGCAGTCTCCAGCGCGCCTCCAACCACGGCCGACGGCTCTGGCAGCGCCGGTCCGTAGGCAACGGGTGGCCGCTTCAGTTCATCGCGCGCCCTGGCACGGTGCGGCCGTCGCGTCGTTCGGGATCGCCGGCGATGTGGCGCCGGACGTCGCCCCGATCGGTCGCGTTGCGTTCGAGCTCCGCCAGGGCGGCACGCGGCTGCTGTCGCCGAGCCTGCGCGCATCGGTCGACTACGCGCAGGGCGAGGCCTCCGACCCGACCTTCGTCAGCTTCCGCCGCATCACCGGTGGCCTCGAGCTGTGCCCGCTGCGCTTGGCCATTCGCGATCCCGCGCTCTCGCTCGAGCCGTGCGTCGGGGCAAGAGCAGGGGCGCACGCGGGCGAGCTGCACCTAGGCGGCAGCGCGTCGACCTTCTGGCTCTCGGTCGACGCACTGGCGCGGGCACGCTGGGCACCGTCCCCCGGCTGGTTCGTCGAGCTGTCGGGTGGCGCCGAGCTGCCGGCGACCCTGAACCGCTTCTGGGTCGAGCACCCGGCCCAGGGCACGCGCCGGCGGGCGTTTCTGGTGCCGCAAGTCGCTGGAATTGCAGCGGTTGGGGTGGGCGTGACGATTTTCTGATCAAGATGCAGGGCTCCTTCCATCACAGGAGGTGCAGTGCCCGGTCCCGGAACCGTCGTCGCGGCGTCCGCAGCTACAGTGTCCGCCGATGGCGGTGAAGTCGGTGGCTCCGGAGCAGAGCGGCACCAGTGCCGAGGCACGAGTGCGCGCCGCGGTGGCGGAGCACTTCGATTTCATCTGGCGGCTGCTGGCGCGGCTGGGGGTGCCGTCGTCTGCTGTCGACGATGCTGCGCAGGAGGTGTTCGTCGTGTTCGCGCGACGGCTGGGCGACGTGCGCAGGGGAAGCGAGCGCTCGTTCCTGTACGGCTCCGCGCTGCGCATCGCGTCGGATGCGCGCCGCGCCCGCGCGCGCCGGGAACAGAGGACCGCGCCGGAACGCGACGTGGGCGATCCCGCGCCCGGCCCCGACGAGCTCGTCGATGCCCGCCAGCGGCTGGCGCTGCTCGACCGCATTCTCGACGCCATGGGCGAGCGCGAGCGCGAGGTGTTCGTGCTGTTCGAGCTGGAGGAGCTCAGCACGGACGAGACGGCAGCCCTGCTCGGCGTGCCGCGCGGTACCGTGGCGTCGCGGCTGCGCCGCGCCCGCAGCGAATTCTTCTCGCTTGCCAAGCGCCTGCGCGCGCAGACTGGAGCCAGGTCATGAGCGATCCGGAACGGTTGCGCGACTCGCTCGGAGCGGGGTTCGAACGCTCGCTGCTGGAGGCGGCCACGGAGGCCGGCGTGCCGGCGCCCGCGCGGCAGCTGGCGCTGTCGCACGCGCTTGCCGCCGTCGGCGGGCTCGGCGCTGCGGCGGGCGCAGCCCATGCGGCCACGCACGGCGCCCACGCGGCGACCAGCGGGGGAAGCGCGCTTGCCGCTGGCGTGGTCAAGGCGTTCGCGATCGGTCTGGCGTCGGGTGCGCTCGTCGCGGGCGGCGCGCTCGGCGTGCAGCAGCTCGTCGGACATCGTGCGCCTCCAGCGCGACAGGTTGCTCCCTCGCCGGTGCCACGGCCGGCTACCGCACCGACTTCCGCGCGCACGCAGCCTGCTCCGAGCGCCGCGCCGCCCGCGACGCCTGCGCTGCACCCGGCACCGGCCCGCGCCGTGGCTGCGATGCCGAGCGCGTCGGCAGCTTCTCCTGCCAGTCAGCTGGCCGAGCAGGTCGCGCTGCTCGATCGCGCGCGCTCGTTGCTTTCGGACGGCGATGCGCGCGCCGCACTGGCCGTCCTCGACAAGTACTCCACGCGCTTTCCTCGCGGCGCGCTGGCTCCCGAAGCGACCGTGCTGCGCGTCGAGGCACTGGCCCGCTCGGGCGATCGCGCCGGGGCCTCGGCGCTCGCGCGGACCTTCCTGACGCGACATCCCGGCGGACCGCTCGCCGAGAGGGCGCGTCGCTACCTGGAGCCGTGATGATCCGCTGGGTGCTGCCGTTGCTGCTGATCACGTGCCTTCCGGCGTGCCTCAACGACGTGACCGTCAGCGAAAGCGACACGCTCGGCAGCGGCGAGGTCAAGCTCGTCGCCTCCGATCCGCTCCGACACACCTTCGACTTCGTTCACGGCAGGTACGGCACCACGATCCAGAACGGCCAGGTCGTCAACGTCGACAGCCACATCGACTACTCCGCCCTGATGCCGAACGAGTTCTCCGTGGGGGTGCAAGGCGGTGATGTCGGTATCATCGTCGACCTGGGGCCGGATGCGACCGTGGCCGCCCGTCTAGGCGTGACCGAAACCGTTGGCAGCGGTCAGGGCTACGCCGCGCTCACGCTGGAGTCCGGTCGCTTCAACGACCCGGACGCGGCGCCGGTGCTCGATACGCCCGCCTCGCAGCTTTCCATGGATGCGACGGGACATGTCCGGCCGTTCCGCGGTCATGTGTACGCGTTACGCGTCGTCGGGGGCGACGCCTCCGATCTGGTCGTCAAGCTCCTGGTCGTGTCGGTGGCCGACGGCCAGAACGTGGACTTCGACTGGACGCGGCTGCGCTGAAGGTGCGCTTTTCCTGATCCGGTGGCGCGGCGGCGGCCATTACGGGTCAGGAGGAGACTTCATGCGTTCTATCTGCTTTCCAGTTCTTTCTTTCGCGCTTCTGCTCTCGGCCTGCAACGGGGTCGTCGAAGACGGCGGCACTTCCGGCGCCGCCGCGGGCAATACCGGTGGTGCTGCGGCAAGCGGAACCCAGCAGGCGTCCTGCAACGGTACCAGTGTCACGCACTGGACCAGCCCCGACGCCACCCGCGCGGTGGTCGCCGACGCCGACGCCGTGTATTTCACGACCTGGGGCACGCCCTGGCCCGGCGGCGTCGGTGCGATCGTCCGCGCTCCGTTGTCCGGGGGAGTGTCGCAGGTGCTGAGCGATCAGGAGACCGTGCCGTATGCGATCGCGCAGGACAAGAGCCGGCTGTACTGGACCGACTACGACGCAGGCGCGGTCCGCTCGATATCTAAACAGGGTGGCGCGCCGCTCACGCTGGCATCCGGTCTGGATGGCCCGACGGCGCTCGCCGTGCGCGACGGCACTGTATTCTTTACCGACAACGGCGCGGTCGACCGCGTCTCGACCCAGGGCGGAGAGGTCGCGGAGCTGTTGCACACGGGTGGCGACGTGACGGCGGTCGTCGACGACGGTGCGCACCTGTTCGTCCACGTCGGCGTCGCGGCGGGGCAGGATCCAGCAGCAGCCGCACTGTGGCGGGTGTCGCCGGACGGCGCCGATCCGGTCGAGCTTGCCAGGGGCGCAGTCTTCGATACGACGGAGGGCACCTGGAGCCTGGCGGAGCAGGGGCAGTGGCTGTACTGGGCGAGCACGGGCGACGACGCCGTCTATCGCATCGACAAGCAGACGGGGGACAGGAGCGTCGTCGCGCATGCGCCGTCGCCCTTCGGCGTCGCGGTGTCCGGCGGCTATCTGTACTGGTCGACCGGGCGGAGCTCCGCGAGCGATAGCGACCGCGGCATCTCCCGCACGCCGCTCTCCGGTGGCACGCCCGAGCCTGTGCTCGCCTTCCCTCAAGCGCTGCCCTACGTGTTGGCCGTCACTCCCGGCGTGATCGCTGCGACGACGGGCGCTGGTAACGGGGACAGTGGCGGCGAGGTGCTGCGCATCCGATACTGTCCCTGATGCCAGCCGTGGAAGCGTCACCGGAGCGGCTCCTGGAGCTAGCGCGCGCCCGCATGCCGTTCGGCAAGTACAAGGGGCGGCTCCTCATCGACCTGCCCGAGGCGTACCTGGCCTGGTTCGCGAGACGGGGCTTTCCGCGTGGCAAGCTGGGCGAGCAGCTCGAGAGCATGCTCGAGATCAAGCACAACGGTCTCACGCAGCTCGTCGAACCGCTTGTCGACCGCAGCCGGCGCTAGCGACGTGGCCCCGGCGAGTCCCGCCGGGGCCTGTCGTCGACGCGAAAGGCTACTTGGCAGCCGGTGCCGGTGCTGCGGGCTTCTCGGCCGTGTCGCCCTGGTCCTGGTCGAAGGGCAGCTGGATGGGCGGGCCGCCCCAGCGGTACCCCGGTCCCATCGCGCCGCGTCCCATGCCTGGACCCATGCCGCGACCGTGCATCATGCCCGGGCCGCCCATCATGCCGGGGCCGCGCATTCCGTGTCCGCGCATCATGCCGGGGCCGCGCATGCCGTGCCCGCGCATCATGCCGGGGCCGCGCATCGCAGGCATCATGTCGGCGAACTTGGTGCGCTGTTCGGGTTTCAGGACCGGCAAGAGCGAGTTGAGGAATGCAACACGCTGGGCGAGATGCGCCTTCCGGTCCTTGGCGCCCATGCCGCCGAGGTCGAACTTCGTCGCGTCGAAGTCGTCCTTGGCGAAGGCGACGAGCACGGTATCCATGCGCTTCTTCTGTTCGGCCCAGCGGTCCTGCTTGTTGGCGGCACCGGGCATCTTCTCCTTCGCGAGCAGCGGCTCGATCTTCTTCTGCTGGTCGGCGTCCAGATCCAGCATCTTGGTCATGCGATCCATCCGGCGCTGGGTCCACTGCTTCTGCCAGTCCTTGTTCTGCGCCTTTGCCTTCATCTTGTCCTTGCGCGCGGCGCGGCGCGCTTCGCGATCGGCCTGCCGCTTCTGGATCGCCTCGACCAGGGCCTTGCGCTGCGCTGGCTCGAGCGCGGCGTGAAGCGAATTCAGCGCGTCGGCCTGCTTCTTCTGGTGCTCTTCGGTGATCTTGTCGAACTGGGTGTAGAGCGGATCGAGCTTGGCCTGGTCGACCTTGCCCGCCTTGATTCCGGCGACCAGCGCGTCGTGGAAGCCGCCGAATGCTTTCTGGGCGTCGGCAGGCATGCCCGCGAGCTGCTTCTCGATGTCGTCGACCTTCGTCTTCTGCTCGGCCTTCAGATCGAGCTTGGCGGTGCCCGCTAGGAACATCCCCACAATGCCTGCATGGTGGAAGCGCAGGCGCTTCGGCTTGACCGGCGCTGCCGCGGCAGTCGTTGCAGCGCTGGCGCTGGGTGCCGTCATCGGCGCCTGTGTTGCGCTGGCGCTGGGCGCCGTGCGTGCCGTGTTGCCGTTGGTGTTGCAGCCGACCACGAGCAGCGCCGAGAGCGCTGCGCACTTCCCCAATCGTTTCATCGGAAACCCTCCTTGAGCGCCCGAGCCTAACCACTGTCCAAGGCGCCGCCAGGGGGGGCCCGAACCGGACCCATGGCGGCGCTCGTCTTTCCCCCTGACGCAGGGCTGGGGCGGTTCCCTACGCGGAGCTGTGGCTGTCTGCGCGGCCGGTCTCGGACGTTCGCCGAAACACCAGTGCTATCGCCACGTTGCTCGTGGCAACTGGCGGATTGGGGGCTTGCGCCAGCGCTGGATTCAGTGCTTCGCCAGATCCACGGACTTCAGCCGGGCCACGGTCAGGTACGACGACACGGCCGTGCCCAGCGAATGGAGGATGTCGGCCGAATAGACGAGCATGTCCTCCAGCGTGATGATCCCGACGGGACGGTCGCTCTCGTCCACGATGGGCAGCCGCCGCACCCGGGCGCGCGAGAGGATCCTGGCCATGGATTTCATGTTGATGTCCGACGCCAGCGCGGTGGTGGGGGAGGTGGTCATCACTTCCCGAATGTGGAGCGTCTCGGGTTTCTTGTTGGGGGCCAGCACCTTCAGCACCAGATCGCGTCCGGTGATGATCCCGCTCAACTTGCCGTCGCGGTTGACGACGAGCAGGCAACCGGCTTCGGACTCCTTCATCAAGCGCGCAGCGGTCAGCGCAGTTTCGTTCTCGTCGACCGTGACGATCGACGTGTTGATCACGGCATGCATGGCTTCTCCTCGCGTGGAGGCAACGCGGTCCACTGTGAGCCGAAGACAAATGTAGCGCGTCTAACGCGATGCGACATGACGGGTATCAGCGTTCCTGAAAGCCGCGGGCAGGCTTGGGGTCGAACCTGGAAGCTTGGTTCGGTGCCGCGGCCGCGGTCGCGACTCTTCGTCTGCCGTTCTACGGAGCGCAGCAGCGGAAGCCGACGATGTCGTTCTGTGTGCTGCGGTCGTTTTCGTTGGCGGTGTCGCAGCGCAGATCGGAGCTGCCGTTGTACCAGTACGAACCGCCGCGCAGCCGGCACTGGTCCTTTGCGCCGCTCGTGCTCTGACACGAGTCTTCCCATTCCCAGACGTTGCCGCTCATGTCGTACACGCCGGTCCACGCCCCTTCGCATTTGCTCGCCTGCTTCACCGGCAGCGCTGCTTTGGCGCCGTAGTCCTGGCCGTTGCACGCGCTTGGATCGTAGGTGGCACCGTACGGGTAGGGATACAGCCCGGCGAGCGAGCAGGCGTTGAACCACTGGCTCGAAGCGCTGTTGTACTGCGCATAGGCGCTGGGGCCGCCACCCACGTCCCCGCACAACCGCTTGCCCGCCCACTTGCAGTACGCGTAGGCGTCGCACCAATCGACGTAGACGACCGGGTAGTTATCCTTTCCGGTCGCGGGCCAACCACTGGACGGCGTGTAGCTGGTGTTCCAGCTGCAGTACGAAGGTTGGCCGGTGGTCGGGACGTTTGCTGCAACGAACGCCGCGTAGTCCGCATTCGTCACTTCGGTCGAGTCGATGCACTGCCCGCCGAACTGGACCATGGCAGGACCGTGAAGCGAGGGACAACTGCCCGCGTCGCCCGTGCTGCCGCCGCTGCCGGCGCTGCCGCCGCTACCGGCGCTGCCGGCCACTCCATCTCCACCGCCTGTGCCGGCCGTGCTCCCGTCCGGGGCGGCGCCAGCCGCGCCAGCCGCAGCATCGGGAGCCGTGCCACCGCTGTTGCCCGCGCCGCCGGCAGCTGCGTCGGCGCCGGCTGAGCCGGCGTTCCCGCTCGAGCCTCCGCTTGCACCGGCTCCAGAGTGCGACGCATCGTTGACGGCTTTCGCACAGCCAACCGCAAGCAACACCGCCAACGCGGACAGCAGCCGCCGCCCGCACCGCAGGGTCGTTCGAGCCACGGCGCGGCTGGTAGCACGAACCCGGTCGGGTCGCGAGCGTGCCGCGGCGCCTTGGTGCGAGGTTGGCGTCCACTGCCGAGCCGTCCTAGGCTTGTCGCCCGCCGGCGCCGAGCCCCCTGACGCCAGCACTCCAGACATGCGATCCCTCCGCCAGCTCGTTCCCTTCGTCCTGCTCGCGGTCCTGCTCGCCGCGTGCCACCAAAAGGCAGCGAAGGCCAAGCCCGTGAAGCTGACCCAGCAGGAGCAGCACGGGCGTCAGCTGTACGGGAAACTGTGCTCGGTGTGCCACGGCGCGAACGGCGAAGGTTACAAAGCCGACGAGGCGCCGCGGCTCGCCCAGCACGCGTTCCTCGGCGCTGTTGACGACGCCTACTTGATCGACGCCATCGCCAACGGCCGTCCCGGCACGACGATGTCCGCCTGGTCGACAGCCCATCGCGGGCCGCTGACGGGCACCGACGTCGACGCGGTGGTCGCCTACATCCGCACCTGGGACGACAAGCCCGCCGAGAAGCTCGACAACACGCCCGTCAGCGGCAACGTCAGAAACGGCCAGGCTATCTTCAACCGCGAGTGCGTGCGCTGCCATGGCGCGCAGGGTGTGGGTGGTCCCAACGTGCACATCGGCAGCTCCGCCCTGCTCAAGCAGGCGAAAAACGGGTTCTTGCGTCTGGCGATCGAGCAGGGCCGCCCCGGCACGAAAATGCCGGCGTTCGGGAAAAAGCTCGGTCACCGCGGAGTCGAGGACGTGCTGTCGCTGCTGCGCATCTGGCAGGCCCGGAACACCGAGCGCTTCGAGCCGCTGCCGCACATCAAGCGTCCGCCGCCGATTCCGCTCGGGCCCGTCCCGCTCAACCCGAAAGGACCGGAGCCTGTCGGGTTCAAGAAGTACCCGGCCACGACCTCCGCTCTGGTGGTGAAGAAGCAGCTCGACCGCCATGCGCGCATGGCCATCCTCGATGCCCGTGCTCCCTCCGACTACTCCTACGGGCACATCGCCGGCGCGGTGAGTGTGCCCTTCTACGGCGTCGACCCCTACGTCTCCAAGCTGCCGCGGAACACCTGGCTGGTCTGCTACTGCTCGTGCCCGCACGCCGAGTCGGGAGAGCTGGCGAGCGCACTCGAGAAGAAGGGCTTCAAGAAGGTGACCGTGATCGCCGAGGGCCTGGGCTTCTGGAAGGCCAAGGGCTTCCCGACAAAAAAGGGTGACAAGCCCTAGAGGCCGAGCACGCCCTCGAGTTTCTCCAGCATCGACACGCGCCAGCGCGTCAGCTCGCTCGTGCCGTCGAGCAGCGCGGCGGTTTCTTCGAGCACGCGCTCGAGCGGAAAGTGCCACACCATGGGGTCGCCGGTCGCGGTTCCGCCGTCGACCGTCGGGCCCCAGACGACCATTTCGTCGCTCTGACCGGCTTCGAGCAGCTCCAGCGCCGCGAAGGCCAGCCGCGCCGCGACCATGCGGTCCTGGTACGACGGGCGGCCGCCGCGCACGACGTGGCCGAGCACGGTGGCGCGTACGTCGACGCCGGGCAACTCCTCTTCGAGCCGCTCCGAGACCTCACGGGCCAGCCGCGTGCAGGGGATCTCGACGCCCTCCGACTTGATGATGAGGACGCGGTTCTTCCCCGCGGCGAAGCCACTTCGCACGTACTCGCACACCGAGTCGACAATCGCGTCGTTGCCTCGCCCCTGTTCGCGGAACAACACCGCATCTGCACCCGCGGCAACAGCGCTTGCCATGGCGAGGTATCCGCAGTGCCTTCCCATCACCTCGACCACGAATGCGCGTCGGTGCGCGCGCGCCGTGTCGGAGATGCGATCGCAGGCGTCCACGATCGTGTTGAGAGCCGTGTCGACGCCGACCGCCGTGGACGTGCAGCCGACGTCGTTGTCGATCGACGCTGGCACGCCGATGACGGAAGCGCCGTGTTCCCGGCACAAGGCGTGCGCGCCGGTGAGCGAACCGTTGCCGCCCACGACCACCAGTCCGTCGATGCCTGCCTCGCGTAGTTGCTCGAACGCGCGCGTCCGCCCTTCCGGCGTCATGAAGCGCTTCGAACGCGCGCTGCCGAGCAGTGTGCCTCCGCGACCTCCCATCAGATCCACATCGCGGTCGAGCGTCGGTGCTGCGTGGCCCTTGCCAAGCGTAAGCTCGCGGAAGCGCCCGTCGATGAGCCCTTCGTAGCCGTGCTCGACTCCCAGCACGCGCATGCCGCGAGCTGCCCCGATGCGCGCGACCGCGCGGATCGCCGAGTTCATTCCTGGCGCGTCGCCGCCCGACGTGAGCACCCCGACCGTCTTCATGAAAGCCTCCGGACGGTTAGTCTCTCCTGTTTTGCGCCGGCGCGTCACCCACAACTCTGAACTCTGGTAGGCTCGTGCCACCATGATGCTTCGGCAGACAGCAGTTCTTGGCGCGTTGGCGCTCCTGCTTGCGGCGTGCAGCAGCAGCGGCGGTGGGGTCGCGAACCCGCCCGACGCTGGGGGAGCGGATTCCGCCGCATCCGACTCCGGCTCCGACGCGCCCACGGCCGACGCGAACCCGTCCGATGCGAGTGGAGCCGACGCGAACGACAGCGGCTCGCCGGGAGACGCCGCCGCGTCGGACGCAGCTTCCGACGCGGCGCCCGATGCCGGAGGCAGCTGCCCGTCCAACTACAACGTGCCGCCCACCAATCTCGCTGGTTGGAGCCCGCTCCTGTCGCAGACCGGCAAGATGACACTCACCTACGACGTCAATCACTCCCACGACGACGGACTGGGCCCGCTTGGTTTCTGTCCGGCGGCCGTCGCCAAGGGCTCGCTCTACCTGAAGCTGGTCTCGGCGCGCTTCGAAACGGACGAGAGTCCTCCCACCCAGCACTGCGTGACCGACTACACGCAGCCCGACCCGACCTTCCAGCAGTACGGCTGCTGCTTTTCGGGCGGCAACCACAACATCTACGTCGAGGTGCGCGACCAGTCAGGACAGCGCATCAAGGCCGGGTTCGACGTCTTCTACGGGTCGAACGTCGAGCACATCACCGACCAGGGCAAGCCGGCCAACGAGTTTCCCATGAACTACTCCATCTTCGCCGGCGGCGAGTACGGCGTCCGCGCGGTCTACACCGATCCGGGCCAGGGCCAGCTCTCCTCGGATGCAGTCACCAACATGCGCATGCCCATCCACCACCACGTGAACTACCTGCTCACGTTCCAGATCGCGCAGAAGTAACCGGCTATCGCCGACGCCGCTCGGCTGCGAGGCGGGTCAGGGCTGCTTGCATCGTCTCGCGCACGCGGCGGTCGCACTCGTCGACGTACGCGTTATCCGCCGCGGCTTCCTCGCCGCTCCGCTCGAAGCGGATCGGTTCGAGGAATTCCATCAGGATGCGTGTCGGCAGGGCCACGTAGGGGATCATCGGGCCCAGGGTGAGCCCCCACGGCAGACACAGCGTGAGCGGCCAGACACCGACGCGCAGCCAGCTCTTGGCTTTCAGCGCTCGCGCCAGCCAGCGCATGTCGTCGATGACGATGAACGTCTCGTGCGCACCGGCAGCCACCACGGGCACGAGCGGCACTCCACTTCGCAGCGCGAGCCGGATGTAGCCCTTGCGGCTGCCGAACACGATGCGATCACGATCGCGGTACGGTCGCATCGCCTCCAGATCGCCGCCGGGGTAGACGAGCACGCGCCGGCCCGCTTCGAACACGCGACGCGCCGTCTCGTGGCTGGCGCGCAGCGCACCGAGAGGGATCAAGAGCTGGCGGGCTCCGGGTAACCCCAGCACGACCTCGTGCGCCAGTCCGTATGGGGCTCCCTCGAGACCGTGCGCTCGATACAGCGCTGTCCCCAGCAAGAACATGTCCGCCGACCACGCGCCTGCGTTGTGGTTGCCGACGATCAGCGCCGCCCCGGGCGGAACACGATCGACACCGCGCACCTCGGCGCGGTGGTAGCGCGCCACGAACAGCTCGACCCAGCGCGCGAACGCCTCGACGCGCGCCGGATCGCGGAGCTCGAGGTCGTCATCGGTGGCGCGCGGAACGGCTCTCGAAAGCAGCTCCAGCACGCTGCTGTCGCGCCTGTCGTCCACGCCGCATCGTCTCCCGGTCAGGGGCGCCGGCCCATGACCGATGTCACACGCGGCGCTCGATCGCGCCGGGCAGCAGGAAGGCGTAGCTGCGACGGCGCAGGCGTTTCTGCCAGAAGCGGTCGGCGCGCCGGAGCTGCTGGAGCAGCGCCCAGGTGCGCGCATCCGAGGTGTAGTAGCCGTGCACCTCGGCTTGCGTGATGGGCGGCGAGACCTGGCGGTTGGCGAGGTCGAGCAGCGGTGCGATACGCCGCTCCAGCCCCTCCTTGTGCAGATTGCCGGCCAGGTCGAGCAGCACGCCGCGTGGCTCGTAGTACTTGTCGAGGATCTCCCGCAGCATGAAGCGCCGCACCACCGGCCTCAGTGCCCAGGGCAGAGAGCACAGGAACAGCTCGACATCCAGCAGCTCGCGCCCGCGCGCGTCGCGCATGAGCGGCGTGGTCACATCCAGGTAGCTCCAGCCGTTGTCGTTCCAGGCCCAGTTGCTGAGCTGGCCGTCCAGGCCCAGCGAGGGCGTCACCGCAGCGAGCACCTGCGTCACGACGTCGGCGAGCAGGCGCTCGGCTTCGCTGTCGTCCGCCTGGGCGAGCTTGGTGGGGCCGAGCGACGCGGGATCCAGGATCGGCTGCACCGCGTAGGCCGTGAGGCTGCCGTCGGGTCGGGTGACGGAATGCAGCGTCGTCGGCACGACCCGCACGCCTGCCTTCTCCAGTGCCGCGATATAGGCCTCCAGCGTGGTCCGGTAGCTCGCGAGGATCGAGGCGCCGGGGAAGGGCGGCAGCCGCTTGGCGGCTACTCGTCCGTCGGGTGTGTCCACCGCGAGCACCGCGGAGATCTCCCCGTAGCCGAGCACCGTCAGGTCGCTCTCGTCGCCGCTGTCCAGCGCCCGCTGCACCGCGCGTTCGAGCGATTCCAGATCGATGCCCGTCATGATCCGAAAGCGCGCTGCACCCGCGCGACCAGGTCGTCGGCTTCTTCGTTCGTGAGCGTGAGCGGCGGCAGAAACTGCAACACCGACCGATCGTTGTTGGCGTAGACGGCGAATACGCCCTGGTCGTAGAGCAGTCTGGCCGCAAGCATGCCACCCCCGTCGGCCTCGAACTTCAGTCCCATCATCAGGCCCTTTCGCCGGACCGTGAACGGGAGGCCCTCGAGTCCGGCAGCGACGCGGTCGGACATTGCGTTCACGCCGTCGAGGAAACCGGGCTCCTCGACGATGTCCAGCACCGTGAGCGCTGCCGCGCAGCCGAGCTCCGCGCCACCGAAGGTGGAGATATGGATGAAGGGTCGCTCGTCGAAGAAAGCGTGCAGCTCGCGCGTCATCAGGGTTGCCGCGATGGGGTAGATGCCGCCGCTCAGCCCCTTGCCCGTCAGCACCATGTCGGGCTCCAGATCCTCATGCTGGTAGCACCACATGCGTCCGGTGCGGCCGAGGCCCGTCTGTACCTCGTCGAGGATCAGCTTCGCGCCGCGCTCCCGGCAGAGGCGCTGCACTCCCGCGAGGTAGCCGGGTGCGGGCAGAGGCATCCCGAGTGTCGCCGGGATCGACTCGAGAATGACTGCGGCCGTCCCGTCGTCCAGCTCGCGCTCGAGCGCCTCCAGATCGTTGAAGGGAACCTGGACGAAGCCCGGCAGGTTCGGGCCGAAGGGCTCGCGGTACTGCGCATCGCCAGTGGCGAGCGCCAGGCCAGTGTGGCCGTGGTAGCCGCCACGCGCCGAGATGATCTTCGGGCGGCTCGTGGCACCGCGCGCGACCTTGATGGACAGATCGGCCGCTTCACCACCCGCGACCGCGAACACCGCGCCCGACAGCCGCCCGCCCGTGGTCGCCGCCAGGCGGGCCGCGAGCTGGGCGCGGAACCCGGACACGAGATGGTGGTTGCCGATGTCGAGCGTCTCGAGCGCGTGACGGACTGCGCCGACCACGCGCGGATTCCGGTGCCCGAGGTTGAACACGCCGCCATTCGAGTGGCAGTTGAAGAAGCTCCGGTCCGAGAACGCATCATCGAAGCGCGCGCCGTCGCGTGCCCCCA
Source organism: uncultured Pseudomonadota bacterium (assembly GCA_963822115.1). Classification (GTDB taxonomy): domain Bacteria; phylum Myxococcota_A; class Polyangia; order Polyangiales; family Polyangiaceae; genus CAWDXG01. The sequence goes on from CAWGGM010000020.1 coordinate 105,141, forward strand.
TCACCACGTCGATGCCGAACTCGCGGAAAGTCTGGACCTTGCCGCGCGAAACGTGGCGCGCGAACGCCTCGAACGTCGCGTCCCGGTCGGTGAAGGGCTGATGCGGTGCTGCCATGGGCGGCAGCGTGCTTCGATCGCCGCTGCGTCTCAAGTGCGGGCCACCCAGCCCCGCATTCCAGCGGCACTGTAGCGGAAAGGTTGAGGCCGCCCTCTGCTAGACTCTATGGGCGCGCACTAGTTGCCCGCCTCAACCACGATGCGCTCCCCGTTGCGGCAGGGGGCGCTCGAAAAGGGTGCCTGCGATGCTTAGGTGGTCCACCGCTATCCTTGTTACGGCGTGGATGTCGCTCCTCGTCGGCTGCGCTTCCAGTGGTAACAACGTCGGCAATTCGAGCGGCGGCGGCTCGAACCAATCGGACGCTGGTCCCGACACCAGCGTCCAGAACGACGGCGGCAATTTCACCGACGCCAGCTTTGGCGACGGGAACATCGGCAACGACGGCGGCAGCAAGTCGTGTCCGTCGACCTGCCAGGATCTGGGGGCCAACTGCGGCCCGGTCACCGACACCAAGTGCGGCGGCATCGTCCAGTGCGGCACCTGCCCGAGCGGTCAGGCGTGCGGCGCCGGTGGCCCGAACAAGTGCGGCACCGGAAGCACCGGTGACGGCGGCACCTGCACGCCGAAGACCTGCGCGGACCTCGGTGTCAACTGCGGCAAGGTGCTCGACGGCTGCGGCACGTTGATCGATTGCGGCAGCTGCCCGAGCGGTCAGGGCTGTGGCGTTGGCGGTCAGGCGAACGTGTGCGGCAACATCACTCCCGATGGCGGCACCTGCACGCCGAAGACCTGCGCGCAGCAGAACATCAATTGCGGTCCGGCGGGCGACGGCTGCGGCGGCACGCTGAGTTGCGGGACCTGTTCGTCGGGCCAGACGTGCGGTGGCGGCGGTACCCCGGGCCAGTGCGGCAAGCCTGCCTGCATCCCGCTCACCTGCGCCTCGCAGAAGATCAGTTGCGGTCCGGCGGGCGACGGCTGCGGCGGTACGCTCAACTGCGGATCCTGCAGCCTTCCGCAGACCTGCGGCGGCGGTAGCACGCCGGGCCAATGCGGCTGCTCCGGAGTCTGCGCGCAGATCCCGACCTGCGGCTCGGGCAAGACCACCACTCTCAGCGGCAAGGTGCTCGACCCGGCCGGGGTCAATCCGCTCTACAACGTGCTGGTCTACATCCCGAACAACCCGAGCGATCCGAACCTGAAGTCGTTCCCGGTCGGACCGACCTGCGACGTGTGCGGAGCGACCGCAGCGGGCGACCCGCTGGTGACCACACACACGGCGACCGACGGCACGTTCACGCTATCCGGCGTACCGGTCGGCAGCAGCATCCCGGTCGTGATCCAGCTCGGTCGCTGGCGGCGTATGTTCAACGTGAACATCTCCAACTCGTGTGGGGCCAACACCGTCAGCGGCGGACAGCTGCTCATGCCCAGGAACAAGAGCGAGGGCAACATTCCGCTCACCGCCATTGTCACCGGCGACGCCGACGCGATGGAGTGCGTGTTCAAGAAGATGGGCATCGACCAGGCCGAGTTCACCAATCCCTCGGGCGCTGGGCGCATCCACATCTACCAGGGCGACGTGGGCGGCACCTTCAACATCCCGATCGGCTACCTTGCGCCCACCGACCGCGGCTTCACCAACTGCAACATCGACCCGTTCTTCGGCGGCGGCACATGCCAGTACCACGGCGGCGGAGCACGTATCGATTCGTCGACGCCGTCGGAGACTGCGCTGTTCCAGTCCACGACCATGAACAACTACGACATGGTCATCATGTCGTGCCAGGGTGCTGCGCCCTTCAGCAACAGCTCCGGCACCATCACGGACCCGAGCCTCTCGCAGTACTCGAAGCTCGTGAGTTACACGAATACGGGCGGTCGCATGTTTGCGACGCACTTCTCGTACACGTATCTCACGCAGGGCGGCAGCTCGAATCCCTTCTACGGCACAGCGAACTGGGATCTTGGCAGGGATCTGTTCACGTCGGCGACTGCTGTCATCGACACCAACACGTCCGACAATCCCAAGGGTCCGGACTTCGCCAAGTGGATGCAGACCGTCGGTGCGCTCAGCTCCAACAACCCGCCGAGCTTCACGGTCGGCGAGCCGCGTTGGGACGTCGACAGCGTCATTCCGCCGAGCCAGCAGTGGATGACCTGGAAGAATCCGCAGGGCGGACAGTCGACCAGCAAGAACCAGAGCCACACGCTGCACTACACGTTCAACACGCCGATCGGCGCGCAGAGCAGCAAGCAGTGTGGGCGTGGCCTGTTCAGTGACTTCCACGTGGTTCTCACCACCAGTGGCAGCACCACGGGTACCTATAACCAGACCTTCCCGACCGAGTGCGACTCCGGGCCGATGACGGCGCAGGAGAAGGCGCTCGAGTTCATGATCTTCGACCTCGGCTCCTGCGTGCAGCCGTACACTCCGCTCTGCACGCCGACGACCTGCGCAGCGCAGAACATCAAGTGCGGCCCGGCAGGTGACGGCTGCGGCGGCCTGCTGGATTGCGGCACCTGCCCGAGCGGCCAGACCTGTGGCGGCGGCGGCGTGCCGGGCCAGTGCGGTGGCGGGTGCACGCCGCAGACCTGCGCGCAGCAGAACATCGGCTGCGGTCCTGCGGGCGATGGCTGCGGGGGCTCGCTCGACTGCGGCACCTGCCCGAGCGGTCAGACCTGTGGCGGCGGCGGTGTGCCGGGCCAGTGCGGTGCGCCCGATGGTGGCACCTGCACAGCGCAGACCTGCGCGCAGCAGAACATCGGCTGCGGTCCTGCGGGCGATGGCTGCGGGGGCTCGCTCGACTGCGGCACCTGCCCGAGCGGTCAGACCTGCGGCGGCGGAGGCACGCCCGGCCAGTGCGGTACGCCGGCCTGCACACCGCAGACCTGCGCGGGGCAGAACATCGACTGTGGTCCCGCGGGCGACGGCTGCGGTGGGACGCTCGACTGCGGCAACTGTCCCACCGGGCAGGTCTGCGGCCTGAACAGCCCGGGCAAGTGCGGCTCGGTCAACTAGGTTCGTCGCCGGACAAAATAGAACGCGCCCGGCGTCGGAACGCCGGGCGCGGTTTCAAACGGGAAGAGCCGGGCTAGATGCCGGCGTCCGACCCGCTTGACGCACTCACACAGGTCATCGTGCCCTGGCAGTTCGGTCCGTTTGCTTCGTCGCAGGTCTCGCCGAGCGCCTGGGTATTACCCGATGGGAAGCAGCTGAGGCCCTGATTGCCGCTGGAATCCAGCCCGATGTCGCACGCTGCGCCAGAGGCACCGTCGCAGCCCGCGTTGGTGACGGGGTTGCAGTCCACCGTAGCGAGGCCGCCGGCCTTGACGCAGCCGCTCGGCAGAGTGGAGCCCGCGCCAGCCGCGCCGGCGCTGCCTGCTGCGCCAGCGCTGCCAGCCGCTCCGGCGCTGCCGCCGGTGCCGGCGCTGCCGTAGGTGTCGCAGACGCCCAACGTGCCGATTTTCGTCGCATCGATTGCCACGCATGTCCCGCCGTTGCAGTCGCTGTCCGAACAGCAGAAGTGCTTGCAGGTGCCCGCACTCGAGCCGCCGGCGCCGCCGTTGCCCATGCCGCCCGTACCAGCGGTGCCGGTGCCGCCCGTACCAGCGGTGCCGGTGCCGCCCGTACCAGCGGTGCCGGTGCCGCCCGTACCACCGGTGCCGGTGCCACCGCTTCCGGCGATTCCGCCGCCACTACCACCCGTGCCGCTGCCGCCGTTCGTGCTGCTGGTGCTGCACGCGGTGCCGATGCCCACGATGCTGAGGGTGATGACCCCAAGAAAAAGCGCCTTCTTGATCATGCGAAACTCTCCTTCCGAGCGCTGAGGAACCCGCGCAGCGGGCACAAGGAAGTGCCGCTTCCGGTCGCCAGCAGAAGTCGCGCTCTTAACAGGGTAGGGAATTGTAGGCAATCGGCAGCGGCAAGGGCGTCCGACCACGGCGTGTTGCGACATGCAAGCAGCCGTATTTCGAAGGTTTTGCATCGCTTCCAGCTCGGATAGGCTCCGGCCGTGGAAGACGAGCTGGAGGCGCGACCGCGCATGGCTTCGCGGCGCGCGATTGTGATGAGCGTCCTGGCGGGGTTGACCCTGGCGTTCGCTTTCGTGGGGCTCAGCTACCTGGAAAACCACTACAGCTCACACGTGCGCGGCACGCTCAGCGCGCACGGGGGTGCGCTCGGCCATTTCACACTCGTGCCCAACTACTGCAGCTCGGGCATCGGCGCGGGCTACTTCGGAGTGCAGCTGATGCGGCGCGACGAGAAGTGGCACTGGTACCTTGCCGGCACCGAATACAAACGCCCCATCGTGCGTGTGATGAAAGACCCGGCTCGAGGTCCGCTAGTGAGCGTCGCACTGCCCGGCAAGGCGAAGCCTGTCGTGATCGACGGTTCGCACTGTCGCCGCTTCAACGTCGTGGTCGAGCATCCGCCCGGCAGGAGCGCGAGTGCACGCGTCATCCAGGGCTCGCTGGACCTCGACTGCGACACGCTGTCGGGCAGCGCACGTTTCCCCGGGTGCTACTGACGGGCGGCCGGGTCCAGGCCCGGTGCTATGCTCCCGCGCGAGCATGGACGAGAAGTACATCGCCCTGGCCGTTCCGTTCTTCTTCTTGATGATCGGGCTCGAGCTCCTGGTGCAGTGGCGGCGCGGCGATGCCGGCTACAACTTCCAGGATTCGATCACCAACCTGTCATGCGGGATAGGCCAGCAGGTGCTCGAGCCGTTTTTCAAGGCCGCTGGGCTCGTGGGCTACGTGCTGCTTTACGAGCACGCGCGGCTCTTCAGCGTCTCCAGCCATTCGGCCTGGGCGTGGGTGGCGCTGCTGTTCGGCGTGGATTTGTTCTACTACGTGTTCCACCGCGCCAGTCATCGCATCAACGTGTTCTGGGCGGCGCATGTCGTGCACCACCAGAGCGAGGAGTACAATCTCTCCGTCGCCCTCAGGCAGAGTTGGATCGAGACGCTGATGGCGCCGCTGTTCTACCTGCCGCTCGCGGTGCTGGGCTTCCCGCCGCTCATGTTCGTCGGCATGAGCACGTTGAACACGCTCTACCAGTTCTGGATCCACACGCGCGCCGTCGCCGCGCTGGGTCCGCTGGAGTGGGTGCTCAACACGCCGTCGCATCACCGGGTGCACCACGGCATCAATCCGGAATACGTCGACAGGAACTACGCCGGCATCTTCATCATCTGGGATCGGTTGTTCGGTACCTTCCAGCAAGAAGAAGACGAGCCGGTGTACGGCACGGTCAAACCGCTGGCGAGCTTCAACCCGCTGTGGGCCAACCTCCAGTACTGGGTGGAAATGGCCTCGGTAGCGCGTCGCAGCCGGCGCTTGGTCGATCGGCTCAAGGTCTGGTTCATGCCGCCCGAGTGGCGCCCGGCGGAGCTGGGAGGCCCGGTGACGGTCCCCGAGGCAAGCCGCGAGACGCAGCACAAGTACCGGCTCGGGATCTCGCGCGCCCTTTCTGCGTATGTGGCCGTCCACTTCGTGATCGTTACCGTCGCGACCACCGTGTTCCTGTGGATTGCGGCGCACGCACCGCCCCAGGTGCTGGCGCTGCTTGCCGGGCTGATCCTCGCTACGGTGATTGCCTGGGGAGGCCTGTTCGAGAGCCGGCGCTGGGCAGTGCCCCTGGAGCTCGCGCGCCTCGCGCTGGTCGTGGCCGCTCTGGCGTGGTTGTGGCGCGATTCGCCTGCGGTGTTCCCGGTCGCGGGCGCGGCGGTTGCCGGCGCCGTCGTTTCCGGAGCTTGGCTGCTCTGGCTACGTCAGGAAATGCGGCCGGCTGTCGCCGACAACACTGCAGGCATCGTGCGCACCTCTTGATTGCCAGCGTTCCGCTCGCGAAGCCCCCGCTTCGCGATGTACGATGGCGCGCGGAGGTCTGAAGATGGCAAGGCAGAGCCTGATCTGGTCTGTGTGCGCGCTGCTCTCGGTGGCGCTGGTGGGCTGCGGGAGCGGCAACAACGCGACCGGAGGCGGCAGCGGTACGGGCGGCAGCGCGACCGGCGGCAGCGGAGGCGCTGGTACCGGCGGCAACCCCAATACCAATCCGGATGGCGGTCCTCCCGCCGGCAATCCTGCCGGCGCCTGTCCTGTGCCGGCGGAAGCACAGGCCGAGGACACGTCCAGCCCCGACCACGTCGTCGGCAATGGCACGCCCGCCAGCTGTACCTCGGCCGCCTTCGTCAGCGCCGTGGCCAAGGGCGGCATCATCACCTTCAACTGCGGACCGGATCCGGTGAAGATCACCCTCGACGCGACCGCGAAGATCTTCAACGACACCGGTCCGAAGATCGTGATCGACGGCGGCGGCAAGGTGACGCTGAGCGGCGCCGGCAAGCGCCGCATCCTGTACATGAACACCTGCGACAAGGCGCAGAAGTGGACATCTTCGCACTGCCAGAACCAGGACAGCCCCCAGCTGACGGTGCAGAACCTGACGTTCGTGGACGGTAACGCGATCGGGGACACGTCGCCCGACGCGGCCGGCGCCGGCGGCGCGATCTTCGTGCGCGGTGGGCGCTTCAAGATCGTCAATTGTCGCTTCTTCAACAACAAGTGCCAGACGACCGGTCCCGATGTGGGTGGCGCTGCGGTGCGCGTCCTGAGCCAGTACAACACGTTGCCCGTCTACGTCGTGAACAGCACCTTCGGCGGCAAGAGCGGCTACGGCAACGAAGGCTCGAACGGCGGTGGCCTGAGCAGCATCGGCGTGTCGTTTACGGTCATCAACAGCTTGTTCTCGTACAACAACGCCATCGGCAACGGAGCCAATCCGGCCAAGTCGGGCACGCCCGGCGGCGGCAGCGGCGGCGGCATCTACAACGACGGCAACACCTACACGCTTAGCCTGTGCGGCGTGAAGATGACGAACAACGTCGCCAACGAAGGCGGCGGTGCCATCTTCTACGTGAGCAACGACGGCAGCGGCTCGATGACCATCAAGGACTCGGAGCTCGAGAACAACCCGAGCAAGGGGTTCGAGACCAAGGGCTACCCGGGCATCTTCTACAAGTCGAACAACCCGCCGCAGGTCACGAACTCGACGATCAAGTAGTCAGCTGTCGGTCTGGATGCGCGACGAGCGCTGCCAGCGGTACAGGGTGGACAGGTCTACGCCCAGAATTTCGGCGGCCTTGGCCTTGTTGCCCCCGGTGCGCGCGAGTACCCAGGCCACATAGCAGGCATTGACCTGTTTCAGGCTCCACAGCTCTTCCGGGCCCTTGCGCCAGCCCACGGCGACCAGAGGTTCCGGTGCGTCCAGGAAAGCGAGATCCTCGGCGGTGATCGTCTCGTGCCGGCCCAGCACGACTAGCCGCTCGATAGTGCTCTCGAGCTCGCGGACGTTGCCCGGCCAGGAGTACTCTTCAAGTTTGTGGATCGCGTTGTCGCCGAGAGCGCGGACCGGCGACGGCGGCGTCCGGCGGATGGCGCTCTCGAGGAATGCCTCCGCGAGCGGGCGCACGTCCTCATGGCGCTCGCGGAGGGGCGGCACCAACAGTGGCAGCACGTTCAGCCGATAATGCAGATCTTCGCGAAAACGCCCTTGTTGCACCAGCGCGTCGAGATCGCAGTGCGTGGCAGCAACGACCCGCACGTCCACCTGTCGCGTGCGATCGCTGCCGACCGCGCGCGCCTCGCTGAACGACAGTACGCGCAGCAGCTTCGCCTGCAGTCCGAGCGGCATATCGCCGATCTCGTCGAGCAGCAGCGTGCCGCCTTCGGCTTCGGCGAGCAGCCCCTTGCGCGCCTGCGTGGCGCCGGTGAACGCCCCGCGCACATGACCGAAGAGCTCGCTCTCGAGCAACTGCTCGGGGATGGCCGACGTGTTGACGGCCACGAAGGGCCGGTTGTGCCGCGGGCTGCGGGCGTGGATGGCACGCGCCACGCGCTCCTTGCCGGTTCCGCTCTCGCCCAGGATCAGCACGGGCGCGTTGGACGCCGCGACCAGAGCGACCGTCTCGCCCAGCGCACGCATGGCCGGGCTCTCCTGGACGATGTCGGAAAAGCCATCGAGCGGCTCGTGCGCGGAGGGGGAAACGCGTGGGGCAGAATGTTGCGCGTCGATGGCCTGGATCACCAACGTGCGGAGCTCGGCTGCGTCGTACGGCTCGCGGACGTAGTGGAACGCGCCGTGCTTCGTGGCTTCGACGGCCTCCGCAATCGAGCCTTCTTCGCCTGCGACGATTGCGGGGACCTCGGGATGGACCCTCCTCAGCCGGTCGAGAAGCTCGAAGCGGGCCATGCCGTGCGTGCGTGCCGGGCAGATGACCACGTCACACGGTAGTCGCTTGATCGTCTCGAGCGCGTGGCTGCCGTCCCCCACCAGCTCGTAGGCGTAGCCGTCCTGCGCCAGGCCCGCGGCCAGCGCATGTGCGGCGTTGAAGCCGTCTTCGACGATCAGCACACGAACGTTGTGCATCTAGTTGCACCCCCCCCCTTACGAACAGCTAGGCAACTTGCCTCACAAGTTGTGTCCTGCCGCAGCTTGCGAAAGAGGGGACGCAAACTTTTCGCCTTCCAGGCGACCGTTGGGGAACGCCGGTACTGGCCCTTCGAGCGGGCGGGTGCGCGCAGCCATTCCCCTACTGCTTTGGCACGATCACGGACACGCTCAGCGCAGGCTGGTCGTATGCGAACGTGTTCTGTCCCGATGCGGAGAGGGGTGCCGCCGAGACGAAGCTGGGGCTTGCCGAGGTCAGCGCATAGACGCGACACGAGCTGTACGTGGTCGCGCCGTCGATGATCAGTGTGGTCGGCCGTTCCTCCAGCCGCTTGTTCATCGTGATGATGACGAGGTGCGTTGGGTTGGAGGAATCGACGCTGGCGTAGACCGAGGAGCCGACCCGGTCGTTGGTCGCCGCGCTGACCGACGTGTCGCCGAAGTGCGCGCCCTTGCCGTCGTAGTCCAGGTAGGCGGAAAATCCTGCCAGGGTGTACGAATCGTCGCCGTCGGAAAGGTCGACTGCCGCGGCGCCAACGCCCTGCCGGCCGAAGATGCCGAGTACGTCGGTTGTGGCGATCGCACCGCTGATGTCACCACCGCCTCCGTAGTACCAGGCACTGAACGAGAGCTTGGTGCCCGGGTAGTGGCTGGCGATCACCTGCTGGAGGCGCGGGATCAAATGGATGGTGTCCTCCCCCAACACGTCCTGGATCCAGCTGTTCTCGTGGTAGGTGGAGTCCCACAGTTCGCGCGGTGCCTGCAGTCGCGCAGCGACGACCTCCGGTCCCGCATCGGCTGCGATGACACGGACTCCCGCTCCCTGGACCTCGGGCCACCAGTGCACGTCGAGGTAGTCAATCAGCCGCTTGCCGTTGGTCGACTGCGCTGCCTGCATCTGGTCCAGGTAGTACGGGATGAACTCGCCCTTGGTCGTGGCGTCGGGGGAGTTCTGCAGGTTCGTGAAGCTCTGCCAGCCATAACCCACGTAGCCGAGCACGGGCGCCGCAGGCCAGACCGCCTTGATCGCCTTGGCGAAGGAGATGTTGCGTGTCACCAGCTCGTCGTACCCGGTGTGCTGCGGATGGATTTCGGGATGGTCCTCGAACCAAAGCGCTGGCTGGTTGTCGAGCGCGAACAACACGGGCGTGGTGCCTGCGGCGTTCTTCGCCCAGTTGACGAATTCGTCCTGGTAGACGGTGCCGTCCGTCAGATCCGCGCTCGCGGGAAACGCGCCGTTCATCGACGGCTTGTTCACATCGAAGCGCTGCGCCAGATAGCTCTTGCCAGACGCGCGGACGTCGCCGCCCTTGCTGTCGCCGGCGACGTAGTCCCCGATCGGTACCGTGACGATCGCGCTCGCGTTGCTCTTGGCGGCCTCGTCGAGCACTTCCTTTACAGCGCCACCGGGCTCGGTGCTTTCGCTGGCCGCCCGGTTCTCGTAGCCCTCGAGCCGGCCGCCGTTGGTGGCGTTGATCTCCCAATTGTACGCTGGGCTGTCGTTGCCGCCGAGCCGAAGCAGAGCTGCTTTCATCTTGCTGGCCCCGGAGCTGTTGACGCCGTAGATCAGCGGCGAAATCGCGTGCTTGTCGTTGGCGGGGGAAATGCGGAGCTCAAGCTCCACCATCGCGCCTCCGTCGGTTCCACCGCTGCCCGGCGCTCCAGCGCTGCCGGCGCCGCCAGCGTCTGCAGCAGTGTTGCTGGCGCTCGAACCGCAGCCGGTGCCCAGCAGAAATACAAGCATGAAGGGTCCGAGTGTCGTGATACGCATGGATACCTGCTCCGTTTAGTGAAGGACGACTCCCTTGCGACTTGCGTCGTCGAGTACTTCGGCAATCTCCAGTCGGTCGACATCGCTGATGCCGACGTAGCGCATGGCCTGCAGCGTGCCGTCGGTCCAGACGGTGCGCGCAAATGTGTGGATGGTGCGACCCTGCAGGGAAAGCTCGATTGAGTAGACGAGTTGCGGATCTCTTTCGGCAAGGCTTTGCGGTCGTTGGATGACCAGGCCGCGGGACGACACGTCGATGCCACGACATGCGTGAGGGAAACCGTCGACATGTTGCGTCACTGGAAAATCGATCTGCCCTCGCATGGCCAGCCGTCGTTCCATCGCAACCTCACTTCCTCAACGCGGAGCTTTTGCATTGTCTGTGCCAGTGCGCTCCGGCGGCAGCGCACTGCTCTCGGTGACCTATGTCGCCGAGTAGCGGCACAGGTCACTCACTGCACCGCGTCGCGCGAACCGTACAGATTGGCGAAACGAGGTGCGAACAGTTCGCAGCGTGCAACAGCGCCTGCTTCAACCACCGAGCAGCAAATCGACAAGCGAGGACCTCGCGGCCGTCCTCTCACCGTTACACAGCGCACGGCGTCACGGTGAAAGCGACAGGACGCCTCCCGGCATGATCAGTGCATTGGCATCGATGGAAGAAGCGGAAATGTGGTTGGGAGACAGCACGATGGATACCGAACTCGGTTCTGCCACCGACGAACGCGAGGAAATCGCGAGCGGGCTATCGAAGATCCTGACCGACACGTTCACGCTGTACCATCAGACGCACCGGCTGCACTGGCATCTCAGGGGTACGACGCTGCAGGCGCTGGATGCGATGCTCCACGAGCAGTACGGCGAGGTGCGTCCCGTGGTCGAGGCAATCGCCACGCGCATCCGGGAGTTGGGCTTCGCGATGCCGGACGCCTATGCCGACCTCGTGAAGCTGACGTCGATCTGGGAAGATCCCGGGCTGCCCGACCATATCCGCACGCTGCAGCTCCTGGCCGACGCGCACGACGCCGTCGCACGTACCGCGCGCGGCGTGTTCAAGCTGGCGGCCAGAGCACGCGACGAGCGGACCTGCGATCTGATGCTGCGGCGGATGCAGATCCACGAGACGACAGCGTGGATGCTGCGCAACCTGGCGGCGTGGGAGACGCACTGAGAGCCGCCTCCGAGCGCGGCATCCCACGTCACGATGCTTCGGGTTCCGACGTTTCTTCGCCCCTGAGCTCCCAGTCGAGACACGCGATCGCCGACTCGACCTGCTGGACGCGCGTCCACACCCGGCTCAAGGGGTGTTCGCTCGAGCGGACGGGTTCGCAGAGCTCGTCGAGGCGCTGGAACAGCGGATCGATCAGATCCTGCTTGTATGCGGACGAGCGCCGCGCGAGAGCCTGTTCGCCCACGCGCCACAGGGCGCTTTCGCCGAGCTCGATGAGCTCGCGCAGCGACGCGAGCACATTCGCGCACCAGGCGTACGACGCGGACAGGTAGGCGCTCACAGGCGAGCCCGGAGCAAGCCACGGTCGCACGCGTGGATCGATGACCGCGACGTGCAGGTCGTGGAGCGCATCGCCGACCTCCTCGAGGCTGGCGACGCATTCGGTCAGAAAGGCCTTCTCGGCAGCCTCGCGTACCGCGAGCGAGAGCTTGTGCAGCACCAGGATCTTCTGGCCGACGAGACTCGCCGCCTGGACCCAGCGCTGCTGCATGGCGGCAGCCTCCAGGCGGTCGCTGTACCCGGTGAACTGGACATTCGCCATTTCCGCACCCCGTTGCGTATCCAGTGCAGCGATCGTGCCGGTGGCCTCCAGGACGACTCCGGCGCGCGCCGAATGGCGCCAATGGCGGGCAATGTGGGTGTTGGGGGGACCGGCGACAACGGGCGGGGTCTGCGGCGCAGGCGACAAGTAGCGAACGTTCTGCGCTCCCGGCGGACCGGCTTGCACGGTTGCGCTTTGCAGGGCGCCGATGTCCTTCGCAATTTCCCAGGAAGAGCGCGGGATCGAGGCAAATTGCCCGCTCCTATGGCCAGTGCCCGGGCTGGAGCGCGCTCTCCCTGTCTGGCCGCGCTCTGGCTCGCGGCTTGCAACTTCCTGTCCGGGGGTAGCATGAGCGATCCGGACGACTCTTCTCGGAATATCGAAAGCGCAGAGCTCTTCGACCGCCAGAAACTCCGCGACAACTATGACTTCGTAGTTGGAGCGCTGCGCCGTCACTGGCGCCTTGCGGGCGGCATCTTCGTGGTCATCATGGGCCTGGCGATCCTGGCGGTAGCCACGCTGCCTAGGAAGTACCACGTTGAAGCGAAGGTTCTTGCGCAGACCAACCAGGCGCTCTCGGTGGGCAGTGAGGATCCGAACTCGAACGCGCCCACACGCGGCGCCGTCGAGCTGATCCGCGGACGCGAGAACCTGTCGCGTATCGTGCGCGCAACCGATCTCGTGCGGCACTACGAGAGCCACCGGTCGCTGGCGCAGCGTGCACGCGACGCGGTCATGGGTTGGGTCAGTGGGCCACAGACGGAGCAGGCGAAGACCGACGCGATGGTCGACCTGCTGGAAAAGCGCCTCTCGGCGTGGACGAGCGACGGCACCGTCACGATCTCCATCGACTGGACGGACCCACAGATGGCGGTCCGGTTGGTTGACGAGGCCGAACAGAACTTCCTGCTGGCGCGCTACTCGCAGGAGGTCAGTGCCATCGTCGATTCGATCGGTATCATCCGCCGTCACGCCAAGGACCAGAAAGCCGATGTCGATGCTGCCGTGGCGGCGGCCGAGAAGGTCACACCGGGCCTCGGTGATCGAGGCGAGAAGAAGGCGTCCAGGGGCCGCAACAAGGCTGCGCCCGCACGGGTCGTCCATCGAAGCGTGGTCCGGCGGACTGGCCCGGCGCCCGACCTGGGTCAGCTGAAGCTGACCATCGACGCCAAGCAGCGCGTCATCAACGACCTTGAGGACATGCGTCGCCGCCGGCTCGCCGAGGCCCAGGCGAAGCTTGCCGAGCTCAAGACGCAGTACACCGACAACCATCCTTCCGTGATCGACGCCCGCCAGACGATCGTCGGGCTCTCCAGACCATCTCCGCAGGTCGCGTCGCTACAGCGAGAGCTGGCGCCATTGAAGGCCGAATACCAGCGCAAGGCTGCCCAGGCCCGGCAACTTGCGGCTGCCGCCGGTGCGGCATCGCGCCCCACCATCAGCGCGTCGATCACCCCGCCGCGGTTGTCGAACGACATCGTCGGGCTCGACAGCGCGCTCCGGCTGCAGCGCGACCCGGCAGCGGTCTACGCGCACGCGCGTCTCCGTGACGCAATGGACAAGTACGCGGCGCTGCGGGCGCAGGCCCAGAAGGCCCAGATGGACCTCGAGACGGCGCGCGCTGCCTTCAAGTATCGCTACAACGTGGTCAGCCCGCCCGAGTTCCCGCGCAAGCCGGTGAGCCCGAAAGTTCCGCTGATCATCGTAGCGGCTTTCATCGCGGCCCTGTTCGCGGGTGTGTTCTTCGCTGTCGTGGCCGACCTGCGCAAGGGAAGGCTCGTCGAGCGATTCCAGATCGAACGGATGCTCGACCGGCCGCTCCTCGGTGAAATCGACCTGAGGCTTCTGCCGAGACACAGGCTCAAGTGAGTTCTTCATCGGAGACACCGGCTCGTCGCGCATTCCACGTTCCCTCGCTCGACGGGATACGCGCCATGTCGTTCCTGCTCGTCTTCGCGGCGCATGCAGGTCTCCACGACTACGTGCCCGGTGGCTTCGGGGTGACCGTCTTCTTCTTCCTGAGCGGCTACCTGATCACGACGTTGCTCAGGCTCGAGCACGATTCGCGCGGAACTATCAGCTTCTCGCAGTTCTATCTGAGGCGGGTGCTCAGGATCCTGCCACCGTTCTACATCGTGATGGTGGCTTCCGCGCTGGCTGCCGCGGTGGGGCTCATCGCCGGCGGGTTCCATCCACGGGCTCTGGCAGCACAGGCGCTCTACTACGCCAACTACTGGATCGTGGGTCACGGCTACGACGCCTTGCCGTCTGGCACCGGCGTGTACTGGTCGCTGGCCGTCGAGGAGCACTTCTACCTGCTGTTCCCCGCCCTGTACTTCGTGCTGCGACGTTCGATGCAGCGGAAACGCCAGGCGCTCGTGCTGCTCGGACTGTGCGCGGTCGTTCTCGGCTGGCGGCTGGTCCTGGTGTATGGGCTGAACGCGCCCCCGGACCGTACCTACCTGGCCAGCGATACGCGCGTCGATTCCATCCTCTTCGGCTGTGCGCTTGCGCTCTACGGCAACCCGGCGGTCGATGGCCCCTCGCGGGTCACGGAGTGGGCGTGGAAGTGGCTGCTGCTGCCCGGCGGCCTGTTGGTGCTGCTGTTCACGTTCGGGTACCGGGATCCAGCCTTCCGACAGACGTTCCGCTATTCGTTGCAGGGCATCGCGCTGGTGCCGCTGTTCGTCGTGGCGATGCGCTACCCGGAATGGGGCCCGTTCCGGCTGCTCAACCTCAAGCCCGTCAGCTTCATGGGCGTGCTGTCGTACTCGCTGTATCTGGTCCACCACGTGCTGCTCGACGCGATCGGCAAGGAGCCGACGCTGCTGCGAGCCGGACTCGGGCTCGCCTCGTCGATCGCGGTCTCGTACGGCATCTACGTGGTGGTCGAGAAGCCGTGTGCGCGGCTGCGCCGCCGGCTCGCGCGCATTACCACCGCCCGGCCCGAGGAAGAGAAGCCCGTACTGCGTCCGCGTGCAGCATTCGCGGAGATGGAGGCCCGGCGGACATGAAGACTTTCTTCTTCGGGGCGTCGATCGTGGTCCTGTGCGTGGCCACGTTGGTCATGCTGGTGCTGGGCAACGGCAGCCTGCTTCTGGCGCTGGCTCCCGTGCTGCTGTTCGCCGTGATCTATGCCACGTGGCGGTTGCCGCTGCGCTACCCGCTGTTGGTCGTCACGTTCCTGGCTCTCACGCTGGAAAACCCGGCCGACGCGCCAGCGCAGGGTCAGTGGAAGTCGCCTCTGTACACAGTCGGCTCGGTCCTGCTCACGCACCTCAACCACACGTTTGGGCACAAGTGGCTGATCTTCTCCGGTCTGGACGTGATCCTCGTGTATCTGCTGGCGATTGCGTTCTATCGCCGCCTGAGCGGGGCGCGCGCCGACAAGGCGGGCCGGGTGCCGACCGCGAGTCCCATGCGGTGGTTGGTGGCGATCATCCCCATCGCCGCAATCGGCATGTGGCTGTGGGGGATGGCGCGGGGCGGCGCCGATGTTTCCAGCTCGCTCTGGCAGGTGCAGCGCGTCGTCTATCTGCCGGTCGTGTTCCTGCTCTTTGCCGTCGCATTGCGCGGAACGCGCGATCGTGCCGCCCTGGCCAAGGTGTTCGTGGCCGCTGCTTGCGTGAAGGCGCTGCTGGCCATCTACATCCGCGCGACCGTCGCGCCCCCCGCCGGCAAAGCGGAGCTCGAATACGCCACGACGCATCCTGACTCGATGCTCTTCGCCGGGGCGTTCTGCCTCGTTGTCGCGCTTCTGATCGAGCGCTTCGACAAGAAGCGCCTGGCCCTGGCAGCCGTAATCCTGCCGCTCCTGTTTGCCGGAATGATCGCGAACACGCGACGGATAGTCTGGGTCGAGCTCGTCGTCGCGTTGGTCGCGCTCTACGCACTGACGCCGTGGACCCGTGCACGCCGCGTCATCGCACGCACTGTGATCGTCGCCTCGCCGGTCGTGCTCGTCTACTTCGCCGTCGGTTGGTCAGCCAGCTCCGGGACATTTGCGCCGGTCGAGATTGCGCGTTCGGTCGTCGATTCGCACGCCAACCAGTCGACCGAATGGCGCGACTGGGAAAACTACGATCTCGTCTACACCGTGCGCCACCACCCCGTTCTCGGAACGGGCTATGGGCATGGCTACATCGAACTGGTGAAACTGCCGGACATCTCGGATGTCTACTCGCTGTACCGGTACATTCCGCATAACAGCATCCTCGGCATCTGGGCGTACGGCGGCATCGTTGGATTTGCGGCTATATGGATGGTGTACGCCGTTGCCATCTTCTTCGCTGCGCGTATCTACCCGCTCGCCCGCGGGCCTGATGAGCGCATCGCCACCCTGGCGTCCACGGCGGTCATCGTCGTCAATCTGGCGCACTGCTACGGCGACATGGGTCTGGGCACCTGGACCAGCGTCTTCACCGTCGCGCCGGCGCTGGCTGTCATCGGGCAGCTGGCTCTCGCGACCGGCGCCTGGCCGCGCAAGCAGCCGCTGGAGCAGCTGCCGCCCGAGAAGAAGCGTGTGGTCGTCCTCGGCATCGAACGTGCGACCGGCACGAAAGGGGTCGCGGCATGACCTTCACCGAAATTGTCCTGGCCGGGTTCGCCGTGCCGCAGGTCGCGGCAACGGGCTACCTGACGCTACTCGCCGTGCTGTCGCGCCACGACAGCGTTCCGGCCGCGTTGCCGCTTCATGTCCGTTTCGAAGTCGTGGTGCCGGCGCACAACGAGGAGCGAAATATCGAAGGCACCGTCGCGAGCCTGCTTGCGGTCGACTACCCGCATGACCTGTATCGGGTCGTTGTCGTGGCCGACAACTGCTCGGACGCCACGGCGGCTCGCGCGCGTGCCGCCGGAGCCGACGTCGTCGAACGCCGGAGCCGCGACCAGCGAGGCAAGGGATACGTTCTGCGTGAGGCCTTCACGCGCATCCTCGACGAAGGGCGCGCCGAGGCCGTGGTGGTCGTAGATGCCGACACGGTGGTCTCATCGAATCTGTTGCGCGCGTTTGCGGCGCGCCTCGACGCCGGCGCGGCCGTCGTGCAGGCCGACTACGGGGTTGCGAACCCCAACGCATCGTGGCGCACGCAGCTGATGACCATTGCTCTGGCTACCGTCCACACGCTGCGTGCTCTCGCTCGGCAGCGTCTGCGAGTATCCGCCGGCCTACACGGCAACGGCATGTGCTTCAGCGTCGAGGCACTTCGCGCCGTGCCCTATGGCTCGTTCTCCATCGTCGAGGATCTGGAGTACGGAATCCGGCTGGGGGAGATGGGCTATCCGGTCCGGTTCGCGGCAGAGGCCCAGGTGTACGGCGAGATGCCTGCGCGGGAACGCGAGAGCCGTCTGCAGCGGCAGCGCTGGGAAGCCGGGCGTCGCCACATGGTCCGGCGCCATGCCTGGCGGTTGTTGCGTCGCGGCATTGTCCAGCGCGACCGTGTCGTCCTCGATCTAGCTCTGGAGCTCATCGTGCCGCCACTGGCGACGATCGTGATAGTCGAGCTCATCGGTCTGCTGGTCGCCGGCCTGCTATGGTGGTCGACCGGCACTGTCACAACGGCGGCCTGGGTATGGGCGGGCTGCGGCGCCGGGCTGGCGGTGTACACGCTCAGGGGCTGGTGGCTCTCGAAGACGGGCCTGTCTGGACTCGTCGCCCTGGCCGCGGCTCCGGGCTACGTGGCCTGGAAGCTCCTGCTGCCGCTTCGCCACTCGGCGGCTGGGCGTGGCGAGTGGGTGCGCACACCGAGGGAAGGGGAGACACGATGACGCGGAAGGGGGCTCTGTCTCTAGGGCTGGGCGTCTCCCTCACGCTCCTGGGAGGTGCGTTCTTCGTCCTGCTGTCACGCTGCGGCGGATCCCAGGTCGTGTCACCAAAGGCAGCAGAGCGTCCGGCCCCGGTCCCCGCCGTCTCGGCGATCGTGCCAGGGACCGTTTCGAAGGTGGGCAGTGTGCCGGTGGCGGTCGAAATCAAGTGCGACGCGGTCACGCATCGCATCAGTCCGCTTGTCTACGGGATTGCCGAGCAGCCGATGCACCACGATGCCTACCAGTGGCGGCTCGGCGCGACTGCACGCCGCTGGGGCGGCAATCACACCAGCCGCTACAACTGGAAGCTCGGCAACGCCTGGAACACCGCCAAGGACTGGTTCTTCAAGAACGTCGACTTCGACGATCGCGATGGCCCCGCGTACGCGCGCTTCATCGACGAGGATCTCGCGCACGGCATGGCCACCGCGCTGACGATCCCGATCCTCGGCTGGGCCGCGAAGGATACCCGTTCGTACAGTTTCCCGGTGTCGGTCTACGGTCCACAGCAGGCGACCGAGTCTGGGCATCCCGACATCGGCAATGGTGTCGCTCCGGACGGCAACCCCCTGATTCCCGGTCCGCCCGAGCGCACCAGCGTGCCGATGACGCCGGCGAGCATCGGAGACTGGGTGCGGACCATGCGCAAGGCAGACCAGGCGCGTGGTCGCCGCGGGGTGCAGATGTACATCCTCGGCAACGAACCGATGCTCTGGAGCGAAACGCACCGGGATGTGCATCCGGAGCCGGTCTCTTACGATGAGCTCCTGCAACGAACCATCGCCTACGGGAGCGCCGTGCGTGCGGCGGACCCGGATGCGGTGATCGCCGCCCCGGCGCTGTGGGGATGGCCGGCGTACTTCGGGTCGGGTGTGGACCACGCCGCGGCGCCGTTCCACCCGGATCGCGATCGACACGGCGGCGAGCCGTTCCTTCCGTGGTGGCTCGAAAAGATCGCCGCTCACGAGAAGAGCACGGGCGTGCGCCTGCTCGACGTGGTCGACGTGCACTTCTACCCACAGGGCGCGGGCATGGGGCTCGGCAAGTCGGGCGAGACGGACCCCGACACCGCGGCTCGCCGTATCCGGTCGGTCCGTGCGCTGTGGGATCCGACCTACCGGGACGAGTCGTGGATCGGAAAGCCGGTCGAGCTCATCCCGCGCCTGAAGAAGTGGATCGCCGAGAAGCATCCGGGCCTGGGGATCTCCATCGGCGAGTACAACTTTGGCGCAGAGACCGACATGAGCGGGGGTCTTGCCGTAGCCGAAGCGCTGGGTCGGTTCGGTCAGCAGGGGATCCGATCTGCGTTCTACTGGGATTTCCCGGCGAAGAACTCGCCAGCGTACTACGCGTTCCTCGCGTACCGGGACTTCGATGGCAAGGGTGGGCGCTTCCTCGACAACTCCGTGGCGGTGACTTCCGACGACCGGCGTCTGTCGGTGTTCGCGTCGCGGAGCGCCAGTCGCGACCACATGGTCCTGGTGCTGCTCGACCTCGACCCGGCAACGAAGATTGCCGCGAACCTGGATACGAACAGCTGCGGACGGATCGCAAAGCAGCGTCGCTTCGTCTACCGGGGCGGACCGCTCGGCTTCGCGCCGGACGAGGCACACACCGGAGCTCGGACGCTCCTCTTGCCAGCGTACTCGATGACCGTTGTCGATCTGTATCTTTCACCGCGGAAGTGAAGGAGGGGGGACATGCAAGTAGACCGAAGACATTACCCCAGGCTCAACGCCCACGTGTTCTGGCGCTCTCCGGGGCTCCGCGGGCCCCGCCGCCAGGTCAAGGACGTGAGTCTCGGCGGGATGCGGATGTACAGCGACGAGTCCATCCCCGTCGGCACGCGACTCGAGCTCGAGCTGCTGATGCCGGAAGACAGACCGGGAACCGCACCGATCGAGCTGCTCGCGCGAGTGGTCTGGGTCGACTTCCTGCCGGGGAGCGAGCCGGCGCGCTGCGACGTGGCGGTCGAGTTCCTCGACGTGCCGGAGTCGGCCCGCGAACGGCTCGTGGCGGTTCTAGACGAGGCAGGTGCGCAATGACCGAAGCAATGCCGGCATCAAAGCCGCGGATAGAGGACCAGAAGCGCCACAAGGTACGCCAGGTCGAACAACAGCATCGAGACGATGACCTTCTTCAGACCTCGCCTCGGGCGGCGGTCGCGCGCGGCCCAGATCGGGATCGCCACGTTCGCGAACAGGATGGACACCAGGAGCAGCGTGCGCAGCATGATCGATTCCAGCCAACAACGTATGTCGCCCGAGGGCCCGAGGCGACCCGTGCCCTGCACGATCGCCTGCGGATCCTGTTCGTCACGCCGTTCCCGCCCAGCCCGCCGGTTTTCGGGGGCCAGAGGCGCATGCACGGGCTCATCGGCGGTCTTTCGACCGATCACGAGGTATCGGTGCTGTCGCTGGTACCGCCCGGGGTGGACGTAGAAGAGACGCGGCGCGCGATGGACGACTACGCCGAAAACGTCGTCACCATCGAGAGCTCCGCCTCGAAGGGGGCGGCCAAACGGCTGCTCCAGCTCCGCTCGCTCCTGTCGCCCTGGAGCTACGAGTGGCTCGTCCATCGCAGGCGTGCCCTGGGCCGCGAGCTCGAACGGATGCTGGAGGAGAACCGCTACGACGTCGTCCAGTTCGAGCTGACGCACATGGCGCCGTACGGCACGAACCTCAGGCAACGTCGGGGTGCCGTGTTCGTGTTGGACGAGCACAACATCGAGTACGACATCGTGCGGCAGACCGCTCTGGCCGACGTGGGCGCCGTGCGGCGCGCCTACAGCGCGGTGGACTGGCGCAAGGTGCAGAGGGAGGAGCGCCGTGCATGGGCGCGTCTCGACGGCTGCGCGCTCACCTCCGAACGCGACCGGGATCGGCTCCTCGCCGAATCTCCGGACACGCGCACCGTCGTCGTACCGAACGGAGTCGATCTCGACTACTTCCAGCCCCGCCCGGAGGCGGCGCCACGCGATCCCTCGATGGTGCTCTTCTTCGGAGCCATCGATTACTACCCGAACACGGAAGCGCTTCTCTACTACTTCCGCGATATCCTGCCGCGGCTGAAAGCCGCACGCAGGGACGTGCAGACATGGGTCGTCGGTCGCCGACCGCCTGATGTGATTCTGGCGCGGCGCGGCCCCGGTATCGAGATTACCGGCGAGGTGGAGGACCTGCGTCCCTACCTGGAGCGCGCCAGCGTCGTGATCGCGCCACTCAGGATCGGCGGCGGCACGCGGCTCAAGATCCTGGAAGCCATGGCCATGGGCAAAGCCGTGGTGTCGACATCGCTGGGCGCGGAGGGGCTGGATGTCGTGCCAGGTCGCGACATCTTGATCGCCGACGAGCCAGGCGATTTTGCCGTGCGGGTCGGCCGCTTGATGGATGACCCGGCACGGATCGAGCGCTTGGGCGACGCCGCGCGCAAGCTCGTCGTCCAGCGCTATGGCTGGCAGGCGTCGGTGCGGCGGCTCACCGCATTCTATGAAGAGCTCCTGCGGAGGACTTCGTGACGAGCTCCCGCGCGTCGCCCCGAGGTCGCCTTCACATGCCCGCGCTGGACGGGTTGCGCGGGCTGGCCATCGTGATGGTGCTGTTCGTCCACTTCATCGGCGACGCCACTCCCCACAGCGCTCTGGAGCGCCTCTCGGTCAAGCTTGCCAACTACGGGATCTGGGGCGTCGACCTGTTCTTCGTGCTCTCCGGATTCCTGATCACCGGCATCCTGTACGACAGTCGCCGGTCGCAGCACTATTTCAAGAACTTCTACATCCGCCGCACGTTGCGCATCTTCCCGCTGTACTACGGCGTACTCCTTCTGCTCTTCGGCGTGCTGCCGCTGCTCTCGGGCCACTACCCGCAATCGCTCTCCGGTACCGCTCATCACCAGGGCTGGCTCTGGTCGTACACGACCAACGTGTATCTCGCGGTCAAGGGCACCTGGGCGCTGCCATACGTTGGACACTTCTGGTCGCTGGCCGTGGAAGAACACTTCTATCTGCTGTGGCCGATATTCGTGCTGTTCCTTTCCCGCCGCGCGCTCTTGCGCGTGTGTGTGGCGGGTAGTCTGTTTGCTCTGGGTCTGCGCATGGCGCTCGCGCACGCGGGAGCCACCCACGTGACCCTCGTCGTGTTCACGCCGTGTAGACTCGACGCGCTCCTCATCGGCGCGTTTCTGGCCATCTCCGTGCGGGATGTCGGGTTCGAGCGCGTGACCCGCACGATGCGACCGCTGCTGTTCGTGTTCGCCGGCATGGTGCTGGCTACCTCCGCCTGGCACGCGCTCGGCGGCGGGCTGGACAGCATTGTCATCCCGCTGCGCGGCACGTTCGTGGCGCTCACCTTCGGCGCACTGCTGGTGACCGGTCTGGACGTGTCGCCCCGGAGCCTCCTGGGGCGGGTGCTGCACAGCGGATCGGCGCGCACTCTCGGAAAGTACAGCTATGGGCTGTACGTCTTCCACGGCATCATCGCCTACGCTCTGGTCGAGAAAGCCGTGGGCGACAGGCTCGCTGTGAAGCTGGGAACCCACATGGGAGCGACGCTGATCGTGGCGGTGGTCGGAGCCATCGCGTCGTTCCTCGTGGCGGCCGCGAGCTACGAGCTGTACGAAAAGCGCTTCCTCCGGCTCAAGGAGCGCTTCGCGCCATCGGAGTCCCGAAAGGCCGTCGTGGCGCCACGGCCGGCTGTTGCCACGGCGTCGCCGATGCCGGGTCGCGCGGCGAAACTCGGGTTCGCCGTGGTGCTCGCCTCGTGCGTTCCAGCGCGGGATGCGTCGGTCGCGCATGCCGCCCCCGCTTCGGCCCAGGCCGTGCCCACAGCTCGAGTCGCTGTGGATGCGTCGGCGCCGGCCCAGGTGGGGACGGCGCGCTTCATCGAGCCGAATCCTGTCATTTCCCGGGGCAAGCCGGTCGAGAGCTGGTCGCCACGTCTGTTTGCCCATGCCAGCGCCGTGGTGGACGGAAGCCGGTCGACGGCGTGGAACGCCGGCAAGCCCTCACCCGGTCGTCCCGCCTGGGTGGCCATCGACGTGGGCCGCGGACCTTCCCGCGCGCTCGTCACGTGGAGCTCGGCCGGGAGCTTCAACTACGACGAGACGGACTACGGCAGCCCGGGTTCGTACGGGATTGAAACCTCGCCCAACTCGAGTGATGGCGAGGACGGCACCTGGAAGACGGTGGCCACCGTCCGCAGCGTGACAACCCACGGGGCGGCACACAGCTTCGACTTTGCCGGTCAGCGCTGGGTGAAGTTCGTGGTCACAAGCGCGCCCGCAAAGAGCCCCAACGGCGTGCAGATCGACCGCATCGACGTGCACGACATCTCCGCGGGAGCCAGCGATACATGGTTCTTCATGGGCGACAGCATCACGGCGTTCGCATTTGGAAGCAGTGTGCCGACGGGCCAGGGCTTTGCTGCGGACGTGCACGCCAAGCACCCGGCGTACTACCCAGCGGTCATCAACGGCGGCATCGGTGGAGACAAGGCCGAGGAAGGCGTCAAGCACATCGACAAGTGGCTCCGTGACAACCCGGACGCACGCTTCTGGGCGATCGGCTACGGCTCGAACGACTCGGCCGGAGACTCGACCGACACCGCGAGCTTCCGGACCAACATGCAGACCATCATCGATCGCATCAAGGCGGCCGGGCATGTCCCGATCCTGGCGCGCATTCCGTATTCGACGGATGGCAACCACTCGACCATCCGGGAGTTCAACGCGGTTGTCGATCAGCTGCGGCGGGACAACGGACTACCCGCTGGACCTGACCTCTACGACTGGTTCATGAAGCATCCGGACCAGCTGCGCGACGGGCTGCATCCGAATGACAAGGGCATCGTAGCGATCAACCGTCTGTGGGCGGAAGCGATCGATCCGCTGTATCGACGCAGCGCGGCCGGGCCCGCCCGGAGGTGAGCCCGGCCGACCGCCCATCGCCCGCTACTTGTTGAACACGTTCTTGACCATCGTGTCCGCCCAGGCCTGGCGGATCGCATGGTTTCCTGCCTCGTTGGGATGCAGGTCGGTAGGATTGTCGAAGTAGGCCGCGCGTCCCTGGTAGATGATCGTGAACAGGTCAGGACCGTGGAGGACCTTGTTGCCGTACTTCGTGTACAGCGCCTGGATCGCGGCGTTGTACTTGGGGACGGTGGTTACGTGGCTCGGTTCGCCGGTGTAGGGGATGGTCGGGATGACCGGCACCTTTCCTGCCGCGATGACCTTGTCGACAAGTGTCGACATGTCGGTCTGGAACGTGGCGGGGTCGTTGCCGGGCGCATCGTTCGTACCCAGCGAAAGCCCGAAGAAACGCCCGGGGAAGTCGCCCAGGAACGAGTCGATGTACTTGAGCATCTCGTACGCCGTCCAGCCACCGTGGCCTGCCATCTCGAACGCCGGATAGTTCTTCACCTGCTGGTGCACGAGCTGGTTGAAGCTGTCGTTCGAGCTCTTGTGGCCCATCGAGTTCGCGGTGATCGAGTCACCACCGAACTTCCAGCCATCATTGCCCAGGTGCGCGTCGTACAGGTTCCACTGCAGCGTCAGATCCTGGTTCTGGGAGTCCGAGTTTGGAGCATGGGCGGTGCAATAGAAACGCACCCAGTTGTAGCCGCTCAGATCGAGCAAGTTCGCGCCGGAGCTGAGCTCGTTGCCCTTGGTGGTCGTCAACGTGACCCAGCCGCTGCTCGGTGGCTGCGTGCCGCCCGGCGCCGCATTCGCCTGGATCTGGAAATCCCCAGGCAGCGTGTAGCTGTAGCCGTCGGAGGTGTCGTAGTTGTAGCCGAACTCGTTGAACCACACCGAGTACACGGTTGTGCGCTGCACCACCGGCACCGAGGACAGATCGATCGCCAGCCAGTCCGGGTCGCTCGATGAGGGAATGTGCGACGAGCGCCAGTCGGTGCTGTAGTCCGCGTCGAACGCATCTGCCGCCGTGTTCGGCGAGTACTTCGCGAATGCGGGCTGTCCGACGCTGATGCGGGGCATGACGGGCTTGTTCGACGGAGATCCGCCGGAGCCGGTGCTTCCGCCGGAGCCGGTGCTTCCGCCAGTGCCGGTGCTTCCGCCGGAGCCGGTGCTTCCGCCGGAGCCGGTGCTTCCGCCGGAGCCGGTGCTTCCGCCAGTGCCGGTGCTTCCGCCAGTGCCCGTCGATCCGGCGCTGCCGCCGGAGCCAGTGGAGCCGGCACTGCCACCAGCGCCACCCTGGGACGAGCCGCCGGTGCTGGTCGAGCCAGCGCTGCCGCCCGTGCTTGTCGAGCCGGCGCTGCCGCCAGAGCCTGTTCCCGCGCTACCGCCGGGACTGCCCTGGATCGTGCTGCCGTTCGGTGCGCCGGGGGAGGCGCTACACGCGAGCGCGAAGCCCGCCACTACGATGGAAGAGGTCCACAGTCTGTACTTCATAGGCACACTCGTACCGTTCCTCTGCTCGGGGAAGAGCGAGGCCGACGTGCCACCGGAGGGCTTGGTGGCAGTGCCGCCGTCAGGTGACGGTGGCTATTGGGGGGTCATGGGTTTGGGGCGACGTGGTGGTTCATCAGAGAAACGTGACCGACGCGACCACCACGGCTGTCAGCAAGCGCTGCGCAGCACGAAAAGGGAATGACCTCGAATTCCAGCGTGGTCAAACCTACATGTAGGTCCGTACGCACTATTGACGTGTGTCTGCTGACCCGGCAGCGTAGGGTCGAGGGTTTTTAACCATTTGCGGCGCAACGTCTTGCGCACACCTACTTGATGCGGGGCGGCATGCGCCGTGCAACCACGCTGCCTGCCGCGATGCGCACGCCGCGACCAACGTGAGCGCCTGCGAGCAGGATCGCGCGTGCGCCTATCTCTACGTCGGGTTCGACCGTCACGGGACGCGCATCGGGACGTGCGTGTCGATCGCCGAGTAACACATGGAAGTGATTGTCCATCACACGGCAGAACCCATCCAGGCGTACCCGAGGCCCCAGACGAATAGATCGCGTGGCCTCTATGGAAGTTCCTCCACCGATGTAGCTGTCGTCGCCGATCTCGATCACGGCTCCCTTCCAGGCATGAAGCTCGATCGGTGCGAACGTCCCATCGAAGAACACGCGGTCACCGATTCTGACCTCGCCGTTGCCGTGGATCCAGACATTGCCGCGCACGCGCGGCTCGACGCCGACCGACCTGCAGCGCCCGAGCTTGCGGCGGGCGATGCGGGCGTCGAGGCGTTCGACCAGGGCCGAGAGTCGCATCGCCTACCTCAAGGATCGGTGCGCGGCGGAGTGAGCGCTCCTGCCGCGAGGGCCGGCTCCCGACGACGGATGGCTGCTTTCACCACGCCCACGATCTCACGGGCGCGCAGCGCGCCCGTCGAGATCACGAGCGTCAGGTAGGTTGCAGCGTCGAGGACCAGGCGAGCCCAGCCCAGTGGTCGCGCCAGGCGATCGAGTCCGACCACGACGGCGCACGCGACAAGGCTTTTGCCCACCATGACCAGCGCACGGCGGTCGAAAGCCTCCCGTCCAACGACGGCAATCATGCACGTCGAGACGAAAATCTCCGTCCCCAACATGGCCAGCGCGCAACCCGCACCGCCTCCGCCGGGTCCGAACATCTCGACCGAGTGGCGAACGATCAGCAGGTTGAGAGTGACGTTGACCACCAGACCGAAGATGGAGATCACGGTCAGCGTCCAGGCCCGATCCAGCATCAACAGCGAGATGGCGTAGACGATCGCGATGTAGGTCACGACGAACGTGCCCGCGAGGATGCGCAAGGCGAGGGCTGCGGGTGCAAAGGCTTCACCAAACAGGAAGCGCACGAAGACCCCGGCTCCCAGGATGACGATCAGCGAAACCGGGATAGCAACGGTGAGGATCAGCTCGGCGGAGCGGCGGATGCGCTCGAAGAGCTCCGCGCGGGATCGCTCGGCAGCGCGGGCGAAGGTGGGCATCAGGACCCATCCGATGAGCGGCGTCACGAGCAGCGTGAGTCCTGCGATGGCGGACGCACCGGCGTACCAGCCAACTTCGCGATCGGTAACGAAAAAGGCGAGCAGCGAGACGTCCAGCTTGCCGTACCCGGTCGTGGCGAAGTCGTTCAGGTAGAAGGGCAGACTCGAGATGATCATGGCCTTGGTCGCGCGCGGGTCGACGCGGAAGACCAGGCCGAGATGGCGCCGCGCGAGGGTGAAGAGCCCAACACACTTGATCGATTCCGCTACCACGTAGGCGAATGCGATTCCCATCAGTCCGCCGCCCGTGAGGAGCGCGAACAGGATGCCGCCGCCCCATGCGAACTTCGTCAGCACGGACAGCACCGACATGCCGCCGACCCGTCCGCGCGCGTGCAGCATCGCGGCAAGGGTGGCGTTGGCGTTGATCAGAAACTGCGCGCCCGCAAAGAGATAGACCAGATGACGCACTGCGGGCGGGCGCCCGGTGACGTTCAGCACGATCACCATCACGCCGACAATGGCTCCCGACATCAGCACGCGCAGCACGAACGTGCCTCCGAAGAAGTCGCTCGCGTGCTCCGTGCGCACGGCCACGTACTTGCGAACGTAGATGTCCGCGCCCAATCCCAGCGCGACGAAGAAGGTGGTCGTGAAGGCGTCGGCAAAGCTCAGCGTTCCGAATAGTTCGGGGCCGAGGTAGCGTGGCACCAGCAGTCGAACGAGAAGGGCGATGGCCCAGGTAAAGATCAGCGAGCCGCCGAGCTGCAAAGCGTTGCGCGTAGCAGTGAGCGTTTCTGCATCTGCCGCCCGCTGGTCGCTGTCGCTCATGGGAAAGCCCCATCACGCAGCCGACGCGAACCGCGTGCGGCAAGCTCGCGCAGAACGATTCTGGCGAAGCGCGGATCACGAACCAGATAGCGCCGCCACAGACGACGAGGCTCATGTGCGAGGCGGTACAGCCACTCGAGACCGTGCGCCGAGACCCATGCCGGCGCGCGACGTGCGGTGCCCGCGAGAAAGTCGATGGACGCGCCCACGCCGAGCAGCACGGCCGGGCGCAAGGCCCCGATCGACTCGTCGATCCACAGCTCCTGTTTGGGGGCGCCTAGCCCCACCAGGACGAGGTCCGGACGGGCTTGTTGTATCTCCCTCACGATGTGCCGTCGCTCGGCCGGCGGGCGTGAAAGATCGATGCGCGGCGACGCGGCGCCGACGATCTGGAGGCCCGGATGCAGCTGCTCGAGTGCGTCACCGGCGCGTCGGGCCACACCGTCATTTCCTCCGAGCAGATAGACGCGCCAGCGCATGGATCCGGCGAGCGCCATCAACGGCGGCACCAGATCGGAGCCGGAGATCTTCGCGGGCAGCGGCATGCCGAGGAGGTGCGACGCCCACACGACGGGCATTCCGTCCGCGAGCGAGAGGTCTGCTCGCTCGTAGGCGCGGCGGAACGCGTCGTCGTCCTCGGCCATCACGATGTGGTCGACGTTGGGCGTGAAGACCATCCCGCCCTCGTGCCGCGCGACCAGTCCGGCGACCGCGTCCAGCGCGGTCTCGAATCCGACTGGGTCGATCGCGAGGCGCCCGATCGAGAGGCGGGCCCCTGCGGGAATCATTGCTCTTGCACCTGGATGGTTCGTCTGCGTGAGCCCCGGGAATGACGCCTGGGCTCTGACTTGTGAAGCAGCAGGCTGCCTATGAAATGCTCCTTTCCGATCTGCTCGACCGTTTCCTTGACCAGCGCTAGCGAAGTCGATCCGAACGCGACGCAGAGCACCGCGGCATCCGCCGCACGGGCCAGCGCAACAGTTGCCAGGTTCGAGGTGATCGCGCTGGTGGCAAGCACCACGCGCTCCCCGCGATCGACGTGGAAATCCACCACGTCCAGCGACGCACGTACCTTGCTTAGCCCGATGTCGCGAAGGTCCGCCACGCCGATCGGTTCGCCGTGGTGCAGACCCAGCGCCATGATCAGGCTTGCGATCTCGTAGCTCGATAGATCCTCGTCTCCTGGCACGACGGCCAGCGTGCGCCAGTCCTGCACTTGCGTTCCCAGCCAGATGCGCTGGCAGTCCGGACGGTCCCAGGGGCCGGGGATGGGGCGAGGCGCGTCGATCGTGAACTCGGGCTTGGTGTCGAGAACAGGTCGGTTGTCCGTCATGTTGCGTTCTCCTCGAGCGGCGGCCGTGCCCTCAGAAGTGGATCGGGTCCGCGCGCAGCGTGATCCCGACGAAGAGTGTTCCCTGGAAGAAGTCGATTCCGGTCGTCTCCTCGTGTTGCCAGAAGCCGCGTACCCCAGCATCGAAGGCCACGACGCCCCGCGGCGTGTAGGTCGTGCCGAGCTCGCCGGCGAGCAGTCGCGTCGAGTCGCTCCGCGTGGCGGGGATGGACTCGGATGCACTGACGAAACCGCCGGTGGTGAACCGCTTGTATGTGTGTCGCACAATCAGCGTTCCCTGCAGGCGTTCCTCGACGCTGCCGACGAGCTGATTGACGATCGGTGCGACGCCGGCCTCCGCACGCAGGAAGAGCCGGCCGGTGCCGGCGGCCATCCGGTGCTCGAGTGCACCCTGCGCGACGGGATGGGTCTCGATCCTGTACGTGGATACCGGCGAGGCCCGTACCCGCGCCAGGCTTGCACCGAGAGTCAGCTCGCTCGTGGTGACGTGTGACATCAGATGTCGCCAACGCTCGTCGAGCTGGGTGAGCACGGCTTCCGGCCCGGACGAAAACCGGGTCTCGGAGGCGGTCAAGGTGGTCGCCGCGAAGTTGCGCCGCGTGATGGTGTATTCCCCCTGGAATCGCCCAAAAGGACCTTTCTGGAACGGCAGCACGGCGCGCGCCTCGGGCGTGGCTCCACCGCTGAGCTGGTAGCCCACCGACGAGTCGAGCACCCAGCGCTCGAGCGTCAGATGCGAAGCCGCGGTGGTCCTCGAGGAGCCGAGACGGACGACTTCCGGAGCCGGGATCGCGTCGATGCGCGGCAGCTGTCCGTTCGGCCCCGGCGTGATGGCGGCTGACGAGAAGTCGATGCTCCCGTAGCGCCCGGTCTCTTCCAGCGACAGCCTGGCGTGGGGCAGGCGCCACGTGACGCGCGCACTGCCCTCATGCAGAAGCGTTCCGCGGAAGTCGCGGGCACCGATGTCCCAGAGCGTGCCTGTGGGGCGGTAGCCGAACGCGTACTCGGTCTCGCGGGTTGCCAGCGTCACTCTCGCCTCCGGTCGGTTCTCCAGATCGAGCGATGCCGTCTTGTCGTTGGTGCCGGGCATCCGGACCCGCACTTCGCTCCGGTCGGACAGCGCCAGGGTCCCGGCCAGGCCAAGAGCGATGGGCAGAGCAGCGAACATCGCGGCGTCACTCGACTACCACTACGTCGCCCGTGCGAAGGCGGAAGCGATCCGCTCTCTTGTCGCCGTCAAGCAACGCGTTGTAGGAAAAGCGGATGCGTTGGGTGGGCGCCCGCCGCACGACGAAGATCGACTGGCGGCTCGCGAAGTCCGTGAAGCCGCCCGCGGCGGCGAGGGCCTGCAGCACGCCCGAGGAGCGGTCGACGGTGTAGATTCCGGGGTGCGCGACCTCGCCGAGCACCGACACCTTGGTGGGTTGGCTCTCCTCCACCGTAACCGTGACGGAAGGGTTGACGACGTAGGTTTTGAGCTTCGCCTCGATCTCGCGGCCGACCACCGCAGGCGTCTTGCCGGCTACCTCCACGTCGCCGATGAACGGCACTGCAATACGTCCGTCGCTGCGCACCCTTGCGTGGGTGGATAGGCTCTCCTGGTTGTAGACGCGGACGTTCAGCACGTCACCCGTGGAGATTCTGTACACATCCCCACGTTGGGCCTCCGGCAGGTCATCGACCCACACGTAGTGCCCACTGCTTCCGCAGCCTGCCAGTAGACCGAGCGCAACACAGACCACCATGAAAAGCCGTACACGGATCATCTCAACTCTCCAGAATCAGGGACGGCATGCGCTCCGTGGCCCAGAAGGGCTTCGATGTATTGGGTTAGCTGATGCATCGTGAAAGGTTTCTTGAGGAAAGCGTTGGCGCCTGCTTCCTCGGCGTTCGCCATGTCCTCGGGAAAGCCCGAATCGCTCGTGACCAGGATCGAGACGCGGTCGAGCGCAGGTGTGCCGCGGATGAACTCGCACAGCTCGTATCCGGAGCGGGTAGGGAGGCCGATGTCGACGCAGATGAGATTCGGGCTGCACGAGGCCAGTTGCTCGATGGCCGCGTCGTAGTGGAGCGCGCCACACGTCTCGAAATCCAGGTCCGCAAGGTGCGAAAGCATGGCCTCTTGCAGCTCCGGGTCGTCCTCCACCACTAGCGCGAGTCGCTTCATGTCGCTCCCCCCCTCCCGCGGCTAGCTGGCGCCCCGTCCCGTCAGTACGACGGGAACGGTCTTCCAGATCAGGTTGAAGTCACGCGAAAGGCTCCAGTGGTCGATGTAGCGCATGTCCAACAGCATCCACTCCTGGAAAGATATCTCGTTGCGCCCGCTCACCTGCCACACGCAGGTCAGTCCAGGTCGCACGGATAGGCGTCGCCGCTGCCACGCCTCGTAGCGTTCGACTTCACTTTGCAGCGGTGGACGCGGACCGACGACCGACATGTCGCCTCTGAGCACGTTGACCAGCTGCGGCAGCTCGTCGATGCTGTACTTGCGGATGAAGCGTCCGACTGCGGTGACTCGTGGATCGCGGCGGATCTTGAACACGGGGCCCGTCTGTTCGTTGGCCTGAAGGAGCTTCTGCTTGAGTTCCTCGGCGTTCACCACCATGGACCGGAACTTCAACATGTTGAAGCGTCGGCCATGCAGGCCCACTCGTTCCTGTCGGAAGAAGACCGGCCCGCGCGAAGTGAACTTGATGGCCAGCGCAACCGCGGTCAGGAGCGGCGAAAGGCAGACCAGGGCGAGCGACGATGCAGCGATGTCGAACAGCCGCTTGAGCCACCACTGCCAGGGCTTGAAGCGAACGGTCAGGAAGTGCGCGTAGCCGTCATCCAACGCGCCTCCGTAGGTGGGTTGAGCACGCGTCAGGCGGTACGGGCAGACTGGAACTGCGAAGGGGATCCCCAACTTCTCGCAGGTCTGGATCGCGGTCTGCACCTGTGCGCGGTGCTGGCTCGCGGTCGATGCGAAGTACACCTCGTCGACCACACGCTCGCGCAGCGTCGCCTCGAGACCGTCGAGCGTGCCGAGCAGCGGTGCGTCGTGGTGTCGCTCCTCGTCACGTCCCGGGTGGACGAGCAGTCCCCCAGCTCGGATGGTCGACTCGTCGTCGAAGCGAAGGTAGCCGACAATCCGTTGGCGTCGATCGCCGCGCTGGACGTGGTCGGCGGTCATGCGCCCGAGCGGACCGATGCCGGCGATGAGCACGTCTTCGGCCGGGCGTGTCTTCCTGAGCCGGGCGCCGACTATCACGGTGCGCAGCGCGAGTGCAGCGGGCACGAGCACCGACAGGAATCGGCCCACGTGCTCCGGTCCGCCGTAGTCCGGGAAGGCGATGCCGAGCAGCGCCATCGGCACCACGATGGTGGCGAGCATGACCAGCGTGAGGGAGAGATCGCCCAGAAATCCCCGGCCGTTGTCGGAGTCATATTGCCTGAGGACGCGCGCGGCGGACCACCACAGAAGGCCGGAACCGACGAACAGGGCGGCGGCGGTTTTCCACTCGAAGCCACTCTCCCCGTGCGCCGCAAACGTTGAAGCCGCCGCGAGCAGCAACGCATCGCCTGCGCGATCAATCCTCTGTGCGTGCTCCAGGCTCATGCCCTGGATCAGAAGCACGTTGTGTGCCGCCTCGGGCCCTCGCGGACGCGGCTCCGAAACGCTCCCATCGCGCCCGAAACCGGACATTGCGATTGGCATTTCGCACCCGTCCTTCGCAGCTTGGCAGTGACCTTGCCCAGAGGGATCCGGCTCGGGCGGCTGTCACCGGTCAGCTCGGCTGGCCGCTCTCGGGAGACGCTGCTGCCTTGCGGTGGCTGTGGCGGGTGGAACGCGACCCGTGCTGCCAGCGGTACAGCGTGGACAGATCCACGCCCAGGATCTCCGCTGCCCTTGCCTTGTTGCCGCCTGTCTGCGCAAGCACCCACGCTACGTACGAAGCATTGACCCGCTTGAGGCTCCACATCTCACCGGGGGCCGTGGGCCAGGCGGCGGCGGTGACGAGCGGTGGGGCCTCCAGGTAGCCAACGTCACGCTGCGTGATCGTCTCTTCCCTGCCCAGTACGACCAGGCGCTCGATCGCGCTTTCCAGCTCGCGCACGTTCCCGAACCACGGAGCGTTCTCCATGATGCGCAGGGCCTCGTCGCTGATGGCTCTCACCGGCGAGCCCGGTGTCCGCTCGCGTGCCTTGTCGAGAAACTCCAGTGCCAGAACGGAAACGTCCTGCCTGCGCTCGCGAAGCGGCGGAACCACCAGCTGCAGGACGTTGAGCCGATAGCGCAGATCTTCACGGAAGCGGCCCTCGCGGCCGAGTTGCTGAAGGTTGCGGTGGGTCGCGGCTATCACCCGCACGTCGACGTGTCGTGTACGATCGCTTCCGACGGGGCGCGCCTCACCGAACTGGAGCATGCGCAAGAGCTTTGTCTGCAACCCGAGTGGCATATCGCCAATCTCGTCCAGGAGCAGTGTGCCTCCCTCAGCCTCTGCAAGCAGCCCCTTCCTCGACTGGGTGGCGCCAGTGAAGGCTCCGCGGACATGACCGAACACTTCGCTCTCCAGCAGTTGTTCGGGGATGGCCGAAGTGTTGACTGCAACGAAGGGGCGACCGCTCCGCGGTCCGCGCGCGTGGACGGCCCGGGCGACGCGTTCCTTGCCGGTGCCGCTTTCTCCCAGGATGAGGACGGGTGCACGGGCCTGCGCGACTAGCGTGACGAGCTCGTCGAGCTCCTGCATGGGGGGGCTCTCGCGTACGAAACTTCCATAGGGTTGTGCGTGACCCTGGCTGGAGCTCCGAGCTCCCCCGTCGCGACTCCCCGGGTTGCCGGTGGCCTCGGCGGCGGCCGCCCACAGCTCTTCGGGATCGTACGGTTCCGAAAGGAAATGGAACGCCCCGGACTTGATCGCGTGGACCGCGTGCTCGACCGTGCCGTTGCCCGCCACAACGATGACGGGGATGCCGGGCCAGCGACGTGACAATTGGCCGATGTCGTTGGCGGCGTTGGGTGACCACGTCTGCCTGCCGCAGATTGCCGCTGCGTATCGTGCCGGAGTGTGCACGTCCGGCGAGGTGCCATGGCTCACGTCGCACGAATAGCCGTCTTCCTCCAGGGTTCGCGCGATCGTGCGGGCTCGAGCCGGGTCCTCGTCCACGATCAGCAACCGGCGGTTGTGCGACCCGTCATTCATGCGCTTGCCTAACAAGTTCTTCCTTCCGCCTACACTCCTACATTAAGGCTCGCTTCGGCCATCGGAAGGCAGGTGCAAACATTTCCCTTCGTTTGGGCATTCATATGTGGGGGGGAGTTGTCCGGATGCGCAATCGTTGTTGCCCTCATGGCAACCAACGCAAGCAGCGCGCCGGTTGTCGGAATGGGCGTGGCAGGACGTCACGTTCGGGCGATGCCAATGCGCGGCATTTGCACATTCCCGCGGCCGCGCTGACCGTCGTGGAAGTGTGGCGTTACTGCCGTCCAGCCATATTCGTTCGGGACGACGTGACGCGGCACGCGGCGTGCACCTGTGCAGTCCAGCTTCGTTCAACTCCGGGTGACCAGAAGCTCCACCGCACACGACGACACCGCACACGACGACATGACCACACCCGCTGGTTTTTTGCTCACCATGCCTGACTACGACGGCACGCTTGCCGCGGCGCGATGTCTGGGCAGTCGCGGCGTTCCCGCCTACGTCGCCATGAGTCGGCTGATTGCACCGGCCGCCTGGTCGCGCCACGTCAGAGCGCGGTTCGCGTGCCCGCCACCCAGGCCGGTCGGTTCGCTGTTCGAGTGGCTGCTCCGCTTCGGCAAGCGCCATCCCGGTCACGTG
This sequence comes from uncultured Pseudomonadota bacterium, assembly GCA_963822115.1. GTDB lineage: Bacteria > Myxococcota_A > Polyangia > Polyangiales > Polyangiaceae > CAWDXG01. The sequence goes on from CAWGGM010000020.1 coordinate 139,929, forward strand.
CTGTACGCGACCAGCGACGACCTGGCCTGGCTCTTCGCAGCGCACGACAGCGAGCTGTCGCGCTACTATCGCCTCTATACGCCGTCCAGCGAAGCAATGCTTCGCGTCCTAGACAAGAAAGCCATGTACGGAGCGGCTTCCGCGGTCGGCCTCCAGACTCCGCCGACCGAGTTCCCCACGAACGACGAGGAGATCGAGGATGCTGTCCGGCGCCTCGTCCACCCGGTGCTCATCAAGCCGCGCACGCAGACTCTGTTGTTCTCGGAGCTCAAGGGCGAGGTCGTGGCGGATCCTGCGCATACGGCGTCGCGCTACCGAGCCTTCATGGCCGACAACCACTACGGCGCCGAGCTCGTGCGACACCGCGACGATATCGCCCGCCCGATGCTCCAGCAGTACACGCCCGGGGCGGCGCGGGCCATCTACTCGGTTTCGGGATTCTGCGACGAGACCGGGGAAGAATTTGTCGCCCGTGCTTCGATCAAGGTTCTGCAGTGGCCGCGCCGCGTCGGGGTCGGCATCTGTTTCGAGGACGTGGCGGTGGACGAGGAGCTCGCAGAGAAGCTGCGGAGCTTCTGTCAGCACATCGGTTACTACGGCGTGTTCGAGGCGGAATTCGTTCGCGATGCGACTGGGCCCCGATTGATCGACTTCAATCCGCGCTTCTTCGGGCAGATGGGGTTCGATGACGCTCGGGGATTGCCTGCAGCGTATCTGGTCTACCTGGCGGCCCGGCGTGACCGTGTCGGGTTGCGGCGCGCCGTCGAGGGAGCCCGGAGCTGGCGCCCCGCGCGACGCTACATCTATGTGAACCGCGTGGCGCTACAATCGTCGCTGCTACTAGAGCGGATCCTGCGTGTCTCGGGCCCCGGCGAAACCGAACGCTGGAGGCGTTGGTCCGCGCAGCCGGGGTCGAACACGGTCGACGCGATCGGCGACCCGGCCGATCGCATCCCGGGTGTCGTAGGTGGTGCTGCCCAGTTCTTCCACGTGTTACGTCATCCGCGCTCCGTGGTGCGCTCGGTAAGGTTTGGGGTGTAGCGTCGCTCATCCGCGCTTTCTGTCGACGAACGCGGCTATCCGCGCGATGGAGTCGAAATTCTCCGGCGTGATCTCCGCGTCCTCGACCTCGAGCCCGAACTCGGACTCGAGGAAACCAATCACTTCCAGTACGCCCGTCGAGTCGACCACGCCCTCGTCGAGGAGTGAAGCCTGGTCGCCGAGCAGATCAGGGTCCGCGACGTAGAAGTTCGTGGTGATGAAGCGGCGGATTCGCCCTTTCTCGTTCACTAGCGTCTCCGCGGTCGATGTCTCGAGTATGTCGTTCATCTCAGCCCCGTTTTCTTGATCTTGCCCGACGTGGTCTTCGGCAGCTCTGCGACGAACTCCACGTATTTGGGAACCATGAAACTCTCCAACCTTTCACGGCAGTGCTGCTGGATATCGCTGTCGGTCACCTGTGCGCCGCGCTCGAGCGTGACGAACGCCTTGACGGCGCTGCCGAGGATGGGATCGGGAACGCCGATGACGGCTGCCTCCTTCACTCCGGCGAGGTTCATGAGAACCGTCTCGACTTCCTTGGGAGCAACCTTCTCGCCACGCGACTTGATGATGTCGTCCATGCGCCCGACGAAATACAGGTAGCCTTCGTCGTCGAGCTTCACGTAGTCGCCCGTGTAGAGCACCAGCTCCCCGGGCAGAGGCCCCGGCCTGAGCTTCTTCGCCGTGGCTTCCGGCTTCTCCCAGTAGCCACGCATCACGGTGGCTCCGCGGATCACCAGCTGCCCCACCTCGTCCGGACCCAGGCGCTGATCGTTGTCGTCCACCACCCACAGCTCCGTATTGGGGATGGCTATCCCGACGCTGGTCGGCTTGCGGGCGAGGTCCTCGGGCGGGAGATAGGTGCAGCGTTTGCACTCGGTGAGCCCGTACATCGAGTAGATGCGCGCACTGGGGAACAACTCCTGCAACATCGTGATGTGCTTGACCGGGAGCGCGGCTGCGGTGTTCGTCACATAGCGGATACGCGACAGGTCGAGCGCACCCAGCGTCTTGAGCTCCGCCAGGATCGCGAACATCGTCGGGACGCCGGGGAAGCCGGTGACGCCTTCCTCGATCATGGTAGTCAGCACCTGGGCGGGGTAGGTGAAGGAGCGCTCGAGGACCAGGCGCGCGCCCACCTGGAAAGCCATGATCATCTGGTACAGGCCGTAGTCGAACGACAGCGGGAGCACGCCCAGAATCACGTCGTCCGGCGCGTTCTCGAGGTAGCTGTTCACCGACGTGGCTGCGGTGATCATGTTCCGGTGGGTCAGCATCACGCCCTTCGGGTCGCCCGTGCTGCCGCTCGTGTAGATGATCGACGCGAGGTCCACGTCGAGGGCCTTGCGCGGCGGAGGCCGGTCGCGCGAACAGCCATCCAACGCCGCTTCGAACGTCGCAAGTCCCGGCAGCCCGGTCGCAGGCGCGTTCTGTCTGCCGGAGACGATCACCGTCTTCAGCCACTTCGATTGCGACGCTGCGACCGAGAACTCACGTGCCAGATGTCCGGCTGCGATGAGCCCGGTCGCCCGGCTGTCGTTCAGGTAGTACGCCAGCTTGTCCGCCTTGGTCTGCGGGTTGATCATCGAGACCACAGCGTTCGCCTTCAGCACCCCCCAGAACGAGATGGCGGCTCCGATGCTGTTGTCGGCGTAGACGAGAACGCGATCGCCTCGCTCGACGCCGCGGGCCTGGAGCGCATGCGCTAGCGCATTCGAGCGAGCATCCAGATCGGCGTAGGTGAGCCGGCGGTCGCGGCAGACCAGGGCGACCTTTTCAGGGCTCCGTACGGCGGAATCGAGCAGAAAATCATGCAAGAGAGGCACGGCAGGAGTCATGTCTGATCCTTCTGGGTGAGAAAGCGAACCGGAGCGAAGTGCGGTCGCTGTTGTACGAAGAAGTGATGCAGCAACTGCGTCGACAGCACTCCTGTCAGCGCCATGTTGTCTGCGTTGGAAAACACACCCGACTCGGCGCGCTGTCGGCACTTGTTCCACAGTTGCGAGACCGCGCGCGGCTCGAACACGCCGGACGACTTGAGCGCCGCTTCCCCGACCAGCTCGCTCACCCAGTCCGGCGCTGTGGCGAATGCGGCTGCGTCGGGGGCGCGATAGGGTTGCTTCTTGCGAGCGCGGATGGCCGGTGGCACCCGGCCCACGCTGGCGCGTTTGAGCACGTGCTTCTCGTCGAGCACGTGCAGCTTGAAGTCGGCGGGCAGCGCGTTGGCCAGCTCGACCACGTCCTTGTCGAGGAACGGAAAGCGTCCCTCCACGGAGTGGGCCATCAACATGCGGTCGCCCTGCGACGACAGCAGGTAGCCCGACAGGAGCGTGCGAACCTCGAGGTATTGGTCCTGCCCGAGCGGCGACCAGCTGGAAAATGCCGGAGGCAGCGACGCGAGGAGCCGCTCCGCTGCGCCCTCCCGGCGGAAGTCCCGGGAGAACAGTCGCTTCAGCGCGGCTGCGCTGTGCCAGCGCGGCGCGTGCGAAAATCCCGGATCGCGATAGCCCTCGAGCCCACGACCGAAGAACTGCCGGGTCATGGCGCGCTGGGAGACCGGCGAGCGAGCGAGGTAGGGATAGAGCCGCTCGAGCAGGCGCGGGCGCAGGGTCGACTCGGGATGCCGCGCCCAGAAACGCCGCACTTTCGCCTCGCGGAACAGATCGTAGCCCGCGAAGACCTCGTCGGCGCCCTCGCCTGTGAGCACAACCTTGATGCCGGCTTCGCGCACCAGTTTCGAGAGCAGGAACAGCGGCGCCGGCGCAGTGCGCAGGATGGGCCGCTCGGCGTGCAGGATGACCTCGGGAAATGCCTCGGCGATGTCCTCGCGCCGGACGACGATTTCCGAGTGGTCGCTACCCAGCAATCGGGCCATCTGCCGCTGGAATCCTGTCTCGTCGTACTCGGCATCGGCAAAACGGAGCGAGAACGTACGGAAGCCCTCGCCCTTGGCCTCGTGTCCCAGCGCGGCGACCAGCGAGCTGTCGAGTCCGCCGGAGAGATAGCTGCCGACCGGCACGTCGGCGCGCAGCATCCTGAGCCGGGTCGCTTCGAGGAGCGCGTCGCGCACGGCCTCGACCGCGTCGTCCAGCGAGCCGGTGAAGCTCGGCTCGTACGACGGGGTCCAGTACGCGCGCTCGACCACGTCTCCTGCGTGCCAGATGCGCACGTGTCCGGGTTCGAGCTCGCGGACATTCGAAAACACGCTCTGCGGCGGAACCACCGACCAGAACGTGAAGGTCTCGTCGAGCCCCGCCGGGTCGAGCTCCCGCACAATGGCAGCATCAGCCGCGAAGATGGCCTTTACCTCGCTGGCGAAATAGAGGCGGTCGCCCTGCTCGTGGAAGTACAGCGGGCGGATGCCGAGCCGGTCTCGGGACAGGACCAGCGTGTCGTTCCGGTTGTCCCACAGCGCGAGCGCCCATTGGCCGTTGAAGCGCTCGAACGCATCGATGCCCCACTGCTCCCACGCGTGCACGATGACCTCCGTGTCGCTCCGTGTGCGGAACACGTGGCCATGGAGCTCGAGTTGTTCCCGCAGCTCGACGTAGTTGAATATCTCGCCGTTGAACACGACCCACAGCGTCCCGTCCTCGTTGGACATTGGCTGCTGCCCTGTGGAAAGATCGATGATCGACAGCCGCGCATGGCATAGACCGATTCGCCGGTCGCGGTAGGCGCCGTATTCGTCGGGGCCGCGGTGGCGAAGGGCCGCCGCCATCGATCCGAGTCTGTCGAAGTCAGGCGGAGGAGAACGGCCGCCAAGGGACAAGACGCCGGCGATGCCGCACATGGCTACTTTCCCACCTCCTGCACCGGCCTGACGAGCAGCGGCGGAGTATGCAGATATCGGGTGGTGCGCCGCTTGGACTCGATGTCGCGGTAGACGCGCTCCACCTGATCGGGCCGGAGGTCGACGACTGGAGCGACCTCGGCGGGCGGCACCGCGTGGTTGTGTGCGTACAGGCACAGGTCCATGCGGTCGTAGGGCAGAGCGAAATAGAATTCGTCTTGCGTCTGCTCCATCGAGTAGGTGTCGGTCGTAGGGGGCCTCTGCCGGATCTCCTCGGGTACGCCCAGATAGTGGGCAAGCTGGTAGACCTGTGTCTTGTACAGGTGTGCTATCGGCTTGAAATCGGCAGCGCCGTCACCCTGCTTCACGAAAAAGCCCTGGTCGTACTCCAGCCGGTTCGGCGTGCCGGCCACGGCATAGCCGAGGCGATCGGCGTGGTAGTACTCCGTCATCTTGCGCACGCGTTGTTTGAAGTTCGTCGCCGCGACAAGACCGAGGTACGCGGCAGGCGGCATGCGGTTTTCGTGCGTCTTGCCTGATGGATCCTGCACCGTCAGCTTGAACACGTTGAGGCGCTCGCTTTCGAGGATCGACGGCAGCGTGAGCTTGCACCGCCAGCCATCGCCGTAGTCCGGAAACACCAGGCGTATGGCCTCCGCCTGGCGCACATAGCAGCCGACAGCTTCGAGAGCCGGAGCGATGTCCTCGACCAGCGGCGAAAGACCGAGGTGGTCTGCGACGAGCTGTCCGAGGCGCAGCGAGTCGTCCGACGAGTGGCGTTCCGGCATCAACAGCCCGAGCACCCGTTCGGCGCCGAGCGCACGCACACACAGGGTCGCAACGACCGAGCTGTCCACTCCGCCGGACAGCCCGACAACCGCGCCGCGACGCCGTAGCCGGCCGCGGACATGATCGCGGATCGACTGCTCGATTGCCGCCGCCTCCGCGGGGGCATCCAGGTCCAATACAGCGCGTGAGAAGATCACGACATTACCTCCAGTGCCATACATCGCGCCGGGTTCCCGATTGCCAGCGAACCCGGCGGCACGTCCTTCCGTACGACGCTGCCGGCGGAGATCACCGATCCGCTTCCTATCGAGACACCGGGTTCGATGATCGCGCCGTGCGCGATCCGAGACGTCGTCTCCGATGGTCACGGGCAGGCGCTGGCCCGCTCGCGCGTCACAGATGCGGACCATGGAGGCGACCATGCAGCGCCGCCCCAGCCGGATCGCGTCGGAAGCATCCAGCGAAACGCCGTAGTTGAAGGTCGTTTCGTCGCCGATCTCGATGGTGGCGCCCGGGCGGCAGACGAGTTGCGTCGCCAGCATGCCGCCCGAGAACGTTACGCGGTCGCCGATGTGCAGGCGTCCGGCGTTGCGCACGCGCACGAACCCCGTCGCGCACACACGGGTTCCGGTCTCGCAGGCGTGAAATAGCCCGGCCGCACGCGCGAATCCGACGGCGCGTTCAAGCTTGTCGCGCGCGAAGCCGCGATCGACCGCCATGCGACGGATCAGCAAGAGCCAATCGACCCCCACGTTGTGTCCCCCCCTCCGTCCCCGTGGCCGACGGCGTCGCCGTCTCCAGCGGGGGAGTTAGCGAGTCGCCGACCAGCACGGTCGGGTCCGGTGCCCACATGATGTCTGCCACGCTCGATCGTGGCTTCGAAGTCAGAAGTGACATCGCCCTGCTGTTCGCTGATGCACCGCGCGTGCCAGGGGAAAGCGCGCGCGCTGGGCGTTCTGCAGCCTCTGGCGCTTCGTAGGATGCGCCGGTGCGCAGCTTTTGCCCAACGTTGGCAGGAGTTGCGTGTGCGCGTGCCCCACTACATCGCATACAGCACGGCAGCGGCTGCTGCACACGTATGCGTCGACCTGCGCTGTTCAGGGCGCCCAGCGAGGATCGGGCGGTCGGGATCCAGTACCACTAGATCCGGCGCCCGCCCGGCATCGACCGCACCGATCGCTCGACCGAGCACCTGTGCCCCACCGGCGCGCTCGGCACCGTAGAGGAATGCCCCGACCGATCCCCGCGCGTCCGGAATTGGGGTGCACGCGCTGCGCTATAGTCCGCAGCATGAGCGATACCGTTGTCGTCACGCACCCGCTTGGCTTCCAGTGGCCGACCGCTGATCCGTTCCTGTTCTGTGTGCACCACGACGACGCCTATCCGGCAGCCAACGAGCAGATGGGTCCGGAGGCGTCACTCGCCGGCCGCAATCTGGGGATGGACTTCGAGGGCAAGGACGGCTGGCGCATGTACCACGGTCAGGTGGTGCCCGGCTTCCCGCAACATCCGCATCGCGGCTTCGAGACGGTGACCATCGTGCGGCGCGGCTACATCGATCACTCGGACTCGCTGGGCGCCGCGGCGCGCTTCGGCCGCGGCGATGTGCAGTGGCTGACGGCGGGCGGAGGTGTCGTGCACTCCGAGATGTTCCCGCTCATCGAGCGCGAAAAGCCCAACCCGCTGGAGCTGTTCCAGATCTGGCTCAACCTGCCGAAGTCCGACAAGATGGTCGACCCGTATTTCACGATGTTCTGGAGCGAAGCCATCCCCCGCCGGAGCTTCGCGGACGAAGCGGGTAGGAAGACCGAGGTGACGGTGATCGCCGGAGCGCTCGACGACGCGAAGCCGCTCTCGCCACCACCCTCGTCGTGGGCAGCGCGCGAGGACGCGGATGTGGCGATCTGGTGCCTGCGTATGGAGCCGGGGGCTGTGTGGACCCTGCCGCCTGCGAAGGCCGGAAGCGGGCGCACGCTCTATTTCTTCAGCGGTCCGTCGATGCAGATTGCCGAGCGCGCCGTGAACAAGCACGTGGCCGCCTCCGTGAAGCCCGACGTTCCCGTCCGGCTCGAAGCCGGCGACGGCGAGTGCGAGCTTCTGCTCCTGCAGGCGCGCCCCATCAAGGAGCCCATCGTGCAGTACGGCCCGTTCGTGATGAACAGCCGCGCGGAGATCCAGGAGGCCGTGCTCGACTACCGCAAGACAGGCTTTGGCGGTTGGCCCTGGCCCAGCGACGACCCCGTCCACCCGCGAGAGGAGGGGCGCTTCGCGCGACACGCCGATGGGCGCATCGAGCGCGCTGGAGGATGACCAGCGTGCGTGGCCTACAGCGCGGGTGGCTCGGCTGCCGATCCGGCGGGAGCGGCGAATCGCCCGCGCTTTCTGCGCCGCCGCTTCCTGCGTGGAGGGCGCTCCTCCTCGGGATCGGGCAGAAACGTCGCCTTCACGCGCCGTGAATCGAGCGCGTACGTGATCCAGCACAACAGGAGCACCACGACGACGACCTGCTTCACGTGTGAGTGCGGACCGAGGATGAGCTCGCCGCTGACCGCGTCGGCGATGATGAACACGACGTAGGCCAACGACGTAGCGACGAAAGCCAGGGGGAAGCTGCGACGCTTTGCCCAGTACAGGTACGCGACGTAGACGAACAGCAGGGTGAAAGTGACGTTGGCCATCAACTCGAGTGCCCACAGTGCGCCGAAGCCGCGGTGGAAGTGGCTGGAGCCAGCGGACATCATCAGCGCGGCCCCGTGGCGCTGACGGTTACCGAAGTTGTTGGCCGTCCGGAACGCCCAGCGGATCGGTCCAAGCGTCACATTCAGTCCCAGAAGAGCCAGCCAGCCGCGGCGTTGCCCGAGCTCCGGTCGCCAGGGGACGCGTGGGCGCCTCAGCCACGGTTGCTTCCGGTGGAAGATTGCGAGCGCTGCCAGCACCAACAGCGCCCACACCACGGCGGCGATGCTGAGCAGGTGTAGCAGGTGCTCGGCCGCCTTCGTGCTGACGTTGAATACCGCGATCGTCGTCGTGCTGCGCATCTTCTCGAGCTCGGAGCGGTACGCGGGGAGAGCTTCGCGATCGACGCGGGGTCTCGTGGTGGCCAGCTCGTAGTGAAGGTGCAGCCCGGTAGCGTCGCTCTCTGGGGTGAAGACGAAGCGCACGCCGCCTTTGGTGATGTCCAGGGGCTGGTCGTTGACCGTGATCTTCTCCCTGCCGACACTGATGTCGTAGACCACGTGGAGCGGATACTCCACGGCCAGCGGCGATTTGCGATCGGGTTCGGCGGGCGTCACCCGTCGCATGAATCCGACCGGCATGACGTCGAGCACGGTCCTGCTTCGCGGGGTCGTCCTCCATACCTTGCCGAGGCGATAGCGCTGTCCGATCCGGATGACGTTCGCGCTTTCGTCGTCCGAGTACTCGACCTTTCCCACGCGCGTTGCGTTGGGGTAGTCGGCGAGCACCGAAGCCTTGGCCGCCTTGTCGAAATCCGCCGGAGAGTCCGCGTGCTCCGCGCGCAGGGCCTCGGCGCGCCCGTGGCGATAGGTCGACTCGATGTCCAGCGTGACCGGGGCGCCGTAGCTCTTGAAGTCCAGCTTTTCGCGAACCGTCACGTCCGGCCGGTTCGGGACGCGCGTGGGGATCGTCGTGAGCGCGATCTGGTTTTCGCCCAGCACGAGCGCGACCTGCGCGTCGTTGATCGCCATGTCCACGAGCGAGCCGCGCTGGTAGAGCCGTGTCGGGTCCAGAAAATACTGGAGTCCGTCGACCTCTACGCGCACCACGGCGTGGTCGAAAGCGTTGCTGGTCGGGAGCATCTTCCGGAGCTCGTTGCCGGAGTCCGTGAAGACCAGCGCCACGTCCGCCTCGAAGCCCAGGGCGCGGAGCAGCGCGACGGAGAGCAGCGCCTTGTCCTTGCAGTCGCCGAATCTGCGGGCAAGGACCTGCTCGGGCCTTGCCGGTCGCGCCGAGCTCTGCCCGAACGCGAGCGAGACGTAGCGGATGCGTTCCTGGACCGCGCGGATGACGCGCCGAACCTGTTCGGCGGGCTCCGTCGCTCCGGCGACCATCTCGCTCGCCGCTTTGGCGATGGGAGCGGTCGGGTGCGCCGGAAGGTGGAACAGATGAGCTCCCCAGAGCGCTACGTCCTTCCAGGAGTCGAAGTCGGTCAGCTGCACCCAGGGCGCAGCGTCGTAGTCGTAGGGGACGTTCTTCTCGGTCTGCAGGGCGGGGACGTGCTTCTGCGAAAGCGAGTACTCGAACAGTCTGCCGACTCGCTGCTCGCGTGGTTCCAGCGCACCAGCGGCGGCGAGCACATGCAGCTGGTGATCGGACAGCTCCCTGAACTCGAGATCTCCGACCGCGCTTGTCAGACGCAGGAGCCACGAATCCATGGCGTGCCCGCCGAGCACCGGATTCTGGCCGACCACCGAGTACTCGTAATAGACGACGTCCCCGACGCGTACGTCGGGAACGACGACCACGGCGGTCCGCGCGCCGCTTTCGACGTTCTGGTCGAGGCGCACCTCGCGCTGGAGCACCTGCACCGCCCCGAGCGACAGTCGTGGCAGCACCTTCCCGTTGCGCCGCACCTCCAGCCGGTGCAGGACGAGGTGCTCGTACGGGGGAGTAAACTCGAAGCGACGTTGCCCGGCGTCCGATGCGCCGAGCGCGTTGTCGATACGCAGCGCCGCACGGATGAAATAGGTGCGTTGTCCACCGACGAAGCGGGTCTGTTCGTCGAAGAGCTCCAGGGCAATGCCGCCGCGGGACGGCGTGCCGCTCGGCACTGCTCTCGCCGGCCGAACCCAGGAAGGCGTGCGCGCGATCGTCACGCCGGGCGCTTGCGCCGCCCGCGCCGGCATGGCGATGGACAGGACCAGCACCCACAACAGCAGGGCGGCAATGCTCGCAGTGCGCGCTGCTCGAGCCAGCCGAGCCACCGTGCCAGTGTAAATCACCAGTCACGATTTCCCTACGCCTGATAGAACCGCTAGGGCCTCAGATAGCGCGTTTCCGGGTTTTCCCGCCGCCAGATGACGTTGTCCATGAAGTAGTGGTGGATGTTGACGAACGCAAACAACGCGGCGAAGTACGGCGTGGGTCCGACGCCGCCCGGCACGCCGGCGCCGCCCAGCACGAAATTTCCGTCGAGAAATGCGGGCGCCCCGTGGAACAGCACCCAGCCGAGGCCTAGCGCCGAAGCCGCAAGCAGCCCGAGCCGGAGCTTCACGGGGCGGCCGAACAGCGGCGGTCCCTCCTGCTGTCGCGCCTCGTTGCGCTTCAAAAGCCCCACGAAATACAGGTACTGGACCGAGTGCAGCGCGGGGATCGCATACACCATCAGCGGGTCGAGGCTCGAAAATACCGTCCAGAGCCAGATGCTGATGAGGTAGGCGCCCAGCGGGCCGTACGGCAGTCGCCGCTCGCTCCGCCACTTCCGGACAAGTACCCACAAGAGCGCGAGCGTACTCGCGGCGAACACGATGCCGGTGACCAGCTCGAGCCCGTGCGGCTGCGCGAGCGTGGTGTAGATGACGCCCTTCTCCTCGGTCAGCTTGCCCGGGTCGAACGGGCTGGCCCAGGCGTAGGCCCAGCCTGCGTAGCAGTGCAGGAGCAGCACTCGTCGCTCGAGCGGGCTGAAGCGGACCCCGCGTCGGGCCGAGAGCACGGTCAGCACGCCGAAGCCCTGTTTGACGTAGTGCCAGCCGACCAGCAAAAACATCAGCTGGATCAGCAAGCCCAGCGCATACCCGGAGTTCTCGGCGATCGCCGCCGCTGCCCACGCGCCCAGTGCGACCGGTACGACGAACCCCGCAAACACATAGCGCGCGCGTTGCACCGGGCCGAACACGTCGCCGAGCGCGCGTTGTCGCGCGCCCTTGTAGAAGAGCAGGTAGGTGACGGAGAAGTGCGGGTCGTTCATGACGACCGCGCCGTAGAAGAACGTAGCGCCCACCGCGAGCTCGGCGCTGTCGGTCCCCACGATTCGCCGGAGCAGCCAGACGAGTGGGAACAGCACCAGCGTCACGCCGCCGACCAGCAGGAACTCGACGACCCGGGCGCCACGATCGGCCGCCTGTGCCCGCTCTGCCGGGTCGGTCAGCGTCGCGGCGGCGGCGGTCATGCCGCGAAGGTATCACGCGCACGTCGCAGCGCCGCGCGTTGGCTGCGCGGTCGAAGTTGTCTGGGCCCGCTCGAGGAGCGCCTGTGGGGCATGGCTCTTGCAAACTCGATGCGTAGGGAGGCTACCATGCGCGTGCTCGTCACCTGGGGATCGAAGCGAGGTGGAACCGAAGGCGTTGCCCGTATCATCGGCGAGACCATCGAGGCGCAGGGCTTCGAGGTCGACATGCTGCCAGCACGGCGCGCGTTGGACGCGACTGGATTCGATGCGGTTGTCGTTGGAGGTGGGCTGTACGCGAACCGCTGGCACGCCGACGCGCGTCGCTTCGTCGCCCGCCGGGCGCGCGAGCTTTCACACGTGCCGGTCTGGTTTTTCTCCAGCGGGCCGCTCGACGATTCCGCCGCGCGCGACGTGATACCGCCAACGCGGCAGGTAGAGACCCTCATGCAACGTGTCGGCGCGCAGGCTCATGAGACCTTTGGCGGCCGCCTGGAAGCCGACGCCAGAGGGTTTCCGGCTTCGGCGATGGCCAAGGAGCACGCCGGCGACTGGCGCAGCCCGGACCGCATCCGCTCCTGGGCGATGTCGGTCGCCGACGCGTTGCCGACCGCGCGCCCCGGGCTCGTGATCGAGCAGCCCGGCGGCACCCCGGAACGTCTGTTCGGCTACGCTGTGATCGGTTGGGGGCTGTGTGCGACGGTGATGACGCTGCTGCTCGCCATCACCACCACGACAGTGGCAGTTGTCGTGCATGCGGTGCTCGCGCCGATGATCTTCGCCGCTCTCGCGTCGCGCTATTTCCGCCTGCGCGGCGCGCACGATCCGCTGCCGACGGCTGTCACCTTCACCGCCACGGTCGCGGTGCTCGACGCCGCGATTGTCGCCGGGCTGTTCATGCAGAGCGCCGCCATGCTCGCGAGCATCGGGGGCTTCTGGCTGCCCCTGGCTCTCATCTTCGCGGCGACGCTGGCCACCGGCGCGATCATGCAGACGCTGCCCTGGCCGAAACCCGCGGAGCCGGCGCACGGGCACTGACGCGCCGGCCTACGACTCGCCGAATTGATCGCGCAGCAAGCGCTTGAGCAGCTTGCCCGAAGCGTTGCGGGGCAGCTCGTCGACGAAGATGACGCGCTTGGGCACCTTGAAAGGGGCCAGCGACTTCTTCGCGTGCTCGATCAGCTCCGGTTCGGTCGCCTTGGCGCCGGCCTTGAGCACCACCACCGCCGTGACAGCCTCGATCCACTTCGGGTCGGGGAGGGGAATGACGGCGACTTCCTGCACGGCCTCGTGCTTGAACAGCGTCTCCTCCACTTCGCGTGAGGCGACCACCACGCCGCCGGTCTTGATGATGTCCTTCTTGCGGTCGACGATGGTGATGTAGCCCTCCTCGTCGATGCGCGCGAGATCGCCCGAGTGGAACCAGCCGCCCTCGAAGGCCGCCTCGGTTTCGTCGGGCTTCTCCCAGTAGCCCAGGCAGAGCTGCGGCGACTGGTAGACGACTTCGCCGACCTCGCCGGGTGCCACGTCCTGCATGTCATCGTGCACGACGCGCATGTCCACGAACGGGATGGCGCGGCCGGCCGACGCGGGCCGTGCGTCGTGCTCCTCGGGGCGCAGGACCGTTGCGAGCGGTCCGATCTCGGATTGACCGAAGCAGTTGTAGAACCCGAGCTCCGGCAGAATCCCCCGCAGGCGCTGCAGTACCGGCACCGGCATGATGGAGGCGCCGTAGTAGGCCTTCTCGAGCGTACTGGCGCGCGATGCGTCCTTTTCCAGCAGTGCCAGGAGCTGAATCCACACCGTGGGAGGTGCGAAGAACATGTTGATGCGGTGCGCGGCGATCTGGTCGAGCACGCGTTCCGGTTCCGGCGCCTCCATCAGCCAGCTCTCGCAGCCGAGCATCAGGCAAGGCATGAGATACACGTGCATCTGCGCGCTGTGGTAGAGCGGCAGCGCGTGCAGCACGCGGTCGCTCGGAGACAGATCCTGCGCCAGCGCCGCGCTCACGTACTCGTGGAGCAGCGCCCGGTGCGTCATGATCGCGCCCTTCGGTGCGGCCGTCGTGCCCGAGGTGTACAGAAGCTGCGCAACGTCCTCGTCGCCTACCTCCACGTCGAGCGCCGGCGCGGAAGCGTTCCGTGCCATCGCCAGCACGTCCTCGGGCGACGTGCCATCGCGCAGCGTGCCGGTGAGCTCGAGCTCGAGCCCGGCTGTACCGGCCTTGTCGGCCAGTGCCGGGTCGTAGAACAGCGCCCGACTACCTGACTGCGTCACCAGATAGCGCAGTTCCTCGCGGCCCAGGGCGTAGTTGATCGGCACGTGGACCAGGCCCGCCTTGGCGCAGCCGAGCCAGAGAAGCGCGTAGGCGTCGGAGTTCTTCCCGAACGCTGCCACGCGATCGCCCTTGGCCAGGCCGAGCGCGAGCAGCGACGCGGCGACGCGGTCGCTCGCCTGGTCGAGCTCCGCGTACGTCCAGGCCCGCTCGGCGAATACCAGCGCGTTCCGCTTCGGTGTGCGGCGTGCGCTCCGCCGCAAGAGCCCGCCGATCGTGCTCGTCAGATACGCTTGCATGAAAGAACCTCCCGTTGTCCGGACAGGGTAGCATTGGGGCAATGCGCGGCGTTACCCAGCCAGGGCACTGCAGCCGTCGGCGCTGCAGATCGAAACGGCGCGGCCGGGACGAGCTGCTACTCCTGCAGCGGAATCACGCTCCGTGATCTAGTGATACGTGATCGTGAACATCGGTGATGGGCCGGTTCCCAGCCCGTGGTACCAGCGCACGCCCTTCTCGTCCTTGCCCGTCAGGTAGGCGCCGGTGATGCGGGCCAGCGCGCCGATGCTCCACTGCTCGCCGACCCACCATTCGTAGCCGAGCCCCAACATGAAGCCGCCGCCTTCTGCATGGTAGGGGTTGTCCTCTTCCCACGGCACCGAGCCGATGCGTACAGCGCTGAGTGACGCAAAGCCGAGCGCCAGCTGGAGATGCAAGCCGCGGTGCTCGTTGAAGTACCAGTCGATGAACGGGCCCACGAGCGTGAAATTGCGCCGCTCGGGATCGAGCTCCGGCGGCGGTACGTCGGCGCTGTCCCTGTGCAGGCGGAACGTCGCGGATACGAGATCCGCGGTGTAGATGCCTCCGCCGAGCACGAAGCCACGCGCGATGGTGCCGCCGAATGCCAGCTCGCTTTCCATTGCGAATCCGGCGCTGTCGCCCTTTACCTTGCCGCCGTACAGGCTGCTGTCTGCCGAGCGCAGATCCTCCGTCATGACCCCGAATCCGGTGCCAGCGCGGAAGTAGAAGCCGTCGTGCGTGTACACCCCCATCCGAGGTAGAGGGGGCGGCGGCGTGGTGGTCCCGAGCAGAACCCGGTCGCCGGCGGCGGGCGGCGGCGGCTCGACGGGCTCTGCCTCTGCCGCCATGGCCGCAAGCAACACGGCCACTCCCAACCCCATTCCCATGCGCATGCCGTCCGCCGTGCACGCGCCGTGCCGCACCAACCCCTCGATTCGCCCTGCCATCTCCCGCAAGACCTGCGCTTGCGCGTCGTACGCTCGTAGCGGCGTGCGCGCGCGGGCGGTGTGGCGGGTGGCCTGGTTGCGCGGGCCACAACCGGTCTCCATCTTTGAGGCGAGGGGAATATGGTCTGGATCGAGTGGCTGCGGGGCGCGATCAGAAGCAACGTCGTGGCCACGCTGGTGGCCATCGCAGTGGCGGTGGGGCTGGGCGGTCTGGTGCGCTTCCTGGCCCGTCGCGTAAGGGACCACGCCTCGCGTGGCTTCCTCGTCAAGACCATCGACTACATCCTCGCGATCGTCACGCTCGCGATGATCGCGAAGATCTGGATTCGCTCTATCAACATCGGCACGTTGCTCGGGTTGACCGCTGCCGGCCTGGTGCTGGCGCTCAAGGAGCCGGTGGCCAACGTGGCGGGCTGGCTGTTCATCCTGGTGCGCCAGCCATTGCGCGTGGGTGACCGCATCCAGGTCGGGACGCTGGCGGGCGACGTGGTCGACATCCGGCTCATGACGTTCACCGTGTTGGAGATCGGCAACTGGATCGCTGGCGACCAGGCGACGGGGCGAGCCATACACGTGCCGAACAGCGTCGTCTTCACACAGCCGGTGGCAAATTACATGCAGGCCTTCCGCCATATCTGGCACGAGCTCGAGGTGCACATCAGCTACGAGAGCGACTGGAAGCGCGCCGAGGAGATCCTGCTCGGGATCCTCGAACGTCACGCCGCCGATCCCGAAGACCAGGCTCTGCGCCACCCCGATGCGAGCGACGCGAACTACCTGCGCTTCTTCCGCGACCTCGAGCCCAACGTGTGGCTCAGTGTGACGCGCACCAGCGTCCGGCTTTCGATGCGCTATCTGTGCGATCCGCGCAAGCGACGCGCCTCCGAACGCGCCATCTGGCACGACGTGCTCGATGCCTTCGCACTCGAGCCCCGCATCGCGCTTGCCTACCCGACGCGCCGCTTCTACGACAACGTCGCCGAGGGACGCATGCACGAGGGGGGCGGGCCAGGCCTGAGCTGACCGGACAACGCTACTGTTTGACCTGGAACGCGACCTTCACGTCCACGTCCGGCTTGACCGTGATGCCAAGGTAGCTCGGTACGCGAATGTTGTAGTCGTGCATGTTGACGTGCAGGAGCCCCTCGACGCGATACACGCGCCCGTTGTGCTTCGCCTTGTAACGGAAGTGCACGTTGCGGGTGACGCCGTGCAGCGATAGCCGCCCGATGGCGGAGGCCTCGAGCGTCGAGCCGTCGCCGGGAAACCGGAGCGCAGAGTGCGGCACGGACAGCTCCGCATCCGGATAGCGACCTACCTCGAGGTACTTTTCCTTCATGTGCCGGTCGCGCAGCCCGATACCGGTCTTCAGGTTGTCGAGGGGAACCTTGACCACCAGTGTCTTGGCGTCGTCGGCGATCTGCAGATCGGACGTTCTGCCGAGGATCGTCATGCCCACCGGACCCTTCGCGCGGAACTCCACTCTCGAGCCGCCGGTCTTCGAGAGTGCCGCGCCGGCCGGCACGGTGGTGGTCAGGCCGGCGATCAGCGTGGCGGCGGGCAGCGTCGAGCGGACGAAGGAACGCATGGCAGAACCTCCAGCAGCGAAGGAAAAGGAAGCGCGAGAAGGGGGATGCGCGTCGGCCGGCCGAAAAGCCAGCGTTTGCGCGACCAGGGGGGAAGCGCTAGCTGTTTCGAGCCAGGTTCCGGATGTATCCACCGGCCGGTCCTGAATCCTTCAGTCTGAACGCGACTCGATTATTCTTGAAGATCCGGCTGCCGCGCGGCGGATAACCCTAGAGTTCGTGTCTTTTCGCCCCTCCCACTCCGCACCCCACACCCAACTGGGCGCCCTGGGCATACTCCTCGCCGCGGGGCTGTCGACCGCGTCGGCGCACGCGGCTGGTGCGGGCTGCACGGTCCGCGTCGAGCCGCCCGGTCATCCCGCCTGGGAGCAGGCAGCGCGCGACGCAACCGTCCGGATTGCGGAGCACCCCAAGCGCGGCGACTGCGCCAGCGCCGTGGTCGAGGTGAGCGAGCGAGGTGCCCGGCTGGTCTTCACCACCCGCGACGGCCGCCGCGCCCAGCGGCAGCTGGCGCGCCCCGCCGAGCTCGCCCCGGCGCTCGAGGCCCTGCGCGTGACGGGCGGCATCGCGCCGGCTCCAGCCAAGGCCGCGGACGCGGCGCCCCCGGCAGCCGTCGGCGGCGATCGCAAACCGCTTCCGCCACACACGCCTCCGCCCGCGACCACCGGGCATTCGGCGGTGCATTTCGGCGCTTCCGCCGGAGCGCGCATCGGTGCGCACGCACTGGTGACCCCGGTGGTCGACGCGTTCGGGTCAGTCTCGCTCGAGCGCTGGGAGCTCGGCGTGTTCGGCCAGTGGGAAGCCAGCTACCACGAGATCGCCGACGAGGCGGATGCGCGCCAGCGCTCCTCCGGCGTGGCCGCGGGCATTGCCGTCGGTCGCCGCGAACCGGTGGGCGGCTCGCTGTCGTTGCTCGGCGGCGCCCGGCTCGGCGTTGCCGCGCTCGACGAAGAGGTCGTCGAGCACAACCCCGCGCAGAGCCGCGCCGAAGGGCGCCTTGGTGCGTATGTCGGAGCCGTCGTCCCGCGTCGCGGTTCGACGCACTTCCGTGCCGAGCTGGTTGGCGAGATCGTTCCCAATCACATCGGCCAGACTCCCGAGAGCACCACGGGGCAGCCGCTGATGCCGTGGTGGGCCACGACGCTCACCGTTGGAGTGGAGATTGGTCACCCATGAGCGCAGTTGCCCGCCTCGAACAACCCGTGGTCAGCGACGCCGAGTTGCTCGAAGCCGTCGCGGCCGGCAATCTGCAAGCGCTGGGTACGATCTTCGATCGCTACGAGCCCGACGTGCGACGCTACCTTGGCCGGCTCGGCATCCCTTCCGAGGATGTGGACGATCTGGTGCAGGCCACGTTCCTCGAGGTGGTGCGCGCCGCGAAGCGCTTTGATCCGGAGCGTGCCACGAGGAGCTGGCTATTCGGTGTTGCGACGATGATGGTGCGCCGCCATCGCCGCTCCATGTCGCGCACGTTCGCCCGGCTCGCCAAGTGGGCGAGCATGCCGCGCCACCAGCTGCCGGAGACTCCAGCGGAGCGGTTCGAATCGAAAGAGACCGGCCAGCGCTTCGAGTACGCGTTCGGTGAGCTTTCCACGAAGAAGCGCGAGGTGTTCACTCTGGTCGTGGTCGAGGGACTCAGCGGCGAGGAAGCCGCACAGGTTCTCGGCATCCCGGTGAACACCGTCTGGACGCGGCTGCACCACGCGCGGCGCGAACTGCGCGCGGCGCTGGAAGGGGGGGGACCATGAAACCAGCGGTGTGCTCGCGGCTGTGGCAGGCCGAAGCGATCGAGGACGGGCGGCTCGGAGGCAACGAGAGCGCCTCCTTCCAGCGTCACGCCCGGACGTGCGGCGCGTGTACCGACGAGCTCGAACGGCTGCGCGAGCTCGGCCGGCTCGCCGCGGAACTTCCGGTGCTCGAAGCGACGCCACTCGAACGCCGCCGACAGCGCCAGAGCCTGCTCCGGCAAGCGAACCAGCTCGCCATCAAGCCGCCGCCGCGAGCATCGCGGCGCGCGCTCGGTGCAGCGGTGGTGCTGGCTGCAACCACGGCGATGGCCGCGGGCGGTGCGTACGTGCTCGCTCCCGCCTCGCCCTCTGGACCCGCCGCCAGCGCGCCAGTCCACGTGGCGACCGCTGCTGCCGGGCGGGCAGGCCACCTCCCACGACACGTCGCTCCGCGTCCGTCCAGCGCCCAGCCGACGCCGGCC
This sequence comes from uncultured Pseudomonadota bacterium, assembly GCA_963822115.1. Taxonomy (GTDB): domain Bacteria; phylum Myxococcota_A; class Polyangia; order Polyangiales; family Polyangiaceae; genus CAWDXG01. Next base: position 158,993 of record CAWGGM010000020.1, read on the forward strand.
CAGCCGGCCGCCGCCGAGCTCGCGGTCGTCGCGCCGCCTGCCGCACCTGCCGTCGCGCGCGGCAGCTCGGTTTCCACGGAGCCCGCCCCGGTGGCCAGAACGCGGCAGGCAACCAGGGCCGCTATCAAGGCCCCCGCGCACAAGGCGCTGCGTGCGCATCGAGCGGCCTCGTCGCGCAGCGCGGCCGTCGCCCTGGCTGCCCTGCCGTCGCCGGACGTGCCGCCGACGCCGCCCAGCGCCGGGCAGGATTTCGACGCGGCGATGGGCGCCTTCAACGCCGGCAACTTCGGTCGCGCCGAGCATCTGTTCGCGGCGTTCGTCGAGCGCCATCCCGGCGACTCCCGCGCCGAGGACGCGTCGTTCCTGCGCGCGGTGGCGCGCCAGCGCTGCGGTGACGTGCAGGGGGCCAAGGCGCTTGCCCGCAAGTACCTCGAGAACTACCCCGGAGCGCTCCGGCATCAAGAAGCGGAAGCGATGCTCGAGCGCTAGTCGATCGATTGTTTTGAAGGCAAGCGCGTCCGCGGGCGGAAACCGGACGATGCCAGAGACAAGGAACCCCCATGGGTAGATCTGCAGGCGATCCCTCGCGCCGTCACTTTCTCAAGGTCCTCGCGGCCGGCGCCACGTTGCCGGTCCTCGCCAACTGCGGTGCGCCTGGTGGCGCCTCGCCGGCCAGCGTCGGCGACATGCCAGCCGGCAACGTCGCCGACCTCCCGGTAGACAGCCTGCATGCGCTCGGCACCTCGCCGGTGTGCATCGGGCGCGACAGCAAGGGCGTGTACGCGATGACGCTGACCTGCACGCACATGGGCTGCAACATGGCACGCCGCGGCAACGTGTCGTCGAGCGGCGTCTACTGCGCCTGCCACGGCAGCCGCTTCGACGCCAACGGCAACGTCCAGAACGGTCCCGCCAGTGCACCGCTGCAGCACTTTGCCGTCTCCGCCGACTCCGCCGGCAACCTCACGATCCACGGCGGCACCGACGTGAGCTCGGCTACGCGCCTGAAGGTGTAGGTCGCCAGGCGACAAGGTCGACGAGGTCGAGGGCGCGCAGAGCCGGCCGGCCCCGTGATATCCTCGCCGCGATGACCTGCCAGTATTGCGGTGCGCCGATCGCGCTTTCGACAGAACAGCCGACGGTGTGCAGGTACTGCGGACGCACGAACGACCCGGTACCGAAGGAGGTCGAGGTGCCCGTGCCTGTGCAGGTCGTGCAGAACGTGGTGCAGGTCGTGGGCAAGCCGCCGGCCGAGTTGCGCGAGCTGCGCTGCCCGCACTGCCGCAAGCGGTTGGTGAAGGTGGCGGCCAAGGGTGTTTCGCTGAGCGGTTGCGGCGGTTGTGGTGGCATCTGGGTCGACAACGCCAACACGCGGCGCGTGCTCGCCGATCCCGAACCGATCTTCGCCGAGCTGGCGCAGCGCGCCGGCAACAACGCGAGAAATCGGCGCGTGCACGCCGACAATCCCGCCTGTCCCGTCTGCACCGCGGTGCTCGATCGGGTGACCCCTCACGGCATCCAGCTCGACGTGTGCGCCGATCACGGCACGTGGTTCGACGCGTTCGAGCTCGGCACGCTGGTGAAGATCCTGTCTGGTGAGGTGACCGAGGCTGCCGCAACCGGCCGCACCATCCACTGCGCCAGCTGCCACAAGGAGATCGTCGCAGACCGTGCCAACGTCACCGATCGCGGCCTGGTCTGCGAAGCGTGCTGGCGCGGCGAGCAGGCCGAGCTGCAGGCAGCGTTCGACGAGAAGGTGGGGCAGCGAGCGGAGGGAGGCGGCGTTGCGGTCGCCGGCGCCCTGCTCGGCATTGCGGCGGCGATGCTCGCCGCTGGCAGCAACAACTGACGTGCGCCGCCGCGGCGCGCAGACTCCGGACGCACCGGCCCTTCCTGAAGGCTAGCTGCGCTTCCTGGTCTTTGGCGAAGCCGACCGCGCTTCGCGATCGAGCAGCTCGCGCTTGCGCTCGAGGCCCCAGCGGTAGCCGTGCAGCTTGCCGTCGCTGCCGACAACGCGGTGGCAGGGGATGGCGACGGCGAGGGGATTGTTGGCGCAGGCGGCGGCCACGGCGCGCGCCGCGCGCGGCGAACCGAGCGCGCGCGCGATCTCGGCGTAGCTCCGGGTGCTACCCGCCGGGATCTGCGTCAAGGCCTGCCAGACGCGCTGCTGGAACGACGTGCCGCGAATATCGAGCGGCAGGGCGGCGCCGCTCGTCGGATCGTCGATGTGTTCTACGACTTTGTAGACGAATGCCGTGACGTCGGCACCGGCGCGGACGCGCTGTGCGCGCGGGAAGCGCCGCTCCAGATCTCGCTCGAGCTCGGCAGGATCGTCGCCGAGCAGGATGGCGCATACGCCGCGCGCCGTCGCGGCGACCAGCACGCGTCCGAGCGAGCAGGCCGCGTGCGAAAACTGGATCTCGAGACCCTCGCCTCCTCTGCGGTAGCGGCTGGCGCTCATCCCGAGTAGCTCGTCGGCTTTCTCGTAGAAGCGCGACGAGGAATTGAAGCCGGCGGCGTAGATCGCGCTGGTGACGCTGGGCTCGCGGGCGAGCGCGCTGCGCAGACGCGCTGCGCGTTGTGCCTGTGCGTAGGCGAGAGGGGTGAGACCGGTGACGGATTTGAACAGCCGCTGCGTGTAGAGCGGGCTCAGGCCGGCCTGCGCGGCGAGCTCGTCGAGGCCGGGAGGCTCGTCGCTCTCCTCGATGTAGCGGCAGAGCCTCTCGACCAGCGCGGCGCGCCGCTGCTCGAGGGGCGGCTGGTCGGGGCGGCAGCGCTTGCAGGGCCGGAAGCCGGCGCGCTCCGCCTCGGCTGCGCTGGCGTGGAACGCGACGTGCTCGGGCCGCGGGCGCCGCGCGCTGCACGAGGGGCGGCAGTACACGCCCGTGGTGGTCACCGAGTAGAAGAACGCGGCGCGCGGGTCGCGGCGTTGCATGGCGGCCCAGCGTTCGTCGCTCCGTGTCCGGGCGCCGGGGTCCGGTGCGCTCCTGCGTCGCGTCACGAAATTGAGGCTAGCTCCAACAAAAGGTCACAGCACTCCGCTTCCTGCTCTCGTATCTCTTTGATTCCGCCAATCTGACGCTTGCACGCCACGTGTCGTTGACGGTGTTCGCGTGCTTCGCGCTGTTCCGCTGTCACGCGAACTTCTCCGCATTGCTTGCGATAGGAGCAATATTCGCGTAGATGCGCCCGAACTTCTTGCACCGTTCCTGGGTGCGCAGGGGTGTGGCCCCGGGGAGAAATAGTCGTATGTCTCGTCTTGCTCGCGCTGCCGTGCTTGTTGCAGTGCTGTTCGCGATCGCGGGCTGTGCCGCCAGCGGTTCGAACAACACCAATGGTAGTAACTCCACCAATCCCGACGCCGGCGACTCCGGTCTGCCCGACGGCAGCGCAGGCGGGGGCAACGACGGCTCCACGCCGCCCAACGACGGCGGACTGAGCCTGGACGGCTCGACCTGCACGCCGAAGACGTGCGCCGATCTCGGCGTCGATTGCGGTACGCAGTCCGACGGTTGCGGCAACACCATCGATTGCGGCAACTGCACCTCGCCCGACTACTGCGGCGGCGGCGGCTCGAGCAAGTGCGGCACCGGCCCCTGCCAGAAGAAGACCTGCGCGGACCTCGGCGCCACCTGCGGCCAGCAGGGCGACGGCTGCGGCGGTCTGATCGACTGCGGTACCTGCACCGCACCCGAGACCTGCGGCGGCGGCGGTACGCCCAACCAGTGCGGCAAGCCTGCTTGCACGAAGAAGACCTGCGCCCAGATGGGCTACAACTGCGGTCCGGTCGCCGACGGCTGCGGCGGTCTGGTGGATTGCGGCACCTGCACGCTGCCGGACATCTGCGGTGGTGGCGGCAAGCCCAACGTGTGCGGCAACGTCGCGCCGCCCTGCGCGAAGAAGACCTGCGCGGACTATCCTTCCGGCACCTGCGGCGTCCAGTCGGACGGCTGCGGCGGCCTGACCGCCAACTGCGGCAGCTGCACGGCGCCCAACGTATGCGGCGGCGGCGGCACGCCGAGCGTGTGCGGCGGCGCGCCGCCCCCCTGCACGCCGAAGACCTGCGCGGACTTCCCGTCGGGCACCTGCGGCCAGGTTTCGGACGGTTGCGGCGGCCTGACCGCCAACTGCGGCAGCTGCACGGCGCCGCAGTGCTGTGGCTGCGGCGGCACGCCGAACCTATGCGGCGGTGCTCCGACTTGCACGAAGAAGACCTGCGCCGACTATCCGTCGAACGCCTGTGGCCCCCAGTCGGACGGCTGCGGTGGCCTGACCGCGGACTGCGGCACTTGCCCGTCGGGCCAGACCTGCGGTGGCGCCGGTCCGGGCCTCTGCGGCGACTCGTCGAACTGCATCAACCTGCAGTGCCAGCAGGTCACCTGTAGCGGCAGCGCCACCACGTCGATCAGCGGCACCGTCTACGACCCGGCGGGTCTGCGGCCGCTGCCGAACGTGTACGTGTACGTGCCGAACGGCACCCCGGCGGCGTTCACCGACGGTGCGACCTGCGACAAGTGCAGCGCCGCGCTCACCGGTCTGCCGCTGGTGACGACGCTGACCGACACCAACGGCAACTTCAAGCTCGACAACATGCCGGTGGGCAACAACATCCCGGTGGTGATCCAGATTGGCCGCTGGCGCCGCCAGATCACGGTCAGCACGACCAAGTGCGCTGACACTGCTGTTTCGGCACTTCTGACCCACCTGCCGCAGAACCAGAGCCAGGGCGACATACCGCTCATCGCGCTGAGCACCGGCGGGTTCGACTCGCTCGAATGCCTGCTGCGCAAGATCGGCATTTCGGACAGCGAGTTCACCAACCCCGGTGGGGGCGGCCGCGTGAACCTGTACGCGGGCCAACCGCAGGGTCTGGGTGGACAACAGAAGCAGTACAACGCGCCCAGCAAGTACAGCAGCGGAACGGCTTTCCCCGATGCGGCGACGCTGTGGGCCAGCAAGGCCAGCTTGATGAGGTACAACGTCCTGCTGATGTCGTGCGAAGGGAACACGTTCCCGACCGAGGTGGACGGCTCGCCCTACAAGACGGCCACGGCGCTGCAGGCGATGTACGACTACGTGAACAGCGGCGGGCGCGTGTTCGCGTCGCACTACCACTACTACTGGCTACAACACGGGCCTGCTCCGTGGCCGTCGATCGCTCAGTGGAACCCGGACCTGATCGCTCCGGCGACCCAGGGCCAGACAGCCACTGAATCCATCATTACCAGCTTCCCCAAGGGGCAGAGCCTGGCGCAATGGCTCATGAACGTGGGCGGGTCCACCACACTCGGTCAGCTCTCGGTGGTCCAGCCGCGCGACAGCGTGAAGGACGGCACGTTCAACTCCAGTCTCGCTACCCAGTGGGTCCACGTCGCCAACCAGCAGTGGTTCGACTACACGACGACCTCGTCGAACTACGGCTACGTCAACATCAACAACGTCCCGCAGTACTTCTCGTTCAACATGCCGTTCAACGTGGCGAGCGACCAGCAGTGCGGCCGCTTCGTGTTCAGCGATATCCACGTCTCCACGGGCGACAAGGGGACGACCTTCCCCACCGAGTGCAAGTCGACGGGCATGAGCCCGCAGGAGCTGGCGCTCGAGTACATGTTCTTCGACCTGTCGTCGCCGGTCTGCGACGAGTCACAGCCTCCGCCCACCTGCACGAAGCTGACCTGTGCCGATCAAGGCATTGAATGCGGTCCGGCGCCGGACGGCTGCGGCGGTGTCATCTCGAGCTGCGGCACCTGCCCGTCGGGTCAGGTCTGCAGCACCGGAGGCAAGTGCGCCGGCTCGAGCTGCACCCCCACCACCTGCTCGGCTCTTGGCAAGAACTGCGGCACCTGGTCGGACGGCTGCGGCGGCACGCTGAGCTGCGGCACCTGCACGGCACCCGACACCTGCGGAGGCAGCGGCACGCCCGGCGTGTGCGGTTCCGGTACCTGCACGAAGACCACCTGCGGTCAGCTCAGCAAGAACTGCGGCACCTGGCCCGACGGCTGCGGCGGCACGCTGAACTGCGGCACCTGCACGGCGCCGGAGACCTGCGGCGGAACGGGGACGCCCGGACAGTGTGGCGCCTCCACCTGCACTCCGCTGACTTGCGCTGATCTCGGTCCCGTCTGCGGCCAGCAGGGTGACGGCTGCGGCGGCACCATCGATTGCGGCGCCTGCAGCGGCCCGACCTGCACCCCGCTCACCTGCGGTGGCCGCTGCGGTCCGCAGGGCGACGGCTGCGGCGGGGTCATCCAGTGCCCGGCCTGTCCGACCGGCACGTGTGTTCCGACCGACTGCACCAAGGCGAACGCCGAGTGCGGCAGCTATCCGGACGGCTGCGGCGGTTCGCTCGACTGCGGCACCTGCAGCGGCGGCGCCATCTGCAGCAGCAACAAGTGCGTCATCGTCGGCTGATGAACGCCGGCTAGTCGCGCCAGCGGCTCGCGCTTCGACGAAGAGCGCGGGCCGCCAGGCGTGGCCGCGCTCTCGCGGCTGGGCCGCGAACGTCATTTTGCGGCCGCCGTGGCCGGACTAGGCTCGCCGCGCGATGCGCTGGTTCGTCCGCGGGGACATCGACGGGTTCTTCGGCCTGGCGCTGGACAATCTGGTCCAGCTGCTGCTGGTCGATGCCCTGTGCCGCCACGTGCTCGGCTTCGACAGCGCGCTGCTCTACGGGCACGTGATGCCGGGCATCGCCGTCAGCCTGCTGGTCGGCAACCTGTACTACTCGCGGCAGGCCATCCGCGTGGCGCGAGCGACGGGTCGCGATGACGTGTGCGCGCTGCCCTACGGCATCAACACCGTCTCGCTGTTCGCGTACATCTTCCTGGTCATGCTGCCGGCCAAGCTGGCCGCGGAGCACGCCGGCGTCGCCGACCCCGCGCGCGCCGCGTGGCAGGCAGGGCTGGTGGCCTGCATGGGCTCGGGGCTGATCGAATTTTCGGGGGCGTTCTTCGCGGAGCGCCTCCGGCGCATCACACCGCGGGCGGCTCTGCTGTCCACGCTGGCGGGCATCGCTCTCGGCTTCATCTCGCTCGGCTTCCTGCTTCGCACCTATGCGCATCCGCTGGTCGGAATGGCCACGCTGGGCATCGTGCTGCTCACGTACTTCGGGCAGGTGCGCTTCCGCGGTGGGCTTCCCGGTGGGTTCGTGGCAGTCGCGCTCGGCACGGCGATCGCCTGGTTCACCGGGCTTGCTCCCACAACGACCCTGGCCGGCGCGCACGCGAGTCTGCATCTGCCGATTCCGGTCGTGGGCGATATCGTGGCGGCTCTTCGAAGCGGCTACGGCCTCACCTATCTCTCCGTGATCGTCCCGATGGGGCTCTTCAACCTGATCGGCTCGCTGCAGAACATCGAGTCGGCGGAGGCAGCGGGCGACCGCTTCGAGACAGCGCCGTCGCTGGCCGTGAACGGCATCGGCACGCTGGCTGCAGCGCTGTTCGGCTCGTGCTTCCCGACCACCATCTATATCGGGCATCCGGGCTGGAAGGCGCTCGGCGCGCGCGCGGGCTACTCGGTGCTGAACGCGGCGTTCTTCACGGTGGTGTGTCTGACCGGGACGCTGGCGCACATCGCGTGGGCGATCCCGGTGGATGCCGGCATGGCGATCGTGCTGTGGATCGGTATTGTCATCAGCGCGCAGGCGTTCCAGGCGACGCCGCGCGAGCACGCGCCGGCCGTGGTCATCGGCATATTGCCGGGGCTAGCCGCCTGGGGCGCGCTGATGGCGAAGAATGGCCTCCGCGCTGCCGGCTACGGCGCGCCCGGCGGCCCGGTGTTCTCCGAAGCGCTCATCGCGGCGTTCCAGCGCTCGGACACCTGGATTGCGGGCGCGTTTGCACTGGAACAGGGTTTCATCTTCACCGCGATGATCCTGGCCGGTGCGACGGTGGCGATCATCGAGAAGAAGTTTTTGCACGCCGCAGGCTGGTGCTTCGCTGGCGCAGCGCTCTCGGCGGTGGGGCTGATGCACTCGTACGTCTTCACCCCGGGCGACACCGCACTGCATCTCGCGCCCGCCTGGCCCTGGGCCGCTGGCTACGCCCTGATGGGCGTGGTGTGCGCGCTCGCGCGCTGGATCACGGTGCCCGACGCATCGCACTGAGCGACACGCCGTCAGCCGCCCGACGGCGAACCACTTCGGTAGAAGGTGACGTCGTAGTCGGCGGTGCAGCGCTCCCGGAGACTCAAGATGCCGGTCATGGTCGTGACGTCGTCCGCGACGGTGAGCGTGGAGCCGCCGCTCTGGATCCCAGCCTCCACGCCGTCCTCGTAGTCGCAGTAGCCGCGGTCGTCCTGTGCGGTGAACCAGAAGCCGCCTTCGAGGTGCAGCTGGTTGCTACAGGCGCGACCCTTGATGATGTACTCCTGGTCGACCAGGATCTCCACGCTCGCGCCGTTCTGCTTGAAGACCCACGCGAGTCCGCACACGCCGAGCGTCTTGCCGGCCGGCTCGCCGCAGCCGCTGCTGGTGATCGTGACTGTCCCGTCGTCGAACCAGGTGGTGCCGTCGAGATCGTACGCTGGAGCGTCCTGGCAGTCGGGTAGGCGGGCGGACCCGCGGATGAACCAGGGCGGATCGTCTCCAGCTCCACAGCCGGTGACGACCAGTGCGCACAACAGCGCGAACGCTTTGTTCATGGCTCCCTCCCACGAGTCAATCTAGGTCGCGGTCCGGCGCGCGCCAGCGCGCGAGCGGCCGGAAATCCGTGCGGGACCCGCGCCGCTCTGCGCAAGGAAATCCGTGGTAGACAGCCATCTCGCAGCGCTCGACAACAGCGGCGGCTCGCTGTGTCGGGCGCTTTGTCGCCTTGGAGAATGGACGATGGACTACGTGAAGCTTGGGTCGACCGGCGTCGAGGTCTCCCGCGTGTGCCTCGGTTGCATGATGTACGGGAGCCACGATCGCGGAAACCACAACTGGACGCTGGACGAGGACGAAGCCCGGCCGATCATCAAGCAGGCTCTCGAGCTGGGCATCAACTTCCTGGACACGGCGAACAGGTACTCGGATGGCTCATCGGAGGAAATCGTGGGCCGGGCGATCAAGGACTTCGCGCGGCGCGAGGACGTTGTGCTCGCGACCAAGGTGTGGGGAAGGATGCGCCCCGGGCCAAACGGCGCTGGGCTGTCGCGCAAGGCCATCATGAGCGAGATCGACAACAGCTTGCGACGCCTGGGGACGGACTACGTCGACTTGTACCAGATCCATCGCTGGGACGATGGCACCCCTATCGAAGAGACGCTCGAAGCGCTGCACGATGTCGTGAAAGCCGGCAAGGCGCGCTACATCGGCGCGTCGTCCATGTACGCCTGGCAATTTTCCAGAGCCCTGTACACATCGAAGCTCAACGGCTGGACCTCGTTCGTCAGCATGCAGAACCACCTGAACCTTCTGTATCGGGAAGAAGAGCGGGAGATGATGCCGCTCTGCGAGGATCACGGCATCGCGCTCATCCCCTGGAGCCCGCTTGCGCGTGGTCGTCTGACCCGGCCCTGGGACGAGCGCAGCAACCGTCAGGACAACGACGCATTCGGCCGCACGCTGTACAAGCAGGCGGACGAGGCGCACCGTCGCATCGTCGAGGCGGTCGGGACGATAGCGGACGCGCGAGGCGTCTCCCGCGCCCAGGTCGCTCTGGCCTGGGTCGCGCACAAGACGACTTCACCCATCGTCGGCGCGCGCACGGCCGCGCACCTCGCAGACGCCGTGGCTGCGGTCGCACTGGAGCTCACGGACGACGAGATGCGCCAGCTGGAGACACCGTACGTGCCGCAACGAATCGAAGGTCACGGCTAGCCGCGTCGGAGCCTAGCGCGCGTTTCCGCCGCCCAATCCGCGCAGCCGGAGGACTGCGTCCGCCCGCGCGCCGCGGGCGCCCAGGAGCCTGAGCGACGCCTCGTTCACGCGTGAGCGCGCCTTGATGACCGATTCGACCAATCCGTCGCCCAGCCGATAGCGTTCCTCCGCTGCGGCGAGGGCGGCCCGGGCGGCCCGCTGGAAGCTCTCGGCGATCTTCACTCGCGAGTCGGCGTTCTTCCAGTCGGCCCGCGCCTGACGCTGGGCGTACGACAGCTTGCGACCCAGGTCGTTGGTCTCCGCCGAAAGCTCGGCGGCCGTAGCCCGCGCGATTTCCCGGCGCGCGCTGTCGGTGCCGCCGTCCCAGAGCGGCACCGAGAGCTTGAGCCCGACCCGATACGAGGGAAAGACGGTTGCTTTCTGCCCGTACACCCCGGCTTCCGCCATACCCGAGACAACCGGTGCCCAGCGGTGGGCGTGGGACTCGGCGCTGGCGCGCGCCGCCTCGCCACGTCGCTCGATGGCAGTCAGGGTAGGGGACCGGACCGCCTTGGCTCCAGATGGGACGATGTCGAGCAGTCGCGGATCGGGCGTCGCCGTCCGGGACAGCGAGACGGCGCTTGCACGCTCCAGTGCAAGGCGCGTATCGCCGATCCGGCCTCGCGCTTCCACCAGGTCGAGCCGCGCCTGCGCGACCTCCACGCGTGCGCTCAGCAGATCGGATGGGGGGCGTTTGCCTTCTTCAACGTAGCCTGCCACGGCTTTGCGTTGTGCATCTGCGTTGTCCACGTCGCGTGCGACGAGCCGTGCTGCCGCGACGGCTACCACCCAGTCGAGGTAGGCGTGCTGCACCTGGCGCAGCACGGCAGCGCGCGCCGCGGCGACATCCGCCTGTGCGGCGCGCGATCCGGCCTTGGCCGCGTCGACACGCTCGGCGCCGCGCCCGAAGTCGTACAGCGTGCCGCGGATCGAGAGCGCAGCGCTGTAGCGCGGCTCGGGACTGAACGCACCCGTGCGGCCTAGAGGTCGCGAGCCGAGCACCCGGTACTCGTGTCCGTCCACGTCGAGCACGCGGATCAGGGAGTTGCCGGGAGCTAGTGCTCCGTCGGCGTCGAAGCTGAACGTCGGGTGCCGCGAGGCCCGGGCCAGATCCACATCGGCGCGCGTTCGGTCGAGTTTCGCGCGCGCGACGTCGAGAGTCGCGCGGCGCGATAGCGCCTGCTGCTCGAGGGAGTGGAGCGTCACGACCTGTGCGCGGAGCGATCCCGCCCAGAGCAGGAGCGCCCCGGCAAGAAGGAGTGATCTCCATCGCAGTCTTTCACTCGTGTCGCAAAGCATCGATCGGATCCAGATGTGCGGCGCGATGCGCCGGCAGGTACCCAAACGCCATGCCCACGGCGAGGCCGAACAGCGCCGCGAGCGCCACGCCGGGCGCGGAGATGACACGCGGCCAGCCCATCCAGCTCGCCACTCCGCTCGCGACGGCGATACCGCTTGCGATGCCCAGCACGACCCCCACGACCGAGAGCGCCGCAGCTTCTCCCAGGAACTGAGCCAGGATCTGGCGTGGCGAGGCTCCGATGGCCGCCCGGACCCCGATCTCCTCGGTGCGTTCCGCGACGGAGACCAGCTGGATGTTCATGATGCCGATGCCGCCGACCAGGAGCGACACCAGCGCGATGCCAGCGAGCAGGCCGGACAGGATGCGCGACGTGCGGTCGGCTGCGCGGATCACCTCCAGCGGGCTCTTGGTCTTGAAGTCGTCCTCCTGGCCCGGGCCCAGCCGGTGGGTGCGGCGCAGGATGGTCGTCACTTCCACCCGCGCAGCTTCGAGCAGAGCAGGGCTCTTTGGCTCCACCACGATGTCGGCGTAGCTGGTGATGCCGCCCAGGTAGTTCCTGTAGGTCGTCACCGGCACCAGGATGAGGTCATCGAGGTCGTTGCCGTTCGTCGCGAACCCCTTCGGCGCGAGCACACCGATCACGCGGCAGGGCATGCTGCCCGAGAGCGTCACGGTCTGACCCACGGGATCGGCGTCGCCGAACAGCTCGCGTACCGGCGTCATGCCCAGCACGCAGACCTTCCGGGTCTGCTCCACATCCGACTCGTCGAAGTTGCCGCCGGTCTGGATCTCCCAGGAGTGCAGGGGCGCGAAGCGCGGAACCGTTCCGTACACGTTCGCTGTGCGCACGGTGCGCTCGTAGGCAGCGGACATCGCGTGCCGGGCCACCGGCAGTACGGAGACGACCGTGGTGGCCTCGCGCCGGATCGCCCGCACGTCGGCGTCGGTCAAAGGCTCCGGTCGCGCGCCGTAGGGGCCGATCGTGCTCTGGACCTTGAGTACGTTGGTCCCCAGCGCCTCGAACTGCGATAGCACCGATCGACGGGCGCCTTCACCGAAGCTGAGCATCGCGATGAACGCGCCCACGCCGATCGCCAGACCGAGCACGGTCAGCGCGCTGCGCCCGGGCTGGCGGATGACGATCTCCATCGCCGAACGTAGCTTCTCAACCGCTCGCATCGTCCGCCTCGTCCGGGTGCACGATCCGGCCATCGCGCAGGTGGATCTGCCGGTTCGCGAACCCGGCTACCTCGGGGTCGTGCGTGACCATCAGTACGGTCACGTGGGTGTCCTGCTGCAGCTCGTGGAGAAGATCGAGGATCTCCGCGCCGGTGCGTGTGTCGAGCGCGCCGGTGGGCTCGTCCGCGAGCAGTACGCGAGGGCGGCAGGCGATGGAGCGGGCGATGGCCACGCGCTGCCGTTCGCCTCCCGAGAGCTGCGCCGGAAAGTGGTCGGCGCGCCGCGCAAGTCCGACGCGGGAAAGCAGCTCGCGCGCTGTCTTCTGCTGCAGGGCGGGCGCGACACCCGCGTAGCGCAGTGGCAGCATGGCGTTCTCCAGGGCCGTCATGCGCGACAGCAGGTGGAACGACTGGAAGATGAAGCCGAGATAGTGCAGGCGAACCCAGGCTTGTTCGGTGCGGTCCAGGCGGGATACGTCACAGCCGCCCAGCGTGTAGCTGCCGGATGAAGGGCTATCCAGGCAGCCAAGGATGTTCAGCAGCGTGGACTTGCCGGAGCCCGACGGGCCGCGCAGCGCCACCATCTCGCCCGGCCGGATGGCGAAGTCGATGCCGCGCAGGGCCGAGACCGTCGCGTCGCCGGAGCCATAGCGCTTCTCCAGTGTCTGCACGTCGATAATGGGCCCGGGCAGAACCATCAGCGTCCTCCAAGCGAGATGCCCGGGCCGCGACTACCATTTCCGGTCGGCAGCGCGCGGCCGATGACGACTGCATTCCCGGCGTCGAGTGACTCGCCGCGCGCCGCATGCACTTCGGTGTAGGCGCCGTCGCTTACGCCGGTCACGACATGCACCGCCTGCAATGTGCCGGTACCCGAGAGCCGCCACACGCGCGACCTGTCGGCGGAAGAGCCGTCGGGGCTGAAGCGCAGCGCGGCTTCGCGCACTGCCAACGCATGATCGGCATGCGCAACGGCGATGCGGAGCGTGGTCGTCATCCCAGGCAGCAAGCGCTTGTCGTCGTTCTTCGCGTCGAGCTTGACGAGGTAGCGCACGTTGTTGCCTTGCCGGTTCGCGTCGATGCCGATACTCCGCACCACGGCCTCGAACTTCCGTCCCGGATAGGCGGGTACCGTGAAGGTCGCCTTCTGACCGACCGCTACCTGGCCGATGTCCGCTTCGGCGACCCATGCGTCGATGAGCAGCGGGTCGAGGCTGTCGCCGATGACGAACAGCCCCCTGTCGGGTGCCACGATGGCACCGAGCGAATCCGGAGCGGACAGCACGACGCCCGCGACCGGTGCGACCAGCGTGCGCTGCTTCTTCGTGAGCTCGGCCTGTGCGAGTTGCTCGACGGCGACGTCGCGTTCGGCGCGTGCCGCGGCGACGCCGGCTCTGGCCTTGGCTCTGGACAGACGCGCGGCCACGACTTCGCTGTCGCTGGCCAGGCCACGCGCGGCGAGCCGGAGCGTGCGCGCCAGGACGTCGTCTGCGCTCTTCTTGCTGGCGCGCGCCTGCGACTGCTTGCTCTTGGCCGACTCGAGCGCGGCGCGCGCGGACCGCAGCGCGATCTCCGCGGCTCGTTCGTCGAGTCGGGCCAGAGGCTCTCCTTGCTTGACCGTCTGCCCTTCATGCACCAGCGATTCCACCAGGGCGCCGGCGGCGGGTGCCGGCACGTCGGTGCGGCGCGTGACGTCGAGGTGCCCGGTGGCTTCGACGACCTGCGTGATGTTCCGCTTCTCGACCGGTGTGGTGCGGAACTCCGCTGGAGGACTGTGCCAGGGCCGGGTGGCCGCCAGCACAATCGCGGCGATTGCGACCGTCAGCACCACGACAGCCGAAAGCCGCCACCGGAGCCGCGCCCTGCTCCGGATTTCCGGTGGTACTACGAGCTCATACGGGCTGCTCGCTGTCTGCATCTCGGACCGACAAGCAGCAAGCGCCGTGCCCGGCGCCGCATGAGTGCCTGCAGACGCGGGGCAGGACGCCCCGGCGCAGGCGCTGCGTACCGTGGCGACCCAACCGGCACGCGCTGCGCGGCTCGAATCCGGCTTCTACGGAGTGGTCTTCGAACTGCGGCGCCAGAGCCGCGACGACACCAGGCCAACTCCCACGAACACCGCACCGAGACTGCCCCACAACCAGAATTCCCGCAGCGGTGGTGGCGGAGCATGCGGGCAGGCAGCGCCGCTGCAGGTCGCGGTCAGATCATCCAGAAATGGATTGAAGACGTAATCTTCGCTGGCCCGCCCGTCTGCGTTCAGTGCCGCGGAATGTCGCGCGATCTCCACGAAGGCGGGGTCGATGAACCAGTCGCCGCGCTTGCCGGGAGCTGCCTCGAGTCCCCACGGCGGGCGAACGCCGCCGTGATATTCGGACTGGGCCGTCCAGTCCCCGAGCACGCCGCCGCGTCGCCCGAAGCGCGCGCCCCGATAGCCCAGAAAGCCCGTTTCGCCGGCGCTCCATAGCCTGCCGCCGGCGGCGTCCGCCTGGCGGTGGGCCCAGAGCGTGTCGTGGATCTGGAGCAATGCGTAGTGCTGCGTGCCGCGGGCCTGGTCGCTCGACGGGACGAGACGCTCGCGCGACGTGTTGTCGAGCTGCTGCCCGGACCTGACGGGGTAGATGCCGTGTCCTTCCGACTCGACGCGCAGCAGTGGATGCCCGCCGGCGTCGAACGCGAGATCGCGCGCGTCGAGCGACGGGTAGCTGTTGTGCGCCTTCGTCTCGACCAGCACGAGCTTGCCGTCGGGATGCGCTGCGGAAGGGCGCTCCGCCACCAGCAGCACGCTTTCCAGGTCGTTGTCGTGGCAGACGAGCTGGACGCAGAGCGGCGAAATCCAATCACGCGGATAGAACAGCGTGTACGTCAGATAGGCGTGTGTCTTCGTGAGGATCGCAGCGGCGTAGACGGCTGGTGTGTGCGAGCGCAACGCCGGGGCGAGATCGCGCCAGTTGTTGGTCGCGTCCCAGTCGCCATCGAAGTCCACAGGTAGCGGGCGATCCCGTTCGGGATGTGCGCGGGACACCTTCTGCGCATACGCGGGCGCCCACCTGAGCTCGAGCGCGCGAGCCTCGGACTCGAGCGCACTCTGGCCAGCCGCACGAACCGGAGTAGCGCGGAGCAGAAGGAGCAGGGCTGCGGCGAGGGCTATCACCCCTGGCGGCAGCAACGCGGGGGGGCGCGGCGTCGTCTGCAAGGACCAGGCATAATGACAGGCATCGTGCAGCGTGCAAGGCAACCGGGACGCACGGGCTGCGCCGCACCGCGGTATCGGCAGCAGCACATGCGCGACCGCAGTTCACGTCTTCGGGCGGGCGCTGCCCAGGATGAATGGCATCAGGCTCGCGAACACCAGCTGGCGGAACCGCTGCAGCAGCACGAGCGCCAGCACGACCGCCGGGTCGAGTCCCAGCGCCGAGGCGACCAGCGTTTGCGCACCTTCCTGCACGCCCACCTGACTCGGTACGGATGAAAAGAACACGGACAGCGCGATCGGTACCACCGCCAGTACCAACCCCTGGGCGATCGAGACATGGGCGCCGAGCAGGGCCAGACCGAGAAACACTTCGAGTGCCAGAAGCGATCGCCCCGCGACGTGCAGCCCGAGACTCGACAGCAGTCGTGAACGCGAACCTCTGAGCAGGTCGAGCAGACTCGTATCGACGCTGCGTCCGAAGTCCTCGTGCGTGTACAGCCCGCGGAACAGTCTGCCGAGCAGCGAATGGAGTCTCCGGCCTATTCCGCCGCGCGTGACAACCCACATCAGGCAGGCGCTGACCGCCAGAATCACGGCGGACATGCCGATCGCAATCAGGACCCACGACTCGGGAAGCTGCGTCGCATAGCCCGCCGCCGCGGCGCCTCCCAGCAGAACCAGACCGTTCGATGCGTTGTACAGAAGGCGATCGACGACGATGGCTGCGAGCCCCTGTGCGCGTGCCTTCACGGGCAACCACAACAAGCGGGACGGTTCGCCGGCCACGCCGAAGAGCGGAAGAAGCGCGTTCGCGCTCGACGCCGCGAAGCGGCTCAGGATGATTCCGCTGAAGCCTGGTCGCGTGCGTCGGGAAAGCAGCCTCCCCCACGGCAGGGCGCCCACCGCGGTCCCGATCCCGTACGGAACGAGCAGCAGCAGGGCCCACGGACCGACGCGCACGAGTTGCGCGACGACGGAGTGGACTCCGACGCGCCGCACAAACCACACGACCAGAATGATTCCGAGGGCGAACAACAGCAGACGGACTGGTGGGATACGGCGCCTGCTCTGGGCACGCGGCGTGCTTCGTCCGCTGTGCATGACCTCTTCCCGCATCCGGGCCCTCTACCTGCAGCCCGCTCCCCTGTTTGGCGGAGCGGAACGTCAAGCAGCAGAGCAAGCACTGTTCCTGCCGCAGCTCGGCGTGGACGTCGTGGTGGTCGGCGGCCCCGGTCGGGTCATTGCGGACTGGCTCAGCGAAGTGCCCAAGGCGAAGTTCGTGCATTCGCCGAACTTCCCGGGAGGCTGGGCGCCCCAGCGAGGCGCAGCGAAGCTCACGGTGCCGTTTCGCTACGTGCAATGCGGCTTCCGCTCGCGCGCCGAGATCGCGCGCATCGTGCGCGGAGACCACTTCGACGTGATGGTGGCGTCGCTGCCGTTTTCGTGGATCACCGGCACGCTCGTCGCCAGGAGCGCCGGCATCCCCATTGTGTGGCGCGCAGGCGGAGCCAGGATCAACGCGCTGCAGAAGAGCAGCTTGTGGGCGGTCACGCGATTCATGCGGCCGGACCTGCTCTTGTGCAACGGCGAGGCGGTACGTCGAACGTTCCAGCCGTTCGTGCCCGCTCCCGTCGCGGTCGTGCCGAACGGCGTCGATTCCCGCGTGTTCAACGAGCGCGCGGGGGACTCAGCGCGCTTCCGACCGCGGGACGCGCGCTTCGTCGTCGGCTACGCCGGGCGCCTCGCTCCGTCCAAGCGGCCGGGCGACGTGATCGAAATGGCGCGACGGCTCTCGGTTCTTCTGCCGGGGACGCGCGTGCTGATGGCCGGCGACGGCAGTCGGCGTGGCCAATACGAGCGGATGGCGCGCGACGCCGGGGCGACGAATCTCGACTTCCTCGGGTTCGTGCACGACATGCCGTCTTTCTATGCGGCGTGCGACGTGCTGGTGTTGCCGTCCCAATCCGAGGGCTGCTCGAATTTCCTGCAGGAAGCAATGATGTCCAACAAGCCCGTCGTCGCTGCCGGCATCGCGCCGCTGCTCGAGCTGGTGGAGCACGGCGAGACGGGACTTGTCTATCCTCTGGGTGATGTCACGGGGCTGACGCGGGCAGTGACCCGACTCCTGGCGCACCGGGAGCTCCGTGCAGGTCTTGCCCGCCGGGCACGGGAGCGTGTCCAGCAGCGCACAGCCCTGGTAGCCGCTACGCGTCTATCGACGCTGCTGCATGGACTCGTCGGTGCTCCAGCGGTGACGCCCGCCCGGCGTTCCATCGTTTCACCGGCTCCTGCAGCGTCCTTCAAGGGAGATAGCTCGACGCCGTCGTCCGTTCGCGTACCATGACAACATGGGTAGGTGGAGGCCGGGTCCGGAACCCACACGCGCGCGCACACCAGCCGTGACGCCTGCTTGTCGGCTCGCACTGTTGCCAGTCGTCGTGGCCGTCGCCTGTACGTCGCGACCCTCGTCGCCGGTCGCGTCGCCAACGTCCGCCAAGACAGCTGCAGCGCGGGCGCTTCCCGGCGCTCCAATCTCCTCGGCTCCAGCACAGGGATCGGCGGCGGAGCCGCCTCCGTGGTTCGGGACCACGAGACCGGCACTCCGCCGTGGATGACCTCGCCTCCACGCATCTCCTGTCCGTCGCCACTCCGGGCCGAGCTCGACCGACTGCTCGCGTCCGTGAGCGCTCACGCTTCGAACTCCTCGGGCTGCGTCGACGGCCCCGGTGAGAAGACGACGGTGTCGCTGCTGGGCGTTCGAGCGTCGGGTGGCCGCGGAGTGCGGTGGGTGCGCATCCGCTATGGCAGAGTGGAGCAGGATACCGGCTCAATGCGCGGCTGCGCGAACGGCGGCTGCGACAGGCCCGAGCCTCGCTGGGCTATCGCCGAGATCTCGCTCCGGTTCACGCGCACGTCGGGCGGCTACCGGATGACGGTCCCGAAGAAGTGGCCTGCCATCGAGCCCCGGCTCCAGCCGATGACGCCGCTCGACCACGAACATGATGGCAAGTGCTACGGCACGCCCCCGCCGTTCTCGCCCGCTACGCTTGCGAGCTGGTAGCGCGGGAGCTACGCGGCCTGTGCGCCGCGCCCGCGCGGTTCCGCAGAAAATGCGCTGTGCCCTTCGGCGGGCGGACCCGACCTAGTGGCGATGGGCGGCGTGGTGGTGGTGCCCGCCCGCATGTTCGGTTTTCTCGGCGGGGCGTAGCTCGCCTCGCTCGAGCCTGATCGCCAACGCCGTCGCCGGCTGATCCGCGTCGCCCCAGTAGGCGAGGATGCCGTGCGCACCGAGGTGCCCCAGGGCCGGCGCACCGATGTGCGCGAACACGGCGTGGGTGCAGCCCGCCCGGGCAAAAGCGTCCGCCACGGAGCGTCCGTTCAAGCCCGTGTTCCGTTCGAATTCCATCTTGCCGCTTTCCGTGTCGTAGATGCCCAGCCACTTGGCCATGCCGAAGTGGGGCGACAGCGGAGAGTTGTCGGCGTTCTTGAGCAGAGTGAAACCGATGCGCATCGAGGTCGTCATGGGGGGCTCCTCCACGTCAGGGGACACCTCGCGTCTGCACAGGGTGTGCCAGGTCGGTACGCCATGAGTGGTATCCTCTGGAGTGATGCCTGCTCCGCCTGTCCACCCCGAGCCCGGCTGGACGCCGCTGACTCCGATGACCGCGCGTTCCGGTCGCTCGTTCGTGCACGGGCAGGAGGGTGACGACCGCTTGCGTGTGGCCCATTTCCGCCGCGATAGTGACGGGGCGCTCATGGGCAAGGTGTGGTTCGGTCCCTGGTGCGAGGGGCCGCCCGGGCACGCGCATGGTGGGAGCATGGCGTCGGTGCTCGACGACGCGATCGGCAAGGTAGGCTGGCTTTCGGGTCACCGCGTGGTGGCCGCATCCATCACCGTCCACTTCCGCCGCATGCTTCCACTGGGTACCGACGCCACGCTGGAGGCGTGGATCGACCACGTGGACGGTCGCAAGGTCCACACCCGCGGTCGCCTCTACGACGACAGCGGCGAGACCTTCGCCGAGGCCGAGGGCCTGTTCATCGAGCTCAAGCCCGAGAGGGAAGAGGAGCTCGGAACAGCACGCTAGCTTCCGGCGGGATTGACGTCCATCGGCTCCAACCCCAGAGGGACGTCCTCGTTCGATACATGGAAGGACACACTATGCTTCGCTATCGCCTGTTGGGACGTTCCGGCCTCCGCGTTTCCGAAATCTGCCTGGGGACAATGAGCTTCGGGGAAAAGTGGGGGTTCGGCGCGGACGAGGCGACGAGCCATGCCGTTCTCGACGCCTACGCGGAGGCCGGTGGCAACTTTCTCGACACGGCCAACCACTATCACGGCGGCGAGACCGAGCAGATTGTCGGCCACTGGCTGGCCGACAAGCGCGACCGCTTCGTGCTCGCGACCAAGTACACGCTGGCCTCGGATCCGGACGATCCGAACTCCGGCGGCAACCATCGAAAGAGCATGGTGCGCGCGGTCGAGGCGAGCCTCGAGCGACTGGGCACCGACTACATCGATCTGTACTGGGTGCACGCCTGGGACGACTACACGCCGTTCGAGGAGACCCTGCGCGGGCTCGAGGATCTGGTTCGCGACGGCAAGGTGCTCTACATCGGCGTGAGCGACACGCCGGCGTGGGTGGTCTCGGCGTCCAATGTGCTCGCGGAGCTGCGCGGCTGGACAGCGTTCGCCGGGTTGCAGATCGAATACAGTCTTCTACAGCGCGCACCGGAGCGCGATCTTCTGCCGATGGCGGAGCATTTCGGGATGAGCGTGCTGTCGTGGGGTCCGCTCGGGGCGGGCGTGCTCACCGGCAAGTACACGCGCAACGTGGAAAACGACTCGCTGCGCAAACAAGGCAACGAGAGTCGGGGGCGCACTTCCGAGCGCAGCCTGGACATCGCGCGCACAGTGGACGCCGTCGCCGACGAGCTCGGCGTTACGTCCACGCAGGTTGCGACGGCCTGGGTCGCCGCGCAGAGCTACCTCTGCATCCCGCTGGTCGGCGCGCGGAAGGTCGAGCAGATCAAGGACACGCTCGGTGCCTCGGCGGTCAAGTTGGGCAAGGAGCATCTGGCGCGCCTCGACGAGGCGAGCCGCATCGAGCTGGGTTTCCCTCACGATTTCCTGCGCTCCGACGGTGTGCGCGACATCATCCGTTCCAAGGTCCGCGATCGTATCGACGGGCGGCCGGCGCGCCGCTGACGGGTGCGTCGCGGGAAGTGCCTGCCCCTCGAATTGTCAGCTCGGCCGGCGCATGCGATCCTTCGCAGGTGCTTGTCTGGCGAGGCGCCGCGCTCCTGGTTCTTCCTGCTCTGCTGGCGCTTGGGTGTGGAAGCCAGCCCGCCGCCAGCTCGTCCCACCCGCACAACTGGCGCGTTGGGGGCGGTTTCGTGCGGGCGCCCGATGGGCGCACCGCGCTGTTGCGCGGGGTGAACGTGGCCAATGCCCACAAGTCCGCGCCGTATTTCGGCTTCCAGCAGTCCGCGGACTACGCGCGCGTGCGCAACGACTGGGGCATGAACACGATCCGCTTCCTGATCATCTGGGCGGCCATCGAACCCGAGAAGGGAAAGTACGACGAGGGCTATCTCGACGAGGTCGCAAGGCGCATCGGCTGGGCCCGCGACGCGGGGCTGCACGTCGTGCTCGACATGCACCAGGATGTGTACGGCGAGGGCTTCAGCCCCGCCGGCGATGGCGCGCCGAAGTGGACCTGCGATGCCGCCCGCTACACGGCTTTCAAGCCGAAGACGCCGTGGGCGCTCGACTACCTCGACCCGAATGTGGAAGCCTGCTTCGACCAGTTCTGGTCGTCCGACGAGCTGCAGAGTCACTATGTCGAAGCCTGGCGGCGCGTGGCGGAACGGCTTTCGGACAACGATGCCGTCGTCGGTTTCGACGTGATGAACGAACCGGGCTTCGGCTCGGCCGCGGCTGCTGGCTTCGAAGCCGACAAGCTGCAGCCCTTCTACGAAAAGGTCGTGCCGGCGGTGCGCGCCATCGCGCCTCACTGGCTAGCATTCCTCGAGCCGAGTCAATCGCGCAACATCGGGGTCCGCACCAGCCTCGGCGCGTTTCCTTTCCCCGACGTGGTGTACGCGCCGCACTCGTACAACGCGAACGCCGAGCAGGGGAAAGGCTTCGACCCTTCCGCCCGCGCCACGCTGATCAACAACATCGCCCAGCTCGCTGGCGAAGCAGGCGACCTGCACGCCGCGCTGTGGATCGGCGAATACGGCGGCATCGCGAGCGACCCGGGCATCACGGCGTACATGGACGCGAACTACGACGGTGCAGCCGCGGTGCTCGCGGCCAATACGTACTGGTCGTACGACGAGGGGGGCGGCTACTCGCTGCTCGCCGCCGACGGCACGCCCCAGGACGTCCTGCTCGATGCCATCGTACGCCCGTATCCGGAGCTGGTCGCTGGCGACCCGGTCAAGATCAGCTACGACGACACCAGTCAAACTTTCCACTTCGAATGGCACGTCGACTCTTCGCTTGGAGAGCCCACCGTCATCAGTGTGCCGGCACGCGTCTATCCGTCCGGCTACAAGGTCGAGTGCGGCGGTTGCGCGACGCACGAGAAGTCCGGCCGGCTTTTCGTCGACAAGCCACCCCCGGGCGATCCCGCTACCCTCACGATTACGCCCTCGTAGGAGGCCGCTCTCGCAGCGCACGTCCGGCGATCGCCGGACCTTCGTAGGCGTCTGCGGCAAGCGATTGTCCCACCCTCCAATATAACGCGTCGCAGCACTCGTGACTTCGTGACAACCGTCATGGGCCCTCACCCTCGGCTCCGGTAAGTCTTTGGGATGACGGGGGTCACCGAGCCGGCCGCTTCTGGTCACCTGCCTCTTCGCGCGGAGGCAGGCACGAGCGAGATGCTGCTCGGCAACGAGGCCATCGTGCGCGGCGCCCTCGAGTCCGGCGTCGGTTTCGCGACGGGCTACCCTGGCACGCCGTCGTCGGAGGTGACCGACGGTTTTGCCCGCGTCGCGAAGGAACGCGGCGTGGTGTTCGAGTACGCCGTCAACGAGAAGATAGCCGTCGAGCTGGCGTTCGCTGCGTCGCTCGCGGGAGCGCGTTCCATCTGCGCGATGAAGCACCTGGGACTGATGGTCGCCGGCGATCCGCTCTCGACCATTCCCTATGTCGGCGTCGTGGGCGGGATGGTGATCGTGAGCGCTGGCGATCCGTCGTGCCGCACAAGCCCCAACGAGCACGACCAGCGTCATCTCGGGCCGATGCTGCACATGCCCGTGCTGGATCCGGCCACGCCCGCCGAAGCGTACGCGATGACGCGCGCCGCGTTCGAGCTTTCCGAGCACTGCCGCTTGCCGGTGCTGCTGCGCACGACGACGCGCGTCGCGCATTCGCGAGCGACGATCGAGTGCGGCGAGTTGACCCCACCAAAGGTCGGCGGGTTTACCCGGGAGCCGAGCCGCAAGGTGCCGATTCCGGTCAACGCGCGCAGGATGCGCATCGAGCTGAAACAGCGAGTAGAACTGGCTCGCTCTTGGTTGGGAAGTTCGGGGTTTTTCCGCAGGCAAGGTCAGAGCTCGACGGTGGTGCTCGCGAGCGGAGCCCCCGCGGCAACCACCGCGGACGTGCTCGCGGAGCTCGGGCTCGAGGGCGACGTGGCGCTGTGGTCGCTCGGCATCGCGTATCCGCTGCCCGAGGCCGAGCTCGTCGCGGCGCTGCGTTCGGTCGAGCGTGTGTTGGTCGTCGAGGAGCTGTCGCCGTATCTGGAAAACGCCCTTCTGTCGCTCATCGCGCGGCACGGTCTCCGCATCGAGGTGCTCGGCAAGCTGTCCGGACACTTCCCGGAGGAGTTCGAGTACTCGCCGCGTGTCATCCAGCGCGGACTTCACGCCGCGCTCGGACTCGGTCGCGACCCGGGTCCCGCTCCAAAGCCACTCGATCTCGCTCCGCGGCCGCCATCGCTGTGTCCCGGCTGCCCGCATCGCGCCGCATTCTTCGCTGCGCGCGCCGCGTTCCGCGAGGACCAGCTCTACTTCAACGACATCGGCTGCTACACGCTCGGCTACGGACCGCCGCTCGGTACCGCGGACGCGCTTCTGTGTATGGGCGCCGGCTTCTCGCTGGCAGCGGGGGTCAGTCGCGTCACGGGCCAGCGCACGGTGGGCTTTCTGGGCGACTCGACCTTCTACCACGCGGGGATGCCGGCGCTTCTCGATGCGGTGAAGGAGAATGTGAACATGGTCGCGGTCGTGCTGGACAACCAGGTGACCGCCATGACCGGTTTCCAGGCGGCACCCGGTCCCGGCAAGACGCCGTTGATCGAGGATGTCGCGAGCGCACTCGGCGCACACCATGTGGAAACAATCGACCCCTACGACGTGAACGACAGCATCGCGGCGTTCGAACGCGCACGGGACGCGGATGGGCTCTCGGTCGTCGTGGTCCGCCGCGCCTGTCCCACGCACCTGGCCCGGCTCGGTGCCCGTCGCAGCGCGCCGCGCGTCGAGCTCGACGAGGCGACCTGCCAGTCCTGCGGGCGGGAAACGCTCGGGCTCAGGTGCCGACAGGAACTGACCGAGGGTTTCGAGCGCAACCTGGCGCGCGTCGGCGCGGTGCGCCAGCGCAGCGAGCCGGCACCGGAGGTGGCGCCGTGCGCTGTGCGCTGTCCACTCGCGCTCTGCATCCAGGGTTACGCCGGGCACATCGCGGCCGGCGAGTATGCCGAGGCACTGGGGCACGTGCTCGAACGGACGGTCCTGCCCTCGTCGGTGTGCCGCGTTTGCGACCGGCCGTGCGAGGAAACGTGCGTCCGTCACGAGCTCGACGCGCCGGTCGCGATCAACGAGCTGAAGCGTTTCGTCGTGGAATGGGCGGAGCGCGAGCGGCCCGATCTGCTGCGTCCCGAGCCGGCGCCGCTAAATGGCAGGAGCGTGGCAGTAGTGGGAGCCGGGCCGTCCGGGCTGTCGGCGGCGTACGAGCTCCGGCAGCGCGGCTACGCCGTCACGCTGGTCGACGCTGCCGAGCGCGCCGGGGGGCTGCTCACGCACGGCATTCCGGCCTATCGCCTGCCGCGCGCGGCGGCCGAGCGCGACATCGCCCGCGTTCTCGATTCGGGCGTGGAATTCCGGGGCGGGACGCGGCTGGGCCGGGATGTCGCGCTCGGGACGCTGCTCGAGGAGTACGACGCGGTCTACCTCGCGGTCGGCGCGGGACGGCCGAAGACCATTGAAATCGAGGGCAGCCGTCTCGAATCGACCGTCACTGCGCTCGGCTATCTGCGAGAGCTGGCCGACGGCGGCACGCCCGCGACCGCTCGGCGCGTCGCGGTGGTGGGCGGTGGCAACGCGGCCGTGGACGCCGCGCGGAGCGCGCTCCGGAGCGGTGCAGAGCAGGTCGCCATCGTCTGCATCGAAGAACGCGAGGCGATGCCCGCGCTGCGCGACGAGATCGCGGCGGCCGAGCAAGACGCCATTTTCATCCACGCCGGGGTGCGTCCAATCCGTGTCGAGGCGGGCGAGCTCGTGGTCGCGGCAGTCGCCGGTGGGCAGGAGCGGCGAGTGCCCGCCGACCAGATCATTCTGGCGATTGGCCAGGAGCCGGACCTCGACGAGGTGCTCGGCGGCGTGGATCTCGAGCGCACCGACGACGGCCTGATCGTGGTCGACCCTGCCAGCTGTGCGACGAGTCATCCGCGCGTGTTCGCTGGAGGCGACCTCGTGGCCGGATCGCGCACGGTGACGGGCGCGATGGGAGCTGGTCTGCGTGCCGCGTGGGGCATCGATCGAGAGCTGCGAGGGGAGCAGCTAGCCTCAGCGCGCACGCCGCCACCGGTGCCGGGAAGCTGGCCGGTTGTCGCGCTGCATATGCGGGCTCCCGTCGAGCCGCGACGCACGACCGTGACCGAGAGCGACGCCCGCGCGGAGGCCCGACGCTGCCTGATGTGTGGGCTGTGCGGCAACTGCCGCGCCTGCATCGACACGCAGGGCTGCCCGGCGCTCGTCGCCGAGGCCGACCACGTGAGCATCGACCGCGCGCTCTGCACGTCGTGCGGGGTCTGCCTGTCGGCTTGCTCGAATGGAGCGCTCGGAAGGAGCCGCGTATGAGCGTCCGCGGCCTGCAGCTCCTGGTTGTGGGTGTCGGCGGGCAGGGCGTGCTCACGGCGGCACAGGTGCTGGCCAATGCGGCGCACGAAGCTCGAAAGCCCGTGGCGGTCGGGCAGCTGCATGGCATGTCGCAGCGAGGCGGAAGTGTCGAGTGCAGTCTGCGCTTCGGTGACGCGCATACGTCGTACATCGTGGGCGATAGCGTCAACGTCGTCCTCGGCTTCGAGCCGCTCGAGACGCTGCGTACCTTGCCGGTGATCGGGCCGACGACGGTGGTGGTCACGAGCACCGCGGCTATCGTGCCGCAGACGGTTGCGCTTGGCGGGGCGCACTATCCGGACGAGGCCGAAATCGAGCGCCAGCTCGCCGAACGCGCGCGCCGCGTGGTCACGGTCGACGGCCCGGCCCTGGCTCGTCAGGCCGGCCAGAGCCGCTCGCTGAACGCCGTGCTGCTCGGCGCGCTGGCTGGCCTCGACGTGCTGCCACTTCCGGAAAAATCCATTCTCCACGCGCTCGAACAGCGCTGCTCGTCTGCATTCCTCGCAGCGAATCGGCGTGCCTTCGAGCTCGGGCTCGCGTGTACCCGTCCGGGTTTCGTTCAGGAGGAAGCGTCGCGATGAGTCGCTACAAGCTCGGCATCGACGTGGGCGGCACCTTTACCGATCTGTTCCTCGCCGGCGACGGCGAGGTCGAGACGTACAAGGTGCTTTCTACGCCGCACGATCCGTCCATTGGAGTTCTCGATGGACTGCAAGCCATTGCCAAGGCCAAAGGCGTGGGCGCCCGGGACTTCATCGGTGATGTCGCCACCATCGTGCACGGCACGACGGTGACTACGAACGCCGTGCTGACGCGACGAGGCGCCCGCACCGGCCTGCTCACCACTTCCGGCGTGCGTGACGCTCTGGAGATGCGGCGTGGCATCCGCGAAAAGCAGTATGACAACCGCTACCAGAACGTCGAGCCGCTGGTGCCGCGCTTCCTGCGTCTGCCCGTGCGCGAGCGCGTCGACTGGCGCGGACGACAAACCCAGCCCATCGAGCTGGACGACGTCCGCGAGGCTGTCCGCACGCTGAAGAAGGCCGATGTTGCGGCTGTCGCCATCTGCTTTCTGAACTCCTTCGCGAATCCCGAGCACGAGCTTGCCGCAGCGGAGATCGTGCGCGAGGAAATGCCCGGAGCGTTCGTCAGCGTGTCGGCGGAGCTCTTGCCGACGATCCGCTTCTACAATCGCATCTCCACCACTGCGCTGGACGCCTATTCCGGTCCTGTGCTCGAGCGCTATCTGTCGAGCCTCACGCGCCGGCTGAAGGAGGCAGGGTTTGGCGGGGTGCTGCTCATCATGCAGTCGAGCGGCGGAGTCGCCCTGCCCGAAGCGACGGCAAAGCGACCCGCAACGACGCTGCTCTCGGGCCCCGCCGGCGGTCCGAACGCCGCGGTCGCCGTCACCCGAACGCTCGGTCATGACGGCTGCCTGCTGGTCGACATGGGCGGCACCAGCTTCGACGCATCGCTGGTGCAGAAAGGGGTCCTGGAGCTCCGCACCACCGGCGAGATCGGCCGGCTGCGCACAGCGCTGCCCATGCTCGACATCGCGACGATCGGAGCCGGAGGCGGAAGCATCGGACACATCGATTCGGGGGGCCTGCTCCGCATGGGTCCTGAGAGCGCAGGCGCCGACCCCGGGCCGGCCTGCTACGGTCGCGGCGGTCAGCGCCCCACCTGCACCGACGCCAACGTCGTGCTCGGCTATCTCGACCCGGGCTTCTTTGCCGGCGGCGGCATGCAGCTCGACAAGGAAGCCGCGCGGCGCGCTGTGGAGACGGACATCGCAAAGCCGCTGGGGCTCGACGCCGAGCGCGCGGCCGTGGGCATGTACCGCGTGATCAACACCAACATGGCCCACGGCGTGCGCGAGATCACCGTGCGGCGCGGCCTCGACCCGCGCGAGTTTCCGCTGGTCGTGGCCGGCGGCGCAGGCTCGGTCCACGCCTGCATGATCGCCGCGGAGCTGGAGATCCCGAAGATCGTGGTGCCGGCGGTCGCGTCCGTGCTGTGCGCCGCCGGCATGCTGATGACCGATCTCGCGCACGACTTCGCGCGCTCGCTCGTGTCTCCCGTCGACGCTCTCGAACCCGACCGGCTCGAGAGCGTCGTGGCAAGCCTCGAAGCGGAAGGGCAGGCGCTGCTCGAGCAGGAAGGCGTGCCCACCGAGCGCATCAGCCACCAGGTGTCGCTCGACCTGCGCTACCTCAAGCAGTACCACGAGGTGACGGTGCCGGTGCCGCGACAAGCGGTGAAGGAAGCAGACTGGGACGCCATCGCCAAGCTGTTCCACGGCGAGCACGACCGTCTGTACGGCTACGAGCTGTCGCAGGAGGGCACGCGCCTCGAGATCATCAACGTGCGCGTGCGTTCGGTGGGCAGCGTCGACAAGCCGGCTTTGGCCCGCTGCGAGCATGGCAGCGCCGATGCGAGCGCCGCGCTCAAGGGCCGCCGCCGCGCGTTCGTGCCCGAGCGCGAAGCGTTCGAGGAAATCCCCGTCTACGACGGGCACCGCTTGTTGGCCGGCAACACCATTGACGGTCCAGCGCTGATCGAGCGGACGGACACGACTTTGTTCGTGAGCGCCATGTATCGCGCGAGCGTGGACGAGCACGCGACCTGCGTGCTGGAGCGTGTTGGAGGTGCGTCATGAGCGCGTCAGAGGTCCAGGTCGACCCCGTTCTCGTCTCCATCATCGGCCGGGCGCTGCGCGCCATCACGGACGAGATGAGCCTCAGTCTGGAACAGACGGCGCGTTCGCCTATCCTGTGCGAGGCGCGGGACTTCGTGACCGGGCTCTACGACGCCGAAGGTCGCATGCTGGAGCAGACCGAGAATCTGCCGATCCTGAGCTTCTCGCTCGGCCCGGTGTGCCAGCACATTGCGAAGAAGTTCGCTGGCAACGTGTACCCGGGCGACGTGTTCTTCCACAACGACGTGTTCTCGCTCGGCAACCAGAACAACGACGTGGCCGCGTTCAAGCCGATCTTCCACGAGCAGAAGCTGGTGGGCTGGGCGGCGTGCAAGGGACACCAGGCCGACATCGGTGGTGCCGTACGCGGCGGCTACAACCCCCAGGCGACGGAGGTGTGGCAGGAAGCGCTGCGCATCCCGGCGGTGAAGGTGATCGAGCGCGGCAAGCTCAGAAAGGACGTTTGGGATCTGATCTTCGCGAACATCCGCCTGGACGTGGTGCAGGAGGACATGCGCGCCGAGATCGGCAGCTGCACGGTCGGTGAACGCCGCCTGCTGGCGCTGATCGACAAGTACGGGCTCGAGCGCTTCGATGCCCACAAGCAGGCGCTGTTCGAGTCCACCTCGAAGATGATGGCCGCGGAAATCCGCTCCATTCCCGACGGCGTGTACCACGGCGAGGCGAACGTCTACTTCGACGGCAGGAACCCGGGGTCGAAGTACGTCATCCGCGTGGAGATCACTGTCGACGGAGATCGCGTCAAGTTCGACTACTCGAAGACCGACGAGCAGACGAACGGCTTCGTGAACGGTACGTACACCTCGAGCGCTTCGGCCACGATCCTGACGTTCTTGCAGATGGTCAATCCGGACATTCCGCACAACCACGGGATGGTCGCGCCCATCGAGATCATCATTCCCGAGGGCACGCTGCTCAACGCCGCGTATCCGAAGGCGACGACCTTCGGCAATCACCTCTGCCCGCCGAACGCGGACGCCATCATCCGCGCGCTCGCGCCGGTGATTCCGGAGCGGGTGACCGCAGGCTGGAACCAGCTGCTCTGCTCGCTGACCACCGGCAACGACACGCGCAAGGACGACACCTACGTCGACATCCTGTTCATGGGGCTCAAGGGCGGTTCGGGCGCGACCAGCGACTGCGACGGCTACGACCACATTGGGATGATCGACGCATCGGGCGGCGTGCTCGACCAGGACTACGAGATGTTCGAGCAGATGACGCCGCATACGCTCATCGAGCACGAGTTCCTGACGGACTCGGCCGGCCCAGGGCGCTATCGCGGCGGGCTCGGCGTGCGCACGCGCTACCGTGTGGGCGGCACCGGCACGAAGCTGGTCACCTTCGGCGACGGCGACGTGGAGCCCGCCTTCGGCCTCGACGGGGGCGGGCAGGGCACGCTCAACCGCATCGAGCTCACCTATCCGGACGGCAAGCGCTACGTCACGACCAGCAAGGATCTAGTCGTCGAGGTGCCGCCCGGCACGCTGTACGAGCAGGAAGCCGGTGGCGGCGGCGGCTACGGCCCGGCCGACAAGCGCCCCGCGGAGAAGGTCCGCGAAGAGGTGCAGGGCGGCATCATCAGCGTGAAAGCGGCGCGCGAGCACTACGGCGTGGTCGTCGATCCGGAAAGCTTCGAGCTGGACGCGGCCGCCACGGACAAGCTCAGGACAAAGATGCGGTCACGGAAGGGCGCCTGAAATGGACTTTTCGCCGAGCCCCGAGCAGGAGCAGATCCGCGCGACGTTCCACGCCTTTGCCGAAAAGGAGATCCGCCCGCACGCCCAGAAGCTCGACGAAAATCCGGAGTTCCCCCGCGGCATCTTCCAGCGCGCGGGCGCGCTCGGTTTCTTCGGCATGCGCTATCCGCCGCCGCTCGGCAGTGGCACCGACGTGCAGACCTACGTGCTCGCGGTGGAAGAGCTCGCCTGGGGCAGCCTGGCCGTGGCGGCGGCGTGCACGATGCAGTCGCTGATGGGGACGTACTTCGTGCAGCGCTTTGCGCCGGACGGCGTGAAGGAGCGGCTGCTCGGACCGGCCATGAGCGGCGACAAGATCGGCACCATCTGCATGACCGAGCCGGACGCCGGCAGCGACCTGTTCGGGATGAAGACCCGCGCCGAGCGCGACGGCGACACGTATCGCCTGACCGGCGCCAAGACGTGGATCACGTCCGCGCCGGTGGCGCACTTCTTTACCGTGCTGGCGCGTACTGGCGAAAAGACGCTGGGGGCGTTCCTGGTCGAGCGCGATGCACCGGGACTCGTCGTGGGGCGCAGCATCGAGAAGATGGGCGTGCGCGCGTCGCTGACCAGCGAGGTGTTCTTCGAGAGCACGCCAGCCACCTGCGCGCTCGGCGACACCGAGCGCGGGACGCACTACCTCCGCGACATCCTGGCCGAGATCCGGGTCATGACCGCAGCGCTGTCGCTTGGCATCGCGCGTGCTGCCTACGAGGACGCTCGCGCCTATGCCGCCGAGCGAAAGCAGTTCGGGCGCAGCATCGATTCGTTCCAGGCCGTGCAGGCGCACCTGGCCGACATGGCGACCGAGCTGGAAGCGGCGCGGCGGCTGGTGCAGTGGGCAGCGTGGCGCAGCGACCAGGGGCTGCCCAATGCCACCGAGGCGTCCATGGCAAAGCTGTTCGCGTCGGAGACCGCGGCGAAGAACTGCGATCGCGCCGCCCGCGTGCTGGCGAGCTACGGCTTCGCCGACGACAGCCCGATCCAGCGCTACCTGAGGGACGTGCGCTTCGTCCTGATCGGGGGAGGGACGAGCGAGATCCTGCGCGTCAATATCGCAAAGGGACTCAAGACATGAGCGAATCGAGGATCCGCGTACTGGTTGCCAAACCGGGGCTCGACGGTCACGACGTTGGCGCCAAGCTGGTCTGCCGCGCCCTGATGCGGGCCGGCATGGAGGTCATCTACACGGGGCTCCGGCAGAGCCCGGAGGCCATCGCGCGTGCCGCGCTGTCCGAGAGCGTCGACGTCGTCGGACTGTCCATCCTCTCCGGCGCGCACCTGCCGCTGTGCGAGAAGGTGATCGCCAGGCTCGGGGAAGCGGGGATCGGCGACGTGCCGGTGCTCGTCGGCGGCAACATTCCGTCGCGCGATCACGCGGCGCTCGAGAAGCTGGGCGTGGCCGCCGTGTTTCCCACGGGCACGCCTTTCGACGCCATTGCGGACTTCATCCAGAAACGGGTCGCATCATGAAAGAGAGCGGATCTGGGCCGGTGGTCTGGGAAAGCGGCGTCGAGGTCGAGCCGCTGTACGGCGAGCGCGAGCTCGAGCAGAGCGGTGGCGCGGGCGGCGTCGGTCAGCCCGGCGAGTTTCCGTTTACCCGCGGCATCCACCCGGAGATGTACCGCAAGCGTCCGTGGACCATGCGCCAGTACTCGGGCTTCGGCACCGCGCGCGAGACGCACGAGCGCTTTCTGTACCTGATCGAGAATGGCAACACGGGTCTGAACGTCGCTTTCGACCTGCCCACGCAGTGCGGGCTCGACTCGGACAATCCCATGGCCGACGGCGAGGTGGGGCGCGTCGGCATGGCCGTCGACACGCTGGCGGACATTGAAGAAGCGTTCGTCGACATTCCGCTCAACGACATCACCGTGTCGCTGACCATCAACGGCGCCGCGGTGCCGATCATGGCCATGTACTTCTCCATGGCGAAGAAGCGCGGCTTCGACCTGTCGAAGCTCCGCGGCACCGCCCAGAACGACATCCTCAAGGAGTTCGTCGGGCGCGGCACGTGGATCTACCCGGTGGAGCCGAGCATGCGGCTCGTTGCCGACACCATCGAGTTCTGCGCGAACAACGTGCCGCGCTACAGCGCCGTGAGCGTGTGCGGCTATCACATTCGCGAATCCGGCGCGACGCCGGTGCAGGAGATGGCCTACGGCCTGGCGATTGCCGCGGCCTACGTCGAGGAGGCGCTGAAGCGCGGTCTCGACGTCAACGCCATCGGCAAGACCGTCAGCTTCAATTTCGACATTTTCGGAAACATCTGGGAGCAGGTCGCCAAGTTCCGCGCGGGGCGCCGCCTGTTCGCCCGCATGATGAAGGAGCGCTTTGGCGCGACCGAGCCTCGCGCCCAGCAGATGCGCATGATCGCCGGCGGTGGCGGCGGCGGGCTGACCATCCAGCAGCCCGAGAACAACATCGTTCGCGGCGCCTACTACGCGCTCATCAGCGCCCTCTCCGGTACGCAGACGATGGCGCTCTGCTCCTACGACGAGGCCTACACCATCCCGAGCGAGCACGCCGCGCGGCTCTCGCTCCGGACCATGCAGATCTTGATGCACGAGATGGGGCTGACGGACACGGTGGACCCGCTCGGCGGCAGCTGGTTCGTCGAGAGCATGACGAACGAGATGGAGCGCCGCATCGAGGCGATCACGCAGCAGCTGGAAGCCGAGGGCGGTATCGTCAACGCGATCGCCGAGGGGCGCGTGCAGGCGGACGTGAACCGCCAGGCCTTCGAGCGCGAGCGGAAGATCCAGAGCGGCGAGGTGAAGAAGGTCGGCGTCAACTGCTTCGTCGAGGAAGAAGAGGCGCACGAAGTCGAGTTTCACCCCTACCGGCGCGAAGAGGCCGAGTCGCAGATGCGACGGCTGAACGAGATCCGCGAGAGTCGCGACGCCGGGCGCGTGAAGCAATCCCTCGAGGCCGTCGAGAAGGCGGCCGCGAGCGACCAGAACGTGATGCCGGCCGTGATGGACGCCGTCGAGGCGTACGCCAGCGTAGGCGAGATCTGCAGCGCACTGGAGCGAGTGTTTGGCCGCTTCCAGGAGCCGGTGAGGTTCTGAAATGGCGCGTCGCCCCGTTGTGCTTTCGGTCGAGCAGGCGCTCAGCATGAGCTACGCCACCTCGCGCTTCGCGCAGCTCGGGTGGCGGGTGATCCGCGCCGAACCGACGCCCGCGGCGGGCCGGCGCTCCAAGGGCGACCCGA
Organism: uncultured Pseudomonadota bacterium; assembly: GCA_963822115.1. Taxonomy (GTDB): domain Bacteria; phylum Myxococcota_A; class Polyangia; order Polyangiales; family Polyangiaceae; genus CAWDXG01. The sequence goes on from CAWGGM010000020.1 coordinate 192,317, forward strand.
ACCGCTACATCGGGCGCGAGGTCGCCGGCGAGGATCGCCACAGCTACTTCGTCGCGCCGAACGTGGGCAAGGAGGCCATCGCGCTCGATCTCAAGCAGGCCGAAGGGCGCGAGCTCTTGCGCCGTCTGATCGAGGAGCTCGAGGTCGACGTGTTCTGCACCAACACACTGCCCAAGCGCCACGCAGGGTTGGGCCTCGACTACCAGACACTGTCGGCGAACCGTCCCGGGCTGGTCTGGTGCTGCATTTCTGCCCAGGGGCTCGCCTATCCCGACGTGCCTGGCTACGACCCGGTGCTGCAAGCGCTTTGCGGATACATGGATCTCACGGGCGAGCCCGACGGTCCGCCGATGCAGTGCGGGCCGCCGATCATCGATCTGAAGGCGGGGGATGAAGCCTTCGCGCAGGTGCTCCTCGCGCTGCTCGAGAAGAAGGACGGCGGGCAGGGCCGCGTCATCGACATCTCGATGGCCCAGGTCGCGACCAGCTGGCTGATGACGTTCCTGCCGATGCTGGACATGGGCAGCCCACCCGCCGAGCTCAAGCGCAGCGGCAACCAGCACCGGCAGTTCATTCCGACCAATGCCTATCCAACGGCCGATGGCTTCATCTACATGGCTGTGGGTTCGGACGCGCAGTGGGCGCGCCTGATCGAGCAGCCGGAGCTCGCGTCGCTTGCCAGGCCGGAGCGCGCGACGAACGAGGGGCGCCGCGACGGCAAGGTCGAGCTGCACCGGGACATCGCGGACATCACGAAGAAGCTGCCGACCGGAGCCGTGAGCCGCGCGCTCGCGAAGGCCAGCATTCCGCACGCGCCCATCACGCCCATCGAGAAGGTGATGGACCTGGATTTCCTGAAGGGCGCGCTCTTGTCTACGACGGCGCCCGACGGGCGGCGCATCCGCCTGCCGCCGCCGGGCGCGCGCACGCCCCACCTCGGCGCGGTGGGCGGTGAGCTGCCGTTCGCCCCCGCCTACGGCGAGCACACCGACGCCGTGCTCGGCGAGATCGGTCTCGACCCCGAGCGCATCGCGGCGCTCCGCGAAAGCGGCGTCGTCGCCTGACAGGACCCGACCATGTCTGGATTCGACTACCACCGACCCGAGACCCTGGACGAAGCGTTCAGGCTGAAGAAAGAGCTGCCCGACGCGCGCTTCATCGCCGGCGGCACCGACGTGATGGTGCGCATCCGCGAGGGGCGCCTCAGGCCGCCCGCGTTGATCTCGCTGTCGCGCGTACGCGAGCTCTCCGGCATCCATCACGGCGACGAGATCCGCATTGGCGCGATGACGCGCGTCGCCGAGCTGCTCCGCGACGAGGCGCTCGGAAAGAGCGCGCCGGTGCTGGCGCTGGCCGCGCGCACGCTGGGCGGCGTGCAGATCCGCAATCTGGCCACCGTGGGCGGCAATCTGTGCAACGCCTCGCCCTGCGCGGACACGGCGCCGCCGCTGCTGGTGCTGGACGCGCGCATGGTCGTGCGGTCGCCGGGCTCCGAGCGCGAGCTGCCGCTTTCGGACTTCTTCGTCGCTCCGGGCCAGACGCGCATCGGCGAGGGCGAGATCGTCGCGGAGATCCGCTTCCGCCGCCCGGACGACAAGACGCAGGCCGCCTTCATGAAGAAGAGCCGGGTGAGGATGGACATCGCCATCGCGAGCCTGGCAGCGCGGCTGGACCTGGACGGCAAGCGCTGCGTGGCTGCGCGGCTTGCCGCGGGTTCGGTGGGGCCGCGACCGATGCGGTTGCCGCGCTCGGAAGCCGTGCTCGAGGGCCGCGAGGTGACGCCCGCGCTGCTCGATGAGCTCGGCACGGTGGCGGCCGAAGAGGTGCAACCGATCACGGACGTGCGCTCCACGGAGGCGTACCGGCGACACGTGATCGGAGTGTTCGCGCGGCGCGCAGTGGCCCGCCTTTCGGGCCTGGAGGAAGCACGATGAAAAGCGAGCTCCGCTTCGAGGTGAATGGCGAGCCGGCGCAGGTCGATGTGAAGCCGGGAGCGCGGCTCATCGACGTGCTCAGGAGCGAGCTCGGCCTGTGCGGCACCAAGGAAGGCTGCGGCAACGGCGAGTGCGGCGCGTGCACGGTGCTGTTCGACGGGCGCCCCGTCAACGCCTGTCTGGTGCCCGCGATGGAAGCCGAAGGCGCCAAGGTGACCACGGTGGAGGGGCTGGTGGGGCCGGGTGGCGCGCTCGGTCCGGTGCAGCGCGCCTTCGTGGAAAAGGGCGGCATCCAGTGTGGCTTCTGCAGCCCGGGGATGGTGATGGCGACCGAAGCGCTGCTGCGCGACCGGCCCGACCCGAGCGACGACGAGATCCGCTCAGCGCTGATCGGCAACCTGTGCCGCTGCACCGGCTATGTGCAGATCGTCGAGTCGGTCAGGCTCGCCGCGAAGCTTCGCCAGGAGGGAGGCAGCCGTGGTTGAGCGCCGCCACATCGGTCGCGAAGTGCCGCGCCCCGACGCCGCCGACAAGGCCGCGGGCAGGGCGGCCTACATCCACGACCTGGTCCGGCCGGGGATGCTGTACGGCAAGGTCAAGTTCTCCGAGCACGCGCACGCGCGCATCAAGCACATCGACACCTCGCGCGCCGAGCGGCTGCCGGGCGTGCGCGCTGTCATCACGGCCTACGACACGCCGGAGGTGCGCATCGGCTTTCTGCGCGACAACTTCGCGCTCAAGCGCGACAAGGTCCGGAGCCTGCGTGACGAGGTGGCCGCGGTGGCCGCGACCGATCCGGACATTGCGCGCGAAGCGATCGATCTGATCACGGTAGAGTACGAGCCGCTGCCGTCGGTGTTCAGCCCCGAAGCCGCATTGGCCGAAGGCGCGCCACTCATTCACGAGGTCGACGCACGCGGCAAGCCGGTCACGACCAACCGCCTGCCGCTCGAGTACCACCACACCTCGGGCAACCTGGCCGCGGGCGAACGCGCAGCAAAGTACGTCGCCGAGGGCGAGTTCTCGACACCCCTCATCCAGCAGAGCTGCATGGGCACGGCGGGCTGTATCGCCGAGCTCGACGTGGCCGGCAACCTCACGATGTGGGCGAAAACCCAGATCCCGTTTTTGGCACAGAAGGACTTCGTGCGCGCGCTGGAGGCGATGGGTCTCGGCGACCGCAACGCGCGCGTGATCGTGCCGGCGCTGGGCGGAGGCTTCGGCACCGGCCTGGACACGCACGCCTACGAGTACATCGCGATCCTGCTCGCGCACCGCACGGGCCGCTCCGTGAAGATGCTGTACACGCGCGAGGAGGAGTTTGCGTGTCTGTCGCCCAGACAGTCCGCGCAGTCGCGCATCGTGCAGGGCTGCGACGCGGAGGGCCGGCTGACGTTCCGGCGCGTGTACGTCATGCAGGACAACGGCGCCTACGCCTCGTGGGGCGCGACCTATCCGACGGTGATGCTGCTGCCGGTGACCAGCATCTACCGCGTGCCGAACATCCAGTTCGACGCGGATCTGGCCTACACGAACAACACCTACGCCCAGGCCATGCGCGGCTACGGCAACCCCGAGGTGGCGTTCGGCATCGAGAGCACGCTCGACGAGCTGGCGGAGCAGGCCGGCATCGATCCGTTCGAGATCCGGATGCGGAACAGGAACGAGCCCGGCGAGACGACGCCCATGGGTCTGCGCATCACGACCTGCGGGCTCGGCGAGTGCCTGGAAGAAACCGCCAAGCACCTGGACTGGAAGAACAAGCACGGCAAGGGCAAGCGCCGCGGCGTGGGCATGGCGTCGCTGATCCACGTCGGCGGCTCGGGGCGCATCTACCGCTCGGACGGCGGCGGCGTGATCCTCAAGCTGGATGACTTCGGCAACGTGAACGTCTCCTATGGCGGCGTGGAGATGGGGCAGGGGCTGCACTCGGCGCTGTGTCTCGGCGTGGCCGAGGCGCTCGGCGTGAGGCCGGACAAGGTGTTCATCAACCAGACCGACACCGGGACCTGTCCCTGGGACGTGGGCACGCACGCCAGCCGCGGCGCGTTCATTGCGCTGAACGCCGCCACGCGCGCCTGCGACAAGGTACGAGCGCGGATCTTCGCCTACGCCGCGGAGCTCTTCCCGGCCGAGGTCGAGCAGAACCTGAAGAAGCTCCGGCGCAAGAACCCCGACCACCAGCCGCCGGACTACGACGTGGGCGCGCATTGCCGCGCGGACAATTTCGAGCTCGCCGACAGCGTGCTCACGCTGAAGGATGCGCCCGACGAGCCCTGGCTGAAGGTGGATCTGGCGCGCTTCCTGCGCGCGGTGCACTTCCGCGGCCAGCAGGGCCAGATGATCACGGAAGAAGCCTTCTACGAGCCCAAGAGCGAGCTGCCCGACTGGGCGAAGGGCGTCGGCAACATGAGCGCGACGTACGCGTTCGGTGTGCAGGGCTGCGAGGTCGAGGTCGACGAGGACACCGGCGAGGTGCGCATCCTGAAGATGGTGTGCGCGCACGACGTGGGGCAGATCCTCAACCGCCAGACGCTGCTCGGACAGGTCTACGGCGGGCTCGCCCAGGGCATCGGCTTCGCGCTCTACGAGCAGGTGCAGACGCGCGAAGGGCGCATCCTCAACCCGAGCTTTACCGACTACAAGATCCCGACCATCGCCGAGCTCGGCTTTCCGATCCACGTCCACTTCGTCGAGACGCAGGACGACCAGGGCCCGTTTGGCGCCAAGGGTGTGGGCGAGCCGGGCATGGTGCCGACGGCGCCCGCGCTCGCGAACGCCATCTACGACGCCATCGGCGTGCGCATCCGCGATCTGCCGATCACACCAGAGAAGATCGTGGCGGCGCTGGCGGAGAAGCGGCGGTCCTGAGACCGGTCAGATGAAATCGAAGCCAGCGCGCAGCGTGAGCGTTGGCAGGTAGCCATGTTCTTCGAGCAGGGTGTTCACCGTGGACGTCGTGGACGAGTCCACATTGGGTAGCCGCACGCTGCCGGATTTCGTGGTGATGTTGGTATCCGCAGCGAACGTTCCCATCACGCCTGCGCCGATCGCAACGACGACGTGACCGCCGATGTGCGCCTGGTAGCCGAGCTCGACCAGCCACATCTGCAACACGGTGTCGATGTTGTACCCGCCCTGCACTCCGAGCTGGTCGGCGGCGACAAGGGCGCTGCTGTCCAAGGAGCCCGAGAGCGCCACGCGCGCGTAGCCGGCGTCGAGATACAGGCCGAGCTTTCCGAATGGACGGAGCCCGCCCTGGATGCGCCAGGTATAGCCGCCCTGGAAGCCGTCGTTGATGAGCGCGGTGGCGAGCGGATCAGCGCCGCTGGCGTTGCCGGCGGCGCGCGTGACGAGCCTGAGATACGCGCGCGGTACACGGCCGTAGCCGCCGGACAGGCGCAGAGGCCCGGCTTCGAAGCCGAGCTGCAGGCCGATGTCGAGCGGCGCGTGCGTCACGGCTTCGACCGACAGCATCCAGTCGTCGGAGACGCGATGGTTCTTGTGCGTGTCGCCGTGGTCACGCGCTGGGGTTTCGGCGCGCGGCGCCGCCGGGGCGGACCAACGCATATCCTGCGGCCCGTACGCTGGCTCCGGCGGGGGCGCCGCGTTCGACGCAGGAGCGCTTGGCGGCGGCGGTGCAACGGGCGCCTGCAACGTTTCCGGAACCAGGGAAAACGCGGCGCGACCCTGCACTCCGGGCTCTGCCAGCGCGCTCGCTGAAACGACGAACGTTGCTAGCGACAGGAGCGCGGGAACGACAATGCGGCTCACGTATTGTGTCCGGTGACGCGTGCGTCCCCGGCATTCAGCGATGCCTGGACGGGGGCGGAGCACACCAGGCCGCGTCACGCGGCTCTGGCTGCTCGCGGCGCTAGAACGGACAGCCCGGCGGAGGGCAGCTGCCGGTGCGCGGCGTTGCGCTGCCTGGACCGATGCCGCACCACGCGGGTTCGGAAGCGGGTAGACCCTGCGCCACGTACGGCGAATAGCCCTTCGGCAGCCAGTACGGGTGGTCGAGCACGAACTGCCACAGGCCCGCATACGTGGTGTAGCCCGAGGGCGGATCGAACGGCGGCTCGGCGTGGCCGCAGTTGTGGATGCACTCCATGAAGAACGAGCCGTCGCCTATCAGCGCGCTTTCCAGGTTCTGGCTCAAGCCGGCGAATTGCTGGAGCACGCATTGATCGGCCGGACCGCCCCACAGCACGATGCCGGGGATCGGGTGTTTCCACTCCGTCCACGGCTTGATGCTGATGGCGCCCGTGCCCCCCGGCAGACCGACGCCTCCCGACAGCGATTCGAAGCTCGACAGGTATTCGCTGCGCTGTCCGATGAGCTGATCGGTCCACAGAGCGCCGGCGCTCACACCCACGCTTCCAACGCAGTTCTTGTTCACGTTGTATTGTTGCGAAACGCACGACAGCATGTCGTCGAAGAACGTCAGCTCCTCGTTCACCCGCGCGGGCGTCTGCGTGATGTCGAACGGCCACTTCATGTCAGCCGACGGGATCCCGAGAATGTAGGCGCCTTCGGATTCCGGAATCACGGCGATGAAGCGCTGCGCGTTCGCGGCGTTCTGCACGTCGCCCTTGTCGTAGAAGGACTTCGCGCTGCCGCCCAGCCAGTGCCACAGGAAGATCACCGGCAGCTTCTCGCCGGGTTGGATGTTGTCGGGCAGGACAAGCATGAACGTTCGCTGCTTGCCCGAGCTCGTGAAGGTGATCTCGTGGTTGGGGCCCGCGTCGGACCAGACAGTGGGAAGCGTGGGGCAGGTGCCGCCGCTGTACGGCTTCGGGTCCGGAGCCTCAGGCGCGCCGGGCGGGGGATCGGCGTTGCATCCGCCGACCCCGAGCGCGCCCGCGTCGGCGAGGTAGCCGCCGCTGCCGCCGCTGCCAGCGCTACCGCTGCTGCCCGCACTTCCATCAGGAGCGCCGCCGCTGCCTCCGCTCGCTGTCGTGCCGCCGCCGCCGCTCGAGCTGCCGCCCGCGCCTCCGCTCGACGTTGCTCCTGTACCCCCGCTCGACGAGCCCGCGCTGCCGGCGGCCGCGTCGCTGCCGCCGCTGCCTGCGCCCCCCGCCGACGAGCTCGTGGAGCTGGAGCCGCCGCAGGCCCACGCGCAGGCCATGCACGCCAACGTCACCCCCAACCACCTCGTTACGTGTCGCATGCTGTTGCCTCCAGCGGTCGGCCAGCCGGTCCTGATCGAGGATGCGCGCTTCGCGCGGGGATTTCAAGCACCAAGGCGTGATCGGCGTCATCCCCCAGGCAGAGTGCGGGTCCTATCGTCCATGTATGTCCTTCGAGAAGACGTTCATTCCGCTCGGTGCGTACTGGTCGACTCCCTTCTGCCGCTGGCAGGCGAGCCTCGCGCCGTTCCACTCGGTGAAGCTCGCGGCGCAGGTTGCGACCGACGCGCTAGGCGCGAAGAAGATCGATCCGAAGCGCTTCGACTCGGTGATGCTCGGCATGACCGTGCCGCAGCAGTCGAGCTTCTACGGCGCGCCGTGGCTGGCCGGCATGATCGGCGCGACGGCCGTGACGGGACCGACGCTGTCGCAGGCGTGCGCGACGAGCGCGCGGGTCATCGCGTCCGCTGCGATGGAGGTCGAGCTCGGTGTGCGCGAGCGCGTGCTCGGCGTCACCTGCGACCGCACCAGCAACGGTCCGCACATCTACTATCCGAACCCGGCGGGTCCCGGCGCCAAGGGCGACGCGGAAGACTGGGTGTGGGACGCGTTCAACCACGACCCGTTCGCGAAGAACGCCATGATCCAGACCGCCGAGGCCGTGGCGAAGGAAGCGGGCATCACACGCGAGGAACAGGACGAGGTCACGCTGGTGCGCTACGCGCAGTACGCCGACGCCCTGGCCGACGAGCGCGCATTCCAGAAGCGCTACATGGTCCCGGTGCGCCTGATGCGCGGCAAGAAGGAGACCGGACGCGTCGAGGAGGACGAGGGCGTGTTCCCGACCACCGCCGAGGGCCTGGCCAAGCTCAAGCCTGTGGTGGACGGCGGCAGCGTCACCTTCGGAAGCCAGACGCACCCCGCTGACGGCAACGCCGGCATGGTGATCACCACCGAGGCGACCGCGCGCGAGATGTCGCGCGACCCAGCGGTCCGCATCCAGCTCCTGGGCTTCGCCGAAGCGCGGGTGGAGCGCGGCATGATGCCGAAGGCTGTCGTGCCGGCGGCGCACCGCGTGCTCGAGCGCACCGGCATTGCGATGGGCGACGTGAAGGCCATCAAGACGCACAACCCGTTCGCGGTGAACGACGTGCTGCTTGCCCGCGAGTTCAAGCTGCCGCTCGACCGCGTCAATCGCTTCGGCTCGCCGCTCGTGTACGGCCATCCGCAGGGCCCGACCGGCATGCGCGTCGTGATGGAGCTGATCGAGGAGCTGGTGCAGGCCGGTGGCGGCATTGGCCTGTTCAGTGGCTGTGCGGCCGGCGACACGGCCATGGCGCTCGTGCTGCGCGTCGGCTGACGGCGCCGCACTTGCAGTGCCGGGGGCGGCACCGCAGACTGACGCTCCATGCACCGCCGGCTCCCGTTTCTTGTCGTCGTCGCGCTGGCTGCAGCGTGCGGTACGTCGCAGTCCCGCTACGCGCATCCCGCATCTCCCAGCGCGGCTCCGAAGAGCGGCGCCGCGCCCAGTAGCGCCGCGGCGCCTGCCACCAGGCCGGCGGAATGGGCCCAGCCGCTGTCGCGTCCGGGTCTGCCGAACCTGTTCCGCGTAAGCGACCACTACTACCGCGGCGCGCAGCCCACCGCCGCGGGCTTCCAGCAGCTGTCGAAGATGGGAGTGCGCACGGACGTGAACCTCCGGAGCATGCACTCGGACACGGACAAGCTCGGCTCGGTGCCGATCGCCTACCAGCACATCAGCTTCAAGGCCTGGCACCCCGAGCATGACGACGTGGTGCGCTTCTTGAAGATCGTGACGAACCCCGCAAACCAACCGGTGTTCGTGCACTGCCAGCACGGCGCGGACCGCACGGGCATGATGACCGCGGTCTACCGCATCGTGGTGCAGGGCTGGAGCAAGGATGACGCGCTCGACGAGATGACGCAGGGCGGCTTTGGCTACCACCCCATCTGGCGGGATCTGGTCGACTTCGTCCGCAAGATGGATGTCGAAGCGCTGCGACGCGAGGTCGGGCTTCCTGCGCCGGCGCCCACGCACTAGCCGCTGCGTGCGACAAGCTCGAAATTGCAGCCGCAGCATCGGAGGCGATGCTCCGGCACTTCCACCGGAAAGTAGAGGCTGCAGCCGACTAGCTGACCTGTGACGAGCTCGGGGCACAGCTCGCGGAGGGGACGACGCGCGAGGTGCGATCTGCTAGTGTCGATGTCATGAAGAGCTTGCTTGTTTTAGGGACGATAGCTCTGGTCGCGGGTTGTTCGAGCAGTAGCTCCACCGGCAACGGAGGTTCGGCGGGCGCTTCAGGCAAGGGCGGCAGCACGGCGAGTGGTGGCAGCGCGGGCACAGGCGGCAGCGCGGGCACAGGCGGAAGCTCCGGAAGCGGGGGCAACTCCGGTGCTGGTGGCAGCACCGGAACGGGAGGCTCAGCGGGCAGCGCTGGCAGTGCAGGGAGCGCCGGAACCGGAGGCAGCGGCGGTGGCACCTCGACGTGGAAGGCCGGCGTACCCGGCACGTGCAGTGCGGGCGTCCCGGCGTTGGGCAAGCCTGTGGATACCTCCAGCCCGACCACGGTCGTGGGTACGGGCACGGCCGCCAGCTGCACGTTCGCCAAGCTGAGTGCTGCGGTGACCAAGGGCGGCATCATCACGTTCGACTGCGGCAAGAGCCCGGTCACGATTCCGATCACGTCGACGCTCGACGTGCCGGCGACCAAGGACACGGTCATCGACGGTGGGCGGCTGGTTACGCTCGACGGCCAGAACAGCGTGCAGATCCTGAAGTTCTACAGCGCCAATTTCCAGGCCAACGAGCACCGCCTGACGCTGCAGCACCTCCGGCTCATCAACGCCAAGACGAATCCGACGCAGAAGATCCCCACGGCGCCGGCTCCGTGCTCGCAGGGGTGGGACGACGGCCAGGGCGGCGCGGTGTTCATGCGCGACGGCAACCTCAGCGTCGTCGACTGCATCTTCAAGAACAACCACGCCGCGCCGCTTGGTCCGGATACCGGCGGCGGCGCCATCTACGTTCTAGGGAGCAAGCACGGCGTGGTCATTGCGGACAGCACGTTCGACAGCAATGCCGCGAGCAACGCCGGCGCGGTGGGCGGTCTGTTTGCCGAGCTCGACATCTACGACAGCCTGTTCACGGGCAACCACGGCACCGGACACGACGCCAACAACAACGACCCGAGCAAGTGCTCGGTCATCAACAACGGGCAGAACGAAATCGGCTCGGGCGGCAACGGCGGCGCCATCTACAGCGACGGCAACTCGGTCGATGTGAATCTGTGTGGCGACCACATTCTCAACAACGCTGCCGGTCAGAACGCCTTCGGCGGAGGCCTGTTCTTCACCAGCAACAACATGCAGGGCAACCTCAGCATCATCGACACCACGATGACCGGCAACACCGGCGGTCACTGGACCAACGTTGCGACCGGCAGTGTCACCAGCGCCGGCACCGCCGTCGGCACCAACTGCCACAGCATCACGCTCAAGAACGACAACCTGCAGGGCGTTCCGTAGGCTGCGCCTCCCGCGGCGATGTCCTCCGGCGCGCTGGCCGCTCGGCGTGGCGCGCGGTTTGCACGTTCGCGGCGCATGAGCATACAGGGGCCGGGGATGGCGCGCTCCGGTAGTCCGCCGGGCGCTGCTGCGAACAATTTGCGTCGTGCGACGGGCACGATGAAGGCCATCGTCCAGAGCGAATACGGCTCGCCGGATGTGCTGGAGCTCAGGGAAGTCGTCCGGCCCGAGCTGGGTGACGAGGAGGTGCTGCTGCGCGTACATGCGGCCAGCGTCAATCGCGGGGACTGCATGCTGATGCGGGGCAAGCCGCTGGTGCTGCGCGCCGCCTTCGGGCTGCTCAAGCCGAAGCACGCAATCCCGGGACAGGACGTCGCAGGACGGGTCGAGGCAGTCGGGGACAACGTGACGGAGTTCTCGCCGGGCGACGAGGTCTTCGGAGAGATCAGCGGAGGGGCCTATGCCGAGTACGCCTGCGCGCCCGTCCACCTGATCGCGCCCAAGCCCGGAGCGCTCACGTTCGAGCAGGCGGCCGCCCTGCCGCTCGCGGGGCTGTGCGCGCTGCAGGCGCTGCGCGATGTGGGCAAGGTGCAGGCGGGGCAGCGGGTGCTGATCATCGGCGCTTCGGGAGGCGTGGGGACGTTCGCGGTGCAGATCGCGAAGTCGGTAGGCGCCGAGGTCACTGCCGTGTGCAGCACGCGCAACGCGGAGGTGATCCGCTCGCTCGGTGCGGCCCGGATCATCGACTACACGCAGGAGGACTACGCCGCGAGCGAGCGGCGCTACGACTTCATCCTCGACAACGTGGCGGATCGCTCGCTCGGAGAGTTACGGCGGTTGCTCAACCACGGCGGAACGCTGGTGCCCAACAGCTCGGCCGGAGGGCTCCGGCGCGTCTTCGCCTCGCTCGCGCTGTCACCGGTCGTCGGCCAGAAGCTCAGGCCGTTCGTCTCGACACCGAACAAGCCGGATCTGCTCGCGCTCAAGGAGCTCGTCGAGGCCGGCAGGCTGACGCCGGTGATAGACCGGACGTATCCCCTCGAAGAAACCGCCGAAGCCCTGCGCTACGTCGAACAGGGCCACGCGCGGGGCAAGGTCGTGATTGCCGTGCGCGGTGCGGAAGGCTGAGGCTACGGCCTGAGTTTGTCGAACTCCGCGCGTTCCTCGTCCGCCATGTGGAAGGCGTTTTCCGCTGCGGGGAATGCGCCGGCGCGGACGTCCTTCGTGTAGGCCGCGACCGCGCCCTGGAGCTCCGCGCCGACCGCCCCGTAGCGGCGGTTGTGCTTGAACTCGCGCGCGGTGATGCCAGCCAGATCATTTACCACGAGGACCTGGCCGTCGGTCTGTGCGCCGGCGCCGATGCCGATGGTGACCGCGTTCACGTCGCGGGTGATGCGCGCGGCCAGCTCCTCCGGCACCAGCTCCAGCACGAGGAACTTCTGCCCTGCGGCGTCGAGCGCCAGCGAATCGTCGTAGAGCTTGGCCGCCTCCTGGGCCGTGCGACCCTGCCGGCGCTTCTTCTCCTGGTGCTGCGATTCCAGCCCCAGATGGCAGCAGACATCGTAGCCGGCGCCCGTCAGCGCAGCGACCAAGTCCGGACGCGCGCCCTCGAACTTGATGCAGTCCGCGCCGGCTTGCTTGAGCCGCGCCGAGCTCTCCAGTGCCTGCTCGGGGGTGTCGTACGTCGCGTACGGCAGGTCCGACATCACGTACGCATCCGGCGCGCCGCGGCGCACGGCCCGGGTGTGGTGCTCGATGTCGGACAGCTTCACTTCGCGCTCGTGGCTGTAGCCGAGCACGTTCGTTCCCACGCTGTCGCCGATCAAGATGATGTCAACGCCGGCCGCCGCCTCGAAGCGCGCGGTGGGCGCGTCGTAGCCGGTAACGACCACGACCTTCTCCCCCCGTGCCTTCATCTGCAGGTAGACTTCCGCTTTCGACATGCTGGGCGTTTAGCCCTGCAGGGCGCCGCCGACAAGGTCAACTCTACGGGGAGTGATTGAGTTCCGGCGATTCGCAGCCGTTCCTGGCCTTCGCTTCCCGCAACATGATCTCTGGCGTCAATCACATCACGCTGTCGGTTCGCGACGTGTCCACGTCGTTCGACTTCTACACCCGCGTGCTCGGCTTCCGCCCGCGCTTGAAGTGGGCGCGCGGCGCGTATCTCTCCGCGGGGTCGCTGTGGCTGGCCTTGCACCTGGATGACAACGCCCGTTCCGGGCCGCTTCCCGAATACACGCACATCGCGCTCGACATCGCCCCGGCGGAGTTTGCTGGGTTCTGCAAGCGCGTTCGCGAGGCCGGCGTGACCGAGTGGCAGACCAGCTCGAGCGAGGGCGAGTCGATCTACCTACGCGATCCCGACGGCCACAAGCTCGAGCTGCACTGCTCGGATCTCGAAGCGCGGCTGGCGGATGCCAGGGAGCGGCGCTGGGCGGAGTTCGAGTTCTTCGACTAGGCGCGCCAGCGATCGTTCTACGCTTCGCCGGCCTCGCGGCCGAGCAGCGACGCCTGGGCCAGCCGCGCGGCAGCGGCATGCGTCGCGAAGTCGTACTGGTCGAAGTCCACGGCCGCGTGCTCGAGGTGACGAAGAGTGGCCTCATGTTGCCCGTCGAGCGATGCCAGACCAGCCTCGGCGGCCTCAGCGAACGGGCGGCACCAGGTCGCCTCGAGCTTGACGAGTCTGTTCACGGCGCGCCGCGCGTGGTTCCGTATGCGCTGCGAGCGCGGTTCAGCCGCGGCCAGAGCCAGGGCTGCGCGCGCTTCCGTCACGCAGATATCGACGTGGAGCTTCTCGCTTCTGGCCAGCATCCTGCGCGGCGCCTCTCGGCGGTCCTGCTCGACGCGTTGCCACGCGCGCTCGACGTTTCCCAGGTGCAGGTGAGCATGCGTTTCCAGCAGGAAGGCCTGGTGATGCTGCAGATGGTAGCCGTGGCCGACCCACTGATCGAGACACTCCCGCCCCGACTCGACGGCGCTGCGCGGATTGCCGGCGAAAATCTCGACGAAGCCGCCGGAAAGCCTGGCCACGCTGCCGGCGAACACGTCGCCGTGCTCGCGGTAGCGTCGCTCCAGCGCTTCGATCGTGGAGCGCGCCGGCGAGCGCGCAGTCCACCGCGGGTTCGACGAGCCACGGAGCAGGCGGCGAGCGATGTTGCTTGCTCAGGAGAATGTCCACCGGGTCTCCCGAGAATGGCCGCAGCCCGGTCAGCACCTCGTAGAGCATCGTGCCGAGCGCATACAGGTCGCTTGCCGGGGTCCCAGTCCCCTGTAGCTGCTCGGGTGCCATGTAGGCGGGCGAGCCGGCGGATGCGGCGACATCGGCTGCGCGATCACCGCACTGCAGTACGCTGCCGAAATCGAGAATCACGACGCGGCCGCCCCGCTCGACGAGCACGTTGTTCGGCTTCAGATCACGATGTACCCAGCCGTGTTCGTGTAGGAATCCGAGTCCGGCGAGGAGCGCCCTGAAGGTCTCGCGGACGCGCGCAGGATCCGCGCTGCGCCTGTCGCCGCGGAGATGACTCCCGAGGTCGACGCCGTCGATGTACTCCATCGCGAGAAACCAGTTTCCGCTCTCCTCGAAGAGCTCGTAGAGCTCGACCAGATTGGGATGCGAGAGGTCCGAGAGCGCGCGGAACTCGCGCTTGATGCGGAAAATGCCTTCCGCATCAACCCTGTCGAGCCGCTTCAGGCCGCTGACTTGCAGGCCTCGGCCCAGTTTCTGGCGGAACGCCCCTGTGAGCTCCTCATCGTGGGTTCGGCGCTCGCGAGCGAGGCACAGCGTGTCGTCGAAGAGCTCGGTGACCGCTACCCGGACATTCCCTGCGTCTTCGAGGTCGACGCACAAGCACAGCTGCTTGCCGTCGAAGCGCTGCGCGCAGGCGCCGCGGACGTACTGCTGGCGCCGGTGGACGACGAGCAGCTCGAGCGCGTGCTCGAGCAGTGCCTGGACCGGCTGGGCGCGACACCGCGCTCGGGGGGTGCGGGCGCGCGCCAGCTGATCGGCAGCTGCGCAGCGATGCGCGAAGTCCAGGCGCTCGCCAGACGTGCCGCAAAGGTCGAAGCAGCGTTGCTGCTCTGCGGGGAAGCAGGCTCCGGACGACGCACACTGGCGCGTTCCATCCACGCGACCAGCGCCCGCGCTCAGGGACCGTTCGTCGAGCTGCCGTGTTTTTCGGCGGAACGCGAGGGTTGGACAGTTCTGACGCGTGAAGCACAACGCGGCGGTCACCGACCGGGCGCCGTCACTGCCGCTCTGGGCGGCACGCTGTTCGTCACGGGGCTCGAGCGGGCCTCGCACACCTGCCAGCAGCAGCTGCTCCAGCTCATCAACGACGCATGCGGCGGCAGCGACCGGCGCGACGTGCGCGTCATCGTATCGAGTGAAAAAGCACTCGGAGAACTGAAGGCTCATGACCAGTTCCTGGCGGGGCTCGCCTACCGACTGGGTGTGCTCCCGATCCGTGTGCCACCCCTGCGCGAGCGTCGAGAGGACATACCGGAGCTGGTGCGAGAGTTCGCGCGCCGCGCGGCGAGGCGGAACGGCGTCGACGAACCCTGCTTCGAGGAGGACGCACTTCGTCTGCTCACAGCCCAGCCCTGGGAAGGCAATGTGACCCAGCTCGAGAGTTTCGTCGAACGCCTGGCTATCTTCGGCGACGGCCCGACGCTGGGTTTGGCGTACGTCGAGCAGGAGCTGTCCCGCTTCGTTGGCTTCGTCGCGCCTCCTGGCGGCGGTACCCGCCCGCTCACCAGCAGCGCCGTGCCTCTGGCCGCCCACGACGACCGTCCCGCCGAGGTTCACCACCTTCTTGCCGATGGCGCAGTTGGGTTCGGCGGCGAACACCATTCCGGTCTTCAGCTCGGTATCCAGCCCCATGGAGGGAATGAGCAGCAGGTTGCCGTACTGCTGGGCTTCCGGCAGCTCGGCCATCTTGTCGCCGACGCCGATGAGCCCGAAGGGGCTGATCGAGTGGAAAAGCGGGTGGACCTGCCAGCCGTCGACCTCCCGCATCGGCTCTGCCATTGCGCCGACGGCGTGGCGCAAGCAGGCCGCGACCGGCGACGGCGGCTGACCGCCACCTCGCACTGGGCGACACGTGCGTCCCGACGTATCCTTCCCGCGATGTACGACGACGTATTGGACGAGGCCGAGGCAGTGTACGTGTGTCGATTCCGGGCCGGTCGGGGCAGCAACGTCGACAGCGACTACGGCGCGCATATCGCGGGCCTGTCTTCGGCCGTCCAGCGGACGGAATCGCATCCGGATCGGCTGCTCGTCGTGATCATCCAGGACCCGGGATATCCCGCGCCGAACGCCGGCTGGCGGAAGAAGATCGCGCAGATGACCGGCGCCGACAACTTCAAGCCCATCGTCGCGTTCGTCACGGCGAATCCGGTCATCCGCGGCGTGCTCACGGCCATCGCCTGGATCAGCAAGCCCAAGTACGAGCAGAAGATCCACGCTAGGTTGTCCGAAGCGCTCGACTGGCTCGAGGGAAAGCGAGGGCGCTCTGTGTCCCGGCTCCGGGAGCTGGCCAGAGAGATCGGCGCGCCCGGCTGAGCGCGGCTACAGCAGGCCCTGGTCGCGGTACCACGCTGCCGCGTCGCGGAGCGACGTATCGAGCGGGCGCGACGCATAGCCGACTTCGCGTGCGGCCTTTTCGCTCGAGAGGCGCGCGGCGAACGTGCTCTGGATGGCCATCTCGCGGCTGAGCAGCGGCGGGCGACCGGTGACCGCTGCCACCGCGTCCATCAAGCTGCCGACGCGCAGGATGGCCGAGTCCGGAATGGTGAACAGCGGTCGCCGGCCCCCGACCACGCGGGCGATGCGCGTCATCAGCTCGCGCACGCTGACCGCCTCGCCGCCCAGAATGTAGTGCTCGCCGTGGCGCCCGCGCTCGGCCAGATCGATGTGCGCGCGGGCGACATCGCGCACGTCGCACGTGGTGCGGATGCCGCGTGGCACCGCCAGCGTGGTGCCGCGCTTCGCGGCGCGGAACAGCGGTAGCAGGTTGTGCTTCCAGTCGCCGGGTCCGAACACAGCGGCGGGATGCGTCGTGACCGTCGCGAGGCCGTGCGAGGCGCCGCGCAGCACTTCCTGTTCCGAGAGCCACTTGGTGTGCGGATACACCATCTGCAAGGACTCCAGGTTGTAGTCGCTGCTCTCGTCCACGACGACTTCCACGCCGCGCTGCGCTTCCGGCGGCTTGCCGATCGTCGCGGCCGAAGACGTGAACACGAACACCCCGACGCGGCCCGCGAGCGCGGCGTCCACCATGGTGCGCGTGCCGATCACGTTGGCGCGGAAGCTCTCCGCCCAGCGCCCGCGCCACATGCCGACGTTCGCCGCCACGTGGAATACCGCGTCCACGTCCTCGAGCGCGGCGGCCAGCGTCTGCGAGTCGTCGAGATCGCCGCAGAGCGGCTTCACGCCCAGCGCCTCGAGCCCGCCGGGCAGCTTGCCCGAGCGCGTCAGCGCCGTGACGCCGAAGCCGCGCTCGACGAGCTGGCGCGCGATCTCGCAGCCGAGGAAACCGGTTGCTCCAGTGACGAAGGCGGTGCGCATGGGGCCGGCAGGGTGGCACAGCCCCGGGCGAAATGCCCGCGGCAAGCAGCCAACCGGGTTGACTCCGCGCAAGCGCGGTTGGCGGCCCTCCCGGCGCGAACCCCGGCAATCCACCGGGTTTCACTGTGGCGCGCCGCGTGCGACTCTGGTCGTCATGAGTGGGGTCCGCCGGATGTCGTCGCGCGCTGCCCGGGCTGCCTGGGCGCGCCTGTTGCCTCTTGCTCTCGTCTTCGCGCTGGCTCCCGGCTGCGGAGGCCACACGACGGGGCAGAGCTCCGGTACCGTCACGGCACCGACCTTCTCGACGGTCAAATGGCAGCCCGTCTACAAGATCGACCTGCTGTTCATGATCGACAACTCGATCTCGATGGCGGACAAGCAACAGCTGCTGGCCCAGGTCGTGCCTGGGCTCGTCGATCGTCTGACCAACCCGAACGAGGTCTGCACCGATTCCGTCGGCCACACCACGCCCGCCAATGGCCAGACCTGCCCCAGCGGAACCACCGGACCGACGCCGGAGTTCCGGCCGATCAGCGACATCCACATCGGCGTCATCACCTCCAGCCTCGGTGGCCACGGCCCCCCCACCAACTTCTGCAATCCGCAGGGTCCAGGCTCGAACGCCGACAACAACGATCACGGCCGCCTGCTGCCGGAAGTGCGCGCGGGGCTTTCGAGCTACAAGAATCTGGGCTTCCTCGACTTCGACGGCACGAACAGTGCGCAGGTGAAGACGGACTTCACGAACTACGTGACGGCCGCGGGCGAGAAGGGCTGCGGCTTCGAGTCGTCGCTCGAAGCCTGGTACCGCTTCCTGGTCGATCCCGAGCCGCCGCTCGACGTGAAGGTCACCAACAACTACTCGACGCCCGACGGCGTGGACCAGGAGGTCCTCGAAGAGCGCAAGAACTTCCTGCGCCCCGACTCGCTGCTCGGCATCGTCATGCTGACGGACGAGGACGACTGCTCCATCTCCGACACGGGCCTCGGCTGGCTGGTAGCGCGCCAGGATCACATGCCGCGTGCGACCGCCGCCTGCGCCACCGATCCGAACAGCCCGTGCTGTCGTTCCTGCGCACTGCAGGAGAGTGCACCGCCCCCGGGCTGCCAGTCGATCAAGGTGGATCCGTCGTGCACCCAGGGCGCCTTCACCGACAAGGAAGACGCCCTGAACCTGCGCTGCTTCCAGGAGAAGCGCCGCTTCGGACTGGACATGCTCTACCCCACCGAGCGCTACGTCAATGCGCTCACCCAGCTGCAGATCTGTCCGAACCACCCCGACCTGTCCTGCGACAAGAACGACACGCCCGAGGCGAACCCGATCTTCTCGGACCTGACCCAGAAGGGCGCTATCGCGCGCGATCCCTCGCTGGTGTTCCTGGCGGCCATCACCGGTGTGCCCTGGCAGGACATTGCGACCGACGACACGCTGAAGGATCCCTCCAAGCTCCGCTACAAGAGCGCCGGCGAGCTGACGCAGGAGGGGATCTGGGACGACATCCTCGGCGACGTGAACAAGTACGTGAAGCCGAAGGACCCGCTGATGCAGGAGTCGATCGACCCGCGCAGCGGCAAGAATCCCATCACCGGCGACGCTATTGCGCCGCCAAGCGCCGGCGTGGGCGCAAACACCGAGAACGGTCACGAGTACGACATCCCGGCGCGTGACGACCTGCAGTACGCCTGCATCTTCCCGCTCGCGCAGCCGCGCCCGAACGGTCTGGACTGCGCGCAGTATGGCCAGCCGTACGCGTCGCCCGACAAGCCGCTGTGCCAGAACCCGACCACCGGCGCCTACGGCACGACGCAGTACTTTGCCAAGGCGTACCCCGGCTTGAGGCAGCTGCAGGTGCTGAAGGACTTCGGGAGCCAATCGATCGTCGCCTCCATCTGCCCCAAGGTGACCATGGGCTCCGCTGCGGATCCGGACTTCGGCTACAACCCCGCCATCGACGCCATCCTCGGGCGAGTGGCACCGCTGTCCGACTCCTACGGGCGCCTGGATACGCTGTGCCTCCCGCACAAGCTCACGCCGGATCCGGCGACCAAGCAGGTGACCTGCGCAGTGCTCGAGGCAACGCCAGTCCTTGCAGGCACCCCCGACTGCAACCAACCGGGCCGCGCAACGCCCCCGTACAAGCTCGCCGCCGCCGCCCGCCAGAAGCTCGCCAGCGATCACCGATGCGACGTCTCGGGGCAGCCCGCCTGCACCGACATCAACCTGTGCCAGATCCAGCAGCTGACGGACCAGACCGGTCTCGAGAGCTGCCTGAAGGACGATCCCGCCAAAGCCGGCGTGAACGGCTTCTGCTACATCGACGATCAGCAGGGCAGCCCGGCGTTCATCAATAGCTGCCCTCCTACGCGACAGCAGGCGCTCCGCTTCGTTCCCACGAACGTCACTCCGACCCCGGGCGCCACCGTTCTGTTCGTCTGCGAGTAGCGCGCGACGCGGCGTTGGCGCCCGAGGGCGGTTCCGCGCCGGACCGACAACCCCCCGAGCGTCAGGCCGCGGCGTGAACCGTTTGAGGCTCGGGAGGCTCCAAGGTATTAGACGTGTACCACCCCCTCGAGGTCCGTCATGCCCGACAAAGTCGCCGAATTCGATATCTCCGTACATCAGCTCGACGGCTACGAGTTTGCCGTCCATTTCGACAAGGAGCAGTACGTCGATCTGCATCTCGACGAGCCGGCCCCGCTCGGGCGCGACGCCGCGCCGAACGCATCACGGGTGATGGCCGCGGCTATCGCGAACTGCCTGTCGGCGAGCCTGGTGTTCTGCTTGAAGAGGAACGCCAAGATCGAGCTCAAGGACCTCCAGACCGACGTGCACGTCGAGCTGGTGCGGAACGAGAACCGCCGGCTGCGTATCGGTCACGTCGCGGTCAAGCTGCACCCGAAGCTGCCCGGCGACGCCAGCGAGTACCAGAAGTGCCTCGACATCTTCGAGGACTTCTGCGTCGTGACGCAGAGCGTTCGCGACGGCCTCGACGTGCGCGTCGAGGTCGAGCCGCGGTAGCCCTGCGCGCTGGCATGGCTGCCGCGGCCTGCCGCGTTCACGCGGTTTTCGCCGTCAACCTCGCGGCGAGCTCCGCAATCAGCGCGCCGCCGTCACCCTTGAAGCTCGCGCCGTGCATGCACGCCAGCGTGCGCGGCTCCGTTGCGGCGAGCTTCGCCAGGAGCTCGGCCGTGTTCGGCGCGTGGGCGTAGTAGTCCATCTGGGCGCGCATGCCTTCGCTGGGCCCGAGGATGTCGCCTTCGATGCACGCCTGGTGCTCGTGGCCGGCCTGGGTGAAGAGGTCTCCGCACAGGAGCGTGCGCGTGCTCTGCTCGAACATGTAGCCGCAGCCCCAGCCGTGGGGCAGGTGCGGCGTGTCGAGCCAGCGCAGCGTGTGCTTGCCCAGCGAGAGCTGCTCGCCGTCGGCCATGCCGTGCGCTTCACGATCCGCGACGTCGTCCACGGACACCATCTTCGCGACCATGCTGCACACGGGTGACGCTTCCGGCGCCACGGCGATGAACTCGTTGATGCTGCCGCACTCGTCGGCTTCGAAGTGGGACAGCGCCAGGTAGCGGAGCTTCGAGACCGGCATCACGGACTCGATCGCCTGCTTGACCAGCGGGAACATCCCACGCGGACCCGAGTGGAACAGCAGCGGCTGGTCGTCGGCGATCAAAAACTGGTTGAACGTGAAGCCGCCGGGCAAGGCCGGGTTCGGCGGAACCGGCGTGCTGATGCGGTAGATGCCGTCGGCGATCTCGGCGATGCTGGTGTTGGACTCTGGATTGGTGATTTTCATGGCTGTTCTCCTGCTTCCGTCGCTTGTGACGGGATCTGGCATGTCATGAGTCCTGCCGCGCGGGCGCGGGCGACGTCCTGCATGTGGGCGCCACGCTCCGGAGCGGTGTGCGAAACGGCATCGAGGCGCACTGCAGCGTCGAGCCAGCGAGATAGTGCCGGACGCTGCTCCAGCGCGCGGGTCACCGCGCCTTCGGGTTGCCACCAGCGGAAGCGCAACCAGATCGGCGCGAGGTGGAAGGCGAGCAACCCCGGCGCCGGGGGCGCGCCGGCCGTGGCGGCCTCCAGCGCATCGACTGCGTCGTCGAGTCGGGCGGTGTCGGCCAGGGACGTGGCGTCCGTCATGAGTAGTGGAGCGAGGAAGTCGTCGGCTACGGCCATGGCACGGCGATGGCGGGTGCGCGCCTCGAGCTCCGTCGGGTACGCTGTGGCGAAGCCGAAGTGCTCGGCGAGGTGCTCCAGCATCACCCGTGACTCGGTGACGATCAGCTCGCCGTGGACGAGCAGTGGGATGCGCCCGCTCCGCGAGTACGCCGCGAGCCCTTCGGGCTTGTCGCCCACGGCCGACTCGCGGTGCTCGAAGTCCGCGTCGAGGTGGTCGAGCAGCGCGAGTACGCGGTGCGCGAAGGGGCAGCCTCGATCGCACAGCAGGAGCGGGCGCGCGTTGGTCACGCGACGCTCCGTGAAGCGATCTGTGCGGGGCGCTCGTGCGAGTCGCGGGCGTCGCCTTCCGTCTCTGCGTCCGTCGAGTAGAGCGGCGCCAGCGTCTCCAGCGTCTCGGGGAAGTAGCGCGTGCGCATCCGCTCGCAGTAGCGCATCAGGTTGTCGAGCGAGGCGCCGTAGCGGTAGAGCGGATTGTCCCCGGCGACGTACAGCGACACGCCGAGGAAGCCGAACACGCAGGCGTCGATGGCCGACGGCTCGTCACCGAGGAAGTACGGCTTGTCGCCCAGCAGCTGGCTGACCGTGTCGAGGTCGGCCTTGCCTTGCGCGATGATGACGTCCTCGGTGTGGCGCCCCATGCCTCGCGCGTGCAGCTGCTTTCTGAAAGCACGCTTGAGGACCGTCGGTACGAGCCAGCGCAGCGGGATCGGCATGGTCGAGGCGAACTCCTTCAGCCGCTCTTCGGCGCCGCGACCGAAGAACAGCTGGTGCTCGAAGCACTGGTGGTAGTGCTCCTCGAGCATGCGCTGCACGGCCATGGCCAGAGCGCGCTGCCCCGCGTCGAGGTGCGCGTCGAGCTCCACGCCGTACTGCTTCTTCAGGTACTCGATGATCAGCGTCGAGTCGCCCATGCGTACGTTGCCGTGCTCGATCCAGGGCGACTTGCCCTTGGGGCCCTTGCCGAGGTTGTTCTCGACCACCACGTCGAACGGGACTCCGGCCATGCGCATCCACGTGGCGAGCTTGAGCGGGAACGGCGCCGACGAGCAGAAAGGCACGCCCCAGCCCGTGCCGAGGACGAAGAGCTGGATCCGGTCCGTGTTGGTGTTTGTCATGTCTCGTGACTCCTTGTGTCTTGCTGACAGAAGGCACCCTAGCAGAAGTTTTCGACCACGGATCAATTATTTTAACCGTAGGTCAAAAAAACTATACCGAGGTAGAATAGAAGCATGGATGCCCGCGAAATCAGAAGGGAACGCCGCCAGGAGCAGGTTCGCGAGGAGATCCTCGAGGCCGCGCGCGCGGTGCTTCTGGGCAAGGGTCTCGCCGGGCTCACGCTCGCGGCCGTGGCGCGACAGCTCCAGCTGACCAAGGCAGCGCTCTACTACTACTTCCCCTCCAAGGACGCGCTGGCGTTCGAGCTAGTGTACCGCAGTCTCGAGGCCCACGCCGGTGTCGTCGAGAGTGCGGTCAACGCTGCGACGTCCGGCGCCGACGCCATCGAGGCGTTGATCCGCGCGTCGGCGAACGACTACGGAAGCCGCAAGGACGAGCTCAGGCTCTCCTATATGGTTCCGCAGGTGGGTTCGGCGGGCGCCAGGCGGTTCGATGCCGAGATGCTCGAGAGGATCCGGCCGTTCAACGAGCGCATGTACGGGAACGTCGCGCAGCGGATCAAGAAAGACCAGGAGGCAGGGCTCATCCCCGCGGACATCGACGGCCGGCGCCTCGCATTCCTCGCCCACACTTCAGTGATCGGCATGCTGACGGTGGAAGGGGTCGTCGAGGTGGCCGACACGGCGCCGCTGATCCACCGGCACGAGGCCATGGTCGACGAGCTGGTGCGCGTGTTCACCGCGCGCCTCGCGACGCCCTGACGCCGCATCGCCCGCGTTGTCGCGGCGACTCCGCCGCTCAGCCCTGCTTCTTCACGCGCGCCTTGAGCGCGGCGAGCTCTTCGTCGATGGACGCGTCGTCGATGGCTGCGTCCACTTCGGGCTTGGCCAGGGCAGGGGGCGGGGCGCGCTGCGCGACCTCGATCGGGCGTTCTTCCACGCGAGCCACCTCGACCTGCTTCGCGCTGCTCCGGGATTTGCGCCAGCGATGGCGGCCGTACAGCGCGGCGAGCGCGACGATTCCGAGCAGCAGGAAATACGGCCAGTAGCGGAGCGCCATCCCGACCACGCCAATCAGCAGCAACAGGCCGATGACCCCGAGCACCAGCCACTTGGTGCGTTTACGCTTCGCCGCTGCGGCGCGCTCTGCCTTGCGCTTGTCCCGCTCCTCCTCGGTCGACAGCACATCCTCGATGGCGCGCCCGGCCTTTTCCCTGGCCGCAGCGAACGCCGCCTTGGCGCCGAGCTCGTTCGCGGCTTTCTTCAGGTCGTTCATGGCGTCCCCGCTCGGCATCCGAGCCCTCGCAGCATAGCATCGGGGGCGAAGCAGTGCGTCGCAGGCGATGCGCTGCGCACCTGCCCGCCCGGCGGTGCGGTCGTCGAGCTCGCTTCAGCGCGGATTCAGCGCTGGGGCGGCCGCATGCTCTTGCGCAGCGTGGCGACGACCGCCGCGGCGCGCTTCGAGACGCTGCGGCTGCCGAGCAGCTTCTCGGCAGCGGCGCGCGTGGAGCCGGCGAGGGGATCCAGATCGACCAGGCGCTCCACGTGATCGATCGCCTGGTCGGGCTGCGTTCCGGCGAGGTAGTGCTCGACCAGCCAGGGCGGAGATCCGCTTCGTCGCTGGGCCTCAGCGACTGGGTGCCGACCACCTGCTCCAGCAACTCGCAGGCGAGCGGCGTGCGCTCGGTCTTCACGCAGTGCTTTTCGAGCACCGGAGCAGCGCGCACGCTTACCGCCACCAGGCCGATCATCTCTTTGCACGTCTCGTCCGGCAGCGGCGTGCGGGCCGGCAGCTGCTCGGTCAGGTCGAGCGCCTTGCGCGCGAGATCGTCGGCGCGCTCCGGGACTCCGAGCGCGACCTTCGCATACAGCGCGATGCGATGCGGCACGTCGTAGCCGCGATCCAGGCGCTCGAAGGCTTCTTGATTCCCGGGTCGAGCCGGCCCTCGATCATCGCATGCAGACGTTCAAGACGTAGCGCCGCTGCCTTGTCCACGGGGGCGATGATAGCGTGGAACGGCGCGTCGTGGCGAGGGTGCCTTCACCGGCTCGTGCCCTCCCATGCATATCCGTCTCTGGACCCGCCGGCGAGGGCGCCGTCGCTCGACTACTCCTGACGATTTCGGGGTTGTCGGTCCGGCGCGGTATCCCGCGCATAGCCCAGACGCACCAATGCTCCGAGCGCGAATCGCCGGCGGCGGCCGCCACGGGGCCCGCACAGCGCTCGCGATCCAGGGCATAGTGGAAGGCATGGACTACCTGTTTGCCCCGGAGCGGCATGAGGCGGACGGCTTTGTTCTGCGATCGTACGACGTGGGGGACGGGCCATTGCTCATGGAAGCGGCCAACGAATCGTACGAGCACCTGCGGCCGTGGATGCCGTGGGCGAAGCCGGACAGTTCCCTCGAGGAGACCGAACAGCTGGTCCGGCAGTTCCGGGCCCGGTACCTGCTTGCAGAGAACTTCGTGGTCGGGATCTTCTCGCCCGATGGAAAGCGACTGCTCGGCGGCACGGGCTTCCATCTGCGCGAGGGGCCGCTGTCCAGCGGCTGCGCCGAGATGGGCATGTTCATCCGCCAGAGCGAAGCGGGGCAGGGACTCGGCAGCCGCGTGCTCGCCGAGCTCGTCCGCTGGGGCTTCACCGACTGGCCCTGGCTCAGGCTTTCCTGGCGCTGCGATCAGCGCAACACGCCGTCCACGCGCGTGGCCGAGAAAGCGGGACTGCGCCTGGAAGGCGTCCTGCGCGGCCAGGCCGCCTACGTGGGCGAAGGCCGGCGCAATACGATGTGCTACGCGTTGACGAGAGACGAGTGGCTCGACCGAGGTGTACACTAGGCTTTCCCCTGGGAGCAACGCCGCGGCCCGTAGCTGGCCATGCTTTTCCTTTGCTCGAGGTAGTCCCATGCGAGTTCGGAGCTTGTTGTTCCTGACGCTGACACTGGTCGCGCCGGCCTGCGGAGGGTCGACCGCGACGGGCCAACAGCCGGATACGGCAACGTTGATCCAGAACGCCTGCAACAACGTCGTGGGACTGCAGTGCAACAACGGTCCGACGCTGCAGCAGTGCGAAAGCGGCCTGGACCAGGAGCAGGCTCAAGCAGCGGCGAAGGGATGTGTCTCCGACTTCGACGCGGTCGCGGAGTGCTTCGCCGACCAGCTCACAAGCTGCTCGCAGGACTCGGGCGGTGTCTGCAAGACCCAGCTCGACGCTCTCGGCGCCTGCGAGTGGAAGACCACTGGTGGCAACGTCTGCAGCCAGGGTATGGGCACCGCACCGCCCGGCACACCGTCGTACTACCAGAAGTGTGACATCACCTGCTCGAGCTGGGGCGTGCAGTGCGAAACGAAGACATCCCCGACAGTAGTGTGCACCTGCTCGACGGGTCCGAAAGCCGGAGCGACGTTCACTATCACCAGCTGCAAGGACCTGTCGACCAGCCTCGCCGCCCCGCACTGTCAGTGAAGGCGGGGGGCCTGCCAGGTGTTACATTGGACCTGGGGGAGGTGGTTCAAACGATGAGCAAGCGCACGTTCGTCTCGCTCGGAGTGCTGCAGGCGTTCATCGGGATCGGCGCAGTCGCAGGCGGTCTCGGGCTGCTGCTGGACCCGAGTGGCGCGAAGCTAGGATTGCCGCTCGAGCTCCTGAAGCACACGCCGTTCGCGAGCTTCCTGATTCCGGGCGTTGTTCTCTTGCTGGTCAACGGTCTGGGGAGTCTTGTGGGAGCCATCGCGTCCTTCGCGCGGCACCGGCACGCTGGCCATGCGGCCATGGGCCTCGGCGGCTTTCTCGTCGCCTGGATCCTGATCCAGGTCTACTGGTTCGCGGGCTTCCACTGGCTACATTGGCTGTATCTAGGCCTGGGGGTCGTCGAGCTGGCTCTGGGGTGGTCGGTGTGGAGGAACACGCGCGGCGGGCAACCCAGCACGCCTCGAACCGCGCCCGATGGGTGCTAGGGTCTTCCCCGCTGTGACGATGCACAGCGAGGTTTCGACGTTCGCGCACACCACCAACACGCGGAGTGACCCTTGACCGACAACAGCAATCTGCAGGTTCGACTCGCAGCCCGTCCCGTTGGCTTGCCGACGGTCGAGACCTGGAGCATCGGTCCGGCCCCGGTGCCCCTGCCCACGAAGGATGGCGAGGTGCTGGTGAAGCTCGCGTACATCTCGCTCGAATCCGGCGATGCGGGGGTGGATCGATGACCGGAAGTCGTACATCGAGCCGGTTGCGGTCGGCGCCGTGATGCGCGCGGGCGGCGTCGGCACCGTCGCCGCGTCCCGACATCCGGACTTCGCCGAGGGCGACCAGGTGCTGGGCATGACGGGCGCGCAGTCGTATGCGCTGGTGAACGGGCGGGAGCTCACCAAGGTCAGCGACGCGCTGGCGCCGCTGCCGGCCTTCCTGGGTGCGCTCGGCATGCCCGGAATGACGGCCTACTTCGGGCTGCTCGACATCGGGGACCTGCAGGAAGGCGACACCGTACTGATCTCGGGAGCGGCCGGCGCGGTGGGCTCGATCGCCGGCCAGATCGCGAAGAACAAGGGCGCGGGCCGTGTCGTGGGGATCGCGGGCAGCGACGAGAAGTGCCGTCACATCGTCGACGACCTCGGCTTCGACGCCGCCATCAACTACAAGACGCAGAAGGTGCTCGACGCGATCCGCGAGGCCTGCCCCGACGGGGTCGACGTGTACTTCGACAACGTCGGCGGCTCGATCCTCGACGACGCGCTTGCCTGCCTGCACCGGGGAGCGCGCGTGGTCATCTGCGGCGCCATCTCGCAATACAACGACCGCAGCGGGATGCGCGGCCCGGTGAACTACCTGTCGCTGCTGGTCAATCGCGCCCGCATGGAGGGCTTCCTCGTCTTCGACTACCGCGACCGCTTCCCCGAAGCCCTCACGGAGATGGTCAGCTGGCTGGCCGCCGGAAAGCTCGTCCACCGCGAGACCATCGTGAAGGGGCTCGAGACCTTCCCCGAGACCTTCCTCAGGCTCTTCAGCGGCGAAAAGCTGGGCAAGCTGATCATCGAGGTGTAGGCCCGCTGCCTCTTCCGCCAGTCCGATTCCCGGTGGACGAAGCGCGTGCGCTGCGCGCTGTTCCATGAGAACATCGGGTGCCATGAGGACGCGCTGGGTACTGGGTCTCGTCTCGATCTGCACGGTCGCACTGCTCGGGTCATGCGGCGGCAACACCTCCGGGAATTCGGTGAGTTCCCTGGGGAGCGAAGGGCAGCACTGCTACCCCAACGGAACCTGCAACGGCGGCCTCAGCTGTCTGAGCAATCTGTGCGTGGACGCTGGCGCGGGGGGTAACGGTGGGGCTGGCGTGGATGCCTCCTTCGGCACGGGCGGCACCCCGAATTCCGCTGGCGCTTCGGGTGCGGGCGGCGGCGCGGGCGGCACTTCGGGTGCGGGCGGCGCTTCGGGAGGCTCCGGCGGCACAGCGGGAAGCGCCGGCGCGGCGACGGGCGGAAGCGGCGGCGCGCCGGACCCCTGCAACAGCATGACGTGCCTCGCGCCGGGCAAATGTGTGAACGGCGTATGCCAGTGTCCCTACGCCGAGACCTACTGCAGCGGTGTATGCGTGGACACGCAGAGCAACAGCATGGACTGCGGAGCGTGCGGCCACGCCTGCGCCTATGGCTCGCAGTGCATTTCCGGACAGTGCCAGACGAACGGCTCCTGCCAACCGGCCTTCTGCCCGAGCACTGGCTTTGGCACCCCCTGCTGCGTCACCGTCAACGGCCCATGCGGAACCGACACCGGCTCCGGCTGCATGCAGCACACCACGCTGGACGCGGGGCCCTGACCCACGATTGCGGCAAGAGGTGAACGCCTCCAGGATGGATCCGACCGGAGATGAGCGAGCAGAGCCCACACCTGTACTACGGAGCCCGCGTAGCCCTCGATCGGGGAGACGAGATCCCGCCGCGCGAGGGCTTCGTCTACTTCTCCCCGGACCTGGACGCGGCGATCTGGGCCGCGGAGCTCGCGGAGGGTGACGGGGAGCCCCATGTCTACAAGGTGGCGGCCACAGGCTCGACGGAGAACGCCGAGGAACAGCCCGACTACACCCCGCCGCGTCATCCAGCGATGTCATGGCGCTCTCGAGAACCTCTGACGGTCCTCGACGAGGTTACAGAGTGGAACCACTATCACGGGACGCGCGCTGATCTCCGACCCGGCGATCTGATACAGCCCGGGTACGCGGCGAACTTCGGCGCCGCACCACGAACGGCGAACTTCGTCTACTTTGCCCGGACGCTGGACGCCGCCACCTGGGGCGCCGAGCTGGCCGCCGGCGAGAGGCCAGGACGAATCTACCTCGTGGAACCGACGGGTGAGGTCGAGGATGACCCGAACCTCACGAACCGTTGGCAAAGTGTGCTCGGGCGGCGCGTGCCAGACGACGTGCGGCGCGCCGCTCGTCCAGTGCGACGGGAGCTGCGTCGACACCAACAACGACCCCGCCAACTGCGGCGCCTGCGGAACTGCATGTGGACCGTACCCGCACGCGACCGCGACGTGCATTTCCGGCCACTGCAGCTTCACGTGCGATGATGGCTACTCGCCCGTGGACGGCGTCTGCACGCCGCCCGCGCCGCGGCCCATCGCGCCGCTGTCCACCTCGCGCGTGACCAGCCGTCGTCCGACGCTCCACTGGGAGCTGCCTACCGGAGTCACCGACGCCACCGTCGACCTCTGTCTTGATCGCGCTTGCACCAAGCCCATCGGCAAGCCCGTCGACGTGACGGGAACCAGCTACGCGCCTCCGGACGATCTACCCACCGGCGTCGTCTTCTGGCGGCTGCATCCCTCGACGTTCAGCAACGTCACCAGCCCCACCTGGGAGTTCTGGGTCGGCGCGCGTTCCGCGCCGGTGGATACGTCGTGGGGGACCACGCTCGAACGTCAATGGCGACGGGTATGCGGATCTTGTCGTCGGCGCGAGCCGGGCGGGGGATTCGGCAGGCGCCGCCTACGTGTACCTCGGCGGCCCGGACGGGCCCTGGCCGTCGCCAGCCGCGACGCTGCTGGGTCTCGCCGGTATGTACGGGTTGTTCGGCGACTTGGTCACGGGCGCATCCACCTGCTTGACAGGACGTGCCCAAGCACCCCTTGACGGTCCAGGTTTCCGGACCAATCGGTGGCACCGCCGCCGTGATTTCCACAGAGTAGTCGCAGCCGTGCGTGATGTCACAACCGGAGGGAACGGTGCTGCAATCGCTCCCGCATCCGCCAAGGAAAGCCGCTAGGGCCACTGAAGACATCCCCAGCAGCCTTCCAACGGCGAATCGCCGTGGCGACACGAGCATGCTCACAGCACCTGGCCCCAGGCGTCGAGTCTCGTCGAGGCGGATGCGACAGAACTTGTGTAGACGGAAGGCCAGGACGCCCAACCCCATTCCCGAAGTCTAGCGCGAGCGACGCCGCCGCGCGAGATCATCGCGTCGTTCCATCCGGAGAGGCGGTGACGTGATGGCTTGTTCCTGCGATCCCAGATGACGCGATCGCTCTCGCTGCCCAACAGGAAACTGCAGTCGACGAAGGCGGTCGTGTCGGCTGGCGGGCGTGGTTCCGTTCCACGCGGCACGCTGCGCGACGATCTCACGCGGCCGTCGTCACCGGCCGCGCCTGGAAGGTGGTAGCATCAGGAAATGTGGGACCGGGCGCTCGCAGCTGAGCGGCGGTTCGTTAGCCAGACATCCACCCGCCATCTCCGCGTCGTGGCGATGGGGCACCAGAGCGTGGCAACGTCCCGTGTAGCCGGATAGACTCGCGCCGACATGCCGACCGTTCTCCGCAGCGGGCCCTACCGGCTCTTCTTCTACTCCGCCGATGGTGCGGAGCCGCCTCACGTCCACGTGGAGCGTGACCAGCGGACCGCGAAGTTCTGGCTTCGCCCCGTTCGTCTACAGTCGAGCGGCGGGTTTGGCCGGGTGGAGATTGCGCGCATTACGGGTATAGTTGAGGAGAACCTGGAACTAGTGTTGAGGTCCTGGGATGAGTTTTTCACCGGTTGAACCACGGCCTGCGCAAGCGATCGGCGTCGTCGTCACGGATGACACGCTGAGCGTGGATCTGGCAGACGGCCGCAGCGTTTCCGTGCCGCTCGCCTGGTATCCGCGACTTGCTCATGGCACTCCCGGCGAGCGGGAGAATTGGCGCTTCATCGGGCAGGGGGAAGGCATTCAGTGGCCCGCCCTCGATGAAGACATCAGCGTTGCGGGGCTACTCGAGGGACGCGCCTCGGGTGAATCGCAGCCGTCGCTCGAGAAGTGGCTGCGAGGCCGCAAGCGCGCTGGCTAACAAGCCGCTGTCGTGGCCGTTTTGCGCGAACGTGAGAGTTTGCGGCCGTGGCCACACGCGACGCTGACCGGGAGACGACTGCGGCGACCGATGAGGAGCCCGCAGAGGAGCCTTGCGAAGCGGAAGGCGAGTTCGTGTGGAGCGACTTCGTCGAGCGGACGATCGAGGAGCTCGAGTGCAGTATCGCGAGGGGAGAGTGGCCGTGGCCGCCCTTGCCGTCGTGAGAGCGGCGGGTCGCGGCAACAGCGGGGCGGGCGTACCTCAGCTGGTGCGCTCTGTCGCGCGCCGCCCGACCAGCAGCAGTGCCAGCCCGAGCAGCAGCGCGAAGCCTCCCGGACCGGTGCCTCCCGCGGTCTGACAGCCGCAGCCCGACGACTTGTTTGCCGACGCGGTGCCCGAAGCGCCGCCCGTCGAGCGAGCGCCGGCAGCGCCGCCCCCATCGGGTGAGCCGACTCCGCCGTCCGTGGTTACGGGGACCGGAGCGGCAACTCGAAGCACCTGCACGCGATGCACGACAGGGGTTCCGCTCTTCGGCACCAGCACCAGATCGGTGTGGCCGTCCGGGCCGCCGCTGAAGCGCGCATCGTCTACCGTGTACTGAAGCACGTCGTAGTCGTGATCGGCGGTGGTGTTGGTCAACTTCGCGGCGGAGAGCACTCCGTCCCGGTCGACCTGCAACGCCAGATCGCCGCTGCCGTGGAGCGCGACGACCTCGACGCTGACGGTCGTGCCGCGAACCGACGCGGCGAAGGTGTCGTCGAGATCGAAGCTGGCGTTGCCGTGGAGCTCACGCCCCACGAGGCTGAAGCGACACTGGGCATCGCCCTGCAAGGTGACCGGGGTGGAGCTTCCGGCGGGATCGTTCTGTCGCAGGAAGTAGCCCCAGTTGTCCTGGGTCAGGGTGTGGAGCTTCTTCCAGGTCGTGTCGCCTTCGAACCGGCCCAGCACGATCCAGGCGCCTGGGGCCGTCGCCGGGAAGTGGTGCCAGCCGGCGTAGCGATCGGCGAACTTGAAGGTCGCCTGCACTTCGCTGTCAGAGCTCACGAGGGCGAGGTCCGTCCCGTAGATCCCGATGTAGGGCAGGCCGATCTGCAGGGCGCGCAGCACGGTGCCGTAGACGTCCTGCTGCGTCGTCAGATTGGGATACAGCTGTGCGATGCGCCCTGCGCTGTCGTTCTTGGTTTCCTCGTAGCCTGCGGCTCCGTAGCCGCGCATCAGCACGAATTCCCAGAGGTGCTGGGTGCCGCCCTGCCACGTCATGTAGTTGTTGTTCGTGATCAGCGACCAGGATGTGGGGTCGCCGCTCTGGAAGAACCCAAGCCACTCGGCCTCCGGCAGGTGACTCTCGATGGCGCGCAGCGCGACGCCGATGCCGAGCGGGGCGAAGGTGTCGAGGTAGCGCTTCACGATCTGGCGCTCGTAGTCGATAGCAATGCTTTCGGACCAGGCGACCTGGTACTTGTGGCCATCGGTCGGCCAGACCCAGTTGGGGTTGTTCACCCACGTGCCCATCGCCGTGCCGCTCACGTTGTCGTAGTAGGTCGACTCGGTGTGCACGGCGTTCCATTGCTGCCGGACATACAGGACCCGATCGCGATTGGCCGACTTGGCGATGTGATCGCCGAGCGCGGTGATCAGGTCCTCGTAGTACTTGATGTAGACCGGGTCCCAGAACTGCGGCGACAGCTCGTTCCGCGCGGTCCCCGTGCTCGCGACGTGATCGAACATCCACGTGGGCAACGTGGCGTTGATCTGCACCGATACCCGATCGCCGCTAGCGGCCGCCGAGGTCAGCCCCTTGTCGAGCCGACTCCAGTCGTAGGTCCCCGGGGCAGTGGGCTCGACCTCTGCCCAGGTCATGTAGATTTGATCGATGGGCTGCACCAGGCCCTTCGCGGCGGCGATCTGCTGGGCGTTCGCCCAGACGTGGTTGATGCCCGCGCCCCAGAAGCCCGGCGGGTATTTCGTGGCCTTCCCCGTCGCGGGCGGGCCCACCTTGACCGTCGTGTCGAGGAACGCCTCGCGCGGCTGGCCCGTGTTCGGGGTGTCCGTGACGCGAAGCCGGCACACGTGGGTGCCGGGTGTGCCGTAGGTGTAGGCGACCGTGGCGTTGTGTTCGTACGAAGCGTCGGGCTTGAAGGTCTTGCCGTCGTAGTCGAAGTCCCACTCCCACTTGTCGATGTCGGTGATGCCGCCCCACTTGCCCGTCGTCTTGCGGCCGGTGAAGACCACTGTCAGCGGTGCTGCACCCGACGACGGGAACGCTTCGACGACGGGCGTGAGCGGCTGGGGAGCCGCCGCCGCAATCGGAGCGAGGCAGACGACAGCGGCCAGCGACAGCGCGAAGATCAAGCAACTCCGCTGAGGTCGTCGTCGGGCCATCCGTCACCTCCTTTGGCGACGCCACGTGCTCGGCGATAGCGCGCCAGGAGCCAGAGTACCGCGATCGGCTCTGCGTGGGGGACTGGCACCGGTCCCGGCCGGCCCGACGCGCTTCACGCGGCCGGGCGCGTCGGGTACCCTGGTGAAACGGCGGCCTGGAGGAGACAGCACACATGCGACTGCACACGACCCCAGCTACTCGATGGCGGATCGCTCTGGCGGCCGCGTTCGCGCTCGCGGCGGCGAGTGCCTGCAGCTCGACCGCGTTCTCGAGCGGCGGCGGGGCGGTCGCGGGGGCAGGCGGCAGCGCCGCGGGCGCGGGGGGAACCGGCGGGGCTACGACCGGAGGGACCGGCGGCGTGGCAGCCGGTGGCACGGCGGGCTCCGGTGCTGTGGGCGGCTGAGGCGGCGGCGCGGGCGGCGCGGGAGGAGCCCCGAGCTGCGGCACCTGCGATGGCTGCTGCGTGGGCAGCACCTGCGTGAGCCCAGCGCAGCAGTCGTGGTCGAAGTGCGGCGCGCAGGGCGCCACGTGCAGCTCGTGCGCGTACGGGGTGACGTGCGACAGCGGCAGCTGCACCGACGCGCTCGACCCGGCCGCCTTGTTCCACATCGTCGTGGACAAGGTCCAGCTAACGCCGACCGACCCGAGCGGAGCGAGCTGGGACATCCCCGGCGGCGCGCCGGATCCCGAGGTCTGCTTCGACGACGGCCAGGGCGCGCACGGCTGCACCAACTACTGCTCGAACCAGGAGACGTGCAACTACTCGGTCGCCGACGGCACCGTCTCCGACCTGGTCTCGGGCTCGGCCGTCGCCTTCTCCGGAGCGTCGCTATCGAACATGACGATGGTCGTGTACGACCACGACACCACCAGCCCCAACGATCTGGCCGGCAACCAGAAAGTGCAGCTGCAGAAGTACCAGGCGAGCTACACCGACGGTCCGTTCGACCAGGTCGTCGTCGTCGACTACCACCTCGTGCCCGGGCAGTAGCGCCGCGACACCGGCAGCTTCGTCGGCGATCGCGTTCTCGCAACCAGCGTCACGGAGCGAGCCGCGCGACGAACAGCTTCTGGCCGTTCGTGGGGGCGGCGAAGGTCGTGCCGTAGAGATCGATGCTCTGGCTGGTCCATCCGGAGATGAACGCGCCGCCGTCGCTCGCGGGGGCCAGGCCGTAGCCGAGGCTCGAGCCGCTGCCGGTGGGGCCCAGGCCGGTCGCCGAGAGGGTATCGCCGTCCGTCGTGAGGTGGAGCAGGAAGCGGTTCGAAACGTTGATGGTCGACGCCACGATGGGACCGAGGCCGAAGTCGATGCTGTTGTAGAACTGGCCGCCGATGAGCAGGCCGCAGGCGTCCGTCGCCAGCGTGTCGACGTAGTCGGATAGCGAGGCGCCGAACATCTTCACCCAGACGAGCGAGCCGTCCGCGATCTTGAAGCGGGCCAGGAACATGTCGCTTTGGCCGATTGGGGTGTAGGGCCCGTTGCCGAAGTCCGCCGCGGTCGAGATTTCCCCCCCCACGTACAGGTCCGCACCTACACGCCGGAGCACTATCGGGCCGACACTCCCCGTTGCCAGGATCTTCGTCGACGCGAGGGCCCCTGTGGCTCCGTCGTAGCGAACGAGGTAGAGCGCTGGGCTTGTCGCCACCGGACCGGCGCCGAAATCCACTGGGGTGTTCACGTATGCCGCGAGCACAACGTCGCCGTTTTCGTCGGTCACGATGCGATGGGACCCGGGCAGGCAGTGCGACCACAGGAGAGCGCCGTCCGTGCCGGAGTACTTCGCAATGAACGCGGTACTGCTGCACGATAGCGCGCCGCCTCCCGGATCCAAGGTTCCCTGGTAGCTGCCGCTGACCACCACGTTGCCGGAGGGATCGGCGGCGAGGAACGGCACCCACACCGAGCCGTCCGGCGTGGTGAGACCGCGTGACCAGAGAGGTGCGCCGTCTGCGCCGGCGCGCTTGACGATGAAGGCGCCCTCGCCTCCCGGGGGACCGGACCCCATGCACGGAGGAGGCGGATTGTTGTACGTGACGCCGCCCATCGTGGTCGATTGCGTGAACGTGCCGACGGCGATCGCGTCTCCGGTCGGATCGAAGATGGCGTCGTTGATGCTGGCGCCGCCGTACACGCCGGAGGTGAAGTGCTCGGACCAGACGTAGCCACCGTTCGCGTCGAGCTTCAGCAGGAAGCCGTCGCTCGGATTGAAGTTGTCGCAGTAGGCGTTGATGGCGCTCGAGTAGCTGGCGCCGCCGAGATCGAGCGTGCCGTGGAACCTGCCCGACACGAGCGTCGCGTCGTGGGAATCGGAAGCGAGCTGCGTTTCTGCGCTCATGGCTCCAACGTCGTAGCCGTGCGACCACGTCACGGTGTTGCCGGGCGTGCACGCCGACGCGTCCCCACCGGCGCCGCCTGCGTCGAGCGCCGAGCTACCGCCGGCGCCGCCCGCGTCGAGCGACGAGCCGCCGCCAGTGCCGCCTGCGTCGAGCGACGGGCTACCGCCGGCATCGCCTGCGTCGGCAACAGACGATGCTCCGGAAGTGCCGCCGGCGCCGCCTGCATCGGTGGACGACGACGCTCCCGAGGTGCCTCCTGCGCCGGACATGGACGACACATCCGCGCCGCTCGCCCCCGCGTCTGTCGCGGTGGCGCCTCCGCTGCCGTCACGCGCCGGCGCGCCGGCACTGCTGGCCATGCGTCCCCCGCAGCCGGCCAGGGCCGCCAAAGCGAGGAACCACGTCGCCCGCGAAGACACCATGTCTTCAAGCATACTCCCAAACGGAAACGGGAGACACGGGCGGCGCAGCTCGCTTCAGCTAGGCGGGGTGCCGGCGGCTAGCGGCTCGGCTTGCCCCACTTCTTGCCGAGAGCTTCCAGACCGGCATTCCGGGAGTTGTCCGAGCGCTGCTATTCTTCCCGTTCCGCGGCGTCGGCCATGGACGCGAGCAGTGTCTCGAGCGCGTCCAGATCTGTTTCCAGTGTGGGGCGGCCCGCGGAAAGCTGGCGGATGAGCTGGTGCACGCGTCCGGCGTCGAGATCGGAGCCGTACGCGTGCCGGAGGAAGTGACGGAAGCGCAGCAACGTATCGCAGATCTCGTGGGACTCGCGCCCGAGGAGCGCCGGACGGACCTTGTGGATCGCCAGGAGAGCGCCATCCAGGAGCTGGCGGTGCCAATCGGATCCTGCAGGCACGCTTCCTTCCAGCGTGCGCGTGATCCGTTCCAGGATGGACTCCACGGCGGTGTACGCGCGCTCCAGCGAGAGTGCGGCCGCGGCCGCCTGCTCCGCGTTCAGGTCGGCCCCGTCGGCGTACCGAAGCGCTTCACGTGCACGCTTGTCCCAGGCGCTCCGATCCGCCTGCACTTCTGCCAGTGTGCGGCGCAGGCGGGCGGCGGACGCCTCGGCGGCGTTCACAAGAGCCGTGTCCCTTCTGCGCGGACGCGCTCGTCGAGGGAAGCTGGCGCGTCCTCGCTGCGGAGCATGTCCACGCTGGCGCCCACCAGCCGTTGCTCGATCTCGCGCACGGCTTCCGCGAAACGCTCCGGGGCGATGCCTTCCACGAGCAGATCAACGTCGGAGCCGGCGTGCGGCTCGCCCCAGGCGAGCGAACCGAAGAGCCAGACGCCGGTAGCGCCAAAGCGCCGGAGCTCCGGTGCTGCATCGCGGGCTCTCTGCCGGAGATCGTCCGCGCGCTGGGCCGCCTGCTCGAGCTCCCGGCGGACCCGCGCGACGAAGGTCCTCGCGCACGTGACAACGTCCGTCTGTGGCTGGATCCCCGACATGGAAGGCATGGTACGACGGAGGTCGGAGGGCGGCAAACGCCAGGAATGCGGATATCCTTCGAGGTAGACGGTCGACAGGTTCTGTTCGAGAGGAACTGGTTCACGGGTGCGGCGTCGCTTGTCGTGGACGGGGAGAAGTCGCCGCTGCAGAGCCCGTGGCGCCCGACGACGCACTACTCTCTCGCGACCACGCGCGTCTGGGAAGTGCAGGTGGGCTCGCGCGACGTGCGCATCGAGAAGATCCGCCCCTGGCTGCTCGCGGGCTTCAGGCCGCAGATGTATCGCATCGTGGTCGACGGCGATGTGCTCGTCGAGCGCAGCGGATACTAGAGTCGCCCATGACACGCGCAGCAGCCAAGACCGGCGTCGGGCCGACCTTCATGGTGGCGGTGGAGCAGGCATTCGAGCCGGAGCGGCGGATGATCGAGGACGAGCTGGCGCTCGGCATCCTGCCGCCGACTGCGCGGGTGCTGGCGCGGCTGTGCCTGCGCCCGCGCCTGCGCGACTGGATGGTGCGCGCGACCGAGCGCAGCGCTCCCGGCATCTGGGCGGGGATGATGTGCCGCAAGCGCTACATCGACGATCGACTGATGGCGGCGGCTGGCTCGATGCAGGCCGTGGTGAACCTCGGCGCCGGCTTCGACACGCGTCTGTATCGACTGCCGGGACTCGACGCGCTGCGCGCGTGGGAGATCGACCAGGCCGAGAACATGACGCCGAAGCTTGCGGGGCTCCAGCGCGTGTTCGGGCGGGTTCCGTCGCAGGTGAAGACCGTGACGGCCGACTTCGACCACGAGTCGCTCGAGACGGCGCTGACGCGCGCCGGCTTCTCGCGCGAGCTCGTGACCTTCTACATCCAGGAAGCGGTCTCGCAGTATCTGACGGAACAGGCGTTCGAGGCGACGCTCGCCTTCCTTGCCGGCGCCGCGGCCAAGAGCGAGCTGGTGTTCACGTACGTGCGCAAGGACTTCATCGACGGGCGCGAGCGCTACGGGCAGCACACGCTCTACGAGAAGTACGTCGTCAAGGAGCGGGCCTGGCGCGTCGGTCTCGAGCCGGAGTCCGTGGGCGAGCTGCTGGCGCGCCACGGCTGGGAGCTGGTCGAGGACTTGGGTTACGAGGACCTGGCCGAGCGCTACGTGAAACCCACCGGTAGGGATCTGCCGACGATGCGCATCGAACGCATCGCCCACGCGCGCAAGCGCTGAGCGTCGACGCGTTGCGCCGCGGCAGCTTGCGCGCGCCACGCGCGGGCACGCCGCATGCATCCTCCGGTGCATGACCATTAGACGTGTTCTGTGGCTCCCGCTCTGCCTAGCGTGTGTGCAATGCGGCGCGTCGCAGCAGGCGTCGACTGCCGGCAGCCAGACGCCCGCGAGCGAGGAGGAAATGAGACCCGCCGCGCTGGTTGCGCCGCCGATCATGCGCGCCGAGCTGCCCGAGGGCGAAACGATCAACAAGCGGCTGAACGACGCGCAGATGGCGGCCGTGATGTCTGCCATTATCCAGACGCAGATCGGCCAGGCGAACGTCGCGCGGGGCAAGACGGAGAGCAACCGCGTCGCGGAGTTTGCTGTGGCGATGATCCCGCCGCGTAGGGCGATTGCGCGCGATCTCGAGGCCTTCACGAAGAAGCTGCCGGAAGGAGCCGAGAACAGCGAACTGCTCGCGCGCGTGCACGACGATGCGCAGAGCGTCACGGGATCCATGGTGACGCTGACCGCGGTGGCCTTCGACGGCGCGTACATCGGCGGCCAGATCAGCGAGTTCCAGCACGCCCTCGTCTTGCTCGACACGCGTATCCCCGATGTGCAGTCGCCCGAGCTGAGGAGCATTGCGACCCACCTCCGCAATACGCTCGTGAAGAATCTCGCCGAGGCGAGAGCGCTCAGGACCGCGCTCGTCGGAGCAGGCGGACGGTAGCTCCCGGCCCCGGGAGCTTGCAGGCATGCGCGCCGCCCGCGCGTGGGTGCAGCGGTTGCGTGAGGCGCTTGCGACGCAGCGTGGCTCGCATCGCGCGAACGGTCCGTGCAGTTTGCTGCGGGCTTGGTGCGATGCCGTAGCCTGGGAAATTGCGAGTCCGGAGACATCCTGTTGACGCGCGTCAAGTGCGCCCGGAGACTCGGGGCATGAAAGACCTGCGTGGCTTGATCTGGGTGTCCAGTCTGGGAGTGGGGGTGCTGGCGTTCGCGATGGCGGGCTGCAGCAGCTCCAGCAGCAACAGCAAAGGCAACGGTAGCGGCGGCGCGGCCGGCAGCGCGGCGGGGGGCGCGGGTGGAACCGCGGCGGGGGGCACTGGTGGAACCGCCATGGGTGGCGCTGGCGGTACCGCGATGGGCGGCACTGGTGGAGCCGCGGGCGGCGCGGGCGGAACCGCCGCGGGCGGCGCGGGCGGAACCGCGGCGGGCGGAGCCGGTGGAAGCGGCGGCTGCGGCAACGGCATGGTCGCGCTCACCGTGAAGAACTACCAGAGCTGGTGCTCCTTCTCGGTCACTCCGAGCTCGGGCGTCGGCATCACCGATTTCTCGGGGCCCGAAACCACAGTGTGTGTCGACCCCGGAAGTGTGGATTTGTCCGCGACCGCATTGTCCGGCTTCATTCTCGGCTCCGCGCCCTGGCACGACACCGACGGCGACACGGGTTCGGGCGATCCCGGAACCGTCACGGGCAGCGGGCAGTCCGCCAAGAACAGCACGACCGAAACGGTCGGTTCGAGCAACGACTGCGTCTGGGTGTGCTGCCCGTTCACCAACGGCAGCGGTTGCCCGACCACGGATCAGTGCCCGTAGGCGCGGAGCCGTCTCCGACAGGCTACACTGCGCCCATGCTGCGTCGGGTACTGGTGGGTCTGGGATGGCTGTGGTGCTTGTGGGTCTTGCTCGCGACAGCGGGCTGCGACAACAAGGACCGCTGCAAGACGGTGCCGGAGTGCAAGGACCACGGAAAGTGCACAGTGGATCCGAAGGGCGTGTGCGTGGTCGGCTCGGATGCGGACTGCAAGCTGTCCGCCGACTGCCGGCTCCACGGCAAGTGCACGGCCAAGGCCGGCGCGTGCGTCGTCGCGTCCGATAGCGACTGCAAGGGCTCGGAGGACTGCACGAAGCGCGGACTGTGCGGCGCGTACCGCGGCGCGTGCATCGATCCGAAGCGCTCCACCGCGATCGAGTGCAGCAAGACGTGCACGACCGAAGGGCTTTGCGCGCTCGAGAACGGCAAGTGCATCGCACTGTCGACCTATCACTGCGCGGGAGCGAGTGACGACAAGCCCGACCCTGCCAGCCCGTGCGCGAAGCTCGGGCGCTGTCAGGCCAAGGACGGGAAATGCGTGGCGGCGTCGGACGACGACTGCAAGAAGTCCACGGCGTGCAAGAAGGGCGCACAGTGTTCGGCCAAGGACGGCAGGTGCGTGGCCAGCAGCGACGACTGCAAGAAGTCGACGGCGTGCAAGAACGACGGTCTGTGCTCGTCGAAGGACGGTACCTGCGTCGCGGCGTCGAGCGCGAGCTGCAGGAAGTCGGCGCGCTGCAAGCTGCAGGGGAACTGCACGATGAAGGACGGCAAGTGCGTGGTCGCGTCGAACGCGGACTGCGCGCAGTCGTCCGTGTGCGCGCAGGCCAAGCACTGCGTTGCCGACAGCGGCGCCTGCGTGAACCCCGGCGGGGGCGGGGGTGCAGCGCAAGCCGCGGGCCCCGCTCCGGACAAGTCGCGCAACACGAAGCTCAAGGGGATCTTCTAGCTTCCGCTACTCCCGCTCGCCCCACACCAGGTAGTCGAACTTCGCCGGGTGCGCGTGCTTCGGGTAGGAGACGCTGGTGACCTCGTAGCGGGTGGACGCGCCGGGTGCGAGTTTCTCCTGGTCGGCGTAGCTCTCGTTGACGCCGAGCAGCTTTCCCTGCGCGTCGCGAGCGACAACTTCGACCTTGATGAATTCCGCCGTCTCCTTGCCGCCGTTGGTGACCTTTCCCGAGAAGACCCACTGACCGTATGACCCGACCCTGGGCGGGATGTTCTGGAGGTGCAGGCCCTCGGCCGGTTTCATGATCGGGCGGGCAGCGGAGACGTTCGAACGCCAGCTTCGCGTAGTGGGGAGGCTTCGAGAGCATCGCGTAGAAGGGCACGCTCTGCCCCGGCTTGATGTAGTCGTTTTCCGTGTAGCCCGTCTTGCTGGCGATCTCCTTGCCCGCAGCGTTCTGCATCAGGATGTACACCTTGGCGGCACCGATCGGCAGCTTCGAGGTGTTCGTCACTTCGCCCAGCACGTACTGGTAGTTGCCGGACGTGACCGTGCGGTCGAAGTGGAAGGTCGCGGTGAGGCGTGAGGCGGACGTTGTGCCGGGCTGGCCGTCGGAAGTATGCCGGGACGCGTGGGATGCACGGCGCGCTTTGCGGTCTTTCTCGTTTTGCTTGTCCAGACCGGTGAGCACCAGGGCAGCGACGAGGCACGCCAGCATGAAAGTCACGCAGAGCGCGATGATCCTCCACGGGAACGCCGCCTGCTTGTTTCGTCGGGCCTGCCGCCGTTTCGCGCTCTCCGACAGGAACGCTGCCTGCTCGGCGGCGCGCTTCTCGGCCTGTTCGTCCTCGACCACGAACTCGGTGCTGCAGAAGCGGCAGCGCCACACATTCTGCGCGACGAAATCGGCGCCCGACGTGGCGCCGCAGTTGGGACACTTGACTTCGAATTCCTTCATCGGGGGGCTACCGTTTGATGCGGAAAGGCGACTCCAGGGCGGATCGTCACACGATACCCCAGCTGTCCTGGACGTGCCTGCCCAGGGTTGATTTTCGCCGTCCCCGGCCGGCTGCTAGCCTTGTCGGGTGGACAAGCTGCCGAAAGAACCACCGGCGGCGGAAATCACGCCGCCCGACGCGTATGCGCGGCGGCGCGAGTTCA
Organism: uncultured Pseudomonadota bacterium; assembly: GCA_963822115.1. Taxonomy (GTDB): domain Bacteria; phylum Myxococcota_A; class Polyangia; order Polyangiales; family Polyangiaceae; genus CAWDXG01. Next base: position 234,166 of record CAWGGM010000020.1, read on the forward strand.
TCAAGCAAGGGGCGCTGTTCGTGGCAGCGAGCGCAGCCTGGGGGACGGGGCTGGTCGCACTCTCCGGCGTGGCCATCCATGCTCCCGGGCGGAAGCGCCAGCCGCGTCCGCCCGGGTGGCACATCGACAAGCGCGGTGCGTACAGCACCACCGAAGAAAAGACGCCCGAGAAGGCCGTCACGGCCTACAACAACTACTACGAGCTCGGGCTCCGCAAGTCCGATCCGGCGAGGAACGCCGGAAGCCTGAAGCCGCGCCCCTGGACCGTGTTCGTGGAGGGAGAAGTCGACAAGCCGCGCGCGCTGGACGTCGATACGCTGATCCACTGGTTCGGGCTGGAGGAGCGCGTCTACCGGATGCGCTGCGTGGAGGCGTGGTCGATGGTGATCCCCTGGCTCGGCTTCCCGTTGGCGAAGCTGATCAAGCGGCTGAACCCGACCTCGCGCGCCAGGTACGTGCAGATGACGACGCTCTACGATCCAGTACAGCTGCCCGGCCAGACGCGCGACGTCCTGCCCTGGCCCTACGTCGAGGCCCTGCGCATGGACGAGGCGATGAACCCGCTCGTGATTCTCGCGGTCGGCCTGTACGGCTCGCCGCTGCCCGGGCAGAACGGCGCGCCCATCCGCCTGGTCGTGCCGTGGAAGTACGGCTTCAAGGGTGCCAAATCGATCGTGAAGATCCGCTTCACCGAAAAGCGCCCGGGGACCACGTGGAACGAGGTGGCGCCGCACGAGTACGGCTTCTACGCGAACGTCAATCCGCACGTGGACCACCCGCGCTGGAGCCAGGCGACCGAGCGTCGCATCGGCGAGCTCGGACGGCGCAAGACGCTGATGTTCAACGGCTACGGTGAATACGTCGCGGATCTCTACAAGGGCCTGGACCTGAGGAAGAACTTCTGATGGCAAAGAAGCAGGCCTGGCTGCAGCCTGCGGTTCTGGTCGGGTCGCTGGTGCCGTTTGTCGTGCTCGCCGGCAGGCTCGCGCTCGGCGATCTCGGTGCCAACCCGGTCAAGACCCTGGAGAACCGTCTCGGTCTGCTCGCGCTCATCTTCCTGATCGCGTCGCTCGCCTGTACGCCGCTCAAGCTCGTCTTCGGCTGGACCTGGCCGATGCGCATCAGGAAGACGCTGGGTCTTCTGTGCTTCTTCACGGTGCTAGCGCACTTCGTCGTCTACTTCGCGGTCGACAACGGTCTGTCGCTGCACGTGGTACTGGCCGACGTGGTCAAGCGTCCGTTCATCGCCATCGGGTTCTCGGCGCTGGTGCTGCTGCTGCCGGTCGCGCTCACCTCCACCAAGCGTTCGCCGAAGCAGCTCGGCTATGCGCGTTGGAAGCGCATCCACCAGCTCGTGTACGTCGTCGCCATCCTCGGCGTGGTGCACTTCTACATGCGGGTCAAGGCCGGCACGCGCGAGCCGCTCGTGTACGCAGCGCTGCTCGGTGTCCTGTTCGCGGTGCGCCTCTTCGACGCGGCGCGCCGGCGCGCGCGCAAGCGGGCCATCGGCGCGGCCGGCGCTTCCTGAACTGCTGCTCCAAGCGCCACTGGGGCGAGGCGCTACGTGCGCATCCGCCACACCCTGTGGAAACGGACAAGGCTGGGGCCTGTTTTCGCCTTGTTCTGCGCAGGCACGCCCGATGCATCGCTTGTGATGCATGAAAATCACCCGCGCACTGCTCGTGCCGCTGAGCATGCTCTGCGTGCAATGCGGCGCGTCGCAGGCGTCGGAGCCTGGCAGCCGGACGCCTGCGAGCGAAGAGATGAGACCGGCGGCGTTGGTCGCGCCGCCGATTCTGCGTGCCGAGCCGCCCGACGGTGAAACCAATTCCACCCCGCTCAACGACGCGCAAACGGCTGCCGTGCTCTCCGCGATCATCCAGAGCCAGATCGCGCAGGCCAACGTGGCGGGACCCCGGGCGAACAGCGATCGCGTTGCCAAGCTCGCCGCGGTGATCATCACCCGGCGCACCAACGTCCAGCGCGAGCTCGACAACTACATCGCGGCCTTGCCGCATGGTGCCGAGGACAGCACCTTGCGCCGGCGCGTGCAGGCGGACGCGCAGGGCGTGACCGACACCATGACCCGGTTGAATGGGATCGGCTTCGACGCGGCGTACGTCGGCGGGCAGATCCGGGAATTCGAACACGCCCTCGAGATCCTCGATACCCGCGTCATTCCCGTCACCCACTCGGTCGAGCTCCAGCGCATCGCCAGCGAGCTGCAGAACGCGCTCGTGCAGAATCTAGCGGCGGCGAGAGCCCTGCAGCGCGAGCTCGTCCACAACGCCGGACAGTAGCGGCGCGCTGCCCGCGTGTGGCGCCTGCCGGCCGCGGTAGTGCCTCGGACCCGGCGGGGGCTTCGATCTGCCGCCGACCGCGCTAGGATGCCGCCGGGCATGAAGACGAGCCTCGCAGAGGTCGTTCGCTCGCGCACGGCGGCGGCCGTCGCCGTCGGGATCGTGGCGCTGCTGGTGTACGCGCGCTGTCTGTATCCCGGCGTGGCGGGAGGGGACGCCGGCGAGCTCGTCGCCGCCGTGGCGACCAGAGGCGTCATCCACCCGCCGGGCTATCCGCTCTACTCGCTTCTCGGTCGGCTGTTCGTGCTGCTTCCGGTTGGCAGTGTGGCGTTCCGCTTGAACCTCATGTCGGCGGTGTGCAACGCGGCGGCGGCGGCACTCGTGTTCGCCACTGTCGATCGCTGGACGGCGTCGCGCTGGGCGGCGCTGGTGGCCGCGGCGCTTTTCGCGTTTTCCCCGCTCGTCTGGACGTACGCGATCTCGGCCGAGGTCTTCGCGCTCGACAACCTGCTGTGCGCGGCTCTGCTGCTGCTCGCCGTGCTGTACGACAAGCGCCGGGAGCCGCGTTACGTGGTGGCCGGCGCTTTCGTGTTCGGTCTGGGGCTGTCGAACCATCACACCATCCTGTTCGCCGGCGTACCGCTTGCCGTCTGGGCGCTCTGGCGGGGCCGCGACCAGCTCCTGCAGCCGCGCAGGGGTGCGCAGGTGCTGCTCGCGTTCGCGGCGGGGCTGCTGCCGTACGCGTATCTGCCCATCGCTGCCCACCACGCTTCGCCTGTGAGCTGGGGCGACACCGGGACCTGGTCCGGTTTCTGGACGCACGTGCTCAGACGCGAATACGGCACGTTCCGCCTGGCCTCGCCGGGCGTTGCCTCGGGCTCCAGCGCGGCGTCGACCGCGACGGCGTTTGCGAGCGATATCTTCCAGCAGATCGGCTGGTGGGGGTTGCCGCTGGTCGTGCTGGGTGTTGCCGCCGCGGTGCGCGCGCGGCAGGGCAAGCCGCTGTCGCTCGTGCTGCTGGTCGCGCCCCTGCTGTCGGTCGGCGTGTTGGCGCTGCTCGGCAACCTGCCGGTCACCGATCCTCTCCACCACGCGATCGTCGCGCGTTTCTGGCAGCAGCCGTACTTGTTCGTGTGCGTTCTGTGCGGTCTGGGGCTTTCAGATCTCGCGCGCTTCATCCCGCGCTGGACACCAGTCCTTGCCGTTGCGATCGCGGTCGCGATTCCGGTGCTGCGCTTCTCGTCCATGAACCGCCACGACAGCCGGCTCGTGCAGAGCTATGGCGCCGAGATCCTGCGCGCCGCTCCCGAGCACGCGCTCCTGCTCACGCGCGGCGACCTGATCACGAACACGACGCGCTATCTCCACTTCGTCGAGCATGGGCGCCCGGACGTGAGCATCGTCGACCTCGAGCTGCTGGGCTTCGGCTGGTACGCGAGACGCCAGCACGGCATCGTGTTGCCGGGAGCCCGCTACGCACCGGGCGCTCCGGACGGCTTCACGCTGGCCGCGCTGCTCGACGCCAACTTCGGGCGCCGGCCGATCCTGCTGTGCGGCGGACCCAGGCGAGGGGACCACTCCGCCGACGCGCGCTACGGTTTCTGGCCCTTTGGGCTGTGCGAGATCGTGCACAAGGGCACCGAGCCGGTGAACGTCGACCACTGGCTGGCCGCGAGCAAGGCGGCGCTGCCACATTTCGACTTCCGCGGGCAGGCTCGTCCAGCTGGGTCGTTCGAAGCGGTCGCATGGAACGACTACTGGGAAGTGCGCCAGGACCGGGCGGCGCAGTTGCTCGAGATCGCGGGGGCCGATCCAGCGCGCCGACGCTACATCGGCGATGCGGTGACCATCCTGCAACGCATCGTGCGCGAAAACCCCGCTGTGCCGGGGCACATCTACAAGAACCTGGCCATTGCGCTGGGACGGGACGGGCTGACGACCGCCGCGCGGCGCGCCGAGGCAGCGCACGCCTGGCGCAAGTACCTGGAAACTGCGCCCAGCGACGATCCAGAACGCCCGGCTATCGAGCGCGAGATCAAGCGGCTGACCGGTGGCTGAGCCGACCGCGCGACGAGTCCGGCCTAGCGCGCCACCGGCGCCAGTGGCAGGCGCCCGAGATCGACCAGCTCCAGCGTTTTCGAGCGGAAGTTCGTGAGCAGCAGGGTCTTGCCATGGGGCCCCACGCGCAGCTCGCGGGGGAAGGCGCCGGCCGGGATGGTGCCGAGGACGGCTTTCGCGCCGGCATCGAGCCGGGTCGCGTCGACCACGTACACGGGCTGGCGGTCGTCGGCGTGGCCGGCGAAGCGGTTGGAGCTGGTCACGAGTACGCGGCGCTCGGCGTCGAACACCGCTACGCCGACCGGCGCGGGCCCGACCGGCACCTGCGCGATCAGCGCGTGGTCCGGATCGGCGAGCAGCTTGTGCGTGTCGAATGCCAACAGGGCGTCGTCACCCCGTGCGCTCACGTACGCCATGTCGCCGCGCGGCGAGAGCACCAGCCGCACGGGGTTGCACCCGGCGCGAACGAAGTGGATGACCGACGTGGCTGGCGTTGTCTCGGCGCGCGCCACGTCGATCACACCGATGGCGCCCTGCGTGTGGCTCGGCGGTGCGTCCGGCGCCGAGCCTTCGTGCCGGCACTCGAGCGGCCAGCCGAAGCGTGGCGGCATGGCCTGGCTCGTCGTGAACAGCGTCCTGCCGTCTTTCGAGAACGCGAGATCGATCGGCGCGATGCCGACCGGAATGGTCCCCACGATGGCGCTCGCGGAATAGTGACTCGCCTGCGCCTTTTCGAGATCCACGACGGTGATCGTCCGCGCGCGCTCGTCGCTGCTGAACAGGTAGCGGTCGTCGGGCGAGACGTTCACGTACACGCGGCCGAGCCGGCTGCCGGGTCGCGCCGCGTCGAGATAGCCGAGCACCGCGTCGCGATCGCCATTCTCCAGCTTGGCTACGTCGAGGAACGCGAGCTTCTGCTCCGCGGCTGCGACGAGCAGCTTGCCGTCGTGCGTCAGCACCATTCCAGTCGGAGGTGCGTCGAGCGGGACGAGCCGCACAAGCGACGCTGTCTTGCCGGCGCGCTGCAGCACGGCGATGGCCGGCTTTCCGCTGTCGGTCTGCGGAAGCGAAACGACAATCCAGCGGCCATCGCGCGTGGGCAGCGCCTGGAAGGGCTTGCCCGGGAGTCGCACCTCGACGAGAGCGCGGGGAGGTCGGGCCGCGGAAGGCGGTGCCGGGCGTGCCGCTCGCTGTGGCGGTGGACGAGAAGCGGAGCGCGGCGCGGCCGGCTGGCAGCTGGCCAGCGGCAGGGCCAGAGCGAGTGCCGCCAACGCTGCGGCGCGGATTCTGTTGCCGGATCCGGGGGTCATGGGTGCGTGCGCCCCGCTCGTTGCGGGTTGATGCTCCGGCGCGATAGAATCACGAAATGCTTCGGGGATCTTCTGTCGCTATTTTCGCTACCGCAGTTGTCGCGCTTTCCACGCTGTCAGCGTGTGGCTCCAGTGGAGGTAACCGCGGCGCTAGCGTTGGCGGCAGTGGCGGCAGCGGAGGCAGCGGCGCCAGCGGAGGAAGCGGCGCCAGCGGAGGAAGCGGCGCCAGCGGAGGCAGCGGCGCCAGCGGCGCCAGTGGAGGCGGCGGCTCCACGTCGACGGACCCGAACACGAACCCGGCGAACGGCCCGGCGGCGGGCTGGGTCGACGGCCACGCGACGATCCCGGCCGCGGGACAGCCCGAGGACGTGTCGACGCCCACTACGGTCGTCGGTACGGGCACTCCGGCGAGCTGCACCAGCGATGCGTTCGTCGCCGCCGTGAAGAAGGGCGGCGTCATCACCTTCGACTGCGGTCCCGATCCCGTCACCATCAAGCTGACCGCGACCGCGATCGTGTACAACAACGTGTCGAAGGTCGTCATCGACGGCGGCAACAAGGTGGCGCTGAGCGGCGTAGGGCAGCGGCGCATCCTCTACATGTCGACGTGCGACAAGACGCACGGCGGGTATCCGACCGGATCGGGCAACTGCAACACCAACCCCGGACCTCAGCTCGTCGTGCAGAACCTGACGTTCGTCGACGGCAGCGCCAAGGGCATTCCCGAGGGCAGCAACAACGGCGCTGGGGGCGGTGCCATCTACGCCCAGGGTGGCAGCCTCAAGGTCGTGCACTGCCGTTTCTTCAACAACGTGTGCGACGATCTCGGCTCGGACCTGGGGGGCGGCGCGATCCGCAAGCTCGACTACCTCGTCGCACCCGGCGCTGGCCCCGCGCGCCCGGTCTGGATCGTCGACAGCACCTTTGGCGGCAAGCAGGGCTACGGCAACCACGGCGCGAACGGCGGCGCGCTCAGCAGCATCGGCGTGTCGTGGAACATCCTGAACTCGTGGTTTTCCTACAACAACGCGGTCGGCCACGGCGCCAACAGTGGGCAGGGGGGCAACGGTGGCGCCATCTACAACGACGGCAACGAGATCGTGATGAACCTCGAGAGCAGCCTGATCGAGAACTGCAAGGCGAACGAGGGCGGCAGCGCGGTGTTCTTCGTCAGCAACAACAAGACCGGCAGCATCACGATCAAGGACTCGATCACGCGGAACAACCCCAAGGGCACCTTCGAGACCCCGGGCCTGCCCGGTTTCTACGTCATCGCCAAGCAGCCCGCGACCGTCATCAATTCGCAGATCCTGCGCTGAACGTCGCGCCGCCTCCCAGAGCCCCGGAAGGCCGACCGAGCCGGGTCGGACGGCTACACGGCCGCGCTGGGTCGGCTCGTGGATAGCGCACGATGAACTGCTCCGGAACCGGCACATGCGTGATCGACCAGTGCAAGTCCGGCTGCAAAGCGCACTGCTCGGGTACGGGCGTGTGCACCTGCAAGAGCGGCTGCTGAGCGGAAGCGCGGATCAGCGCTTGAGCTTGCGCTTGCGCTTCGCCGGTGCGTTCACGGCGGCGAAGGACAGGCTCTTTGCGAGCTGCTTTTCCTTGCGCTTCACCTCGTCGCGGAGAAGCTGGTTTGCCTGTGGCAGCTTCTTCAGGAGGCGGAGGGCCGGCTTCTTCATCTTCCTGTCGGAGAGCAGCGCGTAGGTGAGCCAGGGCATCGCCACGGTCACATCGGTGCGGCAGTACACGCTGCCGCGCTCCACGCTCTCGGCGGTGGTCTTGCCCCAGGTGTGCCCCTCGGCGGCGGTAGCGCCGGACAGGGCGCCGTTGTCGCTCACGTCCACGCAGATCTGCACGTCGATGTCGAAGCCTGGCGTGGGTACGTCGAGGATCTGCGACAGCAGCGGCTCGCCCTGCAGCGTGTAGTTCTTGGGTACGCCGCCGCCGAGCATCCAAACAGCGAGCGGGCGCGACAGGGTCTTTTCGCAGTAGTGCTGGACCGCTGCCATCTCGAACACGTCGGCGGCCGGATCGATCTCGCATTTGAACTCGTCGCCCAGAAGCGCCTTCAGCTTGACGACGTTCAGGAAGATCGAGCCGTCCTGCACGGCCCCGACGAAGATCGGCACGTCGTGGCGGTAGGCGGTGGCCAGGAGCGACGGTTCCTTCACGCCGAGCTTGTCCTCGAGCGCGGCCATCTCCTCGCCCAGCAGGCGGTGGAACTCCGGCGTGGTCATGCGCTTCTGGAACTTCGGCTTGGAGATGATCGCGGAAAATAGCCGATCGGTGTCGAGCAGGGCCTCTTCGGGGAACGCGAGATCGTAGATGCGGATGATGCGCGCCTTGCGCATCGCAAGATCACCGGCATTGGGGTCGATCTCGCGCACACCGTGGCCGATCACGCGGTGGGCGTCGTGGTACAGGTTTGCGCCGGTCGTCGTGATCACGTCGATGAGCCCGCGCTGGATCAGCGGGATGATGCACGACGAGTGCAGACCCGCTGGCGTCATCGCGCCGGAGAGCGTCAGGAACGTCGCCGCGCGCCGTTCGACGGTGGCGCGCATCAGCTCGTGCGCGAGGCGCAGGTTGCGCCCGACGTAGGCCGGGAACTTGTCGGCGAGGATATCCACGGGACGCTCGTCACCGCGGATGGCCGACGGATGTACGACGCGCGCGCGGGTGAGCTTCTTGCGGAACGGGTGGGTCATGGGGCGCGAGTATGGCGGTCCTCCCGCCCGGCGCGCCAGCCCGTCGGGGGCCTGCACCGCGACAGGAGGAGCGCGCGCCGCGCGGTCGGTCGCAAACCTGCCGTCTCTGGGCTATTCTCTGAAGCCGTGTCGGGCGCCGGGAAGGATCGGACCATGTGGCTCAAGCGGCTGTCGATCCTGCCGGTTATGGCTGCTCTGTCCTGTTCGGCTATCGCAGGACTGAAGGACGGAAAGCTCGCCCCCGACGGCGGCACGGCTTCAGGCGGGACAGCGGGCGTCGGTGCTACTGGTGGCTCGAGTACCGGAGGCACGGCGGGCACCGGCACCGGAGGTGGGGCGGGCACCGGCACCGGAGGCACGGCTGGCACTGGAACGGGTGGCACGGCGGGCACTGGAACCGGAGGAAGTGCCGGTAGCGGCACGGGCGGTAGCGGCACCGGAGGCACCGGAGGCACCGGAGGCACCGGAGGCACTGGAACCGGCGGAACAGGGGGCGCCACTGGTGGCAACTACGCAGCCACGGTGCTGGCGGACGGCCCGGTCGGCTACTGGCGTCTTGGCGAAAAGTCCGGAACGATAGCCAAGGATTCCTCCGGTCACGGCCACGACGGCGTGATCAAGGGCACCACTAGTATCGGCGAGACGGGTGCGCTGGTCGGCGATCCGGATACGGCGTTCTACTTCGATGGCGCCGGCTCGAGCTACGTGGACCTGGGGAACAACTTCGGCTTCGCCGGCAAGGCCCCGTTCACGATCGAGGCGTGGGTCTACCCGCAGACCAAGGGGCGCGGCTTTCTCGGCAAAGCCAACTACACTACGGTCACTGTCGGCTACTTCCTCGCGGAAGGCGGCGGTGCGCTGCAGTTCGTGCGCGACAACGCGGTCTGTGCGTGGACCTCGCACATCCTGCCCGAGTCCAGGTACAGCTACGTGGTGGGCACCTTCGATGGCATCAACTGGAAGCTCTACGTGGACGGCACGGTCGTCGGGTCCAAGGCAGCGACCAACTCCGTTACGGCGATCACCGACTCGTTCAGGATCGGAAACGTGAATCAGTGGGGCGCCATGCTCGGCTGGATCGACGAGGTGGCGCTCTACGACAAGGCGCTCACCGCGACCCAGATCACCACGCACTACAACGCCGGTCTGGGGAAGTGAGCTGTTGACGTTGCCCCGGCGGCGCTACATCACGCCGCCCACGCTCAGCACCCCGCCGTCTGGACCCACCGCGGGCGCGACCCACATGGCGTGACCCGTCTCGTGCGCCGTGGAGTGGCCGGTGAGCAGCAGCACGATCCCCGCTCCGACACCCACCGCACCGACCGCAAAACCCACCGTCGAGATCGTGGCTGCGGTGTGGGCCTGGTTCCGGAGATCCACGCCCTGTGCATCGCACAGCGTGGCGTCGCTCTGTCCGATGGCGCGGCCGCAATGACTGTCCGCGTCGCTCTTCTTCGAGAAGGTGCGCAGGCCGAAGTAGCTGCCGACGCCGACGCCCACTACGCCTACGCCCAGGCTCACCCAGCCGAGCGTGTGCGCTGTGCTCGACGAGGGTTCCGGTCCCTCCGGATCCATCGGTTTCGCGGGGGTGGGCGTGGCTTCGGGCGGAGCGGGGGCGGGAGCCGGAGCCTTGTCCTCTAGCATCGGAACCTCGATCTCTGATCGTTCCCGGCTTGTCCTTGACCTCGACTTCTTTGGACCAGGGCTTCTTGCCCGGCGCCTGGACCTCGATCTTGTGGTTGCCCGGGTCCACCGGAAGCGGCGTGCCCCACACGCTGGAACCGATCTCGTCGCCGTCGAGCTTCAGCGTCGCGCCGGACACGGACGGGGGAACGGTGAAGGTCAAGCGAACCAGGCGTTTTTCGAGGCGGTGTGCGTGAAGCTTGGCGTACCTCTCCCGCGGCCGGCTATGCGCCTTCTTCGCGAGCGCCAGGGCCTGGTTGAATTCCGCCCAGGCGCTGGCGGTCTTGCCCTGCTTCTCGTGGCAGGTGGCCAGGTTCAGGAGCGTGCCCAGGCGTTGGGACAGATGCATGCTCTCGGCGAACTTCGGGCAGGCCTCGTCGTACTTCTTTGCCGCCATCAGCTTGCGCCCGTCTTTGAACAAGGCGTCGGCAGCTGCCTTGTCCGCGGCCGACTCGGCGTGCACAGGCCCAGCAACCAGAAACGGCACGACGACTGCCGCGCATGCCACGACCACTCGTTGCGCCCGCATCTTCAGTAGCTCTCCCCTAGGATGTCGGTGTCGCTGCCGGCTGCCTTGTGATGGACGAGGCGGTGCGTGGCTCTGACCCGGGAGTGTTTCGGTATCGACTTCGCGCCCGGCGCTGCGCTTGCGCTGGCGGTCGGCGCCGCTGCGGCGCTCGCGGATGCCGCCGGTGCGGCCGATGCAGCAGCGTGTGCGCTTGGTGCCGGCTCCGACTGGGCGGGCGAAGCGCTCGGGGCTTGCGCAGCAGTGGCCGCGGCTGCGCTCGGAACGGCAGCGGCGCTTGCTATCGGGGCTGCCGCGCTGGGCCTGCCGTGCCGCAGCGCAAAGAAAGCGATGACCAGCACACTGGCGAGCGCGGCAACGAGCCCCAGCGCGAGCTTGAAGCGCCGTGGCTTGGGCTCGGCATTCTGGGAAAACGCGCGCTGCGTTCCGATGGACGGCTCGTCCTTTGGTCCCTGCGCTGCGGCGGCCGCCTGCGGTCCGGCCACCTGGGTCGGTTCGTCGACATGGCTGGGCCCGCCCAACAGCCCGTCGTTCAACAGCGCGGTGATCCGCCGTACGCTCGCGTGGCTCTCGGCCGTGGCGAACGGGGCCAGCGCCAGCGCGAGCTCGCCCACGTTGGCGTAGCGCAAGCTGCGGTCGCGCTGCAGGCAGCGGTCGATCACCTGCTCCAGCGCCTCGGGGACATCGCCGCGCGCGCGCCGGACCGGCGGCGGAATGTGCGTCAGCACGCGGCTGATCGTCTCTCCCATCGTGGTGCCCCTGAAGGGCGAGTGTCCGTCGAGCATCTGGTAGAGGATCACGCCGAGCGACCAGATGTCGGTGCGTGCGTCGACTTCCTTGGTGTTCCGCACCTGCTCGGGCGACATGTAGCGCGGCGAACCCAGCATGATGGCGCTGGCGGTCAGATCTTCGTCCGCGTTCTGGCCGACGCTGGTGACCTTCGAGATGCCGAAGTCGAGAACCTTCACCTCGGGTTCGCGACCGGCCTTCTGGCACAGAAACAGATTCGACGGTTTCAGGTCACGGTGGATGATGCCGGCTGCGTGCGCTTCGGCGATCCCCTCGAGCGCCTGCAGGACGAAGTCCACGGACTCGTTCACGCCGAGCTTTCCGCGCGACTTTATCTCGTGGGACAGGTCGTGCCCGCTCAGATGCTCCATCACCATGTACGGCGTGCCGCCGTCCGTCAGCGCCCCGCAATCGAAAACGCGGCACACGTGGGCCGAATCGATGCTTGCAGCTGCGCGCGCCTCGCGCAGGAAGCGTGCGGCGCTCATCTCGAGCTCCGCGTCCGATTCGGTCACGAGGAACTTGATGGCGAAGCGCTGGCCGAGCTCCTCGTGACGTGCCGCCACGATGACGCCCATGCCGCCTGCAGCGATGATCTCCTCGACGCGATACTTGTCGGCTACCAGATCACCGACCTGGACCGGCGAGCGCTCGGCCGGACTCTTCAGGCCGGTCCTCCCGCTTCCGGACCCGCTCCCGGAGCGCTGTTCACTCGTCATCGCGGGTACTGCCTGGCATGTCCATGATGGCCGCTCGAAGACCAGCACAGCATACCCTGGCCCGCAGACTTTCCAAATCCGGAGGCGCGTTGCCCAGAACGGCACGGCCTTGGCGGCGGGGACTTCCGCGTCGTTTCCGGCGCGGGGACGCCTCGCAGTAGCTCCAGCAAGACCGGGAGTGCGCGGCGTGTCCGCTGCCCTGTACACGAATGTGTGGCACCATGAACATCACTACTTGAGGTGTGCTCATGCTTTCTTCGTACCGCTTCCTGGATTGTTCTGCTCCGTGCGCTGGGCGCAAGGCCCCACGAGCTACTCGCGCGGGTCGCGCCCTGTGGATCGCGCTGTTCGCTGCGCTGCCGATCGCCGGCGTAGGTTGCGGTAGCAGCGGCAATGCGCGCGCGCCTCTGGATGGGGGGACAGTCGACGCGCCAGCCGAGGCTGCGTCGGGTGACGCGGGCAACACGACTGACGCGAGCGATGCCAGCAGCACAAGTGACGCCAGCGACTCGGGGAATGCCGCTGACGCCAGCGACGCGGGCAACGCAAGCGACGCGAACGACTCCGGCAGCGCGGTCGACGCCAGCGACGCGGGCAACGCAAGCGACGCGAGCGACTCCGGCAGCGCGGTCGACGCCAGCGACGCGGGCAACGTGGATGCCGGGTCAACGACGTACAACGACATGACCCAGTCGTCGAACTGGGCCAAGTACGACACGGGCACCGTGACCGTGAACTTCGGCGGGACATTCGACGGTCGCTATGTGTACTTCGCCCCGGACCAGACCGGCGGTGTTGGCTACGACGGGCTCGTCACGCGCTACGACACCCAGGCGCCCTTCGGAACCGCTGGTTCGTGGACGACCTTCAACACCTCGACGGTGAATGCCAATGCCAGGGGCTTCTGGGGCGCGGCGTTCGACGGCCGCTACGTGTACCTGGTGCCGCAGTTCAACGGCGTCACGCACGGCACCGTCACTCGCTACGACACGCAGGCGGCGTTCGGCAGCGCCTCGTCGTGGTCCACGTTCGATACCAGCACGGTGAGCGCGAACGCCAAGGGCTTCATGGGCGCGACGTTCGACGGCCGCTACCTGTACTTCGTGCCCCACGGGTACAGCAACACCGTGAACACGCTCGACGGCCTCGTTGCGCGCTACGATACGCAGGCGGCGTTCGCCAGTGCGGGTTCCTGGTCGACCTTCGACACCGCGTCGGTCGACTCGGGCGCGGTCGGTTTCACTGGCGGCGTGTTCGACGGCCGCTACCTGTACCTCGTACCCGACGAGACCCCGTCCGGCCTGGGCAGCACGGTTGCGCGCTACGACACGCAGGCGGCGTTCACCAGTGCGGGTTCCTGGTCCACCTTCGACACCACATCCGTCGACGCGAACGCCGCCTACTTCCATGGTGGAGCCTTCGACGGCCGCTACGTCTACTTCGTTCCGGGGCAGACCAACGGTGGCGGCGCCGGCCTCGTCACGCGCTACGACACGCAGGGGACGTTCGGCAGTGCGGCGTCCTGGTCCACCTTCAGCACGACTACCCTGAGCCCGGACGCCAAGGGCTTCTGGGACGCGACGTTCGACGGTCGCTACATCTACTTCGTTCCGTACCAGAGCTCGACGAGCCTGGTGACCCGCTACGACACGCAAGGTGCATTCGGTAGCGCGGCATCGTGGTCGACCTTCTCCGCTACCTCCCTGGATTCGCAGGCCAAGCAGCTCGGCGCGACGGTGTTCGATGGGCGCTACGTCTACTTCTTGCCCGGCGGTGGCCGTGTCGTCACGCGTTTCGACTCGAAGTCCCCGCCGTCGATGCCGAACCTCCCCGGGTTCTTCGGGTCGTTCCTCTAGAGGCCACGGGTCGTCCATTCGGGTAGCGAGCCCGCCGTCTGCCGGGTCGACAGCAGTCGCGGCAGCTCGGTGCAGCGCGCTTCCAGCCACGCGGCGTCGGCGCGGGCGCCGGTCTCGAGGCGTGAACTCGTAGCGCGTTTGAGCGCCCGGCTGCAGCGCAGCACGAGTCGCGTGCCAGTCCCAGGCACGGGGCTTGCAAATAGTTGATGCATGGCAAGCGTGCTGCGCGTCCTGGTTCCGGGGCTGTGCATGTTCTGCGTGCAATGCGGTGCGTCGCAAGCGCCGGCGCGCGGAGCCTGGACGGCGCAGGCGGGCAGCGCAGGCGACGGGCAGATGCGACCAGCCGCGCTGGTCGCGCCGTCTTCCCGCCCCTCCGTCACCACGCCGCTGTCCGACCCACAGATCGCGGCGGTGCTCGGCGCGATCGTGCAAAGCGAAATAGCGCAGGCGCATGTCGCACAAGGCAAGGCCGTGAGCGACCGCGTCGGGGGGCTTGCCGACAGCATCAGTGCACGGCGTTTTGCCACCGAGCGCGATCTCGCCAGGTTCATCGCGATGTTGCCGCAGGGGTTGCGTCGCAGCGAGCTGCTGGCACGCGTGCAGAAGGACGCGGATCGCGTGACGAGTAGCATGGCGGGCGCCAATTTCGACGTCGCGTACGTCACCGGTCAGATCCACGCTCTCAAGCGCGACATTGCTGTTCTCGACACGCGCCTCGTACCCGACGCAGAGCGTCGCGAGCTCGAGCGCATTGCGAAGAAGTTGCGTGCCGACATCGTGCAGGATCTTGCGGCCGCAAGGGCGCTGCGCCGCCAGCTTGTCGACGGACCCGGACGGTAGAAAATGGCGCGCGCGGGAGTCTGCGAGGCAGGTGCTCGCCTTTGCTAGGCTCGGCGCATGTCGATCGTCGCGCGCGTCGAGCTGTTCCACGTCGCCATTCCGCTTCCGGCAACATTCCATCCGTCGTGGATCCCCGGTTTCCCGCAGAACGAAAACCGCTTTACGCTGATCAAGGTTGTCACCGACGACGGCGTGGAAGGGTTCAGCGCGGGGCCGGCCATGGGGCGCGAGCGCGCTGGGTTGGGGGAGTTGGTAGGGCCCTATCTGATCGGTGCGGACGCGACGGACATCGAGCTGGTGCAGCAACGACTGCGCGAGATGGGCTACCTCGGTTGGAAGAACTGGTGGATCGAGCCTGCGTTCTGGGACATCTTGGGCAAGCTAGCCGGCAAGCCGGTGTGCGAGCTGCTCGGCGGCAAGCCCTGCGAAGTCGAGCTGTACGCGTCGAGTGGCGAGGTGCGCGAGCCCGGCGCGCGCATCGAGGAGGCCGAGGCGCGCTACGCCGAGGGCTTCCGCGGCTTCAAGCTGCGCGTGCACGATTTCGATCCGCGCGTGGACGAGCGTCAGGTCGTGGAGACGGCCAAGGCCATCGGCGATCGCATGACGCTCGGCGTCGACGTGAACCAGGCCTGGCGCGTCACCGCCATCGGTCCGGCGCCGTTGTGGGATCTCTCGCGCGCGCGGCGTTTCTGCGACGTGTGTGCCGACGCCGGCATCGCCTGGGTGGAGGAACCACTGCCGATGGACGCCTACGACGATCTCGCGACGCTGACGCGCGAGAGCCGCGTGCCGCTGAGCGGCGGCGAGCTGCACACCGGCGGGCTTCCCGAGCTCGAGATGATGATCCAGAAGCGCTGCTATTCCGTGTTCCAGCCCGACGCGGTCTTTGCTGGCGGCATCGCGCAGACTTTCGAGGTGACGAAGCTCTGCCGCCAGCACGGGCTCGGCTACACGCCGCACACCTGGACCAACGGCATCGGCTTTGCCGTGAATCTGCAGGTCCTGGCCGCCAGTGGCTTTGCGGGAGAAAAGGCCCTGGAGTACCCGCTCGATCCGCCGGGCTGGGTGCCCGAGGCGCGCGATGGTCTCCTCGAGCAGGCGTTCACCCACGAGCGCGGCAAGCTGCGGGTGCCCAGCGCGCCTGGTCTCGGCTTCAAGATCGACCCGCGCGCGCTCGCGAAGCACGGCGAGCGCTTCTTCGTCATGGATCGGAAGCGGCTGATCTGGTTTTCGCTCCGTACCCGGGGCATCAAGGCGTCGCTCGAGATCGAACGCGCGCGGCGGGCGCGGCCCGCGCGGGCGCAACATCCTGGCCGGAAATGATCGGCATCAAGAGCAGTGCTGGCAACGGCTCCCGATCGCGCCGGCCCGGACTCGCAGTGTGAACCGTTGTGGTCCCGTCCAGGCTCCTACGAGATTGGATGACCCTTCTACATGCCATCGATCTCGAAGGCGTGGTCCGTGAAGTCTACGCCGAGGCGGCGCGCGAGCCCGCCGGACTGTGCTGCCCTTCGACCAACGATCCAGAGCTGTTGGCGGCGGTCCCCGCCGAGGTCCTCGAGCACGACTACGGCTGCGGCGATCCAACGCGACACGTGCGCAGCGGCGAGAAGGTGCTCGACCTCGGTTCGGGTGCCGGCAAGGCCGGCTATCTGCTGGCGCAGGTGGTGGGCCCGGAAGGCCACGTGATCGGCGTCGACATGAACGACGCCATGCTCGAGCTCTCGCGCCGTCACCTTCAAGGTTTCGAGAAACAGACCGGCCTTGGAAACCTCGAGTTCCGCAAGGGCCGCATCCAGGATCTGCTGCTCGACCTCGAAGCGCTCGACCGCTACCTGGCGGTGCGCCCCGTGACGAGCAGCGCGGACATGGCCCGGGTGGAGGCGTACAGTGCTCGCCTGCGGGCCGAAGCGCCGCTCGTCGCCGATCAATCGGTCGATGTGGTCGTCTCCGACTGCGTGCTGAATCTGGTCCGCCCCGAGGACAAGCCGCTTCTGTTCCAGGAGATCCACCGCGTGCTCAGGCGGGGCGGTCGCGCGGTCATCTCGGACATCGTCAGCGACGAGGACGTTCCGGCGCGCCTGCGGAACGACCCGGAGCTGTGGGCCGGCTGCATCTCCGGAGCCCTGCGAGAGAACCACTTTCTCGAGGCCTTCGAGGAGGCGGGCTTCTACGGCATGACGCTGGTGGAACGAGCGGAGAAGCCGTGGCGCACGGTGGAAGGCATCGAGTTTCGCAGCGTGACGGTCATCGCGTACAAGGGCAAGGAAGGGGCATGCTGGGATCACAAGCAGGCAGTGATCTACCAGGGGCCGTTCCGCGAGGTCACCGACGACGACGGCCACGTGCTCCGGCGCGGTGTGCCGGTCGCGGTCTGCGACAAGACCTTCAACCTGTATCGCCGCGCGCCGTACGCCGAGCACTTCGCATTCGTCGAACCGCGACAAGCCATGTCGCACCAGGAGGCCCGTCCGTTCCCCTGCGGTCCAGAGATGCTGGTGCGCGATCCGCGTGAAACCAAGGGCGAAGACTACATCGAGACAACCGATCCCGACGACGCATGCAACGTCGGGTGTTCGTGCTGACGAGGTCCGTCCTCGCAGGTGACGTGGTGGTCGCTGAAGGAAGGCGTGCTCGAACGTCTCGAACCCGAACCCCGTCGGCTTCTCGCTCTGCCAGCAGGGCGGCAAGGGTGTGCGCATCGGGCCGACGACGGCGTGCGCATCGGGTTCGCCGGTCAGAAGTCGTGGTGCTTCGGCAGCGGCTGGTCGCAGACCGCATCCTTCGCACCAACGAAATCGGGCGCGATGCAGGCCATCTCGGACCTGCACGGGATTCTCGATCTCCTGTCGCCGTAGGGCGCCGTCAGCGATTCACCCCGCGAAGCTCGAAGCGGTCGAGGTTCATCACCTTGGTCCACGCGGCCACGAAGTCCTGGACGAACTTCTCCCGCGCGTCCGAGCTTGCGTAGACTTCCGCCAGGGCGCGCAGCTGGGAGTTCGAGCCGAAAACGAGGTCGACGCGGGTGGCGGTCCACCTGAGCTCGCCCGTCTTGCGGTCGCGCCCTTCGAACACCTCCGCCGCGTCCGACTTCGCCTTCCACTCCGTGCCCATGTCCAGCAGGTTCACGAAGAAGTCGTTGGTCAGGGCGGACGGCCTGTTGGTGAAGACGCCGTGTTTCGACTGCGCCACGTTGGCGCCCAGTACACGCAGACCGCCGACGAGCACCGTCATCTCCGGTGCGGTCAGCGTGAGCAGCTGCGCCTTGTCCACCAGCAATGCCTCGGCCGAGGCCTCGGGCTTGCCCTTGATGTAGTTGCGGAAGCCGTCCGCCATGGGTTCGAGCATTGCGACAGACTCAACGTCGGTCTGCGCTGGCGAGGCGTCCATGCGCCCCGGCGTGAACGGCACCGTCACGCTGGAGTCGGCGTTTCGCGCCGCCTGCTCGACGCCAGCACATCCAGCAAGCACGATCAGATCGGCGAGCGAGACCTTCTTGCCTCCCGGCGCTGCCTTGTTGAACTCGCGCTGGATGCTCTCGAGCTTCCCCAGCACGTCGGCGAGCCGGGCAGGCTGGTTGACCTCCCAGTCCTTCTGCGGTGCGAGGCGGAGGCGGGCGCCGTTCGCGCCGCCGCGCTTGTCGGAGCCACGGAAGGTGGAGGCCGAAGCCCACGCTGTCGAGACCAGCTCGGAGACCGACAGGCCCGACGCCAGGATCGTGTCCTTGAGCGCGGCGACGTCCCGCTCGTCGATCAGCGGGTGGTCCAGCGCAGGGATCGGATCCTGCCAGATGAGCTCCTCGTCGGGTACCTCCGGGCCGAGATAGCGCGCGCGCGGTCCCATGTCGCGGTGGGTCAGCTTGAACCAGGCGCGCGCGAACGCGTCGGCGAACTCGTCCGGGCGTTCCAGGAAGCGGCGCGAGATCTTCTCGTATGCCGGATCGAAGCGCAGCGAGAGATCCGTCGTCAGCATGGTCGGCCGGCGCTTCTTCGACGGGTCGTGGGCGTCGGGGATGGTCGCATCAGCGCCCTTGGCCACCCATTGGTGCGCGCCGGCGGGGCTCTTTTCGAGCTCCCATTCGTACTTGAACAGGTTTTCCAGAAAATAGTTGCTCCACCGGGTCGGCGTCTGCGTCCAGGTGACTTCCAGGCCACTGGTGATCGCGTCGCCGGCCTTGCCGGTTTTGAAGCTGCTCTTCCAGCCGAGCCCCTGCTGCTCGATGCCTGCTGCTTCCGGTTCGGGGCCGACAAGCTTCGCGTCGCCCGCCCCGTGGGTCTTGCCGAAGGTGTGCCCGCCGGCGATCAGCGCGACCGTCTCCTCGTCGTTCATCGCCATGCGCCCGAACGTCTCGCGGATGTCGCGGGCTGCGGCGACCGGGTCGGGGTTGCCGTTCGGCCCCTCCGGGTTGACGTAGATGAGACCCATCTGCACTGCCCCGAGCGGATTTTCGAGGTTGCGGTCGCCGGAGTAGCGCTTGTCGGCGAGCCAGGTCTGCTCCGCGCCCCAGTAGACGTCCTCGTCCGGTTCCCAGACGTCGTAGCGGCCGCCGCCGAAGCCGAACGTGTTGAATCCCATCGATTCGAGCGCGACGTTGCCGGCGAGGATGATCAGGTCGGCCCAGGAAATCTTCTTGCCGAACTTCTGCTTGATCGGCCAGAGCAGGCGGCGCGCCTTGTCCAGGTTGGCGTTGTCCGGCCAGCTGTTGACCGGGGCAAATCGCTGTTGGCCCCGGCCGCCGCCACCGCGGCCGTCGGCGACGCGGTAGGTGCCCGCGCTGTGCCATGCCATGCGGACGAACAGGCCTCCGTAGTGACCGAAGTCCGCCGGCCACCAGTCCTGCGAGTCCGTCATCAACGTCGCAAGGTCCTGCTTCAGCGCCGCATAGTCCAGGCTCCTGAACTCCTGCGCGTAGTCGAAGTCCTCTCCCATTGGATTGGACCTGGACGAGTGCTGGTGGAGGATGTCCAGGCGGAGCTGGTTCGGCCACCAGTCGCGGTTCGACGTTCCCCCGCCCGCGGCGTGGTTGAATGGACACTTCGCCTCGCTCGCCATGGTTCCCTCCTCGATTGGCGCTTCCAGCTACAAATGGGGCCGGAGGCGGCCACGTCCAGTGGGCAGCACGCAGCGCGCGACGATCTGCCCGGATTTCTGGCCCTTGGGCGCCCCGGCCGTTCACGGCGTCGTCGGCCGGGCGCCTAGATCGCGCCGGGCGAGGACTCGCGGGGCGCGGTCGCGCCGGATGCGGACAGCCAGGCTTCGAGCCGCAGGTGCGGCGTGTCGGCACGGCGAGCCTGCTCGGCAAAGTGGGCAAGCGCCCGCACCCGTCGCTCGGCGACGCGCTGCCACCCGCCGGTCGCGCGCCACAGTGCCGCCACCTCCTCGTCGCTCAACAGTCGCCAGCTGCCGGACGCCAGATCACCCAGCTCCAGCGGCCCCACGGATCGGCGATGCAGCCCGGCGAGGTGGAAGTCCAGCGCGCGGCACATGCGGCGGATCTGGCGATTTCTGCCCTCGTCGAGCGTGACCAGGAGCTCGGTCATCTGCTCGGTGCGGTGCAGCACGACGACGCCCTTGACCCGCGCCGGTCGACCCAGCACAGCCACGCCATCGAGGAGCGCCGCGAGGCGTGGATCGTCGTCGGCCACGTGCTCGTCGAGCCACAGCCAGTAGACCTTGTCCGTGTGGTGGTCGGGGCGAAGCACCGCGTGGGCGAGATCGCCGTCGGTGGTGAAGAGGAGCAGCCCGCTCGTCTGTCGATCCAGCCGCCCGATGGGAAACATGCCTTCTGGCATCTCGCGGAGCCAGCGCGACAGATCGGCCTTGCCATCGGGATCGCGCGCTGTGGAGGTCACGCCGAGCGGCTTGTGCAGCATTGCGCAGAGCTGCGAATTCCGCGGCGAGATCCGTTTGCCGTCGAGGCGGACGTCGTCCTCTTCGAACACGAGCTCGTGCTCGCTGGTCTGGCGCTTGCCGTCGAGCGTGACGCGCTCCCCCCTCAGCGCCTCGCGCACGGCCTGCGCGGACAGCGGCGTGCTGTCCCGGATGTACTTGTCCAGCCGGCGGGGAAGAGCCGCTCGGCGAATCGTTCCGGCTTCTGTCAGGGCTTGCCCGCAGGCGCCGGCGCGGGCGGTGGATGACCCGTCCCGGGGTGCATCGGGATCGGTCGCATCATCCCATGCGGCGGCGCTGCTCCGGGCGGGCCGCCAGGACCACCGTGCGGGCTGGCGCCGTGCGCACCGCCCATCATGCCGCCACGCTGCTCGAGCATGCGGAGCTGACCGATCACGGCGCCGTAGTGGCTCTGCATCGACTTGCAGGCCTCCGGCGGGAAGGTCTCGGTCTTGGCCTTCACCATCTTGCAGGTGTTGGTCTGTGGACCGAGGTCCTTGCACAGCTTGGCGACCAGGTCGGCGCACGGTTGGCGAACAGCCTTCAGCCGCGCGAGCGTGCCCGGCACGTCCTCCAGCGCCGCGCCGCAGGCGGCCACCGGCAACAGCTGGGCTGCCGACTTTGCCTGGGTGCAACCTGCGGTGGTCTCGCCGGACTCGGAGCAGATCTTGTCCTGCCAGGACTTGCACTGCGCGCTGAGGCCACTCCCCGCGGCAGCGGGCGACTTGAACGGCCCGCGACCCTTGGCTTTGGCATCGCGCAGGAACCAGCCGGCGGCCGCGCCCAGGGCGATACACACCACCGCGACCAGCACCGTCGCGCTGGTCTGCGAGCGTGACTCCTGGTCGACCGCGCGGGCGTCCGCGCGTCGCGGCTTCGAGGCGGAACGTTTCTCCGGTGACGCCTTCTTCGACGGCCTGTCGTCGCTCTTGCTCTTCGACGGCTTGTCGTCGTCCTTGCTTTTGGCGACGGCTTCCTCGTCGTCGTCGTCGTCGTCGCTGTCCGACTCGTCTTCCGTGCCCTTGTCGTCCTTGGCCGCGTCGTCCTTGGCCGCGTCCTTCGAGGAATCCGGGGATTCCTTTTCTTCGTCTTCGAGCTTGGATTCGACGTCGTCGTCGCCGTTGTTCTTTTTCACACGCGCACCCTAGAGGCCCTACCACCCTCGAAGCCAGGGAATTGGTGGCCCGTCCGGCCGACAATGCGCGATTTTGCTCGCTGGAGCGCGCCCGTCGCTGTCCCGAGCGCGAATAAATTCGGTGATTTTGGCGGGTGGAGACACGTGGCGTCCGTCAAGAGAGCAGCGCTTCGAGGGGCGCGGTGTGGGTGGCCGCTTCGCGCTCGCCCATGGCGATGGTGTCCTCGACGAGCTCCGGGCGCGTGTAGTCCCAGCGTTCGACGGGCACCGGCGTGGTCGGCGCGAGGTACAGACGCGCGCCCCGCCGACCGGTCACGCCGTCGGGGTACGGACGCGTGAGCAGGACCACTGTGCGCTCCACGCCAGGTACCCGTTCGGCCACGGACGCCGGCGCGTTGTCGACGAGCCCGCCGTCGAGAAGCTTTCCCGCGCGGTAGCTGCCGACGGGTGTGAACGGCGGCGTCGCGCTCGACGCGATCACCAGCTCGGCCAGCGCCTCGGGTGACTCGCACTCACGTGCATCGAATACGGCAGGCGAGAAGCCGAGCCGGCGCGGCAAGCGCGGGTGGAGGCGCTTCGGGAACAGACGCTTCTCGAGCGAGTAGGCACCGATGCCGAGGGCCACGGCACCGCCCGCCGGGAGCAGACGCGGGAAGCGGCTGGCGATCACCAGCACCGGGAACGGCTGCGCGCGCAAGCGTTCGAGCCCGCCGTCCTGCATCGCGTGGATCAGCGTGTCGCGATAGATCGGCGCGTGGGGCGTGGGGCGCTCGCCCCAGAGCAGGTGCCGCCACTCGAAGTTCCTCGTGACGCCGCGCCGACGTTCCAGCCAGAAGCGATGTGTCGATTCCTGGCGGCCTCCGAGCAGGATCACCGCCACGCAGGCGCCGGCGCTGCACGCGGCCACGGCTGCGGTACGCGGCAGGAGCCGCTCGCTCCATCGGTTCATGAGGCCGAGCTGGTAGAACGCGCGGTTGCCGCCGCCGGCAAATACAAGAGCGAGATCACGCTGCATGCGGCGGCAGGTATAGCATCACTGACCCCGGTCATCCCCCGCCAGGCCCCCGGGAGGCATCCTTGATTCTACCATGTACGACTTCCTCCTGAACGACGCCCAGCGAAAGATCCGTGACCAGGCGCGCGAGCTGGTGCGCTCGGTGCCCCGGGACATGATCGTCGCGATGGACCGCGACGAGATCCGCTTTCCGAAGGAGTTCCTGCGCGAGGCAGGACGGATGAATCTGATGGGCTGCCGCTACCCGGAGAAGTGGGGCGGGCGCGGTCTCGACTGGGCCACCACCTGCATGGTGATGGAGGAGGTCGGCACGCTCGGCTACATCTTCGCGTGCGTGTTCGGGGTAGGGGCCGAGCTGGTCTGCGACGCGATCATCCTGCATGGCACGGACGAGCAGAAGGAGCGCTACGTGAAGCCGCTCCTGCGCGGCGAGATGTTCGCGGCCGAGTGCCTGACCGAACCGCGCGGAGGCTCCGACTTCTACGGCACCACCACCACGGCCGAAGACGCCGGCGATCACTTCATCGTCAACGGACAGAAGCGCTTCATCGTGGGCGGGGAGGGGGCCGACTACTTCCTGGTGTATGCCCGCACCGATCCCGAGGCCAAGCCACACAAGGGCTTGACCTGTCTGATCGTCGACCGCGGCCCGGGTGTCGACGTGAAGTACCACTATGGTCTGATGGGCTGCCGCGGCGGTGGCACCGCGCGCCTCGTGTTCAAGGACGTGAAAGTGCCCAAGAAGAACATCGTGGGCCGGCTGAATGGTGCAGCGGATGTGTTCTCCACCATGATGATCCCCGAGCGGCTCGGGACGTCGGCGATGACTATCGGCGCGGCACGCCCGGCACTCGAGGTCGCGGGCAGCTACACCACGCGCCGCAAGGCCTTCGGGCAGACCATCAACCAGTATCAAGGCGTCAGCTTCCAGGTCGCGCAGGCCTCGACCCTGCTCGATGCTTCGCGGGCGATGGTCTACACCACGGCGCGCGCCGTGGACGCAGGCGCGCCGGCAGCCGACACGCGCCGGCTCATCAGCGAGACCAAGAAGTTCGTGACCGAGAGCTGCCAACAGGTCGCGCGCCACGCCATGCAGGTGATGGGCGGTATCGGCTACACCAACGTCTACCCGGTGGAACGCATCGTGCGTGATCTCGGCTTGGCCTCGATCTGGACCGGCACCAACGAGGTCATGAGCATGATCGTGGCCCACGAGTGGTACACCGCGTACGCCCAGCGCCGCGCCGAGCTCTTCCGCGACCACGAAGCCGACGCGGAAGCCGCCGGTGAGACGGACGAGAAGATCTTCGACTAGCTTCCGCACAGCGGCGCGGGCGGTTGTTGCGCCGCTCCGCCGATCGGCCGTAGCATCGTGAGATGCGTGCTTCGATCGTAGCTCTGGGGTGCTTGCTGGGGTCCTTTCTGGCTGCGACAACAGCGCGTGCCGACGACCTTGCCACGATCCGCGCGCGCCTCGTCGACAGCTACACGGCGGCTTCGGCTCCCGCGGGCGACCCCGGCGTGACGAGCGTGCAGAAGTCGATCACCAACCGGGCGCAGGGTTACCTCGCGAAGCTCGGATCCAACGGGAAGTTTTCCGACCTGTCGTATACCGACAAGCCAGCCGCTGGCTGGAGCGTGAGCTCGCACTTCAGTCGTGTGCTTACGCTGGCGCAGGCGTATTCGATCCCGTCGGGCGCGCTGTATCACGATGCCTCGCTGAAGCAGTCGATCCAGAACGCGCTCACGTACGGCTCGCAGTACTACTGTGGTGACTCGAGTTGCGTGGTCGGCAACTGGTGGTTCTGGGAGATCGGCGTGCCGGACGCGCTCGGTCCGACGCTGCTGTTGATGCAGAACGACCTGGACCCGACGCTCTTCGACAAGCTGGTCGCCGCGCTCGCGTACCAGGTCGGCAACGTCGCGCACATGAACAAGTTTACTGGGGAAAACCTGCTCTGGTGCGCTATGAACCACCTGCGCATCGGGCTCTTGCACAACAAGCCCTCCGAGCTCGATCCGGTGCGTGCGGCGGTCGAGACGAGCGCGACGATCGACGCTGTTCCGCTCGAGGACGGGATCAAGCCCGACTACTCCTTCATCCAGCACAAGGGGCAGCCCTACACGGGCGGTTACGGCGCCGGCTATGCTGCCGACATCGCGACGTATCTCGAGTTGACGGACGGCACGGCGTACGCGCTCGCTCCCGACAAGCAGACGAACGCCATCAACTACGTCGCGGACAGCGTCGCCTGGACCGTGTTCGACGGCTATTTCGATCCCGCCGTGATCGGGCGCGAGATCACGCGACCGGGCAAGAACGCTTCTGCCGCGCGCGATGCGTTCGTCGATCTGTCGTTTGTCTCCTCGCCGAGACAAGCGGAACTACGGAGCGACGCCAAGGCCGCCGTCGCCTCGCTCGGCAGTGGCGGCATCTCGGTTGTCGCGCTCTCCGAGAAGCTGGCGGCGTTGCCCGATCAGGCGGCCCTGCCGTCCGGCCACCGGCACTATCCCTTTGCCGATGTCACCGTACACCGGCGCGCCGGCTACTACGCATCGGTCAAGATGCTCTCGAAGCGCACCAAGAGTGGCGAGCTGGTGAACAACGAGGGCAAACAGGGCTCGCGCCAGTCCGACGGGCACCTGTATCTGGTGCGTGCGGGCGACGAGTACTTCGGCAAGAAGCTCTGGCCCGCGATGGATTGGTCACGCCTGCCTGGCATCACCGTGGAGCAGAACGGGCACGCCGCGAACGAGGACTACGGTCTTGGCACCACGTCGTTCGTGGGAGGCACCAGCGACGGCCAGAACGGCGTGTCCGCCATGGACTCGGCGCCGCTCAAGACCACGCTTCATGCCGAAAAGAGCTGGTTCTTCTTCGACGACTTCATCGTCTTCCTGGGCAGCGGCATCACGGACACGGCGCCCGCGCCGGTGGAGACGATCGTGGAGCAGTGGCCGTTGTCGAAACCGGACGCGCCGCTAGTCGTCGACGGCAAGACCGTCGCGAGCGGGCTGTACTCCACGACGCTGTCGAACCCGACCTGGATCAGCGCCGACGGGCTCGGTTACTATTTCCCGGCTGCGACCAACGTCGATGCCGGGATCAAGGATCAGACCGGTGACTGGTCGAAGCTCGGCGTGTCGAGCGGCAGCGTCAGCGCGCGCTTCTTGACGCTCGCGATCCCGCACGGCAAGGCGCCGAGCGGCGCGACCTACGCCTACGCCATCGCGCTCGGTGGTCAGGACATGGCGTCGTGGACGGCGGGCAAGCCGTTCACGATCCTGCAGAACGATCCGGACATCGCCGCGGTCCGCGCCGGGCAGAGCGTCGGCGTCGTGTTCTGGAAAGCGGGCTCGCTCGATCTCGGTTCCGGCACCACGCTCACTACCGACACACCGGCGACCGTGTACCTCACCGATGACGGCAATCTCGTCTCGGTTGCTGCAGCCGACCCCGCGTGGGGAAGCGGCACGATGAAGGTGAAGGTGTCGGGTGCGTTCGCGGACGGCGTTGCCGGCGATTCGGGGATCAGCGTGGACGCCTCCACGGGGACCTTGACGGTCGACCGCGCAAACGGAGCGACCCACACCGCGAAGCTCTCGCGGCAGGGCAAGGTGCCCGTCACGCCGGACGCTGGCGCCGATGCCGCGCCGCCTGCCGACGCCGGAGCGGACTCCGACGCTGGCACCGCGAACGGACCGCACACTTCCCCAGGCAGTAGCGGCGGTTGCGGCTGTCACACGACGCCGCGCTCGCCCGGAGCGCCGGTACCCGTGGCGCTTGCGGCGCTCTCGCTGCTCGTCGTGCTTCGCCGCCGGTCGCGTGGTGTTCCCGCGTAGCACTCGGAGGACTGCATGTTTCGTAGAGCTGGACTGACGCTTGCCATCCCGGTCGCACTGCTGGCGTTGGTTCGCTGCGAGGTGGCGTTCCCTCGACAGTCCCAGCACGACACGGGTGGAATCGACGCCGGAGGTGCCGCCGACGCCGGAGGCGGCACTGCGGGCAGCGCCACCGGCGGTATTGGCGGTAAGGGCACGGGCGGGACAGGCGGCAGCAGCGCCGGCGGGACAGGCGGCAGCAGCGCCGGCGGGACAGGCGGCAGCAGCGCCGGCGGGACAGGCGGCAGCAGCACGGGCGGCACAGGTGCCAGCAACGCCGGGGGCACTGGCGGCAGCGGCGGCACGGCCAGCGACCCGTGCCAGGGCCAGTGCAGCGGGTTACACACCTTCTGTGACTCGACGGGCGTGTGCCGCTGCAGTTCCGGCTACGTCGACACCGACGGCAAGCCGAACGACAACAAGGCCACGTGCGAAAACAGCTCGATCATCCAGAGCCTGACCGTGACAGTGGGCGTGCAGCACTCCGACTGCGGCGAGCTGACCTACAAGCTAGTGGGGCCGTCCAGCCCGGTCATTACGCTGGTGAGCCGGTCCGGATATGCCGAGACGGCGGACGACGGAAGCGGGAGCTCGACCGGCAACCACGCGCAGCTCGCCCCGGGCTACCCGTTGACTTTCAGTGATGCTGCGACGACCAGCGCGGAGCAGATGGGAGCCAACGTGTTGGGCACCGTGTGTGCCTCAGTCTTTTCGGTTTGCGACTACCATCCCGACAGGGGGGCCGCTGCCGGTCCTTCCTCGCTCGCGCTCGCCTTTGCGGGGCGCGATTCGACCGGCACGTGGAAGCTCTGCGTCGGCGACAGCGTTGGCAGCGGGACCGGCAGTCTCCAGAACTGGTCGATGAGCATCGACACGGCTGCGGGCACGCAGGCCTACCAGTCGGGGCCCATCTCGGTGACGATTCCGGCCGGCGGCTACGATGGCTCGCTTGCTTCGATGGGTTGCAGCCAGATCACTGTCCCGTAGGCGCGAATCAGCAGTTTTCTTCAGCTATCCGGCAAGATGTTCCGCGACGTCACTTCTTGCCCCACCAGTGGCGACGACTCGGGTACTCTCCCGGCCCCATTGGAGGAAACATGACGATCAAGATTGGCGACCGCATTCCCGACGCAACCCTGTACGAGTCCACCGAGTTCGGCGACGCATGTCCGATGCCGCCGGCCAAGGTCAGCGTGGCAGAAGCCACGAAGGGCAAGCGCATCGTGATCTTCGCCGTGCCCGGCGCGTACACCCCGACCTGTTCGGCGCAGCACCTGCCCGGCTATGTCGCGAAGTACGACGAGCTCAAGGGCAAGGGTGTGGACGAGGTGTGGTGCGTTGCTGTCAACGACGGCTTCGTGATGGCCGCGTGGGGCAAGGAGCACGGCGCAAGCGGCAAGGTCCGTATGCTCGGCGACGGCAGCGCAGAGCTGACCGAAAAGCTCGGCCTCGGGCTCGACCTCAGCGGCGGGGGCATGGGCAAGCGCATCCAGCGTTGCTCGCTGCTCGTCGAGGACGGCGTCGTGAAGCGGCTCAACGTCGAAGAGCCCCGCAAGTTCGAGGTCAGCAGCGCCGAGACGATGCTGTCCCAACTGGGCTGAGCCGCGCACACAGACGCAGAGCAGGAGCAGAGCATGGCCGTATCCGATCAGGTGCCCACCCAGTCCGGCTTCCACATGCGGAGCACGGGCGCCGAAGTGCTCGCCGACCTCGACCTCGCGGGCAAGACGGCCATCGTCACTGGTGGCTACAGCGGTATCGGTCTCGAGACGACGCGCGCGCTCTCAGCCAAGGGCGCGCGCGTCATCGTGCCGGTCCGCTCGGCGGAGAAGGCGGCGGAGACTCTGGCCGGCGTGCAGGGCGACGTGAAGACGGCGCCGCTGGACCTCGCCGACCTCGGCTCCGTGCGCGCCTTCGCCGAGGCGATGCTCGGCGATCTCAAGCGGCTCGACCTGCTCATCAACAACGCGGGCATCATGGCCTGCCCGCTGGCGCGCGTCGGTCCCGGTTGGGAGTCGCAGTTCGGCGTCAACCACATGGGGCACTTCGCGCTCACCAAAGCGCTGCTCCCGCTGATCGAGAAGACCCCCGGCGCCCGTGTCGTCGCGCTGTCTTCCACCGGGCACAAGATCAGCGACATCCGCTGGGACGACATCCAGTTCGAGCGCGACAAGTACAACAAGTGGAAGGCCTACGGCCAGGCGAAGACGGCCAACGCACTGTTCGCCAACGCGCTGTCGCGCCGCCTGCGGGGCAGCGGCGGGTTGGCCTTTGCCGTCCATCCCGGCGGCATCTTCACGCCGCTGCAGCGCCACCTGCCCAAGGAAGAGCAGATCGCGCTGGGCTGGCTGAACGAAGACGGCGAGCCCAGCGAGCTTGCCAAGGCCGGCTTCAAGACACCCGAACAGGGCTGCTCGACCACGCTGTGGGCCGCCACCGCCGCCGCGCTCGAAGGCAAGCCTGGCGTCTACTGCGAGGACTGCGACATCGCTGCGCCGACCGACGCCGACAGCCCGACGGCCCGCTACAAGGGCGTGGACGCCCACGCCTGCAACGACGAGTCGGCCGAAAGGCTGTGGGCGCTGAGCGAGGAGCTGCTGGGCTGACTGCAGGCGCGCCCGACGTCCCGTCAGCAGATCAAACGGCCGTCCGCGTCGCGCTGTGGCGGGCGCTGCGCGTCCAGGTGGATCCGCCACCACACGTGATCGACGATGAAGTCGGCCTGCAGCTGGTGGCGCCCGACGACGGCTGGCAGAGCCGTCCGGACATGAGCCCGTTCACGCGGCCATTCCGCGCCTCCATTCTGGCCCGAGCGCGCTTTTCGCGACGCCGAGCACGTCTCGTCCGCCATGCTGGCCGAGCGCTACTTCGCCGACAGGACGGACGGCCTCCGCCCGCCGGACCATGCGGAGGAGCTGCTGGTCGCGACAGTGTGATACGCACGTAGCGCGTGGCCCACCGGGAAGCGCCCTATGGACGCGTGCCGTGCTGCGCGCAGGGATCGTCGTCGAGCCACGCTTTGCCCTCCAGAACGGGAGCGAAAGTGGCTGCGATGCTCACGGCGTCTCGATGGGCCTTCTTGCCCAGTGCGCGGATTGCGGAGACGGCGCGCGTCAGCGCGGCGAGGTCGCGCCCCTTGTAGGCGGCGACGGCCAGGTTCGACCAGGCTATCGAGCGCGCGCGCGCTGGCAGTGAGGCGGCCTCTCGAGCGTCGCGCTTGGCGAGCTCGACGGCGGATCTCCAGTCTCCCCGCGTCGCGAGCGAGGCGAGCTTGCCGGCGTGAGGCGTCACGTCGTAGATGCCGACGCTGCCAAGGTCGTGGAGCTTCGACCACGGCATCGAGATCGGCTGCGATGGGTACGCTTCGAGCGACTCTTCGTCGTGACCGGCGCGTATCTGTGCGCGCGTGAAGTGGATGCCGAGGCAGCAGTCGCGCCCGTGGCATCTGCACACGGGGCCGGGCAGGTGCATCTTGATGTGCACCAGGATCATCAATGGGCCTTCAGCGGCCGCGCGGGAGCTCAAGATGGCTTTGCGGCGCTCCGCGTTCTGCTGGACCGTGCCGCGTCCGTGGAGCAGTTGCGCGAACTTCACGATCTTCGCGTCCGCGTGGCGGACGTCCACGCGGAAGCACTCCGGAATCCGCCGGGTGTCGACGTGCAGGCCCCAGAAGCCTCCGCCTTTGGCCATTTGCTGGTACAGACCCTTCGTGGGCGCACACTTCCACGTGTCGGTCACCTGGTTGCCCCTGCAGGAGACTTCGTAGACGTGCAATCGGGCGCCGAGCGGAAGTCCGCCGTCTACCGGGCGTCCACGCCCCTGATAGTCGACACGGGCGAGCGCCACGGGGTCGTCCGGGACATCGCGAGCATCCTTGCCGGCACCGCGGGCCACGACGTGGTGTGGCGGAGTCGACGCAGCGGGTGCGGCTGCGGAGCGTGCCGGCGCCGGGGCAGGCGCGACGGGTGCGGGAGCTTTCGGTGCCGCGCACCCCGGAAGACCGAGTGCGAGCGCGGTGGTGATAGGGCCGATCCAGCGCTTTCCGACCAGCTGCGACATTAGCGGATCTGTACTACATCGACATCGATCCAATCGACGTACTACCATCGATGTCATGCGGTCGGGTGGTTTCGTGCTGATCAGGCGATGTCTGTATGCCGGGGGCTTGACGCTTGCGGCACTGATGCTTTCGGCGTGCGGTTCGTCCGCGCCGCCGGGGGCGGGGGCGGGCGGCTGCGCGCCGGGGACCGCCTCCGGCATGCTCTGCCCGGCCCGCGGCGTGGCGTGCGGCTACCAGGCGCCGAACGGCTACACGACCTGCACCTGCAACAAGGACGGCAAGTGGCACTGCGACACGGCGAAGTGTCCGGGCAACCCCCCTCACACAGGCTCGAATTGCTCGGCCGGCCAGCAAGGCATGGTCTGCAACTATCCCAGCGAGGGCTGCCAGTGCGTGGTCGTCCCGGGGGGATACCAGTGGTCCTGCCACTAGCGCGTCTACCGCTGTGGACGTTCGCGGTGGGGGAGCCGTGAACCAGGGCGCATTTCCTGTCGAGCTATCAGACGCGGCGCTCTTCAGCGCCACGGAGCGCTATGGCGACCTGGGAGTGCACGCGGTCGTCGACCTACGGCGCCGCTTCTCCCGCGACGAGATCGAGCGCGCCGTCGCGGGCGCGATCGCTACGTTCCCCGTGTTGGGGCGCTGCTATCAGCCTGGCGCGTGGCGGGATCGCTGGCGCGTGGTCGAGGGTCCCGTGGGCGATGCGGTCCACGTCGTCGACGCCGAAGCCGATCTGGAGGACGAGACCGCTGCCTGGGCGCGCCGTCCGATCGACGTGACGCGCGAGCGGCCGATCAGGGTGGTGAGCCTGACGCGGCCTGGCGGCTCGCGCGTGATCCTGAGCCTGTCGCACATCGCCGCCGATGGCGGCGGCATGGCAGCTGTCGGAAACGTGCTCGGTGCCCGGCTCTATGGCGTGCCGACGGTCGCTCCAACAGAACGGCGTCGCAGCGTCTCTGCGGCGCTCGAAGGGCTCGGGTGGCGTCACCTTCCGGTCCTGGCGCGCGACGCAATCGGCACGCTCGGCATGCCGCTCCAGCTGCTCCGCGCAGGGAAGCGCGACCGTCCCTTCTCGACCGGTCGGGGCGAAGCCAGCTGGCGCCATCTCACGATCCGCTCTGCCGATCTCGAGCAGATCAAGGCGCGCTGCCGCCCCGCTGGAGCGAGCGTGAACGACGCGCTCATCGCCGCGCTTGCCCGTGTTGCCAGGGCGCGATCCAGCAGCGGACCCGTGGTCGTCATGTACACGATGGATCTGCGCCGCTACGCGGGCGAGGCGCGCCTTACGGCCGCCAACACCTCGACCATCCTCGTCGCGATCGTGCCGCGGGAGTCTGTCGGCGACCTGGAGACTACCGCCGGTGCTGTTGCTGCGATCACGACCAGGCAGCGCCGGGGGCTCGTCGGTCCGGCGTCGATTCTCGTGCCGCTGTCGATGGCAGTCGGCGCTCCGCACTCCTGGGTGCGACAGATGACACGCTGGCTGGAGCCGGTGCTCGTCGACTTGCCGCTGGGGCGCGGACTGATGGTCACCAATGTCGGCAGGCTCGATGAAGGGCTGGCCACATTCGGCGACGACATCGAGAGCGTGCGCATCATCGGTCCGAGCGTGCGCGGGGTGGACGTGCCGGCCGTAGTGGCCTTCGGCTTCCGGGGCGACTTGCATCTGCAGCTGTTCGCAGCGCCCGGCCTTGCACCCGCTGCGCTCGATGAGCTCGAGAGCGGGCTCCGTCGCGGCCTCGAGCTGGACGAGCCCGACGATCTACACGTGCGCCGTCCTAGCTCCAGCTGATGCGCCAGGCGCAACCAGCGTCGCCGGAGTGAACGCAACGCTCGTGTTCGATGCGAATGTTGCGACCGCCGGAAAGGTCCACCGAGGCGGAAAGCCAGCCGCTCATCCCGTATTTGCACAGGTAGTACGGGTAGTAGGCGTTGCGGTAGGAAACGCGCGCCTCGTGGTCGCCGAGGACCTCGGTGTGGGCGCTGCCGCCCTTGAGGTACATGCCGTAGACCGTGCCGATGCGCTTGAGAACGAAGCCGGGAGTGCCCAGCTTGAACAGGACCTTGTAGATCGTCTTCAGGTCGTAGCGGGCGATGCGATCGCCGAAGATTTGCATCTTGTCCAGGTCGCCCTGCATCGGCCCGAGCGCGATCTGTCGGTCGATCTCGACGAGTAGGGACAGTGGGTACCAGGCAAAGGGCAGGGGAGCCTTGTCGAGGTACTCGCGAGCTTCGGGCGCCACTGCTTGCTTGAGCTCTTCGAGGGCCGCGTCGCCGTATTCCTCGCGGACGTAGCGAGCGCGCGCGCCGAGCAGCGTCCCCTTGACTTCGTGCTGGTTGAAGTGCGGTGCGACGCGCGCATCGCCGAGAATGGGATCGAAATCAGGCGGGCGGGAAATCGACATTGTTCAAGCGTGCCCCATTTAGCACATCCGGCCGGCGAATTGCGAAGTCGTCGGCCGTGCACTGGGCCCGGGACCGCGCGGACTTTCGGTGGGGACAGCGGAGCGCGCTAGACTGGAGCCCGATATCATGCAGCGCATCCCCGAGCCCGAGTTGATGGACGACGTCGAGCAGGCGCGCGCCTACGCCGCGGCCGACTTCGCCGAACCGCACCAGCGCTTCATCCAGCTGCTGTGCGAGCGTTTCCCTTCCGGGGATCCCGCGTCGGCCCTGGAGCTCGGTTGCGGCGCGGGTGACATCTGCATCCGCTTCGCGCGGGCTTTTCCGCGCAGCATCGTGCACGGCATCGACGGTGCTGAAGCCATGCTCGCGTGCGGACGCGAAGCCATGCGCGCGAGCGGGCTTGCCGATCGGGTCGAGCTGGCGCGTGGCTATCTGCCCGACGACGCTCCGCCCCTGGAGAAGTACGAGCTCCTGTTCAGCAACAGCCTGCTGCACCATCTGGCCGAGCCGGGGGTGCTGTGGCGGAGCGTGCGCCGCTTTGCCCAGCCGGGCGCGCCGGTGTTCGTGATGGACCTGATGCGACCGGCGAGTCGCGCCGAGGCCGCGCAGCTGTGCGCCCGCTACGCCGCCGGTGAGCCCCCGGTGCTGCAACGCGACTTCGAGTGCTCGCTGCTGGCCGCCTACACGCCGGACGAGGTCGAGGCCCAGCTCCTTTCCGCCGGGCTGGAATCGTTGCGGGTCGAGGTTGTCAGCGACCGGCACTTGATCGTGTGGGGGCGAACGCCCGCGGCCTGACTGGCACCCCAGAAGCCCGGTGTGTACGAGCGTAGCCGGGCAGTCACCCTGTAGCAGAGGCGCGACACGGCTGTCGTGCCCCTGCCGCAACAATGTGTGCCTTCCGGGCGGAGAGCAGCTTCGTGTACCCTGGCACACAGGATGCAAAGCGCGCAGGACGTTGGGGAACGGGAAGGATAGCTTGAAGGCATTTCGCACCATTTCCGGGCTCGCTCTCGTCGCGGTCGCCGCGGTGGCCTGCGGCGCGCGTACCGGGCTTCCGGTCCCGGACTCGACGACCACGTCCGACAGCGGGGTGCCACAGAAGTGCGTGGCGCTCGACGCGGTGGCGCAGCACTCGATGCTCGACGTGTTCGTGACGCTGGACAGATCCAGCTCGATGCGACTCGAGACGGCGAACGGACTGACGAAGGCCAGGGCGATCCGCAACGCGCTGGCGGAGTTCTACGTCGACCCCGCATCGGCCGGCATCGGCGTCGCCGAGGCATTCTTCCCAGTCCAGGAAAACGCCGGCTCGTGCGATCCCGCCGACTACGCGACGCAGGTCGTCGACGTCGGCGTGCTGCCTGGAGCCCGGCCCCAGCTCGTGCTCGCTCTCGACATGCAGACGCCGGATGGCGGGACGCCCACGCTTCCGGCGTTGCAAGGCGCGCTGCAGGCGGCGGGAGCCTGGCAGGACGCGCACACGGGAGACAAGGCGATCGTACTTCTCGCGACTGACGGTACGCCAACCTCCTGCAATGCAGCTATTCCGGCCGTGGTCGCTGCCGCCAAGGCGGGCGTGAAGAACGGCGTGCAGACGTACGTGGTCGGCGTGTTCGCCCCCTACGAGAAGTCCAGCGCCGAGTCCGCGCTCGGCCAGATCGCGCAGGGTGGCGGCACCGACCACGCGTTCATCGTGACGACCGACACTTCGGTGTCTTCCGAGCTCGTCGTCACGTTCAACAAGATCCGCAACAAGGCCGATGAGTGCGAATACTCGATCCCGTGGCCGAGCCAAGGAGGCATCGATCCACTCTCGCTGGCGGTCTCGGCGCGCGGCGTGAGCATCGCACGGGTCGATTCGGCGGCCGCCTGCGATCCCCTGAACGGCGGCTTCTACTTCGATCGCAATCCCGCCCCCGGCGTCCTGCCCCACCGAGTGATCCTGTGCCCTGTCACGTGCGGTTCCAACCCACCGGGTTCGGTACACATGCAAGGGGAATGCAGCGCCACTCCGTAGCACGAGGTGAAGCCCCGAGGAGCATGCGCCGTGACGCCGGGCGCTCGAGCGAGCGTCAGTTCAGGTTGTTGGTGAGGTGCGCTCGGGCTGCGGCGAAGTGGATGAAGTAGGAGTAGCCGTCGGTGGACACGCTGGGCGTGACGACGTTGTTCGGCCCGTTCGTGAGGGTTGCTGGCGGGTTGCTGCCCGTGCCTATGTCGGGCTGCGCTGCCTTCACCACGGGGACGCACAGCGAGGTCGCCTTGCAGCCGCCGACGACCACGTCGAGCAGCGAATTGTTGCAGGAGTACGCGTGCGAGTTCGAACACACACTCGAGGGCTGGCAAGCGTTTGGGCCGAGGCAGAAGTCCTTGGCCAACGGGATGTGTGCCAAGCCGTCTACGGTCGCGACTCCGCAGATGCCCTGGTCCTTGGCGGTTGCAGTGATGGACTGGAATACCTTGAGCCCCGGGGCCAGGGCGGAGGGCGGCGCTTTGGGCACGTCCGGCGCCGGCGAGGTGTCGATCGTCGCCTGGATCATCGTGTCCAGCGAATCGAGCACGCGGGGAGCCAGGTTGGACACGTACGTGATCTTGATCGGGCCAGGACCGCCGGAGAGCAGGTGGGAGGTGATCGAGGCCGACGAGAAGACCTGTAGGGGGTGTAGCTGCGAGTCGAGCTCGTTCGTGTCTGCCAGATACCACTCGTCGATGGCGCTCGGGTCCCAGGTGTTCGGATAGTTCGTGTCGATCGTGCCCGCAACCGAGCCGAGCCGGACGCTCGCAGCGCTGTCACCCGTGAGGTCGTCCAGCCCACCCAGCACGAGAAACCCGTTGAAGGAGCCGCCGTCGATGTTCTTCTGCACGTTGGCGTCGACCGTCGTCACGAGATAGTCGGAGAACGACGCGCCGAGCGAGTTGGCGTCGTGTACGCAGTACGCGGGCGCAGGGTCCGTGGTGAAGTTGAAGCTCGTGTAGCGCATCACCGTCTCGTAGCGGCAGTTCGAGTCGCAGCCGTCGAGGCTCTTGGTGTTGCCGTCGTCGCACTGCTCGTTACCGGCGATGACGCCGTCGCCGCAGACGACCTTCTTGCAGTTGGCGTCGCAGGTCGCCGTGTTCGGCGGCTCGCAGTCTTCGCCCGGGTCGACGACGCCGTTGCCGCACGTCGGCTGTATGCACTTGCCGCTCTTGCAGTGGCCTCTGGCCCCGCAGGCGGACCCATCGGCGGCGGGTGTGCCGGCCTTGCATGCGCGTCCACCAGATACAGCCCGGCAGGTCTCGACGCCGCTGCAGGGATTGCCGTCGTCGCAATCGCTGCCGATGTGACAGCTGAAGCGGCAGTCCGTCTCGCAACCGCTGCCCGGGCCGTTGTTCGGGCCGTTGTCGCACTCCTCGTTGCCGCTGACGATGCCGTCGCCGCACACCCCGGCGGCATCGGCGCCCGAGTCCCCACTGGCGCCGCCGTTGCCGCCGGCGCCACCAGCCCCGCTCGCCCCGGCACTTCCTTCCGGACCGGGGGCGGACTGGACGTCGAACCAACCGCAGCCCGTTGCACCAAGGCTTGCGGCAAGCGTCAGCGCGCTTCCCCACACGACGCACCTGGCCCAGCTCCCTTGCCGCACTCGAGTCATCCTACGTCAGATGCTGCCACTTGATCGGTGTGGCGCACAACCGCTCGAGGAGAAATGCGGTCTGCTCCGCCCAGCCTACTGGAGGTTGTTGGTGAGATGCGCTCGCGCTGCGGTGAAGTGGATGAAGTACGTGTAGCCGTCGCTGGGCACGCTGGGCGTTACGACGTTGTTCGCCCCGTTCGTGAGTGTTGCGGGAGGATTGCCGCCCGTGCCCACGTCGGGCTGCGTCGCCGTCACCAGCGGAACGCAGAGCGAGGTCGACTTGCAGCCGCCGACGATCGCGTCGAGCAGCGAATTGGTGCTGCACGAGTACGTCCGCGAGCCCGAACACACACTCGAGTCCTGGCAGGCGTTCGGGCCCAGGCAGAAATCCTGGGGCAACTGTGTGTGCGCCAAGGCGTCTACGGTCACGACTCCGCAGATACCCTGGTCCTTGGCGGTAGCGGTGATGGTCTGGAAGACTTTCAACCCCGGGGCCAGGGCGGAGGGCGGCGCTTTGGGCACGTCCGGCGCCGGCGAGGTGTCGATCGTCGCGCGGATCGACGCGTCGAACGAATCGAGCACGTGGGCAGTCAGGTTGGTGACGAACGTGATCTTGATCGGGCTGGGACCACCGGAGAGCAGGTGGGAGGTGATAGCGGCCGGCGAGAAAAACTGGGTTGGTTGGTCCTGCGAGTCGAGCCCGGTCGCATCTGCCAGATACCACTCGTCGATGGCGTTCGGATCCCAGGTGTCCGGATAGTTCGTGTCGATCGTGCCTGCAATCGAGCCGAGCCGGATGCTCGCTGCGTTGGCACCCGTGAGATCGTCCAGTCCGTCGAGCACGAGAAACCCGTTGAAGCCGCCGCCATCGATCGTCGTCTTCGTGTTGTTGTCGTACTGCGAAATGACATAGTCGGAGAACGCCGCGCCGAGCGCGTTGCCGTTGTGTACGCAGTACGCGGGCGCAGGGTCCCTGCTGAAGTTGAAGGTTGCGTAGCGCATCACCGTCTCGTAGCGGCAGTTCGAGTCGCAGCCGTCGAGGTTCCTGGTGTTGCCGTCGTCGCATTGCTCGTTGCCGGCGATGACGCCGTCGCCGCAGACGATCTTCTTGCAGTTGGCGTCGCAGGTCGCCGTGTTCGGCGGCTCGCAATCTTCGCCCGCGTCGACGACGCCGTTGCCGCACGTCGGCTGTATGCACTTGCCGCTCTTGCAGTGGCCGCTGGTCCCGCAGGCGGACCCATCGGGGGCCGGTGTGCCGGCCTTGCACGCGCGGCCGCCGACAACGGCGTGGCAGGTCTCGACGCCGCTGCAGGGATTGCCGTCGTCGCAATCGCTGCCGATGTGACAGCTGAAGCGGCAGTCCGTCTCGCAACCGCTGCCCGGGCCGTTGCTCGGGCCGTTGTCGCACTCCTCGTTGCCGCTGACGATGCCGTCGCCGCACACCGCACCGCCGTCGGCGCCCGTGTTCCCGGCCACTCCGCTGTCACCGCTGCCGCCATCGCTACCGCCCGCCCCGGCAACGCCAGCGTCGACGGGACCGGGTGCAGGCTGGGTGTCGAACCAGCCGCAGCCGGTCTCGAGAAAGCTCCCCGCGAGGGCCAACGCGCACCCCCACAAGACAAGCCCGGCCGGGCTCCCTTGCCGCGCTCGAATCATGCTGCTTCCGATGCTGCCACGCCTACGCTGCTGCATACAACCGTTGGCTTCCGACTCGACTCGGGAAGGGTCTACTGGACCCACTTCCCAGACGGCACGGTGATGAAGATCACGGCGCGAGGCCAGGGCTCGGGGCCGGACGTCAACCCCGACGGGGCTTCTTCTTCGACTTGTGGGACTTGAATGGCTTGAGCTTGTGCGGGCGATCAAGGTGCGGCGGCTTGCTCGCATCGAACGGCCGGCGCTTTTCACTCGCAGGGCGGCTCTTGCCTGGGGTGGGGCGCGCGCGGGAGAGCGGTACGTCGCGGCCGCGTAGCTGGAGCGTGCGGTGGTCGCGCAGCAGATCCTCCCCGATCACCGCGGGTACGCGCACGAAGCTCTTGTTGTCCTCGACCGTGATGCGCCCGATCGCCTTGCCCGGCACGCCAGTGTCGCCTGCGATGGCGCCGACGATGTCCTGCGGGCGCACGCCACGCGCACTTCCTACCGGCAGGAACAGCTCGACCTCGTCTCCCGCTGGCGCGGCGCGGGGCGGGCGGCGGCCTGTCTCGAAGCGCGGCTTGGGTCCGGGTTTCTGCGGGAACCTATGGGGACGCGCCCAGGGTGGGGGACGCTTGTCGGCGGGGCCTTCCAGATGCAGTCCGCGCGCGCGGACGAGCATGTCGAGCGTGGCGAGTAGTGCCGCCCGGTCGCCGCCCTGGGCCGAGAGCGCATCCGCCATCTCGCCGAGCTCCGGCGCCGGCGCTCGCTCGAACGCGCCGGCGATCTCCTCGCGCAGACGCGCCAGATGCCGGTCGCGGATCTCCGCGTCCGTGGGTACGTGGAGCGGCGCGATGCGCGCGCCGAGCGCACGCTCGAAGTAACGCATCCGCCCTACCTCCCGCGGCGACACCAGGCTCGTCGCGACACCCTCACGCCCAGCGCGCCCAGTGCGCCCGATGCGGTGCACGTAGCTCTCGAGATCTGTCGGCAGGTCGAGGTTGATGACATGTGAGAGGTGTTCCACGTCGAGCCCGCGAGCCGCTACGTCCGTTGCCACTACGATGTCGATGCGCCCGGAGCGCAACCGCGTCAGCACCAGCTCGCGCGCACCCTGGTTCAGATCCCCGTGTAGCGCCTCGACCGACAGACCGCGGGCCGCGAGCGCGCCCGCCGCTTCTGCTGCGCCGGCGCGCGTGCGGGAGAAGATGAGCGTGGCACCGTGCGGCTCGGCAGCGAGTACTCGCGCGAGCGCGTCCGGCTTGTGCGCGTCGGGCACAAGCAGCCAGCGCTGCGTGATGTGATGCGTCGAGAGTGCCTGCTGCTCGACCTGGATCTCGGCCGGATTGCGCAGATACTTCGTGGCGATGTGGCGGATGGGCTCGGGCATGCTGGCCGAGAACAGGGCGACCTGACGCTCTGCCGGCGTGGCCGCAAGGACGCGCTCGACATCGTCGATGAAGCCCATGCGCAGCATCTCGTCCGCCTCGTCGAGCACGAGCAGCTCGATGGCGGACAAGTCGAGGGTGCCGCGGTCGAGATGATCCAGTACGCGCCCCGGAGTGCCGACGACCACCGACACTCCCGCACCGAGCGCGCGCAGCTGCTGGCCGTACGGCACGCCGCCGTAGAGCGTGACGATGCGCACCGGAAGCGCGCCCGTCAGCGAACGCAGCGCATCGGTGACCTGCAACGCGAGCTCGCGCGTCGGCGCCAGTACGAGCGCACGTACCTGTTTGCCGCCGTCCTTCAGCCGCTCGAGCAGCGGCAGGCCGAACGCCGCAGTCTTGCCTGATCCAGTGCGCGCCCGCCCGATCACGTCGCGACCGCTCAACAGCGCCGGGATGGCCTGTGCCTGGATTGGGGTCGGCGCGCTGAAGCCGAGCGCAGTCACCGCATTCAGCAGGCGGACATCCAGATCGAAGGCCTCGAACGACGAGGCCGGTTGTGTGGCGGGCATAGGGCAGGGACCAGACGTGGGGGGGGGACTGCGTACTACGGGATCCGCGGCCCAGGCGCCACAAGCGCCCCGATATTCGCCTCGGCGTCACGCGCGCACACCGGCGTCCCGCTGCTGCTAGACTCCAAACGCGATGACTGGAGCCCTGCGCGCGATGACGGTGCTTGCTGTGGCGGCCTCGCTGTCGGCGTGTTCGATGGCGCCCGCCAACACGGAGCGCACCGGCGCGCTCGTCGGTGGCACGGGGCCGCTGCCGGGCGCGATTGTGGGGATGCACTACCGGGCCGGTGACCTGTCCGGATACACGGACGAACAAGGCAGATTCCGCTATCGCGACGGCGATACGGTGGTGTTTTCCGTCGGTGACCTCGAGTTCCAGCCCGTGAAGGGCGCGAAACTGGTGAGTCCCTTCCAGCTCGCCAACGGCAGCGGCTGCGCGGCCGGCGACGCGCTGGTGCACGTGCTGCAGATCCTGCAGAGCGTGGACAAGGACGCCAACCTGGACAACGGCATCCAGCTGCCGGAGCTGCCGGTCGGCGATCCGCTGCGCAAGGTTCAGGACCTTGCGGTCGGCGATCTCGCGCAGGCGGCAAAGGATGTGACAGCTGGCGCTGCGCTGGTCGATCCGGATCAGGCGCTCGACCGCTTCATCCGCCAGGTGGACGACGAGGCCTGGAAGGCGGGGACCGGGACGTCGTTCGGACTACCCGACGCTCTCTACCGCGGTCAGGGCGTGGCGACCGATGGCAAGAGCTGGTTCTTCTCGTCCACCAATCACCTGCAGCGCACCAATCAGGCCTTCGTTTCCCAGGTGGACAACGTCAACCCGGTCCCGTCCGCCATCGCCCAGCAGGGCGGGAACCACATCGGGGACATCGACGTCCACGGCGGCCTGCTCTACGCGCCGATCGAGGACGGGCCCGACTATCTGCATCCGTATATCGTCACGTACGATGCCAAGACCCTGCAGCCGACCGGGAAGAGCTATCCGCTACCGCAGAAGCTCCTCACCCAGGGTGTGCCGTGGGTGGCGGTCGACGGTCCACGCAAGCGCGTCTACACCGCGGAGTGGAACCCGACACAGCGCATCGACATGTTCGACCTCGAGAACAATCTCGCCTTCGAGAAGACGCTGGAGCTGACGACGACCATCGGGCGGATCCAGGGCGCGAAGGTGTTCGGCGGCGAGATGTACGCCACGAGCGACGACACCGACAAGACGATCTACAAGATCGATCTCGACACCGGCACGGTCATGAAGCTGTTCACGCTCGGTACCACCGGTTCCGAGGTGGAAGGGCTCGCGCTGACCAGGGAATCCGATGGGGCGCACGTCCACATCGAGAACGTCGTCATCCCCAAAGTGGATTTCCCCGACTACATCCGCACCCGCGCTCCGCTGCGCGATCGGATCTGTCCGTAGGGGCGCTATCCGGGCGCGACTCGGGCTAGCCGGACCTGGCGACGTACACCGCGTGCACGCCGTCGCCGCCCTTGGCGTTGTACAGCACCCAGAAGCCTGCGCCGATCGAGGCCGCTGCTGGGTTGTATGTGCCGCCGTTCCTGCCTTGCTCGAGGGCCTGGGGCGCCGATGTGAACGAGCTCGCTCCCGCTTTGCGGATGACGTAGTAGACGGCGCCGCCCGTCGCTGGGTTCGAGCTGAATGCCACCAGCGCATCCCCCGCGGCATCGACTGCCACGGACGGTGACAGGGCCGACGTGTCGCCCATCGGGAGATCGACGAACACCGTAGTCGGCGTGAGGCCGGGCTGTGAAAGGTGCCAGTACTCGATGCCCCGGAATGTGCCGTTGGCCCCGCCAAGATCGTACCAGCTGGTGAACGCGACGTGGATGTCGAGGTCGGGGCCTACTGCAACGTTGGGCCAGCCCGGGTAGCCCTGGTGGTCGCTGCCCTGTGCGGTGATGCTTCTGGCCTTGTGCTGGACATCGACGATGGTCGCATCGCTCTGGAGCCTGGTCTTGAGCATGACGCTCGGCCCGTTGTACGCCACCCATGCGAGCCTCGCGTCGTTCGCGTTCGACGCGGAAGCGATTGATGGCCCCTTGGGCTCCTGGCCGCCTGGGCCCGCATCCCAGTCGGCTGCCGGCGCGCCTGCCGGAGCGGGGAGCGAAGCGAAGGTCTTTCGCGCGATGGCATAGTTCCACTGCGACACCGCCGTGAACGCGCCGTCGAAGTACGCGATGTCGGGGTGGTTGACGCTCGTGGTTGTCGCCGAGAACAGCAGAGCCGACGTGCCGCCGTAGCGGGCCCAGGTTCCCGTGTTCTTCGTCAGGTCCCAGACGACTGCGGGCTGGTTCTGGTCGTCGAGCGCGAGACGCGGATAGAAATACAGGGCGCCGGCGTTGAACGACGTGCATGAGGCCTGCGCCGACAGCTTTCCCGCGTCCTGGCCAGGCGCCTGGCCGTCGAACGAGCACTGCTGGATGTTCCCGGCATTGTCGTAGCCGACGAAGTAGATCCGACCGTCGGAGCCAGCTGCTGCGTCGAGCCGGGTGAGAGCCAGCGGGCTTCCGCCAGCGCTCAAGGGAGTGTCCGCGAGGACCGCATACGGGCCCTGCGGCACGACATGCGCGTCCTTGGTAGCCTCTGCGGGGGCATCCTGTGCAGCGTCCGCCTGGGCATCCGCCTGGGAAATACTGCCGTCGGTGCTGTCGCTACCGGCATCCGTCGCGGGATTGGGTCGTGCACTGGCCGTGGGGTTGCTCCCGGAGCACGCTGCTCCCGACAGGCACCAGCAACAAGCAGCCCCTAGCGCGAGGGCGCGCGTCTGTGTCCGGAGCATGCAGGACCTAGTTGCAGAAGCAGAAGCACTGGTTGACGCAGATCTTCGCGCCGCTGCTCGTGCATCCGCACATCGGGTCGGATGATGGGCAATCCGCTGCCGAAGTACAGGTCTTGTGACACGTGCACTGGCCGACTCCGGGACCGCCGCAGCCGCATTTGTAGCCACTCGGGCAATTGTCGGTCGAGGGATCGCACGTCTTGGGCACTCCCCCGTCGCTTGCACCTGCGCTA
This sequence comes from uncultured Pseudomonadota bacterium, assembly GCA_963822115.1. Classification (GTDB taxonomy): domain Bacteria; phylum Myxococcota_A; class Polyangia; order Polyangiales; family Polyangiaceae; genus CAWDXG01. Next base: position 277,588 of record CAWGGM010000020.1, read on the forward strand.
CCGCCGCTGCCTCCGGTAGCCGAGCCGCCGCTGCCTCCGGTGGCCGAGCCGCCGCTGCCTCCGGTGGCCGAGCCGCCGCTGCCTCCGGTGGCCGAGCCGCCGCTGCCTCCGGTGGCCGAGCCGCCGCTGCCTCCGGTGGCCGAGCCGCCGCTGCCTCCGGTAGCCGAGCCGCCGCTGCCGCCGGTAGCCGAGCCGCCGCTGCCGCCGGTAACCGAGCCGCCGCTGCCTCCCGTGGCTGAACCTCCGCTGCCCCCGGTGGTACCGCTGTCAGCGCCGCCTCCCCCACCGTTTCCGTTTCCGGAAGCGTTGCCGCCGCAACCTCCCGTGGCGCATGCCAGAAGGAGTGCACCCAGACAAGCAATACCCTTTACGTGAAGCATGACGATGATTGTGTCTGGTGCGACGCAAAGTCGCAAGACACTCCGCTTGTTGTCGGGAGTGCCGCCGAGCTGCCGCAACGCTGGCACGCGCGGAAGTAGTCCGCGGTTGCGTTGAGGAACGCCGTCGTATCGATAGTTGGACCGGGCGCGGCGGCCAGCGCGACGAGTCCGTGCGCGCTAGGGTCGCAGCCGCGCGCCGCGCGCGCACAAAACGAAAGCCCCCGGCCTGGACCGGGGAAAATCGTGCCGTGGTACGGCGTGGGTTCTCGCGGGGGTGATACGGGGCTGTGCCACGCTCAATCCGTGAACGGATTGTGCAGCGTCAAGGGGTCATGCCCGGCCGTTCCCCGGGTACGCCGCCGTCGCCTGTTGTGGGCAGGCCTGCCGCAGCCCGCGATCGTCAGGGACTTTTCGGCGGCGGGCCGGCATCAGGATCGGCGTCCCTCGAGCCACCAGGTCTCCATGGGCCCCTGGCCTTTGACGTCCGTCAGACCGCGCGGCTCGAGGTGGAAGTCGTGGTGGAGCCTGTCCCGGCAAGCCCGGGTGACCTGGATTCTGCCGGCGTCGCCGTGGGATTCCATTCGGCTGGCTGTGTTGACGGTGTCCCCCCAGAGGTCATAGCTGAACTTGCGCCGACCAATCACGCCAGCCACGGCGGGGCCGGTGTTCATGCCGATCCTGAGGGCCAGGGGCGTCTTCCCTGGCGTCTGCAGCCCCGCGACGGCATGCAGTGCGTCCAGCGCGAAACTTGCCACTGCCGCGGCGCTGTCCGGTCGGGGCGTCGGTAGGCCGCCGGCCACCATGTAGGCATCACCGATGGTCTTGATCTTCTCCAGACCGTGTCTGTCCGCGAGCGCGTCCAGCTTCGAGAACACGACGTTCAGAAAGCTCACGACCTCGTGCGGCTCCAGCTCCTTGGACATGGGCGTGAAGCCCACGATGTCAGCGAAGAGCACGGTCACCTCCTCGTAGTGGTCGGCAATGACCAGCCGCTCCTGTTTGAGGCGAGCTGCGATGGGGCCGGGCAGGATGTTCAGCAACAGCCTTTCGCTGGCCTCGCGCTCCCGGGTGGCAATGTCCTCGGCGCTCTGCGTCGTGACCCGGGTGTAGTAGCCGAGGGCCGCAGCGAGCAGGAAGACCCCGAGCAACGACCCGAAGATCGAGAGCTTGGCTTTCGCGGGCGTCCACGGGGGCCCCACCAGCGGATTGCCATCCGTCAGCCAGTACAGTGCCAGGAGGCAGAGCAACGCGAGAGTGGAGATCGTGACGGCGCTCCCGAGATGCTCTCGGGAATAGGCCACGAAAGGCACCAGCGCAAAGAACATCAGGTAGTACTTCACGCCCACGGCGGCACCGACGATCGCGGTGCCCGCTGAAATGGAGGCCACGCCGATCAGACAGGCGACGGTGGTGGCCAACCAGTAGTGGCGCCTGGAGTTGAGCGTCATGGGGAGGATCAACAATCCAGCGGTGAGCACCTCGGCCACGGCCCACAGACGGCTGGCCGGATGAGCCAGCGTCAATTCCAAGGGGGCGAAGATCAACAACACGGCCATGCACACCATGGCGATGTAGTTGATGAGCTGAACATGCTTGGCGGCCTCGGGCGGCATCGCGTCGGTGACGCCCAGTCGGGATAGATGGCGAATCAGTCGGCGCACGCGGCCGGGCGACGGCTCTTCGGGACCGGACTGGTCACCCGCGGTGGACTCGGACATGGCAGAACTATAGCGGGCAGCGACTCTCTCGCGAACCGACGACCGGGGCCGCATCAACGGTATGATGACAGGTGCGTAGTGGCGGACGCATGAAACCCGGGTGCCGCGCCGCAGCCCGTCCTATCGGCGTCTCCGGGGTGGAACCTCGAGCCACTCACCGGCTGGAAGCGGGTTCCACAGCGTGCCTTCCTTGTCCGTATAGGCGATTCGGGACACACCGATGGCGACCGCCTTCGGGGCGACGGCTAGCGCCGCTTCCCGCGACGGTACGATGAGCCCCATCTGCTCGATCGATGTTCCGTCGGGAAGTGCGCCGGCGGCGATCCACCCGGCAATCTCGTCGAACTCGGCGCGAGGGACGCGCCCGCTCTTCGTGACGGCGAGCGTCTTGAACGCGGCGCCGCCCGCATACAGCGTCAGGGGCGGGCGCGGGTCGAACATGTGTACCCACACTTTCTCGTCCCCCGCCTCGTTCCAGCCGTCTTGCGGTGGTAGCCGCAGCCGGTGCTGGCGCGCGACATTGCTCCCTCGTAAACGGTGAAGGGTGCCGCCACAGCGATCCGACACGCAGAATCTGCGGCGAGCGGTTCGTGTTCCCGGTGTTTCCCGTGGCACGTGCGATGCCTCTTTCCGCGGCATGAAAGAGCTCAACCAGAGCCGGCGCGCCGAGCTAGATCAAATCTTCGCCGACCGCGTCTCGTATCACCCGACCGAGCGCCGCCTGTACGGACACGACGTCGGGGTGATGCCCCGGCGGCTGAGACCACTGTTGGGTGACACCACCCCGTCCGGCGTGGTGCAGCCCGAGAACGAGGCCGAGCTGATCGAACTCTCGCGCTGGGCGGTGGCGCACAAGGTGCCGCTCACGCCCCGCGCGAAGGCCACCTCGGGCTACGGCGGCGTGATTCCCGTCGCCGGCGGCGTCGTGGTCGACCTCAGGCGCTTGAAGCAGGTCAAGGCGATCGACAAGAGCGAGCTGACCGTCACCGTCGAGCCGGGCATCGTCTGGGAGAAGCTCGACACCGCGCTTGCCAAGCAGGGCCTCACGCTGCGGCTCTACCCCAGCTCGTACCCGTCTTCGACGGTGGGCGGCTGGTTGGCACAGGGCGGCGCAGGCTACGGCTCGTACCAGTACGGCTGGTTTAGCCAGAACGTGCTCTCGGCGCGGCTGGTGCTGCCGTCGGGAGAGGTGAAAGAGCTGACCGGCGCCGAGCTCGCTCTGATCTCCGGCGCCGAGGGCATCACAGGATTCATCAGCGAGGTGACGCTGCAGGTGATGAAGCTCGAGGAGCTCTCGGTGGCTGCGGTGTCGTGTCCCGACGCGGCCTCGGCCGCCGCCGTGCTCACGGGAGTGTCCGCCAGAGGTCTGCCCGTGTGGTCGCTGGGCTTCGCCGATCCGAACATGATCGCGCTCGGCAACAGGTGCCCTCCGCGCGAGCACCCGCCCGAACACATGGTGCAGATGCCCGAGGGCTACCTGGTGACGCTGGCGATGCGCTCCGCGGACCAGGACGCGGTGTTCGGCAAGCTCGGCGAGATCGTCGAGCGCGCGGGCGCGCGCCGCATCGAAGACGAGCTGGCCTGGCACGAGTGGAACGAGCGCTTCCGCATCATGCGGGTGAAGCGGCTCGGGCCCTCGCTGGTGCCGGCCGAGGTGGTGGTGCCGCTCTCCGGGCTCGGGGCCGCGCTGGAGGAGCTGGAGCAGAAGATCCACCAGCCTCTGGTGATCGAGGGCATCGCGGTGAAGGGCGACAAGGAGCCCGAGGTGGTGCTGCTCGGCTTCATCCCGCAGGACGAGCGCACCCTGGGCTACGATCTGGTGTTCGGCCTGGCGCTGAGCGTGATCGGGATCGCCGAGCGCCACGGAGGCCGCGCGTACTCCACCGGCCTCTACTTCCGCCACAAGGCGGCCCAGGTGCTGGGCCCGGACTCGCTGGGCAAGCTCCAGCAGTACAAACGCGAGGTCGACCCCGCGGGCTTGATGAACCCGGGCAAGGTGCTCGGCGCGGGCGTGCTGTCGACGGCGATCCGGGCGGCCGAGGCGTTCGAGCCGGCGGTGCGGCTCGCGGCCAACCAGGTGAAGACGGAGCCCGGTGTGCGCCAGGGCAAAGCGCGGCGCGGCATCCCCGCCGACGTCGCCGAGTACGCCTACGCCTGCTCGCAGTGCGGCTACTGCATCGACGAGTGCGACCAGTTCTACGGTCGCGGCTGGGAGAGCCAGTCGCCCCGCGGCAAGTGGTTCTTCCTCAGGGAATACCTCGAGGGCAAGGAAGAGATGAGCCAGATGATGGTCGACTCGTTCCTGGCGTGCACGACCTGCGAGCTGTGCAACCTGCGCTGCCCCGAGGCGCTGCCGATCGAGCCGTCGTGGATGAAGCTGCGCGGCCAGCTGGTGCACACCGAGAAGCGCATGACGTTCCCGCCGTTCGAGATCATGAGCGCGGCGCTGAGGGCCGAAGGTGACATCTGGGCCGGATACCGGCGCGACCGGAGCGCGTGGTTCCCCGAGGAGCTCGAGGCGAAGCACGGGCCCGGGCACAAGAGCAAGAACGTCTACTTCGCCGGCTGCACCGCCAGCTACTGCGAGCAGGACATCGGCATTGGCAGCGTGAAGCTGCTCGACGCGGCGGGCGTGGACTTCACCTACCTGGGCGAGAAGGAGAGCTGCTGCGCGACCCCGATGCTGGTGGCCGGCAAGTGGGACGTGTTCGTCGAGACGATGAAGCAGAACATCGCTGCGGTGAAGGAAACGGGCGCCGACACGGTGATCTGCTCCTGCCCGGCGTGCGACATGATGTGGCGACACGTCTACCCCGAGTGGACGGAGAAGCTCGGGATCGAATTTGGCATCACCGCGCGCCACTACACCGAGCTCGTCTCCGAAAAGCTCGAGGACGGCAGCTTCAGGTTCCCCGAGGCCACCGGCAACGGCAAACCGGCCGAGGTGATGACGTGGCACGACAGCTGCCACATCGGCCGCGCCTCGGGCGTGTACGAGCCTCCGCGCGATCTGTTGAAAGCGATGCCGGGTGTCGAGCTCCGCGAGATGGAACACAACCGCGACACGGCGCACTGCTGCGGCTCGGTGCTCACGCTGGTCAAGGAGCCGGAGGTGGCGGCCGACGTCGGCAAGACGCGGCTCGACGAGGCGATCGAGGTGGGCGCGAAGAAGATGGTTGCGCTCTGTCCGTGCTGCGAGTTCCAGCTCAGGGTGAGCGCCGAGGCGAGGCACTCCGACGTGGAGGTGATCGACCTGTCGCACCTGGCTGCCGAGAAGCTGGGCTACGAGCTGCCTGACCCGCACCCGGCGGCGCGCGCACAGTGGGCGGTGTTCGACAAGATGATCCCGCTGCTCACGCCCCAGGGCTTCGCCGACCTGCTCGCCAGCATGTGGCCCGAGCTGATCGCCGCGATGCCATTCGGTTTGGGCAAGGTGATGCGCTTCATGGCGAAGGTGCCCGGCGCGCTCAGGTTGATGAAGCCGCTCTTCCCGGTGCTCTTCGCGATTGTGATGCCGCGCATGATGCCCAAGCTGATGCCGACGATGCTCGACCGGATCGCCAGGCAGGTTCCGATGCCGGACTATATGGAGGAGCAGATGCCCAGCCTGTTGCCCCAGGTGATGGACTCGCTGATGCCGCACATGCTGCCCTCCGTCGTGCCGCTGGTGAGCGACCCGCTGATCGCCTACTTGCAGGGCAACGGCGGGGACACGCACGCAGGTCCACACGCACACGCCGGTGCGGGAACGGGTCGGTTTCCCCCTGAGGAGACCTGCCCGCCGGCGCCCTGGCACCCAACCCGATAGCGGAGACTCTCGAACGGCCGCCCCGCGGTCAGATGGCGAAACCGTAGCGCTCGGCGAGCACACGAGCGAAGCCGCGGACGTGCGCGCGGCCCATGACGACGACCGCAGCCCTGTCCTCCCGATGCTCGGCGAGCATCTGCACCGCGCCGGCGGCCATGAGCTCGTCGCGCAGAGTGAGGATCCCGAGGAATGGATGGACCATCCAGCTCCACGAGTAGCGGCGAAGCAGGATCGCCGGCAGGAGCAGGAGCATGTGCGCGTCGAAGACAAAGCCTACGAGCACGATGAGCGTGCCGAGCGCAGGGGCCAGGTGCGCGATCAGCGGCTCGAGCAGAGCCAGTACGGCGACGATGAAGAACGCGCTCAGGTAGGCCGACGCCACGTGAAGACCGAACGGGACGTGTTCGGTGCGCTCGAGCTCGACGGTGCAGCCGGAGGGAAGCTGCTTCGCTTCGGTGATGGTGCTGCCCTTGATGGCGCCGAGCGAGACGAGGCGCAACAGGCGGCGTGGCGCCTCGATGAGGACGCCGAGCAGTGGGCCGCCGAAGACACGCTTGCGCTGGAACGTCTCCACGCCGCGTAGCTCGAATGCTTCGACGACTTCGCGACCGATCTCGGCGGCGTTGCCCAGCTTCAGGTGCGCCTCGCCCAGGATCGTGAGCGGGCGTCCGTCCGGAGCATGCACCATGCGGACTACGTAGCTGAGCCGTTTTGCGCGCGCGCGTTCGAGGGCGCGTTGTCGAGGATCGTCCAAGCCCGGCAGCCTGCCGGACTTCCAGGGGCTCCGCCACGCGAGGCATGGTTGAGCGAGCCCACGGACGCCGCTCCGCGCGGTGAATGCGTGGACGCCCGGCCCCGTGGGCCCCCCGACAAAGCGAAGCCCCCGGCCTTTCGACCGGGGGCTTTGGTTGCGCGGGCAGGATTTGAACCTGCGACCTTCGGGTTATGAGCCCGACGAGCTACCAGGCTGCTCCACCGCGCGTCAGAGGTCGGCAATCTAGCCGCGCGCCGCGCCGTGTCAAGCGATATCACCTGGACGGATTTTCTGCGGGATTTCGGTGGGTTCTGCTTGCATCGAACCTGGCGGCTGGCTTGACAGCGTGATGGATGTCATCTAGACCGTCACGTAACGTAACCCTGACGCATGCGTAAGGGTTAGACTACAGCGGTTCCGGGTGATACGGAGCGCTTGTCATGAACGCATCCAGCCCTCGCCAGCGCCGTCATCTCGACATCGCTCCGCCCCCGCAGCGGCGCGGAATGGAAGCGCGCGCGCGCGAGGAGAGCCACGCCGACACGCTCGAGCCGGGAGAGCTCCTGCAGGTGGGCGAGCTCGCCAAGGCGACGGGCAAGACCGTACGCGCGATCCACCTCTACGAGGACCTCGGGATCCTGACTCCGGTCGATCGCTCGAAGGGGCGCTACCGCTTGTTCTCGAGCGAAGCGCTCTTGCGCGTGCGCTGGATCAGCAAGCTGCAGAGCCTCGGCTTCTCGCTCTCGGAGATCCAGGAGATCGTGCGCGAGCACGAGGACGCGAACGACGCGATGAACGCCGCGGCGCGCCTCCGCCAGCGCTACCTCGACAAGCTCTCCGAGGCCCGCGCCAAGATCTGCGAGCTGATGCAGCTCGAGTCGGAGCTGGAAGAGAGCCTTCTGTACCTGAATGCCTGCGACACCACCTGCGCGCCCAGCGTGCAGGTGGAGTCGTGCCCGACCTGTGAACGTCACCCCGACGAGAAACGCCAGGCGCCCGATCTGATCGCTGGCGTGCATGCGAACTAGAGGACTTTCGATGGCCGTCAAGCTTCCCGTCTACATGGACAACCACGCGACGACGCGCGTCGACCCGCGCGTGCTCGAAGCGATGCTGCCGTACTTCACCGAGACGTACGGCAACGCCGCTAGCCGCACGCACCAGTTCGGCTGGGCCGCGGAGGCCGCGGTGGAAAAATCGCGCGAGACGATCGCGGGGCTCATCGGCGCGAGCTCCGGCAAGGAGATCGTGTTCACCTCGGGCGCGACCGAGAGCGACAACCTCGCGATCAAGGGCGTCGCCGAGTACTACAAGTCGAAGGGCAACCACATCGTCACCACCAGTATCGAGCACAAGGCCGTGCTCGACTCGTGCAAGCGCCTGGAAAAGCAGGGCTACGAGGTCACCTACGTGAACGTCGGCCCCGACGGCGTGGTGGACCCCGCTGACATCGAGAAGGCCATCACGGACAAGACCATCCTGGTGAGCGTGATGCTGGCCAACAACGAGGTCGGCACCATCCAGCCGATCGAGGAGATCGGCAAGATCACCCGCGCGCGCGGCGTGCTCCTGCACTCGGACGCAGTGCAGGGCATCGGAAAGACGGAGTTCGACGTGCAGAAGATGAACGTCGACCTCGCCTCGCTGACCGCGCACAAGATCTACGGGCCGAAGGGCGTGGGCGCGCTGTACGTCCGCCGCTCCAAGCCGCGCGTACGTCTCGTCGCACAGATGGACGGCGGCGGCCACGAGCGCGGCAACCGATCGGGCACGCTGAACGTGCCGGGCATCATCGGTTTCGCCAAGGCGTGCGAGATCATGCAGGAGGAGGGTGCCGCCGACAGCGAGCGCATCCTCGCGCTGCGCAATCGCCTGCACAAGCGCATCACCGACAAGCTCGACCTGGTCATGCTCAACGGGCACCCGACCAAGCGCCTCGCGGGCAACCTGAACATCTCTTTCGCTTTCGTGGAGGGCGAGGGGCTGATGATGGCCATCAAGGACGTGGCCGTCTCCAGCGGCTCGGCCTGCACCAGCGCCAGCTTGGAGCCGAGCTACGTGCTGCGCTCCATGGGCCTCGACGAGGACCTGGCGCATTCCTCCATCCGCTTCGGCCTCGGCCGCTTCAACACGGAAGAGGAAGTCGATTTCGTGGCGGACCTCGTGATCGAGAAGGTCACGAAGCTCCGCGACATGTCACCGCTCTACGAGATGCACAAGGAAGGCATCGACATCAAGAGCATCCAGTGGGCCGCGCACTGAGCCGGCAAGACTACGGAGTACGGATTCATGGCCTATAGCGACAAAGTCATCGAGCACTACGAGAACCCGCGTAACGTCGGCACGCTGGACAAGGAAGATCCGGACGTGGGCACCGGTCTCGTGGGCGCGCCCGCCTGCGGCGACGTGATGCGCTTGCAGATCAAGGTCGGAGAGGACGGCGTCATCGAGGACGCCAAGTTCAAGACCTTCGGCTGCGGCTCGGCCATCGCGTCGAGCTCGCTCGCCACCGAGTGGATCAAGGGCAAGAGCGTGGACGAGGCCGGCGAGATCAAAAACAGCCAGATCGCCGAGGAGCTGAACCTGCCGCCCGTGAAGATCCACTGCTCGGTGCTCGCCGAGGACGCCATCAAGAGCGCCATCGAGGACTACAAGAAGAAGAAGGCGGCGCGCGAAACGCTGGCTTCCGGCGGCGCGCCCGCCGACGAGAGCAGCGACGAGGCGCGGGCCTGATTTCGGGAGACCCCCCAATGACGCAGATGACACACACCAGCGAAACCCCGATGCGGCCGCCTGCGGCGAGCGAGGCGAGGCGTGCCATCACGGTCAGCGACGCGGCGGTGGAGTTCGCGAAGCAGAAGCTGACCAAGCGCGGCACGCCCGACGCAGCGATCCGGCTCGGGATCCGCGGTGGGGGGTGTTCGGGATTCAGCTACGTGATCGAGTTCTCGGACGATCCGCCGCGCGAGCGTGACCGGGTGTTCGAGTTCGGTGGCGTGCGGTTCTACGTCGACAAGAAGAGCCTGATCTATCTCGCGGGCTCCATCCTCGACTACGAGCGCACGCTGATGTTCCAGGGTTTCAAGTTCAGAAACCCGCAGGAAGCCTCCAGCTGCGGCTGCGGCCATTCCTTTACGGTGCGCTAGCGCCGCACGTGCCGTGGATCCGTTCGAGACACTGGGCGTCGAGCCGAGCTTCGACCTCGATCTCGGTGCGTTGGAGAAGCGCCACCGCGAGCTCAGCCGCGCGCTGCATCCGGATCGCTACGCCGGCCGCCCGCCGGCCGAGCGGCGCCAGGCCCTTGGCCGCGCCATCGAGGTGAACGAGGCGTGGCGGCAGCTGCGCGATCCGATCCGCCGCGCCGAGGCACTGCTCTCGCGCTCGGGCGTCAACGTGGGCGAGGGGGCCGAACCCAAGGCGGACCCCGAGCTCTTGATGGAGATGATGGAGCAGCGCGAGGCGCTCGCCGATGCGCGGCGCGCGCGCGACGCCGAGAAGCTCGAGAAGCTGGCCGACGGCATCCGGAAGCGGGAAGCGAACGTGCTGTCCAAGCTCGGCGCAGGGTTCAAGTCGCAGGCGGCCGGCGACGATCTGCTGCGTCAGCTCGGCGAGCTCCGCTACTACCGCCGCTTTCTCGACGAAGCCGCCGCCATCGAAGACGAATTGTTCTGAGTCATGCTGCTGGATATTTTCGATCCCAAAGCGCCGCCGACGCCGATCGGCATCGATCTGGGCACCACGCACTCGATCGTGGCGCATGTACGCGATGGCCGGCCCGTCGCGCTGACGACCTGCGACGGCGCGGCGCTGCTGCCGTCGATCGTGCACTACGGAGCGCACGGAAGCGTCATCGTGGGCGCGTCGGCGCGGCCGTACGCGACGCGCGAGCCGGAGCGGACCATCGCGAGCGTGAAGCGCTTCATGGGGCGTGGCGCGGGCGACGCCGAGACGGAGCGGCTCGGGGCGTACCGCTTCGTGAAGCCCGAAAGCGACGAGGACGCCAAGGTCGTGCGTTTCGATCTCGGCGACGCCGCCGCGACGCCCGTCGAGGTCAGCGCCGAGATCCTGAAGAGCCTGAAGCAAAGCGCTGTCGACCAGCTGCATGCCGTCGGTGGCGCCGTCATCACCGTGCCCGCGTATTTCGACGACGCGCAGCGCCAGGCCACGCGCGACGCAGGGCGGCTTGCCGGCATCGAGGTGCTGCGCCTGCTCAACGAGCCCACGGCCGCGGCGCTCGCCTACGGCCTCGAAAAGAAGCAGAACGGGCTGTTCGCCGTGTACGACCTCGGCGGCGGCACCTTCGACATCACGTTGCTCACGCTGGAGGACGGCATCTTCCAGGTGCGCAGCACCGGCGGCGACAGCGCGCTCGGTGGCGACGACATGGATCGGCTGATCGCCGAGCGCATGCTCGACGCCATGGGCTGCACGGACGATGCGAGCCGCACATCGGAGGTTATCAGCATCGCGCTCGAGGCCGCGCGCCGCGCCAAGCACGGCCTGACCGACGCGGCGGAGGTGCACGCCGAGCTGCCGAAGCTTGGCGGCGGAGAGGTATCGTTCCAGATCACGCGCGCTGACTTCGACGAGCTGATCCATCCGCTGCTCGACCGCACGGGGCGCGCCTGCCGCCGCGCCTTGCGCGACGCGGGCGTCACGAAGGAGGCCATCGACGGCGTGATCCTCGTCGGCGGCTCGACCCGAGTGCCGCGCGTGAAGAGCTATGTGGCCGAGGTGTTCGGGCGCGAGCCGCTCGGCGACATCGATCCCGACCTGGTCGTGGCCTACGGCGCGGCGGTGCAGGCCGATCTGCTCGCAACTTCCAGCGACGAGGTGCTGCTGCTCGACGTGCTGCCGCTCTCGCTCGGCATCGAGACCATGGGCGGCGGCGTGGACCGCATCCTGCCGCGCAACACCACCATCCCCGCCGGCGCCAAGAGCACGTTCACCACCTACGCCGACAACCAGACGGGCTTCGAGATCCACGTCGTGCAGGGCGAGCGCGAGCTGGCCGGAGACTGCCGCTCGCTCGCGCGCTTCACGCTGCGCGGCATCCCGCCCATGCCCGCCGGCATGGCGCGGCTCGAGGTGACGTTCCACGTCGACGAGAACAGCCTGTTGCAGGTCCACGCGCTCGAGCTCACCACCGGTCTCGAGCAGAAGGTCGAGGTCAAGCCGAGCTACGGGCTGAGCGACGAGCAGGTGGAAGACATGCTGCTCGACGCGCTCGATCACGGCGAGGAGGACTACGAGGCGCGCCGCCTCGCCGACGCGCGCGTCGAAGGCGAGCGCATCCTGCTCGCCACGCGCAAAGCCTTCGAAGCCGACGGTGATCTGCTCGAAGGCGACGAGAAGACGCAGGTCGACGCGGCGTTCCGCGCGCTTGACGAAGCAGTTCGCGAAGCCAAGCACGCCTCAACCGTCCAGGCGCGCATCGACGAGCTCGACGACGCGACGCACGAGTGGGCCGGCCGCCGCATGAACCGCGCCATCGCCCAGGCCATCAGCGGCAAGCGCGTTGGCGACGTGGAGGGCACGGTCACGCACGCCGCCGGCGTCGACGCCCATGTCGAAGCCCACGCAAGGAACAAGGCAGGCTGATGGCCAAGGTACGCTTCCTCGATCAAGACATCGAAGTCGAAGTGCCCGTCGGCACGACGATTCTGCAGGCCTCGCGCAAGGCCGGCGCACCTGAAGGCGACGCCTGCGGCGGCGTGTGCGCGTGCAGCACCTGCCACGTCTACGTCGAGAAGGGCCTCGACCTGCTTAGTGAAGCCGAGGAAGAAGAAGAAGACATCCTCGACAAGGCCTTCGACGTACGAATGACCTCCCGCCTCGGCTGCCAGACCCGCATCGAACAAGACGGCGAAGTCGAGGTCCGCATCAGCCAGGAAAGCCTCGACGCCTTCTACAACGAGCATCCCGACGTAGCGCGGCCCACCGGCTGAACGCCGCGGGACGGCTCGCTCGCTCCGGGCGCATTGCGTCGCAAGGCGCGACCCGTCGTACGGCGCGACCCGTCGTACGCCTCTGTCCGGCGCTGGGATGATACTTTGTATACATAGTATTATTTCCACGCTGGATCCCGCTCGGTCCCGGCGGACGCCGGGGGCCGGACGCCGGACCCGGGAACCGGATCCAGGCGTGCCGGGCAGGTGCGAGGGATGAATAGGAGAAGGAGCGCGACCGAGAGGGGATTCGAGGCGTGGCGCGAGGCGATGCGGTGGCAGCGCAGCATCGACAAGGTGCTCAGGCCCTTGGGGCTGACGCACACGCGCTATCTGGTGCTCGAGTCCGCCGCGGAGCTGTTCGACAAGCACGACGATGCGATTGCGCAGAGGGAGATCGCGGAGCGTGCGGGACTCGACGAGGCGACTACCTCGGGCATCGTCCGGCGTCTCGAGGAAGACGGGCTGCTCAGTCGCGATATCGACGGCGTCGACGCGCGGTGCTGGCGCGTCCTGGTCACCGGCCGGGGGGAGGCCACGCTCGTTCGCGCCCGACGCTTGGTGGATAGCGTCTCGGAGCGGTTCTTCAACGAAGGTGCCGGCTGAGCGGGCGCCAGCGCACAGTTGACGTGGCACCGGCCATGCATACGTTTCCAGCGAAACCCGGAGAAGCGTCATGCCGAAGCGGTTGGTGCTGTGCGCGGTGCTTGCCTTGGCGGGGGCGGTCGGCTGCGTAGACGAATCGCCGCCGCCGGCGTATCCGGATCTGGTCTACGTCCAGCCCGGCGTCTACGTCGTGGCGGATGTCGGTCCGCCCGTGTACTTCGTGAACGGGGTCTACTGGTGGTACGACGGCGGCGTCTGGGTCTGGTCGGACAACGATCGCGGTGACTGGCATAGTGGTCGCCACGCGCCGCCGCGCCTGCGCGCGATCCACGACCCAGATGCGTACGCCAGGCGCGCTCGCTCGGGCGGCCACCGGATCCGCGCGGACGAGGTTCCGCACCGCCCGGCGCGTGGAGTCCGCCCTGGCGAGGTCCGGCGGTCGGCGCCGCCCGCGCACAGACCCGCGCATCCCGAGCGGCACGGCAACGGGCATCCACGCAGGTAGTGTGGTGGGAGGCCGAGTTCGAGGTCGTCGGCGCGCCGGCAGCCGAGGTCGAGGGTGCGATCCGCGGTCTCTACCAGGCGGGCCTCGACAACCTGCACCAGATCCTCGCCGCGGCGACCTGACCTCGAAGCACCTGCTAGGGTTCCGGCGTGGCCGGGACCCAACCTGCACGCTTGTCCCTGCGCCTGCTCGGGCCCTTCGAGTGCGTGGGGCCCGACGGCGAGGAGATCGCCGTGCAGGCGGCCAAGCAGCGCGGCGTGCTGGCGTATCTAGCGCTTTCGCATGGCAAGCGCGCTCCCCGACAGGAGCTGGCCTCGCTGTTCTGGTCGGGGAGCGGGGACGTGCAGGCGCGCCAGAGCCTGCGACAGTGTCTGTCGTCGCTGCGCAAGGCTCTCGGTGAAGGGGTGATCGTCACGGATGGGGCCGACATCGGTCTCGATCCGGCGCGCGTGCACGTCGATGTCGACGAGGTGCTCGGCGGGCTGTCGCTGCTCGAGGACGCGCCGGCCTGTGCCTCGTCCCGCTACGTGCGTGGACCGCTCCTCTCGGGCCTGGTGTTCGGCGAGGACCCTGCGGACAACTTCCTGCGCGACGCCCGCGTGCGCTTGCAGGACGCCGGCCAGCGCCTGCTCTTGCGCTGTGCGTCGCAGCAGGCTCGCGCCGGCGAGGACGACGCGCTGATCGAGACCTGGTGGCGTCTGCTCAAGCTCTGCCCGGCTTGCGAGGAAGCGCACCGCGGGCTGATGGAGGTGTACGCGCGGCTCGGCCGCCGCAGCGAAGCGGTCGCCCAGTACCAGGCTTGTCAGGACGCGCTCCGTCGTCACCTGGACGCGGCGCCGGTGCCCGAGACGGTCGCGCTGTACGACAAGCTACGCGCTACGGCCGACGCCGCTGAAGTCGCGGCCGCTGCCGAAGCGCCGCCCGCGCGGCGCGCCCCGACGCTGCCCCTGCCCGACAAGCCGTCGATCGCCGTGATGCCTTTCGACAACCTCAGCGCCGATCCGGCGCGCGACTACCTGTGCGACGGCTTCACCGAGGACATTACCACCGCGCTGTCGCAGTTCTCCTCGCTGTGCGTCATGTCGCGTACCGCGACGTTCGCGTTGCGCGGCCGAGGGCTGACGCCGCAGGAGATCGGGCGGCAACTTGGCGTGCACTACATCCTGCAGGGCAGCGTGCAGCTTTCCGGCGAGCGCGTGCGCGTGACCACCCAGCTCGTCGACGCCGAGAACGGCACGCAGCTCTGGTCGCAGCGCAACGATGGGCAGCTCCGCGATGTCTTCGACTTCCAGGACGAGCTGGTGCAGCGCGTGGTGGCCACGGTTGCCGGCCGCGTTGAAGCCGCCGCGCTGGCCCGCGCGCGCCGCAAGGCGACGGACGATCTGGACGCCTACGAGTGCGTTCTGCGCGGTCGCTACCATCACCATCGCTACACCCCCGAGGACTCGGAAAAGGCGGTCTCGTTCTTCGAGGAAGCGCTGAAGAGGAAGCCCGACTACCCGCTTGCGCGGGGCTGGCTCAGCTGCGCGTTCGCTCGCTGGAAGAACTTCGCAGAGGGGCGCGCGGATCGCATGAACTCGAAGCGCTACATGGCGTTCCTCGATGACGCGTTCAAGAAGCTGAAAGAGATCGAGTCGATCGACGACGAGGAAACAGAGTGCCTGCGCTTGATCGGCGAGCTGCACCTGTTCGGGCGTCGCTACGATGAAGCCGAGCACTACCTGCGTCGCGCCTACGCGCTCAATCCCAACGACGACCGCATCCAGTCGCAGATGGCGGCGCTCTTGTGCTTTGTCGGCGATCAGCCGGAGGCCGAGCGCTTTGCGCGCATGGCCATCCGCAGCAACCCCTTCCACCCGAGCTTCTACCAGTTCAACCTCGGCCGCGTCCTGATGCTGCAGCAGCGCTACGACGAAGCCATCGAGGCCCTGCGCGCGGCGACGCCGACGCAGAACCGCTACCGCTGCTACCTCGCAGCCTGCTACGCGGCCGTCGGCGACGACGAGAGCGCGGCGCGGGTGCGCGACGAGATCTACGCCGAGGAGCCCGGCTTTTTGCTCGACCGCTTCGCCGTCACGTTCATCTACCGGGATCCGGCGGTGTCCGACGAGCTGCGCGCCCTCATGGAGCGAGCCGGTCTGGGCTGAACGGCCAGGTGGCCTGCACCGTCAACGGCTGAAAATTGCCGACCAGCGACTTTTTTCCGGTGCGTTGACGCCTCCTTGACGGGCCCTTGATGGCTCGGGGTCAGGTTCCTTTCGTGGCCGCAAGCAGCGGCCCGGGCGGCGCTCGCATCCGCCGTGCACGTCCGACAACCCCGCCCCGGTTCAGGAGACCAACATGACCAGCACGACCGAAAACCAGAACGTCACCGCTTCCGCGTCCGTCCCGCAGGCGCCCGAAATGCCCGCCATCGCGACGGACGCCGTCACCGTCATCAAGCCGGGCGAGCGCGCAGCGCTGCCATCTCCGCCCGGTGTCGGCTTCTACCGCGAGGCCTGCGTCGCTGATGGCCTCGTCTGGGCGGGCTTCGTCTCGACCGATCCCGGCAGCGCCTCGCCCTGGCACCACCACGGCGACCACACCACCTACGCACTGTTACTGCAGGGCGAGGCCATCGTGGAGTTTGGCAACGAGCGGTTGCACCTGCGCGCCGACGGCTCCATGGCCGTTCTGCCTCCCAGCGTCGTCCACCGCGAGATCAACCCCGGCGCGACGAAGAACCAGTTCTTCATCATGCGTGTAGGCCACGGGCCCGCGGTGATCCCGGCCGATCCGCCGGACGGCGCTTCGTGATCCAGTCGGGGGGGCGCGGCCTGGCCTTGCGCAATAATATCCAGTCGATCCCCCGGGCTTAACTTCCCCGCGGGACCGGCCGTCCCAGATAGGGACAGCCTGGACAACCCATGCGCGCGCTTCTCTCCGCCCTTGCCGCGGCCAGTCTGGTCGCCTGCCTCGCCGCCACGGCGACGGCCGAGCCTCTCAGGTTGCACCTCGGAGCCGGCGCTGCGCATGCCTTTACTGGACACCAGAAGAACGAGCTCGGCTTCGGTGCGGACGGACTGGGTGCAGTGGAGCTGCCGCTCACGCGTGCGATCGGGCTACAGCTCGAGCTGGGTGCCTTGTGGCTATCGCAGGGCGACGCGCCGAAGGATCCCACGCTGGCGCGCGGCGGATCGGCGACCGCGTACACGGGCGGACTCGGCTTGAGGGTGCGACCGTTCGCGAGCAGCTACGACAACAAGGCGTTCGGTCCCGCTGGGCTGTGGCTCGCGGGCGTCGGTGGCGTGGCGGCAACCGGCGGGCTGGCGCGCGGCATGCTCGATGCGCAGCTAGGCTTCGACGTCCTGCTGGACCGCGGCAAGCTGGGTGTGGGGCCGATGGCCGGCTACCTGCACGTGTTCCAGCCGGATAGCGCGCTCAGGCCCGACGACGCCAATATCGCCATCCTCGGTGTGCACGTGATGTGGGACACCGCGAAGCCGAAAGCGCGCCATGTCGTGCGCCGCCGCGTGGTCGGTCCGGATCGCGACGGCATGCCCGACAAGCACGATTCCTGTCCCGAGCACTACGCGGGCGGTGACGTGGACGAGCACGGCGTCTGCCTTGGGCCGGACCGCGACCACGACGGGATCCCCGACAAGCGCGATCTGTGCCCCGACGAGCCGGAGACGAAGAACGGATACGCCGATCAAGACGGCTGCCCCGACGAAGAGCAGGTCCGTGTCGTCGGCAACAAGATCCTGCTCGACGACCGCGTCCACTTCCGCGTCAATTCGTGGATCATCCGATCAGTCAGCTTCAACCTGCTAAACCACCTGGCCAAGCTGCTCAAGGACCATCCCGAGTACGTCCGCATCGACGTGGAGGGGCACGCCGATCAGCGCGGCCCGGAGTGGTTCAACAAGAGGCTCAGCCGGAATCGTGCCAAGGCGGTGCTCGAGTATCTGGTCAAGCATGGGGTCGCCGAGAGTCGGTTGAGCTACCATGGCTACGGTTCCAGCCGTCCGCTGGTGAAGAAGAACACCGAGCATGCGTGGTACCTCAACCGGCGGGTGGAGTTCACGGTCACACGTCAGGTAAAGAAGGTGATCCACCGGAGTGCCAAGCCTGAAAAGCCCGGAGCGGCGCGGAAGACGAATGGCGCGCCCCAGCCGCCGGCTGCGTCGGACAAGCCCGCTGGGCCGCGAACAGGAGGCCAACCGTGATCGATTCGCGCGCTCTGGGAATGGCGTTGCTCGCGCTGGCCGTGCTGTGCGTGCCGTTGGCGTGCACCCAGACCGGCGTGGTCGGCGGCAAGTGCCGGGACGGGCTCACGCAGTGCGGTCAGCTCTGTGTCGATCTATCGAACGACCCCGCCAACTGCGGGGCCTGCGGCAATGTCTGCAGCGCAGGCGTGCAGTGCGTCTCCGGCGTATGCGGCGGCGTGCAGGACAGCGGTGCGGACGCAGGCATGGACGCCGACGCGACGCCCAGCGATGCCGGCGACGCGGACGTGATGCAGGGCGACGGCGCCGAGCCAGACGGCTACACCGGTGACGGCGGCAATCCGGACGCCGCTGACGGAGGCAACCCGGATGCGGGTGACGGCGGCAATCCGGATGCGAGTGATGCCGGTGACGCCGGCGCCTGCAGCCCTCCCTTCGACTCGCCTTCCAAGTGCGGTGACTGCACGACGAAGTGCACCGCGGCGATGCCGATCTGCTCGCCCTCGGACGGCGGCTACGCATGCGTGCCGCTCTGCTCGCCGCCTCTGGTGCAGTGCGGGCAGCAATGCATCGACACGAACAGCGATCCGAAGAACTGCGGCACCTGCAACCACATCTGTCCGACGGGTCTGTGCCAGGGTGGCAAGTGCGTCGGCGCGAAGGCCGGGCACATCGTAGCCGCCTGTATGAACTACCAGCAGAACTACCAGAGCTCGTCGCAGACCGTGCTGCTGGGCAACGCCGTGTTCATGCCCTTCTCCAATCCGGTGCGGATCCTCGCCTACGACCAGTATGTCCAGAAGAACGTCCGGCAGCGCGTCGACCAGACGATAGCCTGGGCGGCCAGCGCCCGTGGGCGCACCTACAACATCACGTCGGTGAGCCTCCCGGGCAACGTGATCGAGTCGCTCAGCGTCCTCGACTACGATGTGTTTCTCGTCTACGACCAGCCCAATGCGCCAGCGGGGGCGCTCGGTTCGATCGGTGCGACTCTGGCTCCGACGCTGACTGCCTTCGCACGCGCCGGAGGGGTGATCGTCGTGTTGAGCGGGGGAGACGGCGTTGCCGAGATGCCCACCTTCCTGACCGGCTCGAACCTGTTGCCGGTGAGCGCCGAGACGGATGCGACGAACGGTCAGCTGTACAACCGCGCGCCCACCGATGCGGTCGGCGTGAACGTGCTCACGCCCTTCGCGGCGAACCGCTCCACCTGCACCTTCACGACGTCCGTCACGCCGGACGCCACCACGACGTTCGTGGTTACCGACCTGCCGCCGGGTGGTCCGCTCGGCGATCCCGTCGTGGTCCACCGCACGGCCTTGCCGTAGCGCGCTCGGCGGTCGGGGCTCAGGGCGTCCAGGTCAGGCTGGCGTCGGGAGTGCCGGCATCGCGGCGGACGTCGGCGCGGCGCACAGCGTGCGATGCGGACGGACGCACGGTCCGGTGGGTGGGCGCGGCGTTTGCCGGCGGTTCGGCCGAGGGCACGGTGTCGGCGCGGAGCCCGCCCAGCAAGCGTCGCTTCAGTCGCTCGGTCGCCTGGACCAGCTCGAGGCCGGCGTCCCGAGCAGGTCCCGTCGAGAAGATGGCGACGCAGTGCTGAAGCGCCGTACGCTTGCCGAGCGGGACGAAAGCAAAACCGAGCAGCGCGAACAGAACGACCAGCAGGTCGATGGCGCGGCGGCCGAGCTTTCCGATCACGCGCGAAGTCTAGTCGGGGCGCGTCGGGCGGGCGAAATTGCTGCGATCGAGTCCGACGGGCCGGCTCTTCAGTGCTTTCCCGTGACCTGCAGTACGCGCTTGACGAGCGCCGGGTCGTAGGTCCCTCGGGCGAGGCGCTTGACGGCGCGCACCAGCACCTTGCGCCAGGCTGCCCGATCGGCCGCGGTGGTGTCCACCACCTGCATCCTCCTCTGCAGCCGAGCGTACGACGCCGCGTCGAGCTTGCGCATGCGGTGCTTGGTGAGCTTGTGCAGGCGCGCTTCGAGCTCGAAGAAGATGTGCGAGAGATCGCCGGGCAGGTCGTCGAGTGCTTTCTTCCGCATCGCCGTTCCACCGATGGCGCACACGCTGACGGTGCTGTTGATGTGATCGAGGTACGGCGACCATTGCAGCTGCTCGGCTGCCAGCGACGGGGCGCTCACCACGTCGACCCGATGCGAGCGCAGAGCCGGCAGCACTTCCATCGGACCGAGCGCGACGGGCGCTACCTGGCCGATGCTCGAATAGACGAGTGGAGCCATCGGCTCGTTCCGCCACACCACCGGATGATGTCCGCGCAGATCGGAAGGGCGACGCACGGCAAAGCCGCGACTCATCTGGCGCACGAGTCCGAGATCGCCCCAGCCGAGCAGGTGGAAGCCCTTCTTGTCGAACCCTCTCTCTAGATCGGGGCCGATGGCAGCCCGCACCTTGTCGAGCGCCGCCCACGAGTCGACGACGCCGGGCAGCTGCAGCACCATCACGTCGCGGTAGATGCGCGACAGTCCGACCGAGGTGAGCGCGGCGCCGTCGATCTGGCCGCTTCTCATCTTGCCGACGACGGTGTCGTCGTTGCCCTGGACGCCGTTGTAGTAGACGATGACCTTCAGGTGGCCGTGCGTCTTCTTTTCGACCGCGCGCTGCCAGACCCTGAACAGCTTGCCCCACGACGAGCTCTTCGGTGCCAGCGTTGCGATGCGCAGCCGATGACTACCGGCCGCTCGCGACGTGCGCGCGAGCAGCAGCAACGGAGCGGCCAGGAGGAGGGCGAATACGGCGCGGCGCATCCCTGGATTATGCCCTACGCCTGGCTCACGGTGTCCGGCCGATCGGCCCGTTGGCGTGGGATAGGCTCCCACCCTTTATTCCGTAGACGGGGATCAACTCTTGTTCTGGCCGCGGTGCTCGGCGGAAAATGAAAAGGGCTCGCTTCGTTCCGGGAGGATCGATGTTCCGCATCCGTACGCTCAGCTGCTTCCTTGCCGCAATCGTCCTTCTGACCGCTTGTGGGTCGAAGGCACCGAAGAGGCATCCCGACGGTGGGACCCCCGTGGGCGCCGACGGATCGTCGCTGCCCGACACCGGCACGCAGCCCGAGGCTGGCGTTGACGCTGCTGCGGACGCCGCACCGGACACCGAAACCGACAGCGCTGTTCCCGACGCCGCACCCGACGCCGTGCCGGACGCCGACGTGCCGGACGTGACGCCCGACGTCGCGTCCGATGCGTCCGCCGACGCTGCGCCAGATGCATCGGCCGATGCCGCGACAGACGCTGCAGCCGACGCAGCGGCGGAGGCCTGCACCGTCAACGCCTGCGGCACGTGCACCCAGTTGTCTGCTCTGCCCGGCGAGCTGTGCGGGCAGTGCGGTACCTACCAGTGTTCGAGCGATGGCACCTCGCTGGTCTGCAACGACCCGGGCACGAACGCGTGCGGGACGTGCACTACGCTTGCCGGCAAGCCCGGCGACAGCTGTGGCACCTGCGGCAAGCTCGAGTGCTCGACGGATGGCAAGAGCCTGGTGTGCAATGACCCGGGCGCCAACGCCTGTGGGGGCTGCAGTGTTCTGGCGGGCAAACCAGGTGACAGCTGCGGCACGTGCGGCGGCACCCTGGCCTGCAACGGCACCGACACCTTGACGTGCAGCGGCGCGACGCCCACCAACGTGTGCAACGGCTGCACCACTCTGGCGAATCCTCCGGGCACAACGTGCGGCATGTGTGGTTCGGGTCAGTACGTGTGCGACACCACGGAGACCACCAAGTGCAGTGATCCTGTCACGACGCCCGCTCCCGGCACCAGCTGCGGGACATGCGGGTCCTCGCAGTACGTGTGCTCGAACGACAAGCTGTCGACCACCTGCCAGAACCCGAACGACACCAACGCCTGCGGTGGCTGTGGGACACTGCCCGGCTCTCCGGGCTCCTCGTGCGGCACCTGCGGCACCTACCAGTGCAGCGGCACCTCGTTGGTCTGCGTCGAGGGGACGCCCAAGGTCGGCACCTCGTGCGGCACCTGCGGCACGTCGAGCTACGTGTGCTCTTCGCCGGGCAAGACGCTGTGCCAGACTCCCGACGACCGCACGACCGGTCCGGACATGCTCTACACGAATGCCGCGACCGCTGTGCAGGTGCCGCTTTCGCTGACCACCTCCTTCGGGGTGACCTACGTCCCCGGTCGGGACGGAAACCTCGTCTCGACGACGCTCGTGATAATGGCGCGACAGGTGGCTGGCAAGACTATCGGAACGGTGACGCTTTCGGCGTATGTCGGTACTCCCGGCGGCAAGACCAGCACTCTCCTCGACCAGGCGAGCGTTCCGGGTGACTCGATCTCGCTGAAGGCCGCAAGCAAGGTGCTGTTCAAGTTCCCGAAGCAGCCCAAGGTTACCAAGGGCACGCCGATGTACTTCGCCCTCACGACCACATCGGACCTCTACCAGTACCTGCTCTACGGCGACGGCAAGGGCGCAGGCCCGGACATCCTGTTCGCCTACGACGCGAAGAACGGATGGGTGAAGCAGCCCTTCAGCCCGTGGGTCGACGTTCGAGCTCCTGGCCTGCTTCTAGCGCCCTACGGCGCGAGCTTGACCAGCATGTAGCGACTGCTGCCGGCGAGCAGCTTGCCGGCGTCTGGTTGCTCGAGCACGTGGGCGCCCGTGGCGATGAGGTAGCGCGCATGGGCGGCGCGCGCGCGTGCCCGCAGCGCCGACAGCGAAGCGAACGCGTCGGGCGGGCGCGGGTGACGCGGATCGTGGTCGTCGAGCGGTACGGCCTGCGACGGACGTCCCAGTCCCGCGATGATGGCGTAGAAGCCGAAATCGGGCGTATCGATCAGGATGTGCCCGCCATCTGGCGGAATCAGGTGTCGCGCCTTTTCGCCGATCTCGATCGCAGGCTCCCGGTTGATGAAGGCGTCGCGGCGCGAAAACCACGGCCGGATGACCAGCGCACCCAGTGCCACGCTGCCCACCAGCGCCGCGGAAAGCAGCCGGCGGCCGCGCGCGCCAAGTGCAGCCCAGACGTGCGCGCCGAGATCGCCCGTCAGCACGGCAGCAGAGAGCCAGATCGCGAGCACGGCGCGCTCGGCGTGGTGGGTCGGCGCGCCGTCGCGCAGATCGCCCACCACCAGAAACGCCAGCAGCGCCAGCAGCAGCAGCCCAGCGCGTCGATAGCGCCGGAGCTCCTGCCGTAGACCCAGGCCGAGCGCTGCGGCGAGCGTTACCAGCCCGAGCCCCGCGACCTCCGGCTCGCAGCGCAACACAGCGAGCGGAAAATCGATGAGGCGTCCCAGCGTGGAGGCCGAACCTGCACCGATTGCGCGTCGATAGGCGACCACGCGCTTGACGAAAAACAGCGCACTGTCATGGGCGAGCAAGCCGTGCAGCAT
Organism: uncultured Pseudomonadota bacterium; assembly: GCA_963822115.1. Classification (GTDB taxonomy): domain Bacteria; phylum Myxococcota_A; class Polyangia; order Polyangiales; family Polyangiaceae; genus CAWDXG01. The sequence continues at coordinate 300,882 of CAWGGM010000020.1, forward strand.
CCAGGAGAGCGGTCCAGCCGCGGCCACGAGCGCGCTGGCAGCGAAGACCCAGGAGCGCTCGCGCAGCGCGTCCCACGCCGAGAGCAGCGCGAACGCAGCCGCCACGGGCCAGGCCTCGTAGCGCGACAGACACGCCGCGAGCAGCGCGAGCGACGCGACGAAGCGGCGGCGTGGGGCGGTCCAGGCGCCCGCCGCACCGAGCAGGATCAACGCGGCGGTCGGATAGTCCGGCACCGTCGCGACGCCGAGATACGCCGCGTAGGGGATGCAGCAGGCGATGAGTGCGCCGACCAATGCTCCCCGACGTGAAGCGCCCATCCAGCGGGCAGCGACGTGGACCAGCACCGCTGCGCCAATGCCGAGCGCGAAGGCCGTCGCGCGCGCCACGTCGATGCTGGTTCCGAACACGTCCATGACGCCGCCCGTGAGCCAGAACGGCAAGGGAAGCCAGCTCGTACCGCTCGGGTCGAGCGACGGTGCCGCGGCGAAGCGCTGGGCGATCACGATGCGGGCGAAGTCGTCGTCGCTGACCGCGCGGAAGCCGCTCCACAGCACCAGCAGCGACACGAGCAGCTTCGCGCCCGCGACGTACAGCGCGTCGCGTCGCGCCTTCATCGTCAGAGACACATCCGGCGCTGTCGTCGCCTCGGCGTTCGCCCCGACCCCGGCCGACATCGCTCGCTGGCGCGCCGGAGTGGCCGGCTACTTCTTCGCCGGTTCGGGCTTCTTGTTCTTGATCGGGATGACGTCCCGGTGCTGTTCGGACTTGGCGCGCTGCTGCAGCGACGTGTCGCTCGACGAGGACGCGTAGGCCAGCGTTATGCTGGTCACGAAGAAGATGGTCGCCGTGACCCATGTCGTTTTGGACAGGAACGTGCCCGCGCCGCGGCCGCCGAACACCTGGGTGGCGCCCTGGCCCGTCAGTGCGCCGAGCCCGCCGCTCTGCCCCGGCTGCAGCAGCACCACCAGCATCAGGAACAGGCAGGCGAAGATGTGCAGGACGGTGAGGGGGGTGTGGAGAAGCTCGAGCATGGGACGACTTGTGTTCTAGACCTGCGACGGCGCCGCTTCGACGATCTTCGAGAAGGACGCTGCATCGAGCGACGCGCCTCCCACGAGGGCGCCGTCGATGTCCGGGCAGCCGAGCAGGCCGGCCGCGTTGTCCGGTTTGACGCTGCCTCCATACAGGATGCGGGTGCCCTGCGCCAGCTCCGAGGAGCGTTCGGCGATCCGCCCGCGTAGCGCGGCGTGGACTTCCTGGGCCTGCTCGGTGGTGGCCACCCGGCCCGTCCCGATGGCCCAGACCGGCTCGTAGGCAATCACGCCGAAGCCGGGCTTGTTGATGAAATCATTGATGAAAGCATCGAGCTGCCGGAACACGACTTCGAGCGTGCGGCCCGCCTCGCGCTCTTCCAGCGTCTCGCCCAGACAGGCGATCGGCCTGAGGCCGGCCTCGATGGCGGCGGCGACCTTCTTCTGCACGAATTCGTCGCTCTCGCCGAACAGATGCCGCCGCTCGCTGTGCCCGACGATAACCCAGCTGCAGCCCGATTCGAGCAACATCCCGGCGCTGATCTCGCCGGTGAAGGCACCCTTGGCGGCGGGGTGGACATTCTGCGCGGCGACCGTCACGCGGCTGCCCTGGACTTCATGGGCGACCGCAGCCAGCGCCGTGAAGGGCGGCCCCACGACCACGTCCACCCCGGCCAGATCGCCGCAGGCGGTGACGATCTCGCGGGCCAGCGTGCAGCCGGAGCCGCCGCCGTGGTTCATCTTCCAGTTGCCGGCGATCAGCGGCTGTCGGCGAGGTGCCATTGGAGTCTCCTTGCTTCAGTCGTCCGAGCCGGGCGCGCGCAGCGCCTCGATGCCGGGCAGCTTCTTGCCCTCGAGTAGCTCCAGTGCGGCGCCGCCGCCCGTGGAGATGAAGCCGATGCGTTCCGCCACGTCCTTGCCCAGTCCGCGCACGGCAGCGGCGCTGTCGCCGCCGCCCACGACCGTGAACGCACGCGACTCGGTCAGTGCGCGCGCGACGCCCGCGGTGCCTGCAGCGAACGCTTCGCTCTCGAACAGGCCCATCGGACCGTTCCAGAACACGGTCTTCGCCTTCGTGATGCGCTCCTTGAAGGCCTGCACGGTGGCGGGACCGATATCCAGCGCCATGTGGCCGCCGGGCATCTCGCCGACCTTTACCGTCGTGCCTTCGGTCGCGTCGAGACCCTGCGCGGCCACCACGTCGGTCGGAAGCAGTACGTCCACGCCGCGGTCCTGTGCCTTGTCGAGCAGTGTACGGCCGAGGGCGAGCTGGTCCTCTTCGATCTTCGATGCCTTCATGTCGGCGCCGCGGGCGGCCAGCAGCGTGTTGGCCATCGCACCGCCGATGCAGAGCGCGTCGCACTTGCCGAGCAGAGCCTCGATGACGCCGATCTTGTCGGTCACCTTGGCGCCGCCCAGGACCGCGACGAAGGGCCGCTCCGGTGCGCCTGTGATGCGACCGAGCGCGGTGATCTCGTCGCGGATGAGGAAGCCCATGGCGCGCTCGCGCATCATCCGCGGCAGGGCCTCGACCGACGCATGCGCACGGTGGGCCGCGCCGAAGGCGTCGTTCACGTAGACATCCGCCAGCGTTGCCAGCTCGCGCGCGAAGCCCTCGTCGTTCTTCTCTTCCTCGGCGTGGAAACGGAGATTTTCCAGCAGCACGACCTGCCCGTCGCGCATGTCGCTGACGACCTTCTTGGCGGCGTCGCCCACGCAGTCATCGGGTAGGAGCACGTCCCAGCCGGTGAGCTCGCTGAGTCGCGCGCCCACCGGCTCCAGCCCCAGCTCGGGTACAGCCTTGCCCTTGGGCCGGCCGAGATGGGACGCAAGGATCACCCGCGCGCCGGCCTCCATCGCATGACGGATGGTCGGCAGCGCGGCGACGATGCGCTCGTCGTCCGTGATGGTCTGCGTCTTCTTGTCGAGCGGGACGTTGAAGTCCACGCGCAGAAAGACGCGTCGGCTTTCGAGCTCGAGCTGATCGATGCAGCGGATGCCCTGCAGTGTCGTGGCCATGATGTGCCCCCCGTTGGGCTAGAGCTTCTGGGCGACGAGCCGCGCCAGATCGATCATGCGGACCGAGAAGCCCCACTCGTTGTCGTACCAGGAGAAGACCTTGGCGAAGCGCTCGCCCATCTGCTTGGTCATGGTGGAGTCGAAGATGCTCGAGCCGGGGTGACCGATGAGGTCGTTCGAGACCAGCTCCTCTTCCATATAGTAGAGGAAGCCCTTCATCGGACCGCTCTCGGCGGCCTTCTTCATCGCGGCGTTGATCGCCTCGACGCTGATCGGCTTCTCGGTCGTGACCGAGAGGTCCACCAGCGAGACATCGGGCGTGGGCACGCGGATGGCCAGACCGTCGAACTTGCCTTCGAGCGCCGGGATGACCTGCGCTACTGCCTTGGCGGCGCCTGTGCTGGTCGGGATCATGCTGAGCGCTGCGGCGCGCGCACGGCGCAGATCGCCCTTGCGATGCGGCAGGTCCAGCAGATTCTGGTCGTTGGTGTACGAGTGGATGGTGGTCATAAGGCCGTGCTCGACGCCGAAGTTGTCGAGCAGGACCTTGGCGACCGGCGCCAGGCAGTTGGTCGTGCAGGAGCCGTTCGAGATGACCTGCTGCGAGCCGTCGTACTGATCGCTGTTCACGCCCATCACCACGGTCAGGTCGTGGTTCTTGGCCGGAGCGCTGATGAGCACCTTCTTCGCGCCCGCTTCAATGTGGCCGATGGCCTTGTTCTTGTCGGTGAACAGGCCCGTGCATTCCAGCACGATGTCCACGCCATGGCTCTTCCACGGCAGCTCCTTCGGGTCCTTGATCGCGGTGACCGCGATGTCCTTGCCGCCCACCGTGAGGCCCTGGTCGCTGTGGCCGACCGAGGCCGCCTTGAACGTGCGGTGGACCGAGTCGTACTTCAGCAGGTGGGCGAGGGTTCTCGTGTCGGTCAGGTCATTGATCGCGACGATTTCGAGGTCGTCGATCTTGTTCTCGTGGATCGCTCGCAGAATGCAGCGACCGATACGCCCGAAGCCATTGATGCCGATCTTCGTTGCCATGACTGCTCCTCGCCTGTGCTGGGGACCGCGCAGCCATGCAAACTGCCAGCCAGAGCGCGCCGGCAGCATCTGCGCGGGGTCGCGAACCTAGTCATGGCGCAGATTGTGGTCAAGCCGCACACACGTCGCGCAAACTCTGCGCTCGGCGGTCAAGTCGCTGGAAGTATTGGCTATCGGGCACGCCGTTGACACCGCGCCTGACCGGCCTCAACCCTGCCGCGGTGAAAGTCTTCCTCGTGCGCCATTCCCTGGCCGTCCAGGAACACACCGGGCTCATCGACGCGCACCGCTATCTGTCCGAAGAAGGGCGGGCCTTGATGCTCGCGGTGGCGGCCAAGCTCGCAGCCGACGGTGTGCGGCTCGAGGCGGTGCTCACGAGTCCGCTGGTGCGGGCGGTACAGACCGCGGAGCTGCTGGCCCGCGGCATCGGCTACGACAACGTCGTCACGACGCTGCCGGCGCTTTCGCCGGGTGTGCCGCCCGAGGCCGCGGCCGAGCAGCTCGCTGCCCGCGGCTCGGCCGTCGCGGTGGTCGGCCACGAGCCCGGGATCTCCGCCCTCGGAGCGGTGCTCGTCGGTCGCCCCGCGTTCCCGCCGCTGCGTCCCGGCCAGGTCTCGCTGATCGAGCGCGGTCGCGCGCTGTGGACGCTGCATCCCGGTACGCTGGAGCTCGAGCGGCTGCTCGTCGCGTGAGCTCTGCGCGCGGACAACCAGGCCGAGCGCGCCGCTAGCGCAGCGTCGCGGCGAAGAGAGCGGTCAGCTTCTTGTAGGCGCGCTCTGCCGCCTCTTTCTCGTAGGCGCCGTTGTCCGGAACGGTCCAGCCGTGGTGCGCGCCGTCGTAGGTCTCGGCCTCGTACTTGCCGCCCCACGCTGCCAGTGCCTGGTCGAGCTTCTCGATCGCTTCCTTCGACATGCTGCGATCCTCGACAGCGTGCCCGAAGTAGAGCTCGGCCTTGATGCGCGGCAGAAGCAGGTGAGGGCTGTGCGTGTCGTCGGTGTAGAGGCCGCCGCCGTGGAACGACGCGGCTGCGCCCACCTTGTCGGGGCGCGCTGCGGCAGCGTGCATGGAGAGCTTGCCCGAGAAGCAGAACCCCACCGCGCCGACCGGGCCGTCCGACACGCCGTCGCGTGCCACGAGGAAATCAACGTACGCCGCCGTGTCGCGCTCCATGGCCTCCGCCGTGAGCGGGTCGCGCAGCTCGCCGAAGCGCTTGCGGGTGCGCTCGTCGGCGAAGTCGGGCTTGAAGTCGAACATGGGCGGCTCGCCCGAGCGATAGAACACGTTCGGCACCAGCACCGCGTAGCCCTCGGCGGCCAGCCGGCTCGCCATGCCCTTCTGCGACTCGCGGATACCGAAGATGTCGGTCAGGAACAGCACGCCCGGGTGGCTTCCGCTGTCGGGTCGGAACAGCAGGCCGTTGCTCGTGCCGTCAGGCGCCGTGATTGCGAGGGTTTCTTCAATCATCTGCGTCTCCATTCAAGAGAAAGCGCACCCCTGGGGTCCGCATATCACACCAGCGCTGCGTGGCGACCCCGATCTGCCCGGGGAGCTCCAAGGCTCAGGCGACGAACGAACCCAGACGGCGGAAGCGCTGGTAGCGGTCTTCCCTGAGCTCGTCGGGTGACAGGCCGTCCATCGACACGAGCGCGTCGAAGAGTGCGTTGTCGAGCATGTGCGCGGCTTCGTCGTGATCCTGGTGGGCGCCGCCAGCGGGCTCGTCCACGATCGCGTCCACGGCGCCGAGCTCCAGCAGGTCGGGCGCGGTGATCTTCAAGCGCGCTGCGGCTTCTCCGGCCTTCTCGGCGCTCTTCCACAGGATGGCGGCGCAGCCCTCCGGCGTGATCACCGAGTAGTAGCTGAACTCCAGCACCAGTACGCGGTTGGCGACGCCGAGCGCCAGCGCGCCCCCGGAGCCGCCTTCACCGATGATCGTCGTGACGATCGGTACGCCCAGGCGGGCCATCACTTCCAGCGAAGCGCCGATGGCTTCGCTCTGTCCGCGCTCCTCGGCCTCGATGCCGGGGAAGGCGCCGGGCGTGTCGATGAACGTGATGACCGGCAGCCCGAAGCGGTCGGCCATCTCGTACAGGCGGATGGCCTTGCGGTAGCCCTCGGGGTTCGGCATCCCGAAGTTCCGGCGCATGTTCTCTTTCGTCGACCGCCCTTTCTGGTGGCCGATCACGACGACGCTGCGACCATGGTAGCGCGCGAGTCCAGCGACCAGCGAGGCGTCGTCGGCGAAGCGCCGGTCGCCCCCGAGCTCGATGAAGTCGCTGAACAACCGCGAGATGTAGTCGAGCGTGTAGGGGCGGTTCGGGTGCCGCGAGAGCTGCACCTTCTGCATGGGCGAGAGGTTGTCGAACACCTCGCGGGCCAGCTTGGCCGCCTTGTCCTCCAGCCTTTTCAGCTCCACGGCGAAGTGCGGATCTTCGCTCGCCAGCTGCCTGAGCTCGCGTACGCGCGAGACCAGCTCGACGACGGGGCGTTCGAATGCGAGCACGTGAGCCATGGGGAGCGCCAAGCCTGCCGCGAAGCGCCGCGGGAGTCGAGCGTGTCTACATGACGCAGCGCGCGACAGACGCGAAATGGTTTGCGCGCGCCCGAACAGGTTTAGCCAGTCTCGACCGCGGCCGGCACCTGCGCGCTGGGCCGGTAGCTCTTCACGTTGAATACGCGGAAGGGCTTTTCCTTGCCCTTGAGCTGTGCGGGCGGCAGCTCATCGTACTCGAACCTGTTCTGCAGCCGGGCCAGTGTGCCCTCGCTGACCAGGATCTGCCCGGCTGCAGCGATGCCGCACAGGCGCGCACTGGTGTTCGCAGTGTCGCCGATCACGGTGTAGCTGAGTGCCTTCGAGCTGCCGATGTAGCCGGCGACGAGTGGCCCGGTGTGGATGCCGATGCCGACCGCCAGCGGCGGGACGTTGAGCTCGACGCGCTTGCGGTTGAAGCGACCGAGCGCCTCCATCTGTTCGATCGCGCAGCTCACGCAGCGCAAGGCGTCGTCCGGATGGGCTACCGGCGCGCCCCAGAGCGCCATGATGCCGTCCCCCATGAACTTGTCGAGCGTGCCTTCGTACTTGAACAGCGTTTCAACCATCTGCTCGAAGTACTCGTTCAGCATCTCGACGATGCCCTCCGGCCGCGCGCCTTCACTCATGCGCGTGAAGCCGCGGATGTCGGAGTTGAAGACGGTGCACTCCTCGACGAGCTGACCGCCCTTCTTCACCTCGAGCTCGCCGCTCAGTACGCGCTCGGCCACGTTGGGCGAGAGCAAGCGACTGAAACGCTCGCGGTTGATGATCTCCTTCTCGATCTTCTTACCGAGGATGTTGATCTCGATAAACATGCCGGCCTGCGCGGCAATGCTTGTCACGATCTCCATGTCCTTCGGCTGGAACTGGGCGAGTGTCTCGCTGTCGAGCCACAGCACACCGAGGATCTCGTCGTTGTGCAGGAGCGGCGCGACGATGGCCGAGCTGATCCGGTTCAGGATCATGCTCTTGCCCTTGGACGCGGCGAAGTCCATCGCGGCGTCGTGGGTCAGCACCGTGGCGCGTTCCTTGATGACGTGATTCATGATGGTCGACGACACGCTGATCGGCGCGTCGGTACCATCGCGGCGTAGGCTCGCGCCCGGCCGCAGCTCGCCCGAGCTATCCATCAGGAAGATGACGCCTCGGTCCGCTCGCACGAACTTGAAGATCGTCATCAGGATCTTGTTCAGGAGCGTGGGCAGATCGCGCTCGAGCGCGATCTCGCGACTCAGCTCGTGGCTGAGGCGCAGGCGCTCGTAGTCCGCCGCGAGCTGCTGCGGATTGCCTGCGACCTGTTCGTACGGCAAAAAGCCCTTCTGGGTCGCGGCGATCTGCGTGCCGATGGCGCGCGCCTGGTCGTTCACGTCGACCCGCGTCGCGTTGACGGGCGGCATCTGGTCGCCCGGGACGTCGTCGAGCGTCACGCCCAGCGGACGGCGCGGTGCGGCAGCCGGCTCCGCATACGGCTGCTGCGCCGAAGGCGCGGCGTGCGACGGCACGGGGTGCTGCTGGCTGACCGGCGGGGCCGGCGACTGTGGAGCGGACTGCCAGGCAGGCGGGCCGGCGGGCGGCGAGACCGCGGGGGGCGGAGCGAGCGGTTGCCCCGAGCCATCGTCGAAACGAGCGCGCGTCGTGCCGAGCGCGATGTCGTCGCCGTGGCGCAGGCGCTGCTCGCCGACCACGCGCTCGCCGTTGATGTACGTGCCGTTCAGGCTGCCGAGGTCGCGCAGATGGTAGCCGTCGTCCCTCTGCTCGATGGTGCAGTGCTCCTTCGACACGATCTTGTCGAGGAGCTGGATCGAGTTGGAAGGATGGCGCCCGAGAGAGTTGTGCGCCCGCAGTTCTACGACCTGCTGACCTTCCGGGGTAGCGAGGAGGAGACGCGGCATCGCGGGAACGAAGGCTACCGTTGTGGCCGCGCCGCGACAAGCGGGAGGCCTCCACCGGCGCCCATTATCCGGAAAAGCATGGGCATCAGGGGTGGCGCCGGGGCCCGACCCGTCGCCAGGTGGATCTGTTACGCTGGGTACGTGGCGGACAAGCACATTCTAGCCATCGATCAGGGGACGACGGGCTCGACCGCTCTTGTCATGGGCACCGACGGGAGCACGCTGGGCCGGGCGAACCACGAATTCGCCCAGCACTTCCCCCAGCCCGGCTGGGTGGAGCACCAGCCGGAGGAAATCTGGGCGAGCGTGGTCGACTCGGTGCGCGAGGCGCTGAAGGCGGCCGGCGTCGCCGGTTCCGCCATCGCAGCCATCGGCATCACCAACCAGCGCGAGACCACGCTGCTCTGGGATCGCAAGACGGACGCCCACGTGCATCGCGCCATCGTCTGGCAGGACCGCCGGACGGCCGACCGCTGCCAGCAGCTCAAGAAGGGGGGACACGAAGCGGCGGTGCGCGAGGCCACCGGTCTGGTCATCGACCCCTACTTTGCCGGTACGAAGATCGGCTGGCTGCTGGACCACGTCGAGGGTGCCCGGGCCCGGGCCGAGCGTGGCGAGCTCGCTTTCGGCACGATCGATTCCTTCCTGGTCTGGCAGCTGGCCGGCGGAGCCGCTCGCTCCGCTCCCCACGTTACCGACGTGACGAACGCGTCCCGCACCCTGCTCATGGACCTCCGCAAGCGCGAGTGGCATCCGGGCATGTGCGAGCTGCTCGGAGTGCCGCGGGGGATCCTGCCGCGCATCGTGCCTTCGGCCGGAACGATCGCCCACACGCAGGGCCTGGCCGAGCTGCCCGACGGTATCCCTATCGCGGGCATGGCTGGCGACCAGCACGCCGCGCTGTTCGGGCAGGCATGCTTCGGCGAGGGCGAGGGCAAGTGCACCTATGGGACCGGAGCCTTCGTGCTGGTCAACACGGGCAACCAACCCGTGCCGAGTCGCTTCGGCCTTCTGTCCACTCTCGGCTGGCAGATCGGCGACGAGGTGGTCTACGCGCTGGAAGGCAGCTGCTTCATTGCGGGCGCGGCCGTTCAATGGCTGCGCGACGGGCTCGGTCTGGTGGGCTCTGCGGCCGAGATCGAGGCTCTGGCTCGCCAGGTCCCGTCCAGCGACGGAGTGGTGTTTGTCCCGGCTCTGGTGGGCCTGGGCGCGCCGTACTGGGATCCGGATGCGCGCGGACTCATCTCCGGCCTGACCCGCGGCACGACCTCCGCGCACCTCGCGCGCGCGACGCTCGAGGCGATCGCTTTCCAGGTCAATGATCTGCTCCAGGCAATGAGTGACGACCTCGGTCAGCCAATCGCCCGCATGCGGGTTGACGGGGGGGCTGCCGCGAACGATCTTCTGATGGAGTTCCAGAGCGACATTTCCCGGGTCACGGTCGAGCGCCCCAGCGAGCTGGAGTCGACCGCACGTGGTGCGGCAATGTTGGCGGGAGTCGGCGCCGGCCTCTTCAAGAGCGGCGGCGAAGCCGCGCAGATGATCAAGATCGACAAGAGTTTCGGTGTCCGGATGAGCGACGACGATCGGACCGCCCATGTGGAGCGTTGGCATAACGCAGTGCGTCGTGCTCGCGGAGAAGCGGTCCGGGGCTGACACCGTGCCCCGGCGGACCAACCCTTACTTGTAGAGGTACGAGAACATGGCTGATGCGGACAAGGGCGGTTCCGGAAGCAAGCAGGCGATGCGGGAAGTTCCCGTCGACTGGGAAGCGCTCGAGGACGCCTTCGAGAACAACGCTCCCGAGGTGCACAGCTACCTGCACCTGGGCACCGGTGAAGTGCTGCGCGTGGTCGACGGAATCGCCGATCCCGAAATGCATGCACGCATCGCTTCGGATCCCAACTACATGCGTATCGATCCGGTCAGCTCGCGGGAGCAGTACCGTTGGATGGAGCGCTTCATCCCGATGGTCGAGGACGAGGAGCTGCAACGTCGGCTCACCCACGCCATCGACGGCAAGGGCGCATTCCGTCGTTTCAAGGATGTGCTGATGTCCTACGGGCCCGAGCGCGAGCGCTGGTTCGCGTTCCGCAGCGAGCGCCTGCGCGTTTTCATGGAAGCGTGGCTCGACGCACACGCGCTGGTGCCCGTGCCGCGACCGGTCTGGCCGGTCGAGGCGCCGCCGGCAGGCGTGGAGGCCGCGCAGCCCATTTCGCAGGAAGCACTTGCCGGGCGCCGTGGTCGCAGCGCGGAGACACTGCGCAAGCAGCTGGCGGAGCTGGCCGAGACGCTGGGTGCGCGCGACCTGGAGAAGGTCACGGCGTTCGCCGAGTTCGTCAAGGCGCGCCGGGCTGCCCGGAGCTACACACACCGCCACGACGGCGGCGCGGAATCGAGTGGCGATCGCGAGTCGCGCGAGCTGTCGAAAGAAGCGGCGCAAGCCACGGCCGAGGAGTCGAGCGACAAGTCCGGAGAAGAAGAGCCGAGTCCCTCCTCCCGCAAACGGACGGCATCCTCCCGTTGATCCGCCGCGCGCTGGCTCCGTTCGCAATCGCGCTGGGGCTGCTCTTGGGCTGGGCTCCGCGCGCGTCGGGGGCGGAGCCGATTGTTGTCGACCGCGTCGTCGTGCGTTTCACGGCGCCGGAAACAGGAGGCGTGCGCTCGCCGCGCTTCATCTTCCAGCGCGAGCTCGCATTCGAAGCGCGGCTCGAGGCATTGGCGGATCCGGATCGCATACCGGGGGACAAGCGCCCGTACCGCGACAGGCACGTCCGCGCCGCGCTGGAGCGGCACATCACCGAGACGCTGCTGGCGGCGCAGCATATCGATCCCGAGCCCACCGACAGCGAAATGACCCGCCAGACGCGCGCGGCGCGCCTGATGCTGCTCGAGCGCATCGGCGGCGAGAAAGCCCTCGAGCAAGCGGCGCGGGCCGAGGGCATCGAGAACCGCGAGGTACTGGGCATGCTACGCCGCCGCGCCCGCGCCAGCATCTATCTCGATCGCATGGTGACCCCGATGCTGAGCCCGAGCGAAGCGGAGCTCCGCAACATCCAGCGCACCGTCAAGACGCCGTTCCGGAACAAGCCGTTCAGCGAAGTGGCAACAGCGCTCAGGCGCTGGTACGTCAGTCGACGCCTCGCGGCCGCGCTGGCTTCGTACTACCAGAACGCGCGCTCCCGCGTGGACGTCACCATCATCGGTCCCGGGCAGTAGCCCGGAGCTTCAGGATCGCGCCGAGGGCACCGCGCGGCGCTCGGCGAACACGAAGAAGCGCTGCATCGGGAAGTTGTAGAGCACGCTGACCAGAGCGGCGACGACGACGCGGGCGGCGATGTACTGCATGCCGAGCACGCTGGTCAGAAGCCACTCTCCCGAAGCATTGAGGCCCAGGCTGGTGGCGGAGACCACGCCGTAGCGGGCGGCCTGGCCTGCGGGCGGCGAGTGCCGGGCCTCGAAAGTCCAGTATCGGCCGAGCGTGAAGTTGGTGATGGCTCCGGTGCCCGCGCCGAGCACCGTGCCGAGCACCGGCGAGAGCCCGAGCAGGCTCACCGCCACGATCATCACGGCGAAGTCCACGCCGGTCGCGACCACCGCGGCCACCTGGTGGCGACCCAGGAGCACGAGCGGGTGGCGCTGTGGCGTCGGGCTGCGCGGACGGGACATGGATGGTCTCGCCGTGATGTAGGGATGGTCCCGCCCTCACGCAAGCTGGAAACAGCCGATTATGTGACAGAATGCCACAATTGTGTGGCATTCTGCTACGCCTGGCTGCCGCGGGCGGCTCGTCGCGGGTGGATCGCTCTAGTCCAGGCGCACGTACTCGAAGTCGACCGGGCGGCCCTTGATGCCGCGCTTCGGAGCGGCGACCCAGTTGGCCATCTTGCCGCGCTCGTAGACCGGCTTCGTCATCAGGCTCTTCACGTAGGCCAGGTCCGCCTCGCTCGGCAGCCACTCGTCGTGGCGCTTCTCCCAGTCGGCGTCGGAGACCACCTCGCCCGATGGGGTCGTGTGCACGCCGGCGTACAGGCCGACGTTGCGATTGAAGCGGCGGCTGGGGAGCGTGAGCGTGAAGTCGATGTTCTTCTCGCCGAGCAGCTTGTTGAACTTGTCCACGCCGCGCTGCGAGTCGCTCACGTAGGCGTCGCGCAGCACCTCGTTCATGGCGTTGCGCAGCGGCACGCTCTCGCGCTCGAACTTGCCGTCCTTCGGCATCTCGAAGTCGTAGCTGCCCTCGAGGGCGACGTGATCCTCGAAGCGATCCTCGTGCGCACGGCCCTTGATGCCGGAGGCGAAGTAGGCAGCGGCGTTGCTGGACACCTCGCCGCCGAACAGGTCCAGCGAGATCGAGTACCAGAAGTTCACGTAGCGCTGGATCGTCGGCAGATCGACGACGCCGTGCTTGCGCGGATCATCGCCTGGGAACTGGTTCATGATGTCCGCGGTGCGCTCGCAGACGCGCAGGATGCCCGTCTCGCCCACGAACATGTGGTGCGCTTCCTCCGTCAGCATGAAGCGCGTGGTGCGGCTCAGTGGATCGAACGCGCTCTCCGCCAGCGCGAGCAGCTGGTACTTGCCGTCGCGGTCGGTGAAGTACGTGAACATGTAGAACGACAGCCAGTCCGCGATGGGGGCGTTGAACGCGCCCAGGATGCGCGGATTGTCGGCGTTGCCGCTGCGGCGCTGCAGCAGCGCTTCCGCTTCCTCGCGGCCGTCGCGGCCGAAGTAGGTGTGCAGCAGATAGACCATCGCCCACAGGTGGCGCCCCTCTTCCACGTTCACCTGGAACAGGTTCCGGAGGTCGTACAGGCTCGGGCAGGTCTGGCCGAGCAGGCGCTGCTGCTCGACGCTGGCCGGCTCCGTGTCGCCCTGCGTGACGATCAGGCGGCGCAGCGTGTTCCGGTGCTCGCCGGGCACTTCCTGCCACGCCGGCTTGCCCATCTCGTCACCGAAGCCGATCTTCCTGTCCTGCACCGGGTCGGCCAGGAAGATGCCCCAGCGGTAGTCGGGCATCTTGACGTAATCGAAGTGTGCCCAGCCGTCCGAGTCGGCGCTGATCGCCGTGCGCAGGTACACGTCCTGCGAGAGGAAGCCCTCGGGCCCCATCTCCTTCCACCAGTTGACGAAGCTCGGCTGCCACTGCTCGAGCGCGCGCTGCAGGCGCCGGTCGCCCGCCAGGTTGACGTTGTTCGGGATCTTCTCGTTGGTTGCTACGTTGCTCATGACTTCTGATTCCCTCAGGTGCGCTTGTAGTCGAACACGGGGCGTTCGGGGCTGCCGTACATGGTGAGTGCGCCGCGCTCGCCGACGGCGTTGGGGCGCTGGAAGATCCAGTTCTGCCAGGCCGACAGCCGCCCGAAGATTTTCGTTTCCATGGTCTCGGGACCGGCGAAGCGCAGGCTCGCCTCCATGCCGGTGAGCGCGTCGGGCGAGAACGCCGCGCGCTCCTCGATGGCGATGCGCACCTCGTCGTCCCAGTCGATGTCGTCCGGAGCGAAGGTGACCAGGCCTTCGTCGAGCGCTTCGCGCGTCGGGATCACGCCCTCGCGGCCCTTGAGCTCCTCGGCGTGCTCGGGGTGGGCGAGGAAGCGCGTCTGCAGCCGCGTCAGGCCGTTGGACATCGGCAGTGGTCCGAAATTCATCGGTGACAGCGCGATAGCCGGGCCGCCCTCCTCGAGGTCGAGCATCCACGAGCGGTCCGCTGCGATGGCCAGCTCGAACAGCGAGCCTGCAAAGCAGGAGCCGGGCTCGATGATGGCGAAGACCGTGCGCGCCGACAAATCCAGTCGCTTGAGCACGCGCTTCATCTCGAGCACGACTTCCTTCGCGAACCAGTCGTGCTTCGCCGCGTCGAGCAGGGCGCGATCGCTGACCAGCACCTTGTCCGCGTCGCCCTCGGTCTTGACTACGATGAGGCCGATTTCCAGCTGGTTGAAGCGCAGGTCGAGCAGCGCGTCGTCCAGCTCGCGGAAGGCGCGCAGCGCCCACAGCTCGGCGCCGGCCTTGCGCATGGCATCGGCCGTGCTGGGCTGCGCTTCGCTCGGGGCGCGCATGGTGAGCGTCGCGACGCGCTTGTCCGGATCGACAGCGAGCGTGACGTACTTGTACGTCGTCGTGTTGCCTTCGCGCTTCGACTCGAGCGGCGGGAGCTTCACGCCGGGGCCGCTGCGGTCCTTCCCACGCTCGGCGGCGAGCTTGTCGGCCGCGGCCTTGACGCCGTCCGCGAAGCGGCTGCGCGGCACGGTCTCGTCGATCAGGCCCCACTCGACGGCGCGCTTGCCGCGGACGCCCTCGGCAACGGTGGAGAAGGCGTCTGCAAGATCGCGGCGCACCTTGCGCTTGTCGACCAGGCGCGTGAGACCGCCCGTGCCGGGCAGCACGGCAAGCAGCGGCACCTCCGGCAGGCTCACGGCGGAGTTGCCGTCGTCCTGGAGCACGATGTGGTCACAGGCCATGGCCAGCTCGTAGCCGCCGCCCGATGCCGTGCCGTTCAGCGCGGCGATGGTGGGCACGCCGCTCTCCTGGCTCATGTCCTCCAGGTACAGCCGCGTCTCGTTCGTGTACTTGCAGAAGTTCACCTTGAACGAGTGCGTCGAGGTGCCGAGCATGTAGATGTTGGCGCCCGAGCAGAACACCTTGTCGTTGCCGCTGGTGACGACCAGCACCTTCGTCTCCGGGTGCTCGAAGCGGACGCGCTGGATGGCGTCGGCCAACTCGATGTCCACGCTCAGGTCGTAGCTGTTGAGCTTGAGGACGTAGTCGGGCCGCAGGCCGCCGTTCTCGGGCACGTCCATCGCCAGGCGGGCGACGGGGCCGTCGAACTCGAGCTTCCAGTGCTTGTAGCGGGAGGGATCGGTCTCGAAACGGATGGGATCCATGCCGGGCACCCTAACCTCGAACCTGACGCCTATCAAGCACTATGTTGCAGTTGACTATTGTCTAACGTGAAATATAGTTCTTGACCGATGATAAACCGGGTCGCCGAGCCACGCCATCCCGCGCTTTCCGCGCTGGGCCGGGCTGTGCGTGCGCGGCGGACCGAGCGAGAGCTGACGCTGCATGCGCTGAGCGATCGCGCGGGGGTCAGCGAGCGCTTCCTGGTCCAGCTCGAGGCAGGGCAGGGGAACATCTCGGTGGCGCGGCTGTGCGACGTGGCCGCCGCGCTCGGCACATCCGCTTCGGAGCTGCTCAGGGACGCCGAGTCGCCGCGGCGCCCCGGTGTGATCGCGCTTCTGGGACTGCGCGGCGCTGGCAAGAGCACGATCGGGCCCGAGCTGGCGCAGGGGCTTGGCGTGGAGTTCATCGAGCTCGACCAGCTCGTAGAGCGCGCGGCGGGGATGAGCCTGGGCGAAGTGTTCGAGCTGCAGGGCGAGGCGTTCTACCGCAAGCTCGAGCGGGACACGCTCAAGCGCGTGCTCGGCGATGGGCAGGACGCGGTGGTCGCGACGGGGGGCAGCATCGTGAGCGACCCCGACACGTTCGAGCTGCTCAGGCGCAGCGCGACGACCGTGTGGTTGAAAGCCCGTCCCGAGGACCACATGGAGCGCGTGCTCGCGCAGGGCGACGAGCGCCCGGTGAGAAACCGCGGCGACGCCATGGCCGAGCTGCGTGCGCTTCTGCGCCAGCGCGCGCCGCTGTACGCGCAGGCGGAGCACGTCGTGGACACGTCGCTGCTCGGTGTGGAGGCCGCCGTGAAATCGCTGATGATGGTGTTGGGGAAGCGCGCCTGACGCCGCCACCGTGTCACGTGCGCTGGCGGAGCAGCGTTTCCAGTACAACCAGCGGCCGGTCCGCCTTGTGCGCGAGCTGCGCCTGGCAGTGCGACGAGCCACGTTCGAGCCAGCGACAGGCATCGGGTCGCCGTTCGTAGATGCCGCATGCGAAACGTCGCGTGAGCGGATCGATGCGGAGCGCCGCGCAGTGTCCGTCTTCCATCCGGAGGTAGCGCCGACCGTCGTGGATGAGCGTGAGCTCTTCGGCGAGATCGCCCAGCCGTGCGTGGTCCACGCGCCACACCTGGATGTAGCCTGCCGCGTTGGAGAAGCAGCAGGCCGCGCACTGTTGGCAGTCGGGCGGCGCCTGCGAAGCTAGTTGTAGTACTGCGGACACGACTGGTACGCCTGGTAGCAGCTCTGCTGATCCGGAAATAGGTTACCGCAATCCGCTCCCTGACAGGAGCAGCCGCCCACCGGTACGCAGGCTCCTCCGTCCCAGCGGTAGCCGAACATCAGGTTGCACTTGCCATAGGGCTGGGCGTCCTGCGGAGAGCAGTCCACGGCGCAGGCTCCACCGCTGGGGCAGGCAGGTCCGGACACACACACGTTCTGTCCGCACACGTTGCAGCACAGCTGTCCCGCCGTGCAGCTGGTGTTGCCGCACGGCAGCGGCGGCGGCGGTGGCCCCGCGTCGACCTGTGCGCAGTCGACCTGTGGACACATGGCGCCCAGCGGCGCGCACACGCCGCAGTCGGCATTGCAGCAGTATTCGCCGGACGAGCAGGTTGTCGGACCGCACGGCACGGGCGGGCCCGCGTCGGTGCAGCTGATGGTCGTGCATGGCGTACCCGACCCCTTTGGAACGCAGATGCCGCAGCTCGCATTGCAGCAGACCTCGTTCTTGTTGCAGGTCGTCGGTCCGCAGGGCTGGCCGCCGCCTCCCGAACCCCCTGTTGCGCCGGTTCCGCCGCTCGCCCCCGAGCCGCCGCTGCCCGTCGCGCCGGACCCGCCAATGCCGACGAGCTCACCGCCGGAGACATTGCCGCCGCAGCCGGCGAACGCAGCCAGGGACAGACACAGACCGAAAGCGAGGGCGAACGAAGCGGGGCGCATGGTTCCTCCGTGGAGCGCGTGGTGCCTGCCTGGAGCAGGAAGCATGCCGCGCGGGCAGGGCGCATTTTCCGCCGCGCCATGCCCGACGGCTGGCGCACGCTGGCACACTCCGTGACGCGCCCGTCAGGCGCCGCCTACCACTTCACGTTGACGGCGGGCGGCTGGATCTCGGCGTGGACGTTGGAGATGTCCACGGTCACCGGTACCAGCGCGGAGCCGTGCTTCTGCTTGGCCAGGTCCACTCCCTTGGCCTTGGACAGGTCGACGCTCGGGACGACCTGCTCGGCGCGCAGCGCACGCACGACCTCTGGCGGACCGACCACGGTCACGTCCACGCTGTGCGGTTTGGTGACCGCGCTGGGCACGCCCAACACCTCCACCGGGCGGCGTGCGAACTTGGCTTCACTCACCCGCCGCGCGATCGTGACCGTTACCGTTGCGCTCTGCGGGCCGATGTAGCTGACGCGATTCGGGGGAGCATCGATGGCGATGCGGCGCCGATAGGTGCCTTCGGTGAGGCCCGACACATCGAACGCCGCCAGCCGGGCGAACTGCATTACCTCCACCAGGCTGACGGGGCCGCGCACGCTGATGGTCTTGGGCTGGACCTCGGGCTCGCCCTTGACCACGAAGCCCTCGGCTGTCTTGCCGGTGATGGACGCCTGGATCGGGATCTTGCGTGTGACGACGTCCTGCCACTCGAGGTCGATGCTGGGCGGATCGATGATAGTGATCTCGATGCCGGGCGGCAGCGTGAACATCTTCGGTTCGAAGGTGATGCTGTCCTTCTGTCCATCGCGCAGATCGACCTCCACCGGGGCGATACCGGTCTGGATCAGGCTGTCGATGGCGCGCGTCGAGCCGCGCAGCGTGACGTGGATGCTGGCCGGGATCTGCGTCATCAGCTCGCGCTTGGCGCTCTCGGGAGGCAGTCGCAGTACGACGCCCACCGGAACGGTGCGTTGCTGCTGGTCTTCCTGCCCGTGCAGATAGGCGAACAGACCCAGGGCAAACGCCAGGCTGATGGCCTTGAGCCCCACGTTCTCGGTGAAGGCTTCGCGCAGCCACCCGAGGACGCTGGTGCCGAAGTGCTCGAACACCGGGCTACCCGTCCTTTCGCCCGGTGTCCGGCGCCTGACCGTCGTCTTCGCCCCCGGAGGAGTGGCGCGAGGAGTCCGGAGAGCCGACGGGGGTGCGCAGAGAAGGCGTCAACGGAGTCGCCGGCGGCGGCCGGGGGCTGCTACTCGGCTGACCGTCGCCGTCGCCGGCGGGCAGCGGGCGCGGCCTGAGCGGGGGCGGCGGGGGCACTTCGCTATCGCTCTGCGGGCGGCGCAGACTGGGCGGTGGTTCCACGCTGCGACCGCGCACGCTGATGGGAATGGTCTCCTCTTCTTCTTCCGTCTGGACGATCGCCGGTTCGTGCTGGGACGACGGCCCTGGCTGTTCGACGATCGCGACCGGCGTTGTCGGGGCGGAACGCTGCGCGGCGGCGGGCTTCTTCTTCGTCTTGCGCACCTTGGGGCTGAAGATCGCCTCCAGCATGGCGCGCAGCTTCGGCCCGTCGAGGTTGGAAGCGATGTTGCCGTTGAAGCAGAAGCTGATGGTGCCGCGTTCTTCGCTGACGACCACGACGACGGCGTCCGTCTCCTCGGTGATGCCGAGCGCAGCGCGGTGGCGCGAGCCGAAGCTCTCGTCCACGATGCGCCCCTCGGGCATGGGGAAGAAGACTCCAGCCTTGGCGATGCGTAGGTTGCGGATGATCACCGCGCCGTCGTGCAGCTTGTTCATGCCCTCCGGGATGAAGAGCGATACCAGGAGCTCGCTGGTGACCTTGGCGTCGACGATGTGACCCTTGTGAACGCCGACGAACTCGTCGAGGTTCGCGTCCTGCTCGAAGGTGATGATGGCGCCGATGCGGTGGCGCGCCAGATCCGTCGCTGCGTCGACGACCTCGTCGATGACCTTCGTCTCCTGCGCCTTGGCCAGGCTGCCGAACCAGGCCCTGCTGCCGACGCGCATCAGCCCACGCCGGATATCGTTCTGGAAGACGACGACGATGACCAGGATGATGCTGGAGATGAGCGCGCTCAGGATGCTGAGCACCGTGAGCAGCTGCAGGAGCTGCGCGACGATGTACAGCACGAACACCATGCCCAGGCCCACGGCGACCTGCATGGCTCGCGTGCCGCGCAGGACGAGCAGCGCGCGATAAAGGACGTAGTAGACGATCAGGATGTCGAGCGCGTCGCGTAGCAGCTGCACCGGCGTGCGGTGCTCGAGATAGGTGAGGACGCCCTCAAGCATGGCGCACCTCGGTCGCGGACGGTGGCGTCATGCGAGCGGCGCGGGCCACCGAAAGCGCCTGGCGCACGTCACGCACGTCGTGCACGCGCAGCATGCTCGCTCCACGCTGCACGGCGAGCAGGCACGCGGCGATCGTACCGCCCAGTCGCTGGTCGGGGGGCGCGGGATCAGCGGTCGCGATGAACGACTTGCGGCTGGGCCCCACCACCACGCGCGCCCCGGTCCTGGTGAACTCGGCGAGTCGGGTCAGGATCTCGTACGAATGCCGTGCGTTCTTCGCGAACCCGAGTCCGGGATCGAACAGGACATCCCGACGCGGCAGGCCGGCTGCTACAGCTCGATCGCGCGCCGCCGACCACTCTTCGAGCACGTCTTCGACCACGTCGGCGTAGGCGTCGTCGGGGTACTTCGAGAACCCCGGCATCCGGCTCATCGGACCGCGCGAGTGCATGATGATCAGCGTTGCCGCGTGGCTGGCCGTCACGCGTGCCAGCTCGTCGTCCGCGAGGCACGAGGTGTCGTTGATGACGTCGGCGCCCAGGCCGAGCATGCGCTCGGCGACCTCGGGATGCGTCGTGTCGATGGAGACGAGCGCGCCGCGCTGGACGGCATGCCGGACCACCGGCTCGATGCGCGCAATCTGCTCCGCCGCTCCGACGGCTTCCGCGCCCGGCCGCGTGGATTCGCCGCCGATGTCGACGATGTCGGCGCCTTCGGCGATGAGCTCGTCCACGTGGCGTGCTGCCGCATCTGCGCCCAGGTAACGCCCGCCGTCGAAGAAGGAGTCCGGCGTGACGTTGACGGCGCCCATCACCGCGGCTCCACGCTCGCGGCAGGCCGAGTCGATGATCGCGTCCAGGCGCCCCACAGCTACCCGGTAGCAAGAGCCGGGCCGGCGCGCAAGCTGTTGGGATGATTGAAAGAGTCGGCTGCCAAGCGAGCGGGGGTGAGACCCGCGCAAGCCAGCGGAACCCCTGGCCTGCCCGGCCGGAGCGCCGCAGTCCGGCGTTGTCCTTTTTATCGGTGACTTACCCGGCCCTCCTTCGCTAGCGTCGGGCAAGAAGGCGCGCTTGCAGCGCCGCGAGTCGCGAGAATGCTGCGCACGCGGGTACGGGCCGGACCGATCGCCGGGCTCGTCATGAGCCTGGTATTCGCCTGTTTGTTGACGGCTATCCAGGCTGGCGACCGCTACGTGTCGGCGTGGGCGCCGGCCTTCGGCCATCCCGTGCCCGTGACGCTCCGCGTGCCGTACGGCCCGCGCATCGTCCGCGACAGCCAGACCGGGCGCGCCGACCTGCACTACGAGCACCGCCGCATCGTCGTTCCGATCGGAACCGAGCTGAGCTCCAGCAACGAGCAGCAGTGGACCGCGTTCATCTACGAGACCCTGCATCGCCCTCCCCACTGGCCCCGCCTGGCCGGCGTCTTCGTGATCTTCTTCACGCTCGGCATCGCGCTCACGTCCTATCTCAGGAGGTTCGGGCAGAGCCGGCTGAGGCTGCTCAGGCTCCAGATAGGGCTGCTGGTCGCGATGTTGCTGCTGGCGGTGTTCGCCAAGGCGCTGCTCCTGTTCACGTCGCTGCCCGAATTCTGGATACCCATGGCGGTCGTGCCGATGTGGGTGGCGGCGAGCTTCGACCGGCGCACGGCGTTCCTGGTCACGGTCGTGCTGTCGTTCGTGATCGCGTCGTTTCTGGAGTTCGACCTGATCCTGCTGGTCGTGATGCTGGCGCGAGGGATGTCGGCGACGCTTTTGTGGGCAGAACGCAAGCGGGCGCGCCAGATGATCACGTCAGGCGCCGTGGCGGGGCTCAGCTCGGCGGCGGTGTACGTCGCCATCGTGGTGAGCTTCGAGGGGCGCTTCAACGTGCTCGGCGATGTGCTGACGCTCGCAAACTCGGAGCTTCTGGCCTGCGTCGGCGGCGGGGTTGTCGCCGGGCTCGTGGGGGCGCTGCTCAGGGCGCCCGCCGAACGGCTGCTGGGCAACGTGCCGCGCGAACGCCTTCTCGATCTTCAGGATCTGTCGCAGCCGCTGCTACGCAAACTCGCGGAGGAAGCGCCGGGCACTCACGAGCACTCGCGGGCGATGGCCAACCTGGCGGAGCAGGCAGCGAGCGCGATCGGCGTCGACGCCCTGTTGACGCGCGTCGGCGCCTACTACCACGACCTCGGCAAGACCGCGCAGGCAAAGTACTTCGTCGAGAACCTGGGGCCAGACGAGCGCTCGCCTCACGACGAGCTCGAGCCGGACGTGAGCGCCGACGCCATCATGGCCCACGTCGTGATCGGTACGAAGATCCTGAGGGAAGGGGGCATCCCCGAGCCCGTCGTCGAGTTCGCCTACACCCATCACGGAACGCAGGTGGTGGAGTACTTCTGGAACAAGTGCCAGCAGCAGGGCAACCCCAAGGGGCTCGACGCGAGCAACTTCCGCTACCCGGGCATGAAGCCGCAGACCAGGGAAACGGCCATACTGATGCTCGTGGACTCGATCGAGGCGGCCTCGCGCACCATCGACCCGCCGGAACGCGATGCGTTCGAGACGATGATCCAGCGCGTGCTGTCCACCAAGCTCAAGCAGGGGCAGCTCGACGACAGCGGACTCGACATGAAGGACCTGCGCATCATCACCACGCGCATGGCCGACACGCTGGTCAACATGCACCACCACCGCATCAAGTACCAGTGGCAGGCCAAGCGCGCGGAGGAGTTCGGCGTGCCCTCGCACGCGGTGCGCGACTCGGCGCCGGTGATCGAGCTGACCAGTCAGGTTGGACGGAGCCCGTCGGAGCCCCCGCTGCCCGCCGCATCCGAGCCACCGTCCACTTCGCCGGAAGCAGCGGCGATCCGCAACATGCCCCCCGCCGCTCCGGCGTCCCCGGATGTGACCACGGAGTCGGCTGATACCGCGCCGTCGGCAGTTGTCGAGCCGTCCGACGCGGACCCCGGGACGGGACGCGAGTGACCGAGCCAGGTCGAGGCCCAGATATGGACGAACAGAGCTTCATGAAGGCCGTCTTCTTCGGCGTCATCGCCGAGGACGTGATCTTCCCGTACCCGCGCTTTCCCGATCCGGAGAGCCAGCGCTTGCACGAGCTCATTGAACAGCTCCACGGCGTGCTCGACGCGCGTGTCGACGCGGCGCAAATCGACCGGACCGCGCACATCGACGTGTCGATCCTCGACGAGCTCAAGCCGCTGGGGTTGTTCGGTGCGGGGGTGCCCCGCGAGTACGGTGGGCTCGGCCTGTCGTTCTCCGGTTTCGCTCGGCTGATCCAGGAGGTCGCCGCGGCGGATGCCTCGCTGGGCGTCCTGCTGACGGCGCACGGCGCCATCGGCGCCAGAGGCTTGATCCTGTTCGGCACCGACGAGCAGCGACAGCACTATCTGCCCCGGCTCGCGAGCGGCGAGTCGGTCGCGGCCTTCGCGTTGACCGAGCGATCCTCCGGCGCGGATGCGGGCGCCATGCGCACGCAGGCGGAGCTCGACGAGCAAGCCGGTGTGTATCACCTCGATGGGAGCAAGCCCTGGGTGAGCAACGGTGACATCGCCGACCTCGTCACGGTCTTCGCGCGCACCAGTCGCGTCGACGAGGGACGGAAGCCCCGCATCACCTCGCTGCTGGTGGAACGCGCACACGGCATCGAGACCGGGTCGCGACGCGACACGCTGGGCTTGCGCGGTCTGGCCATCAACAAGCTCATTTTCAAGGACGCGCAGGTGCCGCGGGAAAACGTTCTGGGCGAGCCGGGCAAGGGCTACAAGGTGGCGATGGCGGTGCTCAACGACGCCCGGGTCGTGCTGGCCGCCGGCATGGTCGGGCAATGCCGTGCGATCGTGAACCTGACGGTGAGCCGCTTGCAGAAGCGCCGTAGTTTCGGGCGCGTGATCGGCGAGTTCCCGATTTTGAAGGACAAGGTCGCGAGGATGATGGCGGACACCTACGCCATCGAATCGATGACGTACCTCACCGCGGGCCTGATCGATCGCGGCGTCGAGGACTACTCGCTCGAGAGCGCGATCTGCCGGGTTGCGGGCGCCGAGGCGCTGTGGCGCGTGATCAACGACGGCATGCAGGTGGCAGCCGGCAGCGGCTACCTCACGACGCATCCGCTCGAGCGGCATCTGCGCGACGCGCGCGCGTCCTTCGTGCTCGACGGGACCAACGAGACGCTGCGCTGTTTCATTGCTCTGGCCGGCATGCAGGGCCCCGGCAAGCGGCTCAGCGACGTGGAAGCGGCGATGCAGGAACCGGTGAAGGGTTTCGGGCTGCTGCGCGACTTCGCAGTGCGCAAGGTGCGCGAGGCCCTCAAGCGCGAGCGCATCACGATGGCGCATCCGCTGCTCGCGCGCGAAGCGGTGATGTTCGAGGAGGCGACCGAACAGCTCGGTCGCGCAGTGGACCGGGCCCTGCGCGAGTACGGACGGGAGATCGCCGAGATCCAGTACACGCAGATGCGCATCGCCAACATCGCCATGGACCTGTACGCGCTGGCGGCGTGTCTGGCGCGCACGAGCCAGGCCATCGAGCAGCGCGGCGAGGCGGGGGCGCGACGCGACATCGACCTGACCACCATGTTTGCCACGGCCGCGCAGGGCCGCATCGCGTCGAATCTGGCCAGGCTCGAGAACAACGACGACGAGCTGCGCAAGGAAATCGCCGCGCGCACGTACACCGACGGCGGCTATCCGTTCGACGTGCTCTGAGCGTCAGCCATCGTCGAGCGCTCGCGACGGCGCTCGTGGCTGGGCGCGAGCGAGCCCGGACCTCGGCGCTACTTCGGACACTGGTGGTTGCAGCCACCCTGGCCCTTGCAGGCGTTCTGGCCGGCGCAGGCGTGGGTGTCCGTTTCGCAGCCGCCCTTGCCTCTACAGTCGTTCCGCCCCTTGCAGCAGGCCTTCGCTTCGGCGGCGGCAGCCGCGGGCTGGCTGCCGGCGTTCGGAGAGAGGGCCGGCTTGTTCTGCGCGCAGCCCGTCGCGCCGAGAACCAGGCCCGCGTAGGCCGCCGCGATCATCCTGTCGAGATTGAATGCCATCGTCCGCTTCGTGGTCTAGCGTACTGCCTATGCAATCTGGATTCTGGCCGCGCTCGAGCCCGGCCGCTGCTTTCGCCGAGCGTCGTCGGCGCCTTCAGGAACGTCTGTCGGGTCCGGCGCTCATCGTTGCAGGGCTGTCCCAGCCGCGCAACTTCGCCGGCAACCGCTATCCGTTCCGGGCTTCCAGTCATTTCCTCTACCTCGTTGGCCAGCCTCTGGAAGGGGCCGCGCTGCTCGTCGAACCCGAGCGCGTGACGCTGTACGCGCATCCGCCCGATCCCGACGAAGCGCTCTGGACCGGCCCGCAGGCGGGGCTGGACGAGCTCGCACGGCAGCTCGGCATCGAAGTGCGTCCCATCGACGAGCTCAAGCCGCCCGACGGGACGGCAACGCTGTCGCCGCAGGACGTCGAGTCGGCGTTCTGGCTTTCCGATGTGCTGGAGCGCGAAGTGGATGCCGATGGCGGCGACGAAGTCGAAGGCGTGGACCGCGCATTGGCCGATGCGATGATCGAGCTCCGGCTGCGACACGACGCTGCCGCGATCGAGCAGCTGCGCCAGGCGGCGGCGGTGACCGTGCGCGCCCACGTTGCGGGCATGGCTGCGACGCGTCCGGGGATCCGCGAGGCCGCGGTGCGTGCCCGGATGGAGGCGGCCATCATCGAATGCGGCATGACCTGTTCGTACAACTCGATCGTCACCGTGCACGGCGAGGTGCTGCACAACGAGCGGCATGATCACCTGCTGGGCGACTCGGACCTGCTCTTGGCGGATGTGGGAGCCGAGACGCCCGAGGGCTGGGCCGGAGACGTGACCCGCACCTGGCCTACGTCGGGGCGCTTCTCGCCGACCCAGCGCGACCTGTACGAATGCGTGCTCGCGGGACAGCTCGCCGCCATCGAAGCGGTGAAGCCCGGCGTGCGCTACCTGGACGTGCATCGCGCGGCGGGGCGGCGCATTGTCGCCGGGCTCATCGAGCTCGGCATCTTCAAGGGCGACGCCGAAGACCTGTACCATCGCGGCGCCGCCGCGCTGTTCTTCCCGCACGGCGTCGGTCATCTGCTCGGTGTCGATGTGCACGACATGGAAGACCTCGGCGATCGCGCCGGCTACGCCGAGGGGCGGGAGCGCAGCACGGTGCCGGGCGACCGCTACCTGAGGTTGGACCGCGATCTGGAGCCGGGAATGGCGGTCACCATCGAGCCCGGCTTCTACGTGATCCCTGCATTGCTCTCGAACCCCGAGGAGGTCGGCGACCTGGCTTCTGCACTCGACCGGAGCGCGCTGGAGCGTTTTTCGGACGTGCGGGGCATCCGCATCGAGGACGACGTGGTCGTCACCGACGACGGCTGCGAGGTGCTGACCCGCGAGGTTCCCAAGAGCGTTGACGAGGTCGAGGCGGCGATTGTCGGCTGATCAGGCGTGCGCGCGCTCGAGCCGCTGCTCGGCGGCGGTCACGATCTCGCGCCAGGAAGCGTCGACGGGCGCCACCAGCTCGACGATCTCGTTGGCCGGGCGCCCCTCGCTTATCGCGGTGCGCGCGGCGTCGGAGCCGGTCAACAGATCGAACGCGGGGATGGTCGTCTCGAACTCGTACGGCTCGGTGCGGAAGCGGAAGTGTTCGGGCGCCTGGGCCTGCGCGTGCGCGATCAACGATAGATAGGTCGCGACGGGTCGGAACAGTTGCGCGTTGGTTACGTGCAGCATCACGCCGTGGCAGACGCGGCCCTCGTGCTTCTCGAACCAGGGACGGAAGCTGACCGGTCGTACCTGTGCGCCCGGTGTGCCGCCCTCCGCGAGCGCCGACGCGAGCGCCCTTCCGTCCAGGAATGGTGCACCCACCATCTGGAACGGGACCGTCGTGCCGCGGCCTTCGGAGAGGTTCGTTCCCTCCACCAGACAGCCGCCCGGGTAGACGAGAGCGGTCTCGAGCGACGGCATGTTGGGCGACGGCATCACGAAGGGCCGCGCCCACGCATCGGCACATCGGTAGCGCTCCCAGCCGCGCGTCGGCACGACCGACAGCGCGCCGTCCGCGCCCAGCGACCAGCCGTCACGCTCCGCGAAGTGCGCGAGCAGCTCGCCCACGGTGAGAGCGTGTCGGATGGGAAGCGGCTCCAGTCCGACGAACGACAGGAAGCCCTCCTGCTGCGGAGCGCCTTCGAGCGTCGCGGGATCGCCGGAGATGGGATTCGGCCGGTCGAGGACCACGACGTGCACGCCGGCTGCCTTTGCAGCGCGCGCCGCCAGGAGTGCCGTCCAGACGTACGTGTAGTAGCGGCTGCCGACATCGACGAGATCCACGACCAGCACGTCGATCTGCGAAAGCTGTTCCGCCGTCGGCGACAGCGACTCGCGGGTCTCGCCGTAGAGGCTTACGACGTGCGCGCCGTTGTTGCTTTCGGGCGTTGCGCCGGGCGTCACCGCTTCTTCGGCCTGGGCGATGGCGTCGAGGCCGTGCTCCGGCGAGAAGATCACCGACGCGCTGGCCCCGAGCTCGTCGAGCACTTCCAGTACGTGGCGACCGCGCCGGTCGACCGCGGCGGCATGGGTGAGGACGCCGACGCGTGCGTCTCTCAGCCGTCGGCGCAGTGCCGAAAGGGTCCCATCGAAAAGCTGGTCGAGTCCGCAGAGCATGCGGATTGGTAGCCCGCTCGGCAGGCGGGGGAAACTCGCAAACAGCTGGTCAGGCGGCCGGTAACCCTGGATTTCCAGGCTCTTGACCGCAACTACGCAAAGTGTTGCGCCCCCGGGGGGCCTACACTAGCATTTTTTGCACAGTGCGACGGGTTCTGGTGGTCGATGACGAGGAGAACCTCCGCCTCGTGCTCCGCACGCTGCTCAGCCGTCACGGCTACGAGGTCGAGACAGCGGCGAGCGGCGAGGAGGCGCTGGCGCTCGTCGACTCGTTTGGACCGGACTGCGTGCTGACCGACGTGCGGATGCCGAAGATGGGAGGCCTCGATCTGTTGGCCACGCTCAAGGCGAAGGGCAACGAGGCGACGGTCATCGTGATGAGCGCCTACGGGAACATGGACCTCGCGATCGAGGCCATGACGGCCGGCGCCTACGACTACGTGCAGAAGCCCTTCAAGCCCGACGAGGTCGTGCTGGCCCTGCGCAAGGCGGAGGAACGCGAGCTCCTGAGGAGGGAAATCGCGTGCTCCGGGAGGAGATCCGCAAGGAGCACAGGTTCGAGGACATCCTCGCCAAGAGCGGACAGATGCAGGACATCTTCCGCACCATCGCCAAGATCGCCGAGTACAAGACAACGGCGCTGGTGACGGGCGAGAGCGGCGTCGGCAAGGAGCTGGTGGCGCGAGCGATCCACCGGCGCTCGAGTCGTCGCGGCGGCCCCTTCGTCCCGGTCAATTGTGGAGCCATTCCGGAGAACCTGCTCGAGAGCGAGCTCTTTGGTCACAAGAAGGGGTCCTTCACCGACGCCATCGCCGACCGCCGCGGTCTGTTCGAGGAAGCAGACGGAGGCACCCTGTTCCTCGACGAGATCGGCGAGCTGCCGCTGGGGCTGCAGGTCAAGCTGCTGCGCGTGCTCGAGGACGAGAAGATCCGGCGCCTGGGCGAGGCGCGCGACCTGAAAGTGGACGTGCGCATCATCGCAGCCACGCACCGCGACCTGCAGGCGGAAACGAAAGCCGGTCGGTTCCGCGAGGACCTGTTCTATCGCCTCAACGTGCTGCCGATCCACGTGCCGCCGCTTAGGGAGCGGCGCGACGACATTCCGCTGCTCATCGACCATTTCGTGACGCGGAACAACTCCCGGCTCGGGACGACGATACGCGGTCTGGACACCGAGGCGCGCCGCTTGCTCTACGAGTACGCCTGGCCGGGCAATGTCCGCGAGCTCGAGAACACGATCGAACGGGCGATGGTGCTGTCCGAAGGAGACCAGATCATCGCTGCCGATCTGCCCGAGCGCATCCGCGAGGCCAGGGACCCGGTCCAGATGCAGCTCGCCAGCGGCGAGCTCAGCGTGAAGAAGACCATGCGGATCATCGAGGAGATCCTGATCCGTCGCGCGCTGCAGAAGACCAAAGGGAACCGCACCCGCGCGGCCGAGATTCTGGAGATCAGCCACCGCGCCCTGCTGTACAAGATCAAGGACTACCAGATCACCGACCTGTGACGCCGGTCAGGTCGGGGGCAGCCTGGGCGTATTCCGTCCGCAGCGGAGAAACGGCCCGGGGCGGAAATCACGGCAGGCTTTGACGGGCGCCGCAGCCTGACTAGGATCCACGCCATGCGAAACTGG
Organism: uncultured Pseudomonadota bacterium; assembly: GCA_963822115.1. Classification (GTDB taxonomy): domain Bacteria; phylum Myxococcota_A; class Polyangia; order Polyangiales; family Polyangiaceae; genus CAWDXG01. The sequence continues at coordinate 329,833 of CAWGGM010000020.1, forward strand.
TTCCTGGGCCTGGCAGGCGTATTGGTTCTGGCGGGATGCGGTCCTTCGTATGGGGGGCAGCCGGTGAAGACACCGGAGCAGCTCGTCGCAGATCAGGAAAAGATCGCCGACCAGGAAGCGAAGAGCAACAAGAACGACGACACGTCGGACACGGACGTCCCCGAGGATACCGACGAGCAGAAGAAGAAGGCCTTCGACAAGCACCAGGCCAAGCTCGAGCTCGCCCGCGCAGCTCGCTCGGCACAGACCTGCGTCGGCGTCGTCTCGCAGGACAGTCCAAAGGGCAAGGGGACGATGACGATCACCTTCGGCAACGACGGTCACGTCAAGAAGGCGACGATCGACGCCCCGTTCGACGGCACCGACATGGGCAAGTGCGCGATCAACGCCATGAAGGCCGTGATCGTTCCGCCGTTCAAGGGCTCGGACGTCACGATGAACTGGGACGTCGATCTGTCGCCGAAGAAGAAGGACGACAGCAAGGAGTAGCCGCCAGCGCGGCGTCAGTGCAGCGCCACGTGGATGCGCCGGGGGGCCGCCACGATCTCCACGAAGTCGTGGGCGAGGGGGATACCGTACTGATCGCTCACGTCGAGGCGCAGTACCCACGGTCCGCGCCCGCTTCGCGGAGGAACCCGTGCCCGGAGCACGTTGCCGTCGCGGTGCCATTCGACGTCGATCGGCGTCGTGCCGAGCGTCACGCGTGGAACCAGCTTGACGGCTTTCGCCGAGCCGTCGGCTTGGTGCAGCCGGACGCTGATGTCGATGGGATTCAGCGGCCACATCGCCCATTTCGGGCCCATGTGCGTCTCGACCTGCAGCTCGCGGCGATCGAGGCGTGCTGTCACGGTGTCGTCGGTGCCGGGCACGCGCAGCAGCACGAGCGTGCGGCGTCCCTGTTTCAGCCCTATCGGGCGCGGCGCGTCGAAGAACTGGTGCGCGCCGGAGTAGGTCATTTCCAGGCCTTCGGCGTGCGTGAAGCTCGCCTTCTGGCCGCGCCCGAGGCGGATGACGCCGCTCGCATCCGTGTACGCACCTGCGGGGAGCGCCACGCCGATGACGTGCAGCGTAGTGCGCGCGGCGCGGCCCTCGAGCCCGCTTTCGTCGATCGCACGGACCGCGAGAACGTAGCTGCCCGGCGCTACCGCCGACACGTCCACATGCCGCCGATCTGCCGGCGTCGTGGCGCGCTTTTTCCGGACGCCATCGCGTAGCAGTTCCACCTCGTAGCCGGTCGCACCGTGGACAGACTTCCAGCGCAGACCGTCGAGGTCCGTGGTCGCGCCGGGTGACAGCCAGATCATGTGTGGCAGTGCAAGCTCGGGGGGCGGGAGCAGGGCCTCTGCCTCGATGGCTCCCTGATGGGTCGCGACGCGTGTCTTGCCCGGGGCCAGCGCTCGCCACATGGAACCAGAGCTCACCAGCGCCTGGCCGTCCATGTTGGCCACCGCGGCGCCCCGCGCATCGCCGACTGCGGCGACGTTCCCGGCGAGGGCAATCACGCCGAGTCGCCGCGGCGTACTGACGAGAACGGCCTCGCTGCCCGGGTGCTGCCGGGGCACTCGCACGTTCACGTGTCCGCTGTCGAGCGCCACGCTCCAGGTCCTCGTGCTGTGACCCGGCAGAAGCGGCAGCTTCTGGGACCACTCCGGAATGCGCACGCGCGTTCCGGGGGCCAGGTGGAGCTTGATCCCACCTGGCAGCGCGTAGTCGGTGCCGTCGACGCCGGCCACGAACCAGCCCGCATTCGTGTGGCCTCCGCCACGGGTGATGCGTGGGCTTTTCGCTTGCGACGTGCAGGGCACGAGGATCAGCGCGGTCGCCAGCGCGACGCTTCGCAGTAGGCCTGCATCGCGTGCCATACCCGGTACAACGGCAGAGCGCAGAGCAACTTGAGGGCTGCGTTGCCGGCCCCTTGGCCGGCAGGAGGGGCTGGTATCGCAGGATCAGGGCTTCTAGCCTGCGATCGCCGCGGTACTGGCGCGCGTTTAGCAGATCGTCCAGCTGCGGCATGCGTCTATGTGGCAATCGCTGTCGACCACGGAGCTCACGGATGGGCCACCACGTTCCCGCAATCGCGAGGGGCCGTGTCACAGGCACAGCGTTTGCTTGAACAGGATCTGTCGATGAACTGCTCCGTCTGCAACCACGAAAACCCCGAGGGCGCGCGCTTCTGCTCGGGGTGTGGTGCGTTGCTCGCCGACAGTAGCGCGTCGGGAGCCGGGCTGGTCGGGCAGGTGCTCGGCGGGCGCTACAAGGTGCTCCGCGTGCTCGGCGAAGGCGGCATGGGCGTCGTGTACGAGGCCGAGCAGCGCATGGGCGAGGGGACGCGCAGCGTGGCCATCAAGACGCTGCTGCCGGAGCTCACCAGCGACCACACGCTCGTTTCGCGTTTCCATAGGGAATCAGGGACGGTCGCGCAGCTCGAGCATCCCAATACCATTCGCTTCTACGACTACGGCGAGGCGCCCGACGGCGTGCTCTACATCGTCATGGAGCTCGTCAAGGGGGAGGCCCTCACCGAGCTCATCGAACAGGGGCCGGTACCGCTCGCGCGCGCACTGCACATCCTCAAGCAGGTGTGCGGAGCACTGCACGAGGCGCACACGCTGGGCATCGTGCATCGCGACCTCAAGCCCGACAACATCGTCCTCACCACCCGCGCTGGCGAAGACGACTTCGTCAAGCTGCTCGACTTCGGCATTGCGGCGCATGTGGGACCGGACGCCGCGACCCGGACCAAGCTCACACAGCAGGGCATGGTGCTCGGCACGCCGCCCTACATGAGCCCGGAGCAGCTGGCCGGCGAGGAGCTTGGACCGGCGAGCGACATCTACTCGTTGGGCGTGATCGCGTACGAGATGCTCACCGGCGAGCTGCCCTTCGAGGCCGACACGCCGTGGATGTGGGCCCACAAACACATGACCGAGCCGCCCCGGCCGATCGAGAGCTTCGAAGCCGGGCAGCGCGTGCCCGAGGCGGTGCGCCGCGCGGTGATGCACGCGCTCGAGAAGACGCCCAGCCAGCGGCCGTCGAGCACCCTCGAGCTGTACCGTGAGCTGTCCGGCGGAAAGACGACAGAGGACATGCCTGGTGCGGTGCACACCGAGCCTGGCTACGACGCCGGGCCGCACACTTCACCGATGCCCGCGCTCCAGGTTCCCGCCCCCGCACAGACGGCTTCGCCCGCTTTCCGCACGGCATCGGCACTGGCCGCGCCGGTGCGGCCGCCGCAGCCCAGGCGCGGCAGCCATCGCGGCTGGCTGGCGGCGTTCCTTGCGCTCGCCGTCGCGGGCGGGGCGCTGGCTGCAGGTATTTTCGTCTTCCAGCACAACACGACCGTGCAGCCGGCCGCTGGCGGCGCGGGTGGCACCACCCAGCTGGCGGGGAGCGCGACCGCAGAGATCGCGCCGCTGGTGGACTCCGCATCTTCCGCGCCGACGCCGGCCTCGGCGCAGCCCGAGCCCGAGGTGAAGCAGACGAGCCCGACTCCCCCACGGCGGCCTCCCCAGAAGAGCGAGAAGCCGCAGAAACCCGAAAAGCCACCCTCGATTCCCCCGATCAGCCTGCCCGCTCCGACGCAAAGCAGTTCGTCCCCCACGCCGTCGCCGTTTCCCCAGATCACGCTGCCGCAGCTGAAGCTGCCCACCGCCAGACCCTTGCCGCGCCAGCCCAAGCCCACACCCCCCAAGCCCGCCGGGCCCACGGGCGATGCGGCTTGCGCGCAGGCCAAGTCGCTGGCTTCGGGCGGCAACATCGAAGGTGCGGTGGCGATGTACAATCGCTGTCGCAGCACGGGAGGTAGTGCGAACGCGCTGCAGGCTGCGCGGGCGCGCATCCAGACCAGTGCGCCGGCGGCCGTCCGCTCGCGCGGGTTCAACGGCAACTGCGCCGGCGCGAAGTCCGCGGCTGCCGCGGCGAGCTCGATCGGCGCAGGCGGACCCGCCCGGGCGCAGCTCGCCAAGACGAGCTGCCGCTAGCAGCGCACGTCGCGCACCAGTGCTGTCGCCGATACGGCCCGCTAGAGGAACCAGACGCCGAGGACGATCAGGAACGACGCTACGGCGACGGAGACCAGCGCGGCGACCTCCCAGGGGCCGGTCCGCGGGTCGGTGAAGCGCAGCTCGATCGACGCGAAGCGGCTCGCTTCCCGATGCCTGCGTCCCGACAGCGCCAGATTGGCTGCTCTGAGCGCGGGGTCGAGATGTTGCTCTTCGGACATCGCGGGCTGCCTTCTGCCATGCCTGGCGTGGGCTGTCGAGGCTCGGCGGCTCGTGGCCTGATCACGGACGCTCCGGGGCAGCACCCGCCGGTCAGGCGGCCAACCTCAGCCCCCGATAAACCGAGCTTTTCCGCGAGATTCCCACCACTCCTGGTAGCGGTGCTGGGCGCGCGCCCGCTCCTTCTTCGGCAGGTCGTCGTAGTAGCCGAAGTACTCCTTCGTCAGGCTCTTCAGCTCTTCACCGGCGGCGCGCCGGATGTCGGGGTCGTCGTGCATCAGCGAGTCGATGAGCCACTCGACGCGGTGCTGCTCCGAATGCTGCTCCCACCACTTCTGCCAGGCGTCGGTCTCGCGTCCGAAGTCCTGACGCGCGAGCACTTCCAGCGCCCAGTGAGCCGACTTGACGATGTCGGCGTTGTCGTCCGAAAGCAGCGGGACCAGGCGTGGAACGGCCCGCGCCTCGCGCAGGTCGGCCAGCGCTTCAATCGCCGCATGCCGGATGTCGTCCGACTGCTCGTCGTCCTCGGTCAGCCGGCACAGCCCATCGCGAAGTGCGGTGCGGCTGTCGTCGTCGCCGAGGAGTCGTCGCCCGGCGTACAGCGCTGCGCGATGCACGTCGGGATCCGGATCGACGAGTCGCCGCACGACCGCGCGCGCGCTCTCGACGCCCGGCATCTCGCCCAGTAGCCGCGTTGCCCAGCTGCGCACGTCGGGGCTCGCGTCCGCGGTGCGCACCACCAGAAACGGCACCGCCGCGTGCCCGATCCGCGCCAGCACGCGCATCACCGGGCCGCAGTCCGACGCGCGCACCGGGGTGTCGCCGCGGCGCGGGTCGGAGGTGACAGGTCCAGGGAACACGGCGACCAGCGCGCTCACCGCAGGCGCTCCGATTGCGACGAGGTGGTCGCCCGCTTCGTTGTCGCCTTTCACCAGCCGGGAGACGAGCTCGCGGCAGTCGGCGTCCACGTCGACGATGACCGAAGGGAGCTTCAGCTCGTCCGACCCATGCCGGGGTGCCGGGGCCCGCGCTTCGAACGAGACGGAGCGCGAGGCGGGAGCGAGCGGCACTTCGCGTGTGCGGGTGTTCGACTCGTCTATCTCGATCCCGTCTTCGAGCTCGGTCTCGCTGACCTGGATCTGCGGTCCGCTGTCGACCTCCTCGTCCAGCACATTGTCGGGTACCAACTCGAGCTTCGGGCTGCTTCCCTCGCGGCGCGTCAGCGGCACTTCGGCGCTTCCGGCAAGACCGATACCCGGATTCGTGTCCGAATGCGGGGGCGGAAAGCTGCCGACGCCCGGTTTGGTCGCGCCCTCTTCTGCGGGAAACGGAGCCGAGCCAAGCGCGCTCTCCCAGCCCTCCTCGGGCGGCTCTTCGGAGGCCGCTTCCCGCGCGCGCGGCGTCGACCGTCGGGTAAGAGGGAAGGCGGTCGCTACCGGCGTTGCATCTTCCGCTTCGAGGGGCCCCGGCGTGCCCTGCGGCGGAGTGGGGACGCGCTTCCCGGTGCCGACGGGAACCACGGGAGCTGCCAGACCGCGAATGGTCTCCTTGCGCTTCGGAGGCGGTGCGGATTCGCCCACGGAAACCGTCCGCGATGGCTGGACCGAGCCCGGCGCCGGAGTCGAGTCGGGCGCCGGTGTCGGCGCCGGTGCGGGGGACGACTCCGCTCTTGCCGGGACGGGCGAGGGAGCTTTCGCTGCTGCGGCATCCGCGGGGCCAGGCGTCGCGCCAGCCTGGCCCGGCGCGGGGATGGCCAGCGCCTGTGCCAGGGCCTGCGCCCGCTGTTCGGCGCTTGGCGGCGGTGCGAAACGGCGGCGCCGGCCAGCGGGATTGATCAGCGGTTGGGCAGCGGGCGCGGTTTCCGTCTCGCTCGCGAGGTTCTGCCGTGCGGCGCGCTTGCGGCGCATGATGACGCGTTCGAGCGCCGTTGCGACCAGCGGGGCGAATGCGATCACATCGCCGATCTCGGACAGCTCCACGTTCGCGTCGCCGTGGTCGCCGTACAGGATCAGCACGCAGCGCCCACGCACCACGATCGGCATCAGCAGGACGACTGCGCCCGTCTTGCGACCGAGATCCTTCGCCAGCCCCGCGTCGATGCCGTCATCAGCAAGCGCCTGGAGCTGGTAGGCGCGCTCGACCCTGGCGGTCATCAGCGAGCTGGGCAGGTCGAGCGGCACGCCAATGCCGGTGATGCGCCGGCGATCCGTTCCCGGACCGTTCGCGTCCCGTCCCTCCGCGATGTCGCCGTGCACGGCGAACAGCACCGCATACTCGAAGTACTGCGCCGCGTAGTCGAAGAAAGCGCGCAGGGCGTCGTCGCGAGATTCGGCGTCGAGCAGGTCCCGCTCCGCCATCGCGGCCGTGTAGGGCCCGCGGCGACGCACGCGGCGACGCCGTTCCGGTCGAGCGGCTGCAGCCTGCGCCCAGCCGGCAAGCCCGACCGACGGTGGCTGCGAGTCATCGGCGGCCGCAGGGGGCGGCGTCTCGCTGATAGCTTCCGGGGACGCTGGCGTTGGCGGCGCGCTGACCGCTGCCGGTGCTCCGGCGGAGCGCGGCGTCTGTGGCGGCGGCTGCTCGACTGCCGGCGCGCCCTGGGGTGCATCGATGGGTGGCACCTTGGGTGGACGCGGCAGCTCGGGCACCGGCGCGGAGTTGCGGAGCGCGCCCGGCATCGAGCTCGGGCTCGGGTCGGGACGACCCTCCAGCTTGGCGAGGAGCCTAAGCGACCGCCGATCGAGCGGCAGGTCATAGTCGCGGGAGATGGCCTGGCGGATCCGGACCAGGGGCGCGGCGCGCTGCTCGATGCTCACGCCCAGCGCGAAGCCGAGATCCTGCTCGACCTCCGACGGCAGTGGATCGCTGACGGCGACCACCAGCGTGCCGTCATGCTCCTCGATCGGATAGAGCCCATGCCTGAGCGCCAGGTCGCCCGGCACCAGCCGGAGTGTGCGCTCCTCGGCGGCGGGCAGCTCGCCGTCCGGTCCCGGTTCGAGCCCATGGCTCTCTGCCAGCAAGCGCGTCAGCTCCGTCTCGCTGACCGCTGCCAACTCGAGCAGGTTCGTGGCCAGATCGCCGCCGTAGAGGACCTGTCGAGCCAGGGCCTCCTCAACGTCGCGCATGGAGGCGACCTGTTGCTTGACGATAGCGGAGCTCAGCGTGGGCATGACCGCACCCGGGGCGGTGGCCCCGTGCTTGAGGGGATTGTCCCGGGGGAACCGGGGATGTCAACGCGCATCGCCACCCACCGGGACAGTTGAGCTCCCGCCGCGGCTCTGGCAGCACCACAGATGTGACCGTTCACTCCGATCCCAGGCCCCCTCTGCTGACCCTGACCCTCGACCGGCCCAAGGCCAACGCTTTCGACCAGACCCAGCTGGATGCGCTGGATCAGGCCTTCCAGAAGGCCCAGGAAGCGCCAGGCATCGCCGCCGTGATCCTGCGTGGCGCCGGCGACCGGGCTTTCAGCGCCGGGGCGGACATGGGCGCGGTCGGACCGCTGGCGGAACCCGGGGGCCTTTCGAGCTGGACGGCCCAGGCGCACGGCCTGCTCGACCGGATTTCCGCATTTCCGGTGCCGGTGATTGCCGCAATCCAGCATCCGGCCGTGGGCGGCGGCTTCGAGCTGGCGCTGGCCTGTCATCTGCGTGTGATGGCCCGGAGCGCCCACCTGGCGTTGCCCGAGATCCAGCGCGGCTATCTGCCCAGCTGGGGCGGGGTCGAACGGCTGGTCCCGCTCGCGGGTCTCGGCCTCGCTCTGGACATGCTGCTGACCGGACGCCGGGTTCCGGCGGAGGAGGCGCTGTCGCGCGGGATCGTGCACCGCGTCGTCGACGACGCCGAGGCCGAGGCGCAGAAGCTGGCCGAGCATATCGCCGGGCTGCCCCCGCTGGCAGTCAAGGCGGCGCTCGCCCAGATCGCGGGCGTGGCGCGCGGCGACGAGGTCGCGCGCATCCGCGAGCGCGAGCTGGCCGATCTCGAGAAGCTCGTCCGGACCGAGGACACGGTCGAAGGCGTGCTGGCGTTCTTCGAGAAGCGCACGCCGAAGTTCAAGGGCCGGTAGCTCCAGGCTAGTTCACCAGGAACCACTTCACCCCTGGCTTGACCTCGAGGTGCATGTGGCTGTCGTGGGCCTTGTTGAAGTGCGGCGAGAGCATGTACGTGAAGAGCCGTTCGTCCGCCGCCTGGCACAGGATGCTCTGCAGCTCGCGCCCTTTTTCGTTTTTCAGGCGGCGCGCGCCCGGCCCGCACGTCTTCGCGCCGATGCTCGATGACCAGTCCGGTCCGACGCGGAGCCATTCGCCGTCGCGTTTCCTGAGCGCGCCCACGTCGATGGCCAGTCCGCCCGCGTGGCGGAAGCGCTTGCCGTGCGCGTCGGGCGGCAGCTCGGCCGAAGGCCGGTACATGGTGAAGTGCACGACCTCCACCACGTCGTGATAGGCGAGGATCCTGCAGAAATCGTCCAGCGCGAGCGCCAGCCGCGCGTCCAGGATCTCGAACGGCGATTCGCGCCGCTTCGCCGCCGGCAGCGACGAATGGATCCACACGCCGTGCAGGCGCCCGGTAAGCCGGATCGGTGCGCGAACCCCGCTCGTGGGCGGCTCGGCGAGCTCGTAGGGCACCCCGCGCCGATCGAGCTCGGCGTAGGCCTGTGCGTTCGTCAGGTTCGCGTAGTGGTAGGCCGGCGACGCCTGCACGACCGACGCCGGCGGAACCTCCAGATACTTGTTCGACGCTGCCGCTGGAGTCGCCACGCAGGCGACCGCACAGCCGAGTGCGAACAGAAGCGGTGAAGCGCAGAAGCGCATGGGGGCTGACTTTGAGGGATCGCTGGATGAAATGGAAGTTTGTGCCCGGCCTCGACCGGACGCTTGTTCAGGAGCCGCGGACGACGCGCCGGAACGCCGGGTGTGCGCCAAGCAGCGACAGGGCCCGTTCAAGCAGCGTGCGGCCGGGCTCCGTTCTGTGCCATGTGGAAGCTCCTGATGGATGCGGGAGAGGAACCAGATCGAAACGCTGCCCGAAGCGTTCGGCCCTGTGCTGCTCGCCCACCACCTCGACCAGCCGCTTGAACGACAGGAAGCGGCTGATCGACAGCCGCCCGACCGCGATCACGAGCCTGGGGCGCAGCAGCTCGAAATCGGTGCGCATCCAGTCCTCGCAGGCTTCGATTTCCGTACGGTTCGGGACGCGGTCGCCTCCGCCGGCAAGCGAGCCTGGAAAGCAGCGGCACACCGCTGCCATGTAGACCCGGCTGCGGAACGTCTGTTCGTCGATACCCAGCCCCTCGAACCAGCCGAACATCGTTCTGCCTGCGGTCCACGCGAAGGGGCGGCCGAGGTTTCCCTCGCGACTTCCCGGCGCCTGTCCGAGCAGCATCACGTCACCGAGCACCGGGCCGCAGCTGACGACGGGCGGGGTCATGTCCGGACAGCGGCGGCATTCGCGGAGCTGTTTCTGGTGCTCGACGAGCAGCTGGAGTCGATGTTTCCGGCTCGCGGCCATGGTTGCCGAAGATGTCCGATCGTGCTGCGCGTGGCGAGGGCGCTCCCGTCCGCTTTCGGCCGGCTGACCGTTATTGGGCTGCACCCGTCAGCCGACAAAGTGACATTTGCGTGATATCGCGGGTAGACTGGCTTTTTCGTGCTGCCGCGCCCCGGGCGCGGCCATGGAGGCCTGCCACGACTGCCGACAAGAAGAGCTGGAATTTCGCCATCTGGGCTTTCGCGTTCGGGTACTTCGCTTGCTACGTGCCGTACAGCTCGATGACGAAGGCGCTGAGCGCCGGACTCTTCTCCGGGATGCACGGGGGCATCAACGGCTTCGAGCTGCTGCCCGTGACCGCCATGGCCTCGCTGGTGGGCATGTTCATATTCATCAGCGCGATGCGCTGGTGGAAGTTCGCCGGTCACCGCGAGCTGTTCGGGATGAGCGTTCCCAGCCCGAACGTCTGGACGTTCCTCAGCGGCATCTGCACTGCGGCCATCATCGTCACGACCACGCTCGCCTACACCTTCAGCGGCGTTTCCATCGTTTTCATGATGCTGCTGATGAAGGGCGGCGTGCTGGTGATCGCGCCGATCGTGGATTTCTTCGCGAAACGCAAGGTGCGCTGGTTCTCGTGGGTGGCCCTGAGCCTGAGCTTCGGCGCGCTCCTGGTCGCGTTCTTCGGCGGAAGCAAGAGCAGCCTGGCGCTGACGCTTATCGCTGGCCTGGACGTCATCTTCTACCTACTCGGCTACTTCGTGCGGCTTCGCTTCATGAGCCGGCTGGCCAAATCGGACAATCCGGACGCCACGAAGCGCTACTTCGTCGAAGAGCAGATGACGGCCACGCCCGTCGTCGTCACGACCCTGATCGTGCTCGCCCTGATCAACGACGGCCACCTCATGCACGAGATCCGGCTGGGGTTCACGGCGCTTCCGGCCAGCGGGCATCTCATGGCCGCCATCGCGATTGGCCTGTTTTCACAAGGTACCGGCGTGTTCGGCGGGCTGATCCTGCTGGATCGACGCGAGAACAGCTTCTGCGTGCCGGTGAACCGCGCTTCGAGCATACTGGCGGGCGTGACAGCTAGCTTCAGCCTGGCAGCGTTCTTGCCGTATCACGCACCCGGTCCGGTGGATCTCGTCGGCGCCGCGCTCGTCATCGCCGCGATCCTTGTGCTGAGCCTACCTGGTGTCTTGAAGAAGCGCGCCGAGCACGCGCAGCCTGCGGAGTAGGCACCCAGATGCCGGGGTCCGGCTGGAAGGCCCTGACACGCGTCAGGGTGGGTGAATCCCGAAGCAACGCCTGGCGCGTGCTGCTGCTGCTCGGCACGCTGCTCTTGCTTGTCAGCGGCTGCAGAGCGAAGCACGCGCGACCAGAAGGCGACCTGCTGTACGGCCACGCGCCCTTGCGCAGCGTGCGCGTGGCCGACCCGGCGAAGCTCACCGATGGCGTCGTGGGTGTGTGGGGCGACGACTGGCGTTCGAGAGCGGCAGCCGTGCTTCCGTCGACGCAGGCCTACGTCGAGTACGACCTGGGCCAGAGCACGGAGCTCGTCGCGGCGTACCTGCAGGCGGATGCCAACGACTACTACACGCTGAGCGTGTCCGATGACGGCGTGCACTTCACCACGCTGTGGCGCGCCAATCCAACCCGCGAAACGGGGCTGCAGCCGCGCTGGGCGAAGAACCTCCACGCGCGTGGACGCTACGTCCGGCTGCAGGCGAGCGGTGGCGATGGTCGCTTCAGCGTGACCGAGGTCGCCGTCTACGCGCACGCGCCGAAAGTCTTTCCGCCCAACTTCAGCGTGAGCAGAAACGCCCCTCCGGAAGAGCTCTTGAGAAGCGCCACGCTCGTGTTCGGCCTCGCGTTGGCGCTCTTTGCGCTGCTCGTGACGGACAAGTCGAAGTGGTGGTGGACGCTGCTCCTGGCGATGGCGCCGCTGTATGCGGGCGTGCGCTGGTTCATGGCGCTCGAGGCGGCCTGGCCCGTTGCTCCGCGCGAGGTGTCGCTGGTACGCGGCGTGGTCGCGGCGGTGGCGGCGGTGGCCGTCGTGCGCGAGGTGTTCGCACCCGCGTCGTGGCGGTCCAATCGCCGTGCGATAACCGGCACCCTGGCGGTGTGCGGTCTGCTGGCGGCGGCGTGTTTCGCCAACCTCGGGCGCGCGCAGTACACCGACCACGAGCACAATGCTCCCGGCTACGTCCACAACTTCGACATGCGGGTGTACTACCCGGTGGCGAAGTACTTCAAGGAGCTGCGCTTCGACGGGCTGTACGACGCGAGCGTTGCCGCCTACGCTGCCGACGACCCGAACGTCAGCGTCGACTCGCTGGGCTACGTTCCGATCCGCGATCTGCGCTCGCACGCGGTCGTGCACGTCTCCGACATCGCGCCGCGCATCAAGGCCATCAAGCAGCGCTTCTCCCCGGCCCGCTGGCGCGAGTTCGTGGCGGACATGCGCTACTTCCGCCTCACGATGGGGACCCATGACTACCTCGGCAGCATGGAGGACCACGGCGGCAACGCGACGCCTGCATGGTTTGCGGTCGCCCATCTGATCTTTTCGCATACGCACGCGTCGAACACGACGCTCCTGCTGACGGGGCTGCTCGACCCGTTGTTACTGACGATCGCGTTCATCGCCATCGGGCGCACTTTCGGCCTGCGCACGATGCTGATCTCGCTGGTCGTGTTCGGGGCGAACGACTTCTACATGTTCGGGACCGACTGGTTCGGCTCGACCCTGCGCCAGGACTGGATGGCGTACCTGGCGCTCGGCGTGTGTGCGATCAAGACCCGGCGCTACAAACTCGGCGGCGGGCTGCTCGGCATGTCCGCCATGATGCGCGCATTCCCGCTCCTGGCGCTGGGCGGCGCGGCGGTCCCCGCGGGCTGGTGGGTCTGGCGCGAGACGGCGCGGCGCCACAAGCTGCCGCGCTGGAAGGACCTCGTGCGCGAGCACCGGCCCATCGTCGAGATCGCGCTCTCCGCGATGGCCGTCGCCGCCTTCATGCTCGCGCTCTCGTCGATCCTGTTCTCTCCGTCGGCGTGGGTCGCCTGGTACCACAAGGTGCAGATTCTCGATGCGGCTCCGCACCTGAACCACATCAGTCTGCGCGGCCTGCTCGCCGGAGCCGGCGGCAACGAGGCGCGCCTGCTCGCCGAGCGGACGCCGCTGCTGATCGCGGGAGTCGCTGGGTTCCTGGTGCTGGTCGTCATCGCTGCACGCTCGCGACCGCTGCACCAGGCGGCCCTGCTCGGACTGCCGCTCGTCCCCGTGGTGTTCAACCCAGCCAACTACTACAGCCACCTCGTCTTCCTGTACCCGCTCTTGGCGGTCGAGCTCGGCAAGGGCAGTGACCGGCGGGTGTCGCGGCGCGACGCCGGCATCTGGCTGGTGTGGTTGGGGGTGTGTGCGGCGCAGTACGGCACGGTGCTGGTGCATGACGTCGGGCTGCATTTCGACCTGGCCACGATGCTGCTGTTCGCCGCGCTGGCGATCATGCTGGTGATGCTGATCGTGCCGGTGAGCGAAGCCGCTTCCTCGTTCGTGCCCGCTGTTGCGGGTGGCGCGGCCGCGGCGCTTCCGGTCACCGTCGCGGTGCCCGGCGCGGAGCCGGAGGCCGAAGTTGCGGAAGAGCCCGGCGCCGAAGTTGCGGAAGAGCCCGGCGCCGAAGTTGCGGAAGAGCCCGGCGCCGAAGTTGCGGAAGAGCCCGGCGCCGAAGTGGCGGAAGAGCCGGAGGAGCCGGAAGCCGACACGGAAGAGTCCGGAGAGGCGGACGCCGAAGAGCCGGAAGCGTCCAAGGAGACGGACGCCGAAGAGCCGGAAGCGTCCCAGGAGACGGACGCTGAAGAGCCGGAAGAGGCCCCGCTGCCACCGGTAACTCCCCGCGACGCGTAGTACGCCTATGCGTGCCGAGCCCGGCGCAGCTGCGGCAGGTTGTCGAAGTCGCGGTCACGCGTGTACAGCACCGCGTCGTGCTGGACGGCGAGCGCGGCGATCCACACGTCGTTGATTGGGATGGGCGTGCCCTGGCGTTTGAGCTGTAGCTTCAGCGACGCGTAGATCGTCGCCGTGTCCTCGTCGCATGTCAGCAGCTCCACGCGGCGGGCATCCAGGAAGCGCTTGAGTATGGCCTCGTTCTCCTGTCCCCTCGTGCCGTGCAAAAACCCGAACCTGAGCTCCGCGATGACCGGAATGGGCATCAGAACGACCTCGGCGACCCGGACTATCCCCACCGCCTCTTCGTTGCCCTCCATCACGAGGCGGTAGGTGTTCGTGTCCAGTGCCAGTCGCACGTCAGTCCCAGTCGCCGGGTTCGATGTGCCTCTGTTCGGCGAGCGCTTCGTCGACCGCTGCGTCCTCGACCCAGGAGCCGAAGAAGACATCGAGATCGTGATGGGTGCGCGGCTCGGCGCTCACACCCGCTTCCACTTCCAGTGCGTGCAGCACGATCGCGTTCAGACTCGTCTTCTGTTGGGCCGCCTTGCGTCGGAGCGCCTTGTCGACGGACGGCGGTACCTGGCGGATGGTGTACTGCTTTGCCTTCGCAGCCATGCCTACAAGATGGCGTGTAGGTGCAGGCACGTCAATTGACCCGGAAATCCGGAGCCCAGCCCGCGCGACACGACCCCGGAGGAGGAAGAGCCGTGCCGCGCGGGCGGTGTGCGACAAGCTAGGCGGCGTTCCGTTCCAGCTCGAAGGCCTTCGACGGCAGCTCCTCGAGCGTGGCTTCGAGGATGGCGCTCCTGAGGGCGGGCGTGCCCAGCAGGGCCTCGCGCGCCTTTTCCTTGCCCTGGCCGATGCTGCTTCCGCCGTACATCAGGTGCGAGCCGCTCTTTTCGAGGATGCCCACGCGGGCGGCCATCTCCAGCAGGTCCGAGGCCCAGTCGATGCCCATGCCCCAGCGGATGTCGAACTCCGCCTCCGAGAAGGGCGGCGCGCACTTGTTCTTCACGACCTTCACCCGCGTGCGGTTGCCGACCAGGCTCTCGCCGTGCGTCACCTTGCCGATGCGCCGGATGTCGAGCCTGACGCTCGCGTAGAATCTGAGCGCGTTGCCGCCGGTGGTCGTCTCCGGGTTGCCGAACACCACGCCGATCTTCTGGCGAAGCTGGTTGATGAAGATGAGCGTGGTGCCGGTGCGCGAAACCACGCCGTTGAGCTTGCGCAGCGCCTGGCTCATCAGCCGCGCGTGCAGGCCCATGTGCGAGTCGCCCATGTCGCCGTCGATCTCGGCGCGGGGAACCAGCGCCGCGACCGAGTCGATGACCACCAGATCCACCGCGCCCGAGCGCGTGAGCATTTCGGCGATGTCGAGGGCCTGCTCGCCGTTGTCGGGCTGCGAGACCAGCACCCGCGACAGATCGACCCCGATCGACTTCGCGTAGCGCAGATCGAAGGCGTGCTCGGCGTCGATGAAGGCTGCGATGCCTCCCCGTCGTTGTGCTTCGGCGATGGCGTGCAGCGTCAGCGTGGTCTTGCCGCTCGACTCGGGGCCGTAGATCTCGACAATGCGTCCGCGCGGATAGCCGCCGACACCCAGCGCCTCGTCGATGGCGAGCGAGCCGCTGGGTATGACCGCGACGGGCTCCGGCGCTTCATCCTCGGCCAGGCGCATGATGGATCCCTTGCCGTGGGTCTTCTCGATCTGCCCCACGACGGTGTTCACTGCTCTGTTCTTCTCGTCGCTCATGTTTGCTGTTCTCCTTGGCGCGCCCCGGGGGACGCGGTCGACGCCGGCGCACCGCGCGCCGCGCTTTCTCACGCGGGACCGCGGTCGAGCAGCCGTCCCTGGATGGCCTCGGCCACGTGCTGCGCGCGCACGCGCGGCGAGGCTTCGAGATCAGCGATCGTGCGCGCTACGCGCAGCACCTTGACGAACGCGCGGGCGCTGAGCCCGAGGCCCGCGATCGCCGCCTCGACCAGCCGCTGTCCGTCGCGGTCCAGGCGCGCCACGCGCTCGAGCTCGGGCGCGCTGAGCGTGGAGTTGGTCGAGCTCGTCGTCTCGCCGCGCTCCCGCCGCGCGCGTTGCACCACGCGCGCCGCGATCACCCGCTCCCGCACCGCGCTCGACGGCTCGCCGGGCGTGCCCGAGGTGAGCGCCGAGACCTCGACCGGCGGCACGCTCACGTGCACGTCCAGCCGATCGATCAGCGGCCCCGACAGCCGCGCCTGGTAGCCGAGCCTGAGCCGCGGCGAGCAGCGGCAATTGCGTCGTGGATGACCGTGGTAACCGCACGGACAGGGATTCACCGCGCCGATCACCAGCGGCCGCGCCGGAAACCACGCTCGCGCCCGCGCCCGCGCGATGCACACGCGGCCGTCCTCGAGCGGCTGGCGCAGCGCTTCGAGGGCGCCGCGCCGGAACTCCGCGAGCTCGTCGAGGAACAGCACGCCGTTGTGCGCGAGGCTGACCTCGCCGGGGCGCGGCATGTCGCCGCCGCCGACCAGGCCCGCTTCGCTGACGGAGTGATGCGGCGCGCGGAACGGCCGCCGGCTCACGACGCCCTTCTCCGGCTCGACCAGCCCGGCGACGCTGTGGATGGCCGTGGTCTCGATGGCTTCGTCGAACTCCAGCGGCGGCAGGATGGACGGCAAGAGCCGCGCGAGCAGCGTCTTGCCGCCGCCGGGCGGGCCGATCATGAGCAGGTTGTGGTTGCCGGCCGCCGCGATCTCGAGCGCGCGGCGGGCCGTGGTCTGGCCGCGTACCTCTGAAAGATCGCCGAGCGCGCTGGACTCGTCCGGCACGAAGGGCGTGCGCTCCGCGGCACGCAGCCGCCCTTTGCCGCGCAGGTACTCGCAAACCTCGCCCAGCGTCGAGGCGACGCGCACGTCCATGCCCTCGACCAGGCCGCCCTCGGCCCCGTTGCCAGCGGGAATGATCGCCGACGAAATGCCGCGCGCCCGCGCACCCTCGAGCTGGGGCAAGACGCCGCGGATCGGGCGCAGCGTGCCGTCGAGCGCCAGCTCGCCGAGCACCACAGTGTCGGCCAGCACGCCCTCCGGCAGCTCGCCCACGGCGCCCAGCATCGCCAGTGCCAGTGCGAGATCCAGCGCGGCGCCGCTCTTGCGCAAGTCCGCCGGCGCGAGGTTGACCGTGATGGCGTACTCGTCGATCAAGACGCCCAGCCGCGCCAGCGCGCTGGCGACGCGTACCCGCGCCTCGCGCACCGCCGCTTCTGCCAGTCCCACCATCTGGAAGAACGACGGTCCGCGCGTACAGCACACTTCCACACGGATACGATGCGCCTCGAGCCCGACCAGCGTGCTGGCCTCCGCAGAAGCGAGCCCCAGCGGCTTGCCGCAGATCGTCGCGGCGGTGTTGGCAGTGGCAACCATGCCCGCTGCCGGTGCAGGCGGCGTGCCGGCGGCGAAGTGGCGGGATTTCTGCGGTTTCGCTCAGCAGCGGGGGTGGCGGCGGGGTGGCGTCGCCATGGCGGCCGCCAGTCGCGCGCGGGCGGCTCCCGACCAGAGGACGGCTCATGAGCAGTTTCGTGTTCGATTCTCCGGACAGGGCGAAGTGTTGCCGGTGGAAACGGCGAGCACGATGTCGGCCTTCGCGTAGTGCTCCGTTCCGCAAGGACACGCGCCTCTTCAACGCCCTGCGGATGGACCTGCACAAGCGTGCATCACACCTGGGGGTGATTGACATTCCTGCGCGCGTGCGGCTTCCATCATCTGTGAGGAGGAGCCGGGGTGGCTCGAATCGACGGCAAGCGAGGAGACGGGGAGGGGAGCGTCACGAAACAACGGTCACCGTCATCCCAAGCGGACGGTGGCCGTCTCGCCACGGAGGCACTCGACGGACCCAGGCGCCACTCGTCCGGGGTCTTCGAGAAGCTGGTGCCGGAGGGAAATCCGCGGGCATCGGCGGAGCAAGTTGCCCGGAGCCAGGCCGTCTCGGCGCGGGCGTCCCGGCATGCCGGACATCCGGAACGGCTCAGCGTCGACAGCGGCAGCTCGATGGGGCGAGCGATATTGCGCCTGTTCGGTGCGGGTGCGGCCGGCGTCATGCTTGTGCCCCCGGCGCTCGATGGCGCGGAAACCGCGGACCTGCGCGGGCAACTCGCCGTCGAGCTTCGAGCTGTTTCCGCGGAAGTGGTGGCAGGCCTCCTACCGAGGCAGCTCTTGTTGGAGATCCGTGCAGACTCGGGCCGACCGGGCCTCTTCGTGCGTGGGCAGCGCATTCGTTTCCGCGGGAACGAGAAGCGTCTGCTCGACTACCTGCTGGAAAGTCCCGCCATGTGCGCGTCCAACGATGACGTCGAGCAACTCCTGTGGCGCCGGCAGCGAGGGGATCTCGGCGCACGAAGGCGCGAGCTGGTCAGCAGGATGAACCGCAGACTCAAGCGAGCGCTGAAGTTGGACGAGGAAGAGTCACACAGTTCGTTCCTTCCTATCGAATCGTCCGAGCACTCCACGCGCATCAACCTGGATGCGTGCAAGGCCGAGTCGGAAAAAGTCTAACTCATGTCTAACTCCAGTCGGCGTCCTCGCTCTGGTAGTTTCGATCGCGGCAACGCGGCAACGCGGCAACGTGGGCTCGGGTGCAAGTGGACCGGAGCGCAGCGCGAGCATGTTCGACCGGAAGCGGGGTGCGACATGACAACGACAAGACAACCGGGAAGAATCGGGGGGGGGTAGCCCCCAGTCGTGGAACGCGAAGCGCTGGGCGCGCGGGGTGACGCTCGTCGGAGTATTCCTGACGACGACGACCCTGGCCGGGCGCAGCGCGGCCATCACGAACGCTACACAGGTTGCCGATCAGGGAACGGCACCGGAGTACTTCTGGTACGCGGACAACACGGCTGGTGGAATAACTCTATGCACCGCCGTACTCGCAACGCCCGCGCGAATGATCACGGCCGCGCACTGCGTCAACGGCGATGCGAACTGGCCGCTTGCAACTTCGGACTACGGCCTGTTTCCGGGTGCAACAATCTACTTCACCCGCGGATCGCCGGTGTTTCTCGGCAGCTTCACCGTGTTCAACAAGTTCACGCCGAACAAGGATCCCAACTATACGTGGGTCGCGTGGGCCAAGGACTCGCCGATGCAGTTCGATATCCCTGCCACAACGCTGAAAGACCTCGCAGTCATTCCGCTGGATGTCAGGGTTCCCAAGTACGAGGCCGTGCCGGCGGTCCTACCGTTCGATCCGGACGGCACGCCGCATCCGTGCTCTCCCGACTTCACTGGCAGGTTCCTCGGCTATGGGCACGACTACGCCAACCAGAACTACCTCACCGAGGCGACCGGTTCGACGTTCATTTCCACCTACTATTTCCCGTGGGGCAATGGTCCGTATGCAGAAAACTACGAGGACACGCTCGGATTCGTGGGGGACACGACGCCGTTGATTGGAGACACTTTCCAGTTGCTGCAGCCCGGGCACCCGACGCTGCTCGAACACGGTGACTCGGGCGGCCCGCTCTACCAGGGTGCTAAGCTCTGCGGCATCAACTCCGAAAGGGTACCATTTGAACCTGATTGCACATTCGACCCATTGTCCTTTCCCCCATTCGAATGCGGGATCCGCGCCGAGAACTGGCATACGCGCGTCGACACGACGGATGCCAAGAACTTCCTCCTACCCCTTCTTCGCGATAGCAAGGGGAACTGGATCGGCACTTGCGGCGGAAAGGGCCCGGAGGCGCTACAGGACGTGGACACCGACGGGGACCTGATCCCGGACGCCTGCGACCCCTGTCCCACGGTCAAGGACCAGATGTATCACGACACTGGCGTCTACACGGACTACCCCGACAGCGACGGCGACGGGATCCCGGACATCTGCGATGCCTGTCCCGACGTCGGCGTCAATGGGGGCGATAGCGGCCGCGTGTTCACGCCAGGACCGTACTATCCGTTCCCCGGCCGCTGGGCGCAGCCGGACTCAGACGGTGACGGCATCGGGGATGCCTGCGACACCTGCCCCCACAGCGACGTGCGCGAAAGTGCGGACAAGTCCAACGGTTGGCTATTCCAGAGTGACTGGGTGTGTTGCAACACGGATGCCGACTGCAGTACGGGCGGCACGAGCCGCTGCGTGAAGCTCGCTCCCGAGACCAGCCTGGTCAGCAACCCTGCTGAAGGTTTCGCACCCGGCAACGCGTGCAACGGGTACAAGGGGCGTTGCTCTTTCGGCGAGGACAAGGACTCCGACAACACCAGCGACCAGTGCGACAACTGCCCCGGGCTGGCCAACGACCAGGCGGACACGGACGGCGACGGCGTTGGCGACGAGTGCGACAACTGCCCCGGCACTGGCGAATTCCCAGGCGACCATTCCGCCGACAACAACGACGTGACGTCGATGTACTGCGTGAGCGACGCCGATTGTCAGAAGATCAACCCTGAGAGCGTCTGCGTGCCGGGGCCATTGACCTACTACACCAGCACTGGGTTTACTGCGGCCCACCCGCGCTGTAGCAAGTTCAAGGATGACGAGAACGGAGTGGGTGACGGAGTGGGTGACGCCTGCGACAACTGCCCCGACACCTACAACCCGCCGTACAGCAACGGCTCGAGCCCCGGCGACCTGAACGGCCAGGCCAACTGCAACCTCCTCGCCGAGGTAGCCGGGGGCATGGCCTACCCGTACCTCGGCGACGCCTGCGATCCGAGCCCGTGCAACCGTCTGGATCGGTCGCCCGTGGGGCAGGCGGCGCTCTACCCGCAGGACTGGGTCGACGACGGCACCCACGGCGATCTCTGGCGCATAGTCTCGTACGATCCGCAGATCCTGCCAAACAGCTCCTCCGCCAGTTTCCGTTCTCCGGAAACGAAGTTCGACAACAAGTACAAGGGCACGGGCGCACCTGTGGCGACCGTGGGAGCGCGCGTGTGCGACTGCGGGCTCGATCCCAACACCCACCAGGCGCGGAACGCGTGGCAGTGTCACCTTGAGAACATCTGTCGGATTGATCCCTCGCTGTACAACGAGACAGGGCAGCCTCAGGATCCGTTCCGGGAGCTGAAGACGTTCAGCGCCACAGCGCCCGATCTCGCTTCCCTACCAACGCCGTATCCCGGCTTCGCCCCGAACGGTGAGGTCACGGGCCTCCCGCTCGAAGCCGCGGCCGACACCACGCTGCAGTCGGGCGACAACCTCTCGCCGTTCCTCGGCGCGCCCACCTACGTGGCCTGGGATCTCAGCGCGAGCGGGGCGTCCGAGCTGGGTACCTTGGGCTACGGCCTTCTCGGCGTGTACTGGACTGCGGTGCGCGACGTGCCCCATGTGCTGCCCGGAACCCCAGTCGGCACGACCAAGCCTTTCACCGACTGGTCCAACAAGTACAGCAGCGGCTTCGCCGGAAAGCCGGGACCCATCGCCTCCGTCGGGCTGACGAAGTCCACCTGCCCGCACTGCAACCTCGGCGCCTGTACGTACTGCGAGGCGACGATCTGCAAGACCTGCATGGTCAGCGCCGACTTCAAATCGCTGGTCACCAGCCCCGCCACGGGGCAGGTCTTTGCGCAGTCGTCACAGGGCGCCATCGATATCACCAGCGAATTCTCGCAGCCCGCACTGGACGCGGTCTTCGCGCCAGACACGCGCTGGGTAACCTCCGCCGAGCGCGGCGGCTGGATCGGCGCAAACGGCCTTTCCTTCGCCGTGTTGTCGACCGACGGC
Source organism: uncultured Pseudomonadota bacterium (assembly GCA_963822115.1). Lineage (GTDB taxonomy): Bacteria > Myxococcota_A > Polyangia > Polyangiales > Polyangiaceae > CAWDXG01. The sequence goes on from CAWGGM010000020.1 coordinate 351,182, forward strand.
AGCACCGTCGAGGGCGTGCTGGCAGCCAGCAGCGAGGGTGTGGGCTTGATCGGCGGTAGCGACGACACGCTCCCTGTCTTCGACGTTGCGTCTGCGGCGATCCGTCCGGTTGGAAACGCCCCCGCCCCGCGCAGCGACTTCGGCGCGGTGCTGAGTGGCCGCGAGCAGGCGGTGTTCGTGATCGGCGGCGAGCTCCAGAGCGGCGGGCTTGCGGGCGACCTCTGGATGTACGACCTGGAAAGCTACAGGTGGTACCAGCTCCCGTTCACCGGTCCCGCTCCGCAGAAGGTGATCGCGGCGACCTACCTGGCCGACACGCGGAGCCTGTACGTCGTGGACCAGACCGACACCAACCCGGTGCTCGCGCGCCTGCTCCGCTATGACTTCGACACCGGCGCGTTCGTGCAGCTCGGCAAGTGGCCGCGTACGGTGGTGTTCGACCGGGTCGAGCTGTCGGGCGCGCCGGAGGGCAACCTCCTGCTCAGCGGCAGCTCGAAGCTCACCAACCACGTCGCGGGCGTCGTGCTGAAACCGTCCGCGGCCAAGGTGGACGTGGTCGGGGCGTTCCTGAGGAAGGGCGTGCTTGCAGTGGAGCCCACGCTCGGTGACACTGCTCTCACGCTGCCGCTCGTCTCGGACAGCTCGACGGGCAGCACCAACACCGTAGTTCCAAACAAACAGGTCTTCTTCAGGACCCACGAGAAGCCCCAGCACAAGCCCAAGGGCCCGGCCTGCAACGACTACCGCTGCCCACCGCACCTCACGATCGGCGACGTTCTATGAGGAACACCCGCACGATTGCCGGTGCCGTTCTGGCCGCTGCAGTTCTCGGCCTCGGCTGGCTCTCGTGCTCGGGGAAACAGAACGCGACCACGACACCCGACGCCGCTGCTGGCGCGGCTGGCAGCGGCGGGGCGGGTGCGGGCGGAAGCGGGGGAAGCGTCGCGACCGGCGGCAGCGGAGGCACGGCCGGCAGCGGCGGCAGCGCGGGCACCCCCGAGTGGGGCGCCGCGCCGGACTGGGAGGCGACGACGCTGACGCCCGCGGGCTGCCCCATCGAGCGGCTCGCCAATGCGCCCCAGGTGCGCTTCTTCAAGTGGAAGCCGTGCTCGTGGTCGCCGAATGACTGCGAGGAGGCGGTGTTCAATCCGGATCTTGTCGGATCGAGCCCGAACTATGTGGCGTTGGCAAGCGTGGTCCAGGACGATGGAACCGCCGTTCGGGTCGGGCTGGAGTTCGAGCTTCCCGGCGAGCCGGGGTTGTTCGCAACGGCCGAAGGCCAGGGCCTGGCCGGGCTCCGCAGCGCGTCTTCGGCAACCAAGTGCGGGATCGGCGGCGTCTCGGTCTATGGGAACCGCTTCGGTGTCGAGCTCTATCGCGAGGTAAAGCAATACACAGCCGAGTACGGTGGCGTCCTCGGCGATCTCGACGGACCAGCCAAGTCACAGCTGCCCTTCACTGCGAGTCAGGTCAACCCGAACGCCATCGTGCAGGGCGAATGGCTAGGCAGTGCGCGGTGGATCTGGTGGTTGGCAAGCTACGGCTACGGTACCGTCTCCGCGACCGACGGCTCCAGTTACACAGAGTTCGTCACCATGCAGTCGCCGGGCAACTTCGTCTATCTCGGACAACCCATCACGACCGGCAAGCTCTTCCTGTTCGGCGGTTTCGTCGGCGACGATGCCGGCATGGCGCATGGCAACGTCTACTACTCGGACGGCATCGCGGCGCCGCAGGTCTACATCGAGCCGACCGAGCCCGACACCTACTATGGTCGGCCCATCTACGCGAACAGCTACGTCGGTTTCTTCAAGGGCATCGGCTTCAAGGACGTGAACGTATACAACTCGGTCGAGCTCTGGGCGTCGCCCTACTCGGAGGATCCGTCGAAGCTGAAGCCCGTCAAGCTCGCAGCGCTGCCGTACAAGGGGATGCCCGTGAACTCTGCCGGCGGTTGGGGCCATGCGGCATTTGGCGGGCCGACCAAGGACAAGGCCGCCTGGGTCTGGAACCTCGCGACCGGCGCGCAGCAGACCTTCCCCTTCCCGCAGGACTACCGGCTCAGCGCGTTCCTGGGCGTCTCGCGCCAGCACGTGTGGGTGAGCGGGAGCATCCTCGGGGGTGCCACCCCCTACCTGATACGATTCCGTCTCCAATGACGCCGGCTCCGACGACTCGGCCCACCTTTGGCGCGATGGGGCGCGCAGGTCAGGGTTGGCCGCGAAGAACGTGGACGACCGAGCGGAAGTGGCGACAATGTAGGGTGGTCGTGCGTTCCGGCTGGGGTTGGACTTCCTGGCTTCCGATCGACATCCGGTGCACGAACTGGGATGGTAGGCAAGCGATGGCTTCTGATCCGAAACGCAGACGAGCCCGCGATGCGAGCGCGGAACAGCCAACGGAGAAGCCCACCGCGGAAAGCGGGGCCCGCGAAGCAAGGTCGGGGCCTTCACGCGGCTTGCGGCGGGCAGTGGTCCCGACGGGGCTCGTAGCGGCGGCGATGACGCTGTCGGAGTGTGCGTGTGCGGGGTACTCACACGTCCTCGGTTCGGAAGCCCCGACATCGTTTGATGCCGGCACGGACGCCATGTACGCCGACGCCGTGTACGCCGACGCGACTTTCGACATCGGTGCAGCACCCGAGGCCGACGCAGCACCCGAGGCCGACGGAACACCCGAGGCCGACGCAACACCCGAGGCCGACGCAACACCCGAGGCCGACGCAACACCCGAGGCCGACGCCAGTGGCGATAGCGCGGCGACGGAAGCCGGCGACGGCGCAGCGGGTGCCGGCAGCGACGGCAACTGAGTCTCGCGAGCGCAGCCAGCCGAGGACCGGCGGCAAATAGTGGACCGCCCACGCGGGTGACCACGATCTGTAGCCGCACGGACAGGGATTCACCGCGCCGATCACAAGCGGCCGCGCCGGGAACCACGCGCGCGCGCGGGCCCGCGCGATGCACACGCGCCCGTCCTCCAGCGGCTGGCGCAGCGCTTCGAGCGCGCCGCGCCGGAACTCCGCGAGCTCGTCGAGGAACAGCACGCCGTTGTGCGCGAGGCTGACCTCGCCGGGGCGCGGCATGTCGCCGCCGCCGACCAGGCCCGCTTCGCTGACGGAGTGATGCGGCGCGCGGAACGGCCGCCGGCTCACGACGCCCTTCTCCGGCTCGACCAGCCCGGCGACGCTGTGGATGGCCGTGGTCTCGATGGCTTCGTCGAACTCCAGCGGCGGCAGGATGGACGGCAAGAGCCGCGCGAGCAGCGTCTTGCCGCCGCCGGGCGGGCCGATCATGAGCAGGTTGTGGTTGCCGGCCGCCGCGATCTCGAGCGCGCGGCGGGCCGTGGTCTGGCCGCGTACCTCTGAAAGATCGCCGAGCGCGCTGGACTCGTCCGGCACGAAGGGCGTGCGCTCCGCGGCACGCAGCCGCCCTTTGCCGCGCAGGTACTCGCAAACCTCGCCCAGCGTCGAGGCGACGCGCACGTCCATGCCCTCGACCAGGCCGCCCTCGGCCCCGTTGCCAGCGGGAATGATCGCCGACGAAATGCCGCGCGCCCGCGCACCCTCGAGCTGGGGCAAGACGCCGCGGATCGGGCGCAGCGTGCCGTCGAGCGCCAGCTCGCCGAGCACCACAGTGTCGGCCAGCACGCCCTCCGGCAGCTCGCCCACGGCGCCCAGCATCGCCAGTGCCAGTGCGAGATCCAGCGCGGCGCCGCTCTTGCGCAAGTCCGCCGGCGCGAGGTTGACCGTGATGGCGTACTCGTCGATCAAGACGCCCAGCCGCGCCAGCGCGCTGGCGACGCGTACCCGCGCCTCGCGCACCGCCGCTTCTGCCAGTCCCACCATCTGGAAGAACGACGGTCCGCGCGTACAGCACACTTCCACACGGATACGATGCGCCTCGAGCCCGACCAGCGTGCTCGCCTCCGCGCACGCGAGCCCCAGCGGCTTGCCGCAGATCGTGGCGGCGGTGTTGGCAGTAGCAACCATGCCCGCTGCCGGTGCAGCCGGCGTGCCGGAGGCGAAGTGGCGGGATTTCTGCTGTTTCGCTCATCGCCAGGGGTGGCGGCGGGGTGGCGCCGCCATGGCGGGCGCCAGGGGCAACGAGCTCGGCTCTCCACCAGAAGACGGCTCACCAGCAGTTACGTGATCGTTCTCGGGACAGGTCGAGCTGCCGGTGGAATAGACGCGCACTCCAGTAGCCACGGTGGGAGCGCGCGTGTGCGACTGCGGGCTCGACCCCAGTACGCACCAGGCGCGGAACGCATGGCCCAACGACGTCGCGGGCGTCGTGCTGAAACCGTCCGCGGCCAAGGTGGACGTCGTCGGGACGTGCCCGCCTCACTTCACCATCGGGGACGTGCTGTGAGGGGATTGCGGAGGATCGCTGGCGTCGGGCTGCTGCTGGGTGTGCTGGGGGGGGGGCTGCTTGGTCAACGACGGCGTGGGGCACTCACACGTCCTCGGTTCGGGTGCCTCGACATCGTCCGACGCCGGCACGGACGCCATGTACACCGACGCCATGCATACCGACGCGACTTTCGACATCCCTACAGCACGCGACGCCGACGCAGCACCCGACGCCGACGCGGCACCCGACGCCGACGCAACACCCGACGCCGACGCAGCACCTGACGCCGACGCAACGTCGTCGGACGCAAGTGGCGATAGCGCGGCGACGGAAGCCGGCGACGGCGCGCCGGATGCGGGCAGCGACGGCGGCTGAGGCTCGCGACGAGCTACCGGTTCAGCGTCGTTGGTCGCTGATCGCTCAGGGAACGACGGCCAGGCGTGCAATGGACCGCCCGCGCGGGTCCCCACGATCTGTACCCGCACGGACACGGGTTCACGGCGCCGATAACGAGTGGTCGCGCCGGAAACCACTCGCTGGTCGTCTTGGCAGTTGTCGCCGGCGCTGTGGATGGCCAACACGCGAACACGACTTCGGAAGCAGCGCCCGATAGGGATGCACAGGTGGAAGCCGCGCTCGATGCTGTCGGATCGTGCAAGCCGGCGACAAGTACGAAGCCGACGCAGATCTCCGGGGTTGCTTGCTATCTTGCGTCTGCACTTCCTCACGGAAGTTGCGCTGCGAGCGCCGCCGCCCCTGGCGGCCCGAGGACATTCCATACGTGCACATGCACGCCAAGCGGGTGGTCGGGTGCGATGACGTCAAGGGACTCGAGGATGTGCCCGCCGGTCGACGCGAGCGCCACGGACTGATCCCGTCAGGCGGTGCTGGTAGCTCGCTACTCGCTCTGGCCGAGGACCCCATCGCGTATCAGTTGCGACCGTGCGGCCTCGGCGTTGAACGTCCTTCGGGTGCCGCCCACCGCACCGAGAACGTCGTCCGCCGAGGCCACGACGTGGATCCGGCTGCGGAGCTTGGTCAGGAGCAGCATTCCAGCCAGCGCACTGCGCTGGACGCTGCCGGCAAATCCCCCACTCTCGATCACCACATAGAAGCCTCCGAGGTCCGGCACGAGTTTCTCGGCCATCGCGACCATGTGCTTGCGCACGACCTCGCTCGGCGGCTTCACGCTGCGGTCGGTGATCGAGGCGTACACTACCGGCGCCGACTGGCTCGCCATGTACGCCGACAGATCCTGCTCGATCTCCACCAGTTCGTCTATTTCCATCGCTTCCAGCCACCGTACTGCGAACAGACCGCTGACTTTGCACACACGATGAGCCACGGAGTTCTCTCCCATGTGATCGAGGCAGGGGGGCTTCGCCTCGGTGCGTACCATAGGGGAACGTCGGCACCGATCGCAACGACAACGATCATCCCGCTCGTCGGAGACCCGGAGTGAGCCCGAAGCGTCGATAGCGTGGCTCAGCCGTTGCTCGCGACGGCCACCAGCTCGCGCAGCACCGCGCCGTTGTAATGGTCGGCCGTCTGGACGTAGATGGCCGTGGGATAGGCGACCGATCCCCACCGGCGCTTCTGCAGGTCGGCATCCATACCGAGGTGGGCGTCGGTGCAGCCGAGTTCGCGTGCCCGCTCGAGCACCTGCAGGATCATCTGCTTGTAGGTGTCGTGGCTCGCGACGAACCGGTAGTCGAGGCCGCACAGCAGTGGCGCGTAGTGCGTCCCATGGAGGTGCGCCGCCCAGAACGCCACCGGTAGTCGGTCCGACGGACCGCCCACATCCGCATCGAGGTACATCGCGACCACCTCCCAGGCTGTAGAGCGTGCCAGGTGCTGTAGCGCATTGTCGGGCAGCGGGAAGGTATTGAGCCGCAGCTTCTTGCTGGCCACCTCGTCGTAGAGGCCGTAGAGGTACTCGAGCTGCGAATCGCCTGCCTCGATAACGCGCGTCCGGAAAGACGGCCAGGCCGCCAGCGCGGCGCGGGCTGCCTTGCGGTAGCGCCGCTCGGGAAGCTCTGCGACCAGCTCATCGCGGTCGTTCCAGTCGATCTTCACGCGGTGGGTGTCGAGCCCAGGCAACTTGACGAACCCCTCGTCGAGCATGAAAGCGTCGAGCTCGTCGTCGTCGCCGGGCAGATCCCGGATGACGAGAGTCGTCGCCTCGCGCTCCCGCTGGATCCGTGCGCCTACGCGGAGCAGCGTGGCCAACGCGCCCTTCGAGCGCGCGTCGTCGGACAGCCAGATGTGTCGGCCTTCAGAGAGGCCGGTGCCCGCCACGACGACGTTCGACGTGAGGAAGTACGGATCCTCCAGGCGTCGCTCCTCGACGACGCGCGAGACGGCTTCGCGCATCAACATGTCGTCCTTCTGCAGCATCGTCGTGAAGACCGTCGCCGCCAGCGGTCGGCGCTCCTCGTCCCGCACCACGACGTAGTCGAACTCCCACTCGTGCTCCCGGCGCCGCTGGTCCCGGAAGAGAACCTCGGCGGTGGCCTGCGCCTCCCAGCTGATGCACCCGACCGAGCCGAGCATGACGTCCCACTCTTCGCGGTCCACCTCGTGGATCGAGCGCGCGTGATCGAACGCGTGCGGCAGCGCCGGCCTGACGCCCGACGACAACCGACGGCTGGCTCTCCGCGACGGAGCCCTGGCATCGCCGAACTGCTCGAGGGCCTCCAGGAACGTCACCGGCGCCTGCGGGCCTTCCATCAGGTTGCTCACCACGGCCTTCTTGAAGAGGGCCGCGACCTCGTCGGGCGTCATCCCCTCCTCGCTCACGACGGCAGGCACGTGGCGGGCGAGCGATCCGAGCACCCGGTCCACGTCGGCGAGCGCATGGGCCGCGGTGAGACTGACGCGGATGCCGCTGCGACGCATCGGCACCGTCGGATACATCGAGACGTTGACGTACAGTCCGTCGGCTGCCATGCGTTGCGCGACCTCGGCGCTGATCCGGGGCAGACCGCACGGCACGAAGAAGATCGGCGAGCTGTTCTCCACCAGGAGCGGCACTCCTACCTCGGGCGCCCTGTGGTTCATGTGCTCGATGAGCCTGGCGAGCTTCGTCTGGTGCTCGTAGATTTCCTCGCCCAGGTGCAAGCGGGCGGAAGCGAGATCTGCGCCGAGCATCGGCGGCTGGACGGGGCCGCTGAACGCCATCGCGCCCCCACACATGCGTACCTTGTCCCGCTCGTGTCGTTGCGGGAAGACGATCGTGCCGCCCGATCCCGAGAATGCCTTGTTCAGTGACGTGACTACGATCGTCCGATCCCCGAGGGGCATCCGCGACAGGAAGCTGCCGCGCCCATGCTTGCCGGCCCAGGACATCCCATGCGCGTCGTCGATGTACAGGCGTACGTTCGGGGCTACTTCGAGCAACGCTTCGAGGAGTCTCACAGGGGCGAGGTCGCCGTACATGCTGGCAACTCCATCGGTCGCGAACCAGACGGTGCGGTGGCTCCTGGCGAGATCGCGGGCCAGATCCAGGGAGCGCTCGAGCGACTCGTGGTGCACGAGCGTCACGGAAGTCCCACCGGACTTGGCAATCCCTGCCGCGCGGTGGACGCTGGCGTGGACCTGGTGATCGAGAATGACCGCATCCTTCTCGTCCACAATGGCGTCGAAGAACGACTGGTGTGCCAGGGTGGTGTTGGACGTCACCAGCACCGCCGCTCCGAACAGACGCTCGAGCTCGGCTTCGAGCTCGTCGTACAGGCCGACCGACAGATAGCCGCGCGAGACGGAGAACTGCGTGCCGTAGCGCTCGACCGCCTCGTGGACGCCGGCGATGAGCGCCGGATGGTGCTCGAGGCCAAGGTAGCTACAGGAGGCGAAGGACGTCATCTGCTGCCCGGCCACGGTGACGCGCCGACCGCGTATGGTGTCGTCCTCGGCTGTCTGGAAGAACAGGCCGCGGTCGAACGCGTCACGGTGCAACGACTCGACATTGCTGATGTACTCGGATGTCTCCATGATTTTCTCTCCAGAACGTCGAAAATCCCCGCGAGCCCCGCTTCGAGAGTGGCGCGACGAGATCGCTGCCCCAGACCCCGCACCGGGGGCGTGACGCCATGGGCCAGGGTTGCGTGTGGGAAGCGCTCGTGGGGGACCGGCTCCTCTCCAGGGAACTGATGGAAGCACCGGAACCGGCATCCGTGAATCACACCTAGGGGTGATACACACTTGTGCAGGGTCTGATCGAAGCGCATCTTCACGTCGCGTGCAGGCAGCACCACGGCGGGGAAAGCGCTACGCACTCCGACCTCGACCCCGGGCATGCGTCCGGCGCCGCGCGCACCGTGGACGACCGGGCGGAGCGACATCCGGCTCTCTGTCGCGGTGCGCATGCGCCGCGGCGCACGCGCCGTGCTGGCCAGACTCGCGCGCCCGGACGGAACCACCACGACGATCACGGCGACGCTCCAGTAACGCCGCCGGCGCCCAGCCGCCGCACGACCGGCGACAGCGCGCTCTCTGCGATGCTAGGCTGCGCCGCTGTCGGAAGGCGCGCCGGGCGTCTCCACCGACATCCCGCACCGGAGCGCTATTGAGCATTTCGCGCCACGTCCTGCTCCACGACGCCAAGGTTGCCGAAGCCTTCCTGCGCCGCGACGTGTGGCTGAACATCTACCAGCTCGGCGATCTGGACGAGGCATTCTGGCCGCACACGACCTGGCACGCGCGCGTGGAGGACGGCGCGGTGGGCGCGCTCGCATTGCTGTACACCGGCTTGAGTCTGCCGTGTCTGCTCGCGCTCGGAACCAACGCCGTGCCACTCCGCGAGCTGCTGGCCGACATTGCGCCGCTGCTGCCGCCGCGTTTCTACGCGCACTTCACGCCCGGTGTCGAAACCGCTTTCCGCGAAACGCACCGCCTCGAGTCGCACGCTCGCCACCGGAAGATGGCGCTGCGCAACACAGCTCACATCGAGGACGCCGCCGCACGCGACGCGGTCCAGCTGGGCCCCGCCGATCGCGACGAGGTGCTGGCTTTCTACGAGGCAAGCTATCCGGGCCACTGGTTCGAGCCGCAGCTGCTCGACACGGGTTGCTACTTCGGGCGCAGCGTGGACGGACAGCTGGTGTGCGTCGCGGGCGTGCACGTGCACTCGCCCAGTCGGCGCGTGGCCGCCCTGGGCAACATCACCACGCACCCCGATCAGCGCGGGCGCGGTCACGCCCGCGCCGTCACGGCGCGGCTCTGCCAGCACCTTGCGCAGAGCGTCGATCACATCGGGCTCAACGTGAAGGCCGACAACGCGCCGGCTATCCGCTGCTACGAAAGCCTGGGCTTCGAGGTGAACGCCGAATACGACGAGCGCATGCTGACGCTCGCGGCGTTGCCGTAGCGGTAGCGCGCTCCCGCTACGGCAGTGCGCTCGTTCCCGCGGATTACGGGAACGACTTGAACATGTCGGAGAGGTCGGTCGCGTTCGCCGCGTCGCGCAGAAAGGGCGTGACACCGAGGATTTCCTGGAAGGTGCGCAGCGTGGAGCTGTGCGTGTAGTGGATGCTGCTCGTGTAGCCGCCGCCCTTGGCGAGAGGCGAGAGCACGATCATGCCGATCGGGTAGTCGCCGCCTTCGCTCTCGTCCCAGGTGATGAAGATGGCGCCGTTGTCCTTGTAGGCCTTCGACGCCATGATCTTCGGGATCTGCACCTTCAGCCAGTCGTCGCCCTGCTTGACCCGGTTGTTCTCGGGCGCGCACGTGTTGTGCATGTCGTGGCAGATGTTTGGCGTGATGAAGGCGTAACGGGGCACCTTGTTGTTCGCCATGTCGGTGGCGAGCTCGGTGTACGGGCGGTTGTGGGCGATGCAGTAGGCGTCCTTCGAGTCCTGGTTGCCCGTCATGTCGTCGAAGAACACGTTCGGGTTGTGCCGCGGCGCGTAGGTCGAGGTGCCGGACATGGGACACGTGGTGCCGCTGATGTCCTCCTGGTAGCTCTTCCAGCTGACGCCCGCGTCCTTGAGCAGCCGCGTCAGATGCTTGGTGGTGCTCTGGTGGTTGGAGCTGACGCCGCTGTCGTTGGTGACGCCGAGGTTGTTGCCGGCTTCGAGCCAGATGTAGTTCGGCTCGCTCGGGTGGATGCCCGGCGGGCTATGGTACTGCGTCGCGTACGAGCTCATCGGCAGCAGCGTTTTGTTGATGTATGGCGCGCTGCTGCTGCCCTTGATGGCGGACCAGTTGTGGTTCTCCATCATGATGAGGAACACGGTCTTGATGTGGTTGCCCGAGGCGCTGCCACCGCTGCCGCCCGCACCGCCCGTGGAGGTGCCGCCGCTGCCGCCCGTGGCCGAACCGGCGGAGCCGCCGCTGGACGTGCCGCCGCTGGATGTGCCGCCCGAGCCACCTGCGGAGGTGCCGCCGGCTCCGCCGCCGCTCGAACCGCTGTTGCCGGATCCGGAGCTGCCGCAGCCGGCGGCCAAAGCGCAAACAGAAACCCCCAGAGCGCAGAACAAGCGTCGCATCGTCACAAGCATCCTCCGGTCGACGTGAAGCGACCCACTGCAGGGCAGGTCGTTGACGGACGCCAATCTACTTTCACGTCGCCGCCGCGCCAGCGGAAAGGTCGCGCCGGGTGTCACGTGCGGCCGCAGCGGATTTTTCCCGCTACCGCGCCGGATGCGGGCTGCGGGGCCGGATGGAGCGGGCCTGCTCCGGGACCTGGTTGGGTGCCCCTATATCAAGGGGTGGATGCTGCGCCAGGACGCGCGGCCGACGGCTCAGGCCGCGGCGTTGGGCGCTTGTTCGAGATCGCCGATGATCTTGTGGAGGGCCGCCGGGTCGTGCAGCAGGAAGCCGGTGGCGTCCCGGGTCACGACGTGGTCGCGCTCCCATTTGACCATCACGCGGATGGCGGTCTCGAAATGCGTGAAGACGCATTCGCCGAGATCGCGGCGCGAGAGGCGGATGGGGATGCGACGGCAGCCTTCGGCTTCTTCGCCGAAGCGCTCGTCGAGCTTGAGCAGCAGCGTGGCCAGGCGCTTGGTCACCGAGCCGGCGCTCAGCACGTCGACGGCCAGCTCGAGCGCGCCGAGCTCGGATTCCACGCAGCCGGCGATGGCGGCGGCGAGCTTCGGATCGCGTTCGATGCTTTCGAGCACGGCTTCGCGCGGGATGACGACTACGCTTGCCCAGGAGCTTGCTGCGAGAGCGTCGGCTTCGTAGGGCTCGCCGCTGACGAGCTCGACATCGCCGACGGTTTCGAGCGGACCGAGCAGGCCGCAGACCACCGAGCGCCCCCGCGCGTTGGAACGGACGAGCTTGACGAGGCCGTGTTTGATCACGACCAGCCCCAGCGGCGCATCGCCGCGACGCCAGAAGGCGTCGCCCTGGCGGGCGCTGTGGCTTGTGCCGGAGGCTTCCAGACGCTGGAGGACTTCGGGATCGACGTCGGAGAATGCACCGGTGTGCTTTAGGATGGGGTCGAACACAGTGCCCGCTGCATGAGCAATTCCCGTTCCCGCGCAGGCCTTGCGCCGAAAATAGATGGAAATGGCGTCGATCATGCGCATCCTGATCAAGACGCTGCCCCAGGCACGCATTCATGGGCTCCCAGTTTGCGCAGACTTTGCGCGTGACGGGGATCATCGCGCAAGAAGTCCATCGCCGCTTGGGGAGGCGCCGCTGGCGTCCTGCGTATACTGCGCTCGCGATGTCCCCCTTGCGATTGGCCGCCGGAACGCTCGGCCTGCTGCTGCTTGCGGGCTGCGGCGGTGGAGCACAACAGATGGCAGAGCCGCCGGTGTATGCGCCGGCCAACCAGACCAAGTGCAGTATCCACAAGAGCTCGGACCATCCGCTGGTGGTCGAGTGGCCTTCGTCCGATCGCGCGGAGCTCGAAGCTGACGCCAAGCATGGGCTCGTCGTCGTCCGCTACGAGGGCTGCGAGATGCAGCTTCTGCCGCAATGCCACGTGGCGGACAGCAGCTACCGCTACACGCCCACCACCCGCAAGCTCGAGCAGGTCGTGATTACCAACGGCGACGAGCTGTACGCGAACCTGCCGGTCGGAGCGGCCAAGCTCGAAGGCACGCTGAAAAAGGCGGGGCGCCTCGTCGTCAAGATGCATGTGGTGGGACGTTTCGACGCAGCCAACCCCGGCAAGATGAAGCTCGAGGGGCTGTGCCAGGGCGCGACGCACGTGGTCACGGGGCTGACGGCGGGTGCGTTCGACTTCTATGCGGGCGCGAACGGCGAGGCGGGAGGTGGACTGGGCGTGGCCGGGGTGGGGGCCGGAGCGAAGTCGACCAGCCGGCCACGAGACGCTGAGCCGGGACGGCGACGCGGCGGCGTGCGCGAAGTCGAGCTCGTCGGATGCGGCTCCGCCGGACGACTGCGGTGCGCTGTTGCGCGTCGAGGTCACGCCGCTTGTCGGCACTCGACGGCCTGGAGCGCACTTCGAGTGCCGGTGGCGTCACCTCCAACTCGCAGAAGCCCGTCGATGTGACGACTGCCGCGATTCCCACGATCCAGCCGGGCGACGGCATCGTGCGCGTGCACATCGACAGTCCGGACCCCAACGTGGAGCTGCGGGGCATCGGCGTGCAGAAGCTCGAGCCGGAGGGCGCGGGTTTCCGCAGCACCGGCATGAGCACGATCCTGTGCCGTCCGCCCTGCGACGCCTATCTCGACGCGCGCGTGGGGCAGTCGCTGTACGTCGCCGGTCCGCATATCCCCGACTCGCGCGCGTTCCAGCTGTACGACAGGAAGGGAGACGTGGATCTCGCCGTGCGCCCCGGCAACAAGACGCTCGCCACGCTGTCCGGTGTCGGCTACGCGCTGGGTTCGCTCGCGGTGATCGGCGGTATCAGTACGGCGGTGACGGGCCTGGTCGTCCACGACAACGCCAACACCGACAAGGACGTCAGAAACGGCGCCAACCTCGAGAAGTGGGGGCTCATCACGCTCGGTAGTGGCGCCGTGCTCATCGGCGCTGGCGTTGCCTTCGATCTGACCGGCAAGACGAAAGTGAGGCTCACGTCGCCGGCGACGCAGACGGCAAGCGCACAGTAGCGGACGGCGCTCGGCGCGCCGCCCGCTGTCGAGACCGGATCAGTTCGCCGAGAGCACGGTCTCCGGCGCGGAGGCCTTCTGGTCGGGCTGGTAGTAGAGGTACACCTTGGCGCCGCCGTCGCTGGCCTTGACGGGCATGGTCGCCCGCAGGCGGTACTTGAACGTCGTGGTCGAGCCCGGCTGGAGCGCGCTCAGGTACAGGTCGAGCTGCTTGCCGGTCAGCTCGTAGCTGGAGAGCTGCTTGTTCTGCTTGTACGCGTCGAGGTCCTCGGTGAGCACCGCAAAGCCCGGCGGAATGCCCAGCGTGGCGATCACCATGTTCTGGATGCTGGAGGTGTTGTTGACGACCTGGACGGTGGCCAGGACCGTGTCGTCGACGGCGAGCGAGGTCTTGTCGTAGCTGATGCTGATCGACAGCGGACCGGACGGATCGGGCGGAGCGTCGGCCCAGGTCAAGTTGTGCTTGGCCACGAGGTTGTAGCTGACCTTGCCGGTACCGACGAAGGAGAGCTTCACCTGGTGCGAGCCGGTCGTCGCGAACGACTTCATGTCGACCGTGGTCATCACGTCGGACTTGTCGGCTGTGAGCGAGAGCGTGGAGAAGGGCGTGCCGTCGACGTCGACCTGCAGGCTGCCCACGGCGCCCTCGGTGCCCTTCTCGGCTGCCAGCAAGAGCGTGCGCAGCGTCCAGACCGTGGCCTGCGTCGAGCCGAAGTTGCCCTGCGGGTCCTTCGAACTGGTCAGGTAGGTGAGCGCGCCGTCCACGTCGCTCTTGTAGCTGCCGGTCTGGAGCATCGCGTGTGCGACCAGCGCGGTGGCGGTGACCGCGGCGTCGTTGCCGCCACCGTAGAAGTTGGTCTGCGTGCCGGCCGAGTCCCAGTAGACCTTGTCGCCGTCGACGTGCTTCTTCTGGTCCAGCTGGGAAAGCACGCTGGTCAGCGCAGGATCGGCCGGCGCGGCCTTGGCGAAGGCGTTGGCGACCAGGCCGAGGGTGTAGGGGTCGTCGTCGGTGCCGAGCTCTGACTTCACGTACGAAAGAGCCTTCTGCATCTCGGGGCCGGTGTAGTTGTTGTCGGCCAGCGCCCAGAGCGTGAATGCGGTGTTGCGCAGCGTGCTGGTCTTGAACGTGAAGAACTCCGACTGGTCGCCCTTCCACGAGCCGTCGGCCTGCTGCTGTCCGACCAGCCAGCTCACGGTGCGTTGCACCATCGCCGGGTCGACCGGCTGCACCTTGGCCATGTCGGCGAACTCCATCAGACCGAACGCGGTGACGGAGAGGTACGGCGCCGGATCCTGCTCGCCGAACCAGGAGAAGCCGCCGCCCTTGTGCTCGAAGGTGAGCAGCCGCTGGTAGCCCGCCGAGATCAGGCTCTCGGCCTTGGCCTGGATGGCCGGCGTGATCTGCCCCGTCTGCGTCATGTAGCGGGTCACCAGCACGTTCGGCCAGGTCGTCGAGGTCGTCTGTTCGAAGCAGCCGTAGGGAACCTGCAGCATGCTGTCCATGCCCGTCACGACCTGCGACAGGAACGCCGGGTAGACCTCGAGGTACAGCTCGTCGGAGCCGGGCACCGCGTTGGCCGGGAAGCTAGCGTTCTCGGTCACGCTGCCCGCCGCGAGCGAGCCGGAGATCGCCGTCGGGAACTCCTTGCCGTCCGGTACCACCAGCACCTTGCGCGCCAGCGCGTCCGAAGCGGCGCTACCCGTCGCGGTGACGGTCAGCGTCTGCACGCCGACCTGATCGACGCGCACCGGGAAGCGTGCGCCGACCACCTCGCCCGGCCCCACGTCGATGGTCTGCGTGGTCGCGCCGAGCGGCGTGTACCAGGAGCCCGGCGACAGCACGAGCTTCACCGTCTGTGGCGTCGACAGGTAGTTGTAGACCGCGATCGGGAACGTGACCTCGTCGCCGCGCGTGAGCGTCGCGGGGAAGCTGATGTCGGCAAAGAAGTCCTGGAAGACCTTGATGCCGCCCTGTCCGCCGCCGAGCTTGCCGCCCGCCGAGTGCGCCAGCATCGAGACGCGCCACTCGGTGATGCTGTCGGCCATGTTCACGTCGATCGTGGCCTTGCCGTCGGGACCGGTGATGATCTCGGGATTGTCGTAGAGCGTCTCGGGGAAATCCTTGCGCACGCGCGGCCCGGCCGAGCCGTTCGTCGCGCCGCCCGTGCCGCCCGCGCCACCGCTCGCCGTGCCGCCCGCGCCCGCGCCCATGTCGAGCCCGCCGTCGGCAGCGCCGCCCGGCACGCCGTGGCTCACGTCGATGCCCAGATCGGAATACGGGACGGTGATGTCGGCGTCGTCGGCCGTGCCGGCCTTTTCGTCGGGCCCCCAGGTGTGCAGCACGATAGACCAACCGTACGAGAGCGAGCGGTTCTCGTAGCGGTTGCCCCAGAAGTCGTAGGCGACGATGGCGTTCTCCAGCCGCTGGTTCAGCGCCGTGCCGAAGTCGGTTTGCAGGCTCTGGCAGTAGTACTGCTGCGGCGTGCAGCCCTGGGTGGCCAGGTACTGGACCTGCGCCTGCACCACCGGACCCAGAGCGGTCGCGAGCCGCTTCTCCTCGGCCTTGTAGAACGGCTGGAGGAGGGTCTTTGCCTTGGCCTCGACCTGGCTCCAGCTCGCCAGATGCAGGCCGGTGAACGATTTCCCGCCGAGCGCGGCCAGCGACGCCTGCGCCTTCTCCTGCGCGGCCTGGGCCTCGGCCGGATCGCTCGAGCGCGTCTTGTCGAACAGCAGATCGGAGAGCGAGCCGGGCGGCGCCTGGATCTCGTACTGCGGCTTGGAGTACGCGTCCTCGAGCTCGAAGTAGGTGCTGAGCAGCCCGGGGCGCGCGTCGATCAGCGAGAAGACCGCCTGGTCCACCACCTGCACGCCGAGCGCGGCCACGGTCGGATTGCCCTTCTCGTCCTTCACCGAGAAGGTGAGCTTGGCGGGCTGTCCGGGGCGGTACTGGGCCTTGTCCGTGGTCATGCTCACGGCCAGCGAGGCGTTGGTGCGCGCGAACAGCGTGCGCCCGGCGCGGATCATGTTCCCGTCGTTGTCGACGACGTAGGCCTCGACGCGGTTCGTGCCGAGCAGCGCGCTGTCGAGCGGCATCGTGAAGCTGGCCACGCCGCTTTTCACGTCGAGCGTGCGCATGTCCACGGCCTGCCCCTCGTTCAGCCAGTCGACGTAGGCATGGGCTTCGGGCTGGTCGACGAAGACCTGCACCTTCACCGTGTCGCCGACGGCGTACACGGCCTTGTCGGTGCGGACCAGCACGTGCTCCGTGCCGCTCTGCTCGTCGAAGGTGAACTTCTGCTGCACCGGCGAGCCGCCCACGGGCGTGACCGTCGCCGCGACGCTCGGGCTGTCACCCGCCGCCGGCGTCCAGCTGACCTCGGCGTAGCCGAAGGCGTCGGTCGTGGCGTCGAGTGTCTGGCTGCCGGCCTGGACCTTGGCTGCGGCCCCGCTGATGGGCGCGCCGAGCGGATCGCTGACGAACAGCTGCAGGTGATTGGCCACGCCCGGCACCAGAGCAGTTGCTTCCGGTACCACCACCACGTGCACCGGACTCTGCGCGACGGTGAACGGCGTCTCCTTCTGCACCTGCTGCCCTGCGGTGTCGACTACCGTAGCGCGCACGTACAGAAGCGCGTTGCCCTGTTCGAGCGGCAGTCCGACCAGGCTATTGGGCAGCTGCAGCGAGAAGCTCATCTGTCCGTTGCCGTCGGTCTTGCCGACGATCTTCTGGAACACCGTCTCGCCCACGTCGATGCGGATGCCTTCCAGGGTGACGTCCGCATTCGCGACGGGTTTGCCGAAGAAGTAGCCCGCGTCGAGCGTGCCCTTGAGCGTGTCGCCGGGGCCGTACCACGTGCGGTCGACGCTCACGCCCACGTTGAACTTCGGCAGGGCATAGTGCGACACGTTCACCGTCTTTTCGGTGGTCGTCTTGTCGACAATCGCGCGCACCTTGAACGTGCCCATGTTCAGGATGCGGCCCAGGGTGAAGTCCGTAGCGGCGATGCCGTAGCTGTCGGTGGACAGATCGCGCTTGAAGATCTTGTTGCCCTTGCCGTCCTCGACCTCGAACGTGACCGGCTTGTTCACGAGCGGCGTGTTCTGCGGCGGAGCCAGCGCGAGCGCGCGCAGGTGGATGGTCTGGCCGGGCTGGTAGATGGGCTTGTCGGTGGTGAGCAGCACCTTGCGCCCCGGCTCGGCCACGTCGACGCCGCCGGCCAGGCTCTCGCTCGGTGCTCTCGGCGTTGGTGCGGGCCAGCACGGTGAAGTTGCCGGTCTGCTGGAGCTGGATCGGGATCACCGCGTCGCCCAGCGAGTCGGTGGTGGCGGAGTGCTGCTCGACGACCTTGTTGCCCTGCTGGATCACGAGCGAGACCGGCTGGTTCGCGCGCGGCGCGCGCGTGAAGGGGTTCTGCGCGTGGATGCGGTACGACGCGCTCTTGCCCTTGGACAGCGTCTCTGGTCCGTCGAGCTGGAGCTCGTACGGCGACATCACGCGCAACAGGCTCGTAGTGATGCGCAGGCCTTTCGCGGAGCCGTCGTCGATCCTGAGATTGTCGCGCACCCAGTCGGCCTGGGTAGTCACGCCTGCCGGCACCTCGAACGATGCCGACAGGTTCGCGGTCTTGCCGGCCGGGATGTTGTAGCTGGCGGCGGTGCTCGCGATAACCTTGGACCCGTCCACGCTGCGCAGCGAGACGTTCAGCTTGCCCGCCGCGTCGCTCAGCGCCTGGACAGGGATGACGATGTCGACATGGCTGGAGTCGGCGGTTCCGACCAGCTTGGCCTCGTCGATGCGGATGGTTCCGTTGGAGGGATGATCGCCGCCCGGGCCCGGGTTGGTGCCGGGCGAGCCGGAACAACCGCCGGCCGCCACCGCTACCAGCGCGGTCAGCGCCGCGATCCGTCGCAGGCGTTTCCACGCCCCATTTCGAGTCGACATGAGTTTCTCCCCGGATTTCCCGCGCGGTGTGCCGCGCGCAAGAGTCTCGTAGAACCAGGGATCCAAGTTCCGTGCCGCACAAATAACCCGCGTGGATCCGCTGGTCTGTGCTCCAGGGGGGGTGACCCGCGGGGGCTGGCTGGCACACTCCGGCACAGCTTGCGTTCGCGGAGCTTGCACCCGCCGGCTTGGCTTCCCTATGGTGGTGGGGCGAGCGCAATATGAACCAGCCTGGATTCGAGCAGGGCCCGTTGCCCACGTTGCCGCCTTCGCCCCCCAAACGTTCCAGCGCTCCCGTGATCATCGCGGCGATTGCCGGTCTGGTCGTCGGCGGTGCGCTGACGGCGATCCTGATGGTGCTGTTGCGTTCGCCAGCGCCGGTGGCGAAACCTGCCGCGTCGGCCAGCGCGAAGCCGCCGCCGCCATCGAGCGCGTCGGCGAGCGCCGCAGCGCCGGAGCTCACGCTCGAAGAGCGGGCGGCGCAGGGCGACAAGGACGCGGTAGCAGAGCTGCAGAAGCTCCCTCGCGCTCAGCGCACGGCGGAGCAGGATCTGGCGCTGGCCAGCGCGCGAAGAGTCCAGAAGAAGAAGGAGATCGACCAGCTTGGTCGCAAGATCAAGCTGGTGCCGAAGTTCGGTCGCGCGCGCGCGACCAAGAAGAAGATCAGGGAGCTGGCGGCGGATCGCGAGGTGGGCGACTACATGTTGTCGACGCTTGCCAAGCTGCCCGGACCCGTCGGGCCGGATCTTCTGTACTCCATCTGGGCGCACACGCACCGCAAGACGGACACGACCGAGCTGGCCGAGCAGCTGCTGTACAGCAAGGACGTTCGTTCCAAGGTCTCCGAGCCGCTGTCCATCGCGCTCGACCTGCGCACCGAGAAGGACTGCAACAAGATGTCCAAGCTGCTCGAGCGCGCGGAGCAGAAGGGTGACCGCCGCTCGCTCGTGCCGATCCTCAAGCTGAACGTGAAGCGCGGTTGCGGCCCGAAGAAGATCGCCGACTGCTGGGCGTGCCTGCGCAAGACGACGCTCATCAAGGACTCGATCAAGGCCGTGAACAAGAACCCGGCGCCCTGAGTCCCGGGCGCTGGACGTAGTAGCGGTTCCGATACTGCGCCGTGTCAGGGCGCGAAGGCCCTGCATCCAGCGGATACAGGTGGTTGGGGGCCAACGTGCTGGCGTGATCTGACGTCATGCTAGCGTCCGTCCCACACGCTACTCGTTGGGGGACGCCAGGGAGACGGGAAGATGCCGCGCGAATGCCCCAACATGAAACGTTGTCCGATGTTCGAGCTGTTCTCGCTGCCGGGGACACTCGCGGCGTTCAAGATCAACTACTGCACGTCCGACTACGAGCGCTGCAAGCGCTACGAGATGGTCAACCAGGGCAAGCCAGTACCGGTCAACCTGATGCCGAACGGCGCGACGTTGCGCAAGGCCGTCGCCGAGACCGAAGAGTCCTGAGCTCCTAGCCGGCCCCGGTCGCGGCCCGGGCGCCAGCCTGCACGTCGACGCGCGAAAGCAGCACGCCGCCCGCGACGAACAGCACCAGCAGCGCCAGGATGCCGAGCCGTGGGCTGCCGCTCAGCTCACCGGTGAAGCCGACGATGAGCGGTCCGAGCACGGCCGCGAACTTGCCGAGCATGTTGTAGAAGCCGAAGAACTCGCTGGCGCGGTCGGGCGGGATGAGGCGGGCGTAGAGCGAGCGGCTGAGCGCCTGCACGCCGCCCTGCACCAGCCCGATCACCACCGCCAGCGCGAAGAACTCCCAGGCGTGGTGCATGAAGGCCGCCCACACCGTCACGCCGCGTAGACGCCCACGCCGATCGCGATGGCGGTCTTCGCGCCGAGCTTCTCGCCCAGCTCTGCCGAACACGATGGCGGCGGGGAAGCCGACGAACTGCGTGATCAGGAGCGCCACGATCAGGTCGTTCGACTCCAGGCCGATGGCCATGCCGTAGTCGACCGCCATGCGGATGACCGTATTGACGCCGTCGATGTACAGCCAGTAGGCCAGCAGGAACACGGCCACGACGCGCAGCTTCTGGATCTCGCGGAAGGTGTCGACGAGTTGCGCGAAGCCGCCGCGCACCGCTGCCAGAGCGCCGCGGCTGCCCAGTCTGCGGTGCGGCTCGCGCACGCCGAGAAAGAGCGGCAGCGAGAACAGCCCCCACCACAGCGCTACCGACACGAACGCCACGCGCACGGCGACCGCGCTGCTGGCGAGCCCGAAGCGCTGCGGCGCGAGCACCATCGCCACGTTCAGCGCGAACAGCAGGCCTCCGCCCAGGTAGCCGAGCGAGTAGCCGAGCGCGGAGACGAAGTCGCGCCGCTCGTCGCGCGCCACGCTGACCAGCAGCGAGTCGTAGAACACGTTGCCGCCCATGAAGCCGGCGCTGCCGAGCGTGAACAGCACGGCGGCCGAGACCCAGTCGCCCTTGGTGACGAACCACAGCGCGCCCGTAGCGATGACGCCCAGCGCCGCGAACACGGCCAGGAAGCGCTTGCGCGCGTTACCCGCGTCGGCGATCGCGCCCAGCGCCGGCGCCACCACGGCGATGGCGATGCTGGCCGCCGAGTTGGCCACGCCCAGGTGCAGCGTGCTCTCGGTCGCGCTCTGCCCCGCGCTCCAGTACTGCTTGAAGAAGATCGGAAAGAAGCCGGCCATCACCGTGGTGGCGAAGGCCGAGTTGGCCCAGTCGTACAGGGCCCAGGCGAGCTCGCGCTTGCGCTCCGGCGACATCTACGCGATGTCCAGCGCGCCGGCGTCCTCGAAGATGCGCAGCGCAACGTCGCGCCGGTTGTCGGTCACCACCTGTACGCGCACGCTTCCGTCCGGATAGGGATCGCCCTCGCGCGCCGTGGCGCTGACCGTGATCTGCTCCGGCTTGAAGTGGTGCTCGAGCAGCGCATCGACGGCGCGGTCGGCCTTCGAGTGGTCGGAGAACAGGGCCACGATGGTCACGGCCCCATCATAGCCCGCCCTCTGCGTCAGCATGACATCGATCAAGGCGGGCCCCGACGCGCGCCGGTAGCCTCCGCCGCCATGTCGAACCGCTTGCTGCGTCGCCTGACGGCCGCCGCGCTGCTGCTGGCGCTGGGCATCATCATGCTGGGCGCGTGGGTGCGCTTGAACGACGCGGGGCTGGGCTGCCCGGACTGGCCGGGCTGCTACGGGCACGCGCTGGTGCAGCCGGGCGCGGGCGTGGTGCCGGCCAAGGCGTGGAAGGAGATGATCCACCGCTACTTCGCGGGCAGCTTCGGCCTGCTGGTGATGGTGCTGGCGGTGATCGCGTGGCGGCGCGGCAAGGGGCGCGAGCGCTGGCTCCTGCCGCTGGCGGTGGTGATGGTCATCTTCCAGGCTGCGCTCGGCGCGTGGACCGTCACCATGAAGCTCGAGCCGGCGGTGGTGATGGGGCATCTGCTCGGCGGCTTCACCATGGCCGTGCTGCTCTGGCTGACCTGGCTCGCCCTCATCGGCTCGCGACCGGTGGGCGGAGCGTCACGCGGGCTCGTTCTGCTCTCGCGCGTGGCGCTGGGCGTGGTCATCGTGCAGGTGATTCTCGGCGGCTGGACCAGCGCGAACTACGCGGCGCTGGCATGCCCGGACTTCCCCCTGTGCCGTGGCAGCTGGTGGCCGCACGCGAACTTCGCCGCGGCGTTCGTGCCCTGGCACAAGCTGGGCGTGAGCTACGAGTACGGCGTGCTGGGCGGACCGGCCCGCGTAGCGATCCAGCTCGTGCATCGCATCGGCGCGGTCGTCACGGCAATCGTGGTAGGCGCATTGGCAGTGCGCTGCCTGGCGAGCGGGCGCCCGCGGCTCAAGCGCAGCGGCGGCATGCTGCTGGCACTGCTCTGCCTGCAGATCGCGCTCGGCATCGGCAACGTGCTGCTCGGTCTGCCGCTACCGATCGCCGTGATGCACAACGGCGTGGCGGCGCTGCTCGTGCTCGCCGTCGTGTATCATGCGGACGTGTTGCGAGCGGGCGTGGACGTCTCTGAAGCGTCGGCGGTTGCGCCGTCGCCCGAATCCGCCGCGGGAGCCTCCGACTCTGCTGCGTCGGAGCCTGCCGCGGCCGGATGAGCCTTCCATGCCCTGAAGTAGCCGCCGAAGCGCCGCACCAGGTGCTTCGGCCGCTCCGCGTAGATGCGCCGCCCGATGTGGCGGGCCTCGGCGCGTAGCTCGCGCTCGCGCTGATCGACCAGCTGTAGCAGGCGATCGACGCGCAGATCGGCAGCGAGCGACGGCGGCAGCGCGCGCAGCACGCCGCGCAGCTCGCCCAGATCGTGATCGTCGCCGAGCAGCTCGGCGAGCTCGGCCAGCGCGCGGCGCCGCGCCTGCATCGGGTTCGGCCAGATCTCCTGAAGCAGTCTGACGTGGTACCAGTGGTACTTCACGCGCTTGCGCCACTCGTGGAAGCTCTCGGTGCTGGGCTCTGCGTACGCGCGCTTGAACGCCTTGTGTCCACGCGCGTACGTCTTGCCCAGGCCGCCCGCTAGCGCGTCCCAACCTGCCGCTTCGAGCGTGCACGCGTTGCAGCGGTGTGCGGCGAGGCGCAGCGTCTGTGCGACTTCCAGCTCGATGCCGCGCTCGAGCGCCTCGTCGATTGCGCGTGCGCGCAGATCCTCGAGCAGCCGGCGCACGCCCGCAAATCCATCGCCGCCGAGCTCCGCGCCGTACGCCGAACGCAACGCGTCGAAGCACTCGAGCAGCGCAGCGCCCTGCCGTGCCCCGCCCAGCTGCTGCGCTGCGTCGCGGAAGCAGGCGTTCTCGCGCGCGAACGTCTCCTCCCCGAGCGCGGGGCGTACCAGGCGGAGCACGGCGCGGGCCTTCTTCAGCCGTTTGCGCGCGTCGTGGATGCGCTCGTCGTGATCGTCGCCGCCCGCGGCTTCGAGATCCTCGAGCCCCGCGTCGAGCTGCTCGCGCACCAGCCGGCGCAGGGCGTCGGTCGCGCTCTCGTTCCTGTCCAGTCGATAGCTCATGCGCCTCGTCGGGCGCTGCTTGCGCCCGCTTCTCCGCAATGCGAAAAGTAACCTGCCTGCCGGTGCGGGCAAGGGAAGGCTCCGATGGTCGTTTCGCGGGCGGATCTGGAACTTTGCATCGAAGAGCTCGAAGGGGAAGTGCGCGATCGACGCACGGGCATCTACGGCCCCGGTAGCCAGGCCTGGAGCGTCTACAAGGAAGGGATCCTGTTCCTCGGTGGCGGCAAGGCCGCGCTGATGCAGCTGGCGCATCCCGCCGTCGCGCACGCCGTCGACCAGCACTCGAAGACGCGCAGCGACCCGCTCGGCCGCTTCCAGCGCACCTTCGACAACGTGTTCGCGATGGTGTTCGGCGATCTGGACGCGGCGGTCCGCTCGGCGCGCCGCGTGCACGCCATCCACTCGCGCATCAGCGGCAGCATCACCGAGGACGTCGGCGCCTTTGCCGAGGGCTCGCACTACGAGGCCAACGACGAGGACGCGCTGATGTGGGTGCACGCCACGCTGCTCGAGACGGCGGTGCAGATGTACGAGCTCGGTGTGCGCCCGCTGTCGTATGCGGAAAAGAATCGATTCTACAAGGAAACGCGCCGCTTCGCGCTGCTGTTCGGCATCCCCGACCGCGTGCTGCCCAGGAGCTGGGGCGAGTTTCTGGACTACTACCAGCGCATGCTCGACTCCGACGTGCTCACGGTCGGAGAGCCGGGGCTGGAGCTCTCGGGCTTCCTGTTCAGCTCGCCGCGGCCCGCGCTCGCGCCGCTCTTCCGCTGGCTCGAGACCATGACGGCGGGCCTGATGCCGCCGCGGCTCCAGCAGGAGTTCAAGCTGCGTTACGGGCCCGCGGAGCGCGCCCTGTTCCGCGCGTCGTTGGCCGCGATTGCACCCGTGTACCCGCTGCTCCCAGCGCGCGTGCGCTACATCCCTGCCTACGTGCAGGCGCGCCGTCGGCTCGCCGGCAAGCGTGGCCCGGACCGCATCGGCCAGCTGCTGGAGCGCGCCGCGCTGTTTGCCATCGACAAGAAGCCGTCCGTTCGCGGCCGTCGGCGCGCCGCGACTACGTAGAGCGCGGCGCTGCCAGGAGCGCTAGCGCGCGAAGTCGCCGATCTTGGCCGTGAGTGGCTCGGAGTGATGGTCGCGATCGGTGTAGGCGCGGCCGGCGTAGCTGACCGAGAATTCGCGCACTGGCGTGCGGCGCGCGGGCTCGCTGCGCTCGAAGCTGTTGTCGATCACGTGCTCGGACGGCTTGCACACGCCGCAGCGCCCGCAGGGCTGCTGCCCGAGCACACCGAAGTAGCGACTGAGGAAGAGCGAGCGGCACTTGCGGCTGGCCGCGTATTCGGCGACGGCATCGAGGCGACGCGCGTCCTGCCGCTCCAACGTGGAAAGCCGCGACGCTAGCCGGCGCGCCTTCTCGAGCAGCACCGGACCCGGCACGCTGGGTCGCACCCAGCCCGCCGAGAGCGTCACCAGTCCCGCGTCGGCCAGCACTGCCGAGAGCAGCTCGGCGTTGCCGTGGCTCTGGCCGGCGGCTAGAGCCAGCGCTTCTACCGTGGCCGGGCGCCGCTCGTGTGCGTAGTTCTCCAGCGACTCGGCGAGCGAGATGACGTGCCGCGCGCGCACCCGGATGCGTGACAGCAGCGTCTCGCTTCGGCTGCGATCGCTGGACTCGTGGAACAGCACACAGGTTGCCGGCTCGCCGTCACGCCCGGCGAGCCCGATCTCGCGTACGTACTGCTCGAGCGAGGCCGGCGCCTGGTAGTGGATGACGAAGCGCACGTCGCGCTTCTGCACGCCCAGTCCGAAGCCGGCTGGGGTGAGATCGAGCCGCCCGATTTCGCCCAGCCCTGCAATGCCCGTCGTGGGCGTATAGCCGCTGGTGGCCACCATCACCGTGCGGCGCCCCGGCACCATGAAGTTGAGCTGCTCCCCGCCGCGCTCGCCCGCCTGCATCTCGCCGTGATAGCGGTGCGCAGGGATGCGGAGCGCGCGCAGGGCGCCGTACACCGCTTCCACGTCGCGCGGCGTCGCGCAGTAGATGATGCCGGGGCGGCGCAGGCGCATCACCAGCGACACCAGCGCCCGCTGCCGCACCTCGCCGCGCGCCTCGATCACGTCGAGCGCGACGTTTTCGCGGTGCGGCGCGCTCTCGAACACCGCGGGCGAGCGAAGCCCCAGCCGATCGGCGATGTCGTGGCGCGTCTCGGTCGTGGCCGTCGAGGTCAGTGCAGCGATGGGCGGCGCCCCGAGCCGCCACAGCTGCTCGCCCAGCCGCGCCGCAGCCGGTCGGAACTGATGAGCCCACTCCGAGACAGCGTGTGCTTCCTCCACCGCGACCAGCGCAACCCCCGGCCGCGACAGCGCGCCGATCAGCTCGTCGTCGGCGAGGCCGTCGGGTGTCGTCAGGACGACCAGCGAGCCACCCTCGCCGATGCGCGTCAGGGCGTGGCGCCGTTCGGCACCGTGGATGCTCGGGTCCACGCGCACGCAGGCGATACGCCGCTGCAGCAGTCGATCGTGCTCGGCGCGCAGCAGCGACACCAACGGCGAGACCACGACCACCGGCTGGCGCAGGAGCTGTGCCGCGATCAGCACCGCGGTTGATTTGCCGATCCCCGCAGGCAGCACCACCAGCGCGTCCCGTCCTTCCACGAGCGCGCGGATCACCTGCCGCTGCTCGCTGCGGAGCTCCGTGATGCCGAAGCGCGTCGCGGCCGCGTCGACTTCCTTCCACGTCTCCTGCGTGAACGGCGCGCGCTGGGTCGTGGGCGGCGGTGCGGTGACCGCCGGCTCCCGCTTTGGCGGAGCGGTGCGCGGCGAAAGCCTACCGATGCGCACGCCCATCGGTAGGGCGCGCGTGGGCGCAGCGCCCGGGGTGCTGGGCTGCGGCGTTGAAGTGGGCTTGTCGGCGGCGCGCGTCGCGACCGCGGGAGGCGCGGCGGGCCGCGGGGAGCGCTCGTGCGTGGTCCTGCCCGCTGCCGGCTTGGACTTTCTCTGTACGCCGCGCTTCGCGGCACTCGGGCTGCGGCTCGGCGTGGTCTTCCTGCTGGCGGTGCGGGTTGCGCTGAGCGTCGCGGTCTTCCTCGCGACCCGCGCTGCCGTGCGCGCCGTCGGCTTCTTCGCGGTGAGCGTTGCGGTGCGCCGGGTCGGCTTCTTCGCGGTGCGCTTCGCCGCCTTCTTTGCGACGCGCTTGGCGGTGCGCTTCGCCGTTTTCTTGGTGGTGCGCTTCGCCGTGGTCTTCGTTCGCGGTGCGCTTGGCGGTGCGCTTCGCCGTGGTCTTCTTCGCGGTGCGCTTGGCGGTGCGCTTCGCCGTGGTCTTCTTGGCGGTGCGCTTCGCGGTGGTCTTCTTGGCGGTGCGCTTCGCCGTGGTCTTCTTGGCGGTGCGCTTCGCCGTGGTCTTCTTGGCGGTGCGCTTCGCCGTGGTCTTCTTGGCGGTGCGCTTGGCGGTGGTCTTCTTGGCGGTGCGCTTCGCCGTGGTCTTCTTGGCGGTGCGCTTCGCCGTGGTCTTCTTGGCGGTGCGCTTCGCCGTGGTCTTCTTGGCGGTGCGCTTCGCCGTGGTCTTCTTGGCGGTGCGCTTGGTGGCCCTCTTCCTGCTACCGGTCGGATGTGCAGTGGCTCGGGCCTTGCGGCTGGGCGCCGTGCTGCCCCCCGCGCGACGAGATGAGGTCTTCTTCATGACTGATCCAGGCGGAAAACAGCTCAAGGCCGTAGCACCCCGCGTGGCTGAAGGGAACAGAAAAACAGTGTACAGCTGCACCCTGTCTAGACGCTCAGGTGCGTTCTCCGGTTGGGGGGCACCCCGCTACATCGCCGGTCACGATTCCCCTACAGGGCAAGGAGCACCGCTCCCGGTTGCCGCGTTTGGGTCGGGGCCCCAAACGCCCACAAGATCAAGCATCAGAACGGAGTTTTCCGGCGGGAGGCAGCCAGGACGCGCCAGTCGTGGGCGCTGCAGTTCCAAGCGGCGCGGTCAGGACGAGCTGCTACTCCTGTAGCGACAATCACGCTCGGTGATTCAGGTTCCGGAGCAGGCCTAGCCGGTCCGTCGCTGCAGCCCGATGATTCACTGCCATCGACGAAGCCGGGCGCGCGGTGCGCGCGGTCGTGGCGGATTCGCGAGAGAGTTCGCGCGCTGTGACGAAGCCGGGCGCGCGGTGCGCGCGGTCGTGGCGGATTCGCGAGAGAGTTCGCGCGCCGTGACGAAGCCGGGCGCGCAAGGCGCGAGACGCGCGAATAGGGCGCCAAGCTCGAGCTTGGGGGCGAAAACAGGCGCGAGACGCCTGAAAAGAGCGCCAAGCCGGGCTTGGCAGCGAAAACAGGCACGAGACGCGCGAATAGGGCGCCAAGCTCGAGCTTGGGGGCGAAAACAGGCACGGGCGTGGTTCCGGTGCTGCAGGGGGTTGCCCGCTGTCGAGCCCAGCACCTCTGCGCGCCACGCCGATAGTCCGGGCGCACTGGGCGTATGGGTTTCCCCCAGGGACACCGAGGCGCCCGAACTGTCGGCGTGGCGCGCATTTCCGGCTCCAAGTGGCCTGTGGCGGCACAAGTGCCGCAAATGCCGGCCGAAACGGTGCCTCGGCGTCCCTGGGGGAAACTGCAGAGCGCGCCGTCCGGACCGCACTGGCGCGCTCTTGGCATCGGACTCCCACCTCTTCGTGCTCTTGGCGCTCCTCGTGCGCTTGGCGTCCCAGCGGTTCGCTCCCTCTCCAGACCTCCGTGCCTCCGTGGTGAGCCCACGGCACTTCGACGAGGCCGGGCGGTACAGGGCGGCGCGAGCGCTGCGTATCCCCGACGTCGAGTGGCTGCCAGGACCCACCCACTCCCGACTGCAAGCGGCGTGGTCTAGCGGCGCTTGCGACGGTGGGCGAGCATCATCGCGGACAGCGCGAGCCACCAGGGGGCGGTCGCGTCTCCGGCTCCACCGGGAACGGTGCAGTCGCAGTCGTTGGAGTGCGCGCGGGTCTTCCGGACGCGCGGGCCGTGCAGGCGCGGGGCGGCGGCGCGGATGCGGCGGGAAGGAGCGGAGCGATACTCGGCTGCGCCCAGCTCGCGCAGCAGATCGCCGGCGTCCTCCACGCGGTCCAGCAGCCACAGCATGTAGCGGATATCGACGGCGATCTCGCGCGAGCGGTGGACGTTGTACGACAGCTTGGCCGCGACGCCGTCGCGCACGCGATCGAAATCGACGCCGACGACGTGTCCGCGCCCGTCGATCACCGGGCCGCCGGCATTGCCCTCGTCCGTGTCGGCGTTGGTGAGGAAGCACACGGGCAGGTCACCGAGATCTGGATCGGCCCAGTAGCTGGTGGCCGCGTTCGGCGCCTTGTCGAGCAGGCGCCTGGGCAGCGAGAAGGGACGCTCACCCGTCGACTTGTCGATGGCGCCGGTGAGCTTGGTCTGCGGATCGGCGCGGAGGCCGTCCTCCGGCTCGTAACCTGCCACGCTGCCGTAGCTGAAGCGCAGCGTGCCATCCGCGTCGGGGTACACCGGTCCGCTCTGCGTGCGGCGGAGCATGTCGAAGTAGGCGCCGGCGACGCGCGCTTCGGCGCCGCGCTCGCGCAGGCGCTCGTCGTCGAGCTTTCCGATGGCTGCGAGCAGACCGCGCGCCAGGGCGATCATCGGATCCCGGTTCTTGTCGAGCGCGGCGGCGTCGGCGTGCTCGAATAGCTGGCGGGCGACTTTCGCGTCGGACAGGCGCGAGGCGCGGATGCGCGCGGCGAGCTTCCGCACCAGCGCCGCGCGTTGCTTGCCGTCCAGCGCTCCAGCCAGATCGGCGAGTGCGGGGATGCGCTGGCCTGCGGGTAGCGCGCGGGCGCGCAGCACCAGCGACGCTAGAAGCTCGGCGTCGACCTGGGCGTCGAAGCGCGCGAGCCGCGCTGCCTGGAGTCTCCAGAGCCGCTTGGCGTTGTTGTCGTTGTACGCGGCGTCGGGCAGGGCCGCATCACGCCGGGCGCGCGCGCGGCGCACCAGATCCACGGCGACGGCGAGTAGATCGGGGCCCTGGTCGAGGCTGTCGATGATAAGCGCGCGGGAAAACCGTGCGCGGCGGGCGGCGGACAGCTTGGCGAGCACGTCCAGCGCCTCCGCGTAGGGTTTGCGGGCGGGCTTATCAGCGCACCAGGCATCGAGGCGTCTCTGCCGGATGCCGCTCCGCTCGACGAGGTGGAGTTCCTTGAAGGCTTCGATGAGTCGGCGCGTGGCTTCCAGTCTTCGTTCGAGCTCCTGCCGGTGCGCGGAGATGCGCGCCGACACGCTCGGCGAGCGCGTCGCCTCGTGCGCCATGCTGTCGACCCACTCGCCATACAGGCCGGTGCGCGCCGGCAGCACCTGGTCCGCATAGCGGGAGAGCTCGGCCGCGGGAAGGTAGCGCTGGGTGCGCGCGGGATAGCCGAGCACCGCCACGAAGTCGCCGGGCTCGATGCCCTCGTCGCCGAGGTGCAGCCACTGGGGCGGCTTGAAGGGCACGTTGTCCTTCGCAAACGCGGCGGGCTTGCCTTCCTTGTCGACGTAGGCGCGCACCACGGCGAAGTCGCCGCTGTGCCGCGGCCAGCGGCCGTCGTCGACGCTGCCGCCGAACCCAGCGAGGCCTGCCGGCGGCGCGTAGACGACGCGCACGTCGCCGAGCACGGACAGCTGCAGCAGCTTGAACTCCTTGCCCAGAAACAGACGCGCAACGCGGCAGCGGCGGCCGGGATGGCGCCGCTCGCAGCGGGCGACCAGCTTCGTCGATGCGAGCTCGATCGCCTGCTCGCGTGAGGCGTCGTCGCGCGCGCTCCTGGCCGTGGACAGGATGTCGCTCGTCACGTCGCTGATGTCCTCCAGCACCTCGACGCTGGAGCCGGGCATCGGCAGCTCGTCGGCGGGCTTGCGCGCGAGCAGTCCGGTCTCGAGGTAGTCGCGGTCGCTCTGGTGAGCCGCGCGCAGCGCGTCCTCGATGCAGTGGTAGGCGGTCAGCACGAGCCCGCTCCGGGAGACCAGGGCCCCCGAACAGTCGTCGAGCCGCACGACCGCGCGCAAGAGCCCCGTGCTGCCGAGCCCGAGCTGGCGCGGGCCCAGCTCCAACCCGAGGCTCCTGAGGTGCACGTGATCGAGGTCGCTCATCTGTCCGGGCAGCCACAGACCTTCGTCGGCCGTGGCGGTCCGGCCCAAGCCGAGCAAGAGCAGGAGAGCGCACGCTCCCAGCGCCCAACGCCGGCCGAGCCCCGACTTCGACATCTGCCCTAGCGTCGTCCCGCGACTGGCGCTTGGCAAGCCGGCGCGAGGGCACAACCGGCCCGGGATGATCTACGCTGGCCCGCATGTCGACACCCCGGACCCCGCCGGCCGGCCCGGAGCTCAGCCCTGCGCTGGGCGACCGCCGGCTCTTCCCCGACCTGGAAGCGCGCTTCTACATGAACCACGCCGCCGTGTCGCCGCCTTCACTGGCGGTGCGTGCGGCGGCCGGACGCGTGCTCGACGACTACGCGCGGCTCGGCGTGGGCGCCGTGCCGCTGTACGTCGAGCAGCGCACCCGTCTGAAAGGGAAGCTCGCCGGGTTGATCGGAGCGGAGCCGGGCGATCTCGGGCTGGTGTCGAACACCACGCGCGGCGTGACCGACATCGCGCTGTGTCTGCCGTGGAAGGCGGGCGACCGGATCGTGCTGTTCGAAGGGGAGTTTCCGGCCAACGTGACGCCGTGGCAGCGCGCGGCGGAGCTGTTCGGGTTGGAAGTCGTGTTCCTGTCCGTTGCGGACTACGAGCGGGACGTGGAGCAGGCGCTCGCGCGGTTGCGCCGCGAGCTGGAGCGCGGCGTCAGGCTGGTCGCGGCGAGCGTGGTCGAGTTCCAGACGGGACTGCGCATGCCGATCGCGGCCATCGGCGCGCTATGCCACGAGCACGGTGCGGAGCTGTTCGTGGATGCCATCCAGGCCTGCGGTGCGGTGCCGTTCGATGTGCGTGCCGAGAATGTCGACTATGCGACGTGCGGCAGCCACAAGTGGCTGATGGGTCTGGAGGGTGTGGGATTCCTCTACGTTGCGCCGGAGCGCGTGGGTGCGCTGCGCCCCGCGGTGGCCGGCTGGACCAGCCACGAGGAGGCCTTCCGCTTCCTGTTCGAGGGGGCAGGGCACCTGCGCTACGATCGCCCGATCAAGAAGAGCGCGGAGCTGTTCGAGGGCGGAGCCAACAACGCGCTCGGCTGTGCAGCGCTGGAGGCGTCGCTGGATCTGATCCTCGAGCTGGGCGTGGACAACATCTACCGCCACGTCGGGTCGCTGCTGGAGCCGCTGGAGGCGGGGCTCGTCGAGCGCGGCTTTACCAGTCTGCGCGCGTCGGACGCGGCGCGGCGATCGTGCACGCTGAGCGTGCTGCCGCCCGAGGGCGTCGACGTGATCGAGCTGCGCAAGCAGCTGACCGAGCGTTCCGTCTCGTGCAGCATCCCCGATGGACGCCTGCGCTTCGCGCCGCACTGGCCGAACAGCGCCGAGCAGGTCCCGGAGCTGCTTGCCGTGGTCGACGAGAGTCTGGCGGCGCTGCGCGGCTAGCCGGCCGCGGGCGGTTCGGACGGTGAGCGCGGCCCGAGCAGGCCTTCCAGCGCTTTCATGAACGCGCCGTCGATGCGGTTGTAGTACGTGCGCAGCACGTCGATCGCCTGGTGTTCGTCGGCGCTGCTCAATGCGTCGAGGAAATCTCTCAGGTGCTGGGGAAAGCTCGGGTCGAGCACCCACAGCGACGGGTAGCGCTCGAGCATGTCGCGGTACGCCTCGAGGAAGGGATTGGCGATCCAGCGGATGGCGACCGAGTGACCGCTGTCGATGACGGCGTCCATCCAGCGCTGGAAGCCGCGTGCGATGACGGCGGGGTCACCGCCGTGGAAGGCGGAGATCAACAGGTCGGTGATGTCCCGTACGCGTTCGACGTCCGTGCGGTCGGCGCGGCGACAGGCCTGGCGCGCTGCAAACTCGATCACGAGCAGACGCGCCGGCAGGATGTCCTCGAGGATGCGCATGACCTCGCCGGGGTCGGGCGCGGTTTCGAGGAACGGTGGCAGCAGCTCCATCGTGCCTGTCTTGCGGAAGTCGGTGACCGTCACGCCCTGGCCGTGGCGCACGGTGACCAGCCGCGTCTGCTCGAGACGCCGCACGGCTTCGCGCAGCGTGTTGCGATTGGTGCCGTAGCGGGTTGCCAGCTCACGCTCGCCTGGCAACCGCTCGCCCGCTGCCAGCTCGCCGCGCAGGATCTGTCCGCGCAGGTCGTGGAAGATGCCAGCTGCGATGTTGCTGGTGGCGGCGCTGTGCTGGCTCGGGTCGTCCATATGGGGTCTCAAGTGTGCCGAACTTCCCTACACTGTAGCTCGGCTAGTCGGCGCGTGTCGTCATGATTTCCGGTTCCTGTGCGTGCGGAGGACGCGACTCGGGCTATGCTAGGCAGGGTGTCCTTGCTTGTCGCCCTGCCCGACCTGACTCCGGGCGAAAAAAGGCGCTACGATTGGACGGGAAGGTGAAGGAGGTGTCTTGTGCGGGCTAGTCGTTTCTTTTCAGGAATTCTTGCGGTAGGCGCCTCGGTCGGGCTGGCGGTTGCGTGTGGCGGCAGCGGCAGCGGCAACGGCAACATCTTCGGCACCGGCGGTGCCAACGGCTCGGGCGCCAGCGGCAATACGGGCGGCTACGGTGCGTTCGGTGCAGGGGGCGGCGGCGCCGGAGTGAATCTCGGCGGCAGCGGCAACGGCACCGGCACCGGCGGCGCCCTGAACCCCGACGGGGGGTGCGCGAACCTCAACGTCGACGCGAACCGCATCCCGGTGGCCATGTACATCATGCTCGACAAGTCGGGCAGCATGAGCCTGAACAACAAGTGGACCAACGCCAAGAGCGGCATCCAGCAGTTCGTCAAAGACCCGAACTCGGCCGGCATCAAGGTGGGGCTGCAGTACTTCCCGGGCAACGGCCAGTGCGACGGCAGCGGCTACAACCAGCCGAAGGTGGCGCTGGCACCGCTGCCCGGCAACGCGGGCCCGATCATGAACTCGCTGAACGGGACCAACCCGACCGGCACCACGCCGACCGAGGGCGCGCTGCGCGGTCTGACCCAGTTCTGCAAGAACTACGAGAGCTCGCACCCGCAGGAGAAGTGCGTGGGTCTGCTCGTCACCGACGGCGAGCCCAACGGCTGCAACGGCGGCCAGAGCTACCTCGCGAACATTGCCCAGACGGCGTATTCCGGTTCCCCGTCTGTGCTCACCTTCACCATGGGCATGCAGGGCGCGAATTTCACGCTGCTCGACGCACTCGCGAAGGCGGGTGGCACCAACAAGTCGTTCAACGTGTCGAGCGGTGGCGCGCAGGCGTTCGTGCAGGCACTGCAGAACATCGCCGGGCAGATCCTGTCCTGCGATTTCCAGATGCCGACCACGGACGCGGGTACCGTCAGGCCGGACTCCATCCTCATGTCCTACACGAGCGGGTCCGGGCAGACGCAGGGGCTGCCGCACATCGACAAGGCGGCGGATTGTACGGCAGCGGGCGGCTTCTACTACGACAACAACACCAGCCCGACCAAGATCACGCTCTGTCCGACCACCTGCAACACGGTGCAGAACGACCAGAACGGCAGCATCCACATCCAGCTCGACTGCAACAAGCTCGGGCCGGCGTAGATCGCCCTGCATCCCACCCGCCCACCCCCACCGGAATCCTCCGCCGGGGGCTCACCGCCCCCGGACCCCCGACGCGCCTCGCTGCGCTCGACGCGGGCTCGCTATCGCTCGCCGACGCCGCTGTTTCTAGCGCGCGAAGCCGTAGACCTCGGGGCGCTCGAGCCCGGGTAGGGCGTCCTTCGGCAGCAGGATGGTGCGCACGGCCCACAGCTCGTCGAAGATGCGGTAGCGCGTGGTCTGGTCGAGATAGTCGACGCCCGACGAGCCGCCGGTGCCCACGCGGCGGCCGATGACGCGCTCGACCATGCGCGCGTGACGCGAGCGCCAGATGACGAGCTGCTCGTCCACCTCCACCACCGTGTCGAGCAACAGGCGCGGCCACGCCAGCAGCGGCAGCTCGCGGTACGACTCGATGAACACCACCCCCGCGCGCACGCGGCGCGCCTGCTCGCGCTCGGCCTCGGGCACGTCCTCGGCGAACAGGAAGCTCCTGGCGCGCGCTTCGCCCTCGGCGAGCTGCGCTTCGATGCGTGCCCGGTCGGTGCCGAAAGCCTGTGACAGGCGACCGGCCTTGTCGCGGTTCTGCGCCTGCATGCTGTCGAAGTACTGCTGGAGGAAGCCCTGCACGGCCTCGGCGTCGCTGGCGTCGCCGGGGCTCGAGCCCTGCACCGGCGTCCGGTACAGCCAGGTGTGCAGCGCGGTGCGCAGGCTCTGCTCGGCGCGGGCTGCGGTGATGCGGCCCCACGCCAGCTTGCCGGCGGGCGAGCCCGCCGCGAGCTTCTCGATGTGCGACAGCGGATCGCTGCCGGCGTAGTCGAGCCGCTGCCCGTCTTCCAGGCCGAGCACGATTTCGAGCTCGCGCATCTGGAAGGACTGGAAGCCGCTGGCCGGGATCAGCTTGTCGCGGAAAGCCAGGAAGTCCTGCGGCGTGAGTGTTTCCATCACGCGGAACTGCTCGACCGCGAGCTTGAGGATCTCGCTCACGCGCCGGAGGTGGTGCACGACGTAGGGGATCTTCTCTTCAGGCACGCGCGGCGCGGCGAGGTGATCGCGCGCCAGCCTGAGCTCGCGCAGCGTCAGCTTGAACCACAGCTCGAAGGCCTGGTGCACGATGATGAAGTGCAGCTCGTCGGGCATGAGCTGCTCTTCGTCGCCTTCGAGCCCGCCCTGCAGATCGAGCAGCCTATCGAGCCTCAGGTAGTCCCAGTACGTCGGAATGTCCGCCACGCGCGAACCGTATCATGCACGTTGTTCTGCCAGCCAGCTCGCGATGGGTTCGAAGACCAGCCGCGGTGCTTCGTCGCCCACGAACAGATCCGCGTGCGCGTACCAGCTCTCGTCGTCGCCGATGGTGAGCACCTGCACGGCCGGGTCCGACCAGATGTCCGCGGCCGAGAGTGCCGCGGGCGTCGGCACGATGCCATCGCGGTTCGACAGCACGCAGAGCAGGGGCAGCGTCGAGCCGCGCAGCGCTTCCGTCACGTTGGTGCCGCCCAGCACCATGTCGCGCTCGCCGATCCACTTGGCGATGTCGCGGTTCACGCGCGGGATCGGATCCTCCACCGTCTCGGTCATCTCGCGCGCGCGGGACAGGTCCACGTGCTTGGCGTTCATGTAGATGTCGAGCGCGTGCGGGATGCGGGCTGCGATGGGCAGCACCGTGCGCGCCAGCCGGCGCGTGCCGGAAAAGCGCAGCATGCCCACGAGCCGCGGCGAGCG
The DNA here is from genome assembly GCA_963822115.1 of uncultured Pseudomonadota bacterium. GTDB lineage: Bacteria > Myxococcota_A > Polyangia > Polyangiales > Polyangiaceae > CAWDXG01. The sequence goes on from CAWGGM010000020.1 coordinate 386,843, forward strand.
GAACGCGAGCCCCAGAGCCGGATGCAGGGAGTCCCAGCGCAGCGGCGCGCCCATCGCCACCACGCCGGCCACGCGGTGGTCCTGCACCAGAGCCACGTGCGCGTAGGCAAGCGATCCGCCCAGGCTCGCCCCGATGAGCTGGACCCGGTCGGCGCCCGTCCGCGTGAGCTCGAGAACAGTATCGATCACGGCGGACAGATCCGTTTCCGCGTAGACGCGCAGCGACGGCTCGCCGGCATCCGAGCGGAACTTGCACGACCCGCCCTGGTGACGGAGGTTCGCCGACCACACCTCGAAGCCGGCCTCGCAGAGCGAGCGCTCCATGCTGGTGCCCTTCGGGTGGAAGCTGAAGATGAACGAGTTCATCCCGTAGCCGGGCACGATGACGACGGGCTGGCCGCCCGAAAAAGCGCCGGGCGAGCGGGCGACGCGCAGCTCGAGCAACCAGCCGTCGGGGGTGCGCGCGAGGTGCTGGTCGACCTCGAGCTCGGGGTTTTCGATCATGCTTGTCAGCTTCCCGCGGCGGCGCGCCGCTCCGCGTGTTGTTCGAGTGCTTGTGCGATGCCGGAGAAGAGCTCCGGTGCGCGGCGCGCGACGTCCGGCTGCGCCGCGGCCGCCCATTCGTGCACCATCGGGTGATGCTGCGGGTCGAGCGCGAGCCGCGGGCGGCCGGTCAGCGCGCGCGCCACGCGGTGGACGACCACGGCGGGGCTCGAGTGGTCGCGATGGATGCCGCGGCTGACGAGCCCCTCCCGTAGCGCGGCGAAGCGGGCGCGTTCGGCGGCGTCCCGCCACTCGACGAAGCGACCGAGCTCCGTCTCGGCGCTGGCGTCGATCGCGCCGAGGTAGGCCTGGCGGGCGCTCTTGTCGTGGGCCAACTCGCCGTCAAGCAGGATCTCCACGCCGATGTGCGCGACGGCCCGCGCCGCGCCGCGCGTCACACCGCGCGCGAGCAGGAAGCGGAAAGCGTCGCGCGACAGCTCGCGGAAGGCGGGCGCGTCGTGGAAGATGTCGTCCACGAGGTGGTGGAACTGGATGCCCGCGTCGAGCTCGGCGTGGCGCGTGCCGGGCGGCCTTGCGCGGATCATGGTCGCGAAGTCGGGCAGCATCGACCCGAGCACGAACCCCGGATCGCGCGTCTGCCAGCTGGCGACCGCCGCGTGTCCGAAGAAGTTCACGGCAGGAAGCGTAGCGGCTCGCTCGGGGCCGGACAAGGCGCGGGCCGCTAGCGCGCGAGCATCGCGCGGATGCGCTGCCTTGATGGCGTCGCTGGTCCACACGGGTTGGTCTTCGCGCTGGAAGCGCGCGCGCTCTTCCGGCGTGGGGCCGAGCACACCGGCCCGCAGCGCCTTCTTGGTTGCGGCGTAGGCGCTGGGGGAGTGTGCGGCAAGGGCTTCGAGACGCTGTTTCGCGACGGTCAGGGGATCGTCGACGACCTCGTCGACCAGGCCGAGCTCGACGCGCGCGCCTGGGCGCGTGCAGTCGCAGCGCCGAGCAGCACCTGCTCCAGGTGGCGCTTGGGAATGCGGTTCTTCGCCAGCGCCAGCACGCGCGGCGGGAAGTGCAGGCCGATGGCGACCTCGTTCAGGCCGATGCGCGCGTTTTCGTTGGACGTGGCCACGCGGTGATCGCAGCACAGGGCCAGCACCGTGCCGCCGGCGATGGCGTGGCCGTTGACGCAGGCGACGGTGGGCCCGGGATACGTGAACAGCTCGAGCACCATGTCCTCGAGCAGGTCGATGAACACCGCCATGCCGGCCGCATCCAGGCTGCCCACCTCTTTCAGGTTCAGCCCGGCGCTGAAGGCGTCGCCTTCGCCGACGAACAGCACCGGCGCGCCCGCCGCGGCCTGGAGCTCGCGCCGGACGAAATGCATCAGCTCGCTGCTCATCGCGTTCTTGCCTGGCGCCGACAGCTTGATTTCGCGCATGCTCCTGCTCCTTTTCGTCGCCCGGCTCCGCGGGGCGTCTTTCCGGCGGTAGCCGAGAGGACCCCGTGGCGCAAACGCGTGCTAGACGACGGTCGTGAACGGCCGCCGCTACGGACTCTTGCTGGGGCTCTTGTCGCTGGCGTTCCTGGTGCAGGCCCTGGTGATCGGGCCGCGCGGCGCGGGGCTTCTCGCGTTCGTCGTCCTGGTGTGGGCGACCGTGGCGACGCAGCTGGTGGCTGTAGCGTATCTGGTCGGCGAGCCCGGCGTGTTCGGCAAGCGCCGCGACGGGCGTCTGTCCGCCGGCGCGCGAGTCGTCGTGCTCCTGCCGTATCTGTCTGGTGGCCTGGGCGGTCCGCGATCTCGCGCCGCTCGCTCACGCGCGAGCCGGCGTAGAACGAGGTGGCAGACGGGTTGTGGGTCGGGCGCTATGTGCGCCGTTTCGAAGCCCTGCCCCGAGGTGTGGGTTGCGTGGTGGATCTGACCGCAGAGAGTCCGGTGATCGGTGGTCTGCCGGATGCTGTCGATTACATCTGCGTCCCGACGCTGGATGGCACCGCGCCGCCGCTGTCCGAGCTCGAGGGGCTCGTGACGCGGCTCGCCGAGGCGTCGAACGGGGTGTACGTCCACTGCGCCGCCGGGCACGCGCGCTCGGCGCTGGTCGCCGCGGCGCTGCTGCTCGCGCGCGGCGAGGCGGAAAGCCCGGGCGAAGCCGTGGCGCAGCTGTCCCGGCACCGGCCCGCGGGTTTCGCTCAATTCCGAGCAGCAAGGCGCTCTTTCCGCGCTGTCCGATCGGCTGGGCCGGCTCCGTGATTTGTAGCGAAATCGTCGACCGGTGACCTACATTCTGCGCCGCCATGAACCGTCGTCCTTCGAGAGGTGTCGCTCCGGTCAGCCCGCATCTTCGGTCGCCGCGCTGCTGGTCGCGGCCACGTCGCTCGTCGCGTGCGGGGGCGCGCCGCCGCATTGCCGGCCCCAGCACTGGGAAGGCATGTGCAAGCTCGGGGCGGTGCGCACGGTGAGGATCACCGAGGCGTTTCCGCGATCGTACGTGACGCTGCAGGCGTCGTACGAACCCCAGCCCAACGCCAGCTCGCCAGCGCTCACGCCGCCGGAGGTGCGCCGCGAGTTCCGTATCCCCGCCGACCAGGAGGATCAGTTCCGCGATCATCTGGACAAGCACGCCCTCTTGCCGCTGCTCGGAGACGGATCGATCGGACGAGACGTGCACGCCGGGGCCGGTGCAGCTGACCATCCCGCAGTTCGTCCCGCAGAAGGCCGCGGCCGCGACGCAGCCCACGGGCCCCAGGAACTGCCAGCTGCTCGACACCGAGGGCGTGAGCCGCGACAAGCCGCTGTCGCCCGAGCAGCTGGCAAGGCCATCAAGCTGCCGAAGCAGCTGCTGTTCGCCAACGGCTCTGCGACGATCGACGCGGCGGTGCAGGCGTCGCTGTCGCAGGTGGCCCAGGTGCTCGCGGCGCATCCGGAGCTCCAGTGCGTGTCGCTCACAGGGCACGTCGCCGCCGGCGAGAACTCGACTGCTGGCGGCAACGCGGGCGCGCGCCGTGCGGAACGCGCTGATCAAGCTCGGCGTCGACGGCACGCGCATGGTGGCGTTCGGCGGCGCGGTGCCGCTGTACGGCGAGCAGCAGGTGGGGCGCACCGTCGACCCGAAGGACCAGAACGTCGCGCTGTCGGTGATCCTGTACAAGAAGCCGGGCAACAAGTGAGGCTGCGGGGGGGCGCGCGCGGCGCTGCTCGTCGCGTGCGGCGGCTGCGGCGGGTCCGCTCTGCCGCAGGCGAAGACGGCCAAGGTGCCCGCGCCCGATCCGTTGCCGGCGCGAGCGGCGTGCTACCGGCTGGTGCCGTGCGCGGTCCGAGCTCGAAGTGAGCGTGTCGACGCTGGCGGGCGACTACACGCTCGCTTTCTCGCGCTACCGGAGCGAGGTGCACGCGGCACGCGACAATCCGGCGCGAAGCCGGCTGTGGCTCCAGCTCGACACGCGCTCGCTGTCGGCCAACAGCAAGCTGGTGGCCAGGGCGGCGCGTTCGCGCGCGTTTCTCGACGTGGCGCGCTTTCCGCGCGCGTGCTTCGTGACCGCGCGCGTGGCGCGCGACCCCGACCGGCCACAGGCCTATCTGGTCCGCGGCGTGTTGCGGCTGCACGGCGTCAGTCGCGGTCTCGCGCTGCCGGTGCGCATCGCGCGCAGCGGCTCGCACTTCGTTGTCTTCTCGAAGTTCCCGCTGGACCGCCGGCTGTTCAACATCCGCGCTCCCGGCGTGCTCGATGACATGGTCGACGACGAGGTCGCCGTCCGGCTGCAGCTGGTTGCGGAGGATTGTCCCGCAGGCGAAACAGTGAGTCGCTGGTGGCAGAGTTGTGCAGCGGGCACGGCCGCCCCACATTCGGCGGCACAGGAGACACAATGATCTACATCCGCCGTTCCGCCGATCGGGGCAGCGCCGATCACGGCTGGCTCGACACCCGGCACACCTTCTCGTTCGCCGACTACTACGACCCGGAGTTCATGGGTTTCGGGCATCTGCGCGTGATCAACGAGGACCGCGTGGCGCCCGGTGCGGGCTTCGGCAGGCACCCGCACCGCGACATGGAAATCATCACGTACGTGCTCGAGGGCGGGCTCGCGCACCAGGACTCGACCGGCTCGGGTGGCGTTATCCGACCGGGCGAAGTGCAGGTCATGAGCGCCGGCACCGGCGTCACGCACAGCGAGATGAACGCCTCCAAGGACGAGCCGGTGCACTTCATGCAGATCTGGATCATTCCCGAGCGCCGCGGAGCGAAGCCGCGCTACGACCAGAAGAGCTTCGACCTGGAAGGGCGGCGCGATCGACTGCAGCTGCTCGTGTCCAGCGACGGCGCCGACGGCTCGCTGACGATCGGGCAGGACGCGCGGCTGTACGCGGCCGAGCTTGCCGGGGGAAAGTCCGTAGAGCACCGTCTGGAAGGCGGCCGTCACGCCTGGCTGCAGGTGGCGCGCGGCGCGGTGGATCTGGACGAGCACCACATCGAGGCGGGTGACGGCGTCGCCATCGCGGAGGAGGACGTGGTGAAGGTGACGGCGAGCGAGCCCTCGGAGATCCTGCTGTTCGACTTGCCGTGAGTAGCAGCAGATGGCCGCTGCCGTAGCAGAACGGCGTTCTGCCAGCGTCGGCAGTCGCGGTCACGGCGACCGATGCGGACAACGCCGCTACCGCGTGCCGCATCCTCGACCGCGCCGGAGCAGCGAACTTCGTGCCGAGTTGAGCGTGTTTCGCGGAGCTCTAGGGCGTGCAGACCGAGCCCGCGCCGACGTTGGTGCAGGTCGTCATCCCGGGGATGCCGCTGCACACGGTCGCGTCCCAGGTGCAGTCGAACAGGCAGATGGGGCCGCCGCCGGCGTTGGCGCAGACCAGATCGTGCGTCGGGTCGCCGCCCACGTCGGAGTCGCACTTCGGTGACGTGCTCCGGCACGGGCTGCCCGGGTAGGAGCCCGTCGGCAGGCAGGCGTTGTGGCTGCCCTCCGAGTAGCAGGTCATCCCCGACGGGCAGGCGCCGCTGGTGGCGGTGCAGTCAATCAGGCAAGCATGCGTGAAGGTGTCCTCGCACGTCAGCGCTGGGTCGACTCCCGGGCAGACCGTCGTGTCGCCCCCCGTGGCATCGGTGCAGTCGACCAGGCATATGCCGCCATAGCAGGACATGCCGAGCGCACCGTAGTTGTCGCAGCTGCCGTTCAACTTGCACGGAGAGGACGGAAAGCTGCCAACAGGTAGGCAGGCGTTCTGGCCGCTCGGGTCGTAGCAGGCGTAACCGGCCTGGCACTGGCCCGAGAAGCAGGCGTAGACGCAGGAGCCCGCCGTGCCGCTCGCGCTCGTGGGCATGCACGTGAGTGCCGAATCGACGCTCGCGCACAATCCGTCGCCGGTACTGGTCGCGGCGTCGTCGCAGTCGACCACGCACGCGCCGCCGATGCAGGACTGGGTCACCGAACCCGCACCGCCCACGGGCAGACAATACGGGCTGGTGTGGCTGCTGTCCGCCGGCAGGCACGGGCTGCCTGGGAAGCCGCCGGTCGGCATGCAGACGTTCTGCGCGTCGAAGCAGGTGCTCCCCGCGTCGCACGTGCCGCCCGCGCCGCACGCCGGCATGCAGACGCCTGCAGCGTCGTTGCATGTCAGGCCGGTCTGGATCGCGGCGCAGTCGGCGTCGGAGGTGGACCCGCTGCACTTCGGGAGGCAGTAGCCACCCACGCAGGAGGTCGTGCTGTCGCTACAGCTACCGGTGCAGGTCTTCGGCGGGGCGCAGTAGTCCAGCCCGCTCGCCTGTGCGACGCAGGTGGCGCCCACCGGGCAGTCGTTGTTCCCCGTGCAGGGCGGCGGAACGCAGACCCCCGCGCTGGAGCCGGCAGCGGTAGGCTGGCAGACCTCGCCCGACTTGCAGTCGCTGATGCTGGTGCAGTCGGGGAAACAGAACCCGCCGGTCGATGACTGGCTGGTCGCCGTGCAGGTCGTGCCCGAGGCGCAGCTGGGGGAGGCAGGGTCGCAGGTGGGCGGCGTGGAGCAGTAGCCGCCGTCGGCCGTATCGCACACCGCGCCAGCCGGGCAGTCGCTCGCCTTGGTGCACTGCGGCGCGCAGAAACCCTTGCCGGGGTTGCCGGCGAGGTCGGGCTGGCAGACGTAGCCGCTCCGGCAGACGTGCGTTCCGGGGTCGCAGGTCGCGAAGCAGAGCGAGACGCCAGCGCCCGGGTCGATGCAGGTGGAGCCAGCGGGGCAGGGCTTGTTCGTGGTGTTGCAGCCGAGGATGGTGCAGTAGCCACCCGTCAGTCCCGGATCGAGGCTGGTGTCGGCGCAGGTGCTGCTCAGGCAGTCGCTGCCGGTAGTGCAGGAATCGCCGATGTTCCCCTTGGCGGTTCCGCCGCCGTCCGTCCCTGCGTCGGTGGTTGCGTCCTGCTGGGCGTCGGCGCTCGCGTCCTGCTGGGCGTCGGTGCCCTGTTGGGTGTCGGCCTGTGCGTCCACGCCGCCATCTGCCTCGTCGGGCAGACACACTCCAGCACTGTTGTGCGTTCCGGCCCCGCACTTGGTGTGGGTGCCATTGTTGCCGCTGCTGCACGCGGTGACGGAAAAGAGTGCCCCCAGGATACCGGCTACAAAAAGCGTACGTGATCGCGCCATGTGCTTCGCCTTTGCGAGATGTTGCCCCACAGAAAATACCCGCGCAGACTATCACGGAACACGTGTTCGCCGCACGTGTTCCAGCGGGATTGCGTTCTTGTGACTTGCCCTCAGGAATTCCCGAGGCGCCTGCGCCTGCGTTCGACGGCGAGTGCCCCGAGCAGGAACAACCCGACCACCGGCAGTCCCCGTCGCGCCGGGGACGCTGCCGCGCGACACCCGCAACCACCCGGGTTCGAGGCATTGCCACCACCCCGGGTTGCTACGCATGACTTCTGCGCCCGGTCGCATGCCGCGCCGGTCGCGCTGTTGGCACCGTCCGCGCCTACCAGGGCGGTGTTGCCGGAGAGCGCGAGCGACGTGCCGAAGTAGCCGTTCGAATCGTTTCCCAGGATCTTCTGGCGCCAATTACGCCGGGTTTCCGGACGCTAGCCCTGGCGACGGGTGTAGGCAGGAGTGCGACGCATTGCCACAGGGCGGCGCGGACACGGGGCGTTATCGGCTAGACTTGTGGCAGGAGGAACCCATGCGCTTGTCGAGCTTTCTTGTTGGAATCGGGATGCTGATCGCGGCGGGCGCGTGCAGTGGCAGCGGCAGCAATACCGGAGGCAACGGTTTCGGCGGAAGCTCGACGGGCGGGAGCGGCGGCGGACTGGGAACGCCCGGCTGTACGGCGGCTCCGGACTGCAGCGCTTGCAAGGACTGCTACTCGCTGTGTGTCTGCAAGACCGGGAGCAGCATGCAGTGTGTCGGCGCGTGCGGGCCCGGCACGGGTGGCAGCTCGACGGGTGGCAGCTCGACGGGCGGCAGCTCGACGGGCGGCAGCTCGACGGGCGGCAGCTCGACGGGCGGCAGCTCGACGGGTGGCAGCTCGACGGGCGGAAGTAGCGGTGATCCCTACGCGACGGCGCGACAGAAGTGTGTGGACCGGATCAACGCTTTCCGCGCCACGCTGAACCTGCCCCCGTACGCGCGTTGGACCGGGAGCGTCGAACCGTGCGCCGACGGCCAGGCCAAGAGCGACAGCAGCACGGGTACTGCACACGGCGCGTTCGGCAAGTGTGGCGAGGCCGCGCAGAACGAGTGCCCCGGATGGCCTTCCGTCAGCTCGATCACCGACGGCACGGGGAGCTGCCTGCAGCAGATGTGGAACGAAGGTCCAGGCAGCAACTTCCAGCAGCATGGCCACTACATCAACATGTCCAGCACGAAGTACTCGAAGGTCGCGTGCGGCTTCTACAGAACGTCGAGCGGCTCGATCTGGGCCGTCCAGGACTTTCGCTGACTTTCGTCGCGGCGTCGTCGGGAGAGTAGCCGGGCAAGGCCGAGCGCCGCGTCTGTGGCGGAACGGCACAGACGCGTGACATCCTGCCACGTCTTGCGCAGTGCGCTCGTGCTGGGGGCTGCGGGGACGGGCGGGGTGGGCCTGCTGTGGGACCTGGTTGGGTGCCCCCCAGGAAGCTCGATGCAGAAGCGTTGGATTCGGCACATGGGTTGCACCTGATCCGGGGACAACGTCCGGGCGCGAACGCTCACCGGTCGCACATACCGTGCGGCGCGACGTGACGATGCACCGGACGCGAAGGGAGTTTCCATATGACTATCACCGTGCTGGGAGCATTCGGTTCCACCGATCAGGCCGCGCAAGCCGTGGAACAGCTGACGGAAGCGGGCTTCGAGCGACAGCAGATCAGCATTGCCGTTTCGGACCGCGCACACGCGCTGCACTTCTCGGCCAAGCGCGACAAGACCGTCGAGGGGATTGGCGTCGGCAGCGTTGCTGGCGGCGTGCTGGGGGGCATCATCGCTGGCCTGACCACGGCTGCCACGATCGTGGTGCCGGGAGTGGGCCTGCTCGTCGCCGGCCCGTTGGTGGGTACGTTCGTGGGCATGGATGCCGGCGCCGTCGTCGGGACGCTGGTCGGCGGTCTGATCGGCCACGGCATTCCCGAACACGAAGCAAAGATGTACGAGCAGGCGGTCAAGGAGGGCAGTCTGCTCGTCGCGGTCCAGGCGACCGACGCGGACAACGCCGGTACCGCGCGCCGCATCCTCGACCGCGCCGGAGCGGCGAAGTTCGTGCCCAGCTGAGCTCCAGGTGGTGCCTTCCGGGAACGCCGGCGTGCTGATGCTCGAGCCGCCCTGAGCGCTATTTCGAACTCACGACACGGAAGCTCTGGCCGCCCGCGGTGATGTTGAAGGTGATGCTCGTCGCGCCCGCCGGCACCGTGACGGGCGCGCCGTCGAGCGTGGCGCTCGCGATGTGTTCGCCCGCCGGAGCGTTGACGACCAGCGTGCGCGCGCTCGTGCCCGTCGGGCGGTAGCTGCCGTCGAGCGTGTCGCCGCGTTGGGAAAGACTCACCAGCTCGCTCTGGAGCGAGAACTGCCGGCCCGGTACGTGCGGCGTGACCACGAGCCCCTTGTCGTTGGCGTCCACGCCGGCCACGCGCAGCGCCGCCAGGATCGGCATGCTGTGCTGGTTTTCGTTCTGGACCGGGAAATCGCGCATCGGGCGTGACCTGGCTCTGCCAGGCGCGGCCGCTCTTCGAGCTCATGCCGTCTGGGCCGCTCCAGATGCCGTACCAGAACGTCGGGGAAGGCCAGCGCGTGCGCGGCCATGCTGTTCCTGGCCAGGTGCTTCCACGCGCGAGCCGGATCGCTGAGGGCGTAGCCCCAGGTGAGCGGTGCGCTGATGGCGGGCCAGACCTGGCCGCCCGGCGTGAGAGTGGCGCCGATGGGGGAGGGGTCGTCGAGCTTCGTCGCGATCGTATCGATCAGTGTCTGGCGATCGCCCGGCGCGTTGAAGCTGCCGCCGATGAGCGCCCAGATCTGCGACTCCAGGTTGATGGTGTTCGCGTAGGCGGGCTTGTTGTCGCCGAAGTACGCCCGGTAGAAGAACTGGCCGTTCCAGGTCCCGGCCAGGGCGGTGCGGTAGCCCTGCACCGCAGTGCGGAGGTCGGCGGCGAGCGTTGCGTCGCGCGGCTCGATCAGGTTGGCAATGCGCGGGAACACGGCCACGGCCATCTGCGTGTTGGGCACGCTCTCGCCCTTCTGTACCGCCAGCTGGTAGTCGGACGCTTCCAGCGCGATGCCGTCGCTCCAGTCGCCGGTCTGGAGCCGGATCAGACCGTGCGCGCCGGTGCCCACGTCGTCGAGCTGATGGCGGAGCGCTCGCTGCAGGTGATCGAACACCGTGGCGGAAGGCGCGGTGGCGCGCGGCCAGTACGGCACCTCCTCGTCCAGGAAAGCGAGGTCGCCCGTGGCGCCCAGGTACTCGCCGAGCGCCCAGGCGAAAAAGATCGACAGATCGCTCGGGTCCTTGTGCACGCCGGCGTCGTCGAGCATGCCGTTGCCCTGGAAGGCGTAGGAGAAGTGCCCATCCGACGGGTACTGGATGCGCATCATCAGCTCGAGCTCTTCCTTGGCCAGAGCCGGATCGGTGTACACCAGCGGTACCGCGAACAGCGCGAGATCGCGCGCTGCGCCGTCCGCGCCGTGCAGGTACAGGTACGCCGAGCCCTGCGGCACCACGTGCCCCTGGAAGTAGTCGCGCTGTCCGACCGAGGTTTCCACCTGGTAGGAGTGCCAGGCCATCTCGCGGTGCAGGAACGGATCGCGGTCGGCGCCGAAGTAGAACAGGCGCGGCTCGAGCGTTTTCGCGTAGTCGACGCGCGGGTCGTAGGCCGGGTCGCGCCACTGCTTGTCGATGGCAAAGGGCTTGCCGATGGGCGCGTAGCCGTAGGCGTAGCGCAGTGTCTTCGACTCGCCGGGCGCGAGCGTCAGGTCGCTGCGGATGACGAAGGTGCGCGGCTGCCCCAGGCCGTTTTCCGTCTTGCCCAGCGCGCCGCCCGCGACGCCCTGCCCGGCGGCTCGCTTGGCTACCGCGTCCGGCGCGCCAACGCCGCCCTTGCCGAAGAAGGCTGCCTGGTCGGTGTACACGTCGCTCGGCGTGCCGACGAGCTCGGCCAGGAACGGATCGCCCGGGTAGTAGTCCTTGGCATTGGGCGTGTCGGGTGCGGGGCGCGCGTCGCTGCCCGTGTACGTGCGCCTGAGGCCAAGCAGGTGCGCGGCGGAGTCGTAGCTCACGCTCTCGTCGAACATGCCGTCTTCGGCGTCACGCTGCCGTCGCGCGGTCTGGGGCGCTAGCTTGAACGCCGAGCCCGACACGACCCAGTTGATCGTGATCGGGCGGCGCCCGACGTCCCAGTACTCGTAGTAGCGGAGCTTCTTTGTAGAGCTCGACTCGTTGTGCAGCGTGACGTCGCTCAGCACGACCGGCGCGTCGCCGGGCGGCGCAGTGGTGCGGCGCGTGATGTCGAGGCCGCGGTAGTCCATGCTCGACTTGGCGTAGCCCATGCCGAAGCGGCGCGTCGTCTTCGAGCCGCGCGGCCGCCACTTGTAGGCCGTGCACCAGGTGCTGCTTCCGTCGTCGACCCAGGAAATTCCCCCGGCGAAGCTCTGCTGGCTCTCGTCGAACTTGTCCAGGTATTCGACGCCGTGGTCCTGGTCGACGACCTCGATGTAGCCGTCGTTGTACGCCATCGCGTTGACGCGCCGGTTGCCGAACGCGGCCCAGTGGTCGCGGCGGTCGAGCATCTTGCCGTCCGCGTCCTGTTCGCTGTTGTCGAAGGCGGCGCGTGGATCGGCGTTCTCGTCCAGGCCGTAGTCGTAGGCGGGCAGCCCCTGATCGTCGACCACCCACTGCCCGAAGATGCCGCCGCCGGTGGAGCAGGGCGCAAAGCGCGTGATGTGATCCAGGTCGACCGGGTCGCACGACTCGGGCGGCGGCACATACGGCGGATCCGGCGGCGGCTGGTGCGCCGTCTCGGGCTCGCCACCGCACCCGGCGAGCACGAGCGCGAGGCTCGCGAAGACACGGCGCCAGGCTTCGGCCATGCGCGCAGGGTAACCCGACGCGCGCGCTGCCGGCTATCCGTCGCTGCCCGACACCACGGCGAGCACAGCCTCGGCGTCGACCTGTTCGCCTTCGCTGACGAGGATCTTCTCGACCACGCCGCTCTCGGCGGCCTTGACCGAGTGCTCCATCTTCATCGCCTCGAGGATCACCAGTACAGCGCCGGCCTCGACCTGCTGGCCTTCTTCGACCAGCAGCTTGACGACCTTGCCGGGCATCGGGGCGACGCACGCGCCATGCGCCACAGCGCGCTCTTGCTCGGGGAAGCGCGGCTCCTCGATGAGCATCACGGAGCCGTCGAGCGAGTGGCAGTAGAGGCGCGTGCCGCTCTGGACCACGCGCACGCGGTGGCGCAGGCCATCTTCCTCGAAGCCCAGTTCGCTTGCGGACGATGCGACGAGCAGCACCTCGCTCTCGTGCCCGTCGGCCGTGAAGTGGAAGCGACCCGTGCCGGCGGGGACGTACTCGACGCGCAGCGAGCGATCCCTCACGCGATACTCGGCCCACTCCGGCGCATAGCGGTTGTTGCGGTAGCCCGACGGGAGGGCAGGCAGCACGGGGCGACTGCGCCGCCGCGCCTCGTGCGAGGCGAGCGCCGCGGCGATGGCCGACAGGCGTTCGCACGCCGGATCCGCCACGTCGCTCTCGCCCGACAGATGCTCCTCGATGAAGTGGGTGTGCGTGTGCCCGGCCGAGAACTCCGGGTGCGACAGCACGCGCATCAGGAAGACGCGGTTGGTGCGGATGCCCTGCACGCTCAGCGTGCCCAGCGCGCGCAGCATCTTCTGGATGGCCTCCGGGCGCGACGGCGCGTGCGTGATGATCTTGGCCAGCATCGGATCGTAGTGGATGCTCACTTCCGAGCCGGTCTCCACGCCGCTGTCGACGCGCAGGCCTTCGAACGGCGGCAGGTGCCAGTCGACGATCGTGCCGCTGGTGGGCAGGAAATCGTTGTCCGGATCCTCGGCGTACAGGCGGCACTCGACGGCCGCGCCGTCGAAGCGCACGTCGTCCTGCGACGGAGCGAGGCGCTCACCCTGGGCGATCAGGATCTGCTCGCGCACGATGTCGATGCCGGTCACGCACTCGGTGATGGGGTGCTCGACCTGCAGGCGGGTGTTCACCTCGAGGAAGTAGAACTGCCCGTCCGGCGCCAGGATGAACTCGACCGTGCCCGCGCTCTGGTAGTCCACCGAGCGGCCCGCCGCGACCGCGGCCTCGCCCATGTGTTTGCGCAGCTCGGGGGTCAGAGCGGGCGACGGCGTTTCCTCGATGATCTTCTGGTGGCGGCGCTGGATGCTGCACTCGCGCTCGAACAGGTGGATCAGGTTGCCGTGCGCGTCGCCCAGGATCTGGATTTCGACGTGGCGCGGGCGCTCCACGTACTTCTCGATCAAGAGCGTGTCGTCGCCGAAGGCGTTCTTTGCTTCGCGCTTGGCGCCTTCGATGGCGGCGTCCAGCCCCTCGGCGCTGCGCTGGATGCGCATGCCCTTGCCGCCGCCGCCGGCGCTGGCCTTGATCAGCACCGGGAAGCCGACGCGCTCCGCTTCCGTGGACAGCGCGCTGGTCGACTGCTCGTCGCCGGAATAGCCGGGCACGACCGGCACGCCGGCGGCGCCGACGCGCGCCTTGGCTTCCTTTTTCGAGCCCATGGAGCGGATGGCGTCGGGGGTCGGTCCGATGAAGACGAGTCCCGCCGCCTCGCACGCGGCTGCGAAGTCGGCGTTTTCCGCCAGGAAGCCGAAGCCCGGATGGATCGCGTCGGCTCCGGTGCGGCGGGCGGCTTCGATCAGCCGTTCGATGGACAGATACGACTCGCTGCTCGGCGCGGGCCCGATGCGCACTGCCTGGTCGGCGCTCCGCACGAACGGAGCGTCGGCGTCGGCGTCGGAGAACACGGCGACGGTCGCGATGCCCATGCTGCGGGCAGTGCGCTGGATGCGGGCTGCGATCTCGCCGCGGTTGGCGATCAGGATCTTCGAGATGCGCGTCATCGGTCGCGGAGGCTATCACGGGATGCAGCCGCTCCGGCGGGTGTTGCGCGCCGCCTGGCGCGGGATGCAGAGATTGCGCCGGACAGCCCGCGGCAGTCTGGCGAGCGGCTGGCATGCGGCATGCACCATGAAGAGGCATGCGGTGGTCCGGAGCGCGCGGGCTGCGACTCTTGATCGTCGGTGCGCTGTCCGCGCTGGCGCTGCCGGTGGATCCGCGCCCCGTCGCCGCAGCCCGCTGCGGCGCTACGCTGGCGCGGTACCATCTCGTTGGCAGGATGCGGATCGAGCACACGCCGCTCAACGCAGGTAACGGCACCTACCGCGTCGGCCCCGGCGAGATCAGGCTGCGCTTCCACGACCGGCAGGGCGAGTCCGGACCCGTCGAGATGCTCGCCTACAAGCTGTCGACGAACTATTCGTTCACGGTCAGCGTGATCGGCATGCGCACGACGGTGGCCGTCCGCGCGGTTTCCCGCGCCAAGCCCGACGGCTCCGGGGTCGTCGCCAGCGGTCACGTGCAAAACGGCATGCTCGTCTGGTCCACGCCCGTGCGCGGCTACACGACGGCGGGCACGGTAATCTGTAGCGGCGCCATGTGCGGGCGTTTCGGTCTGCCTCCGCCCGGCGCCACGCGCTTCTCCGATGGCCCTGCACAGGTGCAGTTCAAGCCGTTCCGCTTCCATCTCGGTGATGCGCGTCGGTTCATCATGGAATCGACGGAGATGCCTTCTCTGCGGCCGCTGCACGCGCGCGTCGCCGTCGCCCTGGCGGGCCATGCGCTAGAGCGACGCTGCGCGCCTGCTCGCTGAATCGGGCCGGGGCTTGCGTCCGCGGCGGCCCGATGAGATGTGTGGGAGCGTGAACCGGATGGTATCGCGGCAGGTGGAGCTCGATCTCGTCGAGGCCTCTGATCTCTCGCCCATGGTGCGCTCGCTGGTGCTGGAGCCGGCAGACGGGCAACCCTTCGTGTGGCAGCCGGGGCAGCACGTGGAGATCGTCCGTCCCGACGAGCCGGGCTCGAAGCTTCCGCTTTCGATCGCCAACGCTCCGGACCCGGCGCGGCCCGGGCGTTTCGAGCTGGCGATCACCCACAGCTCGTCGACGCGCGCGCTGGTCGAGCTTCCGGTCGGCGCGCGGCTGACGGCGTTCGGACCGCGAGGCACGTTCCTGCGTCAGGCCGGCTCGGGTCGTCCGGCCCTGTTCGTCGGTGCCGGCACCGGGCTCTCGCCGCTCAAGGCCATGCTCGAGGCGGAGCTTCTCACCGACTCGACCGCGCCGCTGGTGCTGCTGTTGGGCTGTCGGACCGGGGCGGACATCCTGTGGGGCAAGGAGCTATTCGCGCTCGACCGCGACGTAGCCCGTTTCAGCTTCCTGCCGACGCTCAGTCGCGCGGACGAGGGCTGGACCGGGCGGCGCGGCCGCGTGCAGGCCCATCTGGTCGAGCTGGCCTCGGCGCTGCCCGGCCCCGAAGCGTGGCTGTGCGGTCACCACGCTATGGTGGAAGACTGCGTCACGCGGCTCGAGCGCGACGCCCGCATCCCGGCGGACAGGATCTTCCGCGAAGAATACTGATAGCCGTCCAGCAGAGCTGGACTGCGTCCATTTCGGTGCGCTGTCGCTCGCGGGCCTCTACTGCGTGTCGGCGCGGATGGTGCCGCAGGCGAGGAACGGCACCTTCTTGATGTCGACCTTGGGGTCGTAGGGCCAGGCGTGCAGCACCAGCGTGTGACCGATGATCGAGTCCGGGCCGGACAGCTTCAGGCCGTCGGCGGTGATCTTGACGGTCTGCATGTCGCCGCCCTTGGACTTGAGGTTCTCGATCAAACCGATGGGCTTGTCGGCCTTGGTCGGATTGAAGATGGTGCCGGCGCTCTTGGCGTCCGGAGGTTCGCACTTCTCGCCCTCGTGCACGGCGAAGCCGTAGCTGCCGGCTTTGAGGTTCTGCAGGCGGGCGGTGATGAGCAGCTTTCCGCCTTCCATGTGCAGCGCGACCATGCCGCGCGTCTGGCCGCCCGCCGCGGTCGGTAGAAGCTCCGCGATCGCGCGGTCGGCGTCGGTCGGCGCGCTGTTCGCCGTGCTCTTGGCGGTCGTGCCGGGTGAAGCGGCGCCGGGGGAAGCAGCCTTGGAGCCGCCGCAGCCTGCCGCGATGAGACCAGTCATCAGGACAACAAAGAAGCGAGTCATGGCTCGCGAGCCTATCACGCCGCCGAGGCGGCCCGGAATTCCCTGACCACGTCCATCAGGATGTCGGGCCGGTCGGACATCAACCCGTCCACGCCGAGCGAGAGCAGCCGGCGCATCTCCTTCGCCTCGTCGATGGTCCACACGTGCACCTGCAGTCCAGCGGCGTGCGCCGCCCGCACGAAGCGGCGGTCCACGACGGTGAGCGGACCCTGCCGCGGTGGGACCTGCAGCGCGTCGTAGCGCGGTGCGAGCAGGCGGGCTGCGCCGATACGCGACGCGGCCCAGAACGCCACCACGCCCCGGATGCCGGGTGAGCGCGCGACGCGCCCGCGCGCGATGCGGTCGAACTCGTGACCAATGTCATCTTCGGCGGCTGCGACCAGCACGCGGTCCTGCAGCTCGTGCTTCTCGATAAGCTTCCACAGCGCCCGCGCCATGCTCGGCTCGCGCTGCTTGATCTCGATGTTGAAGCGGACCTCGTTGGATAGGGCCAGCGCTTCTTCGAAGGTGGGTATGGTGATGCCCTTGCCGCGGAAGGGATAGCTATCGCCGCCGTCACTCGTGAAATGGAAGCCAGCGTCCAGCTGCTTCAGCTCGGACAGGCTGCGTGCGCGGATGGGGCCGACGCCATTGGTCGTGCGCTCGAGCCGCTCGTCGTGGTGGACGACAATGACGCCATCCCGGCTCAGATGCAGATCGGTCTCGATGTAGGGGCAGCCCGCGTCGAGTGCGCCGCGGAACGCGTCCAGCGTGTTTTCCGGCCACAGCCGCGAGCCGCCGCGATGTGCGAAGGCGAGTGGACGATCGCTGTCCATATACGCGCGCGTCACGCTCGGTCCCGGTCCGCGCGCCGCCGCCAGAACAGACCCAGCAGCAGCAATGACGCGAAGCCCGCACCTGCCGGCGTGCCGCGGCTCGCCGTGCGGCAGCCGCAGCCGCCGCTGTCGTTGCTCACGACGCGCGTGTGCTGTCCACTACCGGCGTCGCTGCCGGCGTCACTGCCCGCGGCGCCCGCCGCACTGCCGCCCGCGCCGCCCTGGCCGCCGGAGGCTTCGGTCGCGGCGTCGCTGCCGGCATCGCTGCCCGTTGCGCCCCCGCTTCCGCCGCTTCCGCCGCTTCCGCCGCTTCCGCCGGCTGCTGCGACGCACTGGTCGTTCTGTCCGACCGGCATCACCTTGCAGCCGTTCGCGCAGCTCTTCTTCTGCAGCTTGCCGGAGTTGCAGCGCCACATTTCGGTTCCATCCGACGTGCAGTTGTACAGGTTCCAGGCGTCGTTGCAGTGGCAGCTCGAGCCGAGCATCTCCATGTACTCGCACCACTGCCAGTGGTAGCCCGGGTCGGTGTGGTGGGCTGCGCCGCCGTAGTCCGGGCTCGACTCGCAAGCGTCGAGGCCCAGGCTGCACGGTGGCGAGCACTCGGCGATGTTGTTGCCGTTCGGGATCTGGTAGTGGCCGACGATGTGATCGCGGTCGATCTTGATGTTCGGCCAGCGCGAGACGATCGATTTGACCATCTCGACGCTCTTCTTGTAGAGCGCCGTCGAGTAGCCGCTCTTGTTGGAAACGTAGCCGACGTGCTCGATGCCGATGCTGTGCTTGTTGTAACACCAGTTGCCGGCATGCCAGGCGGTGTACGTCTCCGGCACGAACTGCCCCCAACGCGAGCCGTCCGCATCGATGATGTAGTGCACGGATTTGCCGGAGTCGTACTGCAGCGTCGCGACGGACAGCGTTCCAGCCGCCCTCGGTGTCGTGGATCACGATGGTGTTCACGGAAGCGTTGCCGTCGGGACGGTTCGTCGTGCACTTGTTGGTGCAGCTGGTTTGAAACCAGATCGAGCCGGGGAAGTCGGCGGCCGCGCTGCGGCGCGGCGGAGGCGCAATGAGTAGCGACGAGGGCACACCGGGATGCGGCGCGATGTGCACGCGCTCGCCGTCTCGCGCCTTGAACGTGCCGCCGAAGCGCAGGATGCCGTACACGTCCGCGACGTAGCGCTCGGTCTCCCAGCCCGGGGCCAGCCCGGACATCGTCGCGACGGCGTCCTTCCAGTCGGCGAGCCGCGAGCTGCCGTGCGGGCCGAGGCTGGCCAGCACCTCGACGCCGGCTTCGGTACCGAGCTCGGTGTCCTTCTGCAGCGCGTCCTGGGTCCGTCCAACGAGCTTCGCGCCCAGCGCCAGCGTGTCGAGCTTGCCGCGGCGGAGCTCGAGGATGCCGGCGACGGGCACGTTGTCGTCGGGGCTCGGCGTTCGGTAGCGCGGCAGGGCGAGCCCGTCCTCGACGACAGCCATGGCCAGCACCAGATCCGCCGGGACGCCGTTCTTCCGGGCCGTGTCGGCGACGTGACGCGCCAGCGGACCCGGCAGCGCGGGAGCCGGGTCCTGTGCACAGGAGGCGGGGAGGACCGCGGCGCCGATCGCCAGCGTGAGGACAGCGGCGCTGCGCGATGCGGCGGCGGGCCGGCGTGGAGGGGTCATGCGGCGATCATATCCGACCCGGGCTCCGCCGGGGTAGACTGGGCGACGGGTCGATTCCGGGGCGTGCGACTCCTGAACCTGGCGAAAATGGGCGCTTTGGCTCCGCTTGGACTACCGTTCCGCCATGCACGCTTCCCGCTTGTGGCTTCCCGCTTTGATCCTGTTTGTCGCCTCGTCGCTGGTCACCAGCTGCTACGGCGGCGGTATCTACGGTCCGCTCGGCGCGACCTGCCCGCAGCTCACGTCCAACGTGGATCCGCTGAACGCCCACTTCTCCGCCAACGCCGAGGCCGACGCCAAGGTCCGCACCTTCGTGTCGGCGGCCAAGGATCTGGTCACCGTCTCGGTCGAGATGCAGAACGAAGCTGCCCAGGCCTGCCAGCGTATGGGTCGGGATCTGGGCGTTCCTGCCGCGGACATGCAGCCGCGGGATGCGGAGCAGCCGGGCGCGAGCGCCCAGGCCGCCTGCAACGCGGTAGCGGCGCGCATCGACGCGATCCTGCGCCAGGGCATCCAGGTGCGAGTGCAGGGCTATCCGCCGCGCTGCCAGGCCAACATGCAGGCCAAGGCCCAGTGCGACGCGGCCTGCCAGGTGCAGCTGACGCCTGCGCAGATCGTCGCAGAGTGCCAGCCCGCGCAGCTATCCGGCTACTGCAGCGGCACCTGCCAGGGTCGCTGTGACGGCAGCTGCAACGGGCAGTGCCAGGGGCAGTGCTCGGCCACGGCGCCCAACGGCCAGTGCGCGGGCCAGTGCAACGGCACCTGCGAAGGCGGCTGCAATGGCACCTGCCATGCGAGCTGCCGCGGCACCTGGCAGGCGCCCAAGTGCTCGGGTTCCATCCGCCCGCCCAGCGCCAGCGGCGAGTGCAACGCGAGCTGCAACGCCAAGGCCGAGTTCCGCGCTTCGTGCACGCCCGCGCAGATCAACGTGATGACCAACGCCAACACGCAGGAGGCGATGCGCCTGGTCGCGACACTGCGCGCCAACCTGCCCGAGCTCTTGCACGCGGAGATGGCACTCGGTCGGCGCCTGGTCAGCAGCGCGCGCGTAGTCGTGAACATCGGCCAGCAGCTACCGCGCGTCATCGGCAATGCGGGCGCCGAGGCTGTGGCCTGCGTCGCAGCGGCAGCCAACGCCAGCGTAAAGGCGTCGGCGCGCATCAACGTCAGCATCCAGGCGAGTGCCAGCGTGTCGGGGCGCGTCGGCGCGGGGTGATACCAGGACCATGCACCGGGCAAGTTCGCCCGGTGCGCCGGTAGCCGGGTCAGGCGCTTGGTGTCCAGCTCCTTCGCCTCCTGCACGCCCGCGTCGGCGCCCGCAGCACCCCCGCTCGAGTCGGGAGACCCGGGAACGCCGATGTACCGGCACCGCCTTCCGTGGTCGGGGAATCGTTCGTTGCGACGCACCCGTTGAGCCACGCGAGCGTGCACGCGAGGCCAAGTGCAGTGAGCTGCCAACGTATGCGCCGACCACGGGGCCCGCGCAGACAAGAGAACCCTCAGCCGAGAAACCCGGTTTTTCAGCGCCAGTAGCGCCGCCGCCGTCCCGCGGACCCCATAGCGAAGTCTGGAGCGCGAAGCGACGCGTTCGGCTAGAAGACGAGTTGTCTGACCATGACGATCGCCGCGGACAGCGCGGCGACGACGAGCACCGCCTGACGCGTCCGGCCCGCGTCGAGCCAGCGCGCGATGCGCGCGGACAGGGCGAAGCCGAGCAGCACGCCCGGCAAGAGCCACAGCGCCCAGCCCAGCTCACGCAGACCGAAGTGGCCGACGATGACCAGCGCGATGATCGACATGCTGGCGCCGAAGATGAAGTAGCCGGCGAGAGTGCCGCGCACCTTGGGCCCTTTGGCGTGCTGGTAGACCATCGCGACCGGCGGGCCGCCGATGGACGCGGTCGTGCCCATGAAGCCGGAGAGCAGTCCAGCGCCGAGCAGTGTGGGAACCTTCGGCGCTAGCGGTACGCCGAACCACAGGAGCAGCACCGCGACCATCACCACGCCTCCAAACACCAGCGTGAGCGTGTGAAGCGGCAGCAGCGATAGGGCAATCGCGCCGGCGACGGTGCCGGGAACGCGCCCGACCAGCGCCCACTTCACGCCGCGCACATCGATCGACCCGCGGTCGCGCCAGGCAACCAGCGAGGTGAGCACCAGCGCTGCGACCAGCACCGGGCCGGGCACCAGACGGCGATCGATCAGGGACAAGAGGGGCGCCGACACGAGCGCCATGCCGAAGCCCACCGAGCCCTGCACGAGCGCGCCGACGCCGACGACGAAGGCAGCCAGCACGAGCTGACCCGCCTCGGGCGGAGGGCTCACGGGGTTTCCCGTGCCTGGGCAGAAGAGCGATCGAGCATGATCCGGCGGTCCACGCGACTGTAGCTTCCGCGCCAACCGGAGGGGAGGCTACAATCGCTCCACGATATGAGCGACTGGGTCGGCCGGAGGGGGCTGTCCGCTGCCCTGCCGGTAGCTCTTCTGCTCGTATCGACACTGCTTGTGCCGACGGGGTGCAGCTCGTCGGACAGCGGTTCTTCGAAAAGCGCGGGCGGAGCCGACGCTGGTGCGGACGCCACCGCGGACGGGGCGGCAACAGACGCACAGTCCGACGCGCCTCGGGATGCGCCATCCGATGCCCCCGCGGAGCCCGCGTCGCCCTGTCCCGCCGACATGGTCGACGAGGGCACGTTCTGCATCGATCGCTACGAAGCGCCGAACCGCGAAGGGGCGCTGCCGCTGGTGATGTACACCTTCACCGAGGCCGCGGCCTGGTGCCAGGCGCGTAGCAAGCGGCTGTGCTTCGACGACGAGTGGACCGAGGTGTGCGAGGGGCCGGCCATGACCAGCTACCCCTACGGCGACACACACCAGGCCGGCGAGTGCAACGACAACAAGGTGTGGCGCGTCTACAACCAGACCAAGCTCAACGGTTGGCCCTGGAACCTGCCCGCCAGCAGCATCGACAAGCTGTCGGATCTACTCGACGCCGCGCGCCAGGCATCCACCGCTGGCGCCACCGCCGCGGACGAGGTGCAGTCGCTGTACCAGGGCGATCCGAGCGGCAGCCACGCCGGCTGCACCAACAGCGATGGCGCCTTCGATCTGTGCGGCAACGTGGAGGAGTGGACGCGACGCCGCGACGGCGGAACCACCAACTTCCACGGCAGCCTCAAGGGCCGCTACTGGGCCGAGGCCCGCACCTGCCAGAGCGCGGTCACGACGCACGGCGACGCGTTCCGCTTCTACGAGATCGGCTTCCGGTGCTGCAGTGACATCCTGCCTGCTCCAGAGCCGTAGCCTCGCTGATGTCGCACTTTTCCGGACTCCGTCGCACGGGCCCCGCGTTGCTTGTGGTCGGGGCGTGTCTGTGCGCCGGGACGGTCCGCGCCCAGACGACTCCCGCGCAGCGGCACGCTGGCGCGCAGCCGCCCACTCCAGCGCACCACCCGAACGTGGTGATGCCGAAGCCGCTCGGCGACACCCAGGTGAAATACCCGCCTGGCGCCCACGGTGGCGATGTCGTCATCCTCGAGCTGGTGATCGCGGTCGACGGCTCGGTGCACGATCCCCGCGTGGTGAGTGGCGACGAGCCCTTCGCGTCGGCGGCGCTCGACGCGGCGAGGGCCTGGCGGTTTTCGCCGGCGCTGCGCAGTGGCAAGCCGGTCGCGGCGCGCATCCGCTTCGAGGTCACCTTCCACGCGCCGCTCCCGCCGCCGCCTCCACAGCCAGAACCGGCGCCTCCGGCTCCAGCGAAGCCAGCAGGCAAGCCAGCGCACAGGATCGCGCCGAAGCCGAAGCCCATCGTCATCGACGTGCTGGGGCAGAAGACGCCGCCGGGCGTGACGAAGCTGACGCGCGCCGAGGTGCGGCAGCTACCGGGCACATTCGGCGATCCGTTCCGTGCCGTCGGAGCGATGCCCGGCGTCACGCCCATCATCAGTGGGCTGCCCTACTTCTATGTCCGCGGCGCGCCGCCTGGCGACGTCGGCTACTACATCGACGGCGTGCGCGTGCCGCTGCTCTACCACGTCGGTCTCGGCCCCTCGGTGATCAATCCCGCCATGGTCGACAGCGTGGACCTGTACGCGGGCGGCTATCCCGCGCGCTTCGGTCGTTATGCCGGCGGCATCGTGGCCGGCGAGACCACGCCGCCGCGCTACGACGTACACGGCGAAGGCGAGATCAGGTTGGTCGACGCAGGCGGGATGGTCGAAGCGCCGCTTCCCGATCATCGCGGAGCCGTGTTGGTGGGTGGGCGCTATTCGTACACCGGCCTGCTTCTGTCGTTGATCTCGCCACGTACGATACTCGACTACTGGGACTACCAGGCGCGTGCCAGCTACGACCTCTCGCCGCGCGACACGATCGGTGTGTTCGCCTTTGGTGCGTACGATTTCCTCGGAGACAAGCAGGCCGACGGCAGTGTCGACGCCGCGTTCAACACCCAGTTCCATCGCATCGACCTGCGCTACGACCGCCAGGTCTCGGCGCGCACGCATATGCGCACGGCCGTCACGCTGGGGCTGGATCGCACCGGAGGCGGCCCACGCGATCCTTCCACGCGCGATCGTTCGATCAGGCTTCGCAGCGAGATCCACCACCGCGCGAGCAAGCGAGCCCTGGTCCGTGGCGGCGCCGACGTCCAGCTCGACTACTACGACATCGTACTGCCGTCGGGGTCCGACCAGAACTCGCGCGACTTCACGTCGCTGTTCCCCACGCGGACGGACCTGGTGACCGGTTTCTGGAGCGATGCGGTGCTGGAGGCGGCGCCGGGAGTGGAAGTCACGCCCGGTCTGCGTTGCGACTACTACGCTTCCGAGGGCGCGGCCGCGTTGTCGGTCGAGCCGCGCATCTCGGCGCGCTTCACCGTCAGCAAGAAGGTGCGGCTGCTGCATGCGTTCGGCATCGCGAGCCAGCCGCCTGGCTTTGTCGTGCCGCTTCCGGGCTTCCAGGTCGGCGGGCTCGCGCGAGGACTGCAGCATGCCGTGCAGTCCAGCGCGGGCGTCGAGGTGGACCTGCCAGCGGACATCCTGGGCAGGCTCACGCTGTTCCAGAACATCTTCTTCAACATGAACGACCCGCTCGGCTCCAGTGGCGGCAACGGCAATCGGTCCGCCGACACCCAGCAGGGCTCCCAGCGGCTCGGCAACGCCGCCGACGTGCTCGACTCCCGCAGCATGGGTTCGAGCGTTGGCCTCGAGCTGTACCTGCACCGGGCGCTAACCAAGCGCCTCGGAGGCTTCCTTTCGTACACACTATCGCGCTCGATGCGCGCGATCGGCCGCGAGCGCTTCCCGGCCAACTTCGATCGCACGCACGTGTTCAACCTCGCGCTGGCCTACAGTCTCGGCCATCACTGGCGCGCCGGCGCGCGCTTCGTGTTCTACACCGGCTTCCCCGTGCGGCAGGACATCCCGGGCGTGCTGCGCTCCGAGCATCCGCCGCGCATCCCGTCGTTCTATCGCATCGACGCGCGCATCGAGAAGCGCTGGCGTCTCGGCAAGCACGGCTACTGGGCTTTCGTGATCGAGATGCTGAACGCGACCTTGAACAAAGAGACGGTGAATGTCGACTGCAGCGGCGGCAGTTGCCAGAGCGACGAGATCGGTCCGGTCAGCATCCCCAGTATCGGCGTCGAAGCGTCCTTCTGAAGATGCGATCGAGCGGCTATGATGGAGCTCCACGCCCGGGAGGTGCTTGCATGAGCCGCCACTTCGAACGACTGCTTGTTTTCCTGGTTTCTGGCCTGCTTCTGCTACTCGGAACGCACTCTGCACGGGCCTGCCAGTACGCCACCTGTCAGTCCGCTGGCGCGGTTTCGCTGCCGTCCGGCGCGGATCTCTCGCTGCCATTCAAGGCGGGCGAGCACGTGTACGTGCTGAGCGGCTACGGCCCGACCGGCGGCTCCAGTCTGCACTGCCGCGCCAGTGACTCGTCGTGCGCCAACGACTGGTACGCGCTGGACCTGAACCTTCCCGACTACCCGAACCACGGCAAGGGCCAGCCGGTGCTGGCGGCGGCCGACGGCACCGTGCTGGCGGCGGGTTGGGGCTCGGCGGGCTGGGCGAACTACGGCCAGCGCGTCTACATCCATCACGACTTCGGCGACGGGCACGTGTACACGACGATGTACGCCCACCTCGACACCATCACGGTCAAGGCTGGCGACACAGTCAAGAAGGGTGACAAGATCGGTACGCTCGGCCAGTCGTGCCAGGGCGCGCTCAGCTGCGGCAGCTTCTCCACGCCGCACACGCACTTCGCGGTGCATCGCGACGCCAACTTCGGCGGCACCGGCACCGGCGGCTCCTACGGCGGGCACGCGGTCATTCCCGAACCCATCGACGGCTACACGGGGCTCAGCCAGGGCCAGACCCTCACCTCGAAGAACAACGGCACCACCACGCCGCCGCCGACGGGCTGCAACATCGTCATCCAGCCCACGGGGACGACGCTGGAGGAGGACGGTCCGTGCGGCGAAGCGGTGAACGGCCCACTCGGTGACATGAGCGGTCACGGCGGGCACGCCTTCTGGTCCACCGCCGATACGCCCGATCCGAACTACGCTCAGGGACTGTTCTGGCATCTGGTGTTCGCGCAGGCCGGCACCTACCAGCTGTCCGCCTACGTGCCGGCACTGTCCAATGCCACCACTGGCGCGACCTACAAGATCCAGTACGCAGGCGGCGCTACGACCAAGGTGCTGATCGACCAGTCGCTGACGCACGGCGGCTGGGTGGATCTGGGCAGCTTCGACTTCGATGCCGGCGGCAACCAGTGGGTGCGCCTCGGCGACAACTACGTCAACGCTTCCGACAACGGCAAGCGCTTTGCCATCGACGCGCTGCGCGTCGCGCCCGTCAGCGCCTCCGACGCCGGTACCTCGACGGATGCAGGTGCGCCGGCTGATGCCGGAGCCGACGCCATCCCGCTGCTCGACGCTGGCGGCATCCCGGACTCGAGCAGCGAGGGGGGACTGCCGAGCCGCGGCGGTACCAGCGCAGCCAGCAGCGGCTGCGGCTGCCGGCTTGGAAGCAGCGTGCCTGCCGCGCCCGGGGCACTACTCGTGCTGCTCGGCCTCGGCGTGTTCGTGCTGCGGCGCCGCTAGGCCTACGGGCAGCCCGACGGGGCGTGATCCGGGAACAGCGTGCAGTCGAGCTTCGGCGCGACTACGAAACGGCGCGCGACGTCGCTATCACGGCCCGCGGAGGTCCAGCTGGCGCCGCCGTCGGCCGAGAACTGGAAGTAGTAGTGATACAGCCCGGTAGCGACGGGCGAATCGACGTACATGGCGTAGCGCAGCTTCCAGAAGTCGAACGCGTACACGAAGTTGTGCCCCTGCTGGCGGACGAACCGGAGGTTGTAGGTGCCCCAGCCGTCGACGTCACCTGTGAGCGCATCGGTGACGGCGCGCGCCTGGACCAGCTTGGCAGCTGCCTCTGCGGCATCCGCGTCCGATGCGTATTGCTGGTCGGTGACGCCCGGGATCCAGACCTGCGCTTCGACCCACGTGCTGAGCTCGCTGCCGGCGTAGCTGTCGAAGTAGTAGGCCGGATCGACATCGCCCAGATCCGTCTCGGGCGCGCGATGGAACGTCACGAAGTTGAACTCGCCGGCCCATCCGACCCGCGGCGGCGCGGCCTTCGGAGGCACGATCTCGAACGGGTAGTTCTTGCCGTAGTTGCTGTCCCACGCCGGGCAGCCGGCGGGGAGCGGGTAGCCGGGCGTCCACTCGCTGTTCTCGAACCACAGCTCGACGTGCTGCGCACCCTCGGGGATGGGGAACACCGCCAGGCCGGGCGCCGCGGTCTTCTTCACACCGTAGGGCGCATCCCAATTGGCCACGGTCTGGGTCATCTGCTCGCCGGTATCGAAACGCAGGTGAGCGAGCACGTCCCAGGTCGGGATGTCGCGGTAGCTGTCCCGGCACTTCGGCAGCCGCGCCATGTCGTAGTCCACGACCAGCACGCCACCCGCCACGAGCGGGGCATCGGCCACCTCGGACCAGTCCGACTTGAAGTGGACCGTGGTCGGGTCCCAGGCGTGGACCGCGAAGCTGTAGTTCTTCTCGAAGTTGCTGTCGTATTCCACGCAGCCGTCGGCTCGCTCGGAGCGAAGCCAGAGCTGGATCTGGTGTGTGCCCGTGGGGATCGTCAGCGAGCCCGCGGCCCACCACTGGGTCCGCTGATCGAGCGTGGACTTGATGATGCTGCCGTCGTCGAGCAGCGCGCTCACCGTCACGGTGCCGCTGATACCGCACTTGGGGAAGCGCGTGGGGCTGGCCTCGACCGTGAGCGTGGCTCCGGCGTACACCGTGTCCGAGACGCTCTGCTTCCAGTCGGGCGCGAAGTACAAGGTCGCCGGCGGGGGCGCGGACAGGTCCGCGCCGGCCGGGAGGGTGGTCGAGTCGAGGTGCTCGGCGACGTTAGCGGCAGCGTCGTCGGCGTTCTTCTGCTGGGGTTGGGCGCCGCAGCCGGCGAGCAGGCTGGCCGCGAAGGCGAGAGCGATGGCGAGGTACGTGCGCATGGCGATAGGCCCTCCCGTTAGTAACTCTGGGATGAGTTACTAACGCTCGGCGGGTACGTCAAGGAGCCGCGTCCCACCCGCCCCCGGAAAGGCGGAAACCGTTGACGCCGGGCAATCTCGCGCAGCCTTTCCGTTGCGATTTCTCAACCTGCCCGCTCGATTCGTGAGAGACAGGGGGCATGAGCGAGCCTGACGTCGTGGGCGCGCTGGTGCGCCTGGGATTCAGTCTGAACGAGTCGCGCGCCTACCACGCGCTGCTGCTCGGCAGCCCCGCGACGGGCTACGAGGTGAGCGTCCGGGCGGGGATCCCGCGCTCGGCGGTGTACGGCGTACTGCGCCGGCTCGTCGCAGCCGGGGCGGCGCGATCCATCGCCGGCACTCCGGAGCTGTTCGCTCCCACGCCTCCTGAAGAAGTCGTGGTCCTGTTGCGCAAGCGCTTCGAGCAATCCGCCGGCGCGCTGGAAGATGCGATCAGCAAGCTGGATGCCTCGCCCGTCGCCCCCGACGCTTTCAGCGTGCGTGGCTACACCCGGGTGATCGAGGAAGCGGAGCATCTGATCCGCGGCGCCAGGTCGCGGCTGGTGATCAGCGGCTGGCCACGGGAAATTGCCCAGCTCGTGCCTGCGCTGCGCCGCACTGCGCGTCGCAAGGTATTCCTTGTTGTCTTCTCGCATGCCGCACTAGGGCGCTTGCCTGGCGAAGTGTTCTCCTACGGGCTGGACGAGACCGAGCTGGAGGAGTTCTGGAAGCACCGGCTGGTGGTCGTGGCCGACGATCTGCGCACGCTGATCGCCTCGGCCGAGAACAAGGACGATCGCGATCTCGGGGTGGTGAGCGAGACCGCGCCGACGGCAGAGGTGGCGACGAGCCAGATTGCGCTGGATATCACGCTGCTCTCGCAGCGCACGGGTCGCGACGTGCAGAAAGTGATGGCGCGGATGCTTGGCGACCGAGTGGGGCGTCTCGACAGCTTGCTGGAGCGTAGCGGGCGCTAGAGCGCGTGGCGCTCCACCGCCGTCCGCTACTCGTGATACCTTGCATTGAACCCCAAGCACGAAAGGCGGCAAATCGTGTGGCGCCGACTGACCCTTTGCTTGATCGCTTCTGCTTGCTGCCTCGCGCCTGCCAAGGCGCTCGCATTTCCCGGGCCCGCCTCGGTCGCGGTCGTCTTCAATAGCAGCGTCCCGGAGAGCAAGGCGCTCGCCGACACCTACGTCGCGGCGCGATCGATCCCCCCGAATCAGGTGTGTGGCGTCACGACGACCAGCCAATCCGATATTTCGCTGGCGGACTACGAGGCGCAGATCTGGAAGCCCCTGCTCGCGTGTCTGCAGAACGGCGGCTCGATCGCCCGCATCGACGCGGTGCTGGTGATGCGCGGAATGCCGCTGCGCGTGAAGATCCCCACCGGCGCGTCGTCGAGCGAAGTTGCGTCGCTCACCGCAACGCTCGGCGTCTGGGACTCCACGCTCGCCGACGGTACGACGCCGCTGCTCGGGCAGGCGCCCGGCGCAAACTTGACCTGCGCAAACAACACCCCGTGTCTCGGGGCCAAGTGGAAGAACCCCATTGTCGGTCTGGCCGGGCCCTTCGCGCCGGATTTCCACGTCACGCAGGGGGGCGCGATCTGGCATCCGAAGCTCGTCACGATGTTCGACGGCCGTTCCTACGCCGATGCCGGCAAGCTGCTCACGAGCGCGCTGGACGGCGAGAAGGCAGGCGGCGCGAGCGGCGAGTTCCTGTTCATGGATGGCGCGGATGCCGCTCGCGGGATTCTCGACGGCGAGGCGACCGCTGCGATCAGCCAGCTCCAGTCGCTGGGCTTCACCGCGAGCCGCGTCAAGTTCAACGGGAGTCTCACCGGCAAGACGCTGGCTTCATTCGTGACCGGCTCCGCATCGCTCGACACGACGATCGAAGGCAACACCTTCGAACCGGGCGCCATCGTCGACAATCTCACGAGCGACGGCGCGGTGCCGAACAACTTCACGGCCACAGGGCAGACGCAGGTCTCGATCGCGCGCTGGGTGACGATGGGCGTGGCGGGAGTCCATGGCACGGTCGCCGAGCCGCTCAACAACTGCTTCCCCTCCCGGCAGTTCGTCGTCGACTACGCCGAGGGCGCGCCGCTGTCGGAGGCCTATCTGCGCAACATGCCCTTCGCCTACTGGCGCAACCTTGTGCTCGGCGATCCGATGGCGGCGCCCTATGCCAAGCGCCCGGTCGTCACACTCGACGGGCTCACCGACCAGCAGGTGATCGGCGGGTCGGTGCCGGTGACGGTCCACGCAACCGACAAGGCCGGCAGCGGCATTGCGAAGATCCGGGTCTACATCGATGGTGTCCAGGCTGCCGAGCAGAGCGGCGATGTGCTTTCGACCTGCCTCGCTCTGCCCAAGAAGAGCGGCGTACAGGTTCTTGCTGTTGCAGAGAACGCGACCGGCACGGGACCGCTCGCCAAGTTCCCTCCCAAAGGCTGGGTCGCGGTTCATGTCGACGCGAGTGGTGGCGGCGCTTCGACCTGTGCCCAGGGTGGGGCAGGCGGCAGCAGCGGCGCGGGTGGCGCGAGCGACGCCGGCACGGATGGGAGCGCCGGCGCGGGCGGTACGGCGAGCGAGGCGGGAGCAGACGCAGCGCCCGGCGCGCCTTCGTCTACAGCCAACCAGGGTGGCGGCTGCGGCTGCAGGGTAGCGGGCAGTCGCGACGCATCCGGGCGCGAATGGCTCGTTCTGGGTCTGGGCCTGCTGCTCTTGTACCGCCGTCGGCGCCAGCCGTGACCGGGCTCCGGACCGTGGCGCTCCGCGCCACCCGGAGTGCTGTCCAGCCTGGCGCGACACCGACCAGCGGTCCTGGAACCTGACGCGCGTCATTGCGCTTCGTCAATGTTGCAGTTACACGAAACGCTTGATGGTGGCACGATTGGCCGACCTCTCCGCCGCGGATCTGGAGCACGCGGTCGAGATCGCCGACCAGACGTACTGGGTAGGGGAACACCGTGGCGGCGACCCTTTGCAGTGCCACGTGTACCTGCTCGAGCAAGGCGACCAGTCGGTCCTGTTCGACCCCGGCTCGAACCTCTCGTTCGAGACGGTGAAGCGGAAGGTCGCTGAAGTCACCGATTTCGCGAACATCCGCTACTTCGTCTGCCACCACCAGGACCCCGACATCACCGCGTCCCTCGTGCAGATCGATCGCGAGCTGTGCCGCAGCGACGCCGTGTTGGTGACGCACTGGCGCGCGGAGATGCTGCTCCAGCACTATGGCTGCCAGAACCTGGTCCCGTGGCGGGTGGAGGAGCACGACTGGGCGCTGACGGCAGGCGAGCATCGG
Organism: uncultured Pseudomonadota bacterium; assembly: GCA_963822115.1. GTDB lineage: Bacteria > Myxococcota_A > Polyangia > Polyangiales > Polyangiaceae > CAWDXG01. The sequence continues at coordinate 417,373 of CAWGGM010000020.1, forward strand.
TTGAAGTTCGTGTTCACGCCGTATCTGCACTTTCCCGGAGCGTTCTGCACCTTCGACGAGGACACGGGCGTCCTCTTTTCGAGCGACCTCTTCGGCGGTCTGGGCGACGAGTGGTCGCTGGTCGCCAGGGGAGAGTCGGCGTTCGAGGCGATCCGGTTGTTCCACGAGCACTACATGCCGAGCCGGGACATTCTGGCGCACGGCATGGAAAAGCTGGAGCAGCTCCCCATCCAGCTCATCGCGCCCCAGCACGGCTCGATCATTCCGCGGGAAATGGTGGCGGACACCATCCGCCGCCTCGCAAACCTGGATTGCGGCATCTATCTGCTCGCGGAGCACGACACGAACCTGCACCGGTTGGTGGAAGTGAATCGCGCACTGCACGACCTGACGCGCACGCTTGTCACGTATCGCGATTTCGGCGGCATGGTTCGCGAGCTGGTTGCCATCTTCAAGCGCGTGCTGCCGATGGCGGGTCTCGAGCTCTTCGTCCGGAGCGACGGCAAGCCGGCTCTCAAGTTCAGCCAGGCCACGGGCTATCGCGGAGTTGTCGCAGAGGTGCCTTCATTCGTGGCGAGCGCGGCGGGGTCGCTGCCTCCGGGCGGACACACCTCGTTGCCGCCCGACGCTGGCAAGGGGCCGACGTTGATCGTTCCTCTGGAGACCCACGGCTACGGCGAGGCAACGGCGGTGCTGCACCTCACGCGCTCACCGCGGAACGACGAAGCTCTGGCGCGCGTGATCCAGCAGATGCACGCGCCGCTGTCGATTGCGCTCGAGCGGGAGTGGATCCAGCGGCAGCTGGAGGGGGAGCGAAAGGAGCTGTACGAAAGGTCGATTCGAGACCCGCTGACACAGCTCTTCACCCGCATTCACATGGACGACGCCGTTACGAGGCTGATCGCCTTGCACGATCGCGACGCGCGGGTCGGGTTCGGCCTGCTGATGTGCGACATCGACCACTTCAAGCGCGTCAACGATGGCTACGGTCACCTGGCCGGCGATCAGGTGCTGCGGGAAGTCGCTCGCATCGTTCGAGACGTGACGCGCTTGAGCGACTTTGCGGTGCGTTTCGGCGGGGAAGAACTGGCGGTCTTCCTGGTGGGGACGGACGACGGAACGGTGGCCGCAGAGCGGCTGAGAAACGGCGTCGAAGGGCTGAAGCTGGGCGGCGATCTGGCTTCGCTCCGGGTGACCATCAGCATCGGTGTCGCCCACCATCAGCAGGGCGAGTCGCTGGAAGGCTTGGTCGCGCGGGCGGACGCCGCCCTCTACCGTGCCAAGAACGACGGACGGAACCGGGTGTGCGTCGCCGAATGAGTCCCGGAGCTGGCGCGAGCTAGAGCGTTGCGCCGAAGCTCTTGTACGTGCTGTACAGGCCGTCCCAGTCGTTGTGGATGGCCTTGTCCATGCCGTGGATGCCGTCGCCGTCGCCGTTGTCGGTGGCGCTGGGCATGTAGCCCCACTGCAGGTAGCCGCGCACGCCCTTGCCGAACCACTTCGAGAGATCTCCGGCCGTTGCAGAGGGGCGGTCGCTGTACTTGCTGGAGTCGAAGCCCGCTTCTTCCACGATGATCGGCTTGCCCAGCGACGCGGCGAAGGACGTGTCATCGTAGCTGGTTCCGTCGTAGCTCCGGATGGTCAAAAAGGAGATATCGGGATCCCCGTACAGCGTCTGCGCCTGCGCCTGGGTCATGCCACTGCCAGCCATCGCGCTGATCTCGCCCACCGCGATCATGTGGTTCGGATCGGCGGCGTGGATGGCTGAAGCCATGTCCTTGCAGAAGGCGGTGAACGTGGCGGGGCTCGAGTTCGAGAAGGTCGCGTCGCGGATCTCGTTGCCGAGCTCCCAGGCGAAGATCGCCGGATGGTTCTTGAAGCGCTGAACCAGCGCCAGCACCTGGGGCTTGTAGTTCTGCTGGTAGCCACTCGCGAAGAAGGCGTGGTCGAGCACGGTGTAGCCGTTCAGGTCCTTCGCGTAGTAGCCGTCGTCGCCCTTGGGGTGGAAGGGCGTGGCCCCGTAGAAGTCCGTCAAGGCGACGATGACCGTGATGTTGTGAGTTTCGGCGGCGTCGAGCACCGCGCCCAGGCGATTGCCTGTCTCGGTGGCGCCGATGCCGTTGTACGCGACGAAGGCTCGGATCACCTTGCCGTTCATGCCCTGCACGTCCGACAGATTGAGCTCGATCTGGCTCGCGGTGGAGTACGGCAGCGCGTCGTTGTGGCCGTAGTGGGTGATGCCGCGCACGTTCGCGCCTACGAAGCGGTAGTTCTTGCCATTGCGGGAAAAACGCGTGCCGTTGGAGGTCACGAAGCCCTGGCTCGGCGTGCCACCGCTGCCTCCCGTGCCGGTGGTGCCGCCGGCGCCGCCGATTCCGCCGCTGCCTCCCGTGCCGCTGCCCGCGACCGACTGCACCTGGCACGTGGCGATCGGATTGCCCGGGTTTCCGCCCGTCATGCCGTCGACGAACGTCAGCGAGAGCACGCCTGCGCCGTGGCCCGACACGGTGTACGTCCACGTGTACGGGCCGGTACCGGTGATCTGCTGGTTTTCGACCTGCGGCGACCCCGGGCCGGTCACCTTCATGCCGATGTACGTGTAGGCCGTCTTTGCCGTGTATCTCACCTGGAAGGGCACGCCGGCGGTCACGGGGTTCTTCGAGAACTTGAAGCCGGGGTCGCAGGCGAGCGGTGTGCCGCCGCTGCCACCGGTGCCGGCGCTGCCGCCGCTCGCGCCGCCTGCTCCCCCCACGCCGCTCGAGCCGCCGACGGCGGGAAAGCCCGCGCTGCCCATGCCGCCGCTGGCCGTGGCCCCGCTGCCCCCGCCAGAGCCGGGCGTTGCCACGCCGCCCGAGGAAGAGCACGCGCCGACCAGTGCGGAGAGCGCGAGTCCCATAGCCAGTGACTTGCCTACGGAGCGCGTCCAGAAAGCCATGCCCCGCATGCTAGCAGGGATGCCGACGTTCGCGGCGCTGGACGCTACGCGCGGGAAGTTCTACCCACATCACGTGACCTATCCGACGCGATTCGAAAGCTCCTACGATCTGGCCCAGCTGCCCTGGTTCGATGTCGTGAACGGGCGGCTGGTGGTGGATGCGGACATCCCGCCGGCGCTCGACGTGCACACCCACCTGGCGCTCACCTACGTCGTGTCGCAGCGGCTCGATCTGGAGCGCGAGTGGCCCAACACCGAACACTATCTGCCGCTCTCGGGCACGCTCGATCTGGACGTGTACGCCAACGTCAACTTCTCGCCGGAAGATCTGGCGAACATGAAGCGCGATCTCACGCTGGGCTCGGTCACCGCCGGCGGCATGCGGCGCACCCACACGCTTCCGAACCTGGCACGCGAGATGAAGCAACTGGGTGTCGTCGGCTCCGTGCTGCTCGCCATCGACTATCCGTTCTTCAGCGACAACGCCGGCAACTGGCTGAAGGCGGCGAAAGGACGCGACAACTTCATCGTGTTCGGCTCGGTCCATCCCTACAAGCCGCACATGGAAGAAGAGCTGGACCGTCAGGTCGCGCTCGGCGCCAGTGGCATCAAGGTGCACCCGGCGGTGCAGACGGTGCTGCCCAGCGATCGTCGCGCCATGAAGCTGTACCGCGCCTGCGGGCGCCGCGGCCTTCCGGTACTGTTCCACTGCGGGCCGGTCGCCATCGAGCCGCCGCTCGGACGCTACATGTCGCAGGTGCGACACTACGAAAAACCACTGCGCGACACGCCCGAGACCACGTTCGTGCTCGGCCACTCGGGCGCGTTGCAGCTGGATGCCGGTATCGAGCTCGCGCGCCGCTACGACAACGTCTACGTGGAGATCGCCAGCCAGTCGCTCACGGGCGTGCGGAAGATCCTCGAGCGCGTGGATCACTCCCGCATCCTGTTCGGTAGCGACTGGCCCTTCTATCACCAGAGCATGCCGCTCGCGAAGCTGCTCATCGCCACCGAAGGAGCGCCGGAGCTCCGCGACAAGGTCCTGTACCTGAACGCCGCAAGGCTCCTGGGCTTGAGCGCCGAGGCGTTGCTCGCGCGGCGGTCTTGAGCGCTCCGCCGCGTTGCTCCGGTGGCTGACGCGGGTGCGGGATCGGTGTTGATTTCCGTCAGTTGGCGACACCCTCCGACACTTGACGGATTCCCTTCCGGCCTCGCCGTCCCCAGGTTGGACATGCGATGTCCACCGCCCGATCTGCTGCTGGGGCGCTGGCGTTGGTCGTGCTTCTGGCCGGCCAGTGGGCCTATGCGCAGAGCGCCCGGCCGCGCCAGCTCGATCTCGATTCCACGTTGCGTCTGGCCCAGGCCCGGTCGCCGGAGCTGGCGCCGGGGCTTGCTGCGGCGCGGAGCAGCGCAGGGGTGGAGGACGCCGCCGGCAGCATCCTGCAGCGCCCGCCTCGTGTCGAACTATCGGCCGGCCCGCGCTACCGGGGTGTGAGTCGCGACTACGGGCTCGATGCCACGATCGCCGTCTGGCAGGACCTGTCGCTCGGAGGCTACCGCGCCAGCCGCAAGGGCTTTGCGCAGGCCTACGGAAGCGAGATGCGCGCGCGGCTCGAGGTCGCGCGGCGGGAAGCTGCCGCCCGCGCGGCCCTGGCGTGGATCGACGCGCGCCTCGCTCGCGAGATTCGAGCGCATCCGGCGCCGCTCGCTGACCGACGCAAAGGAGCTGTACCGGATTGCCCGGGCGCGGGTCAAAGTGGGGCGCTCTCCTCCGAGCGAAGCAGCTCTGGCCCAGTCACTGCTGGGTTCGGCGCGCGCCCGACTGCTCGGCGCGGAAGGGGCGCGCGTCTCCGCCGACGCCGAGCTGCGCTACCTGACCGGGCTGCCACCCGATCAGCCGATCGAGACCACCGGGCCGCTGGACGCCCCGGACCTGACAATCGACGTGAAGGCCACGTATCGGCGTGCGCTCGCTGCCCATCCCGGGCTCGTTCTGGCGCGCGCTCGCGCTCGGACCTTGCAGCGCTCGGCGGAGATGGAGCTTTCATCGGGAAGGCCGTTCCTGTCCGTGGGCCCTTCGTTCACCCACGACGGCACCGGGGACTGGATCCTCCAGGGGCGCGTGGCCTTTCCCCTGCAGGTCGTCAACCCGAACGCGCTGGAGGCGGCACGGGCTCGAAGCGAAGCGGCGGCTGCGCGCGCTGCCGTGTCGCGGGCGCGCGCCCGTCTCGAGCGGGACCTGCGTCTGGCGCTGCACGAGCGCGACCACGCGCGTGAAGCCCGTGACGCGCTTTCGCACGGCGCTCTCGGTCCGGCTCGCGAGGCGCTGCGACAGGCCAAGCTGCAATACGAGGCGGGCAGCGTCGAACTGCCGCTCGTGCTCGGGGCCCGACGCGAGCTCGATCTCGCCGAGGAGCGCTGGGCAGAGGCGGCCGCCGACGTGCGCCGCTCCGACATCCAGCTGATGCGCATTGCCGGAGAGAGCCGACTCGAGAGGAAGCCACGATGAGCATTTCCGTTCGTTCCGCCGCCCTGGCTGTGTTCGCCGTGGCGCTGGCCATCACCGGATGCTCGAAGGACAGCCAGCCCGGCAAGGAGGTGCCGGGTTCCGCTGCCCCGGCCGAGTCGCGCAGCGTGCGTGTCGCCCCCGAGCTGCTCGATGGCAAACGCATCGTCGTCGTGAAGGCCACGCGCGGCGCGCCGCAGGACGAGCTGGTCGTCAGTGGCCAGGTCGTCGCTCCTCCGAACGGCGCCGCCGAGGTCGGCGCGCTGCTCTCGGCACGTGTGCGCTCGATCGATGTGAAGGAAGGCGACCGGGTCGACAAGGGCCAGCTGCTCGCTCGCCTCGACGCACCCGACGTGGCACGCATCGCCGGTCAGCTGCAGCGCGCCACCGCGCGGCGCAAGCGCGCCGAGCTGGTGCTATCCCAGGAGCAGCAGCTGCTCGAGCAGCGTGCGACCAGTCAGCGCGCCGTCAGCGGCGCCGAGAGCGAGCTGTCCGCTGCGCGCGCCGACGAGACTGCCGCGCGTCTGATGCTGTCGAGCTACCATGGCCACTCAGGCGGCGTCTCCGTGCTCGCGCCCATCGCCGGGACAGTGGTGAGCGCGCGCGCGGTCATCGGGCAGCTGGTCTCGAGCGATAGCGTGCTGTTCCGTCTGGTCGATCCGGCCCAGCTTGTCGTGCGCGCCGACGTACCGGAGGTTCACGCCGGCGCGGTGGCCGTCGGCGCACCGGCCACCGTGTTCCTGGCCGCGCGGCACTGCGCGGGGGTGATCGAGTCGAGCGCGCGTTCGGTCGATCCGATGCGGCGCACGGTCGCTTTCCGTGTGCGACCGGGCGCGTCGTGCGGCGGGCTGATCGAGGGCGCTTTCGTGGACGTCGAGCTGCCGCGGCGCGGATCCGGCGCGGCCAAGGCGAAGCAGCACGTCGTGGTGCCGCGCGACGCCGTGGTCGAGCTGGGTGGCGTTCCGGCCGTGTTCATCGCCACTCCGGAGCGCGGTCGCTTCGAGGTGCGGAGCATCCGCCCCGAGCGCACCACCGAGCACGCCGTCTACGTTGCCCGCGGGCTCGACGGCAGCGAGCAGGTCGTCACGGTCGGAGCCATCCTGCTCAAGGGCGAGTGGATGCGCGCGTCTCTGGAGTAGCACCATGATCGCCCGTCTCGCTCGTTTCGTTCTCGACTATCCGCTGCTGGCGGTGCTGGGCGTGGTCGTCCTGATCGCGGTCGGCGTGCAGAGCTACCGCACGCTGCCCGTCGACGCCGTGCCCGACGTGACCAACACGCAGGTGCAGGTGCTGACCAGCGCGCCGGGCTTGAGCCCGGTGGAGGTGGAGCGTCTGGTCACCCAACCCGTCGAGCTGTCCCTGACCGGCATCCCGGGCGTGACGCGTATCCGTTCGGTTTCGCGCGCCGCGGTGAGCGCCGTCACGCTCGTGTTCGAGGATGGCACCGATCTCGGACAGGCACGACAGCTCGTGGCGCAGCGCCTGCCGGCCGCGCGCGACGAGATCCCTCCGGAGGCCGGCCGGCCCCAGCTCGGTCCGCTCACCACCGGCCTCGGCGAAATCTATCACTTCACCGTGCGCTGGCCCGGTCATACGCTGGGCGAGACCCGCACGCTGCTCGAGTGGGAGATCGCGTATCGCCTGCGTTCCGTCCCGGGCGTCGTGGAAGTCAATACCTGGGGCGGGGACAAGCGGCAGATCGAGGTGCGCTTGAAGGACGATGCGCTGCTCGCCGCCGACATCTCGCCGCACATGGTGGAGCAGGCCGTGCTCGCGAGCGGGGTGAACGTCAGCGCCGGATCCATCGAGCGCCGCGAGGAGGGGACGTTCGTGCGCGCCGAGGCCGCGTACGAGAAGGTCGACGACATCGCGCGCCAGGTCGTGACCACGAAAGGCCCGGGTGACACCGGGCGGCCGGTGCTGGTTCGCGATGTCGCCCGGGTCGTCGATGGCGCCGCGCCGCGCTTTGCCGCGGCGACCGCCGACGGCAAGGGCGAAACCGTCTACGCGATGGTGCAGATGATGGCGGGAGGCAACGCGCACCAGGTCGTAGGGCGCGTGAAGCAGCGCCTGGCCGAGATCGAGAAGTCGCTGCCCCAGGGCGTGCAGATCGAGCCGTTCTACGACCGTGCCAGCTTCGTGGACCAGGTCCTGCACACCGTGAAGAAGAACCTGGTGGAAGGCGGCGTCGTGGTGGCGCTGGTGCTGCTGTTGATGCTGGGGAACCTGCGCGCAGGCCTGCTGGTCGCTTCGGTGATCCCGCTGGCCATGCTGGGTGCGTTCGCACTCATGCGGGCGTTCGGCGTGAGCGGTAACCTGCTCAGCCTGGGTGCGATCGATTTCGGATTGGTGGTCGACGGCGCGGTCGTCGTGGTGGAAGGAGCGCTGGCCGCCATGGCCATCTCCAGACTGGATCCGCGGCACGCGATGGGGCGCGTCGCCGGGGAAGTCGGCCGCCCCGTGACGATGGCCGTGGTCATCATCGCCATCGTGTACGCGCCCATCATGCTGCTGGAGGGCGTCGAGGGCCGGATGTTCCGCCCCATGGCGCTGACCGTGCTGTTCGCGATGGCGACGGCGCTCGTGCTCACCTTCACCTGGGTCCCGGCGATGGGCGCGCTGGTGCTCAAGAGCTCGGCTGCGCACGAACCCCGCGTCGTGCGCTGGCTCCGGCGCGGCTACGACCCCATCCTCCACTTCCTGGCGCGGCGCTGGAAGACGGCCGCGATCGGCGTCGCCGTGCTGATCGTGCTCGGTGGGATCGTCGCCTCCACGCGCGGCGCCGAGTTCGTGCCACGGCTGGAAGAAGGCGATCTGGCCGTGCAGATCACTCGACCGCCCAGCGTGTCGCTGGCGGAGGCCGTGCGCGGCACCACCGCCGTCGAGCGCGCGCTGGAGAAATTCCCTGACGTGGAGCGCGTCGTCTCGCGCACCGGTAGCCCCGACGTGGCGACCGATGTGATGGGCGTCGAGCAGAGCGACGTGTTCGTGCTGCTCAAGCCCCGCGACCAATGGACGACGGCGCACGACGCGGCCGGTTTCGCCGAGGCGTTCGCGCCGGTGCTGCACAAGGCGCTGCCCGGTACGGCCTTCGGTTTCACCCAGCCCATCGAGATGCGCGTGCAGGAGCTCATCGGCGGTGTGAAGTCGGACGTGGGCGTGAAGATCTTCGGCGACGACCTGAACGAGCTCCGCACGCTCGCTGCTTCCGTCGCGCGCCTGATCAGTGCGACGCCCGGGGCTGCCGATGTGCGCACCGAGCCTACGAGTGGCCTGCGCCTGCTCAGCGTCCGCCCCGACCCGTATCGGATGGGACGTCTCGGCGTGAAGAGCGACGACGTGCTCGCGTTCATCCAGAGCCTGCGCAACGGGCGCAGCGTTGGACGCCTGATCCAGGGCCAGCGGCGCTTCAACGTCGTGCTGCGCGTCGACTCGCCGCCGCCCGCCGACGAGGACCCGATGCGCCAGCTGCGTGTGCCGCTCGCCGGCGGCCGCTCGGTGCTGCTGGGTGACATCGCCGACATCCACGTCAGCGACGGTCCGGCGCAGGTCAGCCGCGAGCAGGGGCGTCGCCGCGTGACCGTCGAAGCCAACGTGCGCGGTCGCGATCTCGCAGGCTTCGTGCAGGATCTGCGACAGCGCATCGCCCAGCTCGACATGCCGCCGGGCTACTACGTCGAGTACGGCGGCCAGTACGAGAACCTGGCGCGGGCCACGCTTCGGCTCGCCGTCGTGGTGCCGGGGACGCTCTTGGTGGTGCTGATCCTGCTGTATCTCGCGTTCGGTGCGATGCGTCCGGCGCTGCTCATCTTCGTCAACGTGCCGGCTGCAGCCACGGGCGGCTTCGTTGCGCTGGCGCTGCGCGGCTACGATCTGAGCATCAGCGCGGCGGTGGGTTTCCTGGCGCTGTTCGGCGTTGCCACGCTCAACGGCGTGGTGCTGCTGGCCGCCGTGCAGAGCCGACAGCGACAGGGGCTGGCGCGGGGGCCGGCTGTGCTGGCGGCAGCGAGTGAACGGCTGCGTCCCGTGCTCACCACCGCGCTGGTTGCCGCGCTCGGCTTCTTGCCGATGGCGCTGGCGACCGGCACGGGAGCGGAGGTGCAGCGTCCGCTGGCCACGGTCGTGATCGGCGGCCTGGTCACCAGTACGCTGGTCACGCTGCTGGCGCTGCCGGCTCTGTACAATCGCTTCGGCAGCGACGAGGAAGCGGACCTGTCGACCTAGGCCACGACGGATTTCTGCTTGTCAGCTGTCCGGCCGCGACAGATGTTCGAAACCCCATGGACAGCGACAACGAGAGTGGCGGGAGCCTGCGTCTGGGCGTGCTGCTGTTCGCCGCCACGCTCCTCTTGATCGGTGTCGATGTCATCGGCGACTACCTGGAAGGAGCGGGCTCCGGCCACATCTCGGTCGAAGCGGGCGTGATGATCGTGGCGGGCGCGGGTTTCGGCATCTTCGCCGTACGGCTCAAGCGTTTCTACGGCGAAACGCGCGAGCTGGTCGGTCAGCTCGCTCGCACGCGTCGTGACGCGGAAGAGCATCGCCAGGTTGCCGAGCAGCACCGGCAGGTCGCCGAACAGAATCGCCAGGTTGCCGACCAGCACCGGCGCGATGCGGAGCGCTGGCGCGAGGAGGCCGAGGCGGCGCTTTCCGGGCTCGGCCGCGCCATCGACCGCCAGTTCGAGCGCTGGCAGCTCAGCCCCGCCGAGCGCAACGTCGGGCTCCTGCTGCTCAAGGGGCTGAGCCACAAGGAGATCGCCAGCGTGCGCGGCGTGAGCGAGCGCACCGTGCGCCAGCAAGCGCGCGCGCTGTACGGCAAGGCGGGACTGTCCGGTCGGGCGGAGCTGTCCGCCTACTTCCTGGAGGATCTGCTGCTACCCGCCGAGTCGTCGCCGGCTCCGCCAGCGGGCGAGGGGTAGCTCACGGGCGCAGAAGCCAGAAGTCGCCGCGCGGTGACGCGCGCGGTTGCGGGGCCCTCCCGCGCGCTCTATAGACCGTACGTGTCGCTCCCCCAACGTCCCCTGGTGCTCGCGACCGTTCTCGCCGCAGGGTGCGCTAGCACGAACGCGCGCGCACCGGCGGTTCCGGTAGCGCCGCACCACGCCGCAAGAGCCCCGCTCGTGCCGGCGCCCTCCGCGATGGCTTCTGGTGGTTCGGGGTCCGGCTCTGCCAGCGCGGCGCACCGCTACCATCCGAGCGGCAAGGTACCGGTCGATCCGCGCCGGATGTCCGCCCCGCCCGGCATCGCCTCCCGCGCGCTGCCGGTCGGCGCGCACGCGCCCGACATCAATCTGCCGGACGTGGTCGGCGGCAAAGCCGGCCGGTTCCACCTCGCCGACGCGCTCGCCGCGAATCGGCGCGTGCTGCTCGTGTTCTACCGTGGCGACTGGTGACCCTACTGCCGCAAGCAGCTGGGTCAGCTGCAACGTCACCTGGAGGAGTTCAAGCAGCGCGGGGTCGCGGTGGTCGCGATCTCGGTGGACCCGACGAACGTGAGCACGAAGCTGGCGGCCGGCCTGGGCCTTGCCTTCCCGCTCGTGTCGGACGTGAAGCACGAGCCGATCGACGCCTATGGCGTCTACGACGCAGAAAACCAGATTTCGTGGCCCGCCGTGTACGTCGTCGAGCGCGACCGCACCATCTCGTGGCGCTTCCTCGGCAGCGACTACAAAGAGCGTCCGCCAGCGGAAGAGGTGCTGCGGGCGCTCGAGCGCATCGGCACCAAGCAGAACGCCGGATCGGCTCGCTAGACCGGGCGCTAGGTGGAAACGGCGGCGCGCAGATGGCGGGATGCTCGGTGCCGGAACACGCCCCAGCTGGTCGTGCCCTCGACGCGGGCGTTGTAGGCGTTGCTGAGCGCGATGCCGACGACGCTGCGTGTGTCGCGCGGATCGATGATGCCGTCGTCCCAGAGGCGGGACCGCTCAATCCTCGGGTGGCGGTTCGCGTTTCCAGGTGGCGGGATACCGCCGTTGATGGATGATGGCGACCACGTCGATGCAGTCCACACCGGCGCTGTCGTAGACGCTGTACGGAAACTTGCGGAGCAACGCGCGCCGGACCGTCTCTTCGACGAGCGGGAACTGATCGGGTGCTTCGCGGATCCGATCGAAGACCGCATCCAGCTCGATGAGCAAGCGGGTCACGAGACGCTGATCGCGCTCGCGATACCACGCGAGTGCCTCGTCAAGGTCGGCTTGAGCCTCCGGCCGGAGTTCGAGCCGGATACCCTTCAACGGTCGTTCGCGTGCTTGCGCGCGAGCTCGGCGCGGACCTCGTGCCAGGGCCGGCTTGGCCCGGGCGCCGGATTCGCAAGGCGTTCGCGGACGATGTCGCGGTGCCATTCCGGTACCGGCACCTGCTGCTTGTCGACGATGGCGTCCCAGAGCGCCTGCACGTACTCGGTTCAAGCGCGGGGGCAACCCACGAGCGATGGAGCTCAGTGCCGGAACACGCCCCAGCTCGTCGTGCCCTCGACGCGGGCGTTGTAGGCGCTGCTGAGCGCGATGCCGACGACGCTGCGCGTGTCGCGCGGATCGATGATGCCGTCGTCCCAGAGGCGGGCGGTGGCGAAGAACGGCGTGCTCTCCTGATCGATCTTCATCTCGATCATCTGTTTGGCCATCTCGAGCTGCTGCTCGTCGACCTCCATGCCTCGCTTGGCGGCGGCTTCGCGGCGGATGATCTCGAGCACGCCGGCGAGCTGCTTGCCGCCCATCACGGCGATGCGGTGGTTGGGCCAGGTGAAGAGTAGCCGCGGCTCGTAGGCGCGGCCGCACATGGCGTAGTTGCCCGCGCCGTAGCTCGCGCCGGTCATGATGGTGATGGCGGGCACAGTGCTGTTCGAGACGGCGTTGATGAGCTTGGCGCCGTTCTTGATGATGCCTTCCTGCTCGTACTTCTTGCCTACCATGAAGCCGGTGATGTTCTGCAGGAACAGCAGCGGCACATCCACCTGGTTGCAGAGCTGGATGAACTGCGCGCCCTTGTTCGCGCTCTCGCTGAACAGGATGCCGTTGTTGGCCAGGATGCCGACGGGGTAGCCGTGGATGTGCGCCCAGCCGCAGACGAGCGTGTTGCCGTAGAGCGGCTTGAACTCGCTGAAGCGCGAGCCGTCGGCGATGCGCGCGATGACCTCGCGACTGTCGAACGGCACCTTGATGTCGGGCGAAGCGATGCCGAGCAGCTCGTCCGCGTCGTAGAGCGGCTCCTCGACCTCCAGGGCAGGGGAGGGGCCGTGCTTGCGCCAGTTGAGGTGCGACATGATCTCGCGCGCCAGCCGGATCGCGTCCCGCTCGTCCTCGGCCAGGTAGTCGCTGACGCCCGACAGCTTGCTGTGCATCTCGGCGCCGCCCAGCTCCTCGTGCCCGGTCTCCTCGCCGGTGGCCATGCGCACCAGCGGCGGCCCGGCCAGATAGACTTGCGCCTGCTCCTTGACCATCACGACGTAGTCGCTCATGCCGGGGATGTAGGCGCCGCCCGCGGTGGAGCTGCCGAAGACCACGCACACGCTTGGCGTGCGCTGCTTCGAGCGGCGCGTCAGATCGCGGAAGCCCTCGCCACCCGGCACGAAGATCTTGCTCTGGTTCGGCAGGTCGGCCCCGGCGCTCTCGATCAAGCTGATGCTCGGCAGGCGGTTTTCCATCGCGATGTCGGCCAGCCGCCGCGTCTTCTTCACGCCCAGCTCGTTGATGGCGCCGCCGCGCACCGTCGACTCGCTGGCCGTGATCAGGCACTCCACGCCGCTCACCAGGCCGATGCCGCCGATGCTGCTGGCGCCGGTGGCGTGGTCTTCCACCTCGTGGCCGGCCAGGGCGCACAGCTCGAGGAAGTAGGAGTCGCGGTCGAGCAGAAGCTCGACGCGCTCGCGCGGCAGGAGCTTGCCGGCATCCTTGTGGCGCTTGACGTACTTCTCCCCGCCGCCGGCGCGCGACTTGTCCAGCGCGGCCTGGAGCTTGTCCAGCGTGGCGGTGTTTTCCGCGTAGTTCTGCTGGAACACGTCGTCCTTCTTGTCGACGTGGCTCTGGAGGACGGGGTACGGCTGTTCGGCGTGCATCGGCCGGGGACGCTATCTCAATGCCCGCCACGCCGCTAGCTTGGTAGGCTCGCGGTCGTGCCGTTCGGACAGGCAGCACAAGAGCTCTTCCAGCGCATCGAGCGCGCGCGCTGGTTCGCCCGACTCGGCCTGGCAGTCACCCATGACGATATCGTGGCCGTCGTGGACCAGGCCGATTTCCAGAGCTACGCCAGGTACGCGGCGGCCCGCGCGCTGGGCGTCCCGGTGAAGAACAGGAGCTCGATTCCAGACCTGGTGCCGCTCGCGACAGCCGAACGCGACCCGACACCCGAGCTGTCGGCGGCTCTGGCGCGGATCGAGTCGGAGCCGCGGGTGTTCGAGCCGCTCCGGCACGCGCGCCTGTCGGTGCACCGGCGCGTGCAGCGCCTCGCGCCGGACGTGCCGCGCTCGGCGTGGCTCTGTTTTGGCGAGATGGATCTGCGTCCCGACGCGGTGCGCACGGCGGCCGAGGCAGCGCGCTGGGCCGTGACCGAACAGTATCTGCACCAGCGCGGCTTCTGGACCGAGGTGTTCGAGCTGTTCCTCGACGGCAACTACCCGTACGGGACGTCGCTGGACGGCAAGCTCTACGTGCTGTAGCTGTCGAGCCGGCGACGGCTACGTCCAGGCGCAGTTGTAGGTCGCGCCGTCCGCGCGCGACTCGGCGAGATCGACGCTGACGTTCTTGCCGCGTGAGCTCTCCAGCACCGCGCGGAAGCCGGTCGCCGTCGCCAGGTGCACGAGCCGGTTCCACACGCCGCCGGGGTGGGTGACCGACAGCTCTGCCCGGTGGTTGTCGCGTTGGACCGCCAGGTCGATACCCCGATGCAGGACCTTCCAGCTCGTGCGCGCAACCCGCAGGACCAGGTCCGGCGAAGCGAGCGAGGCTACCGCACGATACAAGCGCGAGTGGGCGAGCTGCCGGTTGGTCTGGTACGTCCAGTCCAGCAGCGCTTCGTCGCTCAGGCCGTTCTCGTCGGCGACTGCGAGGTGCGCGGCCACGCTCACTGCCTCGGGGATCCATGCGGTGACCGCAGGCGGAGCCTCGAACAAGTCCCGCAGCGGAGCCGGCAGGCCTTGTTGTGGAGCGCGCAGGCCTCCTGTCTGCAGAGCCGTGCGCAGCATCGATGCTTTCGCCTGGCAGCGGCCGTAGGAATCGAGTCCCTCCGGCAGGCTGGAGACGTACTCTTCGAGTCGTGGATACATCGTCGGCCCCTCTTGCCCGGTCAGTGTATCACGACTGCCGGCGCCGGATGTCGGGACAATTCCGGAATGGCGCCGCGGCTTCACGAGGACCGGGAGGAGCGCCGCCGCAAGAGCCCCAGGGCCAGGCCTACGAGCAGCAGCACGGGCGCCCCGCTGTCGCTGCCACGCGGAAGCTCACAGCCGCAGCCGCCGCTGTTGCCGGACGACGCGCTATTGCCGCTCGCTCCGCCGGCGTTGTTGCCGCCGCTTCCGCCCGCCGTCGCGCCGCCGGTGCCGCTGGACGTGCCGGCGCTGCCGCCGCTGGACGCGCCGCCGCTGCCTCCAGTCGCGCTCGCTCCGCCAGCGCCACCCGCGCCGGCGCTTCCGCCCGGCTCCACGCCGGGTGGCGGCGCTCCCGCTGGGTCGCGCAGGATGATCGCGCTCCGCGCCGGCACGCTGAGCTTTCCTGCCGGCACGTCCTTGGTGTAGTCGATGGAGTACGTTGGCATGTTGGCCTGGCCGTCGACCGTGCCGCCGCCCGAGAACACGGCCTGCTTCATCGCCGAGGGCAGCGTGTAGCCGAGCGCGCTGCTCGACGAATTGACCAGCACCAGCCCGCTCACGTACTTGCGCAGATAAAGCCCGCCGCTCGAGCCGCCTTTGCCCGCCACGCGCAGCTTTTCGATGTCGGAGGGCGGCTCGTCGACGTAGCCGCCGATATCGATCTCGTACTCGGGGTACCAGCTCACGTCGTCGAGCCCGAGCGTGTAGTAGCTCGTGCCGTTGCGGATCAGGAAGTAGGTGCCGATGAGCAGCGTACGCTCCTGCATCGTGAGCGACGTGCCCTTGGCCGTGATGCCGGCGATCCACACCTTGCCCTGGCCCGTCACGTACTGGCAGAGGCGCCGCACCGAGACCGCCCAGTTGCCGACCGAGTCCTTCACGCCCTGCCAGTTCTCGGTGAACACGCCGTCGGTCTCGGTCAGAAACGTCGGCTCCTCGTCGACCAGTGAGTCGGGATTGGGGATGACGAGATAGCGCGGGTGCGACGCGGTGGGCGCGAACGCGGCGCGCATCGCCTTGAAGTAGGCCGTGGCCTTCGGGTTCCACCAGTTGGCCAGATCCGTGTGCGAGCTGCCGCCGGCCTTCTGCGCCCACCACTGATCCGGCTTGTAGTTGTACCAGGGGTGGAAGGCCACATCGAGGAACACCCCGGTGGCCTTCGTGGTGGGATAGCCCTGCCAGGCGATCAGCGTGTCGAACAGGTACGAGCGCCATTCGGTGCTGTCGATGTTCATCAACCAGAACGGATCCGGATAGTAGATACGGTTGTTCTTGTAGCCGGTGTTGGTGCCGTGCTCGTAGGCGTTCTCGCGCGTCAGGTTGTGCGCCGCGACGTAGGGCGTGAAGGTGTCGGTGTCTTCCTGCCCCCACTTGTCGGGGCCGGTGATGTTGCCGACGGGGTTGTTCTGGTCGGCGCCGTTCAGCCCGTACGCCAGGTGGTAGACGAGCATGAGAAAGTCCGGGTTCATCTGCCGGTACTCGTCGATCTGGTGCTTGAAGAGCTTCTGCGTGCCGACGTAGTGCGTGACGATCCACGGCTTCTGCGCGCTAGTGATGCCCTGCACCGCGTCGGCGAGCTGGTCCTTCCACACCAGCACGTAGCGGCGCGTCGACGGCAGCTTCTGCGCCAGCCCCGACGGCTGGATGCCTGCCGGTTTCAGCGGATAGCTGACGCCCGGTGGAAACGATGCTGCGAGCGCCGTGGCGCTGGACAGGACGATCGGAAGCGAGACGAAGAGCGCACGGCGCAAAGAACTCATGGGCTCCAGTATCTGCGCCGGGCCCGGGCGTGTCTACTCGCGGAACGGCCCCGCGCCGGGCCTGAGCTGCCAGTGTTCCCTGAGCCAGTCGAGCAGGGAGGACTCGGGTGCCAGGATGGAATCGCTGGCGGCGATCTCGAACAGCGCGACGAAGATGAGCTTGCGGGCTTCGGGGTCGACGATGCGCAGGGCTGCTTGCTCGACGTCCTCGTCGCGTGGCAGCTCGCGCTGCGCGCGCTGGATCAGCGCGTCGAAGCATTCGCGTCCGAGCTCGACCGCGAGCGAGTCGATGGCAGCCAGCTCCGCCGAGCTCGCCATGCCGTCCAGCCGCACCAGCAGCCGCAAGAGTCCCGCCAGCGTCAGGAGCTCGCTCTCGCCGAGCTCGGTCACCCTCTCCATGGGCCCATGCTACACGCGCGGCCGTCAGTGCAGAAGTCTGCGTCGGCGTCGCGTGAGCAGAGCGACCAGGCCGAGCCCGAGCAACGCGATGCCACGGGAGCCTGGCGCGTCGCCGGGCATCGAGCAGCCGCAGCCACCCTTGCTGCCGCTCGTTGCCTGCGGCGCGGCATCCGCGCCCGCGTCGACCAGCTGACCCCCGCTGCCCGCGACGGCTCCGCCAGCGCCCGCAACGGCTCCACTTCCGCCCCCGGCGGTGCTGCCGGCGCTTCCGGACACACCGCCGCTGCCTGCTGCACTTCCGCCCGAGCCCGCAACGCCGCCGCTACCGGCAGTGCCTGCAGTCCCGCCGCTGCCCGCGACGCCTGCGGTTCCTGCGCCGCCGGCTGTGCCCGCGCTGCCCGCGCTGCCGGCTGTGCCCGCGCTGCCACCCGTGCCCGCGCTGCCACCCGTGCCCGCGTTGCCACCCGTGCCCGCGTTGCCACCCGTGCCCGCGCTGCCACCCGTGCCCGCGTTGCCACCCGTGCCCGCGCTGCCGGCTGTGCCCGCGCTGCCACCCGTGCCCGCGCTGCCACCCGTGCCCGC
Organism: uncultured Pseudomonadota bacterium; assembly: GCA_963822115.1. Lineage (GTDB taxonomy): Bacteria > Myxococcota_A > Polyangia > Polyangiales > Polyangiaceae > CAWDXG01. The sequence goes on from CAWGGM010000020.1 coordinate 434,859, forward strand.
GTTGCCACCCGTGCCCGCGTCCGGCACGCACACGCCACCAACGCAGCTACCGACGCTGCACGGCGTTCCGTCGGGCTGTGCGGGATCGTCGCACACGCCGCTGCTTGGATCGCACGTGCCGGCGACGTGGCACTCGTCGAGCGCCGTACACGTGACGCTACTTCCCGCGACGCAGCTGCCGTTCTGGCAGCTGTCCCCCGTGGTGCACGCGCTGCCGTCGTCGCATGCGCTGCCGTTGGCCTCGAGCGGATTGTCGCACTGCCCCGTCGTGGTGTTGCAGGTGCCGGCGACGTGGCACTGGTTGAGCGGCGCGCACACCACGGCCGTGCCCGGCATGCAAGCCCCGCTCGCGCACACGTCGCCCACGGTGCAGGCGTTGCCATCGTTGCAGCTCTTGCCGTCCGAGCCCGCGCTGGAGCACGGGTCGCCGATGCTGCCGTAGACGGCCTGGGCCATCAGGATGGGCGCCGCGCCGGGCACGTTCTTGTTGTGCTGCCACAGCTGCCAGATCACGTCGCCCCACGCCTTGAGGCCCGCGAAGAACGAATCGCTCTGTGCGACGTACGCTGCCGGCTCGCCCGAGGGTGTGGGTGAGCTCAGCGTGCCGTTCGTGCCGTTGATCTCGTCCCGCAGGAACTCCACGAACTCGCGGCTGGTGGTCTGGTAGTACAGGCTCACCTCGACGCCGTCCGCGCCGGTCGGCAGCGTCAACGAAACCGCGTCGTAGCCGCCCGCGTATTCCGCGGCCGTGAAGTAGTCGGGCCGCGACACGCCGTTCCAGACCGGCTCTGCGAGGCGCGCGGCCGCTTCGGAGATGCGGAAGCCGGCTGGCGGAATGCGGTTGTCCTTGGCGCGGCCATCGGCCAGGACGAAGTGGAACGTGTGCGTCTCGCCCGTCAGGGAGCTTGCCGAGCGCTCCTCGTACACCAGGTCGTCGCGATACTCCTCGTTCGAGCCGAGCGCGGGGCTGGACGCCGTGCCGAGTCCCTTCAGCGTGCCTGCGCTATCGTCGTAGGGATTGATCTCGTGGATGATCTGCCCGCTCTGGTAGGCGCGCACGTCGACGAACATGCGCCGGCCCTCCGGGTAGCCCGAGATCAGTTTGTGGCCGGTGTGGTTGACGATGCGGAAGGAGAGCGCGCCGCTGGTCGCGTTGTACGCGAGCCCCTCGATCGTTGCGGCGCGCTGCAGGTTGTCGAGCGCGCGCGAGGCTGCGGCCAGGAGCGCGTTCGCGTCGAGCCCGAGCCCCTGCGCCAGATCGAGCGTGAGCACGGCCGGCCCCTGCGACAACAGCGCCGCGTTGGTCGCGTCGTAGTTCGGCGAGCCAGTGACGGTGCTGGCCAGGATGCGCGGCATCAGCACATTGCCGCCGGTCAAATCGTGCAGCGGTTGGCCGCTCTTCGGGTGCTCCACGCTCCCGGTCGGGCGGACCAGCGTACCCGACTTGTTGCAGGCGACGCCCACGCGGTCCGGCAGGTGGCAGTCCTGGCAGGTCGCAATGCGGTTGCCGGGGTGCGACGTCGTGAAAGTCGACGGGTCGTAGTAGCCGCTGCCGAAGGCGCCTTCGCCCGTGCCGTACGCCGACAGGCGGAACTCGGAGAACGTCCGCTCTACGTGGAAGTAGGCGTAGGCCGGCTGCTGTTCCGACGGCAGCACGGTGCTGCCGTCGCCGGGCGCCGTACCGTCGTAGGACAGATTCAAGAGGGCGGGGTTCGAGACGTCGTGGCACGTCTCGCAGAAGAAGCGGCTCTTGTGATAGCGGCTGTAGTAGAAGCCGTGCTTGGGTTTGGCGTCGGCGAACGAAGCGCGCTTGTCCACGGTGCCCGACACGACGTACTGGCCGCCGCCGTTCTCGGTGTAGCCCGTCAGGGCCGGGAGCCAGCTGCTCGAGTCGTAGCCGGGGTTGCCGTTGAACAGCATGACCGTCGCCGCCACGCTCTGGTCCGCCCCGAGCGTGAGTGCGGCCGCGGCGTTCGATGGGGTCGAGCTCTGGTTGGTCTCGTCCCAGTAGCCCGTCCAGTCGCTGCCGTCGCGCGTGCCGGCGTAGGTCTGCTGGAAGAACGGGTCGACCGCGCGGTGGCAGGCGTCGCAGTGCACGCCGTCGAAGTCGTCGCCGGTCAGCGCCGAGCCGTTGGTCGGATCCGAGCGCCCGCCAAGCCAGCCGCCGGGCGAGTGGCAGCGCAGGCACAGATCAGTCGCATTGGGGCGCCCGAGCGCCCAGATCGAGTCCTGTGCCGACACGGCCAGTGCAGACCAGAACAGCGGATCTCGCGCGGCCTGCGCCATCATCGAGCCGCGCCAGTGCGAGCCGGGATCGATCGCCGGGTCGTAGTTGTCGTGGCAGTTGAAGCAGCGGTTCGGCGCCTGCAGCGCCACGCCGTCGGCGGGCTGCGTCCCCGGCATGCGCACCAGCGGATCGTCGTGGGGCGACAGCGGCGTCCACGCCAGCGCGATGGTTCCCACAAGCATCAGGCACGCGCCGACAAGCAACCCGAACAGGCGCGTGCCGAGTCCCCAACGATGGCCCGGCATGACACCGTGCAAAGCATTCGCCATGCCGGCCACCCGGACCGCCATTTCCGTCGATCCTTCGGCATGGAACGCGCACGCTTTGCGAGCGCCCCACGCCCATACGCGCGAACTACGTCAACCGCGCCGGCTTTCGTTGATGTCGGACAAGTTGTCGCGCGTTACTGTGGCGGCGACGGCAGCGAGCACTTGCCGTTGATGCAGCGGTTGGTCTGGTCGCAGCAGTCGGCGGCCGTGGTGCACTTGTCGTACAGGTTCGAGCACTTGCTGCTCTTGCTGCCGCAGGTGAGCGCGCCCGTTTTCGGATCCGCCTGGCAGTAGCCGCCGCAGCACTGATCGCCGCTGCTGCAGGTGCTGCCGTCCGCCTTGCACGGATCGACCACCCAGAAGCCGCGCGAGTTGCCCGCCATGAGCTCCTGCGCCGGCAGATAGAAAGCCGGGTGGCTCGGATCGGTGCCGGGCTTGGCGCCCAGATCGATGGCCGCCACCCACAGCTTCTTCGGCGTGACGGCGCTGCTCAGATCGCAGTAACGCGGATCGCTGCACCACGGGTCGACCGTGGCGACGCTGCCGTACAGGCGCCGGCTGGTGAACACCATCCAGGCGTAGCCGCCCGAGGTGATGGGGCTGACCGTCGGCTCGTAGTTGACCTCGGTATCCGAGCCGTGGTTCGGCCCGGTCGGCAGGTAGCCGTTGCCGTTGGCCTGGTCGAGGGCGTGTGCCGTGCCGGTCGCGACATCCGTCCACCACAGCTCGCCCTCCGAGCCATTGCGGGTGGCGAACAGCTCTCCACCAGGGTTGCTCTTGACCTCCTTCTCGAACACCAGCGAGTCGTTGGTGGGCAGGAACGACGGCCAGCCCGGCGGATCCCCCGTGTACACCACGTGCGGGTTGGAGAAGGTGGCGGTCGCCTTGTCGAAGTCCATCACCACCAGCTTCTTGCCGTCGCCGGTGCCCGTCGTGGCGTTGCCCGGGCCCTCGTAGAAGTCGAAGGCGACGTGCTTGCCATCCGGCGAGAACGCCGGCAGCCCCGCCTTGGTCACGAAGCTCGTCAGCCCCGTGGTCGGGAGCGCAGCGCCGCTCGTCAGATCGTACAGGTTGGTGTTGGCGGTGTTGGCGCCACCCACCACCGGCGCCCCGTTGCTGAGCCCGATGCTGCCGTCCGGATACATGCCCATCCAGCCCAGCTGTCCGTTCGTCGACGCCGGATAGGCCGTCTCGGCGTAGCCGTTGTTCAGATCGTACGACGAGCTGGCCTGGTAGCTGTCTCCGTGCTGCACGATCATGCGGCTGCCGTCCGCCGACACGCTGTGGCACACGCGGCACTGCGCGGGCCCGCCGTCGGAGCCCGCGACCAGCGTGGGTCCCTTGGCGCCCGGCTTGATGGCGAGCGTCGCGCCACCGAAGATGATCGACTGTCCGGTCGCCGACGTGGTCGGGTAGTTCTTCGCCAGGTGCGTGCCGTACGACTGGTAGTAGACGGTGCCCTTGAGCTCGCCCGGGGAGATCGTCCACGTCTCGCTGATGGGGCCGTAGGCCGTGCTGCCCGCGGCGACGGTCAGCTCGACCGTCAGCTTGCCGCCGGCGGCGGAGTGCGTCGCGGCGTCCCACGCTGCCTGCGGGATCACGTGGCGCACGAAGGGCTGGCCCGCGGGCAGCGCCGCGGGGCGCGCGAAGTAGCCCTTGTAGTCGTAGTTCTTGGCCGAAAGGTGGATCAGGATGCCGTCGGCGACCGCGCCCGGTCCCGCGTTCCACTGCAACAGTGGCGCCAACAGGCCGAGCGGGAACACCGTCTTGTCGTACGGATACAGCCACTGCATGTTCGGGTCCGCCGTGGGCGAACCGTCGAGCGCCGTCTTCACGCTGGAGGACACCGCGCCGCCGATGCCTTCGCCGCCCACGCCCTCGTAGCCGCCGGGTCCGGGGCTGGTCTGCGTCTCGGTGCCGCCGTTGTCGGTCGCCTGGATCTGCACGGTGACTGTGGTGGACACCGTCTGCTTGCCGACCGTGGCCTGGACCTTGGCCACGCCGGCGACCTTGCCGGTGGGCGTGAACACGCCCTGCGCGTCGATGCTGCCGATTTCCGCGCGGTCGACCAGCCAATTCGCCGAGACCGCCGTGCCGTTCTCGGTGACCTTGAAAGCCACCGTCGGAATCGACGCTCCCGACTTCACGACGACGACCGGATCCTTCGGGGTGATGACGAGCGAGGTCGCGGCGTCCGGGCCGCCGTCGAGCGAGATGCCGCCGCCGTTGCCGGCGTTGCCGCCGCTACCTGAGCTGCCGCCCGTTGCTGCGCCGCCCCCCGAGCCGTTGCGACCGCTGGCCACGGTGTTGTTTGATCCGCTGCACGCGCCGGCTAGTGCGGCGATCAGCAGAGAGATGAAGAGAAGCGAGGTCCAGCGACGAGAAGCCATGCCCCAGTGTACACCGCGGGCGGCGCGAAGCAGGCCACGCCCTACACCTGGATGCGCGTCCAGCGGCCCCTGAGGAAGATCCCGGCGCAAATCAGCGTGCGCACGACCCAGTCCACGCCGCTCGCGACCCACACCGCGAACAGGCCCAGCCCCAGGTGCAGCCCCAGCCACCAGGCCAGCCCCACGCGCACCAGGAAGCCGCCTACCACCGCCGCGATCAGCGGCGAGCGCGTGTCGCCCGCGCCGCGCAGCCCCTGCGCCAGCACCACCGCGATGGCCATGAACGGCTGCGCCAGCGCGAGCAGCGGCATGGCGCCCATTGCGGTCCGGACCAGAGCGCTGCCCGACGTGCCCGCCGGCACGAACAGCCGGAGCGACCAGGGACCGCTGCCCCAGATGACGAGGCCCGCCGCCGTGAGCGCGGCGATGCCGAGCCCTGCCGCGACCAGCCCGCCATGGCGCGCCGCGCGCGGCCTGCCGCGGCCGAGCGACTGCCCGACAACCGTCGCCGCCGCCACGCCGAAGCCGTCGGCGCCCAGAAAGCAGATCGCCTCCAGCGTGATCATCGCCTGGTTGCTGGCCATGACCAGTGCGCCGAGGCGATTGATGACCGCGACGTAGGCGAGGAAGCCCGCGTGGATCACCACGCGCTCCAGCATGGCCGGCGTGCTGATGCGCATCAGTGCCTGCCGCGCCTGGCGCGAGGCGGCGCTGGCCCGCGCAAACAGGCCGATGACGCGCGCCGGCTGGTCGGGGCGCCGCAGCACCCACAGAAGCAACGCTCCTTCCACCGTGAACGCCACCACGGAGGAGGCGGCCGCGCCGGCGACGCCGAACGCCCGCACGTGCAGCGGTCCTATGTGGAAGCCGAAGATGAACAGCACATCGCCGACCACGTTGAGCGTGTTGCTGAGCAGGCCGATGCGCAGCGGCGTCTTCGTGTTGCCCGCTCCGGTCAGGACCATCGCTGCCGCGGTAGCCAGGAACATCTGCGGGAAGCCCAGCAGGATCACGTCGAGGTAGCGCACCGACAGCGCGCGTAGCGCCGCCGAGTGCGGCCCGATCGCCCGCACCAGCGGCGCCGCCAACAAGAGCCCCGCCGCGCCCACCGCCACTCCCAGCACGAGCGCCACGCGCAGCGACGCCCGCGCCACCTCGCCAGCGCGCGCTCGGTCGCCAGCGCCGACGGCGCGCGCCACCAGCGGCACCGTGCCCACGGTCAAGCCGGCGAACACGCTGAACACCGACCACACGATCGGCCCCTGCACCTGCATGCTGGCCAGCGCCGGTTCGCTGTAGCGCCCCAGCAGCAGCCGATCCGCGAGGAAGACCAGCGTCTGCAGGAAGCTCGTCAGGACCGCCGGTCCCGCCAACCTGAGCACCTCGCGTGCCACGCCGCGGGGCGTCGTGTCGGCAGCGGGTGCGGCGGCGGTCATGGGAGGCGGAGCATAGCGGAGCGTGCAGCCACCATCATCGGTTGCAGCTTGCACGTCGTTCCCGCATAACCTCGTGCATGCGATCGCTCCGGGGTATCTTGCTCGTCGCCGTCGCGACGCTCGTGCCGGTTTACGTTGGCGGGTGCTCGGACGAGCCGGTCGTGGACCTGGGTTCGCTTGCCGGCTCGGGAGGGGTGACCGGCTACGCCGGACAGGGCGGCAGCGGCGGAAGCGACGCGGGACTGGCCGGCAGCGGCGGCAGTGACGCCGGACAGGGTGGAAGCGACGCAGGTCAAGCCGGTGGCGGCGGCAGCGACGCGGGTCAGGCCGGAAGCGGCGGAAGCGACGCCGGACAGGCCGGAAGCGGCGGAAGCGACGCGGGTCAGGCCGGCAGCGGCGGCAGCGACGCGGGTCAGGCCGGCAGCGGCGGCAGCGCAGGCAGCACGGGCGGCGGGGTCTTCGACTGTCCGGTGCTCGGCATGGGCGGCGCCGCGGGCAGCGACGCCTCGGCACCCGACGCGGCCAGCGCCGATGCATCGGGCGACGCGGCCACTGCCGATGCATCGAGCGACGCGGGCGCCACGGTGCGCGTGCGCGTCGTGACGGCCAACATCACCAGCGACAACTACCAGGCGTACGAGGCGCCGGGCATCCGCATCTTCCAGGGGCTCGCTCCGGACATCGTGATGATCCAGGAGTTCAACTACCGCCACGGCACGCTGCGCGATCTCGTCGATACCGCGTTCGGGCCGAACTTCTGCTTCTTCCGCGAGCCACAGAGCGGCGGCATCCCCAACGGTGTGGTCAGCCGCTATCCGATCACCGGCCACGGCCAGTGGCAGGACGTGAACGTCCCCGATCGGGATTTCGCCTGGACGCGCATCGACGTGCCCGGACCGGTGGATCTCTGGGCCGTCAGCGTGCACCTCAAGAACGTCCAGCACCAGCACCCGCTCCGCGCAGGCAGGCGAGCTGGTTTCGTACGTCCAGGCGCAGGTGCCGAGCGGCGACTATCTGGTCATCGGGGGTGACCTGAACACCACCAGCACGACCGAGACGGCGGTCAGCAAGCTGTCGGCGGTGGTGACCACCGGCGGCGCGCGCCCGGTCGACCAGAACGCCAACGCCAACACCAACCAAAACCGCAACAAGCCCTACGACTGGGTGCTGCCCAACGCCGCGTTCGCGGCGCACGAGGTCCCGGTGCAGATCGGCGCGAGCAGTTTTGCGGCGGGGCTCGTGTTCGACAGCCGCGTGTACACGCCGCTGTCCGAGGTTTCGCCGGTGCAGGTCGGCGACTCGGGCGTCAGCGGGATGCAGCACATGGCCGTGGTGAAGGACTTCACGCTTCCCGCAACGCCGTGATCGCGCGCGGGCAGGGCGCCGGGGTCTCTCCTGCCTCGCCCGTTTGCCAGGCGGGTCCTGATGGAGCGACGCTGGTCGTGCAAGCGCAGTCGCGAGGAGGCCGGGCATGGTGCGCACGCAGCAAGCGATAGCGAGACGGACGGCGTGGGTGCTCGCTCTTGCGGGCCTGCTTGCGGGGTGTGGCGGCGCGACCGTCTCGGGCACGACTGGCGACGCAGGCGGCAGCGGCGGGCACTCGAACGGTACAGGGGGCGTCGCCGCCGGGGGAAGCAGTGCGGGAGCGGGCGGTGGCGTCGGAACGGGCGGCAGCGGGGGCTGCCCCGCGGGCTACGCCGACTGCAACGGTGATCCCTCCGATGGCTGCGAGACGCACATCGAGTCGGATCCGGGCCACTGCGGCGCGTGCGGCATCGCGTGCACCTCCCCTCCGGGCGGCGCGGTGCAGTGCGTGAACGGCGCCTGCCAGATGCAGACGTGCGGGTGCCCCGTCGGTCGCGGCGACTGCAACCACGACTGCGCCGACGGTTGCGAGATAGATCTCACGAGCGACGTGAACAACTGTGGCTTCTGCGGCAACGCGTGCAAGCTGCCCAACGCCACCGCGGCTTGCGTCAAAGGCAAGTGTACCATCGCCGCCTGCGACAAGGGTTTCGCAGATTGCGACAAGTTCCCGACCGACGGCTGCGAGAAGAACCTCGAGACAGATCAGGAGAACTGCGGCAGCTGCGGCAACGTGTGCTCCACCGCCGGCAATGCCACGTGCGACCACGGCATGTGTTCGTTCATGTGCTGCGATCAGAAGGGCTTCGCCAACTGCAACGGCAACTGCAACAACTGCGTTGACCTGGGAAACGATCCGGACAACTGCGGCTTCTGCGGCAACGTGTGCAGCGTCAAGAACGGCACGGCGGCCTGCGTGAACGGACAGTGCGCCATCGGCGCATGCAACGCGGGCTTTGCGGACTGCGACCAGAAGTACCCGGACGGCTGCGAGACCAGCCTCTCGACCCAGGCGAACTGCGGCGCGTGCGGGAACGCGTGCGTCTGCGGAACGTGCATCAGCGGTAAGTGCAGTGTCGCCGCGTGTTCCGCGGGCTTTGCCGACTGTGACGGGAACCCCGCGACCTGCTGCGAAACCAACCTCATGACCGACGCGAAAAACTGCGGCGGCTGCGGGCACGCTTGCGCTGCTGGGCACAGTTGCGTGGCGGGAGGCTGCCAGTAGCCCGGCGGGCCGCTACTTGATCCAGACAAACGTCTGCTGGTTTAGCGCAAGCAGGCCGCCGGCGGGGGTCCACAGCTCGCGCATTTCCATCTCGTAGCCGTGCTCGGCGGCGAGGGCGCGGGCGCGGTAGTAGAGGGACGCGTCGGGCGCGGGCGGCGGATCGGGCGCGAACAGCTGTAGCGTGAAGGCCACGGTGGCGACCGGGCGCGGCGCCGGCTCGAGCACGAGCGAGCCCGGGTACCAGGCATCGGCGCAGGCGAGCACGGTGGCGGCGTCCCAGCTCACGCGCGCAGCGCGCGGGCGGATCCAGCCGCGCGCCTCGATGTCGCTGCTGTGCGAGAAGGGCAGGGCCCCCAGGTTGCGGCGCTCGAAGTGGCGCGCGAAGGACGGACCGGGTGCGTCCACCGGGACGTCCGGTACGTTCTGCCACGGCCGGCCCATCTCCGGCGGTGCGGGGGCCCAGTGGTGATCGTCGCTGCGGTGTCGGCCCAGCACGACGCTGGCGCGCGCGGCGGTCGCGCCGCCTTGCCTGAGCGTCGCCATCCAGGTGGACACGCCCTTGCCGATGCGGATCGGCTCGACGGCAATCTCCGCCTCGCCCACCAGCACCGGCGCGACAATCTCGCCGGAGAGCGAGCGCAGCCGTCGCTCGGCTTCGGGCTCGGTCGCTTCTACCGCGCGCAAGAGCGCGCCCAGCACGATGCCGCCGAACGCGCCGCGGCCCTGTTGCCAGCCGTCCTCCACGCGGAGCGAAAAGCGCGCATCACCCGCGGGCTCGAGGTGCAGCGCGCGCTCGAGCGCGCTCGGTACTTCATCCATTTCCAATCCTGACTGCCGGATCGGCGCCCCCTCGGTCGCCGTCCGGCCGCGCGATCCGTGGCGCTCGGTCGCCCGGGTGTCAATGCGCCAGCGATCCGAGGAAGTCGTCGAGCGCCGCGTTGACGCGCTCCGGCTGCTCGATGCTCGAGGTGTGGCCGGCGCCCGGGATGCGCACCAGCTTCGAGCCCTTGATCGCTTCGTGGAGGCGCTCCGCTTTCGCCGGCACGGTCGCCACGTCCTGCTCGCCCACGATGACCAAGGTCGGCATGTCGATGCGCCTCAGCTCGGGGGCGATCGGGTCGCGGTCGATGACGCCGTTGACGGCGCGCCAGATGCTGCGGCGGTTTGCGATCAGCCGCTGCTTCCAGGCTTCGCGTTCGCTCTCGCGCGCAGGGTCGGTCAAGAATTCCTTGCCGAACATGATGGGCATGACGCGGTCGGCCACGAGCTTCAGCCCCGCGTAGCGCGCCACGGCGTTCAGCGCGCGGTAGCGCCCGATGTTCTCCTCGGGCTCGCGGTCGGCGCTGGTTTCCATCAGGATGAGCGAGCGCAGCAGGTCCGGCCGCCGCGCGGCCATGCGCATCGCCACGAAGCCGCCCATGGAGAGCCCCGCGAAGTGCACCGGGCCGAGGTCCAGCCGCTCGATCAGCTCGGCGGCGTCCTGGAACAACCCCTCCATGCCGATCGAGCGCACGTCCACGTCGCCGCTCTTGCCCTGGCCGCGGTGGTCGTAGCCGATGCAGCGGTAGCGCTCGCGCAGGTGATCCATCTGCGGGCGGAACATCTCCAGGTTCCAGAGCAGCCCGTGGCTGAACATGATGGTCTCCCCCGTCGAGCCCGCGCCCGTGTCCTCGTAGTAGAGCTCGGCTCCGTTGATCGCGATGGTCGGCATGGTGTGCTCCTTGGGTGGGGAGAGGTCCTGGCAGCCGCAGGGCAGCATACGCACGCCACGCCTGCCGTGAAGCCCGGCCGGGCTTCGGCCATGTGATAGGCGTCAGGCTGCGGTAGGCTACCGCCTATGGGTTCCGTGCGCATCGACCGCTGGCTGAACGCGGTGCGGCTGTACAAGACGCGCACGCTCGCGCAGGAAGCGTGCAGGGGCGGTCACGTGAAGATCAATGGCCGGAACGCCGAGCCGAGCACCCAGGTCAAGGTCGGCGATCGCGTCGAGGCGCTGGCCCCGCGCGGGCCGACCGTCTTCGATGTGGTGGCGCTCGCAGAAAAGCGCCAGTCGCCGCCGAAAGCGCGCGAGCTGTACGAGGATCACTCGCCGCCGCCACCGCCGCGCGAGGAGATGCCGGTGCTGCGCCCGCGCGGAGCGGGGCGGCCGACCAAGGCGGATCGCCGCGCGATGCAGCGCCTTCGCCGCCGCGACGACTGAACGCTACTTCTCGTTACCCGCGCTGCCGCCGCTGCCGGCGCTGTCGTTCGCTGCGCCGCCGCTGCCCGCGCCGTCGTCGTTCGCCGCGCCGCCCCTGTTCTCTACCTGCGGAACGGTCTCGACGGTCGGCGGCGCCACGCGCGGAGCGATCATGTGCAGCCCACCGAACAGGCGATGCTGCACGACCTCATGCGGTGGCGCGGGCGTGGGCGGCGCTGCGGGCTCCTCGTGCGGAAGCTGCGGGGCGACATGCTCATCGACAGCCGGCTCGGCCGTGGGTGGTGGGGCCGGACGCGGCGGTGGCGCGCCGAGCGCCTCCGCGCGTGATTCCACCATGTGGGTCGGGCCAGGGGCAGGGGCGCGGCCACCGAGCGCGCTGCCCGCCAGCTTGCGCGCAGGCAGCCCGAGCGAGCTTGCGCGGTGCGACGAACGCGACGGGGTGCGCCCCAGCGCGCTGGCGGTGAGCGCGTCGCTGCCGGGGTCGAGCGGAGTGGACACCTGGGTAGCCGGCAGCTTCCCGAGGTTGCTCGGCACGAACAATACGACCAGGCCGACGTAGAGCAGCGAGCCGGCGACCAGGGCGCAGAACGGCATCCATCGCCAGCTCACGAAGCCGGACACGATCCTGGTTGTCCGCATCGTCTACGCCTCCTGCCCTGGCGCCGAGTCTACCCCTGCTGATCGATCTCAACAACGCGGCGTCCAGACGCCCCCCGCCAGGCTCTCGAAAAGCGAATGGTTCTGCTGTGATCAGCCGCCGGACAGGGCCTGGAGGGTCGCCTCTTCAGGCGGTGTCGCGTCATCCAGATCGTCGAGATAGCCCTCCGGCAGACTGACCTGTTGCGTGCCCGCGCTCTTGCCGCGCGGCACCCGCATCGCCGACGGCGGGAACGGTTGCGTCGGGTCGACGCCGGCGAGCGCGGCCTCGAGGCCGTCGAGCGTCTCGACCTTCATCAGCGCCTGGCGGAGCTGTGCGCTGCCGCGGAAGCCCTTGGTGTACCAGGTCGCGTGGCGACGGAACGCGCGCATTGCGGGCGCTTCGCCGAACCAGCTCGACAGCCGCCGCGCATGGTCGACCATGATCCCGACGACCTCGCCGAGGCCCGGCGGGTTTTCGGGATCGCGTCCGTCGAACACGTCGGCCAGATCGCGGAACAGCCACGGACGGCCGAGGCAGCCGCGTCCGACCACGACGCCGTCGCAGCCTGTCTGGCGCATCATGCGCAGCGCGTCGCCCGCTTCCCAGATGTCGCCGTTGCCGAGCACCGGGATCTTCACGGCCTGCTTGAGCTCCGCGATGGCTTCCCAGCGCGCTTCGCCGTCGTAGAGCTGCGCGGCCGTGCGCGCGTGCAGTGCGACTGCGCTCACACCTTCATCCTCACCGACGCGGCCCGCGTCGAGATAGGTGAGCAGCCCGTCGTGGATGCCCATGCGGAACTTGATCGTGACGGGTACGTCGCCGGCGTTCTTCACCGCGGCGCGCACGATGCCGGCGAGCAGTCGCGGCTTGACCGGAATGGCGGAGCCGCCCCCCTTGCGCGTCACCTTGCGCACAGGACACCCGAAGTTCATGTCGATGTGATCGACGCGGCCCTCGTCGACCAGTCGCTTGACCGCTTCACCCACGTAGTACGGATCGACACCGTACAGCTGCAGGCTGCGCGGGCTCTCGTCGGGGCCGAAATCGGCGAGCTTGAGCGTCTTGTCGCGACCCTCCACCAGCGGCCGAGCGGTGATCATCTCGCTGACGTACAGCCCCGCGCCGAAGCGCCGGCAGATGGACCGGAACGGGTAGTTGGTGACGCCCGCCATGGGTGCGAGCACGACCGGTGGCCACACCGACAGCGGCCCGATCGACAGCGGCGAAAACTCGCCGCCCGCTGCGGGGCGCACGTCGCGGTTCAGCTCGCTCTTGTAGACGGGGTCCATGGGCGCCCGCGAGAGTGTAGGGATCGCGGCGCCGAACGCCAGCGCTCCGGCCCGTAGTGCTCAGTCGCCCTTGGCGTGCGCGACCAGCTCCGCGACGGCGTGCGTCTCGCGGGCGCCGAGCAGGCCGAACTGCACGCCCATGCCGTTGCCCGACGCCCAGCGCACCGTGGCCGGCAGCTTGAGCCCGCCACCTGGCAGCACCACGGTGAGCTGCGAGCCGTACGCCGGCACCTGGATCGCCTCGATGAACATTCCACCGAGCCCGATGTCGCGTGCGACGCCGGTCACGCGTTGTCCGTCCGGTAGCTCGAGCTCCAGGACGAACTCGACGCCGACGCGCGAGATGCGACGCCTGTCGGCGCCGAGTGCGTGGACGCCCGATCCTCGCTCGCCCCCACGCTTGCCCTTCGGCGCAACGCTATCCATCGTTGTTTCATTCTGGCACCGTCAGCCCGCTGAAGCGAGAGCGCAGGCGTGTTCCTTTTGCGATTACCTGCGGCGCGTCATGCGCCGCGCTCCCATGTAGGTACGGGTGTGCGGCAGATGGTGGAGCGGCGCGCCGCCTTGTCCCACCGCGCGCGGCTGGCTAGAACAGAGCATGCCAGCTTCGCGAGGCCTCGAATGGTGATGACGCTTGCCCGGCCCGTACAGCGGGCGGCCTACCGCGCCCAGCAGACGACCTGGCTCATCAACTGCCTGGCCGCACATCGGCTTCTGCGCAGCGTGTCCGGGATGAAGATCGAGCCTGGGTCCAACGCGGTCGCGGAGGTACGACGGAGATACGCGGACTTGCTCGCCCGCGATCTCTCGAATGTGGAAGACGAGCTCTATCCGGACAGACTGCTGTTCCAGATGCCGGTCGCCGGCTACGCGCGTCGCTTCCCGAAGCTGGTGCGCGATTTCCCGCGTGCTATCCGTCGCTCCCGGCGCCGCGACTACAAGGATCTGCCACGAAGTGTCGATCTGGCCGACTATCCGGCTTACTTCCGGCGCAACTTCCACTGGCAGACCGACGGCTACCTGAGCCGGCGCTCGGCGGAGCTCTACGACATCGGCGTCGAGTTCCTGTTCCTGGGCATGGCCGACGTGATGCGGCGGCAGGTGATCCCGCCGGTGACGCGATTTCTGCGGCAACGCGACGTGACGCGTGCCCGGCTGCTGGATGTGGCTTCGGGCACCGGGCGGACCCTGCTGCAGCTGGCGACGGCGCATCCCGGCATGAAGCTGTACGGCCTCGACCTCAGCCCCTACTACGTCCAGGTCGCCCGCGACCTCCTGCGCGACGTGCCGGACGTCTCGCTCGTCGCCGAGAACGCGGAGCACATGCCTTTCTGCGACGGGTACTTCGACGTGCTCACCAGCGTGTACCTGTTCCACGAGCTGCCGCGAAATGCGCGCCGCAATGTGCTCGCCGAGATGTTCCGGGTGCTGCGCCCAGGGGGGCTCCTGGTGATCGAGGATTCGGCGCAGCACGCGGACGCGGGCGAGGTCGGCTTTTTCCTCGAGCGCTTCAGCGAGGAGTTCCACGAGCCCTTCTTCCGCGACTATCTGGAGGACGATCTGGCGGCGGCGCTCCCCGAGGCCGGGTTCACCGTCGATGCGGTCGAACCGTGCTTCGTGGCCAAGGTGGTCGTGGCCCGCAAGCCTCTTGCCGCCACGTAGCTGCTATTCCCCTGCAGAACCGGCGGCAGGCGTCCGCCCCGGGGCGAGCGCAAGCCCAGGCGACTTCCAGTGGGGGCGTGAAGTAGGATACATTACCAGATCGAATGCCTCACTCCGGCGAACTACTCGTCGTCGAGGACGACTTCCGCAATGCGAAGACGCTGGCCCGCCTTCTGGGACGCTTCCGCACCACGCGGATAGCTGCAAGTGTGGTCGAGGCCCGCGCGCTCCTGAAAGACGGGACGCGCTGGACGGGGCTTGTCGTCGATGTCGGATTGCCGGACGGCTCGGGGCTGGACGTGGCGGGATACGCGCGTGGTCTATTTCCACTGCTGCCGGTGCTCGTGTTGACGGGGCGCAACGATCGCAGCGTCATCAACCGCTCGCACAAGCTGCGCGCCGAGTTCGTGTGCAAGCCCGCCAGCGAGGCGGACCTCTTCGGGTTCGTGCGGCGCGCGGTGACGTTCGAGCGCGTCCCCGACGAACGGTTGGCGTGGCTGATCGACGAGCTTGCGGAGCACTGCGAGCTGACGCCGCGCGAAGTCGACGTGGTGGCCGCTGCGGTAGCCAACACACCGCGCCAGCAGCTGCTCGAGACATTCCAGATCAGCGAGAACACGCTCAAGAGCCAGGTGCGCAGCGTCCTGCGCAAGACTGGCTTCGAGTCGCTCGATGCGCTCGCCAAATCGCTCTTGCACGATGCGCTGAGCGGCAGCGACGCAGTGGCCTCCCGCGTCTGAGCGCGCGGCCCTATCGCCGCGCGCAGCCCAGGCGCGCCGAAAGGCCCCAGTGCGTGCTGAGCCCGATGGTGTGTCCGTGCACCCTGCCATCGGGGCCGATGAAGTATGTCGTGGGAAAGACAGTGACGTGGTAGGCGCGCAGCACTGCCGGCGTGCCTAGCAGCACGGGGAAGCGGATGTGGTGTTCGGCCACGAAGCGGCGCACCTGGTCCGGCTGGCCCGAGTCGGCGACGATGGTGACGAGTGCCTGGTCCTTGTCCAGCCCCCGATCGACGGCGTTGAGCGCGCCGAACTCCTGCCGGCACACGCCGCACCAGGTTGCCCAGAAGTGCACCAGCACGCTCTTGCCTTTGAGGCTCTCGAGCGAGACGGTCTGGCCCTGGAGGTTCGTCAGCTTGAAGTCGGGTGCCGCGGTGTGGCCGTTGGATAGCAGATCGCGCTCGCGCCAGGTGGTGATCGCCAGATACAGGCCGACGAACAGGGCGATGTCGATCGCCCAGCGGCGGAGCCGCGAGCGGCGTCTGGCCGGGCGTTGGGCGCCGCGTTCGCTGTCCGGCGCCTCCTGAGCCGCGGCTTGTCGCTGCTCTCGAGCCATGCGCGAGCGTAGTCGACCCACCGCGTGCGCGCTATACCCGAAACATGGGAAGCGATCGGGACAGCAGCCCAGGTACTCCGGATGCCATCGCGACGGCGCGGAGCGGCCAGCTCGCCAACGAGCCCGACGAGCCCCCCGTGGTCGCACGGATGATCGTGGAGATCCGCTCGGACGGCACACGCACGATCGCCCGCGGCGCGCTCGAGGACAGCGCCAGCGGCGAGCGCGTCGCCATCGAAGCGCGCGGCAGCACGCCCGCCGCTCTGGCGATGTCGCTGGCGCGCAGCATGCTCTCCGTGCCGTCACTGGCCAGGCAGGCCGTCAAGGCGCTGCTCGTCAGTCGGCGCGGCCGCGACTAGCGCTCCGGCTTGTCGCCGGGCAGCCGCGCGCGCGGCTTCTTGCCCTTCCAGGGCTTCCAGTCGCCGCGCGTTGCCGGAGCGATGGCGGCGTTGCACGGAGGCGGAAAGCTGGGGCCGGCAAAGTGCGGCTCGTGGGGCTTTCCGGGCTCGACGTTGACAGACTCCAGGATGCGCTCGTGCTCGTCGATGGCGTAGGCCGGCTGAACGCTGCGCCCTGCTGCAGCCGGCCAGGCGTAGGCGATAAAGCGGCGCTCCGCCTTTTCCTCGTCGATGGCATCGTTGGGCGTAGCGGTGAAACCGCCGCCCTGCTTCGGCACGCACACGACGAACAGATATCCCTCGGCTTTCAGCGCCGGCCCGAGGTGCGTCCTGACCATTTCCCCGAAAGCCTGGTTCAACGGCGGGGGATCGAGCAGCCGCCCGCCCCTGAGCGGGATCGAGCCATGGATTTCACCGATGCGACCGGCCGAGCCCACGCCGTCGTGATCGGGATCGACGTACGCTTTCGTCCTCATCAGATCTTCCGCGAACAGGATCTCGCGGAGTCTGGCGACGGCGCCTCGCTCCTGCGCCTCGTTGCCGCTCGAGACCATGCCGGGCAGCGCTTCGAGCGCGACAAACCGCACCAGCCCGACGGTGGACGCGAGGCTGGCGACGATGAGCACCGTCCACCACAGCCGGCGCAACTTGTTCTCGCCCGACGGCAGGGCGAGGAAGGCCAGGAACGTGAGGAATGCCGCCGGCAGTGACAGCCGCGGCACGAACACCGAGGCGAGCGCGAGCACGAACACGCCTCCCACTCTCAGGTTTGCCCAGCGTGTGGACCCACCGCTGCTGGCGCCGTCGTTCTCGCTCATGGGAGCCAGGTTCTGGCAGCTTGCCGCGGGCCTGTCGATGGGCGTCAGCGCCGAGGCGGCCTGGACAATCCGAGGCGCGCCCCCTCGATGCGTTCGGCCTCCACTTCCTCCGAACCGAGCGAGTAGCCCCCGAGCGCTTGCTCGGTGGGATCGGGCTTTCGCTTGATCGGAGGCTTGTCGGTCGTTGCCGTGGGCTCGGGCTCCGGAGTGCGGGGCGGCGCGGGCAACGGTGGGTCGGAGGGACGTGACGGTGGAGCCAGTCCGGGCTCCGTTCCGTCGCGGCGGACCGGCTCGGCTCCGGTCGGGGACGCGGCCGACTCCACTTGCGGAGAGTCGGTATCCAGCTGCGACGGACGGGACGCCTCCAGCGCCACCGCCACGGCCGAGCGCGGCAGAGGATCGGTCACTCGTTCGGATCGTGATGTGTTCCACGCCTGCGGCCTTGGGCCCACCGGCGCTGTGACTCTCCCGGCCGCGCGTTCAGCCGGGGGGGCTTGCGGCGGGTCGGGGCGATCGGGAGTGGCACGGACGCCAGCGGCGCCCACGGTGACGTTCAACGGCGAGCCGTCTCCAGCGGCGCCGGCCAGAGCGGCCTGTGCTTCGTCGCGCTGGGCCTGCAGGCGGCGGAGCATCTCGCGCGAGCGATTGCGCTCGTTCATCAGCTTCTCGATCGTGCGCCGTGCCTCGTACAGTTCTTCCGGGATGTCCGCGGCCTCGTCGCTTTCCGCGCCGCGTATGCCAGGACGCGTCCTTGCTTCGCGTCGGCCTCCCGTGTTGCGCATCAGCGCCTCGTCCCGTTCGCGTCGCAGAGCTTCCAGTGCCTGCTCGTGATCCTCGAGCAGTGCGGCCAGGAAGCGGTCCTGCTCCTCGACCAGGAACTCCTTCTGTCGTTCAACGTCCGCTCGAGCCTGCTCGAGCTCCTGTAGCGCCTGGTCGCGTTCGTCGGTGAGCGTGATGACCTGCAGCTCGAGCGAGGCGTTCTGCTCCGTCCGCTCGAGAAGCATCTGTCGCATGGCCTCGTGCTCCTCCACGAGGTGTTGGTTGGCTTCCCGGGCGCCGCTGAGCCCGTCGGTCATCTGATCGACGGCTCGCATCAGCGCGCTCAGGCTGCGACCGCTGCCTGAAGCCAAGAGGCTAGCTTGCATGTTGTGGCGCGCCTCGTCCCGGCTCGAGGTCGGCATCGGCGTCGCGCGGCCCGGTCCGGCCGACTCGCCCAGGCGAGAGGAGCCCGCCTCGGCCTTGCCGGCGACCGCTGCTTCGTGCTTTTCCCCGCTAGACATGCGAACGGCACATACTAGTCGACGGCCGGCACTTCGGCTACCGGTGCCGAGCCCCCGTAGATCCCCCACGACTGCTCTAGATTTCGTAGGAATGTCGCTGCTGCCCGCCGGCCCGTCGAGCTGCTACCATTGCGCGGTGCTTCGACCCGCCGCGATGAGCGCGCTCGCCCTCGCCTTGTTCCTGGCAGGCTGCAATTCGGGCAAGGCGTCTGCTCCCGCCAAGAAGGCCGCTGCGCCGCCTCCGGCCCCTTCTGCCTCCACCGCGGCCGCCCCATCGGCCGCTACGGCCAAGCGCGAAGTCCAGTTCAAGACAGCTGACGGACAGATGCTGGCGGGAGATCTGTACCTGGCTGCGGACAAGTCCGCTCCCGCCGTGGTGCTGGTGCATCGCCGGGATGGTGATCGCAGCGAGTTCGAGCCTCTCGTCCGGCTCCTGGTCCGTGCGGAAAAGCGCTACACGATCCTTGCGTTCGATCAGCGGGGCGACGGCGCCTCTCCGCCGCCGCTGCACCCTGGCAAGCTCGGGCCGGGCGAGATCGGCAGCCAGGATGTCCGTGCCGCCATCCACGAAGTGCTCGAGCAGACTGGCGGGCACGCTAGCGGCGTTGTGCTGGTGGGCTCGTCGCTGGGTGCTGCTCTGGTTTCCGAGGTCGCTTTCAGCGAACCGAAGGTGACGGCCCTGGCGCTGATTTCTCCCGGCGCCTCCATCGCCGGTGTGGACATCTATCATCCGTATGCACAGGTGCGGAATCTCCCGACATTCCTGGCGGGGGCCGACAAGGACACGATATCGCATCTGCCGCTCGAATCGCTGACGCGCATGGCGACGGCTGGCACGGTCAAGCTCTATTCCGGAGGCGCGCATTCGGCGCAGATGGTCGGCGCCGCGCATCCCGAGCTGTGGAAGGACCTCGAAGCGTTTCTCATGGGCGTTTTCAAGGACAAGCCGCAGAAACGCCAGTCGCTGTACTACGCTCCAGGCAAGGAGCCCGGTGCCAAGGCGGCCCGACTGAAGCAACACGTGGGCCGCAAGGCGCGTGCTGGAGGAGCTGGCAGATAGTGCCGCGTATTCTGGTCGTCGAGGACTCGGTGAGCATGCGTGCGTTCGTGCGTAGTGCTCTCGAAGCGGACGGTGCCGGCATCGGCGAACCCGAGGTCGTCGAGGCGTCCAGCGGTTTCGACGCGTTGCGCCTGCTGCCGCGCGGCCACTACGATCTGCGTGATCACGGACATCAACATGCCCGACATCAATGGGCTCGAGCTGGTGCAGTTCATCCGCAAGAGCGAACGGCACCGCAACATCCCGGTCCTGCTCATCTCGACCCAGTCCTCCGACCGCGATCGCGAGCGCGGCTTGTCGCTCGGTGCGGACGGCTATCTGGCCAAGCCCTTCACTCCCGAGTTGTTGCGAGAGGAGACCGTTCGGCAGCTCGCTCGCACCCGCCAGCCCGCCGAACCGAATGGTTGAGCCGACCGACAAGGCGCGCGAGGAGTTCTTCTCCGAGGCGCAGGAGATCATCGAGACCTTCTCGCGGAATCTGCTTGCGCTGGACGTGGCCCAGAAGAGCGGTCAGAGCGACCCTGCGTTGGTGAACGAGGCGTTCCGCGCCGTCCACACGCTGAAGGGACTCGCCGGTCTGTTCGGCGCGACCCGCATGGGCTCGCTGTCCCATCAGCTGGAGGACGCCCTGGACGACCTCAGGCTGGGACGCATGGAGCTCAGCGCCGAGGTCCTGGACGTCCTGTTCCGCGCCGTGGACGTCTACGCGCAGATCCTCGCTGCCGAGAAAGAAGGTTCGGACGAGCCGATCACGGCGGTCGACGAGCTGGTCTCGAGGCTGCAGCGCATCGGAGCCGGCGTGCAACAGCGGGCCAGCCCGGGCAACGAGTACGACCTCGATCCGGGCATGCTCGCGGTCCTGACCGAGTACGAAGAGCATCGGCTCGTCACGAACATCGAGCAGGGGCTCTCTCTGTATCGCCTCAGGGTGCAGTTCGACCTCACGACCATCGACAAGGCGCTCGAGGACATCAAGGAGCGCGCCAAGCGACACGGCGAGATCATCACTTATCTGCCCACCGGCGAGACGAGTAGCGCGGAAACGATCGAGCTCGATCTGCTCATGGCGTCGCACGACGACCTCGCGACGTTGATCGGATCGCTGGGAGCCGACAACGTCGTCATCGAGGAGATCCCTCGTCGAGGTCGTCAGTCGCTGGCAGCCGCACAGGGTACGGTGGCGCCGCCGGTTGCCCAGCAGAGGTCGCCGACCGCCTATCCGATGAACGAGTCGATCGTTCCCGAGGCCCAGGCCGAGTCCGAGCACATCGAGCTCGCTTCGTCGCTGAGGTCCGTGAGCCAGACGGTACGTGTCGACATCCGCAAGCTCGATCATCTGATGAACATCGTCGGTGAGCTCGCGATCGTGCGCGGCAACCTGTCGAGGGTGGCGGAGCGGCTGCGAGGGGAAGGCCAGCGTCAGCTGGCGACCGAGCTCCAGCGTCTGCACAGGAATTTCGATCGGCGCCTGACCGAGATGCAGGACGGCATTCTCGAGGTCCGCATGGTGCCGCTCGGGCAGGTGTTCGATCGCCTGGCGCGCGTGGTGCGGCAGATCAGTCGCGAGGTCGAGAAGGAAATCCGCCTGGTCATCACCGGCGCGGAAACCGAGATCGACAAGCTCATCGTCGAAGAGCTCAGCGACCCGCTGATGCACATGATCCGCAACGCCATCGATCACGGGATCGAACCGACCGAGGTGCGGGGTGAGGTTGGCAAGCCCCAGGCCGGAACCATCGCGCTGAATGCCTTCCAGAAGGGCAACCACGTGATGATCGAGATCGAAGATGACGGTCAGGGCATCGACGAACAATCTCTGGTTGCCAAGGCCGTGCAGCTGGGCAAGCTGGAGCCGGAGGAAGCGGGCGAGCTCAGCCGGGACGAGGTGCTCGGGCTGATTTTCCTGCCCGGGATCAGTACGCGCGCCGAAGCTAGTGATGTCAGCGGCCGTGGCGTCGGTATGGACATCGTCAAGACCAACATCAGCCGTCTCGGCGGCGTCATCGATGTGCACACCGAGGCGGGGATCGGCACGAAGATGACGATCACCCTGCCGATCACGCTCGCGATCGTCAGCGCGTTGGTGGTCGACGTTGCCGGTAGGGTGTTCGCAGTGCCGCTCAGTAGCGTTTCCGAGGCGATTGCCTTCGATGGCAAGGACGTGCGGGTCGTGGACGCGCGCGAGGTGATGACCCTGCGCGGCACGACGCTGCCCCTGTGCAGGCTCGATCGACTTTTCGATCTCCAACGCGACGGCGACACGCCGCGCAGGCGTTTCGTGGTGGTTGCGTCCATGGGCAACCGCAGGCTAGGTCTGGTGGTGGATCACCTGTACGGGCAGCAGGACATCGTCATCAAGGCGCTGGGGCGGTCGCTTTCGACCGTGCGGGGCTTCTCCGGTGCGACGGAGATGGGCGATCAGCGCGTCGGCCTGGTGCTCGATGCTGCAGCGCTCATCGAAGAGGTGCTCGCTGGCGTCGAGGCGAAGCAGGCGATCAGGAGGGCGGATGGCTGACCTGGCTAGAAGACGAGCCGGGGACGCGCCGGTCCGCGGCGAGCCGGGCGAGGCCGTTCGCGAGTTTCTGGTTTTCGTGCTGGCCGGCGACGCCTACGGCGTGGAGCTGACAGGAATCCGCGAGATCCTGAGCCCGCCGTCGATCACCGAGGTGCCGCGCGCGCCGCGGCAGGTCGTTGGTGTGTGCAGTGTGCGCGGCCTGCTCGTCACGGTGGTGGACCTCCGGCGCCGGCTCAGGTTGGAGGAGCGACCGATGACCCGACGCTCCCGCATCCTGCTCGCCGAGGCGCCAGGCGGCGAGGTGATCGGCCTGCTCGTCGACGAGGTGCGGCAGGTGCTGCGACTTCCCGAGTCTGGAATCGAGTTGGCTTCCACGGTGCTCGGCGGAGACGTTTCAGAGCATGTCGTCGGCATCAGCCGTCCGTCGGGTGAGCTGATCATCCTTCTGGAGCTGAAGAGTATCGTTTCGAGCTGATGGGAGGATTTTCATGGCTAGCGACAAGCAGCGCCCTGATCCCGAAAAGAGCCTGGTGGGCTTCGTTGTCGGCGATGTCGCCTATGCCGTCTCGATCGGCGCGGTTCGCGAGATAGTGAATCCGCTCCGGGTCACCGAGCTGCCACACGCCCCGCGTCCTGTGGTCGGCGTTGCCGATCACCGTGGCGAGGTCGTTCCGGTGATCGACCTCAGGGCGCGATTCGGGTTGCCGCCCGCTGCCTCTTCCGGGCGCACCAAGTGGATCCTCGTCGATGTCGAGGGCCGCACGGTTGGGCTGGTTGTCGATCACGTGACAGAGGTGTTCGGCACGGGTGGTGTCGAGTTGCGCGAGCCCCCCGCGCTGGGCACCGGCGACGACATGAGAGGCATCGCCGGTGTTGCCACGCACGACGGTCGCATGGTCTTCGTGCTCGAGGTGGATCGGTTCGCCGCCCTCACGGCGCCGCTGGCAGCACAAGGCCTGCTTGAAGCCGTCGAGGAGCCGCGTTGAGCACGACTGCCGGCATCGAGAGCCGGCTTTCATCGGAGGACCCCGAGGAGAGGCGACGCGCCGCGGCCGAGCTCACCGAGCACGGCGGCGACAGCGTCGTGCCGCTTCTGATCAGGGCGCTGGGCGATGAAGACTGGCGGGTGCGCAAGGAAGCGACCGCGGTCGCGGTCGCCATGGCGCCGTCGCCGGAGGTTCTGTCGGGCCTGGTCGATGCGCTCGGTCCCGGAGACAACGTCGGACTCCGCAACGCGGCGGTGGAAGCGATACCGGGGTATGGCACTGCCGCCATCGCCCAGCTGGAAGACGCGATGCAGTCGCTGGACGCCGACGGACGCAAGCTGGCCGCCGAGGCGTTGGGCGGCAGTGCGCATTCCTCGGCGCTGGGTGCCCTCCAGAAGCTGCTGGACGATGCCGACGTCAACGTGCGCGCCGCTGCGGCGGAGGCCATCGCGAAGATCGGCGCGACGTGTCTCGACGACGCCGTGCCGCTTCTGCAGCGATGCCTCCAGGCCGACGATCGCTTCCTGCGTTTGGCCGCGCTCGATGGTCTGAACCGGATGGGCGTCGCCCTGGCCTGGGAGCTGATCGAGCCGATGCTCGACGACCCTGTGCTGCAACGTTCGGCGTGGCTGGCCGCCGGCCGGAGCGGCGATGGTCGCGCGGCCCCGGTTCTGGCCGGGGCACTCGAGCACGCCCGTGGTGCGGGCTGGTACGACGCCGTGTCGGCTCTGGTCGACCTGCTCAGAGCGGATGCGCGCTCTCGCGCGACCGTGCGCTCGGCCCTGGCAGAGCTGTCGCCGGCCGTCCGCCAGCGGCTGTTTCGCGAAGCGGCCGATCCGCAGAGCGAAGCGCTCGAGGCGCGGCGCGCGGCGTTGGTGCTGGGCGGGGTACTGGAAGACGACAGAGCGGTGCTGCCGGCTGTGGACGCCCTTGTCGACGATCGCGTCGCTGCCGAGGGCGAAGAAGCGCTTGCGCTGCTTGGGGCCCGCGCGGTCCCGGTCCTCATCGAGCGGGCGGGTGACGCCGGGGCCAACGAACGCAGCGTGTTCGTCGAGATGTTGGGCCGCCTCGTGGACGAGCACAGCCGCGCGGCTGCCGTGCGGGCGGTTCTAGTGGCGCTGTCCGATGGCTCGCCCGATGTCGCCGGCGCTGCGCTCGAAGCGCTGGCCCAGATCGGCGACGAGAGCTGCGTGCGCCCCGTCGCGGACTGTCTGGCGCGTGACGACGCTCCAGCCCGGGTGCGGAAAGCCGCCGCGAATGCGGTCTCCGCGCTGTCGCGCCGCTTCCCCGAGGTCGCGCGCAATCTGGCTCGGGGCGTGACCCCGGAGAGCGCCGATGCGTACGCCGCGGCGGTGGTCGTCGCGGCGCTGGCGGAGCCCGTACGCGACGCAGTCGCAGATGACGTTGATTTCCTGTCGTCCGTGTTGAGCAGCGACAGCGCTGCAACGCGCTGTGCCGCCCTGGACGCGCTGGCCGCGCTCGGCAGTGCTCTGGGCGTGGAGGCGGTCGCGTTTGCACTGACCGACGAGGAGCCCGAAGTCCGTCTGGCCGCGGTTCGCGCG
Source organism: uncultured Pseudomonadota bacterium (assembly GCA_963822115.1). Classification (GTDB taxonomy): domain Bacteria; phylum Myxococcota_A; class Polyangia; order Polyangiales; family Polyangiaceae; genus CAWDXG01. The sequence continues at coordinate 459,576 of CAWGGM010000020.1, forward strand.
CTCGGGCGCCTGCGGGACGAGAGCGGCGCAGCTGCCGGCGTGGTGCACCTGCTCGAGCTGGTCCAGAGCTCCGACGACGAGGCGCTGGTCGCGTCGGCGATCGGCGCGCTGGGACAGGCGGGCGACGCGCGCGCACTCGCCGTGCTCAGACCCCTCGTGCGCGGCGGCGATCCGATGTCCGCCGTGGCGGCGGTGGAAGCACTCGCCCGCATGCACGATCGCCGGCGAGTCGACGCCCTGATCGATGCTCTTGCCCACCCCGACGCCGAGGTCGTGAAGGCTTCGCTCCGGGTGCTGACCGAGGAGCGGGATCCCCGGGTTGGCGCCCACCTGGGCGCCTGCCTCGACCACGACGCATGGGACGTGCGGCGGCTGGCGGCGGATCTGCTGGGCCGCCTTGGTGGCGATTCTGCGACGAGGCTGCTCCGCGCGAAGCTGGGGAACGAGGACGAACCACTCGTCAAGGATGCCATCCAGCGGGCGCTGTCGAGCCTCGAAGGCACGGCTCCAGTCAGACGCACCACACCCCCGCCGGGGCACATTCGATGATGCGCGGCTTCGAGACGAGATCGCGACTCAGGCCGGATCAGTTCCGGCTGCTGAGGGATCTAGTCAACGCGCATGCCGGCCTGCACTACGACGACGATTCGCTCTACGTCTTCGACCGTCGTCTAGGCGACCGCGTCTCGGCGCTCGGCCTGTCCGGGTTCGACGAGTACTACAAGTACCTGCGTTTCAACATTCGCGGACAGGCCGAGCTCGATGAAGCAATCGAGGTCTTGACGACGAAGGAGACCTACTTCTTCCGGCAGGAGTACCAGCTCCGGGCGTTCCGTGACGAGCTCCTGCCGCGGATCGAACGGGCCAACGCCCAGCGACGACGGCTGACCGTGTGGAGCGCCGGTTGTTCAAGCGGCGAGGAGGTCTACACGACCGCGATGCTGGTCGATCAGTCCGGGCGATTCCGCGGCTGGGATGTGCGCATCATCGGCAGCGACATCTCGCGCAGCAATGTGGCTTTCGCGCGACGTGGCGTCTACCGCGGCGCGTCGTTCCGGGCGACCCCGCCAGAGCATCTGCAGACCTACTTCGACGAGCGCAAGGACGGACATCACGTCGTCGAGCCCATCAAGAAGATGTGCCACTTCGGTCAGCTCAACCTCCTCGACGGCGCCAAGGCGGCCATCGTCGGGCGGGTGGACGCGATCTTCTGTCGTAATGTCCTTATCTACTTCGATGTCCGGTCCCGGCGGCGGGTTATCGACAATCTGTATGACCGCCTAGTGCCAGGGGGCTATTTGATGCTAGGTCATTCGGAATCGCTGCTGAACGTCTCGACGGCGTTCGAACTCGTCCATCTGGAGGACGATCTCGTGTACAGGAAACCGCTCGCTACGGAGCGCTGGGATAGCGGTGCACATTGATGGACGAGTCGACACACCCTGACCCGCTGAAAGTACTGATCGTCGACGACTCCGCGTACAACCGGCAGAGCATTGCCGAGACGGTAGCGGCGAGTCCGGAAGTCAAGGTTGTCGGCAAGGCCGCGAACGGCGAAGAAGCGCTGCGTCTGGTTTCCTTGCTCAAGCCCGACGTGATCACGCTTGATCTCGAAATGCCCCGCATGGACGGCTTCACGTTCCTGCGCATCCTGATGAGCAAGATGCCGACCCCCGTGGTCGTGGTGTCCAGCTACAGCCAGAAAGAAAACGTGTTCAAGGCGCTCGAGCTCGGAGCGCTGGACTTCGTCGCCAAACCCGACCGCTACGTGGATGGCGAGCTTTCGTCCGTGCGCGAGGAGTTGGTGCAGAAGGTGCTCTTGGCGCGCACGCTCAGGAACACGAGCTTGGCGACGCGGCGCAACTTCGAATCGTTGAGCGGCGTCGAACCGCTACGCCCTGCCGCGCGCGCGACCGTCGTGGCCCCGCGCTATCTCGTCGCCATCGCGTCGTCGACAGGCGGGCCCACCGCCCTGATGGAGATCTTCGCCGGGTTGCCGTCGCGCATGCGCGACGCGGTGCTCGTTGCCCAGCACATGCCGGACAAGTTCACCCGGACCTTTGCCGAACGCCTGGATCGCCGTTCGGCACTCGATGTCAGCGAGGCTCAGGACCTGGTTGCTGTCGGCGAGGCAACGGCGTTCGTGTGCCCCGGGCGCCAGTGCATGGAAGTGGAAAATGTCCCGGGTAGCCAGACCGCGCTCAGATTGCGGGTGCGCGCGCCCAGACCGGAGGACCGCTACGTCCCGAGCGCGGACCGACTATTTTCGAGCGTCGCGGAGGTAGCCGGCCGCCGCGCCGTCGGAATCATCCTCACCGGCATGGGCGATGACGGCGTGCAGGGTGCGCGCGATATCGTCGACAAGGGCGGCATCGTGATCGCCGAGAGCGAAGCAACGGCCGTGGTCTATGGCATGCCCGGCGCCGCCGTCCGCGCTGGCGTGGTGGCCCGGAGCCTGCCGCTCGGAGCGATCGCCGACTTCATCACGGGTCTCGGAAGCTGAGGGCCGCGCCGGGCGGCGACCGCCCTGGCGACGGCCTGGGCGTGGTGGTCTTGACAGCGCCGTAGACGTGCACATTTTCGCCACGCTCCCGATACGGGGTTCTGCGGTGCCGGGAAACCGACCTTCTCGGCCCGGGGCTTCGACGGCACCGGTGTGCCTGCTGCAAGCAACAGGAGGAATGCGCCATGTTCGGCAGTGATTTCGACACAACACTGAGGTTGATGGACCAACTCCGTCGACGGATGGATCGAGCCTTCGACGAGGTGGAGAGGCAAGGGCCGCTGTATCGTCCGAGTGCCTATCCCCTCAGCAATATCTACGATACCGGTACGGCATTCGTAATCGAGGCCGAGGTTCCCGGTCTCGGCGACAAGGACATCGAGCTGACGCTGACCGCGGACGTGCTCACGTTGTCCGGCGAGCGCAAGAGCGACGCGCCCGAGGGCTACTCGGTGCACCGGCAGGAGCGCGCGCCCTACCGCTTCTCACGCAGCTACTCGCTGCCGGCGAAGGTCGACCCGGAGAAGGTCAGCGCGACGCTGAACGACGGCGTTCTCGCCGTCACGCTCGAGAAGGCCGCCGAAGTGCGTCCACGCCAGATCCACATCAAGCCGTCATGACCAGCGGAAAGCGACAAGGAGGTAACGTCATGGCCACGGAAACAAGCATGCGTCCCTCGGGCGGAAACCTCGAGAACGTCGAAGAGCGACCCATCGAGGTCCCTCGCGTGGATGTCTACGAGAACGAGCAGGAATTGCTGCTGGTCGCGGATCTTCCCGGTGTTACCAAGGATGCGTTGGGGATTCGTGTCGATCAGGACGAGCTGGTGATCGAAGGGCGGCGTACGCCCGGTCCCGCGAACGCACCGGTCGCCGCCGAGTTCCACGTTGCGGACTTCAGGCGCGGCTTCCGTCTGCCACGTGGCATCGATCGCGACCACATCGAGGCCGAGCTCAAGGCGGGTGTGCTCAGGCTGCACCTTCCGAAGGCGGCGTCGCTAAGGCCGCGACGCATCCAGGTCAAGAGCGCCTGAAATACTCGAATCGAAGCCAGACCGAAGCGGCGACGGGTCCTTCTCGTCGCCGCTTTTCGCTTTGTGAAGGTCGGAATGAAACCGGACGACCGCCTGTTGCTGTAGCCGAAATGGTTATCGGGCGCGCTCGGGGGCGCGCTCTCTTACGGGTGTTCCGGCCGCCCGCTCCGGGCCGGCGTTTTCCAGCACGAGGAGTCCGATGGCAATCAAGAAGTTCGGTCCACCGCTCGCGTTCGCGGTCGCATTGACGGCTGCGCTCGGCGTGTGGCCGGTGGGATGTGCACACACGCGGGGCCCCATGGGTCCCGGAGCGGAAAGCGCGGAGAACGCCAAGAGCAAGCATGTGCCCGTATCGTTCCTGCCCGCGCCGGCGTTCGCCTACGCGGCAACGAAGAACGGGCCGCCTACCGTGTCGATTGCCGACGTCGCCGCGGAGGCGCTGCCGTCGGTCGTGAACGTCGCATCGACGAAAGTCGAGCACCTCAATCCGCAGCGCAACCCGTTCCTGAGCGATCCGTTCTTCCAGCACTTCTTCGGCGGCGGCAACATCCCGCGCGAGCGCCGGGAGCACGCTCTGGGGTCCGGCGTCATCATCGACAAGAACGGCACCATCCTGACGAACAACCACGTCGTGGCAGGCGCATCGGAGATCAAGGTCACCACCCACGACCGGCGCGAGTTCAAGGCCAAGGTCCTGGGAACGGATCCGAAGAGTGACGTCGCCGTCATCAAGCTGGAAGGTGACAACATCAAGGGGCTGAAGCCCATCCAGATGGGGGACTCGTCGCGGTTGCGCCTCGGCGATGTCGTTCTGGCAATCGGCAACCCGTTCGGTATCGGCCAGACGGTCACGATGGGCATCGTCTCCGCGAAGGGTCGAGCCAATGTCGGCATCGCCGACTACGAGGACTTCATCCAGACCGACGCGGCGATCAACCCCGGCAACTCCGGCGGTGCCGCTGGTCGACATGGACGGAAAGCTCATCGGCATCAACACGGCCATCCTGTCGCGCAGCGGCGGCTACCAGGGCATCGGCTTCGCCATCCCCACGAACATGGCCAAGCCGATCATGGAGAGCCTGATCAAGACCGGAAAGGTCGTGCGCGGCTGGCTCGGGGTGTCGATCCAGAACATCGACCAGAATCTGGCGGATGCGTTGAAGTTGCCGTCTACCGAGGGCGTGCTCATCTCGGATGTCGGTCCGGGCAGCCCGGCAGACAAGGGCGGCCTCAAGCGCGGCGACGTGGTGCTCAAGCTCGATGGCAACAAGGTCAACTCGACCGGCGTACTGCGCAATCTGGTAGCGGCGGCCGGTGCGCACAAGAAGGTCCATCTGGACCTCATGCGTAGCGGCAAGCCGGTGTCGCTCGAACGTCATGCTGGGCGAGATGCCTGCCAGCATGTCCGGACCTCCTGGTACGCCGCAATCCACGACGAGCGGCGGCTCGAGCAAGCTCGACGGGCTCACGCTCGAGAGCCTGAGCGCGAGGGCCCGCCAGCACTACAATATCCCCGACTCGGTCAAGCAGGGCGTGGTGGTCTCGAGTGTGGCGCCGGGCAGCACGGCCGCGGAACGCGGTCTGCGTCCGGGCGATGTCGTGCTCCAGGTCAACAACCAGCAGGTCACGAGCATCGGGACCTTCAAACAGCTGTACGAGAAGGCCAAGGGACGCGTGCTGCTGCTCGTGTCACGTCACGGCCACACGCTCTACCTCGTCGTCAACCGCTGAACCCCAGCCGAGCGCTGCGGTCCACCCCGCTTTCCCGTGTCCTCAGGGAAGCGGGGTGCCGCATTCTCCAGGGTAGCGACACAGACTGTAGGCACTGTCCCAGCAGGAGCTCCGCGGCGCGCTCTCGCAGCACTGCTTGCAGGCCTCCTCGTAGGATGTGACGTTGGCCGGCACGTAGCAGGCCTCGGTGTTGTTCGGGCAGCCGTTTGGATGCTTCTGCGTGTCGCAGGGCTCGAACGGGCACCAGAATCTTGCACAGTCCGCTGTTCTGGAGGCAGCCGGCGTTGTCCAGGCACGACCAGCTGCCTTTGCCGCCCGGGCCGTACGGAGACGCCGGCGAGAGGCAGCTGCCGACCATCGGGCAAGTCGTGCACTTGCCGCCGTTGCCGTCGTCGTCTCCACAGACCTTGCCCGTGCATGAGCCCTTCGGCGGCGGCGGGGCCGGCGGCGGCGTCCCGGTGTCGAGGACGTTCTTCTGGCAGGTTGCGACCGGCGCCTGCGGGCTGCCGGCGCTGAACGTGAACGTCCACAGTCCCGGCGTCAGGTCCGTGACAGCCCAGGTCCAGGTCCAGGGATTGCTCGTGGTGATGCCCTGCGACACCAGCGTAGCGGTCCCGGGGCCGGAGGCGGTGAGCTTGATGTAGGTGAGGGGGCTCGAGTCGGTGAAACCGACGCTCGTCAGGCTTCCCGTGCCGGGCGGGTCGGGCGAAACGCTGAAGCGGCTGTCGCAGACCAACGAGCCGCCTGCGCCCGCCGCGCCTCCGACTGCCGCGCCGCCGGCACCTCCGCCGCCGGTCGAACCGCCGTCACCGGGAAGACCGGCGCTGCCGCCGTTTGCCGACGCGTCGATGCCCCGACCGTTCGCCACCGTGCCAGGGCTGCTGGTGCACGCCGCGGCCAGAGCGGCCGCTGCCAGCGTCATCCACGGGAGTCGGCGGGGCACTTCGCCACGCTAGCATGATGCAGCACCGCCCCGCGCCGGTGGTCGGGTCACGAGAACTTTCCACCGACGCGGGGCCCCCACGCGTTGCCTGGTCCGGCTCGAAGCGTCGTCTGCCGCCGGCCGGTTCGCGGCGGCAGACGATGTGCTGGGCGACCTGGTCCCAGCTTCCGTGCGGCTACTTCTTGCCGGACTTCTTGTGGCCGTGGTGCTTCTTGTGGCCGTGGTGCTTCTGATGACCCTTGTGGCCGTGCCCGGCCTTCTTGCCCGTGTGCTTCGCCATCGCGTGTGTGTGCGTAGCGTGGGAGTGATGGTGGGTGTGCGGCTTGGCGAGCGCCAGAGACGACACGGCAAGAGCGGCAACCACAATCCCTACCTGGGCAATCGATTTGATCATGTTGGTTTCTCTCCTTCAGTGGACTGCACAGAGCCAGCCCGGAGCGCTCGAACCCTGGTAGCCATATCCTTATTCCCAGGCGTGTATCGAATTTTCCGTATGGGGGCGGCGCCCCCTGGGGCGGGAGGCCCCGGGGTCTCGAAGCCCCGGGTCAGGCTCCCGACTCCGGATGGAGTCGGTCGAGCCTTAGACGGTGCTCGCGGTCGAACAGCGCACGGAAGCCAAGCAGTACGATTCCGATCGCGCCGAGGGCAGTAGCCGAGGCAATCATGAACATGATCACGATCTGGTAGCGCACGGCGTCGGCCGGGTCGGCGCCCGCGAGGATCTGTCCTGTCATCATGCCGGGCAGGCTCACGATGCCCATGACCATCATTGAGTTGATGGTGGGGATCATCGCGGTGCGTAGCGCTTCCTGGATGGCGCCGTGGGCGGCCTCCCAACGCGTGGCACCGAGCGCCAGGAGTGTCTCGACGCGCGCGCGCTCCGAGTCGAGCTGCTCCATGAAGCGATCCAGTCCCAGCGAGATGCCGTTCAACGTGTTGCCGAGCACCATGCCGAGCAGCGGGATCAGGTACTGGGGCTCGTAGGGCGGACGGACCCTCACGATGCCGGCAAGCGCCAGCCCCGTCACCAGAAACGCCGCCGACACCACGCTCAAGAGACTGCTCCAGTAGATCCCCGCGAAGCGCCGGCGGGTCCGGTTCACCGCCGCGACGCTGGCCACCGACGCCATGAACAGCGCAAGGCCGAGCACGGGTGCCGGCGAGCGCAGCGAGAACACCCAGCCGAGCACGAGCCCGACCAGCAGGAGCTGCGCGACCATCCGCACCGTGGCGATGGCCAGGCTCTTGGCGAGCCCCAGGCGGAGCGCGATGGAGATCGCGAAGTTTGCGACGATCAACAACGCCGCCAGAGCCAGCTCCGGCACGCCGATCGCGATATACTCCGCCTTCACCTGCTGTCCTCCAGCTCGACGAGTCGATCGGTGACGCGCAGCAGCTGCTCACGCGAGTGGGTCACCCACACCACCGCGCGGTCCGGGTCTTCCGGGAGCCAGGAGTCGATCATCTTCTCCACGACCGCCACACGTTCGGGATCGAGGCTGGCAGTCGCTTCGTCCAGCAGCAGCACGCTCGGCTCGATGAGCAATGCGCGCACCAGTGCGACGGCCTGCGCCTCGCCGCCGGAGAGACCCTCGGCGGCTTCCGAATAGAGACGGTCGCGTTGCCCGAGTCGCGACAGGAGCTCCCGCGCGCGCTCGTCCGGGTAGCTCCGGCCGGCGTGCGTCTTCAGCGCGAACGGTGCGCGCAGGTTGTGTTCCACACTGCCGGGCAGCATCGCCGGTCGCTGGTGGAGGTAGACGACGCGGGCGCGGTAGCGCGGCATGCCGATCGCTGTCGGCGCTTTTCCGTGGAACAGGATCTGGCCCTCGTCGACCGGATCGAGACCGGCGAGCGCGCGCAGGAGCATGCTCTTGCCCGTTCCGGACGGGCCCGCGACGCCGAGTCGTTGCCCGGAATCAATTTCGAGATCGAGCCCACGCCAGATCCAGCGCTGTCCCAACGAGCGGCCGAGCTTCCGGCCCTGGAGCAGTACAGTGTGTTCCGGATCGCCCATGCGCTCGCGTCTGGGTGGAACCTAGGTCATGAAAAAGAATTCTGCCATTGTCGAACGCGCTGTTGACAGTGCGGAGGCGGCAGGTAGCCTGGCAGTCATGGGGCGACGCATTCTGGGGTGTCTGGGCGTAGTGGTGTCTTCTCTCGCGCTCGCGGCAGCGGGCTGCTCGAGCAGTGGTTCCGGTAACGGAGGAGGGGGCAGCGGCGGAAGCGCCGGCGCCACCGGCGGAACTGGCGGCAGCACGGGCGGTACCGCGGGCACTGCCGGGACCGGCGGGAGCGGTGGCGTGGCTGGGACGGGCGGCACGGCCGGCACCGGAGGAACCGGGGGCACGGACGGCGGCACCGGAACCGCGGGCGACCACCTGCTCATCTCGGAGGTCGGGCTCGAGCCCGGGCCCGCCGAGTTCATCGAGATCTACAATCCGACTTCGGCCGAGGTGGACCTGACCGACTACTACGTGGCCGATAACTCGGCCTACTACAAGATCACCAGTGGCCCGTGGAACCCGCAGGGGACGCCGCAGACCGACTTCCTGGCGCAGTTCCCGTCGGGTACGAAGATCGCCGCGGGCGCCGTGCTCGTCATCGCGGCCGATTCCGGCTTCGAGGCACAGTTCGGCAAGTGCCCGGATCTGATCCTGGCGGCGAACGGCAACGCGCTGAGCTGCGGCGGTGGCAGCGTGCCGGCCATGACGGTCCCGACCAACGGCAGTGTCGGCAACAAGTCGGGCAGCCTCATCAGCAACGATCGCGAGATGATCGTGCTCTTCCAGTGGGACGGCAGCGCCGCCACGGTCAAGGATGTGGACTACGTCACGTGGCTGGCCGCGGGCGCCAGCTTCGACGACAACACGCGCATCGACAAGACACAGGTCACGGGATACCAGCCGGACACGCCGCGTGCCTCGCAGAAGCCGGCGGTTCCCGCGGCGGCAGCCGATGCGGGCGCCGTCGTCGCGATCGAGCGCTGCGGCATCGAGAACGGCGAGACTCTGACCGGTGGCAACGGCATCACCGGCCACGACGAGACCAGCGAGGACATGGGCTCGTCCTTCCAGGCCGCGGCGACGCCGTCACCCGGCGCGAAGAACGGCTGCCTGTAGCTGTCTTCGCGGGGACGCCGAATCCGGGATCGGCGTCCCCGCGCCCATCGATGCCTAGGGCTTCTTCGGGCCGACCATGTCGGCCGGGCGGACCCACTTGTCGAAGTCCTCGCTCGAGAGCAGGCCCAGCTCGATGGCGGACGCCCTGAGCGTCGTGCCTTCCTTGTGAGCCTTCTTCGCGATCTTGGCGGCGTTGTCGTAGCCGATGTGCGGGTTCAGCGCGGTTACGAGCATCAGCGAGTTCTCGAGGTTGTGCTCGATGCGCTCCTTGTTCGGCTCGATGCCGACCGCGCAGTTCTTCCGGAAGCTGTCCGCGCCGTCCGCGATCAGCCGTGCGCTCATCAGGAAGTTGTGCGCGATCAGCGGCTTGAACACGTTCAGCTCGAAGTTGCCGCTCGAACCGCCCACGTTCACGGCCACGTCGTTGCCGATCACCTGCGCGCACAGCATCGTCATCGCTTCGCTCTGCGTCGGGTTGACCTTGCCCGGCATGATCGAGCTGCCCGGCTCGTTCTCCGGGATGCGGATCTCGCCGATGCCACAGCGCGGTCCGGACGCGAGCCAGCGTACGTCGTTCGCGATCTTCATCAGGCTGGCCGCCAGCGTCTTCAGCGCGCCGTGGCCGAAGACCACCGCGTCGTGAGCCGCCAGCGCCTCGAACTTGCTCGGCGCGCTCGTGATGGGATGTCCGGTCAGCTCGGAGATCTTCTTCGCGACACGCTGGGCGAACTCCGGATGCGCATTGAGACCGGTGCCGACGGCGGTGCCGCCGAGTGCGATCTCGCTCAGGTGCGGCACGGCGCTTTCGAGATGCGCCATGCCGTGGGTCAGCTGCGCGACCCAGCCGCTGATCTCCTGCCCGAGCGTGATCGGCGTCGCGTCCATCAGGTGCGTGCGCCCGATCTTCACGATGTCCTTGAATGCCGCGGACTTCTCCGCGAGCACGTCGCGAAGCGCCTTCACGTTCGGCAGCACGCCCGTCAGCACCGCGTCGGTGCAGGCCAGCGACATCGCCGACGGGAACACGTCGTTCGACGACTGGCCGCGGTTGACGTGGTCGTTCGGATGCACGAGCCGCTCCTGCCCACGCTGCCCACCGAGGATCTCGCTGGCACGGTTGGCCAGTACCTCGTTCATGTTCATGTTGGTCTGGGTGCCGCTGCCGGTCTGCCAGACGACGAGCGGGAACTCGTCCGGGTGCTTGCCGGCGATGACTTCGTCGGCGGCCTGGACGACGGCCTTGCCGATTTTCTCGTCCAGCACCCCGAGGTCCATGTTCACCAGCGCCGCGGCCTTCTTGACGATGGCCAGCGAGCGGATCAGCTGCGGCGGCATGCGCTCGCCGGATATCTCGAAATTCTGAAGGCTCCGTTGGGTTTGCGCGCCCCACAGCCTGTCGGCGGGGACCTCCACGGGGCCCATCGTGTCCTTCTCGGTACGGGTCTTGGTCTCGGCCATGGACAGGGCCTGCACGGATCGGCCCGGCGGATCAAGATAGAGGTGCTCTCGACATGAGATTTGACCAGTCCGGGGCAGATGGATCACCCTTCTGCCCAGGCCCGGGGCCCGCTCATTCAGGCGAGCCCGGTCAGGTTATCCGCAATGCGCTTTGCCCTCCGAGCGATGCTTGTGTCCGCCTCGCTGGCGCTGGGGACCACCGCCGCTGCTTCGTCGCCGGCGGCGCCGGCCCAGAAGCACGCCCACGAAAAGCCTCACAAGGCCCGGCACAGCGCCGACAAGCACGCCGCCGACCAGCATGGCCAGGCTGCCAGGAAGCACAGCCGGGCTGCCGACAAGCACGACCAGGCCGCCGGGAAACACGACCAGGCCGCCAGCAAGTCCCACCACCAGCACAAGTCTACGGCCGCCGAGTCGGAAAAGACCCACCAGCACCGGCACGCCGCCCCCGCGAAGCCTGCCGCCGCGCCCGCCGACAAGAGCCATACGGCGTCCAGCCCTACGGTCGGGCCGCATCATGGCGCAGGCACGCGTCGCGTCGCACCGAAGCCCCACGCTTCGAAGGTCTCCAGCCAGGGCAAGCCAAAGCAGTCCGGCCACTCTGGTCACGAGCCGTCGGCGTCCCCGGAGAAGAAGAAGAAGGCGAAGGCCCGTCACGCTAGCCATCGCTACCGTCACGGCCGTCCGCCGCGTCACCCGAAGGCCACGCTGCCCGAGGGAGTGCCGGAAAAGGCTCCCGACCAGGATGCACGGCACGCCGTTGCCGGCGGCCCGACGGACGAGGATTCTGAAAGCCGGCAAGCCCGACCCGGAGCTGCGTGCGCTCAGCGAAGCGGACAAGGTGCTGTTCCCCAAGCCGCTTGAAGGAGCGCGTCCGGGCTGGTCGTGGAATCTGCCGAAGCCCGTAGCCGGGGACTCGACCGAGGTCGTGGCGTCGGGGCCGCCGCCGGGCGCGCGGGTGATCGAAAAGACGAAGGAGGAGCAGGTCACGGCGAGCGACGCCCGCTGGCTGAAGAGCCTCACCATGCCGAACCTGCCAGTTCGCATGGACGCCCGCGTGATCAAGTATCTCAAGTTCTACCGCGACAGCGCCCGGGGTCGGGCCATCGCGCGCGTGTGGGCGAAGAAGAGCGGACGCTATGCCCCCGCCATCAAGGCCGAGCTCGCCAAGGCCGGGCTGCCTACCGATCTGGTGTGGCTTTCGCTCATCGAGAGCGGCCACAACCCGACCATCCGTTCGCCGGCAGGCGCAGCGGGCCTGTGGCAGTTCATCCCCGAGTCGGGGCGGCTCTACGGGCTAACGATCGATCGTTGGGTCGACGAGCGACTCGATCCGCTGCGCTGCACGCAGGCTGCCATCCGCTACCTGTCGGACCTGCACCGTCGTTTCGGCAACTGGGAGCTGGCGATGGCGGCCTACAACATGGGCTACGGTGGCCTGTCGCGCGCCATCCGCAAGTTCAACACGAACGACTTCTGGGAGCTCAGCCGCTACGAAGCAGGAATCCCCTGGGAAACGACGCTGTACGTTCCCAAGATCCTCGCGACCGCGATCGTGATGAACAACAAGAAGGCGTTCGGTCTTGCCGACGTGACGCCCGACCCTCCTGTCCGCTTCGACACGGTGCTGGTCAAGCCGGGCGTGTCGCTCGACAAGGTCGCTGCCGCAGCGGAAATTCCCTCCGACGAGCTCCAGAAGCTGAACCCGGACTATCTGGCCTCGCGTACGCCGCCGGAAGCGCCGCCCGGCAAGAACGGCATGTGGCCGGTGCATGTTCCAGCGGGAAAGGGCGTCGTAGCCAGCCAGAAGCTGGCCAAGGCCAAGGGGCTTGACGACCTCGAGCCGTACGTCGTGCGCTTCGGCGATACGGTGAAGAGCATCGCCGCCTTGCGCGGTACTAGCGAATACCGCATCCGCAGGGTAAACGGTATCGCCAGGGGCGAGTCACTCTCGCCGGGCACCGTGCTGCTCGTGCCGCCCAGCAGCCGGGGCGCGGAAGACACCGACGGCGAAGAGGTCGTCGTGGTACCGCCGCGCGAGTTCCGCTACCGTGATCGCCGTCGCGTCTTCTACAAGGTGCTGTCCGGCGACACGCTGGGTCGCATCGCTCGTGCGTTTTCGGTCACGCGCTCGGAGCTTGTCGCGTGGAACTCGCTCGACAAGAGCGCGCGACTGCAGTCGGGCATGGTGCTCCAGGTCTTCGTCGAGAAGAACGCCGACCTCGCCCACGTACGTCACATCAACGAGCGACAAACGCGCGTCCTGGTCGCCGGTACGCATGACTTCTTCGACTACTTCGAGGGTCGGAAGGGCAAGCGCCGCATGCTCGTCACCGTCAAGAAGGGCGACACGCTCGCACGGATCGGCCGGCGCTACGGCATGAGCGTGGGCTGGATGGAGCGGGTCAATCGCTGCTCGCGTCGCAAGCTGCTGCATCCCGGCGACAAGCTCGTCGTGTACGCCGATCGCGACCAGGTCGACGATCGTGAGGGCGGCGACGACGCGAGCGTGAAGACCGCGCCCCTTCCGGCGGTTGCCGCACCGCGTCCGGGTGCGCTGCCGCCTGCAGCGGGCAGTGCTGCCGCTGCCAAGACGGCCAGCGACGGACAGCCGCAGAGCTGAGCGGGGCTCAGTCGCCCGCGGCGGCGTGCACGGGGGTCGTGGCGCTGTGCTTGGACTTCTTGTCCTTTTCGTCGAACTGGTAGACGAGGCCGACACCGTAGACGTTGGCGTTGGCTTCGTAGTGCCCGCCGTTGATGCGGTCGGGGAAAGCGGGCGGATTGGCGCGCACGGGGTTGACCTGCGTGATCGCCGCCGTCTTCGGGTCGACGTTGGCGGCCTTGCCGATGACCCGCGCGTACGTCCCGTCGAAGCGCCACTTGCCGACGTGCAGGCTGCCGCCGATAGCCAGGGTCGTCTTGTCCAGGTCGATCGTCAGTGGGCTGAGATTTTTGGTCGGGATCGCGCTCTTTTCGTAGATGAAGCCAGCCCGTACATCGAGCCCGTAGCCGCCGAGGTCGAAACCCTGCTCTCCGCCAATCCGGATCGAGCCGGTGTTGCTGAAGCCGCGCTGGAGCGTGATCGTGTTGACGGTGTACTCGCTGGGGAAGCCCGAGACGCCGGTCAGCTTGATGTTGTCGGGATTCACCACGATGCTGTCGTGCATGCTCCAGCCTTCGTAGACGCCGGCTACCTCGACTCGCGTGCGCTTGGCGGGCCTGAGCTCGATGCCGGCGCGCAGCGTCCACGGCAGCTGGAACTTCACGTTGGCGGAGTTGCCCTGCTGCTTGGCGTTCTGGAAGATCGGCGCGCTGGGCAGCCGGACATCCACCTTGGCGGGCGAGTTGATCCAGAACGGCAGGTGGAACGAAACGCCGAGGCGCACCAGCTTGTGCGGCACGAAGATGGCGCCCACCGTACCCGTTGGCGCGAAGATCGGTCCGACCTTCAACCGGCTGAACGCATCGTATTGGGGCTCCTCGGGCGCGCAGATGAACCTATCCGGGGGGCAGCTGTTGAACACCACCGTGCTCGTGAAAAAGCCGGTCAGCATTTCCACGCCCGCACCGAGCGCGATCTCCTTCGAGGGTTGGTAGGAGCCGTACGCTCCCACAACGGCCAGCGCCGAGCCGTCCATCGAGATCAGCGAATAGCGCTGTGGCGCGGGATTGCCGTTCACGGTCTCGGGGTAGCTGGTGATGGCCGCGTAGGGCGCCCACGCGGCCAGCGCGAAGTTCGCCTTGTCGACTCCGAAGTTGTCCGCGTACGCCAGCGTCGGAATGGGCAAGACCGGGGTCGTGCCCTTCACCGCCGGGAAGATCTGCACGTAGTACTGCCCCGTAGGCTTTCCCGTGTTCGGGTCCACCTGCTGGACCAGCGTCTTGCGCTGGAACGTGCTCGAGTACTGCATCCAGGCCGCGTCGAGCAGGAACTGGTGCCCGGCGAACGCGAGCCCCGCCGGGTTGTAGTAGACCGCACCAGCGTCATCGGCGCCGGCGACGAACGCGCCGCCGCGGCCGAGGGGTCGCACGCCGCGGTCGGTGAAGTAGAGGCCGCCCGCATGCGCGTGGCCCGCCAGTGTGCACGACACCGCCAGCGCGGCGCCCACCAGAGCTCGTTTCATCATCGCGGGTTCTAGTTCCCGTTACGGTGCTTGACGATCTCGTAGAGCTGCTCGAGGCCGCGTGTGTTGCTGGTCAGGAAGTCGCGGGCGCTGCCGAAGGCGTAGGCGTAGTCCTGCGCGCTGAGGGGCTCATCGGTCTTGGCGGAAGCGTCCACGCGGTTCACCTCCGCCGCCGTGTCGAGGAACACCTCGATGGGCGTCATGCTCTGGGGATCGTTCGGGTCCATGGGGGTCACGAGGTTCTTCAGGATGCGATCGAGGACGTGGTAGCGGTCGTAGGGATTGGGGGCGGGCTGTCCGTTCTGGTCCACCTCCGACGTCAGCGTCTGCAGCGCTTCCAGCAGCCGGTCCGCCGCTCCCGGCGTGGGCTTCGGCTTGCAGCCTTGCGCGCCGTTGCAGTCGGGGTTCGGCACCGTCTGGGCGGCTGGCGCTGCTGCGAGCGACACGGCGTTGTAGATGGGTGGCATGTCCACGTCGTCGCTGAGCAGCTGCATCATGTCGGACAGCGACGTCATGGTGGACTGGAGCGCGTTGTTGGAGCTGCCCTTTTCAAGCAGGTAGTGCAGGAGCTTTTCCAGCTGCCTTCGGGAGTTCGGGTCCTGGTTGATCTGGTCGAGCAGATCCATCGTGGTGGCGAACACCGGGCTGGAGAAGTTGTCGGCCGCCTCCTGTGCAAAATCCTGGGTGGCCCACTTGCAGCGCGTCGTATCGGTCTCGCGGGTCGGACAGTGCGCGTTGAGCTGCGCGCGCAGCACGTCGATCAGGATCGGGAGCGCCTTGGGCACCGCCTTGTTGTGGAACGTGGCAGTGGGGCCGCTGCCGTCGACGCCCAGGAACGTGTCGACGAGCTGCGAGCGCGCACTGTGGAAGCGCGTCTGCCGCGGGTCACCGTCCAGCTTCTGGTCGATCTCGCGCATCGCCCGGGCGAACAGATCGAACAGCGTGACCTGCGCTTCGTGCGTCTTGCCGTCTGCCCAGGTGGTCGCGACGTTGCCCTGGCGATCGGTCAGGTGGATGGAGGAAGCGTAGGCCGGGTCGAACAGCACCTGGGTCGCCTCGTGCAGGAGATCGAGCCCGTTGTGCGTGGTGCCGTTGCGCGGGTCCTGGACGGTCATGTTGTCGAGCGTCTTGACCAGCTCGCCCAGCGCCGGAATCAGGTCCGTCTTGAACGCCTGGGCCAGGATCGGCTCGTAGTGCGACAGCCCGCTCTCGGCGCAGTACTTCGGGTTGTAGCAAGTCGGGTCGGTGCTGCCCGGCTTGCACGTCGGTTGCCCCTTGTTGATCCAGGTGCCCGCGTGCGTGCACTCGTTGACGTTGTGCTTGGCCGATGGCCAGTGTCGGTAGAGCGTCTCCATCAGCTCGAGGAACAGCGGGTCGGCGTTGTGATCGTCGAACGCCTTCAAGAGGGGCTTCATCGCCGCGTAGAAGCCGAACTTCTCCCACGTGAAGATCGTGCCGTGGTCGCGGATGCGGATCAGGTCGTTCTTGTTGCCGCCGGGCAGCGAGCAGTCGGCGAGCTGCATGGGCGGCAGCTTCCCCAGCGGGTCCTGCACCGTGCGCGTCGGGCACACCGACGTGGAGAGCGGATCGATCAACCCGCTGACGAACGCGTTGGTGTTCTTGTTCTTGCCGGCCGTGTACGGGTCGAGGTCGGGCATGCTGCCGTACTTGCCGCCGCCGTTTGTGCCGAAGAACACCAGCCGGTTGAAGGCCTGGGGCGTCGGCGTCTGCGTCATGCCGGTAATGCCGCTGGACTTCTCGAGCAGCTGGTCGGCGTTGATGCCGAGCGTGTTGGCGATGTTGATCAACGTGTTCAGCCCGCCCGCGCGGATGTCGAGCTTGCCGTTACCCAGGATCGACTTCAGGTACACGACCCCCATGTTCTGGAACACGAACAGCTCGCACTCCTTGTAGCTGCCGAACAGCGGCCAGTTGACCGTGCCGAGCAGTGGCACCGTCATCTGCACCTTGGCGCCCGCCTTGTTGCAGGCGTTCACGCCATCCACGTCGTGGATGATCTGCAGGATGCGGTGGAACTCGCTGCGCGCTGCGCCGGTATCCGGTGCGGAGTAGTCGACCGGATTGTGCGGGTCGGCGTGCGATGGGGAGGGGGGGGGCGAGAACGGCGCGGGAGGGGGCGGAGGGGGCGAGTCGGTGAGGTTCCACGGCGCGCCGTTGATGTTGTTCGGGTCGTAGGTCAGGGCGTCGCGATAGGCCGAGTAGTTGCCGAACGCCGTGCCCGCATACTTCTGCACGTCGGGGTCTTCCAGCGCGCGCATCACGTCCTTGAACAGCGCCGGGTCCTTGGCAATCTTGACCACTTCCTGCGCCATCTCGTCCCAGAAGGTGTCCTTCGGGTCGAGCTTGACGTTCGGGAACTGGTTCGAGATCTCGCGCACCTTCAGCGCCGCGCCGATCACCCGCGCGACGACCTGCTGGTGCTCCGTCACGAGCTGCTTGAACATCTGCAGCGTCGCGTCGCTGTCCTTGTCGGCAAGCAACTGCCCCGTCGCGTACAGCAAGTCGGTGAGCGGCGAGGTGTTGCCGTCGAATGCCTGGTACTTGCCGCCGACGGCCCAGGGGGCGTCCTTGCTCACGCGATCGCCGAACAGCTTGTACGCGCCGGCCAACAGGTCCGTGACCGTCTCGTGCTTGTCGGCCGGATCCGGATCGAGCAACGGCGCCAGGTCCCGCATCGCGGAGGCGCCGAACGTCTTGCTCGTGTCGATGTACTGGTAGAGGAGCTTGCCGCCGACCAGCGCGCGGCCGAACTGGTCGGGCTGGAACACCCGCGGGAAACCCGGCACGACGAACGGCGGATCCACATCCGCGAGCTGCGTGCCGCCCGGAGCGAAGAAGCGCCCGAGGCCGTCCACCTTGGCGCGCCCGAACGGGTCGACCTCGATGCTGGTCTGCCCCGGCGCGGGCAGCGCGAAGCCGCGCAGATCGCGGCGCGCCAGGTACTCGGGTTGTGCGCCCACGGCTTCAAATGCCGGGTCTTCGGCGAGCAGGATCGCGCGCACCACTTCCATGTCGGTGCGGGCGCGGTTCGGCTGCAACTTGGCCGGATCCGTCAGCTGGTACGGCGCGGGCATGTCCTTCGGCTTGACCGCCGTCGAGTCGGCGAGGTCCTTCTGCACCGCGCCCAGCACGTTCTGCAGCGTGTCGTGCATCGGTCCGCCCGGGCCGAGCTCGGGGACCAGCGTCTGCGCCAGCTCGCGCAGCCCCGGATAGGCCAGCATCGGCCGGATGGCGCCCAGCGTGACCCTGAGCGGCCGGTAGCCCTGGCGCCCCGAGATGTTCGCCATCGCTTTCTGGGCCTCGCCCGCGATCTGGCTCATGTGCGTATCGGTGCCGAAGTCGGTGTAGGGGCTGTCGCCCGGACCCGCGAAGGCGGCGAACAGCCGCCCTGCCGAGCGCGTGAGCCCGGGCATCATCGGCTCGCTTCCGGGATCGATGGGGTTGCTCTCGTACAGCGGCACGATCGACTGCAGGAACGAGCTCAGCGCCGCGTGGCCCTTGATGGTCTTGCCGCTGTTGTCGAACGGGATCGGGATGTCGCTGTCGTCGAAGGTCAGGTTGAGCGCCTTGATCAGATCCTTGCGCCGTCGCGCCATCGCCTCGAGCTTGGCGATGGCGTACTTGCGCGGAAGCACCGCCGCGCCTGCTACCGGCGGCAGCACGCTCTCGTCGACCTTGTCGGCGTAGCTGCCGTCCGGCGCCATGTGACACAGGTCATGGTACGAGGCGCCCGACAGATCCTCGGCCAGTACGCTCGCGCCCACCCGATCGCAGAGCGTGGAATAGATGTCGTCGCCCAGCGTCGTCTTCTGGGCGGGGGGGCGCGACGTGTTGAAGTCCCCCGTGCAGGACACGGTGGCGGAAAGTGCGACGGCCACCAGCAGCACGGACTTCACGGACATGCGCATGAAACGTAGTGTATCTGGCCGCACGACCAGCCCAAACGGCGCATTTGTGACGCGCGGCGTCATGCGGGCTGCGCGACCGCGATTCCTCGACGATCGCGGCTCCGACAGGCAGTTGCCCGCACGAGGAAGTGGCACTCGTGGCAAGCCCTGGCGTGGCATAAGGCGGGCATGGAGCTGACCGCCATCGTTCTTGCCGCCGGCCAGGGCAAGCGCATGAAGAGTGCGCTCGTGAAGGTGCTGCACCCGCTCGCCGGGCGACCGCTGCTCTACTACCCGGTGCGCGCGGCCATCGACGCCGGAGCGACGCGCGTCGTAATGGTCGTGAGCCCTGGGCACGAGGCGTCGATTGCCGAGAGCCTGCGCGCCGATTTCGGCGAGCGCATCGAGACTGCCGTGCAGGACCCTCCGCGTGGAACGGGAGACGCCGCCCGTGTCGGGCTCGACAAGGTGACAAGCGATCGTGTGCTGATTCTGTGCGGAGACACGCCGCTCGTCGGGGCCGACGACATCGCTGCGGTGCTCGGCGCGCTCGAGGGCGACCTCGCGCTGATGAGCTGCGTGCTCGACGACCCTTCAGGCTACGGTCGCGTGCTGCGCGACCAGGACGGCAGGGTGCTCGAGGTGCGCGAAGACCGCGACCTCGACGGCGACGCACAGCGCGCGGTGCGCGAGGTCAACGCGGGCGTGTACGCGGCGCGCACGGCGTTCCTGAAGCCCGCGCTCGCGGCGATCAAACCGGCCAACGCGCAGGGCGAGTACTACCTGACCGACGCGGTGGCCCTGGCCGCCGCGCAGGGCGGCGCGCACGCCATACCGGGTCATCCCGACGGTCTGATCGGCGTCAACGATCGCCGGCAGCTCGCGGATGCGGAGACCCGCGTCTTCGCGCGCATTGCCGATCGCCATCGGCTCGCCGGCGTGACGGTGCGCGGTGACGCGCGCGTCGACGACGGCGTTGTCATCGGCGAGGACTCGGTGATCGAAGCCGGAACAAGCCTGCGCGGCACGACACGCGTCGGGCGCGGCACCACCATCGACGCGGGCTGCGTGCTCACCAACACCGAGGTCGGCGACGGCACAGTGTTCAAGCCGTATTCCGTCGCACTCGACAGCCGCGTCGGCGACGGCGCCCAGATTGGCCCTTTCGCTCATCTCCGCCCCGGCAGCGACATCGAAGCCGAGGCGCATATCGGCAACTTCGTCGAGACCAAGAAGACGCGCGTCCGCCGCGGCGCCAAGGCAAACCACCTGGCCTACCTGGGCGACGGCGACATCGGGGAAGGCGCCAACGTCGGCGCAGGCACCATCTTCTGCAACTACGACGGCTTCCAGAAGCACCGTACGGTGCTCGGCGAGGGCGCGTTCATCGGCAGCGACTCGCAGCTCGTCGCGCCGGTCACGATCGGCAAGGGCGCCTACGTGGCTACGGGCACGACGGTGACCCGCGACGTCCCGGACGACGCCCTCGCCGTCGGGCGCGCGCGGCAGGAAAACAAGGAAGGCTATGCGTCGCGACTGAAGGCGCGCCTCGCTGCCGCTGCGAAGAAGGCGAAACGCCAGTAGATGGACCAGTGGGATCAGCGCGTTCCGGTCAGATCCTCGGCGGGCTCGCCCGGGGCCGCGCTGTCGCTCAGGACCGGCTTCTTGTGACCGGGCTGGCTCGGCAGCTCGTGGTGCATACGGCGGCGCTTGACCTCGAGGTAGGGCGCCGAGAACGCGTTCGCGGCCACCAGCACCGGGATGCGCTTTTCGACCTTCACGCCGAGTTCGCGGAGCTGGTCGATCTTCTCCGGATTGTTCGTCATCAGCTCGATCGACTCGATGCCGAGCTCTGCCAGCATCGCCGCGGCCACGTCGTACTGGCGCGCGTCGACCGGCAGGTGAAGCAGCTCGTTCGCTTCTACCGTATCGGCGCCCAGGGCCTGCAGCGCATAGGCGCGGATCTTGTTGGCCAGGCCGATGCCGCGGCCTTCCTGGCGCAGGTACAGCACCACCCCGTAGCCGCGCTTGGCGATCTCGGCCTGCGCGCGCTCCAGCTGCTCCTTGCAGTCGCACTTGAGCGAGCCGAACACTTCGCTGGTCAGGCACTCGGAGTGCACGCGGACCGGGACGTTGGTGCGGCCGTGCACATCGCCCATCACCAGCGCCAGATGCTCGTTACTGAGCCCCGGGTGAGCCGCGGGGTCGTCCCAGCGGAACACGTGCATCTGGAAGACACCATGCCGCGTCGGGATCGGCGCCTGCGCCAGAGGTTCCAGGTGAGGGAGGCGGTTCAATGCGTTCTTTTCCATGTCACGCGAGGAGCCGGTTTTGGTCCAAGTCTTCACACCCGGCCGGGTTTTCAGGATTTTTCCGGCTCACGCCCCCGCAAACATCGTCCAACAAGATGGTGCGGCCGCCACCGGGGGTCAAGCGTCTGGCCGCTTTGCAGGCCCATTGGCCGGGCGCTTGCGGCCCGCGCCGCCAGTCTGGCACAGCGCCAGGATGGCGTGCTCCAGAACGGCCTTGGGCGGGCGCCGCGAGCCTCCCTTGAGCGCGAAGTCCACGGCGGCCAGCGTTTCGAGCCAGCGCTCCAGATCCCGTCGCGGCACGCGCTTGACCTGTTCGGCCAGCTCGCGCGCCTTGAACGGCGGTGCGCCGGCTCGCTTGGCCGCCTCGGGAGGCGGCAGGCCGGCGCGCGTCGCCGCCTCGAACTTGAGTAGCTGCCGCGTCGACCACGCCAGCACACCGACCAGCCTGAGCCCGCGGTCGTGGGGGTCGTAGACCGAGTCGAGCGCGGAGAGCGCGGCTCCGACGTCGCGTCGCCCGACCGCTCCGACCAGCTCCCACACGGTGGCCGGACGCAGCCGCACGATGCACTCGGCGACCGCCTCTTCCGTCACCTCGGCTCCCGCGCCGGCGAACAGGCACACGCGCTGGAGGGCGTCGGCTACGGGTGACAGCTCGGGGCCCGCCAGCTCCGCGATCAGCTCGGCCACGCCGGGTGCCAGCGTGTTTCCGTGCGCGCGCGCCGCGTCCTCCACCCACGCCGGCAGGGCTCGCGGCGACAGCGGCTCGCAGCTCACCAGGAAGCCGCCCTTCTTGGCGGTGGTGATCAGCTTGCGCCGCGCGTCCAGCTTGCCCGCCACCAGCAGCAGCACCGTGGAGGGCGAGGGATCCGCCGCGTACGCCGCAAGTCGATCCAGCGCTTCGGCGCTCTGGCCCTTGCCTTTCGGTTCCCAGCGTTCGACCGAGCGCACCACCACCAACCGCGTCTTCGCCATCATGGGCAGCGTGCGGCACGCCGACAGTGCGGTGTCCACCGGCACTTCGCCCGCGATCAGGTGATCCTCGTTCAGGCCGGGCATACCGCCGGCGAGTGCGGCTTCGACCAGCGCCCGCACGACCTCGGTCTGCTGGTGCTGCTCTTCGCCCGCGATCACGTACACGGGGCGCAGCTTGCCTTGTCGGGCTTCTGCCAGGGCCTGGTCGGGAGTCATGCTGTGCGGGATGGGCTGGAGGAGCCGGGACCGTAGGCGCCGCGCGGCCGCCCCGCAAGCACCCGGGCGTGCGTCGAGCGCCGTCTCGTAGTAAGCCGCCCGGCCGTGCCTTCCCGACGCGTCGACGGCGCCCGAGCGCTGGCAGCCGAGCCCCGCACTACCCTCGTCGCCATAGGCAATTTCGACGGTGTGCACCTCGGCCATCGCGCGGTGATCCTCGCCGGGGTGGAGCGCGCCGCCAGGCACGGGCTCTCGCCTCTGGTCCTCACCTTCTATCCGCATCCCGCCGATGTGCTCGGCCGTGGCCGGCGCGTGCCCACCCTCACCGGCATCGAGCGCAAGGTCGAGCTCATCACCCGCATCGACCCGGCCCTGCGCGTCGTCGTCGAGCCCTTCACCGTCGAGCTGTCGAGGATGACGCCGCGGCAGTTTGCCGAGGAGCTGCTCGTCCAGCAGCTCGGCGCGCGCATCGTGATCGTCGGCGACAACTTCCGCTTCGGTCACAACCGCGCGGGGGACCTCGCCGCGCTCGTCGAGCTCGGTCGGGAGCTCGGTTTCGAAGCCGGCGCCGAGGCCCTTGTCGGCGACGCGCACGGCGCTTTCTCCTCGACGCGTGTGCGCGAGCTGATCTCGGCGGGCGACATGCGGGGCGCTGCCGTCGTGCTGGGGCGCCCGCACTCGATCTCGGGTGTCGTGGTCCGCGGCGATCAGCGCGGGCGCAGCATCGGCGTGCCCACCGCAAACCTCGACCAGGTTGGCGAGGCCCTGCCGCCGGGCGGCGTCTATGCTTGCGTCGTGGACAGGCTGGACGACGAAGAGAGCGCCACGATCCTGGGCCGCGGCGTTGCCAATATCGGCATGCGCCCGACTGTCGGCGGGACGCGCCTGTCGATCGAAGCGCACCTGCTCGACTTCGACAGCGACCTGTACGGTGCGCGGCTGCGCGTCCACCTGGTCGAGCGCTTGCGCGACGAGGTCCGCTTCAGCGGCCTCGACGAGCTGAAGCACCAGATCGCCCGCGACATCGCGGCCGCCCGCCCCATCCTCGACGCGATATCCCCCGACTCCGAAGCCCAGGGCGCCTGGTTCTAGTAGGGTTGCCCCCACTCGCGGGCTCCGCCCGCGGTCTCCCCCAAGCGTGTGCTCGCCGCTCCGCGGCTGCGCGCACGCGGGGGAGACATGGGAAAGGGAGGCGAAAGGGCGGGGTTCCGCCCGCGCCCGACCGGAGTAGAGTGGGGGCGTGCAGATCGACCCGAGAACGTTGGAGGGATTGCCGCGCGACCAGCTGATCGAGCGGGCGCGGCGCGTGGGTGTGCGGCGGCCGGAGCTTCTGACGCGCGTCGAGCTGAAGGACGAGATCGTCCGGATGAGCGAGACCGACGAGCGCAAGCGACGTGCGGCGCGCGGCTGGTTCGGAGTGGCGCGCGACCTGCTGGCCAGCGTGGTCGAGCAGGGGCTGCACATGCCCGACGCCGCCAAGCTCATCCGCGGCGAGCCGATACTCGGCGATTCCTACAAGGTGGCGCCGCCCGTCGCGACAGTGACGCTCGCGGAGATCTACGTGGCGCAGGGCCACACGCAGCGCGCGCTGTCCATTCTCGACGAGGTGCTGGAGCGCGAGCCTGATCACGAAGCCGCGCGCGGCCTCCGGGAGCGGTTGACGGCCGACAGCGAGCGCTCGAGCCCCGACGCCGCGCCGGAGCCACCGGCCGAGGACGGCGCGGACGCCGAGGACAGCGCGGACGCCGACGACGGCGCGGACGCCGAAGCTGCGCCGGACGCCGACGACAGCGCGGACGCCGAAGCTGCCGCCGAACCGGACGCTCCGGTGTCCGCTCCGGGCGACCAGGTCGAAGCGTGGCGCCCCGCGACGCCGGCTCCAGTCCCCGAACCGATCGCGGCGGAGGCGGAGCCGCGCGCTGCCCGCGCCGCCGACGTGGTCGTGACGATCGCCGAGGCGCCGGGTCGCGTGTATCTCTACTGGGAGGTGAGCGAGCGCTCGCTGCGTCGCGCCGAGCGGCGTCACGCCGGGGGGCACGCGGCGATCCGGCTGCTCGAGGTGCGTCCCAGCTGGGACGGCGCCGAGCGCGTCGAGCGCGAGCTCGACGTCGACTTGCCAAGTGGAAGCCAGCGCGTGAGCGTGGCCGAGAGCGCGTTGGTACGCGCCGCAATCGGCTGGCGCTCGCCGCAGGGGTTCGTGCCCTTTGCGGTGGGGACGGAGCTGTCGCCGCCCGCCGGCAACGGCGCGGAGCAGTCGCTCGGCGCACCGGAGCGCCGAGCCCTGCGGGGCTACCGGGCAAAATGAGGCAATTTGTCTCGAAATTGTGACATTTTGCTACGTTTTCGCGCTTTTCGCGCAACCCGCCGGGGCCTCTGCCCGACCGGCGATGCATGCTCGCCGGCCGCAGGTTCCCCCTCGCTCTCATCCCTTGTGTCTTGTCTGCCGCGCTGCTGCTGGCCGCGCTGCCGGCTCGCGCAGCGCCGCACGACGCCTTCCGCGTTTCGCTGAGCGCAGCGCTGGTCACGCGCAGTGCGGGGCAGCACGAACTGCGCGGCATGCTGTCCGTCACGGTGCCGCTCGATCGCTTCCTGGCGCCGGCCGTGACGCCTGTGCGGCCTGCTTCGCCCCGCGCACTGACCGAGGGTGGCACCCCGGACGACGAGCGAAGCGCGTCGGGCGGCGAGCGCGATAGCGGCACGTCGGACCCGCAGGTCACGGTCGTGCTGCGTCCCGCGTTGGCCCGCGCTGCGGTGCGCGCAGCGCTGCGCGCTCACGGCTACCCGGCAGCGCGCCGCCGGCTGTCGTCCATGGCCAGCCGCGCGCGCGTCTCGGCGACCCTGCCGGAAGTGCGTCTGCGCGCCGCGCGCACCAACGACGAGTCGCTGCGCCTCACGCCGACCAGCGCAGATCCGTACCGCTACACGCGTGCCGGCGGCTCGACGCTGTGGTTCGAGGCGCGCCTGACCTGGAAGCTCGACCGGCTGGTTTTCGCCGACGAGGAGCTGGCGGTGGAGCGGCTGCGACAGCGTCGCGACAAGGCGCGGCTCGAGTTGGTGCAGCACGTGCTCGCAGCACTGTTTGCCTGGCAGCGCGCACTGGTGAAGGCCGCCGACACCTCGCTCCTGCCGAACGAGCGCACGCTCGCCGAGCTCGACGCCATCGAAGCCGAAGCTACGCTGGACGTGCTGACGGGCGGCTGGTTCTCGAAGCGGCGCCGCGCGTCGCGCTAGTGTCGCGTCCCGGAATCCGCAACCCGGCTCTAGAACCCGGCATCGGGGCAGGTCGGGCCTGCGCCGCCGCAGATAGCACAGTGGTGGGCGATGCAGTGCGGACTTCCGAAGTAGGGACACATGCAGCCGCCGGCGCCGGGGGGGTTCTGGGCTTCGAGGGTGGCCAGTTGCTGTTCGTACTGGCTCTGGTCCTTCACGTTGATGGCATCCAGGCCGCACAGGCATTGCGCCGCGCCGGCACAGAAGCTCCCGGCGGTGACCGCGACGCAGTCGGAGTCCGACTGGCAGCTCTGGTCGAAGCCGGAGCCGTCGATGGAGGGGCAGGGAGCGGGGGAAGAGTCCCCGGGAGGCGGTCCTGCTTCCGCCGTGCACAGCGCGCTATTGACCGCGGGCGTCCACACGCCGTCCGTGCAGGCGACGGCGGGGCAGTTCTGGACGCAGGGGTCGCACGCCTGGTTCGTGCAATAGAGCCCTTCCGGCGCGCAGGCCTGGCCCAGTGCAGCCTTGCTGTTGATGTCGGCGACGCTGGGGCAGCCGGTCGCCGCGTCCGGGGCGCCCGAGTCTAGGCTCGAATGGCCGGGAGAGGATGTCGTCGTGACGCCTCCGCAGCCGCCGAGGGCGATCGCGAAGACAGGGATGGAGAGCAGCTGGCACAAAGCGGCACGGGAAGGCAGGTGAAGCGACATGCTCGAGGCTGCCCAGCAAGGGCCGTGCCCGCACTCGCCGGCCCGCCGATGGAAAGGGCTGGCGGACCGGAGCAGCGTAGGCTAGATGCCCGTGGCCATGCTCGCGGAAACCCGTAGCTCGCTCCAGGACCTCAAGAGGCGTGTCGATGCGCTAAGGGGGTCTCTTTGACGTCCCGAAGCTGAAGCGGGACCTCGAAGAGCTCGATTCACTGTCTGCCGATCCGGACTTCTGGAACGACCAGGACAAGGCACAGGCGGTCACCAGGAAGCGGGCGGCAGTCGCCGCCAAGCTGGAGCTGGCCGAGTCGCTGACCAAGGACGTCGACGACGCCCTCGAGCTGCTCGAGCTCGGCGCGATGGAGGAGGACGAGAGCGTCGTCTCCGACATCGAGGCGCAGGTGCCGGAGATCGAAGCACGCGTGCGCAAGGCGGAGCTCACGCGCATGCTGTCGGGCCCAGCCGATCACGCCAACGCCATCGTGAGCATCCATCCGGGCTCCGGTGGCACCGAGGCGAAGGACTGGGCGGAGATGCTGCTGCGCATGTACCTGCGCTGGTGCGAGCGCCGCGGCTACAAGACCGAGATCATCGACTACCAGGCGGGCGACGAGGCCGGCATCGACGGCGTGTCGTTCACGGTCACGGGCGAGAGCGCCTACGGCTATCTCCGCCCGGAGATGGGCGTGCACCGCCTGGTGCGCATCAGTCCGTTCGATTCCAACGCGCGTCGGCAGACGAGCTTTGCCGCGGTGGAAGTCACGCCGGACATCGAGGACGAGATCGACATCGAGGTGAAGGACAGCGACCTCGACGTGTCGACGATGCGCGCCGGCGGCAAGGGCGGGCAGAACGTGAACAAGGTCGAGACGGCGGTGCGCATGAAGCACCTGCCGACGGGCATCGTCGTGGTGTGCCGCGCCGAGCGCAGCCAGCATCAGAACCGCGCCATGGCCATCAAGATGCTCAAGGCCAAGCTGTACGAGATCGAGCTCGAGAAGCGCGAGGCCGAGCAGCAGCAGTACGAGGCCGCCAAGGGGCAGATCGCCTGGGGGAACCAGATCCGCAGCTACGTGCTGCAGCCGTACCAGATGGTGAAGGACCTGCGCACCGAGTACGAGACGGGCGCGGTGGACGCCGTGCTCGACGGCGATCTGGACGGCTTCATCGAGGCGTATCTGATGCAGAACGCCGACAAGCACGCCGGCAAGGAAGCGCCGCCGCGCGCGCAGACGCAGGCGTAGACCCGATCGCACCGCGGACCCGCGTGTGACGCTCCGGACTTCACACGAAGGGCCGAAGCGCCGACGGTTTCTAGGGTCGAGAGCTGCTCCACGCCGGGCCGCTATTCCAGAGACTTGAACCCGCTTCCGGAAGTGGCCAGAACACGCCCACGCTCTTCGCTCTCCCCCACGCGCCCGCCCCTCGCTCTCGCCCGCCTGGCGAGTTTCGCGTCCGGCGCCGGTGTGGCAGGCTCGGGGCGATGAAGATCGAGATCTTCTACTGCCAGGCTTGAAACTACCGCCCACGCGCCGCGGGTCTCGCGGCGGAAATCAAGCAGGCGAAAGGCGTGGACACCGAGCTGACGCCGGGTCGCGTGGGGCAGTTCGACGTGGTCGTCGACGGCGAGGTCATCTTCTCCAAGGGCGGCGAGCATCGCTTCCCCGAGCCGGCGGAGATCCTCGACAAGCTCGGGTAGCTCGCCCGGTGCGCGGTCAGTGGCGCTTCGCCGCGGTCGTGTCCGCGAAATCGAGCAGCCGCTTCGCGTAGGCGGGATTGTGCGCGCCGGCGGCGGGGTCCTCGAGCACGAGGCGGACGGCGGCGAGGGCCTGGGCGCGCTGCGGGTCCTGGGGAACGCTTTCGTCGCCGGCGTGCAGGGGGCCCGTGTGCGTCTCCGGTGGTGCGAGCTTTGCGAGCAGCGCATGCGCGCGCTTCCGGAAGTCCGCCATCGCCGGCGCGCCGCCTTCGTGGCAGCGCGTGCAGCTCTTGTGGTCCGCGCGGAAGGTGTGGCCGGTGCCGAGCTCCTTCGAGCTGGCGGGCGTGCGCCCGTGGCAGGCGATGCAGCCGCCGGGCAGCGCGTGGACGGGCGGCTTCTTTCCGGGCGGAATCGGGCCGGCTTCGAACACGAGATTGCCTGCGCTCGATGCCGGCGCGAAGTTTCCCTTTGGCGTGGCGTGGCAGCCGAGGCACACGCTGGACTCGCGCGCGTTGGCGGGCACGCGCTCGGCGAAGCCGGCAGGCAGTGGCAGCCTGCGCAGTTGCGCCGCCTTCATGTGAGGGCCGTGCGGTGCGTGGCACGCCGCACAGGCGACCCCGAGCGTCAGGTCCGCTGGCGGCAGCGATTTCGAGTCGCGCAGGGCGTGCGCGGCGAGAAAGCCAGCAGTCGTATGGCAACTTGCGCAGGTTCCGTGTCGCGTGCGTGGGTCGGCGTCGCTGTGCGCCATGCGGCTCTGCCGCCAGGCTTCGACGTGGCTGTAGCGCGGCGGCGCGTCGTGGCAGTTGGCGCAGACGTCGGCGCGCAGCATGGCCCAGCGCATGTTGCGCTCGGGGATCGAGCCGGCGCCGTGGCAGGCGTTGCAGGTCACGCCGCCCAGACGCCGCAGAGCGCGCGGTAGCGCACTCCAACCGCGCGGCTTGTCGGGAAACACCCAGTGCAGCTGTCGCGCGACCTCGACGAAGCCGCCGTCGGCGACGCCCGGCTCGCCCACGGTGTGGCAGGCGAGCATGCACGGGTCGGCGCGGCCGGCCTTGCCGTCGAGCACGCGCTCGAAGGCCTGCGTCATGCGGCTCGTCTCCACGGCCTTGGCTTGCTTCGCGTGGCACCTCGAGCGGCCGCAGTCGAGCGGCGTCACGTCGAAGCGGCCGACCTGCAGCGCGAGCTCGCGATGGTCGGCGTCGTGGAGCACGTAGCGGCCGCGCTGGTCGCCGAGCAGGCTGGTCAGCGCGCCGTCGTGAGCGAGCGCGGCGCGGCTGCCGGCCGGGCGCGTGCCGAGCGTCCAGCCCTTGCCGCCGAGATACACGCGCTGCCCCGTGGCGATGCTGGTCACGCCGCGCGCGCGCGGCGCCGAGGCGAAGCGCACGATCTGCTTTTCGCTGCGGCGCCCGTCGCTCCACGTGGCTTCGAAGGCGTACGCGCCGCGCGTGCGCGGCGAGAGCGGCACTGGACCCCAGGGCAGGGGAGTGGAGTGCAATTTCTCGAGCGGCAGCGTGTGGGCGAGCAGCACGAAGCCGTTCTTCTGCTCGTGGACCTCCAGGTGCGGGCCGGCAATCTGCCGCCACTTGACGCGGCCGGCGACCGCGGCGCGACAACCGGGGCGGAGCTCGATGCGCACGTCCTTGTCGAAACCGACGTCGCTTCGCTCGTCGCCGGCGTCGAGCCACGGCACGAGGCGCGCCGTGACCTCGCCCTTCTTCGTGAGCGCGATGTCGAGCGGACACGCACCGGGCACGTCGAGATGCAGCCGCGGCGGCGCGCGCCGCGCATCGACGACCAGCGCCAGCGTGGTGCCGATGCGCTCGGCCTTCAGTACCGGCGCGCGCGGCGACCAGCTGGCGTGCATCAGAATCTCGCGCAACGGACGCCGGCGCGCGGACGAGCACGCTCAGCGTCGGGGGCTTGTGCGGTGTGGGGCGACACGCCGCGAGCAACGCAACAGAGGTCGCCAACAACGCCGCGCACAGCGACGCGCGGCGCGCGGAAGCCCACGCGCGGCGCTTCACATCGCCCTCCGGCAGCTGCCGAGCTCGCAGCGCGCGCCCGCGCCGCAGTCCTTGTCGAACCAGCAGTCCGGGTGCGGCGACAGCGGCAGGCAGTGACCGCCGACGCAGCTACTGCCCTGCTTGCAGCCGGCGCCGCAGCTGCCACCGAGCGGCGTGTGGCCGCCCTTCTCGCAGCGGCGCTCGACCACGCCGCCCAGGTGCCTGAAGTAGCAGTGCCAGCCGCCCGGACCCGGCATGTCGGGCGACAGGTCGAGGCACACGCGCTCGCCGGGATGTCCGCGGCGTGCGCCGCAAGTGAACGCGGGATCCGGCGGTCCGGCGACGACGCCGGCCGCGGGCGCGATGAAATGGCAGAGCACCGCGCCGTCGAACGCGGCGCACTCCCACTGGCCGTCGTCGGGCAGGTGGGGCGTCTTCTGGACGCAGAGCGCGCCGTGGCACTCGAAGCTGCTGGCGTCGAGCGACGAGTCCTGGCAGACGCGCGCTCTCCCCACGCCCGAGCAGCGCCAGCGGCCGAGGTGCGGCGCGTCGGGCAACGGCCGCGGCACGAGGCACACGCCGTGGGCGCAGTTGCTTCGCTTCGCGTCGCTCCAGCACGCGCGCACCCGTCCCACGTCGGCGCAGTCGCTGCCGATGTCGGCGGGCGCGGGTGCCGGCAGCGACTGCGCTGCGACCACGACGTGCGCCGTCGGCGCCGGCGCGTGCCGCGCGTTGCAGGCCGTCAGCGCGAACGAGAGGGCCAGCGCGAAGCGGCCGAGCCCTCCTATTTGCACGTGGTGACGCCGGGGCAGTTGCCTATCGACGACTCGTCGGTCGGATAGTTCTGGCAACACGCCCCAGCATTCACGCAGCAGTCCGCGCTGTACAGGTCCCCGCTGCAGTTGCCGGGTCGATCGGTGGTCTCGGTGCATTGGCCCCAGTGGCCGTCGGGTCCGCAGGTCTGCTTGCCCCAGTAGCACTGGGTCGGGTCGTCGCAGTAACGGGTGCTGCCCGGCGCGCAGGTCTCGCAGTCGGCGTCGCCGCAGTCGGTGAACTTGTCGCAGTCGTCGTTCTTGCCGTCCGTGCAGCTCGTCTCGCGCGTGGCGCAGCCGCACTGTCCCGGCGTCTTGCAGTCGGGGTCGTCGCAGTCGGTCTTGCCGTCGCAGTCGTTGTCCTGGCCGTCGCCGCAGGCCACTTCGACGAAGTAGGGGAACTGGGGCGTGCAGCCGGCCGTGGGCTGGCAGTTCGGCGCCTGCACGCAGTCGGGGTCCTTGCAGTCGATCAGCTTGTCGCAGTCGTTGTCCTTGCCGTCGTTGCAGACTTCCTGGCTGCAGTTGCACACGGATGCGCAGGCCGGGTCCTGGCAGTCCTGCAGGCCGTTGCAGTCGTCGTCCTTGCCGCTGCCGCAGACTTCCGTGCTCGACGACGGCACGCACTGCCCGCCCGGGTCGCTGCCGTTGCAGTCCTCGTCGATGCCGTTGCCCGGTACCTCGGCGCTGGGCAGCACCTCGCCGACACAGGGACCCCACGACATGAACTCGCCGAAGCTCTGGCAGGCCTGGACGCCGTCCTTGCAGGCGCCGACGTTGCGGCGGCTGGGGGGACCGCTCCAGCACTTCTGCGTCTCGCCGGTCTTGCAGGGGCAGCCTTCGTCGACCAGGCCGTTGCCGTTGTCGTCCAGGCCGTTGCCGCACTTGTCCGGCGGACCGGCGTCGATGCCGATGCTTCCCGAAGCACCTCCGGCTGCGCTGCCGCCGGCGCCCGAGCCGCCGCTGGCGCTTGCGCCCCCGCCCCCGCCATTACCCGTCGCGCCGCTGCCTCCGGGCTTGGAGTTGCTGCCGCCGGTCGCCGAACAGGCGGCGGCCAGCGCGATCGCCAGAGCCGTGGCGAGGCGGAGCGGATGGACGAGCATCAGTGACCTCCCGAGAGCGAGTCCCGCCGCATCGTAACACGGCAGAGCGCCGGTGGACGCGCCCGGAGAGCCGCGCTAGACCGGCGCCGCGACGATGAGCGACGAAGGTCAGGATGTCGGCGGAGAAGAAGGTCTCGTCAAGGCGCGACGCGACAAGGCCAAGAGCGTGCGCGACAGGGGCGAGAGCCCGTTCGCAAACGATGTCGCGGCCGAGGACCGCACGCTGGTCTCCGAGCTGCGCGATCTGTGCGCCGAAGCGCTGCTCGAGCCGCCCGCTGAGCTCCGCTACGACCCGGAGCGTGTCGCGGAAATCACCCACGAGCGCTCGTTCCACGTGATGGGGCGCATGGTGGCCCGGCGCGGCTTCGGCAAGGCGTCGTTCCTGCGCCTGCGCGACGGCAGCGGCGAGCTGCAGGTCTTCGCCAAGAAGGATGTGCTCGGCGAGGGCTTTGCCGCGCTCGAGCACATCGACATCGCCGACCACATCGAGGTGCGCGGCACGCTGATGGTGACGCGGACGGGCGAGCTGAGCCTGCAGGCGACCTCGCTGCGGCTCCTGACCAAGGCGCTCCGGCCGCTGCCCGACAAGTGGCACGGCCTGACCGACGTCGACGCGCGCTACCGCCGTCGCTACGTCGACATGGTTGCCAATCCGGACGTGGGCGTGGTGTTGCGCGGGCGCTCGTTCATCATCCAGGGGCTGCGCGACTATCTCGACCGACTGGGCTTCATCGAGGTCGAGACGCCGACGCTGCACACGCTGGTGGGTGGCGCGGCGGCGAAGCCGTTCGAGACGCACCACAATACGCTCGACATGCAGCTCTTCATGCGCATCGCGCCGGAGCTGTACCTCAAGCGGCTGCTCGTCGGCGGCTTCGAGCGCGTCTACGAGATCGGCCGCTGCTACCGCAACGAGGGCATCAGCACCCGGCACAACCCGGAGTTCACGATGCTCGAGTTCTACCGGGCGTACGCGACCTACGAGACGCTGATGGACATGACGGAGCACATGTTGCGTCACGTCGACAGCTACCTCGGCGAGCGCATGGCCGCGCTCGGCCTCGAGAGTCACTACCAGCGCTGGTGCGCGGAGCGGCCGTTCACCTTCGCGGAGCCCTTCGCACGTGTGCCGATGGCCGAAGCGATCCGTCAGGCAGTGGAGACCGCCGGGCTGCCGGCGGATCTCCCGGGCCAGCTGGCCGTTCTTGCGCTCTCGCCCGATGGCAAGGGTGACCGGAGCGCGGGTGACCAGCTCGTCGCCGGCTACCACGAGGCTTCGGAACGAGCCCGCGCCATCGACTGGGCGAACCTCAGGAAGGGGCTCGGTGTGTGCGACAGCGACGGCGAGCGCACCTTCGTGGCCTACGAGTACCTGGCCGAGGCTTTCCTGCCGGAAGACTACAGAAGCGCCGATGGTTCGAAGAGCGTGCCGGTGTTCGTCATCGACCACCCGACCGAGGTCTCCCCGCTCGCCCGCAAGAAGGACGCCGACCCCTCGCTCACCGACCGCTTCGAGCTGTTCGTCCACGGCCGCGAGCTGTGCAACGCCTTCAGCGAGCTGAACGATCCGGACGACCAGGCGTCGCGCTTCCAGGCCCAGGTCGAGAAGAAGCAGCGCGGCGACGAGGAGACGATGGACTACGACGAGGACTACGTCCGCGCGCTCGAGCACGGCATGCCGCCGGCCGCCGGCTTCGGCCTGGGTGTGGATCGCCTCGTGATGATGCTCGCCGGTCAGCCGTCGATCCGCGACGTGATCGCGTTCCCGCTCTTGAGGCCGGAGTCCTCGACGAAATGATCCTGGCCGCGCCCAGCGCAGGCGGACTGCCCCACCACGCCGTCAAGGCGAAGCTGGGCCTGCTTGCCAAGGTCTGGCTCGCGCTGGGTCTGTACGGACGCATTGCTGTCGTGATCCTGGCAATCGCGCTCGTGGTGTGGCTCATCGTGATCGGGCTGCGCCGCCTGGGGCGGAGCGGACGTCGCAGTCTGCTCTGGGGCCTGACGGGGCTCTTCCTCGTCGGCTTCGCGGCGCTGACGTTATGGGCGCGCAAGCTTCCGACGCCGCAGGGCAGCTACTTCGTGCTGTGGCACCAGTTCGTGCGCGTGGGGGCAGCGCTGTCGGGTACAGGCTTCGTCATCTGCTTCATGGCGCTGGCGATGCCGTGGGTGCTGGATCGCATCGAGGGGCGCGGCTTCGTGTCGTTCGTTGCGGCGCGCCACGTGCGCGCGAGCAAGAGCGGCTTTCTGACGGCCATTTCCGTGCTGTCGATCGCGGGCGTCGCCGTCAGCTCGTTCGCGCTGTGCGCCGTGGTCTCTATCATGGGAGGCTTCGGCGCCGACCTGAAGCGCAAGATCCTCGGCAACAACGCGCACATCAAGATCGAGAGCAAGCACATCGGCGGCTTCAATCACTACCGCCGCATCCTGGCCAAGGTGCGCGAGGTGCCGCACGTGGTCGCGGCCACTCCAATCGCGCAGGGCGAGGCCATGGCCTCGAGCTCGTCGAACACGGCCGGCACGATCGTGCGCGGCGTGGACACCAAGACCATCGGCTCGGTCATCGACCTGCTCAAGAACATCGAGGTTGGCAAGTTCAGCTACCTGAGCGACCCCGTGAAGCTGGCCAACCTGCCGCCCAACACGGTGATCGGCATCGGGCCGGGGGGCGAGAAGTACCTGAAGGGGCCGGACGTGAACCCCTTTCTGGACGACTCGCTCGACAAGGACGTGAAAAAGGCGGTCAAGCCGCCCGACGTGTACCCGGGAATCGTGATTGGCCGCGAGTTGGCCAAGACGCTGCACGTCTACATCGGCGACGAGGTGACGCTGGTCGCTCCGCTGGGCGATCTCGGGCCGATGGGCATCCTGCCGCGTACGCGGCGCTTCCGCGTGGCCGCCATCTTCTACAGCGGCATGTACGAGTACGATGCCAGCTACGTGTACATGAAGATGTCGGCGGCGCAGGACTTCCTCGACCTGAAGCACAACATTACCGGCATCGACATCAAGATCGACCACGCCGAGCAGGTGAGTGAAGTGCGCCCGCTCGTGCGGAAGGCGGTGACGCGCAAGGACCTCCGGGTGAGGGACTGGAAGGAGCTGAACAAGAATCTCTTCTCCGCCCTGAAGCTGGAGAAGATCGCCACGTTCATCATTCTCTCTATCGCGATCGCCGTGGCGAGCTTCTGCATCATCTGCACGCTCCTTTTGATGGTGACCGAGAAGAGCAAGGAGATCGCCATTCTCAAGGCGGTCGGCGCGAGCGATCGCTCGATCCTGCGTATCTTCATGTCAGAGGGCATTATCATCGGCGCCATCGGCACGGTGTTCGGCGTAGTGACGGGCCTGGCGATGATGCTGGGGCTGCTCTGGTTCGGAGTGCGGCTGGACCCGGACGTGTACTACGTGGATCGCCTGCCCATCAACGTGGACCCCAAGGACTACATGGTGGTCGCGCTCGCCGCGCTCATCATCACCACCCTTGCGACTATCTACCCCGCCCTCGCCGCCAGCCGTCTACGGCCGGTGGAGGGCATCCGCTACGAGTAGCGCGCATCCAAGTAGAGGCAGACCAGTGAGTGAAGCCGTCGTCGTCATCGAGGATCTGCACAAGAGCTTCCAGCACATGGGGCGCACGCTCGACGTGCTGAAGGGCATCGACCTCTCGATCTACCCGGGGCAGATTCTGTCGATCGTCGGGCCGTCGGGCGCCGGCAAGAGCACGCTGCTTCATTGCATGGGCACGCTCGACCTACCGACCAGCGGTCGCATCGTGCTGGCCGGCGAGGAGCTCACGAAGATGTCGTCCGCGAGGCTCGCCTCGGTGCGCAATCGCGAGATCGGCTTCGTGTTCCAGTTCCACCACCTGCTGCCCGAGTTCACGGCGCTGGAAAACGTGATGATGCCCGGGCTCATCCAGGGCCGCTCGAAGAAGGAAATGGAAAAGCGCGCGCGCGCGCTGCTCGAAGAGGTGGGGCTGACCGAGCGCGGAACGCACCGCCCTGGCGAGCTGTCCGGCGGCGAGCAGCAGCGCGTGGCGGTGGCGCGAGCGCTGGCTCTCGACCCCAAGCTGGTGCTGGCAGACGAGCCGACCGGCAACCTCGACACGACGACCAGCGAAGCCATCCACGAGCTGTTTTTCCAGATCAACAAGGAGCACGGCACCACGATCGTGGTCGTCACGCACAACCCGAATTTTGCCGAGAGCATGCCGCGCGTGGTGCGCATGCTGGACGGGCGCGTGGTCCGCGACGAAGCGGGGACCGGTAGCGCGGCGCGTAACAACGGGGAAAGCGCGGGCCAGGAGCAGCCTGCCGTGGGCACGTAGGTCGCACCTTTCCACACATCGCGCGGGACTGCCGGTTGTCAGCCACCGTCGGTCCGGTGGACAATGCGGGTATGAGTACCTGGCTTCGACGTACGGCGACTTTGACATCTGCTGTGTTGGTTGCTCTCGGCGCGGTGGCGGCGTGTTCCGCTTCGGGCGGAGGCAGCAAGTTCAATGGCACGGGCGGCAGTGGCACGGGCGGCAGCGGCGCGGGCGGTTTCGGTGCGACCGGTGGCTTCGGTGCGACCGGCGGCTTCGGTGCCGGCGTCAACCTCGACGGCGGGGGCGGTGGTAACGACGGTGGCTTCGTGGGCGATCCCACGACGTGCCAACAAGCCGCCGCTTCGCACACCTACATCGGTTGCGACTTCTGGCCGACGGTGGTGGCGAACAACGTGTGGTCGATCTTCGACTACGCCGTGATTGTCGCCAACGCCGGTACGACGCCCGCGGACGTGACGATCACGCAGGGCGGTAACCAGATCGCAACCGGCTCGGTGCCGGCCAACGGCCTGAAGAAATTCTATCTCCCCTGGGTCGCGTCGCTGAAGGGGCCGGATGCGAACGCGCAGGGTGCGGCCACGCCGCTCACCTCTACAGTGCGGGCAACGAACGGCGCCTATCACCTGGTCAGCTCGGTGCCGGTGACCGTCTACCAGTTCAATGCGCTCGAGTACAAACCCGCGGGCGGTCCGCCCGGCAAGAACTGGTCGAGCTGCCCCGGCAACGGCGGCGTCGGCTGCTTCTCGTATTCGAACGACGCATCGCTGCTCCTGCCGAGCACGGCTGCCACCGGGAACTACCGCATCACCGGCGTCAAGAGCTGGCAGGCGGCGAACATGGGCGCGTATTTCGCGGTCACCGGTCTGCAGGACGGGACGACGGTCAAGGTCAAGGTCGCCGGTAGCGGGCAGATCATGGCTGGCGGCGGCGTCTCGGCCACCAGCGGCGGCGGAGTTGCCAGCTTCCAGATCGCGAAGGGCGAAGTGGTCGAGGTACTCGGCAACACTTCTGGCGACCTCAGCGGCAGCCTCGTCCAGGCCGACAAGCCCGTGCAGGTGATCACCGGCATTCCGTGCATCCAGGCGCCGATCGGAGCGCAGGCCTGCGATCACATCGAGGAGAGCGTGTTCCCCGCCGAGACGCTCGGGAAGAAGTACTTCGTGGAAGCGCCGACCGGCCCGAACGGCAACGTCGTAGGCCAGATCGTGCGCATCTACGGCAACGTACAAGGTACGCAGCTCACCTATCCGGCAGGGCAGCCGAACGGCGCACCGTCGACGATCGGCGCTGGCCAGGTCGTCCAGTTCGGCCCCATCAACGGTGACTTCGCCGTCCAGGGTGACCACGAGTTTGCGGTCGGCATGTTCCAGCTCGGCGGCAGCATCGTCGACCCAAGCGCGCCTGTCGGCACGCAGAAGGGCGATCCGTCGCAGAGCCTGGCGTTCGCGGTCGAGCAGTACCGCAACAAGTACGTCTTCCTCGCTCCCAGCGACTACGACGTGAACTACGCCGACATCGTCCTGCCGATCGGAGCGCAGGTGACGCTGGATGGACAAGCCGTCAACCCCGGCAAGTCCAACCTGGCCTCTGCGGGCTACACGGTGGCTCGCGTCAAGCTGGGCGCCGGCGCGGGCGGTGCGCACGTGCTGATCTCGGACAAGCCCGTCGGGCTGCAGGTGCTCGGCTACGGCAGCTACACTAGCTACCAGTACCCGGGCGGCCTCAACCTCAAGGGCATCGCCCCGCCCCCGCCGCCGGTGCAGTAGCGGGCGCTACTCCAGCGGTCGAGGTGGCGGGCGCTCGAGGCCGCGGGTGCATGCTGCTTCTCCGCCGCGGGCGCCGGCAGCGGCGCGGGCCGCGCGCATCATCGCCACGAGCGTGCCCCGCCGAACGGGACGCACTGCAGGAGGACGAGCTTTCCGTCCATCAAGCTGCGGCCGCGAGCTGGTCACGTGCGCGCCGTGAGCGGGCTCGCAGCGGGCTTCAGTGGTCGCCTTCCCGAATGCCTCGTTGATGCACCAGGAACTCTCGCCGCCATCCCGGAGCGGCTTCGGCGCGGTCCAGCACCGGCCGCTCGGTGGTGGAGCCGACCAGGAACCAGGTGTTCATCGGGCCCTTGCCCTTCACGTCGATGGTCCCGCGTGGCTCGAGCGTGAATCGGCCGCGGAGTTGCTCGTACACGGCCTGACTGACCTGGATACGTCCAGGCACGCCGTGCGACTCCATGCGGCTGGCGGTGTTCACGGCATCGCCCCAGAGGTCGTAGGCAAACTTGCGCCGGCCGATCACGCCGGCCACGACCGGTCCGGTGTGCAGGCCGATGCGCACCGAGAGCCGCCCGGCCTCCTGCGGCAGCTCGTCGATCACCCGCAGCATCGCCAACGCCATCCGGGCCACGGATTCCACGTGGTCCAGCCTGGGCTCGGGCAACCCGCCAGCGACAAAATAGGCATCGCCGATGGTCTTGATCTTCTCCAGTCCGTGCTCGTCGGCCAGAGCATCGAAGCGGGTGAAGACCTCGTCGAGCAGCCCCACCAACTCGGGCGCCGGGAGCCGGTCGGCCAACTCCGTGAAGCGCACGATGTCCGCGAACAGCATCGTGGCTTCGGGGAAACGCTCCGCGATTGATTGCGGGCGCTGCTTGAGCCGCTGGGCGATCTGGGCGGGCAGGATGTTGAGCAGAAGCCGCTCCGAGCGGCTGTGCTCCGCGTCCAGTTCCCTCTCCAGTCGGGCGTTCTCCCGGAACGACCAGTAGCCGAACCCCAGAACGACCACCATCAGCCCGATCTGGTTCAGTATGGAAATATCCGCCAGCTTCGCGGCGCTCACGAAAGCCGGTGCTGCGGGACGTGCCAACTCGAGAACGAGGAACAGACCGATGCTCGACGCCGAGTAGATCCACGCGAACGTGCGTTCCCGTGAGGAGAACACGACCCACGACCCGACGAGCACATTCAACAGATAGAGCTGCATCCCCGAGGCGGTCCCGGAGACCCAGGAGGCGGCAGTCAAGCCGACGAGGGGGACCCCGCCGAACCAGAGCTTGGCCGCCAGATGGTGGCCGCGGGCGTTGAGCACCGGACCCAACAGCAGCAATGCGCCCTGCGCTGCCGCCACCAGCATGAACGCGTGCCCAAGGCTCCGCGCCGCGAAGACCATCGCTCCGGAATAGGCAGCGACGAACAGGCTCAGCCCATTCACCACCGCGATGTACTTCCGCTCCCGCACGGGGACGTCCGGCCCGGCTCCAAGCTGGACGAACCGCGTGAGGGCCCGGACAGGCCAGCGCGACCGTCGTCTGGCGTCGGCCGACGCGATAGCCGGGCTCGCGTCCCGCACGTCGACAGCTTCGGGCTTCACGAGTCGAGCCGCCGGCCGGGCAGCACTCGAAGCGTATGCATCGAGTCGGGATTGTCTCACGAGCTCGATGCGGCGGAAAGTGCGCTGGGCTCGGTTTCCCGCGTAGCCGAACCAGAGGCTGTCGGCCTGGGGCTCAGGGGCTGGCTGCCGCGGGGATTGCCGGGGTGGCTTCGACTTCACTTCATAGGGTCGACGAACCCGACGGCGGCTCCGAGGTGGTCGAGGGCTGCGTCGAGCGCCCGGTACCGAGCAGCACCTTCTCCGGTCCCCTCAGGATCAGATCCGCGAGCAGATCGCGCTGCTCGGGGGTGAAGATGGCGAGGACCGTGTCGGTGCGCTGGCCCGCGCGGGCCACGTGCTCGCGCAGGATGGCGAGCTTGTCGGCACGGAACGCCTCGAGAGCGGAGTCGAAGTTGTCACCCTGGAACGCGTTGGCGAGGGCCACGAGCTCTTTCCGGCTCGGGCGTAGACGCTTCTGCTCGCCGAGCAGCTTCTTCTTCATTGCCTCGAGCGCGTCGACCTGCTGCGTGGACAGCATCAGATACGACGCGATGCGCCGGAAGCCGCGCCTGTGATGACGATGTCCGTACCTCTGGTCGATGCGCGCGCGGAGCGCGGCCGCGACGGCCTTGCGCTGGGCGGGCGTGAGAGTGGCGTGCAGCTCCTCGAGCGCGCTTTCGACGGCGTCGGCGCGCTGGGTGAAGACGCGCACCGCCTCGTTCACGGACTTGTTGAACAGCGCTGAATCGGCCGTGCCGGAGCGCACGACGGCCGCCGCGGACGAGCGCAGCTCTTCGTGCATCGCGTGGCGGCTGCTCCGGTCGGTGCGGAGGTCGCTCGCGATGGCCGACAGGGTCTGTTTCTGCGAGGCCGTCAGCTGGACGTTTTCGCGGGTGGCAGTGAGGATCGCGTTGACCGGACCGTGCAGGTGCCGGGCGCTCTCGGCCGCAAGCTGGGCGGGCGCGACGTCGGTCTTCTGCGCCTTGTCCTGCACCCGGGCAGCGCAGGCGGCCGTTGTCATCAGGACGGCGACGCCGGAATATGCGAGAACACGACGGGTTCGACGACCGGCTTGGCGCTTCATGCCGTCCAGTCTAGACCCTCCGGGCGACAAAGCACGGAATCGGCCACCGCGTGAATTCTTCTTCGCAATCCAGCGCTTCCGGGCGCCGCCGCATCCGCCGCATCCGCCGCACGGAGAGCATCCGGCTCGTGGCCGGCTTCGATCTGCTCGAGTCGCTGCGCTCGCGCAAGGCGATCGTGCTCCTGGCGCTGTACCTGCTCGGCTCGCTGGGCGCCTCGGCGATCTTCATCCGGCTGCTGGGCACGATACAGGCGCGGCTCGAGGAGCAGCTGCATCACGCGGTCCACATGCGCGAGCTGATGCAGAGCCCGGGCATGGCCCGCCTCATCGGCGCCCTCTCCGGCGACCCGGAGGTCGCCAAGGCCATCGTCGCG
The DNA here is from genome assembly GCA_963822115.1 of uncultured Pseudomonadota bacterium. Taxonomy (GTDB): domain Bacteria; phylum Myxococcota_A; class Polyangia; order Polyangiales; family Polyangiaceae; genus CAWDXG01. The sequence continues at coordinate 500,568 of CAWGGM010000020.1, forward strand.
ATCCCTCCGCTGGCGATCTTCTACGGCTGGCTGGCGCTCCACTTCGTGCCGCTGCTGGTGCTGTTCACCTCGTCCGACGCGATCTCGGGCGACCTGTCCAGCGGCGCGGTGCGCTTCTCGCTGTTCCGCACCGATCGCATCAGCTGGGCAGCAGGCAAGCTCGTCGGTCAGACCTGCCTGATGGCGCTGGGCGTGTTGGTCGGCGCGCTGGGCTGCTGGGTGATGGGCCTGGTCTGGCTCGATCACATGCCGGTCCTCCAGACCGGCTACTTCCTGTTGCGCGTCTCCGGGCGCGCCATCGTGTACAGCTTCGCCTACCTGGGCATGGTGATGTGCGCGTCGCTGATGGCGCGGACCAACGCCCGGGCCGCGGGGCTGGCGCTCCTGATCATGTTCGTGAGCTGGCTCTCGGCGACGGTGCTCGGGGCCGAGCCCATCCATAGGCGCGCGCCGACGCTGTCGACGCTGCTGGCTGGCCTGTTCCCGGGCGGGCATCAGCTTTCGCTGTGGGCTCCGGGTCTACTGCGGAGCGGCGGCGCGATGCTCGCGCTGGTCGCTATCGGGCTTGCGTTCTTCGCGCTCGGCTTCTGGCGCTTCAATGCGAGGGACGCATGACCGCCGCGCTGGAGATCCGCGGCCTCTGCAAGGCGTACGGCCGCACCGTGGCGCTCGACGGGCTCGACGTGAGCATCCCCAAGGGCGTGATCTGCGGCTTCGTCGGTCCCAACGGCGCCGGCAAGACCACCACCTTCGGCGTGGTGGGCGGCCTGATCCGCCCTGACGCGGGCGAGGTCGACATCCTCGGGCGTGGACCGCTGTCGCCTCACGACCACCCCGGCTCGCTCACGCTGCTGCCCCAGGACTGCGAGCTGAGCCCGCACGTCAGCCTGCGTCAGCTGCTCACGCACTATGCCAGGCTCCAGGGCCTCACCGCCGCCGAAGCCAGCGCGCAGGTCGACGCCCGCCTCGAAGAAGTCGCACTCGCCGACCGCGCCGAAGCGCGCATCAAAAGCCTGTCGCACGGCATGCGACGGCGCGTGAGCATCGCGCAGGCGCTCATGGGCGACCCGGACCTGGTGCTGCTCGACGAGCCCACCGCGGGGCTCGACCCCGAGCTGGTGATCCGCATCCGCGAGGTGTTTGCGGCCCACCGCGGCAAGCGCACGCTCGTCATCAGCTCGCACAACCTGCTGGAGCTCGAGGCGCTGTGCGATCACGTCGTCTTCATCGAGCGGGGCCGCTGCACCCAGAGCGGGTCGATGGCCGACGTGACCGAACAGGGCCTGGTGATGCGCTACGCGGTCGAGCGCGCCGTGGACCTCGCGGCGCTCGAAGCGGCGCAACCCGAGCTCGACATGACCTGGGAAGGCACGACGCTGCTCGTGCGCGGCTCCGGCGGCTGGACGCCCGCGACGCTCAACGCGACCATCCTGCCGTACCTCTTGCACATGAGCGCCGGCGTGCTCGAAATCCGCCGCGGCAAGTCGCTCGAAGACGCCTACCTCGCCGGAAAGGCCGAGGCGGAAGCCAGCAGCTGACGCGACGCGAGCGCGTTCGAGCAGGCGCATTCCGCGTGCACCCTTCGCTGCTGGGCTCCCAACTTCCCCCAGCTAGCCGCGGCGATTCGCCGAGGCGGATGTAAGGTTCGGGCTGTGGAAGCGTTCTCTGCGCGTCTCGCGAGTTGCTTTCGCGAGGCAGGGAGACAGACATGAAAGCCTGGTTGTTCTTCGCCTTCGTACTCGCGGCAGGATGTGCCGCGCCGCCGCAGCCGGCGACCTCGCCTGCCCCGGGGCCTCCCGGGCCGGCGCTAGCGTCACCGGGGCCAGCGGCCGCGCCGACTTCGTCGACGATGCCCACGCCGCCGTGCTGCAAGAAGGCGTGCTCGAAGCGCTCCGATTGTGCGAGCGGGAACTGCGTCGACGGCGAATGCGTCGCAGCAGAGCCCCGCTAGGCTCGCACGGGCTATCCGGACGTCAAGATAGCCACCGTTGCCACGGTGTTGATGAGCATGTGCAACGCGATGCCGGTTCGCAGCTTGCCCGTGCGGAGCCGCGCCCATGCCAGGACTACGCCGTACACGATCGGGACGACGAGACCGGCTCCGTAGAAGAGATGACCGATTCCGAACGCCAGCGCGCTGATGACGATGGCAAGCTCCGGCTTCATCCACGACGCCAGCCACGGCAGGAGCACGCCACGAAACAGACACTCCTCGGCGAGCGGTGCAGCGACGACCGTTCCCAGTGCGAAGAGCGCCACGCCCCCGGCACCCCAGCCGAGCGAGACCGGGAACACCTGCGCAGCGGGATGATTGGGCAGGTGCATCACGGGCGCGAGCACGCCGAGGAGAATACCGGCGCGCGCCGTACCGGCAATCGTGTAGAAGACGCCGCGGCCGAGAGCGCGTCCTGTCCGCAGCGGTTCGTCCGGCGAGGCTGCTTCCAGCACGGCTCTGTCCAGGCGGCGTATCGCCAGCGCGGCCACGCCCAGCATCGTCAACGTGCCGGCCAGCATCCCGATCAGTATCGCTCCGAGCGATAGGCCGATCGTCTTCTGGAACGCGAGGATGACCGCGAAGCCCATGAACACCGGCAGGACGGTGCCAATGGCCACGTGCGACAAGGGCCGGAGCCGCAGGTGGCGGCGAAACGCCACGCCTGCGACGATCAGCAGAACCGCGAGTGTTGCCAGCTCTCCCGAGAACGGACCCAGCAGCTTGGAAGGCGGCCAGGAGAGCTTCTGGCTTCCCGGCACCGGCGCGAACAATGGCGGTGCCCTTCCGGCGGGAAACTTCACGTCGAGCTTCGGCACCACGTCCACATCGAGCCCGGCGCCCTTGCGCCGCACGTGGAGGCGGCGCGTCTGCCCAGGGCCGCTTTTTCCAATCCTGCGCGCCAGGCTTTCGTTCGTGCGCACCGGCTTTTCGTCGAGGCGGGTGATGATGTCGCCCGCGCGGAGGCCGGCCTTGTCGGCGGGGCCCCCGGGCGCCACGCCCGCGATCTCCACGCCGCTGGACGGAGGCTCGGGCTCGAGCATCACGCCGATGCGCCGGGGCGGATGCGATGCATGCGTTGCCTTCGAGGTCCTCACACCGGTCCACACCAGGCAGGCGAGCACGAGTGTGTCCACGACGGCGGTCCCGAAGAGCACCCGCCTCCACCGGGCAGGTCCCTTTTTTCGCTGCTCCAGCGCCATCCACCAGGACACGAACGGCGCGAGCCACACGAGGAAGATCCCGGCCAGTGCGAAATGGAACCGCCGACGCCCCGTCCATTCCGCTTCCCTGTCGTGGTCCGGTGGCGTCGCGTCGACCATCCGCACAGTGTATGGCCGAACTTCTTCCGCGTCTCGCGATGGAGCAGCGCGAGCGGGCGTCAGGCAGTCACGCGACCTCGCCGTCGAACACGGCATCGCGTGCGTGCGGCTGCCGACGGGAGCGCCTGACGCGGGAATCGGTGCTAGCGGACCAAGGCGCGGCTGTCGCGGCGGCGCGCGCGGAAGAGTATCCACGCGGTCGCCAGCGCCGCAGCGCCCAGGAGCACGATCCCGACGGGACGGAGCCAGGGCGCGATCAGCGCCGCGGTGCCGGCGCCCACCCCGAACACGGCGAGGTAGGCGGCCAGGCACATCGGACACTTCGGCACGAGCGCCAGGAGCCGGCCAGGCAAGAACGACCAGCGGGCGGTCCTCGCGGCGCGGCCCTTGCCACGCCGCGAGGAGCAACACTCAGTCTTCATAGCTGTCCCTCAGCCTGAGCCAGCCCATGTTGCCAATCTCGGCCTCGTCGCGACCCTTCGGGACCAGGTCCAGGTAGTGGTAGGCCGCGTTGTAGATATCCAGCCCGCGCCCGTAGGTGGAGTATGTGCGGTACACGGTGCCGTCGGCGTCCTTGTAGAAGACACTGATGCCCGGCAACTCCTCCACGAAAGCCTTCTGCTGGGCGAAGTTGTACTCGACCTTTCCCGACTCCATCTGCTCCGGCGTGAACGACACGCCGAAATCGAAGTTGAAGTCGCTCTCGAGGGAGCTCGCCCACTCGAACGTCCAGCCGAAGCGCTTCGCGAACGCGTCCAGCTTGCCGAGCGGAGCACGCGAGACGGCCATCAGCTTCACATCGCGATGCGCGAGGTGGATGACGTTGCGCTCGAAGTTGTCCGCCCAGAACGAGCAGGACTTGCAGCCGGCCTCCCACGTCGGGCCGAACATGAAGTGGTAGATGACGAGCTGGTTCTTGTCGCTGAAGAGCTCCGCGAGGGTGCGCTTGCCGGAGTGCGTGTCGAAGCAATAGCGCTTCGTCACCTCGACCCAGGGCAGGGCGCGTCGCGCCGCGCTGAGCTCGTCGCGCAGCCGGGTGAAGTCCTTCTCCCTGGCCAGGAGCGCCTTGCGCGCTTCGAGCCACTTCTCCCGGCTGACCTTGGCGTGCTTTTCGAGACTGGTTTCCGGACGTGTGTCTTGCATGTCGACCTCCTTCACCGGGATCTGTACGGCCCCCGAGCGGCGACCAGGGAGTAACAAGTGTGTCGGGATTGCCGATCCGGGGCTTCCAGGGGAGGATCGCCGCGCGATGGACTCGCTGCTCAACGCCGCCGCGCGCCGGCTCTCGCTGGGCGATCCACTCGGTGCGCTCGACCGGGTGGCGCTGCGCGACGATGCGCCGGCTCTCGCCCTGCGCGGCATCGCGATGGCGCAACTCGGCGATCTCGCTAGAGCCGACGAGCTCCTGAAGCGCGCAGCACGCGGATTCGAGCCCAACGAGTCGCTGGCGCGCGCGCGCACCATCGCCGCGCGGGCCGAGGTGCTGTTCGCGGCGCGCGATCTCGCGCCCGTACGCGACGCGAAGGAGGCTCTCGCCGTGCTGGAGCGGCATGGCGATCGCGTCAACGCGCTGCACATGCGCCTGCTCTCCGTCCGCCGTGGTCTCCTGCTCGGAAACGTGGACGAAGCCGACACGGCGCTGGCCGATCTCGATCTCGGCTCGGCACCGCCCATGCTCGCGGCCATCGGCGAGCTCGCGAGCGCGGATGTGGCGCTCAGGCGCATCCGGCCAAGACGAGCGCGGGTGCACCTGACCCGGGCGCTCGAAGACGCCCGGCGCTCCCGCATTCCGGCTCTCGTCTCGGAGGTCGAGCACGCGTTCGGTATGCTGGATGCCCCTGCCGCGCGCGCCGTGTCGGAAGGGACGGAGCGCGCGCTCACGCTTTTCGAGGTCGAGCGTCTGCTCGCTTCGCGCGCGCTGATCGTGGACAGCTGCCGGCGCGTCGTACGCGCGCCCGGATCCGTCGCCCGGCTGCACACACGCCCGGTGCTGTTCGCCCTGGCGCACACGCTTGCCGCTGCGTGGCCGACCGCCGCGGAGCGACAGGAACTGCTCCGCCAGGCCTTCGGTGCCCGTCGCGCCGACGAGTCGCACCGCGCCCGGCTGCGCGTGGAGATCGGGCGGCTGCGCCGCGCGCTTTCGGACGTGGCGGCAATCCACGCCGCCCCCGGGGGATTCCTGCTGGTCCCGCATCGCGCGCGGCGCGTCGTCATCCTCCTGCCGCCCGTGGGAAGCGACGCTGCAGCCCTGCTGGCGCTGCTCAGCGATGGCCAGGCGTGGGCGACGTCGGCGCTGGCACTGGCGCTCGGCACCAGCCAGCGCAGCGTGCAGCGGGCGCTGTCCGGCCTGGAGAGCGAGGGTAGAGTGGAGCGTGTCGGTCGCGGCCGCTCACTGCGCTGGCTCGCGCCGCCCATGTCTGCTTTCGCGACACCATTGTTACTCCCTGCGCAGGTCGCCGGCGGCTAGAGATCGCCCAGCAACCCGAACCGAGGACTAGACGATGACAACGAAGCAAGCCGCGCAGATCGTGCACGAGTACGGACCGTTGGAGGGCACGCCGAATGTGGGCGGCGTCAGCTACGATGGCAGGAACGTCTGGCTCGCGGCGGGCGCAGCGCTCGTCGCCCTGGATCCGGAAAGCGGAAATATCGCGCGCCGGATCGAGGTGGCTGCCGATGCAGGCACCGCGTTCGACGGCACCCACTTCTACCAACTCGCCGACGCGCGCATCCACAAGATCGACGCTGCTACCGGCGAGATCGTCGGCAGTATTCCCGCGCCGGGCCAGGGCAAGGACTCGGGTCTCACCTGGGCGGAAGGCACGCTGTGGGTCGGCCAGTACCGCGACCGCACCATCGTGCAGATCGATGCGGAGAGCGGCAAGGTCCTGCGCACGATCACTTCCGACCGTTTCGTGACGGGCGTGACGTTCGTGGACGGCGAGATGTGGCACGGCACCTGGGAAGGCGAGGAGAGCGAGCTGCGCCACATCGATCCCGAAACCGGCGAAGTGCTTGAACAAGTGGAAATGCCCGCTGGCACCGGAGTGAGCGGTCTCGATTCCGACGGGGCCGATCTCTTCTTCTGCGGCGGGGGACAGAGCGGCAAGCTGCGCGCCGTGCGTCGCCCCAGGCGCGGCTGAGCGCGCCGCTTCATCCCCATTGCCACCAGCCGTGACGTAGGGGGCGAGGCGCGGGTCGACTGCGCGAGTTCCGTCGCGTGCAGCAAGAGGTCTCGCCGTCGGCTCAGGTTCCGCTGGGCTCTGCTGGCGCCGTGCGCGGTGGGAAGAAGTATTGCCAGGGGCGCCGCGCGAGGCGTCGCAGGAGCAGGCCGAGCACGGCGCGATGCTCGCGCAGGGTGACGCCGCGGGACGCGAGCGCCATGGCGAGCGCCAGACCGAAGCTGACGACGAAATTCATGAAGCCGATGAGGATGACGCCGAGCGCTGCCTCCGCGATGAGAGAGGTGCCGGCCGAGAAATCCAGGCCCTCCAGCGCGATTCCCACGTTGGCGGACGAGAACGCGATGTGCCGGATGTCGAAGGGCACGCCGAAGATGACGCCGAGGGTGCCGGCGGTGCCGAGGCAGAAGCCCAGGAAGATGTTGCCCGCGAGGGCGCCGACGTGCCTGTCGACGAAGCCGCCGAGGCGCGCCGCGCCATCCGGGCCCACCAGCCTGACGAGCAGCGGGTGGTGGGCGACGCGCCGCGAGATCCCCCGGTAGATGTTGCGGTTGTCGAAGTAGCCCGAGACGAGGCCGGCGAGGAAGAGGAAGACCCCGGCGACGCCGGCGTAGAACAGCGCCCCCGACTTCCAGGGGTGCACCGCCGCGAGAAGGCGCCCGGACTCTACCGGACTCGCGATCGGCGTCTCCGTCAGCACGCTGTAGAGCTCCGAGAGGCCGATCGCCACCGGGAAGGCGCACAGCAGATTGCCCACAAACGAGATGAACTGGCTGCGCCAGACGCGGACGATCATCTCGCCGAGCTGTTCGAGCTGACGCGAACCACCCGGGCCGTCCATCGATCGCGCAATGGTGTTGGCGGTCATCGCCGGCTGTTTCGTCGCCAGCGCACCGCCAAACAGGTAGATGCCCACGAAGCAGAGCGCGTAGTTGACGCTGTAGAGAAAGGCCCCACCGGCCAGCGACAGGTGGGCTTTGCCGAGCAGCAGCTTGATGAGCGCGAAGACCGCCACGATCAGGCCGCCGAGCAAGCTGGCCCGGAAGAAGCGCCAGTACTCCCGCGCGGTCTCCGTGACGTACTTCCGACCCTTCTTCGCGGCGTGCTCGACAACCTGATAGGCCAGCAGATCCGCGCTCGCCTTGATGTGCCGACCGAGGTGGTTGCGGGTGTTCTCCGCCTCGACCAGGTGCGCGAAAAGGGTCAGGACCGCGCCATGGAAGTCGCGGTCGACCGGATCGGTGAGGTGGAGCAGGACCTCCAGCCGCTCGATTTGACGCAGCAAGCGGAAGGACAGCATCGTGAGTCGCAGGCTGGTGCCGAAGACGTGCTTGTTCGCGCGCAGCTCGAGCACGGCGTGCCGGCACGCTTCGAGCGCGCGCAGGGCGCGAGCGAGGAGCGGGTCCTCGTCCCCCTCCACATCGTGGCCGAAGCTCTCTGTGTAGCGCCGGACGCAGTCCGGGAGCGCCAGAAAGGGCGAATCGAGGTTGTCGAGCTCGGGGAGTCGGTGGGTGATCTCCGGGCTCAGACCCAGGCTGGCCACGTGGTGCGCCAGGACGCGCACGGCGCTCGCCAGCTCCGCCGGCACGCCCGCGACAGCGCTGGCGTCGAGGCCGATCAGATCGAGCAGTCGTCGCCACGTGTTGTCCTCGACGGCGGCGAGCCAGCAGTGGTCGCTATCCCGGTGGAAGACTCGACGGATGATGCCAGCCAGCTCGCCGGGATCATCGAGCTCGGGGAGCAGGCGATTGCCGGCGCGCCGGAAGAGCTCGTCCCGGAAGCCCTGATCGCTCGGCATCCCCGACTCGGTGAGGGTGTGGACGCAGCTGGCGCCGCCTACCGTCCGCACGATCAGCTGGCCGAGTGCCTCGCGGATCGCGACCGGCCCCGCCTCGAGTCGATCGCACAGGCCCAGGATGCGTTGCTCTCCGTCCTCCGCCAGCGCCGGGCGCAGCGCGTCCACGAGGTGCGCCAGCCCGGCGATTGGATCCTCGCTCGCGCCCAATCGGAGCGTCTCGCCCAACGTCTGTCGCAGGTCTGGCGCGCGTTTCGGCATCTTCCCCCCGGCATGCGTCTGGATCGCGAATCCAGCCCCCTTCCCGGAGGATAGCGCGCGCGTGGACGGTCGTCGGCCCAGAAACCCGACGCCGGTTGCGAAAGGTTGCGTGCGGTCTTGTTCGTGCGGGCATCCCGAAGGACTGCCGACGTGCGAAAGCTCGGCACCCGCTACCCACAGACCGACCTCTGAACGACGACCACCAGCCCTCGAGCTTGCCCGCAGACGTGCTCGCTGGGAGGGACCACTCGTGCTAGGAGCCCGCGCGTGGAGCACGTCGCGGAGAGTCTCGAGGCGCTGCGGGCCCGGATTGCCGAGGCCCCCGCCGCGCTCGTCTACTTCAACGAGCCGAGCTGCAGCGTGGGCGCCGCGGTCGAGAGCAAGGTGCTCGACCTGGTGCGCGAGGAGTTCCCGCGGCTCGAGCTGATCCACGTGGACACCGTGGCTGTGCCCGAAGCCGCCGGGCAGTACGGCGTGCTCAGCGTGCCCACGCTGGTCGTGTGTTTCGACGGCCGCGAGACGACGCGCTTCGTGCGGACCTTCGGCATCGACCAGGTGCGCCAGGCCATCGAGCGACCGTACGCGATGCTGTTCGAATAGGCGCATTCCTCGTGCACCCTTCGGCGCTGGGCCGGCTCCAATCAGATAGGTACGGATCCCGCCGGCCCGGCCCTCTCCCCCGGGGCCGCGGCCGGCCCAGCTTCTGGAGATAGAGCATGCCTGCCCTCATCGACTATCGCGCGTGTGACGACTCCCCCTATTGCAGCGCCGCGCGGCTCTGCCCGTCACGGGCCATGAAATTGACGGATGGCAAGTGGGTGGTGGACACGAAGGCCTGCGGCAACTGCTCGGGCGTGTGCACCAATGTCTGCCCGGCCGGTGCCATCCGCTACGCGCCGACCCTTGCCGGGCTCGAGAAGATCCGGCTCGAGATCGAGAACAGCGCCGAGACGGCCGACGACATCTTCGAGAAGCGCTACGGCGTTCGCCCGGGGGACCCGCACGAGCTCGGCGACAACCTCTTCCATGCCAGCTGCGACGGCTTCGGCGACGACGTTCTGCAGTCCGATCTGCCGGTCGTGGTCGACTTCTGGGCTGAGTGGTGCGCACCGTGCAAACTGATCGCGCCGATCTTCAAGAAGCTCGCCGCCGAGTACGAGGGCCGCATCAAGTTCTACAAGCTCGACACCGAGGAGTGCGGCGCCATCGCCGCACGCTTCGGCATCAACAGCATCCCCTCGCTGCTGTTCTTCCGCGGCGGCAAGGTGGTCGCCCACGAGATTGGCGCCGTGCCGGAGGCCCGCCTGCGCCAGTCCATCGACGCCGTGCTCGCATCGGGTCCGCCGGCGAACTAGGTAGCCCTGCTCCGGAATGAAGGCCCTGCAGAGCGAAGCTACGGGTCGGTCCCGGCCGTGCCCTGCACGAAATCGGAGGCTGGCAGCTCCGTCATCGCGTAGGTGAGCCCGCTCGGCGTCGTCGCGCCCAGGCACGAGCCGCCCGGGGTCTGGTACCAGACCTTCGACACCGAGCCCTGGTACGAGCCGACACTGAAGACGCGCACGGGCTCGGATCCCGGCGTGTACGGGCAGACGGCGGCGGCCTTGTAGTTCCAGACGTACTTCGGCACGTACACGGAGCAACCGGAAGGTGGCGTGGAAAGGAAGGTGACGGGCTGCGTGCAGGACCCGTCCAGGAAGTACACGCCGTTCTGCAGGCTCGACGGCGACAGCACGGGCAGGCAGCGCGAGTTCCCGTCCGAGGCGATGTGGAACGTGCATTCCACCGACAGCTGCGAGTCGTACATGGCGTTGGCGTCGAAGAGCTTGGAGCCGTCCGCGCCCGCGATGTAGGCGGCTTTGAGCCGCGTCCCGCTGGTATCGGCGAGCGCGGCCGGTACGGGGCTCGGCAGCACGCTGACGAGCGAGCCGCGGGTGTGCGGCGAATCGGCTGCCACGGCGGCGAGCGCCACGTAGACGCCCAGGCCGACTGTCAGAGCCTTGAGGGTCGCGTTCAGGTGCATGGTGTGCCTCGCTGCGTTGATCCGATGGCGATGCTGTTCATGAGGCCTCTCAGGGCAGGTGCGTGCGGGTGCCTGCGACGAAGCTGCTGGCGGACAGCTCCGTGCCGAGCGCCACGGGGATCATGCTCGGGTAGCTGACGTTGGCGTTGCTACAGGTGCCGTTGGTGAGCTTGTGCGGCGTGGGATTGGTGATGATGCTCTGCACCGGGTAGATATGGAACCGCTGCTCGCCATGGGGACAGCTCTGCTGTCCGGAGTAGACGTACTTTGGCACGTACGGGCTGCAGCCCACCGGCGGGTTGGTCGAGACGAAGGACATGGGCTGCGTGCACGACCCGTCGCTGTAGTAGATGACGCCCTGCATGGCCGATGGCGACACGATCGGCAGGCAGCGCAGCTGTCCGTCGGACGCCGTCGCATACGCACAGTCGACTGCGAGCTGCGAGTCGTAGAGCGCCGCGTGCGAGTAGTGCTTGGCGCCGTCGCTGCCCGCCCAGAACTTTGCCTTCAAGCGCGTCCCGCTCACGTCGCCGGGATAGCTGGACGCGGTGCCGCCGGTTCCTCCAGAGCCTCCTCTGCCCGCCGTTCCGGCTGCACCGCTGGCTCCGCTCGTGCCGCCTGCGCTGGCATCGGTACCGCCGGATCCGGCGCTGGCGTCGAATCCGCCCGCCCCCGCGCCGGCATCGAAGCCGCCCTGACCTCCCGTGCCGGTACCGGAATCCGCGCCACCTTGACCGCTGCTGCCCGCCACGCCTCCAGTGCCCGCACCCGAATCGGCGCCGCCCTGACCTCCGCTGCCCACGCTACCGCCGGTGCCGCCGCCGGCATCGACGCCACCCTGACCGCTGGTCCCCCCGATTCCGCCCTGACCGCTGCTGCCCGCCCCGCCGCCCGCGCCGGTACCGGAATCCGCGCCACCTTCAGCGCTGCTGCCCGCCACGCCGCCTGCGCCCGCGCCCGAGTCGACGCCGCCTTGACCGCTAGCCCCCCCAACGCCCGCGCTGCCCGCGCTCGCGTCTCCGCCGCCGAGTCCACCTGCTGCACCAGCGCCGCCGGCGCCGGATGTGCCGCCCTGTCCGCCGGCGCCTGCGAGCGCGTCGCTACCTGCGTCGCGCGGGGTGGTCGCCTTGTTGGTGCCGCCGCATGCGTAGAACGTCGTCCAGATCAACACCGTGGCGCCCCACTGCCACCAGCTCCGCTCCCGCGCTCTCGTCCGCCGCCCCATCACGTGCAGACATCATAATCAGTGCATGCACTGCGACACAGGACGTTTTCATCGAGGAACCGATTTCCAGATTGACCCGAGCCGAAGGGGGGGGGGTAGCTTGGTCGGTGTGGAGCGCCACAGCGGGCTCCACGCGTGGGGCAAGCACGAAGGGAAGGACCAACCATGTTGCGCATCTGTGAGCTGGTCTACGACAACGTCGTACAGGGTACGACTGCGGTCTACACCGATCCGAAGTGGAACGAGAAGATGGGGACGGCGGACATGGTTCTGCTTTCCGCAATTGCGTCGCAGTTCTCGGGCACCTCGCCGACCCTGACCGTAACCGCCGAGACCTCCGCTGACGGCATCTACTGGGGCGAGTGGGCGGGCGGCCCGCTCGTCAACGCGGTTGCGCTTAGCGGTACGGACAAGGTCGGTACCGGCTCGAACGGCTACTTCAACAATGGGCTGCGCTACATGCGCTTGAAGATCGAGCTCGGTGGCACCGATCCATCCACCCGGCTCCAGCTGTGGTGGGCAGGACGGGACTACACGAAATGAGATCCTTCCACACACTCGCGTTCGACGATGTGGTCCAGGGTACGAGCCCGCTCTACACCGTTCCAGGGCTCGACTCGACGCTAGGCTCCGTCGAAGCGCTCTCGATCTGCGCCGTGGCATCGCAGGTCGGTGGCACCTCGCCGACGCTGACGGTGCAGGTCGAGCAGGGCCCCGACGAGCGCCGTTGGGAGAATCGCAACGCCACCGCCGAGATCAACGGCGTCACGCTCTCGCTCACCGCGGAGAACGTGAAGACCGCCAACGACGGCGACCCCGCGGGCGCCACCCGTCTCGCCTTCGTCAGGCTCCGCATCCAGCTCGGCGGCACCAGTCCGCAGGCGCACCTGAAGATCTGGGTTACCGGACGTGGCGAGCAGATCCAGCAGGTTCCGGCTGCGCCCACGTGATCCGGCCATGACCGACACGGCGAGCTGCTGCACGGCCTGCGCGGCCGGCCTCGCCAATGGCGGGGCGTCGTGCGAAGCTACAAGAAGCGGCCCCGCTGGCGCTGCGGTGGCGTCGGGGGTCGCCCTGGAACGCGTAGTGCCTCCCGCCACAGAGCTTTTGCCAGCGATGCCGACGCCCGCGCACGAGCTCGCTTCCGCGGCGCAGTCCGTACACCTCGCGTCCGGCATCGCGCTCACGATGGAGCACGCACAGCAGCTGGCAGCCCGCCCGCAGGCGACCGCCAGCATAGCGCTGACAATGGACGACGCGCTCGCGCTCGCGCGCCAGCCGGCGTCGCGCGCCGGTCTGCCGCCGGAGCCCGCCGCGGCGGTGCTGAAGTCGCCGCCCGGCAACATCGCGCTGACCATGAAGCACGCCGCGGCCCTCGCGGCGGCGCCGGAGTTCCGGCACGGCATCGCGCTGACGACGGAGCACGCCCAGGCGCTCGCGAAGAGCCCGACCGCCCGCGCCGGGATCGCGATGACGCTCGGGGAGTCGGTCGCTCTTGCGGAGGCGGGGCAGAAGAGCGCTGCCATAGCGATGACGATGGACGACGCGCTCGCGCTCGCAGGCTCGCCCGGATCGCGCGCGGGGCTCGAGCTCTACGATCGGAGCTCTCCCGACCTGATCACGAACCAGCGCTTGAGCCCGGAGGCGATCAGGGCGGTGCTGGGTGGGGGACACCCGGTGTCCACGTTGGGTACCGGGGGAACGGGTGCATCAGGGCCTTCTAGCGGGGCGCAGAAGCCGCAGACGGGGCAGTTCGGGAAGCCGGCGGATACCCTTCCGGTTCCGCTTCCGCTGCGGGTAGCCAACGCGCTCTGGACCAGCATCGACGTTCCGCAGGGGCTCCACATCACCGACATCGCTGCTGGCACATACGGTGTGACTGCGCCGGGCGGCGGCGTGCTCTCGTGCTCGGCGATCTGGGCCATCGGGGAGGCAGAGTCCGGAGCGGAGACGATTGTCTGCCGTCTTGTCGACGGTGCCCGCCTGCAGGAGCAGAAGGGGATGGTGGCGACCGACCCCGCGGCGTCGCGCGGAATCGCCGCGGCGCGTGACACCGGTGAGCCCTTCGGTTTCCAGGTGGACGGTGAAGTGTGGGCGGGCTCCGCAGCCTCTTCCGCGTGGCAGCTGCTGGTTGGAGCATACCCGGGCATCGTCGACATGGCAGTAGGGCGTCTGGCCGATCCCTACGACCCCGAGATGTGGTGGGTCGACCAGGGCGGCACGCTCTACCAGGTGAAGTTGGAAGGGCAGGCCCCGAACCTTCACAGCGTGAATGTACCCGTCAGGGGGAACACCGCGCGCGTCTCCATCGACGTCGACGGGAATCTCTGGACGGTGAGCCGGGACGGGCACCTCGGGCTCGGCGGTAGCTTCCAGGACCTGACTCCGCCGGGGGGCGCGAGGGACGTGGCAGCGGTGCCGGGCGGCGACGTGTACGTCATTGGCGCGCAGCGAGCGAGCGGCATGATGACGAAGGCCGGATTCGTTCCTTCCGCAGGGAATGAGATCTGGTTCTGGAACCACCTCACGAAGACCTGGTCCCTCATCCCGGGCTGGGGCGTCGCGATTGACGTTGACAACGACGGCAACCTCTGGGTCGTCGATGAGAACGGGAAGGTGTGGAACCGCGGGGGGCGGAACCTGGGGTTCTGGGAGATGGGTCTGCGGGAGCGCCCTGGCCCCGACCAGGGCTGGTGCGACTATATCAACCAGGATCTGGCCGAAGTGGCCGCTGCGTTTGGCGACCCGACGGCGTTCGCCCAGAGCATTGTCCAAGGCAAACCGCTTCCTTCCCTGGTGCAGGAAGTGGTCGACCGGGTTGTTGCGGGCGGCGCGACCGCGATCCGCATCGGGCAGGTTTCCCGGGCTCCAGACGGCGGCGACCCGAAGGGAGCGATCACGGAGCCCATTGAGTTGTTGGTAGCCGCGGTGCTGGGGCTCGATGTTTTTGTGCTCTTCGACGTAGTTCGTACGAACTTGCGGGTTGTTCCGGACCAGTACATGTCCACGCCGTTCGATGCACCAGCATTCAAGGCATGGTTCAAAGGCGAGTTTTCGCAGTTCCATCAGAACGTGGTCAATCTCTTCAGCAAGTTCGGCGTGGCCCAACGGTTCGAGGATGTCATCAAGTACATCTCGATTGGCGGCGAGGTGGACGTGTACCTCCTGGGGCGACCCAGCGAGTGGGACCCGTGGGCCGACTTCTACCACGATGCGAGTGCCCACGTTCGGACGCTGGCACCTCGAGTGAAGATCGGGTGCGTGATGACACTGCACTACGGGCTCTACGGCGCCTGGGGGTTCTACAACCAGCAGAAGCCGCGCTTGTGGTTGGAGCAATTGAACCAAGCTAGCGACTTCCTGGGGTTCACGAGCTATCCGGAGCAGAACTTCCCGCTCGACCACCCGGCTATTGATGGAAAAGCCGGGTCCGCGCACAACTACAGCGTCGCCCACCGCATCGAGCAGATGCTGGAGATTGCGGGCGACAAGCCCGTCATCATCGAGGAGTTCGGCTATCCAACCTACGATGACGCGACCATAGCAGCGCTACAGAGCGCCTGGCCGCAACACTCCTTTCCGGCGAGCTTCTTCGCCCAGTACTCGCAGGGCGAACCGACCCAGTACGTGGCCGTGGTCCTCGCCTTCGAAGCATGGGATCAGGCCAGACTCCGTCTCCCTCTGTTCATCTGGTTCACCATTTTCGAGCAACACATCGAAGGAGTGGGTTGCCAGTGCGCCCCATGGCAGGTCGCCGTGAAGACGACGTGTTCCGGCACGTGCAACCCATGCCTTCCAAGCGGTCAGGATGACCCGCTCTGCCACGTCTGCGGATTGCTGGACGGCGAAGACACCCTCGGCACGGGCACGGATGAACGCGGCGAGCGCTTCTTCGGGTCGTGTGGCCTTGTCCGGTCGAACGGAAAGGAAAAGAGTGCGTGGGTAGAACTGGCGGACCAGGCCGCGGAGCGTAGAGTCCCACGTGTGGCGCCGTAGTGCACTTGGCTGCGCAGTAGTCTTGCTCGGGGCAGTGCTTGCCGCGTGCAGCACCACGCCGGCAAGCCCCGGCGGTTCTTCTGTTGTGGATGGGGCGGCGGGCGAAGTCGTGGCCGACTCTCCACAGCAGAAGCAAGACGGGGCAGGTCGAACGTGTTCTGCGCTCCCCGGCGGCGGCGGGCTTTCGACGCCCGAAGTCGTCGCGTCGGCGCGCTCCGATCTGGCAGGCATCGGCGCATCGCAGGCGGGTCCGGTGTGGCTCGAAGCGCACGAGCCAGATTCAGCGCAGGTACTGCTCGGCACCGCTACCCCTACGGTGTTGTACGACAGCACCAGCGGCGGCGCGGCGGCTTTTCAGGATGTGCTGTTCCGGGCCGCGAAGGGGTCGTTCGTTTTCGAGTTGAAGCGCGAGTTGTACGCGACCCGGCACCTTGTATCGGGTTCCGTTGCGACCATGAGCGCCGTCGAGTGCCCGATGCCCGGAGAGGATCTTGCGCTGAACGGGTCGCGTCTCTTCCTCCTGTACTATACGCCCGACAGCTTCGTTTCCCGTGTCCTGGAAATGCCGGCGCTGCATCCCTGCGACGCGGGCAGCGCTTCGGTGTTCTACGACACGGCCTACTCGGGGCAGAGTGTCGCCGCGGACGACACGGGAGTGTACCTCTTCGTCTACCCGGCTCCCGGCGCGGCCACCAAGTACGGGGTCCGCGCGAACTACCAGATCCGCGCGCTGCCGAAAGGCGGTGGACCCGCGACGACCGTAGTGACTGGCCTCGGTCCCCCGCTCGGGCCCGCCGGGGGACCGACGTTGGTGGCGCGCCATGGCGTACTCGCGTGGGTTTTTTCGGGAACAGAAGTGACCACAGTGTTCGTCGCGGACCAGGGTAGCTCCGAAGGCCAGGCCGTGGTGCAGGAGCCCGTCGCTTCGCCGGTGCTCGGTGACCACAGGATGGCTATCGCACTCGACGAAGACTACCTGTACTGGACGACCGTCGATGGATTCGTGAAACGCGTCCGCCTCTGTGGCGGAACCCCGGAAGTCCTTGCCGCGAACCAGGACCAGCCGATCGCCGTAGCAGTCAACGACTCTGCCATTTACTGGCTCGACCATGGCACGGCCCCTGCGACCGGCAAGGTCATGCGCATCCGCAAGCTCGACGCGCCGGATGCAGGCCCGGACGCTGCGAGCGACGCTGGCGTCGACGCCGCAGACACGTCGGTCGACGCCCTCTCGGACGCCTCCCCCGACGCTGGCATGGACTAATGCTCTGGGGTGTCGGCACGGGTCGGTCGGGAACGAAGTCGCTCGCTACCACGCTCGGCGGCGAGCATGAGGGCGTGCCGTATCTGCGCGGGGAGGCGGCGGCGCGGGCGCGGGGGGAGCCGGTGGGCGACTCGTCGTTGGGCGTGGAGGGCTGACGCGCGCAGCCCCGCGTGCGCACCGCCCTGAACGTGTTGAACCGCACGGCGGAGCGCTTGCTCGCCGCAGGTCGTGTCCCGCGCATCGTGCGGCGCGAGATTTGCCGGTGCACATGAATAGACGCACGAGGGACGAGGCCCTGTTGACGGGGCGCGAGGCATTCGAGATCGCGGAGGAGGCGCGCGACCTCAGACCATCGACGCTGTGCTCGCATCGGGTCCGCTTGCGAGCTAGGTGAGCTCTATCTGAACAACCTGTAGAGACGCGGGTCGACTGCCGCAGCACCGAGCATTCCGCCCCAGAGGGCTCCGGCGATGCCGGGAATCGTGACGTTCCTGACCTGTCGGAAACAGGTTGGGGACAGGCGTGCGGGCGGCGAGCGCCTCCGACAGCATGCGGCGCGGCGTTGTCTCGACGCCATAGAACCCACCCTTCTCGTAGCGCGTGAACGCTGCGGTTGCGAGCGGAGTGCCCAGCTCGCGATACACGACAAGCGGGGCCAGCGCCGGGAATTTGTCGGTGAAGAACGCCATCAACCTGGCTTCGACGTCCTGCTTGAACGCTTTCCACTCGGCGGTCTTCTCGGCTCCTTCGCCCACGAACCCGGCCACCGACGACCAATCGGCCCAGACGAACGCCTCCCCGGTGTGCTTGTTGGACGGTCCGGGATCGTGCGCGGGATCCTTGAGAGAGGGGAACGAGACGAACAGCATCGGGGCCGGCCCGCCGTCGGCGGCCGTCCACATGGCGTCGTTGGTGTCCCAGCTTCCGTAGAACCAGTGGTTCGACCGCGTCGCGCCGTGGCGGGCGATGTCTCCCTCGAAGCCGAGGAACAGGTCGAAGTGGCAGATCGCCGGCTTGAAGCTGGCTATCTCGCGGGCCCAGTCCTGCTGACGGATGTCCTGGGGCAAGAGCCGGCTCACCGTTTCGCCGGCTCCGATCGCCGAGACGATCGTGGGCGCATGGATTTCTTCACCGGCGCTCGTGCGCACGCCGACGGCTTTCCCGTTGTCGAACAGGATCGCATCGACGGGCGTTGCGGCGCGGGCGCTGCCGCCCGCCGCCTCGATCACGGGAACGAGGCCCGCCGCAATGGCAGCGGCGCCTCCGACCGGATAGCCAGCACGTTCCAGGTAGTGGCTCATGACGGTGGCGTGCACGCCGAAGCTCGCTTCCTTCGGCTTGCCGCCATACGTGCCCCATTGCGCCGACAGCACCGCAGCGAGCTTCGGGTTGTCGGTGATGTCGGCGATCACCTCGCCGGTCGTGCGGCCGCACCATCGATCTTGCGGTTGTTCCACCAGCGATGTGCGGAGCGGAACGGCTCCGGCATCGCACGCTCGCCCGCGGCCACGCGCGCGGCGTCCTGCGCCGACTGCAACGCCTCGAAGTAGGCGTCGATTTCGGCGGCGTTGTCGGGAAACCGTGAGCCTCCCCCGATTTCATGGACACCCCGCGAGGAGGGTATCCTCGGGAGCAAGCCATGGGATCGAAGCAGAAGCAGAAGCGGAAGAAGTACACGGACGAGTTCAAGCGCGAGGCCGTGCGTCTGATGGAGACGCGGGGGGAGCGGACGGTTGGCGACGTGGCGTCGAGCCTCGGAGTTGCCGAGAACCTGCTGCACAGTTGGCGGAAGAAGTACGCCGACGTGAGCGAGCAGGTGCGCCGGGAGCGGGGCGAGACGCCGGAGGAGGAGCTGAAGCGTCTGCGGCGTGAAAACGCGCGGCTCAAGCAGGAGCGCGAGATCCTAAAGAAAGCGCTTGCTCGAGGAGCAGGACCTTGTGCTCCAGCCGGGATAGCGCGGCCGCCGTCGTCATGCCGCCCATGCCCGATCCGATGACAATCACATCGAATTCGCTTGCCGGACTTGTCGCCTTTGTCCAGGCCATGGCTCGCTCCAGTGAAGCATCTGTTGCTTCGGCTTCGATCCACGTCGGCGCGTCCCGCGCCGGAGGTTGTGGGCTAGGTCGAGAACCCCACCGGCGAACGGTCATGCAAGAAGGGAGCTGCTGCACAGCCCCGACGCATCTCTGCGGAGTTCACGAACCGCGCGAGCAGTGCGCGCGAAATGTGCAGCATGGCGCGGCGCGTGACGCGACATT
The DNA here is from genome assembly GCA_963822115.1 of uncultured Pseudomonadota bacterium. Lineage (GTDB taxonomy): Bacteria > Myxococcota_A > Polyangia > Polyangiales > Polyangiaceae > CAWDXG01. The sequence continues at coordinate 519,884 of CAWGGM010000020.1, forward strand.
GTCGGGCATGCGTTTGCAGGACGCCGACAGCTGCAAAGCAGGTCGGCGGGTGATCAAACGAAGGTACCGAGCACCTGGCGCGCGATGACGATGCGCTGCACTTCGCTCGTGCCTTCGTAGATGCGGGTGACGCGGGCGTCGCGGTAGAGGCGCTCGATTTCGTAGTCGCGGCTGTAGCCGTAGCCGCCGTGCAGCTGCAGCATGCGGTCGACGACGCGGCCCGCCGTCTCGGTCGCGAACAGCTTGGCCATGCTGGTCTCGGCGACGGCGCGGTCGCCGCCGTCGAGCAGGCGCGCGGCGCGTAGCGCGAGCAGCCACGAGGCGTCGAGCTCCATGCGGCAGTCCGCGAGCACGAACTGGGTGTTCTGGAACTGCGTGAGCGTCTTGCCGAAGGCGCGACGCTCGCCCGCGTAGCCCGCGCCGGCGGCGAACGCCGCTTCGGCGAGGCCGAGCGAGAGCCCCGCGATTCCGACGCGGCCGGCGCCGAGCGCGGACAGCGCCACCGCGTAGCCGCCGCCACGACGACCGACCAGATTCGTGGCCGGCACGCGGCAGTCTTCGAGGTGGAGCGCCGCGGTGCCGCTCGCACGCTGGCCCATCTTGTCCTCTTCCTTGCCGATCCCGAGACCGGGCGTGCCCTTCTCGATGACGAACGCGCTGATGCCTTCCGGGCCCGGACCATCTGTGCGGGCGAACACCAGATGGAACGCGGCGTGCGTCGCGCTGGTCGTCCACATCTTGGTGCCGTCGAGCACGAACGCGTCGCCGTCGGGGCGGGCCGTCGTGGTCAGCGCGGCGGCGTCCGAGCCGCAGCCCGGCTCGCTGAGCGCGAAGCTCACCGGCACCGTCTCGCCTTCGAGGTACGGCCCGAGCACACGCGCCTTCTGTTCGTCGTTGGCATGTTCCGCCAGGATCTTCGCCACCAGATTGCTGGACGCGAGGATCGTCGCCGTCGACGCGCAGGCCGAGCCGATCGCCGCCATTGCGAGCGCGTAGCCCACGTGGTCGATGCCGGCGCCGCCTTCTTCCGCCGGCACCCACATCGCGTGCATCCCGAGCCCGGCGAGCTCCTGTACCTCTTCCATCGGGAACTGGCCGCTCCTGTCGCGCTCGGCCGCGCGGGGCACCAGCCGCCGCTCGGCGAAGTCGCGGGCGGTGGAGAAGGCGAGCTGCTGCTCCTCCGAAAGCTCTATCGACAGTCGGGAAATCACGCGGTTCAGGTCGACCATGATCGGAATGATTGTCTGGTCGGGGCGGCGCGGAAAGGGCGCGGAGCGGGAATACGACAAGGTACTTGTCAACCTGCCGGGCGGCGCGCAGGCTTGGATGCATGGCACGCAAGGCACCGCGGCGATCGCGCAAGCCGCACGGACCGGATGCGCTGGCCGCGCTCGTCGACGAGACGGTTCTGCTCGACCAGCGCATGCAGTGGGTGGCGGAGCGCATCTACGGCGAGGACGGCAAGCGCGGCACACGCCGCGGCCTCTTGCGCGGGCTGGTGCGCTACGGGGCGCAGACCGTGCCCGCGCTGGCGCGCGCCCGCTCCGTCACGCGCCAGAACGTGCAGCCCGTGGTCGACGCGCTGGTCGCCGACGGCCTGGCGGAGCTTTCGCCCAACCCGCGCCACTCGCGCTCGCCGCTCGTGGTCGCGACGCCGCGCGGCGCCGAGCTGGTTGCCGAGTGGGACCGCACGACGGCGCGCGTGCTCGCCGCCGTGGGCCGCGGACTGTCGCCGCGCGACCTCGAAATCGCAGCGCGCACGCTGCGCACCGTGCGCGAGCGCTTCGAGACGCGCCTGCGCTGGCAGGCGGCGCTCGACGAGGGCTAGGCCGAGCTAGCCGAAGGGGACGAAGGCGTTGCAGTAGCCGTCGGGATTGATGGGGCCCGCGAGCACCCTGCACAGCCCGCAGCTGCCCTTGCGAGGCGGCGGCTCGAACTGCTGGCATTTGGCGCACGACGTGGCCCAGCCCGGCGTGTGATCGACGTAGCGCAGCGTGACCCGCGCCTTCTTCTCGGCCGCGTTCAGGCCCCTTTCGTCGGTGCAGGTGATCGGCGGCGAGTGCTGCTTCCTGCTGCACGCCGCCGCGGCACCGCCCGCGAGTGCCGTTGCGATGAGCAGGAAACGCCGCCGCGAGACCGCGTCGCTCGTCGTCTTCCGGGTAGCCGGGGTGGCAGGATTCACGAACATGCCCATAACGCGTGCTTCCCGGCTCGGGCTACTTCAGCGGCAGCACGACAAGCTCGTCGCCTGGCGAAACGCCCAGGTGGTCGATGGCGGCGGGGTCGAGCCGTGCGCTGCCCTCGTCGTCGAGGGCGGCCGCGGCGCCGACCACGCGCAGCCAGGGCGCTTCGGCGGACTCGCTGGCGATCATGGCGCGGCCGGACACGTCGCTCTCGTCGAGCGCGCCCGACAGGCTCACGCGCCGCGTGTTCCGGACCAGCGTGATCTCGTCGATGCCGGCGACGAAGTGCGGCCCGCCGTCGAAGGGGTCGACGCGCTCGGCGTAGCGGAAGCCCACGCGCCGCAGCATCTTCTCCACGCCGCGCGTCTGCGCGCCGACCTTGCCGATGACGCCCTGCGCGTCGTCGCTGAGCACGCTGGCGTAGATGTTCCCGCTCGGGAAAAGGTCGCGGATAAAGCTCTTGTCCTCGCTGGAGCGCAGGTCGGCCTCGGCGTAGCTGATGCCGGTGAAGTGCCGCCCCAGCGCTTCCCACAGATGGCTCGTCCCGTCCTTTTCCAGCGGTGGGAGCAGCTCCGCCAGGACTTCTTTCTGGAACAGCTCCGGGTGCGCCGCGATGTAGAGAAAGCGCACGTACGAGATCATGAGCCCGAGCTTCTCGGTTGCGCGCCGGTAGGTCGGGTCGACGATCAGCCCGCCGATCTCTGTCGGGCCGTTGTACGAGAAGCCGAGGCGCAGCACTGTGTGGTGGAAGTAGCAGTCGAGCGTCCGCGAGTACTTCTCTTCCGGGATCACGTCGAAGTAGATGTACGGCGCGTCGCGCCGCCCGAGCTGCGCCACGATCATCGACGTACCGACGGCCACATCGCGCTCGAGATCCCACAGCACGAAGACGTACTTGCGGTGGTGGATGTCGTCGATGGCTCCGCTGAAGCTCTTTTCGGCGTGCTCGAGCAGCCGCTGCACGTGGCTGCGATCGTGGGGCAGGTTGACCGTGTCGAGGAAGCGGGCAAGCCTCAGCAGTTGCTCTTCGTCGCCGAGTCCGGCAGCCCTGATTTCGTAGCGGATCATCCGCAAGGGTCTACCACGCTGGCCCCCGGGGCGAGCAGCCCGGCTGTGCTCGTGCTAGGACGCCACGTATCGTGGCGTTTCGAGAATTTGCAGGGACCCGCAGCTATATCACCGACCCCGCCCTGGAGGCAGCCGTCAACGCGGCCGTAGCTCTGGAGCGGCCCCTGCTTGTCAAGGGGGAACCCGGCACCGGCAAGACCCTGCTGGCGGCTGCCGTGGCCGAGGCGATGGAGCTCGACCTCATCCACTGGCCGGTCAAGTCGACGACCCGGGCGCAGGACGGCCTGTACGTGTACGACACCGTGCAGCGCCTGTACGACGCACGCTTCGGCGACGCGGGACCGGAAGGCGTCAAGGACATCCGCCGCTACATCAAGCTCGGGGCGCTGGGGCGTGCGCTGTCCTCGCCAGCGCGTGTGGTGCTGCTCATCGACGAGGTCGACAAGGCCGACCTGGAGTTCCCGAACGACCTCCTGCACGAGCTCGACCGCATGCGCTTCGTGATCGGCGAGACCGGCGACGAGATCGTGGCCCAGCACCGCCCGGTGGTGATCATCACCAGCAACAACGAGAAGGAGCTGCCCGACGCCTTCCTGCGCCGCTGCGTGTTCCACTTCATCGACTTCCCGGAGCCCGACTTGATGAAGCGCATCGTGCGCGTGCACCACCCCGAGGTGGACGACAGCGTCGTGGATCAGGCCATCGCCGCCTTCTACGACCTTCGCGGCGTGCCGCGCGTCCGCAAGCGCCCCAGCACCAGCGAGCTCATCGACTGGATCGCGGTCCTGACGCAGGCCGGGGTGGGGGCCGACCGCATCCGCGGCGAGCTGCCCTTCGGCGGCGTGCTGGTCAAGAAGGAACAGGACCAGGCCACGATCGCCGAGCACCGAGCCGGCCGCAGTCGCCGCTGGTAGTCGCGCCGGACCCCGTTTTTCGGGCGGCCGATTCGTGGTACCAAACCCGGGTGAAAACCCAGGACTGGTCCTTTCCGCGCGCTGAAGCCCTGCCCACCTACGCCTTCCTCGTCACGGACGACGTGAAGGCGCGCGTCCGTGCCTCGGGCGCGGACATCATCGACCTGGGCCTCGGCAATCCCGATCGCCCGACGCCACCCGAGATCGTCGCGCAGCTGCACGCCGCAGCCGACATCGGCGAAAACCATCGCTACCACCCCGGCCGCGGGCTGCCGCGGCTGCGCCACGCGATCACGGAGTGGTACCAGCGGCGCTACCACACGGCGTTCGATCCCGAGCGCGACGTGATCGTCACGATGGGCGCCAAGGAAGGCATCAGTCACTTGTGCCTCGCCATCCTCGATCGCGGCGACACGGCAGTCGTGCCCGACCCCTGCTATCCGATCCACAAGGGCGCTCCGTTGATCGCCGGCGCCAATGTGGCCGGCTACGATTCCACTTCGCGCGAGCCGGCCAAGGCGGTGCACACCGCGCTCGAGCATGTGCGGCTCGCCGGTGGGCGCGCCAAGCTCGTGATCGCCAACTATCCGCAGAACCCGACCGGACGCGTCGTCACCCGCGAGGAGCTGGCGGAGCTCGTGCGCGTGGTGCGCGATTCAGGCGCGCTCCTGCTGCATGACCTGGCCTATGCGGATCTGGATTTCAGCGCACGCCATGCGCCGAGCATCTTCGACTGCGGCATCGACCCGGACGAGGTCCGCAAGTTCGCCGTCGAGGTGTTCTCGATGTCGAAGAGCTACAACATGCCCGGCTGGCGTATCGCGTACATGGTGGGCAACGAGCGCATGATCGGGGCGCTTTCCCACATGAAGACGTACATGGACTACGGGACCTTCATCCCGCTCCAGCAGGCGGCGGCCTGGGCGCTCGAAAAGGGCGACGGGCTGGTCGAGGAGATCCGCGCCCTGTACCAGGGCCGCGCCAAGGCACTCGCCGACGGCCTGAGGAAGACGGGCTGGGGAGACGTCGAAGAGCCGCAGGGCACCATGTTCGTGTGGACGAAGCTGCCCGAGGCCTGGCGCAAGATGACCGCGCTCGAAGCGACCACGCGCCTCATCGAGCGCGCCCATGTGGGCGTGGCTCCCGGCACCGGTTTCGGCGCGGGCGGCGAAGGCTACGTCCGCTTCGCCCTGATCGAGGATCCGCCGCGCATCGCCGAAGCGTGCGAACGGATCCGCGAAGCATTGAAGGGCTGAGCTCGCGTGCGCTAGCTGCTTGACCGGCGTCACCGCCCGAGCAGTGGCAGGCGCACTTGTTGCGGCGGCGGCGCCAGGGCCGCGCAGCGGCTGCGGAGCGGGCCGCGCTTGCCGCTGCATGGCTGCCGGCGGAACGGGGCCGGAGCGTCGATCCCGACCAGGGGCACGGCAATTGCTCGGCGCAGTGCGGGAAGTCCGGTCCGGGGTGGACCGGTGCAGGGGAGGACTTCGCATGACGTATGCACGCCTCGGTCTGGTCGCCTTGCTGCTCTTCGCGCTGCAAGTTGGCTGCGGAAACAACGAGTCTACCGGAGGGCTTGCGGTCACGCCGGGCGGTGCCGGAGGCGGGAGCGGCGCCGGAGGCGTGGGCGGAGCCGGAGGGGTGAGCGGAGCCGGAGGGGTGAGCGGAGCTGGAGGCCTGGGCGGAGTCGCAGGCGCGGGCGGAGTCGCCGCACCGACGACGCTCGCTTCCGGTCTGCCGAGTCCGATCGCCATTGCCGTCGACGACAGCTACGTGTACTGGGCCAACTTCGTCCAGGATGGATCAGTAATGCGCGTCGCCAAGACCGGCGGCACGCCCGAGACGCTGGCTTCGGGTCTTCCGTTTGCGTACGAGGTGTTCATCGATGGTGGCGACCTGTACTTCACGGCGCAGGGAAATCCGCCAAATGCAGACGGCAGCGTGTACCGTATGCCGAAGGGCGGAGGGACCGCGGTCACACTTGCGCAGGGCCAGGTCGGTTCGAACGAGATGTGGGTCGACGACACGTACGTCTACTGGACGGACAGCTACACAGGAACGCCCGATGCGTCGATCCAGCGGCTGCCCAAGGCCGGCGGCAGTGTCGAACAGATCGTGAGCGGCGAGGACCAGATCGTCGACTTGAGGATCTACCAGGGGAAGCTCTACTGGATGACGGCGGGAACGCTGGCGAAGGGCTACACGGACGGGACGATCGTGCGCTCGGAGCTCGACGGAACGGGGCGCACCGTTCTGGTGTCCGGCATCAGCAAGCCGTCGTACGAGTTCGGGATGACGGCAGGCAAGCTCTACTTCGGCAGCCGCGCCGACCTCACCGTCCTGTCCGCGCCGCTTGCGGGTGGGACGCCGCAGCAGATAGGTGTCACGTCTGGAGACCAGCGTTCGGTCGAGGTGACCGATAGCTACCTCTACGTCACCACCGGCCTCGCCGGCAGGTTGGTTCGCTTCCCTCTGGCCGGCGGTAGCCCGACCGTGCTGGCGTCCGGCGCGGCCAGGGCCTTCGAGATCGTGACCGACGCGAACTACGTCTACTGGTCCGATGCCGGAGTCGCTGCGACGGACGGCGCGATCCTCAAGACCTTGCTCTGACGGCCTGCGCCAGCAGCGGCAGGGCCTCGTGCGAAGTGGGCGCTCGCTCTAGTGCCCGCTGCGTTCGAGCAGCGTGTGGATCTCGTCGGGAACGAGGCCGTAGCCCTCTGCTGCTGCGAGCAGGCCCGCGTTGTGGGGCAGCTCGGTGAGGAACAGCCGTGCGTAGGGCGTGCCGACCAGGCCGTGGACCCGGCGCAGGAGCGGTGGGATGCCGCGCGCTACGGCACTGCGTGCAGCTTCAAGATCGGCGAGCTCGAGCTCGGCGTCGTGCAGCGCGAGGTACACCGTCGATTCGTTGAGCAGGCTGGGGGCGCCGCTCTCCAGTAGCGCGGCCGCTTCGCGGGCAAGCTCGGCGGCGCGCTGGGCGTTGCCGCAGCGGTGCTCGGCCTGTGCCCAGACGCCGAGCGCCACGGGCAGCACGTCGCGATGACCGGTGGCCCGGTACGACTCGGCGGAGATGCGGAGCAGCGAGCAGGCGCGCCGCGCCGCCGACTCCGACTTGGCGCGGAGCAGCTCCCACCCGCGGTAGAACAGTACGCCGAGGTTCGAGCGGTCGGGCGCTGCCCACACGCCGCTGGCCGAGGCGTCGGCGTCCGCGCGCGTCTCGGCCAGGCTGCCTTCGAGCTGCTTGTCGTTGCCGAACGTGGCGGCCCAGCCGAGCAGGTTCATCTGCGCGTGCCGGACGGCTCCGGTACTGCCGATCGCGTCGGCCAGGGCCAGGCCCGTGTCCAGCGCCGTTCGGGCTTCCTGGCGCGCACCGATCGTGGTCAGCGCGAAACCGAGATTCGTCGTGAGCATCGCCTCGCGCTCGCGCAGTCCGGCCTCGCGCGCAGCCGCCGCTGCGTTCCGCCGCGCGTCCAGCGCCGAGCTCAGCGCGCCGCGCGTCTGGCGGATGATGGCCAGTGTCTGCCAGGCGTCCACGGCCGCCGCGCGGATGGTGCGCTCGTTGGCGAGCTCGAGCAGGCGCGCGGCCTCCGCCTCGGCCTCGGCGAAGCGCCCGGCGAATGCCAGGCGCGACGCCAGCACGGCCGAGCAACGCGCTTCCTCGTCGCGCAGACCCAGCGCCTGCGCTTCGTCGCGGGTCTGGGCCAGCCGCGCGCTGATGCGGTCGCCGGTGCCGCGCGCGTCGTCGTAGCGGGCGCGTGCGCCGCGGGCGCGCACCGCACTCGGTTCGTCGTGGACGTTCTCCTCCATGGCGCGGATGGCGGTCTCGCGCTCGCTCGCGCGCGGATCCAGGCGGCTCCAGGCCTCGTCCAGGTACGAGGCGCGCTGGAAACCGGCTGGCTTGTCCTCGGCAAAGGCCAGCGCGCGGTCCGCCATCGTGAGCGCGTCGCCCAGCGCGTTGGTGGCCAGCGCGCGCTGGGCCGCACGCGCCCAGTGGTCGGCGGCGGCTGCGAACTGTCCGCCCAGGTCGAAGTGGCCGGCTACGGTCGCGGCGTCTTCGCCCATCGACGCGAGCCATGCGGCGGCCAGCCCGTGCAGCTCCTTGCGTTCCAGCTCGCCGAGCGAACTGTAGGCCACCTCGCGCACCAGCGCGTGCTTGAACACCCACTCGCGCGTGCCGGCGAAGCGCGACACGTTCTGCTCGACCAGGAGCTCGGCGCCGGCCAGTGCTTTCATCACGCTTTCGGCGCGGGACATGCCCAGCGCCTCCAGCGCGGAGTCCCAGCAGCTCAAGCCGAGCACGCTGAGCCGTCCGACTGCGTCCCGGCATTCCTCGTCCAGCGCGTCGAGGCTCACCTGGATGGCCGCCTCGATCGTCGGCGCGTGCGTCGTGTCGCGACCGGAGGCACTCAGGCGCGCCAGCTCCTCGGCGAACAGCGGCAGACCGGCGGCCTGCTCGGCAATGCGTTCGATCACCGGCTCCGGAGCCTTCTCGCCGAGCAGCGAGCGGGCGATCGCGCGCGAGGCGCGCTGCGAGATGGGGCGGAGCTCCAGCCGCACGTGATCGCGGCCTGCGAACCGGTCCGCGTTGTCCTGCCAGAACTCGGGGCGCATCAGGCCCAGCACCACCAGCGGCTGGTGCGACGAGCGCCCCAGCATGTGGTCGATCCACCCGATGCTCTCGGGGTCGGCCCACTGCAGATCTTCCATGATGATGACGGTGGGCTCGTTGACGACCACCTGCAGCACCAGGTCGGTCATGGCCAGCCACAGAGCGTCGCGCGAACCGCGCGGGTCGAGGCCTTCGGGCAGCGCCTCGTTGGCGAGCAAGCGGCTGAGCAGCTCGCGGCTCTGGGCCGTCAGCTCGTCGCGCGTGGCCGGCCCCAGCCGGCCCACGATCGCGCTCTCCGCCTCGGCCGCGGTGGTGCCCTTGGGCAACCCGATGATCGCGCGCAGCACATCCGCCGCGGCACCGAGCGCGTGGCCGCGGCCGTAGGCCTCGCTGCGCTGCAATACGACCGGCGGAGCTTCGGCCTGCGCGGAAATGCGCGCCAGTACCTCGCGGCGCAAGCGCGTCTTGCCGATGCCCGGCGGCCCCGTGATGCTGACGAGGATGGGTGTGCGGTCCGAACGCGAGCGATCGAACGCGCTCAGCACCTGCGCCAGCTCGGGTTCACGTCCAACGAACGGCGCACCGCCTGCGCGCTCTCCGCGTGCACCCCGCACCTGTTCGCCCACGATGGCCGAGCCGTCGTCACGTGCGCGGAACTCGTAGCGGCCGCGCCCCAGCTCGCTCGTGGTCACGTCGGCGAGCACCATGCCGGGCTCGGCGTCGCGTGCCAGCGCCGAAGCGCGGTCGACGACCTCGCCCACCGGCGAGATCTCGCCGCTGTCGCTCATCAGGCTGACGCGCGCGCGCCCGCTGGCGATACCGACGCGCGCGCCGGCCCGCGCCAGGCGGCGTCCTAGATCCAGCGCAGCGGTGGCTTCGGTGCCGACGGCGCGGCGCGCGCCGAGATGCGCCACGATGGCGTCCTGCCCCAGCGGTACCGCGTCCGCACCGCGCTCGCGCAGATGCAGAAGCGCGCGTTCGCGCGCCGAGCCCTTCGCGAAGCGAATGGCGACGATCGACGTGAGCAGGCGCGACGCGCTGGACCCGAGGCGCGACGAGAGCGTCGGTTCGGCGCCGCCGTCCACCCAGCTGACGCGCGTCGCGTCGCGCACCGCCTCGCGCAGGGTCTCGAGAACCTCTGCCGCCGAAGCCGGACGCGCCGCGGGATCGGTCTGCAGCATGCGTTCGACGATGTTGTCGAGCAGGGGAGGGACGTCGCGCCGGAGCTCGCGCAGCCTTGGCGGCGGAGTCGTCACCAGGCGTGCGAGCGTCGCGATCGCCGTGGGGCCGACATGTGGCGGACGGCCCGCGATCAGCTCGAACAGCGTCGCGCCGAGCGAGTAGATGTCGCAGCGCGCGTCGATCGGCGCGTCGCCGCGGGCCTGCTCCGGCGCCATGTAGGCGGGCGTGCCCACCACGTCGCCCGTGCGCGTGATGCGGATGTCGCCCGCGGCCGCCACACCGAAGTCCACCAGCTTCGGTGTCACGTCGAGCTCCTCCGCCTCGGGATGCCGTCCCTTGCACAGGAAGATGTTGCCCGGCTTGATGTCGCGATGGATGACGCCTGCGGCATGGGCGGCCTCGAGCGCCTCGGCGACCAGGATAGCGAGCTCGACGGCCTGCTTGAGCGTCAACGGATCGCGCTTCTCGCGGGCTGCCGAGATCCTCGCCGTCGAGCCACTCCATCGCGACGTAGGGCACGCCGGTGTCCTCGAACACGCCGTAGGCGACCGTCTTGACGATGAACGGATGATCGAGGTTTGCGAGAAGCTCGCCTTCGCGGCTGAGCCGCACTTCATCCTCGGGTGCGATGGTGCCGGCTTCGAGGGCCGTCACTTTCAGCGCGACCTGTTGTTCGGTGACCAGGTCCCAGGCGCGGTAGACGATCCCCGCGCCGCCGCGGCCGACCTCGCGCTCGACCACGAAGCGGCCGCCCATGCGGCGTCGTTCACTGGCGGGAGACGACGTCATCAGCGCGGAGGGTAGCCCCGGCGGGGGCGGAGGGCTAGAGCGGCGCGCTCCGGATGCAAATCAGCCTGTCCGCTTGAGCAGATCCAGCGCCGGGCTATGATCCGCGTGCGATGATCACGCCCCGGGAGGCAAGCTAGCGTCGATGCTCGAACGCGTTGCGCTTCACCAGACGCGGCTCCGGGTGCCGGGGGTCGGGCTCGATGTGCGGGGAGTCGCACTCGGCTCGCGCGGTCTCGTGCTGCTGCCGTCGCTGGATCGGCTGGTCGCATTCCTTGCCGTGTACACCGCCGACCAGGCGCTCGACGGCATCGCCGGGTCGCTGAAGATCGAGGTGATGCGATCGAAGCTGGGCGCGCGGGAGATCGCGCTGTCGTTCGATGCCGGCTCGAGCGACCGCATGGACCGCGTGTCCGAGGTGGCGCGGCTGACCGGCGGCTTCACCTTCACCGGGACGAGTCGCCACTATGTGCAGTACCGCGATGCCGGTGCGCCTTTCGGCTACGACGCCAGCGAGATCATCCCCACCGACGCGGCCATCGCGCTCTACCACAACACCTTTTCGCAGGTGTACGAGAGCGAGCGGCAGATCGAGCTCGGCAGCCTGCTCCGGCGGCTGGCCCCGCATCCCGACCCCGGCGTGGTCCTCGGAGAGGGGCCGCTGTGGTTCGTGGCCGAGCCGGGGCTGGGGCCGAGTCTGCTCGGCTACCTTGCGCGTTCGCGCGTCGATGCGCGGGTCGGAATAGTCGAGTGGCCTCCGGAGACCAGCTTCGACGACGCACCGGTCCGACGCTTCCTGTTCGCCGTGGAACATCTGCCGGCGCGCATGCGCGGTCCGCTCGGAGCGACGCCCGGCATCTCGGCCTTTCTGCCCGCGTCGCCCGGCGCTGCTGTCGAGCACGGCTATCGCCACCCGATCACGCTGCGCTCGTGTCCGGTCTTCGCCGAGCACGGGCTGGTGCTGTTCAGGGGACGCGGCCAGCCGGTGCTCGAGATCACGAAGCTGCCGGTCTTCGCCGACGTGCGATCGCTCGGGCGCACCGAGCAGACGCCGGAGGATCTGGCGCCCCTTCCACCTGGCAGTGCCGGCAGCGGTCGGCCGGAAGTGCGACTGCATCCGAGACTGGTCCCCGCGCTCGGTCCGCCGGACCGCGTGCAGGCGACCCTCGTCGCTCCCGACGAGCTGCCGCTGCTCAGGCGGCTGGTCTACGCTCTGGGTGCAGATGCCATTCGCAGCATGCGCATCGCCGTGACGGAAATCGGCGCGTTTCTCCTGCGGGAGCAGGGGCTGGAGGTGTTGCCGCTGGGGACGTTCTTCCGGCGCGAGCACCCCTCCATCTTCGTGCCGAGCGGCTACGAAGTTGCTCCGCGCGTGGGGCCGGACATGCTGTTTGCCGCGTTTGGTTCGCCTGCGGATCGGATCGTGTTCCTGCGCCCCGGCGAAGCGCCGGTGGCGGTGCCGCGCGACGGCTTCTGGCCGCTCGAGTCGGCGCTGCTCGAGGCCGAGCGTTGGGCGCCGCTGTCCGGGGCCTCGTTCGAATTGCAGCTGTCCGCCGAAATCCCTACGGTGTGGCTCGACCCGCTGGGGTTCCGGCCGCTTGCTGGAACGGAACCGACATGACGCCGGAAGACCAGATCCTCGTCGACAAGCTGACCGAGCAGCTACTGTTGCCGCTGGTTGCCGGAGGCGAGCTCAGGCCGCTGCCGCCCATCGGCGCAAAGCGCGCGCGCCATCTTGCAGCGCACTCGCTGGTGGCAGGGGGCAACGCCGCAGTCGAGCTGGAACGCGCACGGCTGACGGCAGCGCGCCGGCTGTGTGCGGTCGATCGCGTCGGCGAGCCCACGCCCGGCGAATGGTTGCTGGCCTTCGCTCTGAACGACCTGCTGCAGGCGACCAATCCCGATCTCGAAGGATGGATAGGGAAGGAGCGGCCGGAGCGACTGCTCAACATGGTAGGGCAGGTGATCAAGCAGGCCGGCGCTCCGCGCACCATCGGCGACGCGCTGGGACGGCATGCCGCGTATTTTCGCGTCGCCGAGCTGGTGCGCGTCGACACGCGCGTCTCGTGGTGGGTCGGCAGCGCCGACTACCATGGAGCGGAACCTCCCGCCCGGCTTCTGGCCTGGCCCAGGCTGCGTCGGGTGCACGAAGCGAAGACCAACGTAGAGCTGGGGGAGATGCCGCCAGCGGAGGCCGAGTGGTCGAAGACCTGGCTGGGTCTGCTCGGTCGTTGGCTCGCTGCCTCGCCGCTGACCGACCTGGCGACGCTCGATCGCCCCAGTCCGCCCTTCGTGTGGCGCGGCGCGTCGCTCGGGCTCCTGCAGAGCGACCCGGGTCTCACGCTCGCCTACCGCGTCGTGGACTGGCAGGAAGACAAGGCACGGGCAGCGGCGATCGCGCGCCGCGCCGGGCAGGAGCTCGAGCGACTGGAGGATCGCGCGGTCGCGCTGGAGTTCGCCGACGGTATCGAGTCGCGCGCTCGCGCCCTGGCCCAGCGTGACGACTAGCCCGGCGCGTCATGTTGCAACATCCTGTCTCGTGTTGACACGCTGCGCTTCGGCTACCGCGCTGCGGTGTGGACCGGGGGCGGCGTTTTCGGGGTCCAGGGTGTCTCGCGAACTCTGGCACGAAGCCTGCTGGATGGAGCCGTAGAGGGACCCATGATTTTCCGCCAGCTATTCGACAAGGAATCGAGCACCTACACCTACCTGCTGGCGCGTCGCGCCGGTGGCGAGGCACTGCTCATCGACCCGGTGAAGGAGCAGGTCGACCGCTACCTGCAGCTGCTCCGCGAGCTCGACCTGAAGCTGGTCAAGGCCGTCGACACGCACGTCCACGCCGACCATGTCACGGCTCTGGGCGATCTCCAGGAGCCGCACCGACTGCCTCACCATCATGGGCGAGCAGAGCCGCGCGGACTGCGTCTCGCTCAAGGTGAAGGACGGCGAGCGCATCGACCTGGACGGCATCTCGCTCGAGGTGATGTACACGCCGGGCCACACCGACGACTCGTACAGCTTCCGTCTGCCCGACCGCGTGTTCACCGGCGACACGCTGCTGATCCGCGGCAGTGGCCGTACCGACTTCCAGAACGGCAGCGCGCGCGATCAGTACAACTCGATCTTCGAGAAGCTGTTGAAGCTGCCGGACGACACGTTCGTCTACCCCGCCCACGACTACAAGGGCTGGACCGTGAGCACGATCGCCGAGGAACGGGCGCACAACCCGCGCCTGCAGGTGAAGGGCGTCGACGAGTACATCGAGCTGATGGGCAACCTGAACCTGCCCAATCCGCGGCTGATGGACATCGCGGTGCCAGCGAATCTGGGCTGCGGGCTTTCCTAGGCTGCTCCCCAGGCGATCGGCGGCGCGGAGCGACGGGCGCGCTGGCGCGCGCCCGGGACCCTCAAGCGGGTGCTCGGGCGGCCGTCGCGTCCACACCGCAAACGACGAGCCGCCCTCCGCGCCCGCGAGGGTCCCCTGCGGCTAGCGCGAGGGCGAGGGGATAGAGCGAGAGAGAGGGCGTAGGGCGAGGCGCGCGTCGGCTTCGCCTCGCGCGCGTGGTGCGAGAGCGTAGTGCGAGGGCGTAGGGCGAGGCGCGCGTCGGCTTCGCCTCGCGCGCGTGGTGCGAGAGCGTGGTGCGAGGGCGTAGGGCGAGGCGCGCGTCGGCTTCGCCTCGCGCGCGTGGTGCGAGAGCGTAGTGCGAGGGCGTAGGGCGAGGCGCGCGTCGGCTTCGCCTCGCGCGCGTGGTGCGAGAGCGTGGTGCGAGGGCGTAGGGCGAGGCGCGCGTCGGCTTCGCCTCGCGCGCTTTGGGCGGGGCGTTCACTGCTGGCTTCTCCAGGCTGCCGCCGTGCTCGGAGCTGTCCAGGCCGAGCCGTCCTCGCCGTGCTCGGACCCTTCGGGTCCTGCGCGCGGCTGCGGGCGGTGCTCGCTTCGCTCGCAGCCTGGACAGCTCCTGCGCGCGGCGGCGCTTGGGCTTCGCCTCGCGCTCGAGTGGGCGGGCGTGAGGGAGCCAAGGAGTTCCATGATGTTGCGTATCTATCCCGTTCTGCTCGAGCTGGTTCGCTTGCTTCGGCCGCTGGTGAAGCGGCTGGAGCGGCACGACCCGGATCTGGCGCGTCAGTGTCGGCGGGCTCTGACCAGCGCGCCGTTGAACGTCGCGGAAGGGTCGTACAGTCGCGGGAAGAACCGCGCGGTGCGCTACCACACCGCGCTCGGTTCGCTGCGCGAGGTGCAGGCTTGTTTCGAGGTCGCGGCGGCGCTCGGGTATCTGCCGGAGCTGGACGCGGCGCTGGTCGCCCGCTTCGATCGCGTGATCGGCACGCTGGTGCGCGTGGTGCGGCCGGGCTGAGCCGCGCAGAGCGCCCTCTGGTCACGCGAGCCGCCCGGGACCATGCTCATTCCGGCACATGGGCGGCGTACGCTGGGGAAGACGGGTGCGGGCGGCGTGCTTCGGCGCGCTGCTCGCGCTCGCTTTCCCGGCCCGGAGTCGCGCCCAGCAGCGCACGCGGTCGGGCCCGCGCATCACCTGGCCGTGGCTGGCAACCCAGCTCATCCCCAGCCCGGAGCTTTCGCTCGGCGACGCGGGCGCGCACTTCGGCATGCGCTGGCAGCTGACGCCGCTCTGCTACTCCTTCGGCCTGTACCCGGGCGTGAACCCCTGGCGTTTCTTCGTGGTGGAGCCGATCGTGCGGCAGAGCGGCTCGATCGAGCTGTACGTCTCGCCGGAGTACCTGGCCATTGCGCCGCGCTTCCGCGATCGCATGCTGCTACGCGCCGGGCTGCGCTCGTACTTCCCGCTCCTGCAGCATGGCGACTACCTGTCGGCCTCCATCGGCAGCTCGTGGTTCCGCATTGCCGGCCAGGACGGCGTCGCCTACGAGCTGGGCGTCTACGCGCTGTTTGGCGTGCTGGGTCTGCAGGTCGACTACGCCCCCGCCTTCAAGCGTGCCGCGTGGATCGGCACGCTGAGGTTCAGGTACTTCTGATGCGCGTCCTTTCCGCGGCTCGTTCGGGCTCCCGCGCGTGGCTCTTGCTCGTGCTGGTGCTGCTTGCCGGTTGCGTGAGCGGCGGCGAGTTCTTCGCGCCGCTGTTCCGCTCGCCGGCGCGCGTTCCCCACCGCATCACGCACCCCGGGGTGCCCGGCGCGCGGCTGTCGGTGCTCTGGGTCGGGCACGCCACGGTCCTGATCCAGCTCGGTGATCGCTTCGTCCTGACCGACCCGGTGTTCACGTCCAGCGTGGGGCAGCTGTCCCAGCGCCTCGTCGAGCCCGGCCTCCGCGCGGAAGATCTGCCGCAGCTCGACGCCGTCCTGATCTCGCACCTGCACTTCGATCACCTCTCGCTGGGTTCGCTCGAGCTCATCCAGCACAAGGTGGGCACGCTGCTGATGCCCCAGGGCGGGCTCGTGTACCTGACGGACTTCCCCTTCCGCGCGCGGGAGCTCGGCCGCTGGCAGACCTGGGAGCACGCGGGCTTGCGGATCACGGCCGTGCCGGTGATGCACAACGGCTTCCGCTATGGCGCGGACGCGGCGTGGATGAAGACGAGCTTCACGGGCTACGTCATCCGCTACCGCGGAGTCAGTGTCTACTTCCCGGGCGACACAGCCTACGATCGCCGCGACTTCGTCGAGACGCGGCGGCGCTTCCCGCACCTGGACCTGGCGCTGTTGCCGATCGCGCCCATCGAGCCACGCGCCTTCATGCGACGCTCGCACCTCGATCCGGCGCAGGCGCTCGACGCCTTCTCCGACCTGGGCGCGCGCTGGATGATCCCGATCCACTACGGCACGTTCGTCAACGGCCTGGACGAGCCCGGCCAGCCGCTCCGCGAGCTCCGCCAGGCCATGCGCGCGCGCGGCGCGGCCGGCGGCCGCGTGGACGTCCTCCGCATCGGGGAAAGGCTGGTCCTGCTCGGGCCGGCGCGCACCGGGACAGGCGGTCAGAATGTCCCGCCGACACCGACGCTGCGGTAGCCGACGAGGGGGCGCACGCTGAGGTCGCCGTGACGCAGAACGGCGTCCTCTTTCTTCTTGCCGGAATCGAGTACGAGCAGCACCACGCCGGTAGCAAGGCCCACACCACCGACCACGAACCCGACGGTCGACAGCGTTCCTGCGCTGGAAGCGTCCTTGTCGAGCGAGGCCACCTGGCTTCGCTCGGCGCTCGTGCAACCGCGCGGGTTGCAGCTGTTGAACAGCTTGTCGGCGTCGCTGGAAGCGCTGCTCTTCTTGAGCAGGAAGAGGACCCCGGCGCCGATGCCGATCGCCCCGACACCGAACCCGGCGTACGCACCAACGCGCATACCGCTCACGCCGCCGCTGTGCTTGCCGGTGTCCTTCGCAGGCGCCGGATCGACGGGCTGCTGCTGGGCGGGCGCCGGCGTCGCGGCGCCTGATTGGAGCGGCTGGAGCGTGAGGACGACGCTCTCGTTGGCGCCTTCCTTCACCTCGACGGCCTTTTCGGGGCTCACCATGCCGTCGGCAAACGCCTTGAACACGTGCTTGCCCGGATCGACCGGCCTGGGTATGCCGACGAGCGCATCGGGTACCCGACGCCCGTCCATCGTGATGCGCGATGTCTTGTCGCCGCCGCCCTGCACGTTGGCCGTGACACGGGGAATGCGTGGAGTGAGCGCCTGGAGCTCCTGGGTTGCCGCCTGCTGCGCCGCCTTGAACGCCTTGGGCGCATTGGCGGCGAGCTGCTCCCGCTTGATCTTGATGTAGATCTCGCGCGCATCGACGAGCCGACCGAGCTTCGCGTGTGCGCGTGCCAGATACAGGAGGTGCGGGGGCGCATGCACGAGCTTCTCGGCGCGGGAGAAGAAGTCGATCGCCTTGGCGTATTCCCCGTTCTGGAACGCCTTGGCGCCCTCGGTAGCTGCCGCCCGGGCGCCAGCGAGCTGTTCGTCCGACTGGGCGCCAGCCGCGCCGCACACCAAGGTGCACGCGAGCAGCAGCGCCGCCATACGAGAAAGGCGAGCCATCCCGCAGCATGGGTAGCACGCCGTCACGAGCAGTGCGCAGAGGCAATTTCTTTTGCCCTTTGCGGGGCTCGAACCGGCGCCGCTACGATTCCGCGCATGGGTGCGCTCCGGGCAGGGCTGGTGGTGGTGTGTGTCGTCTTTGGCGTCGTCGCGTGCTCGTCGCCGCCAGAGCGGAACTTCAATGCAGCCGACTCCGGCACGAGCGGCAGCGCGGGCAACGGCGCGAC
Source organism: uncultured Pseudomonadota bacterium (assembly GCA_963822115.1). GTDB lineage: Bacteria > Myxococcota_A > Polyangia > Polyangiales > Polyangiaceae > CAWDXG01. The sequence continues at coordinate 537,835 of CAWGGM010000020.1, forward strand.
CGGCGGCAGCGGCGGTGCAGCGGGCAGCGCGACCGGCGGCAGCGGCGGTGCAGCGGGCAGCGCGACCGGCGGCAGCGCGGGCACAGCGGGTAGCGGCGCGACCGGCGGCAGCGGCGGTGCAGCGGGCAGCGCGACCGGCGGCAGCGCGGGCACAGCGGGTAGCGGCGCGACCGGCGGCAGCGGTGGCACGGCCGGCAGCGGCGGCACGGCCGGGGCAGCGGGCAGCGGCGGCGCGCCGCCCACCTGCGGCAGCAACAGCGTGTGCGTGGCACCCGTTCCGTCGGGCTGGACGGGGCCGGTCACGGTCGCATCGAGTGCCTCGGCGCTTTCGCCCTGCCCGAGCGAATACAACACCCTCGAGCTCGACACGCACGACGGCCTCCAGACACCAACGGCAGCGTGCAACTGCACGTGCCCCAGCTCACCCAACGTGACGTGCGGGAAGATGTTCTACACGGGCTATTCGCCGAGCTGCCCGTCGAACCCCCAGGGCGGGTACGCCATCAGCTTGAACACGTGCCGGACCGTTTCCATCAAGGACGGCTTCGACCTGCAGACGTCCGCGGCGTCCTGCACGGCTACCATGAACCCGAACATCCCCAAGCCGAGCTTCGATCGCAATGTGCGTGTCTGCTCCGGCGCCAAGGACACGGGCGGCTGCAGCGCCGGCCAGTGGTGCGTCCCCCTGGCAGGCTCCAGCGCGTACGGTGGCGTCTGCATCTACCAGGCCGGCGCCCAGAAGTGCCCGACGGGCTACCCTACCCGCACCGTGTACTACAACTCGTACAGCGACACGCGAGCGTGTTCCGCCTGTACCTGCAAGCCGAGCGGCTACGAATGTCGCGCCACCATTACGCTCTACCAGGCGACAGACTGCACCGGCGCCACGTCGACCGCGTATGCAACCGAGACCAACACGTACTGCTCCGCTTCGAACGTTGTCGCGATCAAGCCTGCGGCAGTCAACGTCTACAAGAAGGGCACCTGCTCGCCGAGCGGCGGTACGCTGACGGGTAGCGTCACCCCGCAGAAGGCGACGACCGTCTGCTGCGCCAAGTAGCCGCCGCCGCCAGGGGTGTGGCTGGCTGAAGCGGTTTCTCGACGGCGGCTATGAAGCGCTCAAGGATCAGCGCCGCACTGGACGCCCTCGCGTGATCAAGCCGGCTGTCTGGCAGAAGGTTGCTACGGTGGTCGTGCAGTCACCGGAGCGCTTCGGGTACGCGCTGGCACGTTGGTCGTTGCGTGCGATCAGGAGTTTCTTGAAGGAGCGGTTCGGTTGGAGAGTGGGGCGCTCGTCGCTGAGCCGCTTCCTGCGGTCGATGGCTCTGAAACCGCACCGGGTGCGCTACTTCCTCAACCCCACAGACCCGGATTTCGACGCGAAAGCAGCCAGAATCTGCAAGCTCTACCTGGACCCGCCGCCTCGCACGACGATCTTGAGCATCGACGAGAAGCCCGGTGTCCAGGTGTTGCGTCGAATCCATCCGACGCGCCCGATGAAGGTCGGCAAGCCCATGCGCGTGGAGTTCGAGTACGAGCGCAAAGGGACGCGCAACATCTTTGCGGCCTTCAACGTGAAGACAGGACGTGTACTTGTCTGGGTCACGCCGGATCGCACGATGCCGTACGTCCTCTGCTTCCTCGACCAGCTCGTCCAGTTCTATCGACGGGGTCCGATCGTGATCATCACCGACAACATCAGCACGCGCGTCGGGGAGTCTGCGCGCCAATGGCTCGCGCGAAACCCGCGTGTGCGTTTCGTCTTCACGCCGAAGCACGGCAGCTGGCTCAACCAGGTCGAGATCTGGTTCGGCATCCTGACGAGGAGCGCGCTGCGTCACCGCTCCTTCGACGGAGCCCGCGCTCTCGAAGCCGCCATCTACCGGTTTGCTCGCCACTGGAACGAACGGCTCGCCCGGCCGTTCCAGTGGACCTACACCGGCCGAGTTCTCGCAGCCTGAGATGGATTGCGACTTATGGGACGCAGCACTAGTAGCCGAAATCCGGCGTCGTGGGCTTGGGCGTCGTGGGCTTGGGCGTCGTGGGCTTGGGCGCCGCTGGCTTGGGCGCCGCTGGCTTGGGCTTCGCGGTTGGCTTCGACTGGGCCAGAGGATGCCGAACCGGGGGCGCTGGCTTGGTGCCGGGAGCTGGCTCGCTGGCTACCGGTTCCGGGGCAGCGGTGGCGCTGCCGGCAGGCTCGGCGTGGGGTGGGGGGGCGGCCAGAGCAGCGGCGGAAGCCGAGGCCGGGATCTGCACCGGAACGGCGTTGCCTGAAGCCGCAACGGCGGGAACGGAGGCTTGCCCGCCGAACCACTTCCATGCAGCAAACGAACCGCCCGCGAGCAGCGACAGACCCACCACGCCGATGCCGAGCAGCAGCAGTACGGGGCTCTTCTTCGGCGGCACGCCGGCTTGCGACGATGCCCAGCTGCCACTGGTCTGTCCGCCCTGGACCGACAACCCGCTCCCTGGCAGGCCAAGCCCCACGGCGGTGTCCGCGCCCGGCACCGACGGCGTCGTGCGAGGAGGAACGGCCACCGCCAGGCCGTGCTGCTCCCAGGCGAGCAACGCCGCCTCGAACTCGCGGGCGCTCTGGAAGCGGTGCGCGGCGTCGCGCGCCATGGCTTTGTCGATCAGGCTTGCAAACGCCGCATCGATTTCCGGTGCCGTCTCGGCGAGCGGCGTCGGTTCGGACAGCACGATCTTGAACATCAGCTGGTTGAAGGTAGCGGCGTCGTACGGCACCGAGCCGGTGACCGCCTCGTACATGATCACGCCCATGCTGTAGATGTCGCTCCGTGCATCGGTCACGGAATCCCCGCGCGCCTGTTCCGGCGACATGTAGTACGGCGTACCCATCACGGCGCCGGTCTGCGTCATCTTCATCTCGTTGTTCATGGGCTGGAACTTCGAGATGCCGAAGTCGATGATCTTCGCGAAGTCGCGCTGCCCGGCCTTCTCCTTCAGGATGAAGATGTTGTCGGGCTTCAGGTCGCGATGCAGGATGCCGGCGTCGTGGGCCGCGGCCAGCCCGGTCAGCACCTGACGGATGATGCCCGACAGCTCCGCGGGGCTCATGCGCCCGCGCTGCCCGATCCGCTCCGACAGCGGCTCGCCGTCGAGGTACTCCATCACCATGAAGCGGTCGCCGTTGTCCAGGCTGCCCAGGTCCAGCACTTCCAGGATGTGGTCGTTGCCGATGCGCCCAGCAGCCTGCGCCTCGCGCTCGAAGCGCTTGACCACGTCTGCGTTCGACGCAAACGCGGCGTGCAGCACCTTGATCGCGACGCGCCGATTGATGCGGGTGTTCTCGCCTTCGTACACGGCACCCATGCCGCCCTCGCCGAGCAGACGCACGATGCGGTACTTGTCCTCGATGACGTCTCCGGACGTGAGCGACATGTCGACCTACACGACTGCGTTGGACCCGGCGCCACCAGAGCACCAGGCGAGCGGGTCCAGCACTCCCGCGTGGCCCCTAGTCTACCAGTGACCCAGCGGACGGCGAGGGGCCCAGATTCTTGCCCCCCTATCGCACGACCGGGTGTGCGGCGTCGGCCCAGCAGGCCTTGGCTGCAGCGATGTGATAGCTCGCGCCATGCGCGTCAGCGCCGTCGCGGTGGCCGCCTGGGGCGCGGGCGGCGGCGCGTTGTTGTCGGGAGCGGCGTGGCGGATGCCGATGCGGCTTCCACGTCGGGGCTGAAGCCGGCGCCGGCGAGGTCGGTGGGGGTGATGACGCGACCGCTGGCGGCGGCTGCAGCGCGCGTGATGAGGTCGGAGAGCTCTAGCTCGTTGCCGGGCCAGCTGTGTTCCATGAGCAGCCGCAGCGCGGCAGGGTCGATGCCGAGCGGCTCGCTGCCGGAGCCTCTACCGGTGTGGGCGATGGTGGACAGCACCAGAGCGCGCAGGTCCTCGGCGCGATCTACGAGACGCGGCAGCTCGACGTGTGCGTCGCCGAGCCAGCGCGCGAACACAGGCGACAGGGCGCCGCCTTCCACCAGCTCTGCGGGCGCGGCACGCAGCGTAGCGACCAGCCCCGCCGGCAGCACGCTGGAGCGCGAAGGAGCCGCGGCGTGCCGCGAGAGCGTGCGCGCGATGTGCTCCTGGATATCGGTCGGAAGCATCGCCGCCTCCAGTACGACCAGGGTGCCGCCGTCGGCAAGCGCCAGCGGCGAGCGCTCTGTGTCCTGCCACAGCTCGAGATCATGCGCAGCGCCGCTCGCGCCGTCGACGACGACCATCGGCCCGCCACGGCGCGGGCTCGCCAGGTGCACCAGCGCGGCCCAGCCGACGGCCTCTACGCCGGGAGGAACCAGCAGCGCGGGCGAGGCGTTCATGCGGCCCAGGCGCTCGAGCTGGTCGAGCGCCTGGCGCGCCGCCGGGCTGTAGGCGCTTGCGCGCACTTCGCGCGCGGCCTGCTCGGCTTGCGACTCGTGCCGGCCCGCTTCCAGGTGGATGATGTGTTCGAGCCGCTGTCGCTCGTCGTCGATGGAGTCCGCGCGCGCGATGGCGGCGAGCTCGCGCTCGCGGGACCGCGCCAGCGCAGAAGACACGGCAAGCAGCGCGCTGATGCGATCGGCGAGCAGGCGGATGGCGCGCGCTTCTTCGAGCGACATGGGCGCGGTGCGGCTGCCGCGCGGCATCAGGATGAAGCCGATCGGGCCGTCCTCGTCGAGCACCACCGTGGCCGAGAACGCGCGCCGCGCCTCGAACCACGCGAGCAGCGGGCGGACCTCGGGGCGGCGCACCTCGAGCGCGGCGAGCACCTCGGCGCGCAGCATGCGCTCCGGTTCCTCACGCGCCATCTCGTACAGTCGCTGCGGTGCGGTGGCCTTGTCGACGTGGAGGTAGCCGGCCACGTCCACGCTCAGCACCTCTTCCGGGCTGACCCGCCACAGCTCGGGCTTGGCGCCGGGCGCGTTGCTGGTCTCGCCGAGCGCGACGAGCGCGGCCCGGATGGCAGCGTCGGGTTCCGGTTGCAGTGCGCCCCGGCTGGCGGCGTCGATGGCGTCGAGCCAGCGCGATTGTTCCGGTCCGAGCGGCCTGGCGACGGCGCGCGCGATGAGCCCGACCACGATCGACACGGCGCTCGACGCGAGCACGATCGCGCCGGCGTGGTTCGGCGCCTGCCGCGCGACCAGCCCGGCGAGCAGCGTGGTCGGCGCGCCGAGGATCATGATCGCGAGGATGCCGCGCAGCGCGCTCGACACCGTGGTCGGCTCGCGCGTGGTGGCCGTCCAGGTGCAGGCGATGGACCCCAGGATGACCGCGACGGGCAGCACGCGATCGGGCGGCGCGACATCCATGAGCGCGGCCGGCACGGCGACGGTGAAGGCCGTGATGGCGAGCGCCAGCGCGCCCGCTGCGCGATCGCCAACGCCCATCTCCAGTCGTCTGACGATGCGCAGTCGCCACGTCGCCGCCACCAGCACCAGCAGGCTGCCGATGCCGGCGCTCGTGGTCGCGTAGTCGATGGCCAGCGGATCGAGCCGCACCTGCCCGGCTGGCAGCAGCACGCGCGTTGCCGGCAGCGCCACCGCGATGCCCCAGAGGAAGCCGGCAAAGGCGGCGGCGTCGAGCGAACGCGCCGAGCGCGCCGGCGACATCACGCCGCCCAGGGCCGGAATGCGCGCCAGCGCGACCAGCGCGGCGACGCTGGCAGCGCCGGCGCCGAGGTTGGCGGCCGCGTCGAACGCCGGATGCCCAGCCGGGCCGGTGCGTGCCGCGATCCACAGCGCCGCGCCCCAGAAGCAGGCGCGCAACGCCGAGCGCGCGGTCTTCTCGATGCGGTCCTCGCCCTCCTGGGGTGGGGCGGCCGTGCGCCGCCACACTTCCGCCAGCATCAGCGGCAGGAGCACCAGCGCCAGCCACGGCACGTAGCCGCCCGACGCCTTGGCCGCCGCGAAGCAGACGTAGGCTACCGCCGCGAACGGAAGCCAGAGCGAGCGCATGCCGCGCATGGCGGCGAATCTAGCGTAGTTGTCGCATTCGCGCCCTGTTCTGGCGCTTCTGTGGCGGGCTCGGCGTGGGCGGTTGTCTGCGTTGACTGGAAAAAGTCCGATTTTCAGCCATCCAGGCACGGCCGAGGCTTGGCCCGGCGCCTGGAGCGGCCTGCGGACGATGATCGTCGCGAACCCTTCCGGGCCTGCCGACAACCCGGAGACGACGGTGGACGTCGCGGGAGATGCTCAGCAAGGGCCGGAAACCTGGCAGTCCCACATCCCGTTGCTCGCACAACGACAGGAGACGGGCATGCACCCGGGCATGCCGCAGGTGAAGTTCACGCCCTGGCATGCGCCGCCGTCGATGAAGTCGCCCTGGGGAAGCTGGGGCTTGTCGTAGGCCGCGGGCAAGGCGTCCAGGTCCGACCCCTGACACGACCACTTGCCTTGCGAGCACACGCAGTACACGACCGACAGGCCGTTGTCCGGTGTGCCGTCCAGGCCGATGACGCTGCAACGCGCACCCTGGAGACACGGGCCTGGCCGCGTGTAGCCTCCGGCGTCGGCGTCACCCGCGTCTGCGCGCGCATCCTGCACGCCGGCATCCGCTCCATCGAACGAAGCGTCGCGCGTCCCGTTGTCCCCGGAAGCGCCGGCACTCGCCGCCCCGCCGCACGCGACGAGCAGCAGACCCGCGGCGAGCAGAGCTACCCTCGCTATCGCCCGGCTCACGGCTATCGATTGTGCGGCCCGCCGCACGGTGGATCAAGCGTGCCGCGCCGGGGCGGGGTCGGTGTGGGCTGTCGGTGTCGCGACGCAGCTGTGGAGCGCGAGCGGCTGCCAGGACCCCCCACTACTTCGCGGCTGCGGGTTTCTTCCCTGCAGGCTTCGCCTTCCCGGATGGCTTCCAGACGGCGTGCTCCTTGCCGTGCTTCGTCTTTTCGGCAGGCTTCTTCGTTGCGGGCCTGGGCTTGTGGGTGGGGGTTGTCTGTTCCTGTCTGTCCGCGGGCTCGCTCGTCTTGGCGCTGCCGCCTGCGAGCTTGGCGAATCGCTGTTCGGGGCCGGACGGCGTGTAGAGCTGGATCGCGAGCAGCTTCTCGCCGTGGCCGGGCGTGACGGAGTGCTTCGCGCCCTTGGGGATCTGGAACACCGAGCCGGCCTTGACCGGGTAGCTCTTGCCGTCGAGCTCCATGCTGGCGTCGCCCGACAGCACGCCCAGCGTTTCCCAGGCGTTGGCATGCGCATGCCCGGGTACGGGCGCGTCGGGCGACATCAGGAGCAGCTCGAGCCCGGAGCGCAGTGCGGCCTTTCCCGCACCGCCGAAAGCCACGCGCACATGGAAGGCACCGCCAGCCCAGGACAGATCCTTCTGCTTCGTGAAGTCGACCGATTCGAGCTTCCCCGGGCGCTTGTGCCAGCGCATTTTCCATGGCTTGGCCTTGGCGGCGGCCAGCGCCGCGTCGAGCGAGGGTTCGTCGGTGACAACAGCCAGGGCGACCTTGGCGTCGCTCTTCGCGCGCAGTGTGCAGCCGGCGCCGGCAGCGCGCAGCGCGCCCCACACGCCGAGCTCGTGGTGGCCGTGGCCGTCGTCGCCGTTCGCGACGACTTGTCCTTCGAGCACTACGCCGAGCACGTCGAGCTGTTTGTTGCGCGGCAGCACGACCGTGCTGCCCTTCTTGATGCTCTCGACCCAGAGCGCCGTCGGCGCGGGCTTGTCGCCGTCGACGCTCCTGGCGAATGCCGGATCGGGCAGCCAGGTCTTGAGCGTGCAGATCTTCTTCGTGCAGCTTGCCTGGCGCGACAGCTCGGCGGGCGGCTTGTCGGGCAGCGTGCCCGGGATGGGAGAGGGCTTCGCCGTTGCGGCGGGCTCGGGCTCTGCCGATTCCGCCGGCACCTGGTCGAAGATGCTCTTCTGCGGGAAAGGGATGTACGGCAGGCCGGCGCGTGGGCCGGGCGGCGGGTACTGGCTGGGCGGCATCGTGCTGGAGCACGCGGCGAGCAGCGTGACGGCGGCAAGGCCGATCGCGGACGGCGCGATGACACGGTTCGAGAGCGAGCGCGACATGGCCGGAGACCATCCCGCCCCGCAGCGCGCGCTTCAAGCGGCACGGTCCGGAGCTACGGGCGCCCGCCCCACCGCGCCCGCTTCAAGTGGCGTGGGTGGGGCGTGCGGGTGCCCAGCCCTGGCGCGTTCTAACTGCTTGTATACAATGGAATATCCGCTGGCCTTCCGGACCGGTGGAGCACGCATCGACGAGCGCCGGGTGCCCGCTGTCCACTTCCAACGTTGCAGGCATCGCCGCCCGGGGCTATCGCGGGCGACCCGCTCCGGGTATGTGAGGCAACGCGGCTCCCAGGGAAGCACATGAAGAAGAACTACGTCCTCGATACCAACGTCCTTCTGCACGACCCCTACGCGATCTTCAAGTTCGAGGACAACGACCTCATCCTGCCGATCTACGTCATCGAGGAGATCGACACCTTCAAGCGCGAGAACACCGAGCGCGGTCGCAATGCGCGGACCATCTCGCGCCTGCTCGACGCGCTGCGCGAGCGGGGTGCGTCGCTCGCCAGCGGCGTGCGCATTGGCGAAGACGGCAGTCTGCGTGTGCACGTGCCCGAGAAGCGCCCGCACCTGGCCATCGCACTGCACCCGGAGTCCGGCGACCACGCGATCATGCAGACCGCGCTCGATCTGCGCGACGCCTCGCCCCAGAAGCCGACCATCTTCGTGACGATGGACGTGAACCTGCGCATCCGCGCCGATGCGCTGGGGCTCACGACGGAGGCCTACGAGAACCAGTCCGTCAACGTCGATCACCTGAACTCGGGCGTGGTCGAACTGTCCGTGACTGCGACGGATCTGGAGCAGTTCCTCGAACGCGGGACGATGGAGCGGCCGCCGGGAGAGCAGCTCTACGCCAACGTCTGTGTGATGCTGCGCGACGACAGCGAGGCGCGCCCACGCACGGCGCTGGGACGCTATCACGGGGAAAAGGGCGAGATCCGCGCGCTCAGGACGCCGCGCGAGGGCGTGATGGGCGTCCGGCCGCGCAACAAGGAACAGAGCTTCGCGCTGGACCTGCTGCTCGACGACTCGGTGCGGCTGGTCACGCTGGTCGGCAAGGCCGGCACGGGCAAGACGCTGCTGGCGCTGGCGGCCGGGCTCAAGCGCACCGTCGAGGAGGGCGCCTACGCGCGGCTGCTCGTCAGCCGGCCTGTGATGCCGATGGGGCGCGACCTCGGCTATCTGCCAGGTGATATCGAGGAGAAGCTCAATCCCTGGATGCAACCCATCTTCGACAACCTCGAGTTTTTGCTCGTGGCCGGTGGCGGAAAGCGCCGCGGCATGCGTGGAGGGTTCGACGAGCTGTTCGACAACGGTCAGCTGCAGGTCGAGCCGCTGACGTACATCCGCGGCCGCAGCCTGCCGCAGCAGTACGTGATCGTCGACGAGGCGCAGAACCTCACGCCGCACGAGGTGAAGACGGTCATCACCCGCTGCGCCGAGGGCACCAAGATCGTCCTGACCGGTGATCCGTTCCAGATCGACAATCCCTACGTGGACAGTGCGACCAACGGGCTCAGCGTGACGGCGGATCGCCTGCATGGCGAGTCGCTGGTCGGCCACATCCTGCTCGCCAAGGGCGAGCGCAGCGAGCTCGCGAACATCGCGGCGAACAAGCTGTGAGCGCGCCGGACTGTCTCGACGGATCAGGGTGCCGGGTGCTTCTGTGAGCGTGAGACGGCGGGACCTGGAACGACTGCTGGGCCGTGCCGAGCGCTCGATTGCCCTGCTCGAGCGCTGCAGGCCGCTCAACGCCGTTGTCGCCCAGACGGAGCTTGTGGCTTCATGGCGTCGCGGCGAGCCGACTGCACCCGACTGGCAGTACGCCAGCGTGCCCGACCTGGGAGGGCTTCGAGCCGGCCTGCAGGCGATGGTCGACAAGCTCGCCCAGGCGGGGCCATGGGGCGCTCTGTACGCTGCGCGCGCCGCGGAGCTGTACACCGAGGCCGCCGTGGCGGAAGCGCTCGAGCGGGAATCCTTCCGCGAGCTGGCTGCGCTGAGGTTCCCCGTGGGCGCGGGACCGGACGCCGAGCGCGCGGAACGCTGGGCGCTGGAATGGACCCGCGAGCCTGCCGGCAGCGGCTCGCCGACCACGCCCAGCGACGACGATCGCGACCCGGCCAGCCTGTTTTCGGCGATGCGGCGCGCCGTCGGCGAGCGCCGGCTGCCCTTCCGCGTGCTGCTCAGCGAGGACTTGCCGAGCGCGGCGGCGACGGGCGACGGTGTGATCCTGGTCAAGGCCGGCGCGCGCTACCGAGCGCTCGACGTCCAGCGTATCGTGCTGCACGAGATCGAGGGCCACGCCCTTCCACGGCTGCGTGCCCGCCATGAACGGCTGGGGCTCTACCGCATCGGCAGCGCGGGCGGTTCGGACGACGAGGAGGGCCGCGCGCTGCTGCTTGAACGGCGCGGAGGCTACATGGATCAAGAGCGCTCGGCGGAGCTCGGCTGGCGGCACCTTGCGGCGCTCTCGCTCAGGCGCGGTGCGGACTACGTCGAGACCGCCCGGCTCCTGCTCGAGCGGCACGCACCGCTGGAAGAAGCGCTGCGCATCACCAGTCGCGTGTATCGCGGCGGCGGGCTGGGGCGCGAGCTGGTGTACCTGACGGCGCTGTCGCGCGTCGAGCGCGCGCTGTCGCGCGACAGCGCGCTCGAGTCGTTCATGGAGCGCGGGCGGATCGCCGCATCGGCTGCGCGTGTGCTGCGCGACCTGGGCGACCCGCCCGAATTGCTGGATGGTTCCCTGGGCTGGCTGGGAGCCGACGGACTGCCGGCCTGAGACCAGCCCAGGATTTGCCACCCAGGCGCGCTACTCCGAGGCCTTGATCTCGCCGCAGCCGACGCGCGCGCCGGCATTGCCGGCGGGCTGGGCGCCGGTGTCCTTCTTGGCGTGGACGATGATCGCGCGCCCGAGGAACGAGTGCGCGTCGCCGTCCTTGAGATTGGCGCCCTTCACGTCGAGCTCCAGCGTGCCCTTGCCGTCCTTGGCCACCTTCATGTTGCCGAGGTCGCCGAGGTGGTGCTTCTTCGCCGTGGGCAGGCCATGAGGATTGTTGTCCGGATTGAAATGGCCGCCGGCGGTCTTGAAGCCCTTGCCGCTGCAGTCCGCCTTCTCGTGGATGTGCACGGCGTGCATGCCGGGCTTGGCGTGCTCGACGTTGACGTTGACCTTCACGCCGTCGTCTTCAGCCGTGAGCGTGATCGTGCCCGTGAGCTTCGACTTGCCTGCGCCCTTGATCTCTGCGGTGACGGTCTTCGGTGCAGCTGGAGCTGCCGCGGCGCTCGCGCTCTCGGCGGGAGCTGCCGAAGCGGGCGCCTCGGGTGCGGCGCTGGGCGCCGCGCTGGGCGCTTCGGGTGCGGCGCTGGGTGCCGGGGGCTGGGGCGCCTGTGCAGGTTTGCCGCAGGCGACGAGCAGAGCGAGGGAGCCGAGCGACGGGAGAAGGAACTTAGCGGTCTTCATCTGATGAGCCTCCATGGGGACCGGGTCTTCCCATAGGTACGAAGCACCCCGGTGCAAGGGGCCCGGTCCTGGTTTCCGGAATACGGAGCGGCACAGCTACAGCGCCGGGCCAGAGATTATTCCTCGGAACGTGCCCGCTTCCGCTACGGGTGCTCGAGTTCCACTACGACAGGAATGTGGTCGGAGGGTTTGTCGCGGCGGCGCTCCTCGACATCCATGCTCGCTGCCGAGCATTGCCCGACCAGCTCCCGTCCGATGAAGACGTAGTCGATGCGCAGCCCCTGGTTTCTCCGGAACCCCCCACCGCGGTAGTCCCACCAGCTGTACAGCCCGCCCTCCTCGTGGTGCAGGCGGAAGGCGTCGACCAACCCGAAGTCGAGCAGGTGCGCGAGCGCCTTGTGTTCGTCGGGGTGGAAATGCAGCTGTCCGCGCATCGCTTCGGGGTCGTAGACGTTGCGGTCGTCGGTCGCGATGTTGAAGTCGCCGCACAGCACGACGTTCTTTCCCGGGCCGCGCTCGAGCGTTTCGCGTAGCCGCCCCAGCCATTCGAGCTTGCCCTGGAACGCCGGCAGGGTAGGGGACTTGCCGTTCGGAATGTACGCGCTGAGGACGCGCAGCCCGTCGATCGTCGCGGCGATCAATCGCTTGTCCGCATCGGGTCCGTCGTCGTGCAGACCGACCGCGATGTCCTTCATGGGTCGTCGCGACGCGATGGCGACGCCGTTGTACGTCTTCTGGCCCGCCATCGCGACGGCGTAGCCGAGTCGCATGAGCTCGTCGGTCGGGAAGTCGTCGTCGACGACTTTCGTCTCCTGCATGCAGAGTACGTCGGGCTCCGTGCGCTTGAGCCAGTCCAGGACAAGCTCGTGACGGGCGCGGATCGAGTTGACGTTCCAGGTTGCGATCTTCACGGCCGGCCTGACTAGCGCGGCATCCGGCATCCATCAACGGCGAGCCGCCTGCCGGAGCGGATTTCCTGCGACAGATGGCTGTCAGAGTGCGGACAGCCGCATGCCCGCTTGTAACCCCCGTCCCGCCGCGCTACCCGGTGTTCCCCGGAGATGCCGGGGAAAGCTGTCAGGTCACGAGTGCGAAGTCGCGCCATCTTGCGTGCGGCCCTGGGCGCCGCGTCGCTGGCGTTCGTCGTGTCCGCGGGGGCGCCGGCTCGCGCCCAGGACGACGGGCAGTCCGGCACCGGAGCCGTGCCTCGCGGTGCGGCCGGCGCGGCGGTGAAGCCCGCGAAGAAGCCGCCGGCGCAGAAGAAGAAGGCCGCGGTCGTCATGCCGAAGCTGCTGCACTTCGAGCAGGCGCCCTATCCGCCCCAGGCCGAGAAGGACGGCATCCAGGGTGATGTCGTGTTGCGTCTCACGATCGACGCTACCGGCAAGGTGACGAAGGCCGACGTGGCAGAGCCCGCTGGGCACGGGTTCGACGAGGCCGCGCAGGCCGCCGCGATGAAATTCGAGTTCTCGCCGGCGACGGTGAACGGCAAGCCGACCGCGGTCCGGATCCTCTACAAGTACTCGTTCACGCTGAAGCCGGCCCCGCCCGAGAAGCAGCCGCCGCCTCCGCCGCCGCCGAAGGTGGGCAACCTCGGCGGCACGATCCGAGATCTCCGGCACGACCACGCCGCTCGTCGGCGCACAGGTCACGGTCACGTCTCCCGACGGGCGGAAGCAGGCGCTGACTACCGACGCGAAGGGGCACTGGCAGATCGAGGGACAGAAGCCCGGCGCCTACAAGGTGAAGGTCGAGGCCGAGGGCTTCACGGGCGTCGAGAATACCGAAGAGGTGGTCGCGGGCGAGGCGACCGAAGCGACGTACCGTCTGGCGCCGAAGAGCGAAGGGCTGGAAGTCACAGTGCAGGGCGAGAGGCCGCCGCGCGAGGTGACCCGCCGCACGCTGCAGCGTCGCGAGATCAATCGCATCCCCGGCACCAGCGGCGACGCGCTCAGGTCGATCCAGAGCCTGCCCGGAGTGGCGCGCCCGCCGGGTCTTGCCGGGCTGTTGATCGTGCGCGGTTCGGCGCCGCAGGACACGCGGACGTTCATCGACGGCAGTGACGTGCCGCTCATCTACCACTTCGGTGGCCTGAGCAGCGTGGTGCCGACCGAGTTGCTCGATCGCATCGACTTCTATCCCGGCAACTTCAGCGCGCGCTACGGCCGCGTGATGGGCGGCATCGTCGACGCCGGACTGCGCTCGCCGGACACGCACTGCAACGGGGACTACGGCAAGCCGCTGGACAAGGACGGCTGCTACCACGGCATGGCCGAGGTCGATCTCATCGACGGTCGCCTGCTGCTCCAGGGGCCGATCGGTCCGCTGAAGCACTGGAGCTTCGCTGCCGCCGCGCGCCGCAGCTGGATCGACACCTGGATCAAGCCGGTGCTGGAGCAGGCCGGCGCGGGCGTGACCACGGCTCCCGTCTACTACGACTACCAGCTCATTGCCGACAACAAGCCCACGCCCGACTCGGACCTGAGTCTGCGCTTCTACGGTTCCGACGATCGGCTCGAGGTGCTGATCAAGGACCCGGCCGCGCAGGATCCGGCGTTCGGCGGCAACCTGACCTTCGGTACGTCGTTCTGGCGTGCCCAGGCGCTGTACAAGGGGCAGCTTTCGTCGAACGTCGAGCTGGATTCGATGCTCTCGGTCGGGCGCGACACCATCAACTTCTCGGTCGGCTCCTTCCTGTTCGACCTCGTCACACACCCCGTGACGATGCGAAACGAGTTCGGCTGGCGCCTGGCCGACGGCATCAAGTTGGACGCCGGCATGGATTTCGAGATGGCGCCCTACGACGTGAGGGTGCGCGCTCCGCAGCCGCCTCGCCCCGGCGAGCCCGACCCCGGCCCGTTTGCCACGCGGCCGCCGCTCGAGACCAGCACGAAGGGCACCGCTTTCCGCCCCGCCTGGTACCTGGAGGGCGAGCTTACGCCCACGCGGCGACTGCGTATCGTGCCGGGCGCGCGCCTCGACTACGCGCGAGATACCAGGCACATGGATTTCAGCCCGCGTGTGAACGCGCGCTACGACATCGTCTCGCCGACCGACAACGCGAAGGAAGCCGCCGAGGGCGTCCACAAGCGCTTGCGCACGACCATCAAGGGCGGCGTGGGCGTGTTCGCCCAGCCGCCGCAGTTCCAGGAGACGAACGCGGTGTTCGGCACGCCGGGGCTCTACTCGAACCGCGCCATCCACTACGACCTGGGCGTCGAGCAGGAATTCACCAAGCACATCGAGCTCAGCGTCGAGGGCTTCTACAAGGATATGAGCCAGCTCGTGGAGCGCGCGCCGTCCGGCTCCGGCTTCGGCTACAACAACCTGGGCTCGGGTTACGTCGTCGGGATGGAGACGCTGCTCAAGTACAAGCCGGGCAAGCGCTTCTTCGGTTGGCTGGCGTACACGCTGTCGCGCAGCGTGCGGAAGAACGGGCCCGACCAGCCCGAGTACCTGTTCCGCTACGACCAGACCCACAACCTGACCGTGCTCGGCAGCTATCGCCTGGGACGCGGCTGGGAGTTCGGTGCGCGCTTCCGCATCATCTCCGGCTCGCTGGTGACGCCGGTGCTCACGCCCCCCGCGCTGTCCGCTATCTACGCGGCGGACGCGGGGTCCTACGTGCCTTTGCAGGGCAAGCCGTTTTCGCGGCGCCTGCCTCTGTTCCACCAGCTCGATCTGCGCGTCGACAAGCGCTGGCAGTTCCGGACCTGGCGCCTTTCCGCCTATCTCGACGTGCAGAACGTCTACAACAATGCGGCGGTCGAGGCGATCACGTACAACTACAACTACAGCCAGTCGAACTACCAGACGGGCCTGCCGATCATCCCGAGCATCGGTCTGAGGGGCGAGTTCTGATGCGTACCCGGATCATCCTGTTTGCTGCCGCGGCTGCCGCGCTCCTCAGCGTGGGCTGCGGGCCGCAGTTCGACCCGGCGAGCAAGGTGCAGAGCCTGCGGGTGTTCGCTGTGCAGAAGAGCGAGCCGTACGGCAAGCCGGGTGGCACCGAGCACCTGACCATGCTGTGGGACGACCCTCGCCCCGACGGCGCTCCAGTGCAGATCGGCTGGATCTCCGGCTGCAACAACCCCGACGGCGACCTGTACTACAATTGTTTCAAGGATCTCGCTTCCGCTCCGCTGATCACGTCGGATTGCAACGAGGAGACCAAGACCGCCACCGGCAATACCTTCTGCTTCAAGATCCCGGACCAGGTCATCGAGAAGCACACACCGTCGCGCAACCCGTCGCAGCAGCCGTACGGGCTGTCGTACGTGTTCTTCACGGCCTGCAAGGGGAGATTGAAGCAAGCGCCCGACCAGCAGCCTCCCGTTCGGCTGCTTCGATTCGAACAACAAGCCCCTCGGCCCCGACGACTTCATCGTCGGCTACACGGCGATCTACAGCTACGAGAAGTACACGAACAAGAACCCCGTCATCGACGGGGTCACCTTCAACGACAAGGCCCTCGACCCAGGCGACTACTGCATCGACGACGCCTGTACCAGTCCTGCGCCCAAGCCGACGATCGACTGCAGCGCTACACCTGGGCGGTGCGTTCCTTCCTGCCCCGGCGACGGCGACAGCAGCTGTCCCGAGTACACGATCAAACCGACCCTCGAAAAGAGCAAGAACCAGGAAGACGACCCGGTCAGCAAGCTGCAGGAGCAGATGTGGATCCGCTACTACGCCGACGGCGGTTCGCTCGGCTCGCAGGTCAGACTGCTCAACGACGCGACCACGGGCTGGAACAACGACTACGGCACCACCTTCCGGGCCCCGAAGAAGAAGGGCCCGATGCACATCTGGGCCGTCGTGCAGGACAACCGCGGCGGCGCGAGCTGGGTCCGCGTGCCGATCATGGTGCAGTAGGCGCCGGCTTGCTGCCGGCGGCTACTGTGCGCAGTTTGGATCGAAGACGTAGACCTTCGTGTCGGGCGGCGAGCTGCCCGAAGAGGGCACGAGCATGAACCCGAACGTGCGACCCGCCGCGACGCCGATACTGTAGTGGGAGACGGCGAGGGTGACGGCCGCGCTCTCGGTCAGCTTGTCGCCGTTGCGCTTGACCGCCCGGATCGACGTCTGCGTTGGATCGCCGGTATAGGCGGCGGTGACCAGGACCGTGGTCGAGTCGATCTCCGCCATCGGTCCCGCGTACAGGGCGCCGAGGCTGTACGGGGTCGGGTACTTCTCCAGAACGACCGACCGCTTGGCGTTGAAGGTCGTGTCGGTTCCGTTCAGAAGCGGCCAGTAGAAGACCACCGAGTCGGACACATGCCCACCGCCGTCGACGGGGACGACGTTGTTGGTCTCCCAGAGCAGCCCGCCGTTGTACGTCGAGGCGAAGCGATTCCCGCCGTACACGTCGCCCGTGTCGGCGGACACGTTCGCTTCCGCTCCCTGGGCGTACTGGGACGACGTCGTGCCGGCGGCGTTCTGGAAACCGAAGACCGGCTGGGGGGTCCCGCCGCTCGAGTCGGTGCGGTACTGGACCAGCCGCGAGCCACTGGCCGCAACGATGTTCGCGCCGGTCGGTAGCGCGTTGCAGGGCAACAGCGTAACGCTGTCGCCGTCGTGGAGCGGCGGTTCCAGACGTGCGGTCGGGAAGAAGTTCTGCGGGTCGTTCCTGACCAGGAAGAAGTTGTCGCCGTCGGCGGGGTAGCTGACGCTGTAGGAGTCGGAGAACTGGAGGCCGACACTGGTCGTCGCGATCGATTTCGGCGACGGGTCTGTCGGAAGATCGATCCATGCGACGTTGAAGGTGCTGCCGCCTGTCTTCGGCCCCAGGATCATCACTCGCTTGTCGTTGGACACGAGGCGGGCAATGCTCGTCGCGAAGGGCGGCTGGGTCACCGGGATGGCAACCGGCGCCTGGGGGTTGGTCACCTGCCAGGCCTTGAGCCCGCTCGCGGTACCGACGAAGACGTAGTCGCCCATGGCCGCAACGCAGTTGCCGGCGTTGTTGCCGCAGCCGAGATCCTGGTTCACGGGGATCGCGCCGGCGCTGAAGCCGTACGTCTTTGGCGCGGAGCAGGTCTGCGTCTTCTGGTCGCACGAGCTGGCCGTGCAGGCCTTGGTCACCGGGCAGAGCTGGTAGTCGCAGTTGCCGTTGTTGCACGTCCCCTGGATACAGGCCGCGTCGCTCTTGCACTGCGCGCTCGCGTCGCACTCCGTGCCCGCTTCCGCGACCGAGCCGCCGCTGCCTGCGTTGCCTGCGTTGCCGCCGCTGCCTGAGCTGCCCGCATTGCCGCCGGTCGATGTGTCCGTGCCCGCGTCCTTGCCGGCCATCTTGCTCTTGTCGAGGTTGAGGCTGCACGCGGCGAAGCCTGCCGCGACCAGCAGAGCGGCGCCCCAACCGATCGTCATCCGCATGCGCATCAGAAGCTCCCTTCGGCCCAGATACCGTTCGGAGTCGCCCGGACTCCGACCTGGGCTGTCTTTTCGGAGTGGCCGTGCCCCTTGGTCGTCTGCCAGATCACCACTCCGACGCCGATGGCAGCCACCGCGCCGCCAGCGATCAGCATGATGTTGGTCTTCGACTCCAGGCCCTTCGCGTGGTCGTACGTCGCCTGCGAGGGCGTGGCGTCGTAGGTGCTGGCGGCGTCCTTGGCGGACAGACCGAGCAGCATTCCGCCGGCCAGCGCTCCGACGCCGGCTCCGGCTGCGATGTACCCGACGGTCTCGAGCGTGGACGAGCTGCCGGACTCTTCCTTGACGGGGTGTTTGACGGGCGGCGCGAGCTCGACCTTCTTTTCTGGTTTCGGCTGCTCTTCCGGCTTGGGTTCCGGCTCGGCCGGTTTCGCTTCCGCGTCGACGGTCTTGTGCTGACCGGCCGCGAGCGTGAGCTTGCGCTGTTCGGTCATGCCGTCCTTGGTCTTGAGCGTCAGCGTGTGCTCGCCCGGCTCGCCGTGCAGAACCGCCGGCAGAGGTAGCTCGATGCGGTCCTCGAGCTGCGCCGTGGTGGATGCGGGGCCCTTGACGGTAATTGTCCCGAGCTTCGTCTCCAGTGCGGCGAGCCGGCTCTTGGCGCGGTCCGTCTGGCTGGTGCTGAGCTTGGGCGTCGTCAGCGCGCGGGCATACGCATCGGCGGCACGGGTGGAATCGCCGGCAAGCTCCCAGGCCTGGGCCGCCGTGTACAGGGCGACGCCGGCCGGATGCAGCTTGCTGGCGGCTTCGAAACCCAGCGCCGCATCCTTGTACTTGTGATCTTTGAAGGCCTTTTTCGCTTCGCTGTACAGATGGCGCGCCTCGGCCATCTTGTCGTGGTTGTCGGCCGCCAGGGCCCCGCCGGCAGTCGACAGAGCCACGCCGAGCGCGCACAGCGTGAGGATTCGACGAAGCATGCCCTGAATCTAGACCATGCAACGGGATACTGGAACCGTCGAACGCCGACAGCCGGGCGCGGTCCTAGAACGGATTGTCCGGGATGTCCGGCTTGATCGCCGGTTTCTTCCCCGACGCCTTCGGAACGCTGGGTTTGGCGACCGCCGCCGCTTTCGGGTGCCAGGTCGGGTGCGGTGTCGCCGCGGCCGCAGCCGTGGGCTTGGGCTTGGCTTCCGTATCCGGTTCTACCTTCGCCAGCAGAATGTCCAGCACATCGGGCGTGTTGTCGTCGATGCGCAGCACGTCCTGCTGGTAGCCGTCGGCCTTGACGGTCAGAAGCGATACCTTGCCGTGGGCAGGCCTCGGGATCTGCTTTTTGTCCTTCGGCAACGGTTTTCCGTCCAGCGCGAACGAAACGCCCGACTTCGGGATGACGTTGTGGAGCTGGATCACCGCTGCCGGCGTCGGCGGAGCGGCCGTGGTCGCCGACGCCGACGCCGAGGCGGTCGGCGCCTTGGCACTGGGTGCGACCGCGGCTGCCGTGGCGGAATGCGGGGTGGCAGCGGCGGCGCGGTGCTGCCTGAGCAACGCCCAGCCGCCTAGGCCCAACCCGGCGATCACGACAAACGCCCCGAGGCCGATACTGACGCCCAGAAGCGCTGTGCTGGCGGCTCCGCGACGCGGTGCCGCCAGCGGCGGCGGGGTCCCCGCCACTCCGCTCAGTCCGGTTGCGGAGGCGTGGCTGATCGCGTTGTTGCTGATCGCGTTGTTGCTGATCGCGTTGTTGCTGATCGCGTTGTTGCTGATCGCGTTGTTGCTGATCGCGTTGTTGCTCGTCTGGCTCGGGTTCGAGATCTTGGAGCTGGACGTCTCTCCGGGCACGCTGAAGCTGCCCGTCGCCCTACGCCCTTCGCTGCTCTGCTGGAGCATCTGGCGGATGCGTCCCCGCCGCTCGTCGATGACGTGGCCCAACCGTTCGCGGATGACGGCCGCGACCTGGGTCTGCGTGACGACGGGACCGGAGCGCGCCAGCCATTCCTCGAGCGCGACGCGCATGCGGTCCGCGGTGGGGAACCGCTGCATCGGGTCCATCGCCATCGCCCGCATCACGATGGCCTCGAGCTCGCGCGGATAGCCCGGGACCAACGCGCTCGGGGGATCGAAACGCCCGTCCATCAACGCCTTGAGCGTCGAGACCTGGTTTTCGCCGGAGAAGGGGCGCTGCCCGGTGGTGATCTCGTACAGCACGATGCCCAGCGCGAAGATGTCGCTGCGGCGATCGATGCGGCCCCCTGCTGCCTGCTCGGGTGCCATGTACGCGGCCTTGCCCTTGACCTGGCCGGCCATGGTGGCCTGGTGCGCACTGCCGAACGCCTTGGCCACGCCGAAATCGGTGACCTTCACGTTGCCGTCAACGGACACCAGGATGTTCTGCGGAGAGACGTCGCGATGGACGACGTTGAGCCGGTTGCCGTCAACGTCGCACAGCTCGTGTGCGCCGTGCAGGCCGGCGCTGGCATCGGAAACGATCCGCGCCGCGATCCGCGCGTTGATCCTGATCGGTGTCTTCTTGCCGCCGGGCTCAGCCGACCCGGGCTTGAGGATGCGGGCCAGGCTGTCGCCGTTGACCCACTCCATCGCCAGGTACAGCACGCCGTTCTCTTCGCCGAGGTCGAAGATCTCGCACACGTTCGGGTGGTGCACACCCGAAGCGACGCGAGCTTCGTCGAGGAACATGGTCTCGAACTCGGGGTCCTCCGCCAGGGTCGGAAGGATGGTCTTGATCGCGACGGTCTTGCTGAACCCTCGCTGGCCGTGCTGGCGCGCAGCCCACACACGGGCCATCCCGCCCTGGGCAATGCCGAGCAGGATCTCGTAGCGCCCGAGGTGCATGCCAGGACGCACCTCGCCGGGTTCGGCGAAAGAAGCGGGGGACGAATTGGTCAAGTCTCTACCAGTATATCAACCACCGGCCGGTGTGCCCGTGCTGGCGGAAGGTTGCGTCGAATCGAGTTGCGGTACGGCCCAATGGCCGGAGAGGCTGGGCTGATTCTAGAAGTCGTTCTTGTGCTGCAGCACGGTCTGGCAGGCCTGTACGGCATCGGAACCCAGGCTCCAGGAGGGCGCGCCGTGCTGCCCGTCCACCCTGAGCAGCCGATAGGAGCTCTGCGACGGGTCGACCGAGAACGTCGGCAGGCTGGTGATCGCATCGGTGACCGCCAACGGCGCACCGGTGAGCCACACGTCGCCCCCCACCACGTTGTAGGTAATCGACGCATCGACGTGGCCCGTGACCTCGCAGGAGCTCTTCACGGTGCCGCTGAGCGTCGGGTCGATCATCAGATCGATCCAGGCCCGGCCCTGGATGGTGGCACCGCCCTGCGAAGGATCAGTCGTGTTGCAGGACACCTTGTCCTGCTGGTCCTGCTGGGACAGACCGCACACACCGAGTGTGATGCCGGGGTAGGTGTCCTTGTCGTCGTCGCGCAGCTTGCTGCAGTCGCTCACGCAGGTCGTGTCGCACTGGCTGCTGCGGCCGACCGTGTCCGACGCGCAGCTCTGATCGGTGGTGTTCCAGCCCGGCATGGCCGAGCCCTGCGTGGTGCTGCCCGCCACGAACAGCATCTTCTGGGCGCTCAGGCTGGCGCCCGGCGCCGTTCCACCTAGCGTGGCGGTGGCCGGCGTGAGCGCGATGTTCGGGAACGCCTGCTCGAGGGCGCTTGGGATCTGCAGCTGGGTGTTGACCAGGTTCGGCGCCGACGTGTCGCACTTGCCCACCATGCCCGACACCACCGGCAGCTCCACCGAGCAGACATGGGGCGTGATGCTGTCGATCTTGGTCTTGTCGGCGGCGTTCTGTTTCATGTCCATGTACATGTACAGCGTCGCCTCGCGCGTCTGGTTGTCGGGGCAGAGCGTGATCACGCCGCCCGGCTTGGCCACCAGCTTGACGGTCATGCGCACTTTCGCGGCCCAGATGCCGTTCACGTCGAGCTGCGATGGTTCCTGACACTGGATCTGGGCGCCCCCCGATCCGCCGGTTCCTGCACTGCCGCCCGCTCCGTTGCCGCCGGAGCCGCCGCTGGCCGAGTTGTTGCTGCTGCTATTCCCGCAGGCGGTGAGCGACAGCAGCGACGACAGGAACACGAAGGAAGCCGACTTCTGCCAAGTCATGGGAGCATCTCCTCGGGCGCAGACTACGCGCGGTACACCCGGGCAGCACGCTACCGCTCCGGCTGCTGGCCAGCAAGGCACGCCGCCTGCCACGCTACGCGGGTTGGTCACGACGCGTCGCGGCAGGCAACTCGGGTCGAGCCGACCCCTCGGCGCTGCCTGGCGCCGTGTGGATCGGAGTCGGGGTCGCTGTCCGTATCAGTTGGTGGAGCTCGGGGCGGGGCCCTGTGCCATCACCACCTTGTTGCCGTAGGCCGGTGGCGGCGCGATGAGTCGGGGTGCTTGCTCCCGCTCCGGCGCCGTCACCTCCGTCCGCGGCTGTGTTTGCTGCGGCGGAGGCTGTGCGGGCAGCGACGTGGCCGCTCCTCCGCATGCTGTGAGCCCGAGGGCCAGCAGCAGCGCGGAAGCGAGGGGCAGTACTTGTCGCATCTTATGTAAATTAATCACGAATTTCCGCCCGCGCACGCCGCGACGCGGCATCCGGGCTCGTCCGCTGACGGGGTGTTTCCGGGGCGTCGTCCCTGTTAGGGTCGCCTGCGGTGGATCGGGGAACGCGGGTCTTCTGGCTGCTTCTCGCGTGCCTGCTGGGCGCATCGGTGTTCTTTGGCGTGAGTGCCGAATCCCGCCGCCGCGCCGTGCAGCGGAGCGAGGCCAAGCTCGACACTGGCGACATCGTGCGCCTGGCACGCGTCGTCGACGGCGACACCATCCTGGTCGAAAACGACCAGAAGCAGGACATCGCCGTGCGCATCCTCGGCATCAAGGCCTTCGAGGATCATCCCGCTCGAGACAGCGCGTCGCGTTTCGGAGCCGGCGCCGAGCAGGCGATGAAACGCATCATGCAGGACAAGCCCGTCCGCGTGCTGTTGAACAACCCGCCCCAGGACAAGCACGGTCGCACGCTGGCGGAGCTGTTCGTCGGCGGCAAGAACGTCGGCCTCGAGCTCGTGCGTCGCGGTCTAGTCATGGTCTACACGGTCTACCCGTTCCCCTCGATGTCGCTGTACCTGCAGGCACAGGAAGCCGCGCGGGCCGAGCGTCGCGGCCTGTGGGGCGACGACGCGGTCGCGAAACGCGCCGATCTGCTCGGCCGGCAATGGCAACTGGAGGCGAAGTGATCCGCCCCGCGAGGTGCCCGCGATGATCCAGGTCTTGATGCGCCTGTTCGGGCATCGGGTCGTGCGCAGTCCGCCCGCCCCGTTGCGCGTGCTCTCGCTCGCTGCGGCCATCCTTCTCTACGGTTCGACCGGGTTTCTGTACTTCGAGCTGCCCATCAACCCGCAGCTGACCTGGCTGGATGGCTTCTGGTACTCGTTCGTGACGGTCACCACGGTCGGCTACGGAGACCTCTATCCAACTACCGCGGGCGGGCGTTTCATCGTCGGCGTTCCGCTGATGTTCTTCGGCATCGGTCTGCTCGGCTACGTGCTGAGCATCGCCGCCACCGCGCTGGTCGAAGCGAAGACCAAGGAGCTGCACGGTATGAGCGACTACAAGCTCAAGGACCACCTCGTCATCCTGAACTTTCCCGGCGTCGGCAAGCTCCTGCGCGTGCTGGACGAGCTTGCCCACGACGAGCGCCACACCGGTCGTCAGGTCGTGCTGGTGGACGAGGAGCTTGCCGAGTTGCCGGCCGAGTTGCACGCGCGCGGCGTGCGCTTCGTGCGCGGCAACCCGGCGCGCGACGCAACGCTGACGCGCGCGAGCATCGATACCGCGGCCTATGCCCTGGTGCTTTCCCGTGAACCGGGCAACCCGCGCTCGGACGAGCGCAACGTAGCGATCACGCTCGCGCTGGAGGCTCGTCAGAACAACGTCTACAGCGTCGTCGAGTGCGTGGATTTCTCGACCCAGGAGCTCCTGCGCAAGGCGGGCAGCGACGGCATCGTGTGCACCTCGCACTTCGATGCCCATTTCCTGGGCGCGGAGCTGATGAATCCCGGCGTGCAGGAGGTCATCGACCAGCTCACGACGACCCTGCGCGGGCAGCAGATCTACCTGACGCCCTACGGCCAGAAGAAAGAGGCCGAGTTTTCCAGCATCGCCGCGGCTTGCCAGGACAAGGGTCATCTGGCCATCGGGGTGCGTCGCGGAACGGAGACGCTGATCAACGTTCAGAGCGGGTTCAAGGTGAAGCCGGGCGACAAGCTCATCAGCATCGGAGTCTCGCGGCTCGAAGGCATCGGCTGAGCCCGGCGACGCAGCGGGCGTGGACTTCGGCCCCGGCCGGCCCTACGAAGAAGGCGTCCGATGCGCTTTGTGTTCTCGCTCCTGGTCGATCTGTGGCTGGTTGTCCTGTGGCCGCTTCTGGCCCTGCGCCGGCGCCGTGCCGCGCCGCGGGGCGCGTGGCTGTGCTTGGAGGTCGACGGCGCGGTAGTCGAGGTCCCGCCCCGGCTGCCGTTCTGGGATCGCCGGCCCAGACCGCTCGCTCTCCAGCGGCTGCGGCGCCTGGTCGAGCTGGCCGCCCGCGATGCGCGCGTGGCCGGACTGCTCGTCGAGCTGAAACACCTCGCGGGCGGCAGCGCCACGGCCCGGTCGCTCCGCGACGTGCTGCTCCAGGCGCGCGAGCGCGGCCTGCGCGTCGTCGCCTATCTGCCGCACGGGGCGGGCACCCGCGAGCTGTACGTGGCCTCTGCCGCGGAGCGCGTGCTGCTCGGTCCCGAGACGTTCATCTCGGCGCTCGGTTACGCCGTCGAGTCCCAGTACTTCAAGGACGCGCTCGACCGGGTGGGGATCGAGCCCGAGGTGTTCGCGCGCGGTCGTTACAAGACGGCCGGCGAGATGTTCGTCGAGCGCAGCATGAGCGAAGCGCAGCGCGAGCAGCTCGACGCGCTGCTCGACGTGGCCTGGGACACGCTGATCGACGCGCTTTCGACGGGGCGCGGCGTCGAGCGTGGCATTGCCGAACAGTGGATCAACAGCGGGCCGTGGTCCGCGGACGCCGCGCTGTCGCAGCGCATCGCCGACGCCATCGTCTACGACGATCAGCTCGCCGAGCTGCTCGAGCCCGGGCGGAAAGGGGGCGCGCCGATGACCCCCGCTGGGCGCTATCTCCGCCGCCGTCGGATCGCCTGGCGACCGCTCCGGCGGCGTCCACGCATCGGCGTGGTCGAGGTGCACGGGCCTATCGTCGGCAAGCCCGCATTCGGCTTGTTCCCGGTGGCCGCGGAAGAGCCGGTGCGTGACGCCTTCAAGCAGGCGTACGACGATCCGCGCGTGCGCGGCGTGATCGTGCACATCGATTCGCCGGGCGGCAGCGCGCTCGCCTCGGATCGGATGCTCCACGAGCTCAGGCGTCTTGCCGCAAAGAAGCCCGTGGTCGCGTGCATGGGCAACGTCGCGGCCAGCGGCGGCTACATGATCGCCGTGGGCGCGCCGACGATCGTCGCCCAGCCCACCACCATTACCGGCTCGATCGGGGTCGTGGCTGCTCGCTTCGTTGTCGGTCCCGTGCTCGAGCGCGTGGGCATTGGCGTGGATGTGATCAAGCGCGGCGCGCGTGCCGACATGGAAGCTCCCCTCCGTCACCTCGACGCGGGAGAGCGCGAGGTCATGGAGCGCCAGCTCGATGACGTCTACCGGTCGTTTCTGCGTGTGGTGAGCGTAGGACGCCGCCGCCCGGTCCAGGAGATAGAACCTCTCGCCGGCGGTCGGGTGTGGAGCGGCCGCGACGCGCTCGAGCGCGGGCTCGTCGACCGTCTGGGCGGGTTCGAGGCTGCGCTCACGGAGCTTCGCGCGCGCATCGGACGCGGCGCCGAGCGCTTCGAGCCGGAGCTGGTGAGCGCGCACCGGCTGTCGGCGCCCACGGCGCTTCTGCCGCGCCTGCTCGGAAGCGCCATGCGCCTGCCCGGAACCGTGGGGCTGTTCGGCTTCGCGCCGCTGGCGCTTTCAGCGGCGCGTGAGCGGGTGTGGATGTGGTGCGGCGTCGAGGAGTTCGACCTGGGCGGTCGCTGAGGGCGGCTACTTCACCAGCGCGCTGCCCGCGGAGTTCGTTACCGAGCTTTGCCAGGGCGAGGACAGGAGCGGGGTAGTGTTGCCGGTGGACAGGTCGTAGTGCACGACCTGGACGCTGGTGCCCCCGTCCGTGCTCGTCGTTGCCACGCCGTACAGCCCAGCGGACCCGTCGAAGCAGATCCCCTGGGGAACTCCCGATAGTTCGCTGCCGAGCGCGCCCGATCCTGCGGCGTAGTGGTTCCAGTGCTCGGCGTAGTTGATGTCGAAGCGGTCGACGAGCATCTGCCCCGTCCCGACGCCCAGCAGCGCCGCCAGGAAGTCGTCGTTGTTCGGTTGATAGAGCACGCTGCTCTGCGACGTGGAAAGATCGACGGACTCGACGCCCTGGTCGATGCGGGTCGCGGTCGTGCCGCCGTCGGACTTGTCGAAGCAGCCGGCGGAAAGGATCACGAGCTTGCCCTGGTCGAGGACAGCCCCGACCGGATTGATGGTCGACAGCGCCAGCGCCTTCCCCGCCGCCGAACCGTTGAGATCCACTTCCGTGTCCGTCGCGGTATCGAACGCGACCAGCAGACTCGCCACCTTCGGGCAGGCGAGCTCGTAGTCCGGCGCGGTGATCGTCGTACGGTCGATGCGC
This sequence comes from uncultured Pseudomonadota bacterium, assembly GCA_963822115.1. GTDB lineage: Bacteria > Myxococcota_A > Polyangia > Polyangiales > Polyangiaceae > CAWDXG01. The sequence continues at coordinate 564,396 of CAWGGM010000020.1, forward strand.
TGGAGTGTCAGATACAGCCGCCCGCTCTGCGCGTCGTAGACGGCGTTGTCCGCGTCGACCGAGCCGTCGGCATCTGACGAATCGAGGTAGCCGGACAGATCCAGCGTGTGCGACACGGTGCCCTGGGCCAGGTCCAGCACGGCGACACGGTTGCCGTCGTAGAGCGGGACGTACGCTCGCGGGTTGGCACTGCCGGCATCGGCCGGCGCGCCCGGCACCACGACGACGCCGACGGGGTTTCCACCAGGGGCCGCGCCAGCATCGCTGTTGCCCGTCTGCATGACGTCGATCGACTTGTCGAGCGTCCCGTCGGCGGCGAGCAGGTCGACCTTGTTGTTGATCCGCTCCAGCACGAAGCCCAATCCACCACTTGCGGCGGGGACCGCGTCGCCGTCGGCAACCGTGAGCCTGCCGGTCACGGTCTTCGACGCCACGTCCACGCTGGCGACCTCGGTCTTCGTCGTGAAGTCGGTTCCGGCGACCAGCAGGTGCCCCGTGCCGGTGCTGCCGCCGGCGCCGCCGCTGCCGCCTGTTCCCGCACCGCCGGCCGTGCCGCCGGCGCCGCCGCTCCCGGCAGCTCCGCCAGCGCCGCTGGTCCCGGCGCCGCCGGCCGAGCCCGCACTGCCCGCGGCTCCGCCCTGGCCAGCACTGCCACCGGACCCCAACGGTGCTACCTCGTTGTCATTGCAGCCCACCGCGAGTCCGGCCGTTGCCAGGCCCACCAGGACCATCGCCATCCAGTTTCGTGTCATGTCTGCCTCTCCAGTGCCGCACACCCGCGGCGGCGTGCCGGTCCGCCGTTCGGGGACCGGAGGCTCCTGGGAGGCGAGGCGAACGGATGGCCGGCGAAGTCCGGCCGTTTCCGCCGCTCCGTCACCCCGCGGAGCTCGATACGGACTGCTCTCCGCCCGGTTCTGGACGGAGAGTCACGAGCTCGGCCAGGTCTCCTGGCTCCCGGATCGTCCTCCAGCGGACCCTTCCCAGGCTCGGCGCCCAGTGGCTTTGTCCGCTTTCGTCCCCGGTCACAGTGGCGGGGGCCGCGCCGGCTTCGCACCGACTTCCCGTACCCGACGCCGCGCCCACTCGGGGAGCGGTCGCCGGGCTTGCCTTGCTCGCGGGCGGTGCAATCTGGCTCCGCCGGCCGGATGGATACCACGGGCGGTTCTGGACCGTCCACGTCGTCCCCGCGCGACTCGTCGGGCCAGCGAAAGTCCACGGCCCGTTTCGGTGCAGAGCGATTGCAGTATCCGACAAGATCGACGACGCTACCGGGGCGTCCGGACCCGAGGCCTACTCCGCTTGCTGAATGGCACAGTCTCCTAGAAATCACCCCCCGTTGAGCCACGGGACGGTCGTCAACGACCGCTACGAGATCCGCCAGAGTCTTGGCAAGGGCGGTATGGGCGAGGTGTTCCTCGCCTACGACCGCAGCACGCAGCAGCCGGTGGCGTTGAAGGTTGTGCGCGAGGAATCACGCATGCCTGGCGACGACGAAGCGCTGCGACAGGAGCTGCTGCTCGCGCGCTCGGTGAGCCACCCCAACGTGTGCCGCGTCCACGATCTGGCGCCAAGCCCCTGGGGACCCATCCTCGTGATGGAGCAGATCGCGGGTCAGACGCTGCACACCCACATCCGCCGCCGCAAGGCACAGGGTGGCTACACGGCTGACGAGTTCAGGAAGATCGCCAGCGAAGCCAGCGCCGGTCTCGCTGCCATCCACGCCCAGGGTCTGGTCCACGGCGATCTCAAGCCCGGCAATGTCATGGTCACGAACGACCGCGCCGTGATCCTGGACTTCGGCTTCGCGCAGGAGCGCGCGCGCCTCAGCGCGCGACGGCCGGGCGCACCGCCCGACGGCGGCACGCCGAACTACATGGCTCCCGAGCGACTGCGCTCGGGCGGTGCCAGTCCCGAGGACGACATGTACGCCCTGGGCCTGACGCTGTGGGAGATGTGGACCTGCCGCGTGCCGGAGCCCGGCTACCGACCGCGTGCCAAGCCCATGCGGTCGCAGATCATGTTCGATGTGCCGGCTGGTCTTTCCGTCGACGAGGTCAAGCAGGTGTTCCGCTGCCTCAGCGACGATCCGAAAGTGCGACCGGCTGCGCGCCATCTGCGTTTCTTCAATCCGACCGCGCTGACCACCAGCCAGGTGCAGATCCCGCGCGAGCGGCTGTCGCCAGGTCCGCCGCTCGGTCGTGCGGTCACGGAGGCCTTCGTGCCGGGTGCCCAGGCGTTGCTGGTCACGTTTGCGACCAACGCTACCGAGGTTGCCGGTCGCCTGTTTTCGCTCGACAAGCCGGTGATGACCATCGGCCGGCGCAGCAACCAGGACATTCCGTTGCCCGAAGCGACGGTCTCGGGCGCCCACGCCGTAGCGCGCTGGCAGGCGGGCTCGTGGCTGATCGAGGACAACGGCAGCACCAACGGCAGCTACGCCGACCACAGTTTCGATCGAAAGAAGAGCGTGACGCTGCTGCACGGCGGCGAGGTGCAGCTCGGCGAGTGCCGCATGAAGCTCGTCAGCTTCCACGATGGCTCGCCCCAGCACCAGCGCGCCAAGGCCTATCTCGATCGGCGCGATGGGCTCACGGGCCTGCTCGTCCGTGACGAGTTGATGCGTGCGCTATCCGACGACAGCGCGTTTGCGGAGTGGGACAACGTTCCGCTCTCGGTGGCGCGCTACCACATCCGCGGGCCGAACCGGCATGTGAGCGATCGGCCGACTATTCTGGAGATGTTGGCTCTCCGCCGGGCTGCGCAGCGCGTCGTCGAGCTCACCGAGATGCTGTTGCTGAGCGTCGTGCCGGTGACGGCAGGATGCATCGGCCCGCTCAAGTTCGCGATCGCCATGACCGGTCCCAGTGTCGAAGAGGGCCGTCAGGTGGTCGAGCAGGTTGTCTCGCAGGTCCAGGGCTTGATGCCGGAGTCGCTCGATCTCGCGGCTACGCTCGTCAAAGCCGAGTCGGGACAACCGATCCAGTCGCTGCTCGACGAGTAGCGGCAGAAGTCCGTTCCCGCCCGCTATCCGGGCGTTTCCCGCCGCACGATGGCAGGTCCTCCCACACGACCATCCTTCCCCGCACCCAGCGAGCCCAGCTTGCGGCGGCTTGGTGTAGGCGGTGGACGCGGCGGTGGGGGAGGGGATCGACCGCTGCGCGCGCAGCTGGTGATCGCGCTCGTGATCGGGTTGGTCCTGCTTGCGGTGCCGCTGTATCTCTGGCGCCGTCCCAGCGGGAAGGAGAATGCCGCGGTCGATGCGGGCGCACATCACGACGCGGGCGCGGACGGGGCTCCGTCGTCGCACGCCCAGGTGACGGGTCTGGATGCGGGCGCTGTCGACGACGGCGTCAAGCTCGCTCCGGTGCAGCGCGTGAGGTGCAGCGCTTCACAGCGCGCGAAGGGCCAGACCGGCAACCTCTGCGATCATCTGCCCTTCTTCGAGAGCGCTCTAGAGAAGGCCATCCACAGCACCAAGGGCTGTGCGCCGCGCACCGGCAAGGCGGGCACGCTCAACTATGTCCTGACGATCGATTTCCAGCATCGCCGAGTGAGTGCGTTCCCGGGCGCGAGCGGCCGCTGGAAGGGCCCCCAGGCGCGGCGCGCGGCGAAGTGCGTGTTGCGCTCGCTGCCGGCGCCGCCGTGGAACACCATCCGCCACCAGTACCGGTACTACCAGATCGCGGTGATGGCGACGTATCCCGGGCCGAGCGCGCTGCCGGGGCCCGCCGGCGCTCCGATCTTCCCCTCGCACCATTGAAGGAGCATCGGCTGGAGGTTAGTTCCTCCCGGTCCGCTTCTTGGGCTTGATCACCGTCGGCAGGACGGTGCGGGTCGTGAACTTCAGCTCGCGCTCGGCTTCGCCGATGCGCTGCAGGAACAGGCCCGTGAAGGTGCTGAACAGCGCGTCTCCAGGCGCGGCCGTACCCGTCCCGGTCGGGCGGGAGACCCAGCGCTTGATCTTCTGCAGCACGTCCTGGCTGATCGGGTTCACCTGGACCTTCGCGTGCATGTACAGCGCGGCGCCGAACGGGACCTGCTGCTTGTTGCCGGCGAGCAGACGCCTGACTTCGGCGCAGCGGCGCAGCACGCCTTCCATGGTCGTGGTCCATTCCGCCCGACTGCGGCCGGGGCGGGTAATCTCGATACGGTAGGCCTCTTCCCAGACGTGCCAGGTGATGCGGCAGGTCTGGGCGGTGGTCGAGAGCGGCTGCTTGGCGCCAGCGCGGTAGATCGTGCCGGTCAGCACGATCGTCGTGGGAAGTCCGCGGGTGAGCTTCTTCTTGATCCGGGCGTCGACAACGTCGCGGAACGAGACGCTGACGAAGACCATGGTCTTCGACGGGTTCCACTCGAACCGCACCGCTCGTTTCGGCGGCGCTTTCTTCTTCTGCTGCGCGAAAGCGGTTTGCGGTTTCAGGATGATGAAGAGGGACAGCGTGACGCCAAGCAGAGCGATGCATTCACGAAGGACGCTCTGGACGCGTCGGTTCACTTCTCGACCTTCCGGCGGACGGGGATGAACCCCAGCACGTTCGAGAAGGCGAACACGAAGCCACCGGCACTCGTGTCCATCCGGAACCCGATGTTGCCGGTCAGATCGACTGGGATCCGCTGCGCGGGGCTGTAGCCGCGCGGTGGGTCGGTGATGTCCCGTCGCGTTGCCACGCCGTAGATGCCGGCGCTCGTGAAGAAGTCGATCCCGTAGACGGAACGGTGTCCGCGATAGAGCGGGATCCGGTACTCGCCGCCCAGCTTGGCCGCGAAGTCGCCGTAGCGGACTTCCTGGATGTCGGTGCCGAGGAAGTTCGGCGGCGGGCGCCGGTCGAAATTCAGGCCGAGCACGCGCCCAGGCAGGAAGTCACTGAAGTCGCCGACGTAGTAGCGCTCGAAGAACGGCGCATCGCCCGAGATGGCGCCGCCGAACATCTCGAGCCGGACGACGTGATTCCACGGCAGCTTCCACCAGTGCGACGCCGAGATGTCGAAACGCTGGTAGCTGTAGTCGCTTCCGATGGGCGCAAGCCCGAGCTCGCCGGTGAACGTGGCGAACCAGCCGCGCGTCGGTAGAAACGGCTGGTCGCGCGAGTCGTACTGAAGCGTGCCGCGCAGCGTCGACAGCACGCTCTTGCCGCGTCGGATCATGAAGTCGATGGGCTCGCGCACGCCATGCGCGTCGGGTCCCGTGATGCCGCGTTCGTGCGACGCGGCCAGCGGCAATTTCGCGTCGACGGACTCGACGCGGTAGGTCAGCCACAGCTGCGTCGCGACGGAGAGGTCCCGTCCGATGCCGACCGCGCCGCCGAAGCGCTTGTAGCGGGCGACGGCGAAGTCCGCGGTGCATTCCACCGTCGCGCACCTGAGCTGCGAGGGATCGTCGACCAGCACGTATTTCGTGCCGAAGAAGTCGCGCGCGTCGTTGTACAAGAGCGTGCCGTTGGTCATCCAATGGCCGCCCAGGAACGCCGGGTCGAGGAACCGCACGCGCAGCGCAAGCTGGTCCTGCGCAATGCCGATTGCCGAACCCAGCGTGATGCCGGTGCCGGCCAGGTTCGTCTCCGCCACGTCGAGGCCGGCGTACGCCGTCAGCGGTCGCTTGTTGCCGCTCGCGTCCGCGTCCGCCGAGAGTCCCATCCACAGGTCGTTGACCACGACCGTGTTGCGCTCGACCACGTCGATGACGAGGATCACGTACCCGCGTCGCGAGCCCTTTTTCAGCGAGAACTGCACATCGCGGAAGAACCCGGTGCCGAGCAGCCGGTAGCGCGTCAGCTCCAGCTCCGGGTCATCAACGTCGATGATGTCGCCCGCCTTGAACGGCACGTAGCGCAGAACGACGCGTGCGCGCGTGCGCGTGTTGCCGCGGACCTCGATGTTCTCCAGCGTGTAGCGGACCGCCATGTCGGCCGGCGATTTCGAGGAGGTGGCGTCGATGGCCGGCAGCGATCCGCGGGGAGGCGGCCTCGTGGGCAGGCTCTGGTCTGGCTCGCCCGTGGCGCCGGCCTCGGCGGCGGGCGGCGTGCCGCTGCCCCACGTGTCCGGCGCTGCGCTCGGAGCCGTCGTGGATTTCCGCGTTGTCGGCGGTGACTTGGCGGGCTGCTTTCCAGCCGGCAGCGTGTCCGGCGTCTTCTTCCCGGTGGGCGGCGTGCGCGGCGTCTTGCTGGTCGGCTTCCCGCCCTTTGCGGGAGGGGTCGCAGCTGCCCCGGGTGCTTGTGCTTTCGCCGGTGCGTTTCCGGGGGCTTTGGGTCCAGCCTGCTTCTTCGGCTCGCCCTTCTTCTGGTCAGCCCCGGCCGCCTTGTCCTTCGGCGCCTTGTCCTTCGGCGCCTTGTTTTTCGGTGGCTGTGCGACGTTGCCGCCGGCCGCCTTGGCTGGCCCGGGTTGCGCGAACAGCGAGGCCGGCGAAAACGTCAGCGTGGCGGCCAGCACCACGGCGACCAGCTGTCGCATCGTGTGTCCGACGGTGCGGCGGCGAACCCGATTCAACTCGCGCTTCTCGTGCTCCACCGTTCACCCAGCGCCGGACCGCGGACCAACCCGTGCCGGCCATGTCTGGTGCGCCAGGCTAACACAGTGAAGCCCCAGCGGATCGAGCTGGTCGGGCGCCGCGCCAAAGCCGGCATGCAGCGCTCCTGCCCCTACGCTGGGCCGCCGATATAGGGCGGGATAACCAGGTAGATGGTCTTCACGCCGTCCTTGCCGCCCAGAGCCTGGCCGGCGGGCGTCTGCACGTGCAGGAGCACCTCGACCACGGTCGTCTGGGTGGTCTTCAGCACCTTGTTCTGCGCGAAAACCTCGAACTGGACGGTCGCGTCGCCACGCACGCCGTAGAACGTCGTTGCGTCGATATTCGAGTAGGGCGGGTTGGTGGCGACCTTGACCGGCTTGATCGCCGTGATGAGCTGGGTCGCGTCGAACGGCTTGCCGGTGTTCTTGTCGGTGAAGTTTTCGTACTTCGGGTCGACGACGCCATCGCCGTTGCAGTCGACGCCGCCGGGGCAGCTGTAGTTCTCGTGCACCGTCGTGACGTCCTTCAACCCTTCGCCCGCGAGCAGGCCGATGAGGCGCGCGACTTCACTGGAGACGTTGCCGTCCGCGGTGTCCTTGTCGGTCACGAGCGGCTTCTGTGTCACCTTCCCGAACTGCTCTTCCGCGTACAGGCTACCGGTCTGCGTTGCGAGGTCGATCAGGTCATGTCGTGCGACGCCCGGCGCCCCCGTATTGACCGACACACCGACGACCTTGGCGTTGATCGACTTCAGTGCCGAGATCGTGTCGGAGTACTTCACGTCGCCCGCGACCGGATTGCCGGTGGGCGGCGAGCCGGGCGGCTCGACGTAGTCGTAGGATGCGGCCGGACCGTTGTGGAACGCCGCGTCCGTGATGATGACGAACACAGGCAGCTTGCCGGGTCGGAAACACGCCCGGCCGATCGCGTTCGGGTCACTGCACTTGGCCAGCCACTTGGTGGCGTCGTACGTGCCGGTCGTGGGGTTCGGCGGCCAGGGACCGCCACCCGCGTAGGCGCGGTACGGCTTGTTCAGCGCGGCCATCCACAACGCCTGCGTCGTGCCTTCGGGAGCGTCGCCGCCACCGGACGCCGACAGGCTGCCGAGGATCTGCTTGACGTTGTCCGGCGCAACGAACTTGCCGCCCACGGTCTTCGGGGCCGCCATGTTGCCGTAGACCTGCGTCCCGGAGAGGTTGAAGAAGAAGCTGTAGATGTTGTCGCCCGCAACGCCCCAGGGGAGCCACGGTACGTCGCGGAACGTGCCGATGCCGATCCACGCGCCAGGGATGGCCGGGATCGGTGGATTGGCGGCCGGATCTCCGTTGAGGATCGCGGGGATGATGCTGGTGTCGAGCGAGCTCTTGACGTTGTCGATCGCCGGCTGCATCGACTGCGTGGTGTCGATCAGGAAGTAGATGTCGGCGTCCTTGACGCCGGCGGAAAAGTCGAACTTCTTCGACTGCTCCGGCGCGCTGTAGGGAACGACGAAGTACAGTTCGCCGTTGGGCGGGGCCTTGCCGTCGCACGGGTCGCTCTTCGCGGCGACCTCGATCACGTCGGGTAGGCCGCTCGGGTCGTTGTCGCAGTTGTACTCGACGCGGCAGTCCACGCCCTTGCAGGTCGGCTCCTGCGAGTCGGGTAGCCCGTCGCCGTCCGAATCCAGGTCCTGGAAATCCGGTATCCCGTCGCCGTCCGTGTCGGCGACCGGGTCGCAGGGGCCATTGCGTACACGGCCCGGTGTGCCCGCGGGTAGCGACGGGTTGGCGGCTTCATCCTTGTCCGGAATGCCGTCCCCGTCGCTGTCGGTATCCTTGTAGTCGGGGATCCCGTCGCCGTCGGTGTCGCCCTTGCCTTCGATAGCGTCGGCGATCCCGTCACCATCGGTGTCCGTAGGATCGGTGCAGACCGGGCCCCCGGCGTCGATGCTGATGCCGCCGGCGCCGCCGGAACCGGCCGTGCCTGCGCCGCCAGCTCCGCTATTGCTGTAGGTGTCGTTGGGCGGCGCATCCGCGCCGCTGCACCCGTTGCCGAAGGCCAGCGCCGCGGCGACCGCTCCGGCCAGGCACAAAAGGGAAGTTCGGACCCTCGGCATTACGCCTCCAGAAGGGACGGCGCAAACACCGCCCGCTACCAGAGTCTAGATCATCCTGCGTCGTTCGACTACACGGCCGCTTCCGCCCCATGCATACCCGGCAGCGGCCCAGAGCCCACTTGTTTCAGCGTTCGCGGACGGGCAGGCGGGCTGCCATGCCTCTCCAGAGCGCGCCCGGCAAGTGGGTTGCGAGCCCCATCGCTGCGGACAGCTGCCATGGAAAGCTCACCACCGCTGCTCCACGCTCCAGCCCGCGGATGGCGAGTGACGCGGCGGGTTCGACGTCCATCATGAATGGCATCTTGAAGCGGTTCTTCCGGGTCAGCGGCGTGTCGACGAAACCCGGACGGATGTCGACGACGCGAACACGCGTCGCGGCAAGCTCGATCCGGAGTGCTTCGAGAAAGATGACCAGCGCCGCCTTGCTGGCCGAATAGGCCGCGCTCGTTGGCAGACCGCGTTGGCCGGCGATGCTCGTCACGGCGGCCAGCGTGCCGGAACCCCGCGCCAGCATCGGACGCAGTGCAGCGTCGATCACGGCGAGGGCGCCGAGCGTGTTCACCTGGACCATCCGTTCGATGGTGGCCCATTCCATCTGCGCGACCGGGCCGGTGCCCCCGATGCCGGCATTGGCGAGCACCAGATCGAGCCCACCGGTGTCGCGGTCCCAGCGCTCTACGGCGTCGCGCGCGCCGCGCGTGTCCGCCACGTCCAGCTCGCACACGTCGGCGCGGCCGCCGCTGCCGGAAATGCTCGAGGCTAGCTGCTCCAGCTGGTCGCGTCGCCTGGCTGCCAGCACGACGCGCGTTCCGCCTGCGGCAAGCTCGGTCGCGATGGCCCGCCCGATGCCGCTCGAGGCTCCCGTGATGAAGGCGCTGTTGAAGTGCATTTCCGGGATACTCCCGCGCCGCTGTCACCGGCCGCAAGGCCCGGCCCACCGATTCTGCATCCACGGGTCCGGAAAGCGGCGGACCGGCGCGACGCGGGCGGCTACGATGCTGCCCATGACACGTACACTCGAAGGACGCGTCGCAGTCGTCACCGGAGCCTCGAGCGGTATCGGGGCGGCGACCGCGCGCGCGCTGTCGGCTCTGGGTGCCAGCGTCGTTGTCGGCGCGCGCCGCATCGACAGGCTGGAAGCGCTCTGCGCCGACCTCCGCAAGGCCGGCGGCCGAGCCGAACCGCTCGAGCTCGATGTGAGCGATCGGAAGAAATCGGAAGCTTTCGTCGCCCGAAGTCTCGAGCTGACCGGTGGTATCGACATCCTCGTGAACAACGCGGGGCTCGCACGTGGCTTCGACCCGGTCGTGGATTCTGCGGAAGAGGACTGGCGCGAAATGATGGAAGCCAACGTCATGGGCTTGATGCGCATGACTCGCGCGTACCTGCCGGGTCTCATCGCGCGCGGACGCGGCGACATCGTGCATGTCGGTTCGGTCGCCGGCATCGAGTCCTACGCGCGTGGCGCCGGGTATTGCGCGAGCAAGGCGGCGGTCGAGGCGTTTGTCAAGGCGCTGAGGTTCGAGTTGCTCGGCACCGGGGTACGTCAGATGGTCATCGAGCCGGGGCTGGTCCAGACCGAGTTCAGCGCGGTGCGCTTTCACGGAGATCAAGCGCGGGCCGACGCCGTCTATGAAGGAATCGATCCCCTGACGGCAGAAGACGTGGCAGATTGTATCGCGTTTGCGGTCACGAGACCGGCCCACGTGTCGGTGCACAACCTTCTGTTGATGGCCACCGCGCAGGCCTCGGCGACGGTCGTTGCCCGGAAGCCTGGAAATTCGTGAACGGAGCCGCACGGCTCGATTTCATGCGCTACATTCCCCCGACGTGAGCTTGTCTGCGCGCAGAATGCTTGCCCAGAAGTACCGGCTACGTCGCCTACTCGGTGATGGCAGCGCCGGAGAGGTCTGGGAAGCGGAGAACACCCTCGTCGGGCGTCGCGTCGCAGTGAAGATCCTCCATCGGGAGCTCGCGCTGCATCCGGACATCCGTGCGCGGTTCATGGCCGAGGCACGCGCCTCGGGACGCATCATGCATCCGAACGTGGTCGGTGTTTTCGATCTCGGGCAGGCGGAGGATGGCTCGCCGTTCATGGTGATGGAGCTGTGCGACGGCGAGATGTTGAGCACTGTCACCGAAGAACGCGGTGCCGTCGGCGCCGCCTACGCGGCGGAGCTCGTCGTCCAGGTGACCAAGGCGCTCCAGGCAGCACATGCGCAGGGCATCGTGCACCGCGACCTCAAGCCGGCGAACATCATGGTCGTGCATCCGAGCCCGGACCAGCCCGTGGTCAAGGTGCTGGATTTCGGGATTGCGGTCAGCGTGCACTCGCAGGGGCTTTCGCCGGGCGAGCGCGGCCGGGTGTTCGGGACGCCTGCCTACATGGCGCCCGAGCAGGCTGTCGCCGGCCCCATCGATCACCGCGCCGATCTGTATGCCGTCGGTGCGATCCTCTACGAGCTGCTCAGCGGTCGCGCGCCCTTCGCAGGGGAAACAGCGGAACAGGTCCTCGAACAGGTCCGGCGCCGTCCGCCCAAACCGCTCAGAAGCCTGGTCAAGGGAGTGCCGCCCGAGCTCGAAGCTCTGGTGCGCAGCGCACTGGCAAAGGATCCGGACAAGAGGCCGCAGTCAGCTCGCGAGATGGAGCGCGCTCTGTTGCCCTTCGTGAGCAGGTTCCATCAGCAGGGCGCGCCGGCCGAGCACACCACGTTGCGCGACACCGTACCGCCTCTGCCGCTCGTGTCGCGTGCGACCGGCAATGACGATTCGCCCATCTCGACACCGAAGCGCTTGCAGCTCGTGGCCGATTCGAGCATTCCGCCCCCGCCCGACGACGAGCAGGCGGGGTCGCTGTAGGGCCGCCCCTCAGCCGCGCTTGCCGCGGCGCTTGCGGGTGGACTTCTTGGCCTTGGCCTTGGCCTTGCCACGGGGACGGCCACGCGGCGGCCGCCGGCGGCGCGGCGCACCACTGGTCTCGCTCGCGCTCTCGGCTGCAGTTGCGGCTGCGCCGGCGCCAGAGGTGGCGTAGTACTTGGTCGCGCGCTTCTGCCCTTCCGTGAGCAGGTCGCCGTTGGAGAGCAACTTCTTGATGGGAAGCGTGAGATCCTTCGTGTTGGCAGCCAGGTCCATTGCCATCTGCTCGACGCCGTGACCCGGATTCTGCTGCACGTACTCGAGTACGCGATGCGTGGTCGCGTCGATTTCCTCGGGCGAGCGCTTGCCGCCACGGCGGCGCGAGCGCGAACGCGGAGGACGACCGCCGCGGCGCGATCCGACTGCCGGTACGGCCTGCCCCCCGAGTACTTCAGATACGGACTCGAGCGCGGCCTGACGGATCAGGTCGGTCAGCTCGGAGACGAAGGCTTCAACGCGGTCTCGAATCTGGCGATCGACATCGTTCATAGCCTGGTTCCTTTTTCATACCCAACCTGGAGTGTCAAGCCCGCTCGATGATGATCACGACTCGGAGATAGCTTGACTCGACCGCGGTGTTCACGAAGGGTGGCAGGGAGTCGTGCTGCGTGGTCCTGTCGCGTGGCGCTTTCGCAAACCACGACAAACCCGCGGCTCTCATACGCGCCAGGCGCTGCAGGTATTCCCGGAATCACTCGTCATCCCCGGCGATGAAACTAGGATTCCTGCAGGTGCGCTTGCTCTAGATAGGTCGAGTCGCTAGAAGCCAGGGCCCTGTACCAAAAGTATTCAGCCAGTACGATTGTAGATAGCCGCTTCCCACGGCAGGAGCTCGAGCACGTTATCGCGGAGCACCGACGCAATCGTCCTGCAAGGTGCTTCGTCCTCCGTGCGGTATTCCGGAGCCATGCTCCAGAGTGAAAGCTCCCATGTCCCCTCGAGCTCCGACATGCGCACATTCTGCGCGGTCTGCTCCAGATTGGTGACGATCAGAACCGCGTTGTCCGGACCTTCGGTGCGCTCGAAGGCGAGCCAACCGGTTCCGCCTTCGAAGATGCGGGTCAAGTCTGGACGGCAGTTGCCGAGCGCCGGCAGCTTGCGGCGCAGCGTGATCAGATCGCGATACAGCGCGAGGATGGCGGCGTGCGATGCCTGCTCCCTGAGCGACCAGTCGATCACGGATTGCTCGAAGGCAGCGATCGATTGCGGGTCGGCGAAGCGGTGCGGCTGCCCGAACGCCAGGAATTCCTCGCGGCGGCCGCTGCGCACGGCCTCGGCGAGCGCGGGGTCGCCGTGACTCGTGAAATAGTGGAATGGCGCGACTTCGCCGTATTCCTGCCCCTGGAACAGCATCGGCACGTTCGGCGCCGAGAGAAGCAGCACAGCGGCTAGTCTCTGCCGCGCGGGGTCGAGCAGATTGCCATGTCGCCGGCCATGGGACGCATTGGCTATCTGGTCGTGGTTCTGCGTGTACACGACCAGCTGGTGACCCGGATAGCCGCGGCTGGAATTGCCGTGTCGCCGCCGGCGGTAGCGCGAGTAGCGCCCGTCGTAGACGAACCCGTCCGTGACGGCCTTCGCGAAGTCATCGATATCGCCGAAGTCCCCGAAGTAGCCGTGCGTTGCGCCCGTCAGGAGCGCATGCAGACTGTGGTGGAAATCATCGCTCCACTGCGCGTCCATCCCCCAGCCATGCCGCTCTTCGGCGCGGATCACGCGTACGTCGTTGAGGTCGCTCTCCGCGATCAACCAAGCGTGGCGCCCCAACCGTGTTGCTTCTGCGTGGAAACGCCGGCCGAGATCTGCCAACAGGTGGTCCGCCCCAAAATCGTAGATTTCATGCACCGCATCGAGTCGCAGGGCGTCGATGTGGTACTCGGTCAACCAATAGAGCGCGTTACCGATGAAATGCGCCCGCACGGGTTCGCTGTACGCCCCGTCGTAGTTGAGCGCGTCTCCCCACGGCGTGCGGTACCGGTCGTTGAAGTAGTGCCCGAATTCCGCCAGATAGTTCCCCTCGGGACCCATGTGGTTGTAGACCACGTCCAGTATGCAGGCGAGTCCGGCTCGATGACAGGCATCGACAAGGCGCTTGAGACCATCGGGCCCGCCGTAGCTGGACTGCGGCGCGAACAGGTGCACGCCGTCGTAGCCCCAGTTGCGTTCCCCCGGGAACTCGGCGACGGGCATCAGCTCGATCGCGGTCACGCCAAGTTCCACCAGATCGTCCAGCCGGTCGATTGCCGCGTCGAAGGTTCCTTCCCGGGTGAATGTGCCGACGTGCAGCTCGTAGATGACGAGGTCGCGATGCGGGGTGCCGCGCCAGTCGTGGTCGCTCCACGGGAAGGCATCCGGATCGACGATGCGTGACGGACCGTGTACGCCGTGCGGCTGGTGGCGCGAAGCGGGATCGGGGCGTTCTTTTTCGCCGTCGAGCACGTACACGTAGTCGCTGCCCGCGGGCATGCCCTCGACATGTCCCTCGAAGAACCCCGAGTCGCGGGCACCGAGCGGAATCGTGCGGCCGTCGCTGACAGAGCGGACGGCGAGCCGCTCGACGCGCGGCGCCCAGACGCGAAACCGGGTGCTGCCGTCGGCGCGAGGTCGCGCGCCCAGGTCCAGGACGAACCCAGCTGTCGAGGGCGGCGCATGTCCGGTCATGCGGCAACTCCGCCGCGCTTTCCGGGAATGCGTTCATACGTCGTGCACAGACCTGACATGCGCTCGGCGATCGCGGGTGTGAGCTCTTCTTGCCGGACGCGCCACGACCAGTTCGCGTAGGTAGTACCGGGGATATTCATGCGGGCGCTCGAGCCCAGCCCCAGCAGATCCTGCAAGGGGAACATGGCCGTGTCGGCGACCGACATCAACGTCAGCCGGATCAAATCCCAGTGGATCTCGCGGCCGTCGGTTCCCAGGTAGTCGAGGACACGCCGGCGCCGGGCGGCCAGCTCGCGCGAGCGCTGGCGGTCACCGCGAGGCGCCCGCTCCCGGAACCAGCCGACCGCAGTATCGTTGTCGTGGGTACCCGTGTAGGCGACCGCGTGACGGAAATAGCGGTGGGGCTGGTAGTCGTTCGGCGTGTCCTCGTCGAACGCAAACTGTACGACGCGCATGCCGGGGAGCCCGAACTGATCGCGCAGCGCGCGCACCTCGTCGGTGACAATGCCGAGATCTTCCGCCACGAACGGTAGTCCGCCCAGTGCGTCGCGGACTGCGGCGAGGAAGCGCTCGCCCGGCACCTGCACGAAACGACCGTGCTCGGCGGTGCGCGACCCGGCCTTCACTTCCCAGTAGCGGCGGAAGCCGATGAAGTGATCGAGGCGCACGGCGTCGAAGCGCGAGAGCGTGCCTCGCAGTCGCGCGATCCACCAGGCGAAGCCGCTGCGTTCCAGCGCCGACCACCGGTACAGTGGATTCCCCCACAGCTGGCCGGTGGAGCTGAACGCGTCGGGCGGCACGCCCGCTACGACGCGGCGGCTTCCGGAGCGATCCACATGGAATATCTCGCGATGTGCCCACACGTCGGCGCCGTCGTGCGCGACGTAGATGGGTACGTCGCCCAGCAGGCGGATGCCGAGCTCCTGGCAGCGCTTGTGCAGGGCGCGCCATTGCCGGTCGAACTCGTATTGCACGAATTCGTGGAACGAGACCTCGTCGGCCAGCTGCCTGGCCGCGCGGCGCAGCGCTGCCGGAACGTCGCGCCGTCAGTTCCGGGGCCCACTCGTACCAGGGCTTGCCGCCCTCGGCGGACTTCAATGCCCGGTACAGAGCGTAGTCGCCGAGCCAACCCTGGTTTTCTTCGCGGAATGCCTCGAAGGCGGCGGCTCGGGTCTTCGACTTCGAACGGGTGAAGCGCTCGTGCGCTTTCTTCAGGCGGGGCAGGCGATAGTGAGACGCTTCGGTGAAGCGCGCTCTCTTTCCCTGTAGCCCCCGCGAAGGAGTGATCTCGCTCGGTTCGAGCAGACCGTCGGCAGCGAGCTGCTCCAGGCTGACGAGTCCCGCGCTGCCGGCGAAGGTCGACGGGCTGTCGTAGGGGGAATTGCATGCGCCGGGCGGGCCCAGCGGAAGCATCTGCCACCAGGTCTGTCCTGCGCTGGCCAAGAAGCCGGCAAAGCGGTGGGCCGCGGGCCCGAGGTCGCCGTGGCCATGCGGGCCTGGCAGGCTGGTGGGATGCAGGAGCACGCCACTCGCGCGCTCCGACAAGGGGGATGGATTCATAGGATGCGTTCCATGAGGACGTACGGCAGCTTTTCGAATACACGACAAACGGATATCGGTCGCTGGGATTCGACTTCCAGCTCGAGACCCGACAAGAACGTCACGGTAGCGGCCTTCCGGCAGCGCCGGTGGCAGCTCCAGTGTGGTATCGCCCCAGGCGTCGCCGACGGGCGCCTCAGCCTCGAAGCGCTCGAAGAAACGACCCACCGCCGCCACGACCGCGTCGTCGCCGTGGACCCGCGAAAAGGCGACGAGCTGGCTCGCGCGCGACCCCACGGCTCTCGCCGGCAGGTAGTCGCCCGTCGCGAACAGCTGCGGGTGGCGTCTGCGAAGCCACAGACCGCGCGTCGTGACCAGCAGCTTGAGACGACCGTCGGCCAGGGTTGCAAGCAGCGCGGGCGCGTCCGCTTCCGCGGTCAGCGCGCCGAGCTGTGCGCGACGCAGATCGAAGTCCACCGGGCGGCGGTTGTCCGGGTCCACCAGACCGGAGGTCCACAGCTCGCTGCCCTGGTAGAAGTCCGGCACGCCGGGGCTGGCGAGCTTGAGCACGAGCATCGACAGCGACGTGAGCCTGCCGGCCAGCGCGACCGGTCCCACGAAGCGATCCAGGTCGTCGAGGAACGTGGCGCTGTGCCCGCGGTCGAGGAGCCGGTCGACGAAGCGACCGAGCGCCGCCTCGTAGTCGGCGTTCCCGTCTATCCAGCTGGTGGACAGCTTGGCCTCGCGCGCGGCTTTCAACATGTAGGCCGAGATGCGCTGCCGGTAGCGGTCGAGCGCCGCGTCGTCGAGACTGCCTTCCGGCCAGGTGCCCACCAGCGTCTGGTAGAGCAGGTACTCGTCGTGCGCGCTCGGCACCGGCCCGTCCGGCAGCGAGCGGCGATGAGGGGCAGCGAGCGTGCTCCAGCGGCCGACCGCCTCGTTCCAGCTTGCCGGCACGCCCGAGAGCACGCCGATGCGGCAGCGCACGTCTTCGCTGCGTTTGGTGTCGTGCGTCGAGCTCGCGCTCAGCGACCCCGGCCAGTGCCGGGCGCGCTCCCGATTGTGGGCGTGGAACTCTTCCACGGAAACGCCGAAGCGGTCGGGCGCGCCGCCGACCTCATCGAGCGCCGCCAGCGGAACGTAGCGGTAGCAGGCTGTGTCCTCGACGCCCTTTGCCGCTGCCGGACCGGTGAGTTGCTGGAAGCAAAGCAGCAGCTCGAGGCAGGCCTGTCGGCTCTGCTCGTCGTGTGCGACAGGCGGTTCGAGCAGGAGGGCACTACGGATCGCGTCGAGCGCTGCCGGTGCGACCTTCTGCTGCCGCGCGGCTGCCAGCGCGCGTTCGAGAAGCTGCCGGTCCTCGTCCTCTACGCGGCTGCTCCCCGGCCGCACGTAGCTGCGGTAGGCGCCGAAGCAGGCGATGACCCAGGACAGCGCTTCCTCGATGTCGTGCGCGGACGGACCGGCCGGGGCGAGCAGGGCCGAGAGCGAGTCCACCAGCGCTCTGACCTCGGGTGCCAGAAGCTGCCGCAGAACGTGCCGCTTGCTGTCGCGGGCCACGTGAGCGAAGTCCGCCGACTGTCCGGTGAAGCGCACGTAGGTGTCGAGCAGCGCGGCCCGGCCTCCTGCGTCGAGCAGCACTCCGCCCAGCATGGCGAGCTGCTCGTAGCCGGTCGTCCCCGCCACTGGCCAGCTGTCGCGCAGACGCTCGTTGCTGGAGAGGATCTTCTCGACCGCCACGAAGAGACCGCGGTCGGGAACCGATTGGGCCAGGCGTTCGAGATAGCCTTCCGGATCGAGCAGGCCGTCGGGATGGTCGATGCGCAGCCCCTGGACGATGCCTCCGGAAATCAGCCGGTGGATCAGGGTGTGCGATTCCTCGAACACGCGCGGGTCCTCCACGCGCAGCCCGACGAGGCCGCTCACGTCGAAAAACCGCCGGTAGTTGAGCGGCAGTGGGCCGCGCCAGGGTCTGAGACGGTAGTGCTGCTCGCCGAGCAGCGACAAGAGGCGTGGGTGCGTCGGTTCGTCGCCGATGGCGGCAAGCTCCGCTTCGACCGCGCCCCGCACGGCTTCGACCTGCAGCAGTGACTCGAGCTGCCGGCGGAGCTCGCCGAGCTCGCCGCGCCGCTCTTCCGGCCCCAGCGCGGACAGCCCGCGGCAGCGATCGACCACGGCGCGGAGCTGGTCCGTGTCCGCTCGTTCCAGGGCCGGCTCGAGCACGCTCGGCCAGCTTTGCGCACACATCGGTAGACGCCGCTCGAAGTACGCGATGACGAGCATGCCGCCTTCGCACACCGGCCGGAGCTCGCCGCGACCGACCGTCTGGGCCAGCTCGTCGCCCAGGATAGGCAGGAGCACGCGGTCCTCGAGGTCGGGGCCGCCCGCCGACCAGTCGATATCGAAAAAGTCGGCGTAGGCGGAGTCGCGGCCGGCAAACAGCACGTCGAACCACCAGGGATTGTCCGCGTCGGCCGCCATGTGGTTGGGCACCACGTCGAGCAGAAGCCCCATGTCGCGGCTCCCGAGCTCGCGGCCCAGAGCCTCCAGGTCCGCAAGCGACCCGAGATCGGGGTCGATGCGCGCTGGATCGATCACGTCGTAGCCGTGCGTGCTGCCGGGGCGCGCCGCCAGCACCGGCGAGAGGTACAGGTAGTCGACGCCGAGCCCGGCGAAGTAGTCGACCAGCGAGCGCACGCGCTCTAGCGGCAGTTCACTGCCGAGCTGGAGTCGGTAGGTGGAAGCGGGCACACGCATGCTAGCGAAACGTGACCAGGAAACCGGCGACGGTCCGTGGAGCCACCGCTACCTTGCGTCGTCGGCGGCCTCCTGAAAACCCCCAAATCGACGCCTGCCTTTTCATCCCGTGCTACTCGTCGGCCATGCTCGGAGAGGCCTTCTTGGGAAACAGCAGCGAGGCGGCGACGGCGAGGCCCAGCATCGTCGCAATGACGGCCAACGACACGAGATTGGGGATGTGCACAACGTCCGACGCCAGCATCTTGATGCCGACGAAGCCCAGGATGCACGCCAGCCCCACGTCCAGATAGTGGAACCGGCTCATCATGCCCGCCAGCAGGAAGTACAGCGAACGCAGGCCAAGCACAGCCAGGATGTTCGACGTATAGACGATGAAGGTGTTCTTGGAGATGGCCAGTACGGCCGGCACCGAGTCCACCGCGAACATCACGTCGGTAAACTCGATCACGACCAGGACCAGCAGCAGGGGGGTTGCCAGACGCTTGCCGTTCTCGACCACGAAGAAGCGGTGACCGTGCATCTGGTCCGTCGCCGGTAGGAAGCGTCGTGCCAGCTTCAACGCGAAGTTGTCTTCCGGATTGATCGTCTCCGCTTCCTTGCTCAAGCCGAGCTTCAGCGCCGTGTACAGCAAGAAGGCGCCGAACACGTACATCATCCAGTGGAAGTGGTGGAGCAGCGCGGCGCCCGCGAGGATGAAGACGGCGCGCATCACCACAGCTCCCGCCACACCCCAGGTGAGGACCCGTGCCTGGTACACGTCGCCGATGGAGAAGTAGGTGAACACCACCAGGAAGACGAACAAGTTGTCGACGGAAAGCGACTGCTCGACCAGATACGCGACCACGAAGCTCAGCGCCTGGTGGTGGCCGTGGCGGTAGAAGATGAAGCCGGCAAACCCCGCAGCAGCCAGCACCCACACGGTGCTTCTGAGCGCTGCCTCACGGAAGGAAATGCGATGCGTCGCCTTGCCGAAAAGCAGGCGATTGACGAGCATCGTGCAGAGCACTGCGCCCGCGAATACCGCCCAATCCTCGGGGCCCGCGCTCCTCCACATCGTCGAAAACGCTAGCTATCATGGGGCCCGGGCGTACGCCACCGTGGCCGATCTGGCGCTTGTTGTCTGCCGCTGGGCGGCCTAATACGGGCCAGATGCCTGTCCGGAGGGCGATTGGTCCTGGGCTTGTGCTGCTCGCGTCGTGCGTGCTGGTGCTCGCCGCGGACGCCCGCGCAGCGGATGGCGGTGCTCCGGCTGCGCCGGCGGCCCACGCCGACGCAGGGGCGCCTGCAGGCAGCACCGATGTCCGGCGGATCGAGCGGAAGACGGCGCAGATCCGCGCGCTGATCGCCGGCAAGCTCGCGCCGGACGTGTCGCCCGCAAGCCTGTTCGACATTCCTCTCGGCGACCCGCTCGCGGTCGGCGTGGAGCAGAGGCGTCTCGCCGCCCTGTTGGCCGGCGCAGCGCCGCCGGCCGTCGCGTCGGCCGGCCCGCCCGCAAAGAAGAAGACGAAAAAGCCCGCCCCGGCTCCAAAGCGCAAGCCGGTGCCGCGTGATGCCGGCATGGCGGATGGCGGCGTGGCGGACGCGGGGATGTCCACGGCCGAGCACGCGCTGTGGCAGGCGCGCCTCGAGCTGGACAAGGCGCGCTATGACTTTCTGTCGCTGCCCGCCGCGAAGCGCGCCGCGCTGGTCGCAGCGCACGAGCAGAAAGCGCCCAGTGCGCAGAAGACCGAAGCCAAGAGCCTCGATGTCACCGAGCAGCAGGCCGAGAAAGCCGCCAGCGACCGCCAGAAGGCGCTTCAGGATCTGAAGAAGGCCCGCTCCGAGGCGGTGCGGCTCGTGGCACAGGAACGGGCGCGGCTTCTGGGCGTCCGCGAGAAGCAGGCTCGCTACAAGGGCGACCTGATCCGCCAGCAGCACGAGATCAGCACCCGTTCCGACAAGACGCTCGAGTGGCGGCGCCGCGTTGCCGACCTGATCCAGAAGCGAAAGGATGGCGACGCCAGTGCCGGCCAGGCGGACACCGCCTACACGGAGCTGATCAAGAACCTGCGCGCCGCCCGCTCGGACCTTTCCGCGGCGCTGGACGCCGTATCGGCGGACGAGAGCGGCGTCCCGCGCGCGGGACCCGACCGGCTGGACACCGCTGGCGTGGCCATCGACCGCAGCGTCGTGGACCGCTTGCGCAAGAGCGTGCTCGCCGAGGAAAAGACGCTCGAGGACAAGACCGCCGAGGTGCGCTGGGCGCGGGCGAGCACGCTGCTCGAGCAGGTCGAGGAGCTGAACAGGGACCGCCTGGCACTGTACCGCTGGCTGTCCGCCGACAAGCGCAGCAACTTGACCAGCTTCAGTCCGGAGGGTCTCACCCAGGCGCGCGCCGAGGTCCGGCAGGTCACGCTGGTCACCCGCTTCCACGTTCTGGCCACTTTGCACTGGGTCGCCGGGCTGAAGCACTCCAAGCACGACCGCATCGGCGATGTCTTCGCGACCGTCTCGCTCTTGAAGCTCCTGGCGCTGCTCGTGGTGTTCTTCTGGTGGCGCCGACGCGCAGAAGGCGTGATCGGGGATCTGCGCGACCGGCTACGCGAGCTGACGCGCAATCCGGGTCGCGAGACGAGGCGGCACCGCATCCTGGGCTGGGCCGAACGCCTCACCGGCCTGCTTCTACGCGTCCACAAGCCGCTCGAGTGGCTGATCCTGGTCTGGCTTGCGCTCACCTTCGCAGGGCCTGCGGTGGGGGGACTGTACGAGGTGCAGATCATCTGGACGGTTCTCGTCTGGACCATCGGCGGCATCATCGTCGTGGACGCCATCGACGAGTTCCTGGCGCGGCGCGGGCGGCGCCGCCGGCGCAAGAAGAACACCGATCAGCTGCGCCTGCGTTCGCTGCGCCTGATCGGTCGCGTAACCGTCCTGATCGGGCTGACGCTGTCCTTGACCACGCAGCTGGTGGGGAAGGGGACCATCTACGCCTGGGTGCTCGGTACCTGCTGGCTCGCCGCCCTGCCGATCTTCCTGGTCATCGTGCGTTGGTGGCGTTCGGTGATCTTCGAGCGCATGGGCGCGCAGCGCAAGAACGCCTTCACCGAGTGGATTGCCACGCATGGTGAAGGCTGGAGCAGTTTCCTGGCGGCGGCGCTGGGTGGCGGCTACCTGCTGGGCGTGGGCGTGGGCCGTGTTGCGCGCGGCTACGTGAGCGGATTCAACGTGACGCGGCGTGTGCTGGCCTACTGGTTCCGCCGCGAGATCACCAAACAGGCCAAGGAGCGCGAGGTCGCGAGCCGGCGCGAGCCGCTCGATCGGCAGCGCTACGAAGCGCTCGATCCAGAGCGCGCGGCCGAGCTTCTCGTGCCTACGGTCGCGGACGGCGAGGTTGACGAGGTCGTGCGCTGCATCGACGCGCCGGGAGGCGGAGTGTTCGCTGTGGTGGGCGAGCGCGGCAGCGGCAAGACCACGCTGCTCGAGCGGATCCACCGTACCCGCCCCGATTCCATCGTTGTGCCGTGCCCGCCGGGCGGCGCAGCGGAGTTCCGCCGCGAGCTGTGCAAGGCGCTGGAGCTCGACGAAAGCGCGGAAGACGCCGCCATCATCGAGAAGATCAATGCCCGCACCGAGGACAACGCGTTGCTGGTCGACGACGCGCAGCGGCTGGTCAGACCGACCATCGGCGGGCTCGACGATCTGGACGCGCTGCTTGCCCTGGCGCGCGAATCGAGCATCACGTGTACCTGGGTTTTCTGCATGGGCTCGATCATCTGGCAGTATGTCGAGCGCGCGCGGGGAGCGAGACCGCTGTTCGACGACGTCATCGTGATGCAGCCATGGTCCGAAGAGGGCATCGCCGAACTGCTCGAACGGCGTTCGGAGGAGGCAGGTATCGAGCCGCAATTCGACGAGATCATGCTCGAAGAGGAGCGGGACCACGATCTCCACGCCGAGGCGCTCGCACGCACCGAAATGAGCTACTACCGGCTGCTCTGGGACTACGCCGTCGGCAACCCAGCCGTGGCCATCCATTTCTGGCGCGAGTCGCTCGGGGTGGAGGAATCCGGACGCGTCGTCGTCCAGCTGTTCACTGCACCCGACACCTCGGATCTCGAACGGCTGCCGGACTCCGCGGTGTTCGTGCTGCGCGCCATCGTGCAGCTGGAGTTGGCCGAGGTCGACGACATCGCGACCGCGACCATGCTGTCGCTGCGCGAGGTGAACGACGCGATCCGCTACGCCAGCTTCCGGGGCTACCTGGATCGCATCGGCGCCCGCTACAAGGTCAGCTGGACGTGGTTCCGCGCGGTGACCCGCTTCCTGCAGCGACGGCACCTGCTCTCATCGGTGAAGAAGGCCTGACTGTCGGCGACGGAGGGAAAACGATGAAGTCCAACTGGAACAAGTTCGTAGCCGCACTCGTGGCCGTCGGGGTGTCGCTGCTGTCGTCCGTGGCCGGAGCGCAGCAGTTGACCGACGCCTCCAAGGATCTGTCGAAGATCGTGGGCTTCGTGCGCTGGAGCGGCGTGCTCCTGTCGGTCTTCGTGGTCGTGGGCGCGATGATCGCGCTCCGGTTTCTGGGTAGCGTGGTGGATCGGCTCAGTGCGCGCTTCGTGCACCGCCGCCTGATGCTGCAGAAGATCGAGTCGTTCACCCGCTTCTTCGCGTACTTCGCCACCGGCGGGGTGGTGATCGGGTTGAGCTTCCAGATCAACCAGACCGTGCTCGCTCTGGTCGGCGGCACTGTCGCGGTGGCGGTCGGCTTTGCCATGCGCGATCTGGTGGCCGCCATGATCGCCGGCGTCACGATCATGTTCGACCGGCCTTTCCAGGTGGGCGATCGCGTCGAATACGGCGGTCAGTACGGCGATATCATCAAGATCGGGCTTCGTTCCGTGCAGATGTTCACCCTCGACGACAACGTCGTCACCATCCCGAACAACAAGATACTCACCAACGTCTCGAGCTGCGGCAACTACGGCGCGCTGGAGATGCAGGTGCAGTTCGACTTCTTCATCGGCGTGGATCAGGACATCGACCTGGCGGAACGCCTGATCGGCGAAGCCATCCTGAGCAGTCGCTATGTCTATCTGGACAAGCCGATCATCGTGCTCGTCAAGCAGGTGCTGAAGGAGGACTACGTGGCCCTCCACCTGCGCGGCAAGGCCTACGTCGTCGACACCAAGTACGAGAAGGCCTACGAGACGGACGTGACGAAGCGCACGCTTCTGGCATTCCGCAAGCACGGCATCCAGCCGCCGGCAGTGCTGCATCGCCAGATCGCGGCCGGCGCGGCACTCCCCGCGGAGCCGGCCGAAACGCGCAAGGCTGCCTTGCCGAGCTGAGTCGCGTCCAGCCCGGCGCACTTCCGGCGGGCGCTAGATCATCTGCTGGGGTTGCGTGTTGTTCTGCTTCCGGTGCGAACCGCGAAGGATTCGCAGCCCCACGTCGAGGCGGATGAAGGCGAGCATCACAAGGAAGATCAGCAAGAGGCCGCCGCCGGCCAGCCAGCGGTTGTATTCGGCCTTCACGAAGACATTGCCCTCGCCAATCGGCGGAATCGTCTTCGGCACGATGCTCAGGCCGTACTGGTGTGCGATGTGTTCGATGCCGGTCATGTGGATCACCGGCACGTCGCGCTCGGCGAAGCGCAGCATCACCGAGTCGACCAGACCACTCTTGTGCGGCGGCTGCAGGTTGAGCCCGCGACGGAACTCCTTCTTGCCGACGTGCGTTCCCACCGACGCGGTGCCGCCACCGATGTTGATGTAGGCCTTGATCTGGTGCTCACCGGCGGCCGCGTCGTAGATCTGCATGCGCTTGTCGATCGAGTCGACGAGCGAATGCGGCTCGATCATCTCCAGCCGGTTCCGCTCGATCGCGGCGTCGATGATGCGGCGGCCTTCCTTCGACATGCCGAAGCCGCGGTCGTCGATGCCGCCGCGCGAGGCTGCAATGGAGTGGAAGCCGAACACCTGCTTTTGCTCCAGCAGGTGCTCCATGTCGATCCAGAGCAGATCGGGATTGTTCGCGCCCCATTCCGATGCGGAGGCACTCGCGATCACGATCGGGTGGAGCTTGAGCGTCTGGATTGCGGCGAAGGTGCAGGCGTTCAAGGCGGGAAACGAGCCGGAAACCCCGACCGCTACCGTGTCGCCCTGTTTGACCTTGGCGCGCTTGAGCATCTGGACCAGCACGGCCGCGAAGTTCGGATTCACGCTGGTGCGCTTGGCCGTGATGTATCCCGTATTGGAGGTCACGCTCGAGAGCGGCTGTCCGATGATGCCCGTCTTGCCGGGGTCACCTTCCGGGTCGATCGGAATGCCGCGGCGGATCTTCTCGGCCTTGATTTCAGTGAACGCGCGCAGCGCCAGCTTGGCCGCGGCGATCTTTTCGCTGTAGTAGCTCTGCTTCTTCTTGACCGGAAACGCCTCGACCGCGACCAGCGCGGCGACCGCCACGACCGCAATCATCGCGAGCGCGCCCCGCGACACCCCCGGTGGACGCCAGTAGACCCGTTTCACCCGGGCAGCTCCGTTCCCAGCAGCACGATCAGGATCAGCCGCACCGCTACGGACGCGGTCACCAACGCGGAGATCGTCTCCACGATGCCCTGACGATCCAGCCAGATCGCGATAAGGCCCGGAATGATGAACCCGATGACCGTCAGTTCGGTGCCGCCGAAATGGACGCCGCCGACCGCCCAGCGCACCAGCACTCCCATCAAGTAGCCGACCAGGATCATCAGCACCGTCCGGCGCCGTCCGTAGACGATCATGAACGAAGACAGCGTGTGCACGATGGCGAAAGTGACGAACCCTGCCGCGATCGTCAGCACCACGTCGATGGGGCGCGTGAGGTTCAGCGCCAGATAGCCCGGCACGATCATGCCGCCCGCCGCGACGCCGAACATCTCGGTGAACAGCAGGCTGATCCCCAGCCCGATGCCGACGGCGAGAGGAAGCAGCTCGATCATGATGTCTGGCCTTCCAGGAGCGAGCGGTTCGAGAAGTAGCGCACTACGTCCAGTCCCAGGCCGCCGATGTTACCCATTCCCATGACCAGAGCCGACGAATCGACCAGGCTCACGATCCGTTCGAAAATCTCTTCCACGCGCAGATCCTCCACGACCACCAGTCTGGAAGCGTCATAGCCCGCCTTGGCCGCCGCGCGGGCGAACAGATACGTTCCGGTGCCCATCAACACGACGAAGTCAGCCGGCGACCAGCGTGGGAACTCGGTGCCCAGCTGCATCGACCGGTCGGGGCGGTCAGCTCGGCAGTTGAAGATGGCGATGCGGCGCTCGACCTCGGGATGCTCTGCTGTCGCGGTGTCCCAGAGCTGCTGCGTCGACACGGGGTCGTTGGCGGCAAAGCCATTCAAGAAGAGGATCTTCCGCCCGAAGAAGTCGAGCCGGTGCTCGGTCAGGGCGCCGGGATCCGGTGCGGTGTTCCACATGCCGCGTAGCGCGACCTGGCGCTCCACTCCGAGATCGGTCAGCACACGCAGCGCGAGCGCCACGTTGTCGGGGTGCTCGGTATACTTGAAGCCACCCAGCATCTCCGGCGTGATCTGCTCGACGTCGTCCGGTCCGATCGCGACGAGCTCGGTGTCGCGATCCTCGGCGGCCTCGCGCAGCACATCGAGCTGATCCTGTTCGGCGGTGTACATGCGGCCCTTCACGGGCGTCATGCCGGCCAGTGCGAGTGCGACGTGTCGGTCGTCCGGACCCATCACGTCGAGATGATCGGGGCGTGCATTGGTGATGACCCCGTGGGTAGCGCGGATCATGCGCAGCTCCGAAAGCGCCTGGAGCTCGGGCTGCAGCGCCATGCACTCGATAACCAGCGCCTCCGCTTCGTAGGCGGCAGCCGTGGCGACGATGCGCTTCTGTTCGATCACGTTCGCGCCCGCCGGGCGGAAGATCGGCAGCTCCTGTCCATCGGGAAGGATCATGCGGGCTAGCGTACCGGTCGTCTTGGCGCAGGTGACGATGCCCGCCTCGCGCAGACCGGAGGCGATGAGCCGCGTCACGCTGGACTTTCCGCGCGTACCGTTGACGTGCACGCGGATGCGCATCCGGGCCAGATTCCTCCGGTGCAAGGCGAGCTCGACGATCCCCGCCACGAACAGCGTGATCGTGACCAATACGAGTAGCTGGGTACCGGTCATGGTGGGCGCTCGGGGGGCTCGTCGCGGCACTGATATCATCGCCCGGGGCCAGGCGCACCGGGTGTGAGCGGGCCGGTGCCCCCTGGCCAGCCCCGACACGGATGAATGGCCAAGCAGATCCGCGGGGTTGAAGGGCAGGGCGGGCACGAGCCGAGGCCGCCGTCCGTTGCCGCCGAGCCTGCGAAGCGTCAGGTTTGCCCGTGGATTGGACCTAGGTATCCGCAGCCACCGGCCTTCCGACAAGGCTTTCATCGCCGCGCTGGCGGGCGAGGCGTTCGGCGAGTACTCGCCGGGCTCGTCGCGGCACACGGTGAGCATGAGTGAAGAGCCCCACGCCCGCACCTGGCTCGTGGTGCGCGGCGAGCGGCGGCTGGGCTTCGCGGTGATGCGCCCGGGCTCCGATCGCGTCGCTCGACTCGACGCTATTGCGGTGGCTCCGGCGGCGCGCGGCCGCGGCATGGGCCGGCTGCTGCTCCGCCACGTAGAGGCCCAGGCGCGCGCGCTCGGTGCCGTGCGGATCGAGCTGGCGACTGCGGAAGCGAACCTGGCGGCGCTCGACCTGTTCCTGAAGGAGGGCTTTTCGATCGTGCGCACGAGGCGCCGCTACTATCCCCGCGGGCAGAACGCGCACATCCTGGAAAAGAACCTGACGCTCTGAAGAGCAGAAGCCAGCTCTGCAAGAGGCGCACCCATCCAGGTACCAGAGCAGGCGCGCACTATTCGTCACCGCAGCCCACTTCCGGAATTGCGCCGCCTCGTTTCGGTCGACGGTCCCGGTCGACGGTCGAC
This sequence comes from uncultured Pseudomonadota bacterium, assembly GCA_963822115.1. GTDB lineage: Bacteria > Myxococcota_A > Polyangia > Polyangiales > Polyangiaceae > CAWDXG01. Next base: position 591,812 of record CAWGGM010000020.1, read on the forward strand.
GGTCCCGGTCGACGGTCCCGGTCACGGTGCAAGCGATGTCCTGGCGCGCACCCCCGCGCGCGCTAGCGCCAGCCGCCGCGGAGTGGCACGAGGTGGGAGCGCATGGCGATCCGCGCGATGCCGAGCGACTTGCGCTGGCCATCGAGCACGAAGTGCAGGGTGCGGGTGGTACCGGCAACGGTGACCTTCACCTCGCCGTGGACAGGCCCGCTGCCCGATGCCCGCGTGACCTCGATGACGTACTCGCCGGGCTTGGCACCGCGCAGCGCCAGGCCCTCCTGGTGCGTGCTGGTGACGTTGCGGGCGGTGATCACCGAGTGCGTCGGAGCACCGAGCCAGGAGACGCGATCGCCGTCGGGGTGCAGCAGGCCGAGATCCAGATCGGCGTTGTCGCCGCTCCAGCTTGCTTCGAGCCGCAGGTCGCCGCGGAGCTTGTCCTGATCGGGCGCCGGCTTGTCGAGCAGGGCCTGGGCGAGCTTCTGCGTCGCGTCGTCGGCGCCGGCGAGCATCGCTTCGGCCAGACCGCTTTCGCCGGTCGCGCGGCCGCAGCGCACGGCTTCGGCGAGCAGCTTGGCGCTCTTTTCGTGGATCTGCGCGATGGCGAGCGAGAAGCGGCAGCCGAGCGCGGGGCGACCGGCCCAGCGCTCGAGCCGGGCCAGCCGCTTCTGCGAAGCCACGTCGCCGGGGCGCACGTCGACCACGCTGCCCAGGATGCGGATGGCCAGGTCGCGATCGCCGCGCTCCGCCGCCATGTCGGCGCGCGCCGTCAGTGCGCCCGGATCGAGCGGATCCTTCTTCGACCAGCGTTCGGCGAGCGCGTTGGCCTGGTCGATCTGCCCGGCCAGCTCGTACATCGTGTACAGCTTCTCGAGTGCGCTGCGGCTGTTCTTGTTGTCGTCGAAGGCGCGCTGCGCGTCCGCGATGGCGGACATGCTCGCCGCCTTCGGCGTGACGCGGTCGGTCGTGATGCTGCCGTGGCGCTTCCACACGCGGCGCATCGGGATCCAGCGGCGTGGCGGCCGATGCCAGCGGTGCGGCGGAGGCGGCTCGTAGGCCTGCGACTGCGGACCGCTTGCCATGTCGGCCGGCGGAGCAGCCGTTGTGCTGCCCGACGCGCCTCCGAAGGGATTGGTGGGCATGGGCTTGGCGGCAGGGCGGTGCGCCCTGGGCGCCTTCATCGCGGTGTGACGCCGCGAAGCGTGGCCCACGCCGGCGCTTTCCGCGTCGAAGTCGAAGCCGCTGCTTCTGGACTTCTTCGTCTTGTAGCGACCGCCCGCTCCCCCGAGCACGCTAGTGGTCGCGTCGTCGTCGAGCTCGTCGAGCTCGCCCGTCGAGGCCGTACCCTCTGCTTCGTCCTCGCCCGTCCACTCGACGCTCGAACGACTCTGGTTTAGGCCGAAGGCGCGAAACATCGCCTTGCTCTCCAGCACCAGCAGCGAGGTGTAGCGGCTGGCGACGTTGAACTCGCTTGACAGGTGGATGGCTTCCTTCTTCGCGGACGGCGTGCTCTCGCGCTCCAGATTGCCGATGCGCAGTGCGGCGTAGAGCCGCGGCACGAACGCATTGCCCTTGGCCCGGCTGGCCGAGATGTGGAGCGGATAGCGCTGCTCGAAAGGCTGCTTGCCGACCTTGCCGCTGAGCTCGACGCTGCCGCTCAGCGTGGGCTTCGTCATGCGCGCCACCACGAACGACTCGCCGCCCGCGGGGATCGTGTCGAGCTTGCTCGGCGCGACCGCGACCAACCCCTCGGGCAGCTTGACCTTCACGTCGCTGAGCGACGCGCCGTAGGTCGCACCGAGCACGGCGTAGGCGGCCTCGGCCGTGCTCTGGCCGGGCGCGTACGGCACCACGACGCCGCCGCCCGCGCGCGCCATCGCCTGGAGCGACTCGCTGTCCGCGGCGGCACCGATGGCGACGGCCGTCACGCTGCCGCGACCGGCGGGCAGCGCATCCGCGATGTCGCGGGTGATGTACGCCGGCCGGATGGCGCCCACCGTCGGTGTGCCGTCCCCGATGTAGACGACCTTGAGCTGGCGAGCGCTTGCGGACCCGGTGGCCTCCCGCGCGCTCTTCACGGCCGCCGTCGGATCGGAGCCGCCCTCCGGCGTGATGCTCTCGAGGAAGCGCCGGGCTTCGCCTGCGCTCTGGGTGTCGGGCGTCCTGAGCCCGCCGGGCATGACGCGGCAGGTGGTGTCGCAGGCGAGCACGGTGAAGCGGTCCCGCGGGTCGAGCTCGCGTACCACGCGGGCGGCTACGGCCGTCGCGCGCCGGTAGCGCTCGCCGAACATCGAGCGGCTGCTGTCCACCACGAACGCCAGCACGCGGCTTTCGTCGCCGCTGCCGGCGCGCGGCAGGCGCGGACGCAGCGCGATCGCGACGTAGGGCGAGGCGTCGTCGGCCTCGTCGTCGTCATCCGGCCTGGCAGCCTTGCTGGCCTTCTTCTTCGCCGCCGTGTCCTTGGTCGACGGCTGATACGCCCAGGCGCTCAGCTCCTTGTTGCGGTCCGGCAGCGCGTACTCGATGCCGAGATCGCCGCTCGGCACGAAGTTGTCCGCGCTCATCGTCAGGTGCTGGACGCCGTCCTGCGACGAGTGCGAAAGCTCGTAACCGCGGGCACGCACGCCGAAGGCCGCGTCGTTGCCCCGCACTTCCACGTCGACCTTGAAGTGTCCGATACGCGTGGAGCCACCCGGGTCGTAGGCAAGCGGATAGGTGTAGTGCCGGACGCCCGCGGTCGGCTTGACCACCTGCGTGTAGGCCAGCACCACGCGGCGCGAGCCTTTCTTCGGGATGGGGTAGATCTTCAGTTCGAAGCGGCCGCCGCGCTGCCACTCCAGCAGAGCCGGGTCGTGCCAGGGGCCAGGCACCCACACGATCTCGTCGTGGATACGCCGGCGCATCTGCGGAGCGGCGTTGACGATAGCGCCACGCCAGATAGCGGCCGCACGGTCGCGATCGACGAACGCGCCTTCCTCCATCTTGCCGTTCACCTCCAGCGCCAGCCGCTCGATCTTCGCGTCGGGCGGCAGCGGGAAGCGGTAGATGCCTTCCAGCACCTTGTTGGTGTTGTTGGTGAAGGTCTCGTCGACCTCGGTGCGCGCCACGCTGCCGGCGATGCGCACCTTCACCGAGTGCGAGCTCAGCGAAACGGCGTGGTCGATTTCCTTGTCGCTGCCCGGCTTGCGTGCGCTCAGCTCGCCGAGACCGCGCACCTCGACCTGTTCCGGATCGGGTTCGGCGGTGGCGGACTCGCTCCACGCCAGCGCCTCGGCGAGCCCGGGCGCCGCGCTCACGTAGGGCGGCAGCTTCTCGAACAGCCGGCCTTCCTCTCCGGCGTGCACGCTGACCTTGCGGCCCTCGGCGTCGGACAGCTCCACGGTGCCGCGGCTGACCGCTACGGCCGCCGAGCGCTGGTCCGTGCGCAGCGAGAACTTGGTGCCGAGCACGCGCACCTGGCCGTGTGGAATAGCGAAGCTTGCCGTCTGTCCCTTGATGTGCGTCACGTCGGCGACGATTGCGCCCTGTTCAAGCCGAGCCGTGCGCCCGCCGTTGCCGACGAGCGCGAGCTTGGTGGAGCGGTCGAGCGCGATGTGCGTGCCGTCGGCCAGCTTGACGTAGGCGCGCGTGTGCGCGTCGGTCTCGAGCAGCGAGCCGGCGGGCACCGCGCCTCCGCTTGCGATCGGCGCGCACGACTTGCCGTCGGGGTCGCATAGCTCGAGGCCGCCCTGGCCCTGCGCAGCGCGCGCGACGTGTTCCACGCTGCCGCGCCAGGCCTGGCCGTGTGCGGTCCAGCTCTTGTCGCCCCTGCCGAACAGCAGTGCGATGCCGGCAGCAAGCGCCACCGCGCCTCCCGCCAGCGCGATCCACCTGCGCCGCGGCTGTGCGGCGCTCGCAGAAGCGCGCTCGGCCGCGGGCATGGGTTCGGTCTTTGCGCGAGTATCGCCGCGCTCGGCAGCCGGCATGGGTTCGGTCTTCGACTGTTCGTTGGTGCTCTCGGCTGCGACGCTGCCGGTCGAGAGCTGCGCGTCCTGGGTGGACGGCAGGGTGGCATGCGTTTCGCTGGCGGTCGCGGAATCGGTCGCGATTCCGGACTCGGTCGCGGATCCGGTGCCGGTGCCGGTCCCGGTCCCGGTCGCGGAATCGGTCGCGGATTCGGTCCCGGTCGCGGATTCGGTCCCGGTCGCGGATTCGGTCCCGGTCGCGGTCTCTCCGCCGCGCGCATCCAACGCGTCGAGCACCCGGCTTTCGAGATCTCCGGGCGGCTGGTAGTCCGCGCCTGCGTCGCTCGCCAGCGCTCCGCCGAGCTCGGCGTCGTGGCGCGCGTCGCGGCAAGCGTCGCAGTCGGCGATGTGGTCGTAGAACGCTTCGGGCGCGGTGCCGTCCAGCACCTCTGCCATCCGTTCCTCGACCTGCGTGCACTCGACGTTGCTGTCGCTCATCGCTCTACTCCTTCACCGCGATCTCGCGCAGTCGCGCGATGGCACGCGAGACGCGCTTGCGCGCGGCCGCTTCCTCGATGCCGCAGGCGCTCGCCACGTCGCGGAAGCTCAGTTCCGCCACGTACCGGAGCAGCAGCGCCTCGCGCTCGCTCGGACGGATGTGTGACAGCGCCGCGCGCGCCCGCGCGGCGCGCTGCCTGAGCAGGACATGCTCCTCCGTGCCCGTCTGCGCCGCGTCGTGCACCAATCTGAGTCGGCTCTGCTGGTGGCGGCTGCGCTCGAGGTGCCGCGCGCACTTGCGCCGCGCGATGGACGAAAGCCACGCACGCACCGACCCGTCTCCGCGATAGCCGTCGAAGCCGTCGTGTGCAGCGAGCAGCGTCTCCTGCAACAGGTCGTCCGCCTCGGCCTGCGAACCCACCAGCGCCATGCACAGCCGCCCGACCGCCGCGCCGTGGTGACGCGCGCACAGTGCGAGCGCCGCGCGGTGATCGCCGCGTTCGACCGCAGCGGTGATGTCGGCGTCTTCGGGGCTCAAGCGGGCGCCCTCCGACTCGTTTTCGTCCAGCTGTCTGGCGCCGCCCGCATCCATCGACCGCTCCTTCCCGTCCGATCCCATGTGGCCCCGAGCCCGGGGAATGTGACCGCCGTATCCAGGAAAACGCTACAGGCGCCCACAGCTTGCAGTGGACGTGCGAAGGACCGGAAAAGTTGTCTTCGCGACGGCTTGTCAGGAGCGTGGCAGGATGTTCGGCAGCCGTTTCAGCCGCGAATGCGCGGAGTTTCCCGCCGCGCGCACATTCTGCGCAGGTGCGGACGGCTGGGGTCTACCTCAACCCGAGCCCAGCAGGCCCGCGAGCGCACGCATGCCATCGACCGTCGTAAAGACGCCCACGATCTTCGTGCCGTCCATCACCACGGCCGAGCCGTACTTGTTCTCGGCCATCTGATTGGCCACGTCGGCCAGGTAGCTGCCCGGAGGGACGGCGAATGGATCGCCGCTCATGGCCTCCTCGACGGTGACTTTCGACGGGTCGACGTTGGGGAGGGTTTCGACCAGGTGCAGATCCCTGAGCGAAAGCATGCCCACGAGCTTGCCAGCGTGAAGCACCGGCAGATGTCGCACCGAGTACTTGCGCATCAGCTCGTGGGCGACCAGCAGGGACTGCTCCTGGCCGATGGAATGGGGGCTTCTGGACATGTAGTCGTCCACAGTGACGCGATTGGCCATGCGAAATCCGCGTGCAAGAGGCGTGCGAGGCCGGCCCGGGGGTGGGCGTCCGGCAATCACGACCTATCTTTGGTCCTGGCCCGTAGCGTGCAAGTCACCAAGGAAGACCCGTGCCCAGGAAATTCGCGCGTAACGTCACGCCAGCGCTGGCAGAAGTAGTAGCCCGGGTGCTGCCGGGCGCGACCCTGCTCAACGTCCGCCCGTTTGCCACCGACGCCGCTGGAGAAGAAGAGGCGACCATCAAGGCGGCCGGCTACGGCGCGCCGCTCCAGCTCAGGATCCGCGACGCCTGGGGCCGTGAGCGCCACCTGGTGTTCCACACGGCCAGCCCGGACGTGTTCGGTCACGATCGTCGCGCCGACCGCGCCCAGGAAATGCTGCTCGGCTACGACACGTTCGGCCAGATCCCCGCCCACGTCGAGGCGCTCAACGTCGGCGCCATCAAGAAGGACGGCAGCGGCCTGGTCTCGCTCAGCGACACCGGGGAGTTCTATCTGCTCACGAGCTTCGGCGAGGGACACGTCTACGCCGACGAGCTGCGCCGCATCGCCCGCCGCGCCAGCATCGATGACACGGATATCGCCCACACCGAAAAGCTCGCCCACTACCTGGTCGAGCTCCACTCGGAAAAGCGTGAGGACGACCACCGCTACGTCCGCGCGCTGCGCGATCTGGTCGGCAGCGGCGAGGGCGTGGCGGGTATCGTCGATGGCTATCCCGACGACGTGCCCGCGGCGCCGCGCTCACGGCTCGAGGCCATCGAGCGACGCTGTCTCGACTGGCGCCACCGGCTGCGCAGCCGCGATGGGCGGCTCTCGCGCACGCATGGCGATTTCCATCCGTTCAACGTCTTGTTCGACGACGACTCGAATCTGGCGCTGCTCGACGCGGCGCGGGGCTGTCGTGGCGATCCCGCTGACGACGTGACCTGCATGGCGATCAACTACGTCTTCTTCGCCGTGGAAGCGCCCAGGGCGTGGCAGGGCGCGCTCTCCCGCCTGTGGCATCGCTTCTGGAACGTCTATCTGGAGGAGAGCGGCGACCGCGAGCTCCTCGAAGTGGCGGCGCCGTTTCTGGCCTGGCGTGGCCTGGTCGTGGCCAACCCGGTCTGGTACCCCGCGGTGGAAGCCGACGCGCGCGACCGCGTGCTTGGTCTCATCGAGCGCACGCTCGAGGCCGAGCGCTTCGATCCGGAGTTCGCAGAGGCGGTTTTCGCGTGACGGGAGTCGTCGTGTGGTTCACGGGGCGGCCTTCGTCGGGCAAGTCGACACTGGCTGGCGTGGTTCGGGACGAGCTGGAAAAGCTGGGCACCCAAGCGCTCCTGCTCGACAGTGACGCGCTGCGCGCGGCCATGAGTCCGAAGCCTGGTTACGACCCCGACGCTCGCGACGCGTTCTACGCGACGCTTTCGAACCTTGCGGCGCTTCTGGCCGAGCAGGGCTTCGTCGTGCTGGTGCCGGCCACGGCGCACCGTCGCGAGTTCCGGGAGCGCGCGCGGCGCGCGGCACCGGCGTTTGTCGAGGTATTCGTCGACGTGCCCGCCGAGGAACTCGAGCGTCGCGACGCGAAGGGGTTGTACGCAGCGGTGCGAAAGGGAAATCTGAGCGGCGTCCCGGGCGCGGATGTGGAATACGAGGCCCCCATGGAGCCGGACGTGACCACGTCGGGCCGAGACGATCGCGCCGCGATCGCGCGGATCCTCGACCTTGTCGAGATGAAACGAGAGAGACGACAATGAGCGAACAGAGCTGGCAAGAGCGCTACGCCTCCCGCGTCAGCAGCGTCGAGCAGGCCATCAAGGCCATCCCCCGCGGCCGCCGCATCCTGATCGGCTCCGGCGCGGCCGAGCCCGGCTCGCTGGTCGACGGGCTCATCACGTACGGCGGGCACCTGGCGGACAACGAGATTACGCACCTGCTCACGCTGGGAAAGGCGCCCTATGTCGAGCGGGGATTGGAAAAGCGCTTCCGGCACACGGCGTTCTTCATCGGGCCAAATGTGCGCAAGGCCGTGCAGGAAGGGCGCGCCGACTTCATGCCGGTGTTCCTGTCCGAGATCCCGGCCTTGATCCGCTCGCGGCGTGTGCGCATCGACGTGGCACTGATCCAGGTGAGCCCCCCCGACGCACACGGCTTCGTGAGCCTGGGCGCGTCGGTGGACATCGTCCGCGCGGCCGTCGACTGCGCGGAGCTGATCATCGCCGAGGTCAATCCGCGCATGCCGCGCACGCTGGGCGACTCCATGGTGCACGTCAGCGAGATCGCGCATCTCGTCCCGGTCGACATGCCGCTGCCGGAGCTCGAGCCGGAGCCGCTCGACGACATCTGCCGGGAGATCGGTCGGCTGGTAGCCAGCCTGGTCCCGAACGGCGCGACGCTCCAGACCGGTATCGGACGCATCCCGCACGCGGTGATGGAGGCGCTCGGCGACCGGATCGACCTGGGCGTGCACACCGAGATGCTCTCCGACAGCATCATCGATCTGGTCGAGGGCGGCGTGGTCACGGGCAAGAAGAAGACGCTCCTGCCCGGCAAGATCGTCACCTCCTTCGTGATGGGCTCGCAGCGACTGTACGACTGGGTGCACGACAACCCGGTCGTGGAGATGCGTCCGAGCGAGTTCACCAACGATCCGTTCACGGTCGCCCGCAACGACAACATGGTCGCCATCAATTCGGCGTTGGCCGTCGATCTGACCGGACAGGTCGCTTCGGACACGCTGATGGGGCGCTTTTTCTCCGGTATCGGCGGGCAGGTGGATTTCATCCGTGGCGCCGCACGTAGCGAGGGTGGCAAGCCGATCATCGCGCTTCCATCCACGGCGAAGGACGGCAAGCTGAGCCGCATCCGCGCTGCACTGGAAGAGGGCGCCGGCGTGGTGACCAGTCGCGGCGACGTGCACTACGTCGTGACCGAGTACGGTGTCGCCGACCTGTGGGGCAAGAGTATCCGTCAGCGCACGATGGCGCTGATCGACATCGCCCACCCGGACTTCCGCAGCGAGCTGATGTCGTCGGCCAAGGACCGCAAGTACGTGTTTCTCGACCAGGTCGTGCCGCGCACGGTCTACCCGTGGGAGGAAGAGCGCGTGGTCGAGCTCCGCAGCGGCGAGAAGGTGCTGGTGCGGCCCGTGCGCATCAGCGACGAGGAGAAGCTGCAGGACATGTTCTATCGGCTCAGCGACGACAGCACCTACTCGCGCTTCATGCACTACAAGAAGAGCCACCCGCACGAGGAGATGCAGGCGCTCGTCGACCTCGACTACACGCACAACATGGCGCTCCTGGTCTGTCCTGCGGACACGCCGGAGGACATCTGGGGCATGGCTCGCTACGACGTCGACCCCGCCACGAACCGTGGCGACATCGCGTTCGTCGTGAAGGACGATCTCCAGGGCAAGGGCATCGGCACGCTGCTGATGCAGCGCATGGCCGAGATCGGGCGCGCGCGGGGTCTATCGGGCTTCGAAGCGGATGTGCTCTGCTCCAACTCGGCGATGCTCGGCGTGTTCCACAGAAGCGGCCTCGAGGTGAAGAGCGAGCTCGACTCCGGCACCTATCACCTCACGCTCCTGTATCCGGCGCCGAGGTCGGGCGTCGCGCATCGCCCGCCAGCGCCGTAGGAAAGGCCGGTTCGTTGTCATCGCAGACCAGAATGTCCAGACTCGGGGCATGAGCGAAGCGGAGTGGAAGCCCACGGCGTGCATCCTATGCGAGTGCAACTGCGGGCTCGAAGTAGAGCTTGGAGGTGCGGACGGACGGCGGCTGTTGCGTTTCCGCGGTGACCGTCGGCACCCGGCATCGCGGGGCTACGCCTGCGAGAAGCCGCACCGGCTCGACTACTACCAGAATGGTCGCGACCGCCTGACCACGCCGCTCCGGCGGCGCAGCGACGGGAGCTTCGAAGAGATCGACTGGGGACGCGCGATTGGCGAGGTCGCCGAGCGGCTCGCACGGATTCGGGACGAACACGGCGGCGAGGCGATCTTCTACTACGGCGGCGGAGGCCAGGGGAATCATCTGCCGGGCGCCTATTCGACCGCGACGCGCCGGGCGCTCGGTTCGCGCTATCGCTCGAGCGCGCTCGCCCAGGAAAAGGCCGGTGAGTTCTGGATCGCGCACCGCATGATGGGATCGGCCACCCGCGCCGACTTCGAGCACTGCGACGTTGCGCTCTTCATCGGCAAGAATCCCTGGCACTCGCACTCGATCCAGCGAGCGCGCGTCGTGCTGAAGCAGATCGCATCGAGCCCCGAGCGCACGCTGATCGTGATCGATCCGCGGCGCACCGAGACGGCGGCCCTTGCGGATATCCACCTGCAGGTGCGCCCTGGAACCGACGCATGGCTGCTGTCGGCGCTGGTGGCGACCCTGATCCGGGACGAGCTGATCGACCGGGCGTTTCTGGATGCGCATGCGAGCGGAGTCGAAGAGATCGTGTCGACTTTCGGCGACGTGCCCGTCGCGGACTTTTGCCGGCGCGCGGGCGTCGAACCCCAGCTGGTCGAAAGGGCCGCCCACGCCATCGGGCGCGCAGAACGCCTGTCGAGCATGGAGGACCTCGGCGTCCAGATGAACAAGAACTCCACGCTATCGAGCTATCTGCATCGCCTGCTCTGGGTCTTGACGGGCAATCTCGGCAAGCCCGGCACGCACTACATCCCCACGCCGCTCATCGACTTCACCAGCGGCGAGCTCAAGCGGCACAGCCCGGTGGTCGGCGCACCGATCATCGGCGGGCTCGTGCCGTGCAACGTGATCGCCGACGAGATCCTGACCGATCATCCGGCGCGCTATCGCGCCATGATCATCGAAGGCGCCAATCCCGCACATTCGCTGGCCGACAGCCAGCGCATGCGCGAGGCGCTCGGGGCGCTCGACACGGTCGTCGCAATCGACGTTGCAATGAGCGAGAGCGCGCGGGCGGCCGACTACGTCCTGCCGACGGCGAGCCAGTTCGAGAAGGCCGAGGCGACGTTCTTCAACTTCGAGTTCCCGGAAAACTACTTCCAGCTCAGGGCGCGGCTGTTTCCGCCGCCGTCCGGCCTGCTGCCGGAAGCGGAGATCCACGCGCGGCTGTGCGAAGCGCTCGGCGCGATGTCGGAGGAGGACTACGCGCCGCTCGAAGAAGCCGCCCGGCAGGGGCTCGATGCCTACGGGCAGGCCTTCATGGCACGCGTGATGGGTGAGCCGCGCCTCTCGGGGCTTTCGGCCGCGCTGCTCTATCGCACCCTCGGCCCGTCGCTTCCAGAGGAAGTGCGTGAAGGAGCGGTGCTTTTCGGACTCGCGTTCGCGTTCGCCATGCAGCATGGCCAGTCGCTGGCCCGCGCGGGCTACGACGGTCCGCCTGCCGGAGCGGCCCGGAAGCTGTTCGAAGCCATGCTGTCCCACCACTCCGGTCTCGTGCTCGCCGTCGACTCGTGGCAGGACGTGCTGTCGCGCATCTCGACCCCGAACGGCAGGCTCGAGCTCGCGCTATCGGACATGTTGGCGGAGGTCGCCAAGCTTCCAGACGAGCCAGAGGCCGACGCAGACTACCCGTTCGTGCTGTCGGCCGGCGAGCGCCGCTCGTTCACGGCCAACACGATCATCCGTGACCCGGCCTGGCGCAAGAAGGACGAAAATGGCGCGCTCAGGATGAACCCAGACGACGCGACGGAGCTGGGCGTCTCGAGCGGAGACCGCGTGCGGCTCGAGACACAGCGGGGTCAGGTCGTTGTCGAGGTGGACGTTACCGACACGATGCAGCGCGGGCACGTCGCGCTGCCGAACGGTCTGGGCGTCGGCTACCCCGGCCGCGGGGAGAGCGGGGGCATTGCCCCGAACGAGCTGACGGCGAGCTCCGATCGGGATCCATTCGTGGGAACGCCCTGGCACAAGCACGTGCCGGCGCGCATCGAACGCAATTGAATCCGGCTGCTGGCCGCGCGAAAGAAGCGAACGTAGGCTCGGAGCATGCGGGTACGGCTGGGGTTCGCGTGTCTGGCGGTGGTGTGGCTTGCCGCGTGCGGCGGTTCGACGACATCCGGCGGCGGCGCGGGCACCGGAGGAAGTGGGGGGACGGGCGGCAGCGCAGGTAGCGCCGGAGCGGGAGCCAGCGCGGGCGCGGGCGGAAGCGGCGGCGCGTGCGGCGGGATCACCGGCGCGCAGTGCGGCGTGGTGTCCTTCTGCGATTTTTCGCCCGATAGCTGTGGCAGAAACGATCAGCAGGGCACCTGCCGCTCGCGGCCTGGAGGGTGCGATCTGATGTACGACCCCGTCTGCGGCTGCGACGGCAAGGTCTACGGCAACACGTGCGCTGCCCACGCTGCCGGCGTCGACTTGAGCGAGGGCGGCGGCTGCGCGCCACCGCAGAACAACATCCCCTGCGGCTATCGCTTCTGCGACGGAACCACGTCGTATTGCGAGAAGAGCGTGAGCGATACAAGCGCGCCGACCAGCTACACCTGCAAGCCGCTGCCGGATGCCTGCAAGCAGACGCTCGACTGCGGCTGCTTCCCGTCAGGGACGCCGTGTCGTGACCAGTGCGTCCAGGTCTTCGGCAACGGGCTGGACGGCTTCGTGCTGACCTGTCCCGGCGGCTGAACAAGCGCTTGTCGCACGCGGCGCGCGTAGGGCAGCATGACGCCGTGCCGGAGCTGCCGGATGTGACCGTGTACGTGGAGCGGCTGGCTCTGCTGGTCGTGGGGCAGCCCATCGACAAGGTGCGCATCGCGAGCCCATTCGTGCTCCGGAGCTACGACCCGCCGATCGAGAGCGTGGAGGGCCAGCGCGTTGTCGGAGTGCGGCGCATCGGCAAGCGCATCGTGCTGGCGCTGGAAGACGAGCTGTTCCTGGTCGTGCACTTGATGATCGCGGGGCGGTTCAGATGGAAAGACCGCGGTGCGGCGATCCCGAAGAAGCTGGGGCTGTTCGCGCTCGATTTCCCGAACGGCACGCTGCTCATGACCGAAGCGGGCACCAAGAAGCGGGCGAGCCTGCACGCGGTGCGGGGCGCCGAAGCGCTGTCCGAGTTCGACCGCGGCGGGGTCGAGCCGATGGAGACCGACCTCGGCGGCTTCCGGGAAGCGCTGCTCCGCGAGAACCACACGCTCAAGCGTGCGCTGACCGATCCGCGTCTGCTCAGCGGCATCGGCAACGCGTATTCCGACGAGATCCTGCACCGCGCGGGGCTGTCACCCGTGCAGCGCACCGCCCAGCTGGGTGACGAGGAAATCGAGCGGCTGTTTTCCGCGTGCCGCGAGGTGCTGACGGAGTGGACCGAGCGGCTGCGCGCCGAGGCCGGCGATGGGTTGCCGGAGAAGGTGACGGCGTTCCGCGAAGGCATGGCGGTGCACGGCCGCTACAGAAAGCCGTGCCCGGTGTGCGGCACGCTGGTGCAGCGTATCCGCTACGCGGACAACGAGACGAACTACTGCCCGCGCTGCCAGACCGGCGGTCGGGTGCTGGCCGACCGCGCGCTGTCGCGCCTGCTCAAAGGCGACTGGCCCCGGCGCATCGAGGAGCTCGAGGAGCGGCGGGGCAAGAGCAGCTGAGCGCCTCGCGCTGTCGCCTCGGCGCGCGATCCGCTTCTGCAGATCGCGCGCCGGTAGCGGGTCAGGCGCGCCGGTTCCGGCGGCCCCGGCGCAGGAGCAGCACTCCGCCCAGTGCCAGCAGCCACCAGGTATTCGCCGGAGAGCTGTTGCCCGTCGCGAGTCGGCAGCCGCAGCCGCCACTTTCGCCAGCGCCCGCGCTTGCACTGCCGGCTTCGTTGGCTCCCGCATCGGTACCCGCTTCGGCGAACGCGCCGTCGTTTGTGGCGCCGTCGTCCAGATCCGCGTCGCTGGTCGTGGCGTCGCTGGTCGTGGCGTCGCTAGCCGTCGCCTCGCTGGCTGCTTCGACCGGAGCGTCCTGCTGAGCGTCGGCGAACGCGTCGGTCTCTGCCGCATCCTGCGCGCCGGCTTCTGCATCCGCGCCTGCATCGGGCGCGATGCATACGCCCGCAACGCAGGTTTGGGACGCTGTGCAGGAGCCGCAGTTCAAGGTCGAGCCGCAGCCGTCGGAGATGGATCCGCAATCCTTGCCCTGTGCGGCGCAGGTGGTCGGAGTGCAGCCGCAGACGTTGGCGGATCCGCCGCCACCGCAGGTTTCGGGAGCGGTGCACGAGCCGCAGCTCAGCGTGCCGCCGCAGCTGTTGGAGATCGTCCCGCAATCCTTGCCCTGTGCAGCGCAGGTCGTCGGCGTGCACGACGAGCAGTCGGAGTCGGACATGTCGAAGACGCCGTCACCGTCGTTGTCGAGGCCGAGCGCCGAGGCGATGCGGTCCTCGCTGCTGTTCGGATTGCAGGGATCGGTCGGGATGAGCGGGAAGGTGGTGTCGCCGTAGTAGGGCGGCATCGTGTCCTCGCCGACGGGCGTGTAGCTGGCAGGGTCGGCGTCGGCGTGGCAGCCGCTGCAGATCTTCACTCCCTTGGTGAAGTGATGCTGGCGGAGGCCCGCGCCGTAGGTCGTCCTCGAGTTGCTCCAGTCTGGATCGGCGGAGGTGTTGTCCGCCGCGCGGCCGTGGCAGCCCATGCAGCCGAGCTGGGCGAGCGAGCCGGCGCCGTTCGAGACGTTCAGCGGTACGGGGGCCTTGCTGTTGCCGGAGTGGCAGACGTCGCAGCGCGCGCTACCGGAGCCGCCGATGATGTTGCTGAGGTGGCCGTGCATCAGGTCGTTGTTCCAGCTCGAGCCGTCCTTCAGCGAGCTGTACGTGCCCGAGTTGAAGGTGCCGTGGCAGGCGTTACATCCGGCGGCGTAGTCGGGATAAGCGCGTGCGGACCCCGCGATGAGCAGCACGAGTGCTGCAGCGACACAGGCTACAAGCCACGAAGCGAGCCGATCGAAACGCACGGTAATCCTCCCAGCAGGATTTCAGGATGCGCTCTGGGTTTTCGTGTCTCTGTGACGGGTGTCAGTTGTCGATCACTGTTGTGTGTTGGTGTGCTCGCGTTGCCCACATCGCGTTGGATGCGGACGCGCAGCATGTGCTTGACGTCCGCCATCATCACGCGTGCGGCGCGCCTCGCAGGATGTGCGTAGCGTGGGTCAATCGCGCGGCTGTGAGCAGTGCACGTGACGTCGCGTCGCCGGGCTACTGCTTGGCTTCGCCGGGCAGGCGGTGGCTCGCGATGCAGCGGTAGGCCATGTGGTTGTCGGGCAGCCTCATCGTCCAGACCCACTGGTCCGTCTTCCGGTCGATCTCGCGTATGCGCGCGTAGCCGGAGAGAAGGTCGTCCGTGGGCAACGGGATGGCACTGTCGAGCACGTCGACGTGGCCGTTGTCGAGGCGGTCGACGTCGCCGGCGATCGGCGACAGGTACTTTTTCTTGGTGTCCTGCCAGACGACTCGCGCTGTCATCGCAGTTTCGTCGAGTGCGATCTGGAGCGGTCGCGAACGCATGTCGGACAGCTGCACCTCGGGATTGTCCAGACCGTTGTCGTAGACGAGCAGGGAACCGTCGCTCTCCCACTCGGGGGCATGCTGGTGCCAGAACCAGCTCCCCGCCGTGAGATTGAAGTCGCCGCCATCGCCGAGCCGCCAGACGATGTTGCCGGACTTGTGGTCGATCTTGATGAGCCAGTCCTGGTGCCGCACGCTGAGCAGGATGCTGTCGTCCGCGGGCCGGTAGATGATGGCGTTGCCGTGGGTCCAGTCATTGGCCATTTCGCCCGTGGCCGGATCCATGATCAGCTCGTCGAACCCGGGGCGGACTCGCTGCGCGTCGAGGTGGTCGAAGGCGTTCCAGGTCCAGAGCTTGTGACCCTGTCGATCGAATTCCACCAGCAGGTCGCCGACGACGTGGTGCGTCTTCTGGTCCGCGTCGAGGTACACGTTCTTGAACGCGTAGCTCATGGTCATGAAGTGGCCGTCGGGCAGCTCGATGATGTCGTGGCTGAAACCGGGCATGCCGAGGTCGCCCGCTGCCACCTGCCACACGACGTTGCCGAGCTCGTCGAGCTGGTAGGCGACGTTGTCCTGAACGAACAAAAGTGTGCCGTCGTCGAGCAGCTTGATGCCGGCCGGCACAGCGGGGATGACCGTGGTCTTCGCGGGGTGCGGCAGGAAGAAGCGCGTGCGTCCGTCGGGGCCCACCGCGAAGATCGCATTTTCGGTCATGTACGGTTCGGTCGATAGATCGAAGATGCGGTACTCGTTCGACGGCTTGCCGTTCGAGGTGACCGGGAAGGACGGGATGAAGCCGGGGAGCGGAGGCAGCGTATGGAAGTCGATGGCAACCGACCGTTCGCCGCCGCTCTGTCCGGTGAGCACGAGCGTGCCGTGATAGTCCCTGTCCGGCAGGAGCCCTCGAACGCGCAGCGTGAGGTCCGTGCCCGGCTCGCTTTCGGGCAGTGCCGGACGCGCTCCGGAGTCGTCGGACAGGGTGAGGACCGCGCTGCCGGGTCGCCGCAGTTTGATCGACAGGTCGACGACCATCGGCTGGCTGTCGTGGAACACGACTTCCGGCTGCTCTGCGAGCAGAGCGGCCGGCGCGGGGTTCACGTCGCTGGGCGAAGGGCCGCAGGCGACAGCGAGCGCTGCGAGCACCAGCGCCGGCGCGCCTCGTTGCCAGGATGTCGTCGCGGCTTTGCGAAGCACGCACAGCTTTTCAAGCACGGGGCACGAGGATAGCAAACCGTATCGGGCTCGGACAGGCGCCGTTGTAGGCTCGGGTGGACGGACTTTCGATGGCGCTCATCAAGCACAGGCCGCGGATCGGGCTGCTCCTGCCGCCCGTCGTCCACCCCGGACAGGACGTGAAAGCGGTTGTTGTTCTGGATGCGCGTCACGAAGTCGCGATCGAGTCGCTCGATATCCGTCTCGACGGCAAGGAATGGGGATACGCGACGACCGGCGTGGTCGGCAGCGTCCCGGTTTCGCAGTCGACGATCCGGCCGCTGCTCCGCCTCACCGCACAGCTGTCCGGGCCGCGCACCATCGCGCCCGGTCGGACGGAGCTCTCGTGTCGTTTCTCGCTGCCGAAACAGCTGCCGGCTTCTTACCGCGGACGCATGTCGGGGGCTGTCTACGAATTCGATGTGCACGCCGCGATCGCGTGGTGGCCAGACGCACGGGCGAGCTTTCTCGCGCGTGTCGAGCCGTGGCCGGAGCCCCGGAAGGCGCCCGAGCCGGTACTCAGCTCGACCGCGCCGGATGGCCCCGTGGGCGACGAGCCCTTCTTCGAGCTGAGCCTGGCGGATCGCAACGTCGAGTCGGGGTCGGTACTCAGCGGCGCGGTCGCGCTCGGCAACGTCGAGCAGAGCCGCTACTCCGGGCTCTCCGTGTCGCTGATCGGAACCGAAGAGGTCCGGATCGGTCGCATGCGGCAGTCGCTGGGTGTCGCCCGCTACACGATGCACCTGCCTCTGGGCGATGCCATCGAGGGCGCGTCCATCCCGTTCAGGATGCGACTGCCGGACGTGACGCCGACGACGAGCGCGGAGCTGTGGAGGCTGAACTGGTCGCTGGAAGTGCGCGCCCAGCGCATGTTGGCCCGGGATCTCGTTGCGTCCGTTCCCGTCGTCGTGCTTCCACCGGAAAGAAGCGGGAGCCCGACGGCACATCGAGATGCCGCGCCGAGCGTGGGGTCAGAGAGGATGCTCGCCCTGTGGAGCTCGGTCGCTGAACGCATGGGCTTCTCGCTGGATGGCGACGAGCTCGTCCACCACAGCGGCGGAGCTTCGCTCAAGCTGTGGCGCGAGCACCGCGGACGGCGCGGGCTGTGCCTGGTGGGCGAGGTGCAGTTCGAGTCGCTGGGTCTGGGGCTCGACGGCGGCGTCAAGCGTGGCTTCCGGCGCTTTTCGACGGCATCACCCGTTGAGGGTGGGGCCGCATTCGACAAGCACCACTATCTCGTGGGTCGCGATCCGGAGCAGGTGAAGGTCTTCGCCGAGGCGCTCGGCCTGTTCCGCCTGGAGCTCGGAGCCGCCCGCTTCGCAGACATCGACGACCAGCAGTTCGTGCTGGAGCTGAAGAACGCGGGGCTGTCGCGACGCCCGCTGGAACGACTGCTCCTGACGCTCTCGAATCTCGCGCGCGCGTTGCCTGCGGCACGCGCCGCAATCCCGCCCCCGGCGTCGATGCGCTCGCAGGTTGACGAGTGGGAGAAGCTCGCGCGCGAGCTCGACGGCACGCTGGAGCGAGCGCGCATGATCGCCAGCGGCCGCTTCGGTGCCCACCCTGCGAGCGTCGCCACCGAGTGGACTGCCGAGGGAGACGTGCTGAAGACCCGCATCGAGATACGGCCCCGCACTGGATTGCCGGGCGTGGACGCTTTGCCCTGGGCACAAGCGCCGCTCGAAGCGCGGCACTTGCCGTCAGGGCTGCCTCGCGGGCTCCGCCGCGTGCTGGAAGGGCTCGACGGCGATGTGCTCGGCGTCGCGGTTTCGCCCGAGGCGGTTACGCTCGCGCGCCCAGCGCCGCTCGCCGAGCCGCTCTCTGCGCTGGACAATCTGGAACTGCTGGAGCGCATTGTCGACGAGCTGGTCCGGGGCCACGGTCCCTACCGCTGACAAGGCGGGGCCGCACGGGTTGCCGGTGCCTCTTGCGCGTGGCGAAATGGCTGCGTGGCGGGCGCTGGCCACCTCGCGTATCCTCCGGCCCGTCCCTTGCACACGATCGGGGCCAGGAGCAGGCCCGGAGCACACCCTGTAGCCGTAGAGGAGAAGCCCATGAACGTCACACGCATCGTCGTTCCCGTCGACTACTCCGCGCATGCCCGGGTCACGCTCGAGTATGCGGCCGAGCTGGCCAAGGGCTTCGGCGCCTCCCTCCACGTGATCCACGTCTGGGACCGACCGCCCCTGGTGGCCGACACGATGGTCGTCTCGGCGGAGGGTGAACCCGCCAGGTCACTCGTCGAGCTGATCGGCGAAAACGCCGAGCGCGAGATGCGGGAGTTCCTCGCGGCGGCAAAGCTGCCCGAGGGGGTCACGCTCACCCATCACCTGGAATCGGGTGAACCCACGTCGACGATTCTCAAGGCGATCAAGGAATACCAGGCTGACCTGGTCGTGATGGGGACGCACGGCCGCACGGGCGTTCGTCATCTGCTCCTGGGCAGCGTCGCGGAAAAGCTGGTCCGCCTCTCGCCGGTCCCGGTGATCACCGTTCCGGCGCCAAGGCCCGCGGACAAGTAGTCGCTGGTTCCAAGCTGCTTCTGGCCGAGAGCTCCACATGCTTCATCGCATGAAGAACCAGCTGCGCTGGTGGCTGCAGGGAGGGGGCATTCCCGTCTGGTACGACCCGGCATACCGGCTGCCGCTGGCGTCGGTCGAAGGGCAGACCGGGATGGAGCCGCGCCGCGCGGATCTCGCGATCTCCTATCTCGTCGATGGCGGCTTTCTGCGCCCGCAGAACCTCCGCACGCCGCATCGCATCCGCTACCAGGACTTGCAGAGGGTCCACACCCCGGAACTGCTCGAATCGCTCACGCACGCGACCACGCTCGCCAACATCTTCGCCGTCGATCCTTCCGACGTGCCCGTGGACGAGGTGCTGCACATGCTCCGCATCGCCTGCGGCGGCACGCTCGACGCGGCGCGCGCGGCGCTCGGCGGACACCGTCCCGCACTGAACCTGCTCGGTGGCTTCCATCACGCCGGGCCGTCACGGGCAGGGGGGTTCTGCGCCGTCAATGACATCGCCGTTGCGATCCAGGCGATGCGCGCCGAGGGGTTCCGGCAGCGGGTGGTCGTGCTCGATTTCGACGCGCATCCGCCGGACGGTACGGCCGAGTGTTTCGAGGGTGATCCGGGGGTGTGGATCGGATCTCTGTCGGGCGCCGACTGGGGCAAGCTCGAGGGCGTCGACGAGACGGTGCTGCCCACCGGCTGCGACGATGGCAGCTACCTCGCGGCGCTCGAGGCGCTGCTCAGGCGCATGCCGCCCGCGGGTCTGGCTTTCGTGATCGCTGGTGGGGACGTGCTCGAGGGTGATCGCTTCGGAGCCTTTGCCCTGCGGCTCGAGGGCGCGCGGCTGCGCGACCTGCGCGTGTGTCAGGCGCTCGAGGACGTGCCCAGCGTTTGGCTGCCGGGCGGCGGTTACACGCGCGATGCCTGGAAGGTGCTGGCTGGTACGGGCATGGTGCTGAGCGTGAGATCGCTTGCGCCCATCCCAGCGGACTACGATTCGCTCCGGGCGCGCTTCTCCGCCATCGCGCGGCAGCTGCACGCGGAGCAGCTGGAGGGCGACGTGGCGATCACGAGCGAGGACTTGATGTCGGCGCTCGGGCAGGGCGGTCCGGGCCTGAATCGCTTTCTGGACTACTACACCGCGGAGGGGCTCGAATACGCATTTTCCCGCTACGGATTGCTCGCGCACATGCGGCGGCTTGGGTACGGGCAGTTCCGCATCGCGATCGACCGCGATGGGCGAGGGGATCGGCTCCGGCTGTTTGCAGGGCCCGAGGGGCGGCAGCAACTGCTGGTCGAGTGTGTGCTCGAGAAGAAGCGCATCGGCGACGACGACGTGCTGTACGTCCACTGGTTGACGCTGCGCCATCCGCGCGGGCGCTTCAGCGAAAAGCGGCCACGGCTGCCCGGTCAGGAGGAGCCAGGGCTGGGCTTCTCTCGCGAAGCCGGTGAGATGCTGGGTCAGACGGCGCGGCGTCTTGGTCTCGCCGGGCTCGCATTCCGGCCGGCCTGGTACCACACGGCCTATGCCGCCCGGCACGACGGCAGTTTCCAGGACCCGGTCCGTCAGGGGCGCTTTGAAGCCATGCTGCGCGACTTCGCCGAGGTGCCGCTTCTAGAGGTGACCCTGGCGGCGTCGGAGGGGCGTGTGCTCCTCGACGGAAAGCCGTACACGTGGGAGGCAACGGAAATGGTGCACTGGTTCGATGGACGGCGCCCCGACCCGGAGGCGGTTGCCGCCGAGCGCGAGCGCGTGCATTTCACGATCGTGCCGCGTCCGTCCGGTGGTGCTTCGGGCGCATCACCAGCACCGGGCAGTGCGCGTTCCTGAGCACCGTTTCGGCGACCGAGCCCAGCACCAGGTGTTCGACACCGCTGTGCCCGTGGGTGCCCACGATGACCAGATCCGCATACACCTCGTTGGCTAGCGCGAGGATTCGCTCGGCAGGTTGTCCGAAGTCGACAGAGTCGTAGATGCGGTCGCGGTCGATGACCGCCCCGGCCCGGGCCATGCCATCCAGGCGTTGGCCGAGGTAGGCCTCCAACGTCTCCGCTGCGTCGTCGAGGAAGCGCTGCTTGGCGTCTGCCGTGAGCTCCTCGGGTAGGCGCGGCCCATCGCCCTCGGCTACCGCGATGACGTGCAGCTTGGCCTCGGGGCGCTGCGTGAGCGTGTCGAGCCCCGCGTACAGCGCCTGTTCGGATTGCTCGGAGTAGTCGATTCCCACGACTACGTTGTAGCTTCCCATGCTGGCGGCGTCGGGCCTGTCTTCGCTGGTCATCCTCGTTTCCATGCACATTGTCCGGCGCTCTGGCAAGCACAGCTTGCTGGCGTGCGCCGCGCCTGGCTATGCTCGCGCGCCTTGGCTCTCCCCGATCCGCCCGAACACTGCGTGTCCCGCTACGTCGTCCGCGTGCGCTTCTGCGAGACCGACCTGATGGGGATCGTGCATCACGCGAGCTACTTGCCGTACTTCGAGGCAGGGCGGGTCGAATACATGCACCGCCGCGGCATGGACTATCTGTCGTGGACGCGCCGCGGCGTGCACCTGCCGGTGATCTCTGCCGAGCTCCGCTACAAGCGGACTGCCCGCTTCGACGATCTGCTCGTTGTCGAGACCCGCCTGGGTCTGCTCAGGCGCGTCCGGGTACGCTTCGACTATCGAGCGCTTCGTACTGTCGACGGGGATCCCGACGAGCTGATCGCCGAAGGCTCGACCGAGCTCGCATGCGTGGGTGACGATCACCGGCCCCGGGCTCTACCCGCGGACATCATCGAGCTGTTGCTGAGCGCCGAGACCCACCCGCGCCCAGTCGACCAGGTGTAGCCGCGCGCGACCGCCGAGGCGGCTCTGGAAGCCGGGCGGGTTTTCGGCCTTGGCGGGCTATTTCTGCGCGGGCTTGGCAGCCTTGGCGGGCGCCTTGGCGGGCGCCGCCGCGGGCTTTGCAGCACCCGCGCTTTCGGGCTGGGCCGGCGCGGCCCTGTGGATCAGGTGGAACTCGATGCGGCGGTTCTTCGCCCGTCCCTCGGGGGTGTTGTTCTTGGCGATCGGCTCGTCGGGACCCATGCCCTGGGTCTCGATGCGGCTGGCATCGACGCCCTTCTTGACCAGGTAGGCTTTGACCGAGTCGGCGCGCTTCTGCGAAAGCGTGACGTTGTCGTCGTGCTTGCCGATGTTGTCCGTGTGCCCCGTGATGCGGACGCGCAGGTCCTTGTACTCATCGAGCACCTTCGCGGCGCGGTCGAGCAACGGCTTGCTTTGCGGTCGGATCGTGGCCTTGCCGAACGCGAACTGGATACCGCGGATGACGCCGGTGAACTTCTTCACGGCCTTCGGCAGCTCGTCGGGGCAGCCGTCATCGTCCTTGTAGCCGTTGAGCGTCTCGGGCTTGTCCGGACACTTGTCCTTGGCGTCGGGGATGCCGTCGTGATCCCGATCCCTGATCGGACAGCCGTCGGGCGCTACGCCGGCTTCGTCCGGGCACTTGTCCTGGTCGTCCTTGAAGCCGTCGTGGTCACGGTCGCCGGGCGGGCAGCCGTTGGGTGCGATGCCCGGGATGTCGGGGCACTTGTCCTTGTCGTCGGTGAACCCGTCGTTGTCCATGTCGCCGGGCGGACAGCCGTCGGGAGGGACACCCGCCTGGGTCGGGCACTTGTCCTTGTCGTCCGTGATGCCGTCGTGGTCCATGTCCCCGGGCGGCGGCGGGGGTGGCGGCGGAGGTGCTGCTTTCGCCTTGCGCCCCAGGACGACGCTCACGCCCAGCAGGATCGACGGATGGTGCGTCAGCGTCCCGTCGGCGGTGTTGTGCTTCTGCGTGAGGTTGTCCCGCACGTCCAGTCGCAGATCGACCAGCCTGCCGATCGCGCTCTTCACGCCGCCGCCGAACTCCAGCAACGGGTCCCCGTCGTTGCCGAGGCTGCTGCTCTGGACCCCCATGCGGCCGCCGCCCAGAAGGACGAACGGCGTGATCCGGTACAGCGGCAGCTGCAGGATGCCGTGACCTCGCACCGCCCACAGCAGTGCGCTGTTGCTGTCGCTGGTGTGGGTGGGCATCAGGGCGCCCTCTACTTCCGCGCCAAGGAAGCTCAGCGGGAAGTACGCGGCCCTGATCCCGATGTCGGCGGCCACGCTGTCGAACTTCTGGTAGGGGCGGGAGGGCAGCATCAGGTTGTGGCTCTTCGACGGGAAGAGCACGCCGGCAAACACGCCCAGCTCGGTCAGGTTCGGAGCTGGCTTGAATTGCTGCATCCATCCGCCCGTGTCGGTGGTCTGCACCCCCTGGCTGGTCGAAACGGACATCGAGCCCGAGCCGGCAGCCGGTTGGGCCTCCTGGGCCAGGCTGGAAGTCGGAGCGGCCAAGGCCGCCAGTGCGGCACCCACAGCAATCAATCGTTTGAGCATCCTCGTCCTCGCCTTGACTTCCCCACCGCCAGTTACGTCGAGCACGAGCCAGGCCCGCGCCTCCGCTCTGCCATGAAGCATCCAGATCCCGGCTTGCCCTCGCGCCGCGAATGGCGGCGGACGGATCAGGTCATTCCCTACTAGAGCCACCCGGCCACTTCAATGTGAAGGTGCTCGTCGGCTTGTGCTTTCCGGGCGGCGGGCCGGCGGGGAGACGGGGCGAGCTTTTCGACCCGCGGGCGCCCGGAAGTTCCCGAAGCTAGCGGCTCGGCAGTCTCGGCACCCGGATGGAGGGGCCGCGGCGGACGGTCAGCTCGACGATACCGTCGAACAGCTCGCCGTCGATGACGGGCCGAAGCAGCTCGCCCCCGAGCGCTTCGATGTGCATTTCACGCCCCTGCACCTCCGTCAGGTGGCGGCTCTTGATCGCCCGCCCACGGTACAGGTCCGGCAGCGCCCGGATCATCTCGGTGGGCACGATGCCGCCGGCCTGGAAATGCAGTGCGCCCCGCTCGGCGGCTAGCGGAAAGACCCTGAAAACGCCGGCCAGCGCGAGGTCGAACGCTCCGGCGTGGATGGCGCCGTGTTCCGTGCAGTCGAGCTCGCGACCGTCGATGACGACGCGGGCCCCGGTCGGGCGGAACACCTCCCGGCCGTAGGCGAGCATCTCCCCGGGAAGCGGCAGGTGGGCGCGGCCCGCGAGGTGCGAGCCGACGGCACGGGCCACGACGCGCATGATCGCGCCGGCACCGAGCTCCTGCTCCTGGTAGTACTTGTCGAAGAAGCGCTGGCCGATGCCGCCCGCAGCCAGCGCGAAGCCGAGTCGCTTGAAGGGACGAAGCTCGCCGGTGGGGCTCTGCTGGGTGCCGCTGAGCTCCAGCGTGTCGAGCTCGGCGAGCGCGGGCGTGTGCCCGGATTCCAGCTCGCGGGTCAGCCGCAGCAGGATCTGCTCGGAGCTGCCCTTGATGCCCATTTTGCGGGCCACGAAGTCGATCGTTCCGCCGTTGGTCGGGACGAGCGGCGGTAGCGAGTCCGGATCGCGACCCGAGCCGGCAAGCACCCGTCGCGACTCGTTCATCACCCAGTGCAGCGAGCCGTCGCCGCCGTCGGCGACCAGGTAGCCGAGCTGCTCGCGCTCGAGCATGGCACGGAGAGTTTCGGGTAGCTCCTCCAACTTGCGCGTCTCGCGCACCATCCCGCGGGCCCCCACGATCCGCTGCAGCTTCCTGGCCCGGTCCGGATCGACGCGCCGGTTCTTGCGCGAGTTGGGGTTGAGGATGACTCCGATCTCTTTCATCGCCTGGGCCGCCCGGCCGGGATACTGCCACGTATGCGAGCAACATGCAGTGACGCCGGGTGGGTAGGCGGGTCCGCTCGAGACGAATTTTTCTTGCGGCGGCTCGCGGTGCGCTAATTTGCGTGGATCACACCGTCTCAACCGGGGTCCGCCAGCAGGGCCCGTCAGCCAAGTCTCGTGCCCGACCGGATCGTCGAGTGGTGTACGCGCAGCGTGCGCCTCGGAATCGTGCTCGGACTCTGGCTGGGTCTGCTCGATCAGGTCATCGTGCCGCTGTTCGGTAGTGCGCCCGTGGACGGCGGTCCTGCGCCGCGCGTTGTCGAGCGCGCTGCAGGCTTGCTGCTGACCGTGGCTGGCTACGGCCTCATCCTTCTGTTGTGGAGCGTCGTCAGCGCGGCCGCGCTGCGTTGGAAGCCGGGCCGCTGGGCTGCGGTTGTCGTGGCGAGCGCGCTCACCGCGGTGGTTTTTGCCGCGCACGTGATCGCGGTGATCGTGCGGTTCCTGTCGGGCTCCTACGTGACGCTCGGGGCGGTCGAGTTCTGCCTGAACAGCTGGCACAACTTCGTCCACGCCGCACTGGTTGGCTACCCCGGTTACACGGCGAGCTGGCTTGCGGCTTCACTTCTCGCCGGAGTGTTGGCCGGCGCGTACCTGTCGCGCGCGTTCCGGCTCGACGCCCCGCGCCGTCGCGGTGGCCGCAGTCTGTACGTCGTTGCAACGACGCTGGGCGTCGTGGTCGCTCTCGGCGTGACGGCGCCGGTGTCCAGCGCGTTCGCGTCGGGAACGTCGCGCACGACGCCCGAGCTCGTGATGATGGCCACGGTCGACAACGGCGAGAGCGCTGCCGCGCAGATCGGGCGGCCCAACGGGGCGAAGCAGAGTCTGCCAAGGGTGGAGCCCGGGCCGCCGCTTTCGGCTGGGCGCTTGTGGGACGAGGCGATCGCGGCCACGCCGCACAACGGTCCGAACGTGATCATGCTCACGCTCGAGTCGGTCTCGATCCACCACCTGGGTTACTTCGGCTACCCGCGCAACGTCACGCCCAATCTCGACAAGCTGGCGCGGCAGAGCCTGCGCATGCGACGCGCGTGGACGACCGCGACCCACTCGAACTACGCGCAGCCGGCCATCATCTCGTCACTCTTCCCGCGCCGCGGGTACGGCCTCGATGTGTACAGGCGGCTGGACTATCCGCGTGTGCTCTTCCACGACGTGTTCCACCGGCTCGGATACGCGACGGCAACCATCACGAGCCAGGACGAGAGCTGGCAGGGGATGCAGCGCTTCGAGACGACCTCGACGCCGAACTTCTTCTGGGACTCAGCGAACTACAAGGGCAACCACATCGATACCGGCAGCGAGCGCGACGTGCCGGATGCAATCACCATCGACGAGATCGAGAAGTGGCTCTCGAGTCAGCAGGGGCACTGGGCGCTGTACATGGACCTGCAGGCGACGCACTTCCCGTACAAGCTGCCGCCCGGCGCGCCCGCTCCGTACCAGCCGACCGATCCCACGCCCAGCACGTTTACGTATCTCGGCTATCCGAAGAAGGATCTGCAGAAGGCGATCAACCGCTACGACAACGCGCTGCACTACGTGGACATGCAGATCGGCCGCCTGGCGCAGTACCTGGAGCAGCAAGGCGAGCTCGACAACACGCTCTGGGTCATCACCTCCGACCACGGCGAGATGTTCTACGACCATGGCATGGTGACCCACGGCAAGACCCTCTACGAGGGCGAGTCCCGCGTTCCACTACTCGTGCACTGGCCCAAGAGGGTCAAGCCGGGGGATGTCGACGAACCGGTCTCGACGCTGGACATCCTTCCCACGATTGCCGAGCTGGTGGGTATCCCGCCGCATCCGGCGTTCCAGGGCCGGAGCTTCTTGAATCCGGCCGTGCACGCCGAGGAGCACACGGCGATCTTCATGAACATCCAGGGGCTGCGCAGCGCGGACGGCATCGTCTGCTGGCCGTGGAAGCTGATCGTCGAGCGTACCGGACGCGAGGTGCACCTATACAACCTGGAGAAGGACCCAGGCGAGCGCCACGACCTCATCGACAAGAACCTCCGGGTGGCGACCGCGCTCATCAACACGCTCGAGACGCAGATGCGGGCCCAGGTCGCCTACCACGCCCTGCACAACACGCAGCGCAAGCATCGCTACGCGCCCAGGCTTCTGCAGTGCCCGCTGCTGCCAGGGGGCGGGCGCGCCGCGATCGCGGCATCGCGCCCTCATGTCGTACCGGGTCGCACACCGCCGCCATCGCGCGCGCGTTGACGGACTCCTGGGCGCCCCGCCGTCGCCCGCAGCATGATAGCCTGTGGAAGCTATGGCGGGTGACAGGCCATCCCGGCCCAGGACTGCTTCCGTCCGGACGTCACTTCTGGACGGCGGCTGGGAAGACGACGGAACCACCGATACGGCGGTCGAGCTCCCGGCTGGCATCGCTGCGGAGGACGACGCCGAAGAGACCCACGACGTCCCGTTCTTCCCGGCAAATCCCGCGGCGCCGGACTATCCCCCCGACCCGCCCCAGCCGTCTGCCGTGCAAGAGGGGTCCGTTACCGAGGTGGACGCGTTGCTGGACGCCGTCGATGACGACGACATGGCCACCACATTGGCGACGGTGCGGCGCGAGGACATCGAGCAGACGCTCGGCATGCCGCCGCCGGATGCCTCGCCGTACGGCGCCCCGGCTCGTCCAGCGGCGGGCACGGCGCCGTACGTAGCTCCGCTTGCCGAGCCGCCGCTTGCCGCACCCGTGCCCCCGGTCCAGCCCGAAGTGCTGCCACCACGCGACGTGTCGCGCCCGCCCACTGCGTCGCCGGCTGCTGCAGAGCCTGCGCTGGGTCAGGCTGCCGAGGGATCATACGCTGCCACGCCGGCGCCCGCGCGAGGGTTGCCGACGTGGCTTTCGCTGCTGTTGATGGTGTTGCTCCTGCTCGTTGGTCTGGGCGCTGGCTTCTTCCTGGGTCAGACGCGCCAGAAGGCCAAGCAAGCCGTGCAGCTTCCATCGCGCCCGACTCGAGCGACCGCGCCTACAGCGTCGGCGGGCCCGTCCGCTCCGGTCGCTTCCTCGCTGGTCGACCAGGCGTCGTCCGGCGATGCCGCCGCGCTCGACAAGCTCGAGGCGCGCCCAGCGCTGGACGTGGATGCCATCCTGGCCGTGTCGCACGGGCAGGTGATGCAGCGCCGACACAAGCTCGAGCAGTTGGGCGACAAGCTGTTGAAGCAGCCGTCGCTTGCTTCGGATACCGCAATGCAGAAGCGGCTGCTGTCGGCAGCTCGCGATCCGGAAACGGTCCGCCAGGCGCTCCGCATCATGGCGACGTTGCCGACCTCTGCAGGTCCCGATCTGCTGTTCCAGACATGGACGGGCACGCGGCGACGCACCGTGGCGACACGCCTCGCCGAGCAGCTTGTCTACGAGAAGAGCGTGCGCGCCCGAGCGACTCCTGCGCTGGCCGTCGCTCTCGAGCTGCGGCACGCCGAAAGCTGCGAGGACAACCAGAAGCTACTCGCCGCCGCGAAGGACCACGGCGATTGTCGCTCGCTGTACGTGCTCTTGCTGCTCCGCCGTCACTCCGGCTGCGGTCGTCACAAGCGCCAGGACTGCTTCAAGTGCCTGCGGGGAAATCACGACCTGGCGGACGCGGTCAAGGCCGTCCGGCACCGCTTCGGGCCCAGGTTCTAGCCTTCTCGCGCGACTCGACGCGCCGCTTGAGCGCAGCGTTCATGCCGACCATGCCGCGCGCGGTCTGGGTGAGCGTGTTGCCGGCCAGCTTGACGAACAGCCCGGTGAAATTCCCGCCCTGGACCACCCGCGTTCGCCCGCCCTCGAGGCTCTGCAGCTGGATGAAGTGTTCGCTGTCCAGGAGACCCTTGAACCAGAGCTTGGCGACCCAGCGAAGCTCTTCCTCGGGCTTCACTGCGACCAGCTCTGCCCGGAAGCTGGTGTGCCGGCCGTCGGCGTAGCTCAGCTCCACGCGCAGCCGCGAGTCGACCTCGACCGTGCCGCGAAGCCGGGTGATGAACGGATTCCATTCCTGGTAGGCGCCAAGGTCGGTCAGGACGGCCCAGACCCGTTCGGGCGGCGCCGCAATCTCCACTTCGGTCCTGAGCTCCATTTCCGCCCAGGGTAGACCCTCGGCGCGCCGGGAAGTTCCTCCCCTCGACAAAAATGCCTCGGCGAGCGACTCGATCAGCGTCAGCCGGTCTGGACCTATCGTTTGGCCACGTGGCCGGAGGCTGCAGTGGAGACCTTGCTCTTGAAGGCGGTAGTGGCACGGGAGGCTCCGGCGGGGGCGTCTCGCCAAGGTGGTAGCGGCGCGGGCGTTTCGCTCGCGATGTGCCGACGCCGCAGAGTGGCGAAGATCAACGTGCGCTTCGGTTGCGCCGGCGTCTTCAAGCCGCCTTCGTGACGGCCTCTAGCGCCGCCCGTACTGGGTGGAGCCGAACAGGACCTCCTTGGCCTTGTCGTCCATCGGTCCGGCGCGGCGTTGGTCTTTGAGGACTTCGAGGCCGCGTTGCACGGCGGGGCGCTCTGCCATCGCGTCGTACCAGCGCCGTAGGTGCGGGTAGTCGTCGAGATCGACGCCCTGGCGCGCGTGCGAGCGCAGCCAGGGAAAGATCGCGATGTCCGCCACGGAGTAGTCGTCCGCGAAGTACTCGTGCGCCTCGAGTCGGCGGTCCATCACGCCGTACAGCCTGCGGGCCTCGTTCGTGTAGCGGTTCACCGCGTACTCGATCTTTTCGGGTGCGTACCCACGGAAGTGGTGCGCTTGACCCAGCATCGGGCCGACATTTGCCATCTGGAACATCAGCCACTCGATCACACGGTAGCGGGCGGCGGTGTCGGTTGGCAGCAGGCGTCCGGCCTTCTCGGCCAGGTAGAGCAGGATGGCACCGGACTCGAACAGCGGGTACGGCTTGCCACCGGGGCCCTCTGTATCCACGATGGCTGGGATCTTGTTGTTCGGACTGATCGCCAGGAACTCCGGCTTGAACTGCTCACCGGCGCCGATGTTCACCGGCAGCACGCGGTAGGGCAGGCCGAGCTCCTCGAGCGCGATGCTGACCTTGTAGCCGTTGGGCGTAGTCCAGAAATGCAGGTCGATCATTGTTTGCAAACCTTGGGGCGGGATACCGGTGTATCGAGATACAAGCAAGACGGAGGCAGGAATATTCCCGCGTGTTTCCGGTCGCCGTGCTCGGCGGCGGACTCTGTCCTAGACTCCGAACGAAATGCAGCTACTCGGGGTACGTCTGGTCGGGATTGGCCCGTTCGAGGATGTCGAGCTGCCGTTCACGGACGAGGACGGCGAGCCTCGACGAGTCACCATCGTCCACGGCGGAGGCGGCGTCGGCAAGACCAGCCTGCTGTCGGCGATCGCCGGGACGCGTCCGGGACACTGCATCATCCAGCAGCCCCCCAGACTGGCCGGACCGGGCGTCGAGCGCGCGGCGGACGACGCGGGCCCATACGTCGCGTGCGATTACAGGACGGGCCGCGACGACCCCAGGCGGCCGCACGCGTTGCCCATCGCTTCGCCGAACGCGCGTGTGTTCGCCGATGACGAGCGCGAGGCCCTGCGCCGCCGCGAACAGGCCCTCTACGACAGACTGGCCCGGGACGGGGGCTTCGTGTTCCTCGCGATCGGCAGCACGCGCTGGTTCTCGCGTCAGCCCATCGCGATCAGCGCGCCGGCGCGAACCGTTCTGCGCTACGACGTTCGGGCACCGGTGGCGCTGGACGATGCGTCGCGATCCGATCTAGCGCGCGAAACGAAGCAGGCCCTGGCGTATGCGACCATCGCGGCTTCGCTGTCGTCGCGTCAGCCCGATGCTGCCCGGTTCGAGCGGCTCGGCGCGGCCATGCGCGACACGGTGAACGCACTCGTCTCGCTGGCTGGCTTCTCGTATCTGGGGCTCAACGTCGCGTCGCTGGAGCCGGTGTTCCATGCCAGCGGGGGGCGTGTGCTGTCGTTCGATGCGCTGCCCACCCGCATCCGGCATCTGGTTGCGTTTGCGGCATTGCCCGTGCGGACCTTGTGGGCGGCGTATCCGGATCTCGATCCTCGAACCGCTGAAGGCGTCGTTGCGATCGACGAAATCGATCTGCTCCAGGATCGTCACGTGCAGTCGCAGCTCGTTCCTGCATTGCAGAACGCACTGCCGAACGTGCAGTGGATCGTGACGACGACCTCGCCCGTCATCGCGGGCAGCTCGGAGACGCGCGATGTTCTGGCATTGCGCCGCCTGCCCGAGCGCGATCGCGTCGAGTTGTTCATCGGCGCCGAAGCCCGCACGCACTGACGTCTGGCTCGCCCAGGTCGTGCCGATGCACCTACACGTGCGAGCGCCGCGCACACGAACCTACAAGTCGCTCCAACCCATCGCTGCAGAGCCACGGTAACGTTGTGGTCTCGATCGACGCCTGTGGCGATCTGCCTCGACCTGCAACGCATCGATCATCGATCCGCCTCACGGCGCATCAAGAAATGACACGATCAACCCTGGCGGGATCGGACGAACGGATGTATTCGTCACGGCGAGAGGGGAAGGGGGCTTAATGCAACAGCACATGCTTGGCACAGACCTGGACGGCATCACCCGTGCTCTTGGTGCCTTCGAGCTCTACGTCGAGGAGCTGGAACGAAACGCTGCCGACCCCAGCGATCTGGAGCGATTCGTCAAGCTGTTCGAGCGCGTCGTCGAACCGCACTGCGCCCGGGAAGAAGGACTGCTGCTTGCAGCGATGGCTGTGTGTGGCGTTGCAGCCGGTGCCGAAGAGCTCTCCGAGGCGCGCGTGTGGCGACATTGCGCACGCGAGCTGCTCGCTGCTCTGCGCGCTGCCGGGCGCGAGGCGCGGGCCCTGAATCACCCGCCCAGCGTCACGCAGCGGGCTCGTGAGTACATCGAGCTCGTCCGCTCGCATCTCGCCTGGTACCGCCGGGTCGTGCGTCCGCTTCTCGAAAGCCGGCTCTCTGCGGAGACACTCGAAGAGCCGCTCGAAGCCGACGACGCTGTGGTGAGCGATCAGGCGGAGATCGAGGCGTTGGCCGACGAGCTCGTCGAAGCGTACTCGGAGCGACCCACGCCGGTGCAGCCGGTTCCCTGAGGCGAAAGCTCGCGCGGCATCTTCGTTCTAGAAGGTGTGTGCCCAGCGGTGCAGGACTCCGAGGAATGCATACGTGCCGTCCTCGATGCCCAGCGCGTCCGGACTCGAGACGACGAACGAGAACGCAGCGAACGCGTCGAAGTACTTGCTCAGATTGGCAATCGCCACCGGGCCGGTCCTGACAATGTTGCCGGGGCGGCCGGGCAGTACGACGTATTCCCCCATGACGCCGACCTTCAGATCCTGGTCCTTTCCGAATCCGTACAGGTAGCCCGCGCGCGTCCCGAGTGCGAAGGGCGGCTTGATCACCGCGCGGATGTACTCCTCGTACAGGTTCTTGCCTCCGGGCACCTGCACGAACAAGGGATGAGCCTGCACAAACACGCCGCCGTGCAGCAGCGGCGCGACGGCGGCAACTTCCAGGTCCACCGCCTTGTAGCTCGAACGCTGCGCGCCGGCGTGATCGAGTCCGAGGTCCGCCGCGGTGTACGTGGCCTGGCGCGGCAGATAGCGGCGGTTGTACGGGTAGACATTGCGGACGCTCAACGTGCAGTCCAGAAACGGCAACGTGGCTCGCCAGCCCACGGTCGTCTGGAAGAAGCTGTTGGTCGACATGACGTCGGCCTGGACGCCGACGTAGTTCCAGAAAGGAGCGCCGTAGCCCAGCGTGAGTCGCGGACGCAGGTAGATGAAGCCCGCGTCGGTTGCCAGCGACACGAAGGGCGAAGCCTTGTCGGTCTGCCAGGGCGAGTACCGGGTGGGCGCGGGAGGCTCGCGTCGCTGGGGCGGCGCGGCCCGGCCGGGGCCGGATGCGAGCAGCACACCCAACGCCAGCGCTGGAATCGTGAGGCGGGACAAGTCCGCGTCACCGTATAGCGAGCCGCAGGCCGATGGGCCAACACCGGAGTCGACAAGCGTCGCGGCACGGTAGATGCAACGACGGAAATCATGCGCGCTTCGGTTGTCGTCCTCGTTTTCGTCTCTCTACCCCTCCTGCCGGCCTGCGCTCCCGGGGCGGCGCAGGCGGAGGGTCCGCCGCGGGCGTCGCAGCGGTTCGACCCGCAGGCCGTGCAAACGGTGGACGGGCGGGTTCTTGGAGTGGACCGGATCCCGATCCAGGACCAGCTGGCCTATGGCGTGCGGATTACCGTACGGGACGAAAGCGGACGTCCCGTCGCGGTACATCTGGCTCCGGGCTGGTACCTCGACAAGCAGGGGCTGCATTTCTCTCCCCGGGAGCAGATCGAGGTGCGCGGCTACCGCACCGACGTTGAAGGGAAGCCGGCGATCATGGCCGAGAAGATCACGAAGGATGGCAAGGTCGTCCGGGTCCGTGACGAGCGCGGGCGCCCGCTGTGGCGATCCCGCCCTGCGCCGGCTTCGAGCGGCAGCGCTCCAGTCCCCGCTCCGGGGTCCCCGCCTGCCTCGCCCCGCTGACACGTCGCGCCATGTGGCTTTCCGCGCAAACGCTGCGCGCTGCTGCCCTCGTGCCGGATAGGACCTGATTTGGCTGCTTCGATCGCGTAGGATGCCATTCAATGCCAGGCGCGGGGGGGGCCCCCGCCGCTGGTGGCGGGTAGCGAAGCAGGCGAGGAGTCACCGTGCAACGTACCGCCGCCCGATCCTTGTGGACCGTCCTGTCCGGTCTTGTGCTTGCCGTGCTCGTCGGCTGCAGCAGCGGCGAAGCCCAGGCACCGCCCTACCACGGACCGCGACCCCTGCTTGCGGGCGCCGATTGCGATCCGCTCGTTCCCCAGCACTGTGGCTTCCCGTTCCCCTCGAACGTCTATCTCGCCGACGACCCCACCGGGAACAATCCTTCTGGCAAGTCGGTGCGTTTCGGGCCGCACACGCTGCCGGAATCGCGGGGCACGCGCCAGATCGAGCCCTCGACGTTCTACGGCATGGACGGTTTCTCTCCCGGCCAGGCGCCGATGACGTTCATGCCCGGCGCGACCAACACCGGGCTGGCCACTCCTGACGACATAGCGACGACCGTTCAGCCCGACTCGCCGACCATCATCCTGGATACCAAGACGGGCAAGCTGGTGCCGCACTGGGTCGACCTCGACTACTCCACGAGAAACAACGACCAGCGCGCATTGATGCTCAGGCCTGCCATCCGCCTGGACGACGAGACGCGCTACATCGTGGCGATACGCGGTGTGGTCGACGAAAACGGCAAGGTCATTCCTCCGTCCTCCGTGTTCAAGGCGCTTCGCGACGGAAGGTCGAGCAAGAACGCCACGGTCGCGGCACGTCGCGACCTGTACAAGGACATCTTCGCCAAGCTCGCCGCCGCCGGCGTGAAGAAGGACGGCCTGCAGATCGCCTGGGACTACACGACCGCGAGTCGCGACAACAACACGCGCCTGCTGATCGCGATGCGCGACAAGGCGCTGGCGGTCGTGGGAAAGGACGGGCCGTCGTTCAAGCTCGCGGCGGGCGGCGACGTTGAGAACCCCGACTCCAACATCCTGCGCCGCATCACCGTCGACATGACGGTTCCCTGCTACCTGACCGACTGTAGCGTCTACGACTCGAACAAGCCCGACAAGGTCGGCAAGCTGGAGCTCGGTGCGGATGGGTTGCCGAAGCAGAACGGCACCATGACCATGGAGGTCTACATCGATGTGCCGAACAGCGTGCTGACGGCGGGGCCGCATGGCCTCTTGCAGAACGGGCACGGGCTGTTCGGCAGCGGGCACGAAGGCCAGGATAGCTACCTGGCCGAGATGGCCAACCGCTTCCACTGGGTTGCGTTCGCGATGGACCTGTACGGGTTCGCGCATCCCGACTCGGTTCTGGCAATCAACGTACTCGGCAGCCGCCCGGATCTCTTCCAGAACTTCTTCGACCGCCAGCTACAAGGGCACGTCAACCAGCTGCTGGCGATGCGCATGATGATGGGGCGGGTCGCCAAGGACGGCATCAAGGACGCCTCGGGCAAGGTGCTGCTCGATCCGGCCTGGATCGATCCCTCGCTCCGCGCCTATCGCGGCGACAGCCAGGGCGGGATCATGGGCGCGACCTACATGGCGATCTCGACGGACGTGACCCGAGGCCTCTTGGGCGAGCCGGGCCTGCCCTACGACCTGCTCCTCAACCGGAGCAAGGACTGGGCCGCCTTCGGACTCATCATGGGTGGCTCCTACCCGAACGGCCTGGATACGCAGCTCGTGCTCGGTCTGATCCAGATGGGCTGGGACCGCGCCGAGCCCGATGGCTACGCGCCCTACATCACCAAAAATACCTTGCCCAATACGCCGTCCCACCACGTGCTCATCCACGACGCGCTCGGCGATCACCAGGTGACGACCTACAGCGCCCACATCCTGGCGCGCACCATCGGCGCGGTCGACGTGAAGTCCTCCGACCCGCAGAAGCCGCTCATCCGCGACGTCTACGGCATACCGGCGGCCAGCCCGCCGCTCCACGACCAGAACGCGATGGTGGAGTACGACTTCGGTCTTCCGAAAGAGCCGCTGCACAATGTTCCCGCGACCGCCGGAGATGATCCGCACGACACCGTACGCAAGCTCACACCGAGCTACGAGCAGGCCGACAAGTTCTTCCGCACCGGCGAGATCGACTGGTTCTGCAACGGCATCTGCAACTGCAATCCGCCGGGTGACACCTCGCCCGGCGCCGAGGACGGCTGTCCGGCGAACTGAGCGGTCCAGCTTCGGATGAGATGAGGGCTAGCTGTCGTCCAGCCCCATCTCGCGCAGGCGCCTGAGAAAAGTGGGGTAGGACACTCCGAGCGCCTGCGCCGCGGCCATGCGCCGACCGTCGAAGTGACGGAGCACGCGCTCGACGTAGGCCTGTGAAACCGCATCCACCGTCGGTGGCGTGCCGTCTGCGGGGAGCGCCAGCGCGAAGAACGCTTCGGGCGCCCGGGTTCGAGGCATGTCCGGGCGCGGCAAGACGATGTCTTCCGGTCCGAGCTCCGTCGAGCGCGTCAGGATCACCGCGCGTTCGATGATGTTCCTCAGCTCGCGGACGTTGCCCGGGAACGGGTAGGCGAGCGGATCACGAACATCTCGGACCCGCGTTCGACGTAGCCGCCGCTGGCGTTGTCGCTGGCCTTCGAGAGCGCCTTGAAGACGTCGTCGAGGTCGACACCTAGCGCAGCCATCTTCTCGGGATCGGGTTCGACGTGGATCTCACGCACCAGCCCACCGTAGGAGACCACGTCGGCCACACCCGGCACGGCGAGGAGCTGCGGTCGCACCACCCAGTCCTGCAGCGTGCGCAGCGTCATCGGGTCGGCGCCGGGGCCCGCGAGGCTATAGCGGTACACCTCGCCGATCGGCGTGTACATCGGGCCCAGCTCCGGCGTGACGCCATCTGGCAGATCGGCGTCGCGGATGCGTTGGAGCACGAGCTCGCGTGCACCCTGCATCGTGATGTCATCGTCGAACGTGAGCGTCACGAACGACAGGCCGAACAGCGAGACGCTCCGGAGGCTGTAGGTGTGCGGGGTGCCGTTCAGCGCACGCTCGAGCGGGATCGAGACGCGGCGTTCGACCTCCTCCGTCGGCTGTCCGTTGTACAACGTGATGACCTGGACCTGCGTGTCCGTCGGGTCGGGGAACGCCTCGATGGTGAGGCGCTTCCACGAGTACCAGCCCGCTGCGGCCAGCCCGACCGCGAACAGAAAGGCAGCCAGACGGTTCTGCAGCGAGAACCTGAGCAGTGCATCGAGCATTTCTACTCCGACAGGGCGATCTGGTTGTCGAGCAGGATCGCGCCACGCTCCACGACGGTCTCCCCCGGCTGGAGTCCCGCGGTGATGAGCACGTGGCCGTCGCGCACAGCTCCAGCGACCACCTTGCGCCGGCCGAAGCGGCCGTCCTTGCCCCGCACATAGACATATTGCGTCGCGCCATCCGACACGAGCGACGAGGAAGCGACCTCCACCGAGCCTTCCGGGACGTCCGCGAGGAACGACATGCGCGCGTAGGTGTTCGGTTTGAGCCTGCCGTCCTTGTTGTCGAGGCGGACCCGCACCGGCACGCTGTGCCGTACCGGGTCGACCACGGCGGACACCATGTCGACCTTGCCGTTCAGGGTCACGCCGGGCAGTGACTCGACCGTGATGCGTGCGGGCGTACCGACCTTGATGCCACCGGCATTGGCCTCGAACAACTGTGCGACCACCCACACGCTCGACAGGTCCGCCACCATCATCAGGCTCCCGGCATCAGCGGCCCCGATCTGCTGGCCCGGCAGCACGTTCTTCTCCACGACGTTGCCGGCGCGCGGCGATGTGACCACGAACTCGTTGTCCGACCGCGTCGAGACCTGGAGGCTGGAGAGCTTGGCCTGGGCGACGCGGTAGTCGACCTCGGCCTGTCGCAGGTGTTGTTCGGCGGCGACCTCCTCCTTCGCGGGAAGCGCGTGCGCACTCACGATCGCCTGCACGCGACTCTCCGTGGCCTTGGCTGCGTCCAGATCGACGCGAGCCTTCGCACGCTCGGCACTCATCACAGCAAGGTCAGGGCTCGCGACCGAGAACAGTGGTGCCCCTTTCTCTACCGGCTGTCCCAGCTCGGCGAACACCTGCACCACGCGGCCTCCTAGCGGCGCCCCGACGCGTGCGGCTTCCGTCTCGTCAACCTCCACGTATGCAGGCACGGGGTCCGACCAGCGCTGGTGCGCGGGTTCGGCGCGACCGAGCTTCAGCATCTGCCACTGCGGCGCGTCCGGAGCGATCCCGATACGGCGGCCGGTCACTTGCATGTCCCGGGAACGGGCGGGCGGAGGAGGCGGTGTGCGCCGGAAGTGGGCGGCGGCAAAGATGGAAACCGCGCTGACCAGTAGGGCAAGCGCAATGCCGATCGCGCTGCCGCGCCGCGTGCGGATGCGGCCCAGCAGCGCTGCGGGGCCCGATGAGGAACGTGGCTTGATATCGGGGTTGTCGGTCATGGCTAGTGTCCGGTCGAGGTCCCGCCATCCAGGTCGAGCGCGCGGCGCAGCTCGTTCCTGAGAGAAAACAATGCAAAGCGGGTATCGAGGGCGTCGAGCTCCACGGCCTCGTGCTCGCGGCGCACGAAGATCAGATCGGTCATGCTCAGCTCGCCGTGGCGATAGGCCTGTTCGGTGGAACGAAGCACGGCTGCCGAGCGGGGGAGCGAGTCCTTTCGCAGGCGGGCCAACTTCTGCTGGAGGATGCGGCGCTGGGCGACCAGCGCGATCGTGCTGGCACGCGCACGCCGTTCGAGTGCTCGCGCGGAAAGGTGCAGCTCTTCGGCCTCGGCGTCCGAGCGGCGGGCCTGGTACTGGCCGTGATCGAAGATGGGCAGAGGCAGCGACAGCGACAGCGTCAGCGAATACGGCTGGTCGCCCGCGTACTCCAGGTAGTCGCGGGTGTAGGCCACGCCGAGTGTCGGATCGGGCAGGGCGTGGTGGCGCCAGAAGCGAGCGTCTTCGCTCGCCGCGGAGCCGGCCAGGTCGAGCGCGCGCACGTCGGCGCGCCGAGCGGCGGCAATGTCCGGGTCGGGTACGGAATCCGGCACCGGAGCGGACGTGTCCACGCTGCTCATGGTCGCCGAGCCCGGGGTGCAGTCTGCGAGGAGTGTCGCGTCGCAGTTGGCGAGCGCTTCCTGATAGGCCGCGTGGTTGACCGCGACTTCGCGCGCGACCGAAGCAGCGTCGAGCATCAGGCGGTCGTGGTCGATGCCGCTCACGTCGCCCTGGGCGAGGCGTGTGCGGTCCAGCTTTGCGACCGTCCTCGGCGACCCGG
The DNA here is from genome assembly GCA_963822115.1 of uncultured Pseudomonadota bacterium. Lineage (GTDB taxonomy): Bacteria > Myxococcota_A > Polyangia > Polyangiales > Polyangiaceae > CAWDXG01. Next base: position 630,206 of record CAWGGM010000020.1, read on the forward strand.
GCCTTGGCAGCACGCAGCTCCGGCTGTCGCTCTGTCAGCCAGCTTTCGAGCGCGCGGTTGTCGCCCAGCAGCAGTTGGACTGGCACGCGGTGGGGGGCTGGCGGCTCACCGCGCGCGCTGCACGCGAAGAACCCGCACGCGAGCAGCGTGGCGAAAGCCGGAAGACGGATGTGCATGGGTCAACGTCGCCGGCCCTAGCAGACAGCGTGCCGCCGCCGCTTGCTGTGCCAAGTAGCGGGAATGCCGCCAGATCAGTTGTTCCGGACGTTCGGGCAGTGGCGCCGGATGCACGTTTCTTTCAGCCCGGGGGCGCGGTCGATATCTTTCGATCCGGCGGCGGCAGGGTGCGCCCCATCAGGTTCGGGTACCAGATCCAGGCGACGTTGACCGTGAACGCGAAGTTGCCGGCCGCCATCAGGTCGAGCGTGAGTGACGGGTCGGCGGCTGCGGCGAGGAAGGCGCCCAGGTAGCCGAGCGCCGCCGGCATCAGCTTGACGTCGATGTGGAGCGCGTACATCGCGGCGAAGCAGAACCAGACGCAAAGCTGCAGTACCAGCCCGACCGAGGCTTCGACCCGGAGCAGCACCAGAGCTCCGGCGAGCGCGGCCTGCGCCACCATCAACAGCGCGAGTGAACCCACGACCCGCCGGTTGTGCAGCGTCCGTGTCATCGAGTCGCGCGCCCACAGGACGAGCGCAAATGCGACGACCGAGAACAAGCCCAGCCCTGCCATCGTGCCCGCGTACGTGGCGTGGTCCAGCAGGTGGAAGTGCGAAGCGACGATCGGTGCGACCGTCCACACCAGGCCCAGTACGATGCCGAGGAAGCCCCGCGTGCGTCCGCCGACAATGGGGTCCATGTCCTGACCCAGTCGCTGGAGCTCGGCCAGGCGCTTCTGCTTCTCGGCCTTTTCGAGTTGGGCCTTTTCGATGCGTGCGGTGAGCTCGGCGGGCGGGTTGTCGAGCTCGCCCAGGAGCATGGCCGCCGCGCGCGGGTCGTCGTGCCAAAGCTCGTAGTCGACCATCGCCGAGATGGCATCCGTCAGGCCTTGTGCGGCGACGGGATTGTCGGCCCACGCTCTGAGCGCCTGGCGGAAACCAAAGCGGCACTCGCCGAGCAGATTGTAGACGCGCTGGCGCTGCTCTTCGCTGTCCCGCTGGCTGCCGAGCTCGGCGATGAGCTCGTCCAGACTCCTCTGGGCGTCGGCCGCGATCTCGAGCGAGCCGCGGTGCCTGAGGAAGTCCTCGAGCGCCTGACGGATCTGTTCCGCGCTCTCGAAACGCTGGTCGGGGTCGCGCTGCATCGCGCGCTGGTAGATGCGGACGAGCTCCGCGGGCGCATCTTCCGGCAGCAGCGGATTGGACAGGATGACGCTGCTGACGATCTGCGTGAGCCCTGCTCCCGCGTGCGGCGGCTTGCCGGCGAGGATCTCGAACAGCGTTGCGCCGAGCAGGTACACGTCAGTGCGCTCCGACAGCCGACCGGCTTCGCCTCCGAGCATCTCCGGTGCCATGTAGCAGGGCGTGCCTGCCATCTCGTCCGCGTCTTTCGCCAGCGGAAGACGCCCTGCGCTGTCGTCGCGCAGGCTCACGGCTAGCCCCCAGTCGAGCACGTAGACCTCGCCGAACTCGCCGATCATGACGTTCTCGGGCTTCAGGTCACGGTGGATGACGCCGCGGCTGTGCGCGAAGTGCACGGCGTTGCACACCTGCATCAGGATGCGGAGATTCCACTCCAGTGGGTCGCGCGCGCCATAGCGACGGCCGAGCTCTTCCGGGTCGTGGATCAGCTCTCCCCAGTGCATGCCCTCGATGCGCTTGAGCATGATGACCGGCGTGCCGTCGGCATCGAGCGCCACGTCGTAGACGGGCACGACATTGGGGTGTTCGAGTGTGCCCGTGACCCACGCCTCGCGTAGAAGCCTCAGCGTGGTGGCTTTCGTCTTGCGGTCGCCGCGCAGTGTCTTGACGGCGACCTTGCGCCCGAGCGACGACTGGACGGCGAGCTGCACGACGCCCATGCCGCCCTCGCCAATCGTCTTCTCGATGACCAGCCCGGAGCCCGCAGGCGCCGCGCGCTCCAGATCGCGCAGCCCTTCCAGCGCTCTGGCGCCCGCCGAGTCCGTGCCGCGGGCGGGCTCGATGGTCGAGAACGGGTCGTCTTCGACCCTGGAAGCGTGTGGGGCGATGGTCGCCCAGCGCGCTTCAATCGTCGCCTGAAGCTCCGTCTCCCGCACAGCCGCGCTAGGCTAGCACGCGCGGGCGCGACGGGTCGGGAGTTGCCTCAGGCGGGGTGACGGCCGCTTCGAGCTCCTCGTCGCTCGGCAGTCCTACCTTTTCCCACACCTCACGGAACAGGGGGGCGACTCAGTCGCCCGCGAGCACTTCCAGGAACGCCGCGCCGTAGCGCTGGAGCTTGCGCGGGCCGACGCCGGGGATCGCGAGCAGCTCGGCCTCGCTCATCGGGCGCTCGGCTGTCATCGCGAGTAGCGTGGCGTCGCTGAAGACGACGTAGGCCGGCACGCCGCGTTCGTCCGCCAGCTGGCGGCGCAGTGCGCGCAGTCGTTCGTAGAGCCCCCCATCGGCTTCGGGCGGTAGCTCGCGCGCGCTCCGGCTCTTCTTCTTCGACGGCCGCGCCGCACGCGCTTCCGCCAGGAGGTCGACGCCCCCGCACTCGTCGCAGGACGCGCCGCACGGCTCGATCAGCTCGTCGAAGTGCGCCACCAGCCGCTGGTGCCGGCAGCCCCGCGACTCGGCGAAGCGGAACATCTCCCGCGCCTGGTTCTGCATGCGCGCCGCGACATCATCCGGAGCTTCGTCGGTGAAGCGGTCGTAGGTGACGACTTCCGACCACGAGTAGAAGAGCACGCAGTCGCTGTCCACGCCGTCGCGACCAGCGCGGCCCACTTCCTGGTAGTAGCCTTCGAGCGAGCGTGGCATGTCCCGGTGGATCACGAAGCGCACGTTCGACTTGTCGATACCCATCCCGAACGCGATCGTCGCCACGACGACCTGGGCGTTGTCGCGTTGGAAGGCGTCCTGGACTCGAGTGCGGTCCTCGGCCTCCATGCCCGCGTGGTAGGCGAGCGCGGCGATGCCGTTTTGCTGCAGGTAGGCGGCGGTCGACTCCGCCGTCTTGCGCGACAGGCAGTAGACGATGCCGCTCTCGCCCGCGCGCGACTGCACCAGCTCGAGGATCGCGCGGCGCACGGCGGGCCGCTTTCGGCCGTCTTTGCCCTCGCCGCCTTTCTTCAGCGCGTACAGGTGCAGGTTCGGGCGGAAGAACGAGCCCCGGAACAGCGCGGGCCGCTGCATTCCGAGCTGCTCGACGATGTCGCGCGTGACCTCGCGCGTCGCCGTTGCGGTCAGCGCGAGCACTGGCGTGTCCGGGAAGCGGCGCTTGAGCCCGGCGAGGCGGCGATAGGCGGGGCGGAAGTCATGCCCCCACTGGCTGATGCAGTGGGCCTCGTCGACGGCGATGAGTCTGAGGTCGAGCTGGGACAGCGTGGAGCCCACCGAGGCCTCGATGCCCTCGGGCGCGGCATACACGAGCTCGAACTCACCGGCACGCAGCCGCTCGACGCGCTCGGCGCGCTCCTCCTGCGATAGGCTCGAGTTGAGGAACGTGGCGCGGATACCGACCTCGTTCATCGCGTCGACCTGGTCCTTCATCAGCGCGATGAGCGGCGAGATGACCAGCGTGACGCCGCCCAGGATGCGGGCCGGGATCTGGTAGGTGAGCGACTTTCCGGCGCCGGTCGGCATGATGCCGACCGAGTCACGGCCCGCGAGCACCGACTCGATGAGCTCGAGCTGGCGCGGGCGGAATTCCTGGTAGCCGAACGTCGAGACCAGCACGTCCTTCGGGGTGGGACGGTCGGGGTCGGGGGTGCGGCGGGTGGCGAGCGAGCGGGCGATATTCTGGAGCATGCCGACCAGTTCGGGCTCGAACAGCTCCGGGTTGCGTCGCCAGACGTTTCTCAGTTCCTGCAGACGCGCCCGGCACGCTGCGGCGCGTGCCGGATCTGTTTCCGCTTCGGCCAGCTGCTGGGCGAGTTGCTCGGTCGTCTCCCGCACACGCCGACCCGGATCCCCGGCGGTTTCGTCGCGAGTCTCGGGATCAGGCTCCGGGGCGGGCATTGACGGCGCAGGGTGCCCGAGGACCCGGTCACCCGCAAGGTGCCCGGGCGCAATGTCAGCACCTGGTCTTGCGCGACCACGCAGAGGCTGCGCGATTCCGGCCCCGGAAGTCGGCAAACCGGCGGCATGCTCCTTGCTGAATTGCCATACATCAGCTCGAAAGGACGGGCTAATGCGCACAGTCCAGGAAATCATGACGCGCAACGTGGTGACGCTCGCGCCGGACGTCAACGTCGCCGACGCCGCGTCGGGCCTCACGGTCAAGGGGATCAGCGGCGCACCCGTCAAGGACGGAGCCGGACACGTGCTCGGGTTCGTCTCCAAGTCGGACCTGATCGACCCGGCCCGCATGAAGTCCGGAAAGACGCCCAGCGCCGCGATCAAGGTCGAGGACGTGATGACGCCGGCGCTCTTCGCCGTGCGCACCACCGACGGCGTGAAGGAGACCGCGCGTCGCATGGTCGAGACCGGCAGTCACCGCATGCTCGTTGTGGGACCCGAGGGCAAGCTGGCGGGCATCGTCACGACGATGGACGTGCTCAAGGCGCTCGTGCACGGCGATCTCGACTAGGGATGCTGCAGTCGGCGCCAGCGACCTGGCCAGGGCGTCCCGATACGAGAGGTTCTAGTGACTTCCCGCGCCGCTCCGGAGTTGCTCGTCGGCCTCGTCGAGCGCGACGAGCATCTCGTCGGTATCGCTCGCGAGGCGTAGTTTCGGAAGCAGGTCGGTCTTCAGCGACAGGGCCGCGATGCCGCTCAGTAGCTGCAGGTGCGTTTGACGCTCGCTGGGCGGGCACAAAGTCACGAAGAACACGTCGACCGGCTCGCCGTCGGGGCCCTGGTAGTCGACCGGAGTGCGGGTCGTGAAGATCCCGACGTAGGAGCTGTTTGCCTCGGGCAGCGTCGCGTGGGGCAGCGCGATACCGTGGCCGACCGAGGTGTTCTGGGTCCGTTCGCGCTCCCATAGTGCGTCGACGATCTGCTTGCTCGTGACGTTGCCCAGCGCCTGGGAAAAGACCTGGGCGAAGTGCTGGAACAATGCATCCTTGCGCGACACGTCGAGCCTCGCCTGGACGGCGTCCCGCGCCACGTAGGCGATCAGGCTTCGCGTCGCGCTGCGGGCGCTCTCCGGTGCGTGCTCGAACGCCTCGTGGGTGCGCACGCGCGGAGTCTTCAGCGTCAGTACCGAGCACGCGGCGGTGCTCATGATGCGGGCGTGGGGGTTGCCGCGTAGCATCTTCAAGAGCGTCAGATCCGGAGCGCCCATCACGAGCAGGTCGTAGCCGGCACTCGTGCGCGCCATCTCGCGGGCGAGACGCCGTCCGCGGATCACGAGCTCCTTGGTGGGAGCCGAGCACATCTGTTTGACTTGCGCCAGGTAGTCGTTTTCCGCCTGCAGCGTCGTCATCGGTGCGCTGTCCGGAACGAAACGCACCAATGTGAGCTCGGCGCCCCACAGCGCAGCCAGGTAGTCCGCGGTCGAGAGCACCAGCGAGTCGTGCGGACCAGGTTCGGCGTAGACGAGGATCTCGCGCACGTAGCGCACGCCCGCGTCACGGAACAGAGCCAGGTTCAGGTCGAGCTGGTTGATGAGCCAGCCGAGCGGGTTGTACGGCACCAACGCCTGACGGGGCTGCCCGCGCCACTCCATCACCAACCACTTGGCATCGACCCGTTGCGTGACAGCGTGCACCGTGCGCACCAGGTCGCGCGACGCTATCGCGTGGAACTCCAGCGAGAGCGACTTCTCGTCGGCCATGGCGCCCACGCGCCGCGCCAGCGAGCGCAGCGCCGCGTCTTCCTCGCGGGCCGAGTCGAGGCCGAGTTGCTCCGGCACTTCCGTCAGGTGCACGACCTGCAGCTTGCTCCCGCCGGCCAGAGCTGCTCCCACCTCCACCAGCATTTCCGGCGAGCGCTCCTCGCCGAATAGCGTCACGATCGAACCGGCTTCGCCGACCAGGCTGGTCTCCGCGATGACCGGCTCGGGCATGGGCGGGTTCGCGAGCAGCTCGCGGCGGCGGCTGCGCTGTCCGACCACACCGCGCCGTGCGGTCCGCCTTCGACCGTAGAGGAAGTAGAGCGCAGCGCCGGGCGCCGCCGCGAGCAGACCGCCGAAGACGGCGAACGTGCCGAGCATCGAGAGCAGCACCAGCCCGGCCAGGATCCCGAAGCCCTGCAGCCACGGATAGAAAGGCGAGCGGTACTTCGGCTGGTACCAGCGCACGCGGCTCTCGCGGTACACGACCACCGCGAGGTTTACGCCGATGAACAACATGATGACCAGCGAGCTGGCCAGCTTGGCGAGGCGCTCCACGTCGAGGAACGCGATCGCGACGCCCATCGTCCCTGCCGTGAGCAGGATCGAGGCGACCGGCGTGCGGAACTCGGGGTGGATGCCGTGCAGCATCGACGGCAAGAGCTGGTCGCGGCTCATGGCGAACGGAAAGCGCGATGCCGCCAGCAGGCCCGCGTTGGCCATGGACGTCATGGTCACGACGCCGAGCACCGCGGCGATGATGCCCGCCCAGTAGCCGCCGACGCGCTGGGCGAGGGTGTAGATGGGGTGAAGGTCGCCGGCGAGCTCGGTGTGCGGCACGCAGCCGACCAGGGCAAACGCGACCAGGCCGTAGAGCACCATCATCATCCCGAGCGACAACAGGATGCCCCAGGGCAGGTTCCTGTCCGGGTTCTTCACTTCCTCGGCGATCGCGGCCACCTTGGTCACGCCGTTGTAGGAGACGAACACGAAGGCGGTCGCGGCGAACAGTCCGCCGGTGCCGTGCGACAGCTCGTGGCGATAGCTGCCGAAGTCCATCTGCTTGAAACCGAACACCACCAGCACGACCAGTGCCACCAGCGTCACCGCCACGACGGCGCTCTGCGCCCGGCCCACCTTGCGCACGCCGACGATGTTCAAGAGAGCAATGAGGCCGAGCAGCCCGAGCGCGGTCGGCTTCAGCGGCACGTTGCTCAGCACCAGCAGATACGTACCGAAGCCGAGCAGCGCGAACGCGCTCTTCATCAACATGCTCAGCCAGACGGTCGTGCCGGCGATGGTGCCGACGAGAGGCCCGAAGATGCGATCGAGATACACGTAGGTGCCGCCGGAGGTCGGCATCACCGTCGCCAGCTCGGCCTTGCACGACGCGGCGGGTAGCGCGCACAGCCCCGCCAGCAGATACGCGATCCAGGTGGACGGTCCGGTCTGGCTGATGGCGAGGCCCGGGAGCACGAAGATGCCGCTGCCCAGCATCGCGCTGATGCTGATGGCTACGACCGAACGTCAGCCCAAGGCTGCGCTCGAGCTCCTTCATGTCAGGGAAGTGCCTCCTCGTGCCACCGCTACGGACCAGCATTGTCACGCGCGGGCGCGGCGTCCACGAGCAACATGACGGAAGGCGTGGTGCGATCTCCTGGGTTTCTGCCGATCAGCCCGCGGCCCCGCACAGTAGTCGGGCGAGACCTCCGGGTTCGCTGCTTTCAAGAGCGACGAGCGCTGACAGTGCCCGCTCCAGCTGCTGCGGCTCCAGATGAGCCGCTGCCTCCTGTCGGAACTTGTCCCGGACGGTTTCCAGGTAGTGGGACTGTCCGGGCGCGCCGAAGGGCACGTCCTGTCGCGCCCAGGTTCGCTCGTGCGAGGTGGTCTCGATCGTGACCTTGGCTGGAAACGCCATCCTGAACCGGGTCAGATTGGCGACGGCGAGGCCGGCGTCGTCCCGTCCGCTCTGGCTCGCGAGCGCCCGGACGCGGCGCGCCACTGCGGGCAGGTGTGCGAGCAGCTGCGAGGCGTGCAGCGGATGCTTGCGCTGCCCGCCCATCTGGCTCTGGTATCCGGCTGCTACGCGCACGAGGTCGCGCGTTCCGAGCGAAGCCAGCGGCGATCCGCGGCCGAGCGCGCCGACGAACGCTTCCGCCACATCCAGCGTCATCGACCAGTCGTGGACCAGTCGCACCTTCGATGAAAGCGCGCGGATCGGCTTTCTGTGCTCGTCCAGATAGCCTTGTTCCAGCTCCGCGGGCGTGTGCCGCCCGGCCAGTACGCCGAGCGCGACGTTGAACGGGATGGAGAAATTGATGTTCACGGGCGAGAGCGGCTCTCCTTCGCGAACGTGCTCCACGGAAAGATTGTCCATCTCGACGCTGAGCAGGCTCGCCTCGACCACGATGGCGCGCACCTCGTCCCGGCGCAGCTTGCGGCCATGCGTGTGCTCGAACTCGCGCAGGGCCATGAACAGCGCGTCCATCGTCGTGTCGATGTAGGCGCAACCCGGGTACTTCTTGTACGCGAGCGTGTCGGTGACCCACGTGCTCCCGAGCCCCTTCATCATGCCTGGCAGCGGCACGTAGGACAGCGACGCCCAGAAGCCCTTCTTCGGGTGCTCGAAAATGTTCGGTGCGCCCGCGAGCCCGGCACGCGCGAGCTGGGCCGCCTGCAGGCCGGATACGGTAGGCCCGGCCGCGGTCAGCACCTTGCTGCCCGGTCCCATGAAGCCCGGCCAGAGAGTGAACGTTGGCTGGTACAGCGCAATCGACAGAGCGTGCGCGGTCTCGGTGCGGCCCAGGCCGTATAGCTTTGCGGCCGCGGCTGCCGCGCTGACAGCGTGGATGAAGCTCCAGGCCTGGCCGTTCTGCGGTCCCAGCACCACGCTCGCGCCGACACGCCCGCCGATCTCGTTGGCGATCACCTGCGCTAGCAAGAGCTCGCGGCTCGACCGCCGCTCCGCCTCGCAGAGCGCAAGGCTTCCGAGCACGGACGAGTGACCGGTGTGCCCCATGTACAGGTAGTCGTCGTAGTCGAGCGCCATGGCGAGGGCGGACATGGCGTACACTGCGTCGAACAGCCCCACCCGGTCTCCGTAGGGAATGATCGTGCAGGGCCCGCTGCTGCTCCAGCCGCGCACGGCCTCCACCGCTTTCTGCGCATCGAGGCTCGTCGTTCCCGCATACAGCGACGCCATCACGTTGACGACCTGGTAGCGCGCCCGCTCCAGTACACGCTCCGGGATGTCGTCGTACGAAAGCGACACGATCCACTCCGCGAGCTGTTCGGCGACCGTCCCCATATCCTCTGGAAGCGTACACCCTGGGGTGCACGTGTCATCCGACGGCCGTCAGTGTCGCTGACTCCGCCGCCCGGCGCGCGCCGCGTCCTCGAGATCGAAGGCCTTGAGCTTGCGCCACAGCGTGACGCGGCTGATGCCCAGGCTCTGCGCGGCACGTTCGCGGTTGCCGCCGGCGCGTTCCAGGGCGCGCAGCAGGCGCCGCGCTTCGCCCGGCAGCTGCCCGGAGATGCCGGGGGTGACGTTCACGGGAAGCGAGCGCCCGGCCCCATCGCCATCCCGCACCTGGGGTGGAAGGTCGTCGCGTGTGATCAGCGGTCCGTCGCCCATGGCGTAGGCATAGCGGATGGCATTTCCGAGCTCTCGCACGTTGCCTGGCCAACGATAGGCGCGGAGCGCTGCGAGTGCGTCAGGAGCGATGCGCGAGACCTGTCGCTGCGAGGTCTGGTTTTCGCGGGCGACGAAATGGTTGGCGAGCAACTCGATGTCACCGCGCCGCTCGCACAGCGGCGGGACGAAGAGCGGGATCACCTGCAGGCGGTGCATGAGCTCCGCCCTGAACCGTTCCTGCTCGACTCTTTCTCGAAGGGAAACCGCTGTGGAAGCCACGAGCCGCACACCGGCTCCGCCAGCACCGGGTTCTTCTGCCCGCAGCAGGTCGAGCAGTCTGCCTTGTAGTTCGAGTGGAAGCTCGGCCACCTCGTCCAGGAACAGGGTTCCGTCCTGCGCGGCGCGAAGCTGTCCCGGCGCGTCGCCCGAGCCGAATAGCTCGACCTCGAGCCGCGCTGCCGGTCGCGCGGCGCAGTCAACGGCGCAGAACGGCGCTTCGGCGCGCGGGGAGTGGTCGTGGATCAGGCGCGCCAGCAGTCCCTTGCCGCTGCCGTGCTCGCCGCCCAGCACGACGGGCGCATCGGTCGCCGCGGCCCGCTGTGCGTGGTCGAGTAGTCGCCGCACCGCGGCGTCCTGCGTGACGAACCCGCCGAAATCGAGCAAGGCACCCTCGGGCTGCTCGCTCTCGAGCAGCAGCAGCCACCCGGCGCGCTGGCCGTCGTGCGACAGCGGCGTGGCACGCACGCGGAGCACGCTGGTCGTCTCGTCCGGGCCCACGCGCTCGACCAGCGCGGTGATGGCGCGTCCTTCGGCGAGCGCTTCGGCGAGCGGACGCTCGGGCCCCATGCCGCACAGCAGCTTGGGCGCGGCGACGCCGGCGGGTAGCGGAGTGCCGACGAGCTGTCGAGCGCCGGGAGTGTGGGCCAGCACACGAAGCTCGCGGTCCAGCACGATGGCACAACCTGCGACCTCGGACAGCGCGTCCAGCAGTAGCTGCGCGTCCGGGTCCGGTGCGGCGCGTCTGCTGGCCTCCGTCATGTTTCCACCAACCGGGGCTCGGAGTGATCCTCCTCCGTGACCGCGGAAGCGCGCACCTTTGGCTGCTCTTCCTGAACATCGCCCGCGGGCAGCGTCAGCACGAACTCGCTGCCGCCGCCTTCGGCAAGGCGCGCGACGAGGCGGCCCCGGTGCTGCAGCACGGTGTGCAGCGTGAGCGGCAGGCCCATGCCGGTTCCGCTTGGCTTGGTGGTGTAGCCCGGCGAAAAGATGGCGATCGGGTCGTCGATGCCGGGGCCCGTGTCCCGGATCACCAGCTCCCACTCGCTGCCTGCGCGCTCGAGCGAGACGCCCAGCCGCCGTGTCGGCACGTTCTGCATCGCCTCGACGGCGTTGCGGAGCAGGTTGTCGACGACGCTGCGCAGCCGTGCGGGGTTGCCGATGACAACCGCTGGCTTGTTCGAGATGTTGGGCTCCAGCTCGACGTTCTGATCGAGCAGCGTGTCGGCCTGCGCGTCGAGCATTTTCGTCAGCAGCTTGGCGAGGTCGATCTGCTCGAGCTTCAGCTCGCCGGCGGTCGGGTGCAGGCTCAGATACTCCGAGAGCAGCGTTTCCATCCGCGATAGCTCGTCGTGGATGGCGCCGAGGCGCTTGGCGAGCCGGGCGCGGTCCTCGCCGGAAGCGGCCAGCTTGTCCAGGCGCCGTTCGAAGAGCTGGACCTGCAGCGACAGACCGTTGAGCGGGTTGCGCAATTCGTCGGCCAGCATGCGGCCGAAGGCGCCGATCGTCGTCCACTGCTCCGAGACGCGCAGCCGCTCGGTCAGCTGCATGCGCAAGAGCGCCGAAGCCAGCACCGGCGCGAGGCCAGCGGCCGTCTCGCATTCCTGGGACGAGAACCCGCCCAGGCTGCGCTCCAGCGTGAGCACACCGACGGTGTGTCCGCCCACTTTCAGCGGCAACAGCAAGAGCGCCGGCGCGCGCGGACTGGCGACCGGGCTGTCGAGAGCTTTGGGTTCTCCGGGTACTTCGACCGACCCGGGTAGTGGCAGAAGCTTCAGCTCGCGCGGTGTGATCTGCCACGAGTCGACGGGTCGACCGGCGTCGTCGACGCGGGTCAGCTGCGCGCGATCGTAGCGGATGAGTTGGAACAGCGATTCGCCGAGCACCGAGGGCCCCGGTCCGAGCATCGCGACGCTGGCCAGCGAACCCGCGATCTCCGCGCGGCGCTCGCGCTCGGCCAACACGCTGCGCGCCAGGCAGGCCAGCGTCAGCACCTGCGTCAGCGTTTCGACCAGCGCTGCGCGGCTGCGCGATGTCGACTCGGCGCTGCCGCCCTGCAGCACCAGGGCGCACAGCGGCTCCTGGCGCCAGGCCAGCGGGATGACGCGATCGGAGTCGTTCACGAACTCGGCGGCGTAGTCATGGGCGTCGCCGGGGGCCGTCTCGAGCCGCGCGCGCTCGTAGCCGGCCACTCGCGCCACCTGCTCCAGCACGGGATCGATCTCGCTCACGCCGGAGATCCAGCCGTTCAGTGCCTGCACGAAGTTGGCGGTCGCGTCCTGCTGCTCGCGCAGTTCCTCGAGGTGAAGGCGATCCGCGTCGCGCCCCGCGCGTGCGGCGCGCAGGCCGTCGGAAAGAGCCTGGGCCAGCGTCGCCAGCTCGTTGTCGCCTGCGGTCTCGGCGAGGAGCGCCCGCTCCGAGCTCTGTTGCGTTGCGGCGCGCAGTCGTCGGATGCGTCCGAACACCTCCCAGACGCTGAAGCCGATCACGGAAACGAGCAGCAGTGAAGCCGCACCGGCGGCCGTGCCGAACTTGGTGATGGCGGCGGCCCGCGTCTGCAGACTGTCCGCGATGTCGCGTACGGTTGTGTCGAGCGCCTTCAGCTCGTCGTGCGCGAGCGCTCTCGTCTCCGGCGATAGGCCTTGATCCAGCGCTTGGTCGAAGCGTGGCGCGAGCTCGTGGTCCCAGCGGTCGAGGTGCGCGCGGAGCAGACGGCACGCACGCGCGTCCGGGCAGGGCGGGATCCCGTCTGCGGCGTCGCCGTTGATGAGCTCGACCAGGGCAGTGCGCTGTTCCGCGAGCATGCTCCAGATCTCCCGCCGGCGTTCCTCGGGAACAGGGCCCGGACGAGACAGATGCTCCTCGACCTCGAGCAAGCGGTAGCGCAGCGAGCCTGCCAGATCGATTTCGCGAGCAAAGCCTTCCACGTTGTGGTGCGCCTTGTTCGACACCAGCCACGGCCCCAGCGCCAGCACGCCCAGACCCAGCAGCAGCGCAAAGAACCGCCCCCTGAGCGAGTGCACCGGTGCGGTCAGCCAGGCGAGTGCAGAATATGCGCGCTTTTGCCGTGATCTCGGCTGCATGGGAGAGCAGGTTGATTGGGATCAGGGGATCCAGGCGTTGCGAACGCACGTTGCGTGCCAGTGTGTCCCGGGTCTCGCGCGCGGGGAAATATCGCTGCGACGGCTGACTTGCTCCCACGCAACGCTCACCGTCCCGGAGAGCACGAGCGCAACGCTTGCGGCGTCGTGGCAAGGGTGTGGTGGGCGCTTGCGCCCTCTTTGATGGAACGTCGCTTGCTCCAGTCTCCGGAGGGAGGGGAGCTTGTATCCGGTTATCCAGAAGACTTTCCTGCGCGGCGCACCGACACCGAACCTGCGGGACTACGACCAGGAACGCGGGACTTTTTCGTGGGACACGGCGCGCCGCGGCCTGTCCGGTCTGCCGGGCGGCGGCCTGAACATCGCGTACGAGGCGCTTGATCGGCACGTCGCCGCCGGTCGAGGCGAGCACGTCGCCCTACGCTGGCTCGGCAAGCACGGGCGCGTGGTGGACATCAGCTACGCGCGGCTCGTCGAGCTGACCGCGCGCTTCGCCAATGCACTGGGCGGACTCGGGGTGAAGGCCGGCGACCGCGTGTTCTCGTTGCTAGGACGCGAGCCAGCGCTGTACGTCGCCGCGCTCGGCACGCTGAAACACCGCGCCGTGTTCTGCCCGCTCTTCTCGGCGTTCGGGCCGGAACCGATCCAGGCGCGCGTCAAGCTCGGTAGCCCCAGGGTGCTGGTCACGAGCGAGGCGCTGTATCGGCGCAGGGTCGAGCCCATCCGCGAGTCGCTGGATATCGAGCACGTGATCCTGGTCGGAGGCAGTGGGCGCTTCGCGCAGACTTTGGACTTCGACGCGTTGATCGAGCAGGCGGCGCCAGACTACGAGATCCCGCCGACCGATCCGGAGGACATGGCGTTGCTCCATTTCACGAGCGGCACCACGGGCACTCCGAAAGGCGCGGTCCACGTGCACGAGGCGGTCGTGATGCATCACACCACCGGTCGCCTCGCTCTCGATCTGCATCAGGACGACATCTTCTGGTGCACGGCGGACCCCGGGTGGGTCACAGGCACGTCCTACGGGATCATCGCGCCGCTCACCAACGGCGTGACGATGATCGTCGACGAGGCGGAGTTCGAGATCGAGCGCTGGTATCGCACGCTCGAGGAACAGCGGGTCACGGTCTGGTACACGGCGCCCACTGCGATCCGCATGCTCATGAAGGCCGGCATCGAGCCGGTACAGGCGCACGACCTGTCGCACCTGCGCTTCATGGCGAGCGTAGGCGAGCCCCTCAATCCCGAAGCGGTCGTCTGGGGGCGCGAAGCTTTCGGCAAGCCGTTCCACGACAACTGGTGGCAGACCGAGACCGGCGGGATCATGATCGCCAACTACGCTTCGATGGCGGTGCGGCCCGGGTCGATGGGCAAGCCGTTGCCGGGCGTGGAGGCGGGCATCGTGCGACACGAGCGTGACGGCTCGGTCACCGAGCTCGGCCCGGGCGAGCAGGGCGAGCTGGCGCTCAGGCCTGGCTGGCCGTCGATGTTCCGGGGCTACCTGCGTGCGCCGGAACGCTACGCCACGTGCTTCGCCGGCGGGTGGTACCTGAGCGGTGACCTGGCACAGCGCGACGAGGACGGCTACTTCTGGTTCGTCGGTCGCGCGGACGACGTGATCAAGAGCGCGGGCCACCTGATCGGGCCCTTCGAGGTCGAGAGCGTCCTGCTCGAACACCCTGCTGTTGCCGAGGCCGGCGTCATCGGCAAGCCGGATCCGGTGGCGGGAGAGATCGTCAAGGCGTTCGTCACGCTGAAGGACGGCTTCGTGCCCGACGAGGGGCTCGAGCGCGAGCTCGTGGGCTTTGCGCGCAAACGGTTGGGCGCAGCAGTGGCGCCGAAGGAGCTCTCGTTCTCCGACTCCCTGCCGAGAACACGCAGCGGGAAGATCATGCGGCGTCTGCTCAAGGCGCGCGAGCTTGGTCTGGAAGAAGGCGACACGTCGACGCTGGAAGGAGCAGGATCATGAACCTGGACCAGGACCACGGCCTCGAGCTGCTCCGGCAGATGCTGCTCGTGCGTCGCTTCGAGGAGAAGGCCGCGGAGATGTACAGCCTGGAAAAGATCCGCGGCTTCCTCCACCTGTACATCGGCGAGGAGGCCGTCGCGGTCGGGTTCATGCAGGCGCTGCGCCCGGAGGACAACATCGTGGCAACGTACCGGGAGCACGGCCATGCGCTCCTGAGGGGCACGCCGGCCAGCTCGGTGATGGCCGAGATGTTCGGCAAGGCCACGGGCTGCAGTCGCGGTCGCGGCGGCTCGATGCATCTATTCGATGCCGAGCGGCGTCTGTACGGGGGGCACGCCATCGTCGGCGCGGGTCTGCCCGTGGCCGTCGGGCTCGCGCTCGCCGACAGCATGCAGAAGCGACGGGCGGTGACGGCGTGCTTCTTCGGCGACGGTGCCACCGACGAGGGCGAGTATCACGAGTCACTGAACCTGGCGGCTCTGTGGCGGCTGCCCGTGCTGTTCGTGTGCGAGAACAATCGCTACGCCATGGGCACGGCGTTGGAGCGCCACGAGGCGATCACCGACCTGTGCGTGAAGCCGCGCGCCTACGGCATCGAGGCCGAGTGCGTCGACGGTATGGACGTGATCGCCGTGGAGGAGGGAGCCCGCCGGGCCGTCGAGCATGTGATGGAGACGGGGCGGCCCTACTACGTCGAGGCCCGCACCTACCGCTTCCGCGCACACTCCATGTACGACGCGGAGCTCTACCGCAGCAAAGAAGAGGTCGAGCAGTGGTCGAGCATGCACGACCCGCTCCACAATTTCTCGCATCTGCTGCGAGAGCGCGGCTGGCTCGACGACGCGACGCTCCGGACGATCGAATCGGAAATCGCCGGGACAATCGCGCAGGCGGTGGAAGAGGCCGATGCCGCTCCGCTCGAGCCGGTCGAAGAGCTCGAGACCGACGTCTACACGCCGGGGGTGGCGCCGTGACGACCATGACCTACCGCGAGGCCGTGCGTTCGGCGCTTCGACAGGCGCTCTTGAGCGACCCGCGCGTGTTTCTGATGGGCGAGGATGTGGGCCGCTACGGCGGCGCCTACGCGGTCAGCAAGGGCCTGCTCGAGGAGTTCGGCCCCGAGCGCATCCGCGACACGCCTCTCAGCGAGTCGACCTTCATGGGCGCGGGCATCGGCGCCGCGCTCGGCGGCATGCGCCCGATCGTCGAGATCATGACCGTGAACTTCAGCCTGCTGGCGCTCGACCAGATTGTAAACAACGCCGGCACGCTCCGGCACATGTCGGGCGGCCAGCTGAGCGTGCCGGTCGTGGTGCGCATGGCGACGGGGGCGGGGAGGCAGCTGGCCGCGCAGCACTCGCACAGCCTGGAGGGCTGGTACGCGCACATTCCAGGTATCAAGGTGCTTGCGCCCGCGACGCCGGCCGATGCACGCGGTCTTCTGCTGGCCGCGTTCCCCGATCCGGACCCGGTGTTCATCTTCGAACACCAGGTGCTCTACAACACCGAGGGCGAAGTGGACGAGGATGCGCCGCCGGCCGTGATCGGAAAGGCCCAGGTGCGCCGTGAAGGCTCACAGGTGAGTCTCATCACCTACGGCGGCTCGCTTGGCAAGACTCTCCAGGCCGCCGCAGAGCTCGCCGAACAGGGCATCGACGCGGAGGTGCTCGACCTGCGCACGCTCAGGCCGCTTGATGTCGATGCGATCACGGTCAGCGTCGAGAAGACGCATCGCGCCGTGATCGTCGACGAGGGCTGGCGCACGGGCAGCTTCGCAGCGGAAGTGAGCGCGACCATCATGGAGCGCGCTTTCTATGCTCTGGACGCGCCGGTCGCGCGCGTGTGCAGCGCGGAAGTCCCGATCCCGTACGCCAAGCACCTCGAAGACGCCGCGTTGCCGCAGTCGCCGGCAATCGTAGCCGCTGCCAGGAGGCTCTTCCGCGATGAGTGAGTTCGTGATGCCCTCGCTGGGCGCCGACATGGAGGCCGGAACGCTGGTCGCGTGGCTGAAGCAGCCCGGCGACCGCGTCGCGCGCGGCGACATCATCGCCGAGGTGGACACGGACAAGGGCGTCATCGAAGTCGAGGTGTTCAGTGCGGGCGTGGTCGAACGTCTGCTCGTGGAGCCGGGTACGAAGGTGCCGGTGGGAATGCCGCTGGCCGTGATCCGCGACGAAGCAGCGGCCGTGGCTGCGCCGCCGGCTCCCCAGCGGGCGGCTCCGGTTGTCGCGCCGCCCCCGTCTGGACCTGCCCCCGCGCCACCGGTCGCTGCATTGCGCCCCGAGCCCGCGGCCGCCGGCGGCTCGCTGCATGCGCCGGAGGTGCACAGGCCCGCCGAGCGGCTGCGCATCTCGCCGTCGGCGCGCCGTCTCGCGCGCGAGCTGTCGGTGGAGGCGGCCAGTGTGCGTGGCACCGGCCCCGGCGGCGCGGTCACGCGTGAAGACATCCAGCGCGCGGCCCGCGAACGCATCGCGGCCCCTGCAGCCCCGGCGGTCGCGCCCGCCGACGCCTCGGAGCGCATGCGCCAGGCCATCGCCGTGGCGATGGCGCGGTCGAAGCGCGAGATCCCGCACTACTACGTGAGCCACACCATCGACTTCGGACCGGCCACGGCATGGCTTGCGGAGCACAACGCAGTAGCGCCGGTCGACCAGCGGCTGATCTACGGCGTGTTGCTACTGAAGGCGGTCGCGCTCGCTCTGCGCGAGTTTCCCGAACACAACGCGCTCTGGCGCGGAGACCACGCCGAGCCCATGCAGCACATCCACGTGGGCGCGGCGATCTCGATGCGTCAGGGCGGGCTGGTGGCACCGGCTCTCCACGACACGGACGAAAAGAGCCTGGGCGAGCTGATGCAGGCGTTCCGCGATCTCGTGCAGCGCGTCCGCACCGGTCGCATGCGGAGCTCGGAGCTGTCCGACGCGACCATCACGGTGACCAGTCTCGGAGAACGCGGCGTGGAGTCGCTCCTGCCGGTGATCTATCCGCCGCAAGTGGCGATCGTGGGCTTCGGCAAGCTGGTCGAACGCCCCTGGGTGGTCGACGGGCGCGTGCTGCCGCGGCCGCTGATCCACGCCAGCCTCGCGGCCGATCACCGTGTCAGTGACGGCCACCGTGGCGCGCTGTTCCTGGCGGCGGTCGACCGGATCCTGCAGCAGCCGGAGAATCTATGACCCAGACCCAGATCGAGCAGGCTCTGTTCGAGGCCATTGTGCGAGTGGCGCCGGAAGCCGAGCCGAGCCGCCTCGAGCGCAGCGCGGACATCCGGGAGGAGCTGGATATCGACTCCATGGACTTCCTCGCCGTCATGGTCGCGCTGCACGAGCGGCTCGGCGTCGACATCCCCGAACGCGACTACCCCCGGCTGTTCAGCGTCGACAGCGCGCTCGAGTATCTGGCCGCGCGCGTATCGCAAGCGTGAGTGCGTCGAGCGTCCGATCATGCCAGGCTCGCTGTCGTGACCGACGGTCTCAGGCTGCTCGTCTATGATCGAACGTGCCGCGGGCGGCCGCTTCTGCCCGGGCTCAGCCACGCCTGGGCGGCGGGAGCCAGGCTGTACCGCGCGCGCGGACTGATCGATCGCGCCTCTGGCGTCGGCTCGTGGGAGCAGGCGCTGGCTTGGCTTGGCAGCGTGGAACCGTCACGCCCGGTTTCGCAGATCCAGTTCTGGGGTCATGGCAAATGGGGGCTTGCGCTGGTCGGCGGCGAGGCGCTGTCCGCCGGGTCGCTGGAGGTCGGGCACCCGCATCAGGAGCTGCTGGCGCGCATCCGCGAGCGCCTGGTGCCTGATGCGCTGTGGTGGTTCCGCACCTGCGAGACGTTCGGGGCGAATCGCGGTCAGGCGTTCGCGCGCGCCTGGAGCTCGTTCTTCCAGTGCCGGAGCGCCGGTCACAGCTACGTCATCGGTGTGTGGCAGAGCGGGCTGCACATGATCCGTCCCGGCGAACGACCTGCCTGGTCAGCGGCAGAAGGACTGGCCGAAGGCACCCCCGAGGCGCCGGTGCGAGCCTTGTGGTCCCGGCCCGATGCGCCGAACACGATCACATGTTTCGACGGCAAGCTGCCCGACCTGGCCCACCTGCAGGAGCTGCCCGTCGACCAGCCCGGCTTCTCCGAGCAGCGCTAGTCGATGCGCATGATGCCGTGTTTGAGCAACGCCACCAGCAGACGCAGGCTCGCTAGACGCGACAGCGGCGACAGGTCGAGCACTTCCTCGACCGTGGTGCCGCCGTCGACGCGCGAAACGAGAAACGCTTCGGCCGAGCTCATGGCTGCTTCGGCGGTGGACGGCACGCGTTCGATCCTCAGCTCGGAGCGCAGGCCGCCCAGCTTGGCTTCGAACACGCGCTCCAGTGCCGGCGTGGAAAGCTCCAGCGCTGCTTCTACGTCCTCGCGGCGAGCGCAGTCCGCGACCGCTAGAGCGGTCTCCGCGTAGCGAGCGGCGAGCTCGAACTCGCCGCGGGAAAGAGCGCTGCGCGCCTGGTCGACCGCCGCCACCACCTCGGTTGCCGGCTCCGCCGTGGGTGCCGTGGCCATCTGGAATCGTCTCGACCCGGACGGGGGTATGCTCGACGGACCGTTCGCCCACGACGGAAGCGGCAGTGCCGGTGACGTCTTCTGCAGGCTCGCCGGCAACGAGCAACCCGAGGCGCCCGACAGCGCGTTGGCGAAATCGATCACGCTCTCGAAACGGTCATCCGGATGTTTGGCCATGGCGCGCGCCACGACGTCGCTGACCGCGCGCGGAACCCACGGCGGCGCCACTTCCGACAGCGCCGGAGCGTGCTCGTGCACCACCTGGTAGAGGACGGCCAACACGTCCTCGCCATCGAACGGCAACTGACCGGACAGCATCTCGTACGCCATCACGGCGAGCGCATACTGGTCCGCGCGGTGATCCGCGCTGCCGGTGTGGCCGATGGCCTGTTCCGGTGCCATGTAGTCCGGAGTCCCCAGCACGTCGCGCTCGCGCGTCAGTCCCTGCGCCGCACCGACACGCTTGCTGATGCCGAAGTCGAGCAGCTTCACGAACGCCGGCTCCCCGGGCACGTTGACCAGGAAGACATTCGCCGGTTTCAGATCGCGATGCACGATACGCATCTGATGTGCGGCAGAAAGGGCCGAGGCAATTTGCCCCGCGATGCGCACAACCTCCGACATCGGGATCACTCGCTCTCGTTGCAGCCGCACTGCCAGGCTCTCTCCGTGCAGCCGCTCCATCACGATGAACGGCTGGGCGTAGCAGGTCGCGTCGTAGTCGATGATCTGCACGATGTGCGGGTGCGACAGCTGGCTGATGATTTCCGCCTCCTGCTGGAAGCGCGCCAGAGCATCGCCGTCCGCGGCGAGCAAAACCTTCACGGCCACGCGGCGGTGCAGGCGGAGGTGCTCGGCGTCCAGCACCATCCCCATGCCTCCCTGGTCGAGGACGTGCAGGATGCGATACGTGTCGCGAAGTACCTGTCCCACCATGGCCGAGGCTGCGGGCGGCGGACCTGCCCGCACATCCGCTATGGGCTGTGGCCCCGATATCAAGTCGTGCTCGACGTTGGCAGCAGGCATGGCGGGTGACGAAACCATCGAACCGACTGGATCGATCGCAAACCGCGTGCCAGCGGCAGAAGAGCATGGCAATCACAATGTGTCGGATCCGACTGCGCGAAAAACGTCGATCCTGCGTGCAAGCGCTGCGCGAACGCGGGAGCTGGCGGAATATGGGGAAGCAATCAGAACAGGTAGGCGAGCGATGCCCGGCCAAGCAACCGGGGAGAGCGCGATCCGAGCCCGAAAGCGGGCCCTGCAGTGAGCAGCAACCTCTGTTCGAAGGACCAGGCCAGGTCCGCTCCGACGAAGTGGCGGATCCCACCTTCGGTCTCGTGCGCCTCCCACGCGCCTTCGATGTCCTGTGCCACGTACTCCGCGCCCACGCGCAGCGAGTCGAGCACGCGGTACGAGGTGCCGGCCACCGCGTAGAGATCGATCTGATCGCGATCCGCGGAGAACATCTTCTCGGTGTGCACCATGGATGCCAGCCTGAGCCGGCCCACGTCGTAGCTTGCCGTGACGCGCGCGAACGCGCCGTTCGTCGACCTGAAGTCGCGGTCGTACGCGGCCGAGAGCGCGAGCCTGAACCCCTGCGACGACGGGTCGGTGACGAGGACCCTGAACCCCGCCTGCAACGCCGTGCGCGCGCTCTGTTCACCGGCTGTGGGCGGCGCGAGCATGCCGGTGACGAACGGCGCCAGCCGTTCGTGCAGCCCGCCCTCCAGTCTCAGTTCGTTCACCAGTCCGCCGCGGCCTTCCGTCGCCGCGAGCGGGCGCGTGGCCGCGTCCGCCGACGAGTAGCCCGCCGAATAGCTTGCGATCACATGCATTGGGCGGGGTAGGGTCGGATCGACCAGATACAGGAACGGTCGCTCGACCCGGGCCGGCGCGCGCGTCTGCGTGTCCGTTGTTTCCGTGTCCGTAGTCCCCTGGTCAGCCGACGTGGGCGCCGCCGCGGGCGTTTCGTACCAGAACCCCCCGGCGGACTGCGCGACGGCGTTCCGCGCGCAGGAGAGGGCGACGAGCGCGCACAGGCCGCCTAGCGCGTGCACTGTCCGGAGCCGAACCACGACGCGCATCCTACGCTGCTTGTCGAGGCAGCGCGAGCATGCCTGCGACCAGTAGAACGCTCGCGCGTTCGGAAGGCATCTCGGCCTACAATCGCTGCCCGGCCCCCAAGGAGAGCTCCTGTGCGACAACGCCCCCAGTCGTCAGGCGGCGCGCGGTGCTCCGCGTTTCGACGCCCCGTTCTGCTCGCGGTCTTGCTCGCGCTTGCTGGCTGCAGCTCGAGCTCCGGTGACGCGACCGGCTCGAATGTGAAAGCCTGTGTCGCGCCGCCGCCGCCCGCGGAAGCGCTGCGCAAGATGGACGGCAAGCCTTTCCTGCTTCCGGACGGCCGCGCGCTGACGCCTACCGGCACCCAGACCGTGCTCGGTGGATTCCCGGTGCAGGTGGTCGCGCATCCGACGCTCCCGGTCGCCTATGTGGCGAACACCGGCTACGCGAAGCGCAGCCTCGAGGTCGTCTCGTTCGACAGCGGAAAGGTCCTCCAGGACCTGCCGCGCAGCCAGGGCTTCTACGGTCTTGCGGTCTCGCCCGATGGCAAGAGGCTGTACGCGTCCGGGGGCTTCACCGGGATGCTCGAGGTCTACGACACAGGACATCGTCGTTTCGATCGACACCAAGACGCGGCAAGTCGACGGGTCCGTGTTCGTGGGCGAGCCGGACATCGCAGGTGAGGACAACACGCCGCTGCCGGCGAGCAGCCCGTCCGGCGCCACGCTGGATGCAAAAGGCGCCCGGCTGTACGTGACGCGCGCGGCAGACAACGCCGTCGCCGTGCTCGACGCCTCGACGCTGAAGACAATCGGCGCGATTCCGGTGGGCTGGTACCCGACGGACGTGGCGCTTTCCGGCTACAAGCTCGTTGTCACCAACGCCAAGGGTATCGGCACCGGGCCGCTGCTTCACTACGGCGGCAACGGCGACGAGAGCGGCAAGAAGGCGATGCAGGGCACTACGCCACCGGGCTGCTCGTCGATCGTATCTCGCACTCGAAGTACTGGAAGAGCACGGCCGTCTTCCTGGTGGAGGACGACCCGCAGATGGGCGCGGACCACGTCGACTACCACCGCTCGATCCTCATCGTGATAAGCCCCTGGGGGAAGCATCACTACACGAGCTCGGTGCACCTCTCGTATCCCTCGCTGTTCAGGAGCTTCGAGCTGATCCTCGGTCTGCCGCCCATGAACCGCGAGGACGCGCTGGCGACGCCGGTCTACGACGCCTTCACGATGAAGCCCGATTTCACGCCCTACGACGCGCTGCCGCGCAGCGTGCCGGACACCACCAACGGCGGCGGGGCGCCGGGCGCTGCGTGGTCGCAGCTGATGGACTTCCGGGGGCCCGATCGAAATCCGGACCTGTCGGCCGTGCTGTGGTGGGCGATGACCGGCGCACCGCCCGCCGGCTCGCGCATCGCCTACCAGCTCGTCCACCATCTGCCGCCGAGCGTCGCCACGAGTCCCGGTGATCCCGATGACGAGCTCGATGCGGTCGGCTGGCAGGCGCTCCGTCGCTACCTGGCGCAGCACCCCGAAGTCCACGCCGATCTGCGCCCGCGCCCGGGCGCGCCGCCGGGTGCCGATCAGGATCAGGACGACTGAGCGCCCGCGCTGTCGCGGCGCGCGGAGCGTGGTTACCACTCTACTCATGCGCGTACGCGACGTGATGACGACAGAGCTCAAGACGGTCGAGCCCCACATGAGCCTGGCCGACCTCGAGCGCGAGCTCACCGAGGCCGGGATCAGCGGCGCGCCGGTGGTCGAGCAGGGGCGACTGTGCGGCGTCGTGACCCGTTCGGACATCGTCCGGCAGATCAGCGTGGGCCGGGTGCAGGCCGAAACGGCGCTCGACTACTATCGCGACTTCACCGGCATCGGCGGACCCGCGCCCGGTGACGAGCTGCCGGGCGAAGCCGAACGCGAGGCGCGGGGCGTTGCCGAACGGCTTCGCGACGAGCGCGTGCGCGACGCCATGATCGACCACGTCATCTCCGTTGCCCCCGATGCGGACATCGCCGAAGCCGCCCGTCAGATGGTCGCGCATTCCGTCCATCGCGTGCTCGTCGTCGAGCAGGGGCGCCTGGTCGGGCTGGTATCGACGCTGGATCTGGTGCGTATCCTCGCTGAACGCCGGCTCGTCGTGCCCGCTGACTGAACCGCGATTTTCCCAGCGCTGTCGCTTCCATGCGCGCGGGCGCGAACTTCGTTACGCGGCGCGGTGTCCCGGATCTGCACAGCATGTGCGACAAATGGGACTTGCCTCACGGTGACTGAAGTGGTCGTCTCTGGGCCCTCTTTTCCGGCCCACAGGCCCAGCACCCGCCAAGGAAGGCGTCTCTCGAATGAACAAGCTCACCGACTACGTCGTCTTCAACGACAAGAAGCTCGCCCGGCGCTACTCGACCAAGCGCATCCCGATGTCCACGCTCTACGAGGCGTACTTCGACGGTGACATCGACATTCCGGGCGACATCTACGCCTTCCTTCGCAACCGCAACCTGTTCGTCAAGTACACGCTCACCCCGCAGCACCTCAAGTGGGCCGTGACGAACTTCGTGCCTGAGGTTGCGATCCACTCGAAGAGCCAGGACGAGCGCATCGTCCGCGAGCACTACGACCGTGGCAACGACTTCTTCGGCTGGTTCCTCGGCGAGCGCATGGTCTACACGTCCGGCTTCTTCGAGAACCCGAACGAGACGCTCGAGCAGGGCCAGGACCACAAGATGGACCTGGTCTGCAAGAAGCTGCAGCTCAAGCCCGGCGAGCGCCTGCTCGACATCGGCTGCGGCTGGGGCACGCTCACCCGCCACGCGGCCAAGTACTACGGCGCGGACGCCACCGGCGTGACCATCGCCGAGCGCCAGACCGAGTTCGGCAACGGCCGCATCAAGGAGTGGGGCCTCGAGGACCGCGCGCGCATCCTGTGCAAGGACTACCGCGATATCCCGGCCAACCAGACGTTCGACAAGATCTCCAGCCTGGAGATGGTCGAGCACGTGGGCGTGAAGAACCTCGTCTCCTTCTACGAGCAGGTGCGTGACCTGCTCTCCGACGAGGGCCTGTTCCTGCTGCAGTGGACGGGTCTCCGCCGTGGTCTGCGCCCCGAGGATCTGATCTGGGGCCTGTTCATGAACAAGTACATCTTCCCCGGCGCCGACGCGAGCCTGCCCCCGGCAGGCATGCTCAAGGCCATGGAGAAGGCGGGCTGGGAGACGCACTCGGTCGAGAACGTGAGCATCCACTACGCGTGGACGATCAAGAAGTGGCACGACAACTGGCTCAGCAACAAGGACGCGGTCGTCAAGACCTACGGCGAGCGTTGGTTCCGCATCTGGCACATGTTCCTGGCCTGGTCGACGATCATCGCCGAGCAGGGCAACGCCTCGTGCTTCCAGGTCGTGCTCAACAAGAACCTCGACCACTACGACCGCACGCGCTGGGTGACGAACAAGTCGGTCGTGCTGGGTGACCGCACCAAGGACCTCGCGCCCGAGCGCGACGCGCTGAGCGCGGCAGAGTAGTCACGAGCCGCGCGGGCTCGAACCGCGCGTGATGGAGCCGGCCCAGGGCGATCTGCCCCGGAGCCGGCTCCCGTCATTTCGGGGCAGTGTATGACCATGGCGCGACCCGCTCCGCGACCGCATGTTGTTGCGGGAGCGGAGATGGGGCCCCCTCGCGCGAAACCGACAGAGCCGGCCGAAGCCTGGGCGCGGTCGGCAGACGAAGTGCTCGACGAGCTTGGTGTTTCCACCGATGCGGGGCTCTCGCGTGCCGAGGTCCGCCGGCGTCGCGCCCGCTTCGGCCCGAACCGGCTTCGCGAGACCCGCCCGCGGAGCGCGTGGGCGATTCTTGTCGCCCAGTTCTGGAGCGTCATCGTGCTGCTCCTGGTCGTGGCGGCAGGCGTGTCGTTTGCGGTCGCGCGCGTGATGGAGGCGGTCGCAATCCTGGCAGTGATCGTGATCAACGCCGCGATCGGATTCGTCATGGAGCTGCGCGCGGTGCGCTCGATGGAGGCGCTGGGACGCCTGGGACAGGTCCAGGCGCGGGTCCGTCGCGATGGCGAGCTGGATCTGGTGCCGGCCGCGGATCTGGTCGTCGGCGACATCGTCGTCTTCGAAGGGGGCGATGTCGTGACCAGCGACGTCCGTTTGGTGGAAGCCAATCGGCTGCAGGCCGACGAGTCCACGCTCACCGGCGAGTCGCTGCCGGTCGGCAAGCGCGCGCCCGCGGTCGACCGCGATGCGCCGCTCGCGGAACGGCACAACATGCTGTTCAAGGGCACCGCCGTCACGCGCGGCTCGGCCGAGGGCGTTGTGGTCGCCACGGGCATGCACACCGAGCTTGGGCGCATCTCCGCGCTGGTGTCGGAAGCCGGCGACGAGACGACGCCGCTCGAAAAAAGGCTCGCCGGGCTCGGTCGGCGGCTGGTGTGGCTGATGCTCGCGATTGCTGTGCTGGTCGCGGTGACCGGCATCCTCGCCGGTCAAGAGGTGGCGCTGATCGTGGAGACGGCGATCGCGCTCGCTGTCGCAACGGTTCCGGAGGGCTTGCCGATCGTCGCGACGCTCGCGCTTGCGCGCGGCATGTGGCGCATGGCGCGCGAGCATGCACTGGTCAAGCGGCTGTCCGCGGTCGAGACGCTCGGCTCCACCAGCGTGATCCTCACGGACAAGACCGGCACCCTGACCGAGAACCGGCTGAGCGTCGCGCGCATCGTGCTCGACGGCCGGGAGATCGCGCTCTCTGGCGAGCCGCTCTCCACAGAAGGGCGTTTCTCGCGGGAGGACGGCTCGCTCATCGAGCCGCGCTCCGAGCCAAGCTTGACCGAGCTTCTGACCGTGGGTGCGCTGTGCAACAACGCCGGTCTGCGCCCCGCCGGCGACGGCGAGCCCGCCGAGGCCGTCGGAGAGCCGATCGAAGTGGCGCTTCTCGGCGCTGCGGCCAAGGTCGGTCTGTTCGACCGCGAGCTCGAAGAGCGGCTGCCCGAGCTGCGCGAGGAAGCTTTCGATCCCGAGACGCGCATGATGGCGACGTTCCACCAGGATGCGAGCGGCGTGCGCGTCGCGGTCAAGGGCGCTCCCGAAGCCGTGCTTCAAGCGTGCACGCGCATTCGAGGGGCAGACGGCGAGCGCGCGCTCGGCGACGCGGACCGGCAGCGCATTGTCGCCGACGACGAGCGCCTGGCGTCCGGCGGCCTGCGCCTGCTCGCTCTGGCAGAAAAGCGCGCCGCAGGTCCGGAGGAACGTCCCTACGCGGAGCTGACCTGGCTCGGCCTGGTCGGGATGCTGGATCCGCCGCGCGAGCCGGTGCGGGCCGCCATCGAGGCGTGCCGCCAGGCCGGTGTCGAGCTCGTGATGGTGACCGGTGACCAGGCTGCGACCGCGGCCAACGTCGCGGCCGCCGTCGGCCTCGCGCGCGGTGACCAACCCATCATCGACGGACGCGAGCTATCGGCGCTGCTCGGCGGCAGCGAGGCAGAGCGCGAGCGCGTACGTGCCGCCGTCGTGCTGGCCAGGACCAGCCCACGGCAGAAGCTCGACGTGATCGAGCTGCACCAGCGCTCGGGCAGCATCGTCGCGATGGTAGGCGACGGCGTGAACGACGCGCCTGCGCTTCGCAAGGCCGACATCGGTGTGGCGATGGGTCGACGCGGGACACAGGTCGCGCGCGAAGCAGCGGACATGGTGCTCGAGGACGACGAGCTCGACACGGTCGCCGTGGCGATCCGGGAGGGGCGCATCATCTTCGGCAACATCCGCAACTTCGTCGTCTACCTCCTGTCCTGCAACGTCAGCGAGCTGCTCGCCGTCGGTGCAGCGCCGCTCTTCGCGCTGCCGTTGCCCGTCCTGCCGCTGCAGATCCTGTTCCTCAATCTGGTCACCGACGTGTTCCCGGCGCTCGCGCTCGGTGCGGGGGAAGGGGAGGGCGACGTGATGAAACGCCCGCCTGCAGACTTCGCCGAGCGGCTGCTCGAACGCAGGCACTGGACCCTCATCTGGGCGTACGGCGTGCTGCTCACCTCCGCGGTTGTCGGATCGCTTGCCGTGGCGCTTCGCGTGTTCGGTATGCCGGAACGGCAGGCCGTGACGGTGTCGTTCCTCGCGCTCGGGTTCGGCCAGCTCGCCCACGTCTTCAACCTGCGCGCGCCGCGCGCGCGGCTCTTGCGCAACGAGGTGACGCGGAACCTGTGGGTGTGGGGAGCGCTGGCGCTGTGCACGCTATTGCTGCTGGCAGCGGTGTACATGCCGCTGCTGTCGCGTGTTCTGGGGACGACCGAGCCCGGTGCGACGGGCTGGGTCGTCGTCGCTATCGGGAGCCTCATCCCGCTGCTGATCGGGCAGCTCGTGGCCGTGTTACGGAACATGTCGAACAGCAACGGAAGCGGAAACCAAAGAACTCCAGAATTACAGCGGGTTACGTCATAAGAATCACAATGTGATACATTTCTCGTTGACAGCGGTCTCCGCGTGATACATGTATCACGTCGTGACACAGAACCGCGACGACGACCCGCAGACCAATGAACCCGGAGCCGACGGCGCCGCTTCGAGGGCCGAGCGCAGCGACAAGAAAGAGCGCGTTCTGCACACGCGCATCCCCGCGGTACTGGAAGCCGAGCTGAAGTCCGCCGCGGCCGCTCTGCGCATCCCGGTCTCGAACCTGGTGCGCACGATCCTCGAAGACGCGGTCGACATCGCCGATCGCGCGGGCGGCCACGTGGAGGATCGCCTGCAGCGCGTCGCCCGCTCGATGCGTGACGAGCGCGAGCGCATCCGCGCCCGCGTCGAGAAGCTCGATCCGCTGGCAGGCGTGGTTGCCTACCAGAAGGTGCAGATGGCCGTGGATGGGCACTGCGCGAAATGCGGCGCGGAGCTCCACGCCGGCGACGACGCTTTGCTGGCCATCGCCGACAAGCCGGGGCCAGCGGTCTTCGTCTGCACCGGTTGCCAACCGGAAAAGCCTTCCGCGCGCTGAACCAACACGGCGCGTCGAACAGAACAGCTCGAACGCGGGATGCGTCCCGCCAAGGAGGAGATCCATGTCCAACACCGAGACCCCGCACACCGATCCGAACACCACCGGCGCCGAGCCCCACGACCTCGTCGAGGCACTCTTCAGTGTGGGCAGCGCCTGGGCGCGCTACGGCCTGGGCGTCGCCAAGCTGTCGCTCGAGACCAGCGCGCGTACGTTGGGAACCACCGCGCGCGCCCTCGGCGACATCGCCGAGAAGCTCGACGCCGCTCGCGAGCGGAAGGACGACAGTCATGACGTCGTCGAGACGACCGGGCACTGAGCTACGCCACAAGCTGGGGCTCCGGGCGCCGCGGCCACCGCTCCGCGGCGCCTGGATAGCGCTGCAATCGCGCTAGCGCCCCGATTCCCACTTGCGTTTCGCGCTCCGCGGCCCCAGCAATCGGGCCATGCGAGCCATCTGGATCAAGCGACACGGGGGGGGCGACGTGCTCGAGGTGCGGGAGACCCCCGACCCCGAGCCCGCGCCGGGCGAGGTGCGCATCCGCACGCGTGCCGTCGGATTGAACTTCGCGGAAGTGAGCGCACGGCAGGGACTGTATCCCGACGCGCCGAAGCCGCCATGCGTCGTGGGCTACGAAGGCTCCGGCGTCGTCGACGCGCTCGGAGAGGGCGTGACCGAGCCGGCGGTCGGCACGCGCGTACTGTACATGTCGTTCTTCGGAGGGCACTCGAGTGTGGTCTCGGTGCCCGCGGCGCACGCGATCCCGATTCCGGAGAAAATGAGCTTCGAGGACGCGGCGGCTATGCCGGTCGTGTACCTCACCGCGCACCACATGCTCTTCCAGATCGCTCGCATCCGCGGCGGCGAGCACGTGCTGGTGCACATGGCCGCGGGCGGCGTGGGGACGGCAGTGCTGCAGCTCTGTCGCACTGTACCGGACGTCGTCACCTACGGGACGGCCTCGGCGAAGAAGCACGACTACGTGCGCGGGCACGGCTGCGACCATCCCATCGACTACCGCAACCTCGACTACGTTGCCGAAGTGCAGCGCCTGACCGACGGTCGCGGCGTCGATCTCGTGCTCGACGCCCTCGGCGGCGCCGACTGGAAAAAGGGCTTCTCGCTGCTGGCGCCGACCGGCATGCTGATCGCGTTCGGGATGGCCAACGTCAACACCGGCGGCAAGCGCAAGCTGCTGCACGTGCTCGGGCAGCTCGCGCGCGTACCGCGCTTCAGCCCGATGACGCTGATGGGTGAGAACCGCACCGTTGCCGGCGTGAACATGGGCCACCTCTGGGGCGAGACGGAGCTTCTGACCGGGCAGATCCGGCACCTGCTCGAGCTGTACGAAGCGGGCAAGATCAAGCCGCACATCGGCGGCAGCTTCCCGTTTTCGCGCGCTGCCGAAGCGCACGCCGAGCTCGAATACGGACGGAACCTCGGCAAGGTCATCCTCACGCCGGACTGATCCACCGCGGGCGCGACGAGCCAGCGTCGTTGCGCTAGCCTCCGCCCGGCATGAGCGCAGACGACAGACTCTGGCTCGGCAGCGACCGCGGTCCGGCCGCCGAACCCGTCGAGCTTCCGGCACGGGCGCTGCTCAGGCACATGATGGCGCTCGGCTCGAGTGGGTCGGGCAAGACGGTTCTGTGCAAGATCGTGGTGGAGGAGGCGGTCCGGAGCGGACTGCCGGTCATCTGCATCGATCCGCAGGGCGATCTGTGCAGCCTCGCCGACGGCTCCGCCGATGCGACGGTTCTCCGCGAGCACGGTATCGATCCGGCGTTGGCCCAGCAGTTCCGCGAACGGGCCGATGTCGTCATCTTCACACCCGGGTCGGACAAGGGCGTGCCGCTGTGCGCCGACCCGGTGGACGCGGCGCTGGCCAGGCTCGACGGCGCGGAGCGGCTGCAGGCCCTGAGCCGCACGGCCGCCATGATCGTCTCGCTGCTCGGCTACGACGCCGACAGCGACGACGGCGCCGGCCTTGCTGCGGTATTCGACGCCGCGCTGGGCCAGCTGCTCGACAGTGGTTCGGCGCCGCCCAGTCTCGCTGCGCTTTCCGCCCACCTCGACGCGCTGGAAGGCGAGGGCTTCGGCGTCCTGTTGCGCTACCTCGAGGCGAAGAAGATCCGGTCGGCGTGCCAGCGCCTGGCGCGTCTCGACGTGGGCGCGCGCAGGCTGCTGTTGCACGACGGCATCCCGGTGGACATCGACGTGCTGCTCGGTCGCGGCGATGGCCCTGCTGCAACGCCGCCGGGACGCACGCGCGTCGCGGTCATCTACCTGAACACGCTCCACAACCAGGACGACAAGGACTTCTTCGTCGCGGCGGTGGTCGACCGCCTCTACAGCTGGATGCTCGCGCATCCGAGCCCCGAGCCGCAGGCGCTGTTCTACATCGACGAGGTCTCGCCCTTCGTGCCCCCTGTCCGGAAGCCGGCGTGCAAGGACGGCCTGCAGCTCCTGTTCAAGCAGGCGCGCAAGTACGGCGTGTGCTGCCTGATGGCGACGCAGAACCCGGGTGACGTCGACTACAAGACGATGGCGCAGTTCGGCTCGTGGGCGCTCGGGCGGCTCACCACGCGCCAGGACCTCAAGAAGATCGAGCCTACCGTGAAGTCGCTCGACCCGGTGGCCTGCGACGCGATCCTGCAGCTGCTACCCGCGCTGCGCCCCGGGGAGTTCGTGCTGCTGTCGCCCGATCACTTCGACCAGGCGCGTGCGCTCGCTGCGCGCTGGCTGCTCGGTGAGCACGAGACCTACGACGAGGAACGCATCCAGCGGCTGGCGGACGCGCGCTGGCGGGAGCGCTTCGCGGCGCTCGAACGCGGCGAGTCGGCGCAGGAAGTCGCTTCGGTGCCCCGGCCGCCGGAGCCGCGCGCTGTCGCGCCCGCGCCGCCCGTCGAGCCTGCGCCGGCTCCGGTCGAGGCCGGACACGGGCCCATCGACACTCCCGTGCCGCCGACGTTGAACGACCCGGCACTGTCGGCGCCCGCGCCCACACAGGCCATGCCGGTGCCGGCCGCGCCGCCACAGTACGCCGCGCCGCCACAGTACGCCGCGCCGCCACAGTACGCCGCGCCGCCACAGTACGCCGCGCCGCCACAGTACGCTGCGCCGCCTATCGCGCCGCCTGTCGATCCGCGCGCCGAGGAGCTCGCGCACCTGGAGCGTGTGCTCGCCCGTCGCCGCTCGATGAGCCCGGCGGAGTTCGCCTCGGCTTCAGGCCTCGGGCAGAAGAAAGCGCGCGCCACACTCAAGGAGCTGGTCGACGCCGGCCTCGCCCAGGAGTTCAAGCAGGGGCGCGCCTCGAGGTATTTTGCGCTGTCCAGCGGAGCGCGGCCGGATCTGGGTATTCGCGGCAAGCTGCTCGCCGCTGTGCCGAAAGTGGACCGCGCGACCGCGGAGCGCATCGCAATGGAAGCGGCGCGCTCCAGGCTGCTCGGTCTGATCGGAGAGGACGAGATCCTCGATCGCGCCGAGTTGGTCCATCGCCTTTTGTACAAGCTGGACTTCAGCGAGAAGGTCGAGCGGCCCCTGATCGGTCGCCTGGTGGGACCCAGTCACGACGAGCGCCTGGGCAGCGTGTACCTCCACCCGCATACGCTCGCGGTGCTGGTGGTGTCGCGGAACGGGATCGAGTTTGCCGATCGCCCCGCCGATCATGCCAGTCGCGTCCGGGATCTCGATGGTGAGGCGACCTTCGTGGAGGTCGAGCCCGGCGAGCTGGGGATCGACGAGCACGACTACGAGAAGCGCCGCCCGCCGGCCGACGCGAAGAAGCACTTCAAGGCGCGCTTCGTCGCTACGCCCGGTGCGGTCACCCCGGTCTTCATGCCGCTGTGGAAGCTCGTGCTCGGCCAGCGCGGCGGCGCGGGTTTCCGGGTCCTGACGGTCGACGCGCTCATGGGGCGCCCCGTCGACTGGCCGCTGCCGAGCTAGCCCGCGCAGTTTGCGTGCGACTTGGGGCGTGACCTTCCGCTGACGCAATGCTTGCGCCGGTGAGGGCGCATTTCGTTCCGTGAGGACGGCGCACTTCTTGCTCCCGTTCCGGAGAGGCCCGGTTGCGCACCCGGGGTGGGGGGAGAGGAGACCACCAATGAAGCTCGTCAGGATGTTCCTTGTTGTCGGTTTGCTCCTGCTGCTGGCCGTTCCGGCTTCCGCTGGCAAGCGCGCCGGCGTGAGCATGCCCGACCACATCAAGATCTACGACAAGACGCTGGTGCTCAACGGCATGGGCGTCCGCGAAGCGACGATCCTCAACATCGACGTGTACGTCGCCGGGCTGTACCTCGAGAAGAAGTCGTCGAACGCACAGCAGATCATCCGCTCCGAGCAGACGAAGCGCATCCACATGCAGTTCGTCCGCAACGTCGATCGGAGCGACATCACCGACGCCTGGAGCGAGGGTTTCAAGAAGAACGCAGGCGGGAAGCTTGGCGCGTTGAAGGCCCGCATCGCGAAGCTCAACAGCTGGATGGCCGACATCAAGGACGGCCAGACGCTGACCTTCACCTACGTCCCAGACAAGGGCGTGCAGGTCCACGTCAAGGGACAGTACAAGGGCACGATCAAGGGCGCGGACTTCGCGCAGGTGTTCTTCGCCATCTGGCTCGGCCCGCACCCGCCCAACAAGGGGCTGAAGAAGGGCATGCTCGGCAAGGGCTGAGCGCCAGCTGCGGCTCGCGAACCGCGCGGAAACACCGGCCCGACGGCTGCCTGTCGGGCCGGCGCATTGTTGCGTTAGTATGACGCTTCAATGACGATTCGACTTTCCTTGCTCACCGTCGCCGCCGCTTCCCTCCTTGTCGCCTGTAGCAGCGGCGCCGATGGCGGTTCCGGCTCGGGCGGCACCGGCCAGGTGCCGACCTCGTCGAACATCGAGCACCTGGTCGTCGTGATCCAGGAAAACACGGCCTTCGACGTCTACTACGGCCAGTACTGCAAGGCCGCGACCGGCTCGAACCCGACGTGCAACGACGGGCCCGACTGCTGCGAGGCGGGGCCCGCGACGGATCCGTCCGGTGCCAAGCCTGTCACGCTCGACGACGCGCAGCACGGCGCCTTCGACCCGAACCACGAAGGCGCGTGCATGACCGCCGAGATCGACGGCGGCAAGATGGACCACTACGTCACCGGCGCCAGCGTCGCCAAGTGCTCCGATCCGCAGAACTTCGCCTACGCGGACCCGAAGGTGATCCAGCCGTACCGCGAACTGGCGGCGAAGTCCGCGCTGGCCGACCGCTGGTTCCAGCCCGTGGTCGGCTCCAGCTCGGCGAACGACATGTACTTCGCCATGGCGAAATTCGAGTTCGTCGACAACACCAAGACGCCGGACGCCATCGGCGCGAAGTGCGGCCTGCACGGCGCGCGCAGCACGCTCACCGACCAGTCCATTGGCGATCTGCTCGCCGACGCAGGCGTGCCCTGGGCCTTCTATCTGCAGGGCTATCAAGCCATGGTCGACGCGAACAAGCAGAACATCAGCTGTGCCGACGCCGACCCGGCGTGCCCCGCCGGCATCAACTCCTACCCGTGCGACTACGATCCGGGCGACGTGCCGTTCCAGTTCGAGACGCGCTTCCGGGACAACCCGAAGTACATGCGCGACTTCACCCAGCTCTCGAAGGACCTCGACGCCGGCAAGCTGCCGAGCGTGGTGTTCGTCAAGGCGCTCGGCTTCCGCACGGAGCACCCCGGCTACAAGAGCACCATCTCGGACGGCGTGACCTTCGTGACGGGGCTGGTCGATACCATCGAGCAGTCGAAGTACGCCGACAGCACGCTCATCCTGTACACCTACGACGAGAGCGGCGGCTTCTTCGACCACGTCGCGCCGCCGCCC
Organism: uncultured Pseudomonadota bacterium; assembly: GCA_963822115.1. GTDB lineage: Bacteria > Myxococcota_A > Polyangia > Polyangiales > Polyangiaceae > CAWDXG01. The sequence continues at coordinate 664,516 of CAWGGM010000020.1, forward strand.
GACAGCAAGGTGGATGGCAAGGCCTACGGCGCCCGCGTGCCCACCATGGCCATCGGCCCGTTCGCCAAGCAGAACTTCATCTCGCACGTCACGCTCGAACACTCGAGCATCGTGAAGTTCATCGAGTGGAACTGGCTGGACAAGGCGACCGGCGAGCTGGGCGCGCGCGACAAGGTTGTGAACAACATCGGAAGTCTGCTGGATCCGGCGAAGACGGGGGTGGCGGTTCCCTAGGGGGTGCCTCCCCTCGCAGGTGCTCGGCCCTCCGGGCCTGCGCGCCTGCGGTCCCCTCCAAGGCCGGACGCGACGCGCTTCGCGCGCCGCGCGCGGCCGGAGGGGACATTCACGACAGTGTGCGGCGCGGTAACGACTTTTCGGCTTCGTGACATCTCCTGCCTGCCGGAATGGCGGGGCTTCTGGGGTGAAGCCCCGCCATTCCGGCAGGCAGGAGGTCAATGTCATGCGTCGCTGTTCCGCTCATCGTCGCGCTGAGCTCGCCGTATACGCCGGGCGTATGCGGCACGCGCCAACTCGGTCGGAGGCGGCGCTGTGGGCAGTGCTGTCCGGGCGCAGGGTTGGCGGCGTGCAGTTCCGGCGTCAGTACGTGATCGGCGGGCGGTGGATAGCCGACTTCGCGGCGCCCGCCGCGCGGCTCGTGGTGGAAGTGGACGGGAGCGCACACCGCGGGCGCGAGCGGCACGATGCGCGGCGGGACCGCGCGCTCGGGCTGCTGGGCTAGCGCGTGCTCCGGTTGGACGCGGAGCTGGTGCTGCGGGCTCTGCCGAAGGCGGTGGCGCGGGTGCGGGACGCGCTGGGTGGGCGATAGCGGACAAACGGCCCGCGCCGGCGCGGCGCACCGCTTATTGTGCTATGCGGAACTGCATAACGCCGGGCCCAGCTGCAAGATCCCGCAGGATTCGCGGAATTGTCGGTGCTATGCAGGGCTGCCGGGAAGGCGTTAGGCTGGACGTCCAATAGTAGTTAGCCGGACTCACCGATGGACTCAGAGGCATTTCCTGAAGGCACTTCGAACTTCTGTGGCGGAGTCGGCCGCGAAAGGCGTCCTCTCAAGTTGCGAAGCGCCACCCGGCCGCAAGCCCTCACCGGAACTACTCGCCTTGTCCTCCTGGTATGTCGCGCAAGACGAGAAGACCCGCGCCGCGATTCGCCAGATTGCGGACCGCGTTGCCGACGCGACCGTATTTGGGTTTCTCTGCGTGTTGGATGGCGTACGAGTCGTCGAGAACCGCGAGTCGAAAGGCAGCTTCGAACTCTGGTACGTAAACGGGTCCGATCGTGTGCTGCTGAATCGCGAAGACGCCGAGTTCCTGCACGACTTGTGGCGCGCCGGCTAACAAGCTGCTGAAGCAGGCGGCCGCGCGTCGTCCTGACTGCGTGGCCCTTCCGCGCGCCCGTGGTGGAGTACCACGGGCGCGGTCATCGCTACCTGCCGCCTCGTGGTATTCTGTCGCGGCCGCTGCTTAGCAGAGGTCCGTTGGGCGGACTCGCACTGCATCTGCATGGTTCTTCTGTGCAGCAGCGCTGTTCTGGTTTCTGGGTTCGGATGGCGCTCGGGCGAGGTCGTCGTGAACCTGGCAGCGCGGTGCCGGCTGGCTCTGCTGGGCGGCGTCGTGCCGGGTCTTCAAGGCGGCGACCTGCGAGGTAGCGGCGGCCCGAGGCTGCAAGGTCTTGGCATCCGGAGACCGGGTCCGGCTGCCGCGTCGTGCTCGCTGTCGCATCCGGTGATGCCCATCTCTTGCTTCCGACCGGCAGCGTCGCCGCCGCAGCGAGATCATCGCGTCGTTCCATCCGGAGAGGCGGCGTCCGGATAGGTTGGTGCTGCCGTTCCTGATGCCGCCATCGCTCTCGCCGCCCAACAAGGCCCTGCAGCAGGCGAGCGCCGTCTTCTTGGCTGGCGGGCGTGGTCCCGCGCCCGCGGCACGCTGCGCGAAGATCTCACGAACGTCGCGTCGCTGGCCGCGCCTGGAAGGTGTTACCATCGGGAGAAGTCAGGGCTGGCGCTCGCAGCTGAGGGCCGGTCCGTTAGACCGACATCATGGCGACTGAACAGGTCTTCGCGATGGGTGGAGGCGGGTTCTCGATGGAGACCACGCCTCTCCTGGATGACTACCTCCTGGGCCTCGCCCGCCGGAGCTCACCTCGCATCTGTTTTGTCCCGACCGCCAGCGGCGACAACGAGAACTACATCGTCAGGTTCTACAAGAGGTTCTCGACCGCCGCGTGCGTACCGACGCACCTCGAGCTTTTCCGTAGGACCGTTGCCGACCTCGACGCATTCGCACGGTCGCAGGACATCTTCTATGTCGGTGGGGGGAACGTCGCCAACTTGCTCGCCGTGTGGCGACTGCACGGATTCCATCGCGCTTTGCGCGGCGCTCTCGCGGAGGGAACCGTCCTCGCTGGTGTCAGCGCTGGTTCTATCTGCTGGTTCGAGTCCGGTGTCACCGACTCGTTCGGCGATGCCGAGCTCTCAAGCATCGGCGCTCTCGGATTCCTACCGGGGAGCAACTGTCCACACTATGACGGCGAAGCAGCCCGCCGCCCAGCGTTCCACCGACTCATTCGGGAGGGTATGACGGATGGGCTTGCCGCCGACGATGGCGTGGCGCTTCACTTCGTCAACGGGACGTTGCACCGCGTCGTGAGTTCCCGCGTCAACGGCCAGGCCTACCGCGTCCAGCGCCAAGGCGACGCGGTTCAGGAGACTCCGATCGACCCTGATCGCCTAGATGGCAAGGCGGTCTAACAAGCTGCTGAAGCAGCCGGCCGCACGTCGTCCTGACTGCAAGGTCCTTCCGCGCGCCCGTGGTCGACTACCACGGGCGCGGACATCGCTCCCTGTTGCCTCGTGGTATTGTGTTGCGGCCGCTGCTTAGCAGCGGTTCGTTGGGCAGTCTCGCAGTGCTTCTGCATTGTTCTTCTGAGCAGCAGCGCTGTTCTCGTTTCAGGGTTCGGATCGCGTGCGGGCGAGGTCGTCGTGAGCTTGCTAGCGTCGTGCCGGCTGGCTCTGCTGGGCGGCGTCGTGCCGGGTCTTCAAGGCGGCAACGTGGAAGGTGGCGGCGGCCCGAGGCTAGTAGGCCGTGGCATCGGGAAAGCAAGTGTTTCGCTTCCGGCTGGCGGCGTCGCCGCCGCGCGAGATCATCGCGTCGTTCCATCCGGAGAGGCGGTGACCCGATGCGTTGTTCCTGCGATCCCGGATGACGCGATCGCTCTCGCTGCCCAACAGGAAATTGCAGCCGACGAAGGCGGTCGTGTCGGCTGGCGGGCGTGGTTCTGTTCCACGCGGCACGCTGCGCGACGATCTCACGAGGCTGCCGTCACCGGCCGCGCCTGGAAGGTGGTAGCATCCGGGGAAGTGATGCCGCGCCTTCGCGGCTGAATTTCGATTCGTTGGGCAGACTCGCACTGCATCTGCATTGTCCCGCCGAGCAGCAGCGCTGTTCTGGTTTCAGGGTTCGGATCGCGCTCGGGCGAGGTCGTCGTGAGCCTGGCAACGTCTTGCCGGCTGGCTCTGCTGGGCGGCGTCTTGCCGGGGCCGCAAGGTGGCGACCTGGAAGGTGGCGGCGGCCCGAGCCCGCAAGGTCTTGGCCTCCGGTAGCCGGTTCCGGCTGCTGCGTCGTGCTCGCTGTCGCCTCCGGGGCTGCCCATGTCTTGCTTCCGGCTGGCGGCGTCGCCGCCGCAGCGAGACCATCGCGTGCTTCCATCCGGAGAGCAGGCGACCGGAAAGGTTCTGGCTGCTGTTCCTGCCGGGGCGATCGACCTCGCTGCCCAACAGGCCGCTTCAGCAGACGAGCGCCGTCATGTCGGCTGGCTGGGCTGGTTCCACTCCGCGCGGCACGCGGCGCGAAGTTCGGACGATGCTCACGTCACCCGCCGCGCCTGGAAGGTGGTAGCATCAGGAAATGTTGGACCGGGCGCTCGCAGCTGAGCGGCGGTTCGTTAGGCGGGCAGAGGGATGAGTTTCACGCTGTACTTGATGCCGACAGAGGGCGAGCACTTCGATGTCGCCGTGATCCGCGAAGCGTTTGGCGAGTTCCTTTCCGAGCACCCCACGGGCATCGGCTATCGCATTCGCTATGACCCCGAAAACGAGTCGACGGTCGACATGGAGGTGACGGAGGACGGGAAGGTCGACAGCCTGAGCGTGGACCGCCCCTGTGGCGATGACCGGCTGTTCGTAGCGTTGCATCGCATCTTGGCCTCGATCCCGTCGTTCATGACGTATCCCGACGAGGAGCTGCCGTGTTTGGTTGCGACGCCAGAAGCCGCGGACGCTGTTCGTGAGCACCACCCCGAAATGGTCAGTGGTCTCAAGATTTGTGCCACGCCGCAAGCTCTCGTCGCCGACTGGTAGCCGCCGAGCCGCCTAACAAGCTGCTGAAGCAGGCGGCCGCGCGCCGTCGTAACCTGAAGCCTCCTTCCGCGCGCCCGTGGTGGAGTACCACGGGCGCGGTCATCGCTAGCTGTTGCCCCGTGGTATCCTGGTGCGTCCGCTGCTTAGCAGCGGTTCGTTAGGCGGACTCGATGCTCCGGGACACCGAGACCGTTCAGGAGAATCACGAGCGTTTCCTCAGACGCGTAGTCGCTTCCCAGAAAGTCTGGGGAGTCCGAAACCGCTCCGGTTTTCAGAGTTGCGAATCCAACGAGAACGACTCGCGCAGGGTGCTTCTATTCTGGTCCGATGCGGCCTACGCGCGCCGCGCGATCTCTCAGGATTACGAAGACTGCGAGGCTGCGGACATCGACCTGTTCAGCTTTCTCTATCGGTGGCTGCCAGGCATGGCAGCCGACCATGTCCTCGTCGGGCCGAACTACACCGGAGACCTCTGTGGGCTTGAGCTTGAGCCACTCGACTTGCAGGACCAACTTCTCGACGCGATGCCGCGTGACCTGCTTGGTCGCTACCGCGATCGCCTCGCCGACGAACTCGAGCGTCAACGGCAAGAGGAGCAGTAGCGCACGCTAGAACCGATGCCGCCTAACAAGGCCCTGCAGTTGGCGAGCGCTGCCATCTCGGCCGGCAGCGCGGTTCCGCTCCGCGCGGCACGCTCGGCGACCATCGAACGAAGGCAGCGTCGCGAGCCGCGCCTGGTGGGTGCTACCATCCGGAAAGGTTTGGGCTGGCGCTCGCAGCTGAGGGCCGGTCCGTTAGCCCGACGGGCGGGTCCGCCCTTGACTGACTCCGTCAATGGCTTACTCTGTTCTGGTGGAGGTCACGTGGGACCCCGCCAAGAACGCGTCCAACCGGCACAAGCATGGCGTTTCCTTCGAGGAAGCCGCCGAGCTCTTCACCTCCGGCGTCGAGTACCTCGAGATATTCGACGACGCGCATTCGGTCGACGAGGACCGCTTCATTGCGATCGGTCCGATCAAGCGTGGTCTGGTGCTCGTCGTCCACACCGAGCAAGACGAAAACACCGTGCGGATCATCAGCGCTCGTTGGGCGTCCAGGCGCGAGCGCAAGCTGTTTGCCGCGTACCGGAGACGTACTCATGAGTGATATCCCCGAACTCACCGACCGCGACTTCGCGCGCGCCATCCCCGCGCGTGTCCGCCGTCGCCTGGTTGCCGGCATCTTCGAGACCGGCGACGATGTCGTCGCGTTGCGCAAGTTCGTCGGCTTGAGCCAGGCCCAGTTTGCGCGCGCCGTTGGGATCAGTGTTCACACTCTGCGGAACTGGGAGCAGGGCCGGCGGCATCCCGAGGGACCGGCGATCGCGCTCCTCCGGATCGCAGCCCGTCATCCGCGCATCATCCGCGAGAACCTGAGCTCCGCAGCGTAGATCCGTGCGGGCTAACAAACTGCTGAAGCAGTCGGCCGCGCGTCGTCCTGGCTGGAAGGTCCTTCCGCGCGCCCGTGGTGGACTACCACGGGCGCGGTCATCGCTACCTGTTGCCTCGTGGTATTCTGTTGCGGCCGCTGCTTATCAGCGGTTCGTTGGGCGGACGAGATGGTGGACGCTACCGAGTGGTACTACTGCGATTTCGACAAGGATTCGGAGCACGCATTTGGTCCCGTGTCGCTGCGGCGACTTGCCGAACTCATCCGGACGGGCGAGCTGCCGCACGACGTTCTCGTCAGCACCGACCCCTCACCGGACGTCGAGTGGGTGGAGGCAGAGACGGTCGACCAGATCCTCGACGCCATCCCGCTGGACCGTGAACGACTGATGCGCGAGTACATCGGCTACGGTGAGGCGCCGGACGGGGAGGAGAACTGGGGTTGGGCAAGCGACCGGATGTACAGCCTGCTGGAGGTGTTTCCGGAGCGCGCGTGGGAGCTGATTGTCGAGATGATCGAACGCGCGCCGTCCGATGCGTCGCTGGGTTTTCTGGCGGCAAGCCCACTCGAAGACCTGCTGTCGAAGGACGGTCCGGTATTCATTGATCGCGTCGAACAGCGCGCTGCCGGAAGCGTCAAATTCGCTCGTGCTCTGGGCATGTTGAACAGCCTGGGGATGACGGACGACGTGTGGGAACGTGTTCAGAAGGCTGTGCGCGTCGGGCCGTGAACTGCGCGGCGGCGCGGCGTTCTGCACTCGCATGGCACGTTGGTGCGGTGTAGAACGTGGTAGTGCAACTTCCGGGGGCCGAGCGCGCACAGATCGAACCGGAGAAGATCCGCGACTACTTGTTGTCGCCGGATCATCCAGTCGGACGCTTCAAGGCGCGCTTCTTCGCGTCGATCGGCTACGACCGCTCCCGCTGGGAGGCACTGCGCGACGACCTCCTGGCCGCGGCGCGTACCCAGGAAGCTGCAGCCGGTCAGGCTAGCCCGTTCGGTCGCAAGTACGAGGTCCGTGCTACACTTGGCGTGCCGCCAGGTCGAACCGCGTGGGTCACATCGGTCTGGATCGTGCTGGACGGCGACGACATTCCGAGGTTCGTGACGGCGTTTCCGGGGTAGACCATGTCCTTCAGTGTTCTAGACACAGTCGTGCTAACTCGCGATGTGCCCGAGCAGGGCCTGCTCCGCGGCGACATGGGCGCGATCGTGCATGTCCACTCCGCTGACGCGTACGAGGTCGAGTTCGTCCAGGCGTCGGGACAGACGCAGGCCCTCGTCACGCTTCCAGCCGACGCGATCCGCGCGATCCAGGATGGCGATCTGGTCGCTGTCCGACAGGTTCACCAGTCAGCCTGACGTTCTGTCGAGCGCCGCCCAACAAGCCAATGAACCCGACGGCGGCGGGGGCGGTGCGGTCTTCGAGGTGTTCCACGCGTCAAGCCGCGGTATCATCTCTTCCGCGGCCGCCGCGGGTTATCGGCGGTTCGTTAGGCAAACCGGGAGGTCAGCATGCGCGGCTACGCCCTCATGCAGAACGCGGAGGTTCTCGAGAGCGCCTGGCTGCGTAGCCCCCAGTACGGACGCAACGCGGCCCGGTTCGAAGAGATCCGCGCGAAATCTGGGCTTGCGAAGCCTGGGGCATACCGCGGCGTAGAGCGCTTTCCGTTCACGGAGTGGCCGGAGCGTGGACCCGGGTGGCAGGGCGCGGCTGTCATCGACCCAGACCCAGAGCCAACGGCGCGCGCCTTGCTTTTGGAGGCGCTCGGACACGACACGTACGAAATGGCCGAACCGCGCGCGGTGCTGTCGCAGCTCGGTCAGGCGGCGGCTGTACTCCGGGCCATTCGCGAGCCCGGAGGTTTCGAACTCGTCGAACTCACCACCGGCGACGATGCCTGCACAGACTCGCTAGGGTTCGATGTCGGGTACTGGGGTGGAGGCAATTTCTCCATCCTGTGTGACGTAGCGATCTGGCCCACGTGGCATCCGCCGTCAGATGACGCTCTGGAGAGAATCGCCTCGTTCGTGGCCCAGTTGAACGACAGTCTGCTGTTCCCGTCTCGCGACCCCGCACAGCGCTACCGGGACTGGTACGCCGGCCAGAGTTGGGCCGAGGACCATCCTGAAGACTTCGAGATTATCGAGGTCGGATGCCTGGCACCAACCGTGGTTGCCCAACCTACGCCCTGAGGCGGACCGCGCTACTCTCGCTCGAGCCAATAGCCCGGCTCACGTGCGCCGTGCGCGATGGCCATGACCTCGATCTGGCCCGCTCGCTCTCTGTAGAACACGACGTAGGGAAATCGCTGGACGACGACGCGCCGGAACCGCCGGTCACCCTCCCATTTCGGGAACGAGGTCGGCGCCTCGCTGATCCGTTGGAGGACTTCGTCGACGCCGAGCACAAGCTGCTCGCCGAGACCGGGCGCGCGGACCTGATACCACCGGGCCGCCGCTTCCAGCTCCGCGCGTGCGGCCGGCGCGAAAACGACGGGCGTCATTTCGCGCGCAGGCGTTCCAGAATCTCGGCCTTGGCCTGCTCCCACGGAACGGCCTGGGCTTTGCCGCTCTCCAGATCCTTGGCGCGTCGATCCAGCTCCGCCGCCCAGGCGGCGGTCCAGGAAGCGTCTTCCGGCCCCTCGACGCTCTCGAGCAGCTCCGTCGCTATCGCGAGGCGCTCGCTCGGCGGCAGGCGCATCGCCTTCGCGAGGAGCTCTGCGATCTCGGTGCTTGCCATGTCCGCAATGTAGCGCGTCGCTTCAGGCTGCGCGACCCGGATGGCAAGCCGCCCAACATGAAAATTGCAGCAGGCGAAGGCGGCCCTCCCTTCTGCCTGGTGCTTCCGTCTCGCGCAGGCCCCGCTGCGGCTCGTGACCACTCTCCGCCGCGCGGCCCGCGCGCTGGATGAAGTGATAGCATCTGGGAATGTGATGCTGCGCCTTCGCAGCTGAATTTCGATGGGTTGGGTGGGCTCGCGGCGTAGACGGTCCTCTCGGTACGGCGATGCGGCGCCAGACTTTACCTGTTGATACTTGGTCTTTCTATGCATCGCCATGATCTCGCTCTGGTTGCTTTCCTTCTTGTGGTGCGCGCGATCGGCTGCGGTGGCGTGACGGAGCAAGCTCCAGGAAGCGGGGGGAACGGAGCAGGGGCGACTTCTGGTGGCGGGGCCGCGCCACAGTGCACAGACGCGTCCCAGTGCAAGTTGTTTTCCGATTGCTGTTCGTGCGAGGCAATCGGACCGAACGAGTTCACTCCAGCAATGTGCCCCGACCCCTGCGGTCAGAAGACGTGTGAGGCGCTCGGCATCACCGCCGGGAGCGTCAAGTGCATTGCTGGGCAGTGCGTCGCCGGCATCAAGTGCAACGTTCTCGATGTCTTCTGCAATGGGCCGATGCCGAAATGCCCGGTCGGCCAGCGACCCTCGGTGGTGAACCATTGCTGGGGCCCGTGTGTCCCTTCAGCCGAATGTATCGAGGTCATGTCGTGCGCGGACTGCGATACGTCGAAGCAGATCTGCGTCACTACTGGGGACGGCACCCGTCACTGTGCCGACATTCCCAAAGAATGTGGCGCGGGAATTCCGACCTGCGCGTGCATGGGGAGCAGCGTTTGCATCGCTCCGTACTCGAAGTGCCGAGACGCCCCGCCGGGTGATCCGAACGGAACGAGCCTCTACTGCTCGGCGAACTGAGAGAGAGGTCGGGACGTCCGTTGGGTGAGGCAGCCGACCCATGAGTCTCCAGCCAAGGTCCCGGCTTGCGCGACGATGGTGCGATGCATTGCGCCGGCGTACGCGCGTGTGTACACGTTGACCATGAGCAACGTCGCGTCTCCGCACACGCCCGAGAACTGGGGAGCTGCAAGCCGGGCCTATGCGGAATTCGCCCCCTTGATGATGGGATGCTACGCGGACGAGATTGTCGAACGGCTCGACATCCAGGCCGATACCAAGGTCCTGGAGGTCGCGGCCGGAACGGGGGCGCTGACAGAGGCACTGGCGCGCAGGGCCGGCTCCGTGCTGGCCACGGACTTCGCGCCAGGGATGCTCGACGTGCTCGAGGAGCGGATGGAGGCGGCGGGAATCACGAACGTCACCTACGCGGTCGTGGACGGCCAGGCGCTCCAGCTTGACGACGGGACCTTCGATCGCGCGGCCTGCTGTTTCGGGATGATGCTGTTCCCCGATCGGGCGAAAGGCTTCTCGGAGTTGCGAATCTCCCTGGTCGAGCGAACTCTCGAGATGCCGAACTTCGACGAGTGGTGGCGAATGATGACGGCCGGGGCGCCTCCAATGAAGCTGATGTTCGAGCGAATCGGCGAAGCGGGGCAGGGACGCCTGCGCGACACGCTGGCGGGGCTCGTGGAGGAGCGCTTCGGCGCGGGGCCGATCCGACTGAACAACACCGCTACGCTGGGCGTCGGCGTTGTCCCCGACGGCACCCCATGATCCGCACCACCACCGTCGGCAGCTGGCCGATCCCGGCCGAGCTCAAACCCCAGCTCACCGCCTACTACCGCGGCGAGCTCACGGACGAGGAAGCGCACGATGTGCTGCAGCAGGCGGCCCAGGTCGCCATGCAGGAGCAGCGCGAGTGCGGGCTCGGGCAGATCATGGGCGGCGAAGTGTTCGCGCCGGACTTCGTGCACCACGTGCCGCCGCGTCTTGCCGGTCTGCATTGTGTGAAGAAGCGCGACCATCGGGCGGGTTACGAGGGCATCGGCGTGTACGAGATCGTCGGCGACGTGACGGCGCCGCGCGGCACCGGCCACGCGCTCGGCTTCCGGCGCGAGAAGGCCGTCGCGCCCGATCTCGACAAGGCCGCGGTGCCGTCGCCGCTGACCATTGCCGGGCCCTTCATCCAGGATCTGCGGCGCGACGAGCAGATGGAGAACCTCGCGAAGATCGTCGAGGCCGAGGTGCTCGACATGGTGGCGGCCGGCGCCGCCGAGGTGCAGCTCGACGCGCCGGTGGAGATGATCAGCCTGTCTGTCGGCGCGCTCACGCCCGAACAGGTCGCGCGCTGGCTCCTGTTCCCGTTCCGGTCCGGGCCGGAGGTGCGCCGCACCGTTCACTTCTGTCTCGGCGATATGGGGAGCAAGCCGTACACGCAGGAGCAGCACCTGCACGCCCTGCTGCCGCTGCTGAAGCTGCTCGACGGACACATCGACCGCGTGCACATCGAGTGCTCGTACGCGGGCCAGTGGGAGGAGCGCGGGCTGCTGGCCGATGTGCCCGACTCGATGGAAGTCGTCGCCGGCATTGCCGACGTAAAGGGCGCGGTGCAGAGCGCGGGCGATCTGCGCGAGCGCATCGAGGGGATGCTGAGGGTACTGCCCGAGTCGCGCTTGCTGGTGAGCTCGTCGTGCGGCTGCGGGCGCTGCAAGCCGGAGGAAGCGCGCGCGCTGATGCGCAATCTGGTCGAGGCCGCGCGGTCGTTCCAGGTGCCCCGAGCCTAGCGGGCGAGCAGTATGGCGACGACCACGCCGACCAGAAGGAGCACTCCGACGACCAACAGGATCCAGGTCAGGGCGCTGCGCCGCGCCGCGGGTCCAGCCGCGCTGGGAGGGGGCGCGATCCGCACCTCGTTCCGCTCTGCCGTCAGTGGCGCCGCGGCACCGGAAGCCGGGAGCTGGCCGACGCGCGCCAGAACCTCCCGCACCTCGGCCGGAAGCTCGTCGGCGTTCGTGTAGGTCTGGCCGTTGACGACGAAGCTGGTGCGGGTGCTGACCTGGACCGACGATTGTTCGAAGGAGCCACCCTCGCCCTCGAGGCCGAGTCCGGCGAGGACGCGATCGACCTCGGCACCTACCGAGTTGCCCGCAGCGGCATTGACCGCCGCCCCGCAGTACTCGCACGCCCCCTCGCGTAGTTCTTCGGCGGTGATCGTGGCGCCGCAGTTCGAACATTTCATCGCCGCCTCCTGATCGCCGAGCGTACCAGTCGGCACCGTCTGTCACCAGGGAGGGGGGGAGCCGGTGATCGGGCTGGCCTGCGCGCTGGGACGGACCAGAGGTCATCTCGAATCGAGCCCGGCGTCCGCCGCGTCGGCGTGGCCCGCTTCCGGCTCGCTGCCAGAAGGAAGGGCATCCCCGTCCGTGGCTGCGTCGAGCCCGGCGTCGCGCGAGGCGTCGAGCTCGACCCGGCGCGACGCATCCAGTGGCGCGTGCGCTCGCCGCCTCGCGCTTGGCCACTCGTGGGGATGGCGCGGGGGCTCTTCCTCGTCACTTTCGCACAGCCCGGAGTCGTGGTTGCAGTGCCAGCCCGGCGAGCACACCGCCCAGCAGTCGTGCGTCAGCTTGCGGTTCACCGCGGTGGCCGCCACGGCCGAGCCGGCGAAGATCGCTGCGCCGGCGTACTTGGACACGCCGTAGACGCGACAGGCCGGCAGCAGCATGCCGACGCAGCACAGGGCGCGCCGCAGCTGTTTCATTCGCCTAGCGTATCACGGCTGCACGCGGGCTCCGCGAGCCGGCCTCAGTTGTCGAAGGTGTACGCGTCGACCTTGCCGTCGCTGCGCGCGATGAACAGCCGGTGCTCCGCGATGGAGAGCCAGCCGCCGTCGGCGGCCGTCCACGCGGACTGGAGGGTCTTCGTGTCGACGGCGTAGACGTTGGCGTCGCTGGCGACGTAGAAGTAGCCGCCAGCCGCAACGGGCGGGTACTTGAGCTGGCCGTCGCCGGCGAACGTGCCCACCAGCAAGCCCGTCGTCGCGTTGCGTGCCACCACGTGCAGCGCACTCAGCCCATACACCACGCCTCCGCTCACCATGGGCGTTCCGGCGTAGGTGCCCGTGGCGCTCCAGTCGACGGCGTGGGTCGTCAGGTTGATCGCGTACAGATTCGGTGGTGCGATCACATAGGCCCTGCCGCCCGAGAGCACCGGAGCGGTGCGCATCGCATAGGTGTACGAGTTCGAGTTGACCGCCGTCGACCACAGCGTGCTGCCATCAGCGGGATCGTGTGCCCGCAGGTTGCCCTTGATAAACGTATAGACCGTGCCGGAACTGTAGGCTGGGCTCCACTCGGAGACCTGATCGAGTTGGACGAAGAACTTCTGCGAGCCGTCGCTTTCGCCGAAGCCGTACAGGCCGCCGTAGCTGCCGCCATTGGTGTACACAACGTTGTTGGCGACGATCGGGGCCCAGTACGTCTCCCACTGCGAGCTCATCGAACTCGACCAGTCGAGGGTGCCGGTTGTCGCGGTCAGCGCCCACTCGTAGGCGTATCCGGACGATGTGATCGGCCTGCCCGTGCCAACCAGCACGCGACCGTCGAATACCGCGGGCATCCCCATGCGGCTAACGTTCCCGAGATCGTACTTCCATAGCAGTGAGCCATCGGAAACGTTCAGCGCCTGGACCAGTGTCGACGCCGAGTTGTAGGACGCATTCGCAACGAATGCCCGGCCTCCGGCGACCGCAACGGGCCACGCCGCCGCCGCGGACTGTCCCGGCGGCATGGGATTGAACGACCAGGCCAGCGACAGCGGCGGCTTGCCGGTCTCGAGCGGATTGGTTCCGGTGTGCGCGATGTCTCCCGCGAAGGTCGGCCAGGAGCCGAGCGGCGCTTCGCACACGCCCTTCGTGCACACCTTGCCGACCGCGCACGTCGTGCCGCATGCTCCGCAGTTGGCTGCGCTGATGTTGGTGTCGACGCACTTGCCGCTGCACGAAGTCGTGCCGGGGCGGCACATGCACTTGCCGCTGTCGCACACCTGGTTCTCGCTGGCGGCGCATCCGACTCCGCACGCGCCGCAGTTCAACGGGTCCGTCGACGTGTCGACGCACTTGCCGACACACTCCTGTTCGCCCGGCGCGCATACGCACTGGCCGCTATCGCAGACCTGGTCGGTGCTGCAGTAGGTGCTGCACTGGCCGCAGTGTTTCGCGTCGCTCTGCAGATCCACGCACGACCCCCCGCACTGGTTCAGGTTGCCGCAGTCGAGGCCGCAGGTTCCGTTGACGCACACCTGGCCCGACGGGCACAGCTTGCCGCAGCCCCCGCAGTTCTGCGGGTCGGTCAATGGGTCCACGCACGTCGAGCCGCAGATGAGCGAGTCGGTGCCGCAGGTGTAGGCGCACTTGCCGTCGACGCATTCGTAGCCCAATCCGCAGCTCCTGCCGCACTGCCCGCAATTGTCGGGGTCGTGCAACGTGTCGACGCACTTGCCGTTGCACTCGATGCTGCCGCCGCTGCAGTACAGCCCACAGTTTCCGTTCTGGCACACCTCGCCAGTGGGGCAGGCGTTGGAGCAGGAACCGCAGTGGCTGGCGCTGTTGCTGGTGTCGATGCAGGTGCCGCTGCAGTTGGCGGTGCCGGGCGGACACACGAGGCTGCAGCTCCCGTTCACGCAGACCTGGCCCGCACTGCAAACGTTGCCGCACTGGCCGCAGTTGGACGGATCGGTGGCGACCGTGACACACAGCTGACCGCATTTCGTCGTCCCGCCCACGCAGTCGAGCACACAGGCGCCGTTGTCGCAGGCCTCGCTGGGGGCACAGGCCGTGCCGCAGGCACCGCAGTTGGCGGGGTCGTGATCGAGAATCGACGCAGCGGTTGCCGCACTTGGTGGCGCCTCCGGCGCACGTGAGCGAGCAGGCGCCGGCCTGGCAGACTTCGCTCGCTGCACACACCTGGCCACAGGCGCCGCAGTTGCGCGTGTCGGTGGTCTCGTCGACGCAGGTGCCCGCGCACTCCACAAGCGGCGCCGCACAGCCCACTCCGTCGGATGTCGCGTCGGAGACGGCGTCGGAGCCGGCATCGCTCGCCGGGCCGTTCGACAATCCTCCGGCGTTGCTGGAGCCGCAGCCGGCGAGCAACAGACACGTCAGCGAGAACAGGACAGCCCGGACCCCAGGCAAGCGACCACCCATCGCACAACCCTCCATAGTGAAATCTAGAATTACCACGAGAGCTGGTGCCGTGGGGAAGTCGTCCAGCGGTTCACGGCGCGTGGGCCCCAATCCCCCGCTGCCGCGCGGCCCCGCGAACGCGCCCGGCTGATGGGCGTCATGCGTCTACGCGACTGTCCCCGCGAAAGCGCGATACGGCGTCCGGACAAGTACGGCCCGGGGCGCCGCCCTCACCCCGTCAGAACGATCGCCTCGTACGGCGCGAGCTCGTACTCGCTGGCGGCAGGGCGCACGCCGGGCTGGAGATTGGAGTGCAGGGCGCTGTGCGGCGCGTCGCTGAGGTCGACGCGGGCGGGGCGAGCGCTGAAGTTGAGGCGGACGTGCGCGTGGCCGCTGTCGTGCTCGCGGCGGTAGCCGAGCACGGAGCGCGGCAGGCTCGCGCGATCGACGAGCGACAGCCGCCCGGCGTGCAGCGCCTTGTTCGAGCGGCGGAGGGACAGCAGCCTCTGATATGTCGCGAGCAGAGAACCCGGATCCCCATGCTGCGCGGCGACGTTCACGTTGGCCGCATGCGGATGCGCGGGCAGCCACGGCTCGGCGTGCGGCAGCGTGAAGCCCGCGTGCTCGCCGTCGTGCCACTGCATGGGCCGGCGGCAGGCGTCGCGATTCAGGAGCACGCCGCGCTTGCGGAAGCGCGGCCGGAGGAAGCGCGGCACGAAGCGGAAGCGCTCGGCGATCGGGTCGAGCGCATGCTCGAGCGGGACGTCGTGGTGGCCCATGCCGATCTCGTCGCCGTAGTAGACGAACGGCACGCCGCGCGCGGTGAGCTGCAGCGCGGCGACCAGCTTGGCCTTGCGCAGGTCGTCGCCCAGCCGCTCGATGAAGCGCGGCCGGTCGTGGTTGCCGAACACCCAGGTCGGCAAGAGCGGATCGGCGAACTCGCGCTCGACCTCCTCGATCAGCTTGTGGAACGCGTCGGCGCGGAAGGCCGTGGTCAGCGCCTTGAACAGGAACACCAGGTGCAGGCCGTCGCCGTTGCCGCAGTAGCGCCGGAGCGCGCGCGGCGAGCCGAACACCTCGCCCACCATGAAGCGCGGCGGCCCCGGCACCTCGTCGACCACGCGCCGGAGCTCGCGCGCGAACTCCAGCGTGTCCGGGTGGTCGATGGTGTGACGCGGCCGCTGGAAGAAGCTCGACGGATCGTCCTCGCTCGGCATCAGCCGGAGGCAGCGCGGATTGTCCGCGAACGAGGCGTCCTTGTAGATCGCGTTGAAGATGTCGAGGCGGAGCCCGTCGACGCCCGCGCCCAGCCAGTGCCGGATCACGTCCAGCATGGCCTGCTTCACGGCGGGATTTCTGTAGTTGAGGTCCGGCTGGAAGGGCAGGAAGCTCGCCCAGTACCACTGGTCGCTGCTCTCGTCGTAGTGCCAGCCCGAGCCGCCGATCATCGAGCGCCAGTTGTTCGGCGGCGCGCGTCCGCCGGGCTTTCTGCCGTCGCGCCAGATGTACCAGTCGCGCCGCGGCGACGAGCGGCTGGAGCGCGACTCCTCGAACCACTGGTGGCGGTCCGACGTGTGGTTCAGGACCATGTCGAACACGATCTTCATGCCGCGGGCGTGGACCCCGTCGATCAGCCGGTGGCACTCGTCGAGCGAGCCGTGCTCCGGCGCCGTCTGGAAGTAGTCGCTGACGTCGTAGCCGAAGTCGGCCTGCGGGCTCGCGTAGAACGGCGACAGCCACAGCGTCTCGACTCCCAGCGAGTGCAGGTAGTCGAGCTTCGACATCAGCCCGGCGATGTCACCGATGCCGTCGCCGTTCGCGTCGGCGAACGAGCGCAGGTAGACCTGGTAGACGGTGGTGTGCCGCCACCAGCTCATACCGGACCGTGTGCGTGGGGATACTGGAGCACGCGAGGATGGACGTTCTAGCTTGCGGCCCGCCGCGGTGCCAGAGCACGGACGTGCCGCACTGCGGCGCTCGTCAGGTAGAGCCGATTCGCGCTGGTTTCGCGGCCTCGATCCCGACTAGGATGCGCGCCATGCCCATTCTGGATTCGGTCATCGACGCCGTCGGCAACACACCCATGGTCCGGCTCTCGCGCATCGGGCGCGACCTGCCCGGTGAGCTCTGCGCCAAGCTGGAGTTTCTGAACCCCGGCGGTTCGGTCAAGGACCGCATCGGCGTGCGCATGCTGGTCGAGGCCGAGAAGGCCGGCCGCATCAAGCCGGGCGACACGCTGATCGAGCCCACCTCGGGTAACACCGGCATCGGGCTGGCGATGGCCGCCGCGGTGCGCGGCTACCGCATGATCATCACGATGCCCGAGAAGATGAGCCGCGAGAAGCAGGTGGTGCTCGAGGCGCTCGGCGCCGAGATCATCCGCACGCCCACCGAGGCTGCCTTCGACGCGCCCGACAGCCACATCAGCGTGGCCAAGCGGCTGCGCGAGGTGATCCCCAACTCGCACATCCTCGACCAGTACGGCAACCCGGACAACCCGCTGGCCCACGAGCTCGGCACCGGCCGCGAGATCATCGATCAGTGCGAAGGCAAGATCGACGCGCTGGTCGCCACGGCGGGCACCGGCGGCACCATCACCGGCATCGCCAAGGTGATCAAGAAGGAGGTGCCGAACTGCCAGGTGATCGGCGTCGACCCCGAGGGCTCGATCCTCGCCGGCCCCGGCGAGGTGAAGTCGTACAAGGTGGAGGGCATCGGCTACGACTTCATTCCCGATGTGCTCGACCGCAGCCTGGTCGACCGCTGGATCAAGACCAACGATCGCGACTCCTTCCGCATGGCGCTGCAGATCATCCGCAAGGAGGGCCTGCTGGTCGGCGGCTCGTCGGGCTCGGCGGTGTGGGCGGCACTGCAGGTCGCGAAAGAGATGCCGGCGGGCTCGCGCGTTGTCACCATCCTGCCCGACTCGGTCAGGAACTACATGACCAAGTTCGTCGACGACGCCTGGATGCGGCAGAACGGCTTCGCCCAGGCCGAGTGGGAGCTCGGCACGATCGGCGACATCATCCGCACACTGGTGCCGCAGACGGTGATCAGCATCGAGGACGACCGTTCGCTGGGCGACGCGGTGGAGCTGTTCAAGAAGCACGGCATCTCGCAGATGCCCTGCACCTCGCAGGGGCGCCTGAGCGGCATCATCACCGAGACGGATCTGCTCGAGCTGCTGGTGCACGGCAAGCAGCGCGAGACGTCGATCGCCGAGGTGATGGTGCGGCGCGTGTCCACCGTCGCGATGCACGACAGCGCCAACGTGCTGCCCGACGTGTTCGAGCGCGGCGAGGTCGCGCTCGTCATCGACGAGGAGCGCCGCGTGCAGGCCGTGCTCACCAAGATGGACCTGATCGACTTCCTGGCGAGCCGCGCGCGGCTCGGCGGGATGACCTCGTCGCCGCCCGTCACCTGAGCCGCTAGAGCGCTCTAGCCGGACAGCGTGGCGGAGAGCCGCGCGACGCCGGCGCGGAGCTCCGCGTCGCGCTCCAGCGCGTCGAGCGGATCGAACGCGAGCACGCGGCGGATGTTCCGCGGGTAACCGAGGCTGGTCAGGAACAGGCGCGAGGTGTCGAGCCGGAACTCCAGGCTCATCACCATCAGCCCCGAGAGGCAGCTCCCGAGGCGGCCCACCAGCGCCGCGTCACGTGCCAGCGCCGCAGTGCCCGGTCCCAGCTCGAGCAGCCGCTCCACCTGCGCGCGGCTCAAGCGATCGACCAGGAAGTTGTTGTACAGGAACGCCACGATCAGCGCCCAGCTCATCGCGCCGAGGCCGATCTGCTCGATCAGCTCGCCCGTCGCCTTCTTCTTCTGCGTGCGGTGGCGGTAGGAGCTGATGGAGAACAACCAGGCGTGCAGCGGATCGCCGACCGCGCAGGCCGCGAGGTACTCCGCCGCCATCGCGTAGGCCTCGCCCAGCATCACGTGGACGAGGCGTGCGCGGTCGCCGAGCGCGGCCTGCACGTCGCGCGGGCGGCCGAACAGCTCCGCGAAGGCCACCGCGTGTGCCGACTCGTGCAAGAGGTAGTTCGGCGCGGGGCGGTTCTGGTCCAGATCGCGCAGCGAGAAGAAGCCGGGGCGGCTCCGCTCCAGCTCGACCAGCGCGTCGAAGCTCGCGCGGTAGGGGATGCGCCGCGCCTGGAGCACGGTCGGCAGCCCCGTCAGCGGAAAGCCGAAGTACGCGCCGGGATCGTCCAGCGTGTAGCGGAAGCCCGCGCCGAGCGCCGCGTCGCGCATGCGCCGGAAGAAGGGATTGTGCGCGTACAGGTAGCCGTCGCCGAGGCTTCGCTTCAAGCGGCGCGCGCCGTGGTAGCGCCGCTGCAGCGCGATCAGCTCGGCGAGCTTGGTGTCCGGCATCGTGACAGCGGTGGGCCGAGCTAGAAGCCCATGCGCAGGCCGCTCGCGTGCAGCCGCTCGCGCGCTTCGTCGGCGCGCATGCCCGCCGAGATGGTGGTGGCGGACAGCGCGCAGGCGATGCCGCTCATAGGCACCAGCGCCATGCCGAGCAGCGAGATGAAGCCGTTCAGGAAGCCGAACACGGCCCAGCCGGCGAACACCAGCGTGGCGACGCCTTCCACGGCGGTGCCCGTGATGGAGGCCCAGCCGCGCAGCGTGGCGACCTTCCAGCCCAGCACCACGCCGCTCACGCCGAGCAGCAGCATGACGATGGGCGCGACCACAATCCAGCCGCGCATGGCCCACACCGCGTAGGTCTGCCCGGCCATCACCACCGTGAACACGCCGGTGATGGCCAGCGCGAAGCCGCCGACCTTGATCGGCATCGTCGGAGTCAGCGTCTCCAGATCCCTCGCCTCGGTGTCGTCCATCCCGCGCGCACGCTACCCGAAGGCAGCGGCGGACGCTACGGGGCAGGGGCGCTTGGGTCTGGTGGGTCCTGGCAGCCAGTATCGCGCGTTGGGACCTCCGCAACACTCGCGCTGCTTGGTGCGTCCCGGCCTCGTCGCTGGGTGGACGGCGCGCTTCGCGTCGGGCGGACCTTCTCGTGCTCACGGGCCAACCTCGGCTCCGCACGCGACGCATGGCGTGACGCGGGGTGATGCGGTGGCTCCGCCTCGGGGGCCCGCTCCGCCGCGAAGGCCGCGCCCGCCGCTTCGCTCGTCACGGCGCGAGTGCTGGGCGCGGCCGCTTGGCGGCCGCAGCCTTGCGGGGCGGTGCGGGTACGGGGGCGACCCGCGCCGGCGCGTCTTTGATTTCCCTGGGGTGCGGCGTCGGGCGGGCAACTTGCGATGCGCGCGGCCTACCGCAGCCCTGGCGCGGCCCGCCCGAGCGTTCGAGCCGACCGCCTCGCGAATGGCGACGGGCACCTCGTCGCTCGACACGGGCACCTTGCAATTGGCGTGGGCCGCCTCGCCGCTGGAGCCGGGCAGGTTGCGATTGGCGTGGGCCGCCTCGCCGCTGGAGCCGGACACCTTGCGATTGGTGTCGGGCTCCTTTGCACGCGCGGCGGAAACCCCGGAAATCCCGCTGGATTCCGCCCGGGATCGGCGGGCTCCCGGAAATGGGCGGGATCTGGCTCAGGCGCTGGCGCCCGCTGCCGCTCCGTTGCCGGAGCCGGCGGACGCGGGCTCGAGAGCGCGGTTCCGCGCCGGCGCGACATCAACCAACAGGCCGGTGGCACCGAACACCCGCGCCAGCGCGATGGCGCGAACAGCGACGCCGCGAACGCGCGCCAGCGCGACGCCATCCCCGCCGCGGTTCGCCGCGCTGTACGCGAGCGCGACGGAGCGCGCTGCACGCTTGTCGACGCGACGGGGCAGCGCTGTCGCGAGACGGAGGCGCGCTGCCGCCGGACGGGTGATGGAAGTCGAGCCAGCGTCGCGCGAGGTCTTCGCCGAAAGCGGCCTGCGGTAGATTCCGCGTTGAGCAACACCGCGCCGTCGCGTGTTGACACTCCGGGTCCGGGGCGCGCACTCTGGAAGTGCAAGGGTGCTTCCACAGCGCACATCTGATCTGTTTCAACGCTGCGCCGCGGCAGCAGGGCTCGTCTCGCTGGCGCTGGCGTTTGCGATCTGGTCGGGCTGCCAGGGCAGCTCGACCAGCGGTGCGCGGGGCGGAACCGGCGGCGCCGCGGGGACGACGGATGCCAGCATGGACGCGGGCGGCGCGGCGAGCGGGGGCGCCGGGGGCGACGCTCCCGCCGACGCTGCTCTGCCATACCCGGGGGCCGAGGCCTGCCCTTCTTGGCCGGGCTGGTACCGTGCGCCGGGGCTGCCGACGGGCTGCTACTCCAGCTGCGTACCCGATGACCCGAAGCTGCGCGTGCCGGCGTTGAAATGGGACGCGCGCGACGACTGGTGTCCAGGCTGCAGGATGCTGGAGACGAGCTGGTGGCCGGGAGCGGGACCGAATGACAGGCCGGTGGTCCCCTTCGTGGAGGGAGTGGGGGCTTTACCGGATGTTGCGTATCTAAATCAGCGCGAACCGGACGACAGCTACGTCGTTGCACTCTACAACCAAGCTGGCAGCCCTGTCCTCGCCTTGCGGGCGGAGATCTCGACTGCGTGTGGTGCAGCCCGTCTGGGTGTTGGCCAAGATGGCACTTTCGCGATGCGCTACCGCACCGGCCGCTACTCGAACCAGCGCTGGCTGCTCCGCTCCGCCGACCACGCGGGCGCGCTGATGAGCGCGACCCAACCGAGCTTCACGTACGACAGCACGTTCACAGGGAAGGACAGCCCCGAAGGCAGCTGGCTTTCGGCGGACTGGATTGCCGAGCGCTTCATCGGCTTCCTCTCGCTGGCCAATGTCAAGACCGGAACCGCGACCAAGGTGAACAGCATGCCCGGCGCGCTGCCCGGCGAGTACGACTCGGCCGTGATCGTAGGCGACACGGTGTTCGTCCAGCGCTACACCGACAAGAGCGACTGGATGATCATCCAGAACGGCACGCTGAAGCCCTTCCTCGGCGGGCCGGGCCTCGACATCGATCGCTTCGTCACCGACGGGAAGTGGATCGTGTGGAACGAGGGCACGCAGCTTGTCACCGACCCGAGCGACCCGAGTCGGCTGATGGCCCAGCGCCACGACCTGTACCGCTCGCCGTACACCACCGATCCGGCCAAGATCCAGCGGCAGCTGCTGGTGGCGGACACACCGCAGTTCTATGGCACCTCGACATTCGCGAATGGCTACTTCACGGACATGTTCTTCACCGACGCGGATTCCGGGGCGGCGGTGCACAGCGACTCGTTCGTCGTGGATGTCGAGACCGGCCGCGCGTGGAAGAGCGACCTGCCCGACAACTACGTGTGGGGCGACCAGAGCTACCCGACAGCGACCGAGCTCTGGGGCGGCGTGACGCCCAACCTCTACAGTGGGACTGCCGCGCTCACCATCGCCCGCGTCCCCTACGCGGACATGACGCAGATCCAGGCGGCGATGCCGTAGACTCGGGGAGCGCTCGGCGCTGCTGACTTCATGTTTGTTCCCTTGCTTGTTCTCCAGCTGACCGCGGCGGAACCTTCCGCGGCACCGCCCGGGACGTTCGACCGCGCCTTCGGCCGCCGCGTCGTCGGCGGCGCCGTCTGCTGCGCCTGCGCCCGCCGCACTTTCCGCGCCTGCGCCCGCTCGACCTCCGCCTGCTGCACCTGCGCCCGCTGCGCCGTCCGCGCACCCAGCTGCCGCACCGCCCGACAAAGCGCCGGTCGAGCTACCGCCTCCCGAAGAGCCGGACTCCGCGCCGCCGATCCACGTGCTGGGGCGGCTGTCGTTGGGCTTCGGGCCGGTGATGCCGAGCGCGCAGGAAGATCTGCTACACAAGGATGGCTTCGGCGGAGGGCGCTGGCTCGGCGTGCTGGACGTCGTGGGCATGCCCTGGCGGAACTGGGGCTTCGGGGGGTTCGTGGCGGGCGCGGTGCGCAGCGTTCATGGGACAAGCAGTAGTGCGAGCCTTTCGGATCACCTGCTGTTCGTAGGCCCCGAGGCGATGTTGCTCGCCGGCGACGGCAGCTGGCGGTTTCCGATCGTCGCGCGCGTCGGTTACGCGGGCGGCACGGAGAGTTTCAACGGAAACGGCAGGTGGCAGAGCGCGCCGGTGTTCGGGCTCGAGGTCGGGGTGCTGTGGCTGCCGTTTCCGGTGGGTGTCGCTGCGGGCGTGCTGTTCGCGCCGGCCGGCGCGCCCGGTGACCAGGGGAAAGCCTGGAACATGGGAAGCTTCCATGTCTCGGTGGTGTTTCATGTCGAGGAGTAGGCGGCGCGTGGTGCTGGGTGCCGGCGTCCTGGCGCTGCTGGCCGTGGGTGCCTGCATGGGCAATGTCGATCTCTCCAGCTCGTCCGGGGCTACCGGCGAGTCGCAGCAGCTCAGCGCGCTCTGCCAGGACAGCGCGTGCGACACGACGGGCACGGCTCGGCGCACCACGGGCATCACGTCCGACACCGTCGGCTTCCAGCTCGGTCCCGGCGCGGGTTCGGTGCTGGTCCCGTCCGTGCCGGGTCACTTTGCCGTGCTGGTGCGCGGGCACGGTACCTTCTCCGCGGACCTGTTCGGAAAGTACACCGCGCAGCACGATATCCCCCCGGACTACACCTGGGTCGACATCGGTGGCGACGAGGACGCCGGGATCGCCGATGTGCGGTTCTCGGTTGCCGATGACGGCTCGGAGCTGCACATCGCGGATCTGCGCACGCTCGTCGGCTACGCGGGCTGTTCCGTCGCTCCGGCAGGGCCGCGCTGATACGCGTGGGACTGGAGCAGGCGCTTGCCTGCACGCTCCGCTGCGCCGGAGCTCGTCCGTTGGCCGGGGGAACGATCTGGGTCGCGCGGGAAACGTGCGGGGCGTGTCGATTTCCTTTGACACGATCTGGAGCGATCGCGGCGTCGATTCCGGGGGTTGGGCGTTCGTGTGCGCTTGTTGGCGTGCAGGTGATGCGCTGGCTGCGTTGCGCCGACGCGACACGGTTCGAGCCGATCGACTGCTCGAAAACGCGGCAGCGGCGCGCCAGTGAGAGCCTGGATTGCGGGTGTAGGGTGCGTTCATGAATGCTCTGGTATCGAGTCATGACGACACGCGATTTTGCGTCGAGCAGCTTTCCGATGATGCGTTGATCGACGGCACGCGCAGGCTGGTCGGGCGGACCAACCAGACGCTCGCGGCACTGCTCGCGCATCTCGCCGAGGTCGAGGCGCGCGGGATCCATCGGGTGCGGGCTTGCGCGAGTCTGTACACGTACTGCGTGTACGAGCTGCGGATGTCGGAGGACGCGGCGTTCCGGAGGGCGAAGGCGGCGCGGTTGTGCCGGTGCTTTCCGGCGCTGTACGACGCGGTCGCTGCGGGCGAGCTGCATCTGACGGGGCTGCTGATGCTCGGGCCGCATCTGACCGAGGAGAACCAGGTGGAGGTGCTCGCCCGCGCGCGCCATCGCACCAAGCGCGAGATCGCCAAGCTGGTGCGTCAGCTCGATCCGCTGCCCGACGTGCCGGCGCGCATCGAGCCGCTCGGTCCGGAGGCGGGGATCGCGAGTCCGCGCAACCCGACGTGGAGCGAGTTCGCGGCGTCGTTCAGTGCGGTGCGCGAGCTTTCGCCGGGGGCGCGGCCGGCGGATTGGGTGGACGACGCGCAGCGTCGATGGCGCGGAGCCGGGCTGGAAGCGTGAACCGCGCCGGCGCGGGGCAGGGCGCAACCGGTGGTGGGGAACCGGGCGCAGCGAGCCGCGTAGGCGCGGGGCGGAACTGCGCGGGCGAGGCGGAGCTGGACGCGGCGAATCAAGACGTGAGCCGCGCCGGCGCGGACCTGGATGCAACGCCGCAGCGCTACAAGATCCAGTTCACCGCTTCGCAGGAGTACGTCGAGCTGCTCGAGCGCGCGCGCGACCTGCTCTCGCACGCCGTGCCGGACCGCTCGGTCAGCGAGGTGCACCTGCGTGCGCTGCGCGAGCTGGTCTCGAAGCTGGAGAAGAAGAAGTACGCGGCGAGCGGCACGGCGCGGCGCTGCGCGGCGGTCGACGACGAGCACGCGGAGCTGCGCCGGCGCGACGGCGCGGACGGGGTCGCGACGGACACGGCCGACTCGCGCCAGCGCGACGGTGCAGACAGAGACGCATTCGACCGGGCCGTGCCGCGCCAGCGCGTCGACTCCGTGCCACAGGGCGAGCGCGCGGTTCCGCGCCGGCGCGACACCAACCAACAGACCGGTGGCACCGAACACCCGCGCCGGCGCGATGGTGCGAACGGCGACGCCGCGGACCCGCGCCGGCGCGACGCCGTTGCCGCCGCGGTCCGCCGCGAAGTGCGCAAGCGCGACGGAGCGCGCTGCACGTTTGTCGACGCGACGGGGCAGCGTTGTCGCGAGACGGCTTGGCTCGATCTGCACCACGAGCGGCCCTTCGCGCGTGGCGGGCCCGCGACCGCCGCGAACCTGAGCCTGCGCTGCCGCGCGCACAACGCGCTGGCGGCCGAGCGGGACTTCGGTCGCGACTTCATGGAAGGCAGGAAGGGGGCGCGCTCGCCGGACGGCTGATGCGACCGCGCCGGCGACGGCGCGTTGCACTGTGTCCTCCGGGCGCTCCGCGCTGGTGCGCCGACGGTGCTCCCCTCCAGGACTCCGTCCGGCGCAGCTGGGCTGCCTCCACTCGGGTTCGCGCGAGCGTCTAGAACGCGCCGCCCAGCGCGAGCCCGGCGCGGTGGCGGCCCAGCATGGGCGTGATCGCGACCTGCGGCTTCACCTCGACCTTGTCGCGTGCGAGCACTGCGGTGTCGATGGCCATCGCGCCGGCCATGCCGAGCAGGACGCCGAAACCGAAAGCCAGCGCATGGCCTCCGCAGCCGTCGTCCAGCGAGCCCTTGCAGTTGTCGGTCGGTTGTCCGCCGGACAGCGCGAATCCCATCGCCAGCGGCAGCCCTGCGTGCAGCCCCAGGCTCGCCAGACCCCTTGCGACGTGACCGTGCGCGAAGTGGATGATGGGGCCGGCCGTGACGAAGACCGCGCCACTGATGATTGCAGCTGTCGGCGCGCCTCCCGCCGCGGTGCCCACGAATACGACGCCCGAGACATCGTCGGCGATCAGCATCTGCCAGCCGTACCAACGCGTTGTGTAGGTCGGCTTGGGCTTGGCTGGCGGCGAGGCGGGAGGCTGGTCGCTGACCGCCGCAGCGGGCGCGGCGCGCGGCGGCGACGGGCTCTCCTGTGCCGCCGCGGGCAGCGCTACGGCGGAAACCAGTGTGGCCAGGAGCAGCGGACGGGAAAGTCTCCGGGACACCATCGCGACGCCAGCCATCAGAACGCGCCGCCCAGCGCGAGCCCGGCGCGGTGGCGACCCAGCATGGGCATGATCGCGACCTGCGGCTTCACCTCGACCTTGTCGCGCGCGAGGACGGCGGCGTCGATGGCGCTGGCTCCGAGCATGCCGATGAAGACGCCGGCGGCCAGCTCGCCGAGGCCGCAGAAGCTGTCGCCCGAGCCCGAGCAGTTGGCAGATGCGGCTAGCGCATAGCCGAGCACGACCGGCATCCCTACTCGCAGGCCCAGGCTGCCGAAGCCCCGGCCGACGTTGCCGTGCGCGAAGTGGATGATCGGCGACGCGATGAAGAAGCTGACAGCCCCGAACTCCGCGATGGCGCCGCCTGTGTCGCTGTTCGTGGCAGCGCCGCCGAACAAGAGCGCGAGGGACGCGCCGTCGGCGGTCAGCGTCTGCCAGCCGTACCAGCGCGTCTCGTAGCGCGGCTTGGGCGGGATGGCCGGCGCGGCCGGGGGCGGATAGTAGTAGTAGCCCGTCGGAGCAGGAGCGGGTGGCCCTTGCGGGCGGACGGGTGCCGGCGGCAGCCGTGAGGACTGCGGCGGAGCCGGTGCCGCGCTGGCGGGCGGTGCCGCGCTTGCAGGCGGAGTCGCGCTGGCAGGCGGTGCCGCGCTCGCCGGCGGTGCCGCGCCGGCGGGTGGCGCCGCACTGCCGGGCGGTGGAGCAGGGGGCGCCGGCAGGGCTGCGCTGGTGCTCGACTGTGGTGGCGGCTGCACAGGTGGGAACACGCCTTGTGGCGGACCTGCGTCAGCGCTGTCATGCCCGGCGCCCGTATCCGGGAGCTCGCCGCCCACGGCGGGCACTGCTGCTGCGATAATTACCGTGGAAAAGACAAGCGCGGCCGGAAGCCTCGAGGACATTGTCCGCAGCGTAGCAATCCCTGTGCCACAAGGAAAATCATCGAGCGAAGCGGGCGACACATCCAGTCAGCCGCGCACCGCACGTTGGAGATCCGTCAGTTGTTCGGCGCGCCGCTGCAGATCCAGCTTCGGATCAGATCGATGTCCGACTGGGAGATGCTGCCTGTCTTCGGCATCCTGGTCCCGAAGCAGATCCCGGCGCCGACGAGCTTGTTGATGATGTAGCTCTTCGACGGATCCCCGGCTGTGACCCGCACCTTGCCGTTGCACTCCATCGACGGGACTCCAACCAGGCTCTTGTAGGCCGAGCCGGATGCCAGGTTCATGCCGCCGGTGGGGTGGACGCCGGAGTGGCAACCGGGCACGGCGCAGCTCGCGGAGAAGATCGGTTGGATCTGTTGGGCGAACGACGGCGAGCCGGCCCCGGCGCAGGTGCACGAGGCGCTGGTGCAGGACTGGCCGCTACCGCCCGCGCCGCTACCTCCCGCAGCGCTACCTCCGGTGCCGCTGCCACCGGTGTTGCTACCTCCTGCAGCGCTACCGCCGGTGCCGCTACCGCCCGCAGCGCTGCCTCCGGTGCCGCTGCCACCCGTAGCGCTACCTCCGGTGCCGCTGCTGCCGCCACCGGTCGGCGTATTCGAGCTCGACCCCGAGCACGCCGCTAGAGCGAGTGCCACCAGCGCTGTCAGGGCGGAACGAGAATACAGATTGCGCCTGGCGCGGCGCGTTGAAGAAAGGGATTCATGCATATGCCAGGCAGTGTAGCCGAACGTCCGATGCGGCTCACCGGAATAGTTCTCCGCGCGAAACGTCAAGGGGCCCACGATTTCGATGCGGGTCTGCGCGGGCCGGCCACGTGGCTCACAAAATCGGGCAGCTCGCGCGGCGCGGTGCGTCGACCAGGCTGCCAACGCCATGGCTGTGTGCGAGGGGATGGGCTACAGGTTGGATCCAGCCCGCATGGCGGGCGCTGCAGGAACTTCCCCTGAACGGAGAGCTTCGGGATGCGTATTGCTCGTGTACTTCTACTGGTTGGCCTGGTGACGTTGCCCGCGGCCTGTTCGTCGAGCAGCAGCAACAGCGGCGGTCCGGACGTGAGCAATCTGTCGCCGACCTGGACCAACGTGTACAGCGCGGTACTGGCAAAGCGCTGCCTGCCCTGCCATTCGACGAGCACGGGTGTGTCGCTGGGCCAGCTCGACCTCAGCACGGCGGACAAGGCGTTCACGAACATGGTCGGCGTGCAGGCCAAAGGCTCGCAGTGCGCCGGGAAGGGCACCCTGGTCGTTGCGGGCCAGTCGAGCTCGAGCCTTCTGGTCCAGAAAGTCGGTCCCAATCCGCCCTGTGGCACCGTCATGCCGTTCGGGCTGGCCCCGCTTTCCAGCAGTGAGCAGAACCTGATCAAGGACTGGATCGACAGCGGCGCGACGCAGAACTGAAGCCCGGATTGGCACTGCAGACGGGGCCCTCGGCGCTGCACGGAGCTTGCAACCGCCACGCGGTCCGGGGATAAACTCCCGCGATGCTTCGACTTCGCGCGCGCGGCCACCGCGCCGGCTTTCGTCTGCTGCTGCGCCTGCTTCTGCTCTCTGCTCCCGCGCTCGTCGTGTTGCTGGCGGGGCAGACCGCGCACGCCTACCCGTGGATGATCCGCCACGGCTACGGCGGCTGCACCACCTGCCACATGGATCCGTCGGGCGGCGAGCTCTTGACCCGCTACGGGCGCGCCCAGGGCGACCTGCTGCTGCGCATGCACTACGGCCACCAGACGGCCAGCCTGGACACGCAGAAACAGGACACTGACAGCTTCGACAGTTTCGACAGCTTCGGTGACGACACCAGCCAGGCGAAACCGAAGCCCAAGCCCAAGCCGCCGCCTCCGAAGGCTTCGGGGCCCAGCCCCACGGCGGGCTTTCTGTGGGGATTGGTGAAGCCACCGGATTGGCTGCTGCTCGGCGGCAGCTACCGACACATGACGATCATTCGGCTGGCGAAGAAGCCGGGGCAACGGGGCTTCTGGACGTTCCCGATGCAGGCGGACATGTACGGCGGGCTCGAGGCCGGTGGCTTCCGCGCCGAGGCCAGCCTGGGCGTGACCAAGGTGCCGGCGCAGTTCT
The DNA here is from genome assembly GCA_963822115.1 of uncultured Pseudomonadota bacterium. Classification (GTDB taxonomy): domain Bacteria; phylum Myxococcota_A; class Polyangia; order Polyangiales; family Polyangiaceae; genus CAWDXG01. The sequence goes on from CAWGGM010000020.1 coordinate 693,416, forward strand.
TCTACTCGCGCGGCGCGCAGATCACCACGAACCAGGGCGACCAGTTCAATCTGATCTCGCGCACGCACTGGCTGGGCTGGTCGTTCAACAACGACAAGTACGAGGTGCGCGCCGGCCGCATCAACCTGCCGTTCGGCGTGCGCATCCCCGAGCACGTGATGTGGGTGCGCTCGGCGACACTCACCGATCGCGAATCGGAGCAGCAGCACGGCGTGGCCTTCGCCTACAACGGCGACGTCTTCCGCGGCGAAATCATGGCCATCGCCGGCAACTACCAGCTCAATCCCGACCGCTTCCGCGAGCGCGGCTACAGCGGCTATCTGGAGTGGATGGCGGCCGACTGGGCTGCCGTCGGTGCGAGCAGCCTGGTCACGCACGCCCAGGCGGACATCGTGACCCTGGAAGACCAGCCCACGCTCAGACAGGCGCACGGGCTGTTCGCGCGCGTGGCCGTGGTGCCGCAGGTGGTCGTCCTGGCCGAGGCCGACGCGCTGTTCAAGTCGCGTCACGATCCGGGCTACGCGGGCTTTCTACAGGGAGACTACGAGCCGGTGCAGGGGCTGCACTTCGACCTGACCGGGGAGGTGCTCGACCAGGGCTACGAGCCCGGCATCGGCCAGGGCAAGTGGTACGGCCAGGGCCTGCCGCGTTTCGGCGGCTGGGTCAGTGCGTTCTGGTTCTTCCTGCCGCACTTCGAGATGCGGGTCGACGGCGTGTTGCGCCAGGGAGCCGGGCCCACCAAGTACAACACCTTCGAGCTGCTGACGCAGCTGCACGTGTACCTGTGACCGGGGAGAGAGCCATGCGTATCAGGACCCTGTCAGCATCTCCGGCCTTCCTCGCGGCACTGTTTGCTGCGGTTTTCGTGCTGCTTCCGGCTCGCCCGGCTCACGCCAGTCCGACCTATCCCGGGCTCCTGCAGAAGGACCTGGGTATGCCGTGCCCGCCGCCCTGCACCGTCTGCCACCAGGACAGGAACGGCGGGCTGTACACGGTCGACAAGCCGTTCGGGGCGACGATGTACATGTATGGTCTGCGGGGCCAGAACCCGGACAGCCTGCACAACGCGCTGAAGGCGATCGAAAACTCGACGTCGACCATCGATAGCGACAACGACGGCATCGAAGACATCGCGGAGCTGAAGGCCGGCACCGACCCCAACAGCAGCGCCAACGGCAGCCTGTGCGCCCCGACCTACGGCTGCGGCGCGCACATCGCGCCGCGCCCGCACGAAAGCGGCCTGGGCGCACTGCTCGCGGCGCTTGCCGGCTTCGTGCTTCTCGTTGGAATGCGCCGGCGGCGCTAGGCGCTCCAGGCCACTCGCCCGTGTTCTTCGCGGGCTACGCGGACAGTCTGCCTGCTCGCTGGCGGCTCCGGGTACTTCATCTACTGGCAGCAGCCCGGACGTGCCCCGTTGCGGCACGGCCGCCGGCGTGCGCTTCCGCTGTCGGGTCGGTCCGGACTACAGCACGTCCGACACGCCGCACTGCCAGTGCGGTCGACGCCCTTCCTTGATCCCGAACCCCTTGAAAGAAGGTCCGCCATGGTGAGACGAGCAAGAATCTTCGCGTTGCTGGCGATAGGAAGCCTGGGCGCCGCTGGAATCGTCAGCGGCTGCGGCAGCTCCAGCAATGCCGGTTTTGCCTCTGCAAGCGCAGGTGCCGATGGAGGAGGCGCCGGGGGAACGGCGGGTATCGATGGCGGTTCAACCGGTGGCTCGGCCGGCACGAGTACCGGCGGCGGCGGCGTCGATGCCGGTGGCGGCACGGCCGGCACGAGCACGGGCGGCACGGCCGGCACGGCAGGCACGGGTACCGGTGGTACAGCCGGCACCGGCACGGGCGGTACGGCCGGCACCGGCACGGGCGGTACGGCCGGCACCGGCACGGGCGGCACGGCCGGCACCGGTACGGGCGGTACCGCGGGTGCCGGTGGCACAGCGGGTGGCTGCACCTCGAGCGCCCAGTGCCCGCCGGGCGCTCCCTACTGCAACACGGGCACTGGCGTCTGCGTGGAGTGCCTGGGCAACGCCAACTGCTCCGGCAACCAGTTCCGCAAGGTCTGCGACACCACGACGAACACCTGCGTCCAGTGCAACGCGGACACGGACTGCGCCGGCGGAACCAATTTGTATTGCGACACCGGTACGCACCGGTGCGTGCAGTGTCTGACGACGGCGAACTGCGGTAGCCCGAACCTGGCGTGCGATACGGCGACGAATCAGTGCGTGTCCACGTGTACCGGCAGCGGCAGCTGTCCCACGGGGACGCCCTACTGCGCAAGCCAGGGCTACTGTGTCGAGTGTCTGAGCAGCACGAATTGCAGCGCGAACCAGTTCCGCAAGGTCTGCAACACCACGACCGGCAGCTGCGTCCAGTGTCTGAGTGATGCGAACTGCCCCACCAATCGGCCCTACTGCGACACGACCCAGAGCAGGTGTGTGCAGTGTCTGACCGACGCGAACTGCGGCAACCCGAGCCTGGTGTGCACCAACGGCCGGTGCGAGTGCCCGGCGGGGCAGAGGCTGTGCGGCGGATCGTGCGTCGACACGCAGACCGATCCGAACAATTGCGGCGGCTGCGGGAACCAGTGCATTCCGGGCTACGCGTGCGTGAGCGGCGCGTGCCAGTGCCCGACCGGTTCGCAGAGTTGCGGTGGTCAGTTCTGCCATGATCTGCAGACCGACCCGAACCACTGCGGCACGTGCCAGACGCAGTGCAATCGCGATCAGACGTGCAGCGGTGGAACCTGCGTCTGCCGGCCCGGCCTGAGCGCGTGCAACAACGGCTGCGTCGACACACAGACCGACCCGAATAACTGCGGCGGCTGTGGCAACGTCTGCAACAACGGTCAGGCCTGCCAGGGCGGCACATGCGTTGCCAGCTGCTCGGGCGGGACGACCGCCTGCACGCAGAACAACCTGACTGCCTGCGTCGACACACAGAGCGATCCGCAGAACTGCGGACAGTGCGGGCAGCAATGCAGCCGTGGCCAGGTGTGCGCCAACGGCAGGTGCCGAGACTACGCGGCGGCTCTCACCTGCAACCAATGCCCCTGCAGCGCATGCCCCTACCTCATCGACAACGGCAACCCGGCCTGCTGCAATTCGGTCAACTACGGGTTGATCTGCGTTGACAGCAACAACTCGTGCCCGCCATGACATGGCCTGACAGCAGGCTGGTCCCGACAGACTGTCGGAACGCCCGGACCTGACCAGCCTGCTGTCGGCCTCCAACCGGCGGGTCGGAGCTTCTTCCTCCAGCTCCGGCCCGCCCTTCCTTTCTTGACGCCCGGCAGGCGAGCTCCCGGCGCAAGGCGACGGCGCTTGCCCCCCGCTGCGAACGCGCCAGACTCCCGATTCCGAACCAGGAGCGAGACGCAACATGGCTGGTATCGAAGATCTTTCGCATGAACAACTGCTCGAGCTGACCCGCAACTTTGCCAAGAACTGGTTGGCCCACGACGGCCTCTGGTTCCAGGCGGTCGAACGCGCTCACGGCCTCGATGAAGCCATCGTCCTGGATGCGGAGGCGTGGGGGCGCTTTTCTCCGATCGAGGCCAAGCGGATCAAGGCGCTGTTGAACCTGCCGGAGCGAGGCGGGCTCGAGGCGCTCAAGAAGGCGCTCGACTACCGGTTGTACGCGGTCCTCAACCGGCAGACTTCGGAGCTTTCCGACGGCGTGCTCCGGTTTTTCATGAACGATTGCCGCGTGCAGAGCACCCGCAAGCGCAAGGGCCTGCCGGACTTTCCCTGCAAGCAGGTGGGCCTCGTCGAGTATTCGACCTTCGCCAAGACGATCGATCCGCGCATCGAAACGCGCTGCATCGCCTGCCCGCCGGATGCGCACCCCGACGAGTACTACTGCGGCTGGGAGTTCCGTCTAGAAGAGTAGGGCAGCCGAGCGCCGCTCGCGAGCGAGCGGCAACCGATCGCGCGGCGTGCTACTCTCGAGTGAGGGGTAGCGTGCGCGCTCGTTGCTTTTCGAAGAACTTCCACGTCGCCGTCGCGTGCCTGGCGCTCGCCGGCTGCGGTGGGCACGCAAGCCTGGGCACGGCGCCGCCGCTCAAGGCGCCCGACGCCGCAACGGATGCCGGAGCCGATGCCGGGAGCGTCGCTCCCGGGTCGGCGTGTCCCACGGGCAAGCAGCCGGTCAATCTGACGGCGGAAGGGACACACGCAGCCGGCATCGCCGTCGACAGCCAGTACGTTTATTTCACCGATGAGCTGGAGACGGTCCGCAAGGTGCCGGTGTGCGGGGGACCCGTCACCGACATCGCGCTCGGGCAGGGCACGCCCCTCGGCATCATCGTTGCAAACAACTGGCTCTACTGGATCAACGGCGGCAAGCAGGCCGACAACGGCGAGGTCGTGCAGGTGCCGAGAAACGGCACATCGATCACGTTCATCGCCCGCCAGCTCAGGGGTCCCAGGGCTATCGTCCGCGACGCGACCTCGGTGTATTTCTCGACCTCGAGCGGGGAGCTCTCGTCGTTCCCGGTCGCGGGCGGGCCCGTGAAGAAGCTGGCCGACCAGGCCAGCGGCTACGCGTGCCTCGCAGTGGACAACGCCTACGTCTACTACGCCAACTACAGCGAGGTCGGGCGGGTCCCGAAGAACGGCGGGGCAGTCGAGCCGCTGACGGATCAGGCGCCTTTCGGCTGGTGCGTCGCCGTGGACGATCAGTGGGTGTACTTCACCAACTACCAGGGGCCGCTGATGCGCATCGCGAAGTCGGGCGGCGCGCCCCAGACGCTGTCGCCGCCCGGGCCGGAGCGTTACGTGACGCTGGACGCCAACTACATCTACTACACGCAGGACGGCTTTGGCGGTCCTGCGGTACTCCGCATCCCGAAGAGCGGCGGAAAGCCGCAGACAATAGCGAACGGCATCGGGGAAACGGGCCAGCTCGTCGTTACGGACAAGGCGTTCTTCTGGACCGACGACGCGGGGCTGTGGCGGCTCGACAGGTAGACCGTGCGGCGGAGCGCACCGCCCCAGCGCGGCTCCCTACAACGGAGGCGGCCGCGTGGTGTTCCACACGGTCCTGAGCTCCGGAGTGGTGGCTTCGCTGGGCGTGGCAACGTCGAAGCCGGCGGTCACGGCGACGCCCAGGGCGAAGCCGCCGACGCGCCGGACGCCGGTCACCTGCTTGGTTCTGTCGCCCGCGGGGCCGTAGCGCCACGCGATGTCGCTGGGCGTGAAGTCCAGCGACGCGAACAGCATGGCTCCGGTGTGCAGGCCGAGGATGCCGTGCGTGCGATCGGAGACGCCGAGGCGAAGCGTGCCGAACCAGCTGTGCACGTCGTAGCCTTCCGGCCCGTAGCGCCGCTCGTTGTTCTGGTACGAGTGGCGTCCGGCTCCGAGCATGACGTCGAAGGTGAGCCAGTTGGTGAACGGCGCCCAGCCGCCCATGAAGGCGCCGTAGCCCTGCAGCGATTCCTGCGGCAGGTTGGCCGCTTCGACGAAGCCGCCGATCTGGGCGTAGCTCGAGCGCAGGCGCAGCATTCCGCCGCCGAGCGCATGCGCGTCCGCCCGCGAGCCGCTGGCCAGGACGCCCATTCCAGCGTAGCCGTCAAGGCCAACCGACAGCGTCGGCGGCCTTGCCATATGGATGGTCGCTTCCGCGTGCTGGGCGGCGGCTGGCCACGCCGTGGCGAAGAACGCCACTGGCCAGCAGGAAAGACAACGCAAACCGGGCCATCTTCCCCAGTAGTGCCACGCGCTGCGTTTTCCGGCTCGTTGCAGTTTCGGAATTCCGGCGGCGCTGATCTACCATCGTCGACGTGAGACACCGGTGGGCGCTGTGCGGTTTGCTGGTCGGCGTGTTTTGTTCGCCGCCACTGCAGGCACAGCAGCAACCAGGGCCGCTGGTCCATCTGCAGCTGCAGAACTGCTCCAGCCTTTCGGCTCCGGTGGTGCGTCGCATTCTGGCAGCCGAGCTCGGCACCGGGCTGGCCGACGCTCCGGGGCCGGGCGTCACGACGGCCACGGTCGTCTGTCACAACAGCGACGCCGAGCTCGAGGTCACCGACCCGCTCAGCCGCAAGGCGGTCAATCGTCACATCGACGTGGGCGACGCTGCGCCGAAGGCGCGGGCCCGTCTGGTGGCGATCGCCATTTCCGAGCTGGTGCTCGCCAGCTGGAGCGAGCTCGAGACGAATCCCTATCCGCAGGTGGAACCCGCGGGGCCGCCGCCGCCGCCTGCCGCTCGCAGTGCCGCGCGTCACTGGGTTTCCGAGCACGCCGACCATTCTGCGCCCGCCGAGGAGCGCGAAGCGCAGCAAGCCGGGGCCACCCCCAGGAAGAAGCACGTTCCGCGCCCCTTCCGGCTCCTGGCAGTCGTTTCCCAGCGTTCATTTTTCTCGTATCCCGGCGCCCTCTGGGGCGGCGGCGTTCGCGTATCGCACGAGCCCCTCAGCCACGTGTCCTGGTCGCTGGATGCAGTGATCGACCGCGGGCAGATCGACTCGGCCATCGGGCGCTACAACGTCGAGACAGCCACGCTGGGCGCATCGGTGTACCTCTACCAGCACTGGTCGTGGTTTGCGGCGGGCATTGGCGGAGGCCTGCGCGTGGGCGCGGCGCATTCGGTCGGAAAGCCCGGCGCGCAGACGGCCGGAGCCTCGGGGTTCGCGCCGTGGGGCTGGCCGCTGGCGACGCTGTCGCTGTCGGCGCAGTTCAAGCCGGTCGTATTCGGGGTGGAAGGCGAGACCAGCTACGTGATTCTGCCGCTTTCCGGGGACAAATCCAGCATCGCCAACCCCTCGATCAGCGGCATGTGGTACGGCGTCGAGCTCGGGATCGGGCTTACGCTGTAGCGCGTCGGGGCGGCGGCAGAGGCAGCGTGGGAAGGGCCATGCACCGCTGTGCGCGCTCGCGCGCCGTCCGGCTCGCGCGGAAATTCCGTGAGCCGATCCGCCGACAAGCGCACACTACGGGGGGAGAGCCGATGTCCCGAGGTCGCCCAATGCTCCACGTCGTCGCGCCGGTCGAGGCCGCGGTCGACTCTGTGCCGCCAGCGGCGCTGGACGCAGGGGTGCTGTTCCAGAGCTACTCGAGCTACGTGGCGGCCGTTGCCTACCGTCTGCTGGGCCGCGACGACGAGGTCGACGACACCGTGCAGGAAGTGTTCCTGGCTGCGGTGCGGGGCCTCGATTCGGTGCGCAACCCCGACTCCATCAAGGGTTGGCTCGCTGCCATCACGGTGCGTACGGCCCGAAAGCGTCTGAAGCGCAGGCGCCTGCGCGCGGTGCTGCGCATCGATCCCGACCCGGAATACGACACCGTGGCGGACGAATCCGCCAGTCCCGAGCAACGCGCGCTGCTCGCGCGCATCTACGAGCTGCTCGACGCCATGCCGGCCGATCTCCGCATTGCCTGGACGCTGCGCCACGTGCAGGGGGAGCGGTTGGAGGACGTAGCCGCACTGTCGGGCTGTTCGCTCGCGACCGCCAAGCGGCGCATCAGAGCCGCGGCAAGCCGGCTCGAGGAGGCACTCGATGTCTGATCTGCACGCCCGCCTGGACGAGGCACGCGGACACGTCGAGACCGAGTGGACGCCGGAGCGCCAGCGACGCGCCCGGGCCCGGTTCGACCGCGCGCTGCTCGTACGTTCGCGCACACGCTGGGCCGGGGTGGCGCTGGCCGCGGCGGTCGCGTGCGCAGTCGCCCTGTTCTTCGGTCTCCGCCACAGCTCGCATCCGCCCATCGCGCAGAACGTCGTGCCGTCGCCCAAGGTCAACCCGGACCTCTTGTTCCGCCTCGACGACGGCACCACCGTCAGCTCGGTTGCACAGAAGACGCGCGTGGACACAGTGGTCGCGTCCGCACACGAGGTGGTGCTGCGCGTCGCGTCGGGCGAGGCGCGCTTCGACGTCGCGCACCAGAAAGGACGCCAGTTCCACGTGGTGGCCGGCCAGGTTCGCGTGACGGTCATCGGCACCCGCTTCACGGTCTCCAACGACGCGCGCGGCGTGCGGGTGCGCGTCGAGCGCGGTCACGTTCGCGTCGACTGGCCGCAGGGTTCCGTCCAGCTGTATGCCGGGGAAGAGCAGCTGGTGCCGGCGGCAGCGGCAGCACCGGCTCTGTCGGGCAAGCCGTCGGTGCCGCCGCCTGCGGCGTCGCACTCGGCCGCAGCGCCGCCACCGGCATCTGCTCCCGCTCGCCGTCCGTCCCGGGCGTCGTGGCGTGACCTGGCGCAGAGCGGCGACTACTCGGGCGCCTATCGCCGGCTGGTTGCCGAGGGCAGCAGCGCAGTGCGGGACGAGCCGGGCGATTCTGCTACTGGCCGCCGATGTGGCGCGGCTCGGCGGACATCCCGCCGACGCGGTGAAGTACCTGCAGAAGGTCGTCTCCTCGCATGCGGGTGACGCGCGCGCGCCGCTCGCAGCCTTCACCCTGGGGCGCGTGCTGCTCGACGACCTCGGTCGTCCCCGCGCGGCGGCGCAGGCGTTCGCGGCATCTCTACGTCTCGCTCCCCACGGCCCGCTGGCGCAGGACGCCCTGGCCCGCGAGGTCGAAGCGTGGTCGCACGCCGGAGAGAGCGCCCTGGCGCACCAGCGCGCCGAACAGTACCTGCGGCAGTTCCCGAACGGCCGCCGCGCGGCTGCGGTGCGGCGCTTCGGCGGCGTGGAGTGAACGGCGCGAACCACGCCTGACGCCCGCAAAGGAACGCCGCGGCGTCCTCTTGCTCTGGTCGTCGCCGGCAGCAGGCGGTATCGTGGTTGCCGATGTCTTCCATCGGGCGTCTTGTCCGGGGCTCGCTTGTCGTTCTGCTGCCTCTGGCGCTTTCAGTCGGTGCTGCGTGCGCCGGGCAGACCGGCGGCGGGACCGCACAGAACGAAGGCGGCTTCGGCGCGGTCGGCACGGGCGCCCACGGCGGGGCCGGCGGCATTTCGCAGGGTGGCTGGCCCGAGGGAGGACCGGGCGGAAGCGGCGGCACGGGCGGCGCCTCCGGGAGCGGAGGTTGCGTACCGAAATGCGCCGGCAAGGCCTGCGGACCCGACGGTTGCGGCCATGTGTGCGGCCACTGCTCGACGAACGAGAAGTGCAGTGCCCTGGGCCAATGCGAGAACCTGTGCACGTCGACCTGGGAAACCGACCTCTCCGCGATCCCGATGGGCGCCACGGCCAGCAGCTCGAGCGTGTACGTGGTCGGCAGCAAGAGTTCCAGCGCCTGGGCTGCCTCGGTCGACGCCTGCCAGGGCAACCTGGTCAAGGATGCGACGCTGTCCGTGTCGGGCGCGACGTCCAGTCTGCTCCGATCCGTGATGCTTGCCGGAAGCTCGCTCTACGCCGTGGGCGACGTTGTCAAGACCAGCGATCCCGGTGACGGGCTGTGGATGCGTCTGAGCCCGTCCACGCTCACGCCCGTATTCACCCGGCCCCTCTACGGCACGGCCGCATCCGACCAGGACTGGAGCATCGTCCAGACGCCGAGCGGCTTCTGGATGGGCGGGACCAGCAACACGGAGGCCGGTGGCTTCGGGTGGGGTATCAAGGGCGTGTCGAGCGGCGGTGCCTGTGGTTTCCGCGTGGGAGGCACGAACAAGGGCGCCATCCACGCGATCGCCGCCAACGGCGCGACCGTGTACGAGATCCGCAGCTCGAGCGGCGGTCTCTACGTCGACACCTATACGGACGGCTCGTGCTCGGCTTCCGGACCCTGTCCGTGCACCGCGTCGGCAACGGCAGGGCCGATAGCCGTCGGCACCACGGGCAACGACGGTCGCAGCGCGCTCTTCGAGGGAGGCAACCTGTACGTCGCGGGGTTCGGTACCGATGCGACGTTGACCGACGCGTTCGGTTTCGTGCTGCGACTGGACGCCTCCGGCAAGCTCCTGGCCACCTACCGCTGGAATCCCACGACGCTGTTCGACGCGTTCGTGAGCATGACGACCGACGGCCAGTCACTGTACCTGGGCGGCGGACAGGGCTGGGACTCGGGCGGGTCCACCTCCACCTCTACCGCCGTCATCCAGAAGCTGCCGCTTGGCTTCAACAACAACGCAGCGGCCACCTGGATCCGCAGCTTGAGCGCGTACGACGTGGCGTGGGCCATCGCAGCGCAACCGGCTGCCTCCGGCGACGGCCTGTACGTCGCGGGCGAGCGCCAGGGTGCGGGCTTCGTGATGCGCTGCCAGAAGAGCAACGTCTGCCCGCCTTGAGCGGGCAGACGGCGCCCCTGGGCCGCTACGCCCCGCCCGCGTTGCCGTAGCCGCCGAAATTGCCGCCGCCGCCGCTGCCGCCCATGCCGCCCGTGGCTGCGGTTCCCCCGCTCCCGCCTGCGCCGCCGCCGGCTCCCGTGCCCGACGAACCACCGGCAGACGAGCCGCTGCTGCCGCCGGCATCGGCTCCGGATGACCCGCCGCTGCCGCCAGCGTCGGCTCCCGACGCTCCGGCTGTTCCGGAGCTGCCGCCTGCGTTGCCACCCGATGCTCCAGCTGCGGAGCTGCCACCGGAGCCCTGGACCACCGTGTTGGACGAGCAAGCAGCAGCACAGAACAGCCAACCTACAACCGCGACGCCGAGCGCCGACGCACGAATCTTCATGAGAGCCACGCCGACAGGATATCGCCTTGTGTTTGCTGCTGTCCACGAGGTGAATCGCCGTCGACCGCATACCGCCGCGGTAGCGAGTCCCGCGACGGCCGTCGATGCTCTGGGCGCGCCGTTCCCTGTGCGCGAAATACCTGCGATGGCCCTCCGTACCCGTCCGCGTCAAGATAGGCTGGTGACAAGCCGAGCCGCGTGCTGACCTGGGAGCACGGGGTCATCGCGCCGACCGACGAGGCGCTAGCCACACTGGCCGCGGAGCTGTCCGGGCGCTGACGCGCGGCGCGCTCAGTGCGCGGGCGTCACCCCGCGGAACAACGGTCCCGGCATCGGCAGCACGCGGCGGCCTGCGACGGGATTGACGAGCATCGCGACGGCAATCCACAGGGCAATCACGCCCAGCGCCACGGTGCACAGCGCGATGGGGATCTGCGTGCCGCCCACGCGGCCGTAGCCGGCGAGCAGCTTGAAGGCGTAGAGGATGTCGATGTCGAGCAGGAACGCGAACAACAGGCCCGAGTAGTGCCCGAAGGCGTAGGTGAGGGGAACGAACAGCACCAGGGACGCCGCCTCGGTCGCGAGCAGGATCTGGTGCTCGGGCACCACGCCATGGGCAAGCGACCAGAGCGCCCAGCCGTTCAGCGCCCAGTTGAACGCGAACGCCGCGAACAGGGTGCCGCCGAGCAGGTTGCCATTGGCGAGATTGAGCAAGCCCGCGATCAACTGGCAGCCCCCGCCGAACAGCACGCAGATCACGGCTGCGGTGATCAAGCCCGGGACGCCGACCTTGGCGCCGAACGCGATGGGCACGAGCGCCGCACAACCGATCGCCAGTCCGATCAGCCCGAGCGGCGTGGGATCCGCGAAGCGGGGTGCCGGTGCCTCGCCGATCGCCCGGGGAGCCCGCCCCGAGGCCGGAATCCCGTCGTTTTCCGCAACATCGCCCGTTTCCGGATGCACTTCCGCCATTGCCCTCATGACCCACCTCCATGCACCCGCGTGTTGCGGCGCAATAGAATATGACGGCTCTTTTGCCTACTACATAGGCCCCTGTCAAGATGAAATGTTGCGGTGCAACATGGCGCCGCGGGGCGGGCTATTCCGACGTAACGGAAGCGATGGCCTCGATCAGCTCGTGGGGGTCGATCGGCTTCGTCAGCACCAGGACGTCGAGGTCCGCGAGCGCGGCCTGGTCGCCCTGCACGAACACTCCGCCCGTCATCAGGATCATGCGGCCTGCCGCCTGTGCGTTCTCTACAGACAGGGCGCGATGGAACTCCACACCGGTCATCTCCGGCATCATCAGATCGCACAGGATCGCGTCGAACTCGCTCTGACCTGCCAACTCGAGTGCATGCGCCGCGGAAGCAGAGGCCGTGACCTCGTATTTCGAGTCCAGCAGACGCTTGTATCCTCGAAGCACCGCGGGGTCGTCGTCCACAAGCAAGATCCGACGCCGGGTTGGAGACGACGGGCGGCTGGAAGGGGCTGTCTCCCTTTCAGGAGCAGGCGTACGGATCGGTAGTGTGAAAGAAAATCTTGTGCCCTCGCCGAGGGCAGACTCGATCTCCAGCGTGCCTCCGAGCATCCGCACGTTGTCCTGAACGATCGCCAGTCCCAGACCGGTGCCTCCCGATTGGGCGCGGGTGGTGAAGAACGGTTCCAGGATACGGGACCTGAGCTCGGGCGCGATGCCCCGACCGTTGTCGGTGACGGAGATGACAATCCCCGAATCCGACTGTCGCGTGGCGACGTGGATCTTGTTGTGCTCGCGGTTCCGCCGCTCGAACGACTTGACGGCATTGGAGAGCAGGTTGAGCACGACTTGAGATAGCCGGCCGAAATTGCACAGCGTGCGCGGGAGGTCGGGAGTGTAGTCGCGCTCCAGCTGACATTGATGGTCGACCAGGTTGCGGATGACCTGGATAGAAGCATCGATCGCGGCGTTGACGTCGACCGCGATTTCGGCGGAGCTGTCGACGCGAGAGAAATCGCGGAGCTGTCTGATGATGTCCCGGATGCGTCGGCAGCCCTCGAGGCTATCGCCGATCAGCTCCGGAAGACTTCCGTCCAGCGCCTCCAGGGCTTCCGGCGATGCTTTTGCGATGCGTCCGTCCCGCGCGGCGTCGACGGACTCGACGACGGCACCGAGGTTCTGTTCGAGTATCGTCAGGTTGGACAGCATGTAGGCAAGCGGATTGTTGATGTCGTGTGCGATGCCCGCTGTCACCTGTCCCAACGTGGCCAGCTTGTCCATCTGGAACAAGCGTCGTTCCATCGTGCGCTGTTCCTGTTCGCGGCGCTTGCGTTCGCGAAGGTCATCCGCCGCCACGATGCTTCCCACGCAGAGGCTGTGCGCCCGCACCGCCTGGAAAGTGGCGAGCACGGGGATGCGCTCACGCTTGTCGTCGAGCAGGTCGATCTCGAGGCGTACGCTATCCTGTTCTTCAAGTTTCTCGAGAGCCTCCTGGGCACGCGGCAGATCCTCGAGCGCGACAAGGGCGTCGAAGCCGACTCCGGTCAGCGTTTCACGCGTCGCCCCGAGCAAGCTCGCCCCGGCTTCGCTGACCTGCTGGACACAGCCGCGGCGGTCGAGCAGAAGCGCGACGTCCGCCGAATGCTCGAAGAAGAAGCGATACTGCTCTTCCGATGTCTGGAGCGCCGAAAGCAGTTGTTCTTTCAGCTGATCAGCAAGACTGTCGCGCTGCTCGGGGGCGAGCTCGACGAGTTCGACGCCGAAGCCCGGCGCTTCGTTGGGGTCGGACGCCACCCGGCACACCTTCGCGCGAAGGGAAATCGGGCGCTGTTCCACGTGACGGAGCTCGACGACGACATCGACCTCACGCCCCACCAGCGAGGGGTCGGCATCGTTGGTGTGGAGGAAAAGGCCGCCCACGCTCATCGACGTGACCTGCGCGGGCAGCTCGGAGCCGTCGACCTGTATGCGGGCCGGACGATGTGCATCGACCCTGACGAACCGCCGCCGGTCATCGTCTGCGCCCCCGAAAAGGGAACGCACGAGCTCGCGATATCTGCTCTGGGCGGCTTCGTCGAGACGCACCCCCGATAGGCGCTGCTTTTCCAGGCCGAGGAGCTCTTCGACCAGCGGTGCCTTCGTATCGGCACTTCGAGTCTTCACTGCGAATCTCCGATCTTGAAACGTAACACGGGCAAATCGCTTTCGTCGAGCGCGGCCACGCAGCCCGCGGTCGGCAACTTCGCTTGCTTCTTCTCACGCGATAGCCCCGGTGCCAGCCGCCGTCAGGGCGGGGCTTGCGTTCCGGGCGAAGCGGAACAACGCTTTCGCCCCCGGCCCTGCTCCGGCCGTTTTCGGAGCCCCGGGTCCACCCAATGAACGAGGCACGACATGACTGAACCGATTCGGCGTGTAGGCGTCATCGGAGCGGGCGTCATGGGCAGTGGCATCGCAGCGCACCTCGCCAACGCGAGCGTGCCGGTGCTGCTTCTCGACATCGTTCCGCCCAACCTCTCCGACGACGAGAAGAAGCAGCGGGCGGCGAAGAACCGTTTCGCCGACAACGGGCTACAGGGGGCCATCAAGGCCAAGCCGGCGGCTTTCTTCCACAAGAGCCGTGCCGCGCTGGTCGAGACCGGCAACCTCGAGGACGACCTCGGCAAGCTCGGCGAGTGCGACCTGATCGTCGAGGCGATCATCGAGCGGCTCGACATCAAGCAGAAGCTGTTCGAGCGGCTGGAAAAGGTCGTCAAGCCCACAACCATCGTGGCTTCGAACACCTCGGGCCTGCGTATCCACAACATGGTCGAGGGCCGCAGCGAGCGCTTCAAGAAGCACTTCTGCGTGATGCACTTCTTCAACCCGGTTCGCTACATGAAACTGCTGGAGCTGGTGGCCGGTCCGGACACCGATCCCGCGATCATCGAGCGCGTGCAGCGCTTCGGCGAGGACGTGCTCGGCAAGGGCATCGTCCACGCCAAGGACACGCCGAACTTCGTCGGTAACCGCATCGGTACGCACGCCATGCTGGTCGGCATCCACCAGATGCTCGAGGACAAGCTGGCTCCCGAGGACGTGGACGCCATCACCGGCCCGCCCATGGCGCACCCGAAGAGCGCCAGCTTCCGCACCGCGGACATGGTCGGCCTCGACACCGTGATGCACGTCGCCGACAACTGCTACGAGGCGCTGAAAGAGGACCCCGAGCGCGAGGTCTTCAAGCTGCCGGCGTACATCCGCGGCATGGTCGAGCAGAAGCTGCTCGGCAACAAGACCCGGGCCGGCTTCTACAAGAAGACGAAGGAAGGCATCGAGACCTTCGACCCCTACGACAAGAAGTACCGCGCGCGTGGCGGCAACCCCGACATCCGCTCGAAGTGCAAGGAAATCGGCGGAATCGAGGACCCGCGCGAGCGCGTGAAGAAGCTCTTCGAGGACGACGGGCCTGCCGGGAAGTTCGCGTGGAAGGTCACCTCGCGCGCGCTCGCCTACTCGGCGAAGATGGTCGGCGAGATCACCGACAGCATCGTCGCCATCGATGATTCGATGCGCTGGGGCTACAACTGGGAGCTCGGTCCCTTCGAGACCTGGGACGCCATGGGCTTCGAGCGCGTGCTTGAGCGCATGGAGAAGGACGGCATCGAGCTGCCCGACAGCGTCAAGAAGATGAAGGCGTCGGGGGCCAAGGCCTTCTACGCAGACGGCAAGGTGTTCGAGCTGGCGAAGGGCGAATACGTCCAGCAGAAGACCGATCCGCGCAACGCGGCGCTCACTGTGCTGCGCAAGGGCAACGCGCCCGTGCTCACCAACAGCGGCGCCGAGGCGTGGGACATCGGCGACGGTGTGCTCGCGCTCACCTACAAGAGCAAGGCCAACAGCATCGACCCCGAAGTCGATCGCTATGCTGGGCGAGGCCACGGAGCGCGCCGAGCGCGATTTCCGCGCCATGATCATCGCCAACCAGGGTGACCACTTCAGCGTGGGTGCGAACCTGTTCGGCGTCGTCGTCGCTGCGCAGCAGAAGCAGTGGGACGAGCTCGACAAGATGGTCAACGCCCTGCAGCAGGCCGGCCAGCGCATGAAGTACTCGCGCGTCCCGGTCGTGGCGGCGCCCTTCGGCATGGCCGTGGGCGGCGGGCTCGAGGTGTGCCTCGCTTCCGATGCGGTGCAGGCCGCGGCGGAGACCTACGCGGGTCTGGTCGAGGTCGGCGTCGGACTCATCCCCGGCGGCGGCGGCTGCCTGAACCTGGTGTGGCGCGCTCTGGAGGGCATCCCGGAAGGCAGCGACATCATCGTGCAGTCGCTGGTGGCGGCGGTGTTCAAGAACATCGCGATGGCCAACGTGGCGACCAGCGCGGAGATGGCGCAGCACTACGGCTACTTCCGCAAGACCGACGGCATCAGCTTCGACAAAGCGCGGCTGGTGACGGAAGCGAAGGCCGCGCGCCATCGGCATGGCAGAGGCCGGCTACCACCCGCCGGCGCCGCGCGCCTACAAGCTGCCCGGCGAGAGCGGCATCGCCACCATCAGCATGCTGGTCGATACGCTCGTGGCTGGCGGCTACGCCACCGAATACGACGGCGTCATCGCCCGCAAGCTGGCTCGCGTGCTGTGCGGCGGCGAGGGCGGCGCAGCCGCGCCGGTCACCGAGCAGCAGATGCTCGATCTGGAACGCGAGACCTTCATCAGCCTGTGCGGCGAGCAGAAGAGCCTCGACCGCATGCAGCACATGCTCATGAACAACAAACCCCTTCGTAACTAGCCGGGAGGACGATCATGGTGGATATCGCAATCGTGGAAGCCGTCCGCTCGGCGGTCGGCAGGGCCCACAAGGGCTCGCTCGCACAGAAGCGCCCCGACGAGCTCGCGGGCGAAGTCATCAAGGCACTGCTCGCGCGCGTGCCTCAGGTGAAGCCCGAAATGGTCGAGGACCTGGTGCTTGGCTGCGCCATGCCCGAAGGCGAGCAGGGGCTGAACGTCGCGCGCCCGGCGGGTTTCCTCGCCGGACTGCCCCAGGAGACCAGCGCGATGACCATCAACCGCTTCTGTTCGAGCGGTCTGCAGGCCATCGCGCTCGCCGCGGGTGCCATCGCGCTCGGCTCGCATGACATCGTCGTCGCCGGCGGTGTGGAGTCGATGAGCATGGTGCCCATGACGGGCAACAAGATCAGCGCCAGCCCGGAGCTGATGGAGCTGAACCCCGGTGTCTACACGCCCATGGGCATCACGGCCGAGAACGTCGCCAAGCGCTTCGAGATCAGCCGCCAGATGCAGGACGAGTTCGCCGTGAGGAGCCAGGAAAAGGCAGCTGCCGCGCGCAAAGCTGGCAACTTCGAGGACGAGATCGTCACCGTACAGGGCGTCCGCTTCGTCGACGGCAAGCACACCGGGTTCGACTTCCGGACGGACGAGCTCATTCGCGAAGGCACGACGGTCGAGGCGCTCGGTAAGCTCAAGCCGAGCTTTGCGCTCAAGGGCAGCGTCACGCCGGGCAACGCCTCGCCGCTCAGCGACGGCGCGGCGGCGGCGCTGGTCATGACGAAGGAGAAGGCGGAATCGCTCGGCCTGAAGCCGAAGGCGTATCTCCGCCACTTCACCACGGCCGGGGTCGACCCGAGCATCATGGGCATCGGACCGATCCCGGCGGTGCGCAAGCTGTTCAAGCACACCGGCCTGAGCATGAAGGACATCGACGTAATCGAGCTGAACGAGGCGTTCGCGTCGCAGTCCGTCTACGTCCAGCGCGAGCTCGGCATTCCGGAGGAGAAGCTGAACCCGAACGGCGGCGCTATCGCGCTCGGCCATCCGCTCGGCTGCACGGGCGCCAAGCTGGTTGCGACGATCCTGCGTGAGCTGGAGCGCCGTGACGCCAAGCGCGGCATCGTGACGATGTGCATCGGCGGCGGCATGGGCGCCGCCGGGCTCATCGAGCGCGCCTGATACACGCGCACACACGAGCGAAGGCGCTCCCGGTCCCCGGACCCGGAGCGCCTTCGTGCATTTGTCGCCTCAGCCGACGTCGATCGCGGGGAGGACCTCGCCGTTGTCCGTGCCCTCGACAGCCTGCACGTAGACTTCGGCGACCTTCGACGCGGGGGTGCCGCCCGACGGGTCCATCCCCATCATCTTCATCGTCTCGCTCACCCAGCCGGGGCTGACCACGTTGACGCGCGTGCCCTCGGGAGCTTCCAGGGCGGCCGAGCGCGCGAAGCCTTCCAACCCGGCGTTGACCATGCTGATCGCCGCGCTGCCAACCATGGGTGATTGGGCGAGAACGCCGCTGGTCAACGTGATGGACCCCTTCGGGTTCAGATGCTCGAGCCCGTAGCGCACCAGGTTGACCTGTCCCATCAGCTTGCTCTCGAGCGAAAACTTGAAATCGTCGTCGCCCAGCTCGGTCAGCTTGCCGAACTTCGCGTTCCCCGCAGCGGAGACGATCGCGTCGACCTTGCCGACTGCGGCAAACATGCGCCGGATCGACTCGGGCTGGTCGAGATCCACGCTAATAGCGCTCTTGCGCGACACGCCGATGACCTCATGGCGGCCGGACAGCGCGGCGACTACTTGCGACCCAATGGTTCCTGTTGCGCCGACGACGATGATTTTCATGGGCCCGGACGCTAGCACGGCCCTCCCCGGAAACCACAAGCGAAGACGCCCCGGCGCGGAGCCGAGGCGTCTTCTCGTTTTGGACCTGGGGCCGCTGCTGTCAGCTCTTCAGGTCGTTCTTTTTCTTTTCGTATTCCGCTCCGTCGATCTCTCCTCTGGCGTAGCGCTCCTTGAGGATCTCCTCGGCCGATGGCGTGGGCGGTCTGGGGAGGTACTTCGCGGTCAGCAGGGCAGCGACGACCACAAGGACGATGACTGCGAGCTCCCAGACCATAGGGATACTCCCAGTGTGGAATCGAGGGTTAGGGCGTGACCACCAGCTGGCCGTGCATGACCATGTAGTGGCCGGGCACGGTGCAGATGTAGGGGTACGTGCCCGGAGCAGGAGCCGTGAACGTGACGTCCACGGTCTTGCCCTTTTCGGCCAGAGGCGTGTGGGCAATGATGTCCGGATTGGGGGCGACGTATCCCTGGGCCTTGTTGGCGAGCTCCGCCTTGGCCACCTTGGCCTCGGTTCCTGGCTTCACGAGCACCCAGTTGTGGGGGAGCACGGCAAGCGTGGAGTTGTTGTGGAACTCCAGATGAACCTTCGCTCCCGTCTTCACGGTGAGCTTGGTCTTGTTGTACTTCATCTGGTTCGCCACGCTTGCCAGCTTGAGCTCCACCGCCGGCGCCTTGGTTGCGCTGGACGGAGCCTCCTTCTTCGCGGCCGCCGAAGCGGCGGGGGTCGGTGCCGCCTTGGGTGTGGGGGCGGCACTCTTGGTGGTGGTGGGCGTGTCCTTGCGAGGCGCTGCGTGGCTCTTGCTGCAGCCTGGTGCCACAGCCAACATGAGAACGGCTACGAGTGCGATGTGTTTCATTTTCTCAGCCTCCGCGGTGCAGGTGGAGGGAAACCGTTGCGGCTGCGCCGGCCACGGTCACGTTCTGCGTCGACACGGCGAGCTTGGGTGCCCAGGCCGACAGCTTGTAGGTCCCGTTCGGGACGTTCTTGATGGTGTAGTGCCCGTTGCTGTCCGCGATCGCGTAGAACTTCGAAGGCACGGTGTAGACGTACGCGATCATGCCGGGGTGGATCTGGCAGAGCAGGGTGGAGGGCCCGGGGTTCTTGAACACGTGGATGCGCGCGGACTTCGCTGGCATCATGCCCAGGTTGAACTTGTTCGGGCCGTCCGGCGAAAACACGTTGTGCGGGAACGGGTCGCTGTTGCGGAACACGACCTTGCTGCCGGCCGGGACGGCCGTCAGGTACGGCGAGAACTTCATGCTCTTCTGATCGATCTCGACCGTCTTCGGCTTGGCGGGCAAGCCGCCTGCGTTGAGCCAGACGACGACATGCTTGCCGAACTTGGCGGGCGATGCGGTGATCTGGCCCGAGATGGTGCCGGTTGCGGCGCCGGGCGTTGCAGGCGCGGCCGGCTTGGCGTTGCCGGCTCCGCTGCTCGTGTCCGTGCCCTGGGGCGGTGCGCTCTTGCCCTTGTCGGTGCCTCCCGTCGAGGAAGGATCGGTGCTCGCCGGTGCGGCTGCCGCTGCGGCCGGTGCAGACGAACTGGGTGAGGCGGCAGCCGCCGGGCTGCTTGCGGGGGCGCCTGCCGACGGAGTGGCACAGGCGGGAACGAGTCCGGCGAGTGCTGCCGCCGCGACCAGTCCTGTGAGATTCATGGTTTTCATCTTGGTGCTCCTTCTAGATTCATGGATGGGCATCAGAACGCCCATCCAACATTGGCGGTGATCTGCTCGGCCTCTGTCTTGCTCTTGCCGCTGGGCTGTCCGGCGATCGTTGCGTCGCCGGCGGCACCCCAGTCGCCGCTCGGAGGCGTACCGGTCGCGTTCTCGATGTCTGCCGCGAGTGCGAGCTTGATGTTCGGCCGGAACAGGAAGGCGATGCCCGGCTGGATCTTGAGCATGCTGGCTGTGCCGCCACCGTTGGCCGTGTCGATCCAGAGCCGCGTGTACTCGGTGCGAACGGTCGGGACGAACCACGGGAAGACCACGTAGTCGAGCTCGTTGTACTGAACGAGGCCGGTGCCGGGGCTGGTGTCGGCCGTGCCGGGCACCACGGGCGGGCCCGGGTCGCCGGCCGTGGTTGCGACGTAGGGGTTCGAGTGATGCTCGACCCAACCACCGCTGCTCAGAGAGAACGAGCCCACGTCGATGCGGAGCTGGCCGCCCAGGGCGTTGACGTTGTCGTCCTGCAGGACAGGATTGCCGTTGGCATCCAGCGTCTGGCTGTCGAAGCGCGCCAGCGAGTGGTAGCCGTAGACATCGACGGTGAGCGCGGTGTCGGCCCAGGGCTTCTTCGGGTTGGCAACCTGCGCGCCGCTCGGGCCTTCACCGTCGAGCGACATGCCGCCGATCTTGAAGCCGATGTGGGCGTAGGCGTCCTGCGAGTTCGGCATGCTGCCGTCGAGGCCGTCCTGCAGGCCCGAGGCCTTCCAGCCCAGGGAGTAGTCGACGCGGTGGGCCACCGTACCCTGCAGTGCGATGCCGGGGCTGTGGCCGAAAGCCTCCCCCAACACCTCGTTGGGCGTGTCGGGGTTGAACAGCTGACCGATGGAAACGGCCGGGAACGCGCTGTCCGCCAGATAGGTGCCGTGTGAGCCAAAGCTGGTGAGCCGCGGGAAGAATGCGCCGAAGTACAGGTTGAAGGCGTGCCGTGGCCCGACGATGTCGTTCCACATCAGGTAGGCCTGTTCGGGGCTGATGCCGCCGTCGGCGATGCTCATCTCGACGAAGTAGGTGAGCTTGTCGTTGAAGGCGCCGGCTGCAAACAAGGCCGCTTCACCGACCATGTCGTTCCAGGCGAAAGTGCTGCCTTCGGCGGCCTTGGCGCTCGAGTCCGGCAGGTTCACGTGCGAGTTCAGGTTGATGTACACGGACAGCGGAACCGCCTGCGTGATCGAGTCGGGCCAGACCGAGTTGGGGAACAGCTTCTTGTACTCGTCCTGCCCGAGCGGAAGCATCTGGGCCTGGACGTTGTCGCTGTCGAGGCTGCCGTCCTTGCTGGGGAAGCGGAACCCGTTGCGGCGGAATGCTTCGCCGAAGGGGTTCAGCTTCGGGAACACGGTGTGGCAGGTGACGCAGCTGGTCTTGTACTTGCGAGCGAAGGAGGGAACAGCGTGGGCCTTCTTGGTGCCGCCGAAGAAGACGAGCACAGCCGCGACAAGAGCGGCGAGGCACGACGCGAAGGCTCGGGAACCGAGCCGGGGGGAACGTGGGATGGGGCGATTGAGGTATGTCATTTTTTTCCAGACCTTGGTCTTGGGGGAAGCCACTGGTCTCGTCCTGCGCACTGCAGTCCGCATGCCAGATCAAATTCGCGCAGTTATTGCTGGTGCGGCCCGCCGAAGCGTGGCGACGGCGCATCGGGTGCGCAAGCACTAGATCGGGTGCGCGCAGGTTGCGTCAAGAACGTGCGCCATGTCACGTAGACGCAGCTTGTGCGCGATTTGGTTGTCGCGTTGACGTGACGCAGTCACATCCGTGTGACTGGCGTCAACGCGCTGCTTACGGACGGAAATCCGCCGGGGTCAGCCCGTACTTTTTCAGCAGCCGATACAAGGTGCCGCGCGGAAGCTGGGCGTCGCTGGCTGCCCGGTTCACGTCGCCATCGTTGCGCAGCAAAAGACCCGTCAGGTACTCGCGCTCGAACGCTTCGATGCGATCCGTTCTCTGATCGAAGAAACCGCCATCGGGCCTGATGGACCCCGAATTCGGCGGCGCGCCGGCTTCGGCGACAATGGCGTCGGGAAGGTCATCCGGCCGGATGCTGTCGCCGTGCGCCATGGTCAGCGCGCGGCGAAGCACGTTGGTCAGCTCGCGCACATTGCCGGGCCAGCAGTAGCGGCAGAGGATCTCCAGCGACTCGGCGTCGCAGGTGATGCCCGGCTTGCCCATCTGCTTGGCGTATCGCTCGATGAAGTGGCTCACCAGAAGCGGGATGTCCTCGCTGCGGTGTCTCAGCGGCGGCAGCTCGATGCGTGCGACGTTGATCCGGTAGTACAGATCCTCACGGAACCTGCGCTCCCGCATTTCCTCTGCCAGATCCCGGCTGGTGGCGGCAATCACGCGCACGTCCACGTCGATCTCGTCCTTGCCGCCGACGCGGCGAACCTTGCGCTCCTGCAGCACCCTGAGCAGCTTCGACTGGAGCCGCGGGGGCAGCTCGGCGACCTCGTCGAGGAAGAAGGTGCCGCGGCTCGCGTATTCGAGAAGCCCCAGACTGCGCGAATCCGCGCCGGTGAACGCGCCGCGCTCGTGTCCGAAGAGCTCGGACTCGAGCAGGTTGTCCGGGATGGCGCCGCAGTCGACGGGAACGAAGCGCTGGTCCTTGCGTGGGCTTCGTCCATGGAGGCTTCGCGCGACGAGCTCCTTGCCTGTGCCCGTCTCGCCCAGGATGAGCACGTCGGCATCGGTGGCGGCCACGCGCTGGATGAGCTCGAATACCTTCTGCATGGCGTCGCTGCGCCCGACAATCTCGTCGAACAGGTGGGCTCGCTCGACCTGGCGCGACAGCAGCCGGTTCTCGTCACGCAGGCGTCGCTCGTCGAGCAGGCGCGCCGCGAGCTTCTGCAGCTCTTCGGGGCGGAATGGCTTGCTCAGGTAGTCCGCTGCCCCGAGCTTCATGGTCTCGACGGCCGTTTCGACCGTGGGGTAGGCCGTCAGAATCAGGGCTGGCAGCGTCGGATCCTGCTCCCTGGCGACGCGGAGCAGCTGGACGCCGTCGATCGTCGGCATCCGGATGTCCGTGATCAGCAGGTCGAAATGCTCCTGGGTGAGCAATGCGGCGGCCCGTGCGCTGCGCTGCTCGAGCACCACTTCCACGTCGGGCAGAAGCGCCAGCGTGTCGCTGCACACCTCGAGCATGCCTTCTTCGTCGTCGACTACCAGGACGCGGGACGCCATCAGTCTCCTGTGCTAGCAGAATCGTCGTCGCTGGCAGGCGACGTGACAAGGGGCAGGCGGACGGTGAAGGTCGTCATGCCGCCGGGCGGGCTTTCCACCTCGATGTCGCCGCCATGGGCCTGGACCAGGCCCCGGCAGATTGCCAGGCCCAGGCCGGTTCCCTTGTCGTCACCTTTCGTCGAGAAGAAGGGCTCCCAGATACGCTCCAGGATCTCGTCGGGAATGCCGCCGCCATCGTCGCTGACCGCCACGCTGACCCCCGGGGTGCCGTCCGGAAGCTCGCCGGTTCGTGCCGAAATGCTGACAGTTCCGCCCTCGGTCACCGCGTCCAGGGCGTTCAGAAGTAGATTCAAGAAGACCTGCTCCAGCTCGCCTGCGTTGGCGTTCACCCGCATCGGCGAGGAGCCCAGCTGGTCTTGCAGGTGTACTCCCGCCGCCTGGGCCCGCTGTTCGACCATCGCGAGCGCGTAGCGCACGGTTGTAGACAGATCGATCGTGCGCCGGGTTGTGGGCGAAGGCCGGCCGTACGCCAGGAGCCCCCGTGCGATGTTCGCGACTCGATCGGACAGCGCCACCATCTTTTCCAGCTCGGCAGCGACTTTCGGGGACATCTCGCCGCGTCGTCCCGATAGCAGCAGGCGCGCCTTCCCGCTGATGATGGCAATAGGATTGTTCACTTCGTGCGCGACCTGGCCGGCGAGGCGACCCACGGCCGCCAGCTTGCCGGCGACCAGCAGCTGCTCCTGGGCCCGCTTCTGCTGGGTGATCTCCTGGGCCAACTCGGCCACCTGCACAATCCGGCCCTCCGCGTCGACGACCGGCGCGGTTGTCAGCTGGTAGATGCGTTCGCTGCCGTGGTGTCCGGCTCTGTCCGGCAGCTGGACCTCCGTGACCCGCGTTTGCCCGTCCTGCAGGGTTTCCCGCGCCGGCACCGGCGTGATGGTTCCGTCGAGGCAGCAGTCGGGCTGGAACCACTCGCGCCAGCGGCTGTTCAGCCATTCGGGCTCGAGCTCGGGATTGCAGACGCGCAGGCCCGTCCCCGTCGTGGCGAGCGCCTGCTCGAGCAACTGCCGCTCGCCCAGCGCCCGCTCCGCCATGGCTTCCAGTCTCAGCTCGTTGGTGCGGGCCCGCTCCGCCAGTGTTGTCGTAAAATACCCGATCAATCCCAGCATGACCGCCTGCAGCGCGTTCCAGCTGCCCACGTACAGAAGGTCGTAGGAAGAGTGGATGTCGCCCTCCACTCCGTGCGGGAAGAGTGCCAGCCCGTAGTGGTGGACGATGTGCGTGTATTCCGCCCAGGCCATCGCTGACAGCAGGACGGAGGCCAGCGCAGCCACGGCATAGCAGCGCCGCGGATTCAGCAGCACCCCGGCGATCACCACGTGGAACATGGCGATCATCCACAGCGGGTTCTCGATGCCCCCGGAGAAGTGCAGAAGCAGCGTGAGCACCACCAGATCGGTACCGATCTGGATCTCGAGATAGCGGCGCTGGCGAAGCCCGGCGAGCACCGTGTACAGCACGTTGGTTGCTGCCAGCAGCGTGAGCGTCGTGACCAGTGGCGTCCACGACGCGGCCGGCAACAGGTGCATCACGTGCACCGCAATGACGACCAGCGCCGTGGCCACCACGACCACGAGCCAGCGCATCTGGATCAGCCATCGGGCATAGTGGCCGACATGCTCCGCTTCCCGCGTCTGTGATCGCTCCGCGAAGGGTGTTTCCGGGGCTGGCGCGAGCAGTGGCGGGGAAGTCCGGACCAGGGACCAGCCAACCACCGCCGCGGTGAGCACGGACGAGACGACCCCGCGCACCACGTGCTCGAAATGGATGGTCGCCATCGGTGCCCCCACCAGCATGGTCTGTTCGACCAGGCTGCCGGCGGCGTAGCAGAGCACGATCGTCAGGGCGCCGAGCATGATCGCCCGACTCAGGTTCGACCCGGGGAGTCGCGGCTGTGCTGTCTCTGACGGCAAATCGACTGCCATGCGGCGATCGAGAACTACCAGCAAACGAAAGCCCGCTCCATCGTCGACATGTCGGACGTCAACCCGACCGCAGGATGTGCGGGAGCATATTCGCAGGGGTGGTAGAACGTGTTTCCTGTCTCCGGGACGATCCGGGCGTAGCTGTCCGCTGATCGTCGCATGGAAACCAGGGTGCGGACTCGCTGGCACGCTACGTGCTGACCCCTTGGTTCCTGCTTCGGCGATGCGAACGAGAACCCCCCGAAAACGCGCATTTTCTGCGCTTGCCTGGCTGGCTGCGCCGGTGCGCTCGCTGCGCGGGCGGTTCTTTGCGTTGCTGCTGGGTCTGGGCGTGCTCGCACTGGGGCCGTGGCTGGTGTCTAGCGAAGCGCACCACAATGTCAGAGGCTTTGCCCGCGAGCTCGATCTGGCGGGCTCGCTCCGCTACCGGCTGCTCGAGATCGAGGAACACCTGGCGCGGTCGGGCCCGAATCCCGACCAACGCAGGCAGGAGATCGAGGGCATGCTCCGCGATCAGCGCGCCACGCTGGTCGAGTTGATCCACGGCAACAGTGCCGAGGGAGTTCCGCCCTGTCCCGATGCGCGCTCGTGCGCCAGGATGCGAGGGCACCTCGACCGCTGGGATCACCTGCTCGCGCCGCGGTTCCAGATCGCGCTCGACCAGGGCCTGTCGCCCGGGACCGCCGTTCTCGCGCACGATGAGCTCCGGGCGCTGGACGGAACCGTACGTGACATCACGGACAGCCTGCAGACGCGAGCCGCCGCCATCAACAGGTTCGGCACGGCGGCAGGGGTCGCATCGTTTCTTCTGGTCGCGTTGATCGGGTTCGGGGTCTGGGAGGTCTTCGGTGGGATCCGCCGGCTGCGTGCTGCGACCCAGCAGGGCTCGGAGCAAGCGCTCCAGGCCGAGGCCGCGGGCGACAACGAGCTGGCGACGCTGGCCCGCGCTCTTTCCGACGGCCTACGTGCCGCGCGTGCGGGTCGCGAGGCGGATCGCCGGCACCTCGAGGAACTGCGCGAGCAGCAGGATGCGACCGCCAACTTCGTGCAGGCGCTGAACGGCTGGATCTCCGGTGTCAGCGAGATCGATCCCGTGCTGGAGCAGGTGGCGCGGGTGGCCGGCTACCAGAGCGCGCGGCTCGGGACCGCTGGCGGCGAGGCTCCCGACGCCGCCGCGGAGCTTCTGGACGACTCCGATCGCTTGATTCCGCTGGCCTGGCGCGACGAGTCACTGTGCACTCTGGTGCTGCATGGCGGCAGCGCCGAGGCGACCTCGCGCAGCCGGGCGGCGCTGGTCGAGACCCTGACGCAGGTGCTGACGCTGGCCTGCCTGGCGCGCCGCGTGCTGGCCGAGCGCGAGCGCCGCGCGGAGATCGCGGGTTCGCTGGCCAGCGTGGCCTCGCTCGGACCGGGACCATCGGTGCTTGGCGAGTCGCTGTTCCAGCTTGTCCGTTACGACCGCGCGCAGCTGACCCGCGTCGACGACGCCGGTCGACCTGTCGACTCGTGGCAGATCACCCCGCGCGAGCTGAAGCTTCTGCCCCTGCCGGATTCGGTGGACGTGCCGGAAGAACAGCAGGCGCTTGACAGCGCAGTCGCCAGTCCGCGCGCGCCGGCGCTCTTGTTGTTGCCGCTCAAGGTCGGCGGTCAAACCGTCGGTGTGGTCACGCTGGAGCGCACTCAGGGCGCTTTCTCGTCGCAGGAATGCGAGACGGCCAAGGCCCTGGAGCCGGTGCTGGCTTCGGCGCTCTTGCGCATGCAGCTGACCGAGCGGCTGCGCGTCTCGGAGCAGTGGACAACGATCGGCGCGTTCGGTCGCATGCTGGCCGACGAGCTGCGCAACCCGCTCAACGGCCTGTCGCTGCAGGTCCAGCTCTTCGAACGGCGCCTGGACAAGCTGGTCGCCTCGGACGAGGACCGCGCGCGGCTCACCAAGCGTCTTGGCGCCATCCACGACGAGCTGTCGCGGATGGAAACGCTGCTCTCGGAGTATCTGAGCCTGCACCCGACCGCGGGCGAGCTGAAGCTCGAGCAAGTCGACCTCGCCAAGCTGCTATCGGAAATGCTCGACACGCAGGGCGACACGCTGCTCGATCAGGACGTCGAGCTCGAGCCCAACATCTGGAACAAGCCGGCGCTTGTCATCGGCAACCCGGCGCGGCTGCGCAGCGTCGTCGACAACCTCCTCCGCAACGCGGTCGAGGCGATGCAGAACATGCCGACGCGGCGGCTGGGCGTCTCGCTCGAGCGCGCTGGCAGCGAGTGGGAGCTGGTTATCCGCGACACCGGCCCTGGCATCGACGACCCGATCGCCATCTTTTCGCCGGGCTACACCACCAAGCCAAGCGGAACCGGCATGGGCCTGCCGCTCACGCTGCACACCGTGCTGCAGCACCAGGGCCGCCTCGTCGCGCGCCTCGCCGAAGGCGGCGGCAGCGAGTTCGTGCTGACGCTGCCCGCGGCGGAGGCGCCCGGTCTGCGCGCGGGCGTGCGAGCGGTCAGGTCCGACGACACGGAGAGCTCGTTCCCTCCGGAATCTTGACCGTTGATGAGACGAGAGTGCGGCGGCGTCAGCAGGGCGCGCAACGACGCAGGCCCGGCCACGAAGCAGGACGCCCCCCGAACGGCAGCTTCTGCATGACGCGCGACGAACCTAGCAGGAATTGCGCCAACAGCGCAGTCGGCCTTTCCGGAAATCGCAGGAATAGGGTCCACTCGGCGTGACGCCATGCGTCGCGTCAAGGCACGGGGATTGCTAGCTCTGCTACGGATTCCACACGGTTCATCTTGACTCTCCGCAAGCGGCGGCGCGCTAATCGGTGGCGGCTTGGGCGCCCGGTTCGGCGATGGGGATGCGCGTGTATGCCACACAATAGTGAAATATTGGCACCAATATGTCCTATGCTCCGCGTGCTGCTGCTGCTGCTGCGGTCTCCATAGCACCCGTGTAGGTTGAGCTTTGAGCGACGACGGTTCCGATACCCCTGCACCAGATGTCGATTCGTCCCGGTCCGGGACCAAGGCGCATCGTCCCTGGTGGTCGCACCGCTGGATCTGGTGGCAGCTGGGGCTCCTGGTTGTCGTCGTCGCCGCGCTGGCGGGCCTGGACCGCGCCCAGAAACACGTCCAGCAGCCGCAGTTCTGTGGGTCCTGCCACACCAAGGACGTGCACCAGCTCAAGGCCGGGGTGCACAAGGGGCTCCGGTGCAAGGCCTGCCACGAAAGCCGGGTCGGGGAGAATCTGCATCAGTGGGCGCTCAGCTTGGTCTCGAAGGGCCGCACCACGCCTCACGGCAAGCTCGAGCCTTCCCGCTGCCGGAGCTGCCACACCCAGGCCGGCAAGAAGCCCTGGAACATCATCAACACCAACGGTCATCTCATCCACGTCATCAAGGCGGACAAGCCGCTGGCCTGTTCGTCGTGCCACATGTGGAAGGACCACCGCACGACGCCCAACCCGGACTCGTGCGCAGGGTGCCACAAGAAGGTGCACACCTTCGGCGAGCACGCCACGGCCTTCCACGGCAAGGCGATTTCCTGTCTCTCGTGCCACAACTACCTGGCGCGGGTGGAACGCGGCGCGCAAACGCCTGCCCAGAGCTGCCAACGCTGCCACGGGAACGGGAGCAAGGTGAAAGCGGGGTCGCGGTTCGCCGAGTTCGTCAAGGCACAGCCGATCCGGCCGACGATGATCCACGGCAACCTGCAGACGTGTGCCGTCTGTCACCAGCCGCACGACAAGTCGCGGGACAAGCGCTTCCGCGGGCAGGACTGCACGCTGTGCCACGCCAAGGTCACGACCGAGTTCCACAACACGAAGATGCCCGACCGCTTCTCGTGTACGACGTGCCACAAGCCGCACGGTCCGCGCAGCTCGCTCGTCACCGCCTGCACCCGCTGCCACAAGAACAAGGACCAGCACGGGATGCTGGCTTCCCGTCACAAGCGCTGCTCGCAGTGCCACAAAGCGCATGGTTTCCAGGCCAATGTGGACGGTTGTCGCGATTGTCATGCCGACAAGGCCCTGGTGCTCGCATCCTGGAACGCGAAGGCGCACAACAATTGCGAGAACTGCCACAAGCCCCACAAGGCGAAGGCGCCCCAGACCTTCTGCGCGACGTGCCACACGAAGAAGAAGGCCGCTCCCCACCCCGCGTGCACGACCTGCCACGACCCACACGAGGACAAGGAGCACGTCAAGAAGTGCGATAGCTGCCACAAGCAGAAGGCACTCCAGCTAGCGAGCTCCGCGCCCCGGCACCGAGGCGGGTGCAGGACCTGCCACGCGCCCCACGCGCCGCTACAGGCGCTCCAGGCGTGCAAGGTCTGTCACTCGAAGAAGGTGCAGCTCGTCGCGACAGCTCGTCCGCCGAAGCACCAGCTGTGTGTGAGCTGTCACAAGCCCCACAGGTTCGCCGCCACGGTGAAGGCGTGCTCGTCCTGCCACAACAATCCGAAGACGGGACCGCACACCGACGCCTGCACGAAGTGCCACGAGCCGCACGGTCCGCCGCTGGGCAAGGCTGCCGCCTGCACGAACTGCCACAAGAACATCGGTCCGCCCGGTGGAAAGCACTCGAAGTGCCAGACGTGCCACCAGGGCGCCCACGGCGCGAAGCTCATGGCGCCGCTCTGCGGTACCTGCCACCAGGCCAAGGCCGAGGGGGTGGCGACCTGGCCCAAGACGGCCCATCCGTCCTGCCAGAACTGCCACAACAAGCACGACCCGACGCATCCGAAGAGCTGCAGCCAGTGCCACCAGAAGCAGACCCGTCAGGTCAAACCGACGCGGCACACCTGCAACGGCTGTCACGACGTGCACCAGCCGCTTCCGAAGAACATGTGGAGCGCATGCAACAAGTGCCATGCGTCCGAGGTCCAGGCCGTCCGTGGACGCGGCCCGACCCACTCGGTGTGCGGCTCCTGCCACAAGCCGCACGGCTTCGCCAAGCCGACCTGCACGTCGTGCCACAAGTCCCTGCCGGCGGCCCACAAGATCCACGCGGGCAAGACCAAGTGCCAGAACTGCCACGCGACGCACGCGCGGAAGATGCCGACGCGCGCCGATTGCCTGAAGTGCCACACCAACCGGGCCAACCATTTCCCGAACGCGCAGAACTGCGCGGGCTGCCACCTGTTCACGAAGCACAAGTAGCGGCCTTGCCACGGACGAGCCATGTCAGACGACACACGAGACGACACGGAACCAGCGGCCCCCGACGAAGGGGAAGCGGAGCCGACCGCTTCGCCCGACGAAGGGGAAACGGAGCCGACTTCCTCGCCCGAAGCGGGTGACGGGGAAGGGGGCGGAGATGATACGTCCGGCGACGGCGGAACGGACGGCGATGGGCGGCAGCGGCCGCTCTACTACAACCTGGTCAGTCACATCGGAGCGCTGGTCGTCGTTCTCGGCGCGATCCTGATCCTGCTGTCGCTCCTCGCGCACATCACCAGCGGGGGCGGCAACCCCTACATCGGCATCTTCACCTACGTCATCTTCCCGACCTTCGTGCTGGCCGGTGTGGTGACGATCCTGCTCGGCATGCGCTGGGAGGCCGGGCGTCGTCGGCGTGCCGAGGCGCTCAGGTTCCTGCCGTATCCGCGCATCGACCTGAACGAGACGCGCCAGCGACGAATCTTCCTGTACCTGATCGTCGGCGGCACGGTGGTCTCGTCGCTCCTGGTGTGGGCCAGCTACCAGGGCTTCCACTACACCGAGTCGGTGCCGTTCTGCGGGCAGGTCTGCCACGTGCCCATGCAGCCCGAGTTCACCGCGTACCAGGACTCGCCGCACGCGCGTGTGCCGTGCGTCGCGTGCCACGTGGGCGAGGGCGCCAGCTGGTACGTCCGCTCCAAGCTTTCCGGCGCGCGGCAGCTGTTTGCCGTGCTGACCCACAGCTACGAGACGCCGATCCCGACACCGGTCGCCCACCTGCGACCAGCGCGCGAGACGTGTGAACGGTGTCACTGGCCGGAGAAGTTCTCCGGAGCGAAGCTATTGCAGCTTCCGCACTACCGCTACAACGAAACCAACGACGCCGAACAGATCACGCTGAACCTGAAGATCGGCGGCGGGAACCCGGCGCACGGCAAGAGTCAGGGCATCCACTGGCACATGGTCGTCAACAACACCATCACGTTCGCGGCGACCGACAAGAAGCTGCAGAACATACCGTGGGTGAAGGTGCGCCATGCCAACGGCAAGGAGGAAGTGTACGTCGAGAAGGACACCAAGCTGTCCGCCGGCGCGCTAGCAAAGCTGCCGCGACACGTGATGGACTGCATGGACTGCCACAACCGCCCGGCGCACGACTTCAAGAACCCCGACTATCGCGTCGACCAGGCGCTGTTGAGAGGACAGATCCCGACCAGCCTGCCCTGGATCAAGAAGGTCGCGGTGGACTCGGTGTTCCGGAAGTACGACGGAACCCAGGACGCCGAGAAGGGCATCGGCAAGTACATCCGCAGTTTCTACGCGAAGAAGTATCCGAAGCTGTTGCAGGAGCGCAAGGCGGACATCGACAAGACCGTCAAGGTGGTGGTCTCGATCTACGACCACGGCGTGTTCCCGAAGATGAAGGTCGACTGGCGGACCTATCCCGTCAACCTGGGTCACCGCGACTGGCCGGGATGCTTCCGCTGTCATGATGGAAAGCACGTCACGAAGAGCGGCAAGGTGCTGCCGAACAAGTGCGACTCGACCTGTCACACGATGCCCGTGCGCGGCCCCGTGACGCCGCTGGGTCAGCCGCCGGCCGACCCGTTCCCCGAGTGGCATCCGTGGAAGATGCCGAAGGAGCATCTCGACATCAAAGGTCACGACAAGGTGATGTGCTACCAGTGCCATGCGTCGGGGAAGCGGCCGGCACGCGAGTGCAAAGACTGCCACGAGAAGTGAAGTTGCCCGGAACGCCGGGGGTGAGGCGCGTCCATGAAGACGAATCGAGTCCTGTCGCTATGTTGTCTGGTCCTGTCGGGCCTCGCGCTCGCTGTGGGGTGCGGTCGCTTCCAGGGCGCCCAGCGCCAGTACAAGCCCACGGAAGTGAAGGTGCCGGCGCTGGCGCCCTCCAAGCCTGTGACGAACCCCGTCAAGGTGCGCGACGCGTTGAAGACGTCCGTCCATTCCAGGCTGGACTGTTCGGACTGCCACGCGCCCACCCAGGGCAGCAAGCCCGGCAAGGCGCACTGTGCGGGGTCGTGTCATGAACGCGAGACACAGGCGTACCTGAAGAGCATCCACGGGACGGCGCGCAAGAACGGGAACCATCGCGCCGCTGCCTGCTACAACTGCCATGGCGAGCACGACGTGCGCCCCGTGAGCGACGCGCGTTCGCGTGTGTCGCCTCGCAACACGCCGCGGACCTGCGGCCAGTGCCACGCCAACCCGGAGCTCGCCAAGCGGCTTGGGATCAAGCAGCCCAACGCCGGCCAGCGCTACTTCGAGAGCATCCATGGCCAGGCGCTGGTCGTCCAGGGGCTGCTTGTTGCGCCCTCCTGTGCCGACTGCCACGGCAAGGCGCACGACATCTACAAGGCCAGCGATCCGCGCTCCACCGTCAATCGCTACAACATCGTCAATACCTGTGGTCGCTGCCACGCGGGACCGCGGCAGAAGTACCTCGAAGGCATCCACGGCCAGGCGCTCAGGGTAGAAGCGGCGAAGAAGGGCATCCAGCTCGGCGCCGTGAGCAAGCTCGGCGAAAAGGAGCTTTCCGCCGGCATCAAGGAAGTGAAGAAGGGCGAGTCCGCGCCGACCTGCGAGACCTGTCACACCGCCCATTCGATCGCGATGCCGGGGCCCCGCTTCAAGCTCGCCAGCGACAAGATCTGCGGCAGCTGTCACCAGGACCGGCTCAAGCGCTACATGGACACCTACCACGGTCAGGCCCATTCGCTGGGCGCCGTCGCGGTGGCCTCCTGCTACGACTGCCACGGCCAGCACGACATCCTGCCGTCGACCAATCCGGCGTCCACGCTGTCGGCGAAGAACCGCATCAACACCTGCCGCAAGTGTCACGCGGGCGCGCCTGTGAAGTTTGCCGGATACATGGCGCACGCCGACCCGGGCGATGCCGTGCACTATCCGAAGGTGCACTGGGTGTACGTCGGGATGCTGGCGCTGCTGCTGGGAGTGTTCGGCTTTTTCGGTCTCCACACCATCCTGTGGCTCATCCGCACACTGATCGCCCGCTCCCGCGACCCCGAGGCGTTCCGCGAGGAAAAGCGGCGCGACCGGGAGGAGAAGGACGCGCGGCTGTACCAGCGCTTCCGCCCCGTCGACCGCTTCGTGCACTTCCTGGTGTTCACGAGCTTCCTGACGCTTGTCGCGACGGGAATGCCGCTCAGGTATCACACGGCGCCCTGGGCGCACGAGTTCTTCCGTCTCATGGGTGGCGCGTCGGTCGCAGGGAGCGTGCACCGCTTTGCGGCGATCGTGACGATCTCGTACTTCATCCTGCACCTGCTCAGTCTGTTTGTGCTCCTGCGCCGGCACCGCGATCGCTACGTGAACGACAAGGGGCACGTCAGCTGGCGGCGTCTTCTCGGCTTCGCGTTCGGTCCCGATTCACCCCTCCCGCGCTTCCAGGATCTCAAGGATCTGTGGGGACACCTGAAGTGGTTCGTCGGTCTGGGCGAACCGCCGAAGTTCGACCGCTTCACGTACTGGGAGAAGTTCGACTACATGGCGGTCTTCTGGGGCGTCGCGATCATCGGCCTGTCGGGCCTGATCCTGTGGTTCCCGACCGCGGTGACGCACGTGCTGCCGGGCTGGGTCATCAACATCGCTCACGTCGTCCACAGCGACGAGGCGCTGCTCGCGGCGGGCTTCATCTTCGTGTTCCACTTCTTCAACAGCCACTTCCGCCCGAAGAAGTTCCCGTACGACCCCGTGATGTTCTCCGGTCGCATCACCGAGGAGGAGCTGCGTCACGAGCGGGCCGCCCTGTACGAGCGGATGGAGAAGGAAGGCGAGCTGGACGACACGGTCACCGCGGGCGATTGGTCGAAGTGGCGAATCATTGTCAACCCGTTCGGCGTTGCCGCCATCGTCATCGGTCTGCTGCTGGCCGCGGCGATCTTCTACGCCATGCTCCGCTAGTCTGGGTGCCCACCCCCGTCATGCTCGCCGCCTGCGGCGGCTGCGCGTGACTGGCCGCCTCCCAAGGCCATGCTCGCCGCCTGCGGCGGCTGCGCGTGACTGGCCGCCTCCCAAGGCCATGCTCGCCGCCTGCGGCGGCTGCGCGTGGCCGGGAGGGGCGGTCCGCGGCGCGCTTCCGCGGCGCGTTGCCGGGCGGCGCGGGGTCAGGCCGCTGACGAAGTAGGCACCTCCTCGAGAACGGCCCAGAGCATTTCTTCTGATCCCCCTTTTCCGCCCGACGCATCCTGGTGTGCGCGGACGACCGAGCCATCGACGGTCTTCTACCCGGGCAGAACGTTCCGCAATCGACGCCACTGCTCTTCCGTCAGCACGTGTCGCCGCATGCTGACTTTTGATCACGCGTGCGATCGCGACACAATGCTTCGTCGCAAGTGATCGAGATGATCCGGCTTTTCGATGGCCCGAACCAGGGACACCCCCTAGTTCGGCAGGTTGAACGTCACCTGACCGTCGATGTGCAGGTCGGGGCGCACGAACGTGAGGTTGGGCGCGATGTCCTTGTGGCAGTCCGAGCAGGCCTGGGACGTGGTCAGCACGGGATGAGGCGGAGGCGGTGGCAACGAATGGCAGGTACCGCACCCGACCTGGCTGCCGTCGACCTGGTTCCACACCGGCTTGGTGTGCGAGCCGCCGGACGTGAGGTTGCCCGGGAAGTCGTCGCCGTGGCAGTAGGTGTTCGAGCAGGTGCCCGTGGCGGGATCGAAGGACGGCTGCGCGCCGTACGCGACCGCGACGCCCGAGAACGTCAGCTCCGCCGGGCGCGGCGTATCGAAGTGGCCGGGGTCCTTCACGTTCTTCGGGACGATATGGCACTCGTCGCAGGTCACCGCGCGCGCCCACTTGCTGCCGGCAAGATGCGCCTGGTGCGCTCCCACGCCCATGGCCGTCGTCGCCGTGTCGCCCTCGAGGTCCTTCGGCGGCGCGGGATTGTTCGCACTTCCGTGGCAGGAGTTGCACGCCGTCGGCAGGACGACGTTGATTTCGCCGTTCACGTGCAGCGCGCGGTTGATGATGGTCTTGTTGTCCTTGCCGACGACCTGGCCGTGGCAGAACGAGCAGTTGTCCATCTGCGGGTGCGGGGCTGCGGGCGGCGTGCCGTGGCAGCCGTTGCAGGGCAGGGGCTTGTCCGGGTTCGAGTTCCACACCGGTGAAGCCTTGCTCGTTCCCGGCTCTGGCGAGTGACACCAGGTGTTGCCGCAAGTGAGCGACTGCGGGTCGAATGCCGGGTCGCGCCCGTCGGTCTTCGCGACGCCCGTGAAGATGACCTCCGCGGGCTCGGCGCCGTCGATGTGCATCGGGTCGAGCACGTCCGTCGGGACGTGGTGGCACTCCTTGCACTCGAGCGGCCGGCTGTTGGCGCCGCCCGCCAGGTGGATCTGGTGGGCGCCGACGCCGGGAGCGGTGGGCGAGGTGTTGCCCTTGGTGTCGCGTGGCGGTGCGTTGTTCTTGTCGCTGCCGTGGCACTCGTTGCACTTCGGCGTCCGCTTCTCCACCTTGCCGTCGATGTGGAGCTCGGGGTTCACGAACTTCAGGTTCGTGTCGATCACTTCGCTGTGGCAGACGCCGCAGTCGTTGGTCGGCGCCTTCGGATGCTTCCCTCCGGGCGGGATCGCGTGGCAGGTCCCGCACGTCTTGGCTTCGCTGCGCTGATCCGTCCACACCGGGTTGGCATCGCGGTGGCAGTAGGTGTTCGTGCAGCTGCGCATCGCTTCGTTGTACTGCGGCGAGCGTCCGCCTTCGCTCGCCAGCGTACCGAACGTGATCTCGGCCGGACGCTTCGTGTCGGCGTGTCCTGGATCCGTGACCTGCTTCGGCACGACGTGGCACTGGTTGCAGGCGACGGCGCCATGGGTTGCGCTCGCGTACAGGTGCCGCATATGGGCGCCCACGCCCGGGTAGTCGGTGGTCGTGTTGCCGTGCAGGTCGTAGGGCGGCGCGGCCTTCTGCAGGTTGGTGCCGGCCCGCGAGGCGTCGCCATGGCACGCCGAACACTGCCGGCTCGCCGGCGTCGTGTCGTTCTGGTAGCGATCGAGGCAGGAGGGCAGCAGAGCGGCCGCGGCACCGGTCAGTGCCACGAAAGCGGTCAGGCCAAGTGTCCGTGCTCTACCCGCCATGGCAGTACCTGCACATCGAAGCGTTGTCCGAGCGGGCGCTCTTCCAACCGTGGGGGTGGGGATTGCCGCCGGGGCCGCCAACCTTGTGGCAGCGGATGCAGTTGGTGGCGGGACCCTGGTCGTGGCAGCCGGCGCACGTGAGGATGTCGCGGCGCGCGGCGCGGCCGTGGAAGTTCGGGTTGTTGGGATCGCCTCCGACCCAGCCCTGCGGATGAGGATTGGCGCCGCGTACCGCATTGGCGCTCACGCCGCGCCGG
This sequence comes from uncultured Pseudomonadota bacterium, assembly GCA_963822115.1. Taxonomy (GTDB): domain Bacteria; phylum Myxococcota_A; class Polyangia; order Polyangiales; family Polyangiaceae; genus CAWDXG01. The sequence goes on from CAWGGM010000020.1 coordinate 729,978, forward strand.
ACGTGACAGCCGTCGCAGCTCTCTTGCGTGTGGCAGCTGAGGCAGCGGCGCGGCTGGGACTTCGCCTCGATGGGGTGCACGCTGAGCCAGTTGCCGCGATGCACGAAGTGGCGCTCGACCGCGTCGGGCTGGCGATCCTCGATCTTCAGGTTCTGCGTTACGTCGTGGCAGTCGTTGCACTGCTGTTGGCTGTGACACTGCGAGCAGACCTGGCGCTTCTCACGGGCGAGCGTCCCATGGTGCCGCATCCAGCCCTGGTTGTGAGGCAGGAAGCTCTGCGGCATCACCTGCGACATCGCCTTGCGCTCGTGGCACGCGCTGCACTTGGCCTGGTCCCACTGCTGCTGGTGCTCGTGGCATTTGAAGCAGCGCTGCATGGGCGGAAACACGCTGGCCAGAGGGTTGTCCGAGGGCGGAACGACGCCTGCGTGGCAGGGAACGCACTGTCCGGCCAGTGCCGGCATCTTCAGATGCAAGGCGTGCGAGAAGTGCAGCGACTCGGCGAATTCCAGGTCGTCGTCGGGCGGAGGATGGACCGCCGCGAGCTTGTGCTTGTCGGCGGGCTTGTGGCAGCCCTGGCAGGCGGTCACCCGGGGCAGCACATGGTTGCTCTTGTCGACCTTGTGACAGCTCGTGCAGTTGAGGCACTGCGGCTGGCCGGGGCCGCCGCAGGCGAGGCGTGTCAGGTGGTACTCGTGCGAGAAGCGCGGCGTCCGTTCGCTGCACGCCACAAGCGCGCTGATGCCCACTGCCATCGCCAGAAGCAGCGTTCTGAGCTGGGAAGCGGTCACGGCGCCTCCCGGTCGAAGTTGTAGACCACGCGCACCAGCGACTGGATGTCTGCTCTGGCGTACGGCGAATCGGCGAAGGAGGCGCCCCACATCAGCCGCAGATCGGACCGCGGGCGCCATTCAACCGTGCCTGCGTAGACGCTGGAGATGTTGTAGCCCCGGATCGCGACGTCGTACACGTACAGATAGGCCTCGGCCGTCGCCGAGACAGTGCGCGCTATGCGCTGCCTGAGCGTGTTGCGGATCGAGTGGTAGCCGTTGTCGATGGCGCGAACGCGCGTGTAGCCGAGGCGCAGTAGCGTGTTGCCGTCCCGGTCCGGCGTCAGCTTGACCGCTATCTGGCCTCGTGCGCCCTTGCTGCCGTCCGAATACAGCTCGAGGTATCCGCCGCCCTCCAGCCCCATCGAGCGGTACAGTTGCCACGAGGCGGTGCCGCCCAGCTCGTCGTACATGTTCGTGCTGAACACGCTCAGCACCGACTGGCGCGAGAGGAACAGGGCCGGCTCGGTGTGCAGGTACTCGCCGCCTACGCTCAGGTGCTTCATCGGCGTGGTGTCGATCCACAGCCGCCCATCGGCGAGGCCGCCGCTGTCCAGGTCGAGCAGCGCGTTGCCGCCCAGGCTCGCCTTGTCGAACGGCGTCAGACGCAGATCGGCACCGAGATTGCGACGCGCGAGCTCGCTGTTCTCGTGCTGCTCGTGCATCGAGACCCCGGCGATAATCGGGCCCTTGTCGTAGAAGATGCGGCCGCCCGCCAGCCAATAGCCGGAACGGCTCGGCGCGGGCAGCGCCTGCGGATCGCGTAGCAGCGTGTCCGCTGCGCTGCCCAGCTGGTAGTAGCCCGGTCGCAAGTCCCAGCGCGGCAGCACCGACAGACCGCCGTACACTTCGCCGCCGAGCCCCATCGAGAGCTTCCCGCCGGCGGAAAGCCCGTCGAACCGGCTGAAGCGCGCGGCGCCGCCGGCGAAGACCTGCCGACCCAGCCGGACCCAGGCTGGGCCTGCCCGGTAGCGGACGTTTGCCGTCTGCAGATCGCCGTCGACGCGCCGGTCCGTCTGACCGGCTTCACCCATCAGCGCGTCGCCCCAGGCGCTCAGCTCGAAGTCGAGACTGTCCTTCTTCCAGGGAGCGTCGATGTCGTCGGCTCTCAGCGAAACGTACTCGGTCGCCGGTGCTGGCATCGTCGTCTTGACGATTGCGCCGTCCGGCCCGGGCAACAGCGCGCGCTGGTAGAGCTGGAGGTAGGTCGCGCTGCGAACGTCTACCGAATACGTATCCGCATCGGGCCCAGGAGGCGGCTTGGCGCGCGCGACTGCCGGCGCGAGCACCGCGACGGCCAGAGTGCAGGAGGCAACGGAGACACGAGCGCCGTGCCGGCGAGTTCCGACGAACAAGCTACGTCTGTTTTCCCGGCCACCGCTCGAGCCCACCAGAAGCTCCCAATCTTCAATCTCCCCCCGCCACCACCTGCTTTTTTCGAGGACCCTCCGCTATTCCTCTATTCCTTCACGACCTTCGCGTTCTGCAGCAGCGCCGGATAGTGGTACCCGATACCGATATCCACGTCGGTGCCGAGCGTCCCTTCCAGCGTGATGACGTCGCCCTTGTTGGGAACGGATTGGGTGGTCGCCACGAGATCGTTGTCGTGCTTGGAGGCATCGCCGCTCCCGTCGCGCAGGTGCAGGAACGTCTTGCCCTTGATGCCCGGCGTGACCTTCACCACCACCCCGCGGACGCGGATCAGCTTGCCCGCCAGCTTCTTGCGTGAAGCGAAGACATCGGCGATTCGCTCGGCGTTTTCGCCCTTGGCCTTTTCAACCTTGGGCAGATCGGTCGGAACCGCCTCCGTTGCGCCGACCTCGGGATGACCCTGGGGCATCGCGCCCTGGCCAGTGGTGCCCATCGCGCCGTTGCCGATGTCCGGATGGCCCGGCGGCAGAGCGCCGCCCTTGGCGCTCGCGGCAGCGTTGCCCAGCGAACCGAAGTAGATGACGTCGAAGGTCCGCTTGAGCGTCTTGCTGCGGAACTGCCCCATCTTCATCGCGTTGACGACGGTCACCGTGTCGCCCTTTGCGACCTTCGCCTGGGGCACTGCCGCCCAAACCTTCGCCGACCCCGTGTCGAGGTGGAGGTAGGTATAGTTCGGCACATCGATCTTCTCGATGATCTTGCCTGTGAGCGCGGAGCCGTTCGTGTCGTCCTGCGGAGCGGCCGGAGCGGCCGGAGCGGCCGGATCAGCGGCTGCAGCGCTCGACTCGCTCGCGATGGTGCTCTTCTTGTGGGCTCTGTTGACTACGACCCCGGCCGCAGCCGCTCCGATGAGCGCCACGCCGAGTACATATGCCATCTTCATGTCGCGGCGGACTCTAGCATTAGACGTGCCGCCGATTAACCCGCTGCTGACGAGGGTGGGATCGGGACTTGTCTTGTGGCGCGGATCGGCTTATCCCACGTGGAATGCGCTGGGTTGATGCCGGGATCTTGCGAGCGCACCAACCGGGCGCACACTGGCGCGATCTTCGCAACGGTGCTGATCGCGCAGCACGGTGAACAAATTCGCGAAATTCTTGCGGGCCCACGTTTTTGCCGCGCAGACATCGCACGTCGGATAGGATCGATCCCATGGCAACCTCTTGGAAGACCAGGCTCGGGCATCAAGCATGGCTGCGGGCGGCAGCCGTTGCGGCCATTTCGGCCGGTGCGCTGGTGGGTGCTTGCAGCGGCTCCACCGGCCCGCAGGGGCCCCAGGGGCCCCCGGGCACGATGGGGTCGGCTGGGCCGGCCGGCCCGGCTGGTGAAGCTGGCCCGCCTGGAACTGCGGGCGAAGCGGGTCCCGCGGGCGAGGCTGGGCCGGCTGGAGAAGCCGGTCCGGCCGGTCAGGGGCCGTGGGTTGCCGGCGCGGGCATCAAGATGACCATCGAGGATGCGAGCGTCGACTCGAACGGCGTTGCGACCGTGCACTTCAAACTGACGGATGACAACGGCGCGCCGCTCGACATGGCCGGCACCCTCACCCAGGGCGCCGTGAGCGTGCGCTTCATCATGGACTGGCTGGACACCGACGCCAACGGAAACGCGGCCCAGTACGTCGCCTACACCACGCGCGACCAGACCAGCCCCATCACGAACAAGACGGCCACGCAGCCGTCCACGGACAGCGGCGGGACCTTCAGCGCCGTCGATGTGACCCAGGGCGAATACGCCTACGAGTTCGGAACCAAGATCACCATCGCCGACAATACCAAGACGCAGACGGTCGGCGCCTATGCAACGCGCACGTACGACAACAAGGAGTACGTCGACAACGAGACCTACAGTTGGGTGCCGGCAGGTGGCACGCCGCTCGAGCGCCAGGTCGTGCTGACCGACAACTGCAACAGTTGCCATGGCACGCTGGAAGCGCACGGCGGTTCGCGGCGCGACACGAAGCTCTGCATCCTGTGCCACACCAAGGGCGTCACCGACCCGGATACCGGCAACTCCGTGGACTTCCGCGTGATGATCCACAAGATCCACGACGGCGCGAACCTGCCCAGCGTGCAGAACGGAACGCCCTACCAGATCATCGGCTACAAGCAGGGCGTCCACGATTTCTCGGACGTCGAATTCCCGCAGCCGGTGCAAAATTGTAGCAAGTGCCACGCCGGCGCCAAGCAGGGCGACGACTGGATGACCAAACCGGGTCTCACGGCATGCGGTTCCTGCCACGACAACGTGTGGTTCGGCGACCCCGCCAACGTGCCGACCAACATGGTCGCCCACCCCGGCGGACAGCAGAGCGACGACAGTCTCTGTGGGCTGTGCCACGGGAAGAACGGCACGGTGCCGGTCCAGAAGGCGCACTACACGCAGTACACCGATCCCTCGTCGCCGAAGCTCGAGCTGAAGATCGTCAAGGTCGACAACACCGGGCCTGGTGACGTGCCCCAGGTCACGTTCGACGTGACGGTGGACGGCCAGGCGCGCGACATCACCACCAGTCCGCTGGACAGCCTGCGCGTGACGCTGGCGGGGCCCACGACCGACTACGCGCAGTACTGGCAGTACACGATCCAGGGCAACGGTGCGACGGGTACCCTGGTCGCGACCAATGCCGCTCAGGGGGAGTTCCAGTATACCTTCCCCGCCGCGGGAGCCGTTCCGGCCAACGCTACCGGCAGCTACGCCGTCGGCATGGAAGGCTACATCCAGCCGGTGGCGAACGGTCCGAGATACGCGGCCATGAACCCCGTCACCTACGTGGCCGTCACCGATTCGACGCCGGTGCCACGCCGCACGGTCGTCGAGACGCAGCAGTGTGACCACTGCCACGGCACGCTTGAAGCGCACGGTGGCCCGCGCATGAACACCGACTACTGCGTGATGTGCCACAACGCGAACAACGACAACAGCGAGCGCGTGGCGCGTATGGAGGGCAGCACCATCGTGGCGCGCACGGTGGTCTTCCGCTCGATGATCCACGGCATCCACATGGGCGAGAACCACACCAAGCCGTACGTGCTTGGGGGCTACCCACCGCCCAGTGTCGCCAATCCGCAGGGTTCGCCCATCGACTTCAACAAGCTCGCGTTCCCGCGGCCGCAGAACGAGTGCAATGCCTGCCACGTGAACAACAGCCAGCAGTTGCCGCTTGCCAGCGACCTGCTGCCGGCGAAGAGCGAGACGTTCACCTGCACCGAGCCGGCCGGCAACGACGCGAACGACTACTGCAACGATCCGTACTGGAACGTCACGGCCACGACCTACACGCCGCCCACCACGACTGCGTGTATCGCCTGCCACGACTCGGACTCGACGGCCGCTCACGCGCAGCTCATGACGACCTCTACCGGTCAGGAAAGCTGTGCGACGTGCCACGGGCCAGGCAAGTCGTTCGACATCGACGTGTTCCACGCCCCAGCGCCGTAGGGAGGCGCTGAATGTGGCATTCTGCTACAAAATTGTAGCAGAATGCCACATATAGAATAGGCTCGGGCGGCGGTTGCTGGCGACGCTTGGGGCCTGCGTGACCGCGCCGCGCCGCGTTCTTTCGCGTGTTCCGGGCCGCGCTGGCCGCGATCACGCCGCTGTCGTGCGCTCCGACGCTTGGGAGCGCGATACCCCCCCGCAGCTTCTGCGCGTTGATAGGTGTCATGTCCTTCGCGCCCGGTGCGGCGATGTGAGACTCTGGGATGGCGGAGGCAGCATGGCGAAGACGAAGAAGAAGAGCTCGCGCCGGGCGTTCGTCCCCCGGGCGTTGTTGAAGACCGCGTGCGTGACCACGGTCGTCCCGCTGTGCGCAATGGCTGCGTGCAGCACGGCCGGCTCAGGGAACCCCGATGGCGGCAGCAGCGTGGGCGGTTTCTAGGGCGTGGCGGCTGCCGGCTACACCGGCGTGGCGGCCGGGGGCTTCATAGGCGTGGCCGCTGGTGGTTTCGGCGGTACGGCCAGCGGGGGCACCGCGGGTGGCGGCGGCCTCGGCGGAGCGGGTGGCGTCATGGCTGTGGCTGCTGCGGGCTTCGGCGGGGTCAGGGATGGCGAACAGGACTTCGAAGGTCCAGATCCACCGCGCGCTGACCGGCACTCCGCTGTCCCGCCAGTATCAGCGCGCTCGTTTCCTGCGCCGCCGCGCCGGTCATTCCCTGGCAGAAGTTCGACGCATCGGCCTATCCAGCCCCGGCTCTGGCACAGGGCGGGCGCCAGCCCTGGCAGCGCGTACAGCGGGCGCTGCAGCCGGTGCGTTCCGACCCGTTCTGGAGGCGTGTCGAGGCGCGCGAGGAAATCGCGAACGCGCCGGCTCACGCGCTACTGCACGCGGCCGACGAGCAGCCGCGCCCTGTGCATGGCCAGCACCTCGGAAGCATCGACGTTGGGGTCGCACGAGGGCGAGCAGGCCGGAGTCTGCAAGCTCTGGTTCAAGGAGTCGCCGTCATTGGTGCCGGTTTCGAGCGCCGAGTAGTCGAGCATGCCGGGTACGTCGGCTGCCGAGGCGACGCCAAGGTTCGCGACTAGATCGACCGTGCCCTCGAGCACGCCGTTGCTCGCGCCCGAGCAGTCGTTGGAAACCTTTGCCCAGCTGCTGCTGCTGGTGTTCCACATGTCCCACTCGCAGTAGGCGTTCGATTGTTCCTGCGCGAGCACGAACACGGAACCGCCGGCTGCGGGAGCCGCCACCGTTCCGTTCTTGGTCCAGGGCATGGCGATGGTGGACGAGGGGTCCACGCCGCCGACCCACACGATCAGGAAGTGGTCGCCTGTGGAACCCGTGGCGGGCGGCATGGCCGCGTACAGCATGCCCTGGTCGTTCACCGCCGTGTAGACGGCGAGCGGCGACGCGATGATCTCCGGTGGCGCCGCGGGCTTGCCGGTCAGCGTGTCCACGGTCGAGTCGGTGCTGTCGAAGGTGACATGCTGGGTCAAGTCGAAGTCGTCGACGTAGATCGTCGCGGAGGTGAAGTTCGAGCCGTAGTCGTAGAAGCGGACGGAGCCGCGTACGAACGCCGTGCCCGCGGGCGCCGCGGCTGTCCAGGTGTACTCCGCCCAGTTCGGGCTATCTGCCGAGTAGACGTTGCTCGAGAAGCTGTTCGTGGGGCTCGTGGTGAGACTGCTGTAGAAGCTCAAGAACGGCCGCGCGCGCCCGGCGGGGTCGTTGTCGAGCATCCAGATGTGGGCCGTATACTCGGTGCCGACCGATGCCGTCGCGTACATGGCGGCCGTCAGGTCGCGATTCGACTGGGTCTTCCACGTGACATTGCACGAGTGCGCGCCGTCGTTGACGTTCGAGGTCTCGTCGGTGAGCGAGAAGGACGATGCGGACGACTTCTCGAAGTCCTTGGGCGGATCAGTGTAGGTCCAGTCCTCGAAGTCCCAGTTCAGGTCGCTGGGCGCTGTGCAGGCCGTCCCGTCGCCGTAGTACGGCCAGTTGCACGTGCACGTGAAGCTGCCGGTGGTGTTGGTGCAGGTGGCGTTGGCGTCGCAGTTGTCGGTGTTCGTCTGGCATTCGTTGATGTCGAGGCAGGACGAGCCGTCGTTGTTGACGTCGGTGTAGCCCGAGGGGCAGGTGCAGACGGCAGCTCCGTTCTGGACGGAACAGGTCGCCACCGGATCGCAGTTGGCGTTCAGGCACGGATCGCCGCCGGAACCGCCTGCTCCGCCGGCGCCACTGGTCCCACCAGCTCCGCCAGCGCCACCGCTTCCTGCGACGCCGCCGGCTCCACCCGTGCCGGCAGTTCCAGCGCTTCCTCCGGCACCGCCGGCGCTGCCGCCGGTTCCGCCGGTGCCACCACTACCCGACGCGCCGGCGCTGCCGCCGGCGCCACCGCTACCCGATGCGCCGCCGGTGCCTGCAGTCCCTGCACTACCGCTCGTTCCCGCGGTGCCACCGCCGCCCGAGACGCCCCCCGAGCCCGCGGTCCCTGCGCTGCCGCCGGTCCCGGAATCGACTCCCGCGGTGCCACCGCTGCCAGCAACCCCGCCATCGGTTCCGCCCGTGGCGCCGTAGCCGCCGTAGCCGCCGTAGCTGTTGCCCGAGGTGTTGGCGTCGCTGCTGCTGCACCCGCCGAAAACGAGCGCCGAGCCGACGAGCACCGAGAGCAAAGCAAGGTTTGAAGCGTGCATCGAGTCTACCTCCGGTGCGGAGCATCCCATCGCAGCCATAGTGGATCAACCGTCCACGTTGCTGGGCATCAACGTGTCGATCTTTGCGCGATCGCGGCGCCGGATTGGCGCCAGTCAAGTGAATGACCCCTGGCCTGACTGCAGTCCGTGCGGCGTTGCGCGCGTTTGGCATCCGACACGCGGATCCGCTCGATTGGATTCAAGCAGTTCTTGCTTGAGCTTCGACACCTGCTGCACGAAGTGCGATCCGGGAAATACCGTCATTCGCGAACGACGCGTGCGAACGAAGCTGGATCCATGCGCTTTCCGTTGCCGTGGGGAATGCGCGCGCAGACGGTACGGATGTTGCTGGGGGCGCTTCCCGGGTGGATCCACCCGGGAAGGTTATTTTTGTGATGGCAACGAGAAACCTCACTGCGATTGTACGGAGCACAGCCGCACTGGCTGCGCTCGCACTCGTAATGGCGGGGTGCAGTGGCAGCGACGGAGCCACTGGGCCACGCGGCGAACCGGGCCCGCAGGGCGACGCCGGACAGGTTGGTCCTGTCGGTCCCGCCGGTCCCGCCGGCGAAGCTGGTCCCCCCGGACCCGCTGGTGAAGCTGGTATCAGCGAAGCCACGGTCAGCGGCACGATCACCAGCAGCGCTACGAAGGCCGGCATCGCCGGCGCCACCGTGTCGTTCTCGCCCCAGGCGGTTCAGGACCTCACCACCGACTCCAGTGGCGGGTTCAGCACCAAGCTGCCGGTGGGCGCCTACACGGTCACCATTACCAAGGACAACTACACGGACGGCACGGCCTCGCTTACGGTCGCTGCCGGAGTCGATGGAACGCTCGACGTAGCGCTCGATCCCACGGCTCCGGTCGTGGTGAACGCAGGCGCCGACACAACGGGCGACCCCAGCGGCAGCGTGTCGCTGACGGCCACTGCCGACGTGCTCGACGGCAGCACCGGCGCCGCCTACAAGTGGACGCAGACTGCCGGCGTGCCGGTCACCATCTCTGGTGACACCACGCTCACCCCCAGCATCACGATGGGCGACCTGGCAGCGTACAAGGCCGAGCTCATGAAGCTCGAGGCTTTGCCCGATCGCTTCCAGGTCGTGGGCGTCGACCCGCATGCGCTGGACGAAGCCGAAGTTGCGGAGCTCGAGCTCACCGTGACGACCTCGAGCGGCACCTACACCGACGCGGTGGACGTGACCGTCGATTTCGGCGCGCACAAGGGCCCCGGCATCCGCAACCAGCCGATCGACCAGGGCGTGATGTTCCAGGCCGCAACCAATAGTGCCGGCTACAGCTGGACCGTGAGCGGCCCTTCGGGCTCCAGCGCGGCGTTCGACGACGCCACCAGCCAGTGGCCGATCCTCAAGCCCGACGTGGCGGGCAAGTACACCGTCACCGAGAGCACGAGCGGCGACACCCTCGATTTCTATGCTGGCAAGTGGAAGGGCGCTATCAGCGGCCTCGACGCCACCGATGGGCTGCCCCTGGCCAAGGACTGCACCGGCTGCCACAACGACACGATCGCGCCCGACAAGTTCAAGACCTGGCGCACGACGGGCCACGCCATCATCTTCACGCGCAACATCACCGACCCCGCGAATCACTGGAGCGCCACAGGCTGCGGTCAGTGCCACGGCGTGGGCTACAACCCGGACGCCACCAATGACGGCTGGGACGAGGCGATGACCCTGGACAACTGGACCAAGCCGGCGGGCACGGCAGACGCCTACCTGAACATGTTCACGAATGCGCCGAATACCGCGCGCATGGCGAACGTCCAGTGCGAGAACTGCCACGGTCCGCAGGACAGCGACGCGCACCCGAGCGACCTCGGCGCCCGCGTCAGCCTCGACTCGCGCGTGTGCGGTGCCTGCCACGGTGAGCCGCCGCGTCATGGCCGCTTCTACCAGTGGAAGGAATCGAAGCACGCGGACTACACGTTGGCGGATGAAGAAGCCACCGTGGAAGGTCGCGGCGCAATGGCCGCGCACTGCGGCCGCTGCCACTCGGTCGAGGGCTTCCTGCATTGGCTCGACCAGGGCGACCTGACCAAGTGGCTCCAGGGCGCAAGCGGCAACGCCACCGTCGCCGAGATGACCTCGTGGGGCATGACCAAAGCCGATGTGCACCCGCAGACCTGCGTTGCCTGCCACGATCCGCACAACGAGGGCAACGAGCTCACGGGCAAGGTCGGCCTGCGCGTCACGGGCGATACCGCGATGCTGCCTGCCGGCTTCCAGGCGACCGGCGTCGGCATGGGCGCGATCTGCATGACCTGCCACAACACCCGCAACGGTCTGCACAACGACGCCAACCCGCCGACCAGCTACTCGGCACCGCACGTCGCGGCGCAGACCGACACGCTGATGGGGCAGAACTTCTACTTCGTGGCGCCTGGACAGCGTGGCGGGCACTCGTTCGTCGCGAACACGTGCGTCACCTGCCACATGGAGCTGACCAAGCCGCCTGCAGAGTACAGCTACAATTTCGGCGGCACGAACCACACCTTCGAGGTCGACCCGAACGTGTGCACGAACTGCCACGGCAACTTCGATGGTGGCTCGCTGCAGACCGTGGTCACGCAGGACCTGGACGGCCTCGCTTCGTACCTGGGCAATGCGGCCATGACCAAGCTCAATGGTGGCACGCTGCATCTGACCGCGTACGACGCGAACACGGGCCTGTACTCGTCGGCCGCCGTCGTGCTCGACACCACGGCCAACGCCATCACGGCAGTGTCGATCAGCGATGTGCACGGCCAGGTGGCCTTCACGCTGAAGCTGACCAGCGCGATGACCGTGACCTGGTCGGATAGCAGCACGACCAGCACCGATACGCTGGCCGTACAGCTCGGCAGCGTCAAGGACGCTTCGGACAATCCGGTCTACGCCAACACCGGCAACATGATGAAGGCGTGCTGGAACTACATGATGCTGGAGGACGACGGCAGCAAGGGCGTCCACAACCCGGATCTGTACATGGAGGTTATCAACGTTACCGAGGGGACGGACGTCTCGAACTGAGGCGTAGGTTCCCAATCCTGACAAGCCGGACGGCGCCCCGCGGATGCACCCCGCGGGGCGCCGCCTTTTTGTCCATGCAGGCGCACGGAGGTGTTTTGGGGGCTGTTTGTGCGGGACGCCGGACTGCGGCGTGCACGACAGCGATCGAAGACCTAGATCATCCGGACGCGGCTGTGCCCCCAGATGGTACGGCCAGCCGAATGGAGGGAGAACATATGGCCAAGAAGATACTGATGCTCGTCGGCGACTACGGCGAGGACTACGAGATCATGGTGCCGTTCCAGGCACTGCAGATGGTCGGTCACCAGGTCGATGCGGTCTGCCCGGACAAGAAGAAGGGGCAGAAGATCCGCACGGCGATCCACGACTTCGAGGGGGACCAGACCTACAGCGAGAAGCGCGGACACGACTTCGAGCTGAACGCGAGCTTCAACGATGTGAAGCCGGAGAAGTACGACGCGCTCGTTATCGCGGGCGGTCGCGCACCCGAGTACATCCGCCTGAACAAGAAGGTGCTGGAGATCGCGCGGCATTTCATGCAGGCGAACAAGCCCGTGGCGTCCGTGTGCCACGGCGCGCAGGTGCTCGCTGCGGCGGAGGTGCTCAAGGGCCGCACCATCTCGGCGTATCCGGCGTGTGCGCCCGAGGTTCGGCTCGCCGGCGCCGAGTACGCCGACGTCAACATCAACGAAGTCGTTGTCGACGGAAACCTCGTCTCGAGCCCGGCGTGGCCCGCGCATCCGGCGTGGCTGGCGAAGTTCCTGTTCGTGTTGGGCACGAAGATCACGCACACGTGACGCCCAGGCGCGGCGGTGCGGCGGAGCGGGCCGGCTCGCTCCGCCGCGCGCTCGCGGCAGTGCTGCCCGGCGAGCGCATCCACGATCGTCTCGTCGACCGGATCGCGCACGCAAGCGACGCCAGCTTCTACCGGCTGGTGCCGGAGGTCGTGGTCGAGCCGGTGACGCCGGGCGAGGTGCAGGGTCTGTTCGCGGTAGCGCGCGAGCTCGGGCTTCCCGTCGTCTTCCGCGCGTCCGGAACGAGCCTGTCCGGGCAGTCCGTCACGGACGGCATCCTGGCAGACGTGTCGCGGCACTGGGACGAGGTCGAGATCGAGCCGGACGGGCTCACAGTCCGGGTCCAGCCCGGCGTGATCGGAGCGCACGTCAACGACAGGCTTGCGCCGTTCGGGCGACGCATCGGTCCCGACCCCGCGTCCATCGACAGTTGTCGCGTCGGCGGCATCGTCGCGAACAACGCGTCGGGCATGTGTTGTGGTGTGGTCGAGAACTCGTATCACACGGTCGAGAGCCTGCGCTTCGTGCTGCCCTCGGGCGTGCAGGTCGACAGCGGGCTGTCCGACGCGGACGAACGGCTGGCGGCCGACGCGCCGGAGATCGCCCGCGGGCTGTCCGACTTGCGCGAGCGGATCCACGCTTCGCCGGAGCTCGTCCAGCGCATCCGCGCCAAGTACCGGCAGAAGAACACCACGGGCTACAGTCTCAACGCGTTCCTCGACGAGCAGTCGCCGGCACGCCTGCTTTCGCGGCTCTTGATCGGCTCCGAGGGGACGCTGGCGTTCATCTCCGATGTCGTCTTCCGGACGCTGCCGGCGTACCCGCACCGGCAGACTGCGCTCTTGATCTTCGAGGACCTGGAGCAGGCGGGGCGCGCCGTGCCGCTCGCCGCGCGCTCCGGGGCGCGTGCGGTCGAGATCATGGACCGCGCGAGCCTCGACGCTTCGCGTGGCCAACCCGGGCTCCCGGTCGACCCTTCGGGGTTGCCGTCGGGCGCCGCCGCGCTGCTCGTGGAATACCAATGCGAAAGCCGCGCTGGGCTCGCGGACGCACGCCGCGCGTCGGCGGCTCTCGAGCGCGAGCTCCGCCTGGCGGTCCGGCCGCGCTTCACCGAGGAGCCGGCCGAGCAAGCCGCGCTCTGGAAGATCAGGAAGGGGCTGTTTCCGGCCGTTGGCGCGACCAAGGCGAGCGGCGAGACCGTGATCATCGAGGACGTCGTGTTTCCGGTCGAGCGCCTGGCGGACGGTATCGCCGACCTGCGCCGCCTGTTCGCCCAGCACGGCTACGACGACGCCATCGTGTTCGGGCACGCCAAGGAGGGGAACTGCCACTTCGTGCTCAAGCAGAGCTTCAACGAGGAAGCAGAAGTCGGCCGCTACGAGCGCTTCGTTTCGGGCCTGGTGGAGCTCGTGGTGGGCCGCTACGACGGCGCGCTGAAGGCGGAGCACGGTACCGGTCGCAACATGGCGCCCTTCGTCGAAGCCGAGTGGGGTCGACAAGCCACCGCCATCATGGGCGAGCTCAAACAGCTCGTGGACCCGGACGGCGTACTGAATCCGGGTGTGATCATCAACGCCGATCCACGCGCGCATCTCGCACATCTCAAGCAGCTGCCTTCCATCGAGATCGAAGCCGACGACTGCATCGAGTGCGGCTACTGCGAGCGCGTGTGCCCGAGCCGGCGGCTCACGACCACGCCGCGGCAGCGCATCGTCCTGCGCCGCGAGCTGGTGAGGCTGGACGAGCTGGGCGAGCACGCCGCGCGCGACGAGCTGGCGCGGGATTTCGTCTACGAAGCGGAGGCGACCTGCGCCGCGGACGGGCTGTGCGCGACGGTGTGTCCTGTGGGCATCGACACGGGCCGGCTCGTCAAGCGGCTGCGCGGCGCGCGCATCGGCGAGCGGTCCGCGCGCACTGCCGGGCGTCTGGCGCGGCACTTCGGCGGGCTGGAAGGGCTTGTGGCCGCCGGCGTGGAGCTCGCGCACGCCACGGCCGACACGCTGGGCCCGGGCGCGCTCGAGCATCCTGTCCGCCTTGCGGAGCGAGCGCTCGGGCGGCGTCTGCCGAAGTGGTCCGACAGCATGCCGTACGCCCCGGCGCCCGGACCGGCGAGCGCTCCGGACGCCCCCGCGGATGTCGTCTACCTCGACAGCTGTCTGTCCCGTCTGATGGGCAAGCCTGCTCCGGGCGAAGCGTCACTGGGCGAGACGCTTCTGGCCGTTGCGAAGCGCGCCGGCGTGCGGCTCAGGCGTCCCCGCACGCGGGGGTTCTGCTGCGGACTGCCGTTCGGGTCGAAAGGCTACCGCGCCGCGCACGCCGCGCTGGCCGAGGCGCTGGTCGACGCACTGTGGGACTGGAGCGAGCAGGGGCGGTTGCCGATCGTGGTCGATGCCAGCTCGTGCCTGTACGCGCTCACGACGAGCGGCGAGCTGCTCTCGAGCGACGCCCGGCAGCGCCTGGAGCGGATGCGGCTCATCGACGTGGTCGAGCTGGTGAGGGATGCACTGCTTCCGCGGCTGGAGGTGCGCCGGCTCGAGAGGCGCGTAGCGCTTCATCCGACCTGCGCGACGCGCAAGCTCGGGCTCGATGCTGCGCTGGTCGAGGTCGCCCGTAGATGTGCGGCCGAGGCCATCGTCCCCGTGGCGCTCGACTGCTGCGGCATGGCGGGTGATCGCGGGCTGCTCTACCCGGAGCTCAGCGCGTCGGCGCTCGAGCAGGAGGTCGACGAGCTGTCGCGAGCTGCCTGCGACGGTCACTATTCGACGAACCTCACCTGTGAAATCGCACTGACCCGTGCCACCGGCGCGCGCTATCGCAACATCCTGTACCTGGTGGAGGAAGCCAGCCGACCGGGGCCGTGACGCTGTCCGGGCGGGGCCGGGTCGGTTACGCTGCCCGAATGGTGCTGAACAAGGTCGGGGTAGTGGCGGCGCTGTTCGTCATGTCGATAGGCGTGCACGCGCAGGCTGCCGAGTGGTGGGTGGATCAAGCCGCGGCGGCGGGTGGCGACGGCAGCCAGGCCAAGCCGTTTTCGACCATCAACGCCGCCAAGGCGGTGCTGAAGATGGGCGACACCCTGTGGATCAAGAACGGCACCTACAAGGAAACCGTCGACTTCTGGCAGCTGCCCGCCGGCACGGGAGGTCGCACCGTGATCCGCGCGGCTCCCGGCGCGAGCCCGGTGATCGACGGGGGCGGCGCCTCCGGATTCGTGCTGCAGGCGGGCCAGACGCCGGACATGACCTTCCGGGGACTGACCGTGGAGAACGGCGACACCGGCATCGAGTTCTACAAAGCCGATGGCGGCGAGGTGATCGACTGCACGACGAAGAGCACTGGCGGTTCGGTCGCGTTCTATTTCGCGAGTCACGGCCACGTATCGGGCTCGAAGCTGGAAGGCAGCGTCTCGGGCAAGAACTCCGACGGGACAATCATCGAGAACAACGAGATCTACGGCAGCGGCGCCGAGGGCATCACGCTGCACGCCGACTCGAAGAACTGTCGCTACTCGCACAACATCGTGCACGACAACACGTCGGTGAACATCTATCTGGACAGCATCAGCCACTCGGTCGTCGATTCGAACCTGGTGTACATGAGCGCGGGGACGTTGAAGACCACGGTCGGCATCATGCTGGCGGACGAGGCGTATCCGAACGTCACGGCGCCGGTGCTGAGCGACATCACGATCACCAACAACGTCGTGATCCACAACGAGTCCGGCATCCGCTTCTGGGACGGGGATTTCAAGGGCCAGAGCGCGCTGAAGAACGTGGTTATCGCCAACAACACGGTGGTCGACAACAAGACGACGGCCATCAAGTGGGACGCGGGGCCGCACCAGAACACGTTTGTCGAGAACAACATCTTTGCCGGGCAGTCGGGACAGCAAGCCCTGCTCCTGCAGGCGAACTCGACCACGGGCATCACGCTCGATCACAACCTGTGGAACCTGCCGGGCGTGCAGAAGCCTTTCCTCTGGGCCAACACGACGTACTCGCACAGCGGTTGGGCCAGCGCGACGGGGCAGGGGGCCGGCGATGTGTCGGGCGATCCGGCATTTTCGGGCACCTGGGATCTGCCCGCGACGAATCTCGAGCTCGCCAAGGGCTCGCCCGCGATCGACAAGGGCAAGACGCTCTCGAACGTGACGCACGACTACAACGGCGCGGCGAGACCCGCCGGCACGGGCTACGACATCGGCGCCTTCGAGTACGGCGCGACTGCGCCTGCCGGGGGCGCGGGTGGGACGACGGGCAGCGCTGGCGCTACCGGCGCCGGCGGTTCGTCCACGGGCGGCACAGCCGCTGGAGGCGCGGGCAATTCCGGGAGCGGCGGCTCGCCAGCAGGGGGCGCCGCGGGCGCGGCGGGCAGCGGCGCCAGGGCGAGCGCGGGAGACAGCGGAGGCTGCGGCTGTCGCTTGGCTTCGGGCCAGCGAAGCGCCTCGGCCTGGCTCCTCGCGCTGCTGGTTGTCGTCGCCGGTCGTCGCCGGCGTCGCTAGTCGGCGAACACCGTCTTGCGCCGGAGCCGCGGCGCGACGATCAAGGCTGCGCCGTACAGCGCGCAGGCGATGAACAGCGTCAGGGCGCGGCCGTGCTGGAAGTCCTCGAGCACGATCTTGATGCCGCCGATGACCAGCAGCGGATACACCAGAGCGCGTGCCTCGCGGAACCTACGCGTGCGCGACAGCGCTGCCAGGAGGAGCGCCGAGCCGGCGATCAGCCCGGTGCGCAACGCTGCCAGCCAGTCCGCCGTCATGCCGGCCTCGCCGGTGGGCACGATGAGCGCGACGACGACGCCGTCCAGGCCCATGAGCAGCACGGCCAATGACAGCGTCTTGGCGGCACGCCCGGCGGGCTTTTGCCGTGTCGCCTCGCTCTCGAGCGGCGCCAGATACGCGAGCACGAGCGTGGCTAGTGCGGCGAGCGCCGGCACCGACAGCAAGGGCCAGACGCTGGTTGCCCTTGCCGTGAACGCGTAGCCGACCACGGACATGAGACCCGAGCCCGCGGCGGCGAAGACTGCGAACAGCGTGCCGTGAAGCGCGAGACAGGCGTGCCGGTCGCTGGCACCGACCAGCGTGAGCAGGATCGCGATGCCGAGCCAGGCGTAGGCAGGTACCGGCATCAGCACCCAGCTGCCGACCAGCACTGCGATCAGCGCGTAGCTCGTGTTGAACCAGGTATCCACCGGGTTCGTTCCCTTCCGGACGCAACGGACGTAGCAGAGCGAGAAGCCGACGACGCCGCCCGCGATGCTCGCCCAGCCGAGCGGTACGGCCACCGACGGTACCGAGCCAGCGCCCAGCACGGCGCCGACGTAGCCGATCAGCAGCACGGCGCTCAGCTGGATGCGCTCGAAGGTGCCGATCGGGTGTTTCCTGGCGAACGTGCGGGCCAGGTACGAACCCATGTAGACCAGGAACAGCGACAGCTGCACCAGAGTGACCGTGGGCGCGTAGTGGTCGCGATCCACCAGGACGATCGGCAGGTAGAGGAGCAGCGCGAGGTCCGTGGCCCCAGCGGCGAAGACGCGGACCGGCATCCACTTGCGGTGCTGGGCGACCCAGTCGATGCCGATGCCGATGCCGACGACGAGCAGCATCCACGACGGCCACGCCTGGGTGTGGATCGCCGCGAGGGTGACGGCCGACATTGCGGCGAGCAGCAGGATCCACGCGAGCAGGCGCAGGCTGTGCTTCCAGGTGACGCCCAGCCCGAGTGCCGTCGCCACGCCCAGTGCGAGCGCGCCCCCGGAGGGCGAGAGCAGGTGGAAACGGTTGGTGTTCTCGATGATGAGCGGGAACGCCACCAGCACGAAGGCCAGGCCGTAGACGGTGCGGTCGAGCGACTTCCCCGCGCTGGTTCCGCGGTGCGCGATGCCCAGCCAGAACAGCGCGTACACGGCTGCGAGCATCACCCCGGTCGAAAACGCCAGTGTTCCCGACTCCGCAAGCGCGCGCAGGAGATACGCTCCGCCCAGGATCAGGAACAGGCGTCCGGCGATCGCCGCCCACCCGCCGAATCCCTCCGGAAGCTCGCTCTTGGCGGTCGCCTTCGGCTTTGCCTTGGCCGGCGCCCGGCGCTTCGGCGCCGACTTGGTCTCGGTTGGTCTGGGTGCGGACGGGCGGCTCTCCAGCTCCTCCAGCCGCTGGGCGAGGCGCTCGTTCAGCCGCGTCATTTCCTCGAAACGGCTCTCGAGCTCCTTCAAACGGGAAGCATCGCCGGACGCAGGTCCGTCGACCTCGACGCGGTCTTCGCTCGAGGGGCTCGCTCCACCCGGGGGGTCTGTCTGCGCGGCACCCATCGCACACCGGAGCGCAGTCTTTGATCCCTGTGCCCCGCTTGCAGTGAGGGGCGTCAATGCAACCCGCGCGCCACGCGCAATCTGTGCGGTCTCGGGCGGCACAATCACGAAAAGAGTTCGTTATGCGCAACGCATCCGGCATCGGCTTCGCGATCCGGCACCTGACCGTTCGCGAATGGAAGCGAACGCGGCGTTGATCTACATCAAGTAACGCGACGTCATTTGACGATGACGAACTCGACGCGCCGAGCCGCATGTTCACATCGGCGTGCCCTTCGATGCGCACGTGCGGGCGCCACGCTGGGGGGCGGCCGGGCCGCAGCTGGGCAGGGCTCACGGCCCGCAGGTCACGCGCAGAAAGCCGGTGCTGGTGCAGAACGCGCTGCCGCCGGCGCAGGGCGGCATGAACGGACACGAACAGGCGTCGGAGCTCTGGCAGTTCGACATCAGGCAGTGCTTGCTGCCGTCCTGTGCAGTTGCGCACACCATGCCTCCTGGACATTGGCTGCAGTCGCTGACCGAGAGGCACTGGTCGGCGTTGACGCACTTCGACCAGCAACTGTTCGTTACGCTCGGCAACTGGTTGTTCGGGCAGCTGGGTGCGGGGCTGCCGCAGGTCGCGCCGCTGCACTCGTGCGATACGAACGCGCAGCCGCCGCCGGTGGGGGACGACGAGTACTTCGCGAGCCACTTGACGAGGTCCGCTGCCTGCGGCGAGGTGTTCAGGCCGGCCTGGTCGCCGTCCATGCCGAGGATGACCTGCGTGTAGCGGGCGGTCGCCGGATCGTACAGGTAGCCGACGCTGCTCCGCGTGCCGGCGTCGGCGCACAGGTACTGCCGGAGCAGCACGCCGCTCGCTGCGGGTTCGACCTCCGCGAAGTGCGCGTACAGCTCGTCGAGCGGAACGCTGCCGGTCTTCTTGGGGTTCTGTCCGTAGCGCGAACGGATCTCCTGCTCTGTTGCCGGATACGTGACCGCCGGCGGCTGGCCGCCGGCGTCGCCCGCGAAGTAGTCGTAGCTGTAGACGCTGCCATCGGCGGTGATGAACACGCCGCGTAGCGTCGGTTGCCACGCGAAGTTCTGGTACGAGACTTCGAACAGGATCTGCTGCCCGGGAGGCGGCTTCGCGTCCGGCGCGGTCGAGTCCACGCCGCTGTCGCCCGGTACGTTGCCTGTGCCGGCGGGCCCGCCGTCGCTCGTGCCGGCAGAGCCGCCGCTGTCGACACCTGCACCGCCTCCGGTGCCGCCGGTCGAGGTGCTGCTTGTCGAGCGTCCGCCGCAGGCAACCGTCACCGACAGTCCTAGAGCGAGCACAGCTATGCCACGAACCACCATCATGGGAGCGTAGACCAGGCAAACGCCGTGCCGCGAGGTATTCCTGCAACGGGCGGGTGCGCGGACCGGAGCCCGGCACAGCGTGGCACAGGCCGGGCATCCACGGTCATGGCCTCAGTTGCTAGACAGGCTGCGCCGGCGGGTCGCACGGCGCGTCCTCGAGCTGGACTGTCGCGTGCTCGATGCCGAGCGCGTCGTGGAGTCGCTGCTGGATCGCGCGCAGCGCATCCGCTGGCGCGCTGCCGGTGTCGAGCTCGGCATGCAGCGTCACCAGCGCGCCCTCGCCCGTGAGCGACCAGGCGTGCACGTGGTGTACGCCCGCGATACCCGGCACGCCCTGGAGCTCCTGCTCGACACGCGTCGCATCGAGGCCGGCCGGTGCGCCCTCCAGCAGCACGTGCGCCGACTCGCGGGTGATCTGCCAGGCCGAACGCAGGATCAACGCCGAGACGAGCAGCGAGAGCAGCGGGTCCGCGATGTAGATCGAGCCTGTGACCACGGCGATGCCGGCCGCGGTAGCCGCGGCCGATCCCAGCAGAT
Source organism: uncultured Pseudomonadota bacterium (assembly GCA_963822115.1). Lineage (GTDB taxonomy): Bacteria > Myxococcota_A > Polyangia > Polyangiales > Polyangiaceae > CAWDXG01. The sequence goes on from CAWGGM010000020.1 coordinate 750,369, forward strand.
CGCCCAGCACGTGGGCGCGCGCGCCGCGCTCGTTCAGCGACGACATCCCGCTCAGCACGATGAAGGCCGCCAGGTTGGCCACGCCGCCGGCGATCGCGACGCCGAGCATCAGGCCCCCCTCGACGTGAGGCGGCGAGAGCAGGCGTTTCATCGCCTCGATACCGACCCAGGCTGTCAGCGCCAGAAGCGCGAGCCCGTTCACGAACGCGGCCAGGGTCTGGTAGCGGCGGAAGCCGTAGGTGTGGGCTGGACTCGCCGGTCGCCGTCCCAGCCGGATGGCGGCGATCGCGAGCAGCAGCGTCGCGCAATCGGCCAGCATGTGGCCGGATTCCGCCCACAGGGCGATCGAGTTCGACAGCCAGCCGCCAGCCGCCTCCACCAGCGACAGCGTGAAGAGGATGATGAGGGCGATCGTCAGTCGGCGTTCGCTGGCGGGTACGTTGTGTGTGTGATCGTGCGACATCGCTTCTCCGGGGGCGGATTGCCTCGTTCTGCATGGACGACCGCTGGCGGCAGCGGTTCCTTACACTTCACGCGGTCGATTCCTCCCCGGCTTGACCAGCATGCTGCGGGGCGGTAGCAGAAAGCCGGCCCGGTATGTCGCCCCCCCGTCCTGCGAGCAGAGTCGCCCATGGCATCTGACCCTGGCAGCCTGGAGCTTCCCGCCGAAAGCGCGGCGGCCACGCGCGCCATTCCCGTGGGCTTCGCCGCGCGCTACCGCCAGCTGCTTGTCTTCAAGAGCCCGGATGTCGAGGAGCCCGTCGACATCTTCTTCCACCGGCCACTGGCGGCGGCCTTCGCCTCGCTGATTGTCGGCTTCCCCATCACCCCCAACCAGGTGACCTACGGCAGTCTGGTGGTCGGGCTCGCCGGTTCGGTGTTCCTGTATCGCGCCGCCTTTCTGGGCGAAGCTTCCTGGAACTACGCGGCGGCGGGCCTGCTGCTGTTTGCCTCGGTCATCCTCGATTGTGCGGACGGGCAGATCGCGCGCGCTCGCGGCGGCGGCTCGCGCATGGGACGCATCCTCGACGGCATGGTCGACATGCTGGTGCTGCTGCCCGCCTGGGTGATCCTCGGCTTCGGGCTGGTCAAGCACAGCGGTTCGCTGTGGATCGCACTGGGGTTCTTCGCCGGGTTCACCAGCTGGGCCAGGATCGTGATCTACGATCGTATCAAGTCCATCTACCTCGCGCATACGCAGCCGAGCGAGGAAAATGGCACTGAATCCATGGACGCGCTCGAAGCGGAGCTCGCCGAGCTCCGCGCCGCCGGGCTGTCGTTCGCGTACATCGGGATGTTCATCTACGTGCGCATACTGATGCGCGTGCAAAACCGCTTCGCTCCCGGCTCCACGCATGTGCGCGAGAGTCTGCCCGAGGAGCGCGAGGCGTTCCGCGAGCGACACCGTGCGACCATGCGCTGGTGCAGCTGGATGGGCCTCGGCACGCACATGCTGTTCCTCTACACGTCGGTCATCGTTGCGACGTGGTGGTACCCAGCCATGGCCGCAGTCCAGATCCTGTTCGCGACCGTGTTCACCATGCTGATGATCGCCGTGCTGGTCCGGAGCCGGACCATGCGCGCCGAGTGAAGTCACGCAGCGCGGCCCACTCCTGCACGATGAAGGGCCCATCGCGCGATGCCGGCTTCAGCGCACTATTCCTTGAGCGGATCGCAACCCGTTCCGAAACAGATGCCGAGCACAGGGTGCAGCTCGATGCCGTTCGGTGCCATACCGGCGGGAGGGGATGCGTTGCCGAGCTCGAAGGTGTCGAAGAAGCCGACGCCGACGACGCTGCCGACGCCGAGTTTCGCGTAGCTCTTCGCGCCGGGGTTCTTCGCATCGACTGCGGCGCGCGCGTGCGTGATCTCGCACAACCACGGCGTGCCGCTCTGGCAGCTGTTGGTTCCGACGCAGCCTGGGTACGGCACCTCGACGATCATGGAGTTGCCGGCGGAGTCGCTCGCGATGAGGTGGTAGTCGCTGTCGTTCTCCAGGTGTTCGAACTTCAGCGTGACGTCGCGCAGCTCGTAGGTCTTCAATTCGTCCGGCGTGCGGTAGCAGTAGTGCACGCTCGGGGTCTTGAGCGACCGCAGCGCCTGGATCGTGGTCACCACAGGAGTCATGTCGACCTTGCCGACGTCATGGTCGGTGCCGGTCTTCACTCCCCACCGCCATTTTCCGCACGCGCCGCCGTTTCCGGCATAGCTGGTCGAGGGCGCCGAGCACGAGATGGCAGCGCCCGCCGCGTCGCCGCCGGCGTCGCTCGTCGAGGTGCCGGCCGCGCCGCCGCCGGCGTCGCTTGTCGAGAAGCCGCCCGCGCCGCCGCCGGCTGGCGGGTGCGGCGTTCCGCTCGAGCCTGTGCTGCAGCCGGCGAAGACCAGGAGCGTTCCAGCGAGTACGACTGTTGTCCTGCGAAGCATGACCCACCTTGGCGGAATTCGCCGAAGAATGCCATTGGAGCCGACATGGGCGCGAACGGCACGCCAGAGTAGCGGGCGCCTAGTCCTCGCAACCGCAGTCCTGGCACTCGCGCACCAACGTCGTACTGCAGTGCTCGGAGAGCGACTGGCGCAAGGCGCGCCGAGCGCGGTAGAGCCGCACCGTCGCGTTGTTGGTGGTGATGCCGAGCTCGCTCGCCACATCGGCGAGCGAGCGGTCCTCGAGATCGACCTGCTCGAGCATGGTCCGGTATTCCGGTCGCAGTCCGGATAGAAGTCCCAGGCTGCACGCACAGGACGCGGTCTCTTCCGGCGTCTGCGATCCGACCTCCGCTGCGAGTTCGCCCAGACGCTGTTGGTCGCGGGCACGCCGCGCGTGGTGATCGGCAACGGCCCGTCTGAGCAGACGGTAGAACCACGCGCGCAGGCGCGTCGGGTCGCGCAGCGTGTGCAACCGGTTCTGGGCGCGCAGCAGCGATTGCTGGAGCAGATCCTCGGCGTCCGCGGGGGACACCCGCGCGGCGAGGAACGTCAGGTACTCGTCCCGGCGGGCTGTCAGGTCCGCGAGCAGCGCGGCGGGGGCTTCCGTCACGTCAACCAGTCTAGGGCGCGGGTCCGGCTGCGCCAAATGCCGCGGATCCGGCTGGCGAACCAGCGGAGTCGACCCGCACAGAGCTCGCGAGTGCGACGGCGCACCGCGGCGTCACGCGCTGTGCGAACCCGTTTCGCGCAGTGCACCTGCCAGACGCAACGGGTGCGGCGCGTGGGTGTGGCAGGGCCTCTCGTGAAGCGCCTGGCACGGAGCGTGCTTGATGCATGAAAGTCTGTGTGGCGGATTTGCCACGGCGCAGCAGGGGGCGATGGCGATGGCGACCGAGCACGTAGAGTCAGTGGAGTGGGTGTCCTTCTTCAAGAGCTTCAGCCGTCGGCACGAAGGCTGGCTCGTCAAGGTGGAGGTTCTCGGCGAGAGGATCGGCGCCCAGGTCGAAGTCGACAGCCTGCCGCTCGAGGGCATCAGCGTTGACCATGACGAAGGCAGCTCCGCGGTGGGTATCACCGTTCAGGACAGCCACGGCGCGCACATCACCCACACGGTCAGCGACGTCCACGACGTGTGGCTGAAGACCGAGGGCGGCGCGGACCAGGCGCTCGAGCTCGCCGCCTCCAGCGCCGTAACGCTCGTCACGTTCCGCTCGGCATCCGCCCCAGACGCCGCCACGGGCTAGGCCCGCTACGCCGCGCGCGACCAGGCCATTTAATCTCGCTCGAGATCGTCTCTACTGAGACTATCTTGACGGCGACGGCTCCGTCGTCCTCGTCCACGCCGGAGGTTACACCCCCGGATCCATAGTCACCTTCCTCGTAGGAGGCCCATGAGTGCAAGCTCCGCGCGCCCCCCGGCGAACGCCCAAGTGCGATTCCGGCAACCGAGCCGGCGACCGACCGACCTGTCCTGTCGTGTTCGTCCACCACGTCATGAAAACGGTACGGGGCTTGCGCCCGCTCGCCGACCCCGACGACGCGGCTCATCTGTGGAGGTCGCTGCGCCGGGCCTTCCCTCGCGCGCTCGCCGCGTGCCTCATGCCCAACCACTTCCATCTTCTCGACGAGACGGAAGACCCAAACGCCGATCGCCAGCGCTTGTACGCCTTGCCGCCGCATGCACGCGACGTCTTGGCGCGCGGCGACTCTGGGAGCCAGCTCCGCTGCCAGAACCCGTTGCTCCCGACAAGCTGCTGCGAGTGATCCGCTACGTCCACCTCAACCCGCCACGCGCTCACCTGGTCGATGACCTCCTCTCCTACCGCTGGTCCACCCACCGCGGCGTGATCGGCGCCGAGTACGATCCATGGGTGTCCATGGCGCGCATCGCGCAAGCCACCGGACGCCCCTGGTGCGGCTTCGTAGAGTCCTTCCACGAGTACGTTTCGTCGGACCCGTCCGTCTCGCCAGTCGGCACGCCTTTCCCGAACGCGCGCCGACGCGCAGCTGCGCCGTAGCTCCACTCGACGCCATCGTCGCCGCCGCACGCGCCGCAACGTTCTGGTGCCCCGGCGCGCCGAGGCGCCACGCGAGCGTACTGCTCGGCATCGACCAGGGCTGGTCCACCGCATGCATCGCGGGTGCGCTCGGCATCCATCGCGACTCCGTGCGCCGCCTTGCACGCCGCCAACACCCCGAGTTGCTCGACGCGGCCCGCCTGTGTCTGGGCGACCCACGCCGCCGAACATAGAGGGGCGTCGGTGACTCATGCCCCTCTAACTGTCGGAAATCCCGACGGTTGGGTACCCATGACCCCTCATGGCGTCCGAAATGTCGGCATTCCCGACCGCTAGCGCGCCCTGACAATCCTCATGGAAACGTCGCCGCGCCTCTCCGTTCGTTTGGGGGGCACCCAACCAGGTACCAGAGCAGGCCCGCCCCACCCATCACCGCAGCCCCCATCCGTCCGATCGCGTCCCATCGCGCGCCGTCCCGCTACAAGCGAACCGCCCGGACCTTCGAGGAACTCGCGATCGGCGGCTTCGAACCCCTGGCCACGGCTGTGCCGGAAGCGGGCACCGTGGTCGTGGCGGCCGTGGTCGTGGCGGCCGTGGTCGTGGCGGCCGTGGTGGCGGGCCTCTGCGCCCTTCAGGGTGGGCCACAGAGCGGGCCAGAATTAGCGCCCCCGAGACGATTCGAACGTCCGACCAACGGTTTAGGAAACCGCTGCTCTATCCACTGAGCTACGGGGGCAGGGAGGGCGAAGGGTGGCGCGCGGGCGTTTGGCGGTCAAGCCCGGCTGAAAGCGCGCCTTTCCGGGCGTTTGGCAGCGCTTTTTCCGCTCCCCGGGGACTGTCGCGTCGGGAACGGAGCGCCGGTTGTCGTGGAGCGCAGCTCTCGGGGTGCGACTCCATTGCGGCGTTCCGATCCCGCGGCGCGCAAGCCGTCGGGCTGCGACTCCAGGTTCGACGCGCTACATGGACTAGCAGCAGGGATCAGGCCGGAGGTGGGGGCAAGTGCATTTGCAGGTCACGCACCCTCCGCGTCTGCGCCATCGTGAAGTGGGACCAGCAGAGCAGAGGCCCCGCAGAGGGAGCTAGAGGCATGAGTGGGTCGTCGCGCGGCATCCTCAAGGTTGGGCTCGCCGGGCTCGGACTCTTGATGTTTGCGCTCGGCGTTGCCGCCTGGGATCCGAAGCTCGCGCAGGAACGCCAGGTTGCCCTTGCCATTGCGGGTATCGGTCTGGGCGTGGTGCTCGCGCTGTGGGGCACACTCGGCCAGGCGCTGCTGCGTGCGGAGGTCGCTCAACGCAGCACGGAAGAAACTCTTCGCGAGCGAGAGGGCTTCCTGCAGAACCTGGCCGAGGTCAGTCCGATGACGATCTTCGCCTACAACCTCGTCGACAGCGCGACGGTCTACTCGAACCGGAAGGTGTGGCAGCAGCTCGGCTACGCTTCCGAGCGCGACGCTCTAGGGGAGGGTGGGCTTCCGGCTCTTCTGCATCCCGAAGACGCCGAGAAGTTCGAAGAGCTTCGTGCGCGCTGCGACCGGGCGGGGGAGCACGAAATCGTGCACAGCGAGTTCCGGCTGCGCCGCGCGGACGGAAGCTTCGCATGGCTGGCCAACTGGGTCACCGTCGCCGAGCGCACAAGCGACGGTCGAGCGAAGCTCATCACTGGAGCCTCGGTCGATGTGAGCGAACAGAAGCAGGCGGAGGCCGCACTGGCGGCGAGCGAGCAGCGCTTCCGCCTGCTGGCAGAGCACGCGCACGACATCGTCTGTCGCTACGAGGTCAAGCCCGAGCCGCACATGGCCTACATCAGCCCGGCGGTGGAGAGCATTCTGGGCTACCCGGTGCAGACGTTCTACGACGACCCCGAGATGCACTGGAATGTCATCCACCCCGACGACCGTCCGGAACTGGAGCGCCTTGCCCTCAGCAGTCCGACAGGCTTGAACCAACCTCTGACCTTGCGCTGGTTGCATCGGGATGGCCACGCAGTCTGGATCGAACAGCGCATGGTCCCGGTGCTCGACGAAAATGGCGAGATGATTGCTGTCGAGAACATCTCGCGCGACGTGACCGAGCAGAGGCGCCTCGAGCAGCAGTTGCTCCAGTCGCAGAAGATGGACGCCATCGGTCGGCTCGCGGGGGGCATCGCGCACGACTTCAACAACCTGCTGGGCGTTACGCTCGGCTACATCGACGTGCTGGAACGCGAGGTGCCGGACACCGAGAAGACGCGCGAGGCCCTCGATGCCATTTCCGATGTGAGTCAACGTGCCGCCACACTGACCCGGCAACTCCTCGCGTTCGGTCGCCGCGAGCTGGCTCGCCCGCGCACGCTCGATCTCAACCGGGTCATCTCCGAGCTGGATGGCATGCTTCGCCGGGTCATCCCCGAGAGCATCGAGCTCGAGACGCGTCTGGCCGACGAGCTCTGGCCCGTGCGTGCGGATCCCGTCCAGATCGAACAGATGGTGCTGAACCTTGCGGTCAACGCCCGGGATGCCATGCCCGACGGAGGCCGGCTCCTGATAGAGACGCGCAATCTGGAGCGCGCTTCCGTAGCGGTGGGGAGCAGCGGCCCGGGGCACGAGCAGATGGTCGTGCTGGCAGTGCAGGATACCGGCATCGGCATGGACGAGCAGACCCGCGCCCGGGTCTTCGAGCCGTTTTTCACGACGAAGGAGCGCGGGAAAGGCACGGGTCTCGGTCTGGCGACGGTCTACGGCATCATGAAGCAGAACGGTGGCATCGCGACCGTGGACAGTGCGCCTACCCAGGGAACCACCTTCACGCTCGCGTTTCCCCGCGACGAATCCGAGCCGGTGAGCGAGCGGACTCCGGCCCGCCTGGCTCCGGCCAGGCCGGGTGGGGGGACTGTTCTGGTGGTCGAAGACGAGGAGATGCTGCGCCGTCTGGTCGTTCGCACCCTCGAGCGCCACGGCTACTCGGTTCTCGAAGCGAAGGACGGGCCGGAGGCGCAGACCCTGGTCCGGCAGCTGGAGGCGCCTATCGATCTCCTGCTGACCGACGTGGTGATGCCTCACATGAGCGGCCACCAGCTGGCGAGCTGGCTATCGCAGCAAAACCCCGGGGCCAGGGTCCTGTACATGAGCGGCTACACGGACGACGAGATGGTCCGGCACGGCGTCAGGCGCGAAAAGGTGGCGTTCATTGCCAAGCCCTTCTCGCCCGACGTCCTCTTGAGCGTGGTGCACGAGATGCTCTTTCGCGACGTTCGGGTTTGAGAGGGCCGGTGGCGCCATCCGCCGCCGCCTCGCGTTGCGACGTTGTCCGCGAGACACCCAGCCGCTACCGTTCGGGCGATGGATTCGGTCGACATGCTCATCGTAGGCGCCGGGATCAGCGGGCTCGCCACGGCGGCCCAGCTGGGGGAGGGCGCGGACTATCTGGTGCTCGAAGCGGACCAGCAGATCGGCGGCTACTGCAAGACCATCAACAAGGACGGCTTCGTCTGGGACTACTCCGGGCACTTCTTCCACTTCAAGCACCCGGAGATAGAAGCCTGGCTCAGGGAACGCATGCCCGGGCAAGAGGTGCTGAGCGTGGAGAAGCGCTCGCTCATCCACTTCAAGGGCACGCTCGTCGACTTCCCGTTCCAGAAGAACATCCACCAGCTCCCGCGTGAGGACTTCATCGATTGTCTGCATGACCTGTACTTCGCAGAGGCGGCAGGTGACACGGCGGGTGAGGCACCTGCCGCTGAAGAAAACTTCAAGCAGATGCTGTATGCGCGGTTTGGTCGGGGCATCTGCGAGCGTTTTCTGGTGCCGTACAACGAGAAGCTGTACGCGTGCGACCTCGCCGAGCTGGACCGGGACGCCATGGGACGCTTCTTTCCCCACGCGGATGTCGCCGCGATCATCCGCAACATGAAGTACCCCGACAACGCCAGCTACAACGCGACGTTCACGTATCCCGAGGGAGGCGCGTTCGAATACGTCAAGGCGCTGGCGAGCGCGGTGGCGGAAGATCGCATCGCGTTGGAAGAGCCGCTGTTGGCTGTGGACCTGGAGCGGAAGCTGGCCCGCACGTCCCGACGCGAGATCCACTTCCAGCGGCTGGTATCGTCGGCCCCGCTCAGCCGCTTCGTCCCGCTCACCGGCCTTGCCCACGACCCTGGCGTTTTCAGCTGGAACAAGGTGCTGGTGTTCAATCTCGGCTTCGACCGCAAGGGCCCGGAAGGCGTCCACTGGATCTACTACCCGGATCGCAGGATCTCGTTCTACCGCGTCGGCTTCTACGACAACATCTTCGAGACGGACCGATTGAGCGTCTACGTCGAGCTGGGACTCCCCGCCGACGCCCCGATCGACGTGGAGGCGAGCCGGGCGCGCGTGCTCGCAGACCTCGAGCGGGTGGGCGTGACCGATGGACACGAGCTGGTGGCGTGGCACTCGGTGGTCATGGATCCGGCGTATGTGCACATCACGCAGGCGTCGAACGCCGAGCGCGAGCGCCTGCGCGCGCGGCTGGCAGAGCACGGCGTGTACTCGATCGGGCGCTATGGTGGCTGGACGTACTGCTCCATCGAGGACAACATCGTCGAAGCACGGGCGCTCGTGGCCGGTTTCGGCTGACGAAGGTCAAGAGCCGGACACGCCGGGGCGAGCTGGGCAGCGCCGCGCGGCGCCCGGTTCCACGCAATTGGCGGGGCAGGGGACGGCGGCGAATCGTTTTTGTGTCGTTCGGGTCCAACGGGTAGGAAGCAAAAGGCGCGGGCGCCATCTGCAGCACCGGCCACACCCCCAGCCCCGACGAGGTATCAAGTGGGACCGATCGAGCTAACCAAGGACAATTTCGAGCAGATCATCAGCTCGCACGATCTGGTGCTGATCGACTTCTGGGCTACGTGGTGCGGGCCGTGTCGCGTGTTCGCCCCCGTCTTCGAGAAGGCCGCGCAGAAGTACGAGGACGTGGCGTTCGGCAAGGTCAACACCGAAGAGCAGCAGGAGCTGGCGGCCATGTTCGGCATCCAGGCGATCCCGACCCTCGTTGTCTTCAAGGAGAAGATCGGCATCTTCTCCCAGCCCGGCGCGCTCCCGGCCTCCGCGCTCGAGAGCGTGATCGAACAGGCCAAGGCTCTCGACATGGAGCAGGTCCGCAAGGAAATCGCCGAAGAGGAAGCCAAGAAGGAGAACGGCGGAGCCGCAGTCGGGAACGCCTGACGCGGTTGGTCGGAAGCGCCGCCGTCGCCAGCAAGTGCGATAGCGGCGCCCCATGGTCACCCCAAGAAATCCCGGGGGTGTCTCGTTTTGATACATCGCGGGAGAAGGCCGCTTGCCACCTGGAGTGGCCCGCGCCACGATCCAGGGTTCTGTGAACCGGGAACTCCTCGACTCCTTTCCCGAAGCGGTGCTCCTTGTCGAGCGCGGGGGCAGCATCGCGCGGGCCAATCGGCGTGCGGAGGCACTGTTCGGGTACGGCGCAGGAGAGCTGGTCGGGCAGCCGCTTGATGTGGTGATTCCACCGGACGCACGGGCAGCCCATGCTGGCCACGTCGAGCGCTTCGCGGGTGCACCGTCGCCGCGGTTCATGGCGGGTCGTGGCGAGCTCAGCGCTGTAGCCAAGGACGGGCGCCAGTTCCCCTGCGAGGTGGGGCTGTCGGTGCTCGAGCTGGACGGCAAAGACGCACTTCGTGGCCGTCGTGCAGGACACGACCGCTCGACGAAAGGCCGCAGATGCGCTGAAGAGCTCGGAAGAGCGCTACCGCCTGTTGTTCCAGTCCACGCCGCTGCCAACTTTCGTGTTCGATCGCGACACGCTGCGCTACCTCACCGTGAACGACGCGGCGGTACGCGCGTACGGCTACAGCGTCGAAGAGTTCCGGAATATGACGCTCGGCGACATGCGGCCCGCGGAAGACAGTCCCCAGGATGCACGAGTCGCTCGAGCGTCTCGACAACCCGGGTATCCATACGCTGGGGATGTGGCGTCACCGGAAGCGCGACGGCAGCGTTATCGATGTCGAGGTCCACGCTCATTCGCTGGAGTTCGAGGGACGGCGGGCGATCCTCAGCGTCGCGCGCGATGTGACCGAGGAACGGCGTCTCGAGGACCAACTGCGCCAGGCGCAGAAGATGGAAGCCGTAGGCCGCCTCGCGGGAGGCGTGGCCCACGATTTCAACAACATGTTGAGCGTTGTCCTGAGCTACGCCGGCATGCTGGCGGAACGTGCAATGGACGAGGGCGCACGGGAGGATCTGGACGAGGTCGTGCACGCTGCCGAACGCGCCTCCGCGCTCACCCGCCAGCTTCTGGCGTTCTCGCGCCAGCAGGTGGTGGCGCCGCGCAAGGTCGATCTGAACAGCGTCGTGGAGAGCATGAGCCGGATGCTTCGTCGCATCATCGGCGAGGACGTTCGAGCTGGTAACCTGTCTGCCGGACGAAGCCGCGATCGTGTTCGCCGATCCGATCCAGATCGAGCAGATCCTGCTGAACCTGGCCGTCAACGCCCGTGACGCGATGCCTCGTGGCGGCCGGCTCAAGGTCGGGATTCTGCTGGCGGAGGTCGAGCGCGCTGCCCAGCGCGAGCACTTCAGCGCGAAGCCCGGTCGCTACGTGCGGCTCGAGGTGAGCGACAACGGTATCGGCATGGACACGGAGACGCGCAGCCACATCTTCGAGCCATTCTTCTCGACGAAGAGTCGCAACGAGGGCACTGGGCTCGGGCTGTCGACCGTGTACGGTATCGTGCAGCAGTGCGGCGGACATATCCACGTGGACACCGAGTCCGGCCGCGGCACGACGTTCGTCGTGTGCCTGCCGCGAGTGATAGGCAACGCTGCGCGTCCGGAGGTTGCACCTTCCGCGAGTAGCCTGCCCGGCAGGGGCGAGACGGTCCTGCTCGTCGAGGATGAGCCCCCCGTCCGGCGCGCGGCGCGCGCGATCCTGCGGCGGCGCGGCTACACCGTGCTGGAAGCGAGGGACGGCGAAGAGGCGCTCGCGGTGGCCGGCGAGCACGACGGGCCGATCGATCTGGTGCTCACGGACATGGTGATGCCCAGGATGGACGGCCCGGAGCTGGTGCGGCGGCTCCGCGCTAGCCGCACCGACGTGCGCGTTCTCCTGATGTCCGGCTACGCCGGCGATTTCCTCTCCAGCTCCGGCGAGCTCGCGTCGGGCCTCGAGTTCCTGGAAAAACCGTTCACCGCCGAGCGGCTTGCGGAGCGCGTGCGCGAAGTGCTCGACGCCGTACGTGTGCCCGGGGGTCAGACTCGCTGACTCAAGAATCCGTCGAGTGCAGCCACCGCGACCGGTGACAGCACTTCGCTCTGGGGCATTTCCGGAGTCGGAAGCTGGGGCGATGCCGGCGGAAAGCCGCCGATGCTTGGGAATCCGCCTGGTCGCACGCACACGGCGAGGCAGAGCCCCGCGTCGTCCTGGGTGAGCACGATCGCATCGGCATCGCCGCGCGCATTGCGCTGGCCGAAGCTCCATACGTAGCTCCGCTTGAAGCGCCGTCGCGTGTCGATGCGCTCGCCGAACGCGGTGAGCACGCCGTCGCTGTCGACGCGCAGGGCGGTGTGCTCCGGGTGTGACGTCGGCAGCGCGAGCAGCGCGCCGCCCGAGCGTTGGGCCAGTTCACGACAGCGATCGGCCAGCGCCTCGAGCGCCGCATCCGCGGCGACTTCGCCCACGATACGCGCCCGCCCCGGCCCGCGTACGGCGAAGTAGGCCGGCCAGGCGCGGCCCGGCCCGAGCTCCCCAGCTCGATGCGACAGCCGATCGAGCCGGACCCGATGCCAGCGAGATCCCCAGGCGTCGCGTCCGCCGAGCGCCGCTCCGAGCTCGCGTCCAAACAGGATCACCCAGGCCGAGTTCTGCGAGAGCAGGAGCGCGCACTCGCCCTCGAGCTCGACAACGCAGGCATCTAGTGGGCGCGACAGGTCGAGGACCAGCTCGTCGTCCGCCGAAAGCCGTTCGCGCTCGAGGCTCACGTGGTTCTGTGTCCGTCTGCTCACCAGGTGCGTGGTCACCAGCGCAGGCACGAACCCGAGCAGAGCCAGCGTTGCCAGCGACAGCATGAAGCCGGTCAGCTCGCCACGATCGACCCGCGCGAGGGTTCCCGAGAGCACCACGACCGCCGCCAGCAGCACGGTCCAGGCGAGCCACGCGAACGCGCCGGCTCGGAGCCCAGCCGCGGTCAGACTTTCCGTGCGAACCGGGATCTCGAGGCGCTCGTCGTGGCCCGGTGGCACGCGGTACGGCATGCTTCGACTATAGTCGACGGCACGTCGTGACGCCGCTTCCGGCACTGCAACTATTTCGCGATATCGCATAGATGCGGGCGGAGCTGGGGATCGACAACGCCTGGAGGCGTCCTTACGTTGACTTTTGCCTGATGCCTCTACCTGGCCCGCAAGAGCCTCGACCTCCGACCCGTTCTCCGGGTGGCAATGGCCCCCCGGGGTCGATGATCCCTCGCGACTCCCGCCCGTCGTGGAAGGGCTGGGTGCTGTTTGCGCTGCTCTTGCTCGCCTTCTGGGGCTGGCACATGTTCGCGTCGAAGGAGCCGACGCAGCCGCCGATCTCCTACACGACGTTCTACAAGCTCGTGAAGGACAAGCAGGTCAAGTCCGTCGTGCTCCGCGGTCAGGACGTCACGGGCAAGCTCGACAAGGCGCAGAAGCTCGAGGGCGGCCCGAAGCCGATCGATACCTTCCGCACCATGCTTCCGCAGCAGGAAGACAAGGACCTGATGCCCATGATGCGGGACAAGGGCGTCCAGGTCACGGTCAAGAGCGAAGAGCAACCGATGGTGCTCCAGCTCATGATCTCGCTTCTGCCATGGGTGTTGATCATCGGCTTGTGGATCTGGCTGTCCCGGCGTGCCCAGCGGATGATGGGCGGAGGTCTCGGCGGCGGGGGAGCCCTGTCCGGCATGCTCAAGGGACGGCCACATCGTTTCGAGCGGGAGTCGCAGGTCGCGGTCAACTTCGATGCCGTGGCCGGGCTCAAGTCGGCCAAGCAGGATCTCCAGGAGATCGTGGAGTTCCTCAAGCAGCCGGATCGCTTCCGCCGGCTCGGCGGCAAGGTGCCGCGCGGCGTGCTCCTGGTCGGTCCTCCCGGCACGGGCAAGACTCTGCTGGCGCGTGCAGTCGCCGGCGAGTCCGGAGTGCCGTTCTTCTCGATCAATGGCTCCGAGTTCATCGAGCTGTTCGTGGGCGTGGGCGCCTCGCGCGTGCGCGAGCTGTTCGAGGAAGCAAAGAAGGTTTCTCCAGCAATCATTTTCATCGACGAGATCGACGCGGTGGGGCGGTCCCGCGGTGCCGGTCTCGGCGGCGGGCACGACGAGCGTGAGCAGACGTTGAACCAGCTGCTCAGCGAGATGGATGGTTTCTCCCGCAACGAGCTCGTCATCGTCCTCGCGGCCACCAACCGCCCCGACGTGCTCGATCCCGCGCTCTTGCGCCCAGGTCGTTTCGATCGCCGGGTCATCATTGATCGTCCCGAGATGGCCGCTCGCAAGGCCATCCTCGAAGTGCACACCAAGGACAAGCCGCTCGGCGCGGATGTCGATCTGAAATCGATCGCGGGCAATACGCCGGGTTTCTCCGGTGCGGATCTCGCGAATCTCGTCAACGAAGCCGCGCTCAACGCCACCCGCCGCGGCGCCGAGTCCATCGAGAACGCGGACTTCACCGACGCCTACGACAAGATCGTGCTGGGCGATCCCCGCGAGACCATGCTCGATCCGGACGAGAAGCGACGCGTGGCGATCCACGAGTCCGGCCACGCCGTGGTGGCGCATTTCACGCCGCACGCCGAGCCGTTGCACCGCGTCACCATCATTCCTCGCGGCATGGCCCTGGGGGTGACTCAACAGACTCCCGCTGCGGACAAGCACATCATGACGCAGCCGGAGCTCGAGTCGCGGCTGCGCGTCCTGATGGGGGGCTACGCGGCCGAGCGCGTCATCCTCGGCGACATTTCCTCGGGCGCCGCCAACGACCTGCAGAAGGCGACCGAAATGGCCTTCAAGATGGTCGCGCACTTCGGCATGAGCGAACGCGTCGGGCCCGTCTTCCACGAGCACCGCACCGAGCATCCATTCCTCGGCCAGACGCTCGCCACCGAAGGCGGCACGAGCGACGCGACCGTCCACGTGATCGAGGAGGAAACGCGCCGCATCCTCGCTGAAGCCGTCGAGGGGGCCAAGCAGCTCATCGGCGATCACCGCGCAGAGCTGGAGCGGCTCGTCGGCGCGCTGCTCGACCTGGAAACGGTCGAAGGCAAGCAGCTCGGCCAGCTGCTCGGTCCCTCGGTGACGGCGCCCGACGCCGTAGCTACGATGCCGCTTCACCTTCATCTCGATATCCCACAGTGACCTACGGAAGCCGTTCATGACCGAGCCGGATGCGACAGCGGGCGAGCCGCGCGCGGCGTCGTTCACCGTCGTGGTAGGGCTCGACGAGTCGGAAGCGAGCGAGATGGCGCTGATGGGCGCGCTCAGGCTCGCGTCCGAGCGGGGCTGGAGCCCGCTGCACGTCGTCTGGGTCGTGACGGGCTACGACCCGATGGGGCGTCTGGAGTACGCCTACGAAACGCACCAGCTAGACCTGGCGGCAGAAGAGCAGAAGTTCCAGCAGCGTCTGTCCGAGCTTTCGCAACGCCACATCGACGAGCGCGGCGGGCCGCGCGTGGAGCTCGTGCCCCACGTGTTGGCCGGGCCAGCCGCCAAGGAGATCCTGCGCGTGGCGCGCGGAGTCGCTGCGGACCTGGTCGTCGTCGGCACGCACGGGCGCGGCGGCGTCAAGCGGTTGGTGCTTGGCTCGGTGGCCGAGGAGGTGCTGCGCCGAGCCGGCTGTCCCGTGCTGGTGATGCGCGACAAGGACTGGTCGGGTCGCTGAGTGCAGTGGAGGGCGCTCGGGGCGGAAGGGACGCATGGCTGAGCCGGGTCGCGGGGAGCGCTGGTATTCGCTCGATGTGGACCAAGTGGTCGAACGCCTCGGTGTCGACCCCCAGTCCGGTCTGACGGCGAGCGAGGCGGAGGAGCGCCGCCGCATCCACGGAGACAACTCGCTCGAAGAGCGTCGCGGCCCGAACGTCGTCGTACAGTTCCTCCGACAGTTCGCGGACATCACCGTGATCGCGCTGATCGTGGCAGCGCTCATCGCGGTCGTGCTCGCGGCGCTCCACCGCGACGGCTCATCGTTCATCGAGCGCTACGGTGACGCCTGCGCAATCGCGCTGATCGTCGTCATGAACGCGGTCATCGGCTTCGTTCAGGAACGCAAGGCCGAGTCGGCGCTCGGCGCCTTGAAAGACATGACCGCGCCCACTGCGAACGTCCTTCGCGGTGGCCAGCAGCAGACCGTCCCGGCGGCAGAGCTGGTGCCGGGCGATGTCGTGCTGCTGTCGGAGGGCGATCGCATTCCCGCCGATCTGCGCCTCGTCGAAGTGAGCGATCTGGCCGTCACGGAGGCTGCGCTCACCGGCGAGTCGGCCCCCCTCGACAAGGACACGCTGGAGCCGCTCAAGCCGGACACGCCTCTGGCCGAGCGCTCGAACATGGTCTTTCTGGGAACTCACGTCAGCTCCGGGCGCGCGCAGGCGCTGGTGGTCGAGACCGGCATGCGCACCGAGCTTGGACGCATCGCGGGAATGCTTGGGTCGGTCGAATCGCCGGAGACGCCGCTGCAACGCGCGCTCAAGCGGTTCGGCACCTACGTCGTCATCGGCTGCGTGGTTGTCGGCGCGATCGTGTTCGGCGTGGGGATGTGGCGGCTCCAGGAGTCCTTCCGCTTCCTGTTGCTCACGGCGGTCAGTCTTGCCGTGGCGGCCATCCCGGAAGGCCTGCCGGCGATTACGACCATCGTGCTCGCGCTCGGCGTGCAACGCATGGCCGCGAAGCACGCGCTCGTCCGCCGTCTGTCCGCCGTGGAAACGCTCGGTTCGGCGCACGTCATCTGTACCGACAAGACCGGCACGCTCACGCAGAACCGTATGGTCGTGCGCAAGCTCTGGGCAGCCGGCCACACCGTCAGCGTGGTCGGCGCCGATCCGGAGCTGGCGGTCGACGAGGAGGACGACGCGCCGCCCGATTCGCGCACGCGTCTACTCGACGAGCAGGAGCGGGAAGTGCCCGTCTCGCGCGATCGCAGCGAGCTCACCGAATTGCTCGTGGCGAGCGCCTTCGCGCCGGGCGCCAGCGTTTCCGAACGCGAGGGTAGCCGCCGCGTCGTGGGCGATCCCACCGACGTGGCGCTCCGATCGCTGTACGAGGCGTATCACGACGTGCTCGAGCAGGATCACCGCTACGAACCGCTCAGGGAACTGCCGTTCGATGGCGATCGCAAGATGGCGACCGTGATCGTGCGCGCCGGCGAGCGGCTGCGCGGCTACACGCATGGCGCGCCCGAACGCATCCTGACCCGGGTGACGAGTCTGCTCGATCGCCATGGCAAGGCCCATCCGTTGGACGACGACAAGCGCGCCGAGCTGGGCCAGATTGTCGACGACTGGGCCGCGCTCGGGCTGCGCGTGCTGGCGCTGGCCCGCCGCGATGGGCCGGAAGGCTCCGGCGAAGAGGCGCTGTCCGGCGAACGCACCGAGGTCGCCGCGCACTACGAGCGCGAGCTGACGCTGATCGGCTTCGTGGGTATCGCCGATCCCCCGCGTCCCGAGGCGCGCGAAGCCATCCGCACAGCCCGCACCGCCGGGCTCGACACGGTGATGATCACCGGCGACCACCCGCTGACGGCCCGCACGATCGCCGACGAGATCGGTCTGCTCGACGAGGACAGCGAAATCGTGACCGGCCCCGAGTTGGAGAGCATGAGCGACGAGCAGCTGATGGAGCGCGTGACGCGCATCCGCGTCGTGGCGCGCGCCACCGCAGCCGACAAGCTCCGGCTGGTCGAAGCGCTGAACCGCGCCGGCAAGGTGGTTGCCATGACCGGCGACGGCGTCAACGACGCGCCCGCGATCAAGGCGGCGAGCATCGGCATCGCGATGGGCCAGAGCGGGACGGACGTGACGCGTGAGGCGGCGGACATGGTGCTGGCCGACGACAACTACGCCACAATCGTCCACGCCATCGAGGAAGGCCGCGTCATCTACTCCAACATCAAGCGCTTCATCATCTTCCTGTTCGCCGCCAACGCAGGCCTGGTGCTGGCGGTATTCGTCGCGGCCATGCTCGGCTGGCCCGCGATCCTCACGCCCACGCAGATCCTCTGGATCAACCTCATCACCAACGGCCTGCCCGCGCTGGCGCTCGGCATGGAGCCGGTGCACCTCGACCCGATGACGCGGCCCCCGCGCGATCGGAATGCCCCGCTCGTCGAGCTGGGCGAGATCGTGTGGCTGTCGGGCTACGGCGCCTGGATGGCGCTGCTCGGTCTCGGCGTGTTCGGCTACTACCGCGCGCACGCCGCCGGACACCTTGCCGGCGACGATCTGCTTCTGGCCCGCACGATGTGCTTCACCGTGTTGGCGTTCTCGCCGCTCTTCCACGCGTTGAACTCGCGCTCTCGTCACCGCAGCGTGTTCTCGCTCGGCCTGTTCACGAACGGGCGTCTGCTCGGGTCCTTTGCCGCGGCGCTCGGCTTCCAGGCCGTCGCGGTCTATCTGCCCATCGCCCAGCGCGTCTTCGGCACGACCGCGCTCGGCGGCCGCGAGATCGGCATCGCCATGCTCGTCGCCGCAACAGTGTGGGCGGTCGGCGAAGCACAGAAGGCGGTCACCAGCTTGTTCCGTCGTGGGAGCCGCACGGCGCAGCCGGCCTGATCCGCGCAGCCGCCTGGCGCGGCGCACCGCCCGGGCGGAATCGTGCAGCGAAAGCGTGAAAATCTCTTGGCGCACATGTGATGACCGCGTGACGCCTGCGCGAAACTGGCGCTATCCTGTTGCCATGGCTTTGCGTGCGCTTGCGCTGGCGGTGCTTTCGGGTGCCGTCGTATTGGGTTGTGGCAGCTCCTCAAGCTCCTACGTGACCGGCTCGGGCGGCGGCGCCGGTCAGAGCGCCGGCGGCACGGGTGGAGTTGCGGCTGGCGGAAGCGGCGGTAGTACGACCGGCGGAAGCGGCGGCTCCGCGATGGGCGGAAGCGCGGGCAGCTCGGGCGCGGGAGGCAGCGCTGGCCAGGATGCCGGCCCGCCTCCGAAGCTGCCCATCGACCACGTCATCATCATCGTCAAGGAGAACCACACCTTCGACAACTACTTCGGGTCGTTCCCCGGCGCGGAGGGCATCTCGACCTGCAAGCTGCGTGACGGAACGACGTTCCCGTGTCCCGAGGCGGCCAACAAGACCCCCGACCTGTGCCACACGCACGACTGCGCGCTCACCGACTGGGACGGCGGCAACATGGACGGCTGGGAGGACAACCCCGACTATGCGAAGAACGGCCGCCTCGCCTGGTCGCAGTACCACGAGAAAGACATTCCGAACTACTGGGCGTACGCCAAGACGTTCACGCTGGGCGATCACTTCTTCGCCAACGTGCTCGGCCCGAGCTTCCCGGGTCACACCTTCGTGCTGGCTGCGCAGGCGGGCTGGGCCACGGGCAACCCGCCCGTCGACTACACTTCGATCTCGCCGTACTGGGGCTGTGACGAGAAGTCGTCGGACCGCGTCGACGTGCTCGACAACCAGAGCTGCAGCATCAAGGGCGTCTTCCCCTGCTTCAAGATCCCGTCCGTTCCCGACGTGCTCCCGTCCGGGGTCGACTGGAAGTTCTACGGCTCGAACTTCTACGCATTGCCCGAAATCTGGTCGATGTTCGACGCCGTCGATTCGATCCGCAACGGCCCTGCCTGGAAGACGAACGTGGTCAACGCGACCCAGTTCCAGACCGACATCCAGAACCACACGCTGCCCAAGGTCACCTGGCTCGTGAACCAGGATCTCAGCGACGAGCATCCGGGCATCGGCCAGATCTGCAAGGGCGAGAACTGGACGGTCCAGCACATCAACATGCTGATGCAGAGCGACTACTGGCAGAGGACGGCCATCATCTTCACGATGGACGACTTCGGCGGCTGGTACGATCACGTCAAGCCGCCGCGCAACTACGGCTGTGACAAGACGCATCCGTACGGCCTCGGCTTCCGCCTACCGCTCATCGTCATCTCGCCCTACGCCAAGCCGCACTACATCTTCAAGGAAGTGTCGGAGCAGGCGAGCATCCCGCGCTTCATCGAGAAGGTGTTCGGCGCGCCGGCGCTGTCCACGCTCGACCCGGCGGCCCAGGACGGCCAGGCCAACGACCTGATGGACGCCTTCGACTTCAACCAGACGCCGCTGCCGCCGCTGGTGCTCAAGACGCGCAGCTGTCCCCTGCTCTGAGTCCTCCGCCTGGGTTGCCCTCCGCGTTCCGGCGTCGCGGACGCGGCCCGGCGTGCTCGCTTCCGCTGCGCGCGCCGGGGGGTCCCAAGCGCGCTCCGCGCGCGGGCCCCCACCAAAAAACTGTGCTGAATTGCCACGATTTTGTGGCATTTTGCTACACTCCTGTGCCTGTCAGCCTGACGAGGACAGGCGGGAAGGGTGCGCAGGCGCCGGTGGTACAAGGAGGCTGTGGCGGTGCTTGTCCGTACAACTGCGCCCGTCGCCCTGCTCGCGCTGTGGGCCTGCGTGCTGGGTGGCTGTGGCTTCTTCAAGACCCTGGCCGGTCGAAACACGGTCGACCTCGACAAGGCCACCGTGAAGAGCATGAGCGTCGACATCCGCAAGAAGGACAAGACCATCTGCCCGCGGCACGGCGTGCAGATGGCGGTGTTCGCGGACGTCGTGCTCGAAGGCGAGAGCAAGGTGGAGCACCTCGAGACCTGGAAGGGCGGGCCGGGGGCAAACCAGAACGACAAGCTCTCGTTCGACGACTTCGCCTTCCACAGCGATCAGGGGAGGTTCGATCGGAACGGCTGGTTTCTGCCGGACAGGGATCTGCGCGCGACCCTGGGCAAGGAGTTCGAGCTGGAGACGGTGTACAAGCGCCGGCCGGACAAGTTCACCTTCCACACGACCTACAAGCCGGACTACCGCTGCATTCACGGTGGCGGCGGCTTCGGTCGACCAGGCGATTCCGGCAGCATGGGCAATGCCGGCAAGCGGGGACAGGACGGCCGTAGCGGCTCCTCCGACGAGCCTGGCGGACCGGGCAACGACGGCGGCAACGGAAGCCAGGGTGGCAACGGCACGGACGGCGGGCCCGGCCCCGAGCTCGTCGCCTACGTCACGGAAGTGAAGACGCCGTTCTACGATCGGTTGATCGCGGTGCGCATCGAAGGCGGAGACCACGACTTCCTGCTGTTCCACCCGGAAGGCCACTTCACGCTCGTCGCGCGCGGCGGCCCGGGCGGCTCGGGCGGTTCCGGTGGGCCGGGCGGTTCAGGCGGACATGGCGGCAGCGGCAATCCCGCAGGGCGGGGAGGCAACGGCGGCAACGGCGGCAACGGCGGCAACGGCGGCAACGGCGGACCGGGCGGCAAAGCGGAGCTCGTCATCGACAAGAACCACGAGGATCTGGCCGAGCTGGTTCACGTCGACGTTTCCGGCGGCAGCGCTGGTTTTGCCGGCAACGGCGGCCAGGCGGGCTACTCCGGCAGTGGCGGTTCGGGCTTCGGCAACGCTTCCAGCGGGCAGAGCGGTACTGCCGGGACGTCCGGTGCGAGCGGTCAGCGCGGCCGCCCGGGCCCCGCTGGCGAAAAGCGCGTCCACACCGGCGACGTTGCCGACCAGTTCTCGAACATCGACGGCATCACGCTGCTATGACGGTCGCCATCTCGCGTCGCGGTTTGATCCTGGGTGCAGCGACGCTGCCGTGGGGAATCAGTGCGTGTCGCCAGCAGCAGGCAAAGACGCCGCTGGCGCACCTGTACGGCAAGCAGTGGGTGCACGGCGCCTACAGCTACTTCGCACGCACCTACGCCGGTATCCAGGAGGGCGCCGAACAGCGCAGTGGCGAAGCCTACCGCGTGCTGGCGCAGAAGGGCGTGACGGCGCTCTCGGAGCTGCAGGCGCGGCAGGTGCCGTTCTACATCCGCGTGACGGGCGGCGGCGAGCGCTTCCTCATCGATCGCAAGGTTCCCGAGCGGCTGACGTTCACCGCCGACATGGACGAGGCCGAGCGGGAAGAAGCGACGAAGGCGTGGAAGCTCGCCCGCGATCACATCCAGACGGACTACGTGGAGATCACGCGACTGGACAAGGCGCTCACCGGCCTTTTGCTGGAGCTCAGGAGCGTGCGCAACGCCGAGGAGCAGGGGCGCGTCGAACAGTTCAAGCTGGTGCGTCAGCTGGGGGACATCGAGGCCGGCGGCGCCTTGCCGTTCCAGCTGCCGTACAAGGTGCACCGGGACGACTACCGCATCGTGCTCTATCTCCTGCTCGAGCGGCTGGATTCGGACCGGAAGCGGCTGCGCCGCATCGAGTCGGGGATCATCTCGGTGGGGCTCGTGGCTCGCGCGACCGACGCGAACTCGGCGAGCCTCGCGCAGAACATCCAGAAGGTGCTGCTCGCGGTCGCCAACGATCCTCTGCCGCCGGCCGAATCGCTGGAGCTGCCCGTAGAGCCCGACGATCGCCACCAGAAGATCGCGCGCGCCAAGGCGCTGCGCGATCACATCGTCAAGAGCAAGCGCTACCAGACCTGGCTCGCGGCGCAGAAGGAACGCGAGGACGAGATCGGCCAGTTTCTGGCCGTGCTGGACCAGATGACGGGCCTGCACACCTCGCGCGTCTACCGCCAGGTGATGCACATCTGGAACGGTCGAGGCGACTACCTGAGCTACCTGAAGATCGCGGCGTCGCTGGTGCCTTCGGGCAGCGGTCTGGACACCGTGTTGCAGACGGCCATCGAGACCACGGACAAGGCGCGCAAGGTGATCGCCGTGGGCCAGCGCGTCGAGGCCATTGCCAGGCGGGCGAAGGCCGACGCCGAGAACGGCACGCTGGAGCTCGACGGACAAGCGCTGGTCAACGTGGCGACACGGCGAGCCCGCGGCGAAATCAACAAGCAGCTCGTCTTCTACCGCGACAAGGCCGAGCAGCTGGTGGTGGACAAGGAGCTCCAGGCGACGAAGATGATCCAGGGCGCGCTGCCGGCGTGGTGACGCCTAGCGCGCGATCGCGCCGTCTGTCGCGACCTGGAAGAAGCTCCGGTAGCCGCTGGCGCGCGATTCGAAACGCTCGATAGGCTGCAGCACGGTCGTCGTGCGCTGGCCCTCCATCTGCAGCGGATGGCGGCGGCCCTGGTCGAGGTAGCAGCGGATGAACAGGCTGCTGTTGTCGGTGGGCAGCGCCTTCACGTTTTTCGTCCACGCCGCCCACTTCGGCGGGTCCATCACGTACTGTTCGACGTTCGAAACGTAGAATGCGCCGACGAGCAGGTGGCGGTGGGAAAGCTCCCGGCCGATGGCGCGGAGCGCGTGCGTGCCGGCAAAGTCGCCGACGACGGGCACCACGCGATTGTCCCGCTCGAGCGTCTGCACGATGGCAAACTCTGCCGAGTTTGCCATGAAGCCGAGCTTTCGCCCCGTCGGGTCACGCGCTTCGAGCAGCGAGCGCAAGCTGGGGTAGTGGCGACCGTTCGGAGGCTTGAGCTTGAAGGCGAGCTCGAGCTGGCCGTCGAAGAAGGCGCGGTGGGTCTTGTCCAGCGTGGCACGGTCGCTCGCGTCGAGCGCGATGCCGTAGCCGCGGCTGATGCGATCGACGAGATCGCGGTGCGTGCGCTCGAACAGCGCGCGGTCCGGCGCGGACTTCTCCACAGCTGCCACCACCTGGTCCACGCCGGCGCCCGGTCCTGGATCGACCGCGGTGCTGTAGGGTCGCCCGAGCAGCAAGGCGAGGAATTCGGTCCGGCTCCTGGCGCGGTCGAAGATCGCCTTGTACAGAAGCTGCAAGAGCGCGTTGTCGCGGCGGATGTCCACGATGAACGCCAGCCTCGGACGCGTGAGCGCGATGTACGTGAAGTTCTGTTCGGGACCCACGCCGAGATACGCTCGCCCCGGCACGCTGCGCTTTGCGAGCAGCGGCGCGACCTGGAGGTACGACGTTCTCGTTCGAGATGTAGTTGTCGCTGAAGAACGCGTGGTCCGGCCCCGACAGCGTGCGGAACAGCCGCGAGAACTCTGCTATCGGGATGGGAGCGGGGGCGGCGCCGTGCGCGGCTGTGGCGGTACGCGGGCCGGCGCTGCTCGCCGACGGCAGAGCGGGGGCAGGGGCGTCGCTGGCCGGAACTTCCGACGCGGCGCTCCGGGCCGCCGACGGCGCGCGGTGCTCTTCGTGGTGGCAGCCGGCGAGCAGTGTCGCCAGCGCGGTGAACAGGGGTAGGGCGTGTCTCATCCGGGCCTGTCCTGCCCAACGCCAGGCGCTCCTGGGCGATTCCGCTGTCGGGAAACCTGGCGGCCCGGCTGGTGTCACAATGGGAGTGTCGGTGATGACGGCCAACTCGTTCAAGCTGCGCTCGTGGGGGCCGCTGGCTCTGTCGGCAGCGCTGCACGCCGGGCTGGCACTGGCCGGAGCGGCTGTCTTGACCGTACTGCCCCCGCCACACGTGCACGCGCAGCACCGCGACGCCTGGGCGGGCGACACCTTCCAGATCGACGGCCTCGTGTCCGAGCCCGGCGCTGGCCAGCACGCACAGCGCGCGCCGGCCGGATCGAAGCCCGCGCCGGCGGCGGCGAAAGTCGTCCCACCCCCGGCTCCTGCCGTACAAGCGACGCCGCGTTCGGCCGAGCCCGCGACGCTGCTCACCGCTCGGGCCGCTCGCGCCGCGGCGCCCGGGCATGCGCCGGCCCGCCCGCATGTGCCGGCTGCGCACGCAAAGACGCTTCCGCCCGCCCGCGCCCACGTCGCTACGCCGGCGGCGGGCGCGTCCGCCCACGCATCGGGGGCTGGCGCACCCGATCTCTCGAGCGCGATGGCCGCCGCTGCGAAGGGCAACGATGGTCCGCACGGCGGACGGTTCGGCGCGGCCGGCGTGCTGCCCGGCGTACGGGATCTGGCCAAGGCCTTCACGCGCGCCTTGCCTCGGGCGGCCAGCGGCGATCCGCTCTGGACGACGCTGCCTCTCGGCCCGGCCGGCGGATTCCACGTCGTCATCCGCATTGACCACGACCGCCGCATCGAGAGCGCCAAGCCCGACGAGGAGCAGCTGCCGCCCATTCTCCAGCACATGCTCGACCGCACCGTGCTGATGCTGAAGGCCGGCCAGTTCGCGCTCGATCGGAGTGACCTCACGTCGGGCGACGAGAAGCTTCACGTAGAGGTGACCCTCTCGATGCGGGCGCCGTCCGATCAGATCAACGTCCGTCCCGGCGACACGATCGAGCTCGGCTTCAAGCCGCCCACCCGCGATCGTCCAGGCCGCGGCTACTTCACGCTCGCTTCCGGCCGCCACGTGGAAGCCAAGGTCACGATCGAGCCGTCACCTTGACCCGGCGGGACGCGCGCCTATTCGAGTAGCGACGCGCGGCTCTTTGCCTTTTCCGCGAGCAAGCGACTGGGCTCGAAGAGCTTTTCGCTGAAGCGCTCCTGCCAACCGGCGAGGGAGTCGTACACGGCGCGGGCGCCGAGGCCGTCCGCCCACTTCATCGGTCCGCCGCGGTAGGCCGGAAACCCCATGCCCAGGATAGCGGCCACGTCGATGTCGGCGGGACGCACCACGATGTCTTCTTCGATTGCGCGGCAGGCTTCATTGACCACACCGAACAGCGTCATCTTCACAATCTCGTCGTCGCTGGCTTCGATGGGCGCGGGATTTCCAGCAAGCTTGCGCGCGCTCGCGACAAAACCGGCCAGCTCCGGATCCTCGACGGCCTTCTTGCCTTCGTAGCGATAGTGGCCGCTTCCGCTTTTTTCGCCCAGGCGCCCCGCCTCGACCAGCAGCCTGCGCAGCGCGGAGCGATAGGCGTGATCCGGATACGCCGCGTCCATGATGCCGGCGGCGAACACGCTCACGTCGAGACCAGCCAGGTCACCCATGCGGTTCGGTCCCATGGGCATGCCGAAATCGTAGAGCGCCCGGTCCGCGCGGTACGGGTCGATGCCGCGGTCGGAGAGCCAGCCGGCGGTCTGCCCGTAGCGCATGAAGATCCGGTTGATGAGGAAGCCGGGGCAGTTGCCGACCGTGACAGCCGTCTTCCGGATCTTCCTGGCGAGCGCCAGCGTGTCGACCAGCGCTTGAGCGGAGGTCTTCGGCGTCCGCACGACTTCCACCAGCTTCATGATGTGGGCGGGGCTGAAGAAGTGGGTCCCCAGCACGCGATCGGCAGAGCCGTCGGGAGCGATGCGCTCGATATCGATGGTCGAGGTGTTGCTAGCGAGGATCGTGCGGGCGGAGGTGTGCTCGACGAGCTCGCGGAAGATCTGCTGTTTGAGGTCGACCTTCTCGGTGGCCGCTTCGATCACCATGTCGAGGTCGCCGAAGCCGGCGTAGTCGACCTGGCCGCGGAGGCGGGCCAGGGTGGCGTCGGCCTTTTCGCGGGTGATGCGCCCCTTGTCCACGTTGCGCTCGATGTTGGCGCGCACGCGCGCGAGCCCCGACTCCAGACAGGCGTCGTCGACTTCCTTGAGCCGCACCTCGATGCCGGCGGAGACCAGCGCGGTGGCGATGCCCGAGCCCATGGTGCCGCCGCCCAGGACGCCCACGCGCTCTATCGGGCGCGCCTCGATGCCCGCGCCGGTGACGCCGGGCAGTTTGCCCGCCGCGCGCGTCGCGAAGAAGACATGAATCAGGCCGCGTGCTGCGTCGGAGCGGAGCAGCTCGCGGAACAGCTCCTGTTCCCGGGCCAGGCCGGCCTCGGCGCCGCTTTCGACGCCTTCCAGCACCGCGTCGAGGCATGCGTCGGGGTAGCCGACGTTGCGGTGCTTCTTCGCTGCGGCCGCGCGAGCCTCGGCGATGATGCGCCGCGCGTCGTCCAGCGCTTCGAGCTTGTCGTCGCGCTCGAGCGTGCGGCGGACGTCGCGGCGTCCGGCGGCCAGATCGCGCGCGAGCTCGCGCGCCTTTGCGACCACGTCGCTTCCGGGCTCGACCAGCTCGTCGAGGATGCCGAGGCGGTGGGCTTCGCGGCCGTCGATGTGTTTGCTGCTCAGCATCATGTCGACGGCGCGCTCGACGCCGACCAGCCGCGGCAGGCGCTGCGTGCCGCCCGCACCGGGAATCAAGCCGAGCTGAAGCTCCGGCAGCCCGACGCGACAGCCCGCGCTGCCGACCCGCGCGTTGCACGCCATCGCCAGCTCCAGTCCGCCTCCGAGCGCGAAACCGTCGATGGCCGCGACGGTGGGCTTTTCTCCGTTCTCGACCAGCGGCAGGACCGCCATGAGCGAGCCGCCGGCTCCGAGCGGCGCGCCGCTGCCGATGGCCTGCAGCCTCGAGATGTCGGCGCCCGCGACGAACGTGGCTTTGGCACCCGTGATCACCACTGCCACCACCCCGGGGTCGGCATGTGCCGCGCGGAGCCTCTGCTCGAGACCTGCCAGCACGGCTGCCGAGAGGGCATTGACCGGTGGATTGTCGACAATCAACGTGGCGATCTGTTCGGACAGCTCCAGGCGCACGGCCTGCTCGGCGTCGCTCATGCGGCTTCCATTA
The DNA here is from genome assembly GCA_963822115.1 of uncultured Pseudomonadota bacterium. Classification (GTDB taxonomy): domain Bacteria; phylum Myxococcota_A; class Polyangia; order Polyangiales; family Polyangiaceae; genus CAWDXG01. The sequence continues at coordinate 777,357 of CAWGGM010000020.1, forward strand.
CGCGGATCCGTTGCACCGTTCAAGGCAGCCGTCCGGGCTAGTGCCCCCGCGCGAAGTCGACGATGCGCCGGATCAGCTCGCGGCCGTCGACCGCGAACAGGTCGTTGTGGTGTCCACCTGCGACGACCACGAGCTTGGCGTGCGGCAGGAGCTTCGCGACGCGGCGGCCCATCGACAGCGGAATCAGCTCGTCGTCCTCGCCGTGGATCACGAGCGCGGGCAGCGCGATCCCAGGCGCCTTGGGCGCCGTCTCGAAGCGCTCGGTCAACAGGAAGCCCACCGGCAGGAACGGCGCGATATGCCGCGCCATGTCCACCATCGACGTGTACGGCGAGATCAGCACCAGGCGCGAGCCATAGCCGCGGCGGGCCATCTCGACGGCGACCCCCGTGCCGAGCGACTGGCCTTCCAGCACCATGCTCGACGCCGGCACGCCCAACGACTCGAGGTGCCGCAGCGCCGTCTCGGCATCCGCGTAGATGTTCTGCTCGCCCGGCGCCGCCGAGCCTGCCAGACCATATCCGGGGTACTCGACCGCGCACGCGCCCAGCCCGGCGGCGGACAGCGCCCGGACCAGCGGTCCCTGGTCGGCGAGCTGCTCGCCGTTGCCATGGAAATGCACCACGGTCGGTGCGCCCGCCGGGGCCCTGGCGTACAGGGCGTACACCGTGCGCCCCTCGCTGCCTTCGATCCGCAGAAGCTCGGCGCCCTGGGCGCGGGGCTCGATCACCTCGTTCGGGGCGGGGTAGATGAGTCGTTTCTGCGCGGCCGTCGCCAGTCCCGCGAGGGCTCCGTAGAGGCCTCCAAGAGTTGCCAGGATTGCCACGGCTCTCGTCCCTCTCTTCACAGCGCGCGGTCCAAGGCTAGCGCACGACGCCGCGCCGCTCACCTCGTCACCGCCTGGAACCGCGCCGGTCGTCTGGCCGCGCTCCGGCCGATTTGGTAGATCGCTTGCTGTGAAGCCCCAACGGCGCGCTAGACTTGGTGGCGTGAGGGGTCTTGTGCGCTTGTTTGCCCTTTCGCTCGCGGCCGCCGGGCTGGGGGCGGTGTCCTGCAACACCTACACGCCGGGCCTGCTCGAATCCGGGGGCAGCGGCGGCGGGCAGGCCGCGGACTGTCACTGGGGTGACTGCTGGTGGTCGACGAAGACACCGCAGGGGTGTCGCGACGTTTCCACGCCGTTCAAGGCCAATGGTCCGAAGCCCCAAGCCGGCACGGACGTATCCGACATCTACCTCGGCATGACCAAGGTGTACCTCGGCGAGAGCGCGCCGCCGAACACGCTGCCGCCGGAGGGCAACGCTGCGCCCGAGGCCGCCCAGAAGCCCTACCAGTTCTTCGGCCTGGACGTGGACGGCCTGTGCACCAATCCCGTCTCGTGCGCTTCTGCTCCGACAGACGACATGGGCTGCACAACCGCTGCGGGCGGGGTTCCGGCGGACGGGCAAGGCTGTCGCGACAACGTTTTCGCCCAGATCGAGCCCCAGCTTGCGGCGGATCCCGCGCTGGGTGCCGCCCTTGGTTTCGACGAGAACGACTTCGACTGCGAGCTGTACCGCGGCGGCTTCAACATCCTGTTCAAGATCTCGCAGTACAACGGCAAGCTCGACGACGACCAGGTGCGCGTGGACCTGTACATGTCGCCCGGCCTCGCTACCGTGCCGAACTGGAAGTGCGGCAGCGGCGACGCCTGGAAAGGGCAGACGGCGTGGTTGCCGACGCAGCCCTGGCTGGTCGACCAGGCCGGGCTCAGCGGCCCTATCGGACCGAAGGGTGGGCTGCCGGACGCGGTGAATGTGTACGACCCCACCGCCTACGTGAAGGCCGGCTATCTGGTGGCGCACATCCCCGATGGCGACGAGCTGCGCTTCATCGGCGACCAGACTTCGCACAACGGCTTCGCCTTCATCTTGCAGGGGGGCCTGGTCACGGCGCACCTGTTCCAGAACCAGGACACCCTCTGGGCCGCGGATGACGCGATGATCACGGGTCGCATCCGGCGCGATGACCTGGAGCGGTCGTTCAACGACATGGGCTTCTGCGACTCGGGCACAGTGGCTCCGGTCCAGCCCGTCAGCGCGACCGACTACAAGACAAAGCTCACCGATCCCCTGGACCAGAGCGAGGACGTGCTGGCCAACGGCGTCAACAGCAAGACCGCGAGCTGCGATGCGCTCAGCGTAGGCATCGGTTTCGAGGCTCTCACGGTGATGCCGGGCGCTGGCGTGAAGGTATCCACCCTGCAGAAGTGCGGGAACCCCCAGAATCCCTACACGCCCTGATATCTGCGGGCTTCTGGGCCGACGGGCGCCCGCTCCGGTCGGTGTCGAGCAGACTCCCCGGCAATCGTCTACAATGCCGCCATGAGATTCACGCGGCTGGCCAGCGCCTTGCTGCTCGCTTCCTTGGCCGGTTTCGTCGCCTGCAACGTCTACAACGACTCGCTGTTGAACCAGGCGTCGGGCCGCCTGCCGGTCGATCCGGGCCAATACGGCAGCGGCATCGGCTGGTGGTCGTACAAGAACGGGAAGACCGGCTGTGTCTCTGCCGGCGTGCCGACGGCCGACGAAGCCCCCAAGAACCAGGACGGCCCCAGCATCAAGCCGATCATCCTCGCGCTGCGCAGCATGGCGCTCGGCTCGCTGGGCCGGGACGGGAAGCCGAACACCAAGGACCCGCCCTGGATGAGCCTGGGCTTCGATCTCGATGGCATGTGCACCAACTCCGACACCTGTCCGTCGACAGGTACCCTCGAGATGCCCTGCCAGCCCCAGGGAGCGCTCGTTCCTGCAGACGGTCACGACTGCCGCGACAACACCTTCGGCAGGCTGGAAGCCACGGCCGTCTCGCTGCCCAGCATCAGCAACAAGTACGGGCTCAGCAACGACGGCTTCAACTGCGCGCTGTGTCGCGGCGACTACAACTTCCTGATCCGTATCTCCGATTGGGATGGGCAGCCGAACGACAGCCAGGTGCGCGTCGACATGTACCCTTCGCCCGGACTGGAAACGACCCCGCCGTGGCAATGCCAGAAGGACGACCCCAACCACACCTGGCGCACGCAGCAGTGCTGGAAGACGAGCGACAAGTGGACCATCCAGCCTGACACCTACCAGGGCAGTGTGGTTACCGACGGTACGCTGCCGGATGCGAACCTCAACGACCCCGCCGCGTACGTGCGTGACAATTACGTGGTCATGCAACTGCCGGACAACGTGTTGTTCTGGTTCCCCGGCGACAATGGTGTGACCCGCGCCTACCCGCTCAAGATGCAGGGCGGCGTGGTTGCCGGCAAGCTGCAGAAGAACCAGGCGGGCAACTGGGAAATCACCGACGGCACGATCGCGGGTCGCTCGTCGATCCAGGATCTGAAGGCCGGCTTCGAGGCGCTGGGTCTGTGCGCGAGCAACACGGGTACCGACTACACCACGATGATCGGATACCTGCAGAGCTACGCGGATATCCTGGCCAACGGGAAGATCTCGCCGAGCGCCACGTGCGACGCGCTCTCGGTGGGGATCGGCTTCGACGCGGAGCAAGCAACGTTCGGCGGTACCGTGCGCGCAGTCAGCAAGCTGCCGGGCTGCCCCAACGCCGATGGCGGCGTCGGCGGCGCGGGCGGCACCGGTGGTGCGGGCGGCGTGGGTGGTGCGGGCGGCGCGGGCGGCGCGGGTGGCGCGGGTGGCACGGGCGGCGGGGACGCCGGATCGGACGCTTCCGCCTGCTACGACCCCAACGAGTCGAACGACACTCCGGCCAATCCAACGTCGCTCGTGACCGTCGCGTGCAGCGGCGTGACCCACCAGGCCGTCGACGTGCTTCCCACTTCTGCGGACGTGGACTGGTTCCAGTACAGCCTCGGAACCTCGTGTGGGAATACCACCTTGGTCGCAGGGCTGGACAACACCGTCTTCGAGGAGTGTCTGGCGCCGCTGTGCAGCGGAGGCGGGAAAAGCTCGGTCCAGTGCACTTCGGGCACGAAGATGTCCGTCGGCGGCCACACAGCCTGTTGCTCGACCAGCGGCAGCGTCGAGGTGGGCGCGGCGTGTATTACGGGAGCGGTTTCCGGCGCGTTGATCCGCGTTCGGGATCCGGCCACGAACGCCAGTTGCTCGCCCTACACGCTGACCTTCGGCACCAAGTGAGAAGGCATGGGCGCCCTGGCGCCCTCCCACCGCTTAAGCTGCGCGCCATTTTCGTGTAAGCCTGGCGCGGGGCCGCGCGCCCCCAGCGAGAAGGAAGCGGTATGGCGACCAAACACTGGCTCGTGAAGAGCGAGCCCTACAAGTACTCGTGGGAGAACCTGCTCGCGGACAAGCGCACGTTCTGGGACGGGGTGCGCAACTACGAGGCGCGTAACAACCTGCGTGCGATGAAAAAGGGCGACCTTGTCCTCTACTACCATTCGAACGAGGGCAAGCAGGTCGTGGGCGTCGCGCGCGTGGTGCGGGAGGCCTACGCCGATCCGACCGCGAGCGAAGGGGATTGGTCGGTCGTGGATATCGAACCGGTCAAGGCGCTCGAAGCGCCGGTAACGCTGGCCGCGATCAAGGCCGACCCGGCGCTGTCGGACATCCCGCTGCTCAAGCGCTCCCGGCTCTCCGTGGTGCCGGTGAGCGCAGCGCACTTCAAGCGCATCCTCAAGCTGGGAAAGACGCGCCTGTGAAATGACAAGGAGGATATCGGTGAATCGTCGTTTGCTGCTCCAGCTCGAGGTGGGGCTCTTGCTTCTAATGTCCGCGGGCGCGGCCGCCGCCGAGCCGACCACCGCGGTGAGTCGGGTTGTGCGTCTGCTGCCCGAGTCGTTCAAGGGAAAGCTCTTCGGCGTTGCCGTCTGGCAGTACCTGGCGCTCTTCTTGATCTTCATCCTCGCGCTGGTGGTGCGGAAAATCATCCAGGCGGTGGTCAACAGTCGCGTGCGCCATCTGGTGGCCGAACACGCGTGGGTCACCCGCCTCGTCGACGTGTTCGCGTCGCCGGGCGCCACGCTGGTGATGGCGATCATGCTGCGCTTCTCCTATCCGCAGCTGGGATTGCCGCCTCCGGCGGCCCTCACCGTCAGCGTCGCCGTGCGCGTGCTGGTGGTGCTTTCGATCGTGTGGGCGGCCTATCGCTTCGTCGATGTGCTGTCCGAACGCATGATGGAGAAGGCCGAGAAGACCGAGTCGAAGCTCGACGACCAGCTCGTTCCGCTTGTGCGCAAGTCGCTCAAGATCTTCACCGTCGTCGCCGGCATCCTGTTCATCCTCCAGAACCTGAACATCAACGTCGGATCGCTCCTGGCCGGTCTGGGTATCGGCGGTGTGGCCGTCGCACTGGCGGCGAAGGACACGATCGCGAACTTCTTCGGCAGCGTGATGATCTTCATCGACCGCCCGTTCCAGATCGGTGACTGGGTGTCGGTGAGCGGAGTGGAGGGAATCGTCGAGGAAGTCGGCTTCCGCTCGACGCGCATCCGCACTTTCTACAACTCGCTCGTCACCGTGCCGAACGCCAAGTTCACCGAAGCCAACATCGACAACTACGGGGTTCGACAGTATCGCCGGACCTTCTTCACGCTCAACCTCACGTACGACACCACGCCCGAGCAGATGCAGGCCTTCGTCGAGGGCGTCCGCGCCATCATCCAGGCCAACAAGTACACCCGCAAGGACTACTACGAGGTGCACATGTCCGGCTTCGGTGCGAGCTCGCTGGACGTCATGGTCTACTTCTTCTTCGAGGTGGACTCATGGTCCGTGGAGCTGCGCGAGCGCCACAACGTGATGCTCGAGATCATGCGGCTGGCGCGCGACGTGGGCGTCGACTTCGCGTTCCCCACACAGACGCTGCACGTCGAGGACCTTGCCGCGCCGGGAGCGAAGCGCGAGCTGGCCGAGCCGCTTCCCGAGCCGAAGCTCGCCGAGGTCGTCGATGCATTTGCCCCTGGCGGTCGGCGCTCGCGACCGTCCGGACCGGAGATCAGCTCGGGCTACCTGGCGATTGCCGCGCCCATGGCGCAGAGCGCAGACGACGGATAGTCAGCCGCTGTCCTTGGCAACCCGGCCCTCGTGGATCTCGACCAGGGTGGTGAGCGCTTCGATTTCGCGCTTGGTCTGGATCTCACGCTGGCGCAGACCCTTGAGCTCTGCTTCGACCTTGCGCTGTTCGCCCTCCAGCTCCCGCAGGCTCTCCTTCAACTTGTCACGTTCGGACTTCAGCGAATCGAGATCGATGGCCACCGCGATTTCGTAGCAGATCGAGGGCGTCCGGGTCGAGAGCCTTCCGGACCGGCCCGTCGAGGCCGCTAGTCCTCGGAAACCACGCGGTTTCGACCGCCGTCTTTCGCCACGTAGAGCCGCCGGTCGGCCAGGCCGACAAGCTCCGCGATGCCAGCTCGGTCGCATTCCGACAGTGCGGCTGTCCCCACGCTGATGGTGACCCGGAGCTCGAGTCCCCTGTGGTTGACCGCTGTGCTCTCGACGGAGTGGCGCAGGCGCTCACCCACGCGGCGTGCGCCGGCCCGGTCGATGCCGCGCAGCACCACGGCGAACTCCTCGCCGCCGTAGCGGGCGAAGACGTCTTCGGCGCGCAGGCGAGCGCTCACCGTTGCCGACAGGGCGCGGAGGACCGCATCACCGGCCAGGTGTCCATAGTTGTCGTTGATGTGCTTGAAGTGGTCGAGATCGAACAGCACGAGCGACAAGTTCGTATAGTGGCGGGTGGCGTAGGCGAGCTCGGTGCGCAGCCGTTCCTCGAAATGCTGGCGGTTGTATGCGCCGGTCAGCGCGTCCCGGGTACTCGATTCATAGAGTTGCCGGAGCAGGCGTTCCTGTTTGGCATCCGTAATGGAGTAGCGGAAGCTGACGCGGGGACCGAGCTGGATCCAGTCGCCGTCTTCCAGCTCCACCTGTGTGATTCTGCGCCCCTGGACGTAGGTGCCGTTGCGCGAGCCGAGATCCTCGAGCACATGCTTGCCGCGCACCCGCACGATGCGCGCGTGCTCTCGGCTGATGCCTCCGTCATGGATGGTGACCGCGTTGGACGGATGACGGCCGATGGTCAATGATGGGTCTCCTAGAGTCTCGACCTCTCCTGCGTTGACGCCGTCCATTCTGAGCAGCACGACGCGGTCGCGCGCTTGCGGCATGGAAGGAGGCGTACCGTAGTCGGTGCTGCGCGCGATCTCGCTGACGTCGGTGATCTCTTCGAGATCGTCATACGGCGGAAGCGTGCGTGGGGCGCCAGGGCGGCTGGGCGCTCTGGGCATCTCCGGTCGCGTGATGGCCGTCGGCGAGGGTGCTCTTGTTCCCGTGAATTCGGGAGGCAGCGAATATGCGACGGCTTCTACGCGCACCGCTGGCATCTCCGGTGTCGTCGATGCCGTGGACTTGATGCTGGCGGAGTATGGCCCCTTGGGGGAGGGCGGATTCCACGCCTTGCGCGGTTCGGACGTGCCCGTCCGGCTGGGAGCAGAAGAAGACTTCACCATGTGACCTCCGGAAAGGCCGGACCCGGTCGCGCCAGGTAGAAGCCCTGGAGGAGATCGCATCCGAGCTCGATCAGCGCGTCGCGTTCTTCGGCGTTCTCGACCCCCTCGGCGACCACGAGCATTCCCATGTCTCTGGACAGGGACGCCATCGAGTGCACGATCTTCTGCTTGGTCTTGGTGATGTGGATGTCGCGGACCAGCGACATGTCGAGCTTGACGATCTCGGGTTCGAGCACAGCAAAGCTCGTCAATCCGGCGTAGCCCGCCCCGAGGTCATCGACCGCAATGCGGAAGCCCATTTCGCGCAGCGCAGCGACCCGCTGCCGCACGTCCTTCACCCGATCCAGTGAAGCGCGCTCGGTGATCTCCAATACGACTCTGTCGGCGATCGCCGACAGAGGCGAGTTTGGCGACCACAGGTCGGGGTCCAGCAGGTCGGTTGTGTGGAGGTTCACGAACAGGACGCCGCGTTCCGGTTGCTCGGCGAGCTGTTGCGCGGCCCGCGCGCGGATCGTGCGGCCCAGGCGATCCAGCCAACCGACTCGCTCCGCAGCATCGAGAACCGCGCCGGGATGCGGCAGCGACGGTTCCTTGCTGCGCAGGAGCGCCTCGTAGCCGAACACCGAGTGGTCTGCGACGGAGACGATCGGCTGATACGCCATCCACAGCGTATCGAGGGCGCGTCCAAGGCTCGCTTCGAGGCCCGCGCGGTCCGCACCCAGAGCCCCCGAGTTGCCCAGCAACGCCGCCGCCTGCGCCTTGAAGTGCGCCATGCGGTTCAGCTGCACGGCCTTCTCGGTGACGGTCTCGAGCTCGGCCTGGTCGACGGGTTTGGAAAGATAGTGAAACGCGCCGTATTCGAGCGCCTGAACGGCGGTACGCACGGCAGGCGCGCCGGTGATCAGCACAACGGGAACGTGCAGGTCGTGCTCGCGCACTTCGCGCAGCAGCTGGATGCCGTCCATCCCCGGCATCGTGATGTCGCTGAGGATCACGTCGAAAGCGTCGCGATGGACCCGCTCGACCGCTTCACGCCCATCGGCTGCCGTTTCGACCTCGAAGCCCGCGCGACCTAGGAGCCGCGCAAGGCTCTTGCGTACTCCGGGGTCGTCGTCGACCAGCAACACCCGCCCCCGCGTCGTCGCCGGGATCGATGCCGCCGTTGGCATGACTCCCGACGATGGGTGGACGTTCTGGAGCTGAAGCGCGTTGCTTGTGTTGCTGGCCATGTCCGTATCAACGGCCGGAGCAATGCCGACTGAAGGGGCAGGTCGAGATCAGCTGGAACGCCGTGGGTGGATGTGGGGCGAGGTAGGTCGCGTGTGTGGATCCGTGGAACCCAGCCGCTCGCCGCACCAACCATTTCAGTTGAGGAAGATCCTTAGCTATCAAAAACTAAAGAATCGTTCAATCAAACAGCAGAATCAAATAGACAACTCAAATAAGTAATGCGCCGACGAAGCCCTCGTCGCACCGCTGCTGGGCTTGCGATGCCGCTTGAAATCTACTGTATTCGCGACTGGTCCCAGGTTTTCCAGAGCTTGCCCAGGCTCCACTCTGGACAAGCTGCGAATAACCTGTGGAGAATTTTTTATTTGCTTGTTTTGTATTTTCTTCTTGATCTGTTTGGCTCCTCTGGGCCATAAGGGGCCTTGGAAGTTCGCGGCACATCTGGCCGCGGATGGATTGTTCGTAGAGGTTGCACAGGGGCGCTGCGGCGCGTCGTGTCCGGGTCGGTTTCAGGCCGGAACGGGCATCGGCAAGCCGCCGCCAGGTTGGAGTGGGTAGCCCGTCAAGGCGAGCCAGTCCGGTTGGTGAAAAAGGCGTGTTCCGGGCCTCGCGGTGCTTCGGCAGCGCGGGCGCGGCGGTCTCCCGGGAGCTACGCTCCTGGAAAGGCTTCCTGGCAATCGAAGGCCCCCCTGGCTTTCCGGACTGCCCCTATCGTTCGCGCGAGGGGCAGGAAGGGAGTCTTGGCTGGTCGGAGTCGTGTTCCGGGAATTCCAGGCCCGGCGCGGCACTGGCTGGCGACAGCAGGGGAGCACGGTAGAGTTCGAGTTGGCTTCTACGCCGCTGCGCGCAAGCTAGCTCGGGGTCTTCCGGCCGGTGTGGTCTGGTGCCTTCGGGCACCGCGGGATGAAAATCCCGTTTGCCGCGCCGCTCGCAGCCAAGGCGGCTTTTGTCGCAAGAGGCAGTGGAAAGCGAGAAATCGCGTTTCATGCGAGGAGCAACCATTCGTCGGCGTGCCCGTCCTTTCGTGTTGAAAGCAGAAGTCGTCAAGCGGCGTCGGGTCCAGCAAAGCCATCTGCGGTTGCGGCTGTGGAAGGTGGACGGGGCCTAGCCCAGGCGGGGAAACCCACCGGGGTGAAGGGGCGTCGATGGCCAGACCGGGATGGAAACATCGCGGCCCTGGCAGAGAGCCCGGGAAGGGCTTCTTGACGAGGAAAGGCGCCCTGGGCCGTCAGAATTCACCGCTCTTCACGGAGCGATGGGGAAGGCGGACTCGGTCGTCGGACGGAAGGCATCGCTCAAGGCGTTGTCGGTCGTCTGATGGTGACGGGGGCGTCAGAGGTCCGGTCATCTCGCGGACGGGTCGGGAAGAAAACACCTGACGCGGGCTCGAGACGGCAGGCCGAAGCGGGTGGAGCGCGTGAACCGCGAAACCCACTGGCGAGCACGGGGCGCAAGTCCCGCAAGCGAGCTGGTCTTCACACGAAGTACGGGTGCTCGTCTTTGAAATGTGGATTGCAGAAGTCGGTCGGATGCATCTCTGGTCGTTTTCCGGTTCGCGGTCGCAAGGCCCGGGCGGGAGGGCGGCATAGCCGGGTGGGAGCCGAGGGGCCGTTGACGCGGCGTCGCGGAGCAAGCCAGGTGAATGGGTGCAAAAAGCTCCTCTCCTTGCGTGGATAACCCTGGGGAGCTGCTGTGGTTCGCGGTGGAACGCCGCGGGCTTCCGGCACGACGGAAGGCGTTCTGGACTGCGTATGCTGTCACCTCTAAACCGGGTGGCGGAGGCGTGGTTCTGGTCGGGCGCATCAAAACCGCGGTGGCGTCGCAAGACGCAGCCGGGGCCCAGCTGCCGGGTGGTCGATGGAACCGCTCGACGGTGTGCGGTCGACGACATGGAACGCCAGAGGTCGGAGTGTGACGGTGAAGGCTTCCTCGAGCCGGAAGGCAAGGGGGGTCGGCGCCCGCGATTGTGCGAAAGCGTGGTCCAGCGGGGCGCGTCGTCATCACTTCCGCCGAAGCTGGTACGAGCCAACACCTCTACCACCAGCTCCGGGCCAAGCCAGCGCGAACTGCGCGGGTCCGGAAGCGGAGTCCACATGCAAGCGATGATGTCGCAGTGGCGTCGGCAGGCGCCATTGCGGGGTCGGTGACCGTCGAAAGGCGTGGGACGCATCGCGTCCACCACCGACAAGCGAATTCCTCCAGGGGCGATCCGGGTGACCGGGTCGCCCCTGGTTTTTTTTGTGCGCGCGGATCCGCACCGCTCGAGCGGACGACGCCCCCGCTGCTAGAAGCGCGCGACCGCGCCCAGCGAGGCGATATTCGCGTGCTGTGTCACGCTCCCGCCGTTGACCGCATACGAGGACCGGTAGCCGAAGCCGTTCGGCCCGTTGGCGACGATCGCCTTGATCGCGCCATCGCCTCCATTGTCGAACCCGGCTGACCACACGTGCTGGAAGCCTGCCTCCAGATCCACCCTTCCCAGCCGGAAGACGAGTCCGCCGCCGAAGCCGCCTCTCAGGGAGGGAACACCCGTGACAGTCAGGTACTTGGCGTCGTTGGCCGAGCTCTCGATCCAGGTTCCGAGGCGGACCCCCATGCGATCGACGAGCACGTTGTATTGCCCGCCCAGTCGCGCCCCGAACGTGTCCCGGTAGCCTGTGGGTCGGTCGCCGTTCTGGGGTACCTCGCCGAATGGGACGCCCCCGCTCGCGACCTGGATGCCGGCTGGAAAGCGCACCTGGATCCGGTCCTGGGCGCTGTTGTTGGCCCAGGTCAAGTCGAGCTCGAACGTCGTAGAGGTCGTCGCGCAACGGATCGCGCGTCGGGTAGGGGTCCTTCCGGAAGCTTTCCTGCTCCAGCGGCGTGACCCCGCGCCGCGGCATGTGCCAGCGCGCGCCGATGCGGGCCTCCATCGGTACGGCCATCGTGACCCTGGCGGCGTTCTTGCCCACCTGGTCCGCAGAATGGGTCGTCGTGGCGCGCGCGGAGACCTTTCCGCTGTTCGCGTAGTACGGAAAATCGACCGAGAGGTCGCCTCTGGCGCGGATGCTGTCGCTCCAGCGATACCAGCCCGCCACATCGATGTTGGGCGTGGGCGAGTACAGACCGCTCACCACGAAGCCCGGCACGAATAGATCCTTCACGTCGAGCGTGCTCAGCGCATCGCCGCTGAACGAGTCCTGCGGAGTCACGGTGCTCATCGACATCGACTTCAGCTGCAGCATGGCAATGCCCGCGACGAAGCCCGCGCCGACCGACAGTTGATCGGTGATGTTGTAGCCGGCGGCCAGTGTCGGCAGCAGGATCGTGCCCTCGACGCCCATCGAGTCGTAGCGCTGCGGCGCCGGGATGGGGGCCTCCACGGTCTGTCCGCCGGCCTGCACCGGAACCTGGACGGTGGCAGGCCATTTCAGGTTTCCAAATGACGACGGCGGGACCACCGTCAAGCCGACGCCGAGCTTTCGCGATACCCGCCAGGTGAACGCCAGATTCGGGATGACGTTTGGCTTGCCGCTGTTGGTGTTGCAGACCTCGGGGTACGTGGCTGTCAGGCCGCCGCCCGGGCCGGTCGGCTTGCCGCCGGCGGCCAGGCGCGAAAAGCAGATCTTCTGGAACACGAAGTTCGCGCCCAGGCCGAACTGCGTAGGCTGCTTCCCAAGCGCGGCCGGGTTCACGTAGCCGGCGATCGGGTCGGTGGCCGTTGCCAGCCAGGCGCCGCCCCGGGAAAACTGGGCGACGCCGTTGTCCGGGTACTCGATGGCGCTGGACGCTCGCGCCGTTGGGGCGGACATGAGCGCGGAGATACCCGCGATCACAGCCGCTACCCGGGACAGCCGTCTCATGCTCACCTCCGCATCGGTCGCCGCAGAAAACCCGCCGGGCGAGAGAAGAACAGGCGGGACCTGGTGGGTCAACAGCATTCCGCCGGCCGTGCGGTCGGGGCAGCGTGGGTCGAAAGGCGCGGCAAAAGCGCCGCTGCATCACCCCTAGGGGTGATGCGGCTCGACGCCGATCTGGATACGCCAGAAGTATGGGCTTGGTAGATGGACGGCGGGCAGACCCGGTCTCCGGCCTGACATCAGGGGATATCTCCCGGCTCCTGGGGGTGGATCTGAAGACCGTCCACAACTGGGTCAAACACAGCCACCTGCACGGGTGCCGGACGAAGGGTCGCCACCTGCGCTTCCATCGCACGGAGGTGGTGCGGTTCATGCGGCGTTTCGGCTACCCGGTGCCGCGGGCGATCGGTCGCGCGGCTCCTCGCGTCGTGGTCGCAGGCATGCCCCCCACGAACGGCAAGGCGCGCAAGGTGAACGGAAAGCCGAACGGAAAGCCGCACCGCAGGCGTCCCGGGGTGGAGTACTACGAGAGTCTGTTCGACGCTCTCCTGGCCGTCGGCCCTGGCGACCACGAACTGCTGGCGATCGAGCTCGAGCGCTATCCCATCGGGATTGTGGTGGAAGTCGTCGAGACGCTACGGCGGCGCCCGACCACGCGCGGGCTGGCTCTGCTCGGCATCGCCCGTCGGGCGCAGCTCCGACGGGTCTTCATCGAGCGAGGTGGTGACCTCGCGATCGACAACGTCCGCGACCTGAACGCAGCTGTGCGCTGGCTCACTGGAGCTGGTTCCGCACCGGAGCGCGCGACGCTGCCCACGGCCGTCGCCTAGCTCCGCCGCAACCGCTCGGCTTGGCCGGTGGGTTTTGATACCTTGCGTGGGTGGCGCACGAGGGCCGCGTCCGGGTCGAGCTCCAGAGCAGCGAAGCAATCGTGGAGCGCGGCACCGCCAAGGTTTCCTGGCTGGTGCGCGTGCGCGACGCCTGGGTGCTGGCGAACGAGTTGCCGGGTGCCACGGTCGAACGGCTCGAGGCCGGTGCTGGAACGGTGTGGTGCTCGCGTACCCTGCTCGAGCTCGCTCCCGGAACGCAGCTGATGCGTGTGGAGTCTCGTCCGGCGCCTGCGGCGCGGCAGGACGCTTTCGACTACCTTGCGGGCGAAGTCCGCCAGCCCCGGCGTCGCGTGCGGCGGACGACCTATCGCGTCGGGCGCCGCGGCGAGCTCGAACGCGACGAGCGCGCAGGTCGTCGCTAGTGTCGTGTCCCAAAATTCGCAAGCGAACTGCGGACACCGGCTTCGCCGGTCGCGCCGCTCCGCAGCACTAGTTCGTCGGTGCGTAGCCCGGCTTGGCCGGGGGCGGCACCACCTGGCTGCTGTCGGCCGGGGGGGGCTGGGCTGACGTCGGGGGCGCGGGTTCGCTCGGGCGGGGCGGTGCGCTCGTGCGCCTGGGCGCGGCGGGTCGACTAGTGTCGGTGTCCTTCTTCAACCGCACGACGAAGCGTGGGACGTCGTGCGAGTTGCACCCGGGGCCGAAGCCCTTGGAGTCGAACTCGGTCGAGTAGCTGCCCGCGTGCTCGTCGCCCTGCTTGTCGGTCATGGTGACCTTGACGCGGAGCGCGCGCTCGCCCGCACGCGCGGGGGAGCAGTACGAGATCAGGTAGTACTTGCCGTAGTCTTGACCGATCTTGCTTGCGGCGTTTTCGAAAGCGACGCCCAGCGCGCCCATCGAGGGCGCTTTCACGACGCCGGCGCGCCCGAGCCCCTCGAGATCGAAGTCGCCCTTGTCCTTGCCTATGCCGATCGCGAAGACCTCGTGATCGGTCTTGTCCAGCGCTTGCTCGAGCTTGTCTTTCGGTGTGCGTCCGGCCAGGTCGGGGCCGCGGGTGAAGACCACCAACGTGCCTACCCGCACGGGCTTCTTCACGATCATGAGCCGCGCGTCGAGCTGCTGCAGCGCCTGGATGACCGCGCCGTCGAGATCGCGTGACGGATCGCGGGGAACGAAGTCAGCGAGCGCCTGGAGCTTGTCAGGGGTGGCCTCTGCGCCCTTCGGGTATTCGCCGATCAGGCGGATCCGTGCGCTGCCGTCGAACGCGTACACGGTCACGTCTTCAGTCGTGCGCACGTCGGCCACGAAGGTTGCAGCGGCCCGGGCGATACTCTCGTGCGCTTTCTTGTCGTCCGCCTTGCCGCTCATGTCCACGAGCAACAGCGTGCGATGGATGGCAACCAGGTTGCGATCCAGCAGCGTCAGGCCGCTCTGGTCCGGATCCACGGGCGTACCGTTCTCGAGGATCTGGAAGTTCTGTTCCGTGAGATCCGTCACTGGACTGCCGTGGTCCGACACCGACAGGTAGAGCGCGACGTTACTCGGCTTCTGCACCGACGTCGCCACCGACTTAACGTCGAGCCCGTTGAACAGACCGCAGCCGCCGAGCGCCCACGACAGGAGCAGCGGCGCTACCAGCTGCACGGATTGAAAGCGCATGCCGGCATTTGTGGCACGCAGCGGGAGCGGACGGTAGCGCGAAGTCGCCCTTTTCGGCCTATTCCCACACCAGCTGTCCGGCTCGCGCATCGGACAACATATCGCTCATGCCATGGGCGAGCTCCGCGGGTAGCTCGTCCTGTTCGAACAGGCGTACTTCCGCGATCTCGAGAGGATTGTCCGGCGCCTGCACCGGCTCGCCCACCCGGGCCTCGACGAGCACGGTCACCGCGTGGAAGCGTCGGTCGCGCCAGGGTGCCGAATAAACGCCGATCAATTTCCCGAGCTCCACTTCCTGGACCCCGGTTTCCTCGCGGAGTTCGCGCGGCAGAGCCGCCTTGAGCGTCTCGCCCCACTCGAGCGTTCCACCCGGCAGAGCCCACTGGCCGGTGTCGGCGCGCCGCACCAGGAGCCAACGCCCGTCCGCTGTCCGGGCCGCCGCGGCGATGCCGACGACCGGTCGCCTGAGCAGATGGCGGGCCACTTCCTTGACGATGGCCCAGGCGCCGCGGGGGATCCTCATGGCCGGCGAGCATGCCCCGGCACCGGGCGGCTGTCGCGGCGAAATTGCGGGGCAATCCCGTCGCAGGTTGTCCGGACCAGCGTCGTGGTCTACTTGACCGTTCTCTAGACGGGCGATGCGACGACTGCTGATCATCACGGTGGCGTGCTCGGCGCTCCTGGCCTGCAGCAAGCACCGGGAGCCGCCGGGCGCGCGTGCGGCGCCGGACCCGCACCCGACCGTTGTCAACGCAGGTCCCGGTGACGGCAGCCCGCTGTCCTCCGGGCATGCCGACGCCGGTGCTCCGCCAGGGAAGACGGCAGTGCTCGGTACCGTCGACGACAACCTGCCCTTCAAACCCGATGGCACCAAGCTCGCGAGCATCGCCTGGCGCACCTGGATCTACACGGACACCGGGCCCAAGCGAACGCGCTTCGGTTACCTGCGCGCAGGCGCCATCGTCGATGCGCGCGGCCCCGCGATCAAGAACGCCGGCTGCGCCGGTGGCTGGTACCGCATCAATCCGCGCGGCTTCGTCTGCATCGGCAAGGGCGCGACGCTGGATCTCGACAATCCCGTCGTCAAGGAGTGCAGCATTCGACCGGTGCGGGGCCAGTCGCTGCCCTACCTGTATGCGCGCGCCGGCGATGTACCGCCCTTCCGCTACTTCCGGTTGCCCACCAAGGCCCAGATGAAGCACATCGAGGGCGATATCGCCACGCACGTGGCTGCCTGGCGCCAGCGCATCAAGACGAACGGTATTGCCGAGCTACTGGGCGAGCCCGGAGGCCCGCCGGACTTCCTGCTCGGGGGCAAGCCGGTGGTGAAGCCCTACGGCGTACCCAAGCACCTGCACTTTGCCGTGCATGCCGGTCGCGCCGCGCCGGACAGCGGCTTTGCCATCACCCGGACCTTCGAATGGCAGGACCGGTTGTTCGGGCTGACGACGGAGCTCGACATCATCGCGCTCGACCGCACGCGCATTGTCAAGCCAAGCGACTTCCACGGCACGGAGATCGCCGAAGACGAAGGCCTGCCTGTCGCCTTCATCATGGATCACTACGCGACCCGCTACAGCCTCGACGACAAGACCCAAGCGATGAAGCCGAAGGGCAGCCTGTCGTGGCGCGAGCCCGTGAAGCTCACCGGAAAGAAGCGCCCGGGCGGCTTCTACGAGACGCGTGACGGCGACTACATTCCCGGCGCGGCGGCGCGCATCATCGAGCCGCGCACTTCCTGGCCGAGCTTCGCGACGGGCACGCGCAAGTGGCTGGACATCTCGATACGGCAGCAGACCCTCGTCGCCTATGTCGGGCGACACCCGGTCTACGCCACACTCGTGAGCACGGGGCGTGGCGGCATGGGCGATCCGGAAAAGGTGTTCGCTACCGTGCGCGGGACGTTCATGATCCACTCCAAGCACGTTGCCGCCACCATGGATGGCGCGGAGGACAAGAGCGACTCCTACAATCTGCTCGACGTGCCGTTCGTGCAGTACTTCCACAAGGGCTACGCGCTGCACGGGACCTACTGGCACAACGACTTCGGAAAGGTGCGCAGCCACGGCTGCGTCAACCTCGCCCCCATCGACAGCGCCTGGCTGTTCGAGTGGACGGACCCGGTGGTGCCGCCGGGCTGGCACGGCGCGCTCAATTTCAAGCGCGGCACCGTGGTGTACATCCACGGTTGAGCGCCGTGCTCTAGCTCCGGTCGCCTGCGTCGTCGGTCGGGCGCTTCATGTTCAGCGGCACCGCGAGGTAGCGGATGCCGTTTTCGTGTGCTGACGGCAGCCGCCCCGCGTCCACATTCACCTGGACGCTCGGGTAGAGCAGTCGGGGAGGGCGCAGCGTCGCGTCGCGCTCCTTCCGGAACTTGACGTACTCGTTCTCTGGGGTGTCGCTGCGAAGCTGCTTGTTCTGCTGCTTCTCGATGCCGATGCTCGATTCGTAGCGGAGCTCGCGCCCGCCTGGCTGGTAGTCGTGCCCCACGAACACGCGCGTGCGGTCGGGCAGGGCGTACAGGCGCTTCGTGACCGACGCGTAGAGCGCTTCGGCACTGCCGAGCGGGAAGTCACAACGCCCCGTCCCGTAGTCCTCCATGAACAGCGCGTCGCCCGTGAACACCGCGTCGCCGACGTGATAGCTCACGCAGGCCGGCGTGTGCCCCGGCGTTGCGATTACCTCGATCTGCAGGCTGCCCGCGGCAAACGTCTCGCCGTCGTCCAGCAGCCGGTCGAACTGGCTGCCGTCCGTGCGGAAGGTGGCCGGCAGGTCGAACACGTTCTTGAACGTGCTCTGCACCTCTGTGATGCGCGCTCCGATGGCGATCTTCGCGTCGAAACGTCGCTTGAGAAGCTGTGAGCCGGAGAGGTGATCGGCATGCGCGTGGGTCTCGAGGACGTAGTGCAGGCGGAGTCCGTGCTGCTTGACGAACGCGGTGACGCGGTCGACCGACTCGGTCGACGTGGCCGAAGCGAGCGCGTCGTAGTCGAGCACGGGGTCGATGACGATGGCGTCGCGCGTTGCCGGGTCGTGGACGACGTAGGTCAGCGTGTAGGTGGCCTCGTCGAAAAATGCCTCGATATCCATGGTGTCCTCCGTAGCCGAGCTATGAGCACGTTGCGTGCCACGCGCCACGGTGGAGGCGCCTCTGCGACGTGGCGGCGTTGGCCGCGGTGGAAATGCCGGGATCTGCCGCCGGCGCGGGCGCGCGAGCCGATGCCGTTACGCAACGTCGTGCGCAGTTTCTATCGCCCGTCGACGCTGTGCCGCGCGCCCTGCGCGTTGCACCTGTTTCAGGATGTCGCGAGATCACGCGACACGAGCGGCGCGCGGCTCGCGGCTACTTGCCCAGGATGTCGACCTTGCCGTCGTAGACGAGCTTGCCGTACTTCGGGTCCTTCAGCTCGAGCGAGTAGTCGTTCGGGACCGTGACCTCGAACTTGCGCGCGTGGGGGAAGAGCACGCGAGGCTTGCGGTTCTTGTCCGTGATCTCGACCGCGACGGAGGTGTCCGACTTCTGCGTGAGCTTCACCTCGTTCACGCTCAGCTTGGTCACGCGCTTGCCGTGGCGCATGTAGATCGCGAAGGTGACCTTGTCGCCCTTCTTCTTGAACTGGAGCACGTCCGCCAGGAACTTGCTGCGCTTGTGCTTCTTGCACTTCGCTGCCTTGGCGGGGTTGTCCGACTTGCACGCCTTGTCGATCTTCGCGCCGATGTCCGACTTGGAAATGTTGATGACGAACGCCTCGTCGGTCTGCGTGATCAGGTCGATCGGCGGCTGGCTCGGCTTGGGGCCGGAGTCGGCGTCGGAGTCGGAGTCGGGTGCGGACTCGTCGGAAGACGGTGCCGCGGAAGCCGACGCTGCCGGGGCCGGAGCTGCGGGCGCTGCCGACGCAGGCGCGGCTGCCGAAGCCGACTCGGGCGACTCGGGAGACGCGGCCGGCGGCTTGGTGCCGCCGCACCCGGCAAGCGACAGGGCAAGGACGGTTGAAGTGAGGCCTACAGAAAGACGGCGGCGGGTCATCATGCCGCCTTTCGTACGCCGAAACCGGCCGGAGTCAATCCCGATCGCGAACGGCCCGCTGGCCGCGCGGTCAGCGCAACAGATCGGCGCGGTCGGCGAAGACCTCGTAGGCCGCGGGCTCTTGCCCGGCGCCCTTGAGGTCCATCCGCGCCCGGGCGACCACGCCGCTGTGCGGAGCCAGCCTGACCGGCAGCTTGAACGTCGACTCGGCGAGCACCATCGGCGGGCGCGAAAGTGGATTTTCGTAGTCCACATCCCCGTCGAGTGCGCGCACCTCGAACGCGACGTCGCTCTTCTCTTCGCCGGTCGTGTTGTAGATGCAGGCCTGTACGCTTCGCGTCGTGCCGGCCTCGCCCACCTGGAGACGGCAGCCGCGGACGTCGCCCAGCGCTTCGATGATGCGCTTCAGGTACGGCGCCTCGTCCTCGCGCATGGCGTCGCGGAGCTTGAGCGCCGCTGCCTTGGCGCGCGGGTCGCCCAGGTACGCCAGCATCATCGCCCCGTGCAGCCGCACCGGACGGTGGTTTGCGTTCAGGAGATCCGCGACCAGATTCGTCGGCGCCGCGTCCTTGCCGTCCGGCGCGATATTGCCGTCGATCCCGCTGGTGTTCGCGAGCGCAAACGAACTGCCGCGGTCCTCCACGGACCACTTGATCGCCTGTCCGGGCTCCAGCGGTCCTGCGAAGTACAGCGCCCGCTGGCCCGACGGATATGTCTTGTTCGACGGCGGCGGATCCTTGTCGAAGAACTGCACCATGAACGACACATCGTTCATTTCCTGGTCGCTGTTGTTCACCGCCGCGACGGAGACCGAGAGGTGCTTTTTGTTGTGCTTGCGCGACAGATGCTCGCCCAGCAGGATCGTCGACAGCTTGGCGATCGGCTGATCCCACAGCAGCGAGTCGGCGCGGCCGCACTTGCAGGCGGCGCCGACGCCCGCCAAGTCGCCGGCCGGCGCAGTGGGGGCCGCCGATTTCGCTGCCTGCTTCGGGGCGTGCGTGGGGAGTGCCGCGGCAGCGGGTTCGGGTGCCGCAGCCGGCTCCGGCTCCGGTGCCGCGTTGGCCGCGACACGCGGAGGCGGCAGCGCTGCGCGATCGCCGCTCACGATCCAGCGCGCCGTGAGGATCGCGCCCAGAATTCCGGAGCTCAGTGTGATCACGATAGCTGCCGTGGTGCGCGGCAGCAGTCGATCCAGCGCGGGTAGGGGCGGCAGCTTCGGCTGGGGCTTCTCCGGCACGGTGGCCTGCCGCTGCAGGTTCGGCAGGTACATGTTGAGCTCACCCGCGAACGCTCCTCGTGCGGCATCACTGTCGCGGCCGCCCAGCGCCACGTAGCGATCCGCCATCAGCCCGATCACCAGGACGGACAACGCTGCCACGCCACCCAGCGCGAGCGCCGCCGCGGCCGTCGCGTGCGGCGCGAGCCGCGGCAGACCCAGTCCAGCCACCAGCAGGGCCACACCCATCAGCCCGAGCATCCCGATCCGGAGCACCATGCGCTGGCGGTACAGCTCGTGGTGGTGCGTGTGCTGCCCTGTGGAAAAATTCACCAGCGTCAGCCGGTTCAGAGGCGTCAGCCCCGGATCCAGCGAAAGGAACAGCTGCTCGCCCTCCAGCCGCGCCTCGTCCACCTTCGACCACGGCACCGTCACGCGCGTGCCCATCGTCAGCGCACCCGGCGCGTACCCCTCGCTGAACGTCCCGACGCCCAGATACGCGATCACCAACCCGAGCGGCGTGCACTCGAGCTCGACCGTCCCGATCGCGTTCGCGCGCTCGTCGGTGGTGGCGATGGCCCGGACCTTCATGACAAGGGCGCGGATTCTAGATCATGCGGCTCCGGCGTGCTTCACGGCGAAAACGCCGGTCATGACGGGAAGCGGCGCCCGCGATACGGGCATTTCCGCCAGCAAGTCGAGACCGGCGGGTCGAAATGCCTGAAATCCGGTCATTTTGCTGCCCAAGCTCATCGCCAATGGGCGAAATGCCCGCATTCCGGGCATTCCGGGCACCAAGTCGCAGCAAGCAAGCGGAATTGCCCGGATTCCGGTCGTTCGCGCGCCCAAGCCGCGGCTCGCTCCAGAAAATGCCCGCTCGCGCCCTCCGCCCGCGCCCTCCGCCCGCGCCGCATGGGTTGCCCCCTCGAACAATCCGTCGCTGTGCCGTCCGCGCCTCCGCCGCGGGGTTCCCCCAAATCGCGTGCTCGCCGCTCCGCGCCTGCGCGCGCTCAGGGCGAACCCACGTCCCGTCCGCGCGGTCGCGCCGACGGTTCGGAATCAGCACGCAAGTGGCACCTGGCGCCCGAAGTCGTTCGTCTGGAACGGCTCACCACGCATAGCCGAACGCGGCGCCGATGTACGGGCCGGATAGGTAGTCGCTGGGACCGCGGAAGTTGTCGGGACTCGGTTTCAGGAGCTTCCACCCGCCGATGTAGCCGCGCGCGCTGAGACCCATGCCCAGAACGTCGCGCTGGAAGCCGCTGTGTGCGCTGTCGACAACACCGGCGTGCATCGACCGCGGTGTTGAAGACACGCCTGTGTGGCGCCCCGTCCGGGCGCGCTCAGTCGAACGCCGGCATCAAGCCTGGCGGGATGTCCGTTGACGGGGCGAGCTCGGCGGCCAGGTGCAGGTCGGCGATGAGCTGGATGGCGCCGCGCTTGGCGTCGTCGGCGGGATAGGCGGCCAGCTCTTCCAGCATCGCGACCAGCTCGAGGCTGACCGCGGCCTGATCCACCACGCGGCGGCCGAGCCGCTGGTCGCCCAGGCCATCGGCCAGCTTGTTGAAGCCGCCCTCGAGCACGTCGATGCCCCCGAGGATACGCGAGCGGAGCTTGTCGTCGTCGCCCTTCAGCGTGAGGCGCTTGGCCGACTCGCGCAGCTCGGACATGAATGCGCGGTGGATGCCATAGCGCTCCGCGTCGCGCAGCACCTGCTGCACCAGCACGTTGTGCGTCCCCTCCCAGCTCTCCAGCACCATCGAGTCGCGGAAGAGCTGGACCAGCGGGGTGAACGTCTCGATCACGCCGTTGCCGCCGAGCACCTCGATGGCCTGGCGGATCATCTGGGTGTTGCGGATCGCGGTCCAGTACTTGTTGACGTTGACGCCGACGCGCCACGCTCCCGCCAGCACGTCGTCGCCCTTGCCGAGCGCCATCTGATCGGCCTGCGACACCAGGCGCAGCGTGGACGCCGTGGCGCCCAGCGTCTCGGCGCGCAGGAGTGCCAGCGCTTCGGCGACCAACGGGAAGCGACCGATGGTCTGACCGAACGCGGTGCGGTGACGCGCGAAGCTCGCCGCTTCGCGATACGCGCCCTGCATCGCTCCCGCGCAGCAGATGGCGTTGAAGATGCGCGAGGTGTTGAGCACGTGCTCCACCACGTTCTTGAAACCGCGGTCGAGCTCGCCGACCTGATGGGCGCGGGCACCGACGAAGTCGGTCTCGGCCGAGGCCATGGCGCGCGTGCCGAGCTTCTGCTTCAGGCGGCGCACATTGAACTCGTTGGTCTGCCCGTCGACCGTGCGCGGCACGACGAACAGCCCGAGGCCGCGGGTGCCGCTGGGAGCGCCCTCGGGACGAGCGGTCATCAAGAACAGCTGCGCGTCGATCACCGAGCAGAACCATTTTTCGCCGTGGATGCGCCAGCCGTCGCCGTCTTTCTTTGCAACCACGGCGTTGGAGCCCACGTCCGAGCCGCCCTGGACTTCCGTCAGGAACTGCGAGGCGTGGATTCGCTTCGAATAGTCGCGGTCGAGCAGACCGGGCAGCCAGCGGTCCTGCTGCTCCTTGTTGCCCACGCGCTGCAGCACCTTGATCAGTCCCGCGGTGCAGGCGAGGGGGCAGTTGTGGCCGTTTTCGCCAGGCTGCGCGAGCATGTGCATGATGCCCATCTGCAGCGTCTCGTTGCCGGGCTGCTTGTAGTCGCTCAGGATGCCGGTCTGCCAGATCAGCCGTCCGGCCTCGTGATAGCTCGGATGGAAGACGACCTGTTCCTTGCGCACGCCCAGGCCGTCGTAGCGCTCGAGTCGCGGCAGGTTGGCGTCGTGGTTGGTCTCCAGCGTGAGTCGGCTGAGCTCGGAGCCGACCATCTCGCCGACCTCGGACAGGCGCTTCTTCTCCGCCTGGTAGCGCTCCTTGCCGAGCCTGAGCTCGAGCGCTCGCCCGAGGTTGTCGTCGGAGGTGAAGAAGTTCTTCGGCTTGGTCTCCTCCCACGCGAGGAGGTCGTTGCGGCCGCGCTCGGTTCCGGTGGTCATGCGCCTGGCGTACCACCGCGCGGCCAGGCTGCGCCAGTGTCCGCGGCGCATCGCCTGGGAGCATCCGGCTCCGGCCGGAGGGTCAGGGCGTGGTAGCCTCCAGCCGTGTCGTCGGTGGTGGTCGAGAAGACGGTGCAGTGCCGGTCGAGCCCGGAGGCGCTGTGGCCCATCGTCGCCGACACCGAGCGTATGAACCGTGCGATTGGCATGGGCCGGCTCAGCCTCTCCGAGCAGAGCGACGACAGCGCTGCACGCTACCGCGTGCGCACGGTCTCGGGGGGCATCCCGATCGAGTACGACGAGCGTCCTTTCGAGTGGGAAGAGAACCGCTTCTTCCGCGTGCGCCGCGTCCTGCACGGCGGCATCGCCGAGGAGCTCCAGATGCAGAGCCAGCTCGAGCCACTGGAAGCGGGAACCCGTGTCCGGGTGCGCATCACGATCGTGCCGCGCACGGCGCTGGTGGTTCCGCTGGTCCGCGTCTCGGCCGGTGGCGTGGCGCGGCGCATGGTGCGCGAGATATCGGCGATGGATGCCGAGCTCTCGGGAGGCCGCGCCGCCCACATCGAGACGCTGGAGTCGCATCCCGACCGCATCGCTCTGGAGCGCGCGTCGCGCGCGCTCGGCGAGCAGGCCGCCGACGACGATGAACGCGCGTTGGGGAGGCGCCTCGTAGAGCTTGTCGAAAAAGGTGCGGACACGGACGTGGGACGCATCCGGCCGTTCGAGCTCGCCGACGCGTGGGCAGCGGAGCGCCGGCGCGTGCTGGAAGCGTGTCTACTGGGCGTCCGCGCCGGGCTGCTCGAGCTGGGTTGGGACCTCGTCTGTCCCAGCTGCCGTACCGCGGCCGAGCGCATGCAGTCGCTCTCGGACCTGTCCGGAGGCGCTCACTGCCAGCTCTGCGACATCCAGTTCGATCTGGGGCTGGACCGCGCGGTGGAAGCGACGTTCCGTCCCGCGCGCTCCATCCGCGAGATCGACGAGGGGCCGTACTGTATCGGCGGACCCCAGCGCACGCCGCACGTCGTGGCGCAATCGATCCTGCCGCCCGACGGCCGAGCGGAGCTTGCCGTGCCGCCCGAGTCCGGCCAATACCGCGTGTTTGTCCGCGGCGGCGCGACGGCGAGCCTCCGCGTCGTGGAAGGCGGCGACAAGCGCGGGGAGCTCCGCTGCAGCGGCGACAGCCTTTCGCCCCGGTCGCTCGAGCTCGCGCCGGGCGCCGAGGTGCGTGTCGTGCAGCAGGACGGCAGCGAGCGCCACGTGAAGCTCGAGCGTCGCGACTACGCCGACCTGGCGGTGACGGCGCACGAGCTGAGCACGCTGCCGCGCTTCCGTCGCCAGTTTGCCGGCGAGCTGCTCCGACCCGGCGTGACGCTGAGCGTCGCGCGCGTCGCGCTCCTGTTCACGGATCTGACGAATTCGACGGCTCTGTACACCGCCGTGGGCGACGCCAAGGCGTTCCACGTGGTGCAGGAGCACTTCGACCTTCTGCGCGGCATCGTCGAACAGCACCGCGGTGTGATCGTCAAGACGATAGGCGATGCGGTGATGGCGGCGTTCACGCGCGAGCGCGAAGCCATCACGGCGGCTGCGGAGATGCACCAGGCCTTCGGTGGGTTCAGGCAACGCGCAGCCGACGCGGCCGGGACGCAGCTGAAGATCGGCGTGTACGCCGGCCCCTGCTATGTCGTGACGGCCAACGGCATTCTCGACTATTTCGGTCAGAGCGTGAACCTGGCGGCGCGCCTGCAGGGCGCGGCCAGGGGTGGCGAGATCGTGCTCACCGAGCAGGCCGCCAACGACGCGCTGGAGCGCGGCTGGCTCGACGGGCTCGAGGTGGGTGAGCGTTTCTCGGCGGAGCTAAAGGGGCTCGCTACGCCCGTCCGCGCGGCGCGCATCGTTGTCGATCGCCTCTAGATCACCGAGCGTGATTGTCGCCACAGGAGTGGCAGCTCGTCCTGATCGCGCCGTTTGGAGCTGCAGCGCCGACGACTGGAGCGTCCTGGCTGCCTCCCGCCGGAAAACTCCGTTCCGATGCCTGGTCCTGTGGGCGTTTGGGCCCCGACCCCAAACGCGGCAACCGGAAGCCGTCGCTCCTTGCCCTGTAGGGGAATCGTGACCGGTGATGTAGAGCGCTAGCGCGCGCAGCTGTCCGGAATCCACTTGCTGAATCGCGGGGGTACGCTGGCGAGCCAGCGGGCGTGTCCATTTCTGTCCGCCCAGTAGCCGAGCGAGCCGATCACGTTGCCGGAAGGGGCGCCGGCCGTCACGGCGCGCTGCCAGACCTCTGCGCCGGAGCAGTGCGGCATGCCGGTGAGCGGGTCGTCGCAGTCCATGCCGGTCGGAACGTAGGAGGTGATCCCGCTCGACTCGACCGAGACGTAGACCACGCAGCGCCCCTTGAACTTGACGTTGTCCGGCAGCCCGGAGGAAGGGCGCCTGGACGCCGACGGCGAGCGGAAGCGGTAGAGCACATGGTTGCTTCCGAACGCGAGATCGACGCTGCCGTCGGGACGCGCGCCGGTGGCGTCGAGCCGGAAGAGCACCGCGTCCTTGTAGTGGCGGCGCGCCATCTTGAGGGCTGTCGGCAGGAAGGCGGAGAAGTCGAAGTGCTTGGGGTTGTGGATCTTCATCGTGTAGCGCGCGTTGGCGCCAGACAACTTTCCGGGATCCACGCTGGGCACGGAGCCCGGATCGGTGAGGTCGGTGTTGTCGTCCGCGGTGGACGTGCCCGTCGCTGGCGTGCTCGCGCGGTGCTTGTTGGTGTCGGCGCTCGAGCCGATCTTGACGATGGCAACGCAGGTGCCCATCGCCGCGATCATGAGGACTGCGATGGTGCCGATGATGAAGTGAGGCAGGAAAGAGCGCTCGCGCCGCGGCGCTGCGCCGCCCATGGTGTTGGCGTAGCCGGCCACGCTGCCCGGGTAGCCGCTCGCGTAGTGCGGTCCGGCCTGCGGGGGAGTGTAGACCGGCGCATACGGCACTGCTGGCGTCGGCGCGGCCGTCGGCAGTCCCGCAGGCTGCGAGCCGACCGTGGGTTGTACGTCCGCGCGCGGCGGTGGCTGCGCCGGCCGGAACGCGGATGCGCCCGGCGTGGCCGCCACGCTGCGCATCGGCGAGGTGCCGTGGGGGCCGCCGCGTGACACGGGCAGCGCCGCCCAGGCGTCGTCGCCCAGAAAGCGCGCCGCCTGCCCCAGCGCGCTCGCGAACTCCTGCGCGGTCTGGTAGCGGCGCGAGGGATCCTTCTCCAGTGCGCGCAGCACGCACAGTTCGTAGGCCGGCGGGATCTCCGGGCGGACGGAGCGTGGCGAGGGCGGCGGCTGTTCGATGTGCTGGCGGAGCAGCTCGTACAGCACCGTCGAGTCGAAGGCGCGACGCCCCGTCACCGCCTCGAACAGGATGATGCCGACCGAGTACAGATCGCTGCGCGCGTCGACCGGCCTGCCCGAGGCCTGCTCCGGCGACATGTAGTGCGGCGTGCCAAGCAGCGAACCGGTGCGCGTCGCGTCGTGGATTTCGGCGATGCCCGGCTTGAGCTTGGCGATGCCGAAATCCAGCACCTTGGCGCGCCCGCCGCTGGTGACGAAGATGTTGTCCGGCTTCAGGTCGCGGTGGATGATGCCCTTCTGGTGCGCTGCGGACAGTGCACCGAGCACTTCCGTGACGAGCCGCGTGACGCTGCCCAGCGGTAGCGCGCCGACGCGCTGGATCAGCGCCGAGAGCGGCTCGCCGTCCAGGTACTCCATGACGATGTACGGCTGGCCATCGGGCAGCGCTGCCAGGTCCAGCACATTGACGATGCTCTCGTGGCGGATGACGTTGACCGCACGCGCCTCGGCGAAGAAGCGCTCCACCAGTCCCGGGTCGCCCGCACACTCCGGCGAGAGCAGCTTGATGGCGACGCGGCTACCGATGGCGGGTTGCACGCCCTTGTACACGCGCCCCATGCCGCCGGCGCCGATCAGTCGCGCCACGCGGTAGCTGCCCACCATCCTGCCCAGCATCGGGTCGGAGCTGGCGACGAGCTTGGAGCCGTCGGCCGTGCAAGACCCCGCGGCAGACGAGCTGCTCCCGCATTCCGGACAAACGTACATCGAGCCGCATAGAAGGGTCGCAGAGGGCCGCGGCGGAGTCCAGTTTCGCCTGACGGAGCACAGGGCGGGGGCGAACCGCGCTACGCTGCGGTCCATGTCCTGGCTGCGATGGGGCCTCCTGCCTGTCATCCTTTCCGCCGCGGCGGCCTGCTCGGGTACGAAGCCTGCCCAGGGAGTCAGCTGCCCGCCGGACAATTCGCCGGGTGTCGCCATCGGTGCGGGTTGCGCGCGCGTCGTGCTGCTGCCCGCGGTGCGCTACGGCGACGCTTGGCACGGCGGGGGCAAGGACGGACAGTGCACCGTGGACGGAAGCAAGGCGACCTGTCCGGCAGGCGCGGCCGGTTCGGTCGCGCTGTCGCTCGATGGCGCAGTGTTGAAGACAAGCTTCACGGCCAAGAAGGACACCATCGTGCAGGGGCTGTCCGCCAAGGGACCGCTCACGCTTGCAGGCGCGACCAGCTGGCTGTCGAACGGCTTCCAGTCCTGGTCGCAGTCCGGCGCGATCGCGATCGGCACGCCGCCGACGGACAAGGCTCTTGCGACGGCGCTCACCACCCGCGGCGACGCCGAGGTATTGCGCAGCGGCAAGGAGCTCTCCTGGACGTTCACGGTGGCCGGTGGCGGTGGGCCGTACCTGCTCGCCGGGGCGCTGTCCGAAAGGCAGTTCAAGCCGTGGACCCAGGTGTGGCGTGACGACTCCGGCAAGCTCGGCCTGCGCATCGCGAGCGGCGCTACAGGCGAGCAGGTCAGCGTGGCCGCCGGAAAGAGCATCGACGGCGAGTCCTTCCGCGTGGATACCGGCAGCGATCTGCCGAAGCTGCTGTCCGGCTACGCGGCGACCATCCCGTCACGTCGCACCAGCATGACGTCACCGCCGCCGGCCGAAGCCGGCTGGAACTCGTGGTACGAGCTGTGGGACGGCGTGACGGAGCAGGACGTTCGCGACAACGCGCCGCTCGCGAAGAAGATCCTCGGTCCCCAGGTTCCCAAGGGCACCAAACTGCGCATCGTCGTCGACGACGGCTGGGAACAGGCCTGGGGCGACTGGGATCCGGACCCCACGCGCTTCCCGTCCGGGCTCGACGGGCTCGCGAAGGACCTCGAAGCGCAGGGCTTTACCATGGGCGTCTGGCTCGCTCCGCTGATCGCGTCGGAAAAGAGCCAGGTGTACATCGCGCATCCGGATTGGTTTGTCGGCGGCAGCGTCTACAAGCCGCTCGGCAAGGATCCGATGCACATCCTCGACGTGACCAATCCCGCCGCGGCCGCGCATCTGACGGCGACGATCCAGAAGCTCGTCGGCTGGGGCTACAGCCTGCTCAAGATCGACTACCTGTTCACCGGAACGTGGGAAGGACAGCGCGCCCAGGACGTGACCGGCATGCAGGCGTACGCCAAGGCTCTCGACATCATCCGCAAGGCTGCTGGCGACAAGACCATCCTGCTCGGCGTGGGCGCGCCGGGGCTCGCGAGCCTGCCGTACGTCGACGCCTGGCGCGCCGGTGGCGACATCGCGCTGCAGCTCTTCGGGCCGTCATGGGCGTTTGTTGCCAACGAGGCACGGGACATCGGAGCGCGCGCGCCGCTCTGCCTGGCCACACTGTGCGACGCCGATCCAGTGCTGCTGCGCAAGCTGACCGAGAACGAGGTCAGCGCGGGAGGCTGGGTCATGGCATTCGGCGGCGGCGCGCTGTTCCTGTCCGACGATCTGACGAAGCTCGACGCCTCGCGCCAGAGCTGGGGGCTCGACGCAGAGCGCGTCGCACTCGCCCTCGGTGGCACTCCAGCGGTTCCCGTCGACTACCTGCCGAAGAGCGCCCCCGACTATCTACAGACCGCCATCGCCGATCAGATCAACCCCAACCACGCCAGCACTGCCGTGGTGCCCACGCTGTGGCGGCTTCCCGATGGATCGCGCGTCGGGCTGAACGTCACGGACCAGACCATCCACGTCGGCGGCAAGAGCATCCCGGCGCGCACCGCCAAGCCGCTCTAGCGGCGCTCCCGCGACGCGCAGGGCCGGCGGCGCCGGAGAATGAAGGGGAGGGCGAGGAACACCAGCGCCCACGCGCCGGTGCCGGTCGGGGTGCTGCTGGCGCCGACGCGGCAGCCGCACCCGCTGGAGGTGCCGCTGCCCGTGCCGGCGTTGGCGCCGCCAGCGTCGACCCCGCCGTCGACCGTGCTGCCGTCGACTGCGCTGCCGTCGACTGCGCCGTCGACTGCGCCGCCGTCGACTGCGCCGCCGTCGACTGCGCCGCCGTCTACCAATCCGCCGTCGGCCACGCCGGCGTCGCTGCCGGGCGAGGTCGTGTCGCCGGGCTTCCGGATCAGCCGTACGAAGTTCACGCCGAGATCGCAGCTCCCCGAGTCGACCAGGCGGAAGTCCATTCCGTCGGCGAAGGACCCGGCGAGATCGAGGTCGTCGACCTGGAAAGTTGCGGTCTTCCACCCGCCGGAGCCGGTGTAGTCGACGCCCTGGCTGGCGACGTTGGCCTGCGTCGGCGAGCTGTACTCGAGGTGCCAGGCGCCGCTCGCGCAGTCGTCGCGGTAGGTGACCTTGATCGTCGCCGAGTGCGGCCCCCCGGACAGGAAGGCGCGGTCCACGCCGAAGTACATGTCGTCGTTTCCGCTCGCGTGATCGGTGCGCCGCGCCGCGTACTCGCTCCCCTTCTCGATGCCCCCGCGGCCGAACATGCCGTCGGCCTGCTGATCGGTGGGCTGCGTCATCCCGTCCGGGGCAACGTCCCGCTGCATCAACCAGCGCTCGAAGTTCTTGATGGTCACCGCGCTCTTCGAGTCGATGTCGTAGTTCCCGTAGCCGCTCGACTTCGGCCACGACCAGGCGTCCGGCGCCGTCGCCGCGTGCTGGCCGAGCTCCGTCTCCGCCCAGTGGGAGAAGGCGCTGTAGCCCGTCGTGTTGTACAGGGCCATCACCAGCCAGTTCCGCCGGGTGACGAGGTTCCAGAAGATCGCCAGGCGGTAGCGGTAGGCGGTGTCGGCGGCGGGACCGAAGCGGTTGCTGGTCGGGTCGAACTCGGTGGCCTCCGAGCCCGAGAACGACCCGTTCACGAACGGCAGGTGCTTGACGTCGAAGGTGAGGTAGCCGTTGGCGTCCACCAGGTGGCCGAAGCCCGCGTGCCAGATCTTCGTTTCGGTGGGAAACCCGTCGCGCTCGCCGGTGCCCTTCTGGTAGCTGTAGCCAATCATCGCCTCGAAGGTCGTCTTCCACGTGGAGTCGACGTAGAAGGCGCCGGCGCCGGAGATCATGTTGACGAGCTTGTGGGTGTGGCCCGCGAAGGCGCTCGTGTAGTCGTCGACGAAGGCCTTCTGCCAGGCCTCGATGGCCGGGGCGAGGCTCACGTCGTTCGTCGGGAGGGTGAACTCGCCGTACTGGTCGAAGGGCGTACGCATGTCGACGTAGACCAGCTGGGGGTCCGGACCGTAGCGGGCGGCCATCGCCTGGATGAACGGCTTGACCGCGGTTTCCCATTGGTCGCCGCTGGACCAGGGAGCGTCGCGGCCGTTCGAGCCGAACACCAGATTGTACTTGCTCTGGGCCCAGGCGGGGATTTCGCTCTTCGACCCGTACCAGGGCCACAGCCCGAAGCCGGCGCCGGGGCCCATTGCGTGCACTGCGTCGACAATCTTGTCGACGCTCGACCAGTCGAAGACCCCGTCCGACGGCTCGACGGTGCTCCAGGTCACCGGGATATTCACCGCGTACCGCGGCGTCTGGTGGCCCTTCGAGAGGGTCGCCGCCTGGCTCTGGGAAACCCAGTACAGGCCACTGTCGGGGGCCCGGGGCGTACCCGCCGGGAGCGACCAGTCGTCGCCGGCGACGTTCGACTGGAGCTGGGCGGCTGCCGAACGGGGCAAAAGGCCCAGGGCGAGGACGAGTGCCGCCCAGACTGCGACGCGCTTCAGACCGGGATGGTGTTCCATGATCGATACTCCTCGGGGAAAGGGTGGGGCATTGTAGCAGCAGCCCGCAGTGTCGGGGCGCGCGCTGCCCGCGCGCATGACCTAGCGAGCTGTATGCCGCGCGGCGACAGGGAAGGGCGGCGGTACTAGGCCGCGCCTCGGGACGGGTCCAGCCTGCGCCGCACGCCCAGTGCGAGCAGCCCGAGCAGCAGCAGCGGCACGCCGCTCTGCTGGTGGCGACCGGCAGCGCGGCAGCCGCAGGAGCCGCCCGACGCACCGATGTCGATTCCCGCGCCACGGACGCCGCCATCGCTGCCGGGGAACGCGCACGCGTGCGAAGGGGTGCACTCGGCGAGGGGATCGCAGTCCGCGCCGTCGCGGCAGCGGAGCCTGCACGTCCCGGTGGCGGGGTCGCACAGGTACGGGGTGCACTTGGTGCTCACGGCGCTCCCCAGCGACTCGCTCAGATCCGCGGAACAGCCGCTGCCGGTCGGGACGCAGGTCTGCTGCAGCGAGCAGTGGAAGTTGACCGCGCAATCGGTGTCGCCCT
This sequence comes from uncultured Pseudomonadota bacterium, assembly GCA_963822115.1. GTDB lineage: Bacteria > Myxococcota_A > Polyangia > Polyangiales > Polyangiaceae > CAWDXG01. The sequence goes on from CAWGGM010000020.1 coordinate 809,223, forward strand.
TGCAGGAGGTTGGACAGTTCCCCGACGCGCCATCGCACACGAATCCGAAGCCACAGTTGATTCCGCCCGCATGCACCGGAGTGCAGGTCCCCTCGTCCGGCGCGCCCCTGGCGAGCGAACACACCTCGCAGCCACCCGCGCACGGCGTGTCGCAGCAGATGCCGTCGACGCAGTTGCCGCTGCTGCACGCGCCCCCGTCCCCGCAGGAAGTGCCCGGCGCCCCGGCGGCAACGCAGGTTCCGGTGGCGACGACACAGGTCTGACCGGCAGCGCAGTCGCTATCGGCCAGGCAGGCACAGTGGGCGAGCGAGCCGTTGCAACCGAGCGGAGCGCACGACGGCGACCCGGGCGAGCCCTTCGCCACGACCGCGCATGTGCCGTCGACCGCCGCGCCCGCGGCCACGGAGCAGGCGTCGCACGCGCCGCTGCAGGCCGTGTCGCAGCACACGCCGTCGGCGCAGTGCGCACTCGCGCAGTCAGCGTCCGTGCTGCACGCGGTGCCGTTGGCCGGTCCCCGATCGAACGCCAGCAGATCGCCTCCATCGAGCCAGATCCCGACCAGGGCCAGGTCGGGCGCGAGCGCGACGGGGCTGCCGAACCCCTTGAAATGTTCGCGGTCCGCCGCGACGAGGCGCTGCTGGTCGGTCCACGTCGTACCGGAACGCCCGAACACATACGCCGCGCCGTAGTCGTCGTCGATCGCGCCGATGAGCGCGGTGTCGCCCGACAGCGCGACGGGATCGCCTCGCGGCGGTGGCGGCTGGTTCGCCGCGACGGGCAGCTTCTGCTGCTCGCTCCACACGCCCGCGGTGCGCACGAGCACGTAGGCGCCGCTCTTGGCGCCCACGACGGCGGTGTCGCCGTCCAGCGCAACCCGGTCGCCGAAGCCGTCGTCCGCGGCCGCGTCGCTGGCCGACAGCTTCTGCTGCTGGGTCCACACGCTTCCGGAGCGCGTGAAGAAGTAGACGGCACCGGGTGTCGTGTCGGAGTAGAAGGCGCCGGCCAGCGCCGTGTCGCCCGAGACGGCCAGAGCCACCCCGAAATGGACGAAGGGCGAGCTGTCCGCCGGGACCAGCTTCTGCTGCTCGGCCCAGGTACTGCCCGATCGCACGAATGCGTAGGCTGCGCCGGCACCGATCTCGCTGCTCCCCACGATCGCCGTGTCGCCCGAGAGCGCCGCGGAGACCCCGAAGGTGGCATTCGGCGCGCCGTCTCCGGGCAGCAGCTTCTGCTGCAGCGTCCACGTCGTCCCGGAACGGACGAAGACGGCGCCTGCGGCGGTGTTGCGGATTCGGGTGGCGATCGCCGTGTCCCCGTCGAGCGCGACGGCGGTCCCCAGCTCGTCGTTCAACTGGCCATCGGCAAGCGTGAGGACCTGCTGCTCCGCCCAGCTTGTCCCCGACCGGACCAGCACGTAGACGGCTCCACCCCCGGTGTGGTTCGGGGCACCTGCCAGCGCCGTGTCCCCGGACATGGCGATCGCGGTGCCGAAATCGAGGCCGAAGTTGTTGTCGCTCGCCTCGACGACCTGGGTCTGGGCCCACACGTCTGGAGACAGCGCCGCCGACATGCGCGCCACGTGCTCGCTTGCGTCCCGGCGCTGGCCGCTGCACGCAACGGCCAGGCCCACACAGACGAGTGCACCAAGTACGGCGGGGTGCTTGAACAGCGAGCCGTGGGGGGCGATGCACGCGCTCACTTCGCCTTGTCCGCGCTGGCTGCGAGCGACAGGCGACGCGCTTGCCAGCGCGGCCAGCGACAAGAACGGCAAGAAGAAGCAGGAGCGACCCCCCTCACACAGATCAGGTTACCACCCAACGCGCTCGCGCGCTCTGCAGGGCCGGCGGCGTAGCGCCGACCCTGCAGCCCGATCTCAGTGCGGGGCGTGGTGCGCGGCGATCTTGTCGCGCAGCTGGCGGAAGGACTTGACGAGATCTTCCGTCATGTTGGCGGTGGTCTCGGCCACGGTGCTGCCCTGGCGTTCGACCGTGCTCTCCAGCTCGTCCAGTTTCGGTTCCAGACGGCGCCAGGTGGACTGGGCGTCCATCTCGGCGAGGTGCAGCTTGAGCTTGATCTCGTCGCGTAGCTTCTCGAGCTCGTCCAGTCCGCGATCGATGCGTTCGCGGTATTGCGGTTTGGTCCCTGTCATGGGTGGACTCCTTTCAATCCAGATGCCGGGCCCTGGTCCCTTTCCATGGGAGCCTCCACGTGCCCGACGGTTCTCTCGGCCAGCTCCAGCTGGCTCCGTAGTCGTTCGATGTCGTGTTCGAGGTCGTCGCCGAGCGGGTGCCCGCCGACGCGCGCGGCGAGGCCGGCCAGCGCGCGCCGATTGAAGGCGAGCCCCACCGGCGAGCCTTTCTCGAAGTTGAGCGTGATCGAATCGCGCAACAGCTCCAGTGCGCGCTCGGGGTGCCCGACGTCGCTCAGCAGATCGGACAGCGCGGCGGTGGAGCGCGCCAGCCCGATGGCGTCGCCGATCTGCTGCTCGGCTTCGATCGCCGCGACCAGATGGCTGGACGAGCGCTCGGACTTGCCGGCCAGGCGCTCGAGCCTGCCGAGCGTTTCCCACACGCGGGCGAGCTCGCGCGAACGGCCCAGCTCGCGATACGTTTCCTCGGCGGCGAGAGCGTGCTGGATACCGAGCTCGAGCGACTCGCGCTCCTTGCCCTTTCGCGGCGGCGCGTGGAGCATCAGCCGAGCCACGAGATGATCCGTTTCCGCGAGCTCGAGCTGTGCGACGGTGCTCTCGCTGGCGAAGCGTCCGAACACCTCGCGCGATTTCGACAGCAGGTGATTGGCGCGCACCGGGTCGCCGAGGCGTACCCACACCGCGGCCTCGTCGTTGAGCAGTCGCGCCGCTTCCACGGGCTTGCCTGCGTCGAGCAGCCCGCGACCTGCTTCGGTCAGCTCGCCGAGCGCCCGCTCGAGCGCGTCGCGCCCCCCGATGTCGTAGCAGACATTCGCGATGAGCTTGCCGATCTCGGCCTTGAGCTCGATCGGATCCTCCGGCGCGATGAGCTTCCGGGCGCTGTCGAGCTGCTCGAGCGCCACGTCCAGCGAGAAGCTGCCGCCGGGTCCGGCGGCGTGCCACTTGAGGCGTCCGAGCGTAGCGAGAGTGCGGACGCGGAGCTGCCGGCGGCCTGGGCTGTGCGGTAGCGACCTGAGCAGCTCGAGCGCTCGCTCGCCGAGCTCGAGCGCCTGGTCGTAAGCGCCGAGATTCTCGGAGCGCTCGGCCGCGGCGAGGTACTGCCGGGTGGCGACCTCGATCTGGCCGGCGGCTTCGGCGTGGTGGCCAGCGCGCGCTTCGCGATCGGGACGGAGCCGGCGCGCCTCGGCCTCGGCCGCCGCCGCCGCACTTCCCGTCAGGTCCAGATGCGAGAACGCTTCGCGTTCTCGCTGCGTTGCGGCCCGCGGCACGGCCGGTTCGGTGGGCGGGGCTTCCGTCTCGAGCTCGTGCGACGGCGGCCGTCGGCTCCCCGTCTGGCCGAGCAGCTCTGCCAGGCGCCGGTGCCACGCGCCGGCGAGCGACGGCAACAGGCCCTGGCGCAGGGCGTCGGCTGTTGCGCCCCGCAGCACGAAGCGGCCGCCGCCTCGATCGTCGAGCGGTACGCCGGAGTCGCGTGCCACCTGGAGCAGCTCCAGTACCTCGAGCGGATCGACCGCGAGCAGCGCTGCGACAAGCTCGGCTTCGAAGGCGTCGCCGATCAGTGCGCCGGCTCGCAGCACATGCAGCACTTCCGGAGCCAGCGTCTCGAGATCGGGTTCTGGCAGCGGCGCCGGCGCCTCCAGCTCTGTCGGATCAAGCGCACCGAAGCCGACGATCGCGTCTTCGCCTTCCATCTCGCGCACGGCTTCGAGCAGCGAGCCGGCTGCTCCGACCGGCTCCAGCGAACGGAACGCGAGCACCAGTGGCGCCTTGAGCCAACCGGGTCGCCGGATCAACGCTTCCAGACGTTGCAGCGTCCGCCGGTCCGCCGCGTCGACCGACTGCAGCACCAGCGCCACGGGGCCAGTCGAAAGCCGCGCCAGACGATTGAGGGCGGCGACGACCGGTCCGTCGCCTCCGGGCTCGGGTTGTTCGCCGAGCAGGCGCTGCCTGAGTCCGGTTTCCGTCCGCGACGGAGGCGGCATGGATGCCCGTTCATCGAGCAGCTCTTCGGCCTGCCAACGTGCTTCGAGCAGCGGGCCGAGCGGCGGTCCCGCTAGATCGCAGTCCACCTTGAGCACGCCTGGTGCCGGCAGTGGATCGATCCGTCCGCGACCGAGCACGGCCGTGTGCTTCCCCGCGAGCATGCAATCCCGGACGCGCGAGAGCACTGTCTCTTCCCGAGTCATGTTGCCTCCCCCTGTTGTCTGACTTCGACATCGATCGAGGCGAGCTTCTCGAAGACCCGTCGAGAGGTGCGCAGCGGCCACCAGTCGTAGAGCAGGATCTCGAGTGGCCGCCACATGGCGACCCAACCGCCGATCACCAGGCCTTCGCGCGCGATGTTGCCGACGGGATTGCCCATGTGCTTGAGCAGCTCGCTGAGCAGCTGGCACGACGCGAGGAACAACAGTCCGACGACGAGGCTGACGCGGCCGCGCCGCATCAGTTGCCGGAAGTCGCGCCGCGACAGATCCGCGCGGTAGCTGAAATAGTGGTGCACTGCATCGGCGATGAGCGTCTTCGGATTGCCGCGCGCCGGCGCCTCGTGCAGATGCACCCGCAGCCTGAGCGGTGCCTTGAGCGGATACTCCCGTGCCCAGCTGACCAGGAATTCCTCTGCGTCGCTGTCGAGGTCTTTCACGGGGAATGGTGTGGGGTCCATGGAATTGAAAAGTTGTCCGGGATCCTGCAGCTCGATCTCGATAATCCCGGTACCGGAGCGAGTAGACGGAACCCTGTCGATACGGCGATCCACCTGTGGAGTGGTGCAAGCCGTGTGCCGGTCAGCGGTGCGGAAAGGGGCCGCGTTCCACGCAAATCGTGCGAATAGCGTGCGAATCCCGCGCTGCACCGACGCAGCGCGACCGTGCGGTGTGGCAATCCGCTACGATGCGGTTCCGGTCGAGACGCGGCAGCCGCTAGAACAAGCGACCCTGCTTCGAGCGGCTCTCCTCGAACGGGATGCCGAGGTGCTGGTAGGCCTTGCGCGTGGCGACGCGGCCACGCGGCGTGCGACCCAGCAGTCCCTGTTGCAACAGGTACGGCTCGTAGACGTCCTCGATGGTGTCGCGCGGTTCGGCCAGCGCGGCGGCGATCGTCTCGACGCCGACGGGTCCGCCGTCGTAGTGCTCGATCAGCACCATCAACAGTCGCCGATCCATCTCGTCGAGGCCGCCCGGGTCCACCTCGAGGCGGTCGCAGGTAAGCTGGACGATCGCCTCGTCGATGCGGCCCTGTCCCTCGATCTCGGCGAAGTCGCGCACGCGCCTGAGCAGGCGGTTGGCCACGCGCGGCGTGCCGCGCGAGCGGCGTGCCAGCTCGCGTGCGCCCTTCTTCTCGCACTCGATGCCGAGCAGGCGGGCGCTTCGCAGGATGATCTGCTCGAGATCTTCCGGCGGATAGAAGTCGAGCCGCAGCGTCACGCCGAAGCGCTCGTGCAAGGGTTTGGTCAGAAGCCCCGTGCGCGTGGTTGCGCCGATGAGCGTGAAGGGCTTGATATCGAGCGGGATGCTCTCGGCGTAGGCTCCGTCGCCCATCATCACGTCGATGCGGAAGTCCTCGATGGCGGGATACAGCGCCTCTTCCACCACCGCGCTGAGGCGATGGATCTCGTCGATGAACAGCACGTCGCCGCGCTCGAGGCGCGTGAGCAGGCCCGTCAGTGCGCCCTTGTGCTCGATGGCCGGGCCGCTGCTGATGACCAGCTGGACGCCCATCTCCTTGGCGAGGATGTGGGCGAGCGTGGTCTTGCCCAGGCCCGGCGGGCCGCAGAACAGGATGTGGTCGAGCGGCTCGCCGCGCTTGAGCGCCGCCTGCACGTACACGCGCAGGTTGTCCTTGTGCTTGCTCTGGCCAACGAAGTCGGCGAGCGACTCGGGGCGGAACAGACGATCGAATCGCTCGTCCTCGCCACGCGAGAGGGTGCTGACCACGCGCTCCGCGGGTCCGGAGCTGTCCTGCTTTTCCTTGGCCATGTCGAGGCCCACTACTGTACACTAGTTCAAGTAGGCGCGCGCGCTTTCAGCCGCAGGTGCCGTTGGAACAGCTCTGGCCCGGCGCGCAGGCCTTGCCGCAGCCGCCGCAGTTCTGCGGATCGATCAGCACGTCGACGCACACGCCGTTGCACAGGTTCGTCTCGCCACCGCAGCCGCAGGTGCCGTTCAGACACGACGAACCGGGTGGGCAGACATTGCCGCACTTGCCGCAGTTCGAAGGATCGGCCTGCGTGTCGACGCAGCTGCTGCCGCACATCGTGCTCGACGTGCACTGGCACTTCGACTGGATGCACGAGGCGCCAGCTGGACACTGGCTATTGCAACTGCCGCAGTTCGACGGATCCGAGGTCAGGTTGGTGCAGCCGCTGCTGCACGCTGTCTCGCCAGCGGCGCAGGTGCAGGCTCCGCCCGAGCAGATCTGGCCGCTGCTGCAGGCGTGTCCGCAGCTGCCGCAGTTCTGCGTGTCGTTCAGCAGGTCGGTGCACGTGCCGTTGCACGATGGGAAGTTGTTGGCGCAGCGGCAGGAGCCCTGCCGGCAGATCTGGAGATAGCCGCAGGCGTGTCCGCAGCTGCCGCAGTTCTGCGGATCATTGCCCAGGTTCACGCACGATCCATTCGCGCACTGGGTCTGGCGGAAGCCGCACTGGGCGCGGCAGCGGCCGCGGTTGCAGACCTGGCCGGAAGCGCAGGCCCGGCCGCATTGACCGCAGTTCTGCGGGTCGCTTCCCAGATCGACGCACGCACCGGAGCAGTACGTCGCGCGCGGGCCGCAGTGGCATCCGCCCGAAACGCAGATCTGCCCAGTGCCGCAGGCGCGGCCGCAGCTGCCGCAGTTCTGCGTATCCGTGAGCAGGTCCACGCAGCCTGTGCTGCACGCCGTCTGCCCCGCGCCGCAGGTGCACAGGCCGCTCTGGCAGCTCTGCCCGCTCGCGCACGCATGCCCGCAGCTGCCGCAGTTCGCGGAGCTCGAGCTGGTGTCGACGCACTTGCCGTTGCACAACACCGTTCCGGACGGGCAGGCGCATTTGCCGTTGTTGCAGACCTGTCCGGCGCCGCACGCGATGCCGCAGCCGCCGCAGTTGGATGCGTCGGTCTGCGTGAAGGTGCAGCTGCCGCCGCAGTCCACTGCTCCGGCGGGGCACACACACAGTCCGCCCGAGCAGCTCTTGCCGCCGCCGCAGGCGCGTCCGCACGCGCCGCAGTTGAGAGGATCGGTGAGCGTGCTCTTGCACTGTCCGCCGCACAGCGTGGTGCCTTGCGGGCAGCCGCACTTCCCCGCCAGGCACTGCTGTCCTGGCGTGCACGCGACGCCGCAGCCGCCGCAGTTCTGCGGATCGCTGGACGTGTCGACACACGCGCCCGAGCAGTCCACGCGCGGCGACGTGCACGAGCCCGTGCACTGGCCGCCGTTGCAGACCTGGCCCGCCGCGCACTGCTGGCCGCATCCGCCGCAGTTCTTCGGGTCGCTGGTCGTGTCGACGCACTGTCCGTTGCAGCTCGTCGTGCCGGTGGTGCACACGCACTTGCCGGCGCTGCACACCGAGCTCGCGCCGCAGGCATGCCCGCAGCTTCCGCAATTGGCCGGATCGCTCGTCGCATCCACGCACTGTCCGCCGCATTGCAGCTGGCCGCCCGGGCACTGGCACGCGCCGCCCTGGCAGCTGTCGCCCGCCGGGCAGGTCTTGCCGCAGCTTCCGCAGTTCTGCGGGTCGCTGTTCGGATCGACGCAGAGCTGTCCGCACGGGATCATGGGCGGCGCACACTCGATGCCGCATTGGCCGCCCGAGCAGAACTGCCCGGCGGGGCAGGCGTTGCCGCAGCCGCCGCAGTTGGCGGGATCGCTCGACGGGTCGATGCACTTTCCGGCGCACTGGATGTTGCCGCCGCCGCAGCTGCAGCTGCCTGCGTTGCACGTCTCGCTGGGGTTGCAGGCATTGCCACAGGCGCCGCAGTTGGCAGCGTCGGACTGCGTGTCGACGCACTGTCCGTTGCAGTCGGCAAAGCCGGCGGGGCACACGCACTTGCCGCCGTTGCAGGCCATTCCGCCGCCGCAGGCGTTGCCGCAGGCGCCGCAGTTCAGCGGGTCGCTCGACAGGTTCACGCAGCTCTGTCCGCACGCGGAAAACGGCGGCAAGCAGGTGTCCACGCACTTGCCCGTCTGGCAGAGCGGTGCCGAGCCGGCGCAGACGTGCCCGCAGGTACCGCAGTTTTGCGGATCGGCGTCGAGCGAACGGCACGTGCCGTCGCACTCGCTGGTGCCGGCCGGGCACAGGCACGAGCCGTTCTGGCAGGCCATTCCGCCACCGCAGAGCTGGCCGCAGCCGCCGCAGTTCTGCGGATTGGTATCCGGGAACACGCAGCCGTCGGGGCACGCAAGCTGTCCCGGCGTCGGGCACATGCAGGCGCCGTTGAAGCAGGTCTGTGCGTCCGGGCAGACCTGGCCGCAGTCGCCGCAGTTGTCTGGATCGCTCGACGTGTCGACGCACGCGTTGCCGCACGAGTGCAGACCCGCGGCACAGCTGCCGGAGTCGCTGCCGGAGTCCACGCCGCTGTCCGACGCGCCGTCCGGCAGGCCCGCATCGGCGCCTGGCGAGGGGTTGCAGTAGTCGTTCTGGCAGGCGTCGACCGACGTCCGGCTGCAGCCTGCGCTGACGCACACCGCGAAGAGTGTTGCTATCGTCAGCGCGAACCCGTGGAGCCACGACTTCATAGGGGGGCCTCCAGATTTTCTAAAGGAAGGCGAAACAGCCCCGAGCGTACCCGACCGCCGGGCCGCCGCAAGCAGGGCAGCTTCTTGTGGGGCCTGGTCGGGGATCTTCCAGGCCATCAGCTTGCCGGTCCAGATGTGCGGGATATCGCCGCCGTCGAACACGGCCCGGGTCGGCCCGCCAAAGGTAGGGATGCTGCCCGGCCAACGGCGGGTGGAGTTCTTGTACGTCCAGTCGACGCGTACCGTCTTGCCCTTCTCGAAGCCGGGGCGACGTTCGGTGGCCGTGTGGGGCCGCGCGCGGCGAGCCGCGCATCGGGTCGAGACTGAACGACTGGGTGAACGGAAAATGCCGTCGTGGCGGTACTCGACGGGGGCGCGAGGTTTGACACGCGCGCCGCGCCGCGGTCTCGTCACGTCTATGACGATCGTCAAGACCTCTATCGTGACTGCTGCCTGTCTCGCGCTCCTCGTGGGCGGCTGCGACAACACCAAGACCGCGCAGGCCAAGCCGAAGCCGAAGCCGAGCGCGACCGCTCTGGCCACGACGCCGGCGCCCGCCCCGAAGCCCGAGCCGGCCGCGAAGCCCGCGCGCCCGCAGCACCTCGACACGAAGCTGACGGATGCGCGCCGCGAGAAGATCGACAAGGCGCATCCGGAGGCCAAGGGCTTCCTCGCGATGACCGAGCTGCAGGACAAGCTGAAGAAGGAGCACCTCAAGGACAAGGCCCACGGCATGAAGGCGTTCGACCGGCTGGCGAAGGGCAGGTGGGTGCTGTTCACCGGGCCGCTCACCAACGCGACCGACAAGGGCTTCAGTCTCGGCGTCACCTACACGCCGCGCGCGAAGGGCGACGTGATGGGGATGAGCCGGCAGTTCTTCCTGGTCCAGCTCAGCGACGTGAAGGGCTTCGACCAGAACACGATGAAGAATGGCACCATGGTCGCCGTACTTGCGAAGTACGACGGCAAGGGCAAGGCCGGCCCCGGCTGGGAGCTCGTCGCCGAGAACAACTGGTAGCCGCGCACTTTGCGGGCTGCGGCGACGGGTAGGGCGCGCCTGCTCTGGTACCCAGGTGGGTGCGCCCCTTGAAAGGCGGGGGCTCGTCGTTGAAAGTGGAGAGCATGCTCCGGTGGCGGAGATTGTCGGTTGCGTTGTGCGTGCTGTCGCTCGCGCCGGCGGCCTTTGCCGACCGCTCGGTCGACTCGAAGCGGGCCGCTAGCGACAAGGCCGCCGACGGCAGCAGCGAGCCGACGCCGACCCGGATCTGGAGCCGGGAGAAGACCACCTGGATCTACGACAAGCCGCGCCAGGGTCACTGGCGCGAGCGGCTCGGCTACATCCGGCTCGGCACATCGGTGGAGCTCCGGAGCGCCGAGCCCGTGCGCGGCGCGGGCTGCCCGAAGGGGTTCTACCGCGTCGAGCCCAGGGGCTACGTGTGTCTCGACCGCACCAGCGCGCTCTCCGGGTCGAGTCGGTACCTGCGCGGCATGCAGCTGGCGGCGCCTCTGGCTGGCACGCTGCCGTTCCACTACGCGCTGTCGAACGGCGCGCCCATGTACCGGAGGCTGCCGACGCGGGCCGAGTGGCAGCGCGAGGAGCGCAGCATGGGCAAGGCCGGCACGTTCGGGAAGCTTTCGTGGGGCAACCGCGGCCACGAGAAGCTGGCCGAGGTGCGCGTGGTCAAGGCCCGCGACAAGCTGCCGTGGTTTCTCGCCGACGGCGGTTCCATCTCGCACGCCCACGAGAAGAAGCTCGTCAGGCGTGTCATCCCGCTCGGCTCGACGCTCGCGTACACGAAGAGCTTCAAGCACGACGGGCGCACCTGGCTTCTGAGCGCCGATGGCACGGTGGTGCCGGCCGACCGCGTGCGCCCGTACCGTGAGTCGAGCTTCCACGGTGTGCACCTGGGAGGCGCGGTCAAGCTGCCGATCGCGTGGATGCGCGCGAGCGCCAAGCCCACGTACATCCGCGACGGGCACGGCGCGTTCCACGCGGCGGGGCAGAGCTGGGCCGTGCGCACGTTCGTCGGGCTCGCGTCGGCGACGGCCGAAAAGGGGGGCCGGCAGAGCTACCTGCCGACTCGCGCGCGCGACGACCAGGGGCAGAGGCTGTGGATCCTCGAGAGCGACGCCACGGTCGTGAAGCAACGCGACAGGCTGCCGTACGGCGTCGGCAAGACCGACAAGTGGCTGGTCGTCAGCATCACCCACGGCACGTTGGTGGCGTACGTGGGCTTGCGCCCGGTGTTCAGCACGCTGGTGAGCCCAGGCGCCGGCGGGCCGCCCCGAAAAGGCGTGCCGCCGCTGAAGACGAGCAGCTCGCCGATGGGGCATTTCCGTATCCAGTTCAAACACCGCGCGGCGATCATGAGCCCCGATGCGAAGGAGCCCCGCCGGTTCTGGATCGCCGACGTGCCCGACACGCAGTACTTCGATCCGCCCTACGCACTGCACACCGCGTACTGGCACGAGAGCTTCGGCGAGCCGATGAGCGCCGGGTGCATCAACCTCTCGCCGCGGGATGGCCGCACGCTCTTCAAGTGGACCGACCCGAAGCTGCCTCCGGGTTGGAACGGCGTGCAGGCAGGCGGGGCGATGGGCAAGGGGACGTTCGTCGCTATCGAGCGCTAGGTCGTCCGGCGACGTCGACGACGTCGCGCCACAGTCCGGATTCCACACGAAGGGCAGAAGAGCCGAAGGTTTCTGGCGTCGAAAGCTGGCTGCCGCGACGCTGTGACGTGCCGCGACGGTGTGACGTGCCGCGACGCTGTGACGTGCCGCGACGCTGTGACGCGACGGTGTGACGGCAGGCGGGTGCCGCGACGCTGTGACGTGCCGCGACGCTGTGACGGACGTTTTCGGCGGCAAGCTCGAGCTGGGCGCCATTTTCATGCGCCAGACGCCTGTTTTCGCCTCCGAGCCGGGCTTGGGGACATTTTCACGCGTCTCGCGCCTGTTTTCGGCGGCAAGCTCGAGCTTGGCGTCATCTTCATGCGTCCCGCCGATGGAGCGAGCGCGGACCAGTGCCTCCCCGGCGCGCACCTCGCTCCAGCGCGCACCTCGCTCCAGCGCGCCACGTCGCTCCAGCGCGCCACGTCGCTCCAGCGCGCCACCTCGCTCCAGCGCGCCACCTCGCTCCAGCGCGCCACCTCGCTCCCCCCCGGAGCGCATCGCGGCCTGACGTCTGTGTCAGGCTGTGCCAGCTCGATCAGGGTGCACCGACAGAAGTGCGGGAAACCTGCATCGGGATGCATGGCACGCGGATTGCTCGACGTGGAACGTGGTCCACGAGGAGGTCCCGATGTCTTTGCTTACCGGTTCGAGCGCTTTCCGTTCTGTCTCGCTCGTCGCGTTGCTCGCCGCGGCCAGCTTCGCTCTCGCGGGCTGCGGCTCGATGGCCAGCAGCGACACGATGGGGAGCTCGTACGACACCGGCTCGGGTACGGGCGGCGGCTACGCGGCGGGCGGATCCGGCGCGGGCGCCAACGTGGGAGCTGGCGGCTCGGCCGCGCAGGGCGGACCGACCGGTTCGGGGGGCAGCTCGAACACCAACGTCAACCTGGGCGGTTCGCAGGACTTCGGCTACTTCCGCCGACTGCTCGAAAATGGCCAGGTCCCGCACCCTGGCGACTTCGACTCCGCCGGCTTCTTCGCCGAGCACTACGAGCAGCTGCCGCCGCCGAGCTGCGGACACACCATCTGCCTGCAGCCGATGCTGGGCGTGATGGGTAGCTGCTACGACAACAAGGGCTTTACGCTGATGCAGCTCGGGCTCAACTCGCCGCTGTCGGCGAATCCCGGTTCGCGTCCGCCGCTCAACCTCGAGGTGGCGGTGGATGTGTCCGGTTCGATGGGAACGGCGGGGAAGATCGACTACGTGCGGCAGGGGCTGGACCTGCTCATCGACGGGCTGACCGACGGCGACCGCTTCGGGCTGGTGACGTACAGCACCGACGTGCAGGTGCCGTTCCCGATGGCGGACATCACCGGCAACCGCCAGACACTGCATAACATCGTCAACGGGCTCACCGCCGGCGGCAGCACCAACTTCTATGGTGGGCTCGAGCGCGGGTTCCAGGAGCTCCAGAAGAGCTTCGACAGCGGGCGGCAGAACCGCGTCATCCTGCTCAGCGACGGGCAGCCCACGATAGGGGACACGAGCGAGAGCGATATCCTGTCGATGAGCAAGACCTACAACTCCGACGGTATGGGACTGACCACCATCGGGCTCGGAACCAGCTTCAACGCCGAGCTGATGCGGAACCTCGCCCTGCAGGCAGACGGCAACTACTACTTCCTGGAGAACTCCGGCGCCGTGAGCGACGTGTTCACCGAGGAGCTGAACTACTTCACGGTGCCGATCGCCTACGACCTCACGCTGCAGGTGCACACCGCACAGCAGTACAGCTTCGGTCAGGCCTACGGTTCGCCGTTCTGGCAGAACACCAGCTACGGCGCGAAGATCCAGGTGCCGAGCCTGTTCCTCGCGCACCGCCAGTCGGCGAGCGACGTGACGAAGAACGGCGGGCGCCGCGGTGGAGGTTCCGCGCTGCTGGTGCAGGTGAACCCCAAGCTGACGGCCGACGACGGCAGCGGCATCACCGACGCCGACGTGGCAGTGGTGGACGTGAGCTACCGCGAGCCAGGCGCCAACCAGACCGTCACCGACACGGTCACCGTCCACTATCCCGACCCTCCGTGGACGACGCGACCGGCCGGCTACTTCGATGCGACCGACCCGGCGGTGATCGAAAAATCGTTCCTGATGCTCAACATCTACCTGGGGCTGTCGCATGCCTGCGATGCCTTCTGGAACAACGGCGACACCACCGAAGCCATCGCCGAGCTGGATCGTCTGGTGGCCGCGGCGAAGGACTACAACACGACGGCCAACTCCGGCGCGGGCGACGACGACATCAAGGCGGACGCGGACCTCATGACCCAGCTCGAGGCTGTTCTGATCCAGAACGGCGCGGTCGCGCCGACGGACTCGAACATACCGCCCGACCCCTGGCCGGCGAACTAGCCTCGCCCGGGGCGCCGCCAGTTCACTTCGGTGGGCCCCAGGTCGGGTACTGCGAAGCGTCGAGATCGATAGGCAGCCGCACCAGGAAGCGCGCGCCGGTCTCGCCCAGATCCTCGACGCGCACCCTGCCTCCGTGCAGCTCGACCACCGAGCGCGCCAGGCTCATTCCGAGCGCCAGGCCCCGATGCACACTCGCGCCGGGTTTGCGTGTCGGGTCCAGCATGGCTTCGAGCTGCCGCGCGCTGAAGCGCTTGTTCGGAAGATCGATGGCGATGTGCAGACGGCGCGCCGACCCGGGGCTGGCCTGGACGCGGACGACGCCGCCGGGCTTGGCGCTTCGCATCGCGTGCCCGATCAACGTGGCCAGGGCCCGACCGAGCTGCAGTCGATCGACCTCGAGCTCCGGGATGCCTTCGGCGATTTCGCCGATCACCTCGACCGGGTGATCGCCGCCGAGGTCGCGTCCTTTCTCGATCGCTTGCCCCAGGAGATCGCTGATCTTGATGCGGTCGCGCACCAGAGTCAGCTGTCCTGCCTCGACGCGTGCTGCGTCGAGGATGGTCTCGATAAGTGCCAGAAGCTCGCGACCGCGCCGCTCGATGAGATCGAGGCTCTCGATCTGGCCGGCGGTCACGGGCTCCAGCCGCCGCACCAGCTCGGTGAAACCGAGGATCGCGTTCAGCGGGCTCTTCAGGTCGTGGCTGACGCTGGCGAAGAACAGACCCCGCGTGCGCGTGGTCGCGGCGCGCGCTTCGATGGCGCGCTCCTGCGCCCGCGCGAAGACGCGGAAACGGTCCGCGAGTCGCTCGATGGCCAAACCGAGCTCGGCAACGACGCGGAAGCGCGCTGGGCGGACCACACGCGTGCCGCCGCTGATCACCGCTTCTGTGCCGAGCAGCCGCACCCCGCGCGTCGCGTTCGATAGATCCCCGCCGAGCGCGCGCCCGAGCAGCGACCCGAGCAGCGCCGCCAGGCCCACGACCAGCAGGGTGATGAGCAGCGATTCGACGCTCAGCACGCCGATCGTCGAACCGCTGAAGCGCACTTCCGCGCTGCCCGACTGAAGCGGCGTGACCAGGTCGACCACGCCGTCCTCGTCGCGTTCGACGGCGTAGTTGCCTGGACTGCCCGGTGTGACGTTGGCGACGAAGCCGAGCTTGGCTGCCTGGTTGATCGCGCCCTCCAGGCCCGCACCCGGTACTACGCCGGGGCCGAGCTCGAATGCCGAGCGCGCCAGGGCGCGTGCTGTCTCTTCTCGCTGCCGTTCGTCGGCGCGCCTGAGGTGCGCATTCGCGATCAAGGCGGAGCCGATCGCCAGAAACGCTACCGGCGTCGCTACCGCGGCGAGCAGACGCCGCGAAACCCGCCGCGCCGGCATGCCGGTCTTCTCGGCGGCCTCGACCACATCCCGCATGACTTCCGGGGGCGCCAGCTCGATGGCGCGCAGGAATGCGGCGCGCACGACCACGTGCAGTGGAAGCGACGCGGCCGCGACGATGACCGCGCCGAGCAACGCCAGACTGATACCGGTGGTCAGGTCGAGGATGCCGGGACGCGCAACGGTCGCCACGATACCCAGCGCCACGAAGGACGGTCCGACCCAGCCGAGCGTGACGCGCCAGGGCTCCTCACCCAGCTCCTGCATCTCGAAGGGCTCGACCGAGCGCGAGCCCAGAGCCAGCACGCGCAGCAGGAATCGATGCCGTCTGAGCGACCACCAGCTCCTGAGCAGCGTCACGGCTCCGCCCGCCAGAACAGCCAGCAGAAGCGCGCGGCCCGCGACCAGGGCAAGGTCGTCCCGCAACAGAAGCAGCTCGGGGGCCAGAAGCGACACGAGCGAGCTGACGGCGAGCGAGAACAGGATCTGCCAGACCAGCACCCGGCGGATTAGACGTGCGGCTGCGTCGATCATCCGGGCGCCTCTTCCGTTGCGGCGTGCGGATCGGATCGATGGCTGGCTGCCTCGCGGCGCGGCCTGGGCCGTCTCCTGACTCGAAGGAAGGAAAATCGTGAAGGTCGAGCCCCGGCCGAGCTCGCTCGACAGCTCGATGAAGCCGCCGTGCATCTGCACCAGCCGCCGTGTGATCGCGAGCCCGAGCCCGGTGCCGGCGCGGCGCGCGGCCACATCGCCGACCTGCCGGTACTCCTCGAAGATCATCGCCTGTTCCGCGGGAGCGATGCCGGGACCGGTATCGCTGACGACCAGCACCGCGAAGCTGTCGCGCGGCTCGACATGCACGTCGACGCGACCTTCCGAAGTGAACTTGACCGCGTTGCTGACGAGGTTTCCCAGGATCTGCCGCAGTCTGCGGGCGTCGGCCCAGGCGCGGGCAGACTGCCCCGACAGCTTGACCGTGAGCGGCTTGGACTGGGCGGTGACTCCGGCCTCGCGCACGACATCTTCGGCGATTGAAAGTACGTCGACCGAGGAGGGATGCAGCCGGAGCTCGCCGGACTCGAGGGCGGAGAGGTCGAGGATGTCGTCGATCAGCGAGCGCAGGTGCTGCCCGCTGCCGCGGACCACCTCGAGGTTTTCGCGCGCCTCGTCGCTGAGCGGTCCCTCGACCTCGCCCAGCAGCACTTCGGTGAAGCCCAGGATTGCGTTGAGCGGCGTGCGCAGCTCGTGGCTGAGCGCCGCCAGGAATGCGCTGCGGTCGCGATCGTAGGCGAGCGCGCCGGCAAGGTCCTGTCGGTAGGCGTGCTCGGCGGCGGTGAAGCGCTCGACCAGCACATTGAAGGCGCTGGTGAGCAGCCCGATCTGGTCGTCGGTGCGCACGGCGATGGGTTTGCCCCCGGGGTCGGCACCCTCGACTGCCATGTCGACAATGCGCTGCCGCACGTAGTCGACGTCCGAGTGCACGTCGCGTGCGAGCGCGAAGGCTACGAGCGCGGCGGCGCCGACCAGGATCGCAGTGAGCGCGGCCACCGACGTCACCAGGGAACCCATCGCGAACGGGGCCTCGGGTGCGCGCACGAAGCTCACCACCGACATGTGTTCGAACGGCGCGCTGAGGGGGGCGACGAAGAAGCGGGTGCGGCCAAGGCCGGTGGTCGTCTCGCCCCGTCCCTCGACCAGGAGATTCATGAGCGCGTCGTGGGTCGGGGGTGACAGGCTGCCGTCGACGAGGATGTGTCCGTCCTGGCGGACGAGAAGGACCTCGGCTCCGGAGCGGTTGGCCGCGCGGTCGACGACGGTGGCCCGGTCCTCGAGCGCCGTGGCACGCAGACGCTCCGCCAGGGTGACGGCGAGCAACCGGCTGCGCAGTGCCGCTGCATCGTCGCTCTGCGAGCGCAGATCGGCGACACCGAGCAGCGCTATCGCGAACGCCGCCAGGACGCCCACGATGACGACGACGGCCGGCGCGAGGGGCAGAAACGGAAGCTGTCGCCTGGAAGGCACGTTCGCCCCAGGCTACCACTCGCATCCCACTCGCCGTAATCCTCCGCCGGGGGCTCACCGTCCCCGGACCCCCGACGCGCCTCGCGACTCTCGGCGCGGGCTCGCTGTCGCTCGCCGGGAGGCGGACGAAATGGGGGAATGGATCTGCTACTCGTCCGTGGAAAGGTGCGCGAACACGGCGTGGTCGAGCCAGCGGTTCTGCACGAACTCGGCCTGCCGCGCGATGCCCTCGAAGCGGAAACCCAATCGAGCGATGACGCGCAGGCTCTGGTAGTTCGTGGTGGCGGCTGCACAACGGATGCGGTGCACACCCATACGCTGGATCGCGAACTCACTGCAGGCCCGCGCCGCTTCCGTCATCAGTCCGCGGTTGGTGGCGTCGCGCTTGAGCCAGTAGCCGAGCTCGCACGAGCGGTGCAGGTGGACGCACGAATCCAGTCCGACGACGCCGAGCAGCTCGCGTGTCTGGCGATCGCGGATCGCGAAACGGACGGCACGTCCGGCGTCCCAGTCCGCGGCGCATGCTTCCGCGTACCGTTGGCTTGCTTCCGGTGTGTTGTTGAACGGGACCCACGGCAGCCAGCGTTCGAGGTGCCAACGGGAACCATCCACGGCGGTCCAGATCTCCGGTCCGTCCGACCCGTCGATCGGTAGGAGCAGCACGCGAGGCGTCTCGACTGGAGATTTCCGCAACGCGGCTCGGGAGGGAATGCTCAGCATCTGCGGCGTCGGCATCGGGTGCGCGCTAGCGGGCGTCTGCTCGCTTCGCATGGTGTTCGGTTACTTGTTGCACTGGGCGCGGACCACGAAAGCCTCCTTGTGACCGGCTTCGTAGTCCCTCCAGCAGATGTACCATTGGTTGGCTTCGGATCCTGCAACGATCGCCGGGTAGGGCTGGTAGCCGCTGACCCGGGCCAGGGTGCTGGGCTTGTCGATCCCGTCGCGGTTGATGCGCGCGATCTTCAGCCGCGAGCCCTCGTACCAGGCGATCGTGGCTCCGCTGGCGGAAGCCGCGATGGCCGGCCGCATGCCCTTGCTCGCAAACTCGCGTCGCCATATGGCCTCGCCCTTCTTTCTGTCCAGGTAGGCGGCCAGCGCTCCGCCCTTGTCGTCGTCCCAGACCGTGAAGCAGCCCTCCTTGGTACAGGCGATGCGGGGCTGGGCGTTCTTGCCGTGAGTCGTGCTGACGGGGCCCAGATCCCCCACGAAGCGGTCATCCGGCTTCTTCTTCCTCTTTTTCCTCGTCTTCGTCTTCTTGGGCGTGTCGACCAGGCCCGTTTTCAGTGCCGGGTCGGACAGCGCGATCCGCAGCCGCATGATCTGCGACTCCCGGTTGCCGCGTTGCAGGGCGAACACGATGTCGAGTCGATCGGGGGCGATCGCCGCGTCCGGGCGGGTGGCGTTGGTCGTGGTCCTGCGCTTGTGCGCGAACGCGGTCAGGCGGACGGCCTTGCCCACCGGCTTGAGGTCGGCATCGAGGTGGCGCGCCATCAGGTCCTCTCCGCCCGGGTCGATGTCCTCGTCCCACACGGCCCAGAAGGTGCCGTCGCCCATGCGGACCAGCGATGGATAGAACTCGTTCTTCTTGACGTCGGATATGCGGCGCGCCGGGCCGGCGATGCGACCATCGGTCTGGAGCAGGCGCACATAGACGCCGGGCTCGTCGCCTGCGGAGTCCCAGTAGATGAAAGCCAGCTTGTTGCCGGCTGCAAGCAACTGCGGGTGCCGGACGGCCGTCGACTCCGGAGTGACGAGCCGAGCGGGAGACACGCGCCTGAGCGCGTTGTCCAGCACGGTCGCGAAGCCCTGTCGGCGAGCGCGATCCTGGTGGTTGTCTACCCAGGCAACCACCAGTCCCACCGGAGTGACGGCGAGTGTCGGACGCGAGACCGGCGCGGTCAGATCGAACGGCCGCGGGCGTCCCAGCGCAGTGACCCGGCAGGGTTCGTCGCTCTTCGGGACTGCGACGCCGGCCTGGGCGAGCAGGGATCGGGCGACGCTCGTGCCACCGTTGTTGAACGCCTCCTTGAACATCTTCAGCGCGTTGTCGCGCTTGCCCCGGGCCAGCCAGCTCTGTGCCGACGCGATCTGCAGTGCGTAGGGCTCCGCCTCGCGTGGCTTGAGCGACTCGTGTGCTTCGCCGTTGTCCTGGCTGGCCGTAGGCTTGGCGCTGGCCGGTAGCTTCGCCATCGCCTTCGACGCCGGCGGCGGGTGCAGCACGTACAGCCACACGGCGTAGCCGCCGAGCACCGCCAGGGCTGCCAAGAGCAGTACTGCGACCGCACGTCCCGGACCGCGCTCGGTCTCGCTGGCAGCAGTGGCGGCCGGCGGCAGGTCCACGTTCTGGCTGCTCGTGGGCTCGGAGCCCGGCGGCGTCGCGACCAGTGGCTGGCTGCCTCCGGCTCCGGCTTCGCTCAGCAAGTCTGCGCTCACCAGCTCGCTGCTGATGAGCTCGTCGACCGCACGGCTTTCCTGCTCGGTGCTGGCCAGCATCGGGCGCGTGCCGGGTCCAGGCTTGAGCGCGTCGGCGAGCGAGTCGGAGAACTCCTTCGCGGATTGGAAGCGCTTGTCGGGATCCCGGTCCAGCGCCTTGAGGAACCATTGATCGAAGCCCGGAGGCAGGTCCGGGCGCAGTCGGGACGGTTTGGGGATCGGCGCGCCCGCGATCTGGGCAAGGATCATCGCGACGCCCTGATCGACGTTCCAGACGGTCTGACCGGTCAAACACTCGTACACGATGCAGCCGAGCGCCCACAGGTCGCAGCGGTGGTCGACTTCGCCCTGGCCCTTGGCCTGTTCCGGGCTCATGTACGCCGGCGTTCCGAACAGCGCGCCCTCGCGCGTCAGCCGCACCGTCTCGGCGTCGCCGCCGGTAGGCTCGTAGAACTTGGCAAGCCCGAAGTCGAGGATCTTGGCGACCAACTCGCCTTGCTCGTTGCGGGTGAGGAAGATGTTCTCGGGTTTCAGGTCGCGGTGGACGACGTTCGTCTCGTGGGCCTTGGCCAGGCCGCGGCACGAGTGGACTGCGACGGTCAACGTCGTGTCCACGTCCAGGCGATGCTTGCGGGTGAGCAGGTCGTAGAGGCTCTCGCCTTCGAGCAGTTCCATGACGAGGAACGGGCGCTCCTCGTACATCCCGCTGTCATAGACATCGCAGATGTGGGGACTGCGGATGGCGGCTGAAGCCCGTGCCTCGCGGATGAAGCGCTCGCGCACGACGCGCGATGTCAACAGCTCGGCGGCCAGGATCTTGACTGCGACGCGCTTGCCGATGTCGATATTCTCGGCCTCGTACACCGCCGCCATGCCGCCACGGCCGATCTCCTTCGTGACGCGGAACTTCCCCTCGAGGACGGTTCCTATCGGTACCTTGGACCGGTTGTTGGGCGAGGCCATCTAGGTCACCCCCCTCGATCGGCCCTGCGCGGTGGGCGCACCGCTGCCAGACGCACGCACAATCGCCCGTTGTACAGGGCGTCTCGTCGGGCCCCCGGAGCAGCGTCTTCCCGCCGACGGCCAACGAGCGCGATGCGCGATCAGTCTCGATTGTCTGGCGGTCATGTAGGCAGGCAGGGGCTGCTCGGGGAATATACGGTCGCTAGCTTCGCAGGAACAGGCCACGCAAGGAGGCTGGCAGCTCGCTCGAAGCCGGGCCTTGTGAAAGGAGGGGCTCGAGCGGTGCCGACGAAAGAGTATGCCAGTAGAGTACGCGGAACGGCTGTCCCGGCGTGCGCCGTGTTTGGCCGGGCGCCCGGCGATGCGGGCCCGCAAACTCGGGATGGCCCACCAGCTCGAGTGATTTCACGAATGTTTTCGCGGTGTAGGTAGGGTCGAGCTGGACTCCGGCCTGGCTCGCTAGCTCGCTCGCCCGCTCACCGGCCGGGATGGGCCAGCCGTAGCCGCGCCCCAGATGCGTGCCGTCCAGCAGCAGGCGGCGTGCAAGCCGGACGGGCCCGGCCGCCGCGTGCTCGAGCCGCAGCGCCTGCCAGGCGAGTGCCAGTACGATCGACTCGCTCGCCAGCCTTCCTACGGCGACCTGCACGCCCAGCACCTGCGAGCCCAGACCTTCCCGTACAACGCCAGCGACAAGCCCAGCGACCGTGCCGCCCGATCCAAGTGGCGCCACGATCACGTCCGGTTCCGGCAGCTCGCCGGCGCGGATCTGCTCGACCAGCTCGTGGACGGCGCGCAGGTAGCCCAGCGTGCCCAGGGCGCTCGACGCTCCTGCGGGCACGAGGTAGTCGCCCCTGCGCAGAAGCAGCGGCACATGCAGCGGCACGCGCGCCATCGAGCCGGCTGTCCGCACTTCGAGTCCCAGCCCGAGCCCCGCGCGCAGCGTCTCCTCGGCGTGTTCCGTCCAGGGTTGCGGGCACAGCACGGCGGCGATCGCGAGGGCTCGCTGACGTGCGAACAGCGTGGTGGCAAGGACGTGGTGACTGCCGAACGCGCCCATGGTGATGATCCGACGCGCGCCTTTCGCCAGCGCGTCTGCCAGCACGAACTCGAGCTTGCGTACCTTGTTGCCGCCGTACGCGTCGTTCAGAAGCCCGTCGTTCTTGATCCAGAGCTCCGCGTCCTCGGTGCAGAGCGCGTCCGCCCGGAACACCGGGGTCGGATAGCGCCCGATGCGCTCGGGAGGCGGTATCGTCTTCATGTCAGGCGCGATGCTAGCTCAACGAGCGGCGCTGGAACGGTGGCTGTCGAGCCGGTGTTGACGGGTGCCGGATGTGGAAGCCGGGACGGTCCCGGCAGGCCGTGAAAACGCTTCGAACCGCTTTCTTTTTCGAACGAATCGAGCCTGAAACATTCCCGAAACCTGGCTGCGGATACTCGACCCCTGGACGCGAGACGAACCCGTTCCGACGTTGGAAGCAGGGCCGCGCGAGTCGCGCATGTCGGGAGCCCAGCTGCTCGCGACCGCACCGAAGTGGAGAAGAAAAATGAAGAAGGTCGAGGCGATCATCAAGCCGTTCAAGCTGGATGAGGTGAAGGACGCCCTGTCCGAGGTTGGTATCCAGGGGATGACGGTGACCGAGGTCAAGGGCTTCGGACGCACCGGGGGAAAGAAGGAAGTCTACCGGGGGTCGGCGTACGTCGTCGACTTCGTGCCCAAGGTCAAGATCGAGATCGTCATTCCCGATGATCTGGCGCACCAGGTTATTGACGCGATCGAAAAGAGTGCCAAGACAGGTCGCATCGGGGACGGGAAGATCTTCGTGGGGCCGGTCGACGAAGCCGTGCGTATCCGCACCGGTGAGCGGGGCGAAGAAGCAATCTAGGTAGCGTGGCAGCTGCACACGAGAGGAGAGACAGCGAAAATGGATCCCAAAGAAGTCATCGAGCTAGGCAAGAAGCACGGCGCGGTCATGGTGGACCTGAAGTTCATCGACCTGCCGGGCAAGTGGCAGCACACGAGCGTGCCGTTCAAGCGGTTGTCGCCGGAAGCGTTCGAGGAGGGGTTCGGTTTCGACGGTTCGTCGATCCGTGGCTTCCAGCCGATCAACCAGAGCGACATGCTGCTCATCCCGGACCCCGTCACGGCCGTGATGGATCCCTTCACGAAGCACCCCACGCTTTCGCTGCAGTGTACCGTTCAGGACACCATCACGCGGCAGAACTACTCGCGTGATCCCCGGCACATCGCCAACAAGGCGGAGGCCTACCTGAAGTCGACGGGCATCGCCGATACCGTCTACTTCGGTCCCGAGGCGGAGTTCTTCATCTTCGACGACGTTCGCTACGAAGCCGGCTCGCAGGGCAGCTTCTACCAGATCGACAGCGTCGAGGCGGACTGGAACACGGGCAAGGACGAGGGGCCGAACCTGGGCCACAAGATCCGTCACAAGGAGGGCTACTTCCCGTGCCCGCCGAACGACACCCAGATGGATATCCGTACGGACATCTGCCTGGCAATGGAGTCCGTCGGCATCGAGGTGGAAGTCAGCCATCACGAGGTGGCGACTGCGGGTCAGGGCGAGATCGACATGCGCTTCGACACGCTGACGCGCATGGCGGACAAGCTGATGTGGTTCAAGCACATCGTGAAGAACGTGGCGTACCAGAACAACAAGACCGCCACCTTCATGCCCAAGCCCATGTACGGCGACAACGGCAACGGCATGCACAGCCACCAGTCGCTGTGGAAGGACGGCAAGCCGCTCTTCGCCGGTGACGGCTACGCCGGGCTCAGCGAGATGGCGCTCTACTACGTCGGCGGCATCCTCAAGCACGCCAAGGCGCTGGCGGCGATCACCAACCCGACCACCAACAGCTACAAGCGCCTGGTGCCGGGCTTCGAAGCGCCGGTGAACCTGGCGTACTCGAGCCGCAACCGTTCCGCCGCGATCCGTATTGCTACCTACTCGCCGTCACCCAAGGCGCGGCGTCTGGAGCTGCGCTTCCCCGACGGAACGTGCAACCCGTACATCGCGTTCTCGGCAATGATGATGGCAGGCCTCGACGGGGTGCAGAACAAGATCGACCCCGGCGATCCGCTCGACAAGGACATCTATTCGCTCTCGCCCGAGGAGCTGAAAGAGGTGCCCCGGATGCCGGTGTCACTGGAGGATGCGCTCGATGCGCTGGAGGCCGACCACGAGTTCCTGCTGAAGGGCGATGTCTTCACGCGCGACGTGGTCGAGATGTGGCTCGACTACAAGCGCGAGCAGGAGCTGCAGCAGGCGCGGCTCTACCCGACGCCGCTCGAGTTCCGCATGTATTTCGACATCTGACAGGCACCGGGCCGCCGCGCGGGGGCGCGGCGGCCCGCCGTATCCTGGCTGTTCCGCTTCAAAACGAACCCCGCGCGTGACGCTCTCGCAGCGCCGGGTCGGCTGTGGTACGCTTCTGGGTCACTCGTGGCGGACCACGATCTGTACGAGACAACTGTCGAGGTCACGATCACCCGTGACGCCACCGGCTCCATCCGGATTGTGGGGCCGCAGCAGGCGTATCTCGTGGTGATCTCGGGGCCCAAGCTCGGCGAGCGCCTCGCGTTGGGCGAGCAGCCGGTCGAAATCGGGCGCGGCACGACCTCGGGACTACAGCTGGATGTCGATTCCGTCAGCCGCCGCCATGCGCGCGTGGAGTGGACCGGCCAGACCCACAAGCTGATCGACCTCGGGTCGACCAACGGCACCTACGTCAACGAGAAGCGCATTTCCGAATGCGAGCTGTCGGACGGCGACCGGCCGCAGATCGGGAAGGTCCTGTTGAAGTACCTGGCTGGCGGCAACATCGAGGGGGCCTACCATGAGGAAATCCAGCGCCTGATGCGCTTCGACGGCCTCACCGGTATCCACAACAAGAGCCACTTCGAGGAGAGCCTCAACAACGCCGTCTACAAGTCGCGCTTCAACCCGGGCCCCATCAGCTTGATCGTGTTCGACCTCGACCACTTCAAGCTGGTCAACGACACGCACGGACACACTGCGGGCGATGCCGTTCTGCGCCAGGCGGCTGCCATTGTTGCGACGCAGGTGTCGGCGGGTCAGCTTCTGGCGCGCGTGGGCGGCGAGGAGTTCGCTGTCCTGTGCAACGGTTCGCCTCTGTCGACCGCGCTGGAAACGGCCGAACGCATCCGCGCGGCCGTGGAGGCGGCGGACTTTACCTTCGAGTCCACGACGATTCCCGTCACGGTCAGCCTGGGCTGCGCCGAGCGCGTTGCAGGCAGCGACGAAGCGCCGAACAAGCTGTACGAGCGCGCGGACGCGCAGCTCTACGCCGCCAAGAGCGCCGGACGCAACTGCGTGCGCTAGTCCTCGGCGCCGTCGCGCCAAGGGGATGCTACTGCGGGACCGGGACGGGCTTGGTGCCCGGCTCCTTGGCTGCGTCGGCCGACCACTTGAAGTTGTCGATCAGGACGCTCGAATCGAGCACGTGATCGCCCATGTCCCAGATGGCGAAGCGCAGCTGGATCACGCTGCCGGGCTTGACCGGCGACTGCGTCTCCAGCCAGCCCGTGGCTGCGTGATTTTCGAAGCCGGTGCCCGAGAGCTCGCTGGTGCCCTTGGAGCAGGCGAAGGTCTTGCCGCCCGCGTTCTGCGCCTTGCAGACCTCGAGGAAGCCGTTGTTCACGCTGACCGGGTCTCCCTTGGAGTCGAAGGAGATATTGCTCTGCTGCGAGTTGGGCGGCGCCGGGTTCTGCAGTGCGACGAAGAAGTCGTTGTACTGCGTGCAGACCCAGGTCGGAAACTCGAAGGTGTAGAAGTCGAACTGGAACGTGAAGCTCTTGGCGTTGGTGGGCACCCGGATCGAGAGCTGCAGCCCGGCCGGATCGTTGGCGTTGTGATCGTTGGCCGTGGTGACGTTGCACGAGGGCGAGTCGATCGGGAAGCCGGGCGGCGTCGGGCAGCTCGTGCCCATCTGCGCGCCCTGCGGACTCTGGTAGTTCGCGTCACCCGGGCGGCGTGCCGTACCGCTGGACAGCATCAGCAGGTTCTTGCCTTCCTGGACGTGCACGTTGGGGCCGAAATTCGGCAACAGGCCGTGCGAGTACTGGTTCATGCCGCTCGAGCCGTCGGCCTTGACGTATTCGGCGGAAATGACGCCCCACTTCTTCGAGTTCTGTGTGGTCGTCTGGCACAGGCCAATGGCCCGCGCCGCCGCCATGGGGTCGGTGTAGCCGATGTCGGGGATGTTGCCGTCGCAGTTGGTCGGGGCGTTGTCCGTCTGGCCGTCGCAGTCCTCGTCGATCTTGTCGCCCGGGACGTCGTAGGCGCCGGGGTTGGTGTTCGGGTCGCAGTCGTTGCAGTCGCCCTGGGCCACGGTGAAGCCGTCACCATCCTGGTCGGGCTGCGTGGGGTTGCAGCTCGCCGTACCGCCCGGGCTGCCGCCGGCACCGCCCAGGTTGAAGCCGCCACCGGCACTGCTGCCACCGGAACCGGGCGTCGCTCCGTAGCCGCCCAGCCCGCCGGAGGTGCCCCCGGTGCTGGTGCCGCCTCCGGTTCCGTAGGCGCCCGCGCCGCTGAAGTTGCTGCCGCCGGAGTTTGCCGAACAGCCCATTGCGAGCGACAGGCTCGCGAACAGTCCCACAAGCAAGAACTTCGTCATCGTGTTGTCTCCGGAGGTTACTGCGGGACCGGTTGCGTGTTCGCTTCGCCCTGGCCAACGTCCCAGGTGACGTTGTCGATGAGGACCGTCGAATCGAGGATCTCGTCGCCCATGTCCCAGATGGCAAAGCGGACGTGGATCTCCTTGCCTGCGGGGACGGGCGCGCTCGTATGCAGCCAGCCGGTGGCCGCGTGCCCCTCGAAGCCGGTGCCCTGCAATTCGGCCGTGCCCTTGGGACAGGTGAAGCTCTTGCCGTTGTTCGTGCCGGGCGAGCATACCTCGAGGAAGCCGTTGTTCACGCTGACGGGATTGCCCTTGCTGTCGAACGAGATGTTCCCGCTCTGTGCGTTGGAGGGCGGCGGGTCCACCAGCGCCACGAAGAAATCGTTGTACTGGGTGCACACGTACTCGAGGTACTCGACCGTGTAGAAGTCGAAGTCGAAGCCGAACTGGTTTGCGTTGGTCGGCGTCTTGATCGTCAGCTCCAGCGCCGCCGGGTCGTGGGCGGTGTGGTCGTTGGCGGTCTTCACGCCAGCGCAGGAAGGCGAGTCGATGGGGAAGCCGGGAGGCGTCTGGCTCTGGGTTCCGGTCTCGTCGCCGCACAGGCAGGCGGCGTTGCCCGGGGTCTGGAAGCCGGGATCGCCGGGCCGGCGCGCCGAGCCGCTCGACAGGGCGAGAAGGTTCGTCCCCTGGCGGACATGCACGTTGGGGCCGAAGCCGTTCAGCAGGCCGTGCGAGATGGGGTTCATGCCCGCCGTGCCGTCGGCCTTGACGAATTTCGCGCTGACGACGCCCCAGGTCTTGCCGTTGGACACGCGGCACAGCCCGATCGCCTTGGCTGCCGCCATCGGGTCGTTGGAAGCAATGTCGACCGGCCCGTTGTCGCAGCCCGTCGGCTCGTCGTCGGGCTTGCCATCGCAGTCCTCGTCCACGCCGTTGCCCGGGTAGTCGTAGGCGCCGGGGTTCATCTGCGCGGTGCAGTCGTTGCAGTCGCCCTGGGCGACGGTGTAGCCGTCATGGTCGAAGTCGCCGTTCGGGTCCCAGTGGTCGCACTTGGGTGTGCCCGTGAGCTTGCCGGCCGTGCCCCCGCTGCCGCCCAGGTTGATGCCGCCGCCGTTGCCGGTGTTGCCGGAGCCGCCGGTGCTGGTCCCCGCACCGCTGCCGCCGACACCGCCCTGGAAGTTGCTGCCTGGAGAGTTGGCCGAGCACCCGAATGCGCCGCCCACCAACAAGCCCAACGCACTGACCCCGATGATGAAGGAACGAACCATGAGAATCCTGCTTCTGTTTGGGGAGCCAGCACCGGCACGCTTCCGGGCTGCGGGGACGCCTGGATCCTGCCCGCGCTGGCCGCACCCGACGCTACAAATCCTAGCTGGCGTGCGTGCAGGTGTCACGCCGCGGGCTCAGCCTCGTGGGGTCCACGCAGCGATTTCGGAAGCCGATGCGCAGCCCCACCAGAAAATTGAAGCCTGCGCGTCCGGATCGCCTGCGCTGCGCGATCTCCAGAAACACGAAAGGCCACCGGTTGCTGTCCGGTGGCCTTTCGATGATGCCGTTTCCGGCTCGAGCTAGCGCGACGCGCGAGCCCGCGGTGCCGCCTTCTTGGCGGTCTTCTTGCCAGCCTTCTTGGCCGGCTTCTTCGCCGCGCCGTTGGCCTTGGCCGCGCCGTTGGTCGAGCGCGACGCCTTGGCCTTCGGCAGCAGAGCCTCGGCCAGCTCGTGTGCGCGGTCGGTGCGTTCCCAGGGGAACTCGCGACGACCGAAGTGGCCGTAGGCCGCGGTCGGGCGGTAGATCGGAGCGAGCAGATCGAGCTCTTCAATGAGCCCCTTGGGGCGCATGTCGAAGTGCGTGGCGAGGTACTTCGAGAGCTTCTCCTCGTCGACCTTGCCCGTGCCGAACGTCTGCACGTACACGCCGACGGGCTTGGCTACGCCAATCGCGTACGCCAGCTGGACCTCACACTTGCTGGCGAGGCCTCCCGCCACGATGTTCTTGGCGAGGTAGCGCGCGTAGTAGCAGGCAGAGCGGTCGACCTTGGACGGGTCCTTGCCGCTGAAGGCGCCGCCGCCGTGACGGCCCATGCCGCCGTAGGTGTCGACGATGATCTTGCGGCCCGTGAGGCCGGCATCACCGAACGGACCACCGATCACGAAACGACCGGTGGGGTTGATGTAGTACTTCGTCTTGTTGTCGAGGAGCTTCTTGGGAAGCGTCTTCTTGACGACCAGCTCCATGACGGCTTCGCGGAGCTGCTTGTGCTTCACGTCCGGCGAGTGCTGGGTCGAAACGACCACGGCGTCGATGCGCTTGGGCTTGTCGTTCTCGTACTCGACCGTGACCTGGCTCTTCGAGTCGGGGCGCAGGAAGTTGACCTTGCGGCCCTTGCGCACGGTGGCCATCTGCTTCATCAGCGCGTGCGCGTACATGATGGGAGCCGGCATCAGCTCCGGCGTCTCGTCGCTCGCGTAGCCGAACATCAGGCCCTGGTCGCCGGCGCCCTGCTCCTTGAACATGCCGGAGCCTTCCGTCACGCCCTGCGAGATATCGGGCGACTGCGGCTCGACCGCGATCAGCACGCCGCAGGTCTCGTAGTCGAAGCCCATGGACGAGTCGGTGTACCCGATGTTCTTGATCGTCTCGCGAGCAACCTTGCCGAAGTCGATGGTCGACTTGGTGGTGATCTCGCCGGCGATGACAACGAAACCCGTCTTCACCAGTGTCTCGCAGGCCACGCGGCTGCGGGGATCGCCCTCCAGCGCGGCATCGAGCACGGCGTCCGAGACTTGATCACAGATCTTGTCGGGATGGCCTTCTGAAACGGACTCGGACGTGAACAGATATCGACTCATTCGAACTCCAGTTGATTCGCAGTCCCCCGCGAGGATTGACGGATGTCGTGGCGCTCCGCATCGAGCCCAGCGGCGCGGGAAGCTAGCACGGGTCGCCCGGAAATTCTCCGGAGCCGACCTGCTCCGACCACCCGTCACCTGCGCTTGGAGCGCGGTGCACCACAGAGAGGCATTGGGCCTATCTCAAATCCGATCACATTTCCAGCTCCGACGGCCACAAGGCCGGACAAGTGGCCCGCCGTCGCCTCCGCCGCATGACGAAACCAGCGTAATTCCCGCCAGAATCGCTGTCCGTGCGCTCAACGCCGCGCAAGCAGCGCTTCTAGCGTGCGGATCAGTTCCCGGGCGTCCGACGGCTTGGTCAGATAGGCGTCCGCGCCGGCGTCGTAGCCACGCAGCGTGTCGATGCGCGCATCCTTGCTGGTCACCATCACGATCGGCACCTCGCGGTAGCGCGGCTCGTTCCGGAGTGCGCGCGTCAGCTCGTAGCCGTCCATGCCCGGCATCACCACGTCGGTGGAGACCACGTCGAACGTGTGCTTCCTGGCGATTTCCAACGCTTCGCGTCCGTCCGCGGCGGCCATCACCTCGAAACCAGCCTTCGTCAGCTCGCGCTTGATGGTCTCGCGGATCACGTCGCTGTCCTCCGCGATCAGCACGCGGGCACGTGCGGTCGCGCGCGGCTGCGATGCGGGGACCAGATCGCGGGCTCTGCCTGGTTCGCGCGAGAGCCGCGCCACTTCTGCCAGGTCGACCACCAACAGCACGCGGTCGCCAATCAACGTCGCGCCTGCAGCACACGGGGCCTCCGCGAGGAGCGGCCCGAGCGACTTGATCACGACCTCGTGGCGACCCAGCACCTGCTGCACGAGCAGTCCCAGCCGGTCCGTGCCGACGTCGACGATGATCACCGCGGCACCCTGGGCGTCGCCCAGCGCAACGTTCTCGGCCAACCCCAGCGTCTGGCCGAGGTCGACGACCGGCACCAGCTGTTCGCCAACCCTGAGGCACATCCCGTCCGCCACGGCTTCGAGCTGACCGCTCCCGATGGCCTGCGCGCTGACCACGGCGTCGAGCGGGATCGCCACCAGCTCGCCTCCGACGCGCGTCGCGAGCACCTGCGTGATGGCGAGCGTGAGCGGCAGGCGCAGCTCCATCGTGGTGCCGCGCCCCGGCGTCGAGTCGAGATGGATGGTTCCCTTCAGCTTCTGGATCGTGTCGCGCACGACATCCATGCCGACGCCGCGTCCCGACACGTCCGAAACCTGCGCTGCGGTCGAGAAGCCGGCGCGGAAGATCAGCTGCAGGCTCTCGGGGTCGCCCAGTGCTTCCGCTTCCTGTTCGGACAGGAGGCCCTTCTCGACCGCCTTGCCCCTGAGGCGCGCGGGATCCATGCCGGCGCCGTCGTCCTCGATGGTGACGATGATCTGGCCGCCGCGCTGGCCCGCCGACAGGCGCACCAATCCGGTTCGCGGCTTGCCGGCCGCCTCCCGCCGTTCGGGGCTCTCGATGCCGTGGTCGACCGAGTTCCGCACCAGGTGCAGGAGCGGGTCCTCGAGTCGCTCGACCAGCACCTTGTCCAGCTCGGTCTCGGCGCCGACAAGCTCCACGTGGACTTCCTTGTCCAGCTTGTGGCTGAGCTCGCGCACCGTGCGCTGGTACTTGGTGAAGAGCCGCGCGATGGGCACCATGCGGAGCTTCATCACGGTGTCGCGCAGCTGGCCCACGGCCAGACCCAGACTGCCCAGCCCGCTGTCGAGGTCGCCGTAGGTCTCGCCCAGCACGCGCTCGGTGCGCTGCAGCTCGTCCACCAGGGCTCCAGCGCCGTGCCCGGGAGCGTGCTGCTTCGTGTCGCTGCCGACTGCGGTCGCGAACTTCTTGCGGAGCTGGGCGACCTCGCGCAGGAGCGCACCCTGCACTTCCGCCGCGGCGGCGAGGCGCCCCCGGGCGAGGACGGTCTCGCCGACCAGGTTCATCAGCTGGTCGACCTTTCCGAAGTCGATGCGCAGCGTGCCCTGCGACGTGGTGACCGGGCTCGCCGCTCGCGCCGGTCCAGGGACGGATGGTTTCGACGGAACAGGCCCCGGCCCAGCCTGGGTCGGCGTCGTGCCCGGCGCGGTCGCCGGCGAGGGCCGGGCAGCGGGCGCTGGAGCGGAAGGATCGGCCAGGCGCGCCAGAATCGGTTTCACGTCAACGTCGATCGCCTGCCTGGCGCGGGCGCGGTCGACGATGGCGCGCAGCACGTCCAGCGTCTCGAGCAGCACGTCGATCAGCGCGCGGTCGGAGCTTCGCCGCCCATCGCGCAGCTCGCCGATGCGGTCCTCGGCGAGGTGCGCCACGCGGTTCATCTTCTTGAGCCCCGCAAAGGCGCTCGAACCCTTGAGCGTGTGCAGGTCGCGGAAGATCTCGCCGACCAGCTCCGGGTCCTGTCCGCGCTCCTCGAGCAGCATGAGCCGCTCGGATAGGCCGTCGAGGCGTTCGACGCATTCGTCGAGGAACGCTGCGATCATGTCTTCGGCCAGCTCGGGAACCCAGCGCGACTCCTCGTCGACCTCGGGCTCTCCAGCCTGCGCGTCGGGTGCCGCTGGCGTGGTCGCGGGGGGCGCCGCTTCCGGGACGGGTGCCCCTCCGGTCTCCGCCGCGCCGCCCGCACGCAGTCGCTGGGCGTGAGCCCGGAGCTCCGACTCGTCGACGCGCGCGCCCGATGCGTCGTGCTCGCCCAGTGCGACGGCTGCCGCCTCGAGCGTGGCGAGCGCCGCGTCGAGCTCCGGCCCTGGGGCGCCGGCGCTGTCGACCACGGCGCGCGCGAGCTCGGCTACGCCATCGGCGCCAAGCAGTGCGGCGTCCACGATGAGCGGCACCAGCGCGATGGCCACCTCGGCGGTGCGCTGCGCGCTGTCGGTTCCTTCCAGAGCGATGCGCGCCGCGTCGATGCGCGAGGGAGCGAGCGCCAGGAACAGCTCGTACAGCTCCGAGGAACCGAGAGGCACGGCGTTGACGCTAGCGCAGCGCGGCCCGCAAGGGGAGGGTCGGTTCAGTGCGCGGGTCTAGGCAGCCGGCGCGCCGGGGTGCGCGACAGCGTCACGCGCAGGACCTGCTCGCCGCGGAGCAGCGTGAGCTTGACCTTGTCGCCAACGTCGCCCGATAGAGCCTGGTGGATCTGCTTGGCACTCAGCATCCGCACGTCCTTGCCGTCGATCAGCAGGATCTGGTCGTCCTGGCGCAGGCCGGCCTTGGCGGCGGCTAGACCTGGCGGTACGTCCCGCACGTAGAGCGTGCCGTTGGGCGCCTGGCCCAGCACGGCCCCGATGGTTCCGCGTTGGGGCGCGCAGCCCGGGAGCGGAACCAGCAGCGCCGCGGCGAGCAAGCAGGTGCGGACGACGGGGCTCACGAGCGATAGCCCGCGTTGACGTCCACGTAGCCGTGCCCGAGATCGCTCGTCAGATAGCTGAAGCGGCCCGGTCCGTTGCCGAGCCCGATCTCGATGACGTAGTCGGGGCCGGCCAGGATCGCGGCCGCGCGCTGCTCGGCATCTCCCCCGACGCCCACTCCGTCGCGGACGATCTCAACGTCGCCGATGGCGATGCGGGCGCGTGCCGGGTCGAATGCGACGCCGGCGCGCCCGGCGGCGGCGAGCAGCCGCCCCCAGTTCGCGTCCTTGCCGTGGAGCGCCGTCTTGACGAGCAGCGATGTGGCGACCGTGCGCGCGACGATGCGCGCGTCGTCGTCGTCTTGCAGCCCCACGACGCGGATCTCGGCGACGTGGGCGGCGCCTTCGCCATCGGCGACCATCGAACGCGCCAGCTCGCTGCAGACTTCGCCGAGCGCGGGGGCGAGCTGTGCCGCGCCCAGCGACAGCCCCGACGCGCCCGAGGCCAGCGCCAGCACGCAGTCGTTCGTGCTGGTGTCGCCGTCGACGCTGCAGGCGTTGAAGCTCCGGTCCACCGCTTCAGCCAGGGCACGCTCGAGCTCCTCGCGTCCGATGGCTGCATCCGTGAACAGGAAGGCGAGCATCGTGGCGTGGGGTGGGCCGGGGCGCGCTGTCTGCACGCGCGCCGGCGCGAGGTCCGGGTGGATCATGCCCGCGCCCTTGGCCATGCCGAGCACGCGGACCTGCCCACCCGCGACAGCGATGTCCCGGTGCGAGATCTTCTCCCAGCGATCGGTGGTGCAGATCGCTCGCGCGAAATCGCCGGACCGTTCCGGCGAAAGGCCCTGCGCGAGGTCGGCGGCGCGCGCGGCGATGCGCTCGGCTGGCAATAGCGCTCCGATGACGCCGGTCGATGCCGGCAACACCTCGCGCGGGTCGACGCCGAGGGCGCCGGCGATGGCCGCGCTGGATGCGATCGTCGCTTCGAACCCGGCCTGGCCCGTGCAGGCGTTGGCGCAGCCGCTGTTGACCAGCACGGCGCGGGCGCGTCCCGCCTGCAGCCGTTCGGCGGCGACGTCTACCGGCGCCGCGCGCACCAGGTTGGCCGTGAGCATGCCGACCGCGACGGCGGGCTCGTCGGCCACTGCCAGGGCCACGTCGTCGCGGCCGTCGCGGCGGATGCCGGCGGAGGTCGCGGAAAACCGGAAGCCGGCTACGGTCACGTGTTTCGAGTCGCTCATGTCGGGCTATCCGGTGGTCGCATCGGCGGCATCCGACGCTCCGGCGTCGGTTCCGCCCTCCTGGGACGGATCGATCGGCTTGCCGGCCTCGTTGTTGTAGCGGAAACACGCCCCCGCGCGGCACACGAAGCCGGCCGCGCAGTCGCCCGGGTGGTCCACCCTGCAGCCCGGCGGCTGCTGGCTGCCGAGCACGCAGCCGCCCAGCGACGCCAGCGCCGCCAGAAGCGCGAGCCCCAGCGTGTTCCGCCGTTTCACAGCGGCAATCATATCAGCACCCCGGTGGCCCGAGGAGGGCCGGCTCCGGCTTGACTCGCCCGGCGCCGTGCGTATGCTCGCGCCCCCTGTAAGCGCCAGCTTAGCTCAGTTGGTAGAGCAGCGGTTTCGTAAACCGCAGGTCTCCGGTTCAAGTCCGGAAGCTGGCTCCACGAAGTTGCTTCGGTTTTCGCGATTGCTTGCTGCACGGGCGCAGCAAGACCTTCGCGCTTTCCCGCGGCGCTTCGCGCGCCGGCAACAACGCTCCCGACCCGCCCGCGGAGCCGGGGTCGCGGCGCGCTCCGCTACAGGCGGCTCACTTCTTCACGAACCTCTGGACGAGCTCCCTGAGCGCCGCTGCGTCGAACGGCTTCTCCATGCGCTCGTTCGGGACGCGATCAAGAAAGGTGGTCGCGGAGGGCGTGAAAGCGCCACCGGTGACAAAGACCATGCGCAGCGCGTCCTCCGGGCGACTGTCGGCGAGCCGCTCGTACAGCTCCATGCCCGACATCTCCGGCATCATAAGGTCGGACAGGATCACGTCGAACGATCTACTTTCGAGCAGGTCGAGCGCGTCCTTCGCCGAGGCCACAACGGTCACATCGTGGCCGCGCAGCACGCGCCTGATCGCCACGCCGACGGCTCGGTCATCGTCCACCACGAGCACGGCGGCGCGGCGCGCCACTGACTGTCGGGGCGCGGCATCCGGGCGTACCGTCTCGTCGCGACGTGTGGCCGCGGGCAGCATGACGCGGAAGGTCGCGCCACCGCCCGGGCGGTTTCCAGCTGTGATCTCGCCCCCCAGACTGGTCACGATGTTGTGACAGATCCAGAGGCCGAGCCCGGTGCCGATGCCAACCGGTTTGGTGGTGAAGAATGGGTCGAAAATGCGATTCATCGCGCTTTCGGAAATTCCCGGCCCGGTGTCACGGACCTCGACAACGGCGCGCC
Source organism: uncultured Pseudomonadota bacterium (assembly GCA_963822115.1). GTDB lineage: Bacteria > Myxococcota_A > Polyangia > Polyangiales > Polyangiaceae > CAWDXG01. The sequence goes on from CAWGGM010000020.1 coordinate 844,220, forward strand.
CCTCCGCGTCGGTAGAGGTCACCACGCGAATCTCGTTCGCGCCGACGGCTCTCTCCGGCAGCGCTTGAGCGGCGTTGACCAGCAGGTTCACGAAGACCTGGCCCAGCCGGGCGTCGTCCGCCTCGACCAACGGGGTGGTCGCGTAGTCCTTCACAAGCCGCGCGCGGTGTTTGATCTCGTTGAACGCCATGTCGATGGAGAGCTCGAGCACGGGTCGCAGGTCGATGACGGCGAGACGCTGCTCTTCGGCGCGCGAGAAGGTCTTGAGCTCGCGCACGATCTTCTTGATCCGCTCCGCCCCGTCGTGGCTCTCGACGGCCAGCTCCGCCCACTCCGCCAGCTGTGCGGTAGGCACGCTGTGGTCGGGCTTCATCTCCTCGACCAGTATCTCGAGATTTGCCATCACGTATGCGAGCGGGTTGTTGATCTCGTGCGCAACCCCGGCGGCGAGCGTGCCCACCGAGGCCATGCGGTCCGCGAAGATGAGCTGCCGCTGCAGCTGCTCGTGCTCCTCTTTGGCCTGCTTCTCGGCGGTCATGTCCCGGAACACGACTACCGCACCGCTGACCGTGCCGTCGGGGTGACGCATCGGTGCGAAGGTGCTGGCTATGAGCAGCTTCGCTCCACCCCGCGCCACGAGTAGCGCTTCGCTCCCGATGCCCGCTATCGAGCCCTCGCGGATGGATCGCTCGACCAGCGGCGCCGCTGTGGTGCCGGTGTCCGTGACGATGTTGAAGACGTCGTGCAGGTGCAGCCCGGCGGCGTCGTTTGCCGACCAGCCGGTGAGTTTCTCGGCCACCGGGTTCATGCGAGTGATCACGGCGTCCGCGTCGGTCGCGATGACTCCGTCGGCAATGCTGTTCAGCGTCGTCGTCAGGCTCTCCGTCAGTTCGAGCAGGGCCAAGCGGGCTTGTCGCTCCTCGGTCACGTCGCGCGCGACCGCATACACCAGGCCCCGGTCAACGTCCGACACCGACCGCCATTCGAACCAACGGTAGCTGCCGTCTTTGCATCGATACCGGTTGCCGAGATCGAGCAGTGGCTGACCCGACGCCAAGCCCTGGCGGGCCGCCAGCACGTGCGCCCGGTCGTCGGGATGGACGAACTCGATCGAGGGTCGCGAGGTCAGCTCTTCCGGTGTCCAGCCCAGCGTCTTCGACCACGACGGGCTGACGCGCTTCATGTAGCCGTCGAATCCCGCGACACACAGATTGTCGAGCGACATCTCGAAGAACTCGGCGGCGCCGGCGACGGAATCACGATTCCATAGATCGTCGGTATCGATGCAACTGCCGACGATGCCCGCGAGTCCATCGGTGCCAACAAGCGGGGCGCCGCGAAGCAGCACGCGACGATAGGCGCCGTCATGGCGCCGGAGCCGCGCCTCCAGATCGAAGGCCTGGTGCTTCTGGACGCCGTCAGCGCACGCTCCCACGACCGCCGCCCGGTCATCCGGATGAAATGTCTCGAGCCAACCGTCGCTCATCTCCTCGTGGAACGTGCGACCGGTGAACGCGAGCCACGCGCTGTTGACGTATTCGCATTTCGCCTCGCGGCCGACGTGCCACGTCATCGTTGGCACCTGCTCGATCAGTGCGCGATACTGCTCGAAATTGTCCGGCTTCATGCGAATCGGGCCCGGAGCAAGGGGCAATTCAAGCATGCTTCGCGGTGAGCGGCACCCGGAGACACGAACCCGTGGCGATCGAGTATGCCGGGCGGCGAAGTCGAGTAGGCCGCAGACTAGTGCAGCGTCGCTGGCGTGCCTGCGGTGGCTGGGGCTTTCGGGCGGATGCCGACCGGCGGCGGGCGCGCCACCACTGCGGCGAGTTGCTCGGCGAACGCGCGCAGCTTGGCGCGGTGTGTCCCCCGAGCCAGGTCGCGGTCGCGGACGCGCAGCCGCCCGACCGGCTCCCGCATGGACAGCTCCGCCATCTGCCGGAAGGTGCGCCGGTGCGCGCTACCGCCATGGGACAGGAAGAACGCGACTTCTCCCAGCCGTGCACGATTTTCATCGAGGAATGTACGCACCGGGACCGAGACGGAACCGGCCCAGACCGGTGTGCCGACAACGACCAGATCGTAGTGCGACGGATCGTGCTCCAGTGGTTTGAGCTCCGTGGAGTGCCCCAGCCGTGCCTCGAAGCCCGAGCGGATGAAGCCGATAAGCCCGCGGCGCCGGTCCTGTCGTTCCTGCAGGCGCGCGATGTCGGACTGCACTGCCGACAGTTCCAGGCTCTGGCGGATCTCGTCGGCCAGCGCTGCCGTGTTGCCGGTCCGCGAGTAGAAGACGATCAAGACCTTCTTATCCATGGTTGGTTCCCCCTCGGCGCCCACTGCCTGCACCTACCGTGCCCAGCGTCGAGCGCGCGGCCGGCGCGAGCGACGCGCAGCCGCTGCGTCGCGGGCTTGGAGTCCGCGAAACGCCTTCGCTTCGGCGCGCGGCCGATGGCGCGACGCTTGCTTCTTACTTCCGCGCCAGCAGTCCGGTGGCTTCGCGTGTCACGATCGCCTTGAAGACCTCGCCGGCCCGCGTGGCGTCCTCGACGCGGCCCACGTCGGAAAGACTCACGATGCCCACGGGGTTGTTCCACGCGTCGACGACCACGACGCGCGACTTCTGCGCGTGGGTCAGCTTGTCCTCCACGTGGTGTAGCGAGTCGTCCGCCCGGCAGGTGATGACATCGCGTGTCATGATCTCGGCCACGGCGCCCTGCGCGGAACGCCCCTGCGCGACAGTGCGGATTGCAATGTCGCGGTCCGTGATCACGCCCGCCAGACGGCCATTGTCCTCGACGACAGGCACGATGCCGACCTTATGCTCCGCCATGATTCTCGCGCACGCCTGCACCGACGTTTCTGGCCCGCAGGTGAAGATCTCGGGTTTCATCACGTCGCGACACGGCACTGCTCTCGCCATAGCTTCCTCCTCCTCGCCGTCGCTCCGCGGAGCCACGGTCAGCGGAGTCGGTGTAGCAAGAGCCGGGCCATGCACACCCGCATGACGCTGCGCGGGACTGGAGCTCAGTCCCCGGGACGTCGGCCCGGGCTCCAGTCCTCAATCTGGTCCACGCGCGTCTCGAGGAAGCGGGCCAGTCGGTGGAAGTCGCTGTTGGGCTCGATGAAACGCACCTCGGTGCGCAACGTCTCCGGATTGACCAGCTCCTTGAACGGCACGTACGCGAGATCGAGCTGGCCGGTGACGCTGACCATGTGCCCGTCCAGGCCTTCCTCGACCAGGGCGCGGTAGGCACCGATGCCGAGCTGGCTGCCGAGCATCACGTCGAACGCATGCGGCGGCGAGCAGCGCGACTCGTAGCCGAGCTGTACGCCCGTCAGCTTCTTCTTGTTGCCTGTACGCTGTTCGTAGCGTTCGGACACGACCAGGGCGATGAACTTGCCGAGGTCGACGCGTCCGAGCGAGATGTGCCCGTGCTCGTCGTGCGGCACTCCCTCGACGTGCTCGTCCGGCAGCACCTCTGCCAAGCCTTCGGCGAGCACAACCGTGCCGTAGTGCTTGCCGCGGCGCTCGCGCGTGATGATCAGGTCGACGATGCGGTCGGCGAGCGTGTGCAGGCTGAGCCGCTTTTCCTTTCGCTCCTCGCCCGTCTCGGGATCCTTGACGGTGACTTCGAACGCGAGTGGGCCGGCCACGTCCTCCGGAGCGATCACCAGGTTCGCCTCGCCGGCGATGGCAACGCCGTAGGAAAGCCAGCCCGCCTTCCGCCCCATCGTCTCGACGATGTAGTAGCTCGCGGTCGCGATGGCATCGGCACGGAGGTTCTGCAGCTCCTTGGCCATCACGTCGACTGCCGTGAAGAAGCCGAACGTGAAATCGATACCGCGGTAGTCGTTGTCGATCGTCTTGGGCAGATGGACGATGCGTACGCGCGGAGCTTCGGCCGGCAGTCGCTTCTGGAACTCGTAGAGGAAGTTCGCAGTCTTCAGCGTGTCGTCGCCGCCGATGGAGATGAGCGCATCCAGCTCGAGATCGACGAGCGCGTTGTAGACTCTCCTGAGGCGCGCGGTCTTGTCGTGGTCATCGAGGTCCGCAGGCGATTCGATGCCCTTGCCGGGATTCGCACGCGCGGTTCCGATCATGATGCCGCGCGCGTTTCGTTTCCCCCTGAGGTCGCGCTCCTCGAACACGCGGAAGTGCTCGTCGGGCAGCAGCCGGTGACTGGCCGGGTGGTACTCCTGCAGGTGCGAGTATCCGTGGAAGAAGCCGATCACCTCGCGGTCGTTCTCCAGAAAGGAAGTTGCGGCGGCGGTGATCACGGCGTTGGCCGCCGGTGCTGGTCCACCGGCGAAGACGATGCCGACCCGGTGGATGTGCCTGCTCTTGCGGGGAGTGCTGGTCATGATCGAAGTGTTGATTGAGGCCGCCGGAATGCCACGATGCGGGCCCGCCGTCGCCCCCGAACAGGCGACTTTGCCCGAGAAGTCCCTGGCCGGCCAGCGGTTCAGGTGTCGAGGGGCTAGCTCCGGGGCGTTTCGGGGGCGTCCACACCCAGCGCCTCGGCCACACGGCGGGCGGCTAGCCGCGGCCTGTTCGAGCCCAGCGGGGGATACGAGGCCAGCTTCACGGGCCAGCCGCGTGGCGGCTTGAGCTCCACGTCGATGCGGGTCGCGTTCCACAGGCCGCTCCGTCGGACCAGGACGCGGCATCCCGCCGCGGGAAAGCGCGCTGCGAGGAGCAGCGACCGCACGCTGATCGTGTCGTCGTCGCGGCTGACCCGGCGCAGCTCGGCGGCCGCGTAGACGCCCAGCACGGCCAGCGCAATCAGAGCGGCGGTGCGATCGGCGGCCTTTCGCGACGACACCAGCAGCGCGACAGCGAGGGCCACGGCCAGCACCGCGGCGAGCACAGGCACCTGCGTCACGCGCCGCCTCGACGGATCTACGAGGAGCATGCCGCTCTGCACCTTGCACGCGGCGGCTCTGGCTGTCGACCCGCGCTTGCTGCGTCACCGGTCACGATTCCACTACAGGCCAGGAAGCGACGCTTCCGATTGCCGCGTTTGGGGTCGGGGCCCCAAACGCCCACAAGACCAGACATCAGAACGAAGTTCCCCGGCGGGAGGCAGCCAGGACGCTCCAGCCGTCGGCCCTGCAGGTCGAAGTGGCACGGTGAGCACGGGCTGCTGCTCCTGTAGCGGAATCACGCTCGCTGATTCTAGACGGGTTGCCGCCGTCGGTCAGGCGACGCAGTCTCGGTCGAGGAACGGCCATGAAACACTACAGAACATTGCTCGTCGCGTCGCTGTTCACCGCTGTCGCACTCGCCGCTGCGGGCTGCACTCCCAAGAAGGACAAGCCGAACGAGGCCGCCAGTGCCAGCTCGGTCGTTCATCCCGCGTCGGGGGACGGCGCGGGCAGGGGGGCGAAAGCCATGCACATCACGTCCCAATCGTTCAGCCCGAACGGGTCGATTCCGACCAGGTACACGTGCGAGGGCGAGAACGTCTCTCCCGAGCTCAGTTGGAGCGGAGCGCCGCAGGGCACACGCAGCTATGCGCTCATTGTCGATGATCCGGATGCGCCCGACCCCAAGGCTCCGAAGCGCACCTGGGTGCATTGGGTATTGTACGACATTCCCCCAGGGTCACACACCCTTCAGCAGAATGTGCAGAAGCTGCCGCAGGGGACGCGTGAGGGCACCAACGACTTCAAGCACGTGGGTTACGGCGGGCCCTGTCCTCCGATTGGTCGGCATCGCTATTTCTTCAAGATCTACGCGCTCAACGTCGAGCTCGGCGACCTCGGCCAGCCGGACAAGGCGCGATTGGAGCAGGCGATCAAGGGACACGTGCTCGCAAAGGGCGAGTTGATCGGTACCTATGCGAAAGTGAAATAGGATAGACTGATAAGCGGGGGCACGCGTTTCCACCAACCAGCGCGACAGCCCCGCTCCGGAGGTCCCGTGCGTATCCACCGCGTCTTGATTGCTTTGACACTTGTCGGCTTTGCCATGGCAGCCGGATGCGGCGGCTCCGGTGACAGCGGTACGTCCAACAAGGACGGTTCGGTGGGTGCCGGCGCGGACGCCGGATCCAACGGCGGCAACGCCGGGACGGGGACAGGCGGCGGCGCCACCGGCGGCAGCGGCACGGGTGGTAGCGCCACCGGCGGCAGCGGCACGGGCGGCAGCGGCACCGGCGGCACCGGTACGGGCGGTAGCGGCACCGGCGGCACCGGCACCGGCGGCACCGGCACCGGCGGTACCGGCACCGGCGGTACCGGCACCGGCGGTACCGGCACGGGTGGCAGCGGCGGTTGCCATCAGGTCACCTGCCAGGGCCACCTGTATCGATGCGGTGACTGCATCGACAACGACGGCGACGGCAAGACGGACATGGATGATCCGGACTGCCTCGGCCCGTGCGACAACAACGAGACAGGTTACGACGGCTGCGTCTCCGGTCAGAACAACGCGCCCTGCAAGGCGGACTGCTACTTCGACCAGGACACCGGTTCCGGCAACGACGACTGCTACTGGGATCATCGCTGCGACCCGCTGGAAGTGAAGCCGAACTACCCGCCGGAGGGCTCGAGCTGCGCGTACGACCCGAGCTTCAAGATCACCGGTACGTCGTCCGGCTCGCAGACCTGCACGCAGGCGTACAACACCCAGTCGGCCACCTGCAACAGCTTCTGCGGAAAGCTCACGCCGAATGGTTGCGACTGCTTCGGCTGCTGCGAGCTGCCGGCGGGGAGCGGCAAGTACGTCTACCTGGGGTCCACGTCGGACAACTCGGGCAAGTGCGTGAAGGCCACGTGTGACCTGGCGCATGTCAACGATCCGTCGCTGTGCAAGCCCTGCACGCCGGTGAAGGGCTGCTTCAACGATTGCAAGCACTGCGAGCTGTGCCTCGGCAAGACGAAGCTGCCTTCCGACTGCCTGCCGCCTCCGCCTCCGGACGGCGGCACCGGCGGCTCCAGCACCGGCGGCACCGGCGGCACCACCGGCACGGGCGGCACGGGCACCGGCGGCACGGGCACCGGCGGCTCGAGCACTGGCGGTTCCGGCGGCACGGGCGGCAGCACCTGCGGCGGGCAGATCTGTCCGGGCAGCGAGCAGCCGTGCGGGCTTTCCTGCCAGCCGCCGTGTCCGAACGGGCAGTTCTGTCTGACGGGCTGCTGCATTCCCTTCGCGTGACGAGGTTGTCGCGCGTCACGCCCTGGCGGTGTGGCGCGCGGGCCTTGTCCCGGACGGGGTGAGCCGCTACATCTCGCCGCGTGGCGACTCCGACAACCACCGAATCACCGGCAGCGCGCTGGGTGATCGGTGCCTTGAGCTTGACGGTGTTCGCGGCCGTCGTGGTGGTGATGTACGCCTTTCCGGGGCGCACCGCGCCCGGCCATCCGGGCATTCTCCCGACCATCAACGCCGTACTGAACGCCGGCGCGGCGGCGTTCCTTGTAGCCGGCTACGTGTTCATACGGCGCAAGAACATTCCGGCGCACCGCCGCAGCATGCTGACCGCGTTCGTGCTGTCGACGCTATTTCTGCTGGGCTACGTCGCCCACCACGCCCAGGTCGGCGACGTGAAGTACCATGGCACGGGGGTCCTGCGCAGCGTGTACTTCGCCGTGTTGATCCCGCACATCGTGCTGGCCGCCGTCGTGGTGCCGATGGCGCTCTTGTCGATCTATCGCGGCTGGACGAAGCGCTACAAGCAGCACAAGAAGATCGCGCGCTGGACGTTGCCGGTCTGGCTGTTCGTGTCCGTGAGCGGCGTCATCGTGTACTGGATGCTCTACCACCTGGGCGCCTAGCGTCGCTGGCGTGGTGCCGGCTCGCTTTGGACTCCCGCCTTGGAGCTAGGCGGGTGCGGTGGCGGCCAGCATCGACGAGCGGCATTCCAGCACGGCGCCTTCGGCCGTCACCGCAACCACGAAGCCCGTCTCGGCCAGCACGCTGATGAACGGTGTCGTCCACGCGTCGTCGTGCCACATGCAGTTCCATCCGCTCTGCGACGCGTGCCCGACCCACAGCCGCCCCACCCCGGCGACCCACTCGCGCCCCAGCAGATCGAGCGATACCGCCGACAGGTCGCAGCCTCCCTCGACCACGGTCGCGGTCGTCTGGCCCTGCCGCACGCGCAACACGGCGCCATCGGCGCCGACCGCGGTCGCGATGCCCCGGTCGGGATGGCTGTCGGCGGTCAGCAGGGCGCGGCTGGGGGGCACGCCGACGCGGGCGAGCTGTCCCGTGAGCGGCTGGTAGGCGGCCGCGTACGCAGCTCCGGATGTATCGCGCCCAGCAACGAGATACTGCACGTCGCCCAGCTGGGTGACCGCGTTGATGACGGCGGCGTCCGCGACGACCAGCGGCGCGAGAAAGCGCCCCGCCTGGGCTGGGCACAGCCGCGGCGGATGTCCGGGCTGCTCGCCGACCAGCACCAACAGCTCGTCGGGGTCGCCGCTCGCTCTCGTGAAGCGCATCGACGGATCAGGTGCGCGCATTAGCTCGCGCACGCCCTCGCCCGAGTACTCGCAGACCAGGCCCTGTTCGCCGGCGAGCAGCCAGTGCGCAGGATCGAGCTGCTCTACGAAGTGCATCGGTGCGGTGACGCCCGCCGTGGGCGCGTCCAGCCACGTGGCTCCATCCCAGTACAGGAGCCCTCGCGTCGTTACCGCGAGACAATGCCCGGCGCCATTCCAGCCCACGCTGACGATCAGCTGGTCGCGCCGACCTGGATGCCGCACCGACCACGTCGTGTCGCGCTGTGGCTCGGTGGGACGGATGCGGGAGAGGCTGCGCACGTGGCGCACGCTGGCGCGGCGGCGTCTCGGACGGTGCGCGAGCCAGGGCAACAGGCTAGCCGAGAACTGCCGGGCGTCGGCCGGGCGCTCAGCGGCGTCGAACGCCGTTGCGCGGGCCAGCGCCAGATCGATCGCATTGCAGGCCGCCTGTTGCGAGCGGAGTTCCGCGGACAGAGTGGTCGCATCGAGCAGGCTCGGCCGCGTCTGCGCGCGGACTTCGCTCAGCGAGTTGCGCCCGCTTGCTGCTTCAAGGTAGCGCTTTCCGGTGAGTGCGAAGTAGATGATCGCCGCGAGGCTGAACAGATCCGTCTGGGGACCGAGGGTGCCGGACGCGACCTGCTCGGGGGCCATGTAGCCCGGCGTGCCGACCAGCACGTCGTTGCCGAAAGTGGCGGCCAGCCCCATCGGGCGCGCGATGCCGAAATCAGAGATCTTGAACATCTCCGTCGTTTCGCTGCCGCAACACAGCACGTTGCCCGGCGTGAGGTCGCGATGCACGACGCCCACCTGGTGGATCTCGTACAAGCCCTCGCACAGGCTCGTGACCAATCGCCCGGCGCGCTGGGGGTCGAATGCCGAACCGGTCTCGCGCACGGAATACCCGACGCGCTCTTCCAGCGTTGTGCCTTCCACCCCGCCATCGACGTATTCCAGCGCGATCCAGGGCAGCCGCAGGCTCCGCCTGGCGTACTCGTACTCGATCGCCCCCGTGTCGATCATCCTGAGCACGTACGGAGTGGGCGGCACGCGCTCGTTCAGGCGCCCTAGCGCAACGGCTTCCTTCTTGTAGATCGTGTCCGCCTGACGACCGGACTGCTGCACGATGCGCGGCAGGATCACTTTCATGACTACCGGCGTCTCGCCTTCGGGCGACCTGCGCCGCGCGAAGAACGCCACGGCCGTGCCGCCTTCGCCGAGCGTGCGCTCGATGAAGTACGTCACACCGGAATAGTATTCCGAGAAGACCGTCGCCCCCACGAACGAATAGGCGCCAGTCCCGCTACCAGGCGCGACTACCATTGTCGCAGCATAACCGAACTTGGTTCGCCATGTGATCCCCCGGGCGCGCTAGATGCGCGAAGCGACGTCACGCACGGCGTTCGCGATATCGCGCGGGACTTCCTCTTGCAGGAAGTGACCGGCGCGCGTGCGTGTGACGGGTGCGTCGGGCAAGAGCCGTTCTATGCGTCGACGTACACGTCCGAGCACCGGGTCGCGGTCACCCCACACGATCGCCGCGGGGCCGTCGAAACTCTCGACCAGGGCCTGGCAGCGCTCGAGAGCAGGCACCGACGGGTGCTGCAGCGTGTCCGGCACCATGCGCGCCAGTGCCAGCGGCGCGACCCGGTCGCGGAAACGGCGCAGCGGGTAGCGATACGCGCGCGCCACCTGGCCACGGATGCTGCCCCTGTCGCCCTGCGCGGTCCACAGCGCAGTCTGGGGAAAGCCTAGCCCACGGAACGCGAGATCGCTCAGCACCGGCATCCGCGCGAAGCGGTGGAAGGCCGTGGGGCGGAAGCCGGGCCGCGGTGGGCCCAGCACCGTGTTCAGCACCACCAGCCCGGCGAGCCGCTCCCGGCGAGGCTCCAGCGCGCACAGCCCGATCGGGCCGCCCCAGTCCTGTCCCACGAAGATCAGCCCTTCGAGCTCGAGCGCGTCGATCAGCCCTCCCACCCAGCCGGCGTGCTGGTCGAGCTGGTGTTCCGACGCGTCTCGCGGCTTGTCAGACAGTCCCAGTCCTACGAGATCCGGCAAGATCAGTCTGAGCGGCTCGCGGGCGAGCTCACGGACGACCTTCCGGTAGAGGAAGCCCCAGGTCGGGTTGCCGTGCAGCAGCAGCACGGGTCGTCCCTCTCCGGACTCCATCACGTGCATGCGGTGGCCGTCGACGCGCACGGCGTAGCGCGACAGCGACGGCGGAAGCTGTCGCTCGATGAAGTCGGGCAGCGGCGGCGCGGGCAGGCGATCCATACTCACGAGCCTATAGCGCCCGGGGCCCGGCGTGGTAGTGGGAGGCCATGCGCGCGGTCGTGCAGCGGGTCGAAAGAGCCCACGTCAGCGTCGAGGGCGAGCGGGTGGGCGCGGTGGAGCCGGGTCTGTGCGTGCTGGTCGGTGTTGCCCGCGACGACACGCAAGCCGACGCCGCAGCGCTCGCCGGCAAGGTAGCCGGAGTGCGGATCTTCGAGGACAGCGAAGGCCGCATGAATCTCGGGGTCGCCGAGGTGGGGGGAGCCGTGCTGGCCGTCTCGCAGTTCACGCTGCTCGGCGACATGCGCAAAGGCAAGCGACCGAGCTTCGGCGACGCCATGGAGCCGGCGGGTGCGGAGCAGCTGTTCGAGCTGTTCTGCGAGCGCGTGCGCGGCCACGGCCTCCGCGTCGAGACCGGGCGCTTCCGTACGCACATGAAGGTGGAGCTGGTCAACGACGGGCCGGTGACCATCCTCATCGACACGAAGAAGACGTTCTAGCTTCCGGAGGGAACATCCGATGTCCGATTGCCTGTTCTGCCGCATCATCGCGGGAGAAGTGCCCGCCACCGTCGTGTACGAGGACGAGCGCGCCGTCGCCTTCCGCGACATCAATCCGCAGGCTCCGACGCACGTGCTGGTCGTGCCGCGCACCCACATCGCCGTGATCGACGAGATCGAGGAGGCGCACGAAGCCGACATCGGGCACCTGATGCGGATTGCGTCGATGGTCGCGGCGAAGGAAGGCCTGACCCCGCGCGGCTACCGCACCGTGATGAACTGCGGCCTGGAAGCCGGCCAGTCCGTCTTCCACGTGCACCTGCACCTGCTCGGCGGCAAAGCCATGGGCTGGCCGCCGTTCCCACGGGGGTAGCAGACTTCACGGCGCGCTGATCACGGACAACGCCGAACGCGTGTTCGCGCCCGCAGGCGCCTTGACCCGCCGTACGCCGGGCCCGGATAATCCGTGGACGATGCGCTGCTACCGCTGGCTTGTCGTGCTTTCCATAGTGCTGCTGTCGTCGGCCGCGCAGGCGCAGGATAGGTACGCGCTGGGGCTGTTCCACTTCAACGTGCAGTACGTCGCTGGCGGCACGGCCGGCTTCCATCTGCTGACGGATCCGTCGCAGGCCATCGATAACGACGCGATGGAGGATCAGATCATCGTCGAGAGCTTCAAGCCCGTGCTCGACGTGTACGAAAAGCACCCGTCCTGGGGCGTCGACATCGAGATGCAGGGCTACATGCTCGACGTGATCGGACAGCGACACCCGGATGTGCTGACCGAGCTCCGCAGCATGGCCAAGTCCGGCCAGATCGACGTGGTGAGCTTCCACTACTCCGACCAGCTGTTCACGGCCTTTCCCGCACAGGACTGGCAGCGCTCGCAGGCGCTGACCGCCGCCACCTTCAAGAAGTGGGACGTGCCGCTTGCCAAGGCCGTCTTCTGCCAGGAAGGGCAGGCCGGCATGGCCATGGCTCCCGCGATGAAGGCCCACGGCTACCAGAACATGCTCTGGCCGAAGAACCTCTGGAGCTACCAGCACGACAACTTCGACTCCACCGTACAGCCGCTGTATCGCTTCGGCGATGTGTTCCTGGTGCCGGCCGGCCAGGGCGTGCACTTCGTGGACGGTACGACCGACATCCAGACCACCTGGACGTACTTCGATGACGGCGAGATCCTGGCCACCGGCAAGCTAGGTCCCTACTTCACCGACAGCTTCAAGTTCGACCCCGCGGCGATGGCCGACTACGAACAGAAGCTCTTGGATCTCGAGACGCAGGGCTACACCATCACCACGGTCGACAAGTACGTTGCCGCGCTGAGGCAGAAGCTCACGCCGTCCGACCCGCCGCCGCTGCTCGACGGCACCTGGCAGCCGAACAGCACCGCTGCCGAGTTCAAGTGGCTGGGCGGCAACGGCGCCTGGTCCCCGTTCGGCGACGAGCGCGACAACACCGTGCGCACACTCAACGCGCTGGCGCATCGCGAGCTCACGGCGGCGGAGGCCGCGGCCAAGGTCGCAGGTCTCGACGCCCGCGCCGAGCTCGACTCGGCGTGGCGCCTGCTGTTTCTGGGCGAGGTCAGCGACGCTACCGGCATCAACCCGATCCGCGGTGAGGTCGAGTACGGCATCTCGCACTCCACCGAGGCGCTGCGCATCGCGCGCGACGTGATCCGCCAGGCCAAGACGAAGCAGAAGGCGAGCTCCGTCATCATCGACCCGGGGGCGGGCAGCATGGTCGCAGGGACGGAGAAGGACCCGATGCGCGGCCAGAGCGTGGCGGCTCCGATCAAGCTCGACATCAAGCCCGGTGACCGCAGCGTGACCGAGAAGTGGGAAAAGATCGCCGACGGTCACTACCGCGTTGCCATCCACTTCGGCCCCGGCACCTACACCGACGTGAGCGTGGTCTTCCCCGGCGACAAGACGGACGACTTCGTCACCACGCTCGCGCTCGACGACACCACGCCGCACACCTTCCACCGCAGCGACTTCACCTTCAAGGACTTCTACATGGCGCTGCCGACCGGGCTCATCAGCCTGGGCAAGGACCGCTACGTGATCAAGGACGAGGCCGACGAGCACCTCGCGGCGCACATCCGGCTCGACACCGGCAATATCGGCTTCGAGGACAAGACGCTGGCCAAGGCCGACTCGGTGACCTGGGTCTTCCACGTGTTTTCCGGCAGCGCCGCCGAGGCCGTGAAGCTCGCGGACGCCATCAACGTGACGCGCAGGGTGGTGCGATGAGACCTCGCTACGCGCTCGCACTGATCGCAGCCGTCGCGCTCGCCGGCTGCGGCAAGAACCCCGAAGCCGTGCGGCCTGCGCCCGACCTCACCGGTACCCTCGACCTCGAGATCACCGATTCGGCCCAGGTGCATCTCGCGCTCCACGGCGATGATCTCGACGCGACCGTGACACCCGCCAGTGGCTACGGCGTGATGCCCGCGGGCAAGCCGCTCACCGGCAAGGGCCACGTCGAGCGCTTCCCCGAAGCGAACGCCACGCTGTACACCGCGCGTTTCTCCGCGCCCGCCGACGCATCCGGGCCGTGCAAGGACAAGCCTGTCTCGCTCGCGCTGGCCCTGCACCGCGACGAGGACAACGCCCGCGTCCAGGGCTCGCTCACGCCCTACTGCGGCAAGGACGTGTGGTTCGGCACGCCCGCACACACGCCGCTCAGGCTGTCCGGCGACCTGCCGCTCGCGAAATAGCCGCCGTACACCTTGTCGTACGGCGCCGGCTTCCCCATGCTCCGCGCCGGAGGACGAACATGGCAGGTGCGGCACTGGTCACGGGAGCGTCGGCAGGGATCGGCAAGGAGCTGTCGAAGCTCTTCGCCGCCGATGGGCACGATCTGGTGCTGGTCGCGCGCCGCAGGGAGCGGCTCGACCAGCTCGCCGACGAGCTCCGCGCCCAGCACAACATCACGCCGCTCGTCATCGACGCGGATCTCGCCGACCCGAGCTCGCCGGGACGCATCCACGCCGAGCTCGAACGCGCGGGCGTCGAGGTCGAGTTCCTGGTCAACAACGCCGGCTTCGGCACCAACGGCGCGTTCGTCGAGCAGGAGCTCGCCCGCCAGCTCGCCGAGATCCAGGTCAACGTGGTCTCGCTGGTCGCGCTGACGCGGCTGCTCCTGCCGGGGATGGTCGCGCGCGGCAGCGGACGCATCCTGAACATCGGCTCGACCGCGGGCTTCCAACCTGGGCCGTACATGGCCATCTACTATGCGACCAAGGCCTTCGTGAACCACTTCACCGAGGCGCTCGGCTACGAGCTCGCCGGCAGCGGCGTGACCGCGACGGTCAGCTGCCCCGGCGCAACCGACACCGAGTTCGGCGCCGTCGCCGGCAACGGCAGCTCGCGTCTGTTCAAGATGGGCGCCCAGGACGCGCCCAGCGTCGCCCGCCAGGCCTACCGCGCCATGCTCGCCGGCCGTCCCGTGGTCGTGCACGGCCTGAAGAACAAGCTGGGCGTCCAGGCCCTGCGCGTCAGCCCCCGCGCCATGGTCCGCTCGCTGGCCGCCAGCCTGAATCGCGGCTGAGCGGCGCAGTTCCGACGCGACACAGGGCCGCGTCTATCAGGCTCCGCGCGCTCCGAGGTTGCCGCACCGATCGCGCCGCTGCTAGAACCAGGGGCATGGAAATCAGGCGTATGCAGGCCGACGACCTCGAGGGCGTGGCCCAGCTCCACCTCGACGCATACAAGGTGGAGTGGTCGCTCGACGGCGCGAAGAAGTACATCGACAAGTTCTTCCACTTCGAGCCCGAGAGCTGCTTCGTCACGGTCGAGTCCGATGGGCGCATCACCGGGGCGGTGATGGGCTACTCCTTCGAGAAGGAGACCGGGCTCACGCTCTTCATCCAGGAGCTGATCGTGCACCCCGACTTCCGCGAGCGCACCTATGGCAGGCAGCTCGTCGAGAAGCTGCGCGACTCGCTGGCCAAGAAGGCGAGCACCGTGAAGGTCAAGCCGCTGGTCAAGGCCGACACGGGCACGCTCGGCTTCTACAACAGCCTCGGCTTCGAGCGCGACAAGGCCGTCAGCTTCTCGTTCGACGAGGACTAGCGGGCTGCGGTGTGCAGACGCTGGCGGCGCGCTCGACGCACGTGCCGCCGGCGCAGCGGAAAGGTTCGATGTCCGTGCCGCACGTATCCCGCCGACTCGGCGGGTTTCCGTTCAGCCCAGCACTGCCTCGAACAGCCGCTGCATGCGCGCGTGGTGCGAGCCTTCCCAGTAGAGCCGATCGCAGCGGGTGCAGCGCCAGAATCGCTGGTGGCGGGCGCGCGTGCCGGGCTCGAGACGCGCGTCGATGTCGCGCTTGTCCACTGCCGAAAGCGGCGCGTTGTCGTGCAGGCAGCGCGTGAACGGATCGGCCCACTCGCGAAGGCCGAAGTAGAGCGCGACCTCTCGGAGCTGCTCGCGCGGCTGTTTCGAGCGCAGCCAGTAGCCGAGCGACACGTTCCTGCGCTTGAGCAGCCCGACGTCGCGCGTGAGCAGCACGCGCTCCTCGTTGCAGGAGATCTGCGCCAGGTCGGGGTCGTCGGCGTAGCGTTCGTAGAGCGTGTCGAAGCCGAGCGCGCGCAGATAGGCGGCCAGTCGGCCCAGGTGCACGTCGAGCACGAAGCGGGGCGGGCAGGGGACCGGCGGCGCCAGGCCCAGCTCGCCGGTAGGGATGGCTTCGAATCGCGGGTACACGCTGGCGTGCTCGTGGTCGCGCACCGGCTCGCCGAAACCGACGGCCCGGCCGTCGACCAGGATCAGGTCCACTTCCGGGTGCGGAACGCCCAGCGACTCGATGGTGTCCTTGTACGCAGGGTGCCCATCCACCGTAAGCTCGAAGCGCTGTGCGCGTCGCTCCGGCGCCAGGAAATCGTTGAGCCCCGCATAGAATCGGAAGCTGACGGTCGTCACGCGCTAGATCTGCCACCGCCAGCGGTTGAACGCCCGACAGCGGCGTGATACCTGACGGCTGCCGAAGGATCCCCTCGCGGGGTGGCGGGTAACCGCCAAGGGAAGCCGGTGAAAATCCGGCACGGAGCCGCCGCTGTAACCCGATACGTCGAAGGTCACGAAGCCACTGGCGCCAGGAGCGCCGGGAAGGCGACCAGAGACAACCCGGGAAGTCAGAAGACCTGTTCGTCGGGCCGCCGGAGCGCCTCTTTTCGAGGGACGTGAGACCGGCGGTAGCCCCAGGGAGCGCGCGCTTCGCTCGGAGGGAGCTTTCGGTGGACAGTCAGAGATGGACGCGCTGGGCCCTGTTGGGCCTTGCAGGCAGCCTGGTCGCCTGCGGTAGCGGAGCGGGGGCGCCCTCGTCCGCGCGGGACACGGATGCCGGACGCCACGCGGTGGCGCTGTTCGATGCGGGGGCGGCGTGCGATGCGATGCCCGACGCCGTGCCGTGGGACGGCGGCTGGGACGGCGCGCTCGACGACGCGGGCCTCGACGGCGCTGTCTGCAACGGTCCCGGCGCGCGCTTTGTGACGAGCGTCGTCGACCACAGCTTCGGCCCCGGACAGAACCAGGGGCAGAACCAGTTCCCAGAGCTCATCTTCGGCCCGCCGCATGGTGCCGGTTGTTGCCAGGGGTCGCTCGACACCGTGTCGCTGGGCAACGGCGGAA
This sequence comes from uncultured Pseudomonadota bacterium, assembly GCA_963822115.1. Taxonomy (GTDB): domain Bacteria; phylum Myxococcota_A; class Polyangia; order Polyangiales; family Polyangiaceae; genus CAWDXG01. The sequence continues at coordinate 861,093 of CAWGGM010000020.1, forward strand.
GCGTGACCGTCCAGTTTGCCGGCAACGCGATCGTCGACGGTCCCGGGCCGGACTTCATCGTGTTCGAGAACGCGTTCTACGTCGACGATAACCCCGACGTGGTGTTTGCCGAGCTCGCCACGGTCGAGGTCAGCGCCGACGGAAAGACCTGGACGGCGTTCCCCTGCACGGCGACGGCGCCGCCCTACGGCAGCTGCGCGGGTTGGCATCCCGTCTACGCCAATCCCGGCAAGAACGACATCGAGCCGCTCGATCCCGCCGTGGCTGGCGGTGACGCGTTCGATCTCCACGACATCGGCGTGAGCTACGCGCGCTACGTGCGCATTACCGATCGGCCGGACCTGCAGGGCCAGAACGGCGTGTTCGATCTCGACGCTGTCGGCATCGTCAACGCGCTATGTCCCTGAGGCACGGCGCCGCGCTGTGCGTGCTGTTTGCTGCCGCTACGGCGCGAGCCGAGCCGCCGCCGCACAAGCCCATCGTGGTGCACGTGAGCGGACGGCGGCCCGGGCCTCCCGCATCGCGGCGCGATCCGACGGCCGCGTCGATGGTGCTCAGCGGCCAGTCGCTGCACGAGCCGGGCGCGAGCGCAGCGAGCGTGCTGTCGCAGGTGCCGGGCGTGCAGGTCGCCCAGAGCGGCTCCGCCTCGGATCTGGCGACGGCGTCGATCCGCGGCGCGACCAGCGCCCAGACGCCGGTCTACCTTGCTGGCATCCGGCTCAACGACGACGTGACCGGCACGGCGGATCTGTCGACGGTGCCGCTGTGGATGCTGGACCGCGTCGAGGTGTTCCGGGGCAACGCGCCCGAGTACGCCGACAGGCTGGGCATCGGCGGCGCCATCTTCTTCGAGCCGCGGCTGCCGCACCGGACCAAGGTCGGAGCTGGCGTCGGCGCAGGCAGCTTCGGCGAGCTGTCGGCGTGGATGGGCGCTGCGGTTGTCGCGCCGGGCTCCGCGTCGATGGTCGCGCTGCGCCGCTCCTTTGCGACGAACGACTACACATACGAAAACGACAACGGCACGCGCAGTACGACCGCCGACGATCGCGTGGTGCGCCGCCCCAACGCGGACGCGACCAGTTACAACAGCTGGGCCATCGGTCGCACTTCGCTAGGGCCGGGCGGCGCCGAGATCACCACGCTGATCAACGCATTCGATCGCGAGCAGGGCGTGACCGGCCTCGGCTTGATCCCGGCGCTCGCCGCGCGCGCGCACACGCGCCGGCTCCTGGCCGGCATCACGGCGCGCGTGCCGTGTCATGCTCGCCGGCCAGGGCAGCCCGCCGGCGACTGCCGCATCGAGCTGACGAGCTCCGTCATCAGCGCCGGCAGCACGATCCGCGATCCGTTGCGCGAGCTGGCGCTGCCGGGCACCCAGGTCGCCAGCCAGGGCCAGCGCGTGAGCCAGCAGGTGCGCCTGATCCGCGAGGTCGGCGACAACCTGCGCGTCTCGCTCGACGCCGGCGAGGAAGCAGAGCTGCTCCGCATCGACAACCTGGGTGCCCGGGGTCTCTCCGCCGGGCGACAGGTCACGCGCGGCGCGGGCTCGATCGCCTACCACGCTCTGGATAGCCTCGAGCTGTACGCGCTCGGGCGACTTGGCGTGCCACTCCACCTCGGGGCCGGACGGCAACGACCACTGCGGTGTGCTCGAGCCGGCGGGCAGGGTGGGTGCCCGGTTTCTGCTCGCGCGGGGGGTTTCGCTGCTGGCGAACGTGGGGCGCTTCGTGCGGGTGCCCACCCTGGGCGAGCTGTACGGCACCTCGCCCCAGGTGCGCGGCAACTCCGCGCTCCAGCCCGAGCTCGGAGTCGGCGGCGACCTGGGCGTGCGCGCTCGAACGAGCCGTCGCGCGAAGATCCCGGCGTGGGTCGACGCCTTCGGCTTCGCGCGCTCCGTCTCGGGGCTGATCGCATTCCGCCGCTCGGGCCTGGGCTACGTCAGGCCGTTCAACGTGGGGCGCGCGCGCGTGCTCGGCGCCGAGGTCGCTGCCGGCGCGGACTTCCTGAACCATGTGCGCTCGACCCTCGCGCTCACCGCGCTCGACCCGCGCGACACCACGCGCACCGAGGGCAACAACCTGATCCCGTTCCAGTCGCGGCTCGCTACTACCGGCTTCGTCGAGCTGTACGACGAGCCCGCGCGCTCCGCGCTCGACCGCGTCGGGGTTGGCGCCCGCGGCTCGTACCGCTCCTCGCGCGTCGCCGATCCCGCCGGTCTCATCGTCATCGACCAGCAGGCTCTGCTCGATCTCGAAGCGTCCGCACTTTTCCTGAGGCGCCGTCTGGCCGCCCGCTTTGTCGTGAAGAACGTCACCGACGCGCGCCACTTCGACGTGGTCGGCTATCCGCTGCCCGGGCGCAGCGTGCACGCCAGCCTGGAAGCGTGGTGGTGGTAGCGCAGGCGTCCGGCACGCCGGGGCAGCCGCTGGCGAAGGCTCAATACATTGCGACCGAAACGCCGAAGGGCGCGAGCTCGTCGAGGAAGCGCCGCGCGCCGAACGCCTGGTTCGTCGAGACAACGCCGGTGGCTCTCGGCGCGCCTTCGAGCAGGAGCTTGGCGCCGAGCGCGGCGATGGTGCCGGTCGTGCCGTACGGGTCGACGCCTGTGACGACCACGCCGCGGGTGTGGTTGTTGCCGCGGCCGCGGGCGTACACCTTGAAGGGCTGCTTTCTGCGCGAGGCTTGGCTCGGGCCCTCGGGCTGCGAGTCGATCCAGCGCAGCACCGGTTTCATTCCGCCGGCCCGGGACAGGAGCCGGACCGCCGGCTGTGCGCTCCACATCATCGTGCCGGCGAGGGCGAGCGGGCCGGGCAGCACGAGGTTGGTGGTGATGTTCCTGAGCCAGGGATAGGTGTGGGGTAGATGCAGCGCTTCGCCGCCGGGGAACGGCACCGACAGCTCGTGGTTCCCACCCGGAAAGCGCACGCGCTTGGGCACCGGCGACAGCCCGCGCTCCACCAGCCGCCCGCCGACGCGGATCAGCGCGGGCGCGCTGATGGCGTAGACGCCGGACTTCATCGTGCCGTGCGTGGAGCCGAAGCCTTCGACGCGGTTGAAGATGTCGATCTGGTCGAGGGCGTGCAGACTCTCGGCGAGCACCGCTGCTGCGCAGTAACCGAGGGCGAACTCGAAGGCCTGCGCGTTGACGACGGCGACTTGCTTGTCGCGCGCGCGGTCGTTCTCATGCTCCAGCACGCGCAGCATGAACGCCTGCTCGCCCGTGGTGTCCAGATAGTGGGCGCCTGCGTCGACGGCGGCGCGCACCACGGGCTCGCCGTACAGGTCGAAAGGCCCTGCCGTGTTCACCACCACGTGCGCGCCGGCTACCAGCGCACCGAGCGTGTCGCGCTGTGTCGCGTCGGCGACGCGCGTTTCGAGGCCGCCGTACTTTCCGGCGAGCCGCTGGAGCTTTTCCGGATTGCGTCCGCCGAGCACCACGTCGCCCACGCCCAGGCCGAGCAGCGCCTCCACCACCAGCCGTCCGGTGTAGCCCGTCGCCCCGAACACCACGACCCGTTTGCCCACTCTCATTCGCTTAGGTCCTTGCCGCGGTGCTGTAAAGGGCGACGCCACGGAGGTCCCGGTCGTTGAAATGGCCCCGGACCCGGAAACCGCTTCCGTCACGGTAGCCGGGTGGCCCAGTGCGTGGGGAAAACGCGCCCGGAGCTCGGCACGCCAGCAAGAACCCGGTCGCCGAGACGGTCGAAGACTCCGGGTTGGACGTCCATCGACAGCAGCGCGTCGGGTCCCTGCGCCATGCACCAACACCGTGATAGACAAGGAGCTTGTACAAGCTCGCCGCCTACCCCGGCAGCCGATAGGAGCCCGTGGACGACCCTTCCACCATCCGTCAGGGCCGCGTCCGCCGCGCGCTGGCGCGCACGTTCCACTCGCTCGGGTCGCGGAACTTCAAGCTGTTCTTCTTCGGGCAGCTTGTCTCCAACACCGGCAACTGGCTGACCAACGTTGCGCTGGTGCTGCTGGTGCTGTCCATCACGAAGAGCGGCATCGCCGTTGGCGTGCTGTCGGCTTGCCAGTTCGGACCGATGCTGTTCCTGGGGGCATGGGCCGGCGCGGTCGCGGATCGCTCCGACAAGCGGCGCATGCTCCTGCTCACGCAGAGCCTCGAGATGACGCAGTCCATCGGTCTCTCGGTGCTGGCATTCATGCCGCACCCGCCGCTCGGAGCGGCGTATGTGCTGGCGCTCGGCGGCGGCGTGCTGCTCGCCTTCGACAACCCGCTGCGCCGCTCGTTCGTGACGGAGATGGTGCCCCGCGAGGACATTCCGAACGCGGTGGTGCTCTACAGCACCCTCGTCAACCTGTCGCGCGTGTTCGGTCCGGCGCTGGCGGGCCTTCTGACGGTGAGCCTCGGCTTCGGCTGGTGCTTCGCGCTCGACGCCGCGTCGTACCTGGCCGTGCTCGCCTGCCTCGTCGCGATGCGTCCGGACGAGCTCTACCGCCAGCCGCCCCGGCCCCACAAGGGAGGCGAAGTGCGCGAGGGGCTCAGATACGTCCGCTCGCTGCCGTTCCTCTACATCAGCTTCGCGATGCTGGGAGTGGTCGGGCTGTTCTCGTTCAACTTCCGCGTCAGCCTGCCGCTGTTCGTCACCGACTCGCTGCACAAGACCGACGTGGTGTTCACGCTGCTCTACTCCGTCTTCAGCATCGGCGCCGTTACCAGCGCGATGATCGTGGCGCATCGCGGGCTGGTAGAGCTCCGGCACGTCGTGCTGGGAGCGGTAGCGCTGGGCTTCGGCATGCTGCTGCTTTCGGCCATGCCCACGGTCACCACCGCGCTGCCAGCCGTGTTCCTCGTCGGCATGGCGAGCATCATCTACATGACCGCGACGACCGCACAGGCGCAGGTCCACACCCGCCACGACATGCACGGCCGCGTGCTCGCACTACAGACCGTGCTTATCGGCGGCACCGCCCTCGTCGGTGGCCCTCTGCTCGGCTGGATCGCCGACACCTTCGGTGGCCGCGCTCCGCTGGCGTTGGGCGGCCTCGTCTGTGTGCTCGCTGCGGTGGGGGGACAGGTGGCGAGTCGGCGCACGGCGGCGCCGGCTCGCGCAGACCAAGGCGCGCCGGAGGGCGAGGCCTAGGAAACGAGCGGATGACCAGATCCCGAGGCCCGGTCAGTGGTGAAGCAGGAGCATGCACACGGCGGTGATCGCCACGGCGCCCAGCACGTTCAGGATCACGCCTTCACGGGCCATGCGCGCGACCGTTACCTTGCCGGTGCCGTACATGATGGCGTTCGGCGCGGTGGCGACCGGCAGCATGAACGCGCAGCTCGCGCTGAGCACGGCGGGGACCATGAGCAGCATCGGCTTGATGCCGGCGCCGAGCGCTGCCGCGGCCAGCACCGGCATCAAGAGCGTGGACGTCGCCGTGTTGCTCGTGACTTCCGTCAGGAACGTGACGGAGATGCAGACCAGGAACACCATCGCCAGTGTGGGCCAGCTGGCCAGGCCCGACAGCTCGTGCCCGAGCGCCTTGGAGAGGCCCGACGCCTCGAAGCCCTTGGCGATGGCGATGCCGCCACCGAACAGGATGAGCAGGCCCCACGGGATCTTGTTGGCCGTCTCCCAGTCGAGCATCTGTCCGCCCTCGCCGTCGGGCACGAGGAACAGCACGATCACCGACAGGAGCGCCACGGTGCTGTCGCCCGCGCCCTTGGCGCCGATGAGCCCGCTCCATCCGCCGAAGGGCTGCGTGCGCGTGGTCCAAGCCAGCGCCGTGAGCACGAAGATGACCAGCACGCGGCGCTCGGCGGGGCGCCAGGGCCCCAGCTGCGGCAGCTCGAAGCGATCGCCCTTGGAAAGGCCGCGCGTCACCGTCCACCACGCGACGGGCAGCATCACCAGCGTGGCGGGGATACCGATCCCCATCCAGTCGAGGAAGCTGATGTCGTGGTGCGTGACCTCGCGGTACACGCCCATGAAGATCACGTTCGGCGGCGTGCCGATAGGCGTGCCGAGCCCGCCAATGCTCGCGGCGTAGGCGATCCCGAGCAGCAGCGGTGCGGCAAGGATGTGTTCCTCGTCCTGCTCGAGCACGGCGGTGGCGACCGGCAGCATCATCAGCGTGGTCGCGGTGTTCGAGATCCACATGCTGCAGATGGCGGTGGCCAGCATGAAGCCGAGCACCAGCCTGCGCCGGCCGTGGGTGCCCACCAGTCGCACCATGCCGAGCGCGAGACGGCGGTGCGCGCCGCTCTTCTCCAGCGCCTGCGACAGGATGAAGCCGCCGAGCAGAAGCAGGATCAGCGGGTGGCCGTAGGCGTGCGCGACCTTCTTGTGATCGAGCACGCCGGTCAGGGGGAAGACGGCGAACGGGATCAGCGAGGTGACCGCGATGTCGATCGGTTCGGTGATCCACCACACGGCGCACAGGGCGGTGACGGCTGCCGTCCACGCTGCGGCGGAAGAGAGCCCGGCGTGGTGCGCGGCGAGGCCCGCGACGGCGGCGAGCGCGGGTCCGCCGACCAGCGCCAGGGTCCGGCGGCGGTCCGACATGGTCGGCGATGCTACACCGGCGAACCGGCCGGAACGGAAAAATGCTGGATGTGGCCGGAGTTGGGGCAGGGGGTTGCGTGGCCCCCGCGCGGATTGCTAGCGCTGGGTCCGGACGTCTTCATCCCACCCGCCCGCCCCCGCCGTAGTCCTCCGCCGGGGGCTCACCGCCCCCGGACCCCCGACGCGACTCGCTTCGCTCATCGCGGGCTCGCTGTCGCTCGCTGCCTATTTGAATGTGCGCGGGCTCCGTTTCGTCGAGATCCAACCGTGTCTTTGTTCCGCCCTCTGCTTGTCGCCGCCCTTTCCACGCTGCTGGTGCTGCTCGTGGTGCCTGCTCCGGCTGCCGCGGCGGGCAGTCCGCACAAGCTGCCGAAGAAGTTCCGGCACTCCCCGTACACGTTGATGTCGCTCAGCGTCGGCTACCCCAACGACGGCTGGCAGCGCCGCGCGAAGAAGCTCCGCGATCGCCCCTACCTGCATATCAAGTCGAGCAGCCGCAAGCACTGCTACGGGCATCCCGCTCTGGTCTTGATGCTGGAGCGCAGTGCTCGCGACATCGCGCGCGTGGTCCACGGCTCGGTGATGGTGGTCGGTGACCTGTCCAGGAAGCACGGAGGGCGCCTGTACGGCCATCACTCGCACCAGAGCGGGCGCGATGCCGACGTCGCGTTCTACATGCGCGACAAGGACGGCAAGCTCTACGTGCCGGATCACTTCATCGCCTTCGACGGCGAGGGCAAGGCGAAGGACGGCAGCGGGCTGGTTTTCGACGACTACCGCAACTGGCTCCTGCTGCAGGACTGGGTGCGCGACAAGCGCGCGGGGCTTGCCCACATCTTCATCTCTACGCCGCTCAAGTACCGGCTGATCCGCTACGCGCGCGCCCACAAGCAGTTCCGGCCGTACGTGGAGGACGCGCTCAAGCTGCTCGAGCAGCCGGAGCACGCCGAGTCCCACGACGACCACTTCCACGTGCGCATCTCCTGCCCCCACCACCAGGACGAGATCTGCCACGAGGAATCGCGGCCGCGGCACTATCACTGAGCGCGCGCGCGGAGCGAGTCGGCGCTTCCCACGGCGCGCGGATTGCCGCATCATGCCCGGGCCATGAAGCCGGTTCTGTTGGGTCTGGGGCGACGCATGTTTCCCGTGCCGTGGTTCGTGTTCCGGCAGGCTGCGGCCGCGTCGGCACGCAAGGTGGCGCGGCGGCTGGGCAAGCTCGACGAGACCGAGCGGCGCGTGCATCGCTTCGTGGTGACCGAGCTGCCGCGGCTGGGGCAGCCCATGCCGCCGGAGCACGTGGCAGAGGGCCTGGGTATCCCGCTTCGCGAAGCGGAGTCGGTGCTCGACTCGCTCGAGCGGCGGCTCATCCTCCTGTGCCGCTCGAACGGCAGGGACGTGACGTGGGCCTATCCGGTGACCGTGGAGCGGACGCCGTATCCACTGACGTTCAGTACGGGCGAGCGGCTGTACGCCGCCTGAGGCACGGACGCGCTAGCGTCGCCCTTCGTGCAAGGGCAACTGCGGAAGGACGAACGGCTCTCGTTCGAGGTGGAGGCGTCGTGCGCGTGCTGCGGTCGCGACATCCAGCTTCCGGATGGATGGCGATCTCCGCTACAACCTCGTCGAGCCATGCGTCGCGCCGGTCTTCCAGATCCCGCTCGTCGACTTCACGCGGCTGCGCGCGCCGAACATCATCCACGACTTCTGACAGCGCTCCGTCCTCTTCTGGTCAGAAGAGCACGCACGACAGCACCGCAAAAAACGCGGCGGCGCGGCCGGCGTCTATCTGGACTTCGAGCACAACCGCGTGTTCGCGCCCATCGCGCAGGAAGCCCCGTTCGGTTTCCGCAGGGGTGGGTAGCGACCGGATCGCGCGGTGCGGCGCCGCGGGGCGCGCTGGAATTCCGGGCAGTTGCGCTCCTCGCCGTCTAGCCGGCCGTTTGGAGAAGGCTTTCCCGGTGTACCGAACGGGTACACTTGGTGTGACCTGCATCAACGAAAACAAGACTGGTCACTTGGATTTCGCGCCCAGCGGGATAATGCTCGCAAGCGATATGAAGCGCGCAATCCTTGCAGTCCTGGTTCCTCTCGCCGTTGCTGCCGTCGGCTGCAACGCTTCCACTCCGCCGCCCGCGTCTCCCGCGCCGGTCGCGCCGAAACAACCCAAGCCGGCTCATCCCCAGGTCGTGGGCACTGTCGTGCTGACGACCACGCAGAAGCCCGCGCCGCTCGGCGGCATCGTCTACTTCGACGACTCGCCCAAACAGGCCGGCGCGCTGACGAGCGCCGACATCATCATCCACAAGAAGAAGTTCGTGCCGTTCATCTCGGTGCTCACGGCGGGCGGCACTGCGTCGTTTGCCAATACCGATACGGTCGACCACCACGTCTTCTCGTCGAACCTCAAGGGCTGGGACACGGGCATGCTCAAGCAGGGTCATCCGGTTTCGAGGGCCTTTGCCTCGCCGGGTGTGTACCCGCTGCTCTGCAACATCCATCCGGAGATGTTGGGCTACTTGTTGGTCATCCCCTCGACGACCTACGGCAGGATCGGCGCCGACGGCACCTACGAGATCGGCAACGTCCCGCCCGGTAGCTACAAGCTGACCGCCTGGGTTCCACGCGCTCCGGCCGTGACCAAGCCGGTCACGGTGAGCGCGAACGGCACCGTCACCGTGGACTTCGAGATCCAGCCGAGCGGCGAGACCAAGCCCTGAGGCTTCGTAAACGGGGGATCCGTTGTGCGGCGCGCGGGCGCGGGCTGGACCACTACGCATCTCCGCGTCGCACGCCCTGCCGCCAGCGTGCGGGCCCCACCCCGGTCTCGCGCTTGAACGCGCGGCTCAGTGCGGACTCGGAGCTGTAGCCGACGTCCTCGGCGATCTCGGCGACGCTCCGGTGCGTGCTATGCAGCGCGTGGGCGACGAGCTGAAGTCGCCAGGTGGTGAGGTAGCGCATCGGCGAGGTGCCGAGGACGCTCTGGAAGCTCTCGGTGAGCGCGGTGCGCGACATCCCCGCTTTCCGCGCGACCTCGTCGAGTGTCCACTGGCGGGACGGCTCGCCATGGAAGCAGGCGAGCGCGCGTGCCAGGTGCTGTTCGGCGAGTGCCGCCAGCCATCCGGTGGCGCCCGCGGGAAGGCTCTCGACGTGCCGGCGCAACAGCTCGATGAAGAGCAGTTCGGTGAGGCGCGCGATCACGCAGCTGCAGCCTGGACGTCCGACACCTGCTTCACGGACGATGTGTTCGATGTTGGCCGACAGCCAGCTCGAGTCCTTCTGCTCCTCCCGCGAGAAGACCAGAACCGACGGTAGACTGCCAAGAATTGGATTGGATAGCAGCTCGTCGCAGCGCAGGTAGACGCAGACGAGCTCCGCCGGTTTTCCTGCTCCGCCGTGACGGACAACCGGCAGCTCCGTCCAGGGTGGCATCGGCAGCAGGCTGGTGACGTACACCGGCGGCGCGCCGTCTCCCGTTCCCATCCGGTGGGCGTGACCAAGCGGAAATCCGATCAGGTCTCCTGCTTCCAGCGTTCGTCTGGGTTGTCCCGCGACGTCCACCCAGCACGAGCCCCGCGTGATGATGTGCAGAATCATGATGCGCATCGCGCCCGGATGCAGGAGCTGCGCGTAGGTGCTGACCTCGGGTACGTCGACAGTGCATGGCGACGTGAATTCGCCCCTCAGCAGCGCTGCGCCGGTGACGCGGAACACGCGCAGCGCATCTGAAAGCACGTCGTTCCCGGCCGGGCCGGGCACGACGTCCTCGCTCATTGGTCTCCGGGTCAAGGATTCCGTCCCCTCGGTCATGGTGTCCCCTGCCTGGGGATCTACGTTTCCCCTGCTGGAACTCATCTCTAGCAGCGCCCGCTACGACGGTCACGCGCTGCGCCCCGACCGTCCGGTCGAGGGAGATGCAGGGCCGCTCGAGACGCGGAGCTCGAGTAGTGGCAAGAGGAGGAACCGATGTCTCGCGAAACCACGGCTAGAGAGGCGCACAGCGCCGCAGAGCCCGGCAGAGTGCTGGCCTTCGCCTACGGCGTGGCGTCCTACGCGCTGTTCGTCGCTGTGTTCGTCTACTTGATCCTGTTCGTCGGGGATCTGTGGGTCCCCAAGGGCGTGGACAGCGGAGACAGCGGAGCGATGTTCGTCGCGCTCGTCGTGGATGTCGCGCTGATCTCGCTGTTCGGGCTGCAGCACAGCGTCATGGCCCGACCCGCCTTCAAGCGCGCCTGGACGAAGCTCATCCCGAAGCCGGTCGAGCGCAGCACATTCGTGCTGTCGTCCGCCGCGGTGCTGGCCGTCGTGATGTGGCTGTGGCAGCCGCTCGAAACGCCGATCTGGCTGGTGCAGAGCACCGCGGCCGTGTGGACGCTGTGGGCGCTGTTCGTCGCGGGCTGGGCGATCGTTTTCGCATCGACGTTCATGACCGACCATTTCGACCTGTTCGGGCTCAGGCAGGTCTACCTGTATCTGGCGGGCAAGCCGTACAAACACGTCGAGTTCAAGCAACGCGGGCTCTACCGCCATATGCGTCATCCGCTCTACGTGGGACTGATGATCGGCTTCTGGGCGACTCCCGACATGACGCTCGGCCACCTTGTGCTGGCCGCGGGCTTCTCGACCTACATCGTGATCGGGACCCTGTTCGAGGAGCGCGACCTGGTCGCCCATCTCGGCGAGCGCTACCGGGCCTACCGGCAGGAGATCCCGCGGTACCTGCCGCGGCTTCGTCCCAGGCGGCGCTAGTCCGCTTCGGCCTGGTCGCTGGCTGGCGCGATTCCAGGGCCATCGGCGGGCCGGAAGCGCTACAATCGGCGCGGTTTCTTCTCGCGTGGCCGGATGCCGGCCCTTGCCCGGGAGACGAACGCATGCCGCGTTGGCTCAATCACCTGCTCTTCGTCCTGGTTCTCGTCGTCTTTGGAGGCTGCGCGGGGAGCTGCGGAGGCTGCTCGGGCTGCGGCGTCACGCCGCTTCCGGGCGGCTTCGCGGCGGACAAGCGCGTGGAGAACGCCAGCAGCGTGCGCCTCACGGACAGCGGCGTGCAGTTCCTGAGCCAGAACCTCGGCACGCTGGCGGGTCAGCTGGTGGGCAGTGGCACCGGAAGCAATGGCGTCGTCACCTTCGATGTGCCGACCTCGACGCAGAACTTCACCATTGCCTCGGTCACGATCTGCAAGGACGGGCCGAAGCCCAACGCGACGCCGATGGAATGCATCGCGGAGGTCGGGCTCGGTCAGGCCAAGCTCACCATCACCACTGCCGCTCCTCACGACATCAAGGTGACGGGCACGCTGCCGGTGCGACTGCAGAAGATCACCACCACGCTGGCAGGCGTGTACGTCGTGCTCGACGACAACGGCAAGTTCGCCCCGATTCCGGTGGATGCGGATATCTCGCTGGAGACGGATCTCGACCCGACGCACGCATCGCGCAAGGGCTACACGAAGGTCAAGATCAACACGCTGAGCGTCGACAAGAACGCGATCCAGACCTACCTGCACTTCGAAGGAAGCGGTATCGGCGGCGCGATCGTGTCTGCCATCGCCAATGCGCTGAAGGGCTTCATTGCCGGTCAGCTCATCACGCCGATGACCGACTCGCTCAAGAGCACCGTCGAACAGCAGCTGTGCACCAAGGAGGACCCGGCCACCGGTGTCACCTGCCCATCGGGCACCTATCCGGATTCCGGCGGGACCTGCCGCTACTGCTCGCCGAACGCGCAGGGCAAGTGCCCCGACACGAGTGCGGACTGCGTCGGCACGGCGATTGGTACCGAGGGCAATCTGGATCTGGAGAGTGCGCTGGCGAGCCTTTCGCCTGGAACGAAGGGCGGCTTCGACTTTCTGGCGGCTGCGGGCGGTGAGGGCAAGCGCGACAACGATCCCAGCATGACCTGGGGCGATCTCGATCCGGTCGCCGGGGGCGCCACGCTCGGCATGCTCGGCGGCGCAGAGCCGACGCCGCTGGCCAAGTGTGCGCCGATCGCCACGCTCACGCGTCCCAGCGGGATCCCCATCCCCGATGAGCTCCGGGCCAACACCGTGTCCGGCTGGACCGGGCCCGGGCCGCACATCGGGCTGGCGCTGAGCGAGCGCTATCTGAACTATCTGCTGGGCAGCGTCTACAACAGCGGTGCGCTGTGCCTGGGTATCGGCAGCAGCACCCTGGGCAGCATGCTCAACTCCGACACGCTGGGCCTGCTGATGCCATCGCTGAAGGACCTCGGCCGCCAGAGGCACAAGCAGCCGCTGGCCCTGATGGTCCGGCCGCAGAATCCGCCCACGGTCAAGATCGGCAACGGAACCGACCTGGCCAAGGATCCGCTGCTGCAGGTCACGATGAAGGACCTGCTGATCGACTTCTACATCTGGTCAAGCGACCGCTACGTTCGCGCGTTCTCGGCCAGCTTCGATGTGGTCGTCCCGGTCAATCTGGACGTGAACGACAAGAGCCAGCTGACGCCCGTCGTCGACAAGATCGACGTGCAGAATCCGAAGCTGACCAACGACCCGCTGCTGCGCGAGGACGAGGCGAAGTCCGCCAGCGCTCTGGCCAGCATCATCGCCGGGCAGGTCGGCAAGTCGCTGGGCGGCGCCATCAGTCCCATCGATCTGAGCGGCCAGCTCGCGGCGTACGGCATCCAGCTGCAGATCCCGCCGACGGTTGCCGGCCAGGGCAGCCCGGGGCTCCGGCTGCTCACCAAGGGAAGCGACAACTTCCTGGGCATCTTTGCGGCGTTTGCCATGGCGCCCGGGTCGACGGCGCCGCCGCTGCGCAGTCACACCACGGTCGAGCTGGTCGAGAAGACGGTGGATCCGGCGGGTCTGGTGCTGCCGACGATCACGCCGGAAGACCGTCCGAAGGTCGAAATCCGCGTGGGAAGCTCGCTCGACACGGGGGTGCAGCCGATCGAGTACCAGTACCGTCTGGATCGCGGCTTCTGGCACGAATGGACGCGCTCCCGCGACATCGTCATCGACGCGCCGTCGCTGTCGCTGCAGGCGCGGCATACGGTGGACGTGCGCTCGCGCGTGGTCGGCGAGCCGCTGACGGTGGACAGCGGCTACGCGACGCTGGGCGTGGTGATCGACAAGTCGCCGCCGGACATCGAGCTCGCGGACCACGTCTCGGGCGATGCCTTGCGCATCGATGTCCACGACGTCGTGTCGCCGGCTTCGGCGGTGAGTGTGCGCTGGGCGCTCGACGGGGCGGGCTACGGCGCCTGGAAGCGCGCCAGCCAGCTGTCGAGCATCGATGTCGGTCGGGCCTCGCGCATCCGCGTCGAGGCGAAGGACGAGGAAGGCAACGTTGCCACGAAGCAGCAGGGGTTGATCCGCGGCCGGCAGGACCCGGCGCTTGCGGCGGCCAGCGCCTGCGGCTGCCGCGTGCCAGGAGGCGATCGAAGCAGCGACAGCGGACTCGGCCTGCTGCTCGGGCTGGGTCTTCTGGTGTGGCTCCGGCGTCGCGACCACGGCCAAGACTAGGGTCGAGATGCGCACCTCGCATCTGCTGGCGGCTCTCGCCGCTCTTGTGCTGCTGCCCGCGTGCGGACAGGACGGCGCGGGCGTTCCGGGCGCTCCGGGCGCGGGGGGCTCGGCCGGAGCTGCCGACGCTGCCGTCGCGCACGACAGCGGACCGCTCGACGCAGCGCCGGAAGCCGAAGCGGGCACGCCCCGCCTCGACCAGGCGCTCGCCGCCCTGCGGGGCGGACTCGACCAGGCCTTGCTGGACTACTCGCGCTCCGACGGCTTTCCGCTGCCGGTGGAGGGCGGCTATCTGTTCGTCTCGACCGACCCGGCGCTGACGCGCGTGGCGGGCGATCACGACGGCTGGAACGGCACCGCGATGCACCAGGACAATGGCTTTTCGTGGGTCGTGCTCGATGTTCCCGACGGCGATCACTACAAGTTCACCGACGGCACGACGTACAAGGCCGACCCGTGGTCGCGGTCGTATACCTACGACAACAACGGCCAGATGAGCCTGGTCAGGCCCGCGCCGCCGTATCTCGATCGCTACTTCCAGGTCGGGGACGCGGCGATGGAGCCGCGCACGGTGCGCGTGTACGTCCCGGCGCCGCCCGTGACGCATGAGCTGTACGCCCAGGACGGCCAGAACCTGTTCGATCCCGGAGCGCCGTGGGGCGGGTGGAAGCTACAGGACAGCGTTCCGGCCGGCATGCTCGTCGTGGGCATCGACAACACGCCGGCGCGCATGGACGAGTACACGCAGGTGCCGGACGTGATCGGAGGGCAGACGGTGGGCGGCAAGGCCGACGCCTGCGCCGACTTCGTCGAGAACACCGTGCGCCCGCTGATCAAGAAGCAGTACGGCGAGCCTGGTCCGGTCGGCTTGATGGGCTCCTCGCTGGGCGGCCTGGTGAGCTTCGAGATCGCCTATCGCTATCCCAAGGAGTACCGCTTTGCCGCCAGCCTTTCCGGCACGCTGGGTTGGGGCAGCATCGACCCGAACACGCACAACCAGACGATGATCGAGCGCTACCGCGACGCGGGGCACCAGGCGCCCGTGCTGTACGTGGATTCCGGCGGCAACGGCAACTGCGTCGACTCGGACGGCGACGGCATCGAGGACGACGATCCGAACGCCAGCGACAACTACTGCGAGAACCAGCAGATGCACACCACGCTGCTTTCGGTCGGCTACACCGATGGCAAGGACGTGTTCTACTTCTGGCAGAGCGGAGCGCAGCACAACGAAGCGGCGTGGGCGGCGCGTGTGTACCGGCCCTTGCAGGTGTTCGCTGGGCTGTAGGCGAGCGTTCGTTCGTCAGGGGGTGTCGTACACCCCGTTCGAGATCTCGAGCGAGTATGCGTCGCAGTTCGTCGGCGTGTAGCCTGCCTTCATGCTCACCTGGACGTAGTAGTCGGCGCTGTCGTCATCGCAGGTGGAGACGTTGGTCACTGGAGCGGCCCCCGGCAGCCGTGCACGGGCACTGGCCAGCGAGCTGGCCGTTCACCGTGGCCCGGAAGTCGGTCTTCCAGTCGTAGTCCGTAAAGCCCGAGTTGCTGCAGTCGATCGCCGAGGAGGTGCAGCTGCTGCCCCGGTGCACGAGGAACTGGTAGCCGCTCCCCGGGTTCGTCAGGAAGTGGACCCGCACGAAGAAGTTGTCGCAGCTGGTGTCCGGCGTATCGACGGCGTGGAAGTGGTACCAGACCTCGCGATCGGGGAGCAGGTTGGCCGAAACGACGACCATGTCGCCCGTGTCAGTGAGGCTGCCCAGATCGATCGCGCTGCTGCAGCTCGCTCCCTGGCCGATGGGCGGCGTGGCGGTGCACTCGCAGGTCGTGGGATCGCCGTCGAAATCGAAGGTGCCGGGGGCGCAGCAGTGACCCAGGTTGCACGTCTTCGGAGCTGCGCAATCTGTGTTGCTGGTGCAAGCTGGTCGCGCACGTCGGTCCTGTCTGGTCGACCGCGCCCGTGCAGCAGGCCTGGCCCGTGCTCGCGTTGCACGCCGAGTCGTCGTCTTCGCTGCCGCTCACACACTGGTGCGACTGGCAGATGGCGCCGCTGCGCGTCCCCTGGCAGTGTGCTGGATCCGTGCAGGTCGCCGTGCTGCCGGGACAGTCCGCCGACACAGCGCAGCACGCGCCGCTCGCGCAGCAGAAACCATTGTCGCAGTGGCCCGAAGCGCACTCGCTGTCGTGGCTGCAGCTGGCGCCGTCCGGCTGGTTGGCGATGCAGTCTGCAGGATTGTCCGGGTAGCAGACGGGGGTCACGCCGCCGAGCGAGCGACAGGTGAAGCCCGTCGGACAGGAGGGCGATGCCAGGTTGCAGCGGGGCAGACATACGGCCCTCGCCGGGCCACCCGCGTCGGCGACGCCTGCGTCCGGCGCCGCATCCTGGCTGGCGTCGCTGGCCGCATCGGCTTGTGCATCGCTGCCGGAGTCGGCGCCGCCCTGGCCGCCGCCGTCCGCCGCGCCCGCTTCCGCGCCACCCTGGCCGCCGCCGTCCGCCGCGCCCGCATCCGTGCTGCCGGGGCCTGCAACGAGCAGCGTGCAGGCCTCGTTCAGGCCGCACTGGTGTGCGGGGCAGTCGAAACACAGTGTCGGCGACACTCCGCCCGCGCCCCCGGCTCCACCTGTTCCAGCGCTGCCTGCCGCGCCGGCGCTGCCCGCCGTGCCGGCCGCCCCCGCTGTACCCGCCGCGCCTCCTTGGCCATCAGGGGTGCCGGTATCGGCGCTGGCGTCGGCTCCCGCGCTGCCCCCGAGCCCGGGACCACTGCCGGTGGCTTCCGTGTTGAGGGAGCACGCCTGCGCTCCGACCCACAGGGCGCAAAGGATAACGAGAAGTGCGCGGACGCGCATGACAGAGAACACAGCGTCTCCGCGGCGCGCTGTCAATCCTCGCGCCGGACGCGTCCGCGCGCCTGCTTCTTTTCCGAGTGCTTGCGCTTCTGTTCGACGCGCTTTCTCTGCGAGGCGCGCGTGGGGCGCGTGGGGCGCCGGCGCCTGGGCGGGACCAGCGCCTGGCGGATCAGGTCGGCGAGCTTGTTCCGCGCGTCTTCCAGGTTCTGGCGTTGATCGCGCGTGCGCCTGGCTGGTGATCAGGATGCGGCCATCGGCGTCGAGCCGGTTTTCCGCCAGCCGCGCGAGCCGTGCCTTGACCGCGGCGGGGAGCGCCTGGCTGCCCGGCAGGTCGAAACGCAGCTCGACCTTGGACTGGCGACCTTGTTGACGTTCTGCCCGCCCGGCCCCGAAGCGCGCACCGCCGTCCACGCGAGCTCGGCCGCGGGGATCACGATGCGCGGTGTGACTACGAGCGGTTCGGCCACGGCTAGTAGGTTCCTTTCACGAGCACCTTCAGCGTGCCGCGTTCGGCGGCGCGCGCCAGCGCCTGGTCGGCCTGCGAGAGCGGAAAGCGCGCGGCCACGAGCGGCGTCGGATCGACGCGCCCCTGTGCGAGCAGATCGACTGCGCGGCGCATGTCGCCGCAGCGCGAGCCGACGACCCTGAGCTCGTTGATGACGACCGGCGACAGGTCGATCTCGAGCGGACCGGCCACGGTCGTCTTCATCACCACCGTGCCGCGCGGCCGCGTCAGCGAGAGCGCGCGCTCCAGTCCGGCCGCGCTGCCCGTCGCTTCCACTACAACCGGCGTGTCGCGCAGCTCGTCGCCGAGCTCCGACTCGAGAAAGGTCCGCGCGCCGGCCCGGGCGCTCAGCTCGAGCTTTTCCTGGTGGTGACCGACGACAGCCACCTCGATGCCGGCACCGCGTAGGCCGAGCGCGATCAGCGTGCCGAGCTTGCCGTCGCCGAGCACTGCCACGGGTCCGGTGCTATCGGGCTCGAGCTCGTCGCGCACGTGCAGCGCGGCGGCCAGCGGCTCGGCGAAGACGGCCTGTTCGTCGCTGACGCTGTCCGGTACTTCCACCAGACAGCGCTCGGGCATCACGAGCTGTTCGGCCAGGGCGCCGTCGCGCCCCAGGATGCCGAGCACGCTGCGCCGGGCACAGTGATGTCCGTCGTGCTTCCGGCAGTCGTCGCACTCGCCGCAGCCGGCGTTGATGTCCGCGACCACGCGCCGCCCGCGCCAGCGCTCGCTGTCCGCTTCCAGCACGGTTCCGACGAACTCGTGGCCGAGCACGCCGCGGTAGCCCATGTAGCCGCGGCCGAGCTGTAGATCCGTGTCGCACACGCCGGAGACGCGCATGCCGATCAGCGCCTCGCCCGCTGCCCGTGGGGGCGCGGGATGGTCCGTGACGAGCCTGGGCTCGCCGTCGAGTAGCAGCGCCAGCATGGCGCGAACGTTAGCTCAACGTGCCGCGCCGCGCGAACGGCCGGGGGGCTACGGCTTCGACCAGTCGCGGATCATGCGACTATCCTCGATCGACTTGAGCAGACCGTTGCCGCCGAAGATGTAGGTCGTGTCCACCACTGCGATCTGTCCGTCGCGGAAGCGCGTCTGCCGGCAATCTGCCGACCAGGTCAAGCTCTCGACGTGATGCTTCTTCCTGTGCCAGCGCGAGCGGTGGACGACGCGCCGCTTCTTCTGCTGGAGCTTCACGACGCAGGACCCGCTCGCGAGCCACTCGTCTGGCCACTTCCGGAAGGTCGCGCTGATCAGGTCGATCGCTGCTTGGCGGGGATGGGGCTTTCCGTCGATGGTCACGTTCTCGTCGAGCAGCGGAGTGAGCGCGGTGGCGCGCTTCTGGTTCAGGATCGTCTCCAGCGCCAGCACGCGCTGCGACGTCGTCATGAGAAACGAGCGGTTCGAGTTGATGGAGTCGATGCCGATGGAGCGCTCGCAGCACAGTCCCGTCCGGTCCACCGCGCGATCGGCACCGGGCACCAGCTTGCGCGACTCGCAGCTGCTGCCGCCACGCACCACGATGCCGTTTGGATCCCCCGTGCTGGTCCAGGATGCGAGTCGGCCGAGCTCGGGATTCTCGGCGCAGGCTCGTGCCCACTCGGGTTCGCTGCACAGCTCCATGCCGGCCGCCGCACAGCGCTGATGTGCTTCGACGAAGGTGTGCCCGCTGTCTTTCGACAGTCGCATGACGCGGAAGTGATCAAGCCAGATGTTCGTCTCCGGCGCCTTGCCGGGAGCTACAGCCCGCTCCGGAAACGGTGGCGGCGTAGTGACGGCGGCACTCCCCGAGGTCCGGGGCGCGCTGACGGCTGCGGCGGACGCCGGGTGCGCGGCCGCGCTCGCGTGGCGCGCCGCGCCGGGTTTGTGCAGCAGGTAGTAGCCGCTCGCGGCGACCAGGCCGAACACCAGGGCACTGCCAGCCACGCCGAGCGCGAAGCGCCGCGGCGTCGGCTTCGGTCCGACCGACATGCGCGGCTCGCCCAGATCCGCGCCGCGCGGCACCGGTGTGCTGCTCGACAGCTGCGTGCCGGCGTCCGGCTTGTTGCCGCTGATCGAGACCGTGTCCTTCTCGCGGTCGACGTTCGACGCCTCGGCGGCGTCGGGCGCCGAGGGCATCCTCAGCTCGCCGGTGGCGGCCAGTGGCGACGAAGGAGAAGCCAGAAGCTCGGCCAGCGTCGGGTTGGAACCCTGATCCGGCACGCTCGTCATCGACAGCTTGGGCGGACGGTAGCCTGCGGTGCGCGTCGCGGCATTGGTCAGCGCTTCCCAGAACTCGCCCGCGTTCGGGTAGCGCTCCTTCAGGTCCACCTCGAGCGCGGTCGCGAGCACGGCCTCGACCTCGTCGGGTACTCCGACGCCATTTGCGCGCAGGGTAGGGCGGTGGCTGCGATCCGCGGCCGAGACGAACAGCTGCGCGGCGTCGTCGCCCTCCAGCACCGGATGTCCGCACACGACTTCCACGAACACCAGCGCCAGCGAGAACACGTCCGTCCACGGCCCGGTGGCGCCGTAGCGGCGGCTGAACTGCTCCGGGGCTCCGTAGCGCGGAGTGAACGCCTGCAGCGAACGTCCGGTCGCTTCGTACGCCTTGGTCAGGCTGGCCGTCTCGGTCAGCACCTTGGCGATGCCGAAGTCGAGCACCTTGACCCGGGTGCGACCGCCGACCTCGGCGATGAACAGGTTGGCGGGCTTCACGTCGCGGTGCGCGACGCCCTGCTCGTGCGCGAGCGCAAGCGCGCGCCCCACTGGATCGAGCAGCTCGAGCGCTTCGACGAGAGTGCGGCCGCGTTGGCCGCTCTTCCGGCGTTCTTCCAGGTCGTTTTCGAGCGGACGTCCCTCGAGCCATTCGAGCACGAGGTACGGCGTCCACACGCCGTTTGGCGAGACCGTTGCGCCCTGGTCCAGCGCCTGCACGATGCCCGCCGTCGAACGCGACAGGCGGTGCAGCAGGCGCCCCTCCGCCATGAAACTCTGGAAGAAGGTGTCGCGCTCGTCCTGGGCCAGCGTTGGCGGCACGCGCAGGCACTTGACCGCTACCTTCTCGTCGAAGCCGAGATGCCGACCACAGTAGACGATTCCGAAGCCGCCTTCGCCGACGACCGCGTCGATGCGGTACTTTCCGTCGACGGTCGCGCCGACCCAGCCGAAGGGATCCCCGGCGCTCGATTCCATGGTCGGGACAGAGCATAGCCGACAAGCGGGCCCGGGAGCACGTGGGGAGTCGCGGAGTCCGTGGAATCCGCGACGATTTGTATGGCCCCCCGCCGCGCATGGTTTGCGCCGGTCGGGGCCAGCAGCTACACACACACTGTAGGTGCGAGCGCGTCCGGACTCTCCGGGCGCGGCGCGTCTCGAGGTCCCCCGACATGCCGACCGTAGAGTTCATCGAGAACGAGCTGGGCCAGGCGAAGGTCGTGGATGCGCCGGAGGGTGGCGCGCTCGTCGACCTGTGCGACGAGGTGCTCGCGCCCGTCGCGTTCTCCTGCCGCTCGGCCAGCTGTGCGACCTGCCAGATCGAGGTGATCGAGGGGGGCGAGCTGCTCGAGCCCCCGAACGACGAGGAGCAGGAACTGCTCGCTCTGCTCGCCGGCCCGCCCAACAACCGGCTCGCTTGCCAGGCCCAGCTCAAGCGCGGCAGCGGGAAGGTCCGCGTCAAGCCGGTGGGGTTGTAGGTCGGAGCGCCGGCCGTTATCGAGAGGCATGGCCCACACGCTCCGCCGTCCTGTCGTCGCTGTCATCGGCAATGGCACAGCCCAGGCCCGCGCTCTCGAGGTGGCCGAAGAGGTGGGGCGGCTGATCGTCGAGCACGGCTACCGGCTGGTGAGCGGTGGCCTCGGGGGCGTGATGGAAGCGGCCTCGCGCGGTGCTCACAGCGCAGCCGCCTATCGCGAGGGTGACGTGATCGGCATGCTGCCCGGAGGGCTGGCCGCCGCGGCCAATCCGTACGTGGACATAGCCATTCCCACCAACATGGGCTACGCGCGCAACGTGCTGGTTGTCGGCATGGCCGACGCTGTCATCGCCATCGGCGGCGGCTCGGGCACGCTGAGCGAGATGGCCATGGCCTGGCAGCTGGGGCGCGTGCTCGTGGGCCTGGAGGTCGACGGCTGGAGCGCGAAGCTCGCCGGCAGCGCCATCGACGACAAGCGCCCCGACGCCGTGCTGCGAGCGGGGAGCGCCGCGGAGGCCGTCGAACTGGTCGCGGCCAGGCTCGCCTCCTGATAGCGGCGGCACAAACCGGCTGGCTTCCGGTCCGCGAGCGCCTAGGATGCCACTCCGTGTCCGACCAGGCGGCAGCGAAGGCCGAGGGGCTCCGGAAGCGCTACGGCGACTTCGAGGCCGTGAGCGGCATCGATTTCCGCATCGAGCGCGGCGAGTGCTTCGGCTTTCTTGGTCCGAATGGAGCCGGAAAGACCTCGACCATGCGCATGCTGCAGGCCGTCTCCGAACCGAGTGGCGGCACGCTGAGTGTGCTCGGCCTGGACCCCGTGCGTGACGGCAAGCGCGTGCGCGCGCGCATCGGCGTGTGCCCCCAGGAAGACAACCTCGACCCCGACCTGGACGTGCAGCAGAACCTGCGCGTCTACGGCAGCTACTTTCCGCAAGCGGCCAGGGTGACGGCGCGCCGCGTGGAGGAGCTTCTGGATTTCGCCGCGCTGGTCGACAAGCGCAAGCGCACCATCCCCGAGCTCAGCGGCGGCATGAAGCGCCGGCTGATGATCGCGCGCGCCCTGATCAACGACCCGGAGCTGGTGATCCTCGACGAGCCGACCACCGGCCTCGATCCACAGGCGCGGCATCTCATCTGGCAGAAGCTGCGTGAGCTCGAGGACCGCGGCGTGACCATGGTGCTCACGACGCACTACATGGACGAGGCCGAACGGCTCTGTACCCGGCTCGTGATCATGGATCACGGGAAAATCCTCGACGAAGGCTCGCCCCGCGAGCTGATCGAGCGGCACGTTGGCCACGAGGTGGTGGAGTTGAGGGTCCCGGAAGCGCGCGAGCACGAGGTGCTCGGCGATCTCGACCTCGCCGGCGTGTCCAGCGAGCGCGCCGGCGACATGCGCGTCTTCTTCCTGCCGCGGCAGAGCCAGCTGGCCGATCACCTCGTCGATCGTGCGCGACGCGCCGACATCTCCTGCCAGATGCGCAACGCCGCGCTGGAGGACGTGTTCCTCAGGCTCACGGGGCGGGAGCTGAACGAATGACCGCTCGCGACAGCTCGATGAGCGAGTCCACCTCCAGCGGTGCCGCGCCGGCGCGCACGCAGTGGGAGCCGGGCGGCTTCCTGCTCGGCGCCTATCGCGTCACGTCGCGGAACATGTACGTGTGGTGGCGCTACGCCGCGACCAGCGCCGTCGGCAATTTCGGCGAGCCGCTCCTGTACCTGCTCGCGCTGGGCTTTGGTCTGGGGCGTGTGGTGCCGAAGCTCGGTGGCATGAGCTATGCGGCGTTCATCGCTCCCGGGCTTGTGGTCTCCACGGTGATGTACACGGCCACCTTCGAGGGCACCTTCGGCAGCTATACGCGGCTCGCGACGCAGAAGACCTACGACGCCATCCTCGCCACGCCCATCACCGTGCCGGAGCTGATCGCCGGCGAGGTGATCTGGGGAGGCATCAAGTCCGCGTTCGGCGCGGCCAGCGTGCTGCTCG
Source organism: uncultured Pseudomonadota bacterium (assembly GCA_963822115.1). GTDB lineage: Bacteria > Myxococcota_A > Polyangia > Polyangiales > Polyangiaceae > CAWDXG01. The sequence continues at coordinate 884,107 of CAWGGM010000020.1, forward strand.
TGATCCGCCTGTTCGGCCTGGTGCCGTCGTGGCTTTCGCTGTTCACGCTGCCGCTTGGCTTCCTGTCGGGATGATGTTCACGGCCATGGCGATGGGCATCACCGCCATCTCGAAGAGCTACGAGTTCTTCAACTACTACTTCACGCTCGTCGTCGCGCCGATGTTCCTGTTCAGCGGCATCTTCTTCCCGCTCGACAAGATGCCGCGCTGGGTGCTCGTGTTCGCGCAGTTCCTCCCGCTGACCCACGTCGTCGAGGTCTCGCGCTCGCTGGTCCGCGGCACGCCCAGCATGGCCACGGCCTGGCACTCCGCCGCCACGCTCGTCATCCTGGTCGCGTCCTACGCGATCTGTTCGATGCTGCTCCAGCGGCGGCTCAGGATCTGAGCGGCCCGGGCAAGGCTTGCGGGACCGGGCAGCCCCGAGACGCCGGGTCGGTCATGCGCTGACGGTGAGCACGATCTTCCCGATATTCTGGTTCAGCTCCATGCGCTCGTGGGCCTGACGGGCTTCGGAGAGCGGATGGACGCTGTCGACGACGGGTGCGAGGCGACCGTCGGATAGAAGCGGTAGCGACTCGCGGATGAACGCTTCCGTGATGGAAATCTTGTCGGTGACGGGACGCGAGCGCATCACCAAGCCGAGGATCTGGTAGCGGCGCATCAGAAGCTGGGCGAGGTTCACGCTGGCGGTGGGGCCGCCCAGGACGCCGATCACCACACAGCGTCCGCCGACGGCCATGCACGCTGCGTGCTTGTCCCAGTAGCTGCCGCCGATGAAGTCGAGCACCACGTCGACTCCATGCCCGCCGGTAGCTTCCTTGGCGACGGCGACGAAGTTCTGCGACTTGTAGTTGATCAGCGTATCGGCGCCGAGCTCCTTGACCCGGGCGAGCTTTTCGTCGCTGCCGGCTGTGGCCAGCACGTGTGCGCCGTGCCGATGCGCGAGCTGCACAGCGGCGGAGCCAACGCCGCCCGCAGCGGCGTGGATCAACACGTACTGGCCCGGCTCGGTGCGCCCGAGCGAAAACAGCGCTTCGCGCGCCGTGAGGAAGGCCTCGGGGATGGCGGCCGCCTGCTCGAACGACAGCGAGTCGGGCAACGGGATGGCCATGCGTGCTGGCAGCGTGACGCGCTCGGCGTAGCCGCCGCCCGGCAGGAGCGCCATCACGCGGTCGCCCGGCTTGACGCCGCTCGCGCCAGGACCGAGCTCGGCGACGACGCCCGCGCACTCGAGCCCCAGGATTTCGCTCGCGCCTTTCGGGGGAGGATACATGCCGCGGCGCTGCAGCAGGTCGGCGCGGTTGAGCGCGGTCGCCTTCACGTCGACCAGCACCTCGCCCTCTGCGGGCACCGGACCCGGAACTTCCGCTAGCTCGAGCTTGTCGGGCCCCCCGGGCTCGGTGACGACGATCGCTTTCATGGGCCCATCGCTAGCCGGTCGGGTGCCCCGGGATCAAGTGCGTTGTCGAGTGTCACGCGCCGTGAGGTCCAACGGGTCTACAATGCGTGCATGCGGAGGATCAGGCTCGCATTTCCTGGGGGCAATGCTGGTCGCGGCGCTCGCGCCGGGTTGCAGCAGCAGCGATCAGGTTGGCGGCTCCGGGCAGGGTCCGGGCATCTGCAGCGCCGACCAGGCAAAACAGGCGGTGCCCGACTTCACCACGTCCTGCGTGCTGTCGTGCGCGGCGTGCGACGAAGCCACCAAGCCGTGGACCTGTCCCGCGCTGGGCGCCTGGGCCAAGCTGCCGCACGATTGCTCGGATAGCGCCTGCGGCAAATGGGACGGGACGTATCCCAAGCCGGTCCAGGGCCAGTGCACGGCGAGCGCGGCGACCGGGGAAGCAGCGGCGAAGACCGACATCAGCGCGAAGCCGGTCGTGCTCCCCGATGGCCGCCGGCTGAGGCCCGCCGGGGTCGACATCCTGCTCGACCACGACAAACTCCAGGGCACCTTCCCGGCTTCGGCGCTGTGGATCCCGGACACGCCGTACGTGGCGGTGAGCGACGACGGCTACGGCGATCACGCGCTGCGCATCCTCGATACCGACAAGCTCGCGGCGGGGCAGTACCCGGTCACCGGAGAGGTCGTGTTCAAGAGCCCCGAGTCGCTGAACTACGGCCTGGCGCTCGCCCAGGACGGCACGCTGTACGCGGCCAGCGGCGCGCCGGACTCGATCATCCGCGCTTTTTCCGTGAACACGAGCAACGGGTCGGTCACCGCCGACACCTCGCGCGACATCCCGGTGGAGAATTCGGCGCCCGGCGACGTGTTCCCGTCGGGCATCGCCATCTCCCCGGACGGCACCAAGCTGGCGGTGGCGCAGGTCCAGCAGCGCGCGCTTCTGCTCTACAGCCTCGAGACGGCCAGCTACGGAAAGCAGCTCGCGGTCGTCGATCTCGGCAACGCGGGGCGAGAGCTGCTCGACGCGCGCTTCGATCCGCAGTCGAGCGACGTGGTGTACGTGACGGCCTGGAACGGCAAGACGCTGTTCGAGGTGGACGTGACGAATCTCTCGGCACCCAGCGTCCGCGCCATTCCCACGGGCAAGCAACCCGAGCAGATCGCGTTCATTCCGCCTTCGTTCCTGGTCGTGGCCAACTCGCTGTCCGACACCTTGAGCGTTGTGGACCGCGTGAAGGCCGAGGTCGTCGACACCGTGCCGGTCGACGCGAACGCCAAGTTCCCCGGCAGCTCGCCCAGCGCGCTCGCCTACGATGCCGGTTCCGGGAAGCTGTATGTGGCGCTGGCGGCGACCAACGGCGTGGCGGCCTTCGACGTGAAGCCCGGCTCGGGCGCCGGGGCGGCGCCCAGCTTCGTGCCGCTGGGCGTGTTGCCGACGGCGTGGTGGCCGACCGCCGTGGTGCCGGCCCGTGTGCAGGCGGGCTCCCCGCAGGCGGGACGGCTCTTGATCATGAACGGTCGTGGCCACGGCACCGGACCGACACTGGCTCCGCAGAGCTTTGCGCAGGGCATCAACGGGCTGGAGATGAAGGGCAGCGCAGAGCTCGTCACCCAGCTCGACGCCGCCACGCTCACCGACGAGACCAAGAAATGGGAGGCAGCCGGCGTGGTCGACCAGCTCGCGGGGCAGCCCGAGGTCAAGTGCCCCGCCGGCTCTGACTACGACTTCCCGATCCCGCGTACCAACACCGAGGGGCCGTCGAAAGAGATCAAGCACGTGGTGTTCATCGTGCGCGAGAACAAGACCTTCGACGCCCTCATGGGCGACGTCAAGGGCGTGAACGGCGACCCCAAGCTGGTGATGGCGCCCGGCAAGATGGACCAGGTGTGGGGGAATATCCGCAAGGTGGCCGGCGAGTTCTCGCAGGCCGACAACTTCTACGAGGACGCCGAGCAGTCCATCCAGGGTCACTTCTGGACGGTGTACGGTCGCAGCAGCGACTACACGGAGCGCAACTGGCTGTCGGTGTGGGGGCGCGGTACGCGCGGGCTGCCTCAGTTCGGCGGCCAGGATCTGAAGCCGGTGGAGGGCGGCATCTTCGACTGGCTCTCGAAGAACAAGATCGCTTTCGACAACATGGGCGAGCTGGTGGGCGGCACTCCGCTCGACCAGGGCTACGGCCTCGTCTCGACGGGCGGCACCACGCCCGACACCAAGGGCGCCTGCTACATCGCCGGGCGCGCGCGCCTGCTCTGCGACATGAAGCCCTTCACGTACGTGTGGCTGGTCAACGACCACACGTTCGGTGGGAAGGCCGGCGCGCCCAATCCGGGGCTGATGATCTCGGTAAACGACGAGGCCACGGGCATGATCGTCGATGCCATCTCGCACAGCCCGATGTGGAAGAGCACGCTCATCGTCGTCATCGAGGACGATCCGTCGGACGGTGCGGACCACGTCGATGCACATCGGTCGATCGCCGTCTTCGCGTCGCCGTGGGTCAAGCGCGGCTACGTGACGCACACGCACTTCGACGTGCAGTCGCTGCACAAGCTGTTCGCGCACATCTTCGGCATCCCGTACAACAACCAGACCAGCGCGCATGCCGAGCTGCCGTTTGACCTGTTCAGCTCGACTCCAGACTACACGCCGTTCAAGTACCAGCCGCGCAGCTATACTGATCTATCCTGCAACGCGGCCGGCTCGAAGCACGCGCTCGAAGCGCAGTCGCAGCACTGGGATTTCGCCGAGCCCGACGACCAGCCGGGGCTATCCGCGCAGGTCTGGGAGATGATGCACGAGCTGAAGTAGCCCGGACGTGGGGCGAGCGGGAGGCGTGCTAGTGTTCGCCCCCATGAAAGCGATCGTGGTCGATCACTGGGTCGAAAGTCCGGCGGAGCTGTCGCTGGGCGAGGCACCGGACCCGGACGTTGGCGCAGGGATGGTCGGTATTCGTGTGAAAGCGGCGGGCTGCAACTTTGCCGACATCCTGATGGTGCAGGGCAAGTACCAGACGAAGCCGCCCTTTCCGTTCACGCCCGGCGCCGAGGTGGCCGGTGTGGTGGAGTCGGTGGGCGGGGGGGTCGACCAGGTGAAGCCGGGCGACCGCGTGCTGGCGACGCTGCTCTACGGCGGATTCGCCGAGAAGGCGAGCGCGCCGGTGCAGACCGTGCACCGCATTCCGGACTCCATGAGCTTCGAGGAAGCGGCTGTCTTCCCGGTCGTGTACCCGACGGCGCACGCGGCGCTGGTGCACCGCGCGCACGTTCGCGAAGGCGAGACGGTGCTGGTCACGGCCGCGGCCGGTGGCGTGGGGCTCGCCACGGTGCAGGTCGCCAAGGCGCTCGGCGCGCGCGTGATCGCGCTGGCCGGTGGCGACGCGAAGCTCGAGGTGGCGAAGCAAGCCGGCGCCGACGTCGCTATCGACTACAAGAAGGAAGACTGGGTCGACCGGGTCAAGCAGGAGACGAGCGGTCGCGGCGCCGACGTGATCATCGAGAACGTGGGCGGCGCAGTGTTCGACGGCTGCACGCGCTGTATCGCCTGGGACGGCCGGCTTGTGGTCGTCGGCTTTGCCGGCGGGAAGATCCCCGAGATCAAGGTCAACCGCATCCTGCTCAAGCACATTGCCGTGATCGGCCTGTTCTACGGCATGATGGTGCAGCACGCGCCCGACCAGGTCGCCGAGACCCAGCGCGCCCTGTTCGAGCTGGTGGAGGCCGGGAAAATCAAGCCGCTGGTGTGGAAGGCCTACCCGCTGGAAGAGACGGGCGAAGCGCTGGCCGCGTTGGGCAGCCGCAAGAGCTACGGCAAGATAGCCGTCGTCCCCTGATCAGCCTTCGACGATGGGCAGGTGCGCCGCGCCGATGACGCCGGCGTGCTCGCCTACCGTGCTGACGAGCAGCGGCACATCCGAAAGCGGCGGCGCGAAGACGCGCGCTTCGAGCTCGGCGCGCAGGCTCGGCTCGATCAGGTCGAACGACGCGGAGATGCCGCCGGAAAAGACCAGGGCGTCGAGGTCGAGCACGTTCTGGATCAGCGACAGGCCGCGGCCCAGCGCCGAGCCCATGCCGGAGAAGACGTCGCGGGCCGCCGCGTCGCCTGCGTGAGCCGCGTCCGCGATGGGGTGGATGCTGTCCGCCTTGTGCCCGAGCTCGTTGTAGCGCCGGAGCAGCCCTTGTGTGCCGGCGTAGGCTTCCATGCAGCCGTGCTTGCCGCAGCCGCAGGGCCAGGCGCCGTCCGAGGTGTCGATGCGCACGTGCCCGATCTCCCCGGCGAAGCCGTGCGTTCCGCGGCGCAGCTTGCCTGCGATGGCCAGGCCGCCGCCGATGCCGGTGCCCAACGTGACCAGCAAAAAGCTCGGATGCTGCCTGCCGTGACCGAAGAGCAGCTCGCCCAACGCGGCGGTGCTGGCGTCGTTCTCGACCACCACCGGGCAGCCGAGCCGCCGGGACAGCTCGTCGGCGATCCGCACCCCTTCGAAACCGGGAACGTTCGGCAGCCGCCAACAACGTCCGTCGGGGTCGACCTCGCCGGGGATCGCCAGCCCGACGCTGTCGGGCTTGTCTTCCAGCGAGCGCACGACGTCGGCGATGGCGTCGAACATCTGTTCGGGCGGAGCGCCCGCATTGGTGTCGATCAGCGTGGAGCGGACGAGCTGGCCGTCCTCTGCCACGATGCCGGCCTTGATGTGGGTCCCGCCGAAGTCGACGCCGATCATGGGAAGGGCAACGTAATCAGATGCGGGCCGTCCGGGAAGGCGAAAAACCGCCCTGATCAGGCGCTTTCGAGCGCGATGGACGCGACCGGCTCGACCACGATGCGCAGTTTGACGCCCAGCGCGCGTGCCAGGAGCTTCGACTTGCGGCGCGCGCCCCAGACCTCCAGCTCGCTGTCGCCCGTCGCCTGCACGCGAATGGTGAGCAGATCCTCCGCTCTGTCCACCAGCACGCCCCTGACGAGCTGGTGGTGACTGCGATCGAGTCCGTCGGCCACGCGTAGGATACCGGCCATGACCCGGAGCGCGTGGCGCTTGCGTCGCGGCAGGGCGGCGTAGTCGGCATCGCGCCGTTTCGGGCGGGACTTTCTGTGATAGCGCGCCAGAAGCGCGATGACCTCGCGCTCCTGGTCGCTGAAACCGCGCAGCTCGCCGTTCCTGATGATGTACGCGGCGTGCTGCTCGTGACGCTCGTAGCCGATGTGCTGACCCACGTCGTGGAGGACGGCCCCGTATTCGAGCAGGGCGCGATCGGTGTTGCCGAGTCGGTGGATGTCCTTGGTCTGGTCGAACAGCTGGAGTGCCAGCCGTGCGACGCGCTCGGGGTGCGGTCCGGTCTGGCCGGTGCGGCGCGCCATCTCGATCACGCTGTGGCGCCGGATATCGCTGACGACCTCGTAGGAGCGGATGTCCTCCGCGGCGCGCTCGAGATAGTCGAGCACCACGCCTTCGCGCAGCGACGAGTCGCACAGCGTGATGCGATCGACGCCCGCCAGCTCCAGCAGGTTCACGAACAGGACGCCGCCGACGTGGATGGTGTCGGCGCGGCGCGTGTCCACCCCAGCGAAATTGGCCCGCTCGGCAGCGGGCACAGCGAGCAGCCGCTCGGTCAGGGCCTTGAGCTCGGAAAGCTCAATCTCCTGGCCGCTCGGTGTGGTCCATGGCTCGCCGCCCCGCGCGCGGTGCACGGCCTGCCCGAGCGCCAGGATGGTGCCTGACGTGCCGACGACGAGGTCGAAGCCGTCGCGCTTCGCCTGTTCGATGGTGCTCCCCGCCACCTCGCGGACGCGCGATTCGAGCGCCTTCTTCTGGCGCTTGGACAGCGGTGCGCCGCCGCCGAAGTCGGCGCGCAGGCGCTGCACGCCCAGCTTCAGGCTATGCCCGCTGTGGAGCTCGCGCGCGTTGCCGAGGATCGTCTCGACGCTGCCGCCACCCACGTCGAACACCAGCGCGGTCCGACGCGACAGGTCGATCGCGTTGCGGACAGCCAGGTAGATGTAGTGGGCCTCTTCGGTGCCGGAGATGACCTGCGGGACAATGCCGGTCTGCTCCGCTACGGCGTACAGGAAGTCGCCGCCGTTCTCCGCTTCACGTACCGCCGAGGTCGCGACTGCGCGCACTTCCTCGACGCCGTGGCGCTGGGCCAGCTTGTGGAACTTGGATATTGCTTCCAGCCCCGCCGAAAACGCCTGCTCGGTGAGGCGGCCGTGCTCGAACACGCTGCGGCCGAGGAACACCATCTCCTTCTCGCGGTCGATGACCTCGAAGGAGTGCTCGCCGTCTGTGCCCACGATGATCATGTGCACGGAGTTCGAGCCGATGTCGATTGCTGCCAGCTTCAAGAAGCTTCTCCGGGCAGCCGGTGCGACGAAGCGGAGGACTCGGGGAGTTGCCTGCATTTTGCGGCCGCACCGAATCTGCAGCCGCGATGTGACACACCGGTGACAGTTCGGTGGCTACCACGAAACTCGTGAATCCGCGACAGCAGCCGTCGCGCCGCGGCGGAAGCCACGTCTCCAACCGCGCCGGGTGGGAGCCGCCAGGGCCGGGCGCGGCGGCGGGGGAGGCTGGATGCGGGTGGTCAGGAGCGCGCTGAGCTCGGCCTGGATCTGGTACCGGCGCGCCGGGCGGAGCGGCCCGCCATCGAACTCCACCACGTCCAGCTCGGCGAGCTGTTGGTCGCCGTCGAAGCGGCTGCTTGCCCGTACCGTCTGCACGCGCAGATCGAACAGCGCCTGCTGCAGCGCCGACATCAGGTTCCGTCCGTTCGTCCGGACTTCGAGCCGGGACAGGATGCCGCGGGGGCTGTCGCGGAAGGCCACTTCCGTCGTGATCATGCCCACCAAGCTAGCGCCCGCATGTGACGGGCGCGTTTCGAGCTTGTGGACGGGGGGTGAAACCTGCGCCCGGAAACCGGGCCTACAGCCCGAGGCTCTTGGCGATGATCTCGTTCATGATTTCGGTGGTGCCCCCGCCGATGGGGATCAGGCGGGCGTCGCGCGACAGGCGTTCCACGCGCGTCTCGCGCATGTAGCCCATCCCGCCGAAGATCTGCACGGCGTCGTAGCAGACCTCCTGCGCCACCTGCGCCGAGAAGTTCTTCGCCATGCTGACCTCGCCCACGAGGTACTCGCCAGCCGCGACGCGGCGCGCCACGTTGTAGTTGAAGGCGCGAGCCGCGGCGACCTTGGTGGCCATGGCAGCCAGCTTGTGGCGCGTGACCTGGAAGCCGACCAGGGGGCGGCCGAATGCCTGGCGCTCCTTCGCGTAGGCGAGGGCGTCGTCCAGCGCGATCTGTGCGGTGGCGTGGCCGTAGACGGCTAGCGCCAGACGCTCGTTCTGGAAATTCTTCATCAGCGCGACGAAGCCGGAGCCTTCTTCGCCCAGGCGATGATCGACCGGTACGCGCACCTCGTCGAAAGCGAGCTCTGCCGTGTCGCTCGCCCACCAACCGGTCTTCTTCAGCGCACGCGAGACGGAAAAGCCGGGCATGCCGCGCTCGACCATGAAGAAGGTGAGCCCTCCGTGCGGATCGTCCCCGGTCCGCGCCAACACGGTCACCAGATCGGCGCGAACGCCGCTGGTGATGAAGAGCTTGGAGCCGCTGAGCACGTAGTGATCGCCGTCGCGCACGGCGCGCGTCTTGATGCCCGCAACGTCGCTGCCGGTTCCGGGCTCGGTGATGGCCAGCGCGGCGATCTTCTCGCCCGCGAGCACCGGAGGGGCGAAGCGGCGCTGCTGTTCTTCGTTGCCGAGGATGAACAGCGGCGGAAGCGCAATGCCCAGCGAGCCCAGGCCGACGGTGACGCCGGTGGAGCCTCCGGTGAGCAGCGCCTCGACAGTGATCACGCTGTGCAGCACGTCGCCGCCGCCGCCGCCGTACTGCTCGGGAAAGCTCACGCCGAGAATGCCCGCCTCGGCGGCCTCGCGGTACAGCTCGCGCGGGAAGCTTCCGGCTTCTTCCCACTCGATGACGTGCGGCTCGATGCGCTCCTTGGCGAAGCGCAGGCAGGTCTTCCGGTACAGCTCGTGCGACTCGTCGAACAGAATGTCGGCCATTGGGTCCTCGCGTCGACGGGCTTTGCTAGCCCAGCCGCTCCAGCCGGCGGCACGCCTCGTCGAGTGCTTCGTCGGTCTTGGCAAAGCAGAAGCGCGCCAGCGTCTTGCCTTTGCCGTCCGGAAAGAAGGCCTCGCCGGGCACGGCGGCCACGCCGGTCTTTTCCAGCAGGTGCATGGCGCGCTCCTTGCTGTCCGCACCCGGCAGCTTCGAGACGTCGGCGAGCACGTAGTACGCGCCCTCGGGTACGTACGGCGTGAGGCCGGCGCGGTCGAGCGCATCGCAGATGCGGTCGCGCTTGAGCGTGTACTCGGCCACCAGCGACTCGTAGAACACCGGACCGAGCACCTCCAGACCGCGGGCGACTCCAAGCTGGAGCGGCGCGGGCGCGCACACGTACACTAGATCGTTGATCGTGCCGAACAGCCGTGCCAGCCGCGGCGCGCTCGCCGAAAAGCCGATGCGCCAGCCGGTGATGGAGAAGGTCTTGCTCAGACCGCTGATGGTCACCGTGCGTTCGGCCATCCCCGGCAGCGTTGCGGGGCTCGTGTGCACGTGGTCGTCGTACAGGAAGTGCTCGTAGATCTCGTCGGTGAGCACGAACAGGTCATGCTGGATCGCGAAGTCCGCGATGACCTCGAGCTCTGCGCGACTGAAGACCTTGCCGGAAGGGTTGGCCGGCGTGTTGACCACGATGGCGCGCGTACGCTCACCGACCAGCGCTTCCAGCGACTCGCGCGTGAACTTCCAGTCGGGTGGGTCGAGCGTGACAAAGCGCGGCTCGACTGCCAGGGCGCGTAGCGTGTCGACGTGATAGCCGTAGTAGGGCGCGAACAGGATCACCTCGTCGCCTGGGTCGAACAGCCCCGCGCAGGCGCCATAGAATGCGCCCGTCGCACCGCTGGTCACGACGATGCTCTGCTCGGGATCGTATTCGAGCCCGTTGTACCGCTCGAGCTTGGCGGCCAGCGCCGTCCGGAGCTCGGCGAGCCCGTCGTAGCGGGTGTAGGTGTTGACCCCTTCGTCGATCGCGGCCTGCGCGGCGCGCCGCACCTCGGGTGGCACGGGCGTGTCGCACACGCCTTGCGACAGGTTCACCCCGCCGACGCGCGTGCACTCCAGTGTCATCCTGCGGATCTCGGATTGCTTGAGGAAGCGCATGCGGCTTCCGGGCTCGAGCGTCATGCCGTCGATCTACGCGAGTAGCGTGCGTTTGGCCAGGCGAGCGCCTCGACCAGCAGCGGGTTGACGACCTCCGGCCGTTCCTGGTGCACGAAATGCCCTGCGGCGGCGACGCGATGCACCGTCAGGTCGGGCGCGAAGCGCTCCGTCCCGTCGATGAGCTCGACGCCGAGGCAGCTGTCCGCTTCGCCCCAGATCAGGGTCACGGGCAGATCGATAGTGCCGTAGCCATCGGCGACGCGATTCGCCAGCATCGGCATGAGCGACTCGCGGAACATGGTGCGATAGTACGCCAGGGGCCCGTGAAGCCGCGTTCGACCCAACAGCTCGCGGGTCTCGGCTTCGACCAGCTCGCTCGGGACGGCGTGCTCCGCCGGCGACCCGGCGCGGAACATGCGAGACAGGTTCCGTCCGCCGCTTCTGGACAGCCACAACTCGGGCAAGAGGGGCAGCTGGAAGAAGAACATGTACCAGCTGCGCCGGCGCTGGCGGGCATTGTCGCGCATCGCCTTCGCCATCAGTGCGGGGTGCGGGCAGTCGAGCACGATGAGCTTGCCGATCCGCCCGGGGTAGCGGCTGGCCGTATGCCAGGCGATGGCGCCGCCCCAGTCATGACCGACGAGCGCGACCTGCTCGTCGCCGAGTGCCTCGATCAACTCGGCAACGTCTCTCGACAGTGTGTCGAGGTCGTAGCCCTGCCGCGGCCGGTCGCTGCGTCCATAGCCACGCAGGTCGGGCGTGACGGTGCGGTAGCCGGCTTCGACCAGCGTGGGCACGGTCACGTCCCAGGAGCGGTGGGTTTCCGGGAAGCCGTGCAACATGACAACGGTCGGTCCCTCGCCACGCACCACCGACCGGATGCGGATGCGGTTGACCACGTCCGTTCGTTCGCTGCGCTGCATTTCCGCCCCACTGTACCAGTATCCACACCTGCGACCGTTCCCGACGGAACTTCCGGGGTGCCTCGGGCCCGTGCTATTGTCCACTGCTGGACCCGGTGAGGCTCCAGATCGGGAGTGTTCGATGCTTGTGCGACGCGTTTCACTGATGCTTGCTACGTGCGTTGCGGCTGCTGGCATGGCTGCGGCTTGCTCGAAGGGCCTCAACAACCCACCCAAGGACAACGGCTCGACCGGCGGTAGCGGCGGCTTCGTCACACACCCCGACTCGGGCCGCGACACGTCGACCGGGGGACAGGGCGGGACCGACGGAGGCGACGCCTCGGCCGGCGCCGGCGGCATGTCTGGCGCGGGTGGCAAAGACGCCGGGGGCAGTGGGGGAGCCATCGACGCGGGCGGCAGCGGCGACGCCGGCCTGCCCGCTCATTGTTCGAATGGTGCGAAGGACACCGGCGAGACGGACGTGGACTGTGGCCGCGAATGCGCGCCGTGCGGCACCGGCAAGAGCTGTTCAACGGGTTCCGACTGCGTGAGCCTGAGCTGCGACTCCACGCTCAATACCTGCAGCGCCCCGACGTGCTCCGACCAGATCAAGAATGGCAGCGAGACGGATGTCGATTGTGGCGGCACATGCAAGCCGTGCGTATCCGGCAAGCTCTGTCTGAAGGGGATAGACTGTGACAGCGGAGTCTGCTCCGGTACGCCCTTGCGCTGCCAGGCATGGAACTGCAACGACGGCGTCAAGAACGGCACCGAGACGGACAAGGACTGCGGAGGCAGCAGTTGCCCGAAGTGCCAGCGCGGCAACACCTGCCGCTTCAACTCGGATTGCCTGACCAACGTTTGCAAGAGCAGCCCGAACGGCAACTACTGTGCTTGCCCGGTCGGCATGGCCACCGTGCCGTTGCCCGGCGGCGGCGGGGGAAACTTCTGCATGGACCAGTACGAGATCACCTACGCCCAGTACGAGGTCTTCTACGGCAACAATCCGGTGGCCAATTCAGCAGCCTGCGCGTGGAAGTCGGACTACACGCCGATGGGCAACTGGCCTGCGCCTGTCAATGCCACGACGCTCCCGGTCCGCAACGTGGACTGGTGCGATGCCTACGTTTATTGCGAATCGGTGGGCAAGCGCCTGTGCGGCAAGATCGGGGGAGGCGCGGGCAGCTTCAGCGCGTTCACGGATGCCAGCGAGAGCCAGTGGTACGACGCCTGCTCCGCCCAGGGCGTGAACACCTATCCCTACCCCCCTGGCTCGACGTTCCAGGCGGGCACCTGCAACGACTCCACCGTCATCAGTACCGACGCTGGCACTTCCGCGCTCCTGCCCACGGACCGGCCGAACAACAACTGCCAGGGCGGCGCTCCCCACCTCTTCGACATGAGCGGCAACGTCGCCGAGTGGACCGACGAATGCGACGCCGTGGACGGCGGCGGCCCCCAGGCCGACACATGCCGTGTCCGCGGCGGCTCCTTCAAGGAGACCAGCGCGAATGTCGCGTGCGCCGCGCCCCGCACGATGCAGCGCAACGCGACCGCCGACAACGTCGGCTTCCGCTGTTGCCTGGACTAGGAGCGTCCCGAGGTCGCTCCCGGCTCTGCCGGGTCAGTGCGGTGCGTTGCAGGCTCCGCTTGCCGCGTTGCTGGTGTTGTTGTCGGTACGGCACTCGTGCCAGGCGTGCGGTGGGTTACCGTCGTCGACCACGGCGTACAGCTTGCTGGAACCGTCCGTCACGCCGGACGGGGGATTCGGTAGCGGCAGCACAACGTCCTCCGCTTCGGCCGGGTAGAGCACCTTCGTGGTCTTGCCCTGGCCGAGCAGCGTGCCGCCCGCCGTCGGGTCGTTCTCGTAGAAGCCGACGACCACGCCCGCCTCGACCGAAGCCGTGCCGATATTGCGTACGCGCGCCACGAGCCCGTATGTCCCCGAACAGTCGGGGAACACGCTCACGATCAGGTCCGGTGCGTTGAACTCGCCTTCCGGCTGCACGTTCTGGCGGAAGTTGTTCAGCCGCGGCTGCTTCCAGTTCGGTAGCTCGTGCTGGGGGATGCTGCCGTCTTCGTTCACGTTGGTGACGTGATAGGCGTGCTCGTTCCACACGCGGCGGGTCCGCACCCAGTTGCCCTTGGTGTCGCCGAAGATGCGCAGCCCTTGTTGCTTCGAGCCGTCGGTCGGGCAGGTGATGCCGGAGTAGGAGTTGGACACGACGATCAGGTCGGCGTGGCCGTCGTTGTCGACGTCCGCGACGAGCGGGTATTCGACCAGCGTGCCGGTGGTGTTGCAGGTCTTGAACAACTCGGTTCCGTCCACGCCGTTGTACACGCGCAGGTACTGCTCGTCCGAGTAGACCACCTCCGCGGTACCATCGCCGTTGAAGTCGAACACGGAGCTGCCCGTGGCGGCCGACGAGCAGTCGTGCGTCTGCTTCAGCCACAGGTTGGTCTGGTTGTTGGGCACGCTCGAATTCAGGATCTTGGTGCCGTCGATGACCGCGTAGCCGATGCCGCCGGCCACCGCGACATCCGGTGTGCCGTCGCCGTTGAAGTCGGCGATGGTGGGCGGCCCGCCGCCGTGGGTGGAGCCCGCGCTGCCGGCGGGGCACACGTTGGACGCCGTGCCGTTGATGTCGATGCCGGTGCGCAGGATCTTGAACTTGCCGGGCTGGCTTGCGTCGTAGTGCCATACGCTCAAGGTGTGGGTCGTGTAGTCGATGCTCGCTGCTTCCGGCACGCCGTCCTTGTCGAAGTCGCCGACGGCTACGAAGTTGCCAGTCAGGCCCGTGTCCAGCATCAGGCTGCCATCGCTTCGGTACACCTTGCTCGGCGTCACCACGTCCAGCTTGCCGTCGCCGTCCATGTCACTCAGGACCACGTTGGCGGCCGCCGGCGAGAAGGCGACCTTCTGCTTGCCGGTCTTGCCGTCGTAGATGCCGGCCTCGTCGACGACCTCGACGTTGCCGTCACCGTCGAGATCGCCAATGCTCGGCATCGAGCACCCTCCGCCCACGTCGCTCACCCAGAGCGACTTGCCGTCGGCTGTGACGGCCCTGAGCTTGCCGGTGTCCGTGCAGGCGACGACCTCGTTGCCCGGCACCCCGTCGATGTTGCCTGCCGCGATCGAGCGTCCCGGGTGGATGGCGTCCGTGGTCGGCGCGAACGACCACTTGTCGACGACCTTGCCGCCGACGACCGAGATCGCGTGCAGCGTGCCGTTGTGGTTGTAGTCGCCGCCTGCGAATGTGGAAAAGACGATCTCCGGGATGTCGCGCTGGTCGACGACGCCGTCGCAGTTGTCGTCGTCCAGCTCGATCACGATGGGCGCCATCATGATGTCTCCGTTCGCCCACGAGTACTTCAGCACCGGCGAGAACGCTGCCGTGGGCGGGTGGTACTCGCACGTCGGCAGGCAGGTGATGGGTTGTCCGGGCGTCGGGGTCTGCCCCGACGGACAGGCGGGAGGCTGCGGGAGACATCGCCCCGTGGCGAGCGACACGCCGCCATTGCACGTACCGCCGTCGCTGGCCTGGCCTGGCGTGCCCAGCGAATAGTCGCAGTACTGGCCCTGCGGACACTCGCTGGCGTCGACGCAGGTGGCGCCGGGCGTGACGCACTTCTGGAAGGAACAGACATCGCCTGCGGCGCAGCAGGCGCTACCGCACACCTGGGCGCTGGCGCAGCACACGCCACCGATGCACTGTCCGCCGTCGCAACCACCGGGGCAGTTGCCCGAGGAGGAGTCACCGAGGCTCACCCCGCTGTCGCCGCCCGCGCCGCCCGTCGCGCCGGACCCGCCCCCGCCGGCAACGCTCTCCGGCGGACCTGCGACGCCGCCGGCCGAGCTGCATGCCGGCCCCAGCGCCAGAGCGAGGCCCCCCAGTGCGCCCAGCAAGCCCACCCTCAGGAATGTCGACCGACCCGAAGTCACGCTACCCATGCCAGCCAGTGTAGCGGATTGCAGTGCCAGGATGGTGCGGCCCGCTGGGCCGTGGCAAATCCGCCTGCTGCTGGGGTATCTTGAGGGTATGCGAGGGACGCTCCGATGGTGGCTGATCGTCGCGCCGACCGCCGTGGCGATCTGGGTCGTCGGCTGCGGTTCGAACGAGCAGAGCCCTGGATTCACTTCGTCGGGTGACGCTTCGGCCGATGCCGGTCCTGTCGCGTCCGACGCGGGCATCGTCTGGCCCGACGCCGATCCCTATCCGGATGCCGCGCCGGGGCCGCATCCAGGCTTCGAGGGCGGCGCACCCGAGGGCGGCACCGCCTACACGTGCAGCGGCAAGACGGGCAAGTCGGGCGAGCACATCATCAGCCTGCAGGCCGGAGGGCTCACCCGGACCGGCATCGTGCACGTGCCGGACTCGTACGACCCGACGAAGGGCACGATGCTCGTGCTCAACTACCACGGCTTCAGCTCCGCGGACTGGCAGCAGGCGCTCCTGTCCCGCATGAGCAGCGCGGCCGACAAGCGCGGCTTCATTGTTGTCTATCCGTCGGGGGTAGCGACGAGCTGGAACGCGGGCGACTGTTGCGGCACTGCGTGGACCGACAGCGTCGACGACATCGCGTTCACCAAGGCGCTGCTCGACAAGCTGGAGAGCCAGTACTGCATCGACCCGAAGCGGGTCTACGCGACGGGTATGAGCAACGGCGGGTTCTTCTCGCACCGTGTCGGCTGCGAGCTTGCAGATCGCTTTGCCGCTATCGCGCCTGTGGCCGGGGTGCTCGGTTTGCCTGAGGACCAGTGCCATCCATCGCGTCCTCTGCCGATCATCGACTTCCATGGGACGAGCGATCCGCTGGTTCCCTACGACGGCGGCACTCCGATTCTCCACACGCTGGGCGCCGGCCTGGTGTTCCGTTCGGTAGCCGAGACGATGAGGTTCTGGCAGCTGAACAACGGCTGCAGCGGCAATACGAAGGCGATCTACAAGAACGGCGACGCCACCTGCGTCGAGTGGCCGGACTGCCAGGCCGGAGCCACGACGGTCCTCTGCACGATCGACGGCGGCGGACACACCTGGCCTGGTGGGTTGCCGGTGCCGCCGCTGGGCAAGACCAGCACGGACATCGACGCGACCGCCACGATGCTGGATTTCTTCGAAGCCCATCCAATGCCCTGAGCCGGTCAGGGTGGCTGGGTGCTACATCGCGTGCCTGCGGCCGCGGGGCTTCGCCATGCGGCGCGGCGACGGCGCGAGCCTCCAGGCGGGCTTCGCCCGGCGGGGTGCGCGCTCGGTGCCGAGCCGGAGTGCCTTGGCGACCTTTGCCGAGAGCGGTTCCAGCGAGTCGCCGCGGAAACAGTGTGGCGCGCCGCTTTCGCGCGCGACGTACGCCGCACCGCCGTGGGCTCCGAGCTGGTGGCTCCAGACGCGCGTCATCAGAATGATTCGCCCCTGGTTGTCGACCAGGTCCGAGCGCGACAGCGTGACCTCCTGGTGCGTCGCGTCGTTGGCCAGACCGCCGAGCACCTCCAGACCACCGCCCGGCCTGATGCGATAGTCGACGCGCGCGCCCTCAACGTCGCCCGGGCCATACAGCACGCGCCGCGCGCCCGGCAGGGCGAAGAGGAAATGCGAATAGAACGCGTCCGTGAACAGCGCCGGGAGTCCCGTGTACGTCAGCGCGTTGTTGCCCCACGGTCGCTCCGTGGACCAGTAGACGAAGTAGCCGACGTGCAGGCGATCACCATCGCGCCTGTAGTGGTAGAGAACGCTGGCGCCGAGGCGCCCCGCCGACCAGACTTTCGACACCACGCATACCGGCTGCGCCTCGATGCGAGCGCGCAGTGCGGCGGCGGGATCGTCCGGGCGCGCGGTCGCCATACGCCCAGTGCGCGGCGCGGGCCACTTTGCAGCGCAGCCCCATCCGGACACGGAGAGCAACATCGTCAGCGCGATGACCCCCCGTTTGGCCAGCGTCGACAGAACAACCGAGTGTAGCAGAGCCGGGTTTGGTTCGTTGCTGCAATCGACGAGGCCGCAGCGCCGCAACGCGTCAGACGCTGCCTATGGCGAATGGAGAAACGACAGCTTGTCGCGGTAGCGATCCTGGATCGCGTTGTAGTCGTCCTGCGTCAGACCGAGGGCGGTTGCCGTGTTCCGTAGAAGCGCGACCTCGTCGAACGAGATGCTGCCGTCGGTCGCGGCCAGATCGACCAACACGTCGAGAACCTCCAGCCGCAGATCGCGGTTGGCCAGCGCGCGCAGGTCGCGGGTGTAGTGGGGCGTCTGCGTGGTCGAGATCTCGACTACGTTCTCGCGCAGCGCGCTGCAGATCGCGCCGACGCCGTAGGCGTCCAGCCCGTTGACGCGGGCCAGCTCGGCGCGCAGACGCGCTTCTTCTGCCTTCGACCACTCGCGGTCGGCGTAGGCCACTGCCGCCAGCAGGCCAGCGATGGCGGTTACGATCCGCACGGCGTCGTCGTCCGCGTCGTGCAGGTGCGTGCGGACCGTGTTGTATAGTTGCTCCGCTCCGGCCCCGCTCGGGGGTGCCGTCTCGTCGCGTCGTCGTCCAAAGAATCCAACCACGATAGGCGCACTATAGCGCTTGGAGCCGGAGTGCACGGCCCCACTGCCGGCTCCAGGGCCAAAATCCATGTAGGCGGAGCATCCTGCGGTCCGGCGCGAGATTGAACGCGCCGCGCTCCACGGTCGCCGTGCACTGGTCCGACGCGCCAGGCCGATGGCGAGACGGCGCTGCCGCACTTCAACCGAGGAGCCGGGCTATCCCCGCACCGGGTGCTTGCCGCGACCGGTCTTCTTGCGGCCGCCGCCCGAGCCGCTGCGTCGGGAAGCCGGGGCGCGTTTCGGGGCGGCAGGCGGCGGGGACGCGAGCGCCTGACGCAGGCGTTCTTCCAGGGCACCGGACTCTTCCATGCGGGCGCCGATCAACGCTTCGATCTCGAGGTTGGTTTCCACATCGTCGACCAGCTCGTCCGCTGCCAGTTGTCCGATCGCAGCCAGTCGATCACCCATGCGTTCACGCAGGCGCTCGCGCGCTGCTTCGCGCACCAGGTCCAGTGCGACCTGCTTGGCGATCGCGCCGGCCTCGCCCAGGAGCACCTGGCTGATTTCCAGGTCGAGGAACTGGGTACCTTCCGGCCCGTGCTGCTCGCCGTGCTCGTGGTGATGATGGTGGTGATCGGGATGATCGTGGTCGTGATGGTGATGGTGACCGTCGTCGTCGTGTCCGTCGTAGCCCATGCCTGAAGCCTCCGTCCGGCCCAGGCTAGCGCCAGGCTGCCGCGCTGGCCAGGGCGATGGACGCCGCCGACCGGAAGCGCGAGGATGATTGCGGCGTCGGGCACAGCAGCGCGACGCGCCCGGAACATGGAACGCCTCAGGGTCGCCACGCTCAACATCTGGAACAAGTCCGGCCCGTGGCCTGCCAGGCTCGAGCTCATCCGCCGCGAGCTCCACCAGCTCCAGCCGGACCTGCTCGGGTTGCAGGAAGTGCTGCGGATGCTCCCTGGCGCGGGCGGGCCTCGTCCCGACACCGATCAGGCCAGCGAGATCGCGGACGGCGTCGGCTACGACATCGCTTTCGGCTGCGCCGCCGAGCTTGGCGGAGGGCTGGAGTTCGGCAACGCGCTCTTGAGCCGCTTTCCTATCCTCGAACAGGCGGTGGAGCCGCTGCCCGATCTGGACAGCGGCGAGACCCGCTCGATGCTCTACGCGCGCGTCGATACGCCCGCGGGCGAGCTTCCGGTGTTCGTCACTCACCTCAACTGGAAGCTCCACCACGGTCGGGTGCGCGTGCATCAGGTCCGCCACATCGTCGAACGCATCTTCGCGCGGGCCCCGGTCGACGACGGGAGACTCCCGCCGGTCCTGATGGGCGACTTCAACGCGGAACCCGCTTCGGACGAGATCCGCTACCTCGTTGGGCTCGCGACGCTGGAGGAAGAGAGCGTATTTTTCGCCGATGCCTGGCGCTACGGCGGCGACGGCAGTGCGGGCTTCACGTTCGACAGGAAGAATGCCTTCGCCGCGCTCTCCCACGAGCCGCCGCGCCGCATCGACTACATCTTTGTGCGCGGCCCCGATCGCAAGCTTCGCGGCGAGCCGGTCGCGACGCGACTGTGTTTCGACGAGCCGGACGAAGCAGCCGGGGGCCAGGTCTGGCCCTCCGACCATTTCGGCCTGGTGACGGAGCTCTTCGTGGAGCCACGTTCGGCATGAGCGACGGGCTTCCATGGCTCCGGCATCTGGTCGGCGCGTCGCCGGCGCCCCCTGCCGCTCTGACCCTCGAACAGTTCTGGTCGGCGCACCGCGCCGATCTCGCGCGCTGGCGCGAGCCGGTGGACGGTGCGATCATCGGCGGCTTTTCCGCCGATCGGCTGGGCTTCGCGTTTGCAGCGGGCTATCACGCCGCGCTCCGGGTTCTGGTCCCGGCCCTCGCTCCGGGGACGATCACGGCGCTTTCGGCCACCGAGGAGGGCGGCGCCCACCCGCGCGCGATCCGCGCGACGCTGACACCCGACGCTGGAGGCGGGTTCGTGCTGTCCGGCAACAAGCGCTGGAGCACTTTGGCGGCGGTCGCCTCGGAGCTGCTCGTGAGCGCAAGCGCCGGCACGACCGACGATGGGCGGAACCAGCTCCGCCTGGTGCGCGTGTCCGCGGATGCGCGCGGGGTCGAGATCCGGGCCATGCCCGCGCCGCCCTTCGCGCCCGAAATCCCGCACTGCGAGATCGCGCTCGACGCCGTGCGCGTTGCCGAAGCGGACGTGCTGCCCGGCGACGGCTATGCGGACTACCTCAAGCCCTTCCGCACGCTCGAGGATCTGCACGTGCACGCCGCGCTGCTGGGCTATTTCGTAGCGGTGTCGCGTCGCGCGCGCTTCCCGCGCGCGATCGTGCAGCAGGCGCTGGCGCTGCTCGTTGCCGCGCGCGCTCTGGCCTTGCGCCCCGCTCTGGAGTCGGAGCTGCACATCGCTCTGGCGGGCCTGCTCGATGCGACCGGGGCGCTGCTGGACGCAGCATCGGAGCACTGGCGCGGCGCCGACGCTTCCGAACGACAGCGCTGGGAGCGCGATCAGCCGCTGCTCGCGGTTGCATCCAGGGCGCGCGAGGCGCGCCTCGCGCGCGCGTGGGACCGACTTTCCGGCCAGGAACTGGCCAAAGCGCGCTGACGTGACTACGTTCCTCGTTGGGGTCAGGGTTCCCCGCGACTGGAAGCAACGAGAGGAAAGCATGAAGCACGTCGTTCCCCACGATCTGGGACAGGAAAAGGCAAAGCAGGTCGCAGAGGCCGCATTCGAGAGCTACAGGCAGCGCTTCGCGCGGTACAACCCCACCGCGAAGTGGAACGACCAGCACGCGGACATCTCGTTCAGCGTCAAGGGTTTCAGCCTGAAGGGCAGCCTCGACGTGAACCCGAAGAACATCGAGATGGAGTTGGACGTGCCGTTTGTGCTCAAGCCCTTCAAGGGCAAGGCGCTCGGCGTGATCGAGGAGGAGATCAACAAGTGGGCCGCCAAGGCCAAGGCCGGCGAGCTCTGAAGCGCTAGCTTGAGCGTCAGCCTGCGAGCAGGTCGACAAAGCTGGCTGGCTTCGTGACCTGCGCCTGACCGATCCGCTCCAGGTGCGCCAGCACCGCGAGCACGGCTGCCTCGTCCCAGGCGTCGCCAACGATCTGCAGTCCGACCGGCATGCGTTCGCCGTCGAAGCCGACCGGCGCGGTTCCGGCGGGCAGGCCCGTCAGGTTGCCGAGGAAGGCGAAGCGGCACATCGCATCCAGCGCCGGAGGGTCGACGAATCCGTCCCGCGCTTCCTGATCGGTGACCGCCGGTGCGCCGCGGCCCGTCGTAGGAAGCGCCAGCACGTCGACGTCGCGCAGCACCTCGGCCACCTCGCGGCGCAGCTCCGCCCTGAGCCGCTGCGCGTCGAGGTAGTCGTCGGAGCGGAACGTCTCCATGCCGGCCAAGAGCAGCTGCACGTCGAGCCCGAGCTCGTCCATGTGATCCCGGCGCACATCGAGCATGGCGCTGAATGCCTCGAGCCCGATCGTCAGGTAGCCGATGGCCGGTGCGTGGCGTGCCAGTCGCATGCGGACCGGGACCAGGGTAGCGCCCTCGCGCTCCAGCGCATCGAGTGCTTCGCGCGCCGGAAGGGCTGCGTCGGCGCGAGCCGCGTTCCACTCGTCCTCGTCGACGCCGACGCGAAGGCCGCGCACGCCTAGACCGAGCGCGCGCACGAGCTCTTCGCGCTCCAGTGCCGGTTGGGCGTCGGCAGCGGCGTCCTGGCCGTCCGCGCCCGCGGCGATTTCCGTGAAGACGGCGAGGTCGTACGTCGATGCTCCCAGCGGTCCCAGATGCGTCACGGAGCTGCCTCCGGCGAGTCCTTCACCCGTCAGTGGAATGCGGCCGTAGGTGGGTTTGAGTCCGAACACGCCGTTGAGACAGGCCGGGATGCGCACCGAGCCGCCTCCGTCGGCTCCCAGCGCCACCGGTACCACCCCGCTGGCCACGGCCACTCCGGAGCCGCTCGAGCTGCCGCCGGGCAGACGGGAGGAGTCGTGCGCGTTGCGGGGCATGTCGCGGTTCGGATTGCCTCCGAGCGGTGACAGTCCGTACTCGGTCATCGGAGTCGTGCCGATGACGAGGGCACCTGCGGCGCGAAGCCGCGCCACCGCGGTGCAATCCGCGGCCGCCGGGACAGGTGGTATCCAGCTGGTGCCGACGCGGGTCGGAATGCCCTCGACGTTGACCTCTTCCTTGATGGCGATCGGAATGCCGTCGAGCGGCCCGCGCGGCTTTCCGCTCTGCAGGCGCGCCGCACTGTCCTTGGCCGCCGCGCGCGCGCGCTCCGCATCGGCGTGCAGGATCGCGCTGCCGCCCGGGCTCGTGGCCGCGAGGCGTTCGGCACCGGCGAGCGCGCGTTCCACCAGCTGTTCCGACGTGACCTGTCCTTCGCGCAGAGCGGCGGCAGCGGACGCGCTGGTGCGCGGCCAGTCCGAGCGGCCCGGAATGCCGAGCTCCGCGGAGCTCCGCGAGTGATCGGGGCGCGCGCGAACCGGGACAAACGATATCGGCAGGTCCCCGCGCGTGTCGTCGGCGAGCCGCCGCGCGGCCTCGATGCCGAGCTGCGCGCGCAGCACACGGCTCAGGACGTGTCGCGCAGGAGTGTGACGAGCAGCGGAGACGACCGCGCGAAGCGCCCGTCCGGACATACGACCAGCTGGGATCTGGACCATGGACCGATGCTACCCCAAGCCGGCGTACAGCGCCTGTCAGGCGCTCCGCCCTTCCGCCTTGCACGAGCGGAGTACCGGGCTACGAGACATGCCATGCCTCAACCCTCCCGGCCTCCCGCCACCCCCAGGGTGATCCATCGCCCGCGCTGCCCTTTCTGTCGGCGTCTCCGCGCCTACCTCGACGACAAGGGAATCGAGGCGGAATTGTTGCGCTTCGACCCGGACGACCATGACTTCGAGCTCAGGCGGCTGAACCCCAAGGGACAGGTTCCGACCTACGAGGATCCCAGCGGTCTCGTGCTGTACGAGTCGCTGATCATCATGGAGTACCTGGAAGAGACGCATCCGGATCCCGCGCTGATGCCAGCGGACCCGGAGCTGCGCGCGAAGACGCGGCTCTTGTTCGACCTGGCGGACCAGCGGATGGCCGCGCCGTTGCAGGGCTTTGCCCGGCTGCCGCTCGGTCATCCCGAGCGTGGCCGGTACGCCGACGCGTTGCTCTCGCTTCCGTCGTCCGCCGAGCATCTGCTGGACGCCGACTCCGGTTTCGCGTTCGAGGGTGGCTTCAGTCTCGCTGACTACAGCGTGCCCCCGCTCCTGCTTCGCGCGCTGGAAGCCGGGCTGGAGCTCGAGGCGCTGTCGCCCCGCGTGCGCGCCTGGGTGAGGGCTGCCGCTAGTCACCCCTCGCTCGCGAAGCTCTTCCCGGAGGCTCCAGGGGACTGACAGTCCAGCTGTTATCGAGGGTTTATAGCGATCTGCGGTCCGTGAGCCGGCCCCCCTTTGCACTGCCTCTGGCGCTGGCGGCCGACTGCTCGTAGAAACGGGCGCCATGACCGACCACCGCCGGCTCACGCTCCCGCCCAACGGGCTTCCGCTCGATGCGGGCGCGATCCAGCAGAGCTTTTTGAACCACGTCCAGCATACGCAGGGCAAGCACCCGAGCGCCTCTACCACGCTGGATCAGTTCATGAGCATCGCGCACACGGCGCGCGATCGCATGTTCGATCGCTGGACCCGCACGTGGCGCCGGAACATCCGCGAGCGGCCGAAGCGCGTCTACTACCTGTCCATGGAGTACCTGCTCGGCCGTCTGCTCGAAGACGGCATGCTGAGCATGGACATCCGCCAGGCTTCGGGCGAGGCGCTCGAGGATCTCGGCATGGACCTGTCGGAGATCGAGCACCAGGAGCAGGACGCGGGGCTCGGCAACGGCGGTCTCGGCCGGCTCGCTGCCTGCTTCCTCGATTCCATGGCCACATTGGGGCTGGCGGCCATCGGCTACGGCATCCGCTACGAGTACGGCATCTTCCGGCAGGACATCGTCGGAGGAGCCCAGCTCGAGAAGCCGGACAACTGGCTGCGCTACGGCAACCCCTGGGAGGTCGCGCGACCCGAGCGCCTGTATCCGGTCCTGTTCGGAGGGCGCGTGATCCAGTACAGCGGCAGCTCGGGCCGCATGGTGCACGAGTGGGTGGACGCCCAGGAAGTGTACGCCATGGCGTACGACATCCCGGTGCCCGGCTACCAGAACGGCATGGTCAACACGCTGCGCCTGTGGTCGGCGAAGGCGACCCGTGAGTTCGAGCTGTCGTATTTCAACCGCGGCGACTACATCAAGGCCGTCGAGGAGAAGAGCGCGACCGAGAACATCACCCGCGTGCTCTACCCGAACGACAACCTCCTGGCCGGCAAGGAATTGAGGCTGAAGCAGGAGTTCTTCCTGGTCTCCGCGACGCTGCAGGACTGTCTGCGCCGGCATCTGGAGCGCAACCCGGATCTGTCGAACCTGACGGACCAGGCGGTCTTCCAGCTCAACGACACGCATCCCGCGCTCGCGATAGCAGAGATGATGCGCCTGCTCACCGACGTGCACGGCTATGGCTGGGACCAGGCCTGGGAAACCACCCGGGAGTGCTTCGCCTACACCAACCACACCATCCTGCCCGAGGCGCTCGAGCGCTGGCCCGTGTGGCTGATGGAGCGCGTGCTGCCGCGCCACCTGCAGATCATCTACGACATCAACGAGCGCTTCCTGTCCGACGTGCGCCGCCGCTATCCGGGTGACGGCGGGAGAGTGGCGCGTCTGAGCTTGATCGAGGAGGGGCAGGAAAAGCGCGTGCGCATGGCGCACCTCGCCATCGTCGGCAGCCGCCGCGTCAACGGAGTCTCCGCGCTGCACACCGAGCTCTTGAAGAAGGAAATCTTCCGGGAGTTCCACGAGCTGTACCCCGACCGCATCATCAACCAGACCAACGGGGTGACGCCGCGGCGCTGGCTGTACAAGTGCAACCCGGAGCTCAGCCAGCTCATCAGCTCGCGCATCGGCGAGGGATGGATCACCGATCTCGACCAGCTGCAGAAGCTGGCTCGCTTCGCCGACGACCCCGAGCTGCAGCAGGACTGGCAGGCGATCAAGCACCGCAACAAGGAGCGGCTTGCGGAGCATCTGAAGCGCTTCCACGACCTCGACCTTGACCCGACGCATCTGCTCGACTCCCACGTCAAGCGCCTGCACGAGTACAAGCGCCAGCTGCTCAACGTGCTGCACATCATCAGCCTCTATCTCGCCATGCGCTCCCGCCGTGCGGAGGATCGGCAGCCGCGGACGTTCCTGTTCAGCGGCAAGGCGGCGCCTGGATACGAGATGGCCAAGCGCATTATCCATCTCATCAACGGCGTGGCCGACACCGTGAACGCGGACCCGGCGACCCGGGGGCGGCTGCGTGTTCTGTTCGTCCCCAACTACGGGGTGACGCTGGCCGAGCAGATCATCCCTGCCAGCGACATCTCCGAGCAGATCTCGACTGCGGGCACCGAGGCGTCTGGAACCGGCAACATGAAGTTCGCGCTCAACGGCGCGCTCACCGTCGGCACGCTGGATGGGGCCAACATCGAGATCAAGGAAGCCGTCGGCGAAGAGAACATGTTCCTGTTCGGCCTGAACGCCCAGCAAGCGGACGCGCTCAGGAACGACGGCTACGACCCACGCCAGCTCTACCTCTCCGATCCCAGGATCCGCACGGCGCTCGACGCTATCCAGAGCGGGATGTTCAGCCCCGACGAGCCCGGGCGCTTCCGCTCTATCGTGGAGTCGCTGCTCGGAGGCGACCACTTCCTGGTGCTGGCCGACTTCAAGAGCTACGCCGCCTGCCAGCGCGGCGTCGAGGCCGTGTACGCGGACCAGGCGGAGTGGACGCGGCGGGCGATCCTCAACGTCGCGCAGATGGGCCGGTTTTCCAGCGACCGGACCGTGCTCGGCTACGCGCGCGAGATCTGGGGCGCAGAGCCGCGCGGCGCATAGGAGCCGCGGCGCGCATCCCTGGGGAAACAGGATGCGCGCCGCCGGCGTGTCGTCACGGCATGGGCTTGATGGTGACCTTCACCAGGTCGGTCACCGTCGGGTAGCCCCACACAGGATCGTTCAGCTGTCGCACGCTGCCGTCACCCTCGCTCGCCCCGGTGTTGGGCGCGGACTGGTGACCCGCCTGGTCCGGCCCAGCGGCTCCAGCCTGGTTTGCCTCCGTGCCCGCGTCCCACGCGGCCAGATGCGCTGCGATGTCATTCGCGATGTCGGTGTCGGACCGCGCGTTGCCGGAGGCGTCGAGCAGCGTCACGCCGCCCGGGTCGAGCGCCATGAACGTGTCGTTGGACGGCGCGACCATCGCAGCCAGGCTCAGGAAGCGATGTGTCGCGTCCGCGGTGACGGTGAACTGGTAGCTCTGCCCCGGTGACAGCGGGCCCGCAGTGCTGGCGCCCATGGCCGTCTTGTCCACGCCCGAGCTGCCGACGCCCGACATCGCGGCCACTTGTGTGGCGAGCGTCGATGGGTCGCCGTCCTCGGCCAGGTGCTCGAGTCCACTCGAGGCCGGCTTGCCCATCTCGAACAGCTGGGCGCTGGCATCGTGAACAGCCCAGAGCACCGGAGCCAGCTTGCCCGGGTAGGCCGTCGTGTCCGCCGTGTTCTCCACCGTCACGGTGAACTGGTCGGCGCCGCTCGCCTTGGACACCGTCACCTTGACGTAACCGCCAAGCGAGGTTCCTGCCAGATCGTTGGTGTCGTCGGCATAGCGGCGGATCTTCGCGTCCGGATCAGCCGCGCCGGTGTTCGGGCCGGCCTGGCGCGGAGCCTGGTCGGGACCGATGCCCGGGACCTGGTTTTCCTCGGTGCCGGCATCCCACACGGCAAGCATGCGCCGGATGTCCGCCTGGACGTCCGCCGCGGGGCGCGGCGAGCCGCTGCTGTCGAGCAACGCCACTCCGCCCGGAGGAAGCGCCAGGTAGGCGTCATTGGTCTGTACGACCATGCTGGCGAAGCTCAACATCGGATGCGCCGCGTCGGGCGTCACGGTCAACGTGTAGGTGTCGCCGGGCATGGCGGGTCCGTTTGCGCTCGCGCCGTCCGGCTTGGCGACGGCACCGACGCTGCCCGTGCCGGCCGCGCTCGTGTTTGCGCTGACGAGCGCCGCAGGCGAGCCGTCCTCGGCGAGGCTCTCGAGGCCGGCCGTGGCGGTGCCGCCGGCGCTGAAGAGCTTCCAGCTCGTGTCGTGTGTGGCGTAGAACACCGGCGCGATTGGCGTGATGATCGCGCCGCTGGTGGCGGACACGTTCTTGAGTTTGATCGTGTAGTCGCCGCCGGACTCGCCAACGCTCACGTCGACGATCTTCGACGGGATCGGCAGCGAACGCGTGCTGTCGCTGAAGTGTGCGACGACGCCTTCGGCTGGACCGGTATCGGCGGCCGGCTGACGCGGCGCCTGATCCGGTCCCATGCCGGGAGCTTCGTTGCGCTCCGTGCCGGAGTCCCACTCCTCGAGCTCGCCGGTCACGTCGCGCTCGGGCAGTGGCTTGCCGCTCTGGTCGAACAGCGCGATGCCGGTGCCCTTGGGCGCGATGAAGATGTCACCCGTGTTGCCGAACATTGTCGCGAACGACAGCTTGCCGTCCGCTGGCGTCGCCGTGACGGTGAACTCGTAGGCATCGCCCGGTAGCGCGGGGCCCGCGGACGACTTGCCCATGGGCGTGTTGTCGGCGCCGCTGTCCGCGATCGCCGAGTTGTTCATCAGCGACTGCGCCAGCATGCTCGGGTCGCCGTCTTCGGCGAGGTGCTCCAGTCCGTCACCGCGATCGGGCTGACCGGCTGTGAAGAACGGATCGGGCGCGGAATGCAGCGCCCACACGACGGGCGAGATGCCGGTCGGCAGCGCGCTCGTCCCGGAGAGGTTATCGATGTGCACGACGAAGCTCGTACCCTGGGCGCCGCCGGCTCCGCCGCTGCCGGCCATGCCGCCGCTGCCGGCCATGCCGCCGCTGCCGGCCATGCCGCCGCTGCCGGCCATGCCGCCACTCCCTGCGGCTCCGCCGCTGCCTGCGGCGCCGCCGCTACCCCCGGTCCCACTTGTGTTGTTGCTGCTGCCGCAGCCCACGAGGGAAAGTGGAACGATCAGCGTCAGCGCGGACCATGTCGATAGGCGCATGATTTCCTCCAGTAACCAGTAACGAGACGTTGAGTGCCGAGCAGCCGCACCATGCGGGCGCACCGCTGCTCCGGCTCGTTCCGCTTCAAAGGAACGAGGAAATTCCCTCCTCGCCGGAGCAACGATCCCTGCTCGCTGCTTTTCGCTTATGCGAGCGGTAGGGGGTGGTTACAGAAGACGATCCCGACGCGTACGATTTTTCCGGGCTGCGATCGCGCCGATGCAGCGGTGTGACACGACGATCATACCTGCGCGCGTGCTTCAGCCCGCGCCTCGACGCGTCGACCACCTTCGATGGCGAGCATCGCCAGCAGCATGCCCGCAACGTGTTCGATACCGTACGGTTCACCGAACACGAAGTGCGCCCAGATGCTGGCCAGGAGTGGCACCGCGCCCAGCGCCAGCGACGCCAGCGTCGCGCTGACGCGCGAGTGCGCCCAGTTGAGCAGGAGGTGACCATTTCCGGGCCCCAGCGCAAGCAGTGCGATGAGCCCCCACTGCCAGCGGTGCATCGGCACGGCCGGGGAAACGAACAGGAGCGCGGGCAGCACGACCAGCATCGCTGTGCCGAAGATGGACGCCGTCAGGGTGAGGGTCGGCGCGCCGTCGAGCCGCGCGCGCTTCGCGAACAGGAAGAAGGCGGTGAACGCGAACAGATTCACGACTGCCAGCACATCGCCAAGCAGCGTCTGGCTCGGGTCGCCGAGATCCGCATGCACGATCACGAGCACGGATGCCACTGCCACCAGCGCCCACAAGCGCAACGCCCGTGGCACGGGCTCCCCGACCGTGCGCAGGCTGACCACGGACACGACCAGCGGCTGCAGTGCGGTCACCAGCGTGACGATCGCGATCGAAGTGAGCTGCGTCGAGATGATGTACAGAAGCTGATGCGCTCCAAAGAACACGCCCGCCAACAGCACTGGTAGGAGGTTGTCCGGCCAGCGCACCCTGAAGATCAACGCAGCGACCAGTAGCACCGACGCACCGATAGCCAGACGCGCGACGGCGATGGTGGGCGCCGGCAGTCCCAGCGCCTTGACGATGACAAAGCCCCACGAAAAGACCGTGGAAGCGGTCAGGACGGCCGCCAGTCCCGCACCGCTGCCCCGCGAAGCGCGCTCCGCCACGTGGTCCTGTTTCTACGTCGTCCGGAAGCGGCCGCGCGAGGACGCTAGCCGATGCATCCGCAACAGACGTTGCCGGCCAGCGTCGAAAGCGCGCTGGACAGCCCGTTCGCATCGCCAGCCGCCAGGAACAGATCCGGTCCCGTCGGGTCCTTGGCCGTATAGTTGCCCTGGGCATCGGCCGTGCAGGGCGCCGGGAAGTTGGGTGCGGTGTGGCCGGCGCAGGCCAGGTTGTTCAGCTGCGACTTGTCGACACCGTTGCCGGAGCTGGCATCGAAGCCGATCGCGTACATGTCGACGCCCTGCTTGGCGAGGGCCTGCGTGGCCGAGAGCACCAGCGCCTTGTCGCAGGTGTCCTGTCCATCCGTGATCAACACCGCGTACTGCTTGCGCACCGGATTCTGGATCGCGGAAAGCGCGGTCGCAGCGGTCTGGATGCCCTTGCCGATCGGCGTCGAAGTGCACAGCCGCGTCGTCTCCGGGTCGATCGCGTTCGCGATGGCAGGACCGTTGTTCAGCGCGGGCTGCACGAGCACCTCGCCCTTCTGGCAGGCCGGATTGGTCGCGGTGATGTTGTTGATGCGCTGTTTCAGCGTGACGCACTCGTTGTTGCCGGGATCCTTGGGGAACAGCTCCAGTCCGAAGCGGATCGTGCTGTCGAGCTTGCCGGTGAGTTGCTTGATCGCGTCGATTGCGATGTACCACTTGGACGATTGGTGCCCGGCAGTGGTGTCCGGCGGACGCGTGCCGTCCGGCCTGCGATGCATGCTCATGGTGCGGTCCAGCACGATCAACAGATCGGGCGGCTCGCAACCCCCGCCGCCGTCGGTCGAGCTTCCTCCGCCGCCGTCGAGCTGTATGGCGCCGGCCGAGCCACCGGTACCAGTGCCGGCGCCGCTGCCGCCCGACCCCTGGCCGCCGACGCCTCCGCCGCCTCCTGGCGGCCCCGCGACGGTGTTACCGCTCGAGGTCGAGCTGCAGGCGGGGAGCAGAGCCTGCGCGAGAATGACGGACAGGCCCAGGGCAAGCAGGCGCTTCATCCGTGCATGATATCCCGGAAGCGGTCCGGGCGTGCAGCTGCGGTGCTCAGACCGGATCGCGCCGCTTGAGAATGACGAGAATCACCAGCAGGGTCGCGAGCATCATTGCGCCCAGCACCGCTGGCGGCAGCCAGGTCAGGTCGTAGTGCGTAAAGCCCCAGGCGCCGTTGAAATCGCTGCCGGCTATCTGCGCGGTCGCGCAGTGGAAATGCCCTGCCTGGACGAAGTTGTCGACGCTCGTGGTGCCGGGCTTGTGCAGGTCGATGACCCACGCCGCATCGTTGGCGATCGCCATGCGCTCCTGCGCGACGACGCCCTCGAAGCCCCAGCGCGCCGGCATCACGTACATCGGCCACTGGAGCAGCGGATTCGTCGTCATCGGCACCATCAGCCCGCCCAGCACCACCTGCGGAATGAGGGCGATCGGAGTCAGGGCCATGGCTGCCTCGGAGCTCTCGACCATGGTGCTGAGCAAGAGACCCAGCGCCACCGAGTTCATCGCCGTGGCGATCAGGACGCCCAGCTCGATAACAAAGGCCTGCGGACCGCCGTTGAAGCCCAGCGCGAAGAACACGATCGCCAGGAGCACCGTGCACTGGATGATGCAGAACAGGCTGAGCAGCAGGAACTTGCTGAACACGTAGTTGAACAGCTTCAGGTTCACCATGCGTTCGCGCAGGTAGATCGCCCGCTCGCTCACGATCTCGCGCGCGGCGTTGCTGGTACCGAACCACACCGCCGACACGACCAGGAAGAAGATCGCCCCGGAGTGATCGGAGGTGGTCTTCATGTTCTGCAGCATGTCGCCGGTGCTCGAACCGAGCCCGCCGGAGCGCTTCGCCAGTTCCTGCAGCGCACCCAGACACCAGTACGGGATGGCGTCCTTCTGCCCGCCGAACACCAGCGCCAGCAGCACCCCGATGATGGGCGCCTGGGCCAGCATGATCGCGGTACCGGTGACGTCGCGGACCTTGACCCGGAAGTAGCGGCTGAACAGCAGCCCGAACTGCCCGGCGGACTTGCCGCGGGAGAAGCTGGCCTGTTGCTGTGAGCCGGTGCCGACCGCGCGGCGCCCGGAGTACATCTTCTGGAAGATGGGGTTCTGCTGGTTGAAGAACTCCGCATTCCATTCGCGGGCCGCCTGCTGTCGCGCAGCGCCGCGCTGGACATAGGGGTTCTGTGCGCGCATCGCCTCGAAGATCGGCCGCTCGCGCTGGTTGAGCATGTCGAACATGTCGCGCGGGTTGTCGACGTCGTTCGGCTTGCCCTGGCGCTCGAGGTAGCTGCCGAAGAAGCGGTAGCCATCCTTGGTCGGCCCGTAGAAGATCGGGATGCCGCCCTGGCCAAGCACCAGCGCCAGATTGAACTTCTCGAACTCGTCCTTGGCCGGCTGGTGGATGGTCGTGATGATCGTCTTGCCGGTCTGCTTGGCGAGGTCCGCGAGCAGCTGCACCAGGGCGGTGGTGTCATCGGCGGCCAGACCGCTGGTCGGCTCGTCGAGGAACATGATGACCGGATCGGTCACCAGCTCCATGGCGATGTTCACGCGCTTGCGCTGCCCGCCGCTGAGGATCTTCTTCTCGGGCTTGCCGATCTGCAGGTGCGCGACGCCTTCCAGACCGAGCTGCGCGAGTGTGGTCTGGACGCGCCGGTCGATCTCGTCCTCGGAGTAGTCGGGAGGCAGCCGGAAGCGCGCGCTGTAGCGCACCGCTTCGTACACCGTCAGCTCCGGATGCACGATGTCGTCCTGCGGCACGTAGCCGATCGACCCGCGCAGCGCGTCGTAGATCGCGTACAGATCCTCGCCGTTGATGCGCACCTGGCCGGCGCTGGGCGGCAGATAGCCGTTGAGCGTGAGCAGGAGCGTCGTCTTGCCCGCGCCGCTCGGTCCCATCAGCGCGATCAGGTCGCCTGGCAGCGCCTTGAAGCTGACGTGGTCGAGCAGGGTCTTCATCTCGCTCGGGTTGTCCCGATCCGGTACCTGCAGCACCAGGTCCCAGGCTTCGATCTCGTACAGGGGACGCCCGGCCCAGTTGGCCGAGTCCTCGACAATGACCTCGACCTGTTGATTCTGGACCTGGATCAACAGCGGCATCGGGCCGATGAAGACCTTCTCGCCGTTCTGGACTGGGACCTTCTGGCCAGGTGCGAGGCGCTGGCCGCGCACGTACGTGCCGTTGGAGCTGCCGCGGTCCTCCAGGTACAGCTGGTTCTGGATCTGGTGCAGGATCGCGTGCTTGCTCGAGACCTGCGGGTGCTCGATCTGGATGTCGTTGTCCGGTGTACGGCCGATGCTCTTCTGGCTGGCGCCGGCGCCGCCGAGTGCGACCTGACCGATGACGGTCTTGTGCTTGGGTTTGGCTCCTGGCGTGCGCGCGCCACCGGCAGGCGCAGGCGCGCCGCCCTGTGCCTGTGCGGGCTGTCCCACGGGGGCAGACAGCGCCTGGGCCAGCTGCATCGCGAGCTGCGCGGGCACCGGCACCGGGCCCAGCGCGATCATCGCCCCCTGGTCGAGTGGTTGCGGTTGTTCCGGCGTCAGCTTGGTCTGTCCGAGCCAGGTGCCGCTGGTGGAACCGTGATCGACGACTGCCGGCGGATTGACCGTGACCGTCGCGTGGCGCGCCGAGATGTTCGGGTGCTGGATGACGACGTTGGCCTGGGTCGGCTCGCGCCCGAAGCTGACCTGACCTGGCTGCACCGGCGCGTTGCCCCGGGACATCAACATCAGCGCGATCGCCGGATGCGCGATGGGCACCGCTGCCTGGCCCACCACGAACTGCGTGCGGAAATCGAACGGGACGCTCGAGCCGGGCGCGACCGGCGCGCCGTTGGCGGTCGTCTGCCCGGTGCCGCCATCGACGAAGACCAGCGTGCCGCCGCCCTGGTGCACGAGTCGTGCGTGCTCTGCCGCAACGCCAGGTCCCCCCAGACGGATGTCGCAGTTCGGCGCGCTGCCGATGGTGAGGGTCTGCTTGCCGAAGCCGGGTATCATCATCGCCGCTAGAGCCTAGGGAATAACCTGTCTCAAGGGAATCCTGCATCGGCGCCGTCCGGACCGGCGTCGGTCGCGGCGGCATCCGGAAGGCTTCCCCCACGCCGATGATGATGGTGGGGGCGGCGGAACGTGGAAGCGACCGGCGGGGTGGAGGCTTCCAGCACGGTCATGGGAGCGGCCGTGGCGCTCGGCTCTTCCGGCGGCGGTACGTCGTCCGGCTTCCGGTGGCCTGAAACGAAGCGCGCAATCGCCCAGACGATGACCCCGCCCACGATCAACACCGCAACCGCGCCGGACAACAGCACCATCCAGCGACCACGCCGTACTTGACTGTTGGCAGGGTTCGACGCCTCGGGTTCGACGAAGTTGTCCGGACGCTGGACGAAAGGCGTGCCCGTCGCTGGTCCGGGTTCCGTCGTGCGTTCGGCCTGGTGCGGCTCGTCCAGCAACGTCGGCGCGGGGGCCGTGCGGGGCTCCGCGTCGCTGACCGTCGGCGACGGTGCCGGGTGCGCGGGCTCGCCGCTGTCCGGTCCGGCGAGGGTCGGGGGCGCTTCGATCCAGGTGGCGCTCGCGACCGTCGTCGCCTGCCTCTCGGGCGTCTCCAGCACGTGCAGGAGTTCGACGGTGATGTTGTCGTAGCCGCCTCGAGCATTCGCCAGCGTGACGAGCTCCTGACACACCACGGCGGGGCCGCTCGCCATGTGCTGCTGGCAGAGCGAGGCGATCTCGCTGTCGCCCACCAGATCCGTGAGTCCGTCGCTGCACAGAAGCAGCACGTCGCCGCGTGCCAGCGGCAGGGGATCCGGTCTGAGCTCCACGTCAACGTCCGGGCGCATCCCGAGCGCGCGCGTGATCTTGTTGCTCTCCGGGTGGTCGATGGCTTCCTCGGGTGTGAGGACGCCGGCATCCACCATCTGTTGCACCATCGAGTGGTCGTTGGTGACGCGCTGTATCGCGCCGCCGCGGACCAGGTATCCGCGCGAGTCGCCGACGTGCGCGATCTCCGCGCCGCGCTCGTGGATCAACATTGCGACGCACGTCGAACCGGGGCGCATCTCGGTCGGCGCTTCGCCGCCCAACGCGAACACCGCGCGCCCCGCCGACTCGATGGCTTCGCGCAGCAGCGGGCCCGGCAGAGCGTCGTCGGGTGCCTGCTGCACGTGCTCCACGATCGTCTGCACCGCAGCCTGGCTGGCCTCGCGACCACCGGTGTGGCCCCCCATGCCGTCGCACACCACGGCCAGATGGCCGTGGCGTGTCTCCGCGTAGCCCGAGGAGTCCTCGTTGATCTGCTTCGCCGGATCCCGACCCGCGTCGCTGAGCTCCGCGATGTCGGCGACGACGCTCCTGGCGGAGCGGTGCACGGTGGTGGCCTCTTGCTACTCCAGCCGGATGTTGAATTCGACGGGCCCGAAGCGGACGAGCGAGCCGTTCGGAACGGGGTTCCAGGTGCCCGGCGACACCCGGTTTCCGTTTACGAGCGTGCCGTTGTTGCTCTGCTCGTCGCGTACGAGCAGCTGGCCGCTTTCGAGCTTGAGCGTGGCGTGTACGCCCGAGACGCGGGGTTCGTTCAAGAGGATGCCGCACTGGCCGCCATCACGTCCGGCTTTCATCTCGACGCCGGGCATGACGGTGAACACGCCCGCTGCTCCCTGGAGCGTCGCGCGCGAGGCGCCGTTCGCACCACCCGGAGCGTAGGGGTCGGGAGGCGCGTGCGGCGGGGCCTGTTCGCCAGGGACCCCGAACTGCTGGCCCTGGCCCTGACCGCCGTACATGAATTCCTGGTTGACCGCGGGCGACGCGGCGGGAGGCGACGCGGCGGGAGGCGACGCGGCGGGAGGAGGGGCATAACCGCCTGCCGCAGGCGGTGCGGCGTAGCCTCCGGGTGGACCGCCCGGGGGCGGACCGTAGCCACCGCCGCCGTACGGCGGTGCACCGCCAGCCACGATCGGCGCCGCGGGGGGCGGACCGCCGCGCTTCTTGCCGCCGCTACGCACGATCACGACCACCAGCAGCGCCACGATCACGACGCCGAACAGACCGCCCAGCACCCACAGAAGAGGGAAGGGTGCCGACGAAGCCTTGAGCTGCAGGAGGCTGTCGGCGGTGACGCCGCTCGTGCGGTGTGCCTTGTTGTCGTAGAGGATGACGCGGACCACCGCCTGGTTGCCCGAGCCCTGGAGGATCTTGTCCTTGTCCGGGGCCTGGAACTCCACGTAGGTGTCGCTGGCCTCGACCGCGGTGCCCTTCATGCCCATCGCGATCAGCTGCTGCTGCGTGCGCTTGGCCTTGTCGATATCGGTGCTGCCTAGCGCTGCTGGCACCTGCTGTCCCGACGGCAGGAAGTAGACTTCCGCGCGCGACTTGTCGCCGCCCCAGCAGAAGTTGCCGTAGACCTTGAACGTGCCGCCCGGATAGACGGGATTGTCCTTTGCCCGATCTTCCGTGTACTTCATGTTCACGTCGAGCGGCCATGTGGACGGGTCGATGCCGACGGGAACGTCCTTGAAGCTGTTGTCGCCGAGGATGGGCGGCTTGACGTTGTTGAAGACCAGCTTGAACGTCTGCGTCACCGTCGGCGCGATGCACGAGACCCGCCACTTGACGATGTGCATCTTGCTGAAGCGCGTGCGCACCGCGTTGACGATCGCGCCGGCGTGATCGCCCTGGCCGTGCTGCATCACCGTGAAGAACCCGCCGATCTCCGTGTTGGCCAGGTTCTGCATGAAATCGAGCGAGTTCTGCTTGAACTCGTCGTAGGTCTTGTACGGGAAGTACACGCTGATGACGGGCACCGGCGCCTTCGGCAGCGCGGTGTTGTCCTCGGGGAACCGACCCTTGGACATGTAGCTCTGGATCTGCAGCGCGCCCGGCCCGGTCGTCATCGGGTCGGTGCCGCCGTAGCCGCTGGACAGGAGCACCATCGCCTGATGCAGCGGCACCTTGACGCCCCCTCCGACATTGCCGAGCGACTTGAAGCCGTCGGTGGCAGCGGTCTTGATGATGGTCGCCAGCGAGCGGTTGCGGCCGTGGGCGGGATACGTGCCTGTGACCGAGTTGATCAGGCTGGCGGCGCGCGACTTCTGCGCGGCGGACTGCCACTTCGAGTCCTTCACGACCTGGCGGTCGTTGAAGAACATGACGTCGACGATGTCGTTCGCACCCATGCTCGACACGAAGCGCTGGGCGACCTGCTTCGCGTCTGCGAGCGAGCTGCCCATGCGCTTGTCGGCGTCGACCAGGATGAGCCATGCCGTTCCAACGTCCGGCTGCTGCAGGCTGGCTCCCCACGATTCCTTGCTGACGAACTTCGCCGGCATATCGGTGCCGTCGACGTTGACGGTGAAGATCGCGTTCTTTTCCGGGAAGGGGAACGGCGTGTAGAGCGAGTACGGTTTTTCCAGCGCCTGGCTCATGCAGTCGAACTGCGCGCTGCCGGACAGAGACGCGCACGGTGCGATCGCGTCGCTGACACGCTTGGGCTGCACCACCTCGATGACCGTGGTGAGGATGGGATCGCCGCTCGCCTGGCTGGCGCGCGGATCGATGCGCAGGATGTGGGCCTCGGGTGCAGCCGTCGCCACGGCCGGGGCCAGCATCACGAGTACGAGCGCGATCACGGACAGGCAGGCCGCCGCGGTCGGCTTTCCGGCAGATTGGAAGAGTCGGAGGAGAGTTCGCATGGTGTCGCTCTCGGCAGGGAATGGGGAGGACTAGACGATCTTGATGACGGTGCTGAAGCCACCGAACCGCACGTCGTCACCGTCTTTCAATTCGCGCGCGGCGGAATGTTCCAGCTTTTCGTCGTTCACAAAGGTGCCGTTCGTGCTGCCCGGGTCTTCGAGCTTGAGCCGGCCCGGGCGCGCCGAAGCGTGGATGATCGCATGACGGGACGAGGTGGTCGGATGATCGATTTCGATGTCGAGCCCTTCCATGGCGTCCTTGCGACCGATCACGTTCTTGCCCTGGTACAGGGGCCAGAAGCTGCCAAGCTCGTTGTCCTCGAAGCTCACGAGGAAGCCGGCCAGCGTACGCGGGGCACCTTCCTGGACCTGCTCGGGATCCTGCCCCGGAGGGGTGCTGGGCATCGGGGCGGGTTCGGCCTGCACACCGGGTGTGGAGCCCCACTGCTGTTCGTCACCGGTGACCGGAGGTGCGGTTGCTGCGAAAGCTTCTGGATTGTTCCAGCGTCCCTGGGGCGGCATCGCACCGGGCGGTCCCATGGGCATTGCGCCGGGGGCTGCCGGCGGCATCATGCCGGGCGGCATTCCCGGTGGGCCAGGCGGCATCGCGCCGGGGGGTGCAGGCGGCATTCCGGCGGCAGCGCGCTGCTGGTCGGGGGCCATCGTTGCGCCGAACGGATTCAGTCCCTCCGGCGAGCCGACGCGCATGCGCGGATCGGCGGGTGCGAAACCCTGACCACCCGGGGGCGGACCCCAGCCAGGCGCGGCAGCCGGCGGAGCATACGCGCCGGGCTGCGGAGACGGCGGGCCGCCGAAGCCGCCAGGATTGGTAGTCTGTGGTGGCGCGCCCCAACCCGGAGGCGGTCCGTATCCCGCTGGTGCCGGCGGCGGACCAGCCGGCGGCGCGCCCGGAGCAGGCGGCTGCCCCCAGGCGGGGGCGCTTGCGGGCGCAGCTTGTGGACGGAGCGCCGTACCACATGAAGCGCAGAACTTGCTGCTGGGCTCGTTCGTGATGCCGCAACGCGGGCACTGGATCATCCGACGACCTCCGCTGGGAACGCGTGGGCGCCGCCCCTGCTTGAATGGACGGCGTAACGGCGGCCAGCATACCCGTTTTCGCCGCGGGCGCAGTAGTCCCTCGGCGCCGGGGGGAAGTCCCCCGCCGCGGGCGGGTTGCGCGGCCGGGCCGATGGCCGGGCTGGGCCCTGCGGAGGCTGGCAAGGGGGGCCTGGCGGCCCGCTGCCTAGCGGTCCTTGACGTCCTTGATGCGCGCCGCCTTGCCGCTCAGCCCGCGCAGGTAGAACAGCCGGGCGCGACGCACCACGCCGCGCGAGAAGACCTCGATCTTCTCGATTCTGGGCGAGTGCAGCAGGAAGATGCGCTCGACGCCGACATTGAAGCTCACCTTGCGGACCGTGAAGGTGGAGCGGGCCCCGGCGCGGTGA
This sequence comes from uncultured Pseudomonadota bacterium, assembly GCA_963822115.1. GTDB lineage: Bacteria > Myxococcota_A > Polyangia > Polyangiales > Polyangiaceae > CAWDXG01. Next base: position 922,602 of record CAWGGM010000020.1, read on the forward strand.
CGCTTGATCACCGTGCCCCGGAACACCTGGACCCTGAGCTTGTCGCCCTCGACGATCTGGTAGTGGACGGCGACGTTGTCACCGACGCGGAAGTCGGGCAGGTCGTTGCGGAGGGCGGGGCGCTCGAGCGCCGTGATAACAGGCGAGATGGTGGACATGGCGATGATCCGGTCGGGGAAATCGAGGTGCGGCATTATGCACCTCGGCGGGGCGCCGTCAACGCCCGAGACGGTCTCTGTCGACATAGTCTGTGCTGGAGCCGCTTGACGGGATCCCCAGAGGGGGCTATCCCCGCGTGCCCCGGTCCCCTGGATGGCTCCCCTCCGGACGCCTCCCAGGATCCACCGCGGCAGAGACGAGACAGGAGCTAGGAGCGCCATGAACCAGTACCCGGGCGTTATTGGCCGCAAGGTCGGTATGACGCAGATCTTCAACGAGGACGGCAGCGTCACCCCTTGCACGGTGGTAGAGGCGCGTCCTCTCGTAGTCGCCAAGCGGACGGCCGAGAAAGACGGTTACGACGCGCTGGTGCTGGGCGAGGGCGAGCGCACGGACAAGCACACGAGCAAACCGCTCGCCGGCTTCTACAAGAAGCAGGGCGTGTCCGCGCGCCGCACGCTGCGCGAGCTGCGCTGCCCGGCCGAGTACGCCGCCAAGTTCGACATCGGTCAGGAGCTGAAGCTCGACGAGCTGTTCGAGGCCGGGCAGTTCGTCGACGTGCAGGGCCTGTCGAAGGGTCGCGGCTTCTCCGGCGTGATGCGTCGCCACAACTTCCGCGGCGCGGGCGCCTCGCACGGCGCGCACGAGTACAAGCGCCACGGCGGTTCCATCGGCAGCAACATGACGCCCGGTCGCGTGCTTCCCGGTCTCAAGATGCCGGGCCAGCACGGCAACAAGAAGACCAGCGTGCTCAACCAGCGCGTGGTGAAGGTGCTGCCGGAAGAGAACCTGGTGCTGATCCGCGGTGGCGTGCCGGGCTCGAAGAACGCCCTGGTGTTCGTCCGCGGCGCGATCAAGCGCTGGGGCGGCATGCCGAAGAGCGCGTAGACGGAGTTTGCAAGGGGCACTCTGTGCCGCGTGGGATGGTTTGTGTCCCGCCCGCCCACCCCCACCGTAATCCTCCCGGGGTGCTCCGCCCCCCGCGCCCCCCTCATGCGCGCACGGGTCTGTCCGGCGCGGGATGGTCTCCTCCCGCCCGCCCGCCCCCGCCGGAATCCTCCTCGAGGGGGCTCACCGCCCCTCGAGCACCCCGACGCGATTCGCTTCGCTCATCGCGGGCTCGCTGACGCTTCGCCAGTTGTGCTCTAGGGCGTCTTAGCCGTGTCCTTCGACGCTCTGCTTCGGGCCTGGAACGACGCGCGCGTGATCGCGCTCGACGACGACTTGCTCGTTGTCGACAAGCCGTCGGGCATTGCGGTGCACGGCGGCGACGAGCGGCTGGGCGACGACGTGGTGACGCGCCTCCAGCGCTGGCTCGGCGAGCGCGGTCAGCACGACTACCTCGGCGTGCACCAGCGGCTGGACAAGGACGCTTCGGGCGTTCTGTTCTTCACGCGCCGTCGCGCGATGAACGCGGAAGTCGCGCCGATGATGGAGTCGCACTCGGCGCGCCGCGTCTACGTCGCGGCCGTGAGCGATCCGGGGCTGCCCGACAAGGGCGTGTTCGAGCAGCGGCTGGCCCACGAAAAGGGCGGCAGGACGCGCGTGGTCGCGCGCGGCGGACAGCACGCCCGCTCGCGCTACCGCGTGCTCGCCCGCAAGGCGGGCCGCGCGCTGGTCGAGCTCGAGCCCGAGACGGGCCGCACGCACCAGCTCCGGGTGCAGCTGTCGCACAGCTCGGCGCCTATCGCGGGCGACCGTCTGTACGGCGGCGCGCGGGCTTCGCGGCTGATGCTGCACGCTCGCTCGATCGAGATCGCTGGGCGCCGCTTCGAGGCCGCCGTGCCGGAGGAGCTCCAGGCGTGGTTCGAGGGGCGAGCGCCGGCGCTGGAGCCTCGTGCACGTCTGATCGACGCGGGCGTGCGCCGCGCGCCGCTGCTCGACGCGGACAGCTTCCGCCTGCTGAACGATCTCGGCGATCTCGTGCCTGGAGTGGTCGTGGATCGCTACGCCGACTTCGCGGTGCTGTCGATCTCCGGCGACGAGGCCTACGCGCGGCGCCAGGAGATTGCCGGGCTGCTCGTCGAGCTCGGCGCGCGCGGTGTGTATCTGAAGCTGCGCGTGCGCGCGGACCTCAGGCGGCAGCACGCCGGTGAGCTCGCACCGCCCGAGCCGATCGCGGGCGAGCCCGCGCAGAGCCCGCTCGTCGTCCATGAAGGCGAGTTGCGCTTCCACGTCGATCCAGGTGACGGCCTGTCCACCGGGCTGTTCGTGGACCAGCGCGACAACCGCGAGCGCGTGCGGCAGCTCTCGCCGAAGCGCATGCTGAACCTGTTTTCGTACACCTGCTCGTTCAGCGTGGCTGCCGCCCTGGGTGGAGCCCGCACGACCAGCGTCGATCTGTCCGGGCGCTCTCTCGAGCGCGGCCGCGACAACTTCATGCTCAACGGGCTCGATCCCGCGGCGCACCGCTTCGACAAGGACGACGTGCTCGACTGGCTGAAGCGCGCGCGCCGCCGGACCGAACGCTTCGATCTCGTCGTGCTCGATCCGCCGAGCTTCGGCACGCGCGGCAAGCGCGGCACCTTCTCGGTCGACAAGAGCTACGTGGCGGTGGCCCGTGACGCGCTGTCGCTGCTCGCGCCGGGAGGACGCTTGCTGGCGGTCACCAACTACACCAAGACCTCGCAGGGTGCGCTTCGCCGCATGCTCCACGAGGCGGCAAGACAAGCCGGCGTCGAGCTCCGCCAGCTGAAGGACTTGCCGTCGGGCCTGGATTGCCCGGACGGTCCGGATGGACCTGCGCCGAGCCGCAGCGTGCTCGCGACCAGTTCGCAGCCACCCACCCGCCCCCGCCGTAATCCTCCTCGAGGGGGCTCACCGCCCCTCGAGCACCCCGACGCGCCTCGCTCCGCTCGACGCGGGCTCGCTGTCGCTCGCCGGGGTCAAAGCACATCGAACCCCAGGCGCAAGAAGCGGAAGAAGAAGTCATGAGGACGCGATGAGCCGCCGCAAGAATCCCTACGCGGGCGATGCCCGCACCAAGCAGGCGAAAGCGTCGGGCTATCCCGCGCGCAGCGTGTTCAAGCTGCGCGAGATCGACCAGCGCCTGCACCTGCTCGCGCCGGGGCAGCACGTGCTCGATCTCGGTGCGGCGCCGGGCTCGTTCAGCCTGTATGCCAGCCAGCGCGTGGGCAGGAAGGGGCGCGTGGTCGCGATCGATCTGCAGCCTATCGACCAGGAGTTTGCGCCCAACGTCAGCGTGATGCAGGGCGACGCGCTCGATCTGGACGAGGCAGCACTGTCGGAAGCAGCGCCCTACGACGTGGTGCTGAGCGACATGGCGCCGAGCACCAGCGGCTCGAAGGTGCGAGACCAGGCGCTGAGCTTCGAGCTGTTCATGCGCGCGCTCGAGGTCGCGGTCGCGCTCGGCCGCGAGGGCTCGAGCTTCGCGGGCAAGCTGTTCATGAGCAACGACTTCGCCGAAGCGCGCAGCGCCGTCACCGGGCACTACGCGAGCTGCAAGGTGATCCGCCCGCGCGGCACGCGACAGACCAGCTCGGAAGTGTTCCTGGTCGGGATGGGGCTGAAGCCGCGCACTAGCGCCTGAATCGTGTCAAAATGCCACAAAACCGTGGCATTTTGAGCACATATTTATCTGCTTACGGCGGTGCAGCGCGTCCCGGAACTTGGCCTGCAGGCGCCGTTTGGAGTCCGGTCGAACAGGCCGTGGAACCTCTTCTCATCGACGCCCTCGCCCAGAGCGACCCCGCTGACGCGCTCGACACGACGCTCGCCTGTGCGGAGGTCTGCACGCCGGAGCCACCCCCGCTGCAGCTGACGCCGGCGCGGCGTTGGCGTTGGACGACGCCGGCCCTCGTGTGTCTGCTCGGCACGTTGCTGGCGAGCGGCATCGCGATGGCGGTCGAGCGCCGGCACGCGCCCGCCGTCCAGGCCGCCCCGCCGCCGCCGCCAGCTCCGCTGCCGGTGGGTCTGCCCAGCGCCAGGCCCCCCGAGCTGCCGCGCGAGCTGCCGCTCGACACGCTGCTGGCGGCGTACAGCGATCCGTCGCGTGCCGATGCGCCGTTCCAGGGCCGTCTGGTGCGCACCAGCGGCGGCGTGCACCGCGTGGCGAAGAGCCCACTGGGCGACGTGTACATCCTGATCCACGGCACGCATGCGTTCGCGGCGGGTCGTCTCGAGTGCGTCGTGCCCGTGCAGGACAGGCAGCGCGCGCTGTCGCTCGTGCAGGACGATCAGGTCGAGGTCGTCGGCCGCATCGTCGACGCCGGCCTCGACGTCGTCGCGCGAGACTGCAAGGTCGTCGGCGTCCAGCACCCCGACGACGCCGTTCCGTTCGGAAAGCGCTGAGCGCGCCGGGATCCAATCACAGCAAGATCGGAACGGCGGAACGGGTCGGGCCCGAGCACGTGGCGGGCTGGCGAGTTCCATCAGGGACGGCGCGAGGCCTAAACTGTCGGAAAAGCCGACATATCGGTCCCGTCAGAGTGCCGACAGACCGAAAATGTCCGGATTTCCGACCGAAGCAGGCTCACAGCGTCCCTGGTGGAATCGAGCCGCGCTATGCAGGCTCCGAGGGAGCCCTCGACCCAGAAGAACTTCAGCCCTTCCAGAATCGCCGGGCGTCGCGACATGCTCGAGGGATCGGGGATGGCCGGGGCTCGTCGGGTAGGGTGGGGGGTCCTGGCAGCCGCTCGCGCCGCCGTGAAACGGCGCGACACCGCCGGCTGTGCGCGCCCAGCTCCAGCGGCTTGCGTAATACGACCCCGGGAAGTCGCGGTTGCCGTCACGGCGCGCGCAGCGTGGCGGGTTCGAGCGATGCGAATAGCCGGTCGCGTCCACCCAGCCTTCTCGGTTGCGCGCGCTACCGAGCCAGCTTTTCGACCGTCAAGGTGGGCCTGGACGAGCGCTCCCACTCGATCCAGCTGATCGGCAGCAACGCCGCGCCCGCCAGGAAAGCGAAGCCCAGCAGGAGTGGAACCGTGACGTTGATCTCGCGGTCGTTCTCGTGCTTGCCCATGTAGGCCATGAGTGCGATCGGGGCCCCGACGATGAGAACCGGGCTGCCGATCCCGACAGCGAGCCACGCCGAGCTACGGTGGCTCCGCGGGATGACCGTCACCAGCGCGGGCCCGTCGACCGTGAACGGCCTCCAGCCGCCGAGTACGCCTTTGGATGGAGCCACGTCTACCCGGTAACGTCCCGGCCACAGATGAACCCAGCACCAGTCGTTGCACCATCCGAGCACGCGCCGGTTCTGGGCGAACTCGATGGCGAAGCGCGTGTGCGGCGCGCCGCTCGTGAATCCGACAAGTGACAGCGACGGCGCGGGCGGCGGGTAGTACAGCGGTCGTTGCCGCGGGTACGCGAGAGGCGGCCGCGGGCATGTGGCGGAGCGGGCGGAAGAGGCGGGCGGCCGAGCAGGCGCGGCCTTCTGTCTGGACACTGCGGGAGGCTCCGCGGACGCCGCCGGCTTCTCGGGCGGGAACGCAGCGCTCGGCGCGGACCAGGCCGGCATGGCCGTCGAGACGAGCACCGCGCTCGTCGCGACCGAGCGGAACGCGCCGCTCACTGACATGCCAGCGGCACCGAGCGCTCCGCACGTGCCTCTCCCGGACATCGCTCCGCCGCCAGGCACGAGCACCTCAGCGGCGCTCACGGCCATGCCAGTCGCACTAGTACGGCGCGCCGGCCCCCGTCGGGCAGGGGCACTCCTGTCTCCGCAATGACGCCCTTCGCCGTCACTTGCGGATATAGAACCTGCTCGGCTCCCCAGTTCATCGCGGTGCCGCCGGGCCCGGTCTGGTAGCGCACCGGAGCATCCTGGATCGCGAAACCCGACCCCCCCTCGGGGTTCTTGATGGACTCGGTCCGCCAGTCCTGCCAAGCGATGACGCCGTTCATGATGGATGGGAACTGCTTCTTCACCGGGTCGGTGGGGTTGTCGAAGGTGATGCGCTTTTGCTCACCGGTGACGAGGTTCTTCCAATAGACTTCGCCGGCGTAGTTGTGCTCGTAGCTGCCGTGCTGGCCTTGCGGACCGGGGTCACGGTAGTCGTACCAGACGGCCTGCGTGCCGTCGGGGGAGAGGTAGCCGTAGTTCTGGGCGTAGGCGCTGGGCGAGAGCGGCGTGGTGGTCTGGTGCGCGATGTCGATCATCAGCACGCGCTCGATGTCCTCGTTCGTGCACAGCACCTCGTCGCCTTTCGGCCCCGGCCGGAACCAGATGGTGCGGCAGATGCTGACGCCGTTGGTCGTGGTCTTCACCTCGCCGGTCGCGAGGTCGAAGCTGGAGACGGAGTTCGGGCCCTTGGCGTTGCCGTAGTACCAGTAGGCGTGGGTGGGGGTGAGCCCGGTCCAGCCCGGTGAGCCGTCCGCCATCGGCCCGAATAGCATCACCGTTTTCGACTCGCCGGTCTTGAGCGAGCGGAGCACGAGGCGCGAGTGCGACTGGCAGAAGACGAGGTAGAGGACGTAGTCGCCGCTCAAGGACGGCTCGCCCGCCTGGCAAGTGTCACCGCTTGCCAGGTGCGGCTCGCTCCTGCCATCGTCGATCAGGTATTCCTTGAGCGTATCGAGATCGATCAGCATGGCGTAGCCGCCGGAGGTCGCGGTCGTCGTGTACGCGACGCGGTTGCCGTCGATGGAGAACGGGATGAAGTCGAAGGGTGGATAGGCGCTGATGGGCGTACACCCCTTCCCGCAATCCGGCATGTTGTCGTGAGGCACTTCCTTCCACTGGTGCGGCGTGGTCTCGTGCCAGGTCGGATCCCAGGGCGGGAGCGTGCCCCAGGGCGGCGGCGCGGCGTCGGCGTCGCTGCCTGCGTCCGGCAATGATGGCGCGTCCGACCTGGCGTCGCTTCCGCCTGCGCCAGCACTAGCGTCCGCGACAGCGCGCCGCTCGAGCGCCCGCCGCAAGCGCTGTAGCCCACCGCGACGGCGACGGCGAGCACCGCGGCCGTGGCGACGCGACGCCCTGCGCTCACCGCCCACCGACTCCGCACCCGCTGCCGCTCCCTTCCGCACCCCTATCCGGCGCCTGGACATTCTACGCCCGGCCGATTCTGGGTGCAGCTCTGAAGAGCGAGAGCAAGCGACGTGCCGCTTTCTCGGTGGCAACAAGTCCGGCATCGCCTCCCACCAGCGCGCTCGTGCCTGTTGCCGCCCGCCTACAGCCGTATCCCGAACGCAACACCCGGCGCGCGCGAATCGCGCCGAGCCGTCGGGCACAAAGCGTCGCCTAGTGACAATCGAGCAGCACGAGCTCTCCGCGCGTGCCACCGTCGGGCAGTGTGCCGCCGCCGAGGGCGACGATGCCCTTGTTGGTCATCTAGGGGTTCAGGCCGCCGAGGATCGGACAGTTGGTGGCGGTGCCCGCCGGTCCGGTCTGGTACCGAAACGGGGCCGCCTCCGTCACGTAGCCCGGCCCGCCCTGTGGGTTCTTGTTCGACTCCGTCCGCCAGTCCTGCCAGACGATGACGCCGTTCCGGATGGATGGGAACTGCTTCTTGACCGGGTCTGTGGGGTTGTCGAACGTGATGCGCTTCTGTTCGCCGGTGACCAGGTTCTTCCAGTAGATCTCGCCGGCGTACTCGAAGTCGTAGCTGCCGTGCTCGCCGTTCGGGCCGGGGTCGCGGTAGTCGGCGGCGTGGTGGTCTGGTGCGCGATGTCGATCATCAGCACGCGCTCGATGTCCTCGTTGGTGCAGAGCACCTCGTCGCCCTTGGGCCCCGGCCGGAACCAGATGGTGCGGCAGATGCTGACGCCGTTGGTCGTGGTCTTCACCTCGCCCGTCTCCAGGTCGAAGCTGGAGACGGAGTTCGGGCCCTGGGCGTTGCCGTAGTACCAGTAGGCGTGGGTCGGAGTGAGGCCGGTACGTGCCGGAGTGCCGGCATCGATCGACCCGAACAGCATCAGGGTCTTCGACTCCCCGGTCTTCAGCGAGCGGAGGACGAGACGGGAGTGCGACTTGCACGTGATGTCGTAGAGAACATAGTTGCCGCTGAGCGCAGGCTCTTCCGCATGGCAGAACTCGTTCGGCAGGTGCGGCTCGCTCTTGCCGTCGTCGATCATGTATTCCTTCAGCGTGTCGAGATCGACGAGCAGCGTGTAAACGTCCGTCCCGTTCAGAATCGGCGTCTGGTAGGCGACACGGTCCCCGTCGATCGAGAAGGGCATGAAATCGAACGGCGGGTACGCGCTGATCGGCGTACACCCCTTGCCGCAGTCCGGCATGTTGTCGTGCGGTACCTCCTTCCACTGGTGCGGCGCGGTCTCGTGCCACGTTGGATCCCAGGGCGGCAGCGTGCCCCAGGGCGGGGGCGCGGCGTCGGCGTCGCTGCCGGCGTCCGGCAATGATGGCGCGTCCGACCTGGCGTCGCTTCCGCCTGCGCCAGCACTAGCGTCCGGAAGCGCGCCGCTCGAGCGCCCGCCGCAAGCGCTGTAGCCGACCCCGACGGCGAGGGCGAGCGCCGCGGCCGTCGCCACGCGTCCCGCTCTGCCCACCGCCCGACTCCGCACCCGGCTCCCGCTCCCTTCCGCACCGCAATCCGGCGCCTGGACATTCTACGCCCGTGCGGCCCCGCGCGCAGCGCCCCGGGGCAAAGGCCTCTGGCGGGCCCGTCTAGAACGCGTTGTACCCGGTCAGCGCCTTGCCCAGCACCAGCGTGTGCACCTCGTGTGTGCCTTCGTAGGTGTAGACGCTCTCGAGGTTCAGCATGTGGCGGATGACGGGGTACTCGAGCAGGATGCCGTTGCCGCCGAGGATGCCGCGGGCGGTGCGGGCGCACTGCAGTGCGACACGCACGTTGTTGCGCTTGCAGAGCGAGACCTGCTCGGGCCGGAGCTTGCCGTTTTCGTCCTTCATGCGGCCGTAGTGCAGCGCCAGGATGTCGCCCTTGATGATCTCGCTGGCCATCTCCACCAGCTGCTCCTGGATGAGCTGCTTCCTGGCGATCGGTCCGTCGAACTGCACGCGGTTCTGCGCGTAGCTGATGGCTGTCTCCAGGCAGCTCTTGGCTGCGCCCAGCGCGCCCCAGGCGATGCCGAAGCGCGCCTGCGACAGGCAGCCGAGCGGCGCGCCCAGGCCCTGCTTGTTCGGCAGCATGTTCCTGGCGGGCACCCGGCACTCGTCCAGCACGATCTCGCCCGTCTCGCTGGCGCGCAGGCTCATCTTGCCGTGGATGCGCGGCGTCTCGAAGCCTTTGGTGCCCCGCTCCACGATGAAGCCGCGGATCGACTCGGGTCCGCCCTCGTCGACCTTGGCCCACACGATGGCCAGGTGCGCCAGCGGCGAGTTGGTGATCCACATCTTCGTGCCGCTGATGACGTACTCGTCGCCGTCCTTGCGGGCGCGCGTCATCATCGAGCCGGGATCGGAGCCGCTGTCCGGCTCGGTCAGGCCGAAGCAGCCGATGAGCTTGGCCTGCGCCATCTCGGGCAGGTACTTCTGCTTCTGCTCTTCGGTGCCGTAGGCGTAGATGGAGTGCATGGCGAGCGAACCCTGCACGCTGACGAAGCTCCTGAGGCCGCCGTCGCCGTACTCGAGCTCCTGCAGCAAGAGGCCGTACTGCACCGCGCTCATGCCGGCGCAGCCGTAGCCCTGGATGCTCGCCCCGAGCAGGCCCATCTCGGCGAGCTCCGGGATCAGATCGACCGGGAACTGTTCCTTTTCGAACAGCTCGGCGGCGCGCGGCAGGAAGCGCTCGCGCACGAAGCGCCGCACCGTGTCGCGGATCATCTTCTCGTCCTCGCTCAGGTGGGCGTCCAGGGCCGAAAGCGCGTCCAGGGTCATGGCATCCATGCCGGAGCGTCTAACACGGCTCGGCGCTGGAATCAGGCCGCGTGGGGCTGCACATGACGAGGATCGCCCGGAACTGGGCCAACGCCGCGGGCTCCGGCTACCACGGGGCGAAGCCATGACTGCCCGGATCGCGACACTGGGCGCTCTGCTGGCCTCGGCGCTGCTGGTGAGCTGCCCGATGGCAGAGCGGACCGCGGCGGGCTCGCCGAGCCCGGCGCCGCGGCTGGCCGCTGAAACGCCCGCGGCGCCCCCGGCCCCCGCTCCCGCCCGGAGCGCGCATCCGGTGTTCGTGCTGCAGCCGACCGTCCAGCAGCTCGCTGCCTCGCAGCGCGGCAGCTGGCCTGCGCCGACTCCCGACCAGCTCGCCGATCTGCACGCCACGGTCGACCGGTCGTCGGCAGCGGCTCCGGCCGCGGCACCCAGCGCGCCCGCTGGCGCAGAAGGCGCGGCGAAGCTGCTCGATGACGACCCGCGACGCGGCATGCTGCACGCCGTGGCGCCCGGCGAGCTGGATCCGGACCGCGTGCTGGCCGCGACCGCCAGGGAGACCTTCGTCTACGCGAGACCCGACTGGAAGTCGCGGCGCCTCGGCTATCTGCGCGCCGGCGCTATCGTGGCCCGCGGCGCCGAGCCCGTCGGCCACTCGGAGTGCAAGCACGGCTGGTACCGGGTCGCCCCCGAGGGCTACGTGTGCGTCGGCAAGATGGCGACGCTCGATCTCGACGACCCGGTGGTGCAGGCCGAACGCACGCGGCCCGACCGGAACGCCGCGCTGCCGTACCTGTACGGAAAATCGACGCTTCCGCCGCCACCGCTGTACACGCGTCTCCCCAGCCACCAGCAGCAGCTCGACACCGAGCCGGACCTCGCGCGCCATCGCGATCTCGGTGCGCGGGCCTGGAAGGACGCGCCCTTCGGGCCGGTGCCCGCGTTCCTCGCAGGCGGCCGACAGGCTCCCACCTTCAGCGGCCTTTCCCGCGACCCGGATCTGGTCTCGACGGGTGATGCCTTGCAGAAGAGCGGCTTTGCCTTCCTCCAGTTCTTCGAGGCAGGCGGTCGCAAGTGGGGGCTGACGACGGATCTCGACGTGCTGCCGCTCGACAAGGTCCATCCGGTCGAGGCGAGCCGTTTCCACGGGCTTGCGCTCGACCGCTCGACGACGCTGCCCGTCGTGTTCGTGCGCTCGCACGGCGCCTGGCTCTACGACGGCGATCCCGAGCACGGCCTTTCGCTGGCGCGGCACATCGACTACCGCGAAGCGCTGCCCATCACCGGCAAGAGCGCGCGCATCGGGCGCCGGCGCTACCTCGAGACGACCGGCGGACAGTGGCTGATCGACGATCATCTGGTGCGGGTCGACCCGATGAAGCACCGCCCGGGCTGGGCCACACCGGGGCGGACCTGGATCGACGTGTCGATCCTGAAGCAAGCGCTCGTCGCCTACGAGGGGACCACGCCCGTGTACGTGACGCTCGTGTCCACCGGAGCGGATGGCCTCGGCGATCCGGAAAAGACGCACTCGACTATCCGCGGGGTGTTCCTGATCCACACCAAGCACATCAGCATCACCATGAGCGGCGACGAGGCCGACGACGAGTTCGACCTGCGCGACGTGCCGTACGTGCAGTACTTCAAGGACGGCTATGCGCTGCACGCCGCCTACTGGCACAATGCGTTCGGCATTCCGGTGAGTCACGGCTGCGTGAACCTCGCGCCCATCGACGCGCGCTGGCTGTTCGACTGGACCGATCCGCCGGTCCCGCGCGGCTGGCACGGCGCGATGAGCCTGCACAACGGCACGCTCGTCAGCATCCACCCGTAGGCGAAGCCTAGCGCCTGGCGATCTTCCGCGCGTATTCCGACAGGGACGTCTGGCTGCCGCCTTCCAGGCGCGCCAGCGCCGCGACGATGGGCTTCAGCTCGTTCGAGCCGAGCACGAGCGAGTAGCCGAACGCGCCGTCTCCGTCTGTCTTCTGCCAGGTGCCACGGAGCTGGTTGCGCAGTACCTCGCCGACATACGCGCCGAGCAGCACCGCCGGGCGCTTCGACCAGGCGGCGTCTGGAGTCGGCGGGGCGCGCAGCGGCGCGACGAGATCCACGTAGCGATCGAGCACCGCCAGGCTGGGCAGCGTCAGATCGAGCGGCCCGCCGTGGGCGGCGCACCAGCTGCCGATGGGCGAGCTGGGCAGGGCGCTGCCGATCTCGTGCAGCGCGCCGACCTCGGGCCAGTCGAGCGGATCCCACGGGCACGGAGGAGACTCCGGCGCGGCGACCCGGTGGTCCCAGCCTTCAGCATGGCGGTCGAGTCCGGCGTCGAGCGGCTCTCCGCGCTCGATGCGCGCCCGCACCATCTCGAACGGCGCCCAGCTCTCGTCGTCGTTGCCGACCACGCGCGCCTCGTCGATGCGCGCTACCGTTCCTTCCCAGCGCGCGCCCAGCGCGTCGCGGAGCGCTTCTCCCAGGTACGAGCCGACCAACAGGATCACGGGAAAGTCGTCGGAGTCGCTCGGGTGGCGCTCGCTAGCATAGAGCGTGTGCAGAAACGCATCGAGCCGCTCGATGCTCCACAGTGAAAGATCGTACAGCGCGAAATCACGCGAGATCGCCGTGCTGGCGAGGAAGCCGGCGGCGACCGGTGCGATGATCGAGAAGTCGTGCCCACTGCCGCTCTCGGCCAGCTCGGTCAGGCGCGCGCGGGCGAGCTGCTCGAAAGCGGCGATGGCTTCGGGTCGGCGCTCTTCGCCCGGCATGCGTTCCAGCGTCTCGAAGACCTCCTCGCCACTGGAGCCGGGGCGGAGCGATGGATCCAGTTGCGCCAGCTCGATACCGAGCGCTTCCAGCTCGTCGCTGATCGCATCGGCTTCCTCGTAGGATATTCCGAGCAACCGGAGCCACGCCTGCTGGGCATCGTGCGGGCGCTCGAGCCGCGCGGAAGCCAGCGCGATCGCGCTCAGCGCGTCGGTCGAAGCGGCGTCCTGCGCCAGTGCGCGCTGGGCGGCGGCGATGGCGCGCTCGGGATCGCCTCCAAGCGCCTGGGCCAGTGCGCGCAGTGCGCTGACCAGGGCAGGACGAGGACCACCGCGGGTTCTGAGCCCCTCGAGCAGCTCGGAAGCCTCCTCCAACGCCCGGGCATCGCTGCGGCGGCAGGCTCCGCGCAAGAGCGCCCAGGCCAGCGTGATGCGGACCAGCGGCGGCTCCGGGTCGTCTTCGTACGCGTGGCGCGCCAACGCGACGGCGAGGGACAGCTCACCCAACTCGATCAGCTCTCGCGCCGCTCCAGCGCGCAGCTCGGGGTCGAGCAGCGGCGCGCGCGTGAGCCGCTCCAGCGTGCCGAGGGCGTCGTCGCGGTGGCCCTCGCCGGCGAGCGCACGCGCCCGCATCAGCACGTAGGCCGGACCCGCGTCGGGGGCCGAGTCGATGGCGTTGATCACGCGGCGGTACTCGCCGTCGTCCAGCAACGTGGCGAGCTCGAAGAGCGAGGGCAGGGCACCCAGTGTGGGTGGGGGCGGTGCGCCCGATTGCACGTTCCGGCGCAGGACGGGCGGATCGGAAGTCGGCGGTTCGCTGCGCGGCAGCGGGCGCACTCCACCGCGCGGCATGGCGACCCGCTCTTCGGCGCGGGGCTGGCCGGCATAGCGGCCGGCCGGCTCCGCTTCGTCGCGGCCCTCGGCGGGCAGCGGATCGGCGCTGTGCTCCGGTAGAGCGCCCGCGCCGGAGACCGCGAGATCGGAGATGTGCTGCGGAGCAGGGGGCGACAGCTCGCCGCTGTCGTCCAGACCGGAGGCTGCGAGGTCGGGAACGGGCTCCGGCGCAGCGTCGGGGGCGGGGACGCCATCGGGCGCGTAGCTCGGCGTGCGATCCGGCGGCTCGGAGATATGCGGCAGCGCGGGCGCCCGCGGGATCGCCGAGGTCCGCACGAAGCGGCGGCGATGGTCGTCGGGGTCCTCCAGCCGACCCGCCGGTTCCTCCGGTTGACTCGCCGAGAGCTCGCTCGCCGATGCGGACGCCATTCCGAGCTCGAGCGCAGGCGCGCTCGCCACGGGATCCGCTGCGGCCGGTAGGGGCGACATCCCGACCTCCAGCGGCGGTGGGCTCGCCCCGGGATCGGCTGCGGCCGGTAGGGGCGACATCCCGACCTCCAGCGGCAGCTCGTCCGGATTCTGTGGGGAATCGACAGCCGGCATCGAGCTCGACATGCCGAGCTCGATGCCGGGCGCGCTCGGCTCCGGTGCGGAATCTGCCGGGGGTGGTGGGGACAGTGGCGGCAGCTCGGGCTCGGGCCGGCCCGGCTCCGGCGCGGAGTCGGCGCCGGGCGCCGGGTCTGGCGACGCGCTGGCCGGCGGCGTTCCCCCCGCCTCGGCCAGCAGGCGCTCGGCTTCGGGGAAGTGGCCGACCGTGGCCAGCAGGTCGTGCAGGCGCTCGGCCACCCCGGCGGCGTCCAGCCGCCCGCGCAGGTACAGCAGCCGCGTCGCCAGGTAGCTGGTGCCAGCGTCGAGCGCAGCCGACTGCCCGACGCTGGCCAGCTGGCGCTGTGCCTCGTCGAGATCGCCGCTGTCCAGCAGCTCGTCGATCGCGGCGAGCTCGGCGTGGTCGAGTGGGCCCTCGCATCCCATGCTGCGATCGTAGATCAGGCGGCGATCGCCAGACAAACGCCGGCACTATTCCGGCCCGATGTGCCGGCCTCCGGAGCCTTCGCTACAGCTGTTTCGCGCAGCGGAAGCCGATGCCGTGGCTTCTCGCCTCCGGGTCCTGCGCGTAGCGGAACGAGGGGCGCAGCCAGCTCGCCTCGCTGCCGTTGAAGGCGCCGCCGCGGATGACCTTCTTCTTTCCAGTCGCCGGACCGGTGGGATCGACCTCGGCCCCCGGCTTGTAGGGGCCGTACCAGTCCGCGGTCCACTCCCAGACGTTGCCGACCACGTCGTACGGCCCGAAACGCGAGCGACCGAGCGGGAAGCTGCCCACGGGCGCCGTGCCGGCGTAGCCGTCGTTGTCCTTGTACAGCTCGTGCAGCACGACCCCGTGCTTCTGTCCCCAGGCCATGCACTCGCTGCCGCAGGCATTGAGGTGCTTGGCCGTGGGCGGGTCGTCGCCCCACGGGTAGACGCGCCCGTCCGGACCGCGCGTCGCGTACTCCCACTGCGCCTCGGTCGGCAGCTCTTTGCCCTGCGCTTTGCAGTAGGTGTCGGCCATCTTCCACGTCACGCAGTTGACCGGATGGTTGCCGTGGTCGGGGTGGTTGGCGTTGCACAGCGGGCTGTAGACCTTGCGGTCCTTGTCCTTGATGCCGGGCCAGTCGACCTCTTTCGGAGCGCGGCGGCATTTGCCGACGTCCGAGCAGGCCTTGTACTTGTCCATCGTGACCTCGTAGAGGTCCATGCAGAAGGCATCCAGCTTGACGTGATGCGACGGCTTCTCGTTGGGGAACGCCTCGCGTTGGTCGGAACCCATGAAGAACTGGCCAGCGGGGATCTTGGCCATGTCCTTGGGACACGTTGCCGGCTTTGCTGCGGCCGAGGCGGACGGCGCTGCGACGGCAGCGCTGGCGCTCGGAGCCGCGGGCGGCGGCGCGGGCTTTTTCTTGACCAGCAAGAAAGCGCCTGCCGCCGCGCCGACCACGACGACCGCTGCCGCTGCGATCAATCCGCCGCGTCCACGCTTTGGCGCCGCCGTCGCGGGCGACAGCGTCTGTGGCGAGCCGGTGGTGCGGATGCCCGCGCCCGGCAGCCCGCTCTCCGACAGCGGCATGGTCGGCGCGGTGACCGGCGTGGCAGCGTTGCCGATGACCGCCCGGGGCAGCTGCGTGGCGTCCTGGGCCTGTGCGGACACGCGCGCCGACGACATGCGCGGCACGTCCATCCCCGCGCCGCCCGCAGCGTTCTCGAGCGCCGACCAGAACGCGCCCGCACAGTCGTAGCGATCGGTCGGCGCGGGGGCGAGCGCCTTGACGAACACGCCCTCCACCGCTTCGGGGACGTCCGCGCCGAGCGCGCGCGGGGTGGGGCGCCGTTCGGGATTGCTCGAAGAGAAGGCGAGCTGCACCAGATCGCCACCGTCGAGCGCCGGCTTTCCGACGAGCAGCTCCACCGCGACCAGCGCCAGCGCGAATACGTCCGTCCACGGCCCCGTTGCGCCGTAGCTGCGGCTGAACTGTTCGGGCGCGCCGTACTGCGGCGTGAACGAGGTGATGTTCGTGCCCGTCTTCGCCAGCGCAGCCTGCACCTGCGTGTTGTCCGCCATCATCTTGGCGACGCCGAAGTCGAGCACCTTGACCTTGGCGCTGTCGCCGCGCGGCTCGCCGCCGACGATGAACAGGTTGGCCGGCTTGATGTCGCGATGGGCGACGCCGCGCTTGTGCGCGAGATCCAGCGCTGCGGCTGCGGGCGCCAGCAGCTGGCACACCTCGGAAAGGCTCCAGGGCGCAACGCCCGCTTGTCGTTCGCGCTCGATCGCCTCCTCGAGCGACTCGCCTTCCAGCCACTCCAGCACCATGTACGGCATCCACTGGCCGTTCGGCGTCGTGTAGCTGCCGACGTCGCGGGCCTGCACGATGTTCGCCGTGTGGCTGCTGAGCTCGCTGAGCAGCGCGCCCTCGTTGATGAAGTCCTGCTGCAGCTGCTCGCGCTGGTCGACCGGCGCCGTGGACAGGCCGTTGAAGAACTTGATGGCGACCGGCTGCTTCCAGATGGTGTGCTGGGCCCGGTAGACGACGGCGAAGCCGCCTTCGCCGACCGCTCCCTCGACGAGGTACTTGTCCGCGATCGTCTGGCCGACGATGCCGAGCGGATCCCGTTCAGGCATGTGGAACACCCCGGAGCATGAAGGAAGGCACTATATCCCTATGTAGAGCGCTCGCGCCGCTCTGGTTACCGTCTGTCCGGGGATTTCAGCCTCCCACCTGCTCGCCCGCCCCGACCAGAGCGCCTCTTCCGGCGAGATCCGCCAGCAGCTGGGCGGTGCCATCGAGCACGGACTGGTCGATCGACCGGCTTTCGGCCTCGCAGGCCGAGAGCAGCGCCTGCTGCAGGCTTTTCCCCTGCACGAACAGCCCGTCGAGCAGGGCCGCCGCCAGCGGGCTCAGCTCGAGATAGCGCACCTCGTGCTCCGGGTTTCTGTACACGAACAGCGCCGTGGGGGTGCGGCGCGGCTCGCTCCGGTCGTCCTCGTCCTCGGGCAGAGCGTGCACGGTGTGCTGGTAGCGCACCAGCCGAGCGGCTTCGATGAAGCGCACGCTGCGGTCGAGCTCCAGACCTTCGGCACTGCTCGCTACCGGCTCGGTGGCCATCGCGCCGATCTCGATCTGCAGGGCCTCGTGCCGGGCCAGCTCGATCATGTACGGCGGGACGCGCGCATCGCCCTGCCAGAGCGGCTCGCAGAAGTCGAGGAGCTCGTCGGTCACGTCGCGCAGGTAGTGGGTCTGCGGGGCGCGCTCGGCGAGGAAGCGCGCGAAGTACTCCTCGAACACGTCGCCGAGCCGCGCCATCGTACGCGGGATCGACAGCTGTAGCGCCTCGTGCAGCCGTCCGCGCACCAGCTCGCGGTAGAACAAGAGCCGCTCCACGTTGCTGTCCAGAATGGCGTCGATGTCGTCGGCGCCAACGCCGCTCTCTTCCAGCCACGCGCGCACCGCGCCAGGATCTTGCGCATCGATCGCCGGTCCGAAGGCGAGCGACGCCATGGCACGCTCAAGCGCTTCCTGTGTCGCACCCGCCCGCCCGCCCCCGCCGGAATCCTCCTCGAGGGGGCTCACCGCCTCTCGAGCACCCCGACGCGATTCGCTGCGCTCATCGCGGGCTCGCTGTCGCTCGCCGGTCATTGTCATACTTCTCCGGCGAGTCGCCTCTCGACGTGCCGGTGCTCTGCACCACCATTTTCGTGGCGGGAAAGGCCGCGTTGGTAGACCGCGTCGATGGCGCGCACCTCGTCGAGTAGCTCGTCCAGCTCCGGCACCCAGTTGTCGCGCTCGAGCAGCACCGGCTTCGGGCCGGTCCGCGCAATCGTCCACTCGAGCAGCTCGTACACCGGGTCGCACACCGGCGCGCCGTGTGTGTCGAGCGCCAGGCCGCTGTCCAGCCGCGTGTGCCCCGCCACGTGGATCTGCATGACGCGCTCGAGCGGCAGCGCGGCGATGAACGCGTACGGGTCGAAGCCGTGGTTCAGCGCGTTGACGTAGACATTGTTCACGTCCAGCAACAGCCCCGCGCCGCTTTGCTCCAGCACGCGACAGATCAGCTCCTCTTCCGGCAGCTCCTGCCGCCCGGGGTGCGCGTACCAGGAGATGTTCTCGACGGCCATCGGCACGCCCAGTCGATCTTCGGCGGCGCGCACGCGGTCGGCGACGCGCTCCGCGCTCTGCCGGCACAGCTTGAGCGGCAGCAGGTCGTGCAGCACGCGGCCGCCGGCCGTGCTGAAGCACAGATGATCGGAATGCCACGGCGAGCCCACGCGCTCGATCTCGGTGCGCAGCGCGCTCATGTAGTCGTCCGCCGGCGCCTCCGCGGCGCCTAGCGACATCGTCAGCCCGTGCGTGACGACGGGATAGCGCCCGGCTACCTGCTCCAGCGCCGCGGGATAGAAGCCGCCGCGGCGCATGTAGTTCTCGGGCGAGACCTCGAAGAAAGCAACGTCGAGCCGGGGACGCTCGAGCACTTCCTCGAGGAAGTCCCAGCGCAGCCCCAGCCCGACTCCTTCCAGCATGTGCGCCTCAGGAGCAGGTGCCGGCGCCACACGACGACTTCGCGCCGCCCGCCCGCTTCTTCCTGGGGCGATGGGTCGCCTTGTGCGCCTTGGGGGCCGGCTTCTTCTTCATCGCGGCCTTCTCGTCCTTGGCGTCCGCAGTCTTGCCGTCATCGCTCTTCGCGTCCGCGGTCTTGGCGTCATCGGTCTTGGCGTCCGCGGTCTTCGCGTCGGCGGTCTTCGCGGTATCGTCCTTGGCGCCGGCGGTGTCGCCGGCGGCGCTGTCGTCGGCTGCTGTCGCGGCGCTCTTCGTCGTCTGCGTGGGGGCAGCTCCGCAGGCTGCCTCCGCCGGAGCCGCCGCCGCTGCGGGCACCTCGTGCGCCTGCACGGGGCTCTGGGCCGGGGGCTGCGCGCTCCCGCCGCACGCAACCAGGCCGGTGGCTCCCAGCGTGGCCAGCGTTGCCGCGATCGCGTTGAAGGATAGCTTGCTGTTCATCAGACGGTTCTCCTCGCTCGAACGGGCCCGGTGGCAGCCGCCACACGAGCCCTTTGACCATTGTCAACGCATACGGCGGCCCCCGCCAACGGTTTCAGCCCGGCTAGGGATGCGCTGGAGCCGGAACGGCGGTCAGATCGAGCGAGATGCGGGCCGTGCGCCCCACCGATACGCCCAGCAGCTTCATCCCTTCGGCGACAAAAACCCCTTCTGAATCGCGGGGCTTGATGTCGTGGGCGGCGAGCGAGAGGGCCAGCGGATGGCGCGTGCGGAGCGCGATCCGGCTGGGGCGGAGCTTGGGTCCGGGCTTGCCCGGAAAATCGAACAGTGCCCTGAGCTGCACGGTGTGTTCCGCCTCCACCCCGTGCACCAGCAGCTTGCCCGTTGCCACCAGATCCACCGCGCGGATCTCGTGCCGGGGTGCGCCGGCGTCGCCCGCATCGCCGGCTTCCGGTTCCGTCACGCCCGCGTCCGGCGAAAGCTCGCTCGCCTTCACGCGCCGGCCCAGATACGCCGCGCTGGCGCTGGTGTGATCGATCGACTCGATGCGGAAGCTGGCCCAGCGCTGCCGCGCGCGCTCCGCCTCGGGCACGTTGTCGCCCACCGCCAGCCAGTCCTTGGCCTGCCGCGAGGGATCCTCCAGGTCGGCCGCGGCTGTGCCCGGGCCCGGGGCCACGCCCGGATCGGCGGCGTCCATCTGCACCGACGCCAGGTCCATGCCGACCGTGCCGCGCGTCTTCGACAGGTCGAGCAAATCGACCTCGAGCGTTCCGCGCGCCACGCGCAGCGCGCCGCTGGGCGCGCCCTTCTTGGCCTTGAGCGTGAAGCTGGCGCGCCCGCGCGGCTCGATCGCGTAGCGCACCATCAGGCTCGCGCGCGCCACGGCGCTCGGCGCCGGCTTCGCGCGCCACGGCGCGCTGTGCGCCGGGGCCGCGGCCTTGTCGTGCTTCGAACACGCGGCCAGCGTCAGGGCGGCGGCAAGAAGGACAGTGCGGCGCATCGCGGCCGACTCTGGCCCACAAAGCCGCGCCAGGCCAAGCCCCACGCGCTCCGCCACTCCGCCCGGACGCCCGGTGCGACCAGCACCACCGCGAAGAACGCGCCGCGTCGGGGTCGAAAACAGCTGCTGCCCCCGTGCCCTATTTGCGGTGCAGGCCACGTGCGCCACGGGCTCGGCGTGCAATCGAACGTCCGGCGGCGCGCCTTTCCTGTTTTCCATGAAGCCGTGCCCGAAGTCGCGCTCGGCCGCCAGCGCGTTGTGCGCGCGGCAGCGCAGGCTCAGGTTCGCTGCCGTTGCGGGGCCGCCGCGCGCGAAGGGCTGTTGGTGGTGCAGCTCGAGCCGCGTCGCCTCGCGACAGCGCCGGCCCGTCGCGTCGACAAACGTGCAGCGCGCTCCGAGCTTCGCCACCAGCTCGCGCAGCGCGCGCAGGTGCACCTCGGCGATGGACCGATCCGGCACGGCGCGCGAGAGCAGATCCCGCGCGCGTTCCAGCAGCTCGACGTACTCCTGCGAGGCGGTGAACTGGACTTTGTAGCGCTGCGGCGCTGCGTCCGGATCCGCGCCGGCGCGGTCCGCACCGTCTTCCGCCGCCTCCGCGTCAGCCGAGCCGCTCTGTCCCGCCCCGGCGCGGTCCACGCCGCCGAGCTCGGCTCCATCGCGATGCCCGGCGCCGTCCACCCAGTGCGCAGGCCGCGCGCCCGGTGGAAGCTCGCGCACCGGGCTGAACGACGCCTCGAGCTCGCTCCAGGTCGGGTTGCGCGGGCTCGCAATCCCCGGCTCCGGACCGAGCGGCTCGATGCGCGCCGGCACGTCGGGCAGCGGATGGAGTTGGCGCACCAGCTTGGCGATCTCGCGCTTGGTGCGATGGCGCGCGCGGGCGAGGACCTCGACGTGGTTTTCCTCTGTGAGATGCGCGCCGAGCAGGAGCAGCCCCGTCAGGTGCAGCTCGCCCGCCGCCACCGCGTCGTAGAGCGCCGGAAAGCGCCCGCACAGCCGCGCCGCCTTGGCGCGCCGGAACGCCGCGTCCTCCGGGATCCGCAGCTCGTACACGCAGTACGTGTACAGACTCGCGCAGGCCCGCACGCGGTGGATGCCGCGTGCCTCCACCTCCGCGAGATGCGCCAGCAGTGCGGCCAGCGTCTGGTTGGTCTGCCCGACCAGCCTGCGCGTGCCAGCTATCAGCGCGTCGTCGGACAGCTGATCGACGCAAGACCACATGTCGTCACGACTCGAGAGCAGAGCGTTCATGCCTGCACCCTACACCCCGCTTCCGGGCCCTCGCTGCCGCTCCACTGCCGCGTCTTCGAGCACCCGATCGGCTCGAATCGTGTCGCGTCGACGCAACGCAGCCAGCGCATCACCTGCACGCCAACAAGCGCACACGAACGCCCAACCCCCAGAATCGACAACGCGATCGCCCCAGATCGTGTCAAACGAAATCCACACGCCACACCCCGTTTCCGCGCCGCCCAGCTCGCCCCCACAGGCAACGAACCAAGCCGACCAAGCGCTGACCCGCGCCGCACCCCAGGGAAATGAAAGACGCGCCCGCGCCCGCCGTCCCCGCGCCACCCCGCGCGGCTGCGGCCGCAAAGCGGCCGCGCCCAGCACCCGCGCCGTAACGAGCGAAGCGGCGGGCGCGGCCTTCGTGGCGGACCGGGCCCCCCGCAGGCGGAGCCACCGCGGCCCGCACGCGTCCAGGCGTTGCGCATTGTGCGGAGCCGAGGACTTGGGCCCGGGAGCACACGAAGGTCCGCCCGACGCGAAGCGCGCCGTCACAAGCGCGCCGTGCCGTTACAAACGCAAAGCGACGAGGCCGGGACGTACGGGGCAGCCGCCGCAGCGTTGCGGAGGTCCCTTCACGCGATAGCGGCTGCCAGGACCTGCTAAACGGAACGGGACGGAGCCCGCCGCGCTAGTGCCAGACCCCGATGCCCGCGCTCCAGCCGAAATAGCGCTGCGTGATATCGATAGCTCCGCTCGCGCGCCAGACCGTGCCCTTGTCGAACAGCCCGAACACCGTCCACGGAAACAGCCGGAGCCCCAGCCCCCCCGTTCCGTGCCAGCGGCCGGTCGAGCTCTCGAAGCGCGTGGGCTCGTAGTAGGCGCCGCCGCGGATCTTGACCCAGTTGGGGATGAGCTCGGTCTCCGCGGCGACACGTGGCGAATAGGTGATGTGCTGACCCGAGCGGTTGACGGTGCGGGCGAGGAACGACTCGACGCCGACGGCGTCCGGGACGCGCCCCGTGACGAGCAGCTGCGCGGTGAAGAGGATGTAGAAGCGCGCCATGGCGTGCTCGCGGGCCTTGAGCTCGCGGCGCACGCGCGCCTCGACGCGCTCGAGCTGGGCTTCGTCGAGCGCGGCCTGGGTGGCCTGCTCGGCGTCGATGGCGCGGGCGGCGGCCTCGACATTGCGGCCTTCTTTGCGCGCTTTGTGCAGCAGGAAGGCGCGGCGCCGCACGCGCTCGCGCGCGCGCCAGTCGAGGTAGCGCTTCGTCCCGGAGACGACCTCGTCCGGGTCGAGCCAGCGCGGGTTGAAGGGGCGCGGGCCGAGCTGCACGGCGGCGCCGACGTTGACGTTCCAGGGCAGCGCGACGTTGTCCGGCAGGTAGATGGCTTCCGGGCTGCCCGGCGTGCCGGCGATGTGATCGCCGCCCACCTCGTTGACATGGTTGGTGGGAGTGGCCTGCGTGGTGACGGCCGAGCGCAGCGCGGCGCCGATGCGGAAGTGGCGCCAGTTGGGGCGGATCAGCGCGCCCGCCTCGAAGGCGGCGCCGGTGGTCTCGAACAGGTCGCGCGACTGGCTGCCGACGGGATTGTCGTTTACCAGCGTCATGTCCGACAGGCGGATGCCGCCGCCGAGCACCAGCTGTCCGTCCGCCAGCGATCGGGCGACCAGCGCGTGCCCGCCGAGGAAGCGCGCGTGCAGCCTGTTCTCCTGGGCGCTGGCGCTGACCCCGTACTGCTGCATGTTGAGCGTGAGACCGACGCCCCAGGGACCGAACTGCAGGTTGCCCGCCAGGTCGAGGAACACGAAGCCGGTGGTGTCGGTGTTGCCGATCTGCGACTTGGGCTTGCCGGTGTTGAAGAAGTCGGTGTTCTCGACCGTGCTGGGGAAGGTGAGGCCGGCGCCCAGATCGTAGTCGAGGTTGTCGACGGACCAGGGCGTGCGCACCGCGGGCGCGGCGGGGTTTTCGGTATTGCCCTCGGTGCCCTCGGCGATCGCGACGTACGCGCCGGCCAGACCGATCACGCGCGAGCTGGCGAGCACCGGACCCTGGGTCATGTCCACGCTGTAGCGGCTGGTGTCGATGGGCTGGCCGTTGGGGGGCAGGGCGCGAGCGCGCGCGGCGCAAAGCAGTACGGAGAGCGCGAGCGTGGCGGAAGCGGCGCGCCTCGACATGGCCGCCAGCGATCTGGCGGCACGGCGTCTCAACGCTCCCTCGCCATTCGGAGCTCGGTGGCGATCACGTTGACGAAGATGCCGATGGCGCCGAGCGCGAAGGCGATCAGCATCGGGCCCACCAGGCCGAGCAGCGCGGCGACGAAGGTGAGGAACACGAACGTGTCGCGCTTGAACAGCGGCTGGATCTTCGACAGCAGGCCGCCGG
This sequence comes from uncultured Pseudomonadota bacterium, assembly GCA_963822115.1. Taxonomy (GTDB): domain Bacteria; phylum Myxococcota_A; class Polyangia; order Polyangiales; family Polyangiaceae; genus CAWDXG01. The sequence continues at coordinate 946,304 of CAWGGM010000020.1, forward strand.
CTTCGCCCGCACCCTGGCTGAGCGGATACTTGAGCAAGTCGCCCGAGCCGATGCGGATCAGGTAGCGGTACTCGATGCCGCTGGTGAGGAAGCCGCAGAAGACGATCACGCTGCCGGCGACGAGGTACAGCGAGTGGCCGGTGGCGTGGTACAGGCCGAGCGCGGCTCCGGTGAAGAAGGCGTAGTTGGTCAGGTCGTCGCCGATGGTGTCGAGCCATTCGCCGAGGTGCGAGCCGCGGTAGGTGATGCGGCTCATCTCGCCGTCGCAGCCGTCGAGCACGCTCTGCGCCTGGAACAGGAAAGCGCCGACGGCCAGTCCCAGGTAGTCGCCGCGCGTGGCGAGCCAGGCGCCGCACAGGCCGATGGCGAGGATGCCGAGGGAGACCTGGTTCGGCTTCAGCGGGGTCTTGACCAGCCAGCGCGAGATGGCGAGCGAGATGTAGCGATTGAGCCAGCGCGAGGTCCAGCCGTCCTGCGGCTTCCTCAGCGCGTTGAACAGCGCGCGCTCGGCCTCCGCCGCGGACGTGTCGTCGATCACGTCGATGGGCTCGAAGCTCCACGGCACCGAGATCGGGAAAGGATCGCGCGCCAGGAAGCGCTCGCTGCCGAGCTGCCGGCTGTCGACCAGCGTCCGGAACAGCGCGCGATGCACGACCCAGTTTGCGGGCACGTGCAGCCGGCGCGCGTCATCGGGGGCGCTGTCGAGCACGGGGATGCGCCGCCGCTCGTCGGCCAGCGCCGGTCGCGCGGCTTCCGCGCCGGGTGCGAGGACAACGCCCAGGGCGCCGCCCGCCTGGGCGTCGAGCACCAGCCGCAGCGCGAGTGGAAGGCCGCCGACGCGCCGACACGGGTCGGCGGAAGGCGCGTCGAGCACGAGTACCCAGCTGTCTGTCATGCGAGCAAAGGGAGCGCGGAACCGACCCGTCGGGGTGGGTTCTGGTAGGAGGGGATGCTCCGGCGGAGTAGAACATAGGCCATGAAGCGCTTGTCCTGGAGCTTGTTGGCGGCCCTCTTGCTGGTCGCCGGCTGTGGTTCGAGCAGCGACCAGCCGTCGGGCGGCGGGCCGGCTCGGGCGCAGAGCATTTTCGTGGTCCCCGACTCGCTGGACGCCCTGTCCGGCGACACCTTCTTCGACCAGCCGTGGCCCAGCGATCTACGCTACGACGCGAGTGGCGCGGTCGACTTCGTGGGCTTCCCGAACCCGCGCAAGATGCCGCTGATCGGTGCGTACATCGACTCGATGAAGGGCGTGCTGCACGGCTTCTCGCCTGCCGCCAGCGGCTTTCTGCGCTTCACGGCGGACCTCGACCCGAAGTCGTTGCCCGCGACGCCACTCGACGCGCTCGACCCGGCGAGCAGCGTGCAGCTCATCGACATCGACCCCGCGTCGCCCGACGACGGCAAGCGCGAGCGCATCTCGCTGTTCTTCCGGGCCGAGCAGGGCACGTATTGGGAGCCGGACACGCTCGCGTTCATGCCCACGTTCGGCTACCCGCTCGCGCCGCACACGCGCTACGCGCTCGTGGTCACGGACAAGGTGCGCGCCGCCGACGGTGGCCCGGTGGTCGCGTCGAAGTCGGTGCGCGAGCTGCTCGGTATCGACCCGGCGAGCGGTGCGACCGCGACCGCGGCCCAGAAGCTGTCCGACGCGGTCGCCCAGATAGGCAAAGCGGGTATCGATCCGAAGCACATCGTGCACTTCACGGTGTTCACCACGAACGATCCGATCGCGCAGACGATCAAGATCCGCGACTGGGTGATGAAGAACGAGCCGGCCCCCGACGTGCTGCCCGGCACGTGGGTGGCGAAGGACCAGAACGCGGACATGGACGTGTATCAGGGCCAGTACGGGCCATCGCCAAATTTCCAGAAGGGCAGCATCCCGTTTTCCAAGTACGGCGATGGCGGCGAGCTGGCCTTCGATGCCAGCGGCAACCCGGTCAAGCAGAACGACTTCAACCTGCGCTTCGCGCTGTCGGTGCCGAACGCCACGGCCTGCCCGATGCCGGCGTCCGGCTATCCCATCATGCTGTACGCGCATGGAACCGGCGGCGACTACCGCACCTTCGTGGGCAACGGTGTGGCCGATGCGTTTGCCAAGCGCTGCGTCGCCGTGATGGGCATCGACCAGATCTTCCACGGCACGCGCCCGGGCGGGCCCTGCACGCTCAACCCGCCGCCCTGCAACACCAACGTCGATCTGATCTTCTTCAACGTGCAAAACCCGGTGGCCGCGCGCGCCAACGGCCCCGAGTCGGCCATCGACGTGGTGCAGCAGGCTCGGCTGTTCACCGAGACGGGCATCCAGGTGCCGGCTGCGGTGTCGCGCAGCGGTTCGGCCATCTCGTTCGACGGCAAGCAGCTGACCTTCATGGGCCACTCGCAGGGCGGGCTCAACGGACCGATGTTCCTGGCCATCGACAACCAGGCCCGCGGCGGCGTGCTGAGCGGCTCCGGCAGCATGATCTCGATCTCGGTCCTGGAGAAGACGAAGCCGGTCAACGTGGCAGCGCTGGTCAAGACGCTGATGGGGCTGTCCTCGCTGAGCGATCAGAAGGAGGTCAATTCCTTCCACCCGGGGATCTCGCTCATCCAGACCATCGTGGACCCGACCGATCCGATCCACTACGTGCCGCACATCGTGCAGGAGCCGCGTGCCGGCTTCGCTCCGAAGAGCATCCTGATGACCGAGGGCGTCGAGGCGGACGGGACGGGCGACAACTACACGCCGCCGCATTCGATCGAGGTGGAGTCGGTGGCGATGGGGCTGCCGCCGCAGAATCCCGTCATCCACCCGATCGTCGAGGACCAATGGGGCGATCTCTCGCCGGTGGATATCCCTGCCGGCGGTCTGTCCGGCAACCTCGCCGGCGGCAAGGCGTCGGGCGTGCTCGCGCAGTGGCACGCCTCGCAGGCCAGCGACGGGCACTTCGTCGTGTTCGATATCCCGGCCGCGATGAAGCAGGCCAGCGGCTTCGTCAGAAACCTGGTCGACGATCCCAAGGGGCGCGTACCACCGCCCTAGCCCAGGCCTTCGGGCCGGGCGACGGGGCTCGCCTGGCCCGGGCCAGGCGATATAGTGCGCGCCGTGAGCTATTCTGCGCGCTTCCGCTGTTTTGCCGGTTGCGAGGGCTCCTGGCCCGTGACCGAGGCGATGTACCACTGCCCCAGCTGCGGCGGGCTGCTGGAGGTGGCGCACGACCTCGACGCGCTCCGCGATCGCAGCGGGGCAGCGTGGAAGAAGCTGTTCGACGATCGCTACAAGGTCAGCCAGTGGCCCTTCGGCTCGGGCGTGTGGGGCAAGCGCGAGTGGGTGATGCCGGAGCTGCCCGACGAGCACGTTGTCAGCACCTACGAGGGCGGGACCAACCTGTTCTGGGCGGAGCGCTACGGCAAGGAGCTCGGACTCGACGACCTATGGGTGAAGCTGTGCGGCAACAGCCACAGCGGCTCGTTCAAGGATCTCGGGATGACCGTGCTGGTCAGCGTGGTCCGGCTCGCGCTGCAACGCGGCCTCGACGTGAAGGCGCTGGCCTGCGCATCCACCGGCGACACCAGCGCGTCGCTGGCGGCGTACGGCGCGGCGGCGGGGCTACCTGTGGTGGTACTCTTGCCACGCGGGCGCATCTCGACGGCCCAGCTGGTGCAGCCGCTGGCGCACGGCGCGCTGGTGCTCGGCCTCGACACCGACTTCGACGGCTGCATGGCCATCGTCACGCGGCTCGCCGAGGAAGGCATTGTCTACCTCGCCAACTCGATGAACCCGTTGCGTCTCGAGGGGCAGAAGACGGTCGGCATCGAGATCGTCCAGCAGTTCGACTGGGAAGTTCCGGACTGGATCATCCTGCCTAGCGGCAACCTGGGCAACGCCTCGGCGCTGCACGCGGGCTTCCACATGATGCGCGAGCTCGGCGTGGCGGCGCGCTTCCCGCGCCTGGTGGTCGCGCAGGCCGAGAACGCCAATCCGCTCTACCGGGCCTGGAGCGCGGGCAAGCGCGAGGTCGAGCCGATCGTGGCGCAGCCGACGCAGGCCACCGCCATCCAGATCGGCAATCCGGTCAGCGCGCCGCGCGCGATGCGCGCTCTGGACGCGATGGACGGCATCGTCGAGCAGGCCAGCGAGCAGGAGCTGTGCGACGCGGCGGCGCGCGCCGACCGCACCGGGATGTACACCTGCCCGCACACGGCGGTGGGGCTGGCCGTGCTCGAGAAGCTCGTCAGCCGCGGCACGATCAAGAAGGGCGAGCGCGTGGTGTGCGTTTCCACGGCGAACGGGCTCAAGTTCACCGAGTTCAAGGTCCGCTACCACGAGCGGCAGATCGACGGCGTGAGCGCCGACCTGGCCAACCCGCCCGTCATGCTCGATGCGGACTACGGGCAAGTGGTCGACGCGATCAACCAGCGCTTCGCGTAGTTCGGGGATCTACAGGAAGGCGGGAAGGTTTCTGGGGTCGAGCGCTGGTGCGCCCAACACGGCTAATCCAGAGACCTGCACTCGCAGCGCGACCGCGAGCTGCGTCGATCTGCTATGCCTCGTTCTGCGACACCGGCTCCTGCTCCGCCAGTGTAGGCCGCGCGTCCTTGTTGTGCTCGATGGTCGACTCCAGGTGGTTGATGGCACCCGGGCGCGCCCCGACGAGCGGCCCCGGGAGCGGCGTCATTCTATAGCGAATCGAGCGAATCAGATCCGGAGCTTTCAGAGTCCATATTTGAGTAAAACATGGAATCGTGTGTCGGCAATTCCGCGCAGTCGCCGGGTACGGGCGTGCGCTGCGGACGGCGTGGGAAATGCCGTGCGAACTGCGTTCCGCCGCTGTGCACGCGCTGGGCGTGCAGCGCCCTGTGGGCGCCTAACGTCCGTCATGCGCGGTTGTCGATGGATTCCATGTGACGAGACGTTAGTAATCTGTTTCATGTTGACGCCCTGATTCCGCGGAGCGAATGTCGTTCACGGAGGCTCGCATGGCACGCATCTCGCTCGCTCGCTCGCCGTCCTGGTAGCCGTAGTTCTGTTCGCTGCGCTTGAGGCAGGGTGTACACAAGACCCGGTGGCGGAGAGCGACATCGATCACGGCAAGGGTCCCGTGGTCCCGACCAACATCGTTTCGGCCAACGTGAAGGGCGGGAAGATGGCGACGCTCAACGTCGACACCGCGTCGCTCGACGGCCTGAAAAGCGAGCTCCAGAAGCTTTTCGTCGGGAATCTCCTGGCGAACGCGGAGATCCTCGTAAACCCCGAGTTCCTGCCGCCCAAGTTGTTCGGGGACTGCTCGAATGGCGACGGCCATGCGTGTTTGATTTTCGGCGACCGGTTCAACACCGACGCGAGCGGCAACCCGGTCATTCCTTTCAACTTCCAGGCGACACCGCCGTACCTTGGTCCACACCTCGTCTATCCGGACGTCCTCACGAACTACGTGTTCGACAACACCGGCGTGGGCTTGCCTGGCGCCCTCGACGAGCAGCTAGCGTCCTACCTGCCGAAGAAGGACAACGAGCGGATGCTGGTCAAGTTGCACCCCGCGGACGCCTTCGTCGGCACGCTCGGGGACCCCGCCGCCACGGGTGTGTGGATACCCATGGTGGTCGAGACCGAGAACCCGGAGATCCGTCCTCACCATTGCGGCGAGAACAACGACAGCCTCGACATTTGCGGAGGGCCGGACGGGGTGGACAAGCAGTTGCTCCTCGCTGGTTGCCAGGCCGTGAAAATCGACGTGAAGCTGAACCGCTTCAAGGTGTATCTCGGCTTCATCCCCTCGAAGAAGGACAACTGCTACCCGTACGAGCAGGACACCGCGCGGGCCTGGATGAAGAACGTGCCCAATGGCCGCGATTTTGATCAGCCCTGCCTCTCCGTTGACACCAGGGTCGTCGCCAAGCTGAGGATCACCAAGTTCGGGGATGGGGGCGACGTGGAGCTCAATGCGCACCCCTACGATTGCACCGGCACTGCCAATATCTGCGACGTGATCGACTGCGATAGCGAGGTCACGAAATACGCGATCCCCATCGCCCAGCAGCAGGTCCAGTCGGGTTTGGCAACACTGGATGAGCCCACTGTCAAGGGTGATCCCACGACCCGGCCGATAGCGAAGTACTTCACGTACACCCAGTCGGTTTTCCCACCGCCAGCGGGGGACTGTCCCTCCCCGCTCAATTTGCTGCAGCCGCCGGACAATGCCCAGTCATGCATCACCGAGCTGCTGGCGGGGTCGCTTGAGGAGATCACCTACGGCTGGTTCGCGAATCCGTTCACGAACCGGGACCACCCGATTCAGCACTACCCGATCGTGGACGTGCGCCACACCGCGTCCCACCTCTATTTCGACTACGCCGTGGACACCGATGGCGACGGCGTCCCCAACGTCGACGACAACTGCCCGGACACGCCGAACGGCCCGTCGACAGACAACCAGCTCGACAGTGACGAAGATGGCATCGGCGATGCCTGCGACACCTGTCCGAACAATCCCGTCATCCCGGGCGAAGACGACAAGGACGGCGATTGCGTCGCCGACAACGTCGACAACTGTCCGGACGTGCTCCAACGCGACCAGTTCAACTCCAACGTCCACGCGGAGGCGGAGCTTCACATCGGCCGGTACTACCCCACCACGGGCGAAGTACGCCCGAGGGGCGACGCCTGCGATCCGTACCCCAGCGCGAGGGCCAGCACCACGACGAACGCGCTGGTCGACCAGTTCTCCGCGTCGTGCAAGTCACCGTCGCTCCACTGCACGACAGGTGCTTGGACCTCGCAGCAGGAGATCGACTGGGGCGGCGAACAGATGAAGGGCCTTTGGAGCACCAACGGCGTCACCCAGCTCGCGCACTGCAACTGCGAAAATGTGCAGGGGGACGACCTCGATACGCGCGTTGCGTACTGCCGGACGTTGTCGCACAGCCCGACGCCCCGCTGCACCATCGGCAACCACTTCAGCTATCCGGACTCGACCTACTTCGCGCCCGACAATTCTGGCTGGGTGTCCGAGAGCACGCAGCCGCTCTACGAGAGAAGAACGACAACAACGGCCACAACGGCTGCTATCTCGACGGCAGCTGCCCCGTCGAGCGCAACTACCCGTTCACGTCCGACTACGTCTACAGCACCTGGAAGAGCGGCTACGCCTCGGCCCTGTGGCGCTTCGACAAGGATTTCGATCTGCTGGGCTTGCAGCCCGTCAACAACGAGGACGACCTGATTGCGGTCTCGAAGAGCTTCAACGGCCTGGGCTGGGCGTACACCTCCGAGCTCGACTCGACCGAGTTCCCCTCTAACCAGCTCGACGCCGACCCGCTCAATCCCGACGACTTGGCGCATGCCTCGAACAAGCAGGCCACGGTCGCCGACGCGGCCGATCACTACTTCATCCAGGATCCCGGGATCGTCTCCGGCCTGTTGCGCGGCGGCCTGACCTGCCCGCCCGGCCCCGCTTGCGGCCATGACCTCACGTCGATCGTGGACCAGCCCTGCCTGAACTGTCTGCAGAACGACTTCCCGACCTGGCTGTTCAAGGATGGTAACGTGATCGTCGAGATGAGCCAGGGGCTGCAGGTAGACGAGACGTCCAAGCTCGACCCGGGCCTGGTGACCATGCTGCAGGATCCGACGCAGATGCTGGTGCCTGTCAGCGAGCCCGTCTCCTTCCTGCGCGCGGGGGGCTACTTTGCCCGCGCCTATTCGCTGGATCGCCAGACGCTCAACGTGACCGGCGTCGTGGCTGCGTTCGATCGGGCGCTGGTCGGTATCAACTACCAGTTCATCGACTACGACCCGCCACCGACCCACGTGTTCGCGGCTAGCGCCATGCAGAACAAGGTGTACGGCGTTGCCGCTACCGACTCCGGCGAGCAGCTGATCGTCCTGTTGCCGGACATTTTCGGGCTCGGAGGCACCCCGCCGCCGCCCACGATCATTCCGCTCTCGGGTATCGATGCGGACGCGACGCCGCTCTCGCTCGTCTATCGCGCCCGGGACGCCCAGCTGTACCTGATCGATGTGCAGCAGCGCGCCTGGTCCCGGCGCCTGCGCCTGGTGCGCATCACGCAGTCGGGCGGAGCGGCAACCGTGCTCGCGACCACGCCCTACTTCCGCGCGGGCAGCAGCGTGTATCTGTCCGCGACCCAGCCGGGCGAGCTGCTGCTCGCCGAAAGCAAGGGCCCGGGCAGCACGCTGTTCATGACCCTGGCGCCCACCCGGGACAGCGTCGAGCTTACCGGCTGGCTGGTGAAACAGGGCTCGCTACTCGCACCGCCCGACTCGCGCGGCGCTTCCGGCGTGAGCGTGGCGATGCAACACAGGCCGCGTGGGCCGATCCAGGCGCTGGAGATCCCGGGCAGCAGCTTCCACCGACCGGACAAGCCGCATCAGCTGCCGCCAGGGTGGCAGTGATGGCGCGTCGCGCCGCGGCAGCAGGGCTCGTCTCGCTGGCGCTGGCGTTTGCGATCTGGTCGGGCTGCCAGGGCAGCTCGACCAGCGGTGCGCGGGGCGGAACCGGCGGCGCAGCGGGGCAGGCGGCGGAAGCGGGAGTGGACGCATCCGGAGCGGGGGGCGCGATAAGTGGCGGCGCAAGCGGTGCGGGCGGCGACGCGGCCGTCGACGCGGGCCCGCCCTATCCCGGCGCCCAGGCGTGCCCTGGTCACCCTGGCTGGTTCGCTTCCCCGAACATGCCTGCGGGTTGCTTCTACACCTGCATCCCGGACGACGTCACGGCGCGCGTGCCGGCCTTGAAGTGGGACGATCGCAGCGACTGGTGTCCCGGGTGCAAGTGGCTGGAGCCGCGCTGGTGGCCCGGGGCGAAGCCGGACAATGCGGCGCCGGTGGTGCCTGATTTTCGGGGCTTCGGGCCTGGTCCGGACACGGTGATGTTGGAGATGTGGCTACCGGACAAGAGCGTGCTCGTTGCCATGTATGGGCAGGACGGCACTCCGGTGCTCGGCATCACGGGCGCCAAGGATGCTACCTGTGCCCTCGATATGTTCGCCATGGGACAGGACGGCGAAACCGTCGGCGCGAGGTACGCGGGCAACGGCGATATCTACTCCAACCAGCGCTGGATGCTGCGCCCGATGGACCAGGCCAGCGAGCTGATGCTCGACACCAAGCCCGACTTCACCTATAGCGACGCCTTCATAGGTCAGAACACGCCCAACCAGAGCTTCTTCACCAGGGACTGGATCGTCGAGGCCTTCGGCGGCAACTTCATGTCGATGGTGGACGTGAAGGCCGGCACGGCGCAGAAGGTCGCGGGTCTGCCCGGCGCGCCGCCGGGCGAATACGACTCCGCCGTCATCTCGGGCAACGCCGTCTTCGTCGAGGCGTTCACCGATCGAAGCAGTTGGTTCGTGGTGCAGAACGGCGTGGCCAAGCCGTTCCTGGGCGGCGCGAGCGTCGACATCGACCGCTTCGCCACCGATGGCAAGTGGATCGTGTGGAACGAGGGCACGCAGCTCGTCCCCGATCCCGCCGACCCGAGCCGGATGCTCGCGCAGCGCCACGATCTGTACCGCACGCCGTTCACGACCGACGCCACCAAGATCCAGCGGCAGCTGCTGGTGCCCAACACGCCGAGGTTCTACGGCACCTCGAGGTTCGCGAACGGTCACTTCACTGACATCACGCTGAGCCGCGCCGATGGCTCGGCCGCCGTTCACAGCCAGGCCTGGGTGGCAGAGGTCGACACCGGCCGCGTGTGGACCAGCGATCTGCCACAGGGCTACGTGTGGGGCGGCCGGAACTACCCCACTCCCACCGAGCTGTGGGGCGCCATCTCGCCGGGCCACTACAACGTCCAGTCCGCCTACACCATCGCCCGCGTGCCCTACGCGGAGATGACGCAGATCCAGGCGGCGATGCCATGAAGCGGTTTGCGTGCAGCGTGAGCCTGGTGGCTTTGTTGGTCCTGCCGGCCTGCGTAGACTGGCAGGACACCCACCCGCACAATGACCTGACTTTCAGTCCGCGGGGCTACATCGCGGCAGGTGCCACTATTCTTCTCGACGTGCGTCAATTGAACCGGGGCCCAGCGAAACTCACGAGCGTGACTTCCGACCACCCCGAGAGGCTGGCTGTGACGAGCTTCGAGGATGGCCTGGTCGTGCTCCAGGCCGGGGAGACGGGGATTGTCCACATCGACGCCAGGACCGCTACGAGCGAGAGTGGTCACGATTTCTTCGTGAAGGCGATCGCTTCCAGCACTCTGCTGTTCGAAGGGTCTCCGGGCCTGCCCCAGGAAGGGATCGCGGTGACGCCCGGAGCCGACTACTCTTTCCGGCTCGAGCACTTCGACGAGCGAGGCAACGAGCTGGCGGGCTTCGCTGCCGAGCCGATCACCGCTACGCCCGCTAGCGCGCTCGTTCGCGAGCCGGATTCCGATAGCTTCCACCTCGTGGCCCCGTCGACGGCTGGGACGGTCATCGACCTGCACGCCGGCAGCATCCACGAGTCGATCGATGTGGTGGATCCCGCGACCGGCGTTCAATCGATCTTCCTCGGCGACGGCTCCGACCCGGCCATCACGCCCTTGCCGTCGACCTTCCCTGCGAGAGCGGGGACCGCGCACTACTACTACGTCGGCGCGCAGCCCGCGGATGGTCACTACCTGCTAGGGCCCTGCGCTGACTTCCACGTGCAGGGCGGCGTGGGCGTCGTCCGAACCGCGGAACCCTGGGACCCTTGGCGCGGGTTCGCACTGCAGTTTCAAGCGGGGAGCGACGTGTTTTCAGTGACGTGCTTCGGCAAGACGGTGACGTACACGGCCGAGGTGCAGTAGCCCTGTGCCAGGGCGAGGATCGTGAGCTCCATCCTCTGTTGTATGTTCCTGTTCCCTGTTCCAAATTCGAAGCGACGGCTATCCTCTGGAGGCGACGCACACGCACGCCCCAACCCTCGACCCCAGAAAAGAAAGCCGTCCGCAGAGCCGTGAAAGGCGCCTTCCCGCCTTCCCGGCTTCCTGTGAATATGTGATCGCGTCCCGACGGCGTGACCGTCTGCGTTCGATCTAGAACGTCAGCCGCGCTGCTGCGCCGCCGCCGTGGGGCGACATGTACGGCGCGACGTTGAGCGTTGCCTTCGGGGGCAGCTTCTTGATCGAGCCGCTCTCCTTGGCGGCGTCGCCCGAGCCGTGACTGGTGAGCAGCACGACACCGGTAACGCCCAGCGTGATCGCGACGCCGAAAGCCATGTCCGCGATCAGCGCGTCGCGCTCGGTCGTGTCGGCGTTGTCGTTCGTCGGGTTGTCGTTGAACTTGCTCTTGTCGCCCAGCGCCTTGGCTCCGAAGATGCCGCCGACGATCAGGCCCGCGCCGGCGATGCCCAGCGTCACGTAGGCGGGCACCATGCTCTTCTTCGCAGGCGGTGCCGGAGGCTCCGCCGGTGTGGCAGGCGGTGCGGCCGCGGGGGCTGCAGGCGCCGGAGCCGGAGCCGGTGTAGGCGCCGCCTTCTCCAGCGTCACGGCCTGCTCCTGCTTTTCTCCGGGCGCGATCGTGATGTCCATCTTCTGCGTCTCGTAGCCCGCAGCGGAGACCGCGATCTTGTGGTCGCCGGGCGGGATCTTGACGGTCATCGGCGTCTCGCCCATCTGCGCCTCGCCATCGACGCTGATCGACGCGCCCGCCGGTGTCGTCTTGAAGTTGACCTCGCCCGGCGTGCTCTTCAGCTTGTTGAAGGCCTCCTTGGCACTCGTCATCTTCTCGTCGCCCACCTTCTCGGCGCGCGGATTGGCGAAGAACGTCTTGAACGCGGCGTACGCCTCGGCGCTCTTGCCTTCCTGGTCCAGGCACATCGCCATCCAGTACTGGGCGTGCGGCGAGGGAATCAGCCCGTAGGCCTTCTTGAAGTGGTCATACGCTTCCGCGTACTTCGCGGCGCCGTAGGCTTTCTCGCCCGCGCCGTATGCCTTGCGGGCGGCGTCGCGAGTCTTCTTGTCGGGCTTCTTGGCCGCGTCCTTCTTGGCTTCGGTCTTGGCCTTCTGTGCGTGGGCGAGCGGAACCAGCGCAGTGCTCGCCAGCGTGCCGGCCACCAGGGCGGCGGCGAGTCGGGAGATCGGGGCCGAAAGGATGGGCTTTCGCATGGTTGTGCCTCCAACGCGGATCAATCCGCGGTACAAGTGGAGGCTAGACCGCGACGCGGGGCGGGGACAAGCCCCGGTTTCGCGATATGGTTTCTCACGGGCGAGCCCAGCTCCTGTGCCCCCGCCCTTCCCGATGACACCGCCACATTCGTCCGATTTCGAGGAGAAAGCCGGAATACCCGCGGGAGGCGCTGCGCAGGGCGACCACCGTTCGACGCTCCCGCCTCCCGAGTGGACGCGTCCGGAGGGACCGCGTTCGGCTGCGTCGCTGGCTCTGGAGCGCCGCCAGGTAGAGGCGGCCGTCTCGCGACGGATGGGACCCCGCGCCGAGCAGGGCCATCTGGCGGCACGGCTTGCCGAGAGTCAAGCCGTCGGCGACGCCGAGGCAGAGCGGCAGGTCGCCGCCGCGCTGGCGCGCCTGCTCGCTCGGCGCGGCGCCGAGCTCGATCTGGCGACCAAGCTCGCGCGACGCGCACTGTTGCTCGAAGAAGATCCCCAGCTCCGCGATGAGCTGGCCGCATGGTTCGCTGGCCTCGGCGAGCCGGCGCTGGCGGCGATCACACTCGAGCCGCTGGTTGCCGGGCAGAGCGGCGCTGCGGCGCGCCGCACGCTCTCGCGCATGGGCGTCTTGCTGGGCCGCGCTGGCGACGCCAGAGCTGCGGTGGACGTGCTGGAACGGGCACTCGAGATCGACGAGACCGATCCGGGCGCACCCGAGCTGATCGGCGCGCTGGGAGCCTGGGCGCCGGAGGCCGTGTCCGGCGAGCGGGCGGCACGGGCCTACCTGCGCGCCGCGCGCATCCGCGACGCGCGCGGTGAGCGTGGCAGCGCGTTCGAGGATCTGCTGCGCGCGTTCGAGATGTCGCCGGCGCTGCCCGAGGCTGCCGAACAGCTCGCGCATGCGCTTTCGGCTCGCGGCCGCGTGGGTGCGGCGGACGAGGTGATCCGCGAGCACGCGCGGGCGGGGGCCGAAGGCTCGCGCGGGATCCACCTGGCTCGGCTCTCCGATCTGGCCGACCGCGGCGACATCCCCCGCGCGATCGGCGCCGCCTTCGACGCCGGGCTCGACGCGGTTGTCGATCCGGGCGACGGCTGGCGCGCGTTGGCGGCCCGCCAGGGGAGCCCCGGCGCCGGCACGACGCCGTTCGGAATTCTGCTCGATCGAGCGGGTCTGCACGAGCTGCTCGCGGCGAGGCTCGAGCTCGAGAGCGACGCCTTGTCCGGCGCCCAGGCGGCGCGCCATCGCGTCGGGTTGGGCCGGCTCTATGCCGGTCCGCTGGCAAGCCCTGATCGCGCGGTAGAGGCCTGGATGGAGGCGGTGGTCGCGCATCCGTCCAACGAGGAAGCCAAGGCACTGCTGCGCGATCACGCCGCCAGTGTGCGCGACCCGGCTCCACTTGTTGAAGCTCTGGTCCGCGTAGGGCTCGGCGGCCCGGACGACAGCGCTCCGGCACGCCTGACGTGTCTCGAGGAACTGGCGGTGCTGGCGGAGCACCGACTCTCGGAGCCGTCGCTCGCGCTGTGGGCGATCCGCCGCATGATGGCGCTCGGCGGCGCCGGGCACGAGGAAGCGCTGGCGCGTCTCGCACCGCGCGTGGAGCGTCAGGACGAAACGCTGGCGAGTACCCGCGAAGAGCTCGACGGCGCGAGCGACGACGCCGAGCGCGGCGAAGCACTCCAGGCCATGGCATCCATCCTGGCGGGTCGTCCCGAGTCGAGCGACGCCTACATCGGTGTGTTGCTGCAGCTCGCCGGGATGTTTCCCGAGGAACGCGCCTGGCGCCGCGCTCTGGAACGCGTGCTGTACAGGTTGGGTCGACGTGAGGAGCTGGAGGCGCTGCTCTCGAGCGAGCTCGGCAACCCGCTGTCGCGACCTGAAGAGGAACGCATCCGCATGGCGCTGGCCACGTTGTGCCGTCGCCGCGGCGATCTGGACGCGGCGCTCTCCGCCCTTCGGCCGCTGCTGTCGGGTGGCGCCGCCCATCCGCACGCCTGGAGCACGGCGCTGCTGCTCGCCGCGCAACTGGGCGACCAACGCACGCGGGCCGAGGCGCTGCTGCGCATTGCTTCGCCGCTGCCGCCGACGCTGCGCGCCGTGCTCTGCAGCGTGGCCGCGGAGTCGTTGCTTTCCGCCGGCGCTCTCGACAGCGCGCAGGCCGCGGCGGAGCAGGCGAGTCATGCCGACCCCTCCCTGGCGCGTCCCGCTGCCGCGCTCGCCGCGGTCGCGCTCGCACGTGGTGGGCAGACCGGCACGCAATCGATCGAGCGCGCGATGGGGGTCGTGGTGCCGCGCGCGGAGCTGTGCCGGGCGCTGGCCGATGCCTACGAGGCCAGCGACGAACCGCTGCTGGCGCTGGCGTGGACGCAACGCTGGCTGGCTCTCAAACCCGGCGATCCGGTGGCGGCAAAGGCGCTGCTCTTGCGTGTCACGCGGCACGGCGATGCCACCCGGCTTTCCGACGCTCTCGCCTGGTTGCTCTCGCAACCGCAGCCGCTGGATGACCTTCTGGATCCAATGTGCGCGGCGCTCAGGCGCCTGGTGAAGCTGGAGCCCCCGCGTGCCACGGCGCTCGCGCGTCGCGCGCTGGACGTGGTCGGCCCGCGCGTGGGCAAGCTGCGCGATGTCGTGCTCGAGGTGGCCGACGAGCTCGGCGAACCCGGGCTTGCCATTGCGGTCGTGGAACGCTGGCTGGCGGCCGGCTCGCCGGGCCTGGATCGCGCCGACCTCTTGCTGGACCTCTCGCGCCGTCGCGCTGCTGCGGGCGATGCCGACGGCGCGGCGCGCGCGCTGTCGCGCGCAGTCGCCGAGGGTGCGGATTCCGGTCTCGCGCTCGCGGCGCTGGAGCGAACCCCTCCGCCGCGCAGCTCGGATGGCGAGCTGTGGCTGCTCGAGGTTCGTGCAGAGGCGCTCAGCGGCATGTCGGGCGCCGACACGGAGGGTGCCGCACGCGCCTGGCGGGAGTACGGAGCCGCGCTCTGGGATCTGGCGGGTGATCCGGAGGGCGCAGTGCATGCCTGGCAACGAGCAGCCGCGTTGCTTCCCGAACGCGGGGTGGGGCGATTCGCCCGCGACCTGGTGGCCTTCGGCGGATACGACATGGCGCTGGCGCGCCTGGAAGCGCTGGCGGCCCAGAAGACGGACGGGACGGAGGCGGCGCGCGTCCTGGCCGAGGCCGCGTCCGTCGCTCTGCACGCCGGAGACTCGCCCCGCGCTCTGTCGATCGCGGCGCAGGCTCTGGCCTTCGATCCCTCGCGCGCCGATGTGTTGGCGGTTGCCGAACGCAGCGCCGGTCCGGCCGACATGGACCAGCTCGAGAACATCTACGCGAGCCTCGCGGATGCCGCGCTGGGCTGCTACGGCGAGCGCGCGGTGCACTACCGCGCGGCGCGGCAGCTGGAACGCCGCGGCGAGCTCCCCCGCGCTCTCGGTCATGCGGTGGCCGCGTTCGAGGCGGTGCCGGCCGAAGGCGTGACGTTCGTCGTGGCCGCGCGCCTGGCGGAGCGCACCGGCGATTCCATGCAGCTCGTCCAGGCGCTGGAGCGGGTCGCCTCGCGCAGCGACAGCGCCGAGCACCGGGCGGCCTGGCTGCGTCGGGCCGCGCTGTTGGCTGGGTCGACCGAAGAAGGCAAGCGCCAGCGCGTCGAGGTGCTGCTGCGCGCGTTCGCGGTGCGGCCCGAGGTCGAGACGATGAAATCGCTGGGAGCCGCGCTGCGCGAGCTGGTGGTAGCGGCGCCCGAGTATCGCGACATCGGTGAGCTTCGCTTCAAGCGCGCGCTCGACAGCATGCTGCCCCGGCTGGATGGGCCCGAGGGCGCGCGCGTGGCGCTCGAGGCCGCTTGCGGCGCTCTGGAAAGCTTCGATTCGGTGACGCTGGCGCTGGAAGCCGTCGAGCGCGCGATGCACTGCGATGCCGACGTCGAGGAGTTCTCGGTACTGCGAGCCCGGGCTGCGCGCATCGCCCAGGAGCGCGACGCCGCGAGCGACTTCGCACAGCACGTCGACGACCTCGCGCGCCAGCCCTTCTCGAACGTGGGCCGCGCGCTTTCGGAGCTCGGTGCCGATGTAGCGGCGGCGCTCGGAGACGAGTCGCTCGAGGCGCGGCTGCTCGTCCACGCGGCGCTGCGCGATCCCGACGACACGGAGCTTGTCCACCGCGCTGAACAGGCCGCACAGGCCAGCGGCGATGCGGAGCTTGCGACTCGCCTTCTGGACGCGGTTCCCGCCGGTGCCCGCGTCCAGGCACTGATGGACGTGGCAGAGGCCGCGCTCGGGCGCGGCGAGCTGGGCACGGCCATCGACGCGCTGGAGCGTGCCCGCGGCGAGGAGAGCATCGATGTCGCCCAGGGGCGGCAGGTCTTCGATCGTCTGCGTGAGCTCTACGGTCAGGCGGGGCGCCGCGATGCTCTGGAACACATGCTCACGCAGGAGCTGGTGCGGACCGATCTCGATCCGACGCAGCGTGTGGACACCGCCCGGGATCTGGCCGCGCTGGTCAGCGCGCGAGGCGATCCGGAGCGCGCACTGGGTCTCGTGCTGGATCTGCTCAAGACCAGTCCCGATGACGAGCGCCTGCTGGGCGATGCAGTGATGCTGGCGCGACAGGCCGGCGATCGGCGGCGCCAGGCCGAAGCGCTGGGTCGGCTTGCCGATCTTGCGGGCGACGCCGACGCACGGCTCTCGCTCTTGCGCGAGCTCGCGGAACTGCTCGAGGAAAACGGCGAGGAAGACAACGCGTTCCAGCGCTGGTCGCAGGTGCTGGAAGTCGATGCGGACGACATCGGCGCGCTCATCGCTCTCGAGCGGGACGCCGAACGGCGTGGAGACTACGACAAGCTCGTCGACCTGCTGGCGCGCCGTGCAGCGTTGGCGAGCATGGTCGACGACGTGCGACGCATTCGCATGCGCCGGGCTACGGTGCTCGAGCAACGCCTGGCGCGTTCCGACGAGGCGCGTACCGAGCTGGAGCACCTGCTCGCGGTCACCGGCGACAACCTCGGCGTGCTCAGGATGCTCGCCGATCTGGACGAGCGGCTCGGCGACGCGTTGCGGGCGGCGCCGCTCTGGATGCGGGCCAGCGCGGTAGCCAGGGAGCGGAGCGAAGCCGCGGAACTGGCGCGTCGCGCCTGCGAGGCCTATCTGGCCGGCGGCGACGTGGCTTCGGCGCGGCGCGTGCTCGAGGGCATGGAAACCTGGGCGACTTCGCGCAAGGTGCTCGAGCTGGAAGTCGAGATCGAGCGGCGCAGCGAGAATCCGCTGGGCCTGGCCGACGCGCTCGAGGAGCTCGCCATGGCAGAGGGAACTCCGCCCGAGCAGTGCGCGCGCCTGCTCGCGGAAGCGGCCGATGCTTCCGAGGCCGGTGGCGACGAGGAGCGAGCGCTGCAGCGGGCGAAGCGGGCCGCGAGCCTTGCTCCCGAGCTGCCCGAACCGCAGCTCTGCGCTCGGCGCCTGGAGTACCGCTTGCGAGGCGCGGGCCTGGCGGAAGAGGCGCGCCAGACCGTGGCCGAGCTGCGCGGTGTCGAACCGACGCTCGAACCCGAGCAGACGGCGCTCAGGGCGTTTCTCATCGCGGAAGCGCTGGACGTCGTGGTGGGCAACGGCGCCGGGATGAAGGAGCTCGAGCGCGCGCACGCGGAGGTCGGGCCGCTGCCGCTGGTGGCCCTCGGGATGGCGGAGCGGTTGTCGGCGGGCGCGGAGCCCGCGAAGGCTCTGCCGCTGTACGACGCGGCGCTTTCGGGTGATCTGCGCGGGCTCCGGTCGCGTGGCGCCGCAGCGCTGGGAGCAGCGCATGCGGCGCGGCGATCGGGTGAGCTCGAACGGGCGTTGGGCTACGTCGAGCTGGCCGCCGGCGAGGAATCGACAAGGGCCGACGCGCTGGCTTTCCAGGCGGAAATCCACGCCGAGCTCCGGCCAGTCGAGCGCCGCGCGTCGGCGCCTCCGCCTCGCAGCTCCCCCGGGGCGTCGGTGCCGCCGAGCTCGCCGCATGCCTCGGTGCCGCCGAGCTCGCCGCACGGGTCGGTGCCGCCGCCCAGCAGCTCGCCGGCGTCGGCGCCGCCAGCGGGCAGCCGGAACCGGGGGTCCATCCCCCCGACCGCGCGTTCGCTGACCAGCAGGCCGCCGCCTCCGTCGCACCCTGGTGCAGCTGTCGAGCTGGGCACTCCGGAGCCGCGCCGCATCTCCAGCGGGAACTTCCCGGCGGTGACGGCCACCGAGGCCTCGCTGTTCGCGGCACTGGGCAACGGTTCGCTCGAGGCCGGCAAGGAGCTGGTGCGACAGCTCGAGAACCGATCCGACCGCGCCCACGATCTGGCCCATGTCTGCCGACGTCTGGCCGAGCTCGTGCCCGGCGACGTCTGGGTGCTCGACAAACTGCACGAGGCGGCGATCGCCGATCGCAATCCGGCGTATGCGCACGCCATCCAGCACGTGCTCGGCGTGTTCGATCCCGCCCGGCCGCCTGTGGAGCCTCCGCTGCTGGAGTCGCAGCCGGAGCAGCCCGATCGCGTCAAGGCGCTCTTGTTCCGCGACATGCTGGGCGCGACGGCCGAGGCGCTTTCGCTCGTGTGGGAGGGCGCCGAACACGTGTTCCGGCGCGACGCGGGCACGTACGGCGTCACAGGTGTGGAACGCGTTCCGTTGGGCGCACCGACTGCCGTCGCGCGGCTCTACTCGGTGGCGGCACGCGCGCTCGGTCTGACGCGCACACCCTTGTTCCAGCGACGCAGCTCCGGGGCGGTCACGGTGAGCGTCGCGCTGCTGTCGCCGCCGGCGCTCATCCTCAGCGGCGAGGTACGCCGCGAGACGCCCGAGCTCGCCTTCCATATCGGCGCGATGCTCGCTGCTGCGATGCCGGAGCACGTGCTGCTGTTCGGCTCGCCCGAATCGCAGACCCGCTCCGTTCTCAAGGGGCTGTCGATGGCGTTCGGCGTGCCGCACGACAGCCATAGCGGGCTGTCGGCCGTGGCGAATCTGGCAGAGGTCCTGTGGGAAAGCGTTCCGGCGCGGTCGCAGCGCCGGCTGCGCGAGCTGTGCGATGTACCCGGAGCGCTCGACTACGACGCTGCCATGGCGATGGCTCGCCGCACGGTCCGCCGCGCGGGGTTGTTCGTCACCGGCGATCTCGGAGTCGCGCTGGCCGAGGCCTGTTCGGACGAAGGCATCGCACCGCGCTCGCTGTCCGAGCCGGGCGGGCTGTCCGCGCTCTGCTCGGCCAGCCCGGCTGTCGCGGATCTGGTGCGTCTGGCGGCTAGCGCCGAGTACGCCGAGGCGCGCTGGCAGCCCGCCCCACGCCGGCAATCGGGTGGCCGGACCGCGATCTGAGCCGTTCGGTCGTCGGGCCGGTCGCGTCGCGGTGTTCATCGCGCACAACATTGGCGCTGCAGCTGGGCTACATTCCCAGGCCATGCGGTACATGCCGCACACGCGGCACGAAATGCAGCGGCGACCCCGGGGCGCGACACGGCTGTCACACCCATCGACGACCGCAACCTACCGGAGCAGCAGGTTTTTCCGGTTGGCATGCGTATCGCTACTGTTCGGCGTGATGGCTGTGCTTTCGAGCGGTTGTGTGATTGCGGGACCGCCCGACTACCAGGATCCCCAGAAGACCCCGCCGGTGCTCGATCTGACCGGGGCGTCTCCCAGCATCTGGAGCGTGATCGTCGCGAACAGCGGTGCCATCAGCGGGCAACCGGCGACGCAGCTCCAGATCTCGGTGCCGGTGCGTTCGGAAGACGGGACCGACTCCCTGATTGGCTTGCTCTACGTGGACTACAACACCGACAAGCAGGTGCTCCAACCAGGGTACTGGCCGGGCGGTTCGTCGACGTTCGACATCATCCGCAACGTGTCGCTTCCGTGGTCCGCAGCCAATCAGCCGAAGGGCTGCCACACGCTCACGCTTCTGGTCACGCATGCTTCGAACGTGGGCCCCGGGGCGGTGGTCAGCATCCCCAAGGACCAGCCCGACGATCTCGCGTTGGCGACCTGGTGGGTCGACATCGACGATACGAATTCCGACACGACGCTCCCCTCGTGCCCCAAGCCGAGCAGCCCATGAAACGTCTGCTTGCTTTCTCGATCGCGTCGCTGCTCTCGGCGGGGTGCTCAATCTCGGCGGTGACGGACCAGTCCCGGCAGCCGACCCAGAACGTCTGCAAGGTGTCCGCGGACTGCGGCAGCGGTGGCGTCTGTACCGACGGGATGTGCCGCGCGGCCGAAGGCAAGTTCAGCACCATCATGTTCGAGATCACGCCGCCTGCGACCTCGTCGGGCGGCTTCGCGGGCATCCGTTTCCTCAAGACGATGCAGCGCCTCGACACGCACGGCGGCAAGCTGGATCTGTCGGTGGACAGCGTGACGGATCTGGACGGCGCCTTCGTACCCACGAAGGCCGACTTCCAGACTGCGGCTAGCTGCAAGTTCGATACCGGCAAAGCGACCGACGGCAGCCTGCCGGGCAAGGTCACCATCACGTCCAGCGCCGGCTCGCTGGGCTGGCCCTCGGGTACCGCCACGGTCGACACGTCGCTCGTTCCGACCCAGGGTCCGAACGGCGAGTCGCTGAAGAGCAATCGCTTTTCGCTTTCCCTCCCGCCCGGCAAGTACGACCTCTACGTCCAGCCGACGGCGAGCACGGACACGACGCACCCGCTGTGTGCCGTTCCGCCGGTGCTCTTCCGGCACCAGAAGCTCGATGGCGGCAAGGTCAGCCTGTCGCTCGCGCTCCCGCCGCCGCTGCAGTTCTCGATGGCCATGAAGGTGCCGAAGTCGAGCAGCGTGATGTCGTTCAAGGGCTGGACGGTGCAGATGGTGGGCTTCGTCACCGGGCGCGCCCTGTCCAATCCAGAAAAGCTCGTGGCCAAGGATCTTGGGGACGCCCTCGAGTACGACGTGAACCTGGCCTTCTCCACGGTCGCCGGCGGTGATGCGAAAGATGCGAAATACGTCGGGCACGAGTTGATCAAGCTCTCGCCTCCCGACGGCGTGCCCGCGCCGACCTTCTACATGGACCGTTCCGCGCTGCAGCTGTCGAGCACCAACGTGGAGGTCGACCAGTACGCGCAGCTCTTGAGCCCGGTCAAGTTGGAAGGCACCATCGAGGAAAGCGACACGCTCGCGCCCGTCCAGGCGACGGTCAACGTGCAATCGACGGACATCGCCGGTCTCAAGAACGGCACGCTCGCGGGCTACAAACACAGCTACGAGACGGACTCCCAGGGGCGCTTCACCGCCACCGTGCCGCCGGGCACGTATCGCGTGCAGGCAATCCCGAAGGATCCGGCGCTCGCCGCTCGCGAGGCGACCTGGATCGTCGGCGAGACGCCCTCCGTCCAGGCGGGCAAGGTGATCGGGATCGATCCGAGTGCGAAGCTCACCGGCGGCGTGCTGACCCCTTCGGGGAACAACCCGCTGGTGGGCGCGCCGGTGCAGGCGGTTCCGTCCACGGCGCAGGTGCAGACCAGCATGCTGCAGGCCGCGCTGGGCGGCGCGCCGCTGACGCCACGCGCTTCCAGCGACGTGGTCGACGACAAGGGCCTGTTCACGCTGCGGACGGACCCTGGCGCCTTCGACGTGTCGGTACGGCCGGGCGACGGTACCGGCTTCGCCTGGTTGGTGCGCTCCAACGTGCAGGTGCAGAGCGGAATCGAGGATCTCGGGCAGATGAAGCTGCCGCTGCCGGTGAAGTACTCGGGTCTGGTGAGCGTTCAGCCCGACGATCCCGGCACCGCCATCCCGGGCGCGCTGATCCGCGCGTACATCTTCATGGACGGCCAGCAGTCGTACACGAGCGATCCCGACGTCGCGCAGTCGGTACTGCCCATCGCCGAGACGCGGGCGGACAGCGACGGCAAGTTCCAGCTGCTGCTGCCGGCGCACCTGAACTAGCTCGCATCTCGAAAGCCTCACGCTGCCGCCTTCGGGAGCGGTGTCGCGAGCGCTCCTCCGATTCTAGCGCGGCGCTCCGACCTGCCAAAACCGCTTTGCCCAGGCGGACTTCGCTTGCGCCGTCGCTTTCACTCGCGCTACGACGCATCGCGTTGGCGTGCTCGAGTGGCGTTTGCAGTGGCGCCGCTGGCGACGATATCGTAGCTGTAATATTCTTGTGAGTGTGGACAGCCCCCAGGCCTTGCGCCTTGCGCCGGAACCCGACCGGGCGGACGAGTCCGACGGCAACCTGGCAGCTGCGTTGCACGAGGTGTCCAACGCGCTGACGGTCGTGCTCGGCTGGCTGGAAGCTGCGCGTGGCGAGGTCGATGCCGCGTCGGTGCGCGAAGCGCTCGAGGTCGCGCGGGCGCACGCCAAGCTGGGTCACCGCATCGCACGCCGGGCGATTGGTGCGGCCCTGCCCGCGGGCGAGGCGGACCGCAGCGCGCTGACGCTAGCGCGCGAGGCCGTCCTGGGAGTGACCCAGGAAGCACAGAAGAAGGACGTACACGTCAAGCTCGACGTGTCGATCGACGACAACCTGCTGGTCGCCGACGGCGCCGAGGCGCAGCAGGTGCTCTTGAATCTTCTCCTCAACGCCATCGCGTTTTCACCGGAGCAGGGCGTCGTAACGGTCCGCGTCGACCGCGGCACGTCGCACGTGCTGTTCGAGGTGACGGACGAGGGACCGGGCATTCCGTTGGAGCGGGTCGATTCCCTGTTGTCCGCGCCGGAGTCCACGCGGCGTGGCGGGGCAGGCATCGGCCTCAGCTACTCGAACGCTCTGGCCCGTCTGCACGGCGGCGAGCTGCGTCTGGCGCGGGCAGGGCCAGGTGCCAGCTTCGAGCTCGGCTGGCCGCTGAGCGAAGCACGCTCCGGCGCACGCAGCGCGCCGCTCACCAGCCGCTCGCTCTACGGTGCGCGCGTTCTGGTCGTCGAGGACGACCCCGCCGTGCGCTCGCTGCTCGAGCTCGCGCTCGAAGCGCGGGGCGTGCAGGTGCTCGCCGCTGGTGGCCAGGCGGAGCTCGAGCGCGTCATGAGTCGCGGCGCCATCCTGGACGCGGCGCTCGTCGACCTCTCGCCGATCGTGGACGACCCAGACGGCGCGCTCGCGCTGCTCCGGCGCGGCGACCCGGGGCTGCCGGTGATCCTGATCAGCGGCGCGCCCGACGGCATGCCGGGCTCGCTCGCCGGGGCTTTTGCCAGCTGGGTCCGGAAGCCCTTCGAGATGGGCGAGGTCATCGCGGCGCTTGAACGGGTGCTGCGTCCGGGCTGAGCGGACGCGCCGGAAGGCCATTTTCGCCGGGCAATCCAAGGCAGCTGCGCTCTGCGCTTGACAACTTCAGCGCTCCGCCTAGTTTCCCGGGTCCCAGGCCTCGCCCGGGCACCCCGCGAAGGTGGCGGAACTGGCAGACGCGCTAGCTTGAGGTGCTAGTGGGGTAACTCCCATGGGGGTTCAAGTCCCCCCCTTCGCACAATCTTTTCGCTTGCTTGCACGTCCCTGGACCTTGTCCGTGGACTATTCGGCCCTCGGCGGGGCCTCCGGGCCACCGGCTCGGCGGCTGCTGCGGGCGCGCCGGGCAGGGGAGGGAACACCTCGCCGAACACCGCGCAGGCCGTTGTCTACGGAGCCTGTTTCATGGCCAGCGACGACGATACGGCTCTCGAATGCCCGGACTAGCCGCGCCGTGCCAGGAGCCAGCGCAGCGTCGACGCCACCTTGGCGATCTCGACCGGCTTCGCGATGTACGAGGTCCGCTCGTGCTGCAGCGCAGCGGCAAGATCTGGAGCGTGGTCCGGACGTTCGCCGGACAGATACAGGATGGGCAGGTCCGGACTCTGGCGCCGCAGCTCGTTCGCGAGCCACGAGCCCCGGCCATCCCGCAGGTTGAGGTCGGTGACCAGGGCCGCGATCTCGTCGGGCGCGCGCTGGAACAGCTCGAGCGCGTCCGCCACCGTGGCGACCGGGACCGCACGGAAGCCATGTTCATCGAGGAGCTCCTCGTACGCGGCGAGCGTGTGGGCGTCGTCATCGACCAGAAGAACCGTGGGAACGCCCTGGGCGTTCTCGACGAGGCTGGTGTGGGCCACGTCGAGAAGCTCCGCGGACGTGAAGGGCTTGGGTACAAAGCGGGTGTTCGCGGGGAGGGCGATCTCGTCGGGAGACGAGCCGGAGATCACGACTGCCCGCAGCGCGGGAACGAGCTCCCGCGCGGCGTCTACGAGCGCGACGCCGGACATCCCCGGCAGGTTGAAGTCCGTCACCAGGAGCTGGACGCCGGGCTGTGCATCCAGCACTTCGAGGGCGTCCTCGGCGCTCGCGGCCTCCGTGACGCGATATCCCGCACGTCTGAGGGTGTTCCCGGCGACGTGCCGAACGAGGGCGTCGTCATCGACCACGAGCACGGTGGCGGCGCCGGGCTTGCTCGCTTGTCGTGGCGGCTGCGCGCGGGGGAGCACGAATCCTGATCGACGTGCCCCTGCCGATCTCGCTTCTCAGGTCGATGTAGCCGCCGGCCCGTTTGACGACGCCGTACACCGTGGATAGCCCGAGACCGCTGCCCACCCCGCGCGCCTTTTTCGTGAAGAACGGCTCGAACGCGTGCGCCTGGGTCTCCCAGTCCATCCCGGCGCCCGTGTCCGCGACGCGCAGGGTCACCGACTCGTCGCCATCGCCGAGGATTCCGGTCTCGATCGTGATGTCGCCTCCGTCGGTCATGGCATCGCGGGAGTTGGACACGAGATTGACCAGGAGCTGCTCGAGCTCCGCTCCGGCGAGCGCCACCCACGCCTCCCTGGCGCGCGCGTCGACCCGGACGCGCACAGCTGGACCGGCTGCGCGCTCCAGCGCCGGCTGGAGACCCAGCACGGCCAGGTCGAGCTCCAGTGGATCGGGCGCGGCATCCGCGTGGCGCGTCTGCTCCAGCAGCCGCGTGATCATGATCGCGCCTTCGGTCGCCGCACGCTTGATCTCTTCGAGGGGCTCGAGCGCCGACCGCCCGCTCTCGAGGCGCGACATTGCGCGGTCCGCCTGCGCGACGACCGCCGTCAGAATGTGTCCGAAGTCGTGGGCCATGCCCCGCGCGATCGGTCCGCCCGCGTCCCTGCGGGCTGTCTCGACGAGCTGGCGCTCCAGCCGGCGTTCCTCGGTGATGTCGATGACAGCCGTTCGCCACTGCCGCGCCGCTTCGCTGGTGCGCGCGCTCTCGAGGCGCGCCATGATCAGGCTGCCGCCGCGGCCAACCAGGCCGAGCTCGATGGTCTCGCGCCGGCCGGAGGCGAGCACGGCCCGCTCGTGGGCACGCAGCGCTTCGACATCCGCGGGCACCACGAGGGAGGACAGACGCTTGCCGACGAGCTTCTGCTTCGTCACGCCCAGAAGCTCCGCGAGCGCCCGGTTCGCGTCCGTGATCCCGCCTGGCCCCTGGACTGCGTAGCCGACGGGCGCCAGCTCGAACAGGTCGCGGAAGCGTTCCCGGGATGCCTCGAGCTCATCGAGCGCGAGGCGCAGCTCCTCGTTCTGCATCTCCAGCTCGACCTGATGGACACGCAGCTCGTGCTCCACCTCGAGCCTATCCGCGAATGGCGTCTGTGCCGTCGGTCGTGTCTCGAGCTCCTTCTCGGCCCGTTCGCGCAGCCGCTGCATCTCTCTGTCCACAAAACCTCCCGGGTAGGAAGTGAAGCTGTCGCGCAGTACGGGATCAAGTCGCATGGGCGCGCATTATTTGCGCTCGCGAAAGTCCGGTGAGTCGTTCGCTACCGGAGCGCTCTCGACGCCCATGATCGCCATGAGCGCTCCGGCCATTGCGTTGCGCGACCGCCGGTATGGCGTGATCACACAGCGCCGCTTTCCGTCGGCAGTTCGGAGATCGGTCTTTCCTGGAACGCCTGTGGCAAGCACCTCGCGCGTCAGCTCGACCAACCCAGCGTCGCCCGCGGCCAGGTCTCCGAGCGGGCGCCCCGCGTCCGCATCGATCAGGCCGAGCAGCCTCTGCGCCCCCGCGGAAAAGCGCTGGATCACAAGCTCGCTGTCGATGACGACCATCGCGATTCCGGTCGCATCGAGCAGGTGGTGCATGTCGTCGTTGGTCTGCGAAAGTTCCTGGTTCCGTTCGAAGAGCTCGGTGTTCAGGCTGTGGAGCTCCACATTCAGCGACTGCAGTTCTTCGCGTGACGTCTCTAGCTGCTGGTTGGCGCTCTGCAGCTCCTCGTTAGCGCTCTGCATCTGCTCGTTCGCTTGCGCCAGCTCGTTGCTCGTCGCGCGCAGCGCCTCGACCTTCCCGTCGAGCTCGCTCCGCGTGCGCCTGAGCTCGGCTTCCAGCTCTTCCACCCGTGTCGTCGTCGAAGTGGTTTCGCTCGTGCTGCCCGCCTCTGCGTCCGGTTCGAGCGCTAGACTCATCAGCAGCATCCCGCGGGCGTGCTTGGGGCTCGATAGGCGACGAATCTCGAGCTTCGCGCTTCTCGAGCGCCCGCTCGATGTCACCTTCGCGCCGTGGCGCACGACCTGCTCCTTCTGGCGCGCAGCTAGGCGCATCGCACCGACGAGCTCGCGACGCAGTTCCGTATCGGCGAGGTCCAGCACGTTGCCGGCTAGGATGCCTTGCGCCGGCTGGAGCTCCTGGTCGCCCACCTCGCAGATGTAGCCAATCTCGCCGCGCAGGCTCACCGCGACGCCGGGGGGCGCCAGCAGCGAGAGCAGGAGGCGGTTGGACGCCTGGCTGCTGGTCCCGTCATGCACGCCGGCGTGCGTGCGGCGGCGTCGGGTGGGGTACGCCGAATCGGCCGAAGAGAGCAGCGAGGTCTGGTGCCGTCTGAACAACCTGTGCTTGCTGTCGACCACTTCGAGCGTGTCGTCATGTCCTGGCGCGCTCTCCGATGCTCCGAGCAGCAGCAGTCCGCCGGGACGCAGCGCGTAGCCGAACAGCGCGATGACGCGTCGCTTGACCTCGGGTTGCAGATAGATGAGCAAGTTGCGGCACGAGATGACATCCAGCTTCTTGAACGGCGGATCGCGGACCACGTCCTGCGCGGCGAATATGATCATGTCACGGAGAGCCTTCGCGACTCGATAGCCGGCGCCACCATTCGGCGTGAAGAAGCGCTCGATGCGTTCAGGCGCGAGGTCCGCGGCGATGCCTGCCGGAAAGCGTCCCGCGCGCGCGAACGCCAGGGCATCGTGATCGATGTCGGTCGCGAAGATCTGTACTGGCCAGGGCTTGTCGGCCTGGTCGAGCACTTCCCTGAGGAGGATAGCCAGCGAGTACGCCTCCTCGCCGGTCGCGCAGCCGGGAACCCATCCCCTGAGGGTCCGTGGCTCGTCGATTCCGCGCACCATCTCGGCGAGGCCGGCGCCGAGAGCTGCGAAGGCCTCTGGATCGCGGAAGAAGGTCGTCACGCTGACGAGCAGCTCACGGTACAGTGAGTCGACTTCTGCGGGAGTGCTGCGCAGGAAGGCTAGGTACGCCTCCAGCGTGCCAATGTCGCACAGGTCCATGCGCCGTTCGACACGGCGGTGAACCATCGAAGGCCGGTACGCGCCGAAGTCCTGTCCCGTGCGCGCCTGCAGCAGAGCGAGAACGTGCTGCAGTGCCCGTCCGTCCGTCTCTTCGCGGGCGCCCGCCGAGCGCCGCCTTCGGGCGAGCCGTACCAGTTCGCAGGCGATGTCTGCGGGTGGAAGCACCAGGTCCACGGCATGAGCGGCCAGCACGCTCCGGGGCATGCCTTGATGCTCGGCGGTTGCCGGCTCCTGCACCGCGACAATTCCGCCGTGCGCCTTGATGTCTGCGGTGCCGATCGTGCCGTCGTTCCCGGTACCCGACAGCACGACGCCGACCGCTCTTTCGCCGAGCGAGCGCGCGAGCGAGCGGAAGAAGCGGTCGATCGGCAGGGGCGGATGAGCGAGCCCGGGTGAAACGTGCAGCGAGTTGTCCTCCAGCGAGATCTCGCAGCCGGGAGGCGCGACGTACACGCGACCGGGAGCGACCGGGGTGCCATCCTCGACCTTCACCACCTCGGACTGTGTGTGCCTGGCAAGCAGCTCGGCCAGCACGGTGGGTTGGCCGGCGTGCTGGTGCTGCAGCACGACGAAGGCGATGCCGCTGTCGGCGGGGAGCGCGCCCAGCAACTCCTCCAGCGGGTGGAGCCCGCCTGCGGACGCGCCGATGCCCACGACGAGTGCCCGCCCTCCCGGCGCCCTTGTCCCGGAGCGGCGCACAGGCTCGCGTCCTTTCGATTGTCTCTTGCCCTTCATCTGCTCGGCGAACGAGATCGCCACCCAGGAGCCCCCCCCCGATTCCGCAGCGGAGCGGCATTCCGACGTTCCTGTCCTGTGTCGCGGTGGCGCGAGACCAGAGCGTCCGCTTCGATCTGCGCCGGTTTTCACCTCGGTTGGGTAGCAACTCGCGTGCCGCGTGTTCTTGCGGGAAACGACAGTGCGCTGTGCGCGATCCGCGACAGACCTTCGCCTCGACCGCGGGAGCGCGCACGTCGAGCGCCCGAGGCGCGTAGCCGCGGCCGATCTTGTTGTCGATCAACGTGCCGGCCGACGCTCTGCCGGGCATGCGGCTTGTACTGGCTGTCCGCCGCGGTACAGGCGCGAACAGGAACGTGCTGTTTCAGGTCCCGCCCGTCCGCGCCCGCCGGATGTCCGCGTCCAGTGTCGAGGCAGAGACCGCTCCCACGTGGGTCGCGGCAATCGTGCCGTCGGGCCCCGTCACCACGACCGTGGGCAAGGCGCGGATGCCGAACGCGTGCCGGGCGCGCCCGCCGTCGTCCCAGGCAACCGGGCCGCGGAGGTGCCAGGCGCGCGCAGCCGCCCGCGCCGAGGCGCTGCGTTCGTCGACGCTGACCGCGATGAAGCGGACCCCTGCGTCTGCCATCTTCCGCTCCAGCCTGGGCACGGTGCCCGCGCAGACCCCGCACCAGCTGGCGAAGAAATCGACGACCGTCACCGTTTTCCGGGACGACAGGCGGGCGCTGCCGTTCCCGTTCGCGACCAGCGGAACCGTCAGCGCCGGGCTGGGGCTGCCCGCCGTCAGGCGAGGGCTGCTGCCGACCAGCAGGAACGCGCCGCCCAGAAGCAGACCGCCGGCGACGGCCATGCTCATTTCCCGGAAAGTCACGCTGACGATACTCGCTCTGGCGTCCGGGGTTTCGCCCGACAGCGGGTGAAACCCTCCTGGCGCTCGTTCGTAGTGGCTGCGGTGTCATCTACCGCCGAGCGCACATGACTGGAGGCCGTGCTGCAGTGCTAGCGTCGCGCGGGCGCGCGAGAGATGCCTTTCCCATGACCGACACCGACGACCCGAGCCGCCGGCTGGATGCAGCCATGGAACGCTATGTGGACGGCGACCTCGCCGCTTTCGACGAGCTGTACGCGGGCCTCTCGGCGAGGCTGTTCGGGTTCGTGCTGACGTTCGTGAAGGATCGCGCCCGGGCCGAGGACCTGCTCCAGCTGGTGTTCATGAAGCTCCACGCGGCGCGTGGAGCTTGGGTGCGCGGCGCCCGGGTGACGCCGTACGTGTTCGCAATTGCGCGCAACGCTGCCTTCGACGAGCTCCGTTCGCCCTCCCGGCGGCGGACGGTGGTGACGGAACCAGCGGAGATGCCCGAGCCGCCCGCTGTCCCCGTGGACGAACCGCCGGACGACGAGGTCGCACAGCGCCTGCAGGCGGCGATCGACCGGCTTCCACCCAGGTACAGGGAGGCCATCGTGCTCACCAAGCAGATGGACATGACGGCCCGTGAGGCCGGGCTCGTGGTCGGGGCGTCCGAAACCGCAGTCAAGCTGAGAGTCCACCGCGGCTACAAGTTGCTCCGAGCGGAGCTGGCCGGCATGTGGTCTGGAGGCACAGGATGATGATGTCCGACGAAAGCCATACGTCTCTACCTCCCCTCCCGCGTCCTCCCGCCGATCTCGCGTCGCGGATCCACGATCGCGTTGCGGCGGATCTGGCGCCGCGACGCGGGCCCTCCGGCCCATCGCGCTGGCTTTTCGGTCTGCTCGCGGTCGGCGCCATGTTGATGGCCGTCGCGGTGATGATGAGCCAGCAGGTGATGATGCAGCCGGCGCGGTCGAGCGTCATTGCGCTCGGCGGGCTGCTGCTCGTTGCCGCGGCGACGTTTACCGCTCTCGTCCGTTCGGGCAGCGCGCACGTTGGAGTCCGCGCGCGTCTCGCGCTCGCGCTGCTGCCTGGACTCGCGTTCCTCGTCCTGGCCTGGATCGCCTACACGTTGATGCCTCCTGTCGCCGCAGCGGGCAGCCACGTCAGCACGCCGGCATGCCTGGTGCGCGGGCTGATGCTGGCGGCCATTCCGATGACCGTCCTGGTCGTGCTGTGGCGCCGGACCGACCCGTTCACGCCGCGACTCACCGGCGCGATCATCGGCGGTTGGGCGGGTCTGACCGGCACTATCGGCCTCACGATGGCCTGCCCGTCCACGGACCTGGTGCACATCATCGTCGGCCACGGCGCCGCGATTGTCGGCGGCGCGCTGATCGGCAGTCTGCTCGGACGACGCTTGCTTCCGCCTTGACCGGGCAGGGCGCGCTCAGCTCGATCCCCAGCAGCGCGGGTCCAACCGATGCGGCAGCGCCGCTTCCCGGTAGACGACCAGGCGGTGCACGCCTTTCGGCAGGAAGGCGTAGCTCGTCAGCAGCTTGTGGACCGGCGCCGGCAGGTTCTGCTCGTCGACCGCACGGACCTGTCCCGCGCGCCAGCTGTGGAATCCGTCGGGCGCGGACCACGCGATGTCGACCGGGCGACCCGCGCGCGCGGTGACGAAGCCCGCCACCCGGTCGCGCGGAAGCGTCGTCGCGAGAACCCGCGCGACCAGCTCGGTGCAGTGCTTGCCGGCACCGCCGACGCTCTCCTTGATGACCGAGGTGTGCGGAGGCAGGGGCGGATCGAGCGCGCCAAGCTGGTCGCTCGCCCACACCTCGTTCCGCACGTAGCCGACCAGCGCCGGCGCGCTGACGACGAGGGCGGCAAGCAGCGGAATACCCCAGCGCTTCATCGGTCCAGGGCTAGCCGTCGGAGAGCGCAGGACAGAAGCCCTGCGACGGGATTCCGAGCGCGGCGTTGAACTTGCTGGACGCATTCTGCAGCGCGACCAGCGCCGTGAGCTCCACGATGGCGTTGTCGTCGAAGTACCTCCGCAGGCGCTCGAAGACGGCGTCGTCGACGCCGCGCTCCGGCAGGGTCACGGCGACGGCGTAGTCGAGCGCAGCGCGCTCCCGCTCGGTGAACAGGTCCGACGACTCGTAGTGTCCGAGCTCGAGCGCCTTGTCAACGTCCATGCCGCGCTCCGAGAGGCGAGCGCCGTTGAGATCGATGCAGAACGAGCAGCTGTTCAGCTGGGACACCTTGACCATCACGAGCGACCGCAGCGCAGGCTCGAGCGGCGAGTCCTTCCAATCGACTGCCGCGCCCAGATGCAGAAACCCGCGCATCGCTTTCGGCGCGCGCGCCCATAGACGTGTGGGTTCGAACACGACGCCGTAGCGTCGTCGCTGCAGGGCGTAGAGCGCGCGGACCCAGAGCGGTGCGGCTTCTGCCGGCAAGCCGGGGAGGCGGGAGTGGTGCTGCCCGTTCGAGGCGGCCTTGCCGGGCACCGGGCCGGATTCGTGCGGCCGGTCTGTTTTTCGCTGGAGGTGGGGAGAAGAGGACATCCTGTTGTGGCAGTACGGAACAGCCGCTCCGGGGGTTACGCGACGCGAAACGCTTCGGGGCCTGTCTCCGTATGCCTAGCCATGACAGCCAGCAGCGCCGCACAGTCGTCGGGCCCGGGGGCCGGGTGAAATGATGCCGGACCTCGCTCGTCGCCTGCCGCTCGCGCGGAACGCGCCCTCGTTCGACCAGGCGCTCGGGGCCCACGGCGTGGGTCCCCTCGTGCGGGAGCACGTCAGCACGCTCCAGGTCAACGTCGGCAAGCTTTGCAACCTGGCCTGCCACCACTGCCATGTGGATGCCGGGCCGAAGCGCACCGAGATCATGTCGCGCGCGGTGGCCGAGCGGGTGATCGAGCTGCTCGCACAAAGCCCCGGGGTTGGAACGCTCGACATCACCGGCGGCGCGCCGGAGCTCAATCCGTCGTTCCGCGACCTGGTCCGGCAGGCCCGGCTTTTCGAGCGTGCCGTCATCGATCGCTGCAACCTTGCTGTGCTGTTCGAGGACGGCATGCAGGACCTGGCGGAGTTTCTCGCCGGGCAACGCGTGCACATCGTCGCGAGCCTGCCGTGCTACACGATGAAGAACGTCGACGCGCAACGCGGTCGCGGCGCCTTCGACAGGAGCGTGCGCGGGCTCCGTCTGCTCAACGCGCTCGGCTACGGGCGTGGCGAGCTCCGGCTCGATCTCGTCTACAACCCGGGTGGCGCGTTCCTGCCTCCGGCGCAGGCCGGGCTCGAAGCGGACTATCGCGAGCGGCTCGCAGCGGACTTCGGCATCGTTTTCGATCACCTGCTGACGATCACGAACATGCCCATCCATCGCTTCCAGCATCAGCTGGCGCGCGACGGTCAGCTCGAACAGTACATGGGTCTCTTGGTGGACCACTTCAATCCTGACACGGTGCCCGGCCTGATGTGCCGCACGCAGGTCAGCGTCGGTTGGGACGGGCGTCTCTACGACTGCGACTTCAACCAGATGCTGGCGCTGGGCGTGGGCGGTGCGGGCGCGGCCGTGCCGACCGTGTTCGACATCGATACGCTCGACGACCTCGCGGCCACGCGTATCGGGACGGCAAGCCACTGCTTCGGCTGCACCGCGGGCACGGGATCGAGCTGCGGGGGAGCGCTCGCGTGAGCAGTCGCGCCGTCCCGCTTGCCGCAGGCGGGACCGGACCGGGGGCGCGTCCGTGGCGGCCGGTTGTCGCAGTGGTCGGCCTGCTGGCGCTGGTGTTCGCCGCGTGGCTTCTGCCGGTGCAAAGCTGGATCCTCGAGCTGGTCGCCTGGATCCGCGCTGCCGGCGCGCCCGGCGTCGCGGTCTACGCGCTGGGCTACGTGCTGGCGACGGTCACACTGCTCCCGGGTTCGATCCTGACGCTCGGCGCCGGTTTCGCATACGGGCCTCTGCTCGGCACGCTGATCGTGTCGCCGGTCAGCGTAGCAGCGGCGACGCTCTCGTTCGTGCTGGGGCGCACGCTGGCGCGGAGCTGGGTCGAGCGCAGGCTGGAGCACAGTCCGAAGCTCGCGGCCATCGATCGCGTAGTCGGCGATCACGGCCTGAGGACGGTGATGCTGCTGCGCATGTCGCCGCTGTTGCCCTTCAATCTGCTCAACTACGGGCTGTCGCTGACGCGCGTCCGTCTGCGCGACTACGTGCTCGGTTCGTTTCTCGGAATGCTGCCGTGGACGTTTTTCTACGTCTATCTCGGCTCGCTCGTGACGCAGGCCAGCGCGCTCGGCACCGCGCGGGCCCAGGGCGGACTGCACATGCTCGTGTACTGGGGAGGCCTGGCCGTTTCCGCGGTCGTCGCCTTGCTGATCACGCGGATGGCCCGGCGGGCCCTGGAGGGCGCGCTGGCTCTGGACGGCACGCCGGCGGAGCCCGCGCCGGAGCCGCCGCTGTCGCTGCTTGTCGACGATGAACACGACCGCCGCCTGCTGGACAACGTCCATCCCGAGAGCTGGACCGCTCCCACACCACAGGGGCGCTACAACCTTGTTGTCATCGGCGGCGGCACGGCCGGTCTGGTCTCGGCGGTGGGCGCGGCTGCCCTGGGCGGGAAGGTGGCCATCGTCGAGCGCCAGCTGATGGGCGGCGACTGCCTCAATGTCGGCTGCGTTCCGTCCAAAGCCATGATCCGCGCCGCGCACGCCGCGCACGCTGCGCGTGACGGTGAAGTGTTCGGCGTCCGGCTTTCCGCCGAGCCGGAAGTCGACTTCGCCGCGGCCATGCGACGCATGCGCCGCCTGCGCGCCGACATCAGCGCGCACGACTCGGCCCGGCGCCTTGCCGAGCTGGGCATCGACGTGTTCTTCGGCGCGGCGCGCTTCGTGGCCCGCGACGCGGTCGAGGTCGACGGTGTACGCCTCGAGTTTTCGCGGGCTGTCATTGCCACCGGCGCGCGCGCCCGGGTGCCGGACATCCCGGGGCTCGAGCGGAGCGGCTATCTGACGAACGAGACCGTGTTCTCGCTCACTGCGCTTCCGCGCCGGACCGTCATCCTGGGCGCCGGACCCATCGGTTGCGAGCTCGGGCAGGCGCTGTGTCGCTTCGGCAGCAAGGTCACTATCGTTGCCAGGGACCCGCGTGTGCTGCCGCGCGACGATCCGGACGCGGCGGCCGTGCTCGCAGCCCAGCTCGAGCGGGACGGCGTTGCGCTGCGCCTCGGTGCGGCAGTTGCGAGAGTGATCTCCAGGGACGGCCAGCGCGTCGTCGTGCTCGACGACGGCAGCGAGCTTTCCGCCGACGCGCTGCTGGTTGCGACGGGCCGCGCGCCGAACGTGGAAGGGCTCGGGCTGGACGCCGCTGGAGTCGCGCACGACGACCGTGGCGTGCGCGTCGACAATCGGCTCCGCACGGACAACCGGCGCATCTTCGCCGCCGGCAACGTCGCGCGAGGTCACCAGTTCACGCACGCGGCCGATGCGATGGCGCGCCTCGTGATCGAGAACGCGCTGTTCTTCCGCCGCAAGCGAGCGAGCCGGCTGGTCATGCCGTGGGCGACCTACACCGATCCGGAGGTGGCGCACGTGGGGATGACCGCTGACGAGGCGCACGCAGCGGGCGCCGCCGTCCAGACCTTCACGATTCCGCTATCCGGTGTGGACCGCGCTATCGTCGACGGCGACACCGACGGCTTCGGCCGCGTGCACGTCGAGCGCAAGAGCGGACGCATCCTCGGTGCAACGCTGGTCGCCCGCCACGCCGGCGACATGATCGGCGAGATGGCCGTCGCTATCACCGGGCGCCTCGGGCTCGGCGCGCTGTCCGCCACCATCCACCCCTATCCCACGACAGCCGAGGTGTGGAAGCGGGCGGGCGACGCCTGGAACCGCACGCGCCTCACGCCGCGGCTCGCGCGCGTACTGGGTTGGGTTCTCCGCGTGCGCAGACGCTGAAGCGAGGCCTCCGCGCTGTCCGGAAGGCCCCGACTTCTGCGGCAGGAGGCGAGCTGCTACAGTCGCGGTCCTCATGTCGGCCTTGCGGTGGTTCCTGGTGGCGGCGCTCGCGTCGCCGTTGTTGGCGGGGTGTGGCTCCTCTTCCGCCCCGAAAAAGTCCTACAACGGCCGCTTCCCGGCCGGGTCGCTGTCGGTCGGGGGCAAGTTCATCTTCGGGGCGTCGGTGGCGGGCTTCCAGGTGGACATGGGCTGTCCGACGCTGCCCAAGGCCCAGTGCGACGACCCGAACTCCGACTGGTACCAGTTCGTCACCTCGCCGGTGACCGTCAACGACCCGAAGGACTATCTCAGCGGCGAGTCGCCGCGATGACGGGCCCGGCGAATGGGAGCTGTACAAGCAGGACATCGGCCTCTTGAAAAATGGCCTACACGCCTCGGGCTTCCGCTTCAGCTTCGAGTGGAGTCGCATCTTCCCGACCTCCACGCAGGGCGTCACAGGCTACGACAACCTCAAGCAGATAGCCGACCCCGCCGCGCTCGCGCACTACCACGCGATGCTCGCGGCGCTGAAGGCCGACGGCATCACGCCGCTGGTCACGCTGAACCACTACACGCTGCCGACCTGGATCCACGACGCCGTCGGCTGCCACCAGGATCTGGCGCAGTGCTCGAAGCGCGGCTGGCTCGACCCGGGCACGGTCACCGAGATTGCCAAGTACGCCGGCTTTTGCGCCAAGGAGTTCGGCGGCGAGGTCGACCTGTGGGCGACGGAGAACGAGCCTTTTGCCGTCGTGTTGCCCGGCTACCTGTTTCCCAGCGCCGAGCGCTCCAATCCGCCAGCGGTGCTGCTCAAGTCGGATGACGCCAAGACCGTGATGGTCGCGCTCATCGAAGCGCACGCGCGCATGTACGACGCGATAAAGGCGAACGACACGGTCGATGCCGACGGCGATGGCAAAGCGTCGCAGGTTGGCGTGGTGTACGCCATGGCACCGTTCGCACCGAAGGATCCGAAGAACCCTCTGGATGTGCAGGCGGCGAAGAACGGGTTCTACATCTGGAACATGGCGTACCTGAACGCTGTCGCGAAGGGCGACCTCGACGCAAACCTCGATGGTCACACCGTGCACCGCGACGACCTCGCGGGCCGCATGGACTACATCGGCGTCAACTACTACACGCGCATCACAGTGCAGGGTCAGTCGACGCCGTTTCTGTCTTCGTTCTCGCCGCTCAGCACGATCAACATGCTCACGCTGAAGACCTACGAGGACTACCCGAAGGGGATCTACGAGATGGCCATGGTCGTGAAGAACGACCTGCACCTGCCGATGATCATCACGGAGAACGGGGCGTCGGACCCCAGCGGCGACTCGGCGTCGAGCTACATGGTGCGGCATCTGACCTGGCTCAGCCGGGCCATCCAGGACGGCGCGGACGTGGGCGGCTACTTCTACTGGACGCTCATGGACAACTACGAGTGGAACCACGGCATGAGCATGAAATTCGGCCTGTACGCCGTGGACCCGAAGGATCCGCAGAAGAAGCGCACGCCGCGCTCCTCCGTGGACACGTTCCGCCAGATCGCCGACGCCGAGGCCGTCCCCGACGCCCTGCAGACGAAGTACCCCATCAAATAGCCTCGGTTTTCGCCTGGTCCGGGGGCGCGGATGTGGCGGGTTGCCGGCGTCTTTGCTAGATCGCGGGGCCCCGGGGCGGACGGGCCCCGTTTTTCCACCAACAAAGGTAGAGAGCTGTCGCATGAGCGGTCATTCCAAGTGGGCCACCATCAAGCGGAAGAAGGGCGCCACCGACGCGGCGCGCGGCAAGATCTTCACCAAGCTCATCCGCGAGATCGTCACGGCAGCGCGGATAGGCGGCGGTGACGCCGACGGCAATCCGCGCCTGCGCAAGGCGATCGCCGACGCCCGCGCCCAGCAGATGCCGGCCGACAACATCAAGCGCGCCATCCAGCGCGGCACCGGGGAGATCGAGGGCGCGAACTACGACGAGGTGCTGTACGAGGGTACTGGCCCCGGCGGCACGCTGTTCCTGGTCGAGGGCATGACCGACAACAGGAACCGCACGGCGGCCGAGCTGCGCAAGGTGTTCGAGAGGCACAACGGCGCGATGGGCGGCTCGGGCACCGCGCAGTGGGCGTTCGATCGGCTCGGCGTGATCACGCTCGACAAGTCAGCGGTGAGCGAGGAAAAGCTCATGGAAGCGGCGGTCGAGGCCGGCGCCGACGACTATCGCGACGAGGGCGACGTGTGGACCGTGTACACGCCGCCGGAGCAGCTCGACAGCGTGTCGGCCGCCTTCGAGACGGCGAAGTTGCCGATGCAGGAGAGCAAGCTCGCGTTCGTGCCCAAGAACAAGAAGGACGTTGCAGGGCGCGACGCCGAAGTGTGCCTGAACCTGCTCGACGCACTCGACGAGCACGACGACTCGCAGAACGTCTTCGCCGATTTCGACATCTCCGACGAGGAGATGCAGCGGATCAGCGAGCAGGAGTAGCCCTAGAAGCTGCCCGAGACCGTCGCGTAGCTTCCGCCGCGTGTGGGCGTCACGTCGAAGCGGAGGCGGGCGCTGTCCTTCCTGGCTTCCGCCGAGTGGTCCGGCTTGAGGAAGAAGTACGTCGCGACGCCGAGCGAGACGATTCCGACGCCCAGCGAGATGTCGGCAACCAGGAACTTCGTCTTGACCGAGCTGCGTTCGGAGTCGATCTGGCTCTGCGGGAGGTCGCAGGTGTTGTTCTTGCAGTGCCCGAGCAGATCGCTCTTCTGGCTGGCACCGGTGAGGCCGAAGTAGGCGAAGCTGCCCAGACCGACGATGCCGACGCCTCCGAATACGTAGGCGAGCGTCTTCGACGACGAGTGGTGCGACGTGTCGACCTTGACCGCGCCGCCGCCTGCGCCGGTGGATGGCTTCTGTCCAGTCGCAGCACCGACCGGCTTCGGCTCGGGGGCGGCGAACTGCACCTTGACCACCCGCATCTTCTCGCCTTCGCGGATCACCACCTTCTTGTCCACGGGTTTGGCGCCCTTGTGCTCGAAGTGCAGCGTGTGCGGTCCCGGGTCCATCTCGATTGCCATGCCGCCGAGATGGTCCGTGAGCTTCTTGCCGTCCGAGCTGACCGTCACGTCGGTCAGGTCGTTGCCGTCCGCATCGCTGGCCGCGACAACCACCGTGGGCAGGACCGCCTTTACTTCGCTCAACCACTTCGCGCACGCGCGGCTGATGAAGCCGGGGCAGCTCTTCTGGGCGCAGGTGATCAGGCTCTTCTTCGCTTCGCGGAGCTTGCCCGCTTTCTTCTGCACCTGGCCGTTGGTGTAGGCATCGCTGCAGGCCTTCTTGTCAGCCAGCGCGGACGGGGAGCAGAGCAGTATGAGCAGCGCGGAACCGAGGATCGGAGCTTTCAGCTTCGAGTGGAACATCGGCGGGAGTGTAACCCGGAGGCTCGTCGCCGTGCGAACTTCAGCCTACAGGCACTGCGGCTTGGCGTGCTGGATCCCGTTCGCGTCGAGGTAGTAGGGCGGATTGCAGTCGGGCTTCGCCGCCGCCTTGTGTTGTCTGGCTGGCCTGGACGCCGCGTGATGGACGGGGTGCGCCGCCGCCTTGTGCGCCTCGGGCGCGGCGACATGCTGGCTCTCCGGTGCGCTCGCCGAGGGGGCCGGCTCTGCCGAGGCGGCAGCGCTCGCCGAGGCGGCGGAGGGCGCAGCGCTTGCCGACGCGGCGGGGGCCGTCGGCTGTGCCGCGGCCGCGCTGCCGAGCGGCGATAGCTCCGTCTGTGGAGCACTGGCGGCGGACAGCGGTGCTCCGCTGGCCGTGGGCGGGGTCACGCCGTGGGCGTGCCGGAGCAACGCCACGACG
Source organism: uncultured Pseudomonadota bacterium (assembly GCA_963822115.1). Classification (GTDB taxonomy): domain Bacteria; phylum Myxococcota_A; class Polyangia; order Polyangiales; family Polyangiaceae; genus CAWDXG01. The sequence goes on from CAWGGM010000020.1 coordinate 985,242, forward strand.
GAAACCACGAGGACCAGCGCGAGCGCCGCGGCAACGCCTAGCAGCGCGGCGTACAGACCGCGGCGTCCCGTCGGCGGCGCCGGCAGGGCCGCGCCGGAGGCGACCGAGAGGTTGGTGACCTGCGACGGCGAGGTTCCTTCTCCAGTAGGGAGCTGCCCGTGCCAGGAAGGCTGCGACAGGTGCTGCGACGGATGGGACCCCGGTTGCGACACCCCGGACACGCCGGAAGGGCTGGAGCCGCCCGCTGGGATCGGCGCGTCGATCTCGGCCACGGAGCGGCGATGAGCAGCCAACTCCTGCGCCTGGGCGCCGAACGGAGCGCCCGCTGTCGAGATGCTCTCGATCTCGGCGACGCGTTCGGCGCGGGCAGCGAGCGCGTCGCCGCCGATCTGCTCCACCCACTCGCCGACCTCGCGATTCAGCGCGGCGGCGCCGGCCTGTTCCAGCGCGATCGCGAACTCGCGCGCCGATGCAAAGCGATTCGACGGATCACGCTCCAGCGCGCGCATCGTGATGGAGTCGAGCTGCGGCGGGATGGAGGGCACCACCAGCCCCGGCTGCGGGATGTCCGCGCTCATGACTTTCATCATGATCTCGCCGGCGTCGGCGCCGTCGAACAGACGCCGACCGGTGAGGGCCTCCCACAGCACCACGCCCGCCGCGAACACATCCGTGCGGCGGTCGACGCCCTTGCCGTGCAGCTGCTCGGGCGACATGTAGCCGAGCTTGCCCTTCATCTGGCCGTCGCGCGTGGTCTGGGCGCGCATGGCCGCTTTCGCCACGCCGAAGTCGAGCACGCGCGCCACGCCGTCCACGCCGACCAGGATGTTCTGCGGGCTGATGTCGCGGTGGACGATGTTCAGCGGTTCGCCCCGCTCGCTCTTGGCCTCGTGGGCGGCGTGCAGGCCGTGCAACGCCGCGGCCACGACGCTCGATGCGATGCGCGGCGGGACCAGCGTGTCCTTGCGCCGGCAGGCGCGCACCAGCTTCGACAGGCTCTCGCCCTGGATGTACTCCATCACCAGGAACACCTCGCCCTCGAGCGCGACCACATCGAGCGTCGAGACGACGTTGGGGTGCTGGATGCGCGCCGCGAGCCGGGCCTCGTCCAGGAACATCGAGACGAACTCGGGGTCCTTCGCGAACTGGGGGTGGAGTCGCTTGATGGCCACGGTCCGGCTGAAACCGACCGGGCCTACCAGGCGCCCGAGATGCACCGTCGCCATCCCACCGGCGGCTATCTCGCCGTACAGGGCGTAGCGACCGATGATGCGCGCTTGCACGTCGGGTGGCGGCGCTCCGGGCTGGACCATCCATGGCGAATCTACCAGATGCCCGCAGCATCTGGTATCGACCCACGATGCCGCGCCCGCGGAAAACCTGCGCCGGCCCATCGGCCGAGGCGACGATCGGAGCGAGACTACGCAGATCTTTCTACGCGCGTCCGGTCCTCGAGGTGGCGCGCGACTGCATCGGATGCCTGCTGGTGCGCGAGGGGCCCGACGGGCTGGTCGCGGGGCGGATCGTCGAGGCGGAAGCCTATCGCGGGCCGGAGGACCGGGCGGCGCATAGCTACGGCGGGCGGCGCACGCGGCGCACCGAAGCGATGTTCGGCGCTCCAGGGCATGTCTACGTGTTCTTCGTCTACGGCATGCACTGGCAGTTCAACCTGGTGACGGGCAGCGTGGGCGAGCCCCACGCGGTGCTGCTGCGCGCGGTCGAGCCGGTGGCGGGGCTCGAGCTGATGGCAGCGCGGCGCGGCATGTCCGCGGGCCGTCGCGAGCTCACCAACGGCCCCGGCAAGCTGTGTCAGGCCTTCGCCGTCGGAGCCGACGACTACGGCGTGGATCTGTGCGGCGGCGGCGGGTTGTACCTGGCCCAGGGCCAGAGGCCGCGACGGGTGGCGCGCGCGCCGCGGGTGGGCGTGGACTACGCCGGAAGCTGGGCCGCCCGCCCCTGGCGCTTTTTCGAGGCCGGAAACCCCTACGTATCGCGGGCGCCCCGGGCTACGCTCGCGCGACGCCGATGACGTCTTCGAGCCAGCGACCAGAGCGGCCTCCGAGCACCCGCCCTCCCAGCATGCGTCCACCGCCACGTCCCAGAGCTCCGGCGGTGCGGGCACCGACATCCAAGCCGCCTCCGGCTATCGACACGCCCCCGCTGCCCTACGTGGGCCGACTGTCGGGTCGGCGCGTCACGCTCGGGGTGTGCGGCAGCATCGCCGCCTACAAGGCTGCGCACGTGGCCCGGCTGCTGCTCAAGGAGGGGGCCGAGGTCCGGGTCGTGCTGACCGCATCGGCCGAACGCTTCGTCGGGGCCGCGACGTTCTCCGGCCTCACCGGTCGGCCCGTGATGACGAGCATGTGGGAGCCGGGCAGCGGCGGCGAAGCGCATGTCGACCTGGCAAAGGAGAGCGACCTGCTGCTGATCGTGCCGGCGACGGCCGACATGATCGCGCGGCTCGCCGGCGGTCGCGCGAATGACCTGTTGACCGCGACCGCGCTCTGCGCTCGCTGCCCGGTGCTCGTGGCGCCCGCCATGCATCCTTCCATGTGGTCGCACCCGGCGACTGCGCGCAACGTCTCGACGCTGGAGCAGGACGGTCGCGTGCACCGCATCGGTCCGGTCGAGGGCGAGGTGGCGAGCGGCGAGCTCGGTTTCGGGCGCATGGCAGAGCCCGAGCACATCGTGGCTGCGGCCGCTTCGCTGGTGTGTACGCAGGATCTGGCAGGCCGGCATGTCGTGGTCACCGCCGGGCCCACCGTGGAGGATCTGGACCCGGTGCGGTTCGTCAGCAACCGCTCCACCGGCAAGATGGGCTTTGCCATCGCGGAACGCGCCGTGGCGCGCGGCGCCAAGGTGACACTAGTCGCCGGTCCGGTCTCGCTGCCGGTTCCCTACGGCGTGCAGCTGGTCGAGGTGCGGAGCGCCGTTGCGATGCGCGGCGCGGTGTGGCAGGCGCTGGGCCCCGACCTGGGCCACGCCGATGCACTGGTCATGACGGCCGCGGTGGGCGACTACCGCCCCGCCGAAGTGCACGCTTCCAAGTTCAAGCGCGGAGCGAAGAGCATGCAGCTCGAGCTGGTGCAGAACCCGGACATTCTCGCCGAGATCGGCAGCGCGCGCCGCACGAAGCATCCGGTGCTGGTCGGTTTCGCCGTGGAAACCGACAGCGACGAGCAGGTGATCGCGCACGCCCGCGAGAAGCGCAAGAAGAAGCACGTGGATCTCGTGGTCGCCAATCACGCTGCCGACTCCTTCGGGCGCGACGACAACCGCGCGACGCTGGTCGGCGCAAGCGGCGCGGACCAGCTTGGCCGACTTGCCAAGACGGAGCTTTCCGATCGCATCCTCGACTGGGTCGCGGCGCGCTTCGCAGAGATAGACTGATGCGTCTGGTCGCTCTGGTCCTGATCGTCGTGCTGGCGGCGAACGGTTTCGCGCTCAGGCCGGCACTCGCTGGCAGTGCGGAGATGTGGCTGGTGCTGGCCGCAGCCTACGCGCTTCTGGCCGCCCTTGCGCTCTACGCCATGTGGGAAGACGGCACGCTCGTCGAGCGGCTCACGCCGCGCTGGGGCGACATCTCGCTGGGCGCGATGACCGCCATCCTGCTGCTGGTCGCGTCGTGGATCGCGCGCGGCGCGCTGGCCCCGGTGGGCAGCGCGCAGAACGCCTGGCTATTGCACGTCTACCTGCAGATCGGTCCTCCCGATCACATCCAGCGCTCGGTCGAGCTCACGCTGCTCGTGCTGCTCGTGCCGTTTCTGGAAGAGCTGGTCTGGCGCGGTCTGGTCCTCGATCGCCTCACCGATCGACTGGGCAAGCGGCGCGGATGGCCATTGGCCGCGCTGCTCTACGCCGTGTCGCTCGTGCCGACAGTGTTCCTGCTCGCCGATCCCCACGCCGGCCTGAATCCGCTGCTGGTCGTCGCCGCGCTGGGCTGCGGCATCGTGTGGAGCTTCATGGCCAGCATGAGCGGCCGTCTGCCGCCCGTGATCATCTCGCACGTGGCGTTCACGTACTTCTCGGCGCTGCAGTTCCGCTTTCCGGGGATGTGAGGGCGCGACCTTCTAGAACCCGAGCAACCGCCCGCCCTGGAAGACCAGGAAGCTCACGACCCAGGCCAGCGTGGTCATGTAGGTGAACATGAAGGCGGGCCAGCGCCAGCTGCGCGTTTCGCGTCGGACGACCGCCAGCGTGGACATGCACTGGCAGGCGAGGGCGAAGAAGATCATCAACGTCAGGCCGACCAGCGGCGTGTACACGGGCTTGCCGTCTGCGCGGGTCTCGGCGCGGATCTGGTCGCGCAGCGGCGCGGCGTTGTCGCTGTCGACCTTGCCGATGCCGTACACCAGGCCCATCGTCGAGACGAACACCTCACGTGCGGCGAAAGCGCCGATGATGCCCACGCCGATCTTCCAGTCGAAGCCGAGCGGCTTGAGCACCGGCTCGATGAAGTGTCCGAGTCGGCCGCCGTAGCTGTAGGCCAGCGCGCGCGCTTCCTCGGCGGCTTCGGGATTGCGCGCCGCGCTGCCCTTCGGCCTGGATGCGATCGGTGTGGCCGGCGCGTCGCTGCGCGCCGCGGCAGCTCGCGCGACGGCGGCCGGCCCTGCGGCTGGCGCGACGTGTGCGGCGGCGACTGCCTTGGCGCCGCCCGCATCGGTCTTCGACGGCGGCTTGGGGAACGAGAGCAGCGCCCACAGCACGATGGTGCAGGCCAGGATGATCGTTCCAGCTTCCTTGAGGAACAAGGTTGAGCGCTCCCACATCATGCGCAGCGTGCCGCGCAGGCTGGGGATCCGGTACGGAGGCAGCTCGAGGATGAGCGGGATGTGCCGCCCCTTGATCGCGGTCCGACCCAGCACGGCGGCGGCTACCAGCGTGATCACGATCGAGAACAGGTACATCGCCACCAGCAGGAGCCCCTGCACCGGCATCCAGCCGAACAGGTGCATGGGCGGGAACAGCGCGGCGATGATCAGCGTGTAGACCGGCAGGCGCGCCGAGCAGGTCATCAGCGGGATGACCATCATCGTGAGCAACCGGTCGCGCCGCCGCTCCATGGTGCGAGTGGCGAGGATGGCAGGCACTGCGCAGGCAAAGCCCGAGATCATCGGCACGAAGGCGCGTCCGTGCAGGCCGAGCGCCTTCATCACGCGGTCCATCAGGTAGGCGACGCGCGCCATGTAGCCCGAGTCCTCGAGGATCCCGATGAACAGGAACAAGAGCAGGATCTGCGGCAGAAACACCAGCACGTTGCCCACGCCGCCGATCACGCCCTGGGTCAGCAGATCGCGACCGATGCCGGGCGGCAGGTGGTTCGTGGCCAGCTGCGACAGTGCGGTGAAAGCGCTCTCGATGAGCGAGATGGCCGGATCCGCCCAGGAGAACAGCGCCTGGAAGATCACCAGCATGGTGCCGATGAACATCACGAAGCCGAGCACCGGATGCAGCATCACCTTGTCGATGCGCTCGGACAGGCGGTGCTTCGGCGGATGCTGCTCTTCGCGGCTGTAGAACCCGGCGGCGTGCTCGTCGAGGAAGGCGTAGCGCGTCGCGATCACCTCGTGATCGAGATCACGCTCTCCCGCCGCGTCGTGCACGTCCTGGCATCGCTCGCGCAGCGTGTCGTCGATATCGACCAGCTCGTCGTCGGGTTCGATGCTGGTCAGCGCCCACAGCGCCAGGGCGCGATCGCGCTCCACGCTGGAGCGCCACTCGCCGGGTAGCGCGTCGGCGACGCGATCGACGTCGCGGCGCAGCGCCGGGGGATAGTGGAGCTCCGCCCTGCCGCGCGGCGGCGAAGCGACCGCCTCGGCGATGGTGCGGCGCAGCTCGTCGATGCCTGCGCCGCGCCGCGCGTTGGTCGCGACGCAAGGCACGCCGAACAGTGCCGACACGCGTGCCGGATCGGGCGGGTTGTCGGCCACCTCGTCGATCATGTTGAGCGCGATGACCACCGGCACCGACAGCTCGACGAGCTGCAGCACCAGGTACAGGTTGCGCACCAGCTGCCCCGCGTCGACGACCACCACGGCCAGCTCGGGCCGGGGGTTGTCGCCGAGGCCGAGGATCGCGTTGATCGCGATCTGCTCCTCGGCCGAGCGCGCGCTCAGCGAGTAGGCGCCCGGCACATCGACGACATCGATGGCGACGGGCTCGTCGTGCTCGAAGCGCGGGTGGTTGTCGAGCCGGATGCTGCCGATGCGTCGTTCGACGGTGATGCCCGGGTAGTTGCCGACGCGCGCGTTCTGCCCGGTGAGCTTGTTGAACAGCGTCGTCTTGCCGACGTTCGGGTTGCCCACCACCACCACCAGCGGGCGATTGGCAGCGGTGACGGTGGGCGCGGTCCTGCGCCCGGTTCCGACGGAGGTCGGTTCCGCGCTCGCCACGGGGAGGGGCCTCTATGCGCTCCGGGCGCAGCCGGGGCAGCCCATGCCGCCGCGGGCGGTGGAAGCGAGTGCAGGCTCGGCTGCAGCGCGCGCTGCTTCCAGTCGTGCGGCGACTGGAGGCGCTTCGCGTTCGGTAACGCGCACGCTGGCGGCCTCGGCGCGGCGGATGGAGATGCTGCAGCCGCGCACCAGAAACTCCAGCGGATCGCCCAGCGGGGCGACGCCGATCAGCTCGACGCGCGTGCCCGGGACCAGCCCGAGCTCCATCAACCTGCGGCGGAATGCACGTTCCCCTCCCACGTGCTCGACTGTGACGACCTGTCCTATCTCGGCGAGAGAGAGCTGCATATCCGGGCTCCGACACCCTCTACTTAACGCACATGAAAACGACTTTCAATTTCAATTTTGTTGACGACGATCAAGTCGAGCCGGGCGCGAACGCGCCGGGCGTGCTGGATCTCCCCGGAAACCCACTGGATTTGCCGCTGAACCCGTCAGCACGGTGGCGGCCGGCGGAGGCAATTTTTTCTGCCGGGCGGCAGCAGCCTGCGCCACGCCGCTCAGGGCCTGCCGTTCCGGCGCGCCTGCAGCCGGTCGCGCGCCTCGACCACGCTGCGGCCGAGGTGGGGGCTGTCCGTGGAGCCGGGCAGCACCCTGAGCTCGCGCACCAGCGCGCCCATCATCTCGCGCGCCGAGCCGTAGCGTCGTTGCGGCTCGCGCTCGAGCGTGCGGTGCACGACGCTGGTCAGTCCCATCGGCAGGTCCGGCCGCTTCATGCTGAGCAGGGGCACGCGCGCGTCGCGCAGCATCTCGATTACCTGTGCGTCCGACGGCGCGTCGAACAGTCGGCCACCGGTCAGCGCTTCCCACAGGACGATACCTAGACCGAACAGATCGCTCTGCACGCTGGGTCCGATGCCCAGCACCATCTCGGGGGCCAGGTAGCTGAGCTTGCCCTTCACGATGTCGGGTCGCGTCGTGCGGCCGCGGTCCATCGCACGCGCCATGCCGAAGTCGGCGAGCTTCACCACGCCGTGCACGTCGAGCAGGATGTTGGGCGGGCTCACGTCGCGGTGCAGGATCGGCGCCAGCCGGCCTTGCTTGTCGCGGCGGCTGTGCGCGGCTTCCAGCGCTCTGAGCACCTCCACGCCGATGGCTGCGATCAGCGGCCAGGGCGTGCCCTGGCCGGTGCCGTCGAAGCTTTTCACGTAGTCGCCGAGGTGGATGCCCTCCACCCACTCCGAGACCAGGTAGTGCTCGCCGTTGTCGTCGATGCCGAAGTCGTGGATCTGGACCACGTTTGGATGGCGCAGCGCGGCGCCGACGCGCGCCTCTTCCACAAACATGGCCTCGATCTCCGGGTAGCCCTTGAAGCTCTGGTCGAGGCGTTTGACGGCGACGGGGCGGCGGAATCCGGCGGCGCCCAGCGTCTCCGCCCGCCACACGACCGCCATGCCGCCACGGCCCACCGCCTCGATGAGCTCGTATTTTCCGTCGAGGACCAGGCCGGGTCTGTCGCTGGGCATGTGGGGTGGGAGAAAGAGCTAGTCTAGCAAGTCGTGGTCGGTCGCGGCATCGGCATCTGCGGGGGCGTCGACCTGGACGTCGCTTTTCGCATCGCTCTCCGGCGCCGCGTCCTGTCCAACCGGGGCGTCGCTGTCGGGCGCCGCTGTCCCGTCGCTCGCGTAGCTGGCGTCATCGACCACGCAATTGCACGGTCCCCAGCTTCCGGACGGCAGACATTGCTGCACGCCCCGCCCGCAGGGGTTCTTGCAGGCGCGGAACTGGAACAGATGGCACGCCGGTGCGGACTGCGACGCAGCGCGGGAGGAGCACGCGCCGGCGATCGCCGCCAGCGCGAGTCCCACCGTCACGGCGAGCAGCGGACGGGTCATGGCGCGTCGCCGCTCCGCGCGAGCAGCGGTCCACCGGAACGGACCGCCCACTCGCTCGGCTGCCAGGCCGACAGCAGCTCCATCCAGAACACGTGTCCGTGGTCGAGCAGCAGCGCGAGCCGCAGTCCGCCGGTCTGCGCCACCGTGATCCTGGTGCCCGGCTCGAAGCCGCCGACGAGCTGGAAGACCAGCTTCCGCTCCTGCTCGCTGGCCGGGCGCACGAACCCGCCGGCGAGATGCCGCGCGAGCGAAACGAACGCCGGCGAGGCCAGCAGTCTGAGCTCGGCGTGCTGTCCCATGAAGACCAGAACGGGGACGTGACGCCGGCCGTCCCCGGTCTTCACTTCGGCGACGCGCTGCAGTCCGGCACGGTCGAGCGTCGGATCGATCGCCAGCAGGCCACGCCACAGGCCCGGCATGGTCACCACGAAGCGCGCACAACCCGCTCGCGCCTGCTCGGGATCGCCACGAGCCGCAGCGACGAGTAGTGCGCGCACCGCGCGCTCGTCGTCCGGCGCGGACACGGGGCCGCCCCAGCTCGACCGGGCCGCGCTGTGGGTCTGCTGTCGGACAGGCGCTTGCGGCGGCGCGGCGGCACCGCAGCCGGCCACCAGAACGGAAGCGAGCGTCGCGAGTGCGGCGCGCGGAAGTGGAAGCATTCGCGCCATTGTTGAAGCTTCGTCGGGCGGACGCAAATGAGGGCGAAAGTCCCCGGGAAGGTGTCGTGCCGGAGTGCCGTAGGAGGGACATGTCGAGCCTGGGAGAGCCTCCGGTCCGGATCGCCGCGTCGCGTGTCGCGTCGGCTCCGCAAAGTCTGTTAGACTCGGGCGAAGCGATGTCGCATCCGCGCCCGACCGACGAAGACGAACCCACGGTGGTGGGGGACATGCAGGTCGTCCCGTCGGTGAGGCGCAACCAGAAGCCCTTCGTGCTCCAGCAGATCGAGGGGCCCGGATCGCCGCGGGACTTCATTCTGGATCTGGACGAGATCGTGGTCGGTCGATCCAGCCACGCGCACATCTCGATCGACAGCGGCATGATCTCCCGTCGTCACATGCAGCTCAGGCGCTCGGGACCAGAGTACTCGGTATCCGACTTGAACAGCAGCAACGGCGTGTTTCTCAACGGCATCAAGGCGCACTCCGCCGTACTGCGCGAGGGAGACACACTGCAGATCGGCGACGTGGTGCTGATCTATCGCGAGGGCAGCTGACATGCCCCGCTCCCGACCGCGCACAGACGCGTTGGCATGGGCGAGCTAGCGGTGCGAGGACGGGGCCGATGACGACTTTCGTGCGCTTCTGGGGCACGCGGGGTTCTATTCCGACGCCCGGGCACAAGACACGCAAGTACGGTGGCAACACGTCGTGCGTCGAGGTGCGCATCGACGACGCGCTGTTCATCTGTGACGGCGGCACGGGGCTACGCGAGTTGGGGGTCGATCTGCTCGCGCGCAACACCGGGTCGATTGAAGCCCACATGTTCTTCAGTCACACGCACTGGGATCACATCCAGGGTTTCCCGTTCTTCATGCCCGCGTACGCGGAGGAAAACTCGCTCTACGTCTACGACGTGACCAAGGACGACAACCGCGTGCATCGCCTGCTGCTCGGCCAGATGCGCTCGGACTACTTTCCCGTGAGCTTTTCCGATCTCGGCTCGAAGATCGTGTCGAGCGATCTGGGCGGTGGTGAAAAGTCGATCGAGGGCGTTGTCGTGCGTCACTACGAGCAGACGCATCCTGGGCGGAGCTTTGCGTATTCGTTCGAGAAGCACGGCGTCAAGGTGGTCTACGCGACGGACAACGAGATCGACATGACGGTGCTGAATCGCGATGACATCCTGAAGCGGCCCGAGGCGCTCAGGCGCGTGCCGGAGGAGTTCGTGCGTTTCTGCAGCGAGGCAGATCTGCTGATTGCCGACGGGCAGTACACCGACGAGGAGTATCCGGCGAAGCTGGGGTGGGGCCATGCACGCGCCAGCACGGTGGTGGACCTGGCGGTCCAGGCGAAAGCCAAGCAGTGCGCCATCTACCACCACGACCCCATGCACTCCGACCAGGACATGGACGACAAGATCGCCCGCTGCCGCGAACGGGCCGAGCGCGCTGGTTCGAACGTGGTGATCTTCGGCGCCCGGGAGGGCCTGGAGATCAAGCTGGAATAGTCGCGCGGTCCGCTCCGGCTTCCGGCGCCGGCGTTGCGGAATGCACCGGCGGGCGCGCGTGTTTCCGGGCGTCCACTGCCGGCTCCGATTTCGACAAGGCCGCGGTCCGCCCGTACTGCTCCGCCTCTAGAAACCATGACCATTCTGCGTTCCACCCTGCTGCCGGCAGTGTTCGGCCTCGCTGCCGTAACTGCTGCCGTCTCCGTCGCGGCCCGACCTGCCGCCGCGTCGCCGCCCGCCAGCGCCGGCTCCGTCGACGCCACGCCCGCACCCAAGCTGCCGGTCACCCAGTACAAGCTGCCGAACGGTCTGACCGTGCTGCTCAGCCAGGACAAGCGGCTGCCCGTTGTCGCGGTCGAGATCCGGTACATGGTCGGCTCGAGCTACGAGCGCAAGGGCCGCAGCGGCTTCGCGCATCTGTTCGAGCACCTGATGTTCCAGGGCTCGCAGCACTACGACCACGAGTACTTCACGCCCTTCGAGCCGATCGGCGGCCAGGTCAACGGCAGCACCACCCAGGATCGCACGAACTTCTTCGAGCGCGTGCCGGAGAACTACCTGGGGCTGGCACTGTGGATGGAGTCCGATCGCATGCAGTATCTGCTGCCGACTCTCGATCAGGCCAAGCTCGACAACCAGCGCGACGTTGTGAAGAACGAACGGCGCCAGCGCTACGAGAACGCGCCCTACGGCATGGCGTGGATCTACCTCGGGCGGATGTTGTTCCCGCCGGGGCATCCCTATCACCACAGCGTGATCGGCTCACACGCCGACCTCACCGCCGCGTCGCTGTCGGACGTGAAGAGCTTCTTCCACGAGTACTACGTTCCGGCGAACGCGGTCCTGACCGTTGTCGGTGACTTCAAGACAGCCCAGGTCAAGCAGCTTGTCGAGAAGTACTTCGGCAGCATTCCGGGCGGCAAGCGCGCGTCTCTTCCGAAGGTCGTGCCGGCAAAGCTGACTGGCATCGTGCACCAGACGCACACCGACGACGTGAAGCTGCCGCGCGTGTACCTCGCCTGGCACAGTCCGCCGCTGTACAAGAAGGGCGACGCCCAGCTCGATCTACTCGGCAGCGTGCTCAGCGACGGCAAGACCAGCCGCCTGTACAAGCCGCTGGTCTATGAAAAGAAGATCGCCAAGGACGTGAACGCCTACCAGGTGTCCATGCGCCTCGGCAGCTTCTTCGTGGTGCAGGCCACTGCGGCGCCCGGTGTCAGCGTCGACAAGCTGTCGACCGCGCTGCTCGCCACGCTGAAGAAGGCCCTCGCGACGCCGCCGACCAAGGACGAGCTGTCCCGCGCCATCAACGCCTACAAGAAGAGCTTCTACCAGCGGCTGGAAGGCGTCGTCTCGCGCGGCGCGACGCTCGCGACCTACTACCAGTTCACCGGCAACGCGAACTACCTCGACAAGGATCTGGCGCGGTACACGCAATCGACGCCTTCGGATGTCGAGGCCGCAGCGAAACGCTACGTGGACCTCGGTCGCTACGTGCGCCTCGATATCGTTGTCGGGCCGAAGGCGGGAGGAGGCAAGTGATGGCCCGCTCTACGCTCTATGCTCTCTTGCTGGCGACCCTGGCAGCCGGTTGCGGAGCCCAGCCCGCCGCGCCGCCGGCCGCTCCCACCGCGCCGGTACCCAAGGCAAAGCCGGTCGCGAGCGCCAAGCCCACTGTGGACCGCTCCAAGCTGCCCGCGCCTGGCCCGGCTCCCGGCTGGTCGCTGCCCCCCGCCAGCACCTGGAAGCTGTCGAACGGCGTCGAGGTCTACTACCTCGAGCAAGGTTCGACACCGCTGGTGAGTCTGTCGCTGGTACTGCCCCGCGGCTCTGCGACCGATCCCAAAGGAAAATCCGGTCTGACCGCGCTGACCGCGGACATGCTCGACGAAGGCGCCGGCAAGCGCAGCGCGCTCGCACTCAACCAGGAGCTGCAGCGACTCGCAACCGACTACAGCGCCGGCGCGGGCGTCGACTACGTGATGCTCAGCATGAACCTGCTCGCCGACAACTTCGAGGCGTCGACGAAGATCCTGAGCGACATCCTGGAGCGGCCGACGCTCCACCAGAAGGACTTCGCCCGCCGCAAGGCGCAGCGGCTCGCCGACGCGCTGAGCGCGCAGGCCGATCCGTCCTACGCGCGCGGCGTGACCCTGCGTCACGTGCTGTTCGGTCACGGCTACGGTGCCGAGCTGCCCGACGGCAGCGTGAAGAGCCTGAAACGCATCCGCTTGTATGACGTGAAGTCACAATACAAGAAGCTCTTCACGCCCGACGGCGCGGCGTTGGTTGTGGTCGGCGGTATCGACAAGGCCAGGGTCGAGAAGGGTCTGGAAGCCGCCTTCGGCAGCTGGAAGGGCAAGTCGAGCGTCAAGGAAGCGCCGGTGGCGAAGGTCGAGCCCAAGCGCGCCATCTATGTGATCGACTTTCCCGGCGCCACGCAGTCGACACTGGGCGTCGTGCGGCGCGCCGGTGGCGAGAGCTCGCCGGACTACTTCCCGGCCATGGTCGAGAACCGCGCTTTCGGCGGCGCGTTCACCAGTCGCCTGAACCTCAACCTCCGCGAGGACAAGGGCTACACCTACGGCGCGTCGAGCGTGTTCCAGCGCTGGAGAAAGGTCGGCTTCTACGCGCTGGTGGCCAACGTCAAGAGCGACACCACGCGGCCCAGCATCGAGCAGATGTTCAAGGAGCTCTCCGCGACGTGCGGCAAGAAGCCGCTGACGCAGAAGGAGCTCGGAACGGCGGTCGACGGTCTCCTGCTCGGCTTCCCCGGCCGCTTCGAGCACATCGAAGGCGTTGCGGGACAACTCGCCGACCTGCCCATCTACGGGCGCCCGGCGGACTGGTACGAGAAGTGGCCGTCGCGCGTGAAGGCCGTGACGCTCGACCAGGCCAACGCGGTCGCGAAGAAGTACTGCGATCCGCAGAAGTACGTCGTGGTCATCTCCGGCGATCTGAAAACGCTCCGGCCTGCGCTGAAGGGGTTGGGCATGCCGATCGTCGTCGAGACCGCGCAGGGCGAGCCCGCCAAGAAGTAGGCGCTTGTACGGACGCGACGCACCGCGTCGCGTCTGGCGCCGGCGCGCACTCGCGCTCTGGCTTGACCCGACGGGACGCCCCGGACAAGGTCTCCAGCATGATTGCTCGGGGTGCCTGGTCGAGGTCCATGTCGCTGCTCCTGGCTCTAGCGCTCGCCTGTGCGGCGGCGATCGCGTGTTCGGCGAACGGCACGAAGCCGGCAACGAACGGAAGCACCGGTGGCGGAGGCAACGGTACGGGCGGCGGTGGGGGTGCGGGTGCGCTTGATGGTGGTCCGGACGCCACGATCGGTACCGACGCCGGGCCCGATTCGTCGTTCAACAATCCGACCACCGTTGTGATCGGCCCCGGCGCCGACCAGAGCTCGCCCGGCAAGTTCGGCGGGGCCGACGACCCCACCAACAAGCCGAAGCTCGTCTATCCCGAAAGCGGCGTCATCGTGCCGCCCAACCTGAACTCGCTCGAGTTCCACTTCATCCCGGCCGCGGGGCAGAACCTGTTCGAGATGCGCTTCGAGGCGGCGACGCTGAACTTCGTCGTCTACTTCGGTTGCCAGCCGCTCAACGGCGGTTGCGTCTTTACACCAAGCAAGCAGTTCTGGGACGAGCTGGTGAAGGCCGCGCGCGGCGGGGCCGCCGTCAAGTACACGCTGCGCGGCGTCGACGGCCAGAGTCCGGGCGCGGTGGGCTCGTCGGCCACGCAGGACATCAGTTTCACCAAGGAAGACATCCTCGGCGGCCTCTACTACTGGAACACGAGCGGCATCATCCAACGCTACGATTTCGGCATTCCGTTCAAGAAGGCGGAGCTCTTCCTGAGCCCGCAGATGGCCGGCGCGGGCGTCTGTGTGGGGTGTCACGCGCTATCGCGGGACGGCAAGCGGATCATCGTTGGCAAGGACATCCCCGCGCCAGCTCCGTACGGCATCTTCGACGTGGCCAGCCGCCAGCCCGTTACGGCGAACGGGACGGCGCTCACGGGCACCGGGAACTTCTTCTCCTTCTCGCCCGACGGGAGCCAGCTACTGTACTCCGACGGCGCGAAGATCGGCTGGCGTGACCTGACCACCGGCCAGACCAAGAACGACAACATCGTTCCGGGCGCGATGCCGGACTGGTCTCCGGACGGCTCGCTGATGGTCTTCTCCAGGCCCAATCCCGTGATGGCCGGGCCCGGTATCCAGGGCGGCACGCTGGCGTTGATGCACTTCGACGCGACGAACCAGGTCTGGAACAACCCGCAGGTGCTGGTGCCCGCCAATGGCGGCAACAACTACTATCCGGCCTTCGATCCGAGCGGCAACTGGATCGTCTACAACCGCTCGCCGGCCAACCACAACTCCTACGAGAACATCGGCAAGGACCCGAAGTCGGGCCAGGTGGGCGATGGCGAGCTGTGGACGGTGAACGTGAACGGCGGCAAGCCGATCCAGCTCGACAACGCGACGAAACCCGGCACCGTGTCCTGGCCGAAGTGGGCGCCCGACGTAGGCACATACTGGGGCGGTTCGGTGATGTGGCTGACCTTCTCCAGCTCGCGCGCCTATGGCCTGCGCCTGGCGGACAACGAGAAGGTGCAGCTGTGGATGGTGGCGTTCGATCCGGACCGGGCCCAGGCCGGCAAGGACCCGAGCTTCCCCGCCTTCTGGCTGCCGTTCCAGGACATCACCGGTGGCAACCACATCGCCCAGTGGGTCACGCACGTCGAGCGCCAACCTTGCACCAAGTCGACCGACTGCAAGAGCAACGAGACGTGCAACGCCGGCGAGTGCATCCCGGTCGTGCAGTAAAAGCGCGCGAGCTCAGCGGGCGGTAGCCCCTCCCGGACTGTCCTGGTGTTGCCTCTCGCCGCACCGGTCGGCGCGTCCCGCCCGCTCTTCGGCGGGACCGCCCTGACCTGCTACGCTTCCGGCGGGTAGGGGATGATGATGGGGAATACGACGATAGCCGTCCAGGCGGCGCTCGATGCGGGTGACTTCCCGCGCGCGCAGGAGCTCGTGTCGGCGTGGGAAGGCCCCGACACGCCGGCGCTGCTCGAGCTGCGCGGCAAGGCCGCGTACGGTTGCGGCGATCTCGAGGCGACGCTCGGCGCGTACGAAGCGCTGTACCGGCTCGAGCGCGACGCGGGGCACGCGACCGAAGCGGCGCAGGCCGCGGTGATGGTCGGCATGTACCTGATGATGGACACCGGTCTGATGGCGACGGTGCGTGCGTGGCTCGGGCACGCCGAGGCGTTGATCGAGGTGACGCCGGACAGTCCCGTGTGGCCCTGGCTGAACGCGGTGCGCACCTACGAGCGCTTCATGTGCGGCGACATGGCGGGGGCCGGGGCGTGTGCCGAGCGCGCCATCGCCGGCGGGGAGCGGCACGGCGTGGTGCCGCCGACGATCATCGGCCGCGTGGCGCTCGGAAGGGTGCGCATCCACGATGGCGACGTCGACGAGGGGCTCGGGATGCTCGACGCGGTGGCGCTGGAACTGACCACGGGCAATCTCGATCCGATGACCTCCGGGCAGATGTGGTGCGAGCTCATCTGCGCGATGCAGTGGGTCGGCCAGCACGACCGCGCCGAGGAGTGGACCGGGGCCATGGAGCGCTGGCGCAAGGGCGCGGCCTTCGGCGGGCTCAACGGCCGCTGCCGCGTGCACCGCGCCGAGATCCTGCGCATGCGCGGGCCGTGGGAGGCCGCCGAGCAGGAGGCGCTCCTGGCGTGCGAGGAGCTCAGGCCGTGGCTGCGCCGGGAGTACGGTTGGCCGCTGACCGAGCTCGGCAACGTGCGCTTCTGCAAGGGCGACTTCGCCGGCGCCGAGGAGGCCTTCCTCGCGGCGCACGACAACGCCTGGTCGCCCCAGCCCGGGCTGTCGCTGCTGCGCCTCGCGCAGGGCCGCATCGACGAGGCGGCCTCGCTGATCGACAACGCGCTACGGCACCCCTTCGACGTGCCCTCCAAGGAGTTCCCGCCGTCGGGCGCGCTGCGTCGGGCGCCGCTGCTCGAGGCGCAGGTCACCATCGCGCTGGCCGCCGGCGCGCGGGACATGGCCGAGGCGGCGGCTGCGGAGCTCGAAGAGATCGCGACCACCTACCAGAGCCGCACGCTACAAGCCGGCGCGCTCGCGTCGCGCGGGCGGCTCGCGCTGGCGGCGGGCGACGCCGCCGCGGCGATAGCGACACTCACCGCGGCAGTGTCCGAGTGGAGCGCGCTCCGGATGCCCTTCGAGGCGGCGACGCTGCGGGTCGCACTCGCCAAGGCCCACCGGGCGGCGGGGGATGCGCAGGCGGCAGAGCTCGAGCTGGACGCGGCCTGCCGCACCTTCGAGGCGCTCGATGCGCACCCTTGGTGCGCGCTGATCCGCGCTGAAGCGCCGCCCAGAGCGCCGACGGGCGCGCCAGAGCGCCCGCGCACCAGCTGTGCGTTCCGCTGCGAGGGGGACATGCGGGAGCTCTGCTACGCGGGCAGCACGGTCTTCGTGAAGGACCTGAAAGGGATGCGCTACCTCGAGCGCTTGCTGTCCGAGCCGGATCGCGAGTTCCACGCGCTGGATCTCGTTGCGGTGGAATGCGGTGCCATCGTCCCCGGTGGCGACGCGCATGCCGCCGGGCGACCGCAGGCGGGGCTCGAGGTATTCGACAAGACCGCCCGTGAGGCTTACCGGCGACGGCTCGCCGAGGTCGAGGCCGACATCGCCGAGGCCGAGGCGCACAACGACCTCGAGCGCGCGCGGCTGGGGCGTGCCGATCGCCAGTTTCTGGTGGACGAGCTCGCCCGCGGCGTCGGCCTGGGTGGGCGCGCGCGCGAGGTGGGCGGGGGCGCCGAGCGCGCTCGGGTCAGCGTGACGCGGGCCGTGCGCTACGCGCTCGAGCGCATCGCGGAGCACCACGCGCCGCTCGCCGAGCACCTGCGCCGCAGCGTGCGCAGCGGCACCTATTTCGCCTACGAGCCCGACCCGGAAGCCCGCGTCGCGTGGGAGATCTAGCCGGCCGCGCTCGCGGGCCGACGCGTGCGGGGGCGGTTTGTTCCCGCCGTAACACGCTTTGTCACGCCCTCCATGTAGCTGGGATGAGCGGCCTCGAAACCGCATCGCCATGGAGGGAGAACATGACCAATAGCCTCTACGAACGCCTCGGAGGACCCGAAGGGATCCGCGCCATCGTGCACACTGCCCTGGCGGCACACCTCGAAAATCCGCTGATCCAGAAGCGCTTCGAACCCGGCCACCGGGACCCGGAGCACTGGGCCGTGGTCGCCCAGCACGCCGTCGAGTTCTTCTCGGCGGGATCGGGCGGCCCCGCGAACTACAGCGGCAAGTCGATGCCAGAAGCCCACGCCGGCATGAACATCAACGGCGAGGAGTTCCTCGCGGTCGTCGACGACATCATGAACGCGCTGCGCAAGCACGACATCGACCCGGACACGCAGAAGGACGTGCTGGGCATCCTGTACTCGCTCAAGCCCCAGGTCATGCACCTCTGACCGAGGACCCGGCGCGAGAGCGGCGTTCTGGCGAGGAACAAGCCCGGTGGCCCCTCCCGGGCTCGAACCGGGACGCCCTTACGGGCCGAGGATTTTAAAGCGGAACGCTGTGCACGGGCATGCACGATTCCGCGGGGATTCTGCACGTTGGCGCTCGGGTGGCGTGCAGCGCAGCGCGGCTAAGTGCGCGGGGGACAGTTGGGGGACAGTGGCGGGTACACCACAGTGGCGAAGCTCAGGCGTTGATTTTCGCGGCTCCGGAGACGAGACTCGATAGGGCACAGAGCCTACCGAGTGTCTGCGGGGTCACGTGACGGGCTGGACGATAGCCGAACTGGCTGCATTTGCCGGTTACTTGTTGTGGGGTGCCGTAGATGCGCGCCGAAGGAAGGGCAGGGAAACCGCCTACCGCAGGATGAGGCACGTGCTCAGGCCGATGCGCGACGGCTTTGAGCTTGATCTCGCTGAGATGACGATCGGACACGCCGAGTTCGATAGCGACCGTCAGGAAAGCAACTATCGGGTCTACGAGCTTGCCCGAGTCAAACCGGGGCGCTGGTTCGTCCGGCTGAAGGAAGTTGGCGAGGGCGACACGGTGTATAGCGCACGAGGCTTCGTGCGGGCCGTCAATAGCGGTCGCTTGGACGAGGACCGCCTGGAGGCTCTAGAAGACGAGCTAAGCGAACTGAGAAGACAGCACCCGTCAGCAGATCTCGATGATTGGTACGGCTCGGTCGAGATGGAATACCTCCGGTCGAACATCGACAACCGGCGCCAGGACGCCATGGACGAGGGGGCGGGACCCGCCTACCGCACGGCGCCAACGCAACCCACCTTGTACCGTCTGGAGCGAGATCTCTTTGCCGCAGCGCAGCTTGAGTGGGTGAGGGCGCCGCATGAAGACGAAGCCTGGCTCGAGTCCGAGTACCAACATACCGTCGAGTTCTTCAGCGACCATCCCGGCCTCTCACCTGACCTGACGGAGATGGAATACGCCGGGGGGATCGGTATTGGAAAGAAAGTCTGGGCCCCTCCGAAACATGCCGACGATGAGGAGATCGAGCGATCATGGGCACTCGTAGAGGCTCTGAAGCAAGAGACCTTCCGCGCGCATGTCGCAGCAAGTACACAAGTGTCCGCGGCTACGATTGAAGACTTCATCAAGCCTCCCTGGCGCCACTGGGATAATCCCCGCGAGGGCGTGATCGCCTCGGAAATCGACGAGCTGCGACCGACAGGACTCCGTCTCTTGCGACCGAAGGAAGGGCAACAAGAGTAGGAAGACGAGACCCCCGCCCCGGTCGCGCGCGCGCGCGGAGGTGCCCTCCTCAGGCGCTCGTGATGCTTGTCACGTTGCCAAGCTCTGCCAGCTCGGGAACGGTGTTGTGCAGTGGCAAGAGCCAGCCCTGCCCCAGCTCCGCAGCGGTGCGTGCCGAGCGACGGTAGCGGTTGATCATGACGCTAGACCGATGCCCGGTGCGATCCGCGACCCACGTTTCCGAGCGCCCAGTGGCGAGCGCCAGTGTCACGAACGTTGCGCGAAGGTCGTGGACGCGCACCGGCTGGCGCGTGGCGGACTTCTCGTACAGCTCCGGGCGATCCACGCCAGCGAGCTTCAGCGCGTCACGCAGTCGGGCCGCGAGGTGCCGATCGTTCAGGCGATGGCCCTTCTTGTCGGCGAAGATGAAGCCGCGCTTTGGCGTGCCGCGGAGCACGTGCCAGCGGCGGAGTGCGCGCACCACGTCATCCCCCAACGCCCACGCGCGCGGGTCGTCGGTCTTGTTGCTGTCGAGCCGGCACGCGCCGCGCTTCAAGTCGATGTCCGCCCAGGTGAGCGCGAGCGCTTCCGACTCGCGTAGCCCCTCGCGGGCCAGGAACCCGAAGTACAGGCGCTCCAGAAGCGGAACCTTCGGATCGGTGCACTTGAGCAGCTTTGCCTCTTCGTCGGGGTACAGGTACGTCAGCGCCTTCGTGCGCCGGACGCGCGGCATGAAGCCGCGGGGTAGGGGACTGCTCGCCCGCAGGCGCGCCGGATAGACGGCCATGGCCAGGATGCGGTGCATGAGCTGCGCGACGTGGCGGCGGGTTGCGCTCGAAAGCTCCGCGGGCAGGTGTGCCATCACGTCCTCGCAGTCGTCCAGCGTGACGTCCGCAACCGGAAGGTTGCCGATGTGCGGGTACACGTGGAGCACGAGCCGCTGTCCGTCCTGCTTGGCGGTCTTCTTGACCTTCACGTGGTCGGGCCACTTGCGGTGCAGCGCTCCGGTCGTCCACTGCTCGCCAAACGCCTTGAACGTGGTGCGCCCGGCCGCGACAACGGCCTTCCGCCGGGCGATCTCCGCGTTTGCGCGCTCGCGCTCGCGCTCGCTGACACTCTCGGCGCGCCTTTCGAGTGCCCGGGGCGTCAGCTCGTAGCAGTCGCATGGCTCGCCACAGAGGCGATAGCGCGGCCGTGTGCCATCCGCGAGGCTGACGCGGACCCAGGCATGACCGTTGCGCCATTCGACGGTGCCGGCGCCTTTGGTGCGGATCTTGCGGGCTGTCATGTGATTTCCCCCAAGTATTCATGCTCCGCTGTTGCCCTCAGAAATGACAGGGAGCATGTATCCGGCGCCCACAAGAGTGTAGGCTGTGTTTCATGCGATGGAGGGTAAGCAAGGGCGGGAAGGCTGAAGGTCCGTACGACGAAGCCCAGATCATCGAGTGGGTTCAAGGCGGACACACCGATCTGCTCCTGCAATCCGAAGCCGGGGGGCCGTGGATGAAGGTTTCCAAATCGCCTTTTGCGGGCTATGCGCCTGCCGGCGCGAACCCGGATCGGGGCCAACCAGTCAGTAAGATGGCGGCGTTCTCGGTAGTCGCAGCCGTGGCGCTGGCCGCGGTGATGGTCGTCGCTGTTGTTCTCTATCTCGGCGACGACACGGCATCCACGCCGACCCCGCAGCCGGAAGAAACCCACGCCAAAGTCGCCCCCGTGCCGCCGAAGCCGAAGCCGCCGACGCTGGCCGAAAAGATCGCGGCTGCGAAGGATCTGCCTGCCGCTCTGCGCTTGTGCAAGCCGACCTTTGCCGATGCGCGGGACAAGCTGGATCCAGGCGCGGCCGTTTTCGCCTTGTGGTGCGCTCGCCACCTGAAGTGGAGCGATATGGCTTCGCTGCCGAAAACACACTTCGGATTGGTGATGAAGGACTCCCAACCCGAGCGCGGGAAGCGGATGTGCGTCAGGGGTTCCATCATCGAAATAGCGGTGAATCGAAGCGCTGGCGTCCCAATCTACGAGGGCGAGGTGATGAGCCCGGCGGCCAATATCTACGCCTTCGAAGCGGTCGGCTCGACTGGGAACCTGGTTCAGCACAGCCCGGCGAGATTTTGCGGGATCGTGACCGGTCGCTACGACTACGGCAACTCCGCGGGTGGCGTGACACACGCGGTGCGCATGGTGGGCATGTTCGACCTGCCCCAGAACAAGCAATAGCCAGACGCTCATTTCCCCCGCTGTCCCTTGCCGGTCTTGGCTCGCTTTCGCGCTCCCCCGCGCTGCGGGATCGGCGTCGTGAGCAGTAGCTTCGGATCGCGTTCGATTGCGTCCAGTCCGATGCGCAGCGCGACGCGCGCCAGCGCCCGCGGCGTGACGATAGGGAACCGCGCCGCGACGGCTTCGAGCCGCTCCATGTCGGCATCGGCCACACGCAGCGCCAACGTCCGATCCAGCTTCTCACCCATCGTCGTCCCTCGTGAGGTCGTGCCGCGTTTCGCCGGCTGCCATGCGTACCACTGCGCAGAACCGGTGCCAGGGCAGCGTTAGCGCCCAGCGCGCCAGCGCGTGCGGGTCCGTGGCGTGGGCGTGCACCTCCCGGGCCAGCTCCGGGGTGGCGGGATCGGGCGACCGTTCGGCGAGCGCCTTCTCCACAACGTCGGCCCCCCAGAGTGCGACGGCGGAGGGCAGGGTCACGCGGCCACCTCGGCGCGACGGAGCACGTTGCGGACCGTCGATGCGTGCCAGCGTCCGCCGTTCTTGGTGCGGCGACCTTCGGCGGTCAGAGCGGCCGCGACCGCCCGGAGCGTCAGGCCCTCTGCGCGCAGCGAAAGGATGCGCTCGACGGTTTCGGCCTCGGCTTGCACGTCTGCGACGACGCGCCGCCCCTCCGTGTCCGTGGCGTCCGTCCGGGTCCAGCCCAGCGCCGCGCCGCCCAGGCGAACGCCCTGGCCCTTCAGGTGTGCCAACGCATCGCGGGTTCGCTCGCCGGTCGCCTCGCGTTCCCACTGGGCCACGCTGGCCAGCACGTTCAGGACGAGCCGGCCCGCGGCGCTGCGGGTGTCGATGCTGTCGGCCACGCTGAGCAGCGAGTAGCGCGCCGCGAAGTAGCGCTCCACGAGGTCGCCCAGGTCGCGCACGGACCGCGTGAGACGGTCCAGCTTCGCCACGAGCAAGCCCTCGGCCTCACCCGCCGCGAGCGCTGCAAGCGCCGCCTGGAGCCCGGGACGGGCCAGCGTCTTCGCGCTCAGGCCCGCGTCCACCTGGACTGCCACGAGGTCCAGGTCCATCGCGACTGCGTAGGCTTCGAGCTTGGCCCGCTGCGCGTCCAGGCTGACCCCGCCCTCCGCCTGGCCTTCCGTGCTGACCCTCACGTACCCGACGACCCGTGTGCGCTGCTCCATGCTCTCAATGTAACCCAATGAGATACTTTGACAAGGGCGCTTGTACAGGAAACGGACGTTTCGTGTACAGCCACCCGGCGAGCGCTGGGTCGGGTCTGCTCTCGCGCGGGTTGTTTGCTCAGCGTCGCCGGTCACTCAAGCTGTTCGGTCGCCGCAACAAATTTGACGGCGCCACCACCGTGGTTGTGTACACCTGCTGGGTCGAGGGTGCTGTCGCTGTGCAACTGCCGCCGGCTGCCACGTAGACAGTCGTGGCCGCGGCCGGGCTGGCCGACTTGCAGGGCCTCACCTTGGACCGTGCAGCCGCTTCCGGTAGTCACGGGTATTGCGATGATTCCTGACGCCTGGTGGCAATTCGACGCCGCGTAGACCAGGGGTTTCGAACATGCCGAGTCCGCATACACCACAGCGATCCCGCCAAGTTGCGGCAAGCAGCGCGTCTTGCCGTCGGTTGCAGTCACGAACGTGCAGTCCAAGCCCAGCTGTGTGTCGCGCCAGCCGACGAACTGACGTGCGCCGTCCGCGGTGACTAGCACCCGGGCTTTGAGCCTGCTGCCACTCTGATAGGGATTGGCGGCTGCGTCGCTCACGGGATCGGTAACCGCGTCCGCAATAGCGTCGAGGGCGCCATCCGCGCTGACCGCGCTGTCGGATCCGCCCACTCCGTCTGCGCGGGCGTCGGCCAGCGTCCCCCCAGCGCCAGAGCTAGACGCGCCTCCAACGCGCCTGGGCCCGGAGGCTGCGGAACAGGCTGCCACGAGCACGTACACGCACGATCCACCCACTAGGAAAGAGAACCACTGTTTCATGTCTAGCAGGGTGCTCCCAGCGACACGGCGCTGCAAGCAGCCGCCGTAAACGCTGGGGGTGGCCGGGCCTTTCACGATCGCTCTGCGCGCCATTCCTTCCACCGCGCCCGCTGCGCCTCGCGGATCCGCTCCAGCCCGACCGCCGTCCGCGGACCGGTGGATAGTCCGCCGTGCATCCGGCAGCGCTTGGCAGGCCGACCGTCTGCGCGGACCGCAACGGGTGCCTCGCAGGGTGCGCCGTCTCGCGACCTACACCGGGCGCCGCAACGCGCGCGCTTGGCTTTCGTCGATGTCGATCTTGTTCATGACCTTTTCCTTTCCGATGTGCGCTAACAGCCCATGACGCGCGCACGCGCGCCTCAGTTCACCAGGAATTGCCCGACCTTGCCCGGGCGACCCCGACCACGTGGAACCCCACGACGCGCGCACGCGCGCATGACCCGCGGCGACATTCGGCGGATTCCGTCGCCTCCAGACGCGCGCGTGTTTGACTCCTATGGTGTTTGGCCTCCACGGCTCTTGTTCAGTCCCGATGGGCGTTCAGTCGGCGCCCTCCTGTTCGGTCCCCATGGGCGTTCGGTTGGACCCGGTCGCGGTTTCGGGGTCTCCCAAAAGACCCCATGACGCGCGCCCGCGCGCGCCCGTGACCGGTACGGCAAAACCCGGCGCGTGTGTCCGTGCGTCTCCCCCCAGGGGCCGGACACCGGACACATCACCGGAAGGGTGTCCGACACGCGCGAGACGCGCCGGACACCCGCGTCAGGAGTCAAGCGCACGGGCCACCACGTGCAGGCGGAACGCAGAACCATCGCCGCGGTTCTCCACCGCACCCTCTTCCATCAGGCCGGTTAGGATTTCGTCCGTGCGCGTGGCCTGGAACCCAGCGCCGGCGCGCAGATCCCGCTTGGTGCAGCCCGGGTTGGCGGCAATGACGTTCAGCACTACTTGCCGCTCGCGCGCGAAGTCCTGGAGGCGTTGGCCGATGCTCGCCGCGTCCAGGTCGGTGTGGACGATACGGACCCCAGCGCTCGGGTTGTCGCCATCGGCAACGTCCTCGATCCGGAGTCCGAAGTCCGGCACCTTCCCCCCCTCGGCCTCGGCTGGCGGCTTGGCTTGCGAGACGATGACCACATCGCTGTTCCCGGACTTCAACGTGTAGACGCAGCCGCATGCGTCGAAGATGGCGGAGCTGCCCCGCGGCGTGGACCGGTTGTCGCGCGAGTCGCCGCTGAGGCTGCCCTTTGGCGAGTGGTGCAGCACGAGAAACGCGCAGCCGGTCTTGTCCGACACCTGGGTCAGGTTGTCCAGGCACACGCGGATCTTGCTGTCGTTCTCGTCCTCGCCAGGGGTTGCGCCGCGGAGTGCATCGATCACCGCGAGCGTCGCGCCCTCGCATTCGCGCGTGTAGGCGTCCACGGCGTCGTCCAGGTTGAGCGCGATCTTCGGGAACACCGACACGAAGAGGCGCCCGTCTGACGCGCCGGGCTCCACGCCCATGCCGATTCCGAGCCGCTGGTAGCGCTTCAGCGTCGCGTGTCGGCCCTGCTCATGGTCGAAGTGACGCACGGTGCCTTGAGCGCAAGCGAACCGCCCCCAGACGGGCGCGCCGGACGCCATGGCCAGGCTTAGCGCCTGGGCAAACAGCGTCTTGCCGGAGCTTCCGTAGCCCGCCAGCATGGACGGACGGCCTGGGCTGATTTGAAGCGACTCGCAGATCCAGCGCGTCGGCGGCAGCGGCTTGAAGATGTCCCCGCAACCGATCCACTCGATCGCCGCGGTGCCCCCATTCGGGCCGGCTTCATAGCGCTGGACGCTGCGCGCAAGGGCGCGCACTTCTGCCTCCGGAAGAGGCGGATCGCACTGCTCACGATTCTCTGCGAGTAGCGCCGCTTCGATCGCTGCCGGAGCGAAGCCGCGGGCGCGGAGCGTTCCGGCGCGTGACATGAGCCAGTCGTTACGGCTGCCCTCGCAGACTCCGCCGACCTGGGCCGCGGCCGGTGCTGGAGACGGCGGGGCGCTCACGAGCATCGCATGCAACCAATCGGGCAGCTCAGCGGGTTCGCGTTCCCACGGTGCGCAGTCGGGATCCCAGGCGTAGGTGCCGCCGCTTTCGTGGTTGCTCGGAGGCGCGACGATGTACCCGCCGTCGGCGCGCACGTCGAGGCCCGCACCGAGCTTGCCGGCGGAGCTGCCGATGCCTTCGGCGTGCCGGAAGTAGTAGTGCTTCCCTCCACCGCCGGAGGTTGCAGCCACGGTCGCGGGCAAGTCGGCGTGCTGCCGCTCGAGCTCGAGCAGCGTGGCGTCTCCGCCGTGGCGCGGGTCAACGTCGAGCACCACGATCCCCGCGCGCGAACCTGTTGCGATCGCCACGTTCAGCTCGGGATGCCGCGCCCACCAATCGCGCACGCGGCTTTCGTTGGTAGTTGCGTCGTGAAGGCCGTTCCGCGCGAAGCCGTTGCGCGCGTAGGGGTGCTTGCCGACCTTGCAGTCCTTGCTGCCGCAACTGCACGCGGACTTGCCGGTGTGCGTCGCCCAGTGAAGCGGGAGCACGGGCCAGCCAAGGCGCGTCAGCGCGAGTGCGGCTTCGCCGTGAGCGGACAGTTTCGGGTGCTTGTCTTTTTCTTCGTTCGTGTTCACCATTGGATGCACTTCTCCTGCTGCGTCCCGTCTCGGATCGTGGAAAGTGCGGGGCGGGGCGCGGTTGGGGTTGTCGGATGCGGGGTCAGGTTGCGCGCTTGCCTGCGCGCCTACGTCGGTTCGCAGCGATGATCGCGTCCACGTCGTCGCTGGCCTCGGGGCTCGGCTCAGGGTCGGGCGCAACGCGGTGCTCGGAGCGCTCGATCCAGGCGCGCCAGTCGTCCACGGTCACGAGCAGCTTCCGACTGCCGGTCGGCTTGTACGCGCGCAGCTCACCGCGCCGGATTGCGGCGAGGGCAGGGCGATACAGACCGGAGCTTCGGAGGTCCACGTAGCGCTCGGCCGTGTCGTTCGCCGGCGTGTCAGGAGCAAGCGCCGCCATGAGGTCCGCGAGGCGCAGGTTGCGTAGCTCGTCGGGGGTCACGGTCGCGACTCCTGACCCGGCTCGAAGCCCGCGGTCCGGAGGGCCAGGTCGCACCGGGCGCCAGCTAGGCCCCGGACCTTCTCGCCGCGCAGGCGCTTCTTGAGGGAACGCTCGTCAACGCCGGCCTGCGCTGCAAGGCGTCGGAGCGTGAGGGGGTCGGGTGCATCGTGCTGCATGACACGCACCATGCGGTGCGACGGCGAACCCGTCAGCCGGGACAACGAAAGTCACGGGGGGTGATTCGTAATGTCACCCTTTCTTCCGTGCTCTCTTGGCTTTCTTGAACCTTCGCCACGCGGCCTTGAGGGGATGCGTATAGTCTGCCGGGCGAGCGTCGGGGGGTAGTGCTTTGGAACGCAACCCGTACAGCTCCAAGAAATCATCCACGACGTCCCACTTCGGGCCATCTGCGCCGCCGCTGCTTGACCACGCATCAATGGCTGCGCGAGCGGCGAACATGCGTGGGTCATCGTCGCTAGGCCACCAAGAGCCGTCCCCGTTGATGAACATCTCCGTCGAAGCTACGACCGAAAGCTCTCGGGTCCGCCCGCATACGTCTTGTGGGAATCCGTCTTCGCCTAGGTCCGGCCCATGCACGACCTCGTCAATGAAGTCCATGATGCGCGCCCGCCGAGCGCCTTCGGCTTCCAAGCCATTGAACAGATAGAAGCACTTCTTGAGCCTCTCCTCGGTCCAAGCAGGATCCGAGAGCGTGGCATCGACGAGGATGGTCGCGATGACCTCTTGGGCGAGCTGCCGCAGACTACCGTGCAGCGATTCGATTCCCGCGTCGGCAAGGGCCTTCTCTGCGACGGCCAGGCCCCTGGTGTATGAGCCGCGGGGGAGCATTTCCAAGAGACGTTGGAGTGTCTCTTCGTCCGGTTGGTCTTGTTCCTTCAACGTGCCCTCCGCGCCTCGGCGAGCGTGCGCACCGTCGGCCATCCGCGGACAGGGGCAGCCCGGCTCAGAGCGTCAGCGGGGCCAGTGATCGCGCGCACGACACGCGCGATCGTACACCACGGAAAGCCCGCGCAGTGTTTCAACTGTCCCGCCAACTGTCCCCGTCGTCCCGCGCGGCACGTTCCGCGCGTCGCACAATCACGCACGGAACACGCCCGGTGGCCCCTCCCG
Source organism: uncultured Pseudomonadota bacterium (assembly GCA_963822115.1). Taxonomy (GTDB): domain Bacteria; phylum Myxococcota_A; class Polyangia; order Polyangiales; family Polyangiaceae; genus CAWDXG01. Next base: position 1,012,867 of record CAWGGM010000020.1, read on the forward strand.
GGCTCGAACCGGGACGCCCTTACGGGCCGAGGATTTTAAATCCCCTGCGTATGCCTGTTCCGCCAAGGGGCCAGGGCGAGAGCGTCCAGCCGACGCGCAGCAGATGCAAGTCCGCGAAACTTCTGGTTGCGATCCGTGCGGTGATCTAGCTTGAAGGCATGTCGCGGATTGCGCTGCTGCCGTTGCTCCTGGCGCTGGCGGCCTGCGCTCCCGAGCCGCGCGTGGTGCCGATCGTCGGTCCCGACGGCAGCCGCATGCTGCACGTGAGCTGCGGCGATAGCGAAGGCGAGTGCTACCGCCTCGCCGGCGAGCGCTGCCCGTATGGATACGACGTGGGCGCCACGATCGCCGGAGCGGGCAACATGCTCGTGCGCTGCCGCGCGCCGATGACACGGCCGGTCTACGCCCCCGCGCCCTACCCACAGGACCAGCCCCGCCACGCTCCGGTTGCCGCGACGCCGGCATCGACGTCCAACGCGCCGGTCCCGCCTCCGCCCGCTGCTCCCAGTGCCTCGTCCGTAGTTGTGCGGACGCTCCCGCCCGCGGCGCCCCCGTCCCCGCGATCCGCACCGCCCCGGGTCGATCTCGGCTACTAGCCGCGCCGCTTGCTACACGGCTTCTTCGAGCATACGCACGAGCCGGCGAAGCTCGGCGATCAGGCGGTGATGGTGGTGCTTGATGCGATCGTGCGCCTCACGCTGCTGTTCGTGGGTCTGTTCCGTCCGCACGTGCGTCTGGGCGCGCGGATCGGCCTCTGTGTGCCCATTTCCCTGCTCGGCCACGAGCACGTCGGACTCGTGGGTCTCGATGGAGCGCTCGTGATGCTCGATCCTGAGCAGGTGTTCCTGCAGGGCCGCGCCGTGTGCGCGCACGATCGACTCGGCGCGCGCCAGATCCGAAAGCGCCCGATGGAGATCAGCCTGCCAGTTCTGGATGTCGTCCACCCACGTCTGGTGTTCCGCATGCCATTGACGATGTTCCGCATGGGCTGCCGTGTTGCTGGCGTGGGTCATGGGGTGCTCCGTTCGGGAGGGAGGATCTCGGAGGATGCAACCAGCGCGCCATCAGCATTTTCCCTTCTGGACCTCGAAAGCCGGCGTTCTCACGCAAGCCTTGCGTTGTCACTCGGGGCTGCGGCACCGGTTGCGTCGGAGCCTCCGTCATCTTCGCGATCGCGCGTCCGGGCCCGCTCGAGAATGACGGCCGGATCCTGGTTGAAATACATGCGCAGCATCTCGTACAGCTCCGCGTCGTGTTCGGCGAGGCGCTCGGGTTGTTCGAAGAAAGCCTCGACCGCGACGGCAAACAGCTCGGTCTCGTTGGTGCCCGCGTAGTCGCGGAGCGTGTCGCTGTAGTTGCCCTCGCGCAGCTTCTGGAGGCGATCGGCCACCACGCGGATCCACGGGGCGGTCGCAACCCAGGGCAGGGAAGCCGGAACGCCGTCGGCGTAGCCATCTGCCATGTCGATCACGTGCGCGAGCTCGTGCAGTGCCACGTTGTCGGAGTCGTCGGGGACGAGGAAACCGTGTCTGAGGTCGGGTTCCGAGAGCAGCACCGGTCCCTGCGAGTGCACCATGCCCAGAATGTCCGGATGGGCATCGGTGCGGTAGTTGTCGTCGAAGGCCCGGGGGTAGACCACGATGTCGCGCACGTTTGGCCACTCCCAGTCGACGAGCCCGTTCGACAGCATGGCTGCCGCCGCGGCAATCAGCACGCGCGTCTCGTCGTCGACTCTGGCGCCCCGGATACCGTAGATGCGCTGCTCGCCGAGGAAGATGCGCAGATCGCAGTCGAAGCGCGCGCGCTCGTCGGGGTCGAGCCCCCGGTAGTACGGAAGCCGCGCCTGGAGCAGCGAGCGCCACTGCGTCGACAGTGCGCCCGCGGTCAGCCGGCGCCGTCGCCGGTAGCGACGCGTGGCCAGTCGCCAGTACAGCCACGCGACCAGCGGGCTGGCCAACGCGGCCCATGGCGAGACGATGACGGCGAGCATCATGGCGACCGCCCCGCCCAGGACTACGCTCGCGACCGCCTGCACCACGAGCAGCCGCACCGGCCAGATCTGCACCCGGCAAGCCTAGCTCACGTGGGGCGCCCCCGCCGCCGGACACGCCTACTCGAACGTGCCCGTGACCCAGTAGTGCACGCGCTTCGGGTGCTGCTTGATGTAGTCGCTCACCGCCTTGTCCGGCGTGGTCTTCGACGCTTCCAGCATGGCCGCCTCCAGCTGGTCGAGCGGCAGGAACAAGCGGGTGAAGAACTCGGTCACCTCGGGCGGGTAGTCCTGGTAGAAGCCCTTGCGTACCAGCGCGTGGATCCGCTCACGGCCGCCGAGCGCGCGCTTGGGGTCCTTCAGATAGCGCAGCTTCCACTTGGCAAACATCCAGTGCGGGCTCCACCCGGTTACCACGATCCAGTCCTTGCGCTGGATCGCGCGGCCGAGCGCCGCGGTCATCGCTGCCCCGCTAGCCGAGACGAGCGTGATGTTGCCGAGGTGGTAGGCCTTGAGCGCCTTCTCCGAGGCCTGCATCAGCCCCGAGCCCGGATCGATGCCCTGGATCTTCGAGCCGATCTTCTTCCTGACTTCGGGCTTTTCCAGGTCGGGGATGGAGTCCAGTTCGCTCTTCGGGATGTAGTCGGGTACCACCCAGCCGAGCCGCGCGCGTGTGTAGAGCGGGCCTAGATTGACCACCTTGTTGGCGACCTTGATCCAGTAGTTGTGGTGCGTCACGGGCAGCCAGGCCATCAGCATCACGTCCAGGTCTCCGCTCGACACGCCCTGGTACTGGATGCCGATGTCGGCCATCGTCAGCTTCACTCGATAGCCCATCCGCCGTTCCAGCAGGCGCTTGGCCAGCTTGGTGACGATCTCCGCGTCGCTCCACGCGGTCCAGCCGATGCGGATGGGCGGCAGCTTGCTCTTGTCGACGTGCGCCTTCTTCGCAGGCTGGGCCCTGGACCCGCCGGCACTGGCGCTGGTCGCGGGTGGCGGCGGGGCGATGGCTCTCTTGGCGGCGCTCTTGCGCTTGGCGCTGACGACGACGATGTACGCGAACACGAAAATGCCCAGCGCGGCGACGAGCAGCGAATACAGCCGGCGGACCCACTGCTGCATCACGCCACCGCCTTCCCGGAGAAGAGCGCCTTGAGCCGCTCGCGGATGCCCGGTCGGCGCCCGCCGCCGAAGCTCTGCGTGATGCGGTCGAGGATGATGGCCAGCAGGACCACGCCGATCCCGCCCTCGAAGCCCAGCCCGATGTCGAGTCGCTGGATGCCGCGCAGCACCTCGTTGCCCAGGCCGCCCGCGCCGATCATCGACGCGATCACGACCATCGAAAGCCCCAGCATGATGTTCTGGTTCACGCCCGCCATGATCGACGGCATCGCGCTCGGTATCTGCACCTTGAACAGCAGCTGGCGCGGCGTGCAGCCGAAGGCGAGCCCGGCTTCGACGCGCTCCTTGGGCACCTGGCGGATGCCGAGGTTGGTGAGGCGTACCGCCGGCGGCATCGAGAAGATGATCGTGGCGATCGTGCCCGGCACCTTGCCCAGGCCGAAGAACATTGCTGCGGGGATCAGATAGACGAACGCCGGCATCGTCTGCATGAAGTCGAGCACCGGTCGCACTACGCGGTTGACCGTGTCGCTCTTGGCCGCCCAGATCCCCAGAGGCAGGCCAATCAGCAGGCTGACCAGCGTTGCCGACAGCACCAGCGCCAGCGTGGAGATCGTCTGGGTCCAGAGGTTCATGCCGACGACCACGCCGAGCGAGCCGACCGTGAACACGCCGAAACGCCAGCTGACGCGCCAGCTGGCCAGGGCGGCGAGCGCCAGCGTCATCAGCCAGGCCGGGATGAAGAGCAGCGCCTTTTCCAGTGCGCCGGTCACGCCGCCGATCACGAACGTGATGGCGTCGAACACGCCCTGCATGTGGTGCAGCATGAACTGCACCGCATGCTGGATTTCCGTTCCAATCGGCAGGCGCCCTATGGGTGCAATCATGGCGTCTTCTCCAGGGTGCGGAGCAGCGCCGTCTTCGAGATGACGCCCAGGTAGCGCTGCTTGTCGTCGACGACGGGCACCGGGTGCGGACTGTCGGCGACCCGGCTGATCACCTCGTCGAAGGAAGCGTCGGCGTCCACCGGGGCAACGTCGAGGAAGGCCTGGTCCAGCTTCGGGGCTTGTTCCTTCGTCTGCGCCATCAGCGAGGTAACGCTGACCACACCGCGGAAGCGCCCGTCCTTGTCCCTCACGAAGCCGTACTCGCGGTCGTAGTCGCGCAGTTGCTGCAGCGCGGTGCGCACGCCGCCCGCGGCGTGCTGGATCACCGTGACCTGATCGCGCCGGGCGATGTCCTTTGCCTTGTAGATGTTGGCGACATCCACGCCGCGGAAGAACGATCGCACGTAGTCGTCGGCGGGGTCGTTGAGGATCTCCTCGGCGGTGCCGATCTGCAGCACGCGGCCGCCTTCCATGATCGCGATGCGATCGCCGATACGCATGGCCTCGTCCAGATCGTGCGATATGAACACCACCGTGCGGCGCTGCTCGGCCTGCAGCTTCAAGAGCTCGTCCTGCATCTCGGTACGGATCAGCGGATCGAGCGCGGAGAACGCCTCGTCCATCAAGAGCACTGCCGGATCGGTTGCCAGCGCGCGCGCCAGGCCCACCCGCTGCTGCATGCCACCCGAGAGCTCCGCTGGATAGCTGTCGGCGTACGTCGCGAGCCCGACCTGATCGAGCGCTGAAAGCGCGCGCTTGTCGCGCTCCTCGGGGTCCATCCCCGAGACTTCCAGGCCGAACGCGGCATTTTCGCGGACGCTGAGGTGCGGCAACAGCGCGAATGACTGGAACACCATTGCCATCTTGCGCCGGCGCACCTCGATCAGCTCGTCGCGGCCCATCTTCGTGACGTCGCGCCCTTCGATCAGCACCTTGCCGGAGGTGGGCTCGATGAGTCGGTTCAACAGCCGGAGCAACGTCGACTTGCCGGAACCGGAGAGCCCCATGATGACGAAGATCTCGCCTTCATTGATCTCGAAGCTGGCGTCCTGGACGCCGATCGTCATGCCGGTCTTTTCGAAGATCTCCGCCTTGGAAAGACCCTTTTCAAGCAGCTGGAGCGCGTGCTTCGGTCTGGGACCGAAGACCTTGTACAGATTCTCGACGACGATGAGCGGGTCGGACATGCGTTGGAATCGACAGGAAACTGCATGGGGCTGCAGGTTGCGCGCGGCGTCCCCCAACGGCCTCGCTTGCCGGTACTACATAACACGCTGATACGCGCGTTGCAGCCCCCGGTCGTTGACATCCGCCGAAGCGCTACCAATCATTCCTGCATGAGCCCTCGAGCCTTGCTCGTGTCCGGCTCGTTGGTCGTTCTGGGCCCACTGGGCGTTGCCGCGCCGGCACGCGCGTCGGTGTCCGGCAGCGAGGCTACGAAGACGCCCAAGAAGGCCGACGCTGCGCACGCAAGCGAGAAGAAGCCCACGGTCCGCGTCGGCGGTGCGCTGCGCGGGAATATCTACGTCAAGACCGGCAAGGCCGCGGCGCGCGGCCGGCAGCGCGGTGGCGACTTCGCGTTCGACACCTTCCGCCTCAACGTCGACGCGGGCTACCGGAGCCTGTTCATGTCCGCGGAGTACCGCTTCTACGCGGGCTATTCCATGCTGCATCACGGCTACATCGGTTACCGGTTCAGCCCGCACGTCGACGTCGACATCGGCATGAGCCAGGTGCCCTTCGGACTGTTGCCCTTTGCCTCCCACAACTGGTTCTTCGATCTGCCGTACTACCTCGGTATGGAAGACAACTACGACCTGGGCGTGCGGAGCCACATCGAGCTCGGTGCAGTCGACGTAAGGCTCGCTTTCTACAAGAACGACGCGGGCAACTTCACAGGTTCGTCGATCGACAGCGCGCGCTACTCGTACGACGTCGTCCGGACGAGTCGCGACGAACTCGGCCCAGCGGGCGCGCATGCGCCGCTTTCGAATCATGAGGTCAACCAGGGCAATCTGCGCGTTGCCTATCGCCTCGATCATCCGCTTGGTCATACGGACATCGGGGCTTCGCTCGAGTACGGCGGGCTGGACAACACCGACACGAAGAAGATGGGCTACCACTGGGCGGTTGCGGGTCATGTCGACGCGCACGTCGGCCGTTTCGATCTGCAGGTGGAGGGCATACGGTACCGCTATGCTGCGGTCGTTCCGCCAGGTCAGAGCACGGCGTTCGTCGTGATGGGCGCGTACGATGCTCCCTACGAGGTCGCTGCGTCCGGCAACCTGGTGGTGCTCAATGTCGCCTACCGCATCCCGGTCCAATGGGGCCCCGTCCAGGCGGTGACGGTCTACAATGACTACAGCGCGCTGGTGAAGATGCAAGACAGCTGGAGCAACAGCTACCAGAACGTCGACGGGGCGCTGTTCGATGCGGGACCGGTCATGGTCTACCTCGACGCTGCGCTCGGCAGGAACCATCCGTGGCTCGGGGCGTCGTACGTGACCGCATTGGCCGCCGGTGCCGCGCGGCGCTGGGAGGCCCGCTTCAACGCCAACGTGGGCTACTACTTCTGAGAACCGCTACATCAGCGCGTACACGAGATTGAACGACGTGAGCAGATCCGTCTTCTTCACGTCCGGCAGCGGTGCGTTGTCGTAGCGCAGGGTGAACGTCACTGCGCTCGAGAAATTGCCCGCGATGTTCGAGGTCAGGGCGGCGTCCCAGTCCATCCGCCATTGTTGCGTCTTCTGGACGCTCTGGATGTACTCGATGCCCGTCGAGAAGCTCACGCGCTCGTTGACCTTGTTGTCCCAGCCCGCGAAGGCGCGGAGGCTGTGTCGCGTCGCGGTCTTCGACAGGGTCGTACCGACCAGGGCCTCGTCGCGGCGGATGTCGTACTGCAGGTCGTAGCCGCCTTCGACCCAGAGCTGGTCCTTCTTCTCCTCGATGAAGTAGTACGCCACGCCAGGGTCGAGGTTCAGCCTGAGGTCGAGTTGCTGGAAGCGGTCGCGCCGCGCGTTGACGGCCAGGAAGGCGGACCAGTGCTTCGCGAAGAAGTAGTCGTAGCGCAGGCGCCCCTGGAGGTTCTCGACCGTCGTCTGCATGCCCTGGTCGACCTTGTCGGGCGCGGCGGCGCGCGCGAAGTTGGCGGCGGCTGCGGCGCTGAACTGATGGGCCTGGCGCCTGAGGCGCATCTTGCCCGAAGCGGTCAACGCCATCTGCTGCGAGTTGCCCGCCGAAATGAGCCCGCCCGCCGAGACGCTGGCCTCACTCGCGTTCTTGGCTTTCTTCTTCTTGGCAGCTTGCTGGAAGCCCTCCTCGGCCACGTCGGTCGAGCCGCTGCTGGCTGGTGTGACCTCGTTGAGCTCTTTAGGTAGCCCATCCGCTCGCGCCGAAGTCGACAACAGGGCCAACCCCAGACCTCCCAGTACGGCTATGCGGACACTGCGCATCGTCAAGCCTCCTTCCCCACGGTTCGGCGAAATGTGGGTCGTCTGCCCCGCGGCGTAAACCCCAATGCTACAATCGTCGCCATGCGCGGCTGGTTGATCGTTGCCGGAGTGGCTGCTCTCTCGGTTGCTGTGGCCTGCGGTTCGAGCGCCGGTGGCGTTGCCAGCAACGATCACAAGCTCGACGCGGGCGGTGGGGTCGGCGGCGGCTCGGGCGGCTCGACAATGGGCGATGCTTCGGCCGGCAGCGGCGGCGTGTCGGCCGGCGGCAGCGCGGGAGCCGGGGGAAGCGGCGGCAGCGTCCCGCAGGACCTGTGCAACGATCCGGTCGGCAATCTGCTTCTGCACGGCACGTTCGAAGAGGGCATGCAGCCCGACGCGAACACGAACGTCGACGTGCCCGCGAACTGGGAAATCCGCAATCCGGCCGAGCCCGGCACGTGTGCCGGCTCCGGGACGCCGGCGCAGCACATCTTCCTGAGCGCGCCGCCCACCGGCTGCACGGGCCACGCGCTGGCCATCGATGCGCGCGGGCAGTGGGACTGCATCGCCATCCAGCGCGTCAGCGACTACAACAGCATCGTGCCCGGCGCGACCTATCGCATCAGCGCCGTGGTGCGCGCGCAGGGCAACGCCATCAATCCGGCTGCCTACTTCGTGCTGGGCGCGCAGTGGCTGGACTCGCAGGATCAGTTCAAGGACGACCTGAAGAACCCCAAGCCGGCGACCGCCGCCGACAACGACTACGACTGGAAGGTGCTGAGCTACGACGTGGTGGCGCCGACGTACGCGAGGCGCATCCTGGTCTGGCTGAGCGCGCACTATCCGGGCCGCGTCGACTACGACAACGTCTCGGTGGTGAAGCTCTAGCAGGGGCCGGCGATAGCGGCGTCCGGCCGCAGATTTGTCCGGCGTCCAGCGCCGGGGCGCCGTATACCCGCCGTCATGACCGGACGCGTACTGATCGTCGCCGGCTCCGACTCGGGGGGCGGCGCCGGCATCCAGGCCGACATCAAGACGGTGACGATGCTCGGCGGCTACGCCGCAACCGCCGTCACCGCGCTCACGGCGCAGAACACCCTGGGCGTGTTCGGCGTGGTCCCGATGGAGCCGGCGTTCGTCGAACAGCAGATGGAGCTGGTGCTGACGGACATCGGCGCCGACGCGATCAAGACCGGCATGCTCGGGTCGGCCGAGGTCATCGACGTTGTGGTCCGGACCGTCGAGCGCCTTGCCACGGGGGTGCCGCTCGTGGTCGACCCGGTGATGACCGCGACGAGCGGGGCGGCTCTGCTCGATCCCGATGCAGTGGACGTACTGGCGCGCCGGCTGCTGCCTCTGGCCGCGCTCGTCACGCCCAACGTGCCCGAAGCCGAAGCGCTCACCGGCGTCGGGATCCAGAGCGTGGACGACTTCGGCCGCGCCGCCGACCGGCTGCTCGCCCTCGGCGCTGCGGCCGTGCTGCTCAAGGGCGGGCATCTTCCCGGCGAGAGCGTCGTGGATCTGCTGCGCACGGCGGACGGGGCCGAACATCGCTTCGAGAGCCCGCGGCTTGCTACCACCAGCACGCACGGCACCGGCTGCACGCTGGCCTCCGCTGTGGCGGCGGGCATCGCCGAGGGCTGGACGCTCTCCGACGCGGTGGCGCGGGCCCACGACTACGTATTCGATGCCATCCGTTGTGCGCCGGGCTACGGCTCGGGACAGGGCCCGCTGGACCACGGCCACGTGCTCGGCGCCGCGAAAGCGGGCAGCGCCCCGCAAGGCGGCTGACCGCGCTTGGCAGTTTGCGTTTCGCGGGGCACACTGCCGCGCCATGCGTTTCCTGCCTGCATCCGTCGCGCTCCTCGGGGCCCTGTGTCTCGTCGGCGCCTGCCACAACAAGACCGACTCGTCCTCCCGTGGGGAGAGCCCGGCCGGAGACCAGACCCAGTCGACGAGCACGAAATCGAACACGATTCCGGCGGCCACCGACGTGCCGACTGCGAACAAGCCGATCCCCGCGCCCGACGACGTGGCCAAGCCTCCCAAGGATGCGAAGAAGACCGCGTCGGGCCTGGTCACCCAGGTGCTGAGGAAGGGGAGCGGTACCGTGCACCCCGCGCCGTGGGACAAGGTGCGCGTGAACTACACGGGCTGGACTACCGACGGGCACATGTTCGACAGCTCGGTGGCGCGCGGACGGCCCGCGACCTTCGGCGTCGGCCAGGTCATCAAGGGCTGGACCGAAGGGCTGCAGCTGATGGTCGAGGGCGAGAAGCGTCGCATGTGGATCCCGGCCGACCTGGCGTACGGCGCGCATCCGCGCCCCGGCGCGCCGAAGGGCGAGCTCGTGTTCGACGTCGACCTGCTCGACATCATCCACATGCCCAAGCCGCCCGAGCCGCCCAAGGTGCCGAAGGACGTGAAGGCGCCTCCCGTGAACGCGAAGAAGACGAAGTCGGGGCTCGCCTATCGCGTGCTGGAAAAGGGCAAGGGCAAGAAGCATCCGACCGCCGACAGCCGGGTCACGGTCGACTACACGGGCTGGACCACCGACGGAAAGATGTTCGACAGCTCGGTCGTGCGCGGACAGCCGGCGACGTTCAGTCTCGGCCAGGTGATCAAGGGCTGGACCGAAGGCGTGCAGCTGATGGTCGAGGGCGAGAAGGCCCGCTTCTGGATCCCCGCCGACCTGGCCTACGGCAAGCACCCGCGTCCGGGCGCACCGCAGGGCATGCTCGTCTTCGACATCAAGCTCATCAAGATCCAGTAACAACCTGCCGCACGCCGCATAGCGAGGAGGCCGTCAGAGTGCAGACACTCGAGAACTACGTCGAAGGCAAGTGGGTCGCAGGCAAGGAGCCGCACGCCGAGCTCGTCAATCCTGCCACTGAAGAGGTACTGGCCCGCACTTCCACGAACGGCGTCGACATGAAGCGCGCGCTGGACTACGCGCGCGCCGAGGGCGGTCCCGCCTTGCGTGCGATGACCTTCGCCGAACGCGGTGCGCTGCTCGAGCAGATGAGCAAGGCCATCTACGCCCAGCGCGAGGAGCTCATCGCCGTGGCCGTGGCCAACGGCGGCAACACGCGCAGCGATGCCAAGTTCGACATCGACGGCGCGACGGGCACGCTGATGGCCTACGCCCAGCTCGGAAACGAGCTCGGCGATCGCACGCTGCTCGTCGACGGCGAGCCCTTCGACATCGCCGGCTCGCGCCTGCAGGGTTGGCACGTGCTGTCGCCCCGGCACGGCGTTGCGGTGCACATCGGCGCCTACAACTTCCCCGCCTGGGGCTGGGCCGAGAAAGCGGCGACCGCGCTCCTGGCCGGCATGCCGGTGCTCACCAAGCCCGCCACGGCCACCTCGCTGCTTTCCTGGCACACCGTCAAGCTCGTGGTGGAGGCGAACATCCTCCCGCCCGGAGCGCTCGGCCTGCTTTGCGGTTCGGCGGGCGATCTGCTCGACCACCTCGAGTGGCAGGACGTGATCGCGTTCACCGGCAGCAGCGACACGGGACGCAGCATCCGTGGGCGTGAGCGGCTGCTCGACCGGGGCGTGCGTGTCAACGTCGAGGCCGACAGCCTGAACGCAGCGCTGCTCTTGCCCGATGCCAGCGACAGCGCCTTCGACGCGTTCATCCGCGACGTGCATCGCGACATGACGCAGAAGACCGGCCAGAAGTGCACGGCCATCCGCCGCATCATCGTCCCGGATGGCGACGTGCCGCGCGTCCGCGAAGCGCTCGGCGAGCGGCTCTCGCGCGTGCGCGTCGGCAACCCCGCGACCGACGGGGTCGACATGGGGCCGGTCGCCACGGCGGCGCAGCGGACGAGCGTGCACGAGGGCGTTCGCAAGTTGCTCGAACAGGCCAAGGTGGCCTGGGGCGATCCCGACAAGGTCGAGCCCGTCGGCGCACCGGAGGGCAAGGGCTTCTTCGTGCCGCCGCTCCTGCTGGAGGCCGACGACGCGCTCGCGGCGACCAGCGTCAACAGCCATGAGGTGTTCGGTCCCGTAGCCACGCTGTTGCCGTACAACGGCAGCGCCGCCGCTGCGGCCGCCGTGGTGCGCGCGGGCGAGGGCGGGCTGGTGTGTTCCGTCTACGGTGACGATCGGCGCTTGCTCGGCGAGCTCATCGCGCTGCTCGCGCCGTGGCACGGCCGCCTGGTGGTGGTCGACGGCAAGGTCGCCGACAAGTCCATCGCGCCGGGCACCGTGCTGCCCAATCTGGTGCACGGCGGTCCGGGGCGCGCGGGCGGTGGCGAGGAGCTCGGCGGTCTGCGCGGCATGGCGCTCTACCAGCAGCGCACCGCCGTCCAGGGCAACGGTCCGCTCATCGGACGGCTGATCGGCTGAGGGTGCCTCCCCTCGCAGGTGCTCGGCCCTCCGGGCCTGCGCGCCTGCGGTCCCCTCCAAGGCCGGACGCGACGCGCTTCGCGCGCCGCGCGCGGCCGGAGGGGACATGCGCGACAGTGTGCGGCGCTCGTACAGCGTTTCGCGGCTCTACACGAACATCGCTTCGACATTCCTGCCTGCCGCATCGGCGGGGCTTCCTGGGGTGAAGCCCCGCCGATGCGGCGGGCAGGAGGTCACTGTCATGCGTCGTTCGTCTCGTGTTTCCGCTCATCGTCGCGCTGAGCTCGCCGCATTCGCTTTGCGAATGCGGCATGCGCCTACGGCTTCTGAAGCGGCTTTGTGGCGGGCGCTTTCGGGGCGGCGCGTCTGCGGGGTGCAGTTCCGGCGGCAGTACGTTGTGGGCGCGCGGTGGATCGCGGATTTTGCGGCGCCGTCTGCGCAGTTGATTGTGGAAGTGGACGGTAGCGCGCACCGCGGGCGCAAGCGGCACGATGCGCGACGGGACCGCGCGCTTGCAGCGCTGGGGTACCGGGTGCTCAGGTTGAACGCGGAGCTGGTGCTGCGCGACCTGCCGGCCGCGGTGGCGCTGGTGCAGGCGGCGCTCGGGAGGTAGCACGTCGCCCCACTGTTTACGGCGCTATGCAGAACTGCATAGTCGTGGCCCTACCAGCGAAAGTGCGGGGGAAATGTGTCAGTCGCGGGCGCTATGCAGGGCTATGGGGAAGGCGCTATCATGGACGTCGAATATAGTTGGGCAGCCTCGCAGTGCATCTGCGCTGTCCATCTCTGCTGCAGCGCTGTTCTGGTTTCAGGGTTCGGATCGCGCTCGGGCGAAGTCGTCGTGAGCCTGGCGGCGTCTTGCCGGCGGGCTCTGCTCGTTGGCGTCATGCCGGGCCTTCGAGGCGGCGACCTGGGAGGTGGCGGCGGACCGAGACTGGGAGGGCGTGGCGGCTGGAAGCCGGCTCCGGCTGCCGCGTCGTGCTCGCTCTCGCGTCCGGTGATGCCTGCGTCTTCCTTCCGAGCGGAGGCGTCGCCGCCGCGCCGAGATCACCGCGTCGTTCCATCCGGAGAGGCGGTGACCTGATGCGTTGTTCCTGCCGTCCCGGATGACGCGATCGCTCTCGCTGCCCAACAAGAAATTGCAGCCGACGAAGGCGGTCGTCCCGGCTGGCGGGCGTGCTTCCTTTCCACGCGGCTCGCTGCGCGACGATCTCACGAGGCTGTCGTCACCGGCCGCGCCTGGAAGGTGGTAGCATCCGGGGAAGTGATGCCGCGCCTTCGCGGCTGAATTTCGATTCGTTGGGCGGACGGGCGCCGTCTTCACCATGCTGAGCGACGCCGCGACAGACGCTTCAGGCGCTACGTCGTCGGCATCGGTCGCGCTAGGTGCAGCCAGTACAACCGCCAGGACACGTGCCGGCGGCCGTCGGCGCGTAGCATCGCGCCGTGGGTGTCTGCCCGTAGGTCATTGGCACGCTGCAGCAGAGTTGGCCGTCGTTGCAATAGGTGTCGCCACAACAGAACGTGCCGGTGGGCGGCGCCTCTGGAGGCTTGCTGCAGGGCGGCGCCATGCACTTGCCGTAGTTGCAGTACGGATGCGTGCCGCTGCACACCACGCCGCACGCGCCGCAATTGTGGATGTCGTTGTCGGGATTGACGCACGTGGAACCGCAACAGGCAAGACCAGACGACGCACAATCCTTCGCGCCACAGGTGGTGCCGGCGTCGCCGCCACTGCCGCCAGTCCCGGTCGACCCGCCCTGGGCGCCTGTCGCTCCGGTCCCGCTCGCTCCGCTTCCCCCGCTGCCGCTGCTCGACTTCCCGCCACAAGCAACGAACGCCGAAGCGAAAATCACGAAGACCGCGAAGAAGACGTGGGAGGCGCGGGTCGCCATATCCACGAGTCTACGCGGAAAGGACCGGAGCTCCAGCCCCATTTTCCAGGCGTACACCTAGCGGCCAAGTCGAGCCAGTGGCCGGCACCGATACGCGTGGACAAGCCGGTGACAGTGCGTAACCACCGGGAATCAGGCTAGATCACCGCCGACCTGCGAAGTAATGCGCCGCCCAACCTACGCCCTGAGGCGTTCCGCAAGCGCTATCTCGAGTCGCTGACAGCGTATGGAAGCAGCGGCGAGCCGCGCTTCTTCAGCGCTTCGAGGTAGCGCGACTCGTCGTACGGAGTGCGGTCGATCCAGCAGCGGTAGAGGATGCGGATCCACTTGAAGGCGAGGGCTCGCAGCGTCGCGTTGTAGGCGGCGCCCTTGGCGCGCTGGCGCTCGTAGAAGGCTTTGGCCCAGAAGGAGCGGGGGATGGTTTCCTTGACCCATTCGACGAAGGTCTGGCGGAGGAAGCGGGAGCAGGCGTAGCGCCAGTGGACCCAGCTCTTGTTGCCGCTGCGTTCGGTGACGGGGGCGATGCCGGCGTACTGCTGCACGCTCGCGGCGCTGTCGAAACGCTCCCGGCGCTCGCCGAAGGCAACGAGCAGGCGCGGCGCGAGCACGGGGCCTGCGCCGGGCAGCGACTCGAAGAGCTTGAAGTCGGGCAGCTTGCGGGCGAGCTTTTCAATCTCGTCGTCGAAGCGCTGGATGGCGGCGCAGACGGCGCGCAGCTGCGGTAGGAGCAGCTCGACGACGAGGCGCGCGGGCTCGATGGCGCCGGCGTCGGTGGTGAGCGGGCGCTCGGCTTTCAGCTCCTCGATGCGGCGTGCGATGCTGTCCTTGCGGCGGACGTTGTGAGCGCGGAAGAAAGCTTCGAGCGTGCTGCGGCGGGCGCGCTGCGCGGCCTGCAAGGTGGGCCAGCGCTCGACGAAGTCGATGAAGATGTTGGTCGACTTGTCGTCGAACCAGTCCAGAACCTGCGGAAAATAGGCCTTGAGCGCGTACGTGAGGCGGTTGGTGATGCGCACGCGGTCCTGCACGAACTCGCGCCGCTGTACGACCAGGCGGCGCAGCTGTCGCATGGGGACGCTGTCGCGGCGGAGTGGTGCGACGCGCTCGGGGTGACGACGGAGCAGGTCGAGCGCGAGCTCGGCGTCCGTGGGATCGTCCTTGGCATTGCTCGGCACGAAGGCCTTGCGGTACCGAGCGAGCGTGCCCGGGTTGACGGGGAAGACGACGATGAAGTCGTACTCCAGCAACGCGGAGACGATGGGCCCGTGCTCCAGCTCGACCGCGACGGCGACGGGTGCTCCGCCGAAGCGCTCGCGCAACCCGTCGAGCCAGGCCTCCAGCGCGACAGGGCGATGCTCGACGATGCTGCGCTCGAGCTTGTCGCTTCCCGGCACCTGGAGGCACACGTCGTGCTTCTTGTCGGCCCAGTCCAGACCGATGAGTGCTGCGAACTGCCTCGAC
The DNA here is from genome assembly GCA_963822115.1 of uncultured Pseudomonadota bacterium. Classification (GTDB taxonomy): domain Bacteria; phylum Myxococcota_A; class Polyangia; order Polyangiales; family Polyangiaceae; genus CAWDXG01. The sequence goes on from CAWGGM010000020.1 coordinate 1,028,009, forward strand.
TGTTTCTCCTGTTCCTGCACGCGACCTCCTTGCGGTAGGGTGGGGTCGGGACATGCACCGCCGTGCCCTTCGAAGGCGATATGGTGAGCCGGTTGCAGCGGCTTTCCCTGAGTATTCGTTTTCGGGCAAGGCGCACACGCGGGCTCGAAGGTAAGTTGGAGAGCATCTTGTGCTCGCCGTTGCATATTCGTAGCCCGCGGGTGCATGTCCCGCTTCCATTCTCCATCGGGTTGGACGGAACCTCGGGGAGAGGGACGGAACACCCATAATACCGCTGCAGCAGACGGCCGCGCGTCGTCCTGACTGCAAGCTCCTTCCGCGCGCCCGTGGTGGACTACCACGGGCGCGGTCATCGCTACCTGTTGCCTCGTGTTATTCTGTGGCGGCCGCTGCTGAGCGGCGGTTCGTTGGGCGGACTCGCACTGCATCTGCATGGTTCTTGTCTGCAGCAGCGCTGTTCCGGTTTCTGGGTTCGGATCGCGCGCGGGCGAGGTCGTCGTGAGCTTGTTGGTGCCGTGCCGGCTGGCTCTGCTGGGCGGCGCCGTGCCGGGCCTTCAAGGCGGCGACCTGTCAGGTGCCGGCGGCCCGAGGCTGCGAGGTCGTGGCGTCTGGTAGCCGGTTCCGGCTGCAGCGTCGTGCTTGCCACCGCGTCCGGTGACGTCGCCATCTTGCTTCCGACCGGCGGCGTCGCCGCCGCAGCGGGATCATCGCGTCGTTCCATCCGGAGAGGCGGCGTCCGGGTAGGTTGGTGCTGCCGTTCCTGATGCCGCCATCGCTCTCGCCGCCCAACAAGGCCCTGCAGCAGACGAGCGCCGTCGTTTCGCCTGGCAGCGTGGTTCCGCGTCCGCGGCACGTTGCGCGAAGATCTCACGAACGTGGCGTCGCTGGCCGCGCCTGGAAGGTGGTACCATCGGGAGAAGTTAGGGCTGGCGCTCGCAGCTGAGGGCCGGTTCGTTGGGCAGACGTCACGATCGATGGCACAGACCGACGGCACTTCATTCACTCGCGTTTGGCAGGTTCCCGCATACCTGCCGTACCTGCAGCCTGTTCTCACGGATGATGCGATAGCGCAGGCTCAAGAGGCTCTCGGCGTCGTGCTACCTGAGAGCTATCTTGATTTGCTTCGTGCACAAAATGGCGGTTACGTGCGCTTCTCAAACCATCCCAACGGCGAAGCGCCCGTCGACAGAGTTTTCGGGATAGGGCCCAACTACCCGTCGATCCTCGAAACGGACTGGACAGAAGTAAAAGAGGAGATGGACGAGGAGGGCCTCGAAACTCCGGAGCGCATCGACGACCTGTTCCCTTTCTGCGGTGATGGGCACTACTTCTTCTGTCTGGACTACCGTGAGTCTGGTCGGAACGGAGAACCCTGCGTGTCGTACATCAACGTCGAGCTGTTCGACACTGATGTGGTCGTCGCGCCAGACTTCGCGACGTTCTTGGGCGGCCTCCGGTCCGACATTGATAATCCCACGTTCGGCTTGATCAGTGCTGAACCGATCGACGACGTGGCAAAGGGAATATCCACGCTGTTGGGCGTTCAGTTCAAGGACATGGGTGACCAGGACTACGGCTACCCCGTGCGTCGAGCTCCGCTGAGCGACTCGCATGTCTGGGCTTGGCTGAGTCCGAACCGAGTACGGCGCGGCTTTGTGCGCCGGGATCACGCACAATACGAGTCGCTGGCGAACTTGCTGCCCGGCGAAGCCGATCGCATCCCAGAATACCCGGACTGCTCGCATATTCTGTCGACCAACGCGGAAGAGCCCGTCGCCGAGGATCTTCTACGAAAGCTTCAGGCGTTGCCCTTCGAAATCAAGCGCATCGCAGCTTGAATCCTCGTGGGGACAAGCCTGCAGTAAGCTGCCCAACAGGCGGCTGAAGCAGCCGGCCGCGCGTCGTCTTGACTGCGAGCTCCTTCCGCGCGCCCGTGGTGGACTACCACGGGCGCGGTCATCGCTACCTATTACCCTGTGGTATTCTGTTGCGGCCGCTGCTTAGCAGCGGTCCGTTCGTTACCCGCGCTGCCCGTTCTGCAGAATTCCACACGTCTGGGGACTCGTTCGCGCAGCGCCGACAACAGCCGAGGTTCGTCACGGCTGCCCCTCCCCATCGCTTGGAGACCGAGTTCGGTGCGCCTCCTGTCGGAACTTCCTTGGCGTCTCTCGGGCCGATGACGGCGAGACGATCCTGCTCGCGGCACGTCAGCCTCCGCCCCGACGAGAGCGACCCGCTGCCCAAGTCGCCTTCACCCAAGCCCCAGCGCCACCCGCGCTCGCGCGCCAGGCGGCCGACGATCTCGACTCCCGAGTCAGGATCGGGCACCATCAGCGAGTCGTTCAGCCCGCTCCCCTGGCCCCATGGGCCCAGCGAACGACAAGAGCTCACCTTGGTTGTCAACGCGGGGAAAGCCGCACGTGCTCTGCGAGCGCTCCTACCGAAGCTGGAAAGCCCGGTCGAGGATGACGGGACTTGGTCCGGCTTTATCGAGCACTTCGCCGCGCGCGAGGATCCGCGGAGGCGGTGATGGCCCGGTCAAGGCGAGTCGGAGCCGCCCAACCTGCGCCACGGGGTCGCGCGATCGTCGGCAACGTCGCTGCGGCGCTCGCGCTCGTTGCCTGCACGCCCTCCGCGCCGGCTCGTCCTGCTGACCATGCGGTCGTGCCCGCGACGGCGGGCGCTGTCGTGGTGCCGGCTCCGCCCGCGCCTGCTGCGGATGCGGGGCGCCCGCTGCCGCCCTGCACCAACGAACGCCGCGCGCTCGCCAGGCACGACGACAAGACCGTTGCCGACTTCGACGTGGCGTGCCTGCCCCTGCTCGATCGCGCAGGCGACGTTTCCTTCGTGAAGAGCCTGTCGCTGTCGGGCAGCCCCGAGCGCGCTTCCGATCTCGCCCCGCTCGGCCGGCTGCCGGCGCTCGAGTCCATCTGGATCGACATCCGCCCGATGGTCTCGCTTTCAGCGCTGTCGCGCATCCGGAGCCTCAGGCGCGTCAAGATCATGAACCCGCTCGAGACGCTCGAGCCGCTCCGGGAGCTCACGCAGATCAAGAGCCTGCATCTAGACGCCATGGAGCCCGCGGTCCCCGATGTCTCGACCCTATCCCATCTCACCACGCTCCAGAGCTTCGACAGCTGGCAACGCGTCGACCTCGCGGCTGTCGCGCGAGCGGCCCCGAAGCTCGCGGAGCTGGGTGCGTACAACGCGTCCGGCTTCGACGCCCTGGCGCGCTTTGGCGAGCTCCGCGCGCTGCGCCTGTCGTGCTTCGACTCGAAAAAGCAGCGGCTGCCGGAGCCGCCGAAGCTCGAATCGCTCGCTGTGAGCTGCAACGACCCCACCGCCCCGATGGACCCGCTCGTCTCGTTCCCGGATGTGAAGGAGCTGGACCTGTCGGCCGTGAACCCGTCGTACCCGGAACACAGCCCGCTCCGCTCACTCTCGCTCGTCGGCCGCATGAAAAAGCTGCGCCGCCTCGACATTCGCGGCACGCGGGTGAGAAGCCTCGCGCCGCTTGCGCATTGTCCCGACCTCGGGTGGCTCCACATCGACGACACCCGGGTGAGGAGCCTCGCACCACTCGCGCGGCTCAAGCATCTGCAGGAGATAGACGCCACCAATGCGCCGCTGACGAGCATCGCACCGCTCGCCGCTTCGCCCTCCCTCGTCACGCTCTGGCTGCCCGGGACGCACGTGCAGAGCGTCCTGCCGCTCGCCGGCATCAAGACGCTCGAGGAGCTCATGCTGCCCGGAAGCTGCGCCCGACCCGACGCCGTGGCGCTGGCCAAGCGCCGCCCCGACGTGAAGCTCATGATGTGGACGGACGGCGGAAGCCCGGACTGCAAGCGCTGACAGCGGCAGCGGATCGCAGGCCCGCCTAGGACGACGGCGCGTCGCCCCCGAGCAGGAACTCGCGTACCAGCTCGGCGGTCTCCTCCGCGCGTTCCGTCGGGAAGTCATGGGAAGCCCCGGGCAGGATGTGCAGGCGCGCGCCGGGGATGCGCCCGGCAATGCCGCGCGAGTTCTCCGGCGGGATCATACGGTCGGCGTCGCCGGTGACGACCAGCGTCCTGGCGCGGATGCGGTGCAGGCGGTCCGCCGTGTCGTGGCGCGCCGCGGCGAGAAGCTGTCCCAGCACGCCGTGCACGCGTGCTCGCTGCAGCCGCGCGAGTTTCTGCCACTCCGCGATCACCTCGGGGTGTTCGTCGATGAAACGCTGACCCAGGATCAGCGGCGCGCTCGCGTCGACCGCCCGCTCCGCTCCGAGCCGCATCGCGCCCAGCATCTGCCGCACCACCGGCGGCGGTGTCGCGGGCCCGCTGCCCGCGCCGGCCCGGGTGCAGCCGAGCACCAGCCGCTCCACCCGCTCCGGATGGCGGATGGCCAGCTCCTGCGCGATCATCCCGCCCAGCGAGATGCCGAGTACATGCGCTCGCTCGACTTCCGCCGCTTCCAGCACGCGCGCCGCGTCGCGCGCCATCGACGCGGTGGAGTAGGGGGGCAGCGGCGCGCTGCTGTCGCCCACGCCGCGGTTGTCCATCAGGATCAACCTGAAGTCCGTCGCGAGCAGATCGACCAGCCGCCCCCAGTGCAGCCGCGTGCGCCCCAGCCCGCGGATCAAGAGCAGGGCAGGGGCGCCGGCTTTCCCGCCGAGCTCGTAGTGGATAACGGCACGGCCGCTGCGGGTGCGCATGCGCCGGATTAGAGCACGATCAGCTGGCCCCACCCAGTCTACGCCAGCGCGCGATCCACCGCGCGCATCGTCTTCATCAGGCCTCTGTTCACGCCCTGCAGCCAGGGCGAGGCGTTGTCGAGCCCTTCCGGCGGGTGGATCAGGTCGAGGATCTTCGGGCCCAGCCCCGCGCGCGGCGAGCCGACGGCGCGCAGCACGCCCTTGCCGTGCTGCGCGACCATCTGCCGGATCACATCGTCCTGCATGTCCGTCACGCGCAGCGCCATCAGCCGCTGATCGAGCTCGAGCAGCGAGAAATCCTCGCGGAGCGCGAAGCCTCCGCTCATCAGGAGCAGGATGCACTGAACCTGGAAACGCGCGGTCCGCTTGGCCTCGGCGCGGCTCATCTTCTGGATCAGCTTCGGCACGTACATCACGCCCAGCCCGACGTGGCGCGACTCGTCGCGCTCGAAGTAGGGCAGAAGCTCGTGCAGGATCGGGCACACGTTGCTCTCGCCGATGCGCCGGAACATCACCACCGCATTCGTCTCGAACAGGAGCTGCATGCCCACGAGCTTGGTCGCCAGCGTCGGCGCCTCCAGCACCTTGCGCAGGAGCCGCTGCGGGATGCCGCCGATGGGCGGCACCGGCCCGAGCGCCATCACGTAGTCGCGCATCACGTAGAAGTGCCGCGCCTCGTCGAACACCTGCGCCGTCGCGGCCATCTTCGCGTCCATGTCCTCGATGGTCAGCGCCAGATCCGCCGAGATGTTCCAGGCGGCCAGCTCGCCCCACATCAGGATCGTCATGATGCGCGACAGCGCCTGGCGCTTGTCCTCGGGCATGTCCTTGCCGGGCGGGCCGTGCTTGTCGACGAGCGCGCCGAACACGGCCTTGCCGTCCCACGAGTGCTTCTGCGTCAGGTGATACAGCCGATCGAGCCGCTTCGTCTTCACTGCCGCGTCTTCGACTGCGGCCTTCTCCACCATCTCGTACGGAGGGAACCAATGGACCATGATCTTCGACCTCTCTCGTGGAAACGCTACTCGTCCGGGTAGACGCCGAGCACTTCGAGCAGTGCGGCCTCGTGTGCAATGGCCTGGATATCGATCGGGCGATCTTCCTCGATCGTGGCGAGCACGATCTTCTCGACGCCGCCCAGGAAGAAGCGCGCCACGAAGTGCTCGTCGACCGGGCGGATCACGCCGGCCTCCTTGGCAGCGCGGAGCTCCTGCTCGATGCGCTCGATGGCCGCCTCGTCGATGCGGTGCAGGATGTCGTCCACGACGCCGTCGGCGCCGCGGCCCGCGCGCAGCACCAGCCGCGCCGTGGCCGCGTCCTCGAACACGGCTCCGAGCACCTCGGCGAAGCGCTGCTCGACGAACTGGATCGCCTGCTGTCGTGTAGGCTTGAAGCCGGGCGGCACGCGCAACCGCTCGCGCTCCGAAAAGCTCTTGACGATGCGCTTGGTGATGCGCTCGGCCAGCGCCTCGAGCAGCGCCCGCTTGTCGTCGAAGTACTGGTAGAGCGTGCCGCGCCCGATGCCCGCGCGGCTGCACACGTCCGCGATGCTGGTCGCGTGATAGCCGCCCTCGGCGAACGCCTCGAGCGCGCAGTCGAGGATCTGGTCCCGTCGCTCGGCTGCCGGCAGGTAGGTCCGGCGGCCCTTCTTCGGAACTGACATGTCAGTTCTCATGCCCCCACTTGTACGCCTGACTTGAGCAGTGTCAAGAACCTGTCGCTCGGACTCGCCGCTGCCTGGTATCCATCAATCACGCACGTCTATATGGGGTGCCCTCGCGCTGCCCGGCGCCCCTCGGCCTGGCGTGCTCGCCTGCCGGCTGCGCGCGCCAGGGGCTCCCAAGCGCGCGGCTCCGCCGCGCCCGGGCGCCCAAAACCGTAGCAAAATGTCACGTTGTGCGCCTACAACTGTGGCATTTTGACACGTATGCCCGCACGCCCTACGCGGGCTAGAACGGTCGGCATGCGCCGCCTGCTCGCATGCATCGGGCTGCTCCTCGGCGCAGCGTCCGCCTGCACGTCCAACCACGACGTGCTGGCCACGCACCCCTCGAGTGGTGGCTCGGGCGGCGGCAAGATCGACGCCGCGCCGGACGCGCAGGGCGGAAGCGGCGGCGCAGCCGACGCGGGCCCCGACGTGGTCGAGCCCAACGGCCCGGACCGGCTCACGCTGGTGCACGGCGTGGTGGACGCGAAGCGCATCGCGTTCTGTTTCGCGAGCGTGGACACGAGCGGCACGAGCACGCTGGTCGGCTCGCCGCTGCCCGCCGCGGGGCTCGACTTCGCGCACGCGACGTCGCTGGGCTCGCTGCCCGGTCTCGACTTTGCCAAGGACGCGCTCCAGCCCGTGGTCATCGCGGGCGATCTGTCGCTGGTCAGCGGCATGACGTGCGATGCCGCGGTCGCGCTCGCCGAGCAGATGTCGACGCCGGACGCGGGACCCGACGCTGCGGGCGATGCGGGATCCGACGGCAGCGCGGGCGACGCCGCCGCGGATGGCGCAGTGGCCGCCGATGCAGCCGCTAGCGACGCCGCTCCGGACGCGATCGCGGACGCCGCCGCCGATGCGCCGCCGCCGGTCGCGCCGCCGCTGCGCGCCGAGGCGCTGCCCGTGCTGCCCGCCGGCACTCTGACCGGCGGCCGCAGCTATCTGCTCGTGGCGGCCGGTTGCATGGGCGCTCCCGGTTTCAGCGACAGCCTCGACCAGGCCGTGTGCGGCGACGGCTACGCGCCGGACCAGCCGACGCTGACGCCCGTGGTGGTGCGCATGTCGCGCATCACCCAGCCCAATCTGCTGGGACTCCAGGTCGTCAACGCCTCGCGCGCGACCGACTCGCTGACCCTGCAGTCCGGCACTCCGCCGAACACGACGCACAACGCGCTGACCATCGCCTCCAACGTCGGATTCGGCGCGATCCTGCCCCGGCCGCCCTATCTCGACCACGCGCTGGTCGACTACGGCACGCCGCTCGATACGGTGCCGCTGAACGCCTACTCCGGCAGCACGCTCGCGCTGAGCGATCCCTGGTCGGCGACGCTTCAGGCAGGAGGTCTGTCGAAGCTCGCGGATGGCCAGACCTATGCGCTGATCGCTGTCGGCCCGCGCCTCGACGTGGCGACGCCCGGCTGGTGGAACGCGCCGGCGATCACCGTTGTACCGACGGCGCCGTGAGCCCGCCGTCAGTGCAACAGGGATATCTCGGCGAGCTTGCCGCGCACGTCGTTGATGTGCGGGCTCTTGGGGAAGCGGCGGATGAAGGAGCGCATCGTGGTCTTGGCGTCGTTCCACGCCTGGATGTCGAGCTGGCACTGGGCCAATAGCCACGTCGCGTCGTCCATCACTTCCTTGTCGGCAGAGGCCTCCGACAGCTGCACCAGGATCGGGATCGCCTGGCGCTGCTGGCCGAGCTGTCTGAGCGCGCGCGCGAGCTCGTAGCGCGCGTCGGGGCTGTGCGCGGCGTCAGCCTTTTCGGTGAGCGACTCGCGGAAAGCCTGCGCGGCCTCGTGCCAGCGACCCGTGCGGATGTCGTCCAGGCCATTCTGGTAGGCGATCAGCGAGAGCTCGTTCTTCGCCTTTTCGTACGCGGCGCTGAAGATGGCCTGCTCGGTGCGCGTGAGCGGCAGTTTCTTGATGGCGGCGTAGCCGTCGACGATCTTGTGGCGCTTGTTGTGGGCGATGAGATCGTAGAACTCGCTGGCCTTGCGGCTGGCGCGCGTGCGGGCGTCCTCGCGCTCCTGCACTTCCTTCAGCTGCGCCTGGAGCTCTTTCACCTGCGCCGAGCTGTCCTTGGTCTCGGCGCGCACCGAGTCGATCTTGGCGTCCCAGGCGAGCTTGAGCGCAATGAAGAGCACTGCGATGGTGACGACGTAGGCCGTCGCGCTGTTGAAGAAGATGCGCCGCTCGTAGCCCTGCTGGCGCTTGGCGATGCTCTTCAGGTCGGCCGCCAGGGCGTTGACGAGGTTGTTCGTCTTGATCGTGAGCGAACGGCTCTCGACGATCTCGCGCTTGATCTCTTCCAGCTCGTACTCGTCCATGCGGGGGCGCCTCGGGAGCCCGGAGTATCGCCCGAAGCCCGCCCCGGCAAGCTTGGTCACCGCTCCGCTCACCCGGAACCCGCCGTCGCCCGCCACTGCCGGCCACCGGGCCTGCCGTGGTAGGGGGGCGCCGAACCCACGGATTGCCGGCTCCGGGGCGCACGCCCTCTTGAATGTGCGCCGAACCCCCGCTAGAGCCTCAGTCGCCGAGCAGGCCGCCGGGGAGGCGGCACGCCGGCAGACCCACCTCTGCGCCGCGCCCGGCGCCGCCTCCGGAGTCCCATGGATACGAGCGACATTCGCAAAGGCCTGAAGATCATGATGGACGGGCAGCCGTACATCGTCGTCGACTTCCAGTTCGTGAAGCCTGGCAAGGGCCAGGCCTTCACCCGTACCAAGATGAAGAACCTGCTCACGGGCGGGAACCTGGAGCGCAATATCCGCTCGGGCGAGAAGCTGGAACCGGCGGACGTCGAGGACCGGACGCTGCAGTACATCTACCCGGACGGCGACGCCTTCGTGTTCATGAACGCCAACTCCGGCGAGCAGCTCACCGTGCAGAAGGACGTGGTGGCCGAGGCGGCGGATTTCTTGATCGACGGCATCGACGTTACGATCACGCTCTACAAGGGCAATCCGGTCAGCGTGAGCCTGCCGCCGCACGTCACGGTGCAGATCACCGAGACGGAGCCGGGCGTGAAGGGCGACACGGCCACCAACGTGACCAAGCCGGCCACCATCAGCACCGGCGCCATCGTCAACGTCCCCTTGTTCATCAACGAGGGCGAGTGGATCAAGGTCGACACGCGCACCAAGAGCTACCTCGAGCGCGTCAAGGCTCCCTGATATCCCGCCCCTAGGGTCGTCGGAGCAGCTTCACGTGGCCGTGCTCGACGCAGGCGATCGAGCGGGCGCCGTTGTCGACCACGCAGTCGGTGAGCGCGAGCGGGTCGAGCCCGGCGCGCTTCCACAGCTCGGGCTTGTCGCCGCCGGTGACGAGCAGGCCGCGGCTTGTCGGTACGACCAGGAGCTTGCCGTCGGGGGAACGCGGCGAGCCGGGGACGACGTCCTTGCCCGGCTCTGGTCCGATGCGCGAGCCGGCGACGATTGCTGAAAGGCCCCGTCCGTCGCGCCAGGAAAGCGGCGCCGCTGCCGGTACCCGCGGCGGCTTGCCGCCTCTGCACGTTCCGGGGCGCGGCGCGAGCAGGCGCGTCGCGACCGGCGGCATGGGGATGTTGCGCGCGTCGTTGAACAGGAGCAGCACCTCGGGGCGGTCGCAGGCATTGGCGATGCCGGTCCAGCGCCGGCCATCGCTCGCGGTGACCGGAAGAGCCCAGCTCGCGACCCCCGCTTCCGCATCGATCGGCAACTCGTCGTGGCCGTCGGGCGCCACGCGCACCAGCCCGGCCGGCGTCTGCACCAGCAGCGCGCCCGTCGGCTCGAAGCGAAGTGGGCTCCAGCGCGGCATCTTGTCGCGCGGCACGGGCCTCGCCGCCGGCGTCAGCACCTCGCTCACGTCGAGCGCGGTCACCGCCTTGTCGAGCGCCTTGACCATCTTGTCGTGCGTCTTGCCGCTCGCCGCCGAACGGTCCAGCACGGCGAAAGCCTCTGCTACGTGGCCTTGTGTCAGCGCTGCCTGGAGCTCGGCCAATGCCATGCGGCTCTCGGCGAGCGCGAGCTTTCCGCAACGGAAAGCGTTGCCATCGCGATCGAACAGCCGCGGCACGGCGTATTCGTCGCACATCACCGAAATCAGACGCTGCTCGTTGCCGACGCCGTCGGCCACGCTCCGGCTGGTGTGCTTGCCCTTGGACCGGATGAGCTCCAAGGACGCGATGCGGTCGAACGAGTGCCTGGGCTCGTCGGCCTCGCGCGATGGGCCCGCCGCGCGATCGAGCCAGACCATGTGTGCGCTGGCCGGCCGCGGCGAGCCGTCCTTCTTCACCGTCACGGTCAGGTCCACGTCGTCGCGCCCGTCCTTGTCGCGATCGCTCGAGTCGATCGCGAGCTTCAGCGACTCGCCGTCCGGCGGCGCGGCGGCTCTGAGCTCGAGCAGGATCGGGTGCGCCCGCCCTGGCTCGACCACCGCGATGCTGCGCACCGGCGAGCGCGCGATGAAGCCGGCGCCGCAGGTGGCGCCCGCGTCGAGCGTGACCGAGTGCTCGCCCGTCTGCGATAGGGTGGTGGAGAGCTTGCAGCTCGGGGCGGTGGGGACGAAGCCGGGCAGCGATTCGAGCCGGGCCGGCTTCCCTCCGGACGGGTAGTACCAGAGCTCGCCGGCTGCGACGCCGGGTGCGGCCTTTGCCGGCAGCGTCCACGCCACCGCATCGGGCTTGCCGTCGCCGTTGAAGTCGGCCGACAGCGCCTGCTCGAACACCCGGCCGTGCGGTGCGGAGAGTTTCTGTCCGCCGAAATCCCACTGCTTCGCGCCGGCCGGCGCAAGCTCCGATTGGTGCGGGGCAAAGGCGGGAGCGGCGCTGGCGCTCGGCGCGGCGCTGGCCAGATTGGGCAGCGCCGACGTGATCCCGAACGGTGTGTAGGGCTTGTCGTGATCGCAGCCCTTGCAGCCACCGAGTAGCGCGGCGGCCGACAAGAGGGCGAGCTTCAGCGTCGAGGAACGTCGCATTCCCGATTTCGAACGCGCTCGGCGGAACTTTTCGTCCCTCAGCGCCCCTTGAACGCTGCCTTGCGCTTCTCGACGAACGCCGCGGTGCCCTCGCGCTGGTCCTCGCTGCCGAAGAGAGCGCTGAAGGCCGTGGCCTCCAGCTCGTTGGCCGTCGCCAGATCCGCGTCGTAGCCGCGGGCCATCACGCGCTTGCTCGCCGCGACGGCGAGCGGCGCCTTCGACGCGATCTCCTTCGCGACCTCGCGCACCTTCGTCATGAGCTCGTCGGGCGGTACGACCTCGTTGGCCAGTCCGATGCGAAGTGCATGCTGCGCGTCGATCATCCTGCCGCTGTAGACCAGCTCGCGCGCACGACCGATTCCGACCCGGCGCGCCAGCCGCTGCGTGCCGCCGAAGCCCGGCATCAGGCCGAGGTTCACCTCGGGCTGACCGAACTTCGCCTTCTCGGAGGCGTAGATGAAGTCGCAGGCCAGTGCGAGCTCCGTCCCTCCGCCCAGCGCAAAGCCGTTCACCGCGGCGATGATCGGGCACTTCGCCTGTTCCATCAGGTAACCAAGCCGATGCCCGGAGTCGCTGAAGGCCTTCGCCTCCATCGGCGACATCTTCTGCATCGCGGCGATGTCCGCGCCTGCGACGAACGCCTTGCCGGCGCCCGTCAGGATGGCAGCGCGTGCGTCGCCGAGCCCGGTGACCGCATCGGCGAGCTCGCGGAGCACCGCCGGGTTCAGCGCGTTGAGCTTGTCCGGACGGTTCACCGTGATGGTGACGATGCCGTCGGCCTCTTCGACCAGGATTGTCTCGTAGCTCATCGCTCGAACGCCCGCCCGGTCTTCTGGCCCCTGTCGTCGTAGACGTAGAAGCCGCGGCCCACCTTGCGGCCGTACCAGCCTGCCGCCACCAGATTGCGCAGCAGCGTTGCCGGACGGTACTTGTCGTCACCGAACTCGCGGTGCAGCACCTCCGCGATGAACAGCAGCGTGTCGAGGCCGATCAGATCCGCCAGCTCGAGCGGCCCCATCGGGTGGTTCAGACCGAGCTTGGCGCCCTGGTCGATGTCCTCCGGCGTGCCGAGCCCTTCCTGCAGCGCGAAGCACGCTTCATTCAGGAACGGGATCAGCATGCGGTTTACGACGAAGCCGGGCTGATCCTTGCTCGTGATGACCGTCTTGCCGAGCTTCTCGGCCAGCTCGCGGATGGTGTCGGTCGTCTCGTTGTCGGTCTGCACGCCGTTCACGATCTCGACCAGCTTCATCAGCGGCACGGGATTCATGAAGTGCATGCCGATCACCTTGCCGGGGCGCGAGGTCTGCCCGGCCAGGCGCGTGATCGAGATGCTCGAGGTATTCGATGCCAGGATCGCGTCGGGCTTCATCTTCGAGTCCGCGTTCTTGAAGATGTCGATCTTCAGCTCGCGGTCCTCGGTCGCGGCTTCGACTACCAGATCCGCCTTCTCGATGCCGGCCAGGTCGGCGCCGATCGGGTGGATGTGCTCGAGCAGCGCCGCGCGCTCCTCGGCTTTCATCTTGCCCTTGTCGACCTGCTTGCCGAGGATCTTGCCGATCTTGTCCTTGCCGGCCTGCGCGCGTTCGACGCTCGCATCGCTCAGCAGCACCGTGTAGCCCTTGCCGGCGGCCACCTGTGCGATGCCGCCACCCATCTGTCCAGCGCCGATCACGGCGATGGTCTTGATATCGCTCGCCTTCATGCCCGCCGGCCTAGCCGCGCCTGCGCGGCGGCGCAAGGGTGGCCCTGATCGACGGCATGTGGCCGCGCCGGCGCCCGGTCTGGAGCGGGTGCGTTGCACGGGGCCGTTGCTCGCGCAGCGTCCGCCGTCATCCACGCCCATGCGAAGGGTGCACGGGTCCCTGTTCTTCGTGTTCGGCGCTCTGCTGGTCGCAGCGACCGCATACGGGAGCGGCGGCGCGCCGGGGCCCGGCACGCAGACCGGCACCTTTCGCAAGACCGCGGCGACCTGCTACCCCGGCGTCGCGGACGCGGGGACCCTCAAGGGCACGGTGACCTGCCTCACGCAGGTGACCGGTGGCTACTGCACGCACGAGTGCACGGCCGACAGCGACTGCTGCGCGGTGCCCGGCGAGTGCCACACCAACGTCAAGGAAGTCTGCTCGCCGTTCGAGAGCCAGCCGCAGAAGTACTGCTTCCTGAGCTGCGAGACTGCCGACGTGCAGGCAGCCGGCTACACCGACCCGACCGCGTACTGCCAGCAGCTCGGCAACCACGTTCACCTGTCGCTCCACCGGCGGCGGTTCGAACAACCGCAAGATCTGCTCGCCGTAGGCTTCCGCCGTCGGGGGGAGTGGCGGAGCCGCGCCGCCCCGTCCACATCACCGGTCACGATCTCGCTGCAGTTCATGGAACTTGCCGCGTTCGGGGTCGGGGCCCCGAACGCCCACAAGACAAGCATAAGAACGGACTTCTCCGGCGGAAGGCAGGCAGGGCGCTGCAGCCGTCGGCGCTCCGGCTCGACGCGGCCTGGCCGAAGCACCAGGCGGGGGGTGTAGTGGATTCGCGCTCGGTGACTTAACCTTGCCGCGTGCAGGGTCGAGCGGGCGCGGTGCTGATCGCCGTCATGTTGGCAGGATGCGGCGCCGGCTTCTCCGACGCGCGCCAGGACGCGGCGCTTCTGGCGGGCAAGGGGCGTTACGACGAGGCGGCGGCTGTGCTCCGCGCCGACATCCGGAAGCACCCGCCGGCCATCGAGGACCGCCGGATGCTGATCCGTGTGCTGGCCCTGACCGGCAATCTGGGCGCCGCCCAGCGCGAGGCGCGCCAGCTCGGCGATCTGCTTGGAAAATCCAGCCCCGTGCCCTGGATAGAGATGGGTCACGCCTACGAGCTGGCCCACCGCTACGACGACGCGATGGCCATGTACGACCGCGCCGCACAGGTGGCGCCGCACGACGAGGCCGGTCCGCGCGAGGGCGGCCTGCGCGCGGCGCGCTGGGGCGAGGTCCGGCTCGCAGAGCCGCGGCTGGAAGAAGCGCTGCGTCGCAATCCCCGCGACGCTACGGTCTGGCACGCACTCGGCCTCGTGCGCATGCGCCGCGGCAATCTTGCCGGCGCGCGGCGCGCCTACTCGTCGGGGCTGGAGGCCAATCCGGGCGACCTCTCCAATCGGGTGGGGCTCGCGACGCTTGCGCTGAAAGAGCATCGGCCCGCCGCGGCCCTTGCCCAGTACGACGCCATCATCGCGGCCCGTCCCCGCTTCGCCGACGCCCGGCTCGGTCGGTCGCTCGCGCTGCTCGAGCTCGGTCGCCTGGACGAAGCGGAAAAGGCTCTCGATCGAGCGGCCGGTCTGGGCGCAAACGGCCCCTCCGTGGCGGCCCAGCGGCGGCTGCTCGGACAGCTGCGCCAGGCGGCACAAGTCAAGCAGAATCACTGATTTCGCGGGCTTGTAACCCCCCGACGTGCAGCGTACTCTCGGCCCCCTTCGGCACGCTCGGCGCGCCACCGCACAAGCGCATTTTTTCGACGGGTGGAGAATGGATTCGCAGACGATCCGTACCGCACTTGGCCACTTGCAGGACAACCCCGACTCGGCGGACGCCTGGCAGCAGTTGCGGGAACAAGCGGCGGCGGAGTCCGATGGTGACCTGACCACACCGGAGCTCCTGCATCTGCTGGAAGCGGCGCGGCAGCGGCATGGTGAGCGCGGCGAATGGGATGCCGTGGCCGCACTGCTCGAGATCGCGGTCCAGGCTGCGACGGACACGCCGGACGAGCTGCCTCTGCTGCGCGAGCAGGCCGGTGTGCTGGACGAACAGCTGCTCGACGAGGACGGCGCCGGCGTCGTCTGGTTGCGCGTTCTCGAGCTGGCGCCCGACGACTCGCAGGCGACCGAGGCGCTCGAGGAAAGCGAAGGCAAGCGCGGCAAGTGGAAGGAGCTCGTCTCCACCTACGAGGGCGAAGCGGAAGAAGCGCCCGACAACGTCTACAAGAGCTCGATGCTGATGCGAGCGGCCGAGATGGAGCTGCGCTTCGGCGCCGGCGAAGCCGAGCTCAACATCATCGTCGACAAGCTCGAGCACGCCGTGCGTCTCGATCCGGGCAACGAGCGGGCCGCCCAGATGCTGGAGCGCATCTACCGTCGCGGAGAGCGCTGGGAAGAAGCCGCGCGCGTCCTCGAGCGCGTCGCCGACCGCGCGGAAAAGCCGGACAGCCGCGTCGCGGCAGGTGTGCGCCTGGCCCGGCTCTACAAGGACAAGCTCGACGATCTCGAGCGCGCGGCCAGTGCGTACGATCGCGTACTGCGCCAGCAGGCCGATCAGAGAGAAGCCATGTCGTTCCTGTCGGAGTACTACTCCAAGGAGGAACGCTGGGACGATCTCGTCGCGCTCTACGAGCGCGGGCTCTCCGAGCACGAGCTCGGCAACGCCGAGCGACTGGGAGACATGCTGCAGATCGCGATGCTGCACTGGCGCATGCGCGGCAGCGCGCACGACGCCGAGCCCTGGTTCGAGCGCATCCGCAAGCTCGACCCGACCCACCAGGGAATGCTCGACTTCTACCGCGAGTACAGCACCGAGCTCGGCGACGATCGCCGCCTGATCGAGGTGCTGCAGGGCGCGCAGCGCGCGATGAAGGACGGCTCCGAGAAGGTGGCCATCGGCGGCGAGCTGGCGAAGCTGGCCGAGGGGCAGGAAAACGCCCAGAAGGCCATCGAGCAGTACAAGGCCGTGCTGCGCCAGGACCCGGACAACAGCGAGGCGCGCGACGCGCTGAAGCGTCTGTACAAGCAGACGCAGGGGTTCAATGCACTCGTCGAGCTGTTGCGCCAGCAGCTCGAGCGCACGGATCCGGAGCAGTACGAGACGCGGCTGTCGATCCTGCGCGAGGTGGCGACGGTCTACCGCCAGTACGTCAAGAGCGACACCGCCCTGGTCAGTGTGCTCAACCAGATCGTCCAGCTCGACGAGAAGCTCGACGAAAACGACGTGGTGGAAGTGCGGGAGCTGGTGCAGCTGTACGAGAAGCTGGGCCGCTGGCGCGAGCTTCTGACCAACCAGCTGCGTCTGGCGGAGCTCACTTCCGACGAGGACGAGAAGAAGGCGCTGTACCGTTCGGCCGCGCGCCGTTGGCTCGATCAGTTCTCCAATGTGCAAAACGCCACCGAGGCCTACGAAGCGCTCCTGAAGGTGGCGCCCGGCGATCGCGAGGCGCGCGAGCGACTCGAGGAGCTGTATCGCAAGCGCCGCGCATGGCCCGCGCTCTACGAGTTGTTCCAGCGCGAGCTGGAGACTTCCGAGGCGGCCGAGCGCGTCACCATCCTCAAGGAGATGGCGCAGCTGGCCGCCGAGCGCCTCAACCGCGGTCAGGACGCCATCGCGCTGTACAAGCAGCTGCTGGACGAGGATTCGAGTCGCATCGAAGTGCTCGACGCACTCGAGAAGTACGCCGAGCGCGGCAAGGACTGGGCGACGCTGGCCGACGCGCTCGAGCGGCGCGTGAAGATCCTCGAGGACGATGCGACGCGGCTGTCGGTTCTCCAGAAGCTCGGCACGGTATACGCCGACCACCTCGGCGATCACGCCGGCGCGGCACGCACGTGGCGGCGCGTGCTGGAGCTGTCGCCCGGGCATCATCGAGCGCTCAGGGTGCTGCGCGAGTCGTACCTGGAGAGTGGCGACTACGACGGGCTCGAGGAGCTGTACGGTTCGCAGAACGACTGGGAGGGCCTGGCCGAGGTGCTCAGCAATGCGGCGGACCGGACGCGTGATTCCGCAGCGAAGGTCGAGCTGAGCTATCGCGCTGCCGCCGTCTACGAAAACCAGCTGTCGCAGCCCGATCGCGCATTCCGCTCGTACGAACGCGTGCTGTCGACCCAGCCGGACGACGAGCGCGCTGCTCGCGCTCTGGTCCCGCTGTACGAAGAGGACGAGAAGTGGGCACGGCTTCCGGCGCTGTACGACATCCTGCTGCAGCACGCCGAGGATGCCGGGCAGAAGCTCGAGTTGCTCGGCAAGCTGGTCGAGGTCACCGGCGGTCGGCTTTCCGATCGCAAGGCAGCGGCAGCCTATGCGCGGCAGGCCTACGACCTCGCACCGGACAACCCGTCGTCGCTCGAGCTCCTGGAAAGCTCCGCGCGCGCCGCGCAGAGCTGGGAGCCGTTCGTCGAGGCACTGGAAGCGCGGCTCGCCAGTGACGCGGCCCCCGCCGCGGAAGCGCCGCCGGAAGGCGGCAAGAAGCGCAAGAAGCGCAAGAAGGCCGAGGAGCCCGCTGCCGAGGGCGGCTTGCCCCAGGAGGAGCGCCGCCGGCTGTCGCTCAAGCTCGCGCGCGTGTACGCCGAGGAGCTCGGACGCAGCGACGACGCGGTCGCCACCTACCGTCGCCTGCTCGAGCGCGAGCCTGCGGACGAGGAGGCCGCGCAGGCGCTGGAGGCCATCCTGCGTCGCGAGGATCGGCGCGAGGAGCTGCGCTGGCTGCTTGATCTTCGCGTGTCGCACACGCCCAGCGACGCCGATCGCGTCCACATCCTGCTCGACTGGGCAACGCTCGAAGAAGACGTCTTCGGTTCAGGCGAGCGGGCGGCGGATCTGTACCGGCGCTTGCTGGAGATCGACCCGGGCAACGAGACGGCGCTGGCTACGCTGCCGCGGCTCTTGCTCGCAGCCGATGATGCGGCCGGTGCTGCCGAGGTGATTGAACAGCATCGCGATCAGGTGTCGGGCGCGGAACGCGCCGCGTTCGACGTGACGCTCGCGGAGCTGTACCTCGACAAGCTCGAGCGCCCGATGGACGCTCTGTCGGCTGCGGTGCGTGCGCTGGAGAGCAGCGAGGGCGACCCGCGCGCGATGAAGGTGCTCGAGCGCCTGATGGACAACGAGGAGGCGCGCGGCGCCGCCGCCGAGGAACTGTCCCGGCAGTTCGCGGCGACCGGCGAATCGCGCAGCGAGGCGCGCGCGCTGGAGGTCATGCTCTCGCAGACGACCGACCGAGCGGCACGGATGAACCTCTACACGCGGTTGGCGGACGTCCACGAGGAAAAGCTCGGCGCGTTCGGGACGGCACTCAACGTCGTCCTCAAGGCGGTTGCCGACTTCCCCGACGAGATCGACCTGTGGGACCGGGCCGATTCCCTGGCCGTGCTGGCCGGACGTCCCACGGAACTCGCGGAGACATTCCGCGAGGCGATGCGCGCGGAGCTGCCCGCGGAGATCGAAGTGGAGCTCTGCGAGCGCGCCGCGCGCCTGCACGAAGATCGACTCGGCGACCCGATCGGCGCCACGCCCTACCTCGAGAAGGTGCTCCAGCTCGACGCCGGCAACGAACGGGCCTTCACGCGCCTCAAGGACATTCTCACGGCGGCGGAGCGTTGGGGCGAGCTCGAAGCGCTCTACGACCGGGCTTCGCAGGCAACCGACGACAACGCCCGACGCATCGACATGCTGGTGGAAGTCGCGCTCGTCTGCGAGGAGATCATCGAGGACGCCGAGAAGGCGACGCGGTACTACGAGCGCATCCTCGAGATCGATCCGCTGCACGACGCGGCGATCCGCGCGCTCGATCGGCTGTACGCCCGCCAGGACCGCCACAAGGACCTCGCCGCTCTGCTCGAGCGGCGGCTGGATACGGCGGTTGGTGACGAAGCCTCCGAGCTGAAGCTCCGGCTGGCGCGCATCCAGCTCGAGCAGCTGCACGAGCCGGACAAGGCCATCGTCCATGTCGAGGACGTCCTGCGCGACAAGCCCAACGACTACGACGCGCGTGAGCTGGCCGAGAAGATGATCGAGATCGGCAGCCTGCGCGGTCGCGCCGCTCGCATGCTGGAGAGCGTCTACGAAGCGCGCGACGAGATCCGCGATCTGGTGCGGGTGCTGGTCATTCGTCTGGAAGAGCTGGACGCCGGCGGCGGCGACGACAACGAGGCTGTCCGTCTCGACGAGCAGAAGGAGCTGCTGCGCCGTATTGCCACGCTGCAGGACGACCGACTGCACGACGACGATGCCGCGCTCGGGTCGCTGGCGCGGCTGGTGCCGCTCGATCCGCTCGACATGGAGTCCCGCGAGCGGCTGCTCGAGATCGGGCGCCGCGTCGGCTCGCACGAGCGCGTCGCGGAAGTGCTGGGCCAGGCGGCGGACCACGCCGACACGCCCGGCATGAAGGGCGAGATCCTGATGCAGGTCGCGCAGATCTACGAGGATCTGCTCGGCGACGCCGACAAGGCGGAGCAGACCTACCGCCGCATCATGACGCTCGACGAGAACGACGCGGAGCTGGTGCTGCCCGCCGCGCGCGCGCTCGAGCGCATCTACATCGGCCGTGGCGACCACGACAAGCTCGCGGAGGTGCTGCGCACGCAGGTGGCCATGGAGCAGGACGGCGACGTGCGTCGCGATCTGCTCGGCCGACTGGGCGAGCTCTGCGACAGCGTGCTTCACGACACCGAAGGGGCCATCCAGGCCTGGCGCTCGCGGTCGGAGGAGAGCCCCGGTGACGAGCAGGCGCTGGCGGCGCTGGACAGGCTCTACGAGCAGACGGAGCGCTGGCGCGAGCTGGTCGAGATCATCGAGCGGCGCCGCGACATCGCCGAGGATGGTGACCTCCGCCGCAGCCTGATGACACGGGCGGCCGGTATTCTGTCCGGCAAGCTCGAGAGCGTGCCCGAAGCCATCGACATGTGGCGGGCGGTGATCGACGAGTTCGGTCCCGAAGCAGAGGCGCTGACGGCGATCGAGAAACTGTACGAGACAGCCGAGCGCTGGGACGAGCTGGGCGAAAGCTACGAGGTGCACCTCGACATCGCCGACGACGACGAGCAGCGACTCTCGATGCTGGCGCGCCTCGGCGATCTGCGTCGCGCGCACCTCAGCGACCTGGAAGGCGCGCTCGAGACCTTCCGGCGCGCGCTGAGCCTCGACGCGAGCCACGCCCCCAGCCGCAGCGCTCTCGAGAAGATGCTCGAGGTCGACGACATCCCGATCCGGCGCGAAGCGGCCGAAGTGCTGCACCCGATCTATGAAACCGACGGAGACAACGAGCGGCTGCTCAAGGTGCTCGAGATCGAGATCGACACCGCGGATGATCCAATGAGCCGCCTCGAGGGGCTGGAGCGAGCGATGCAGGTGGCCGACGCAGCGCTCGGCGATCAGGCGCGCGCGTTCGGCTACGCGGAGCGAGCGGTGCGCGAAGCGGCGGGCCGCGCCGAGCTGGAGCCGTGGCTCGAGCAACTGGAGCGACTGGCCGGTGCGACCGAGCGCCAGGCCGACTACGTCAAGCTGCTGTGCGAGGTCGTTCCGGAGATCTTCGACGGCGACGTGCAGCTTGCGGTGACGCTGAAGGTCGCCGATCTCGCCCGCCACGAGCTCGCCGACCGTGAGCTGGCCCGCGAGTACTACCAGAAGGCCCTCGAGCTCAGGGCGGACGATTGGCAGGCACTGTCGGCCCTGGAGTCGCTGTACGAGGAGGCGGGCGACGCCCAGAACCTGCTCGAGATCCTCGAGCGGCGCGTCGAGTCGGCCGAGAGCGACGACGAGCGCAAGCAGCTCCTGTTCCGGCGCGCGAAGCTCCTCGCCGAGGTCATCGAGGACAACGCCCGCGCCATCGAGGTGTACGAGACCATCCTCGACCTGGAACTGGATCCGACCGCCATCGAGGCCCTGGAGAAGCTCTACATTCTCGAGGAGCGCTGGAGCGAGCTGGTCGAGCTGTACCAGCGTCAGCTCGAGTCGTCGGACAGTCCCGGGCTGCACGTCAAGATCGCGAACATCGCGGCCAAGCACCAGAACGACGCGCCGCGTGCCTTCGACGAGCTGGAGCGCGCGCTCGAGATCGAGCGGCAGCACGACGGCGCCATCGCCGAGCTGGAGCGCATGATGGCGGAGGCGCCCGAGGCCGAGTGGCGCTCGCGCGCGGCGTCGCTGCTGGAGCCCGTGTATCTGCTCAGGGCCGACTACACCAAGGTGATGGATTGCATCCGCGCGAGGCTCGACTTCACGCAGGATCCGGACGAACGACGCGATCTGCTCGGCCGGCTGGCGCAGCTCTACGAGGAGCAGCAGGAGGACTACTCTGCGGCGCTCGAGACGGCCGCCAAGCTCCTGCACGAGGACATCTCCGACGAGGAGACGATCGCCGAGGTGGAGCGGCTGGCCAAGGTGGCCGGCGCCGAGCGTCGCCTGGCCGAGATCTACGCGGCGGAGCTCGAGGAGGCGATGGGCGAGGATGCGTCCACCGCGCGTCTAGCGCGCCGCACGGGCGAGATCTTCGCCGAGCTCGGTGAGCACGACAAGGCGCTCTCCTTCTACCGTCGCGCGCTGGCCTTCGAACCCGATAGCCAGGCGCTGTTCGACGCCATCGACGAGATCCTGCAGAAGACGGAGCGCTACGAGGAGCGCGTGCAGCTGTACCGCGACGCGCTCGATCATCGCTTCGAGCCCGTCGAGCGGCTCTCGACCCTGCACACCATCGCCGAGCTCCAGCGCGGCAAGCTCGGGCTCGTCGACGAGGCGATCGAGACGTATCGCGCTGCCCTCGATGTGGACGAGACCGACGCGCGCGCCCTCGACGCGCTCACCGAGCTGTACCGCGAGCGCGAGCGCTGGGATGACC
This sequence comes from uncultured Pseudomonadota bacterium, assembly GCA_963822115.1. GTDB lineage: Bacteria > Myxococcota_A > Polyangia > Polyangiales > Polyangiaceae > CAWDXG01. The sequence continues at coordinate 1,049,932 of CAWGGM010000020.1, forward strand.
TTTCCGAGTTGTACCTGCGCCGCGCCGAGGTTTCGGAGACACCGGAAACGGCGGCGACCTATCGCCTGGCACTGGCGCGCCTGTTCAAGAAGGAAATCAGCGACACCGACCGGGCCATCGACCAGCTCGACGAGATCGTGCGCACCGTGCCCACCCACAGCGAGGCCGTGCAGGAGCTCGAAGCCCTGCTCGAGGACGACGCGCACAAGGAGCGCGTGGTGGAGATCCTGCGCCCGCTGTACGAGGGCGCCGACGACTGGCGGCACCTCATCAAGCTCAACGAGGATCGCTACGAGCTCGCCCAGGATCCGGCCGAGAAGGTCGCCGTGCTGCGCGAGACGGCACAGCTCTGGGAAGAGCGGGGCACCGATCTCGCCCGCGCCCAGCGCGCGCTGAAGGTTGCCTTCGAGATCGATCCCGATGACGCCGACGTGCGCGGCGAGTTCGAGCGGTTGACCGAGGCGACCGGCGCGTGGGGGCAGTTGGCCGAGACGTACGACCAGGTTCTCGAGCAGCAGCCGGATGTCGCGTCCAAGCGCGACATCCTCGCCATGCTGGCGCAGGTCCACGACAAGCATCGCGACGATCCGCGGCGCGCGCTCGAGGCCTACGCCCGGCTGCACGACGTGGACCCCGCCGACCTCGAGCCGCTCAACAAGATGGAGCGGCTGGCTACGCTGCTCAGCGACTGGCCGGTGGTCGTGCGCGCGCTGACCGCCAAGGCCGATCTGCTGCTCGACGACGAGGAGCGCGCCAGCGCCTGGCGGCGCATCGGCGAGGCCAAGCGCGACATGCTCGAGGACCCCGAGGGCGCCATCGATGCGTACGAGCGGGCCCTGGAGACGGAGTCGGACAGCGCCTTCACCGTCGACTGCCTGATCGACCTCAGGGAGGGCCGCGACGACGCCCAGCCGCTGGTCGAGCTGTACCAGCGCCGCGTGGAGCTGTGCGACGAGGACGACGTCGATCTCAAGTACAACCTCCTGATCAGCGCCGCGCGCTGCCACGAGGAAAAGCTCGAGGATCGCATCCAGGCGATCGATGCGCTGAACCAGGCGCTCGCCGTCAAACCGGGCGACCGCGACGTGCTTGCCGGTCTCAACCGCCTGTACCGGGCCGAGCAGATGTGGCCGGAGCTCCTCGACAACCTCCGGCTCGAGGCCAGCACCTCGGAGACGGCGGAGGAACGCGCCGCGCTGCGCAAGCAGATCGGCTCGATCCTCTCCGAGCAGCTGTCCAGCCACGAGGAGGCGCTCGATGCCTACCGGCTGGTGCTGGACGAGGTGCCGGACGACGGCGAGAGCATCACGGCCGTCCGGCAGCTCGGCAAGGAGCACGAGGATCTGCGCTCGACCGTGGCAGAGATCCTGATTCCGGTGCTCACGGCCGGCGGCCGCCACGAGGATCTGGTCGACGCGCTCGAGCTCCGGCTCACGGTCGAAACCGATCCGGTGCAACGCTCCGAGACGCTCAGGACCATCGCCGACGTTTTCGAGAACAAGCTGCAGAAGCCGGCGATGGCCGAAGCCGCGCTGCTGCGCGCGCTGACCGAGCGCCCCGACGCCGAGGATCTGCACGCCGACATCGAGCGGCTGGCCGAGGCCGCCGACGGCTGGCCGCGCTACGCCGATGCCCTTGCCGAGCGCGCTCAGTCCACCTTCGACCCCGACACCGCCAAGGATCTGTACACGCGGCTCGGTCGCATCTGCGAAGAGAAGCTGAAGGAGGACAAGCGTGCGGTGGACGCCTACGTCCACGCCGTGGAGCAGGCAGGCGATCAGCCCGAGCTCCTGCGTGCACTCGACCGGCTCTACGCGCGACTCGGCGACAGCCAGGCGCTCGGCGAGATCCTCGAGCGCCGCGTGGTGATCGAGGAGTCCGAAGCCGAACAGGCGGAGCTCTACTACCGGCTTGCGGTCCTGCAGATCCGCGACTTCAGCGAGCCGGCGCGCGGCCTCTCGTCACTCAGGATGGCGTTGGAGCGTGCGCCCGCGCACGAGCAGGCTGCCGAGGAGCTGGAGAAGCTCACCGACGACCGCGACCTGTTCGAGGAGGCCGCCGAGGTGCTGGAGAGCGTGTACCGCTCGCAGAACCGCACCGACCGGCTGGCGGCCATCTACGAGAAGCGCGTCGGATTTGCCGACACGCCCGGCGAGCGCATCGACATGCGCCGCAGCCTGGCGCGCGTGCTCGAGGAAGACTGCAGCGACCCGACGCAGGCCCAGCGCGTGCTGCAGCAGGGCCTGTCCGACGATCCCACCGACGCGGCCCTGCTCGAGGAGATCGAGCGGCTGGCGCCGATCACCGGCAACTGGGAAGGCGCCGCGGCGGCACTGCGTGATGCCATCGAAAAAGCGGCGGATCTGGTGCCGGACACCGGGCGCGAGCTGTGCGTGCGGCTGGCGACCTGGCAGCGCGACAAGGTCGAGGACACCGCGGCGGCCGAGCAGGCGCTGGTCAAGGCGCTCGAGTTCGACCCGTCCAGCGACGAGGTGCTGGTGCTGGTCGAGCAGCTGCAGCGCGCGCCGGGACGCGAGAAGGACCTGATCGCGACGCTCCGGCGCCGCGCCAAGCTGCAGCTCGACGAGCAGCAGCGCGAGGACCTGTTCCGGCAGGCCAAGGAGCTCAGCGGACGGGCTGAACGACGCCGAGCTGGGCGAGTCGCTCCTGCGCGAGCTGCTCGGACTGGACGACAGCAACCTGTGGGCGCTGTCCGAGCTTACCAGCCTGCGCGAAGCGGCCGGCGACTTCGAGGAAACGTACAACCTCCTGGTCCGGCGCAGCGAGCTGCGCGCCGACTACAACCTGGTGCGCGAGCTCCGCCACAAGGCGGCGGGCATCGCGCGCGACAAGCTGGACGACAACGAAAAGGCTATCGCGCTGTACGAGCACCTGTTCGAGGACGAGCCGACCGATCGCGAGGCGTCCGGCGCGCTCAAGGGCCTGTACGAGGCCACCGAGCGCTGGCAGGACCTCGGTCGGCTGCTGGAGCGCCTGATCGAGATGGCCGAGTCGCCCGCCGACCGCAGCGCACTGCGCATCGAGCTGGCCCGGCTCAACGAGCAGCGCTTCGAGGCGGCGGACACCGCCATCGAGCTCTTGCAGAGCGTGCTGTACGACGACCCCGGTCACAGCGAAGCCGTGGTCGCGCTGAGCGAGCTGTACGAGAAGACGCAGCGCGACGAGGAGCTGGCCGAGCTTCTGAACAGCCAGATCCAGGCAGCCGGCGAGCGTGGCGACACCGACGCCGAGCTCAAGTTCCGGGTCCGGCTGGGCGAGGTCTACGAGTCGCGGCTGAACAATCGAGCGAAGGCCATCGAAACGTACCAGAACGTGCTGGAGCGCGATGCGCAGCACCGCGGCGCGCTCGAGTCGCTGACGCGGCTGTACCAGGCCGAGGGCGACCACGCCGAAGCTGCGAAGTCCATCGAGCGCCTGCTCGACATGAGCGACGGCGAGGAAGCGGTGCGGCTGTCGCTCGCGCTAGCCGACGAGTTCGGCGCGCTCGGCGACGCCGAGAGCTCGGCGCGTGCACTGGAGCGCGGGCTCGGCGCCGACGACCGCAACGCCGAGCTCCGGGGCCGTCTGCGCGGGCTGTACGAGTCGATGGAGGCCTGGGACAAGCTCGCCAGCCACCTCGCGGCGGACGCGAGCTTCGCCGAGGGCGACGAGGAAAAGGTCAAGCTGTTGCGCGAGGCCGCCGGCATCCACTCCGAGCGGCGCAAGGACCCTGCGGCAGCCGCCGAGCTGCTCGACCAGGCCAGCCAGCTCAAGCCCGACGATCGTGAGCTGTTGCTCGAGCTGTGCGACGCATACAGCGAGTCGGGGCGCGGCAAGGCGGCGGCCGAGGTGCTCGAGAAGATCGTCGAGTCCTATGGCGGCAAGCGCTCCAAGGAGCTCGGCGAGATCCATCGACGGCTGGCCAACGCCTATCTGGCCGACGGCGAGACGCAGCGCGCGTTGGAGGAGCTGGACAAGGCCTTCCGCATCGAGCCTGGCAACGTCAACGTCCTGAAGAAGCTCGGCGAGGTGGCGCTGCAGGCCGACGACCTGAAGAAGGCCCAGCAGATGTTCCGCGCGCTCCTCTTGCAGCGGCTCGACGCCAAGAGCCCCATCACCAAGGCCGAGGTGTTCATGAACCTGGGCGAGGTGCACGCGCGCATGGGCGAGAAGCCCAAGGCCATCCAGATGTTCGAGCGCGCCATCCAGAGCGACGCCTCGCTCGAGCACGCCAAAGCCCGGCTCGCCGAGCTCAAGGGCTGAGCTTGTTGGTGCTGCGCTGCAGGTAGTCCCATGCGCGCGCTGCTTGGCGTGGTACTCGGCTTGCTGGTGCGGCTGTGGGTGTGGACGCTGCGCGTGACGGTCGACGCCGCTGCCGACCTTTCCGACAGCTCGCCGCTGGTGCTCGCCTTCTGGCACGGCGAGCAGATGCTCCTGCTCGGTTGGCCGCGCCGGCGCCGCACACAGGTCATGGTCAGCTGGTCGCGCGACGGCGCGCTTCAGGCAGGCGTGATGCGCGCGCAGGGCCTTGTCGTGGTGCGCGGCTCTTCGTCGCGCGGCGGCACGGCGGCCCTGCGTCGTCTGGCCCGCGGCCTGTCCAGCGCGCACGACGCCGCGTTCGCCGTCGACGGTCCGCGCGGCCCGCTGCATCGCGCCAAGCCGGGCGCCGCGCTCGCGGCAGAGCTTGGCCGGGGGCGGCTGGTGCCGATGGGCGCCGCTGTCTCGTCGTACCGCGTGCTCGGCAGCACCTGGGATCGCTTTCGCATCCCGCTGCCTTTCTCGCGCGTACAGGTCGTGCTCGGCGCGCCGCTCGACGCGGCCCAGGCGCGACAGCAACCCGAGCTGCTCGACCGCGCCATCGACAAGGCCAGCCGCCGCGCCCAGGCGCTGCTCGAGGGCGTCCCGGCTCCCGCCGCGCTAGGAGTGTGACAGATGACCACTCTCGTGATGATCGACGGACAGCTTCTGCCGCCCGAGCGCGCGCAGGTCAGCGTGTTCGACCGCGGCTTTCTATACGGTGACTCGATCTTCGAGACCATCCGGACCTACGACGGTCGGCCCTTCGCGCTCGACGAGCACCTGGCGCGGCTGGAAAAGAGCGCGGCCCAGGTGTTCATCCAGCTGCCCGTCTCGCGCGCCCAGCTGGCAAGCGAGGTACGCGAGGCCGCGCACGCCGCTGCCAATCCCGAGAGCTGGATCCGCGTGATGGTCACACGCGGCAGCGCGCCGCTCGGTCTCGACCCGCTGCCTGCCGAGCACCCGCTGCGCGTGATTCTGGTCGCGCCGCTCGCCACGCCGTCCGCCGAGCAGTACGAGCAGGGCATCGGCGTCGTCACCTACCGCACCCAACGCACCGCCGAAGCCACGCCCGCCGCCACCGCCAAGGTCGGCAACTACCTGGTGGCGGTGCTCGCGCTGCGCGAGGCGCGCAAAGCCGGCGCCGCCGAGGCGCTGATCGTCGATGCCGGCGGCTTCGTCGGCGAGGGCGCCAGCTCCAACTTCTTCATCATCCAGGGCGGGCGCCTGGTCACGCCGCCCATCGAGGCCGGCATCCTGCCTGGCATCACGCGCCGCCTGCTGCTCGAGGTCGCCCGACAGGAGGGCATTGTCGTCGCGCTCGAGCCCCTGCGCGCCGACTCGCTCGGCGAGGCCGACGAGGCCTTCATCTCCTCCACGACGCGCGAGGTGCTGCCGGTGGTGCGCATCGATGGCGCGCCGGTCGGCGCAGGCCGTCCTGGCCCGCTCACGCTCCGCCTGCTGGCGGCCTTCCGCCACAAAGTGCACAATCCCGCGTAGTTCGGGGTTGTCGGGAAGGCGCAGCTGCGTCCCGACGTAGGACACAGACGAGGTTCGGATATGCAGACTTCTCTACGCTTCGTGGCAGTGGCACTTCTTGGCATCGGTCTGGTTCTGGGGGCGACCGGCTGCGAATTGCAGAAGTGCGACGTGACGACCACCAACGACGCCGGCGTTACCACCACCCAGTCCGGCGTGTGCGCCAAGTCGCTCAAGAAGTTCGTGGGTACGCCCGTGAACAAGTCCGCACAGTGGGCCTCGGGCGGCTCGCTCACCATCTCGAACTTCAACGGCTCCATCACGCTTGTCCGGGGCACCGGCACCAGCGTCGACGTGACCGTCACGCCGGTCGATCTGCGCGCCTACGACACGCCCGACTCCGACGTGCAGAACGACTTCGCCGCGCTTGCCACCGACGCCACTGCCGACGCGAACGGCAACGTCACGGTCAAGGTCTACCAGAACGGCACCGCCCACACCGGTCTCGGTGGCGACCTGCAGGTCGCCGTGCCCGACTCCTTCGACGGCGCGCTCAGCGTCACCTCGCAGAACGGCCTCACCCATATCGGCTACACCGGCAACGCCTCCAGCCTCGCGGTCTCCAGCCACAACGGCCAGGTCACCGGCACCGTCGCCACGGCCAGCGGCGACGGCGGCAACGTCTCCACCCACAACGGCTCCATCACGCTGAACTTCGACGGTACGCAGAAGTTCAACGTGCAGGCCAGCGCGCTCGCGGGCGGCAAGGTCGACGTGGGCAACGCCGCGTCCGCCGGTTGCACCACGACTGCCGGCAGCGACGGCTCGCAGACCATCAGCTGCAGCGGTGCGGGCGCGGGCGACCCGACCTACGTGCTCAAGGCCGACGGCACCGCCTTGGCCGACGTGAACCTGTCGTTCTAGGGCAGGGGCCCGCCTGCGGGCGGGGCCTGGCAGCCGCTGCACCCGGAGGGCCGGCGCGACACCGCCGGCCCTCGGCGTCCCACGTGACGCAGCTCAGGTGGCGGGCGCGTCGTCGGGTGTGGGCGCGGGCTCGGCCCCGGCGGGCTTCATGCCGACCGGGACGCGCAGCTTGCCGCCGCCCTGGGCGAGCATCAGGCTGACGGCCTTCTCGAAGAAGCCGCGCAAGAACGGGATATCGCGCGGGGGATCGGTGATGAGCCCGGCGTTTTCGATCATCTTCATGGCCGCGACGACCTCCAGCGCGCGCGTCTCGCCGTCTCTCGAGAGCACGCTGAGCGCGCTGTCGCGCATGGCGCGCACCAGCGCCTGGCGCCGCTCCGGCGAGAAGTAGCGATCGGTCGCCGACGACAGCTCGTCCTCGAGCTTCTTGGTCATCTTCTCGGGATCGGGACTCTGGCCCGGCTCGAGATCCTCGCCCAGCTTGGCCAGGAGCTCGTCCATGCCTTCGCGCGTGGGGAACCAGCCGCGGAACTCGGGCAGCGAGTGCAGCTCGCGCGAGCCCTCGCTCATCGCCTTTGCGTCGTCGTCGCTGAGCTCGAGCCCTTCCTCGTCGAAGGGATGCGTTGGTATGCTCTCGGGCACGGGCTCGAGCAGGCTGGCGGCGCTGTCGAGGCCGAGCGGCTCGGGCTGACCTGTCTCGGCGTGACGCTTGCGCGCGGCGGCGATGCGTGCGCGCGCCCACTCGACCGGCACCTTGATCGGCTTGTACTCGGCGCCGGGCAGCACCTTGGCCAGCGAGTCGCGCAGCTGCGACTGGCTGAGCACGCCCTGGTCGATGCGCTGCACGCCCTGCTCGTCGTTCAGGAACACGAACACCGAGCGGATGCGGCTGGCCGGCGCGCGCGCCGTCACGACCAGCAGCACGTTGCCCGCCGTGTCGGGCGCTAGCATGTAGGCCTCGAAGGTCTCCTCGGCGTGGTCGCCGACGACTGTGGCCACATGGCGGCGCTCGGGCATCTCGACGCCGCGCGACTTGAGTACGTTCACGCCGCGGCGCGCCGCCTTGCGCGACTTGCCGGTGCCGCGCTCGGCGACTTCCTGCACCGCGCCGGCGTTCTTCTGTTTGATCCATTCGGCGATGAGCTGGGCGGCCTGGTCGCCCGCCTGCTCCACCGCGTCCAGCGCGCCCTCGGCTGATACCGAGACCAGCGCCGCGTCGATGTTCTTGTCCGTGTCTGATTTCGCCATGTGGGAAGTCTCCAGATGCGTGCGCCGTTCGCCGGTGGATCAGGGCACGCGTGCGATGGCGTCGATCTCGACGCGGGCGCCCTTGGGCAGCGCGGCCACCTGCACCGTGGCGCGCGCCGGCGGCTTGTCGCCCAGATAGCCGCCGTACACCGTGTTGACGCGGGCAAAGTTATCGAGGTCGGTCAGGTAGATGGTGGTCTTCAGCACGTCGGCAAACGAACAGCCCGCCGCGCCCAGCACGGCAGCGAGATTGTCCATCACGCGCCGGGTCTCTTCCTCGATGCTGCCCTGGACCATCTGGCCTGTGGCCGGGTCGAGCGGGATCTGCCCGCTCAACAGCACGAGCTCGCCCGAGCGGACCGCCTGCGAGTACGGGCCGATGGCGGCGGGGGCCGACTCGGTCTGGATGATGTGCTTTTCCACGCTGACACCTCCCGGGCGCGGAGCATGGCGCCGCTCCACCAGCAAATCAACGGAGTACTACCGCGGCACATCGATACTGCGGCGGCCGTCGATCGCCCGGCCCAGCGTAATCTGGTCGGCAAACTCCAGGTCGCCGCCGTGGGGCACACCGCTGGCGATGCGAGAAACGCCGACGCCTGCTGCGCCGAGCTCGCGCGCCAGGAGCAGAGCCGTCGCCTCGCCGTCCACCGAGGGCGGGGTGGCCACGATTACCTCGCTCACGCCGTCGCGCCGGACGCGGTCCATCAGCTGCTCGAGCGGCAGCTCGTCCGGGCCGATGCCGTCGAGCGGCGAGAGCAGCTTGCCGAGCACGAAGTAGCGGCCGCGCATGGCACCGCTGCGTTCCACCGCCAGTAGATCCTGCACGCGGGCGACGACGCATAGGAGCGAGGGATCGCGGCGGCTGTCGCGGCACACGGCGCACACGGCCTGGCCCTCGTCGTCGACCTCCGCGATATTGCCGCAGTCCTGGCAGGGCCGGACCGACTCCTGCAGGGTGGACAGCTCGCGGCCCAGATCGCCGGCCAGCTCTCCGCCCTCGGCGACCAGGAACAGCGCAAAGCGCTGCGCCGTCTTCTCGCCGACGCCCGGCAGGCGGGCGAGCAGATGCATCAGGCGCGACAGACGTTCAGGCAGCACGGGAAGCGCTGTTTTGCCCTCGCGCGAGCAGGGACGCAAGCTCGACGCGCCTGGGGCGCGGTGAAGCCGCTACTTCTCGGCCAGGCGCAGATCCTTGATGCGCGCGCCCAGGATCTCGATCGCGTCGGTCACGCGGGGGTGGTTCTTGGCTTCGGCCAGGGCGGCGCGCCGCTGCTCCTCGCGCTCGCGGCTGTACATGTCCGCCAGCGTCTCGAATTCGCGCGCGCGCTCCGACTCGAGCTCGACCCGCAGCTCCGGCGCGCGGCCGAAGTGCTCGGCGGCAGCGCGTCCGAGCACGCCTTCCGCTTCCTTGCCCGTGGCCTGACGGCTCAGTACGTCGCCCGGCTCGAAGCCCACGACCAATCGCTCCGGCCCGAGCTCGAGCGGCACGGCGCGTTCGAGCACGGCGGCCAGCTCTGGCCGCGTCTTGGCGACACGTTCGAGGATCGCACGCCAGGTCTCGAGACGCGCGGCGTCCAGGCGCCGCTTGCTCCGGGCAGCGGGGCGCGCTGGCTCGGCGGGTTGTTCCGCTACCGGCGGCGGTCGGTCGGCTGCTGCCTTTCGCGGTGCTGCTGGCGTCGCTGGGGCTGCCGTGGGTTGTGGGGGCGGCGCTGGTGGCGCTTCGGCCCGGGCAGGTGGTGGCTCCTCGTTGCGTTCGCCGTCGGAGGGCGGACGCCGCTCTGCGGGGCTCGCCGCCTCGCGGCGGCTCGGGCGCTCGGCAGGGGCCGGTCTGTTTCCGGTACGCGGCGCGGGCGAGCGCGCGGGCCCGCCGCCGCTGCCCAGCAGAACGTCGCTCGAGCAGCGCCAGCCGCCGCACCATGTCGTCGATCGGGATCAGCGGCGGGCGGCGCGCGAGCCGTACCAGCAGCATCTCCAGTGCGGCGCGCGGCTGGCCGCTGCGCGCCACGTCGTCGAAGCCCTGCGAGAAGCCCTGGTGCAGGCGCACCACGTCGTCGGTCTGGGCGCGGCCGGCCAGCGCGAGCACGTCGCGCTTTTCCTCGTCGGCGAGGTCGAGCAGCTCGTCGGGCTTGTCGGTCACGCGCGCCACGACCACGTCGCGCAGAAGCGCGAGCAGGTCGCGTGCGACGTGCACCATGTCGAAGCCCTGGTTGGCGAGCTCCGCGATCACCGCCAGGCAGCGTGCCGCGTCGCCGGCGACCAGCGCGGCGGCGATGTCGTGCAGCACCTGCCGGCTGGCGACGCCCAGAACGCGCGCCACGTCCTCGCCCTCGAGCTTCTCGCCGCCCCAGGCGATCACCTGCTCCAGCAGGCTCATCGCGTCGCGCATGCTGCCGGCCGCTTCGCGCGCGATGATGGCGATGGCCTTGTCGTCGCTCTGGATGCCTTCCTGCTCGAGCACGTACCTCAGGCGCGCGGCGATCAGCTGGGTCGGCACCAGCTTGAAGTCGAAGCGCTGCACGCGGCTGAGGATGGTGACCGGGACTTTGTGCACCTCGGTCGTCGCGAAGATGAACTTCACGTGCGGCGGCGGCTCCTCCAGCGTCTTGAGGAAGGCGTTCCACGCGCTCTGCGAGAGCATGTGGACCTCGTCGACGATGAAGATCTTGTAGCGGTCGCGCGACGGGCGGTAGGGCAGCGTGTCCTGCAGGCGCCGCACTTCCTCCACGCCGTTGTAGCTGGCGCCGTCGATCTCGCGCACGTCCACGTCGCTGCCCGCGGCGATCTCCCGGCACGCCGGGCACTCCAGGCAGGGCGACGCCGTCGGCCCCGGATCTTCCCCGGCGGGAACGCTGCCCGGCTTGCGCATGCAGTTGAGCGCCTTGGCCAGGATGCGGGCGCTCGAACGTCTTGCCGACGCCGCGCACGCCGGTGAACAGGAACGCGTGGGCGACGCGCTCGCTCGCGATCGCGTTGGCGAGGGTGCGCGCGACGTGGTCCTGCCCGACCAGGTCGTCGAACGTCATCGGGCGCCACTTGCGCGCCAACACCACGTAGCTCATCGGAGTCGTTAGCGAGTAGCAGATCGGAGGCCTCGCCGGAAGGGCCCGCGCCGGGGGCGTCGAGGAGCGTTTCCGCGTGCGTCGCAGTGCGGTAGGTTCCGGTCGTGCGAAGCTTCGTGGGAGTCCTGTTCGTCGTGCTTCTAGAGGCCTGTGGCGCCAGCCGCCACGCGCCGCCCGGCGCGCCGACCGCGCCGCCGGCCCGGGCGAGCGCAGCGCCTGCCGCCGTCGCCCCGCCGGCCGACGCGGGCGCGACGGAAGCGGCCGCTCCCGCGCCGGTTCAGCTCGGTATCGATGCGGTCGACGAGCCGAAGGCAACGCCAGCGCCGCACGTCGAGATCAAGTTCCCGTTCGCCGAACAGCACATCGCCGTGAAGAAGGCCTCGCGCTACCGCGTGCGTCTGGAGGTGCAGCACTGGCCTACGTCGGGCGACACGGGTGGCGTCGAGCTCGCGCTGGATCACTACAGGCCCCGCCGGCTCGACACGCTGCCGAAGGCGGTGCGTCTGGGTGATCTCGTTCCCGCCGACCAGACACTCGAGGCCGGCGAGCACGTGCTGTTCGCGATCGCGGTCAGGCCGGACGGCACCAGCGTCAAGCCGACCAGCGGCGCGTCGCTCCAGCCGTTCGGCGCCGTGCACTTCTGGGTCGGACCGCGCGGCAAGGCCACGATCGACATGCAGGCGCCGATGCTCGTCTACAGCCAGCCGAGCGGGACGTACAACGGCGCGCACGCGGCCGACAACGTGCTGCTCGACTTCTATCTGCTCGGCGCCAAGCTGGGCGCGGGAAAAGACCGCGTTCGAGCCAGCATCAGCGGCCCTCGCGTCGAGCAGAAGTTCGTGATCCAGGACTCTCGTGCGCGCCGCATCAGCGGACTGCCCAGTGGTGACTACCGCGTCGAGCTCTCGCTCAGAGGTCCAGACGAAAAGCCCGTGGCCGGTCCGTGGGCACACGCGGCGCGCACCATCACGGTGAACCGCGACGAGCCGGACGGAGGAAAATACCCGTGAGCTTCGCGCGCGAGCAGGAAGCGCCGCCGCCGGCGGCAGATCGGGGTGGGGGGCCGTGAGCGCGCACTACTTCATGTGCGGGCTTCTGGTCGCCTGGACGATCGCCCAGGTGGGTCTGGGTGTGTTCTTCGCGCTGGCCTATTCGCTCGGCCGGCGCGAGACCGAGTACCTGCTGTTCGCGCTTCTCTGCCTCGCGCTGGCCGTCACGACGGGCGGCATCGCGTACAGCTATGGATTTACCGGTCCCAGGCATTGGTACATCTCCACCTATGCCACGCACGGCGGAGCTATCGCGGCGGTCGCGCTGAACCTGCACTTCGTGATGCGCTACGCCGGTGTGAAGAAGAGCCGGCTGTACGCCACGATCGTGTATGCGGTCGGCGCTTTCTACGAGGTGTTGTGCCTGGGCGGCTGGTGGTGGGAGCGGGGCACGATCCACAGCGTGCCGTCGAAGGTGCTCGGCTTCTCCGTCGCGCACCTGACCGCCGTGCCGCGACTGCCGGCGGAAACCTTCTACTTCGTCGCGATCGTCGAGCTTCTCGCGAGCCTCGTGCTGCTCGGCCATGCCTACCGCTCGGGCAAGCGCGAAGCGCTCATCTCGCTCATCGGTGGCGTGATCGTGGCGCTGGCCACGGCCACCGACATCCTGGTCCTGGTCGGCAAGCTGCACAGCGTCTATCTGCTGCCGCACGGCTTTCTGGTCTACGCGTTCGCGGTGGCCAGCACGCTGCTGGTTCGCTATCGCACGGCGGCGGGGGAGCTCGAAGAGACGGCGTCCAGCCTCCGGCAACGCACCGAGGAGCTCCGGCACTCGCACGCCGAGCTCAAGGAGATGCAGGACGAGCTGGTGAGCAAGCAGCAGCTCGCCGCGGTCGGCGAGCTGGCAGCGGCGATCGCGCACGAGGTCCGCAATCCGCTGGCTGTGATCGTCAACGCGGTGGCGGGGCTCAGAAGAAGCGGGCTTCGAGAGGAAGACCGCCAGATGCTGCTCGGTATCGTGGACGAGGAGGCCGCGCGGCTGAACCGCCTGGTGACGGACCTGCTCAGGTACGCCCGTCCGGTGAGCGTCAAGCGGGCGTTGGTCTCGTTGCCTGAAATGGTGCGTCGCGCCGAATCGGCGGCGATGGAAGAGCACGACGTCGTGGTCTCCATCGATGGCGACCCGGAGGACTACAACGTGTGGGCGGATGCTGGCCTGATCCGGCTGGTGTTCGACAACCTGGTGGAGAACGCGCTGCAAGCGATGCCGGGGGGCGGCCAGCTGACGGTGCGCGTGGCGCGGGATCCGGCGAGCGACGAGCCGACGGTGTGCATCGACATCGCCGACACGGGCCACGGCATGGAGAGCCAGGTGCTCGAACGGGCCGTTGATCCGTTCTTCACGACGCGCCCGAGCGGTACGGGTCTCGGCCTGCCTATCGTGGAGCGCATCATGGACGCCCACGCCGGACGCGTGGAGATCGACAGCGAGCCCGGCAAAGGCACGACCGCGCGTCTGTTCATCCCGGTGGGAACGCCGCCCGACAAGGCGGACGCCTCCGATAGCCCGCGCCCGCTGCGGAGCAGGCGCTAGCCCTGGGCGCGGGCGCCGGCGAAATGGCGGTCCCAGCGCTCGAGCTCGTCGAGCACGGACCGCCCGACGGCCGTCGCGTCGGCGTGCTCGAGTAGCGTCTGCAGGCCCTCGTGGTTGCCCTGGCAGATCTGGCGGTAGCGCTGCTTGAAGCCGGGGCGCTTCGACAGCTCGCGACCGGTTTCGATCATCCGCTCGTACAGCCGGGCGACGGGCACGAACGCGTGGACCGCGAGCATCACGCCGTGCAGGGGCCGCGGATCCGGGCGCACCGGCGAGCTGTACAGCGGGCTGAAGGCATTGACCAGCACCGGGTCCAGGGCCCAGAGCGCGTTGAGCTTGTTGTGTGAAAACTCGTGCACCAGTGCCTCGGTCATCGTCATGAGGTCGGGGTGCAGCGAGAGGTAGGCCGTGCCGATGGCTTCGGCGTACGAGGCCGAGAGATGCCGCTCGGCGTCGTAGCCCACCGGGATCAGCGTCTGCATCACGAGCCGGATTTCCTGACCGAGCTCGGGCAGGTGATCGTCAATCAGGTGGAGCGCGAGCTCGAGCGTGTGCGTCCACTTTTCCGGCGGCTGGCCGCCGAGATCGAGCTGGTTGCCGGACTTGTCCGGATGGGCCTCGAACGAGGCCAGCGGATTGTTGTCCGCGCAGGCGAGCAACAGGCCGTCTGCGATCGGGTGATAGGGACGACCAACCGCCACGCCCTCTGGCCAGGGTCCGCTCGACGACGCGAGGTCGTCGAAATCGAAATCGACGCGCTGGTTCCCCCGTTCGAGCACGAGCGTTCGCGGCAGGAAGCCGATGCGCCAGTCCGGGTCGAGGCCGAGCTCCAGGTTCTCGGCGATGGACAGCAGTCGGGCCGGACGGTGTCGGGGTTTCAGGCCGTCGGGCGGCAGCTCGCCGGCAGCCGCCAGCTCGAACGCCCAGAGTGCTGTCAGTTCCGCCAGCCAGCCGTCGAGCAGGCGCACGTCCCCGCCGCCCCACAGCTCGCGCTCCAGGCAGTGCACCAGCGTGGAGTGGGTCGGACGGCGCAGGATGGAGAACACGAGCCCCGCCTTCTTCTCGCGAAGCAGTCGTTCGATGACGCCCCTCACGTCGGCGAAGTCGTCGAAGATCTGCGAGCGGAAGCGACCCAGCGGAAGCTCGAGCAGCCTGGCCAGCGTGCGGCGCAGGTGCTGGCCCAGAACACGACGCGCGGTCGTCGAGCCCGTATCGGGCAGAGTGAGGTCGCGCGGCGGCTCCACCAACGCGGACAAGCCTAGACGAGGCGCTGTCGGCACGCCAGTCGCGTCGCGTCGCCGCGCTTCCTGCCACCCGGATCCGCAGCGCCTTTGCGGGCGGAGTTGACCGCGCGCGGCGCTGAAGCCAGATTTGGCTCCTCTCATGGCTCAGCGAAAGCGCTACCTGTTCGTCTGCATCAACCGCCGCCCCGACGGCACACCGAAGGGTTCGTGCGCTGCGCGCGGCTCGGTCGAGCTGCACCGGCGGCTCAAGGCCATGTTGAAGGAGCGAGGGCTCGCGGCGATGGAGGTACGGGCCTGCACGTCGAGCTGCCTCGACACCTGCTGGGTCGGTCCGACCATCGCCGTCGAGCCCGATCACTACTTCTACGGGCGGGTCACCGAGGCGGACCTCGAGGAGATCGTCGATGCGCTCGAGCGCGGCGAGCGCGTCGAACGACTCGTATTGTCTGCCGACGATTTCGTCGAGCCCCGCCAGCTCGCGCGCCTGGAGCGGGTGGACCGCCCGGCTCCCGAGCCCAACGAGTCGTAGCGCTTGCGCACCGCGGTCCTGGTGCCCAGCCAGCTACAGGCCTAGGCTTGGGAGGGCGCGTCGGCGCCCCCTGGGCTGATCGTGGCTTTCCACGTCCTGTTGAAGAAGCATTTCACGCTGCTGGTCCTCTTCTTGATCGGCGTGGCGGCGTACTTCCAGGCTTCGGGCATTGGCGCTCTCGCAGGCGCGTCGCTTTCGACCGCACCCTCCGCCGCTCCGCCGCCGCCCGCCGCGACGGCGGCGGACGGCCCGCGAGCACCGGACCGGAGCGGCGAGCCGATCCTCTCGCGCAATCCTTTCGATTCGGTGACCGGCCCGCTCGACGCGAAGCCGGTGTCGAGCGCGCTCTCGTCAGCGATCGCTACATCGACCGATCCGCTCCAGGCTCCGACGTGTCCAGGCATCCACGTCCACATCGTTACCGAAGCGGACGATCCCTACGCGTCCCGGGCGGCACTGCAGCGAGATGGCGACGAGAAGGCCGGCGTCTACCGCGTGGGCGACGCGGTGGGCGACAAGAAGATCGCCTACATCGGCTATAACCCTCGCGACCGCAGTCCGGCGGTCTGGCTCGAGAGCGGTTCGAGCCTGTGCCAGGCGCTGCTGTTCGAGGACGCAGTCGCGCCGGCGCCGTCCGGGCGCGCCGCGCCCGTCGAGACACCGAAGCCGCCGCCGTCGCCGGTCTCGATCCCCACGGCGCCCAGGCCCGTACACAAGGCGCTATCGCCCATCGACCCGAAGCTCGCATCCAGTATCCGCAAGCTCAGCGACACGCAGGTGCGCATCGCTCCCAAGGCTGTCGGCGACATCCTGCGGCATCCCGATCAGCTGATGCCCCAGACCGGTGTCGTGCCGGAGAGCGTGAACGGAAAGGTGAAGGGAATCCGCATCTTCGGAATCCGCGACAACACACTGCTCGGTCAGCTCGGGCTCCAGAGCGGCGACCGCGTCGAGTCGGTCGGTGGTGTGAAGGTCACCAGTCCCGACAAGGTCATCGAGGGCTACGATAAGATGCGCGGCGGGGGCTCCGTGAAGATCAAGGTCAACCGCCGCGGCAAGCCGGTGACCCTCGATCTGGAGATCCGCTAGCGGCCGATGCCTCTTGCGGCGCGATCCAGAGCAGCCGTATCCTGAATTCATCGTGGATCGCTTGGCTGCATGCAGAACGCTGGTGGCATTGCCGCTGGCGTTGGGGCTGTTGCTCACTGCGTGCGGACCGGCCGACAGCGGCGAGCCTCTCGGCACCAGCCAACAGCGGGTGAGCGCGCCCCTGGCGAAGGCGTACTGCTCCATCACGGTCACGAACGAAGGCGTGAAGCAGATGGAGACCGACTACATCGCGCACGTCATCCAGTGCGAGAACGGGGGAGCCAACCTCGAAGCGCTCAAGGCGCAGGCGATCGCGGCACGCTCGGTCGCGTACTACGCGATGGCTACCAAGGGGTCGATCTGCGACGGGCAGGGCTGCCAGGTCTACTCCTGCGGCGCCACGCCGAATGCCAAGCAGATGCAGGCCGCGCAGGAAACGGCAGGCATGTATCTGTCGTATGGCGGCATGCTGACCTACGGCTTCTACGTCGCCGGCGATCCGAAAACGGCACCGCCTGCCTGCCACGGTGTAAGCGGCGCGACCGAGCAGTACGTGACCTACAACGAGGGCAAGACCGGCTCCGCGGTGCAGCACACTTCGCTCGGCTACTATCCGTCGGGAGCCGCGACCTACGGCCAGAACCGTGGCTGCATGGGTCAGTGGGGCGCGCGTTGCCTGGAGAACAACGACGGCTACACCTACGACAAGATCCTGAAGTTCTACTACGGCGCGGATATCAAGATCCTGCAGGCCAGTGGCTCGTGCGTCACTCCGACGAACCAGCCGCCACAGGGTTATCTCGACGGCGCCGGCTGCAACACCATCCACGGCTGGGCGTACGATCCCGATGACAAATCGGCCAAGCTCAAGGTGCGGATCAGTATCGACAGCGCTCCTGCTATCACGACGACCGCCAACATCAACCGTAGCGATCTGTGTACGGCGATCGGGTCGTGCAATCACGGCTTCCAGATCACCACGCCTGCGCAGTACGCCGACGGTCAGACGCACACCGTGCATGCTGTGGCGGTGGACTCGAGTGGTTCCCCCACGAAGGAGCTGAGCAAGAGTCCGAAGACGTTCAAGTGTGCACCCAGCGGTGGTGCCGGTGGTGCAGGCGGTGCGGCGGGCGCTGCACCGATGGACGCAGGCGCCGGGTCGGGAGGCACGTCGTCCGGCAGCGGCGGAGCAGGAGCAGGCGGCACGCCGGGTGTCGGGGGAGCCGCGATGGGCAACCACACTCGCGTCATCGGCGGCAACAGTGGGGGTTGTGGTTGCCGCGCGGCGCCCGCCGGAGGGGACGACAGCGCGCTGGTTCTGCTGCTCGCCGGGCTCGGGCTGTTGCTCGAGCGGCGCCGGCGACACTCCTGAGCCAGGCCCCTATCTTCTCGGAATCATGTCGATTCCATGGAATCGTGCGGGCGCGGAATTGATCTGATGTCATAGCGATGCCAGGATGGCGACATGGTTGACACTATGGCGGGGGCGACTGACACACCGGCACCATCCGCGCCGGGGCATGAGCTGCCGCGTGCGTCCGGCGCGGCGGATCCGACCGTGCTGGTGGTGGACGACGAGCCGGGCAACCTGACCTCGCTGCAGAAGATTTTCCAGAGGGAAGGCATGCGGGTTCTCACGGCCGAGAACGCGAAGGCCGCGCTGGAGTTGGCTCGCACCCACCGCATCCAGGTCGTGCTCACCGACTTGATGATGCCTGGCGTGAACGGCGTCGAGCTGCTGCGCGCCCTGAAGGAGGTCTCGCCCGACACCGAAGTCGTGTTGATGACAGCCTACGGGACAGTCGAAACAGCGGTGCAGGCGATGCGCGAAGGCGCGTACGACTTCGTCGAGAAACCGCTCAAGCGCATGACGATCGTGAAGAGCGTGCGCAAGGCGGCGGAGCGCCAGTCACTCGTCGCGGAGAACCGCTCGTTGCGGCAGGAGCTCAAGCTCCTGACCACACGTGAAATCATCGGCCAGAGCCCTGCGTTGCGACGTGTGCTCGACGTGGCCACGCAGGCGGCGCCGTCGAGCGCTACGGTGTTGATCCTCGGCGAAAGCGGGACCGGCAAGGAGCTCATCGCACGCTACATCCACGGCAAGAGCACACGCGCCGAGGGGCCTTTCGTCGCCGTCAACTGCGCTGCCATTCCCGAGACAATCCTTGAGGCGGAGTTGTTCGGCCACGAGCGCGGCGCTTTCACCGGCGCGGTCGGCAAGCGGGAGGGTCGGTTTGCGCGTGCGCGCGGCGGGACGCTGTTCCTCGACGAGATCGGCGAGCTCAGCGCCGCGGTGCAGGTGAAGATCCTCAGGGTGCTCCAGGAAGGCGAGTACGAGCCCATCGGCGGCGACACGGTCAAGGCCGACGTGCGCATCGTCGCGGCGACCAACCGCGACCTGGCGGCCGAAGTGGAAGCGGGGCGCTTTCGCGAGGATCTCTACTACCGTCTCAACGTGATCTCGGTCACGGCTCCACCGCTGCGCGCGCGGCGTGAGGACATCCCTCTGCTGGTCGATCATTTCCTGGGCGTCTACTGCCGCAAGAACGGTCGCTCGCATCTCGACGTACCCCGCGAGGTGATGACCAAGCTGATGGACTACTCGTGGCCGGGCAACGTCCGCGAGCTGGAGAACGTTGTCGAACGCGCAGCCGTGCTGTGCCGGTCGGACACGCTGCGCCTCGACGACCTGCCCGAGGTGGTCGCGAGCGCCTCGGCTCCCGTCCCGTCGGTACTCAGCTTTCCGATCGGTACGCCGCTTGGCGAGGTCGAGCACCGCCTGATTCGCGAGACGCTGGCCTACACGAACGGCGACAAGTCCCTGGCCGCCCAGCTGCTCGGCATCTCCACGCGCACCATCTACCGCAAGCTGGGCGAGAACGAATAGGCGCTTCCCGGAGCCAGCCCGGTAATACTGGTCGATGGGCCGTTTTGACAGTTTGTCTCACTGAGCGTCTGTCCGGGCCTCGCTTTGCCAGGTTGGCGTCCAGAACGGCGGTTGCTGGTCGCCAAATGCCTGGAATCTTCAGGGTTTTTTCTGCATTGACCCCTGGCACGGGTTTCGCTCTAACCCCCCCGGACCCTTGGCCCTCGACACTCTGCTCAAAAAGTATTTTCCCGCCGTCATCCTCGGCCTGGTGGCGCTCGCCGCCTACTTCGAGGCTTCGGGGGCGATGCAGCTCGTGGGCGCGGCGCTCGCGCCGGACGAGAGCACGCTCGCCTCGCATCCGCCGGGTGCGGCGGACCTGGCGGCGCTGAGCGCGCGGACCGGCCCCACGCTGAAGAGCGCCGAGCCGATCCTGTCGCGCAACCCGTTCGATTCGGTGACCGGTCCGTTGAATGCGAAGCCGCTGGACAGCTCGTTGCCGAGCGCGTCGAAGGCGGACATCTCCGATCCGCTGTCGGCGCCGGCGTGTGACGGCATCCGCGTCAACATCGTGACCGAATCGCCCGATCCGACGTGGTCGCTCGCCGCGATGCAGGGCCCCGGCGAGCCCAAGGCGACCATCCGCCGTGTGGGCGATCACATCGGTCCCGGTGAGGTCGTCTACATCGGCTACAACCCGCGTGAGCAGAGCCCGGCTGTCTGGATCACGAACGGGCCCGCGCTGTGCCAGGCGGTGCTCTTCAGCGAACAGCCCAAGCCCTCTGCGGCGCCGTCGCCGACCCAGCACCCGATGCCGCGCTTCCACCCCCGCGGCGGTGCAGCCACGGTGCCCCAGGACATCGCATCGAAGATCCAGAAGGTCAGCGATACCGAGTTCAACGTCGACCGCTCGGTCGTCGACAAGATCCTTGAAAACCAGGCCCAGCTGATGCGCTCGGCGCGCATCGTTCCCGAGCAGAAGAACGGCAAGGTCGTCGGGATCCGCATGTTCGGCATCCGGCCGGACACGCTCCTGGGCACGCTGGGCCTCAAGAACGGCGATCGCCTCGAGGCGATCAACGGATTCAGCATGAGTAGCCCCGAGAAGGCACTCGAAGCCTACGCGCGTCTGCGCACTGCCTCGAACCTGAACGTGTCGATCAATCGTCGGGGCAAGCCCATGACTATCGACTTCCATATCAAGTGACGACAATGACTCCCCTTCGCGCTTCATCGTGGCTCGCCGCCCCCCTCGTGCTGCTGCTCACGGCTCCTGCCATCGCTCAGGCTCCGCCCATCCGTGCGCGTCCCAAGCCGGCTCTGAGACTGCCGGTGCCCGTCAGGAAGCCCGCGGTCAAGAAGCCGGCACAGCCGAAGCCTGCCGCCGGTGCAGCCAAGCCCGGCGCGGCGCCCATCCTGCCCGGTCAGACGGGCTCGTTGCCGACGACGATGGATGCCATCGCCAAGGCCGCCGACACGCCGTACCGGGCGAAGCCCCCGGGTTTCCGCGTCAAGTTCAACCTACAGGACGCGGACCTGGCCGAGCTCGTCAATCACATCAGCGGCATGACGGGCAAGCGCTTCATCTACGGTTCGAAGGTCCGCAACATCAAGGCGACGGTCGTGTCACCCACGCCGGTATCGCTGGCCGAAGCATACCAGGCGTTCCTGTCGATCCTCGATGCCAACGGCATGACGGTCGTGCCCCACGGGCGCTTCCTCAAGATCGTCGACAGCGGCGGTATCGTTTCGCAGGCCACGCCCGTCTATTCGCGCGGCGCGCCGGTGCCGAACGAGGACCGCTTCATCACCCGCCTGTACAGGTTGCACAACGTCGATGCGCAGGAGGTGGCGCAGCTGCTCGGCAAGTTCAAGAGCAAGGAGGGTGACATCTCCGTCTATGCGCCCGGGCAGCTGCTCATCATGACGGACACCGGCGCCAACATCCGCCGCATGATCCGCATCATCGAAGAGGTCGACGTCGGTGGGGCGAGCAACAAGATGTGGATCGAGCCGGTCCACTACGGCTCGGCCGACGAACTGGCCAAGCGCATCAACGAGCTGTTCGATCTGGGCCGTCCGGGCCAGCCCGGCAAGCCGGGGGAGAACGGCGCAGGTGCCGGTGGGTTGGTGAAGGTCGTTCCCGACGATCAGTCCAACTCGCTCATCATCGTGGGCCAGCCCGATTCCTACAAGAAGCTGCTCGAGCTGATGAAGCGGCTCGACAGCAAGCCGGCGGCCGAGGGCAAGGTGCACGTGCTGCCACTGCAGAACGCCGTGGCCGACGAGCTGGCCAAGACGCTCACGCAGATGCTGAACGGCGCTCGCAAGGGCGGCAAGCCCGGTGAGGCTGGGGGTCTGTTCGACGGTCAGGTCCAGGTGACCGCGGACAAGGCGACCAACTCGCTCATCGTCACCTCGTCGGGCCGGGACTATGCGCAGATGCGGCTGGTGGTGGACGAGCTCGACATGCGTCGCCGTCAGGTGTTCATCGAGGCCGTCATCATGGACGTCGGTGTCGACCACTCGACGAGTCTGGGCGCGGCCTTCCACGGTGGCACGACGGCCAACATCGGTGGCGGCGGCGACACGCTGTTCCTCGGCGGCTTCGACGCGGCGACCTCCACGACCTTCCCGATCAACCAGGACGCGCTACAGGGCGCTGCACTGGGCGCACGCGGTCCCGACCTGCCGGGCACGTCGCAGCTTCTGGGCACCGGCCTGAGCATTCCGGCCTTCGGCGTGGTGCTCAATGCCGTGGCCAGCAACAGCGACTCCAACGTGCTGGCTACGCCGCACATCATCGCGACCAACAACGTTCCGGCCGAGATCAACGTCGGCGAGAACATCCCGCTGCAGACGAACGTGGGCGGTGGTCTGGCCAACCTCGGAGCGCTGGCGGGTGCGGCAGGGACGCAGGGAGCGAACCTGGGCGCGCTCGGCGCGCTGGGTGCCCTCGGCATGGGTGGGTACAGCGCGCCGCGCCAGGACGTCGGTACGAAGATCAAGGTGACGCCGCACATCAACAGCAAGAACCAGGTCCGCCTCGAGATCGAGGAGGAGATCAGCAATCCGGGAGCCGCCGTCGGCGCTCTGGGCGCGATCCCGATTACCAAGCGGACGGCCAAGACGACGGTGGTGGTCGACGATCAGCAGACGGTCGTCATCGGCGGCCTGATGCGGGATTCCGTGGTCAACACGCGCACGAAGATCCCGGTTCTGGGCGACCTGCCGGTGCTGGGTTTCCTGTTTCGCAAGACGGAAAAGCAGACCCGCAAGACGAACCTGCTCTTGATTCTCACGCCGTACGTCATCCAGGACCAGAACGACCTGCGCAAGATCTTCGAGCGCAAGATGGAGGAGCGACAGGAGTTCCTCGACCGCTACTTCGTGTTCGATAGCAACGAGTGGACGCCGCCCAAGGACTGGTCGCGTACCAACGGGCTGGTCGAGGACATCCGGCAGTCGTACTTCAAGGTGCAGGAGCAGGAGCGACTGGAAGAAGAAAGCAAACCGAGCGAGACGTTCGAGCACACACCGAGCGCGCCGATCGACCTGCCGACCAACGTCAAGTCCGGCGGCGCCGCGACGCCGCGCCCGCGCCCGCGCACGGTGCCGCGCCCGCAGCGGATCCGTCCGCGCCCGCGGCGGGCGCCGGTACGCCGCAGGCCGACCGGGCAACTGGACTCGCCGATCCGCATCAACCCGATGTCCCGCAGCGTCAACGTGGAGCGGATGGAATAGTGGCAGCCATGCTCGAACAGCGCGCCCTCGGCGACATTCTGGTCCGTCACGGCGTAGCCACGCCAGACGTTCTGGAGCCCTTGTACGCGCAGCAGCGCGAGAAGGGCTCGCCGCTGGTGGACCTGATGGTGCAGAGCCGCGTCGCCAGCGAGAGCGAAATCGCCAAGGCGCTGGCAACCGAGTGCGGCATGGAGTTCGTCGAACGGGTGGATGCCGACGGCGTCCCGCTGCAGACAGCGACCCGGCTGCCTATCGGCTATGCCAAGAGCCACAAGATCCTGGTCATCGCCGAGAACGACGATTCGGTGGAGGTGCTGTGCGCCGACCCGCTGGACACCGCCGCGCTCGACGATGTGCGGGCTATCTTCTCCAAGCCCGTCGTCGCGCGCGCTGCGGCAACCGACGTGGTGGTGGACGCGATCAACCGCGTCTACGAGCGACAGGACACGACGAGCGAGCTCGAATCGACCGACGACCTGGGCGACGAGGATGAAGTCGACATCCTCGAGTCGGACGAGGATGCGCCGATCATCCGCTGGGTCAACCACCTCTTTTCCCAGGCGGTGAAGGAGCGGGCCAGCGATATCCACATCGAGCCCGAGGAAAAGGAAGTCCTCGTCCGCTACCGGATCGACGGACAGCTCTACGTCGCACGCCGCGCCAGCCGCCAGTTCATGAGCTCGGTGGTGGCCCGCGTGAAGATCATGGCGGGGCTCAACATCGCGGAGAAGCGCCTGCCGCAGGACGGCCGCATCTCGCTCAAGATCGCCGGGCGCAGCATCGACGTCCGCGTCTCGACGATCCCGACGAGCCGCGACGCGGAGCGCATCGTGATGCGCCTTCTGCACAAGACGAACGTGCTGCTCGAGCTGACGGAGCTCGGCTTCTCGCCGCGCGACCACTACCTGATGGATCAGCTGATCCATCGTCCGAACGGCATCATCCTGGTCACGGGGCCGACCGGCAGCGGCAAGACGACCACGCTGTACGCGTGTCTCAACCGCATCAACCGGCCCAACATCAACATCCTGACGGCTGAGGACCCGGTCGAGTACGAGATCGGCGGCATCCACCAGGTCGCCGTGCAGCCGAAGATCGGCCTGACCTTCGCCGGTGCGCTCAGAGCGTTTCTCCGCCAGGACCCGGATGTGATCATGGTCGGCGAGATCCGCGACAAGGAGACCGCGGAGATCGCCATCCACGCGTCGATGACGGGCCACCTGGTGCTGTCGACGATCCACACGAACGATGCCGCAGGCGCCGTGACGCGACTGGTCGAGATGGACATCGAGCCGTTCCTGGTCCGCTCGACCGTGATCGGCATCCTCGCCCAGCGCCTGGTCCGCGTCCTGTGCGAGCACTGCAAGGAACCCTACGAGGCCAGCGCCTTCGAGCTCTCTCAGCTCGGTATCGATCCGGACCGCACCCGCCGCCGCGACGAGCGGAAGCTCTCGCCGCGCTACCAGGCCCACGAAGTGGACTACACGCCGATTGGCTGGCGCGGGCCCGGCATGCCGACCGTGTACCGAGCGCGTGGCTGTGACCGCTGCGACAACAAGGGGTTTACCGGTCGAATGGGTATCTACGAGCTCCTGGTGGCGGACGACGCTGTCGGCGCGCTCGTACTACAGAACGCGGACGCACAGAGCATCAAGCGCGCCGCACAGCTACAGGGAATGGATTCGCTGCGCGACGATGGCGCACGCAAGGTCTTGCTCGGCAAGACGACGGTCGAGGAGGTCGTGGCTGCGACGCAGGAGGACGTTTTCGTCGAGTGATCGCCGCGCGCGGCGATGGTGAGTAGTTGATGGCCGTCTACGAGTTCAAAGGCATCCAGATCGACACCGGCAAGTCCGTCAAGGGCTACCGGGATGCCGACAACGCGAAGGCGCTCAGAGCCATGCTGCGCCGCGACGGGATCATGCTCACGCTCGCCACCGAGGAGAGCGAGCGCAAGAAGAAGTCCCGCCGCGAGATCGACCTTCTGGCCATCTTCCGGCGGGTCAACTCGGCCGATGTCGCAGTGATGACGCGGCAGCTGGCGACGCTCGTGCGCGCGGGCGTGCCGCTGGTGGAGTCGGTCGCCGCGATGACCGAGCAGGTCGAGAAGGAAGCGCTGGTGCGCGTCCTGACCAGCGTGCGCGAGAGCCTGAACGAAGGCACCAGCTTCGCCAAGAGCCTGGAGCTCCACCCCAAGGTGTTCCCGCCGCTGTTCGTGAACATGGTCGCGGCCGGCGAGGCCTCCGGCACGCTCGAGAGCGTGCTCGAACGGCTGGCGGACTTCATGGAGGCGCAGGCGCGGCTCAAGGGCAAGGTCGTGGCCGCGCTGGCCTATCCGGTGCTGATGACCATCATCGGCACGCTGCTGGTGAGCCTGCTGATGGTCGCCGTGGTACCGAAGGTGACGCACATCTTCGACAACCTCGGTCAGGCGCTGCCCTGGTACACGCGCCTGCTGATCTTCGTCTCCGACGTCATGGCGGGCTACTGGTGGCTGCTGCTCGGCCTGGCCGTCACCGGAGCGGTGCTGTTCCGGCGCTGGAAGAACACGCCAGAAGGCCGGATGAAGTTCGACACCTTCAAGATCAA
Organism: uncultured Pseudomonadota bacterium; assembly: GCA_963822115.1. Taxonomy (GTDB): domain Bacteria; phylum Myxococcota_A; class Polyangia; order Polyangiales; family Polyangiaceae; genus CAWDXG01. Next base: position 1,075,585 of record CAWGGM010000020.1, read on the forward strand.
GGCGCCGCTGTTCGGGCGGCTGAACCTGCTCGTCGCGGTCGCCCGCTTCGCGAGCACGCTGGCAACGCTCCTGTCGAGCGGTGTTCCGCTGCTCAAGGCGATGGAGATCGGTCGCAACGTGCTCGAGAACGTGCGTCTGCAGGAAGTGGTGAGCGCCGCCATCGGCTCCATCCGCGAGGGCGAGAGCATTGCCGAACCGCTCAAGCGCAGCGGCTGGTTCCCGCCGATGGTCACGCACATGATCGCAGTCGGCGAGAAGACGGGTCAGCTCGAGCCCATGCTCGAAAACGTCGCGCGCGCCTACGAAGCCGACGTCGAGACCAAGGTCGCCGCGCTCACCAGCCTGCTCGAACCCCTGCTGATCGTGGTGCTGGGTGGCGTCGTGGGTTTCATCGCCATGAGCATCCTGATGCCGCTGATCCAGATGAACAACCTGGTGAAGTAATGTCGGAGGGTCCCTTCATCGTCCAGTCAGGAGCCGCGTCATGGGCGTGATGCGACGGCGCCGGGGCGAGGAGCGCATCTTCTTCCCCTGGGAGAGCCGCGGCGGCATCCGGCGCTGGCTCGGCATGAGCCGCGTGCGGAGTTTCCTGGTGGGCGTGGGGGTGGTCGGTTTTATCGTGCTGATCGGCGCTCGCGAGCGCCGACGGGCCGGTATTCGCCAGACCCGGGCCACCCTGCTAGACGTCCGCAAGGCGGTCGACGCCTATATCGCCGACCACGATGGGGGATGTCCGCCGTCGCTCTCGGCGGTGGCGCACTACGGGAAATTCAGTACCCCCCCCCGCGACGCGTGGGGGCGCAGGTTCAGGCTGATCTGTCCGGCGCGACATCCGGACGCGGAATACGAGCTGATGAGCGACGGTCCCGACGGCAAGCCCGGCGGGCTCGATCGCATCGAATAGTGAACGAGGACCCCATGAACGACTTCGAGCATCCCCTGGCCAGCGATACGGCACGTTCGGCCGAAGACCACGACCCCCGCACCCTGATGTCCACGCTGCGACGGATCCATCGCGCGGGTCAGCGCGGCGTCACGCTGGTCGAGGTGTTGATCGTCGTGGCCATCATCGCGATGGTCGCCGGCGGCGTCGCCGTGTTCGCGCTCCCGAAGTTCCGTGAAGCGCAGATCAAGACGGCCGAGACAGGCGCCCGCACAATCCGCCAGGCGATCCAGAGCTGGCAGGCGACCAGCAACGAGACGACCTGCCCGACGATCAGCCAGCTCGTTCAGGAGAAGCAGATCGACTCGGCCACGAATACCAACGACCCGTGGGGCCAGCCGTACACGCTGACCTGCACCGACGACGAGGTCATCGTGACTTCCGCCGGCCCGGACAAGAAGAAGGGCACCAAGGACGACATCAGGGTGCCCAAGAACGTGAATACAGGAAACGGCGAGTAGAGCAGACCGATGGCCCGACACCCCGGCAAGAGACGGCTCCGACGCGCGGCAGCGCGGGGGCTGACCCTTGTCGAGGTGTTGATCGTCGTCGCGCTCATCGCTCTGCTCAGCGGCTCGATCCTGTTCGGGTCCGGGCTATTCGCGTCCAATCGCGAGCGCTCGGCGGCCACGCTCATCGTGACCGGAGTGCGGCTGGGGATGACGCGGGCGAACGCCACCGGCGACCCGGTGCGCATGGTGTTCGACCTCGACAAGAACCGCGTGTCGCTCGAGGAAACCAACGGCGTCATGCTGGTGAAGAAAGACGAGGGTGCGAGCACTGGAGCCGGAGCCGAGCCGGCGACCAAGGCCGAACAGGATGCAAAGGCCGAAGCGAATCGCATCCTCGAGGGTCCCAAGCCCCCGCGTCCGCGTTTCACGCCGGTCAAGGAGTTCGTCGGCGACTCGGACTCGGCCGGGGGCCGGAGCCTGGGGCGCGGCATCAAGTTCCGCTCCGTCCAGACCTCGCACGATGGCGAGCCGCGCAAGGACGGCCGGGCGTATCTGTACTTCTGGCCCGGCGGTGATACGGAGCGCGCGTCCATCCAGCTCGGTAGCTCGCCGGATGACGATGGGCTGACCATCCTCGTCAGCCCGCTGACAGGACGCGCGGAGATCAAGCGTGGACACATCGCGCTCGACGATCCGGACAACGCAGCGGATTTCGGCGAGCGCAAGTCGGAGGAGGACCAGTGAACCGCGCGCGCGGCTTCACGTTGCTCGAGGTGTTGGTCGCGATCGCGATCCTCGGGCTCGGTCTCAGCGTCATCCTGAGCTCGCAGGTCGGGCTGTTCTCCAGCGCTGCCCGCACCGAGACGCTCAGCCAGGTGACGGGTCTGGCCCGCTGCAAGATGGGCGAGATCGAGGTCAAGCTCGACAAGGACGGCTACCCGATCGCCGAGGAGGACGACGAGGGGCCCTGTTGCGGTGACGACGACGATGAACAAGGCCCGAGCCGCTACACCTGCTCGTGGAAGATCCAGCCCATCAAGTTGCCGGACGCCGACATGTCGCAGCAAGGAGCAGACGGCGGCATGATGGGCGGCGACCAGGACCAGGGTCTGGGTGCGCTTGGCGCGCTCGCAGGTCTGCAGCAGAGCGGCGGTGCAACGCTGGGAGCCGACGCGGGCTTGAGTGGCCTGGCAGGTCTGCTCGGCGGCGGAAGCACGGGCGGCTCCGGGATGGGGGGCGGTGTGCAGGGCGGCATCGCTTCGATGGTGATGGGTCTCGTGTACCCGGACCTGAAACCGATGCTGGAGGCGAGCATCCGCAAGATCACCGTAACCGTGCACTGGAAGGAAGGAAGGAACGACCGCAAGTTCGAGGTCCAGCAGTACCTCACCAATCCGCAGCAGGGTGGCCTCCAACCGGAGGCCCCGCAGGGGATGACCGGCGGCCCGCCGGGTAGCATCCCCACGAATGCGCCGGGCGGCACGCCAGCGCCCACCCCACAACGCACGCCATTTTCTCTGGGAAGCGGAGTCAAGCCGTGATTGGGCGTGACGGTTCCAGGCGCAGTCCGAAGCGACGGCTTTCTGCGGGCTTCACGCTCGTGGAGATGTTGGTGGCGGTGTCGATCCTCGCGATGATCTCCGTGCTCATCTACGGTGCGTTTGCGGGGCTGAGGCGCAGCAAGCAGGGCATCGAGCGCGTCAACGATCGCTACCGCGAAGGACGGCTGGCCATGGACCGCATCAGCCGCGAGCTGCAGAGCGCGTACCTGTCGGGCTACACGCCGCTCGACCAGGCGCTCGCCGTGCAGAAGACGGCATTCATCGGCACGCAGGGCACGCCAGCGGATCGGGTGGACTTCAATTCTTTCTCGAACCGTCGCATCACGCGCGACTCGCACGAGTCCGATCAGTGCGAGATCTCGTACTTCGGCTCCGAGAACCCGAAGCAGCACGGCATCACCGACCTAGTGCGCCGCATCAGCAAGCATCCGGATCTCGAGCCGACCAAGGGTGGACGGGTCGAGGTGCTGGCAACCGACATCGATCTGTTCAACCTCAAGTATCTCGATCCGCTGTCGGGTCAGTGGGTGGATACCTGGGACAGCACGCAGGCTATCGGTCAGCCGAACCGGATGCCGCTGCAGGTGCGGGTCCTTCTGGTGCTCAATGGTGGCCGGCGCACGGAAGCGAGCGGCGCGCGGAAGACCATCCGCTTCATGACCACGGTCGACATCCCGATCCAGCATCCCCTCACGTTTGCAACGCAATGACACGCAAGCCGACAACACCGAGCGAGAGCGCGCCCGCCAGGAAGCGGCCGGGCCGAGCTCCGCTCGTGTCGCGACGCGTCCGTCGTCGCCGGCAGAGGCAGAAGCGCGGCATCGCGCTGATTCTGGTGCTGGGCGCGCTCACCTTGCTCACGGTCATGCTCACGGAATTCCAGGATGCGACGAGCGCCGAGCTCGGCAATGCGCTTTCCGAGCGTGATGGGCTGAAGGCCGAGTACGCCGCCAAGAGCGCGATCAACCTTTCGCGACTCTTGATCGCGGCCGAGCCCACCATCCGCAAGCCGCTCCTGATCATCCTCGGCCCGCTGTTGGGAGGGGCGCCCCAGCTTCCGGTCTGGGACTACGCCGATCGCGTACTGGGCGCCTTCAACGACAAGCAAGGCAACAAGGCGTTCCAGAGTCTGGCGGGCGTGGATCTTTCCGAAGGCGAAAACCTGGGGCTCGATGGCGCGGGCTTCCAGGTGCAGATCGTCGACGAGGACTCCAAGATCGATCTGAACACCGCTGCCCACAACGACGCCTTTTCCGAGCAGCGCGAAGCGACGGAGCTGATGGGGCTGATGGCGGGGCCCCAGTACAATCCGATGTTCGAGAACCGCGACGCCGACGGTGCCTATTCGGACCGTCAGACGATCTGCTCGGCGCTGATTGATTGGGTGGACGGCGACCAGGACGCATACAACTGCGACCCGAACTCCGGCACGGCACAGTCGGCGGGGGCCGAGGACTCGTTCTACCAGATGTTGAAGAAGCCCTACCGGCGCAAGAACGCAGCGTTCGACAGCCTGGAGGAGCTGCACATGGTGCGCGGCATCGACGACGAGTTCTGGAACACCTTCATCGATCCGGACCCCTCCGACCCCAGCAAGCGCACCGTGACTATCTGGAGCCAGGGCAAGGTCAACGTGAACACCGCGAATGCGCAGACGCTGCTCGCGGTGATCTGCGCATACGGTCCGGCGAGTCCGGCATGCACCGACCCGACGCAAGCGGCTTCATTTCTGAGCGCGGTGTCGATGGCGAAGACCGTCATCCATGGCATTCCCGTATTCGGTTCGCCGAACGTCTTCGTGAATTCGGTCACGAGCGACCAGGGCATCATGGGCATGATCCTGAAGGTCATGAACGTGCAACCGTTCAAGCTGCTCTCGAAGGACCAGCTCAAGAAGGCCATCACGACCGAGAGCAAGGTGTTCAGCATCTACGCGACCGGCTACGTGAAGTCCGGCAAGCGCGAGACGCGCACCAGGATCCACGCGGTTGTCGACTTCCGCGGCGCGCCGCCGCCCGGTATGGCCCCGGGCGTTGCCAGCGCGCTCGAGGACCTGAAGAACAGCCAGCCCGGCAACACCACGAACGGCACGCAACCGAATCCGCTCGCCGGGATTCCCAATGCAACGCAAAACGCCATCGCAGCGGTGCTCAAGCCGAGCCCGGGCGGCAACATCATCTACTACCGGATCAACTAGTGTTCGGCTATTTCGAAGGCACTCATGGGTAGGCTCGTCGGTATCGACATTGGCAAGGCGCAGGTCCGGGCGGTCGAGCTCCGGACGAGCTATCGCCGGGTCGCGCTCGAGCGCATGCTGGAGGTCGACGTGGCCACGGCCGGCAGCCTCGAGCAGGCGCTGCAGGCCGCGGGGCTGCCGCTGACCCAGCACAGCGAGTCGGTGGCGGTCAGCATCGAGGGCGAGCACGCGTTCATGCACCGGCTGGAGCTGCCGGGCACGGCCGCCAAGCAGCTGGCGGAGGTCGTGCCGTTCGAGCTCGAGGCGCACGTCCCGGTGGATTTCGACGAGCTGGTGTTCGACTACCGGATGCTGCGGCGCGCCTCGAACACCGATCCGATCATCGTGCTCGCCGCGTCGGCGCGTACGGAGGACGTCCGCGGTCGCATCAACGAGGTTTCGCTGGCGCTCGGACGGGAGCCCGATCGCGTCGGCTGCGGACCGCTGCCGCTGGCGAATCTCGGCGCGCTCTCTCCCGAGCTCGCCTCGGAAGAGCCGATCGCGCTGGTCGACCTCGGCGGAGGACGCACCGAGCTGGTGATCACGGTGAACGGCGAGGCGGTGTTCGCCCGCACGCTGTCCCGCGGCACCGAGGGCCTGCCCGAAAGTGCTCCCGCGTTGGCTGCGGAGCTCAAGCAGACGCTCACGTCCTGGGCGCTGCGCGGCGGCACGCCGGTGAAAATGGCCTATCTGCTCGGCGGCGGGGCTGCCGCACCCGGCGCAGACGAGTACCTGGGCTACCACCTGGGTGTGTCGGTCCAGCCGCTTCCAATGTTGTCGCTGGAAGGCGTGACGCCGGATCAGGTGTCGATGCTGCCGCGGTTCGCCAAGGCGATATCCCTGGCTCTCGGCGCCGGCGGGCGCACGCGCGATCTCGACATGCGAAAAGGGCCGCTCGCCTACCAGCGCGGCTACGGCTTCTTGAAGGAGAAGGTGCCGCTGCTCAGCGGGCTCGGCGCGGCCATCCTGATAAGTTTCGCATTCTCGACCTGGGCCCAGGCCCACGCACTGTCTCGCGAGAACGACGTGCTGCACAAGACGCTGTCCAGCCTGACCATGGACGTGTTCAACAAGAAGACGAGCGACCCCGACGAAGCGTCGCAGCTCCTCTCGCAAGCCGAAGCCAAGGGTGAGCCCGACCCGATGCCGCACATGGATGCCTTCGACGTCATCGTGGATATCTCGAAGGCCATCCCGATGAGCGTGACGCACGACATCGACGAGTTCGACATGCAACGCGGGCACGTGCGCATCGACGGGGTCGTCAATGCGACATCGGACGCGCAGCTCGTGGCGGGCGGCATGTCCTCGAAGCGCTGCATCAAGAACGTGAAGATCTCCAAGATCACGCAAGCCATCGGCAGCAACCGGCAGAAGTATGTCCTCGAGTTCGAAGTGAAGTGCCCCGAGGACCAGTCGAAGAAGAAGAAGAAGAAGTCGGAGGACTCACAGTGAGCCTGCGCGAACGCATCGATCGCCTGGAACCCCGCGAGCGCCAGCTTCTGGGCGCCCTCGGTGCGGTGTTCGCCGTGCTGGTGCTGCTGCTGGTGCCGATCGGCATGTCGGCCATGTTGTCGTCGCAGAAGAGCGAGAACGAAGCTCTCCGGAACGCCATCGACAGCATCCAGAAGGGGCGCGCCCTGGTCCGCAAGCGCTCTGTGGAGCGCGACGCGATCAAGGCCCGCTACGCGTTCTCCGGCGCCTCCGCTGGCCGGTTTCCTCGCCAAGCTGGCCAAGGAGACGGGGATCGACATTCCCGAGAGCCAGGACCGTGCGCCCATTCCGCACGGCAAGCACTACGAGGAGCGTTCGACGAAGATCGTCCTGCGCAAGGTGGGCATGCTCAATCTCGTGAAGTTCATGGAGAAGATCGAGCAATCGCCGCACCCGGTGCTGATCTCGCGTCTCAATATCAGAAAACGCGGGACGGAGGTCGATTCCTACGACGTGGAGATGATCGTCAGCGCCTACGATCGCAAGGTGACCTCGAAGAAGAAGAAGGGATCGTCATCCCAAGGGGAGGAGCTGTGAGCCCGCGCGCCCGGAAGATCCTGCGCTGGGTCGGCTACCCGCTGTTCTATCTGTTCTGCCTGGTGCTGTTCGCGTACCTGACGTTCCCGTACCAGCGCCTGAAGGATCGCATCGTCGCGGAAGCGAACGCCCATCAGAGTGGAGCGGGTGCGCTGCGCCTCGACATCGACGACATGGGTTCGTACTGGTTCAGCGGGGTCAAGGCGACGGGCGTGAAGCTCACGGGCCCGCCGCCTGCGTCGGTGTCCGGCGCCGGGAGCGACGACAGCGACGGCAAGGGCAAGAAGAAGGCGGCCAAGGCGCAGGAGATCGATATCGACGAGGCCCACGCACGGGTGTCGCTGCTGCGGCTCCTGGTCGGTACGGTCTACGTCAGCTTCGGTGCCGATGCGTTCGGCGGTGAGGTCAGTGGCTACACGTCCGATGCCGACAAGAGCCGGATCATCCAGGTCGAGCTCTCCGATCTGGACGTGGCGAAGATGCCGATGCTGAGGGACGTGGTCGGCCTGCCGATGACCGGCTCGCTCGGCGGCAAGGTCGACCTGAAGCTCCCCGGTGGGAAGTTCGCGAAAGCGAACGGGAGTATCGACCTTACGATCGCGAATCTCACCGTCGGAGACGGCAAAGCGAAGATCCGCAACACCATCGCGCTGCCCAAGCTGAATGCAGGTAGTCTCACGCTCAAGGCGGAAGCTACCGACGGGCGCCTCAGCATCGAGAAGTTCGAGACCAAAGGGCACGATATCGACTTCATCTGCACCGGGAAGATCCGCCTGCGCGACCCCGCGAATTCGAGCCTCGCCGAGCTGTCGCTGCGCTTCAAATTCTCCGACAGCTACAAGAACAAGAACGACATGACGCGCGGGCTGTTCGGTGCACCGAATTCGAAGATGCCGGGGCTCTTCGATCTGGACCCGAAGATCAAGCGCTCCAAGCGCCCCGACGGCTTCTATGCTTGGCGCGCGAGCGGGCCTTTCCAGCACATCCTGTTCGAGCCCGCGCCGCTCAGCGCGCTGTCGGCGCCGCGCGGCCGCTCCACGCTGCGCGGCTTCCCGCGCTGAGCGCCCGGGCGAGCAGCCCCGGCCGAGCGCTCAGGAATCGATCGCGATCATCAGCTTGCGGCGCATTGCGAAGTACTGCTCGCTGACGCCGTAGAGCACGAGCTCCTTCAGGCGCTCCTGGTTCGGCACTGCGCTCGAGCCTTCGTCGGACGCCTTGATGATCTCGACCGCGGTCTCCATGTCGTGAGCCACGATGAAGCCTGCGCGATCCGCGGTCAGGTCCACGCCTGCAACCCAGCGCTTCAGGTCGAGCGCGCCGCCCGCCTGGAGCAGCTTGGACACGATCCGGGCCAGCTGGTCCTTGGCCTGTCCCTGCATGCTGGCTTCGAGCGCTTCGAGCGCCTCGTTGACCGGACCTTCCAGCTCCGCCGCGACGGGGAACTGCGGCGCGATCATCTTGATGGCCGCAAACAGCCAGCTCTTCAGTCCGGTGCCGGAGGGAATGAGATGGCGCACGTACATTCCCGGGCGGAAATAGGCCAGGTGGCGCGCCGCGATGAACGCGGCGGCCTGCGGCGGAACCTCGGCCGAAAGCGCCGCCATGCCCAGCACGATCGCGGGCGTGTGCGCGTGGAGGAACGATAGCCCGCCGGGGTCGTTCGTGTTCTGGAACGTGGGAGGCGGGTCCATGCCGAGCACGCCGGCGGCGTAGTGGAGCGTCTGGCTCATCGGGTAGGGATGGCGCGCCAGATCGATCGCGTAGCGCGAGTCGTATCCGAGGCCGTCCAGGCTCTGCCCGCGCTTGGCGATAACCGCCGGTTCGATCAGCGCGAAGACGCTGGTGAGCAACCCATCGGCTCCGGCGTGCATCACGTTGTTCAGCCAGTCCTCGTTGTTGAACGCTTCCTGTGCGGGCGCGGCCGTTTCCGAGCGCATCCGCTTGAAGAAGCGCTCCTCGTCGGGCTCGGCAAGGTTCAGGACGTACAGCGCCTGGCACAGACACCAGGCCGGATCGGGCTGTTTGACCTCGGTGTAGAGGCGGCGCAGGAGCTTGTACGACTCGGGCCGGTAGGGATTCTGGCGCAGCAGCGCGAGTTGCGACGAAACGGCCTTGTCGAGGTACTTCTCCGGGTCGGAGGCGTACAGCTCGGCCATGAGCTCGGCGCGCTCCCGGTTGTCGGGGTCGAGCGTCTGCGCCGCTTCGTAGGCGTCGATAGCCTGGTCGATCCAGCCGAGCTGCTTTTCGTACAGCTCGCCCAGGGCGGTGAAGGTGGACAGCATCGTTGCCTGGTCCTTGACCTTCGAAGCCGCTTCGAGCTTTCGCTTCAGAAGCTTCTCGACGCCCTCGTGGTCGCCCTTGTCGCGCTGCAGCTCGATGGCCTCGTCCAGAGCGCGTTCCATTTCCGGGTCGAGCTCCAGCACCTGCAGATAGAAACCGAGAGCGCGATCGAGGTCGCCCATCTGCCGTGCGCTGACGATGGCGGCGGTGTGCAGGTACTTCGCCTTCTGCTTCTCGTCCTCGACGAAGTCGGCCAGTCGCAGCACGACGTCGATGAGCTTGCCCCAGTCCTTTTCCTCGCTGTAGAGCTGCATCAGCTTCGTGAGCAGCCGGCGATCGTCGGGGCGCTCTTCGAGCGCGGCAACGAAGCTCTTTGCGGCGCGCGTGCGGTCGTCGAGCTTGCTCGACGCGATATCGCCCATCTCCATGAGCAGCTGCACGCGGTCGTCGCCCGAGGCGATGTCCAGATGGCGCGTCTTGGTCTTGATGACCCGCTCCCAGTCTTCCTTCTTCTCGTAGACCTTGGCCAGGGAGACCAGCGGTTCGGGATTGGACGGATCGAGATCCGAGGCCTCTTCCAGCGGTTCCACGGCCTTGTCCGGCTCATCGGCGCGTAGCAGCGCGTCGCCGTAGCGGTACAGCGCGCCGGCCTTTTCCTTGCCCTTGATCTGGTCTCCGAAGCGTTCGAACAGGTCGCCGTACAGCTCGACGGCGCGCTTCGCGGAGCCGTGCTCGGCCGTCACCTGTGCCACGCGCTCCAGGGCCTGGGCATCGTCCGGAGCGACGCGCAGGAGCGTGTCCATGGGCGCTATGGCTTTTTCGGTGGAGCCCGTCTGCGACAGGGCGTCCACGTAGCGCACGAGCACCCGCGCGGCTTCCTTCTTGTCCATCGTGTCGGCGCGGTCGGCGATCAGCTCGAAGTGCTTGCTGGCTTCGAAGTAGCGCTTCGCGTCGAACGCGATGTCGCCCAGCACCTTGAGCGCATCGAGATTCGTCGGGTCGAAGGAAATGGCGCGCTTGGCCGCGTCGCCGGCCCGCTCGTCGTCCTTGAGACGGTCGTGGGCCAGCACGGCCATCTCGGCCGCCAGCTTGGCCTTCGCGCGTTCGCCCTCGGTCTGGTCGAACTCGCGTTCCAGAAGCTGCAGGGCGGCGTTCACATCGCCGCGTGCCGTGTAGGCTGCCCTGAGCGCGGCCGACGCGCCTGCGTCCGTCGGGTTGGCATCCAACGCGAGCTTGTAGCGGTCGATGGCTCCGTCGCGGTCGCCACGCTGTTCGAGCAGCTTTGCCGCGCGCAGGAACTGCTCGGCCTTCGCTTCCGGCGTGGTCGCCTTGGCGGCCAGTGTCTCGATGGCCTGCAACGCCGCGTCCGCATCGCCTGAGGTCTCGCGCAGTCGCGCCAGAGCTTCCAGCGCCCCGGCGTGTTCCGGATCGATTTCCAGCACCTGTTCGTAGGCGGCGGTGGCGCGTTCAGGCGAGCCGATCTGCTCGGCGAGCACTCGTGCGCGAGCGAGCGTCAGCTCGAGGCGCTGGTCCGGATCCGTGATCAGCTTCAGGTGCCGTTCGTACAGCTCTGCCACGTCCTCCCAGCGATCGAGTGCGCGGTAGTGCCGGACGAGCGCAGTGAGCGCACCCTCGTGTGCGCTGTCGATCTCGAGCACCGACTCCCAGGCTGCCGCGGCCAGCTCGTGGTCGAGGAACTCCTCGTCGTGGATGCCGGCGATGCGCTCCCACAGCGTGATCTTCTGACGCGGAGTCGCTGCCAGCTGGATTTGCGCCTGCAGGTTCTCGAGCAGATCCTTGTAGCGGCCGGTGCGGCTGTAGAGGCGATCGAGCCCCCGGAGCGCATCGAGGTTGTCGGAATCCAGCGCGAGCACGGCGTGGTAGCGCTGCATCGCCTCGGAGTCGTCCTTGAGCTGGTCCTCGTACAGCTCGGCGATGCGGCACATCGTCTTGAGCTTGTCCTCGCCGCGCTGGGCGTCCGAGCGCCGCTCGAGGATCTTCACATAGCCGGCGTAGTCGCCCGTCCGCTCGTAGATCTTGCCGAGCTCCTCGCTGGCTTTCTCGTGCCCCGGGTCCTCGCGCAGCACCTGCTCGAACAGGTCGCGGGCGCCGCCGGTGTCCCCCAGCTGGTGCTCGAGGATCTCCGCGGCCTCGGTGCGCAGGTCGCGCGCGCGGGCCGGCGTGACGGAGGCGTCGGCGCGGCGCGTGAGCACCATGCCCAGCTCCGGCCACTGCTGGGCCTTGCGGTAGATCCGCGTCATGCCTTCCAGCGCGACGTCGTTGGCGGGATCGGTCGCGATGATGGCCTGGTAGCAGGGCAGGGCCAGGTCCGGCCTCGAGATGCGGTCCGCGTACCAGGCGCCCATGCGCGCGAGCAGCTGGTTCTTGCTCTCGGCCGGCATCTCCTCATCCGTGACGGCGCCGTTGCAGGTCTCGAGCACCTCGTTCCACGCGTCCTGGTTCGAGCCTGCCAACCGCTCCACCTCGTCCGCGTAGCCTTCCTGGTGCGCGTCCTCGCAGAACGCCTGCGTGTAGGCGACCAGGGCCTGCTCCTTGTCGTCGAGCTCCTGCACGTAGAGCCGGCCGATCTCGGCGAGCGAGCGCGCGCGCTCCGAGCGGCTCTCGGCCTGCTCGCTGCGGGTCAGCAGCATCTCGATCAGCTCTTCGTACTTGCCGAGTTGCTTTCTGACCTCTTCCAGAGCGGTTGCCGCAATGTCGTCGGCGGGATCCAGCTCGATAAGCCAGGCGTACACCTGCTCGGCCTTCTCCAGATCCTTGACCGAGTGCTCGAACAGACGCGCTGCGCGGAACAGCAGGCTCTTCTTGGCCTCCCCCTTGTCCTTGTCGTCGCCGACCTCCAGCTCGTTCGCGGCCATGCTGAAGGCCTCGGCGACGCGCGCGGGATCCGCCCCTTCCTCGACCGCCGCTTCGAGTGCCACCGCGGCGTCTTCGTCCTCGGCGTCGGCTACCAGTGCGTCGATGCGCTCGTCGAGCTCCTCGTCGGTGATCGTCGCTTCGCGCTTCGTGCCGGTGCTGCGCCCGAGCGTCTCGAGCGACTCGAGGATTGCCGAAGCGTTCTTGGGGCGCTGGCCGGGCTCTTTTTCGAGCAGCGACAGCACGAATTCGTCGAGCTCCTTCGTGACCCAGCCGCGCGGAGCGACGCTGCTCGGCGGTTCGGGAGTCTTCGAGGTGTGCCCGACGGCCGCCTCGGTGGCAGTCCCGGGGAAGACCGGTTTGCCGCTGAGGATCTCGTACAGCATGGCGCCGAACGAATAGACGTTGCTACGCGGATCCGACGAAAGTCCCCGGATCTGTTCGGGTGCGACGGTCTTCGGCGAGCCCACGGTGGAAAACAGCTCGCTCTGGCCGTTGGCGACGCGCGCGCGTGCGCGCAAGCGGTCCGAGCCCGCGTCGAGCAGCACCAGATGCTGCGCGCCGTCTGCATTGCGGAAGACGAGCACGTTCTCGAGTCGCAGGTCGCCGTGCGACAAGCGCCGATCGTGGATGGCGGAAAGCGCTTCCAGGATCGCCTTGACGATCGGCCGCGCTTCGTTGATGTGCATGGGGCCGGTGCGCGCGATGCGCGTCGAAAGCGGCTGCCCTTCGACGTAGGCGTGCGCCACCGCAAAGCGGTCGGCGATCTCGCCGGCGAAGAGGCTGCGGGGCAATCCGGCGTCGTCGATGGCGCCCACCAGGCGCGCCACCGTCATGAAGCGGTGCAGTCCGCGCCGGTCGCGTGTCGCTTCGCGCCGCAGCACCTTGACGCGGAAGTCCTCGCCGTCGCGGTGCGCGAGGTACGACATGCCGAGGCGGCCTTCGCCGAGCTTGCGGACGATCTCGTAGTCGCCCAGCTGGCTGCCGGCTGCGAGCTCCTCGTCGAAGGGGATACCGTTGATGCGGATGTGGGAGACCTTGGGATTGACCTCGCTCTTCGAGGCCAGGATGGCATCGCAGAGCGCTTCCACCGCTTCCGTCTCGACGCAGTGCTCGGTGAGCGACTTGACGAACGAACCCTTGGCCGCCGAGCCGCCCACATCGTCCGGGTCGAAGCCGAGCAGGTCCCGGCTCATCGTCAAAAGCTCTTCCAGCTCGAACAGTCGCTCGAGCTCGGCTCGGAGGATCTCGATCTCCATGGTTCTTCCTTGTCTGGACGCCGCCGGTCCGGAGGGCGCCCGCCCCGGGCGCCAGGGGGGCGGATTGTAACGAAAATATTGCAAAAACAACACCGTAGCCGCTTGCCCGCGCGCCGTTCCTGACGCGCTGCGTGAAGGCCGGTCTGCGGCTTTCTGGCCCGAGCGTCGGGGCGCGTGTCAGGTTGGCCCCGTGACCTCCGGCAAGCTGCTCGTCCAGAGGGTCCTGCCCATCGCAATCCTCGTGCTGGCCGTGGTGGCGGTGCCGGTGATGATCCTGTCGCCCGGTGGCGTCCAGCGTCTCGACAACCTCGAGAAGGAGAAGCGCCAGTCGGATGCCGACGTCTCCAGGCTGTCGGAGCAGATCCGCCAGCTCAGGGCCCAGGTCAGGCGCATCAAGGACGACCCCACGGCCGTCGAGCAGGTCGCGCGGGACGAGCTGGGGCTGGTCCGCCAGACCGAGGTCGTCTTCCAGTTCAAGCAGTAGCTCCTATCCCGGCGATTCATGCTGGTCGGTTGCGGCGTCCGCTTTGCCGGATAACCATGCCGCTCGTGAGCGTCGAACTAGCGCTGCGACTGGTCCGGAGCGGCGTCGTGCCCGACGCCGATGTCGACGCCGCGCTGCTCGACTCCATGCAGCGCGGCGTGGCCTTCCCGCTCGCTCTTGCCGAGCGGGGACCGGCGCTGGCCGAGCTGCTCGAGCGCGAGCTGTCCCGCTCCGCGGCACCGCTGATCCGCACGGTGCGCCCCGTGCCGGAACTGGTGGCCGAGCTGCCGGTCGGATTGTGCTCGCATCTGCTGGCGGTTCCGGTGCGCCAGGATGCTCCGGACCGGAACCGTCGATGTGGCAGCTGTCGATCCGCTCGATAGCCACATTCCGCATGAGTTCGTGTTCCACCTGGGGTCGCCCGTGCGCGTGCTCAGAGCGCCCCTGGCCGAGCTGCTCGCCGCGCTGGAGACCCTTCCCGACATGCCCATCGCGCCGCGCGTCGTCCCGCTGCGCCATGAGGCTGGCGGCACCGGCACGCCCGCGTTCGGCATGCCCGCGGCGAGGCGCAAGAGCCCGACGGAGCGCCGCCGCACGACTACGCAGCCGCGCGGTCTTTCCCGATCCTCGCCGCGGCTCGAGGCGCAGTCGAATCCACCCGCAGCGCGCGGGAGTGAACCTCCGATCCCGCTGGTCAGGCGCTCGATTCCGGCCGGCAAGTGGCCGCGCCGGGGCACCAATCCGGGCGTCGGAGTGGTGTCGCCTCCAGCGCTGGAGGTGACCGAGGACGAAGCCGGCGAGCCTGTCATCGGCCTGTTCCGCTCGAAGGCGCCGCCCAGGAGCGAGGACGAAGCAGGCGACAGCGTGTCGTTGCGCTCGCAGCGACGATCTCGGGCTCGCGTTGATAGCGCTGGCCGAGGCCGAGACGCCCGACGAAGTCGCGCGGCAGCTCGTGGCGGCGCTGTGCGCCGTGGCCAGCCGCGTGCTGGTGCTGGCCGTGCGCAGCTCGGGCTACGACGGCCGCACCGGCAACATGGCCTCCCGCGACCGCATCCGCGCACTGCATGTTCCCGGTTCGGTGCCGAGCGTGCTGGCGACAGCCGCAGACGTTGGCTTCTACCTGGGACCCCTGCCGCGGACCGACGTCCACGAGAGCCTGGCCGCGCTGCTCGGCGACGGCGACGAAATCTACGTGGTCCCGGTCAACGTCTCCGGGCGCGCGGCGCTGATGGTCGTCGCTGCGGGGCTGACCAGTTCCTTCGAAGCCACGCGGCGCGCCGACAGCCTCGCTGCGGCAGCCGGTGAAGCCGTCGAGCAGATCCTCCGGCGCCGCAAGCAATCCGGTTCCGGCTGATTGCCGTGGGCGGTGTCGCCGCCCTCAAATGCTATGGAAGGCCTGCAATGACCGACGGCAAAGCGGATCTCGATCTGTGGAACAAGCTCGCCACGAAGGAGCGGAAGGGCGGCGACCCGGCGGAGCTCGTCTGGCACACCCCCGAAGGCATCGACGTGAAGCCGCTGTACACGCGCGCCAACGTCGAGGGACTCGACTTCGTCGACAGCATTTCCGGTGCGTTTCCCTTCGTGCGCGGACCGAAGGCGACCATGTATGCGGGGCGCCCCTGGACCATCCGCCAATACGCCGGCTTCTCGACCGCCGAGGAATCGAACGCGTTCTATCGGCGCAACCTCGCCGCCGGGCAGAAGGGGCTCAGTGTCGCTTTCGATCTGGCGACGCACCGCGGCTACGACAGCGACCACCCGCGCGTCATCGGCGATGTCGGCAAGGCCGGCGTGGCGATCGATTCCGTGGAGGATATGAAGATCCTCTTCGACGGCATCCCGCTCGAGAAGATGAGCGTGTCGATGACGATGAACGGCGCCGTGCTGCCAGTGATGGCCAGCTACATCGTTGCCGCCGAGGAACAGGGCGCCAAGCAGGCGGATCTCACCGGGACCATCCAGAACGACATCCTCAAGGAGTTCATGGTCCGCAACACGTACATCTATCCGCCCACTCCTTCGATGCGGATCGTCAGCGACATCATCGAGTACACGAGCCAGCACATGCCGCGCTTCAACTCGATCTCCATCTCGGGCTATCACATGCAGGAGGCGGGCGCGACGGCGGATCTGGAGCTGGCGTTCACGATCGCGGACGGCCTCGAATACGTCCGCGCAGCGCTGGACAAGGGGCTCGACATCGACGCCTTTGCGCCGCGGCTGTCGTTCTTCTTCGCCATCGGCATGAACTTCTTCATGGAGGTGGCCAAGCTGCGCGCGGCGCGGCTTCTGTGGGCAACGCTGATGAAACAGCGTTTCGAGCCGAAGGACCCGCGCTCGATGATGCTACGCACCCACTGCCAGACGTCGGGTGTGAGCCTTACGGAGCAGGACCCGTACAACAACGTGGTGCGCACCACCATCGAGGCCATGGCTGCCACGCTCGGCGGCACACAGAGTCTGCACACCAATGCCTTCGACGAAGCGGTGGCGTTGCCGACGGATTTCTCGGCGCGCATCGCGCGCAACACGCAGCTCATCCTCTCGCACGAGAGCGGTCTCACGCATGCGGTGGACCCGTTTGGCGGCTCGTACTTCATGGAGTCGCTGACGCACGCGCTGGCGCAGAAGGCGCTCGGCCTCATCGAAGAGGTCGAGGAGATGGGCGGCATGACGCGGGCGGTGGAGACCGGCATGCCCAAGCTGCGCATCGAGGAAGCGGCTGCACGCCGTCAGGCGCGTATCGACCGCGGACTCGACGTCATCGTCGGCGTCAATCGCTTCCAGGTCGCCGAGG
Source organism: uncultured Pseudomonadota bacterium (assembly GCA_963822115.1). Taxonomy (GTDB): domain Bacteria; phylum Myxococcota_A; class Polyangia; order Polyangiales; family Polyangiaceae; genus CAWDXG01. Next base: position 1,092,507 of record CAWGGM010000020.1, read on the forward strand.
AGGAGCCCATCGACGTGCGCGTGGTCGACAACACCGCGGTGCGTCAGGCGCAGATCGCACGGCTCGAGAAGCTGAAGAAGGAGCGCGATCAGCCGAAGCTCGAGGCCGCACTCGGCGCGCTCACGCGCGCCGCGGAAAGCGGGGAGGGGAACCTGCTGGCGCTGTCGATCGACGCGGCGCGGGCGCGAGCCAGCGTCGGAGAAATCTCCGACGCGCTGGAGCAGGCCTATGGCCGCCACCAGGCGGAGTCGAAGAGCATCTCCGGGGTATATGGCAGTTTCTATTCGGAGGATGACGCCTGGAAGGGCATGCAGCGCGACGTGGAGGCGTTTGCTCGAGCCGAAGGCCGCCGCCCCCGCATGCTCGTGGTGAAGATGGGTCAGGACGGACACGACCGCGGCGCCAAGGTGATTGCCACCGCGTTCGCGGATCTCGGATTCGACGTGGATGTGGGGCCGCTGTTCCAGACACCCGCCGAGGCGGCGCGTCAGGCGGTGGAGAACGACGTGCACGTGATCGGCGTTTCCACGCAGGCGGCCGGTCACAGCACGCTGGTGCCCGCGCTGCTGGAGGAGCTCGAAAAGCTCGGAGCGAACGACATCAAGGTGGTCTGCGGCGGCGTGATTCCGCCGCGTGACTATCCCGCGCTGCAGAAAGCGGGTGTTTCCGCGGTGTTCGGCCCTGGCACGCCGATTCCGGAAGCGGCGCGCCGGGTGTTGGACGTGATCGTCGGCAAGCAGCACGCCGGATAGCGCAAAGAACAGACGGGCTGCGGGGGTCGTTGCCTGGCATCAACCTGTATGCGTGCCCACATGCGTCCGGCTCGATGCGGACGCTACCCCGTGACGGCGTCCTGGCCCGCACCCAAACCGACGTCCGCGGTCCCGACACGAACGTCAGCCGTGTCTAATCGAGCCTTGGTCGCTGGCCGTTCATACCCTAGGATCGCACGATGGCGGGAAAGACCAGAGCCGCGGCCGCCAGCCGGGAGCGGATGGCGACCGGCGTTGCGGGGCTGGACGCCCTGGCCGGCGGTGGACTGCCGCGCGGCCGGATTTCGCTGTTCGTGGGGGGGCCCGGCACCGGGAAGACACTGCTCGCCCTGCAGACGCTGCTGAACGGCGCCCGTCACTTCAAGGAGCCGGGCATCTTGGTCTGTTTCGAGGAACCTTCGAAGCAGATCATCGAGAACGTCGCGTCCTTGGGCTGGAAGCCCGGCTCGGCGAAGTCGGGCGTGCATTTCCTCGATGCGCGGTTGTCGCAGGCCGTGGTGCAGGGCGGGGATTTCGATCTGTTGGGGCTGCTCGCTGCGCTCGGCGCGCTGAAGGAGCGTACCAAGGCCCGACGCATCGTGTTCGATGGTGTCGATGTGCTGCTTGGCACCTTTGGCGACCCCATCGCGGAGCGGCGCGAGACGTATCGCATCCAGGACTGGCTTGTAGACAGCGGGCTCACTGCCATCCTGACGGCGAAGGCGGGGCGTGACGGCGCCGAGCTGCCGGCCCGGCACTCGTTCGTGGAGTTCATGGCAGACTGCGTGGTCTCGTTGCACCACCGGGCGCTGGGCCGCAGCGGCGTGCGCAGTCTCCGGGTCGTCAAGTGTCGCGGCGGTTCACACTCCTCGGACGAAGTGCCTCTCGTCGTTTCGGACCGCGGCATCGAAGTGGTGGGCTACCAGGAGCCCGAGCTGTCGTACCGGGCGTACACCACGAGGGTCGGTTCCGGCGTGCAGGGGCTCGACGACATGCTGGGAGGTGGGTATTACCGGGCTTCGTCGGTGCTCATCTCGGGGGCGCCGGGCACCGCGAAATCGACACTGGCGGGCGCGTTCATCGACGCCGCCTGCCGGCGCGGCGAGCAGGCGCTCTACGTCAGCCTCGACGAGGCGCCCGAGCAGATCGTGCGCAACCTGCGCTCCGTCGGCGTAGCACTCGGGCCTCATCTGAAGAGTGGGAAGCTGGGCATGCTCTCGACGCGCACGCGCGCGATGAACGCCGACGCCCACGCTCTGCGCATCGCCCGGCTCATCGAGGAGCACGGCGCTCGCTCGGTCGTCATCGACCCCATCTCCGCGCTGGAGCACGCCGGCGGTCCGTCGGCGGCGGAGGACACGGCCGTGCGGCTGCTCGACTTCGCCAAGACCCGTGGGGTCACCATCCTGTCCACGTCGCTGCTCGAGGCCACGGCCAGCATGGAGTCGACTGCCGCCGGTATCTCCACCATCGCCGACACCTGGATCCACCTCAGCTACCTGGTGAACGGCGGCGAACGCAATCGCGCGCTGACGGTGGTCAAGTCACGCGGGATGAAGCATTCGAACCAGGTCCGCGAGCTGCTCCTGAACGACCGCGGCGCCGCGCTCACCGACGTGTACACCGCCGAAGGCGAGGTCCTGATGGGCACGCTGCGCTGGCAGAAGGAGGAGGAAGAGCGTCGGGCCCGGCACACGGAAGAGCGTGCGGAGCAGCGCCGCCGCATCGAGGTCGAGCGCAGGATCCACGAGACGGAGCTCCACATCGGGGCGCTGCAGCAGGAGCTGGCTGCGCAGAAGGCAGAGCTCGCGCTCGCCCAGTCCGAGGCGGAGGAATACGCCGGAGAGTCCCGCCGCCGCGAGCATGCGACGCGCGAGCTCCGGACCGAGGAGTCGGCCGGCAAGGGAAGTCGGCGCTCGACCCGCGGGCGGAGGCGATGACGTTGGCCACCCCAGTGAAGAACCAGGCACCCCAGGCTGCGGCACGTCTGCGCGTCAGGCTCTACGTGGCCGGTACTGCGCCCAACTCCGTCGCCGCACTCCACAACCTGCGGGCGCTGTGCCGGGATGGGCTCGACGGCGACTGCGCCATCGAAGTGGTCGACGTGCTCGAGGAACCCGGCCGTGCGCTCGATGACGGCATCATCGTGACGCCGACGCTGGTCCGGGTCGAGCCGGCTCCCTCCGTGTTCGTCGTCGGTGACCTGGGCGATCGCGAGAGCGTCCTGCTCGCGCTTCTCGCCGGGGAGGGACGGCAGGTGTGAGCTCGCGGGGGGACGAGGTAGCCGACCTGCTCGCCCGGCTGGCCCAGTCGGAGGCGACGGTGCGCGCGCTGATCGACGACAAGGTCGACGCGGTCGTCTCCGGCATCGAGCGCGGCGCCCGTGCTCCTGCGCCAGGCGCAGGAGGCGCTGCGTCGCTCGGAGGCGCGCTTCCGCGCGCTGGTCGACAACAGCTCCGACGGCATCGCCCTGCTCGACGCCGGAGGTACGGTGGTCTACGCAAGCCACTCGTGCCAGCGCGTGCTCGGCTACACGCCGGAAGAGCTCGTTGGCCGCAGCTTCCCAGAGCTCGTGCACCCCGAGGATCTGGAACGGGTACAGCAGGAAGTCGCCGCAGCGCTCGATCGTCCCGGCCTTGCTGTGCGCTCGATAGGCCGCGTGCGTCACAAGGACGGCAGTTGGCGCGTCATCGAAGGAATCGACACCAACCGCTTCGACGAGCCGGAGGTCGGCGCGCTGGTCGTCAACTTCCGCGATGTGACCGAACGCTACGAAGCCGAGGAGGCGCTGCGCCAGAGCGAACAACAGTTCCGCGCAGTGTTCGACAGCTCGCTCGTGGCGATGGTCCTCGCGGACGACGACGGCAACTTCGTGGACGTGAACTCCGCGGCCTGCGAGCTCTTTGCGCGCTCGCGCGACGAGCTGCTCGGGTCGAGCGCTGCTGATATGGCGCTGCCGGGTGTGGACGTGGCCGAACAGTGGCGCGCCTTCCGCGAAGCGGGGACGGCGCGCGGGGAGTTCGCGGTGGTACGTCCGGATGGCTCCGTGCGACACGCGGACTTCTCGGCGACCGCCAACATCGGGCCTGGGCGTCACCTTTCGGTCCTCCGCGACGTCACCGAGCAGAGGCGCGCCCGCCAGCACCAGCAGACGCAGTTTGCGGTGACCCGCCTGCTCGGCGAGGCGCGGAGCGTCGAGGAGGCACTATCCCACGTGCTGGCCGAGCTCGGGACAGACCTGGAGCTGGACGTAGGTTTCTTGTGGCGCGTCGATTCGGCCGTTGACCGCTTGCGGTTGCAGGAAAGCTGGGCGCGTCCCGAGCTTGGTCCGCTCCCGCCCGAGCAGCTCGATGGCTTCCGGATGCTTTCGAAAGGAGAAGGCATGCCGGGTCGGGCGTGGGCCGAGGGCGTGCCCGTTGCGTCCAATGACCTGTCGAGCTCCCCCACACCGGCCTCCAGTCGCCTCCGCCAGGACCATTCGCTCCGGGTTGCCCTCGCGTTTCCCATCCGCCTGGGCGGGCGCGTCGAGGCCGTGCTCGCGATTGCCGGGCAGAGGCAGCTCGTGGCGGTCGACGAGCTGCTGGGGATGGCGGCGGACATCTCCGAGCAGATCGAACAGTTCGCCCGGCGCAAGCGAGCCGAAGAGGCGCTTCGCACGAGCGAGGCAACGCTGGCCGCCGCCGAGCGCACCGCACACCTCGGCAGCTGGCGGTGGAACGTATCCGACAACGAGCTCTACTGGTCCGACGAGCACTACCGCATCTTCGGGCTGGAACCGGGCTCGGTGACGCCTTCGCACGAGCTCTATATCGAACACATCCACCCCGACGATCGCGCACGCGCCGGGCCCGCGCCCTACGACGCTGCCGCAGCGCGGAAGCCCTTCCAGGTCGAATACCGCATCTTGAGACCCGACGGCAGCGAGCGCACGGTGGTGTCCATCGGAGAGCAGCCGATGGTGGAGGAGGATCGCGTCGTCCGCATCTTCGGCAGCATCCAGGATGTGACCGAGCAGCGCTCGCTGGAAGCGCAGTTCCGCCAGGCGCAGAAGCTGGAAGCGATTGGCCAGCTCGCCGGGGGCGTGGCCCACGACTTCAACAACCTCCTGACCGCTGTGCTGGCCAACACCGACTCGGTCATGTCGAAAGTCAACGTCGAACACCCGTTCTACGAGGATCTGGACGAAGTGCGGCAGGCTGCGCTGCGTGCCGCCGCGCTCACGCGACAACTCCTGGCATTCAGCCGCCGCCAGACGCTCGAGCCGCGGAGCTTGAAGCCTTCCGAACTGGTCGCAGGCATGCAGCGCATGTTGGAGCGGGTGATCGGCGAGGACATCGAGCTCCACAGCTCGTACGACGCCGACGGCTACGTGCTCATCGATCCAGGGCAGCTGGAGCAGGTGGTGCTCAATCTGGTCGTCAATGCGCGCGATGCGATGGAGCGTGGCGGGCGGATCGAAATCGCCACGGGGCGCGTGGAGTTGGAGCAGCCGCTGCTGCGCCACCACGCGGAGATCCCCGCCGGCAGCTACGTCACGCTGAGCGTCCGGGACGCCGGTTGTGGAATGGACGAAGCGACCCAGGCGCGCATCTTCGAGCCTTTCTTCACGACCAAGGAGCAGGGGAAGGGGACCGGCCTCGGGCTGTCGACGGTGTACGGCATCGTGCAGCAGAGCGGGGGCTACATCACCGTCGAGTCCGAGCTGGGCCGGGGCACGCTGTTCACGGTCTACCTGCCTCCGAGCTCTCCGCCTGACAGAGCCGCCCGTATGTCCTCCGCGGCTCCTGACCTGCTGCGCGGAAGCGAGACCATTGTGCTCATCGAGGACGAACGGAGCGTACGTCGCGCCACCAGGCGCATCCTGCGGGCGAATGGCTATCGGGTGGTCGAGGCGCCCGGCGCTCTCGAGGCGTTGGCTGTGCTGGATGACGCGGAGCTCGATGTCGACCTGATCCTGACCGACATCGTGATGCCCAACATCGACGGACGCGAGCTTTCCGAAAGGATTGCCGTTGTCCGGCCCTCGGTTCGTTTTCTGTACATGTCCGGGCACAGCTACGACTCGCTCAGCCGTCGTGGCCCCCTGCCTGGAAACTCGAGCTTCCTGCAGAAGCCGTTCACAGCGCACTCGCTCTTGAGGAAGGTGAGAGAGGTGCTGGAGCGCTAGAGGGCACAACGGCGGAGTCAGCCAGACCAGCCGCAGCGCGCCCGAAACGGCCTGGCCTACACGGGCCGTCACCCCACTTCCCGGGTCGCGGATCTTGTGCTCGATTGGGGGCAGAGAGAGGACGCCGCCCAGTGACCCCGCCCACCGACAGCCCGCTCGCGGAAGCCGTGCTCGGCGGAAAGCGCCGCGCACTGGCCAAGGCCATCACGCTCGTCGAGAGCACTCGCGCCGATCACCGGGCCGAGGCGCGGCAGCTGCTCCAGGCGCTGTTGCCGCATACGGGACGCGCGCTCCGCCTCGGCATCAGCGGGGTGCCGGGCGTGGGCAAGAGCACGTTCATCGAGGCCTTTGGTCTGTATCTGATTGGCGACGGGCATCGCGTCGCGGTGCTCGCGGTGGATCCGTCCAGCTCCATCTCGGGGGGCAGCATCCTCGGCGACAAGACGCGCATGCCGCGCCTGGGCGCGAGCGAGCAGGCGTTCATCCGCCCGAGCCCTTCGGCAGGATCGCTCGGCGGCGTCGCGCGCCGCACACGGGAGGCGATGCTCTTGTGCGAGGCGGCGGGCTACGACACCGTCATCGTGGAGACGGTGGGTGTCGGCCAGTCCGAGTACACCGTGGCGTCGATGGTCGACTGTTTCCTGCTGTTGATGCTCGCAGGCGCAGGCGACGAGCTGCAGGGTATCAAGCGCGGCATCGTCGAGCTGGCGGACATCCTGGCCATCAACAAGGCCGACGGAGACAACGTCAAGGCCGCGCGGCGCGCCGCGGCGCAGCTCAAGAGCGCGCTGTCCCTGTTGCGCTCTCCCACCGAGGGCTGGACGCCGCCGGTCGCGACGGTGAGCTCGCTCGAGGAACGCGGCATGGACGAGGTGTGGAAACTGGTGCTCGAGCACCGGCAGCACCTCGAGCAGCACGGGCTGCTCGACCAGAAGCGCTCCGAGCAGCGCGAGGTCTGGCTGACCAGCATGATCCACGACGGCCTGGAAGAACGCTTCTTCGCCCGCGCCGACGTGCAGGCGCTTCTGCCGAAGATCCGGCAGGAGGTGGAACAGAGCCGCATCACGCCCACCGAGGGCGCGCAGCGCCTGCTCGAGCTGCTCGACGACTAGCTATCGTCTTCCGGGGGCTCGCTGGCTCGCCTAGAGCGAGCCTTCGAACGCCGCGATCACGTCCTCGGGCGCCTGCACGAGCTCGATCAGCACGCCGGCGCCTCCGATGGGCGACTGCTCGTTGCCCTTGGGATGGATGAAGCACACGTCGTAGCCGGCGGCTCCCTTGCGGATGCCACCCGGCGCGAAGCGCACGCCCTGGCCTTCGAGCCAGGCGACGGCCTCGGGCAGGTCGTCCACCCAGAGCCCGACGTGGTTCAGCGCTGGTTCGTGCACCCGGGGGCGGCCGTCCGGATCGAGCGGCTGCATCAGATCGACCTCCACGCGCAGCGGCCCGCCGCCGGCCACGGCGATGTCCTCGTCGACGTTGTCCTTCTCGCTTCTGTACTGACCCACCTTCTCGAGCCCGAGCAGGTCAAGCCAGAGCTTCTGCAGGGCCGACTTGTCCGGCGCGCCGATGGCGATCTGCTGTACTCCCAGAATCCTGAACGGTCGATCGGTCATGGCGTCCTCGTGTCGCGATCAGGGCAAGCGCACCTGCACGCCGCCGTGGAGCTCCATCGTTGAGTGGATGGAGCGCAGGATGCCCACGGTCAAGCCCGCATCGAGGTAGATGCCGACGTTCTTCGCGAAGTCATACTGTGGACCCGCCGCCACGTGGAAGACGACATCCTGCTTGTACTCGGGCTTGTAGCCCGGATAGTCCGCCTGCCAGCTCTGCTTCGTTCCGCCGCCTTCGAGCTCCACGGCAATGGCGGGTTCGATGAAGACCTTGAACGCCGAGTCGCTCATCGTGTACACGCGCGCACCGGCGCCGACCAGCACCAGCGGATTCGTGTCGGTCTCCGTCTCGCGGGACAGGCCGAAGCGACCCCACAGGAAAGGTTCGATCGAATCGAGCGGAGCGAACGACAGACCGAGGTCGACCGCGAACGGCGCGCCGTGTCCGCAGAACTTCACCTGGTCCTTGGCGGCCTTGCCTGGCTTCGGCGGCGCGCAGAACGGTGACTGGTTGTAGCGGAAGATCATGTTGTAGCCGCCGACGATCCCGGCGCGCAGACCGAACTGGCGTCCGTGTCCGTAGGTCGGGGCCTCCTGCTTCTTGTTCTCGTCGGCCCCGGTCTTGTCGGGCGCGCCCTCGTCGGTGTCGGCGCTCTTCCCGGCGTCGGTCGCGCTGTCGCCCGAGGGCGCGGCTAGCGCACTCTGTGAAACCAGGAGCAGGGCCAGCGCGCCAACACATGCAAGGATCCGCATTGCGCGCCGACGATAGATCAGCTCTTCGGCGCTGGCGACAGATCGCTACCGGGCTCGCGCGGCCATCCGACGGGGTGTGCTACGAGCGCGGGGTGCGCGAAGCGGCCGGCGAGCGCGCGGTGCCCGCAGCGGTCCACTTCCGCTCCGCCCCGACTGCAGCCCAGCGAAGATCGACCTTGGTCTTGCCTGCCGAGGCCGTGATGGTCTCCTGGCCGTCCCACTTTTCGGGAGCGGGCAGCCCCAGGGACGTCTGTCCGCGCAGCTCTTCCAGCGTGCTCGGCTCGCCGGTGAGCGCGAGGATTCCGAGGCCCGCGAACACCCCGACCGTTCCGCTCGGGATGTACGGAGCGATCACTGCGCGCAGGTTCGGCGCCAGGGTCGCCGCGTGGCGGGCCGCCCAGCGCACGTCGTCGAGCGAATCGAGCAGCAGCGCGCTCGGCTCGCCCGGCTCACGGCGCTCGGGCAGGAGGGCCAGAGTCGTCGCCTTCTTCCACGCCTCGGGATCGGGCGGCGCGGCAGGCGGAACCTTGGCGGAATCGTCCGGCTTGCCCTTGCCCTTGCCCTTGCGCAGGATCAGCACGTCGTCCGTCGGCAGCGATCGCGGCACGGTCACACGCACCGGCCGCTTGAAGGAGCGGGGGTCGCCGACCTGCCCCGAAGCGACGGCGTAGGCGAGCGTTTCTGCCGAGGCGACCACGAAACGGTGCCCAGTGGGAGTGCCGGGTTCCGGATCGAAGGTGCGCATCGAGACGCCGCCCGGCGCCGGCGGATACAGCGCGCCGGTGACCAGCCGATGGTCGGGCTCGATCAGCCGTGCGCCGGTTGCGATCAAGTCGACGAGGGCACCGGACTGGGCCAGTACTTCGAGTGCCTGGCGCGAGGGAGGCGCGACCAGCAGATCCAGCTTGGGCGGGACGCGCTTGCTCTTGAGCAGCGCCGCCGCGGCCAGCAGGTCGCGCAGCGACGCACCGGAGTCTCCGCCGAGCACGACCTGGTGCACCGGCTTGCCGGCGAGCTCGCGGACGGGGCGCACGGCGCCTTCCTCGTCCAGGACCAGCGGATCGACCGCGGACAGATCCACGCTGATCACGTCGTCGCAGGGCGCGCCCGCGTCCGGCACCAGGCTGCGATGCGCTTTGGAGCGCCGCTGGTCGCGCAGGTACACCTCGGTCTTCTCGTCGCTGACGAACACGGCTGCGGCCGCGCCGAGCTGGGGCGCCAGGGCGCACAGCACCGCGCGATCCGCCACCGAAAGCAGCCGCGCACTGGGGCCGGCGAACTCGATGACCACGGGAGCGTGGAACTCGTTGTCGATGCGCCGGATGACTTCGCCAAGCTCGCGTCGGATCAGCTCCAGCGCCACGTCGCGCACGCACACGAACGGCCGCACCCGGCCGGACAGGAGCACCTGGATGCTGCGCGGAGGCCGCACCCAGTACATGCCGTGCGCCAGTGCTTCGGCGAGCTGGGAAGGGGAGGCGGCCAGGGTGAGCATGCCCGCGCCGCCCACCGAGCTCATGCGTGGCTCGTCGGTCAGCGCCAGCCGGGCCGGGCTGCCGAAGCGCTCCAGGTGCACCGCTGCCGGAAAGCCGATACCCGGACGGGCGATCAGCACCCCTTGCTGAAGCACCTCGCGCGAGACGTTTTCAGGCGCTCCGGGACTGGACTCGACGGGCGCTCCATCGGTGATGCACCGCGTGTCGTAGGCAATAGCTACCTCGACTGCGGACTTTTTCATCCCCAGCTGGAGTGCCTCGCCGAGGACCCGGTTTGGTTGCCGCGTCAGGATGACCTGGTCGACCTTGACCCGGACGAGATCCCCGTCGAGGCTCGGATCGTCGGCGCGGCCGGCGAGGATCTTCTGTGTCATTGTGCGGGGCGGGTCCCCCGCTCGCGCACGCATCGGGTTTCGACTACCTACCTTTGGGTCTCTTGACGCCCGTGCCTTCTGGGCGAGCGCGAAGGTAGCCGTTCGCCGTGTAAGGGGTCAAGGTCGCTCGACAGGCAGATCTCCCTGGAGGCCATCACCCGGTCGCCGCCGGAGTGCAACCCCCGATGGTCAACAAGCCCGATCTAGGCCCGCCGGCCGGCGGGGGCAGCTTCCGGCGATAACATTCACCCCCGCGGCCAAACCGGCTAACCTGGCGAGCATGTTCAAGGAAGCGCTCCAGGGCGTGGTGGATGGGACCGACGGGGGCCTGGCCGGGCTGTTGATGGATTTCGAGGGCATTCCTGTCGAGAGCTACTCCCGCGATGACTCGGGCGGTTTCGACATCGAGGCGGTAGGCGCCGAGGTCAGCGTCGTGGTCAAGGCCATCCAACGGGCCACGGAGATGCTGGAAGCCGGCCAGACGCGCGAAGTCGCTTTCAAGAGCGAGAAGATGGTGACGCTCATCCGCATCATCAACGACAACTACTTCCTCGCGCTGACCATGTCTCCGGATGGAAACTTCGGAAAAGGTCGCTTCATGCTGAGGATCACCGCGCCGACGCTCGTGGACGAGCTGGCCTGAGCGGCGCTTGGCCCGCTCGAAAAAGGACAAGCCGGTCAAGGCGCGCCCCAAGTCTCCTCGCGCGGCCCGCGTCAAGGTCCCTCGACGCCGGGCAGGCGCGGGCGCGCGGCCCCGGAAGCGAGGGCTCTTGCGCATCATGGTTCTGAGCGGTCCCAACCTGGACCGCCTCGGCCGGCGCGAGCCCACCATCTACGGCACGCAGACCCTCGAGCAGATACACCTGCGCCTCGTGGAACTGGCGACCGCCGCAGACGCCGAGGCCGACTGCCGGCAGAGCAACCACGAGGGAACGCTGATCGACTGGATCGGGCAGGCCTGCGACGAGGGGTACGCCGGCATCCTCATCAATCCAGGGGCGTTGACGCACACCTCCTACGCGCTCTACGACGCGTTGCGTGGTGCAGGCCTGCCGGCCATCGAGGTCCATCTTTCCAACCCCGATGCGCGCGAGCGTTTCCGCCGCCGATCGCGCATTGCACCGGCCTGCGTGGGGCGCGTGGCCGGATTCGGTCCCGACTCGTACTTCCTGGCGCTCGAGGGGCTGCTCGCGCGACTGCGTCCAGCGTAGTTTCCGCCGCGCTTTCCGCTAACCAGCGCGAACGAAGATTCGCGGCTCATGCAGGTTGTGAAGCCGCAACCGAGCTAGTAGCGTCCCGTGCCTCAAGAGGGTCGAGGTAGGCAGATGGAGATCACGCTCAAGCAGCTGAAGAGCCTGCTCAGGACGCTGGAAGAAGGCGGCGTCAGCGAGTTCGAGTACCAGGACGAAAAGTACCGGATGCGCCTGAAGGTCGGGCAGAGTGCCGGGCAGTTCGTCCCCGTGGCACACGCCGCACCCGTGATGCAGGCGCCGGCAGCCGGCGCAGCGCCTGCGGCGGACGAGGTCGAGGACGAACAGGGCGTCGTGTACGTCACCTCGCCGTTCGTCGGCACGTTCTACCGTGCTCCATCGCCGGACGCGGAGCCGTTCTGCGACGTGGGCAGCAGTGTCAAGAAGGGCCACACGCTGTGCATCGTCGAGGCGATGAAGCTGATGAACGAGATCGAGTCGGAGCAGGACGGTACGGTCCTCGAAATCCTCGTCGACAACGGCGAGAGCGTCGAGTTCGGGCAGCGGCTCTTCAAGCTGAAGACGGCCTGAGCCGGCCTCGACGCAGGGAGTCTCGCCGGTGTTCTCCAAGGTCCTGATCGCCAATCGCGGCGAAATCGCGATGCGCATCATCCGCGCATGTCGCGAGCTCGGCATCGCCACCGTCGCCGTGCACTCGGAGGCCGACGCCGGCGCGCTGCATGTGCGCTTCGCGGACGAGGCGATCTGCATCGGTCCGCCGCCGCCCGGCAAGAGCTACCTCAACATTCCCGCCATCATCAGCGCAGCGGAAATCACCGCGGCCGACGCCATCCATCCCGGCTACGGCTTTCTGAGCGAGAACGCCGAGTTCGCGCAGGTGGTGGAGCGCTGCGGGCTCCACTTCATCGGGCCGAGCCCCGACGCCATGAGCGCCTGGGGTGACAAGATCAAGGCGCGCCACATGGCCACGCGCTTCAATCTGCCGCTGTTGCCGGGCAGTGAAGCGCTGAAGAGTCACGAACACGCCGAATCCGAAGCGAAGCGCATCGGCTTCCCCGTGATGATCAAGGCGCGCGGAGGTGGCGGCGGACGCGGCATGCGCGTCGTGCGCTCGACCGCCGAGGTGCGGCGCGCGTTCGAGTCGGCGACGGCGGAAGCGATGAGCAGCTTCAACAGCGCCGAGCTGTACCTCGAGCGCTTCGTGGAGCGACCGCGCCACATCGAGTTCCAGGCGCTTGCCGACAACCATGGCCAGGTCTGGACGCTCGGCGAGCGCGAGTGCTCGCTGCAGCGCCGCCACCAGAAGCTGGTCGAGGAATCGCCCAGCCCCGCCATGACCGACGAGCTGCGCGCCAAGATGGGCGAGCTCATCCGTCACGCCATCCGCGAGAGCGGGTACACGTCGCTTGGCACCCTCGAGTTCCTGATGGACGAGGACAAGCAGCTGTACTTCCTCGAGATGAACACGCGGCTGCAGGTGGAACATCCCGTCACCGAGATGGTCACGGATCTGGATCTGGTCGTGGAGCAGATCCGCGTGGCCGCCGGGGAGAAGCTCGATCTGCCCGACACGCGGCCGTGGAAGTTCCGCGGACACGCCATCGAGTGCCGCATCATGGCCGAGGACCCCGAGACCTTCGTACCCTGGCCCGGCCGCATCAACGAGTACCATCCGCCGGGCGGCGCGGGGATCCGCGTCGACTCCGGCGTGTTCGGCGGCTGGACCGTGCCGTCGAGCTACGACTCGCTGCTGGCGAAGCTCATCGTGCACGCGAAGAGCCGCGAGGAAGCCATCCGCCGCATGCGCCGCGCGCTGGACGAGTTCATCGTCAGCGGGATCCGCACCAACATCGACTTCCAGAAGCGTCTGCTCGACAACGACGACTTCCGGGCCGGCACCATGAGCACGCGCACGGTCGAGGAAGTCGTCGCCGCGCTGAAGAAGAAGTAGTGCTCGGTCGCAGTTGTTGACAGCGGGCGAAAGTAGCCGGAGGTTTGCCCCGTGCTCGAGCTGACGAAGCGGGTGCTTGACGGCGAGGTGCGGGCCGCTGCGCGCGTCTGCCGCATGGTGGACGACCGCGTCGACGGTCACCGCGAGGTGCTCAAGGAGCTGTATCCCTCCACCGGCTCCGCCTGGGTGCTCGGCATCACCGGCAACCCGGGCGCCGGCAAGAGCACGCTGACCGATCGCCTGATCCACCGTTTCCGGCTGGCGAACATGCGCGTCGGCGTGGTGGCTGTCGACCCGACGAGCCCGTTCACAGGCGGGGCGATTCTGGGCGACCGCATCCGCATGCAGCAGCACTTCGAGGACCCGGAGGTCTTCATCCGTTCCGTCGCCACGCGCGGGGCGCTGGGCGGACTGTCGCGCTCCGCGCTGGACATCGCGCGCGTACTCGATGCGTGGGGCGCCGGCGTGGTGATCGTCGAGACGGTCGGCGTCGGGCAGGACGAGCTCGAGGTGACGCGCGCCGCGCACACCACGCTGGTCGTGATGGCGCCCGGCATGGGCGACGACGTACAGGCGATCAAGGCCGGCATCCTCGAGTGCGCCGATGTGTTTGCGGTCAACAAGGCCGACCGCGAAGGCGTGGAAGCCACCGTGCGCGATCTGGAGCTGATGATCGCGCTCGGCTCGAACCTGCTCGGTTCCGCCTCCAGCGCCGGCAAGCGCGGCCACTCGGCAGCTGCCGTACGCGTGCCGAAACAGGTGGCCGTCGGTGACCAGCCGGCAGAAGGGCCGTGGACGCCTCCCATCGTCGAGTGCATCGCCACGCGGGATCACGGCATCGGCGAGCTCATGGCGCGGCTCGAGGCGCACCGCGCGTGGCTGGAGGGCACCGACGCGGGGCGTGCACGGCGCATCGAGCGGCAGAAGGAGCAGATGGTCGCGTCGCTGCGCGATTCGCTGGTCGAAGAGGCCGCCGCCGAGCTCGGCGACGCCATCGATGCCGCCGCCCTCCAGGTGGAAGCCCGCGAGATCGATCCCTACACCGCCGCCGAGCAGCTCATCGAGCGCTTCCGCTCGCGCTAGCGCTCCGAAGTGATAGTCGAGCTGGGCCGCCGCGTCTGCAAGCCCCGGTCTACATCACCGGTCACGATTTCCCTACAGGGTAAGGAGCGACGCGTCCGGTTGCCGCGTTTGGGGTCGGGGCCCCAGACGCCCACAAGACCAAGCATCAGAACGAAGCCTTCCGACGGGAGGCAGCCAGGACGCTCCAGTCGTCGGCGCTGCAGGTTGAAACCGGCGCGGTCAGGACGAGCTCTCGTGTAGCGGAATCACGCCCGGTTGATCTGAACGTCCAGCTCCTGCGCTTCTTCAGCGCGGTCCATAATGAAGTGGAAGCGCGCGGAAGGGTCACGCCCCATCAGGTCGCTGACGATGCGATCCGTCTCGAGCGCGTCGGCGATTTCCACCCGGATGAGTCGCCGCGTCTTCGGATCGAGCGTCGTTTCCCAGAGCACCTTGGGCATCATCTCGCCCAGGCCCTTGAAGCGCGTGATCTCGGCTTTCGCGTTGCCCTTCTGGTGCTGCTTCAGGATGCGGTCACGGTCGGCGTCGTCTGCGGCCCACCACGTCTCCTTGCCGATGTCCACGCGGTACAGCGGTGGCAGCGCGACGTACACCCGGCCCTGCCGGATCAGCTCGGTCAGGTGGCGGTAGAAGAACGTCAACAGCAGCGTCGTGATGTGGTGCCCGTCGCTGTCCGCATCCGCGAGCAGCACGATGCGCTGGTAGCGGAGCTTCGAGATGTCGAAGCTCTTGCCGATGCCGCAGCCGAGCGCCGTCACCAGATCGGACAGCTCCTTGTTCTCGAGCAGCTTGTTCAGCGAGACCGATTCGGTGTTCAGCACCTTGCCGCGCAGCGGCAGGATCGCCTGATGCGCGCGGTCGCGGCCCTGCTTGGCCGAGCCGCCCGCCGAGTCGCCCTCGACGATGAACAGCTCGGTCGACTCGCGGTTCGACGACGTGCAGTCGCTGAGCTTGCCGGGCAGCGTGAGCCGCCCGCTCGTCGCGGTCTTGCGCGTCACCGATGCCGAAGCGGCGCGTGACGCCTCGCGCGCGCGCGCCGCCAGGATGATGCGCCCGACGATCTGCTCGGCCGTGGTGCGGTTCTGGTTCAGCCACTGCTCCAGCGCGGGGCGCACCGCGCCGTCGACCACCGACTGGACCTCGGGGTTGTTCAGCCGGTCCTTGGTCTGGCCCTGGAACTGCGGATCGCTGATGAACACGCTCAGCACGCCCACCACGCCCTCGCGGATGTCGTCGCCGGTCAGCGTGACACCGCGCGGAGTGAGATGGTGCGTGTCGATGTAGTTGCGGATGGCCTTGGTCATGCCGGCGCGCATGCCGTTTTCGTGCGTGCCGCCCGAGCCGGTGGGAATGCCGTTGACGTAGCTGCGCAGGTGCTCGTCGGTCGACTCCGTCCAGCGGAACACGACCTCCACGCGCGCGCCGTTTTCGCGGAAGAGCGAGAACGGCGCCTCGTGCACCGGGCGCGCACCGCGCTCTTTCAGCACGTGGTCGAGGTAGTCCACGATGCCGTTTTCGTGCTGGAAGACGACCTTGTCGTTCTTCGTCTCGTCGAGGAAGACGACCTTCAGCCCCTTGTGCAGGTAGCTGGTCACCTCCAGCCGCTGGCGGATGATGTCCGCGCTGAAGTCGATCTTCGGGAAGATGGTCGGGTCGGGGTGGAAGTAGACAGTGGTGCCCGAGCCGCGCACCTTGCGCAGCTTCTTCAGCTTGCCGACCGGCTTGCCCGCCTTGAACTCCTGCTGCCATTCGGCCCCGTCGCGGCGCACCGTTGCCACCAGCTTCGTCGACAGCGCGTTGACGACCGAGGCGCCCACGCCGTGCAGACCGCCCGCGGTCTTGTAGTTGCCGTCCTCGAACTTGCCGCCCGCGTGCAGCGTCGAGAAGATGATCTCCAGCGCGCTCTTCTTGTGCTTCGGATGGATGTCGACCGGAATGCCGCGCCCGTTGTCGGTGACGGTGATGGACTTGCCGTCCTTGTGCAGCGTCACCGTGACTTCCGAGGCGTACCCGTTCATCGCCTCGTCGACGCCGTTGTCGACGATTTCCCACACCAGATGGTGCAGTCCCGCCGAGCCGACCCCGCCGATGTACATGCCCGGGCGCTTGCGCACCGGGTCCAGCCCCTCGAGAACGGTGATGTCCTTGGCCGTGTATCTCGTCATGGGGTTCTCCCGTTCCTTCGTGCGCCCGGCGTCACGACTCCTCCAGCGGCGCCAGCGGCGGAGGCGTCTCGTGCACGATCTCGACCAGCGCGCCCCGCTTCATCACCTCGCGGCCGCGCCCGCCACGGCTGGTCAGCTCGTACTTGGCGGTGTTGACGCGCTGCTCGCCGCCCAGCGACGTGCGCGCCACGATCGTGTCGCGGTCGTCGTCGGCCGCCTTGAAGCCGAGCAGCTCGTCGTCCAACGCGAGCTTCATCAACAGCACGCCGCGCCCGGGGCCGGACAGGTAGTTGACCTCGCCGACCTCGCACAGCAGCGCGCGCCGCTTCCTGCTGACGGCAATCAGCGTCTCCTGGCCGCCCACCGCGTCGACACCGATGATGACCGCACCCTTCTTCGGCCGCGCATAGCGCCGCCCGCTGCGCGTGCTCGGCTCGACGAACGGCCCGAGGCCGAAGCAGAGGGCATAGCCGTCGCTGCTGGCCGCCACGCCGTACGTCTCCGGGAAGTAGCCTTCCTTCTCCGCAATGTCGCCCGTGACGCGCGGGTCGAGCGAGAAGGCCGCCACGATGCGCTCGCCGTCCTTGAGCTTGAACAGCTTCTGGATCGGCTCGCCGTAGCCCGTGGTCGCCGGCACATCGATGATGCGGCAGGTGTAGGCCGTGCCGAAGTTGGAGAAGAAGGCGATCGTGGCGCGCGTCGAGCCCGCCTGCACCGTCAGCACCTGATCGCCCTCGCGCAGCCGCGTCGAAGCCGGATCCTTGATCTCCTTCTGGCGCTTCACCCAGCCGTCGCGGGTCAAGAGCACGTGGTTGTCCTCGGCCACGATCAAGTCCTCGGCCGAGAACTCCGGCTCGTCCTCGATGGCGGCGATCAGCGTGCGGCGCTTCTGCGCCTTGCCGTAGCCGGCGATGATCTCGTGCAGCTCCTGCTTGACGATGCCCCAACGCCCGCGCGACTCCACATCGCCCAGGAGCTTCTTGATCTCGCGGGCGCGCTTCTTCTTGTCCGCCAGCTCCTTCTGGATGACCAGGATCTCGAGCCGGGCGAGGCGATACAGCTTCAACTCGAGGATGGCGTCGGTCTGCTCGGCGTCGAGCTTGAACTTCGCCATGATCTTCTTGGCGGCGTCCGCCTTGCCGTCGCTCTTGCGGATCATGCGCAGGATCTCGTCGAGGGCGTCGAAGATCTTCACGAAGCCGTCGAGGATGTGCATGCGCCGCTCGAGCGCGCCGAGCTCGTGCTGCAGCCGCCGCGTGACGACCTCCAGCCGGAAGTGCAGGAAGTGCCAGAGGATCTCCTGCAGATCCAGCCGCTCGGGCCGGCCCACCTCGGGGTTTTCCGTCGGGATCAGGCAGGTGAGGTTGACGTTGAAGTTCGTCTGCAGCGGCGTCTGCTTGTACAGGTACGCCAGCACCTTCTGCTCGTCCGCGTCCTTCTTCAGCTCGAGCTCGATGCGCACGTCGTCGGCCGAGACGTCCTTCACGTCGAGCAGCATCGGCATCTTGCGGCTCGTGCACACGTCCGCGATGCGCTCCACCAGCGTGGACTTGTTGACGGTGTAGGGGATGCTGGTGATGAAGATCGTCTTGCTGCCGCGGCTGGATGGGCCCTTTTCCCAGGTGCCGCGCAGTTTGATGGTTCCCTGTCCGGTCTCGTAGACCTGCTTGATCTCTTCACTCGTGGAGACGATCTGTCCGCCCGTCGGAAAATCCGGCCCCTTGATCGTGCGGGTGAGCTCGCGCGCGCTGAGCTCCTTGCCCTGCACCAGCGCGTCGAGTAGCCGGATGGCCGCCGAGCACACCTCTTCCGGATTGTGCGGCGGTATGTTGGTTGCCATGCCGACGGCGATGCCCGTCGCGCCGTTGACCAGCAGGTTCGGCAGCTTCGACGGCAGCACCACCGGCTCGCTCTTCGTGCCGTCGTAGTTGGGACGGAAGTGGACCGTGTTCTGGCCCAGCTCCTCCAGCATCTCGCCCGCGACGGGCGCCAGCCGGCACTCGGTGTAGCGCATGGCCGCGGCGGGGTCGCCGTCGAGCGAGCCGAAGTTGCCCGAGCCGCTCACCAGCGGCATGCGCAGGCTGAACGGCTGCGCCATGCGCACCAGCGCGTCGTAGATCGCCGCGTCGCCGTGCGGGTGGTAGTTGCCCATCACGTCGCCGACGACCTTGGCGCACTTGCGGTGCTTGCTGTCCGCCGTCAGCCGCTGCTGCCACATCGTGTACAGGATGCGGCGCTGCACCGGCTTCAGACCGTCGCGCACGTCCGGCAGAGCGCGGCTGGTGATGACGCTGAGCGCGTAGTTCAAGTAGCGGCTCTGCGCGATCTCGTGCAGCGGCAGATCGAGCTCCACCCCGTCGGTCGGCCCCCCGCCGCCCTTTCCGCCCTTGCCGCCCCGCGGCGGCTGGCCCTTCGAAGCCGTGCGCTTCGAGGCTTTCGAGCTGGCGCGCTTCGCGGGTGTGGCGGCGCGCTTCGAGGCCTTCGAGCTGCCGCGTTTCGACGGCTTGGAGCTGCCGCGTTTCGAAGGCGTGGAGCCGCCCCGCTTCGAGGGCTTTGAGCTCGTCTTGCGTCGTGTCGCCAAAGGTCCTCCGGGCTCGGGCGCCCGCCCGTGGACCCGGCCGGCGCCGGCGGGTATGTGCGCCCGGAACGACCCGTTCGCTAGCGCTTTTTGCCGCTCGAAGTCAACAAATGATCAGTAGTTCTGGTCGGGGCTCCTCGAGCCCTCGCGACGGGCATCAACTGGAAACGATCCTGAAGTAGGTCGTGCCGGAGTCGAAACCCTCATCGCTGCACACGGTGAACTCGAAGCGGTAGATTCCCACAGCCCACTGGGGGGTGGTGTACCCGGAAACAAGAAAGTAGCCGTTCGCGTTCCATTTGGGGTTGGAGGTGCCCACCACCGTCCCATCAGCGCGCACGAAGGAGCCGTACCCGGTTACCGAGGCGGGGGTGTGGTCGAAAGAAGCGAAAGCCTCGGCGGTGAAAGCCGAGCCTCGCACCACGACGAACGGGTCGACGGTCATCCCGGTGATGGTGACCCCGCCGGCAGCGTCGGGGTGATAACCCGCGCCGCAGATCGTCGGGACGGCCATGCACGACGACTGGACGCACACCTGGCCGTTGACGCACGGCGAGCCGCACGCGCCGCAGTCGTAGTTGGCGTGGGTGGTGTCGACGCACTGGGCTCCGCACAGCAACTGGCCGGCCGGGCACGCTGGTGCCGCATCCGCGGAGGCCGCATCCGCGGAAGCCGCATCCGGCGAGCCGGCGTCGGCGGAGGCTGCGTCCGGGGCGGTCGCATCCGCATCCGGTGAGCTCGCATCGGGGGAGACTGCGTCGGGTGAAGCCGTATCCGCGTCCTGCGAGCCGGTATCGGGTGAGGCCGCGTCCGGTGTCGCCCGCGCAGCGCCGCCCGCGGCTCCGTTGCCCCCGCAACCGCCGGTGCCTACGCACCCCGCCAGCACGAGCATCGCGCTCAGGACCCTCGCGCGCCCGGCCCGCGAACATGTGCGCCCTGTGGCAGCTGATTCCGCGTCGCAAATCTCCGTGTCAACTGCTCGTCGCGTGGGCCTCGAGCCGCTCATTCGTCCTCATTGCCTTCTCGCGGATACGTCGCTTGCGGCGCAAAGCAGCCGTCGGTCCGCGTCATGATCAAGATCTTCTTCATAGGGCTCGGCCGTCGGACCGCAATCGGCAGTTTTCCCCTGCCCAGGAGGGCGGAGAGGCTCGGCATCGCTTCGGTTCGGGGCTGCGCGGCGGAACGCCGCGCTTGATTCTGTCCTCCTGGTTGAGCTGGATCAAGTTCCCTGGTGCTGTCGTTCTCCGCGATCGTCGTGCTACTCGGAGAGTGGATGGTCGGTTCCGCACCGCGCGTCGTGTCCCGTCGTTTTCCCGGCATCTGCGATGTGTGTCTCGAAGACGCGCCGGGCGAAGTGATCCGCGAGGGCGAGCTCGTCTACAACCGCAGGGTGTGCAGCCAGCACGGCGAACGCCGGCTGCTGATGTCCCGCAACGGCGATCGCTACGTGCGGCTGGACGCTGCCTACCATCGCCTCTTTCCGGGTGATGCGCCGCCCCATGCGACCACCGACACGTGCTTCTTCGTGACGAACCGCTGCAACCAGAGCTGTTCGTACTGCGCGATGGAAGCCAACCGCTATCCGTACTTCGAGGACATGGACCTTGCCGATTTCCGGCGTGCTCCCGACGCCAACAGCGGCACGAAGGTCAGCCTGATCGGCGGCGAGCCTATCCAGCACCCGCGCTTCTTCGACATGGTGCGGGAAGTGGCCGCATCAGGGCGCACCCTCGTCGTCTACACGAACGGGCTGGCGCTGGCCGACGCCCAGCTCGTGGCGCGGCTCGTCGCCGCGGCGCCCAGACTGGAAATCCGCATGACCTTCGAGGGCTTCCTGGAAGAAGGGTACTCCCACCTGCCGGGTCGCACGCTGCGCTCACGCAAGATCGCGGCGCTCGAGAACCTGCGCCGGTGCGGCGTGCCGACGGTTCTCGGCGTGACGATCCTGACGAGCGCGGATGCCGACGTCACGCGCCGCGCGCTGCGTTCGGTAATCGAGTACGCGATGGAGCAGGACTTCGTGCGGGGCCTGACGTTCCAGAGCGCCGTTGCGCTCGGAGCGAGCCGCGAACTCGGGGCCGCCGAGATGCTCTCGGTCGATGGGGTCGTGGATCGCGTCGTGGAGGCGTTGCCCGTAGCGGTGCCGCGCGACGTCGCGTATCCCGCGCAGAAGCTGTTCTCCGTGGCTGCCCGCCTGTTCCGTCTGCCGCTGCGAAAAGAGCGTCTACTCGAGTGTCCGCGGTCGCATGGTCCACGAGCTCTGCAGCGAGATGGTGATCCGTCACCTGCAGGAACGCGTGGCTGGCGACCGGGGACAAGGCGTCCTCTAGGAGTCGATCGCCCGCGCGTCGCTACCTCTTGGCGGTGCGCTTCTTCGCCGCCGTCTTGCCGCGGTCGCCCCGGTTGCGCGGGGGCTTCCGCCCGACGTTCTCGGCCTTGAAGGCGCTGGGGCAGGGATCACTCACCGGACAGGCAGCGCAGGCAGGCGCGCGGGCCGTGCAGATCCGGCGGCCGTGGAAGATGAGCGTGTGCGAGAGCATGTCCCAGTCTTTCCGCGGGAACAGCTTCATCAGGTCGCGCTCGATCTCTTCCGGCTTGTCGTGCTTCGTCCAGCCCAGGCGCTGCGTGATGCGCTGCACGTGCGTGTCGACCACCACGCCCTCGGGTGCGCCGAACGCCACGCCCAGCACGACGTTGGCCGTCTTGCGCCCGACGCCGGGCAGTTTCACCAGCTCGTCCAGCTTCCGCGGCACCCTGCTGCCGTGATCCTCCACCAGCTTCTTCGACAGGCCGATGATGTTCTTGGCCTTCTGGCGGAACATGCCGATGCTGGCCAGGGCCTTTTCCACCTGTGCGGGCGGAGCCTTGGCCAGCGCGGCGGCGTCGGGCCAGCGCTTGAACAGGTCCGGGGTGATGCGGTTTACCGCGACGTCGGTGCTTTGCGCGCTGAGCACCGTGGCGACGATCAGCTGGAAAGGATCGCGATGATCGAGCTCGCAATGGGCGTCGGGGTGCGCCTTCCTGAGCGCCTTGAAGGTGTCAGGCGCCGCGGTGACGGCGCGCGACCTAGCCATCGCCGTTGCCGTCGTCGCCGTCGTCGCTCGCCTCGGGCTCCTGCTGCGCGTCGCTGCCAGCGTTGCCGTCGTCGCCCGCACTGTCCGCTGCCGCGTCGTCGCCCGTGTCCCCGGGTGGCAGCATGGTATCGCCGTCCAGGGCGTCGCCCGCGCGGCTCTCGCCCACCGACTCGAAGCCGACCACGCGCTCGTCCTCGCCCACGTTCATCACGCGCACGCCCTGCGCGTTGCGACCGGTCTCGCGGATCTCCTCGACCTGCGTGCGAATGGTCTGGCCGCGGTCGGTGATCAGCATCACCTCGTCTTCAGGCTTGACCAGGCTGATACCCACGACCGGGCCGTTGCGCTCGCTGGCATCGATCAGGATGATGCCCTTGCCGCCGCGGTTCTGCTGGCGGAACTCGTCGAGCTTGGTGCGCTTGCCGTAGCCGCGCTCGCAGATGGCCAGCACGCGGTCGCGCTCGGGCTCGGTGGTGGCGAGGCCCACGACCTCGTCGTCGTCGTCGAGCTCGATGGCTTTGACGCCGCTGGTGTTGCGGCCCATGGCGCGCACCTGGTTCTCGTCGAAGCGGATGCTCTTGCCCTTCTTGGTGGCGATCAGGAACTCGCGCGTGCCGTCCGTCACCGTCGCCGTCAGGAGCTGGTCGTCGTCGGCGATCTTCACGCCGATGATGCCGCTCTGCCGGTAGTTCTGGTAGTCGAGGATGCTGGTCTTCTTGATCTGGCCGCGGCGCGTGAGCGTGGTCACGAACACGTCTTCCACGAAGCCGGGCACGGGCGTGATGGCCCGGATACGCTCGTCCTCCTCCATGCCGATGAAGTTGACGATGGCGCGGCCCTTGGCCGAGCGCGCCGCCTGCGGCACCTCGTACACCTTCTTCACGTAGACCTTGCCGCGGTCGCTGAAGAAGAACACGAAGCTGTGCGTGGAGGCGATGAACAGCTGGTTGACGAAGTCGTCGCCCTGCGCCTCCATGCCGCGGTTGCCCTTGCCGCCGCGCTTCTGCGCCTTGTAGGTCGAGAACGCCGTGCGCTTGATGTAGCCCTCGTGCGAGATCGTCACGACCATGTCCTCTTCCTGGATCAGGTCCTCGATCTGGATCTCGGCTTCGTTGTCGACGATCTGCGTGCGGCGCTCGTTGCCGTGCTTCTCCTTGACCTCCTCCAGCTCCTTGATGATGAGGTCCATCAGCACCTGCTCGTCGGCGAGGATGGCGGAAAGGCGCGCGATCTCGTCGGACAGCTCGCCGTACTCCTTGGCGAGCTTTTCCTGCTCGAGACCCGTCAGGCGCGACAGCCGCATCTCCAGGATGGCCTTGGCCTGCCGCTCGCTCAGCCGGTAGTCCTTCTTCTTCGCGGCTTCCTCGATTTCGGCTTCGGGGCGGCCTGCGCGGCGCACGAACTCTTCCAGGCCCTTGAGCGGCAGCTGCATCAGTGCGGTCTTCGCCACATCGGGATCGCGCGACTCGCGGATGGTCTTGATCACCAGGTCGACCTCGGTGATCGCCATGCCCAGGCCCTCGACGATCTCGCGCTGGGCCTCGGCCTTGCTGAGCTCGTAGCGGGTGCGGCGGCTCACGACCTCGCGCCGGTGCTCGATGAACAGCGAGAGCGTCTCTTTCAGATCGAGCACGGCAGGGCGGCCGTTGACGATCGAGAGATTGATGATGCCGAAGGACGACTGCATGTCCGTCATGCGGAACAG
Source organism: uncultured Pseudomonadota bacterium (assembly GCA_963822115.1). Classification (GTDB taxonomy): domain Bacteria; phylum Myxococcota_A; class Polyangia; order Polyangiales; family Polyangiaceae; genus CAWDXG01. The sequence continues at coordinate 1,116,429 of CAWGGM010000020.1, forward strand.
CTGGTTCTCGATGACCTGCGGGAAGACGTCCTTCTTCAGTTCGATGACCAGGCGCATGCCCTCGCGGTCGCTCTCGTCGCGGGCTTCCTTGATGCCCTCGATGCGCTTGTCGCGGATGAGCTCGCCGATCTTGGCGTGCAGGCGCGCCTTGTTGACCTGGTAGGGCAGCTCGGTGACCACGATCTGCTCGCGGTCCTGGCTGCCGTGCACTTTCTCGACCTCGCTGCGCGCGCGCATCACGACGCTGCCGCGGCCGGTCTTGTAGGCCGCGTAGATCCCCGCGCGGCCGTGGATGAGTGCGCCGGTCGGGAAGTCGGGGCCGGGGATGATCTTGATCAGATCCTCGATCGTCAGGTCGGGCTCGTGGATGAGCCGGATGGTGGCGTCGATGACCTCGTTCAGGTTGTGCGGCGGGATGTTGGTCGCCATGCCGACCGCGATGCCGCCGGTGCCGTTGACCAGCAGGTTGGGGAAGCGCGCCGGCAGCACCACCGGCTCCTGCTTCGACTCGTCGAAGTTGGGCGAAAAATCGACCGTTTCCTTCTCGATGTCGCCCAGGAGCTCCATCGAGATCTTCGCCAGTCGACACTCGGTGTAGCGGTAGGCCGCCGCCGGGTCGCCGTCGACGGAGCCGAAGTTGCCCTGGCCGTCGACCAGCATGTGCCGCATGGAAAAGTCCTGCGCCATGCGGACCAGCGCGTCGTACACGCTCGCGTCGCCGTGCGGGTGGTAGTTGCCGAGCACCTCGCCGACCACCGTCGCGCACTTGCGGTACGACGTGCCGGGCGTGAGGTTCAGGCCGCGCATGGCGTACAGGATGCGGCGGTGCACCGGCTTCAGGCCGTCGCGCGCATCGGGGATCGCGCGCCCGATGATCACGCTCATCGCGTAGTCCAGGTACGAGGTCTTCATCTCGTCCTGGATGCTGATGGGGTGCTCCTGCGGATTGTGCGGAGGCGCAGGCGGAGCGGGCGGTTCGGGAGGATTGGGAGGTTCGTTTGCCATGCAGAGGTCCTGATCCGGCGCCCGGACAGAGGGGGAGAACGGGCGCGCGGTGGGGGCGGAAAAGCCCCGGATGTCATGCCGGAACTAGCCCAGCGAAGCCCCCCTGACAATGCCGCGCGATGCGCCGGCGGGGGCGCCGCGCGGGTCGATTCAACTGCCCGGAATTGTGCGTTATTTCTGGGCTGCTGTCGAGTGCCGCCGTGGCGTCTGCGCGAGCCGTCTAGCCGGTGCCATGGCCATCGAGAAATCCGTCTACGATCGTCGACACGTCCGGCTCGACAACCGGTAGCTTCGCGCCGGATCGCGCGGTGATGCCTGCGACCATGATCGGCGCGATCAACAGCACCACCTTCTGCAGCGGATCGCCCGGACCGATGCGCCGCGCGGCCTGGTGGTGGGCGATGATGCCGGCCGCCTTCCGCAGGTTGGGCGCCAGCGCCGCCGCAGCCCCGCGTAGCTCGGGGTGGTGCGCCATCTCGTTCATGAGCGTCAGCACCGCGCCGCCGTAGGCGCGATAGGTCTGCCGGTAGGCCTCGACGATGGCCACCAGATCGGCTCTGGCGTCGTCGCTGGCCTCGAGCCGGCCGAACGGAGACGCTAGCAAGCAGTGGCCGAGCGCGGCCTCGATCAGCGCCGCCTTGCTGCCATGGCGGCGGAACAGCGTGACCTCGTTGATGCCGGCGCGCCGGGCCATCTCCTGCGTCGTTGCGGCGCCGTATCCGCGCTCGGCAAACACCGAGACCACGGCTTCGAACAGGCTGTCGATGTCGATCACCTTGGGCATGGCACGAGCAGCGTAGAGCGTCGGTATTTTATTGCAAGCGAGCACTTGCAATAAACCGGGGGCGGACGTACTCTCTTGCTTGCCCGGGACAGCTCCGGGCCCCCCGAGGAGCGCATGACCGAAGCCGCCGCGCAGCACCCCGAGACGCAGCGTTCCGGGCTCGAGCTCGAGGACACGTTCCTCTGGCGCATCAAGCTGAAGCTGCAGTTCACCGGTTGGCTGCAGTACATGCTGCCCGCCGTCGTCGCGCTCGTCTTGCTGCTGCTGTCCGGCATCGGTTGGCTGGTCGGGGTCTGGCCCGCGCTGCTGTTCTGGACGCCGCTGGTGCTCGGTCTGCTGGCTCTCGCGAACACCGTCTTCGAGGTCGCGACGTTGAAGTTCGGCATCCGCCTGCCGGAGCCGCTGCCCGCGTCACGGGACGGGCTCGACGCCTTCGACGTGATGCGTGCCCGGCGCGCCTGTCGCTCGTTCCAGCGGCGCAACCTGACGCCGGAGCATCACGCCGAGCTGATGCGGAGCGTTCGCGAGAACACCCAGCCCGAGCGGCAGATCGGCAAGAGCCCGATCCGCTTCGAGTACGTCGCCGCGCCGCTGACGGTCTGGCCCGTCGTCGGCGCGCACGAGTTCCTCGTCGCCATCGCCCCGCACGCGTATGACCGCCTCTCCGTCATCGACGTCGGCCGCAGCCTGCAGAAGGTCGTCATCGACGCGACCCGTATGGGTCTGGCGACGTGCTGGATCGGTCCGGGTGCCGACCAGAAGAGCATCGTGGCCAAGCTGGGCGACCGCTTCGATCCCGGGAAGGATCACGTCATCTGCGTGTGCGCGGTCGGCTACAAGTCCATGTTGAAACCTCTGGCCATCCGCCTCATGGAGAAAACGCAGCACTGGCGGCGCCCGCTCGAGCAGTTGTTCTTCAAAGACCCGGAGCTCACGCGACCGCTCGACGTTGCGGGGCCGCCGTTCGACGCCTTCGGGCGCTGCTACGAGGTGTGCCAGTGGTCGCCCTCGTCCTACAACGGCCAGACCACGCGCGCGGCGGCAGTGCCGGAGCAGATCGACGGCAAGCCCAGGCTATCGAGGATGGACTTCTATGCCGCGACCTCCTCGCGCTACTACGCGGCGGTCGCGCTCGGCATCTGGTGCGGCAACTGGGAGATGGGCTGCGAAGCGCTGGGCCTGCCCGGCCACTTCGCCGTGCTGTCCCCGGAAGAGCGCGGCCTCGAAAGTGCCGCCAAGCTGCCGCACTACGACGTGAGCTGGGTGAACGACAGCCGCCTCTAGCGTTTCACCAGGCGCACGGGCTCCTCGTACAGCGCTCCGCCTTCGCCCAGATCGGTGACCCGCGCGCGGGTCAGCGCGTTGGCGGCGGTGCCGCGATGCAGGTGGCCGCCCTTGGGCAGAGCGCAACGTCGCGGCGCTGGCGCGCGTCGAGATGCAGCCGCACCTCCAGGCGGCCGAGCGCCGATTCGAGCAAGCAGACGTCGCCTTCGGACAGGCCCGCCGCGGCGTCGGGATGCACGGTGAGCGTCAGCGGCGCCTCGGGCGGCTCGGTACCACTGGCTCGACTGCGAGCGCAGGTTCGAGACGCTGGTCAGGAGCAGCGGGAAGTCCGCCGGGCGGGGTAGGGCAGGCGGCGGCGCCTCGTGGATCAGGTTCACGCGCCCGCTCTTCGTGGGGAAGCGCCGGCCCTCGAACAGCACCGCCGGCGCGAGCGGATTGTCGATGGGGCCCGCTTCGAGATCCTCCAGCGTGACGCCGCGGGCGGCGAGCTTGCCGGCGACCATGCGCTGCTTCCAGCTGCGCGCGTCGCCGGCGAGCTCCGCGCCGAGGCCCGACGCGCTCGCGCCAGCGCCTGGATGATCTCGAGATCGCTCTTCACGCCGGGCGGCGGCGGCACCACGGGCGCGACACGCCGATCAGTTGGTGGCCGTAGGCGCCGATCAGATCGTCGGCTTCGAGCAGCGTCGTGGTCGGCAGCACCAGATCGGCGACGCGCGCCGTGTCCGTCAGGAACGAGTCCACCACGACGACCAGATCGCGCGTGCGCAGGGCTTCTGCCGTGGTCTGCGACTCGGGCAGCATCGCCACCGGGTTGCCGCGGTGACCCACACGGCGCGGATCGGCGGATCCGACGCGGCGAGGAGCTCCGGCCGAGCCGCGGCTCGCACAGCGTGCGCGGCGGCGGCTTTGCGGGCAGCGCGTCGAACGCGCCGCGGCGCTGGAAGTAGAACGACACGCCGCCGCCCTCGACGCCCATGTTGCCGCTCACGGCGCCGAGCGCGTCGAGCGCGCGCACGATGGCGCCGCCGTTGTCGCGCCGGGCCATGCCCCAGCCGACCAGGATCGTGCAGGGCGAGCCGGGGCCGAGCATGCGCGCAAGCTGTTCGGCTTCGTCGCGTCGTCACGTCGGCGTCGGCGCACCACGTCGTCGAGCGTGCGCGACAGCGCGAGCGTCGCGGAACGCCGGCAGGTGGTCGCAGTAGCGTCTCCGCGTCCGTGTCGACCCAGCCGCGCTCGAACAGGATGCGCGCGACGCCCATCGCCAGCGCGAAATCGCCGCCGGGCCGCGGCTGGATGAAGCCGTCGCACGAGCGCCGCCGTCTTGTGGAACACCGGATCGACGAGGCGGATCTCCGCGCCGCGCGCACGTGCTCGCTTGAGGATGGGCACCAGATGCGGGCTCGAGACGACGACGTTCTTGCCCCACAGCAGGATGCTCTTCGCCATTTCCAGCTGGAACAGGCTGCCGCTGTCGGACACGCCGAAGTCGAGCTCCTGGGCGGCCTCGCCGGCGCCGCTGCAGATGTCGCCGCGCTTCGTCGTGACCGGGCCGAATAGCGAGAAGAAGTAGCTCGTGACGGTCTTGAGCAGGCCGAGCGAGCCGCCGCTCCTGTAGTCGAGGATCGCCGCGGGCCCCGACTCGTCGCGGATGCGCACGAGCTCGGCCGCGGCGTGGTCGAGCGCCTCGTCCCAGCCGACCTCGACGAGCTCGCCGTTCTTTCTCATGAGCGGCGCGGTCAGTCGCTCCGGCGAGTACTGCAGCTTCAGGAACTGGTTGGTGCGGTGGCAGAGGAAGCCGCGAGTCACCGGATGCTCCGGATCGCCTGCGAGCTTCGTCACGCGCCCGTCCTCGACGGTTGCCACGATGCCGCAACTGTCCGGGCAGTCGCGATTGCACAGCGTCTTTCTGATTTCGGCCATGGTCGTGTCGATGTGGACCGCGAGGGAAGCCACCAGCTGACGGCTAACGGCTGTGTCAGTGCGCGCCGTGGAAGAACAACCACGCGACGGCGATGACGAGCAGGAACACCACCCAGAACAGCAGGCTTTCGCCGAGGGGACGCTCGGCGGGTGCGCGCTTGGCTTCGCGGAGCCGCGCGAGATCGGCTTCCAGCTGCTCGAGCCGGCGCTCGGTCTCCTCGAGCCGCCGGTCCACGTCGACCTCGAAGGCATCGGCCGGCGCGGGTGCTGACAGCAGTGTTGTCTCGCTGCCGTCGCCGACTGGCGCGGGCGGAGGCTCGGCGCGCGGCGCGCCACCCGAAGCGCGATCGGCGCGGCGCACTGTGGGCGCGCTGCGTTCGTCGGGTTCGGTGGTCCTTGGTGTGGGCACGTCGCTCGCCGGCGCAGGGCTGGCCGAGCTCTTGCCGCGTGACGACACGCCGGACTCGTCGGGAGGGCCGTCGACCGGATCGGTGTCGCGCGGCGGCACGCGCAAGGCTTCGGGAGCCGCGTCGTCGCTGTCGACCCGCGTGCCGTCGCGTGCCGTGGCAGGCGAGGGCTGCCCGCCGCTTGTGTCCCGTGCGCTGCCCATCTGCGATGGAAGCGTACAACGGCGCGGAGCCGTTGCCACTCCGCGCGGCTAGAAGAAGTTGCCGATCGTGAACTCGAAGTCGCTCGACTTCTCGTAGGGCAGCGGCTTGAAGGGGAAGCCCCACTCGAAGCGCAGCGGGCCGAGGGGCGAGAACCAGCGGATGCCGAAGCCCCATGACGTGCGCAGATCGCCCAGGCTGCTGAAAGTGAAGCAGGGGTTGGTGACGGCGTAGGGGATGCTGGCGCCGCCGGTGCGGCAGTAGTTCTGCTCGAGGTTCCAGGCGTTGCCGGCGTCGGTGAAGATGACGCCGCGGATGCCGACCTTGTCCAGGATGGGGAATTCGAACTCGAGGTTCTGGTAGTACTCGAGGTTGCCGCCGATGTTGGCGCCGTCCTGGATGGGCGCGCTGTTCGGATCGGTGGTGCTGGTTAGCGGCATGCGCGGCCCGATGGTGCGGAACAGGAAGCCGCGCACGTCGTAGATACCGCCCAGGAAGAAGCGCGCGAAGATCGGCACGCCCTGGCTCGACGGGCTCGTCACCAGGCCGGTCTCGCTGTTCAGCTTGAGCACCATGCCGTGGCCGAGCGGGTAGTAGAAGCGGCCGGTGAGGCGATCGCGCAGGAACTCGTTCTGCGAGCCGATCGTCGCCGACGCCAGCTCGGTGGAGGCGCGCAGGTAGATGCCGCTGTGTGGGAACAGGCGGTTGTCGCGCGTGTCGTAGGTGATGGCGGGGCGGATGCTGGAACGTCCAGCCGTCGTTGAACAGGTTCGCGAGCGGCAGGCGCGTGAACACGCTGACCGCGCTCGACGTGCCGAGGAAGGTGGACTGGGTCTGCGTGGAGACGCAATCCAGCTCGGCGGTGTACGTCACCGAGGCGATCAGCGTCGGTTCGACCAGCGGGTAGCCGAAGGTCAGCGAGCCGCCGCGGCTGGTCTGGGAGAAATCATTGTAGATGCGCAGCTGGTCGAACAAGTCGATGCTGGTCGAGAACTCGCTGTCGAGGAAGTAGGGCTCGAAGAAGCGCAGGTCGACCAGCTGTCTCAGGCCGCTGACCTGCGCCTGCAGCGACAGGCTCTGCCCGTTGCCGAACAGGTTCGCCTGCTGCACCTGCGCGGTGGCGATGAAGCTCTCGATACTGGAGAAGCCCGCGCCGACCTGGAAGGTACCGGTGGGGCGCTCGGTGACCTCGACGTAGACGTTCATCTTGTCGGGGGCCGAGCCCTGCTCCTGCGAGATGTCCACGCGCTCGAAATAGCCGAGCGCGGTGATGCGCTCGCGCGACTTGTCGAGCAGCGTCTCGCTGTACTTGTCGCCCTCGGCGACCTCCATCTCGCGGCGGATGACCTTGTCGCGGGTCTTGGAGTTGCCGCGGATCTCGATGCGTTCGAAATGGACGAGCGGCCCGCGCACGATGGGCACGATGACGTCGACCTCGTGCGTCTTCTCGTCCAGGCGGGTCTGCGGGTTCGCTTCCACGCTCGCGTAGCCGTGGTCGCGGTACATCGTGCGGATCGACTGCAGGTCGTCCAGTAGCTCGGCGCGGTTGAAGTAGTCACCACTCTTGGCGCGCACCATGTTGCGCAAGTGGCGCCGGCCGCCGATGGGCGCGACTTCCTCGCCGTCCTTGCCGCGTTCATAAACGCGCAGCTGGCGGATCTTGTAGCGGGGCCCCTCGTGGATCGTGAGGGTGATCTCGATGCCGTTCTTGTCGGGCGTCAGCATCACGCGCGGCGTGGAGATCTGCACCGAGAGGTAGCCCTTGTCGTAGTACAGGGCGCTGATCACCGCGATGTCGCGCTCGAAGGCGTCCTGGCGGAACGGACCGCCCGAGCCGAACGCGAAGAACCCCGGGTTTCCCGTAAACATCGTAGCCCTGAGCTCGGCGTCGCTGATCGCGTCGTTGCCGATGAAGGTGATGCGGCGGACGCTGACCCGACCGTGCTCGGCGATCTTGAACTTGATCGTTACTTCGTTGTTCTTCTCGGGAATGATTTCCTGTTTGACCTCGGCGAGGAAGTAGCCCTTCTCCGCGTACATGTCGCGGATCTTCTGGACGCTGCGGCGCACGGCCGGATACGACAGCACCGTGTTGGCCTTGACCTCGATGCCGTCCTTGAGGTCGCTTGTGTCGATCTCGTCGTTGCCCACGAACTCGACGGCCGCGATGTTCGGGCGCTCGCGCACGAGGAAGCGCAGCACGACGCCGTTGTCGTTCTTGTCCAGGTCGACTTCGATGTCGTCGAAGAAGCCCGAGTTCCACAGCTCGCGGACGTCCTGCGTGAGGACATCGGGATCGAAGGGCTGGCCCACCCGCTCCTTGAGGTAGGTGAGCACGTCGTCCTTGCTGACGCGGCGGTTGCCGGCCACCTGGATGTCGGAGATGGGCAGTCCGCGCGCCTGCTCCGCCTGGCTCGGCGGGAGGTGCGCGGCCGAGGGAGGCGACGCGGGCAATGGACCTGGCGCGGCGTTGGCACCGGAGGGCGGCTGCACGGGCTGCTGGTCGTCGTCCGCTCCAGGCTGGGCTGCTCCGGGCTTCCCGGGCTTCGCCGCAGCCGATTGTGCGGGCTTCGCCGCGCCTGCGGCAGGCGCGGGCTGGGCGCGAGCCGGTGTGGCCAGCACTGCCAACAGTGCGAGCACACAGGCAAACCACCCTGCGAAGCGGCGACCGGCTGAGAGGGCGTCTTGCATCGAAGGGAGCAGGCCGAACGTTCAGGAAAGTGCCCGCGCGGGGGCGGGCGGTGGGAACCGGGCTAGCGCCTGCTGGAGCCCGGGGGAAGAGGGAAAGGTCGCCCCCCTGCTCCGCGGCGCTTGGGCCCGTGGGAAGTACCGTGAAAACGCGGGCCTGCGTAGCCCAGAGCGGCGGTCAGCTCAAGCCGCCCAGGAAATTTCCGGGGAAAGCCCTACTGGCCCGCGGGCCGTGCGGGACCGTCCGGTAGCTCGATTGTGCTGGGCGCAGTGGCGACCGGCCTAGCGATAGTCGTCGACCTCGATGTCGAAGCGTTTCATCCAGCGGTGGATCTGCATGCGGGCCTTGCCCAGCTCGCGGCCGACGGCGGCGACGTTGCCGCGGTGGCGCGCGAGCAGGGCGCGCAGCTCGGCTTCGGTGGGCACGACGCTGCGCGCGGGCGCGCTTGCAGCGGCCTGCCGCGCATCCGGGGGCGGCGCATCGCCTGGGCGTGCGCCCGGGGCGAGCGGATCGCCGTAGTCGCTCATCGCCTCGCGCACCGGGTCGGGCAGCTGCTCGACGTCGATGAGCGTGCCGTTCGAGAGCGCGATGGAGCGCTTGATACAGGCCTCGAGCTCGCGCACGTTGTACGGCCAGTCGTAGTTCAGAAGCGCCGTCATGAACGGGAACGAGACTCCGAGCGCGGCGCCGCCGTGCCGCGCGAGGAACGCGCGCACCAGCATGAAGACATCCTCCTTCCGCTCACGCAGCGGCGGTAGGCGGAGCTGGTATTCGTTCAAGCGCGCGAACAGATCCTCCCGGAACTTCCCGGATTTCTGCAGCCGGGCGAGATCGCGGTGCGTCGCGCATACGATGCGCACGTCGACCTGTTCGGGCGCGGTGGCGCCGAGCGGATACACTTCCTTCGACTGCAGGACGCGCAAGAGCTTGGCCTGCGCCTCGAGCGGCATGTCGCCGATCTCGTCGAGCAGCAGCGTGCCGCCGTCGGCGCTCTTGATGAGTCCGGGTTTGTCGCGGTCGGCGCCGGAAAACGCGCCGCGCTTGTAGCCGAACAGCTCGCTCTCCAGCAGGTTGCCCGGGATGGCCGCGCAGTTGACGGCGGCAAAGCGGCCGCGCCGCCCGCTCATCCGGTGCAGCTCGCTGGCGACTACCTCCTTGCCGGTGCCGCTCTCGCCGAGCAGCATCACGCTGAGCTCCGTCGGGGCGATGCGCGCGAGATCGCCGGCGATGCGATCCATCTGGTAGCCGCCGACCAACGCGGACGAGCTGTTGCGCGCCTGGCCGCCGCGCATGGCGCCGTCGATGCGGTAGCCCGCCATCAGCTCGGCATGATGATCGACGAACTTGAGGATGGCGTCCCCGATGCGGACTTCGCTCGACGGTTCCAGCGGCAGCTCGCTGATGGGATGTCCGTCGACGAGCGTGCCGTTCCTGCTGCCGAGATCGCGAAGGACCCACACGCCACGTTCCCACGCGACCTCGGCGTGCGAGCGCGACACGGCCTTGACCGGGAGCTGGAAGTCGACGCCTTCATCGCGGCCGATCACCGAGCGGCGCGCGGTGAGGAGAAACGCGGCCGGCAGCTCCCGGTACTCCTCGGCGTAGAGCAGCACCAGGCCGGCGGTGGGCCCCGCGCCCGGTGCATGCGGCGCGGAAGGTCCGCCGAATTCCTGCATGGCGCCGGTGGAGTAGTTGGTCATCGCCCTTCCTGCTTCGAGCGTAGCGAGAGGGCAGGGGTGAAACCAGCATCTTCCAGCCTTGCGCTGGAGGCGCGGGCGACAGCGTGCGTGCGGGCAGCCTCGAGCGATCTATGCTTGTGCCATGAAGAGCAGTGAAAGCCTGCGCGTGGCAGCTGTACAGCTCGGCTGCCAGGACGACGTCGAGCAGAACCTTGCGACCTGTCGCCGCATGATCGAGGCCGCTGCCAGAGAAGGCGCGCGCGTCGTCGTCCTGCCCGAGAACTTCGCGTACCTGGGTCCCGAGACCGGCAAGCGCGAGCTGGCCGAGCGCCTCGGCGATACGTCGGCGCCCATCCAGGGCATGCTGGCGCGCGCCGCTCGCGACGCGAAGCTGACGATCGTCGCCGGCGGCTTTCCCGAAGTGAGCAGCGATCCGAAGCGACCGCACAACACGTGCGCGGTGCTGTCACCGTCGGGGGAGGTCGTCGCAAGCTACCGCAAGATTCATCTGTTCGATGTCGAGCTGCCCGACGGCACGGAGCTTCTGGAGTCGGTTGCCACGCTGGCTGGCTCCGAGCCGGTCGTGGTGGACATCGAGGGTTTCAGGTTTGGTCTGTCGGTCTGCTACGACCTGCGCTTTCCGGAGCTGTACCGCGCGCTGGTCGAGCGCGGCGCCGAGGTGCTGATGGTGCCCGCGGCGTTCACGTTGCAGACGGGCAAGGACCACTGGCATCCGCTGCTGCGCGCGCGCGCCATCGAGTCGCAGGCATGGGTGGTGGCCGCAGCGCAGTGGGGCAAGCATCCCAAGGGACGCGCATCCTACGGCCACTCGCTGGTCGCCGACCCGTGGGGCACGGTCGTGGCCGAGAGCTCCGACGGCGTCGGCGTCATCGTGGCGGATCTAGGTCGCGAATACCTCGACCGAGTGCGCTCGACACTGCCAAGCCTCAAGCACCGGCGCCTGTAGTAGCGGCGCCAAGCGTCAGCGCGCGATGCAGCGCAGCGACAGCAAGCCCGCGTGGAGCGCAGCGAGGCGCGTATGGGGGGCGCGGGGGGGCGGGATACAAACCAATCCCACGACGGTCATCGACGTCGGGCGGCGTCTCGCGGAGGTTAGAGATGCCGCTTGGCGATCTCGGTCCAGGTGCCGGCGGGCTCGAGCGAGATGTAGTTCTTCCAGTACGGGCGGGCCTTCTGGGTCTCGCCGACCTGCTCGTAGGCCATGGCGAGGTTGAAATAGGCGTCCGCGAAGCGCGGATCGGCCTCGATCGCGCCGAGAAACAGCGGAATGCTCAGGTCCGGGCAGCCCCGTTCCAGCATCACGTAGCCCAGGTTGTACTGGGCTTCCGGCTGCCGTGGATCGATTTCCAGGGCCTTCCTGTAGAGCGTCTCGGCGCCTTCCGGATCGTGGCGGCGGAAGCGGATGTTGCCGAGGTTGGTGTAGGCGATGGCCAACCACGGGTCGATCTCGATGGCGCGGGCGTACAGGTCCTGCGCCGCGTCCATGGTGGCCGGGTCCTCGTCCAGCTCGCTCGCCTGCAGGTACAGCTCGTAGGCGGTGCGTGCGCGCTCGCGCCCGGCAGAGGGCCGGAGCACGCGCACGACGTCGTCGCGCAGCGACTTCACTTCCAGGTCGAGCAACATCTGTCCCGTGAGGGGCTCGAAGGAGCCGTCGTGGGTGCGCACGACGACGCGCTGCCCGTCGGAGACGATTCTCAGTTCGACCAGCGGGCGCGTGACCTTGGGCAGCGACGTCTTCAACTTGGATATGGCGCGCGTCACGTCGCGCAACCTGACCTTGCGGTCGAGCAGCGTCTGCGCGGTGCGCAGCGCGATCAGATCACTGAAGGTGTAGGCGCGGCGACCGCGACGCCGGCCGCTCGGCGAAACGATGCCGGCCTTGTCGAGAGTTCTCAGGCGCCCGGGAGTCAGACCGAGCAGCCGCGAGATCTCGCCACGCGTGAACAGGTCCGTGAGCGGCTCGCGGTTCGATGGCGTCTGCTCGTGCTTGGTCTTCGATTCGAGTGCGCTGTTCTTCTTCTGCTGCACCCGACCGCCACCAGGCCCGAACACGACATGGATGATCTTCTCATCGCGTCGTTTCTTGCGGCCCATGTCTGCTTCTGCGCCCCGCCGTCACGTTCCTGCCCTGTTCTTTTGTCGTTTCTGCCGCAGCGGCTTCGCTGTCAAGCGATTGTCCGAAACAGCGGCGAGCGCAGCTGTTTCGCGCTGCTTCGAGCGTCGTCCTGCGCTGCCCGGAAAGGACGAAAAGACACTTGACGTTTGCGTCCGGTACATTCAATCGCCAGCGCGCCGGCGGTTCCGAGCGCTCACGAAGAACTCTTCCTGCGCTTGTCACGTCGCGCGCCGGGAGCGCCGCGAAGGCGCCGACCGGGACGCTCGAACACGCGTGCTTCAACTTCAACGTCGACGCGTGCGCCGCGCTTGTCCTGTCGCACGGCGAGCTCGGCGCTGACGCGTCCGAGCGGTCCCCCCGAGCGCAGCTCCGCCTCCAGGCACGCAATGCGAACCGCGCGCACGCGCGCGTGCGGGTCGGCGCCGAGCAGACGCGTAACCTGTTCCAGCTCGTCGTCGGGCAGCAGGCCGCCTTGCGACTTCACCGGCAGCAGCACGCTGGTGGAGCCGTAGTAGACGCGCCCCTCCGGTTCGTCGCGCGTCGCGCCTTCGCTCATCACGTCGGCAGCCTCGAACAGCTCACGCCAGCGGTAGTCGGTGCTCTGCCACAGCTCGATCTCCCGGCGCCGGAGCAGCGGCAGTCCTCGCGTCTTCGCGAGCCCGGGATGTCGGCTGCGTGCCACGAGGCGATCGTAGGCGGTTGTGGCGCGCGACCGGAAGTTGTCGGCGCTTTGATAAGTATCGCCTTGGAAGTTGGCCGCCAGTCGGTTGGGCTGCAACGCTTTCACGCGCGACGACGGGCTCGAGCGCCGCGAAGTGCCCGGGCCCAGCCGAACCAGGAGGTCACGAGACCCATGCAGCCGATTCGAAGAGGATACGGCGGACCGGAGCGCCGCCGTCACCAGATGTACATCACGCGCAACACCGAGTATCACTTCCGCGATCGGGTCTGCGTCGCGGTCCGTGACAGGAACTCGGGAACCTGGCTTTCATCGCACCTGGCGCTGAACCGCAAGCTGAGCGGTGGAGTCCGCTTCCAGAAGAACGGCACCGCCATCCCGTGTCTGGAAGAGCCGGGGGTCGGCGACGCGTTGTTCTTCGGCTCGGGTGGGCGCGAGCTCGTCACGAGCCTGCTGTGCGAGATCAAGCGGCCGGAGAAGAAGGTGGTCGTCAGCTATCCGGGCTCTGCCTCGAAGCTCGAGGTCCGCGAACGCCCCGTCTGAGCGACACCGGTTCAACCAGTAACTTGTTGAACCAGTATGTGTCGTGCGGGTGTCGCGATGCGCGTATGCGCGTGCGCCTGTGGCACGCGCTTCGCGCCCCACTGCGAAGCGCGGTTCGCGCGCGCGACGTTCCGCCATCCAGGTTACGCGGGAAAACAGCGTAGTGGGGAAACAGCAGGTCGTCGGCATTGTTCTTGGATACGCGACGCACAACACGAACATCCGGTGACATGATGGCGCTGACTTCCGAGACCACACCCAATCCCAATGACCCGCGCGCGGTGCGCATCCTTGCCAAGAGCATCTACCGGGAGCTGCGCGGCAGCGGCTTCAGCGAGAAGGACGTGCTCGCGCTGGCGGGAGAGCTGCTCGGGCTGGTGACGACCGAGGTCAAGGGGCAGGGTCCGCGCTAGTCTGGCGTCGGGATCGAGCTCCCCGGACACGGTTCCGGGGGTGAGGGATAGGGCCGGCCATTGGGCCGGTCCTCGTCATTTTGTGATGTTGCCGGAGCGCTGGGGTAGCGGGGTCTGACAAGTCGCATTGACACCGGCCGGGTCCCATCGAAAGTATGGGTAGGTTCGCTGTGATATCTTCCCCGACCCAGGCGAAAGGTCCCGTGTTCGCTATTGTCATCAGCGAGAAGGGGGGAGCGGAGCGGCGCGAGGTCTTCGATCGGGCCGAGATCAGCGTTGGCCGGGTCCAGGGCAACGACCTGATGTTGCCCAAAGGCAACGTGTCGAAACGGCACGCTCGCCTGTTGTTCCGCGACGGCCGCTTCATCGTCACGGATCTGAACAGCACCAACGGAACCTACGTAAACCGTCGGCGGATTTCCCAGGCGACCATCGTTCGCGAAGGCGATCGCATCTATGTCGGCGACTTTGTGCTTCGCATCGAGGTGCCGGAAGAGTCGGGCGACGTGCTGCCGGGTGAGTCCACGGGTAGCGGTCCTGTGCTGGCCTCGCGCTCGTCGCAGGAGCGATTCGTTTCTGCCCAGCCGGTAGAGGGGGACGAGAGTGGAGGGAGCTATCCCCAGGTTCCCGGTCCTCCGCGCGTGCCCGCCGCAGCGCGTCTTCCACAAGCTACGCTCGAACCACCGCCTGGGACCGACTCGCGCCATGTGATGGCATCCCTGCCCGACGCGTCGCAGCCGGCCATCGAGGTGCCCAGCGCGTCGGCATCGTCGCCATCGATTCCGGATCGCGAGTTCGTCGACGACGGCGGTGTCTACGGCAATGCGCTTGCAGCGCTCGTCGACCGCGTTATCGAGCATCTACCCAAAGCAGCGCTGGATGGCGACGTCGACGACGCGCTTGTAGCGCGCGTCCAGCGCGCTCTTGCGGAACAGCTCGCCGCGCTCGACAAGGAAGGCGAGCTCCCTCGTGATGTGGCACGCGAGTCGCTGGAGCACGATGCTCGTCTCGAGCTGCTCGAGCTCGGACCGCTTGGACCATTGCTCGACGACACGGGTGTTTCGGCGATCAACGTCGCGCGCTACGACCGCGTCACGGTAATCCGGAACGGTCGCTCGATCCGCGTTGGCCCCGGATTGTCCTCCGAGGCATCGCTCCGGCGCGTCGTTTCGCGCCTCTGCCGTCGGGCTGGCGAGCCGCTCCGTGCCGACGAGGCGATCGTCGAGCGGCGGCTGCCGGGCGGCGTGAAGGCGAGCGCCGTGATCGGGCCCGCCGCCACCAGTGGCGCGCTCCTCTTGTTGCAGAAGCCGCGTCGCGTCGCACTGTCGATCGACGATCTGGTGCGGAGCGGCACGGTGTCGCGCGCCATGGCGACGTTCCTGTCGCACTGCGTCGCTGCGCGTTGCAGCATTCTGGTCGTGGGGCCCCGCGACGCGGGAACTTCATCGGTGGTGAGTGCGTTGTCCGCCGCTGGCGAGGGACCGATTGTCGCGGTCCAGGAGCTGGACGACGTGGTCGCGCACGACCCTACGGCGACGCGCATCAGCCTTGGCGACTCCGGGCCGGAATCGCGCCGCCTCGTGCAGCTTTCCGCCCGGATGCCCGATGCGCGTCTGGTGATCGAGCTCCGCGACAGCGACGTGACCGGCGCGGTCATCGAAGCGATCGGTGAAGGCGCCGACGGCGTGATCGCCGCGCTGCGCGCGCCCAGTCTGCGCCGCGCGCTGGCGCGTATGCCCGGTGACCTGGCTGCCGCGCGCCCGGGAATGGCCGTGGCTGCCGCGCGCGAATGGGTCGCGTCGTCGTTCGGCATCGCGATCGAAGTGAGCCGCCTCAGGGACGGCCGGCATCGCGTGCTCAGGGTCGCCGAGTTGTGTGGCGTGCAGGAAGACGAAATCAACGCGCAGGACATCTTCACTTTCGTGGTGGAGCGCACCGCTGCCGGCGGCGCCGTGGAAGGCACCTTCAACCCGAGCGGCGTCGTGCCCCGCATCGTCGAAGAGCTCAATGCGCGCGGCGCGCCGCTCGAGTCGGCGATGTTCACGCGCCCGCCGTCGCGCTGATGCGCAAGGGTGGGAGGAACACGAAGGCCGAAGGGATCGGGGGGCGAGGGCTGAACGACGTGTGTCGTCTCGCCCAGCGGGAGCACGACTCTTTCGTGACCCGCCGCGCACGCCCTGGATGAGCCGCGCGCTCCGGCCCATCACTCGACCCCAACAAGCTTCGGCCTTTCGGCCTTCGTGCTTTTTCCCCTCGAGCGCTCTAGGCGGACGCCTTGGCGAGCTTGCGGCCCATCATGCGCTTCTTGATGGCGCTGAGCTTGTCGATCATGAGCACGCCGTCGAGATGATCGTTCTCGTGCTGGATGGCGACTGCGAGCAGCCCGTCGGTTTCGAGCTCGAACGCCTTGCCGTCGACGCCGAGGGCGCGCACCTTGACCCGCTCGGCGCGCTTGATGTCCTCGCTCACGCCGGGAAATGACAGGCAGCCCTCGCTCCAGCTCTGCGAGCCGTCGAGTTCGAGGATCTCCGGGTTGATGAACACGCGCAGATCGCTGGGCTCGTCCTCGCCCGCAATGTCGATTACGAAGATGCGCTTGTTCACGCCGATCTGCGTGGCGGCGAGTCCGACGCCGGGCGCGTCGTACATGGTTTCCGCCATGTCCTCGACGAGCTGACGGATCTCGTCGGTCACCTCGGCCACCGGCTTTGCGACCTCGCGCAGACGCTCGTCGGGATACTTCAGGATCTCTCGAATCGCCATGAAACCCGCAAGGAACGTAACATCGGCCTTGCGCTGCCGCAACGGCGCGCGAGGCCTAGCCTAGCCCGGGCTGGTGCGACCGGCGCTCTTCTTCGGGTACATGAGCGGCCCCGAAACGTAGGC
This sequence comes from uncultured Pseudomonadota bacterium, assembly GCA_963822115.1. Lineage (GTDB taxonomy): Bacteria > Myxococcota_A > Polyangia > Polyangiales > Polyangiaceae > CAWDXG01. Next base: position 1,133,056 of record CAWGGM010000020.1, read on the forward strand.
GTCCGAGCCGCACAGTTCCCAGCGTGGTGACTCGATGCGCGGAGCATCGGCAGGATTCTCCGGGCCGGCCCAGTCGACCGCTGCCGGGCGCCCACGCGGACCGAGCAGCATCGGCGCCACGAAGACGTGCATCTCGTCTGGAAGCTGGGCGGCGAGCAGGCTACCGGCGAGCTCGGCGCCCCCTTCGCACAGCACGCTGACCACTTCGCGAGCCGCCAGCTCCTGCAGCGCCGCGAGCATGTCGCAGCGCCCTTCGGTCGTGGCCGGCACGCGGATCACCGCGACCCCACTTTCCTCGAGCGCCTCGGCCACGGCGCGGGAAGCGTCCAGCGTGGTGATGACGCAGGTGGGGGTCTCACGCGCCGTGGTGACGAGCTGGCTGTTCGTCGGGATCCGGAGCTTGCTGTCGACCACGACGCGGACGGGGCTGCGGCCGGGCACATCGCGCACCGTAAGCCGCGGGTCGTCGGCGATTACCGTGTTGATGCCGACCATGACGGCGTCGTGGCCGGAACGCAGCGCGTGCACACGTGCCCGCGCTTCCGGGCAGGTGATCCAGCGCGAGGCGCCGGTGCGCGTCGAGATGCGCCCGTCGAGCGACACGGCGGCCTTGAGCGCCAGGAACGCGGCGCCGGTCGTGATGTACTTGCTCCAGGGCTTGATGGCCGCCCGCGCTTCCTTCTCGAGCACGCCCTCGGTGACTTCCACCCCGGCTTCGCGCAGGCGTTCCACGCCTCCGCCCTGGACGCTCGGGTTCGGATCGCGACACCCGATCACGACGCGCGCGATGCCGGCGGCGAGGATCGCGTCGACGCAGGGCGGCGTCCGGCCCTCGTGGTTGCAGGGCTCCAGCGTTACGTACAGCGTCTTGCCCTTGGCCGAGTCTCCAGCCGCGCGCAGCGCGACGATTTCGGCGTGGTCGAGCCCCGCGGCCTCGTGAAAGGCTTCGGCGATGATCTCCTCGCCGTCGGCAATGACCGCGCCGACGTGCGGATTCGGAGACGGATCTCCGCTACCCGCAAGCTCGAGCGCGCGGGACATCAGCTGGCTGTCGATGTCCGGCATGGGTTCCTGTCCAATTGGCGAAAGTGCCCGGGAAGGCCTAGTTGCCGTCCCGGGGATGGGAGAGCTTGTTCATCTCCCGCATGAATTCATCGATGTCACGGAAGGAGCGATACACACTGGCGAAGCGCACATACGCGACCTCGTCCAGCTCCTTGAGTCGAGCCATTACGCGCTCTCCGATAACCAGCGACGCTACTTCCTTGTCGCCGCTCTCGGCCAGCTCGCGCTCGAGCGCCACGGCCTGCTCTTCCAGCTTGTCGTCCGATACCGGGCGCTTGTTGCAGGCGATGCGCAGGCTGCGGAGGATCTTGTCGCGCTCGAATGGCTCGCGCTGACCGTCTTTCTTGATGACCGTCGGTAACGCGAACTCGACACGCTCGTAGGTGGTGAAGCGGCGCTTGCAGGCGTCACACTCGCGCCGACGCCACGTGACCGTGCCGCCTGCGGCCAGCCGCGAGTCGATGACCCGGCTGTCCATCTCCCTGCAATATGGGCACTGCATGCTGCCGCCTGGGCGCGCTCCGGAGCCCCCTTCAATCGTTGAACGCCGAGAGGATCAGCGTCGCGTTGGTGCCTCCGAAGCCGAAGGAGTTGCTCATCGCGTGCGTGATGCGTCGCTCGCGTGCCTGGTTCGGCACGTAGTCGAGCACGCACTCGGGATCGGGGTCCTCGTGATTGATGGTGGGCGGGATGATGCCCGTCTCGATGGCCTTGATGCAGATCGCGGCCTCGACAGCGCCGGCGGCACCGAGCAGATGCCCCATCATCGACTTGGTCGAGCTGATCCAGAGCTTCTTGTCGAGTGCGTGGGCGCCGAACACCTTCTCGATCGCTTTCGACTCTTCGACGTCGCCGGCGGGAGTCGAGGTGCCGTGCGCGTTGATGTACTCGATCTGCGTCGGGTCCATCTTCGCGTCCGCGAGCGCGAGCTTCATGGCACGCATGGCGCCTGCGCCGCCCGGCGCGGGCTTGGTGATGTGATAGGCGTCGCTGGTTGCCGCCGCGCCGGTGACCTCCGCGAAGATGTGGGCGCCGCGCTTCTTCGCGCGCGTGAGCGACTCGAGGATCAGCGTGCCCGCGCCTTCACCGCACACAAAGCCGTCACGGCCGCGGTCCCACGGACGGCTGGCGCGCTGGGGTTCGTCGTTGCGGCGGCTGAGCGCGAACATCGCGCTGAAGCCCGCGATACCGATCGGCGTGATCGTGGCTTCGGCGCCGCCAGCCACCATCACCTCTGCGCGCCCCTCCTGGATCCAGCGCAGTGCTTCGCCGATGGCGTGTGCGCTGGAGGAGCAGGCGCTTGTGTGTGCGTAGCTCGGACCCTGGAAGCCATGCGCGATCGACACCTGGCCCGCTGCCATGTTCGCGATCAGCGATGGGATGAAGTACGGGCTCACCTTGCCTGGACCCTTGCGATCCAGAAGCAGCGTGACCCGCTCGAGGTTCTCGAGGCCGCCGAGGCCGACACCGATGAACACGCCGACGCGCTCGCGCTCTTCGTCGGTGAGGCCGAGGTCCGCCTGCTCGAGCGCCATCTTGGTGGCGGCGAGCGAGAAGGGGATGAAGCGCGTGACTTCCTTCAGCTTCTTCCGCTCCATGAACTGGGTCGGATCGAAGTCCTTCACCTCGGCGGCAAAGCGCGAGGGGTACGCTTCCGTAATGTCGAACAGGGTGATAGGGCCGACGCCGCTCTTGCCCTGGATCAACGAATCCCAGGACGCTTGTGTGCCGACCCCGTTCGGGGTGACCAGTCCAATACCAGTAACGACAACGCGTTCCATGCTCTTCGGGGTTTTCGGGCTAGCCCCGGGTCGCCGGAGCGCGCCGGCTGGGACAGGAGGCTCCCCCGACTTTCCGGGTCGGGGGTCACTTCCGCTTTGGGGTGGTCACGAGGTGTTCACCTCGCGTCCCCGGGGCTGCGTGCTCAGCTGCTTGCGTGCTTCTCGATGTAGTCGACGGCATCCTGGACGGTCCGGATTTTCTCCGTGTCCTCATCCGGGATGTCGATCTCGAAGGCTTCCTCGAATGCGAGGACCAGCTCGACCAGACCGAGCGAATCGGCGCCCAGATCGTCGATGAATGTCGACTCCGCTTTGATGTCCTTCTCGTCAACGTCCAGCTGCTCCCGGATGATTCGCTTGACCTCGGCCTCGATCTTCTCCGCCATGGTGCCTCCACGGGGCGTCTACAATGGAAGCGCCCCGATTGCAGGTGTTTTCAGGTGCGAGCAAATTGCTCAGTGATTACATGTACATTCCGCCGTTGATCCGGAGGGCCTGCCCGGTGATGTAGCCCGCCTCGTCGGAAGCGAGGAACGCCACGCAGGCGGCGACTTCCGCCGCCTCGCCCGCTCGGCCGAGCGGCACGCCCGCGAGCATGGCCTGGCGTTGCTCGTCGGTGAGCGCGGCCGTCATGTCCGTCTCGATGTAGCCGGGGGTGATGGCGTTGACGGTGATGCCCCGCGACGCGTACTCGCGCGCCAGGCTCCGTGTGACACCCAGCAGAGCTGCCTTCGACGCGGCGTAGGCCGTCTGGCCGGCGTTGCCCGTCTCACCCACCACGCTGGACAGGAAGACGATGCGTCCGGCACGCGCCCGCATCATCGACTTGAGCGCGCCGCGAGCACAGGCGACTGCACCCTTCACGTTGACCGCGAACGTGCGATCGAAGTCCTCGTCCTTGAGCCTGAGCAAGAGGCCGTCGAGCGAGATGCCCGCGCTGGCCACCAGCACGTCGAGTCGGCCGAGGCGCTTGGCGGCTTCAGCTACGGCCTTTTCCGCGGCGGCTGTGTCCGCGACGTCGAAGCCGAGGATCTCCGACTTGCCGCCGGCTTGTTCGATCGCAGTGGCGGCTTCGCGCGCAGCGGCCTCGTTGGAACCGTAGCCGATGACGACATGCGCGCCCTGCGAGGCGAGCGCCTGCGCCGCCGCCCGGCCGATGCCGCGCGACCCTCCGGTGACGAGGGCTACTTTGCCGCTGAGGTCGAACATCTTCCTCGGTTCCCCTGACAGTGGGTGATGCCCGGCGCCCGCCGAGCGGGGCGTGTTTACCACGCTCCGGCCGAGATCAAGCCGGAAAGATCAGCTACCCGACACCCGACGAAGGTGCGTCGCCGCGTTCGCACCGGTCAGCCTAGCTGGCCAGGAATGCGGGAACCTCCGCGACCGCGGCCGGATCGCCCGCCAGCTGCACCCGGACACGCTTGTCGATGCGGCGGGCTAGCCCTGCCAGCACCTTGCCCGGGCCGATTTCGAGGGCGTGGTCGACTCCGGCTTCGGCCATGTGCAGCATCGACTGGCTCCACAGCACGGGGCTGTCGATTTGCCGGACGAGCAGCTCGCGCACCCGTGCCGGATCGCTGTTGGGCCGTCCTTCCACGTTCGAGATGACCGGAAAGGCGAGGGGGCCGATCTCGACTTCTGCCAGAGCCTGTTCCACCGCGCGGGCGGCGGGCGCCATCAGCGCGCAATGGAACGGCGCGCTCACCTTGAGCGGGATGGCCTTCAGCTTGCGCGACGCGGCCAGCTCGCTCGCCCGCGCCACCGCGGCGGCGTGCCCGGCGATCACCACCTGGCCCGGTGCGTTGAAGTTGGCGGGCGAGACGACCTCGCTTCCCGCGGCATCGGCGCACAGCCGGGCCACGGCCTCGGCGTCGCCGCCCATCACAGCAGCCATCGCTCCCTGGCCCTTGGGCACGGCTTCTTGCATGGCGCGGCCACGCAGGTGGACGAGGCGGACGCCGTCTTCCAGCGAGAGCGCACCCGCGGCGATCAGCGCGCTGTATTCGCCCAGCGAGTGGCCCGCCGCGAACACCGGTTGCCCCAGCTCCGGCACGCTGGCGCGCACAGCCTCGAGCGCGGCGATCGACGTTGTCACGATCGCGGGCTGCGTGTTGGCCGTGAGCGTCAGCTCGCTCTCCGGTCCCTCGAAGCACAGCTTCGAGATCGACCAGCCGAGCGCGGCGTCGGCGCGCTCGAACACCTCGCGCGCTTTCGGGAAGGCGTCGTACAGGGCCTTGCCCATGCCGACGGTCTGCGTTCCTTGTCCGGGAAAGAGCCAGGCGACAGTCACGGGCCCGTTTGTACACGCAAGCGGCGCGCGTGCAAACCGCTCGCGCTACATCCTGACCAGCGCGCTCGCCCAGGAAATGCCCGCGCCGAGCGCGCACATCAGTACTGTCTGCCCCGGCCTGATGCGGCCGTCGCGTACGCCCTCGTCCAGCGCGATCGGGATCGAGGCGCTCGACGTGTTGCCGTACTGTTCGATGTTGAGCACGAAGCGATCGAGCGGGATCTTCAGCCGGTTGGCCACCTGCGTGATGATCCGCATGTTGGCCTGGTGCGGCACCACCCAGTCGAACGTCGTCTGCCGTCAGCCCGGCCGACTCCAGCGCCTCGACCGAGGCGCTGCTCAGGTTCTTCACCGCGACCTTGAAGATGTCCTGACCGATCATGTGCACCTTGTCGCGGTGCTGCTCGATGCCCTCGGTCGTGAGCGGCTCCTTGCTGCCCCCGCCGGGGATGTACAGCGACTCGGCGTAGGTCGCGTCGGTGTACAGCCTGGTGGACAGCACCCGGGCCGGCGTGTCGTTGGACGGCGTGAGCACCGCCGCTCCGGCGCCATCACCGAACAGCACGCAGGTCGTGCGATCTTTCCAGTTGAGCACGCGGGAGAGCAGTTCGACGCCGACCACCAGCACGTTGTCGTGCATGCCGCTGCGGATGAACTGGTCACCGATCGACATGCTGTAGACAAAGCCCGCGCAGGCGGCGGCCACGTCGAACGACGGGATCGCGGTTACGCCGAGCTTCTTCTGCAGGAACGCCGCGCAGGCCGGCAGCCGCATGTCGGGGCTGATCGTCCCGACGACGATCATGTCCAGATCACTCGCCTGCAGGCCCGCCGAGTCGAGTGCGGAGCGCGCTGCGACGAGCGCCATGTCGCTCGCGGCCTCTCCCTCCGCCGCGACGTGACGCTGCTTGATCCCCGTCCGCTCCGTGATCCACGCGTCCGAGGTGTCGACGATCTTCTCGAGATCGGCGTTGGTCAGGATGCGCTCGGGCGCGTACGCGCCAGTGCCTGCGATCCGGCTGCCCCGGGACTTGTCGGTGGACATCCCGGATTTCGTACGATCTCGCGTCGCGGCCGTCACGAAAAATGGTTCAACCAGATGGAAAATGGTTGAACCACGCTCGGCCTAATGGCCGACGAGCTGCTGCCTACTCGCTCTGCCCCGACTTCAGCACGGCGCGGCCCTTGTAGTACCCGCAGGAGGGGCACACGCGATGCGAAACCATGGGGGCGGAGCAGTTCGGGCAGGGGACGACGTTCGGAGCCGACACCTTGTCGTGCTGGGCCCGGCGCATGTCGCGCTTGCTGCTGGACTTGCGTCGCTTGGGAACTGCCACGGGATCACTCCTTGTTCTGTCTCAGGCGGCTGGCAATCGCAGCCAGCGGGGCAAGGCGGGGATCAATCCGTTTCGCCTCCTCCTGGTCGCCGGAGGGCGGAGGACTAGCCGGAACATCGCCTCCTGGCAAGTCGGATCGCGTTACGGACATCGGCAGCTCCAGCAGCAGGAACTCGCGGACGAAGCTGTCGAGCACCACGCGCTCGCCCGAATAGGTGTCGCGGGCCGCGTCTTCATCGCTCAGCACCGGATCTTCGTCCCAGCCGCTGCCCCGCTTGCCACCCGCAGTTGGCTTGCCTTTGCGCTTGTGTCCGCGCGGGTGCTCCCTGCGCGCGCCGTGGGGATCCTTGCGGTGGCGGGGAGCATGGCGCTGCCGCGTGTCCGGCTCGGCGGCCGGCGTGAGCAGCAGGAAGATCTCCGGCTCGAGCGTGACGGGTACCGGCTCCAGGTTGCGGGCGTCCGGAAGCGTCACCGGGGCCCGGGCCTGCCCCTGGACGATGACCTCGCGTCCGTTGAGCGTGAGCTCGACCGTCAGCTCGCCGTCGCCGGCAGGCGTGACGTCGGTTCCTTCGAACGCATGGCGCAACCAGGCCTCGCCGAGCGGCCAGGTGACTTCTTTCGGGCCGCGCTCGAGATCGGCAATCGAGACGCTGAACTGGGAGTGGGACACGAGAGCCGCACGCTAGCGCCGGGCCCGGTCCCAGGCAAACGCTGCGCGCCGGCGGGCTTTCCGAGGTTCGTGAACGCGTCCGCCAAACGATGGTAGCGTCCGCGGCCGATGTCGTCCCGGCTTGTCGCTGACACACGCTGGCGTCGTCTGGCGCTGGCTCTCGGGATCTACGTCTTGGCGACCGGTGTGTACTTCGCGTTCGCCGCGCGCACCACGCTCACCGACCACACGCCCTGGAACCACTTCGCGCTGCTCGCGCAGTCGTGGCTTCACGGGCGGCTCGACCTGGGGGGCCCGCCGCCGCCCTACGCGGGCAACAACGACTTCGCGAGCTACCACGGCCATTGGTACATCGTCTTCCCGCCCTTCCCGGCGCTATTGCTGCTGCCGCTCGTAGCGATCGCCGGCAAGGCGACGCGGGTGCAGGACGGCCAGTTCTTCATCTGGCTGGCAGGCATCGCACCGGCCGTGCTGTTCCTGGCGCTCGAGAAGCTCCGGCGGACCGGGCGGTCGCGGCGCAGCACGCCGACCAACGTGGCGCTGTCGCTGCTGCTCGCGTTCGGCACGGTGTACTTCTTCAGTGCCGAGCAGGGCACGGTGTGGTTTGCCGCGCACATCGTCGGCGCGATGCTGGCCGCGCTGTATCTGCTGTTCGCGCTGGACGCGAGCCAGCCGCTGCTGGCGGGGCTCGCAATCGGACTCGGCTTCATGACGCGCTCGCCGCTGCTGTTCGCGGTGCCGCTATTCGCGCTCGAGGCGATCCGCGTCTCGCTCCGCTCGCCTGCCGGGATGAAGCACGAGGTGCTGCACCACGGAGTGCGCGGCGAGCTGGACTCGCCGTGGCGGCGGCTGGACAAGGGCCGGCTGCTCGGGCGCTACGTGCTGTTCGCGATTCCGATCCTGATCGTGCTCGGCATTGCTTTCCGGCTGAACCAGCTGCGCTTCGGCGACCCGTTCGACTTCGGATACAAATATCTGACCGTTGGCTGGCACGCCCGCATGCAGAAGTGGGGGCTGTTCAGCTACCACTACCTGGCGAAGAACCTGGGCGTGGTGCTGACGAGCCTGCCGTACATGGCGCATCAGCCCGCTGGCGCGCCGTTCCAGGTGAACGGCCACGGGCTCGCATTGTGGGTGACCACGCCGCTGTACCTGTGGCTCCTGTGGCCGCGCCGCACGGGCTTTCTGCATTGGGCGCTGTGGCTGACGGTTGCGGCAGTCGCGGTGCCGACGCTCTTCTACCAGAACACCGGCTGGGAGCAGTTCGGCTACCGCTTCTCCAACGACTATGCGGTGTTCCTGTTCGCGCTGCTCGCGATCGGCGGTTGCCGTTTCCGCACGCTGTTTACCGCCGCGGCACTGTGGTCGCTCGCGATCAACGCTTTCGGCGCCGCGACCTGGCACCGCGCGGGATTCAGAGGCTACTACTACACCGAGCCCAGCCAGAAGGTGCTCTACCAGCCCGACTGACCCGTGCGCGCCCGCGCGCGCTGTGCAATATCGATCGCCGTGAGCAGTCGACTGCGCGAGCTCATGAAGTCCGGCGTGGTGCCCGCCGAGCGATCCGATGCGATCCGGCGCGTGGCGCGCGGCGCGCCGGACGGCGGCCTCGCCGCGCTGCAGGCCGAGATGCTGCACGAGATGGCCGCGTCGCTGGGGCGCGCATCGGAGCGTCTCTCCGGATCGCTCGCCGCTCTGGCGGAGCTGGGGCGGCACATCGACGAGCTGGAGGCGGGCGACGTGGCGCGCGAGGCCCTGGGCGAAGCGGTCGACGCGTTCAACGAGGAGCGCGCCCGCGCTGAACATCTGCTGTGGGAGCTTTCAGTGCAGCGCGAGGCGCTCGGGCTCAACCGTCACGACGAGCTGGCGCGTCACTATCCGCTGCCGCCGCGACGCAAGAAGCCGCGGCTCACTTGACGCGGAAGTTCTTGATCGACCAGTCGAGCTGCGCCTCGTGGCTCTCCATCTGCTGTCTGGAGCCGCCGGCTTCGAGCAAGAAGAGCTTTTTCGGCGTCACGTACAGCGTGACGTAGTAGAGGTCGGGCTTGCTCGCCTCGTCGTGCCCGAAGCGCAGTTGCTTGCCCGCCAGGCCGTCGACGTTCTTCACGTCGCGCTGCTCGAGCAGCGCGTAGCCGCCGCGCTGTCGCATCGAATTTTCGATAGCGCGTGACCAGAAATCGATCGGCCCTTCGGGCTCGTTGTCGATCTCGCGAACGGCGATCACCAGACCGTCGGCCGTGGTCGCGCGGTAGTCGTAGCCCTGGTCATCCTGGTTCTCGAGCTCGACGAAGCCCTTGGGCGTCGCAGCGTAGAAGGAGTGACCGCAGCCGCCGAGCAGCAGAGCAGCGGCAAGGAGCAAGATGGTGCGCTTCATGGTCGTCCTCCTCACAGCCTCAGGAGCTTGCCGAGACCCAGGTTCTGGAGCCAGGGGAAAGGCAGTCTCACGGTCGAGTTCACGTGATCGACCGATCGTGCGCTGAACTGGATGGTGATGGTCGAAAACTGCACCAGCTCGTGCAAAAGCTTGAGCTTGCCCTTCATGCGTTCGATCTCGTCGGTGACGCGGGCCAGCTCGCGTTCCACCTCGAGCGCGTCCTTGACCGATTTTGCCTGCTTCAGCAGGGCCGCCAGGCGATCGCGCACCGCTTCGGCATTCTTCAGCCGGATCTGCAGGTCGCGGTACTGCGCCGTCACGTCTTCCACGCTCACGTTGCGATGCAGCACGTCGCCGAGCTTCATCATAGCTGCCAGCGCGCCCTGGAACTTCCCCGCCGGGACGCGCACCGTGATCGAGCGGTCGTCGCGACGGACCAGATAGCCGCCTGCGTTTTCGGCGATCTTCTCGGTGCGGTCGAGCGACTTCTTCGTCTCGAATACCGCCATCGTCAGGTCGGCCCGGTAGATGAGCAGCGGCGAGGCGATGGCCGCTGCTTCGGGGGGCCTGGCGCTGCCGGTGACCACGCCGTGGTGTTGTGGCGGTGCGGGCGGCGGCGGGGTCGCGTCGGTTTCCTTCTTGGCCGGCATGGCACGGCCAGGCGGCGGGGCAGGAGCCGGCGCGTTCTGCGCGATGGGCTCCTTGTCGATCGCAGGCGACGACTCCACTTCGTCGTCCGCGAACTCGGCGGCGCCGCTGCTGGAGGTGGTCAGCGCTGCCTCTGGCTCCATCGGAGCGCCAGCGCTGGCCCCCGTGCTCTCGGCGCGATAGCGCGCTTCCCCGCCGTAGGCCTGCGACGGGGCCGCGGCTTTCATCGCGCTGCCGCCGCAGCCGACAGACAGCAGAGCTAGCAGAGCCAGCAGGAACAACACCGGAAGCGGCCCCGTCCCGGCGAAGAGCCGGCGGGCCGCGGTGTGCAGTCGGGTCATCAGGCCTCCCAGCGCCAAACGCAACCAGCGCTGGAGACCTTACACCACCCGTGGGTGGGTGGGATGCCACTTGCTACTTGCGGCGGATCACGACCTTCTTGATCGCGGGCGGGTTGACCGCGCGGTCGCCGCGGACGGGCACGCTGGCCAGCGCGTCGATGACCTTGTCCGGCTTGCACATGCCGAAGATCGTGTAGCCCCCGTCCAGGTGCTTGGCCGCGCCGTCCATGATGAAGAACTGCTGGCCGTTGGTGTTCGGCCCGCGGTTCGCCATGCACAGCTGTCCCTCGGTGTCGTGCGTGGCGCCCTTCCAGATCTCGTCCGGGATGACGTAGCCGGGTTCGCCGGTGCCATTGCCCGCGGGATCGCCGCCCTGGATCATGAAGCCCTTGATGATGCGGTGGAACGTCGTGCCGTCGTAGGCCGGCTTCTTCACCCACTTCTTGCCGTCGGGCGTCTTCCAGGGGCGGATGCCGCGCGCCAGGCCGACGAAATTGGCAACCGTGATGGGCGCGCGCTTGTCGTACAGCGTGCAGGTCAGCTTGCCCTTGGCCGTGACGATGTCGGCGACCAGCTGCCCCTTGCCCTTCAGCCCCTTGGTCGCGTCGGCCAGCGTGAACTTTCCGTGCAGCGGATCGTCCGGGCTGACGGGCACCTTGGCGACGGGGGGCGCCACGTCGTGCGAGTCCTTGTTCTCGACCGGCAGCGACTTGGCGAGCTTGGAGTGTCCGGACTGCTCGAGGTCGCTCTTCTTCGAGGCGTTCGACTTGAATCCGGGCTGGGCCGCTGGCTTGTCCTGCGTGGTCTTCGTGGAAGTGGACTCGGCCTTGATGGGTTCGGGAGGCGCCTTCTGGCAGGCGGCCAGCGCCAGCACCGTGGACGCAGCCAGCGTCAGTCGGAAGGTGCTCGGAAGGGTCATCGGGTCTCCTTGTCGTTGATCACGGTCGTTGATCACGGCTCGATCTTGACCTTCTGGCCGGCCTTCACGCTGTGGGACCGGGCCCAGCCGGCGTTGAGCTCGAGCACGTGCGCCGCGGGACACGGCACGCTGCGCGAGGCGTCGTTGAGCGTCGGCACCTGCTCGAGGATCCCCTCGATTGTCCCGTCGCGGGCGATGAAGAGCATGTCGAGCGGGATGCACGTGTTGTGCATCCAGAACCGGCGGATATCGTCGTTGTTCCAGGAAAACAGCATGCCCTGGTCGTCTGGCATGTGCGTGCGGTACATCAGCCCGCGCTCGCGCGACTCCGGCGTGCGCGCCAGCTCCACCGCCGCGCGCGGCTTGCCCGGCGCATCGACGAAGGTCACGTAGCCGTGGGGCAGCTCCGGGGGCGACGCGAGCGGATCCTTCGGGCAGTCCTTGGCGCTGGCGGGATGCGCGATGGGCGGAGACTGCTCCGGGGTTGGCACAACGCACTCGTGCGTCGCGGGCTTGGCGCTGGCCACCTGTGGAGCGGCGGCGGCCGTCGCTGCCTGCGCGGTCTTCTGCGTGGTCGCTGCCTGCGCGGTCTTCGCGGCGGGCTCGGCGTGAGGGTGTCCGGTACGCCCGCAGGCTGTGCCGAAGAGCAGAGGAGCAATCAGAAACACAACGGTTCCGCGCATCCGGGCCCTCTACCCGGACCGGGCGCGGTCGGCAACCGGCTCGCTGCGGGGGCCGCTCCGCGCGGTCACTGTGGTCGTTCCGTGACACTCGTGTCAGCCAGGTTGTGTCAGCTTCCTCACGACTCGGCTTTCCTGGCGGGATTTCCGCCACAAAAGCGTGGCACGCAGTCTGCATCGCGCGAGGCATGCTTCTTCCGGGGCTTGGTCCGGGGCACCTCCCAGCGAGATACGTGCGCTGGAGGCCTGCCGTCCGGTATGCTGCTGCCATCATGACTTATCGGGGGTCTTTCCTTCTGGTAGCGCTGCTGATCGCCGGCTGTGGCGGCAGCGTCACGGGCGCGACGACCTCGACCGGCGGTTCCGGCGGCAGCGCCGGCGGCGGCGGAACGGGGGGCACGGTCATCCACGTCGATGCCGGGCCCGACGCACAGCCCGATTCGGGCTTCGATTCGGGGCCCGACGCGCCCTGGGACGTGGTGAGCGACTACGTCGATCCGCCCTGTCCCGATGCGACGCCGCCGCCCATCACCGAGGAGTGCGACCTGTTCGCCAACCCGACCACCTGCCCGAGCGGTGAGGCCTGCTACCCGTACGTGCAGCACCCTTCGGGGCCGTGCCAGCCCGAGCAGTACGGCACCATGTGCGCGCCGGAAGGCCACGGGACGCAGGGCACTCCCTGCGGCGGCGGCGACTGCGCTGGCGGCTTCGTGTGCGTGATCACCGGCGCCGGCGACCAGTGCGTGCAGCTCTGCCACCTCAAGGGTCCTAGCGGCTGTCCTTCCGGGCTGGTCTGTGTGCCCATCGATTCCGACGGATACGGCGGATGCTACTGACACGGATCCGCTTGGCGGGGCTCGGTGCTCTGCTGTTCGTCGCCGGCTGCGGTGCCCGCAGCGGTCTGCACGAGCCGCCGCTCGACGGCGGCGTCGAGGACGCGCCCTCCGACGTGCAGGACGTGCAGTGCATCACCGACCAGGACTGCGCTTCGGCCGACAAGTGCTCGCCGAGCGTTTGCGTCGAGGGTGCGTGCGTGCCCGGCGTGCCCGTCGACTGCAACGACCACGACCCGTGCACCGAGGACAGCTGCGAGCCGTCCACGGGACAGTGCCAGCACAAGAGCCTGACGCTCGACCAGGACGGCGACGGCTTCAAGGGCCCGCGTCCGGGCTACGCGCCCGGCGCGCCGGGCTCCTGCGGCGACGACTGCGACGACACCAATCCGAACGCCTATCCCGGCGGCACCGAGGTGTGCGACGGCGTCGACAACGACTGCAACGGCATCATCGACGACAACATGTCGTACGTGCCGGCAGGGCAGGGCGACGTGCGCGTCTCCGGACCCAGCCAGCAGAGCGGCACCGGCGGCCTCGCCTACAACGGCAATGTCTACGCTGCCACCTACGGCTCGCAGAACACCTACTGGCTCAACTACTTCAAGGGCCTGTCAGCGACGGGCAAGACCGTGCTGCCCGAGGTCGCCATCGCGAAGGCGCTCGACAACTACGTCTTCGCCGGACCCATCGTGTGGACGGGCGCCATGTTCGGCACGGCCTGGGAGGACGCCAGGACGGGCAACTACGACATCTACTTCAACCGGCTCGACAAGGACGGCAAGAAGCTCGGCCCGGACCAGCGCCTGACGGCATCGACCGGCTACTCGCTCGGGCCAGACCTGATCTGGAACGGCACCGAGTTCCTGGTTGCCTGGTATGTCCAGCTTTCAGGTCAGCCGACCATCTACGGCCGGCGCATCAACGTCGACGGCAAGACGATCGGCAGCAAGATCACGCTCACCAATCCTGTGTGGTTTGCCGAGTCGCCGAAGCTCGCCGAAGGTGTGAAGAAGCTCGGGCTCGCCTTCAACATGGGTGACGCGACAAGCCAGCAGGTCGGCTTCCGGCTGCTCGATCCCGACATGTCGCCATCGAGCGGTCTGATCAAACTGTCGACCGATAGCGGCACAGCGCCGTCCGTGGTGTGGAACGGCGATCGCTACGTCGTCGTGTACTCCAAGTGGAACTACAACAACAAGCCGGCGGTCCCCGGTGACTCCATCTGGGGCGCATCGGTCGACGAGAACGGCAAGGTCGTCACGCCCGAGAAGCGCCTGACAACCGGAGCCAAGCACGCACGCGCCGTCGACCTCCTGGCACTGGGCAACCGCCTGCTGCTCGTCTGGGCCGACGACAAGGACGGCAACTACGAGCTGTACAGCAAGATGCTCAACGCCGACCTCACGCAGCTGTCGCCGCGCCGGCGCATCACCAACAATCCCGCCGACACGCTCGACCCCATCGCAGCCTTCGGTCCCAGTGGTGACGTGGGCGTGCTGTTCGACGACAACCGCTCCGGCAGCTGGCAGACGTACTTCACGCGCCTGGTCTGCAAGGCCGGCGCGACGCCGTAACGCCGGGCGGAAGCGCTCTCACCTTCCGCCCGTGTGTCGCGCTACCATGGGCGCCCGATCGGCAGCTCCCCCGCGCCGATCGCAGAGCCCGCGCACAGGGGCGTGCCGGGTCGGGCACGTTTGTCATCCGAAGGAGAAGACCATGGCACTGCACAGCAAGGAAGCCGTACGGGATTTGCTCGACGACGACGTGTACGCGTCCAACGACGTTTCCGTGGCCATGCCGAAGTACCGGTTCCCGAAGGAAGAGCGCAATCCGCGGCATGCGCACGCGGTCGTGCGCGACGAGCTGCTCCTCGACGGAAACTCGCGGCAGAACCTGGCGACCTTCTGCCAGACCTGGCTCGAGCCCGAGGTGCACGCGCTGATGAACGAACGAGAACACCATCGGCGTCGTGCCCACGCTCGGCGTCACCTTCACCGGCCAGTTCGAGCCGGTCGCCGACGTGGCCAAGGCGCTTGACCAGCTCGAGAAGGACACCGGGCTCGACATCCCGATCCACGTCGACGGAGCGAGCGGCGGCTTCCTCGCGCCGTTCTGCGCGCCCGATCTGGTGTGGGACTTCCGCGTCCCGCGCGTGAAATCGATCAACACCTCGGGGCACAAGTACGGTCTGGCGCCGCTCGGCGTCGGCTGGGTCTTGTGGCGCGAGGAGAAGGATCTGCCCGACGAGCTGGTGTTCTGGGTGAACTACCTGGGCGGCAACATGCGCGACATCGGCCTGAACTTCTCGCGCCCCGGCGGGCAGATCGTCGCGCAGTACTACAACTTCTTGCGCCTCGGCCGGGAGGGCTACAGGAAGATCCACATGTCCTGCTACGAGACCGCGCAGTGGATCGCGGGAGAGCTCGCCAAGCTCGGGCCGTTCGAGATCCTGTACGACGGGCGAAGCGAAGCGGGGCTGCCGGCGCTGTGCTGGAAGATCACGGACGGCCAGGATCCGGGCTTCACGCTCTACGACATGGCCGACCGGTTGCGCGCGCGCGGCTGGCAGGTGCCGGCCTACTCGCTACCCTACAACTGCACCGACGTCGTCATCCAGCGCATCCTCGTGCGCCACGGCGTGAGCCGCGACCTGGGCGCGCTACTGGTCGAGGACATCAAGCGCTCCCTCGACTACTTCAAGCAGCACCCCGTGCAGAAGTCGCTCACCGCCGAGGAAGCGTCCGGCTTCCGGCACTAGCGGCGCTTGGGGTTTCACAGGAAGGCGGAAGGCCAGGAAGGGTTTCTGGGGTCGAGCGGCTGTGAAGAGCGCCTTCCCGCCTTTCCGTCTTCCTGTTCCCTCTCGCACCCGGCCGCACTCCGCAGTGCGCGCGACGAGCATGAAGCGTCAGCTGCGTTTCTTGCTGAGGCCGGCTTGGTGCACCTTGCCGGGCAGGCGGCGGCCGATGACGGACTCGGCGACGCGGCCGGCCTCGATCAATTTTTCGAGATCGATGCCGGTCTCGATGCCCATGCCGTGCAGCATGTACACGAGATCTTCCGTTGCCAGGTTGCCCGCGGCGCCGGGCGCGTAGGGGCAGCCGCCGAGGCCGGCGACCGAGGCGTCGAAATCGCGGAAGCCCGCTTCCAGCCCCACCAGCGCGTTGGCCAGCGCCGTGCCGCGCGTGTCGTGGAAGTGCAGCGCCAGCTTTTCCGCGGGGAGCTCATCCAGGAACAGCTCGCAGATCTTCCGCGTCTGCAGCGGCGTGCCCACGCCGATGGTGTCGCCCAGCGACACCTGATAGCAGCCGAGCGCCAGCAGCCGCTCGGCGATCTCGAGCGCGCGCTTCGGGTCGACCTCGCCTTCGTACGGGCAGCCCCACACCGTCGAGATGTAGGCGCGCACGCGCATGCCCGCTTCGAGCGCCGGCGGCACCACCTCGCTGAACACCGAGAGCGAGGTCTCGATGCTCTTGTTGGTGTTCTTCTGGTTGTGGGTTTCGCTCGCCGACATGAACACGGCAATCTCGGCCAGGCCGGCAGCCTTGGCGCGCTCGAAGCCCTTGGCGTTGGGGCACAGCGCGCTGAGCGTCACGCCCTCCGGCGCCTTCACATCGCGCACCAGCTCGTCCGCATCCGCCAGCTGCGGCACCCAGCGCGGCGACACGAAGCTCGTCAGCTCGATGCGCGACAGTCCCGAAGCGACCAGCGCTTCGATCAGGCGCTTCTTGCCGTCGAGCGGGATCGGCGCGGCTTCGTTCTGCAATCCGTCGCGGGGCGAGACCTCGTACACCGAGACGCGGTCGGGGAGATGTTCCAGCATGGGCTCGATTGGGTACGTGTAGTCTAGATCAGGCTGCTCCGGACGCGAATTGTCGAAGAAATCCGCGGGCAAAGCGGGCCGGCTGCCAGGACCCCCCAACCAAAACGGCGCGCTACGTATCCAGCAGTCGCGTCTGGCGTTGTCTCGGGTGCGGCGTGAACTCGATGGGGTAGTTGCCGCTCCAGCAGGCGTGACAGAACGAGCTGCCGGTCGCGCCGCTGTCCGCGACGGGCAGCGGGTGCTTGCCGGGCGGCGTGACGCGGGCCTGCGTGACGGCTTGCACCATCTTCTCCAGCGACAGGTACGCCAGCGAGTCGCTGGTGATGTACTGGTTGATCTCCTCGACGTTGTGGCTCGAGGCGATCAGCTCGCCGCGGGTGGGCGTGTCGATGCCGTAGTAGCAGGGCCAGCGCGTGGGCGGACTGGAGATGCGCAGGTGCACCTCGCGCGCGCCGGCGTCGCGCAGCATCTTGACGATCTTGCGGCTGGTCGTGCCGCGCACGATGCTGTCGTCCACCACCACCACGCGCTTGCCGCGCAGCGTGGCGCTGATCGCGTTGAGCTTCAGGCGCACGCCGAAGTGGCGGATGCTCTGCTGCGGCTCGATGAAGGTGCGGCCGACGTAGTGGCTGCGCACCAGTCCCATCTCGAAGGGGATGCCCGACTGCTCGGCGTAGCCGATGGTCGCCGGCACGCCCGAGTCGGGCACCGGGATCACCACGTCCGCCTCCACGCCGTGCTCGATGGCCAGCGCACGGCCCAGGCTCTTGCGCGCCTCGTACACGTTGATGCCGTCCATGGTCGAGTCCGGCCGCGCGAAGTACACGTACTCGAAGATGCACATGTGCCGCGGCTTGTCGTCGAACGGGCGCAGGCTCCGCATGCCGCGCTGGTCGAACACCAGCATCTCGCCCGGCTCCACATCGCGCACGTACTCGGCGTCGATCAGATCGAAGCTGGTCGGTTCGCTCGACAGCACGTAGGCGTCGCTCTTGGCGCTCATGCGGCCCAGGCACAGCGGTCGGATCCCCATCGGATCGCGCACGGCGATCATCGACTGTTCGGTCAGACAGAGCAGCGAGTAGGCGCCCTCGACCTGCGACAGCGCGTCGGCGATGCGATCTTCCACGGCGCGCTGGGTGCTCATCGCCACCAGATGGACGATCACCTCGGTGTCGCTGATGCTCTGGAAGATCGAGCCACGCGCTTCGAGCTTCTCGCGCATCGCCTCGGCGTTGGTCAGGTTGCCGTTGTGGGCGACGGCGATCGAGCCGCGCGAGTAGTCCACTGCCAAGGGCTGCGCGTTCTTCAGGAACGAGCCGCCGGCGGTCGAGTAGCGCACGTGGCCGATGGCGTTGTCGCCTTTGAGCTTGTCGAGCTGCTCGGGCGAGAACAGATCGGCGACGTGGCCCATGCCGCGGTGCATGCTGAGCTGCTTGCCGTCGCTGGCGACGATGCCCGCGCTCTCCTGGCCGCGATGCTGCAGCGCGTGAAGCCCGAGGTAGGCGAGATTTGCCGCCTCGGGATGTCCGTAGATGCCGAAAACGCCGCACATGGCTGGAGTGCCGGCCGCGACAGCCGGACGCGGCGCACTTTGCCTGTTTGCCGGCCCTCGCGCCAGCGCGGGATGTCGTTCCCGCGCTGGTCCGGCCATCTGTTCGGTCGGCGCAAGCCCGAAAGGCCCATACAGTTTCGCGCCCGAGCCGCTATTCTGTCGCACCAATGAGCGCACTCGACGAGCTGCTCGCCTCGTGGCGGGCAAACCCCGACGCCGAGTCAACTCTGACCCTGTGCTCCCAGCTTGGAGGCAGCGGGCAACTAGAGCTCGTCCGCGAGGTCGGCAGCAGCGCCGAGGCCTGGCACCTCAACGACGCGGAGGTGATGCTCGCCGTCGGGCGCATGTATCTCGAGGCGGGCCTCTTCGCCGAGGCGCAGTCCGCGCTCGTGACGGCGGGCAAGGCCAACGCCCGCGACTTCCGTGCGTTCCGTTTCCTGGGAGAAGTGCTGCTCAGGCGTGGCGACGCGATCCGCGCGGAGAAGGTGCTGGCCCGGGCCATCCAACTCGGCCAGGGCGATGGCGACTCGCAGCTCTGGCACGACCGTTCGATCGTCTACGTGGCGTTGCAGAAGCGTGTCGGCCCGGAAGCTGTGGCTGCCGAAGTGGCGCGCAGCCTGCCTCTGCGGCCTTCCATCGCGCCTCCGGCGATGAGCCCGCATTGGAACAACGACGAGTCCCCGACCATGAGGCGTTCGGCGGACGCGCCGCTGCCGCTGGGGGCGAGGCCGGACCCGGCCCCTGCAGCTCCGGCGCAGCCGCGCCAGCCAGCGCCGCAGGCCGTGGCGCCAGCGAAGGTCGCGGCGCCGCCGCGCTCGGCTCCGCCGCCTGCCGCCCGCAAGCCGAAGTCGGTACCGCCGCCGCTGCCGCCCTGGGGCGCATCCGGCGGAGCTGCAGCAGCGCAGGCCTTGGCTCCGGCGCCGGTTCCGGAAGCGGATCCACCGCCGTTCAGCGCCGTGCCCAGCGAGCGTGCGCCCGCTGCTGTGCCCCAGCCGGCGCTGTCTCCGGCGCCGCCGCTCGGCGGGATCGAAGCGCAGCCGGCGCCAGCGCAGGCGCCCATCGTGCCGGCGGCGGAGCCGTACATGGAGGACGAGACGGCCACCCACGTCTTCGATCCGCCCAACCCCGAGCCCGCCGTGATCCTGCAGCACCTGGCGCGCGTGGGCGTGTACGAGCCGGGCGGCGGCGCGCCGCCCGCGTGGGAAAAGGGCAACGGACAGAAGTCGCGCGGCTCGTGGGTGTTCATCCTGGCCACGCTGCTGCTCGCCGGAGCCGGCACCGGCGCCTACTTCTACGCGCGCAAGGTCAAGCACCAGCGGGCCGAGCTGGCCGCACACCTCAACGCCCAGGTTGCCACGATGCTGGAGGGCGGCAGCGTGGAGAAGCTGCGGACCACCAACGACAAACTGAAGCGCGTCTTCGAGCTCGACTCGCGCAGCCAGCGCGCTGCCAAGCTCTGGCTCGAGAACCGCGTGCTCGGGCTCCTGATGCTGGCCGGCGACCAGCAGGGCGTCGACTCGGCGATCCACCGCGCGCGCAAGGTGAAGGTGCCGGAGAAGGATCTGGCCTACGCGCGCATCGCGTCGTTCCTCGCCGACGGCGATCTAGCGGGCGCGGCGGCGCTTCTGCCCAAGTGGGACAAGAAGGCGGGCGACCAGGCGCTCTACCAGTTCTTGGCGGGCTCTGCGCTGGAGCGCGCGGGAGATCAGCGCGCCATCGAACGCTACCAGGCCGCGCGCGACCGCGATCCGAAGCTGGTGATCGCGCAGGTGATGCTGGCGCGCCTGGTGCTGCTCGAGGTCGGCGTGGACAAGGGCAAGCCGCTGGTCGACGCGCTCGAAAAGCGGATCGGCAAGGACCGCCCCAGCGTCAAGGCGCTCAAGGGTCTCGAGTGGGCGGTGGATCCGACGCGCCCGAAGGAGCTGCCAGCCGACGCCAAGCTCACGGCCGACGAGCGCAAGCAGTTGCCGCAGCCGCTCACCCCCGTGCCGTATATGGTCGATGCCCTGGGCGCCATCGCTGCGGGCGAGCACGAGCTGGCGAGCAAGGCGATCGAGAGCGGCGTCGGGCTCAGCGAGAGCCCTGCCGTCGCGACGCGCCTGGGCTTCCTCGCGATCCAGGCGGGCAACGAGAAGCTCGCGCGCAAAGCGGCGCTGCGCGCGCTGCAGTTCGCCGCGGTCTACCCCGGTGCGCGAGTGTTGGCGTCGCGCGTGGCGCTGCTCGGCGGGCGCATCGCCGAAGCGAAGAAGGCCATCCAGGAGCTCGACCCGAAGGCGCCCGAGGTGGCGGTGGTGCGTGCCGTCATCGGCTACGAAGCGCTGGATCCGGGCGACCTGTCCGAAGCCGTCCAGGCGCTCGGCGACACTTCGGAGCGGCCGGACCTGGCGGCGCTGGTTGCCGCGCGGAAGGTGCTGTCGGGCGAAGCGTATCCGGACGCCGACGGGCTCACGAAGATGGCGACTCCGACGGTGCCGTGGGGACAGATCGTCGCGCTCGATGCGGCGCTCGACACCGGGCAGCTCGACCTGGCGGGCAAGCTGGTGTCGGGCTGGAGCGACGAGACGAAGAAGCGTCCGGTGTTCGCGCTCCGGCTGGCGCGCCTGCTCCGCTACCAGGGCAAGGCCGAAGACGCGGTGAAGGCGTCGAGCAACGCGCTGGAGCAAGGCAACGTGACGGCGCGCGATCTGATCGAGCGGGTCTACGATCTGCTGGACGGTCACTACACTGCGGGCGCCCGCACGCTGATCGCGAAGTATCCCAGCGTGCTCGGACCGATGACGGGCTATCTGCAGGTGCTGGCGGACGCGAAGCAGCACAAGAAGCTGGCCAAGGTGAAGGCCGCGCAGCTGGACCTGCCGTCGGACGCCGCGCCGCTCCTGCTGCGCACGCTGGCAGCTCGTGCCATGGCGGCGGTGGGCGACAAGCGCGCGAAGAAGTACGTCAAGCTGCTGCTCAAGCAGTACAAGACGAACCCCGAACTGCTTCAGGCGAAGAAAGACCTCTAGGTTCGTCCTTCCCCGGGGGCGCACCCAGGCAGGTACCAGAGCAGGCGCGCGCTATCCGTCGCGGCAGCCCGCGGGCGTCTACGGGCAACGGGCAACGGGCAACGGGCAACGGCTACGGGCTACGGGCCATACGGGCAACGGGCCATCGTCATGTTGCTTCCTCCTTCTTGGGTGAAGGAGGAAGCAACATGACGATGGAAACCAGCAGTTCATCACTCTTGCCGCATCACCGGTTGCGGGCCTATGGCGTTGCGCTCGAGGTGCTCGCGGCGGTGCGGGCGGCGCAGGTGCGGGACCGCAAGTTGCGGGAGGAGGCGTTGCGCGCGGCGAAGAGTGTGTGCCTGAACTGCGCGGAGGGTGCAGGACGGGTCACGCGGGCGGACAAGGGACTCGCGTTCGCAGTTGCGCGCGGCGAGCTTGTCGAGGCGGTGGCGGCTGTGGAGATTGCGGTCGCATCGGGCGACGCCCAGCGGGAGGCATTGCCTCGCGTGCTGGAGCTCGCTGGCCTCCTCAACGCGATGCTCACGCGCCTGCTGCGCTGAGGAGGGCGCGAGCGCTCAGTTCGTCGTCACGACGACGCCGAGCGTTGTCGTGAACTGGTTCTTCCTGAAGTCGCGGACCTTCCTCGGGAAGATGGCCGCGCTGTGGCCCGAGCCGGGCTTGAAGGCGAAGTCGCCGCGGTTTTCCAGCCTGAGGATCAGGTTGTCGGTCGGCTTGGCTTCGATCGTGAGCGTGCCGGTAGCGAGCGAGATGTCGTAGCCGGTGCCCGTGGTGTAGCCCTGCGGGTCCTTGTAGTACTCGCCGCGTCCGGCCACGGCCCACACCGGGGTGAGCTGGTAGCGCGCGCCGAGCATGGCGCCGTACCAGCGCTTCCGGTCGATGTTGGTCTTCTGCGTGGTCGCGTCGAAGCTGCGCACGCCCTCGGTGCCGAAGTCGGCGTTGAAGACGAACGAGAGGTTCTCGGTCGCATCGTAGTTGGCGACGAGATCTACCAGGTGCTTCCAGGCCTTGAAGTCGTTGGCGCCGCCGCGATCGACCGTGTGGGGCCCGGCCGGCGTGTTCGCCTTGGGCGCGCAGCCGTGGGCTGCCGGGTCGTAGGTCGTGTCCTGGGGACAATCGACGCTGACCGTGTCGTTCTGCTCGGGCCCGCCAATCCAGCCGAGCGAGATGCCGAAGTTGTCGGTCGGCGCGACGTGCGCCTGGAGGCCGTAGCTCTTGCCCGTGTTGTTGTCGATCGTGTTGTTCCAGCCGTTGACGACCAGCGCGGTGAAGGACAGCGCCGGCGCGATGTCGAGCTTCGCGCGCAGCCCGGTGTGGAACAGCGGCTGGCCGAGCCAGTACAGCACGCCGCGCGTGTAGTTCATGTTGTCCTGGCTGTCGGCGACTTCGGCTCCGTAGATGGTGTCGAACTTTCCGAAGTCGAGCTGCAGCATGTCGACCGGCTTCCACGACGCGTAGGCCTGCTTGACGTACTGCAGGTCGTACTTGGCGTCGTCGCCCGCGTACGTCTGCGCCGTCGGGCCCAGGCGCAGGTTCAGCGTGCCGCCGACCGGCGCCGGCTCGTAGCTGGCGTCGAGCCCCACCCAGGACAGCGCGAAGCCGTTCGTCGTGTCGTACGCGCGCAGCGCGTTCTGTCCCGTCTGCGGCTTGGGAAAGTTGTAGTTCAGGCTGGCGTATCCGTCGGCGAACGCGCCGAAGTGGATTGCCTTGTACCAGGGCGCGGGCGGAGGCGGCGGTTCCGGCGCTGCGGGCTGTGCGTTCGCTCCGGCCGTGGCAGACAGGGCTCCGAGCCCAACTAGCGCGCCGAAGACCGCATGGATTGAACGCTTCATGATTGTTCCTTTACACGGGTACAGCGTGGGCGGGGGCGCAATCGAAGCGCCGCGGTGGGTCGGGCCGAGCCGCCCCACACCCGCGGGATAGCCACTCGCGGGTTGCCGGCGCATTTCGTACCAGTTTCTTGCGCAGTGCGTCGTGCAGATCGCGCCAGCGCCCATTTCTGAATCATTTCCAACGGGTTGCCGGGAGCGCTCCCAGGCCCCCGGCAGAGGACGCTAGCGGCCCTGGACCTGCACCGGGCCGCGCTCGATCATGCCGGTCAGCTCGTCCGGATCGTTCGAGCGACCCATGGCCTCGTCCAGCGTGATCAGCCGCCGCGAGTGCAGCGCGAACAGCGCCTGGTTGAGCGTCTGCATGCCGTGCTTGGTCTGACCGACCTGCATCTGCGAGTAGACCTGGTGGATCTTGTCCTCACGGATCAGGTTGCGGATGGCGGCGTTGGGCACCAGCACCTCGAGCGCCAGCACGCGGCCGGGGTTGCCCGCGCGCGGCAACAAGAGCTGGCTCAAGACGCCTTCGAGCACGAACGACAGCTGCGCGCGCACCTGGGGCTGCTGGTGCGGCGGGAACACGTCGATGATGCGGTTGATGCTCTGGATGGCGGAGTTGGTGTGCAACGTCGCGAAGACCAGGTGGCCCGTCTCCGCGATCGTCAGCGCCGCCTCGATCGTCTCGAGGTCACGCATCTCGCCGACCAGCACGACATCCGGGTCCTGACGCAGGACGTACTTGAGTGCATCCTTGAAGCTGCCGGTGTCGGCGCCGACCTCGCGTTGGTTGACGATCGAGCGCTTGTGCGGGTGAAGGTACTCGATCGGATCCTCGACGGTCATGATGTGCTGGCGCGTCTCGCTGTTGATCTTGTCGATGATCGACGCCAGCGTGGTGCTCTTGCCGGAGCCGGTGGGGCCGGTCACCAGGATCAGCCCGCGCGGCTTGCTGGCGAGGTCGAGCACGACAGGCGGCAGCCCGAGCTCCTCGAAGGACAGGATCTTGAACGGGATGGAGCGGAACGCGCCGGAGACGGCGCCGCGCTGCAGGAAGATGTTGGCGCGGAAACGCGACAGGTTCTTCACGCCGAAGGACAGGTCGAGCTCCTTGTTCTTTTCGAAGGCGATCTTCTGCTCCTCGGTCAGCACCGAGTAGCAGAGCTGCTTGGTCTCCACCGGCGAGAGCGGCGGCAGCTTGAGCGGCACGATGGCGCCGTCGATGCGGAGCAGCGGCGGCGAGCCGGTCGTGATGTGCATGTCGCTCGCGCCCTTGTCGATCATGGCGCGCAGCAGCTGGTGGAGGTTGACCTTCAGGCCTTCCTGTTCGGCGTATGTCATCAGCCCGCCAGCTTACAACATGTGGCTCATGGCCGCCCCTGGCCTTTGTGTGGCGGGGGCCTGGGGGCTAGTCGGACATCGTGACGCGCAGGACTTCCTCGGGGGTCGTGACGCCGTCGAGGATCTTGCCGATGCCGCTTGCCCGGAGGGTCTTCATGCCCTCGCGGATGGCGGCGACCTTCAGCTCCGCGGTGGAGGCACCCTGCAGCACCATCTCCTTGAGGCTGTCGGTGAACTTCATCACCTCGTACAGCGCCACGCGGCCCTTGTAGCCGGTGTTGTTGCACGTGTTGCAGCCCGCGCCCTTGACGACGCGGGCCGTCTGCAGCTGTTCCTCGCTGACGCCCATGTCGAGCATGGCCTGCTGATCGAGCTCCACCTCGCGCTTGCAGTCGACGCACACGCGCCGCGCGAGACGCTGGGCCAGAACGAGATTGACGCTGGCGGTGATGAGGAATGGCTCCACGCCCATGTTGAGCATGCGTGAAATGGTGGCCGGTGCGTCGTTGGTGTGCAGCGTCGAGAGCACCATGTGGCCCGTGAGCGCGGCCTTGACGCTGATCTCCGCGGTCTCGAAATCGCGGATCTCGCCGACCATGATGATGTCCGGGTCCTGGCGCAGGAACGAGCGTAGGGCCATCGCGAAGTTCAGCCCGATCTCGTCGTGCATCTGCACCTGGTTGATGCCGTGCAGGTTGTACTCGACGGGATCCTCGGCCGTGCTGATGTTCACGTCCGGCTTGTTCAGCTCGCTGAGCGCGGAGTACAGCGTGGTGGTCTTGCCGGAGCCCGTCGGCCCCGTCACGAGCACCATGCCCCAGGGCTGTTCGATCGCCCACTTGAAGTCTTCGAGCGGGGCTTCGTCGAAGCCCAGCTTCGTCATGTCGAGCTGCAGGTTGCCCTTGTCGAGCAGACGCAGCACGACCTTCTCGCCCCACATCGTCGGCATGACCGAGACGCGGAAGTCCATCTCGCGTCCCTTGCCCAGCTTGAGCTTGATGCGGCCGTCCTGCGGCAAGCGCCGCTCGGCGATGTCGAGCTGGCTCATGATCTTCAGGCGGCTGACGATGGCAGCCTTCAGCTTGAGCGGCGGGGTCATTTCCTCGTGCAGCACGCCGTCGATGCGGTAGCGGACGCGCAGCCTCTTCTCGTACGGCTCGACGTGGACGTCGCTGGCGCCCTTGCGGATGGCGTTGAGCAGCAGCACGTTGACCAGCCGGACGACGGGGGCGTCCTCGCTCTGGCGTTCCAGCTCGAGGACATTGACGTCCTCTTCGTCGGCGGAGAAATCGATGTCCTCGTCGCCGAGGTCGAAGTCCGCCATCACCTCCTCGTAGGAGGGACCGACGTTATAGTAGCGCTCGATCGCGGCCAGGATTGCCGTCTCGCCCGCGACGACAGGTTCGACGTTGTAGCCGGTGAGGAACTTGATGTCGTCGATGGCGTGGAGGTTCGTCGGATCGCTCATCGCCACGATGAGCGAGGACCCGGAGCGCGAGACGGGGATGATCTTGTGCTTTTCGCACACGTCCCGCCCGACCAGCTTGATCACGTCGGATTCGATCTCGTACTCGTCGAGATCGATGGCCGGCAGCCGGTACTGCGAGCTCAGGAAGTTCGTGATCTCGCCGTCGGAGATGTAGCCCAGCTTGGCGAGCGTGTAGCCGAGGTTCTGCCCCGAGCGCTTCTGCTCTTCCTGGGCGCGACGCAGCTGCTGCAGGCTGATCAGCTTCTCGCGGACCAGCAGCTCGCCGAGACGATTGGAATTGCTCATGCGTGATTGTTCCTGATGGCGGAGACTGCCGCGCAGCATACCAGCCAGACCATGGGCTCAAAAGAGGGGCTGGCGGCCGGAACCTCCCGAGCGGACCGATGAGCGTGGCGTAGCGCCACGGTTTTCGTCAAGATGGTCTCGCGATGAGCCTGGTCTCCCGCGCGATAGGACTGCTCCGTCGCCGCATGGAGCGGGGCCGGCTTGTCCGCGCGCGGCGCCAGGAAGCCCTGGGCCGGCTCGCCGAGGCCTCGGCGCTCTATCTCGAAGCGGGTGAGCGGAACGATGCGCTCAGGCTGTACATGCTGCGCGCCGAGCAGGCACTCGAACCAGCCGCGCGGCTCCAGCTGCTGTCGCAGGCGCTCGAGCTCGCCGAAGACGAGGAGCGATCCAGCATCGCCAGGCGGCGCGCGCTGCTGAAGTTGGATCTGCTCGATTCCGGGGCGCTCGCGCTCGGCGGCAGCGAGCTGATGGCGCTGGGCGAGGAGTTGGAGCGGCTAGGCCGGCCACGGGATGCCGCGGGTGTGTACGCCCGGGCCGGCGCGGCGGACGCGCAGACCCGCGCGCTCGTGGCGGCGGGCGAGGTCGACGAGCTGGAGCAGGTGCTCGACGCACAACAGAGCGAGCAGCGCAGCCACCGCAGGCATGAAGTGCTCGGCCAGCGCATGCGCGACCTGGAGCTTTCGGGGTGCCGCCGACAGGCGCTCGCGCTGGCCCGTTCGTCCGAGCTGTCGGCGGACGGAGCCAGTGTCGCGCTCGCTCGCGACATCGAGCTCAAGCGCTGTACGGGTCGCCGCGCTCGCGTGGCGATCGACGGCGAAGCGCTCGCGGTCGCGTTCGGTGACAGCATCACGCTGGGCAGGGCGGAAGCGACACTGGTGGTCGAGGCGCCGGCCGTCAGCCGCAGGCACCTGGAGGTGCGCCGGGCGGAGGCCGGCCCCGAAGTGCTGGACCTGGGCTCCAGCAACGGAACCCTGCTTGCTGGAGCGAGGCTCGATGTTCCCGTGGCGGTCGGCGAGGGAATCGAGCTCCAGCTAGGGGGCGACGTGCACGTACGCATCGAGCCGTGGCGGGACGGTGTGCGGGTCGTTGTGGGCGGGCAGACCGTGTACGCGCCGCTCGGGTCGCTGCTCGTGGGAACGTGGCGCATCGAGCCCGCGGCCGACGACGCTTGGCTGGAGCTGGTGGCGCCGAGCGAGCAGCCGCCCTGGCGCGGAGAGCTCAGGCTGGATACCCGTGTGCAGCTGCTTTCGGGTGACGCATTCTCCCGGAAGCCCGGCGGTGCGGTGTGCTTCGAGGTTCTGTCGTGAGCATCTGGCGGCAGCTACTGGCGCGCGTGCGTGGGGAGACGGAGCCGGTTCCTGCCGCCGCCTCCGAGGTCACGCCGGACAGTCCAGAGCCTGCCGCCGAAGACCCGCTTGCCGCGATCCGGCGCGTGCAGCGGGACTCGTTGTCCGCACTGGATGCGGCGCTGCATGCCTTCTCGGCGGCGCGCGGCACAAGCCGCGAGAGGTCGGCGCTCGATGCCGTGATGGCGGCGCGTGCCGAGCAACGGGCTCCCGACGCCCTGCTCGTTGCGGCGGCCGACGTGCTGGTCCAGCGCGGCGACGCGGCGAACGCGCTCGAGCTTCTGGGCGCCGCGCACAGCAGTCCGGCGCTGCTGCTCGCAGCCGACCTGTACGCCGATCGCGGCGAGCTCGCGCGTGCGCTCACGCTTGTCGAGCGGGTGCTGGCGCGGGACATCGAGTGGCCCGGTGCCCGCGAGCGCCACGAGCGCTACCGTCGGACCCTGGGCGCGCCGGTCCAGGCGCTGCCCGCGCTCGATCAGCCTACGCTGCTCGAGGCGGAGCTACCGGTCACGACGCTGCGCATCGTCGGCGAGGCGGGGAGGGGAGGAGCTGGTGCCGTGTACGAAGCGCTCGACGACGTGCTCGGCCGCCGCGTCGCGCTGAAGGTCTACCATCGCGCCCGCGACGAGCGTGACAAGCTCGAGCGGGAGGCGCAGAGGGCCGTCGAGTTGGCCGGCGTCGGGGTTGTACGGATCTTCAACGTCGATCCTGCGCGCGGCTGGATCGTGATGGAATGGCTCGCAGGCGGCGCATTCAAGCGCTGGCTTTCCCGCGCCGACAGCGGGGTGCTGTGGCCGCCGGAGCGCTGGTTCGTGCCGCTACTGGCAGCCGTGGCACGAGTCCACGAGCACGGCGTCGTGCACGCGGATCTGAAGCCGGCCAATGTGCTGTTCCGCTCTCGCGAGGAGCCGGTGCTGTCGGACTTCGGCCTGGCCCATGCTCCGGGGCAGCGCGTTTCCGGCGGCAGCCTCGGCTACCTGTCGCCCGAGCGACTGGCTTCGGAGCCACTCGCTGCGGACGACGACGTGTACGCTCTCGGGCGCATTCTGGACGACGCGCTCGACGCGCTCGAGCGCTCGGAACGGCCACCGGCTGCCGCGGATCTGGCGCCGTGGCGGCAGATCGCCGGCCTGGCCACCGCCGCCAGGCCCCATCGGCCGGCCGACGCGGCCGCCCTGCTGGATCGGGTGCGGGAGACGGCGCCGGGCGGAGGGACTGCTACGCTGCCTTGACGCGGGTCAGCCGAAGCCCAATAACTCGTCTACATTGTCGCATGGGAATACGCGACATTAGCTGGAGCCCGAGATGGCGAAGACCTACAGCGACCTGTTTGCGGACGTCAAGAGCAGCGTCCAACTCGTTTCCCTTGAGGAGCTGAAGGCCCGCCTGGAGAGCGACGACAAGCCCGTCCTGGTCGACGTGCGGGAAAAGGACGAGTTTCGCGCCGGGTACATCCCCGGGGCGATCCACATCCCGCGCGGCTTCCTGGAGATGCAGGCCGAGCAGAAGCTGCCGGACAAGAGCGCCGAGATCGTCCTGTATTGCGCGGGCGGTGTGCGCAGCGCATTCGCGGCCAAGACGCTAGAGGAGCTCGGCTACACGAACGTCGTCAGCGCCAATCCGGGTTTCGTGCGCTGGAAGGACATGCGCTACCCGATGGAGGAGCCGCCGCGCTTCACCGACGCGCAGCTCGATCGCTATTCGCGGCACATCATGCTGCCCGAGGTCGGCGAGAAGGGGCAGGCGAAGCTTCTGAACAGCCGCGTGCTGTTGCTCGGCGCCGGCGGACTGGGCGCGCCGTCGGCGCTGTACCTGGCCGCGGCGGGCGTCGGCACGCTCGGGCTGGTCGACGCGGACGTTGTCGACGCCTCGAACCTGCAGCGTCAGATCATCCACGCGACCTCACGCGTGGGCATGCCGAAGGTGGACAGCGCCGAGACGGCCATCCGCGATCTCAACCCCGACGTGAAGGTGGTGAAGTTCCAGGAGCGGCTGCTCAGCGACAACGTCGACCGCATCTTCGGTCAGGGCTGGGACGTGATCGTGGACGGCTGCGACAACTTCCCGACCCGCTATCTCGTCAACGATGCGTCGCTGTTCCATAGGATCCCGGTCGTTCACGGGTCGATCTTCCGTTTCGAGGGACAGGTGACGAGCTTCGCACCGTTTTCGCCCTACGACGGGCCCTGCTACCGCTGCCTGTATCCGGAGCCGCCGCCGCCGCACCTGGCGCCGTCCTGCGCCGAGGCCGGCGTGCTCGGCATCCTTCCCGGCGTGATCGGCGTGCTGCAGGCAACCGAGGCGATCAAGCTGATCCTCGGGACGGGCGATCCGCTGGTCGGACGCTTGCTCACCTACGACTCGCTGCGCATGACGTTCCGCACGCTGAAGCTGCGCAAGGACAAGCACTGCCCGGCGTGCGGCGAGAGTCCGACCATCAAGGAGTACATCGACTACGAGGGCTTCTGCGCCGGCGGCGTGGCCGCGCAGTAGTCGGCCTGTAAGCCTGGCGCAGCCGGTCGCGTTTTCCTGTACGACGGGGCGCGACGCCGCCTCGTCGGAAAGGACCCGCGATGTCCCGTTCGATCCAGGCCTCCACTCGTTTTCCGATCGGTTCCTTGCTGCTCGTTCCGCTGTCGGCGCTGCTCCTCGGCGGCTGTGGCGGCAGCAACACGAAGGCGGCCAACACCGGTGGTCCACAGGCCGTCCAGTGTCCGCCGGGCCAGGTGTTCGACGGCCGCTATTGCGTCACGCAGGGCGCGCCGCCGCCGACGGCGACGACTACGGGACCGCCGCCAACTGCCTCCACCACGGCTCCGCCCCCCGTTCCGCCGCCGAGCGGACCTTCGGCGACGCCGCTCGATGCAACGTCCGCGGCGGCGGCGACCCAGCTGCTCGCGCCACTTGCGGCCCAGCACGCGCCGCCCGGCGCCAAGCCGCTTGGTCCCGCCATCGGGGGGCAGTTCACCCAGGGACAACAGCTCGAGGCGCAGATCCAGATGCAGCCCGGGCGCTGCTACACGGTGGTCGGTGTCGGACTACCGCCTGTGCAGGAGCTCGACATCCAGCTGGTGGCCACTGTGCCCGTGCCGGGGCTGACCTCGCCCGTCATCGCGAGCGACCAGACCCACGGACCGAACGCGGTGCTTGGCGACAAGCCGAACTGCTTCAAGTGGGCGGCGCCGTTTGCCGCGCCCGTCAAGGTCGTGGTGCGCGTATCCGCCGGCCAGGGCGTCGCGGCCGCGCAGGTGTTCGAGAAGTAGACCGCGTCAGACGTTCGTCGCCACTTCGCGTGGGACCTTCGCGTCCTCGTCGCTCGGCTTGCTGCGGAAGAAGCGCGGCCAGTTGTCCCCGAGGCCGAGCGTGCTGCGGCGCTTGAGCTCCCAGCTGGTCACCCAGCCACTCACGAACAGCGCGGTCGTCGACAATGCCAGCCCGGCTACCACGTCGATGAGGTAGTGCCAGCGCAGGAACATGGTGGCGCCGATGATGTTCAGCGCGAAAAATGCGACGATCGGCCAGGTGTAGCGGAACGGCACCTTGTCGCGGTGGCGGAACGAGAACATCGCGATGAAGGTCGGTGCTGCGGTGTGCAGCGATGGGAAGATGTCTTTCTGCGCGCCGCCTTCTGCCACCGTGCGCATCACTGTGTCGAGCCACATCCCGTGCGGGAACTCGTGCTGGAATTGATCGGCCATCGCCTGGTGCGGACCGAAGCCCGGCACGATCATGTAGATCAAGTGTCCGAGGCAGAAGACGATCAGCATCCCGAGCGCGAAGTCGCCCAGCACGCGCTCGCGCTTGCCGAACATCAGGATCGGGATGACGTGCAGCGCCAGCAGGAAGAAATAGCCGAAATAGAAGAACGCGAACCACTCGGTGGTCACCGGAGTGATCCAGTGATCCAGTGCGAGCGCCGGTTCGACGCCGAACAGATGCAGATCCAGATGATACAGCCCGATGTCGAGGGAGCTCGAGTTCACGAGCGGCAGGATCTCCCCTAGGAAGAAGTAGCTGATCTGGACCGTGCCGTAGATCGCGAGCCGGTAGAGAAGCGGCGCGGCGAAGTCGTGCTTCATCACCTGGCCGCGGACCAGCACCAGCGTGATCACCAGGAACGCAAGCAGTCCGGCGACCCGGTGCAGCGACTGTGCCCTGATCGCGCCGGCTGGCGCCTCCAGCACCGCGACGTTCAGCACCACCAGATAGGTCAGCACCAGCCAGTCGTGGACCGCGAAGTCGCGCACCATGCGGCGGAGAAAGCCACCGGCCCCCTCGCGCGGCGCTTCGCGCTCCAGATACAGCTCGCGATGATTGATGGCCATCTGTCGGACGAACACAATGTAGGACAGCCTGTGCTCGCATGCAGCACAGCGGTCCCGGTGCCGGAAGCCTCCGCGGGGTCGCGGCCCTGAACTGTAGGCGCTTTTGACCCCTCGGGCACATTGCGGCAAGTCCCGTTGTCGTGCGTAGCGATCTACGCGGCGTGAAATGGGCTTCGCGGCGTGCCCGCGGCGCGTCGGGAGCCGCTGCGAATCCCTGGCGTTTTCGCTGGGCTCAGGAACTCTCGTCGTTCGTCTTGCGCGCGAGCGCCTTCGGTTCCTGCGCGGGGGACTCATCTTCGGAGGCCGCCTCGGGTTCCGCGGTCTGTTCGGGCACCCGTAGCTTGTGCCCCGCGCGCGGCGAGTAGAGAAGCTCCCCGTCGGCGCTCACGCGGGCCCGGACCACGTTCTCGACGTCGAGGCGGGCCAACAGTTGCTCGGCCTGCGCCTCGTCGATGCGCAGTGTCTTCGCCAGACCCCGGGCGTCCAGCTCGTGTTCCGTCCGCTGCATCACGTCGCCGGCTGCAGCGAGCCACGCCTGGTCGATCGCGTCGTCCCGCTCGCGAACGTAGCGTTGGGCCCGATTCCAGGCGATCGCTGCGAGCAGCAGAGGTATCGATACCGTCATCAGCAACAGGGCCGTGCCCAACACGCCGGGGGAGAAGAACGCCAGCGTCAGCAGCGTGACCATCAGGGATAGCGCGCCGAACCCCCCGACAACGCCCGCGGCCACCCGCCATGCGGCGACGCGGACCCTCGCGCGCTGCGCCTGCTCGAGCATCGGCCACTCGACGCCGCTGGGTTCCAGCGAAGTGTCGGCCAGAGGCACGCGGGGGCCACCGCAGACCCGGCAGCGATAGCGCAAGGCCGGGTGCGGCTCGAACGTCGGCCACGGCGCCGCAGTGAGCGCAGCGGTTCCGTTCCCCGTAGGTGGCCCCGCAGTGCCCGCAACGGAGCGAGCCCTCCTCCAGCTCCGTGCCGCAGACGCGGCAGGTGCGGCCTGGGCCCGGCTCGGGCGACATCGCGGGGTGCGTCACGCCCCGGCTCCTATCGCGCCAGGCGGCGGTTGTCACGTCATCGGAGGCAATCTCGCCGCGCTGCGTCGCGGCCGGAAGCGGAGGATTTGCTTCTAGGTTTGACGCATCGCCGCCAGCCCCATATCCTAGCGTGGAGCTGTGGAGGGCCTAATGGGCTTGATGAACCCGCGCCAACTGCTTGCTTTCGTTGCGGGTCTTGTTCTTGTCGGCTCGGTGGCTTCGTGCGCCAAAGATGCCGGGCTGAACAGCGGCAGCGCCGGCAGCGGCGCTGCCGATGGCGGTGGCGCAGAGACAGGGGCAGGCGGCGCGACTGCCGAAGGTGGATTCCCGAAACTCGGGTTCGGGTCGTCGTGCAAGCACGACTCCGACTGCCAGAGCGGCCAATGCACGGACGTTGGCCAGACCGTCCCGAACTTCGTGTGCACAACGTCCTGCCAGACCGGGCAGCCGTGCGCCGAGGGCTACTGCGCGTTCCAGCCCGATGCGGGCTACGTCTGCATCCCGGACACGAACAACGAGTGCGCGCAGTGCAAGAAGGACGCTGACTGTCCGAATGTGGGGGACCGCTGCGCAACGTCACCCAAGTTCAATCTCTTCTGCGCCCGTGACTGTTCCTTCGACGGCGTATGCCCCAGCGGCTTCACGTGCGTCTCGCCCGACAGCTACGGTCCCGCCGGCGGCACGCCCGACGGCGGCGTCTCGGGCGGCCAGGACGGCGGCGTGGGCGAAGCCGGCCCGCCGACGCAACCGCCTCGCATCTGCGTGCCCGAGAACGGCGACTCCTGCAAGTGCGACAGCCAGCGGGACGGCGTCCAGCGGACCTGCGAGCAGACCTCCGGCGGAAAGACCTGCCAGGGCAAGGAAACCTGCGACGGTGCCAGCGGTCAGTGGCAAGGCTGCACGGCCAGCGCGCCCAAGGCCGAGGTGTGCGACGGCGCGGACGACAACTGCGACGGCGTCGTCGATGGCAACGCCAACGGAAGCCAGCCTCCTATCTCGCAGCTCTGTCCCTCGAGCCCGCCGCCCAACGCGAGCTGGACGTGCGACAAGTCCAAGGGCCAGTGCATGCCGGTCTGCGACAAGGGCTGGACGGCGTACCCGAGCACATTGCCGCCGTCCGCCGGCTGCATCTGCAAGGACGACAGCACGGAGCCCAACAACACCTGCGCCACCGCTTCGTCCGCCGGCTCGGTGACCGACGCCGACACCACGGCGCTCACGATCACCGGGCGCCTGAGCTCCGACAGCGACGAGGACTGGTACAAGGTCGACACCGTCGATTCCGACGAGGGAACGACGAACAGCTACCACATCCAGATCAAGTTCACGGCTCCGTCCGGCAACACCGAGTTCGTGTTCGACGTGATCCGCGGCAGCAAGTGCGCGGCCCCGGATGCCGCCCACTCCAACCTGCAAACGTACGACTGGTGCGTGGACGGTACCGGCAAGGATGCCAGCGGCAAGACCATCGGCGAGAAGACGTGTGGCCCCACCGCGCCCATCCACTGCGGCCCGCACACCAAGAGCTACCTGATCCGTGTCCACCGGGCAGCCGCCGCCACCGGTAGCTGCAAGGCCTACACGCTGGCGATCACCGCGAAGGGCGGAGGCCCCTGCGACTTTTCCCAGTCGACCGGCGCCTGCGACAAGCAGGTGAACGACACCAGCCCCTGAGCAGGTGGCTACCCGAGCGTCTCGAACAGCGACTCGAGCATGCGGTAGGTCAGCCCCCAGACGATGCGTCCCTGCACGTCGAAGGCCGGAAGCTCGAGGCGGCGGCCTTCCAGCACGTACTCGACGGTGGTTGCCTGCTCGCCCAGCGCCAGCGGCGTGAGCGGCGCCCAGAGCACTTCCTCGACCTCTTCGTTGGTAACCAGCGGCCGGTCCTCGGCCAGCTCGAACACGAACGGTGCGATCGTCATGCCGATGCGGTGCCCGCGGGCGATCGCCGGGATGTCGTCCAGGCGGCCGATCAAGCTGCCGTGGCGCCCGAGATCGAGCCCGACCTCCTCGTGCGTCTCGCGCACGGCGGTGTGGAATAGGTCCGGGTCGGCGTCGTCCTCGCGGCCTCCAGGGAAGGCCATGTGCCCCGACCACGGGTCGCCCTCGCGCGACGCCCGCCGGATGAGCAGCACCTCGGCGCCGGCCGGGCGTGACCGCAATATGGTTGCCACCGCTGCGGAGCGCTGACCCTCGACCGACTCCGCGACCACGGGCTTGCGGTTCGCGAGTGCCTGCCGGACCAGCGCCAGATCGACGTGTGCTAGCGCCACGCCGCGTCTAGCCCAGAAGCTGTCGCGCGATCACCATCCGCTGGATCTCGCTCGTGCCTTCGTAGATGGTCGTGATCCGGACGTCCCTCAAGTAGCGCTCCACGGGGAATTCGCGCGTGTAGCCATAGCCGCCGTGCACCTGCATGGCGCGGTTGCAGATCCGGTTCGCTGCTTCGCTGGCGTAGAGCTTGGCCATCGACGCTTCTCGCGAGAAGCGTTCGCCCTTCTCCTTGAGCACGGCGGCGCGCAGTGCGAGCAGGCGCGCAGCGTCGAGCTCGGTGGCGCTGTCGGCGAGCATCCACTGGATGGCCTGGAAATCCGCAATGGGGTGACCGAACGCCTGGCGCTCCTTGGCGTACACGGTTGCGGCCTCGAGGGCGGCGCTGGCGATGCCGATGGCCTGGGAGGCGATCCCGATGCGCCCCCCGTCGAGTGCCATCATCGCGATGCGGAAGCCCATTCCGGGCTCGCCGAGCAGCGCGCTGTCCGGCAGCCGGCAGTCATCGAACGTCAGGGGCACGGTGTTGGAGCCGCGCAGCCCCATCTTGTCCTCGGGCTTGCCTATGACCAGGCCCGGCGTGTCCTTTCCCACGAGGAAGCAGGAGATCCCCTTCGGGCCCGGGTCGCCCGTGCGGGCCCACACCACCATCACCCCGGCGTACGCGCCATTGGTGATCCACTGCTTCTGTCCTTCGAGCACCCAGCCGTCGTCGGTGCGCCTGGCGCTGGTCGTCATCGAACCCGCGTCGCTGCCGGCACCCGGCTCGCTGAGCGCGAACGCACCCGACACGTGCTCGCCTCCGGTGAGCCGCCGCAGATGGTGGTCCTTCTGCTCATCCGAACCGAACGCCTGGATCACCTCGGCGACCATGTTCGTGACCGCCATGGCCACGGACGTTGAGGCGCAGGCCTTGGCGATCTCCGTCATCGCGAGCGAGTAGGAGACCACTCCCGCCTCGGCGCCCCCGTAGCGGCTCTGGATGTTGACGCCCAGAAGCCCGAGCTCGGCCAGGCCTCCGAGCGTGTCGTGGGGGAAGGCGTCGTCCCGGTCGAGCGCGGCGGCCCGGGGGGCGACCACGCGCGTGGCGAAATCGCGAGCGGTGGCCTGGACCATCCGCTGGGTTTCGGAAAACTCGAGCTCCATGGGCTGGTTTTGCGATCCCGCGTCGGCGAAGTCACGATAAAAGACCGCGCCGGGTCCCGCGCAAGTTCTGATAGCCTTCCGCGCGATGTTCCGACTCCCGACTCCCCCCTCGTTTCCCAAGCCCTTCGTAGCGGTCCCGGCACTCCTGTCGCTGGCGCTGCTGCTGGTGGCCGGGCAGGCGCTGGCCTTCCCGGGTTTCTTCGCTGGCAAGACCGCGGCCAAACGCGTCAACCACGAGACGCACATCGTGATCATGCACAAGGGCGACCGGACGGTCGTTTCGCTGGCGCTGGATTACGACGGACCGCTCGACGATTTCGCGATCGTGATGCCGGTGCCGCCCGATGTCACCGTCGACCACATCAAGACGCTGCGTCGTGAGTTCGTCGACCGCGTCACCAGGCTGACCGCTCCGCGCTTTCACGAGTTCTGGGAAACCGACCCCTGCCAGACCTCTCCGGTCCTGCAGGTGTGGCAGCAGAACAAGAAGGCGAAGGCAGGCACGGCCTTCCTCGGCGGAGGCGGCATGCCCACCGGCACCGAGAAGGTGGCGCCCGAGATGCTGATGTCGGTCAAGCCCGAGTTCAACGAGGGCGAGTTCGGTTCGACGTTGCTTTCCGGGGACGAAGCCAAGGACGTTGGGGGCTGGCTCAAGAGCCACGGCTATGTGGCTCCCGCCGGCGCGGCACAGGCCATCCAGCAGTACGTCGCCCAGGGCATGCAGGTGCTGGTCGCCAAGGTGGACACGAAGAAGATCGAGCTGGCCGGCGGAGGGCGCGCCGTGCTCTCGCCGATTCGCTTCTGGACCGAGAAGCCCTTCGACACCCTGGCAACGCGGCTCGGACTCTACGACCTCGGCAAGAAGCAGGAGCTGTACGTCTACGTGATGGACCCCGACCATCGCTACGAGGCCAAGAACTACGAGAACATCTTCCCGCCCACGAACATCGAGGTGGCCCTGAAGCAGGGTGAAACCCGGGTCAAGGAGCGGATGGGCGAGTTCTACAACGCCATGATCGACCTGATGCAGAAGAAGCATCCCAAGGCGTTCTTCGACGAGTACGCCTGGTCGACCAAGGGCTGTGGGCAGCCGTGCCCGGACGAGCCACTCGCGATCAACGAGCTGTTGACCCTTGGCGCCGATGTCTTCGAGGAGAC
This sequence comes from uncultured Pseudomonadota bacterium, assembly GCA_963822115.1. Taxonomy (GTDB): domain Bacteria; phylum Myxococcota_A; class Polyangia; order Polyangiales; family Polyangiaceae; genus CAWDXG01. Next base: position 1,170,598 of record CAWGGM010000020.1, read on the forward strand.
GGTGCCGAAGGATGAAGCGCATCCCAAGCCGCCCGAGCTCACGGACGAGGAAAAGAAGGCGGAAGAAGAGAAGCTCAAGGGGATGAAGCCCAAGGACCGACCTGCGGAAAAGAAGCAGTTCAAGGAGGACCGCATCGAGCTCGCTCGGCGCAAGGCACTGATCGCGCGGAACGTGTACGTGCTTTCGCGCATCCACTACCGCTACGACAAGTCCAACCTGACCAGCGACGTGAAGATCGGGCCGGCCGATCACGCTGTCGAGGGCGGTATCGGCGTGCCCCAGGGCAAGGCGCGCACCATCTCGACCGAGGTGAAGCCGGCGAAGGTGAACAAGCTGCAGATCCGCTACAACAACTTCCACCCGTGGAAGGGCATGATGCAGTGCCAGACCGTTCGCCGCTGGCGCTGGGGCAAGCCGCCGCGCACCTATCGCGGCCGGCGCAAGATCTGGGTTGCGGACGACCTGACGCGCAAGAGCCGCACGCAGATCGACCCGGCCAAGGTCGTCATGACGCCGGTTCCGTCGCTGGGGCTGCCGGGCAAGCCGACGACCGCCGCAAGTGACGCCGGCAGCGCATCGGGCGACGGCGGAGGCACGACAAAGGGCGCGAAGAAGGGCGCGAAGAAGAAGAGCAGCTGCGGCTGTCGCGTGCCGGGTGGCACTTCACCGGCGAGCCCGCCGCTGCTGGTTCTGGCTGCGCTTTGCCTCGGGTTCGGCCTGAGGCGCCGGCGGCGCTAGGTCCGCCGTACCTCGACGCCGCGAGCGGGCCCGGACGCACGGGCCCGCGTTCGAGGGCTACTCGAGCGGATCGGTCACGCCTGGATGGTGACCGTGGTGCGCGAAGTACACGCGCAGCACGTCGCGCGCGACCTCGTTTGCCTTCTCGCGCCACACGCGACCGTTTTCGAGTAGCACGCCGACGACGATGCGCGGCCGGCGGCTCGGCGCGAACCCGGTAAACCAGCTCGTCGTGGGCGAATGCCGCGTGGGCTTCAGCGTCCCGGTCTTGCCGGCGACGCGCATGCCGGGGAGGTAGCTTCTGTGCGCGTCGTTGCTGAACGCCTGCATCGACGTGCCGCTCTGCACGGTCACCTCCATCATGCGCGTCAGCAGCCGCGCCGTGCGCGTGCGGAACGCGCGGCGCACGAACTGGCGATGGGCTGGTGCATGGTAGCTGCCCGCACTCTGCACGATGTGCGTGCGCTCGATTCGCCCGCCCGCGGCAACGCTGTACGACAGATACGCCGCCCCCAACGTTGAGAGCCGGGTGTGGATGAAGCCGGCCGAAGTGCGTGCGAATGCGAGGTCGTTGTAGGGCACGTGCAGCGTTCCGAGCTCGACCGGAACGTCGAAGGGCAGGGGATGGTTGAAACCGAACTGCTCGCCTGTGGCGACCAGGTCGTCGCGTTCGAGGTAGCGCGTGGCAAGCTGGGCGAAGATCGCGTTGATGCTGTGACCGAGGGCGCGATAGAAGCTCGTGCACCGCACCCCCGGTCCGCGCCGCGGCCTGTCCAGGTTCGCGCGCTCTATCCGGTGCCAGCCGCCGCGGTAGCAGACGCGCTGGGCCGTGCTGGCGTGGGTGCGCTCGATGAGCGCCACGCTGGTGACGATCTTGAACACGCTGGCCGACGGCGCTTCGAGCTTCAACAGCACGTCGCCCGGATGGCGCGCGCCGTACTCCGCCCACGCCAGGATCTTCCCGCTGCGCGCTTCAATCGCCACGACGCCGCCTCTTTGCGGCGCGGCCCTGGCCAGCAGCCGCTCGGCCGCGTGTTGCAGCTCCGGGTCGAGCGTGAGGCGCGCCCGGCCTCCGCCGACGAGCGGCGCCGTGGCGCCCTGGTCGGTCATCCGGATTTGGTGCAGGTCGACGGCGGGAGCCTTGTCGCTGGCCCCCCGCCCGACGGCCGGCAGCAGCAATGAAAGCGAGGCCGCCACGAATGCGGGCCCCGCGAGCTGGTGGAGCCAGCGCGGCACACTCTGGTGGGTACCCCCGCCACGCGGGCCGGCCAACTTTCCGCGCCCGGTCTGGCGCGTCGTCCGGTCCGGTGCTTCACCAAGTACTTATGTATGCCTGAGGGAAATGCCAGCGATGCAGAGAGCGAACTTGGCCCCGCGATGGTCGCACAACCTACGATCACATTCGCAGATCGGAGGTCAGCATGAATCGACGGGTTGGACTCAGGGCAAGGACCGATTTCGCAGTTATTGCCAGGGACGGAAGTCTGGCCGCGCACTGCCGCGGCATCGAGATATCGTCGGGTGGAATCGTGCTCGATCGCGGCCTGCCCGTGCTGCCGCGCCACGAGCGCATCATCATTCCGCTCGAGATGCGGCTGCCGGAGCGCCACATCGCCCTTCGCGCCCTGGCTCGCCCGGTGTGGTCGTACGGAACGCACCAGGCCATGAAGTTCGTGCGCATCTCCGATGTCGACCGCCTGACGCTTGCCGAGCATCTCGACCTGCTCAGCGCCCGCGGCGTCGGACTGTGCTGAAGCTATCGAGGAGACAACCAGCAATGCATCGCCGCATCGTCACCGCCGCAGTTCTGCTCTTCGTTGCCAGTGGGCTCACCGCCTGCATGGTCCCGGCCACGCGCTATGACGAGGCGCGTTCCGCGCTCAGGGTCGAGCAGGAAGCCAACCGCCGCGGTGCTGCCAAGCTGTACCACGTCGAGCAGAAGGTCCGGGTGCTGCAGGCACAGCTGGACAAGCGGCAACACCAGCTCGAGCAGCAGGGGCAACAGATCGCTGCGGCGCAGCTCGACAAGAACGTCGCCAACAAGCAGCGCGACAACGCTTCGCAGCTCGTCGAGCAGCTCCGCGGCGAGCTGGCGCGCGTCGGGGACAACCTGCGCTCGTTCGCGGCCGAGAAACAGAAGCTTGCCGACGCGCTCGATGCGGCCGAGACGCGCGAGAAGCGCCTGCAGGAGGTCGAGAAGCAGGCATCGGAGCGCGCACTGATCGTTCGCGACCTGTCGCTGATCCTGCACGACCCCATCTCGACCGGCGCGATCGAGCTCACCATGGTGGACGGACGACCGGTGCTGCGCATCGACTCCGCCAAGGTGCTCGCCGAAAAGACCATCCTGCCCCAAGGCCAGCAGCTGCTGTCGGCTGTGGCGCGCGTGACGGCCCTGCACGCGGGCAGCAGCGTCACGATCCGCGAGCTCCATCCGGACAGCGCGCTGTCCGAGGAACAGGAAACGCTGCGCCTGCGCCGACTTTCCGACGCGCTGAACGGGCAGGGACTGCATGCCGGGCGCGTCACACTGGACGTGGACGCGCCGAAGTCCGACGCGCCGCAGCAGATCGCGGCGGCGGACGGAAGCACGGCCAAGCCGGCCGGAAAGGTCGCCGGATCGTCAGTCGGGACGCCCACGATCGAGATCGAGATCGGGATCGCCCAGGGCTCGTAACCGACGCCCCGTCGGTCAGGACGGTTGCGGCCGCCCCGGCCCGCAACGTACCGTGCGGCCGCCGTGTCCCAGTCCGATCCGCAGAGGAAACCAGGTTTCCAGCCGTTCGTTCCGAGCTCCACGTCGCTGCCCGAGATCACGCTCAAGGCGCTGATCCTGGGGATCGTGCTGGCGGTCGTGCTCGCGGGCGCCAACGCCTATCTGGGGCTGTTCGCCGGCATGACGGTGTCGGCATCGATCCCCGCCGCCGTCATCTCGATGGGCGTGCTCAGGTTGTTCAAGAAGTCGAACATCCTGGAAAACAACATCGTCCAGACCTGCGCGAGTGCGGGCGAGTCGCTGGCGGCTGGCGTGATCTTCACCATGCCGGCGCTGGTGCTGCTCGGTACCTGGCGCCGCTTCGATTTCCTGCAGACCACGCTGATCGCCGGCTTCGGCGGCATCCTCGGCGTGCTGTTCACGGTGCCGCTGCGCCGCGCGCTGATCGTCGAGGAGCCGCTGCAGTTTCCCGAGGGCATCGCCTGCGCGGAGGTGCTCGAGACCGGCGAGCGCGGCGGAGCGGGCGTCAAGCTCGTCGCCGGCGCTGCGATCGTCTCGGCGTTGTTCAAGTTCGGGCAGACCGGTCTCCGGCTGTGGAAGGAAACGGCCGAGTGGGCGACAGGCCTGGCCGGAAAGCGGACGCTGTTCTACATCGGTACCGATCTGTCGCCGGCGCTGGTCGCGGTGGGCTACATCGTCGGGCTCAACATCGCCGTGCTCGTCTTCGCCGGCGGCATCCTCAACTTCTGGGTCTTCATCCCGATCCTGACCTGGATGCACGGCGGCGTTCCGGCGGGGCAGACCGCGACCGAACACGCCCTGTCCGTCTGGTCTGCCCAGACGCGCTATCTCGGCGTCGGCGCGATGGTGGTCGGCGGTCTGTGGGCCCTGGTGCGCATGAGGAGCAGCGTCACGACCGGCATCCGCTCCGGCCTGGATGCCTACAAGAAGCTCAAGGACGGTCACGCCGACACGACCGAGCGCACCGACCGCGACATGCCGATGCAGTGGGTGCTCGTGGTGATCGTCGTGTCGATCCTGCCCCTGTATTTCCTGTACCACTTCCTGGTCGGCCACGTCGGGATGAGCCTGGGCATGGCCGTGATCATGGTGCTCGGCGGGTTCCTGTTCTCGGCGGTGTCGGGCTACATGACGGGGCTCGTCGGCTCGTCCAACAACCCGGTTTCGGGCGTCACGATCGCCACGATCCTGTTCGCCTCGTTGCTGCTCCTGTTCGTTTTCGGCGCCACCGGCAGCACCGGCGCGGCCGCCGCGATCCTGATCGGCGCGGTCGTGGCCTGTGCTTCCGCGATTGCCGGCGACAACCTGCACGATCTGAAGACGGGTTACCTGGTCGGCGCGACGCCCTGGAAGCAGCAGGTGATGCTGATCATCGGCACCGGCGTGTCGGCGTTCGTGATGGCGCCGATCCTGAACCTGCTGCTCGCAGCCTACGGCATCGGTCCGCACACGGCCGCACATCCCCAGTCGCTCACCGCGCCGCAAGCGACGTTGATGGCGTCGGTTGCGCGCGGCGTGTTCGAGGGAGGCCTGCCCTGGACGATGGTCTTTATCGGCATGGGGCTGGCCGTCGCGATCATCGCTCTCGACCTCTTCCTCGAGAAGCGTGACTCCAGCTTCCGCGCGCCCGTGCTCGCCGTGGCCGTCGGCATCTACCTGCCGCTAGAACTGTCGACGCCGATCATCGTCGGCGGCATCGTCTCGCACTTCGTCAAGCGCGCCGTTGCGCGACAGAAGGGAAGCGTTTCCGGCGACGCGCAGAAAGATCTGGAGCAGCGCGGCCTGCTGCTCGCATCGGGTCTGATCACGGGTGAAGCCCTGGTCGGCATCCTGATGGCCATTCCCATCGTGCTGTCGGGCCGCTCCGACGTGCTCGCTTTCTTCGGCGTACACGGCTCGCCCCTGCCTGGGCTCCTGCTTCTGTGCCTCGTCGTCTACGGGCTGTACCGCGTGGCATCGCGGGGGCCGGCAGCACCAGCCTAGCTATTCGAACCTCTCGAACCCGGCGACGCTGCGGCCGCCGTCCACGACCAGCTCCTGGCCCGTGACGAAGTCGGCGCGCGCGAGGTAGACGACGGCGTCGGCGATATCCTCGGCGCTGCCGATGCGGCCGAGCGGTGCGCGCTGGGCGAGCCTCGAGACCGCTTCGGGTGTCATGCTGTCCGGCGGCAGTACCGTGCCGGGCGCGACGGCGTTGACGCGCACGTCGGGCGCCAGCTCCAACGATAGCGTGCGCATCAGCTGTTTGAGCGCGCCCTTGGCCACGACGTAGGGCAGGTGGTTCAGAAATGGCGTGGTGGTGCTGGAGCAGGTGATGAACACGATAGCGCCGCGTGCAGCGCGGAGCGCCGGGCTGGCCTGGTGCGCCAGCGCGAACGCCGACGACACATCCATCTCCAGGCTGCGATCCCACGCCGCATCGTCCAGCTCGGCGAATGGCACGCGCTCGAAGCTCGCGGCGCTCGGTACCAGAAGCTCGAGCCCGCCCAGGCGCTCGACCGCTTCGTCCACCAGCCGCCGCGCCTGGGCGCGGCCCGACAGGTCTGCCGACAGCGCGAGAGCGTCGCCGCCCGCCGCGCGGATCTCCTCGCACGTCCGCTCCGCGCCCTCTCGGCTCGAGTGGTAGTGCACCGCGACGCGCATGCCCGCCCCGCCGAGCGCCAGCGCGATGGCGCGTCCCACGCGTTGTCCCGCGCCAGTTACCAGCGCGCGCTTCCCCGTCAGGTCCATGATGTGCAGTGTAGCCGATAGAGGTCCGAGCGGCGGAAGCCAGCGCGGGAGCGCCCCTCGCGATGCACACCCGCGAAGCGAAAGCGGAGCCGCGCAGAGCGACGCGAGGCGCGTCGGGGGACCGGGGGCGCTGAGCCCGCGGCGGAGGGTTCCGGTGGGGTCGGGTGGGCGGGATATGGACCAGGCAGCTCCGAAGCAGCGTTCAAAGAGCGCTGCTTCAGAGCGTGAAGCTCACCTTGGCAGGCCAGCTGCCGGGTGAGGGGTACTTCGCTTCCTTCAGCACGCCGACCAGGCAGTCCACGGCGGACTCGCCCTGGGCGTCGGGCGGCGTCACACCCACCGACAGCGCGTGCCCGTCCGTGCCGACGTAGAGCGTGGCACCGAACGAGCCGCTCGCGCCTTCCTTGCAGCTTGAGATCTTCGAGCCGAGCTCGTTCAACGTCTTCTCGATGCGATCGCTGGACCACTCCGTCGGCGGGCGCACGTCGTTCGGCGGATCGAATTCGAACGACTTGCTCGCCAGGCCATGCATGCCGCCGACGGGCTTTGGCCACTGCTTCGAGCGCAGCACGTCGAGCATGCATTTTTCGGTATCGCGATCGCCCAGCGTCGACTGGTCGAGTCGCGCGTCGCTGAGGTGCCCATCGCGATCCACCTTGATCGAGAAACTGACCGAGCCGCCCAGGTACTGGACCTTGCCGGCGCCCTGGTCGAGGCACTTCTGCAGCCCGCCCAGGCTGGAAGCGAACGTCTTGGTGACCGCGTCCTCGTCGAGCGCGCCGATCTCGGCGCTGACTTGCGCCTGCTGTTTCGGCTCCTGCTCGGCCTGCTCGTGCGGGGTGGCGGGCGCCTTCGGTGGCGGCGCGCTTCCGCCGCACGCTACTGCCAGCGTTGCGGTTGAAAGCAGGGACACGTGGAGCAGAGAGCGGAGCGCACGAAAACGAGTCATGGGAGCATAGAGGTAGCCGACTCCGCGGGCAGGAACAAGGCTGTCCAGCGCGGTTCAATGGGGGCGGACTTTTCCGGATTTGCCGCCGCGCTATTCAAGTAGCAGCAGCTCCGGATGTGCGTGCATGTGCTCGACCAACTCCGGCTTCGGCCGCACAGCGACGCCCACGCGCGCGGCGTGCAACATCTCGATATCGAACGCGCTGTCGCCAAAGCTCGCCAGCCACTCGCCGTCGCCGATGAGCGCGCGGGCGGCTACGGGTTTGTGCTCGGCGTAGGGGACGCTGCCGTCCATTCTCGGCGCGATCCGCTCGCCCTCGAGCGCCGCCCGGCTCGCCGCGATGTCCTGCCCCCCGATGTCCCAGCGGCCGGCCGCGTGTTCCACGATGAAGTGTGGCGAGGCCGACACGATCACAGTGCGCAGTCCGCGCCCGCGCGCCCAGTCGAACACCGGCGCGAGAGTCGTGTTCAGCCGCTCTTCCAGATCGCGCCGCTCGAAGGCTTCGCGGATGATGGGTCCGAGCTCCGCGAGCGAATAGCCCGCGTAGCACCAGGTCATCATCTCGCACACCTCCCGCTCCGGATAGCGGCCGTCGACGTAGGCCCCGAAGATGCGCGCTGCCAGCTCCGACGCGCTGCCCGCGCCGGACAGCCCCTGGCCCTCGGCTGCCCGGCACAGCGCCGGCCTGGCCTCGTCGCGGATCAGCCCTTCGGCAGTGGTGAACAGCAGCACATCCTCGGCCACGTCTCCCCACCACAGCGTGCCGTCGCCGTCGAACGCCAGCGTTGCCGTCTGCCCTTCCGGCAGCGCGGCCGCGAGCTTGTCGAGCAGTGCTTCGGCCGACACCGCAGAGGTCACGGCCGCTTGTTCCACCACTCAGCAGCCATGGCGAGATCTTCCAGCGTGTCGATCTCCATGTAGCCGCCTTGCGTGTTCTCGCGGTGCATCTCGCTGCCCCGTTCCAGCATGTGCTGCAAGAGGTCGATCAGGTATGCCTTCTCGAAGCTCCGCCCTTCGCGGAACTCGCGGCCCGCGTAGCTGGCCTCCGCCGCGTCGAACGCTTCCAGCAGCTCGCCCGCGCCGGAGCTCGTCAGCTTCATCACGCCGATGAACTCGCCGTCGGCCGCCTCGCTGTCGATATGCCGGCTCAGCTCGACCACGCGGCTGCCTTCGGCGCGGAGCTTTTCCGCGTCGGTCTCGGGATGCTGGGAGCGGCTTGTGTAGCGACGGCGCCAGGCGGTGTCACAGCCTAGCGCGATGGCGTGCGGGCTCTGGGCCAGCTTCTCGACCACCGCGCCCTCGTACACGATGTCCGAATAGGTCGAGACGAATCCCTCGCCGAGATACTCACGGGCGCACAGAAGCGACAGCAGGATGTTGTTGTTCTGCCAGTCGGCGTTCCTGACGAAAGTAAACTCCGGGTAGCGCTCGCGCACGACCTCCTCGGCGTAGCCGCTGATGAACACCACGTCCCTCTGCTGGATGCCGGCCGCCGCGAGAGCATCGAGCACCCACTCGAGCATGGGCCGCCCCATGACCTCGACCATGGTCTTCGGGATTTCACGGGTCTGGTGCTGCAGCCGGCTGCCCCGGCCTGCTCCGATGATGATCGCGCGCATGTCGGCTCGTCGCGGAGCGTAGCCGACGACCACGTATTCGTCATCTCGGCCGGCCCGCCACGAGCGGCCGGCAGCCGCGGGCGCTCAATTGTCGTTGACGCGGGCGGCGGTGTGCGAAAGCGTAGCGAAACTGGTGGCAGATCTTTCCCTCGACGAGTCCCGTTTCCTCGAACTCCTGCGGCGTCTGATCGCGATGACGCCCCATCTGCAGAACTCTCCGGACGCCGGCCTGGTGCCCCGCGAAGAGCTGCCTGCCGATCTCGTGCTCGAGACGCTGAAGCCGCACATCGACAGTGGCTTCATCGAAGTCGAGCGCCTCGCCGCGTCCGGCTACGAGTCGCGCCCGAGCCTGGTGCTGACGGTGCGCGGCAACGGCGAGGGGACCATCGGCTTCGTGGGTGCGCACTTCAACGTCGTCCCCGCCGACCAGGAAGCGGAAGGCTGGGAGCGCGACCCGTTCGAGCTGTGGGTCGGCGACGACGGCACGCTCTACGGTCGCGGCGTTACCGACTGCCTGGGTCACGTCGCCGTGCTGACCGATCTTCTCGCGCAGCTTGCCGAGCGCGGCGAGCGCCCGAAGCGCACGCTCAAGGTCGTGTTCATCGCCAACGAGGAAGAAGCGCCGGTTCCGGAAATCGGCCTCGACTACGTTGTCGCGCAGGGACGCCTCGACGATCTCAAGGCGGGCCCCATCTTCTGGCTGGATAGCGCCGACTTCGGCCCCACCGTCGGCACCGGCGGCATGGCCATGTGGGAGCTGCACGTCGAGGGCGTTACCGGCCACTCCGGTCTCACGCACAACTGCGTCAACGCGCTGGAGCTGGCGATGGCCACCACGCTGGCGCTGGGCGAGTGGTTCCGCGGCGCATTCCCGCCGCATGCCGAGGAGGAGCGCTACGGGTTTCTCTCCTCGTCCACGCTCAAGGGCACGATCATCAAGGCCGCCAACAACAAGGTCACGAAGATCCCGGGCAACGCCGTGGTCGAGGGCGACATCCGTCTCACGCCGTTCTACGAGATGGAGGACGCGATCGGGGGCGCCGTGAAGTTCATTGCCGAGCTCGACAAGCGCTTCGAAGCCGACGATCCACCGCCCGGATTTCCGCGCGTGCGCGCCGTCGACGGTCGTCGCGGCAAGGTCGAGCTGCGCCGCAAGGGGCGCTTCATGGAGGGCATCGCCTGCGATCTCGACTCGCCGGGCCTGGCCGCGCTCGAAGCGGCCATGGCCGCCGTGCGCGGCCAGGACAAGCTCGAGCCCTACAGCATGACGGGGTCGCTGCCGCTGGTACGCGATCTGCAACGCAAGGGCTTCGACGTGCAGATCACCGGCTTCGGTCGCAGCACGTACTATCACGCTCCCAACGAGCAGGCGGAGCTGCAGCACTTCCGCGAGGGCTTCGCCATCCTCTGCCAGCTGCTCGACAGGCTGTAGCAGGCCCGCCGTCCGGCGGAGACGCTCCCCTGGGGAGTGTCCCGGGCGCCTCGAGCGTAGGACGTGCATAATGGGCCGCGTGAAGTTTCTCGTGCGTGTGGGGATTCTGCTGGGCGCCGCTGGCCTCGCGCTGGGCTGCGGCCACAGCATCCCGCCACCCGTCACCTACGCCTCGACCAAGGTCGACGACCACACGGCCAAGCCGAACAAGGCGAACGACGACAAGAAGCTGAGGCCGCCGTTCGGGCCGTTCGACGTGCAGACGGTGTTCTACATCGCCAAAAGCAACGACAAGGACCGCGTCGACTACGGCATGCGCCTCGATCAGCACTGCGTTCCGATCGGTGACAACGCCGTGTTCCCGTACTGGCGCGAGCTGCAGCACGCGCCGCCGGTACGGTCGCATCCGATCAAGTGGTTCCAGTACGCGGCCTACGGCTTCTCCGAGCAGCGCGTGCTCAAGCGAGGCCGCATGGGCGGACAGTATCTGGTCCAGCTCAAGCAGGTGAATCGTCCCATCCTGATCGTGACCGGGCAGGACGCCGACGGGCACTGCTCGGCTAGGTCCTATGCCTTGATCCAGGGCGTCAAGAGCGCGCGGCTCGACTACATCTTCGCCAAGGTCGCCGGCGCCATGAGCGTCGACTACATCGATGTCCACGGCACCGATACTTCGACCGGCAAGAAGCTCGTCGAGCGGATGAAGCCCTGATTTCGCACTCCTCGGCGACGTACGGGCGCCCCCGCGGGCTGTGTGCAAGATTGGAGGAGTGAAACCGCAGCTTGCGGGGCTCGCACTGGCGGCAGGGCTGACGATCGGTTGCAGCCACAACATCCCGCCGCCTGTTGCCTACAGCGCGTCGAAGGCCGACGCCCACGCGGCGCGCCCGAACCCCGAAAATGACAATCCGCGCTTCCACCCGCCGTTCGGGCCGTTCGATGTGCAGACGGTGTTCCACATCGAGAAGAGCAACGGCGGTGATCCCATCGCCTACGCGATTCGTCTCGACCAGCACTGCGCGCCGAGCAGCAAGCAGGCTGTTTTTCCCTACTGGCGCGAGACCCGACATCCGCCGACTCTGGGTTCGCACGCGCTCAGATTCTACCAGTACGCCGCCTATGGCTTCTCGAAGCAGCGTGTGCTGGAAAAGGCCCAGAGCGGTGGCCGATACCTGATCGTGCTGAAGCAGGTGGCGCGCCCGATCCTGATCGTCAGCAGGCGGGGCCAGGACGGCTACTGCGAGGCGACGGCGTACACAGCGGTGCGGGGTGTGAAAAGCGCGCGACTCGACTACATCTATGTCAAGGTGGCCGGGATGGCGAGCGCGGACTATGTGGACGTTCACGGCACCGACATGCGGACCGGAACCAAGCTCGTCGAGCGCCTCACGCCATGAGCCGGGCACGTCTCGCGCGCAGAGTGCTGGAACTGGCCGGAGCGTCGCTGCTCTGGGGTTGCAGCGGCAACGTTCCGCCGCCGATCACGCGTCCAGCGAGCCCGTCGGTGGCCCACGCCGCTACGCCCAACCCGGCCAACGCCGACCCATCGCTGCACCCGTCGTTCGGGCCCTACGACGTGCAGACGGTGTTCTACATCAACAAGAGCGACGACCATAACCGCGTCGACTACGGCATGCGCCTCGACGCACACTGCCTGCCGGTCAACGATAGTGCGGTGTTTCCCTATTGGCGCGAGTTCGAGCACGCGCCGCCCGTGCGCACGCACACGCTCAAGTTCTACGAGTACGCCGCCTACGGCTTTTCCAGCCAGCGCATCGTGGAGAAGGGCAAATCCGGCGCTCGGTATCTGCTCCAGCTCAAGCAGGTGAATCGTCCCATCCTGATCACGACCGGTCGCGACAGCGCCGGCCACTGTGCCGCGAAGGCCTACGCGAAGATCCAGGGCGACCGGCACGCGCAGCTTTCGCACATCTACGTGAAGCTGGCCGGCATCCTCAGAGTCGCGTACGTCGACGTGTACGGTCACGACCCCGCGAGCGGGAAGAAGCTCGTCGAGCGCATGAAGCGCTGAGACGCGCGCGGCTCAGCCTTCGCCGCTGCCCTGCAGCTTCTCGAGCACGTTCTTGTCCTCGAGCGTGGAGATGTCGCCCTGCGCCTCGCGGCCGGCGGCCACGTCCTTGAGCAGCCGGCGCATGATCTTGCCGCTGCGTGTCTTGGGTAGGCTGTCGGCGAAACGCACCTCGTCGGGGCGGGCAAACTTGCCGATGTCCGCGCCGACGTGTTCGGCGAGCGCCTTCTTCATCGCGTCGTCACCCTTGTTGCCTGGCTTGAGCGTGACGAACACGACCAGCGCCTGCCCCTTGATGTCGTCCGGACGGCCCACGGCGGCGGCCTCGGCCACGGCGGGGTGGGCGACCAGCGAGCTCTCGATCTCGGCGGTGCCGATGCGGTGGCCAGAGACGTTCAGCACATCGTCGATGCGGCCGACCACGTGGAAGTAGCCGTCCTCCTCGCAGCGTGCGCCATCGCCGGTGAAGTACGCGTCCTGGATCTCGGAGAAGTACTGCTTCTTGTAGCGCTCGTCGTCGCCCCAGATGGTGCGCAGCATGCTCGGCCAGGGCTTCTGGATGACGAGCAGCCCGCCTTCGTTGGGGCCGAGCTCCTTGCCGTCGCTCTGCACGATGGCGGGCTTGACGCCGAAGAAGGGCAGGCCCGTGCTCCCGGGCTTGGCGGCGTGCACGCCCGGCAATGTGGTCAGCATGATCGCGCCGGTTTCCGTCTGCCACCATGTGTCGACGATGGGGCAGCGCTTCTTGCCGATGTTCTCGTGGTACCAGACCCACGCTTCGGGATTGATCGGCTCGCCCACGGTACCGAGCAGACGCAGGCTTGCGAGGCTGGCCTTGTTCACCCAGTCGGTGCCCTGACGGATGAAGGCGCGGATGGCTGTGGGAGCGGTGTACAGGATCGTGACCTTGTGCTTGTCGACCAGCTGCCAGAAGCGACCCCAGTCGGGGTAGTTCGGCGCGCCCTCGTACATGACGCAGGTCGCACCGTTGGAGAGCGGGCCGTACACGATGTAGCTGTGCCCGGTGATCCAGCCGACGTTCGGCGGTGCACCAGTAGACGTCGCTCTCGTGCAGGTCGAAGACGTACTTGGTGGTGACGTGCGTGCCGGCGAGGTAGCCCGCCGTCGTGTGCAGTACGCCCTTTGGCTTCCCCGTGGAGCCGGACGTGTACAGGATGAACAGCGGGTGCTCCGCGTCCACCATCTCGGGGTCCTTGCCTAGTGTCCGGTTGGCGCCCTCGACGGCCTGGTACCAGTCGACGTCGCGGCCTTCCTTCATCGTGATCTTGACGTGTTCGTCGCCGAGGCGGCGGTACACGAACACCTTCTCGACGCTGGGCGCGTCCTCGAGCGCCTTGTCGACCGTTGCCTTGAGCGGCACCACGCTGCCGCGGCGCCATGCGCCGTCCTGCGTGAGAACCACCTTGGCGCCGCAGTCGTTGATGCGATCGCGCAGGCTCTCCGCAGCGAACCCGCCGAAGACGACGCTGTGCGGTGCGCCGATGCGCGCGCAGGCGAGCATGCCGATCACGACCTCGGGCACCATGCCCATGTAGATCGCGACGCGGTCGCCCTTCTTGACGCCCATGCCGCGCAGCACCGCGGCGAATTCGACGACCCTTTCGTGAAGCTGGGCGTAGGTCAGCGTGTTCGACTCGCCCGGTTCGCTCTCCCAGACGATCGCCGGCTTGTCCTTGATGCTGGTCTGCAGATGGCGATCGAGACAGCTCTCGGTGGCGTTCAGCGTTGCGCCCACGAACCACTTGGCGTGGGGCAGGTTCCACTCGTTGATTTTCGTCCAGGGCTTGCGGAACACGAGATCGCGCGTCTCGCGCTTCCAGAACGTCTCGGGCGATTCGAGGCTTTCCTTGTAGAGCCGCTGGTACTGCTCCAGCGAGTTGATGCGGGCCTTCGCACGAAAGGCTTCGCTGGGCTCGAAGTGGCGGGTCTCTTCGCTGAACGTCCCGATAGCCTGCTTGTCGTCTGCCATGTTGGCCCCTCGCTGTCGCAATGCCGTGAAGGCGTATTTGGTACCACGGAGCCCGCGCCTGCGCGGGCACACTTCGCGGATCGGCCTCCCGGCTCCCCGGTCTACTGCTCACCGGGTCAGTTGTGTCAGCTTGCTGACCTTGGTGGGCGGCGCCCACTCGCTCCAGCCGCCGCGCAGGCCGAGGCCCAGCATCCGGAGCCCACCCTTGCCCGCGCCGGTCGTGGGGTCCTGGTACGGATAGGTGTCGCCGTAGTGGATGCTGCTCGCCTGATCGATGTCCGCGACGGCATCGGCTTCCAGCAGCAGGTGACCCAGATTGAACTGGATGCCTATCTCGAGCAGGAGGTAGGGGTCCCAGCCGCTGGCCTTGGTGCCCGCGGCCGGCACGCCGCTGGGGGTAATGCCCTTCGGGCTCTGGATGTCCTGGAACGTTACCGTGTGCTGCACGGCGCCCAGCCCGAGCGCGGAGGTGAACCGGATGCTCTCGCCGCCGCTGTTGATGCGCAGGTTGGGACCCAGTCGGAAAGACTCCACCAGGTACTTGCGCGTGGCATGGGGGTCGGCGTCGCACGACGGCACGCAGGCGTTGTTGACCTGGTGGCGGCTGCCCTGGATGAGCAGCTCGATCGAGATGGGCGTCCACAGGCGATAGCCGGCGCGGACGCCGAACGCGCCGCCTCCGGCGGACTGGCCGCTGGGTTGCGCGGTATCGACCGGATCGCCGGACAGGCTGGTCAGGTCGAAGGCTGCCAGGCCATACCAGCCGCGCAGCTGGTGCGAGGGCTTGCCGCTCGAGGCGCTGCTCTTCTTGCCGCTGTCATCAGGGGCGACGGGCGGACCGAGGGCGGCGTCGATGGTCTGTTTCTGGCCCACCTCGACGGTGAAGCGCTGCTCGAACGGCGTGTACCCCTGCTTGTAGACCTGCACGTAGTGCTGGCCAGGTGTGAGCGGCCCGCTCCAATGGGAAAACGCGAGGGGCTTGCCGTCGATGGCGATCGCCGCGTCCGCGTCGTCGATGCGGACGGTCACGAAGCCCATGGTGGGTGACAGCGCGATACCGACGGGGATGTGCTTCTCGCCGCCGGCGACGCGTATCACGTGGCTCGCGCTGGCGTAGCCGGGAGCGCTGGCCGTAACCGTGTGCTCGCCCACGTCCAGACGGATCCCCTTGCGTCGCGCCTTGGCGCCGACGCTCCGGCCGTCGACCGCGACGTGGGCATTAGCGGGCGTGACCTTGATGTCGATGGAGCCGACCAGCGAGCTGAGCTCTTCGATCGCCGCCTTGACCTGGGCTCGGTCATCCTTGCTGATTTCGCTACCGTGCTTGTCGAGCAGATGCTCCAGCGTGTCGGCCGCTTCCGCGTAGCGGAACAGCGCCTTGAGGCACAGCGCGATGTTCTGCAGGGAGGGCGCACCCGGCTTGAGCTGGTAGGCGGCCTC
This sequence comes from uncultured Pseudomonadota bacterium, assembly GCA_963822115.1. GTDB lineage: Bacteria > Myxococcota_A > Polyangia > Polyangiales > Polyangiaceae > CAWDXG01. The sequence continues at coordinate 1,186,263 of CAWGGM010000020.1, forward strand.
GAACTCTGCCAGTGCACCCTTGTAGTTCTTGTCCTGGTAGAGCTTCACGCCGTTGCGGAAATGTCGGACGGCCGCCTTGTTGGCAGCGCTGGGCTTGTTGGCAGCGCTGGGCTTGTTGGCAGCGCTGGGCTTGTTGGCAGCGCCCGGCTTGTCCGGCTTGTTCGCTGTGCTGGCGGCCGCACGGGGCGCTTCGTGGTTGCCCGCCGGCTCTGGCGCAGGCGCGGGGGCCTTGGCCGGCTGGGCGAGGGCCAGCGGGCCGGGTGCGATCACGAGCGACGCGGCGAGCAGCGCTATGGGCCGGCGGAAGCGATGCACAAGGAGTCTGCGGGGTGGGGAAGACCGGCGCCCGGGCAGGCCCACGAGCGCTTGCCGGCGAGCATAGCCCATCGCTGGCCGCGAGCGGGCACCTCCACCGCAAAAGCCGGTGCCAGCTCACCCCGCGCTCGCTGATTCAGGGCCCCGAGGTGTTCAGCTGCAGGCCGCTGGCCACCCCACCGACGTGGTGCGTCGCGGTAGCGGGCGGCTTGGCGTGCGTGACGTGCGTCACGTGCGGAACCGCGTGGATGTGACGGGCCGGCCGGTGCGTGGGTCGGGGTGCCGAAGCGCTGACCTGCACCCGGGCGTCGGCTGCGCCGGCATCCACGGTCGCGCTGCTCGAGGCTTCCGGTGGCACGACGGAAGCGTGCTGTGCGCTCTCGCCCGGCGCTGCCGGTGCCGTGACACTCGCTTCGGGAGGCGTGAGGGCGCCAGCATCGGCGTGATGGCGGCTGGTCATGAGCAAGACCGTGATCGCGAACGCGCCCAGTGCGGCAACCAGCCCCACCACGACCGTTCGTCGTGTCTGTGTGCGCGCGTCGCCGCTCCGGCTGCGCACCGCTGTGCCCTCGACCGTCGCAACGCGGACGTCGCTTGTGGGTTGCGAGGCGGGACGCAGGTTGTCCGCCGAGATCATGGCGTCGCGCGAGCCCGGTCCTCCGGTGCGCAGAAGCCCCGGTGCGGCGACGGCCAGCGCGTCGTAGAATTCGGTCGCGGACTGGAAGCGCTTGTCGCGGTCGCGCTCGAGCGCGTGGGCGATCACCTGCGCCAGCGGCTCGGCGAGCTCAGGAGCGAAGTCGCGCACGTCCGGTGCGTCCTTCGTGCAGATATCGATAAGGATCGCTTCGTAGGCCGTGCCGGTGTGCGGCGGTCGCCCTGCCAGCGCTTCGAACATGATCGATCCGAGGCTGAACAGATCGGTGCGGCCATCGATGTCCGGGAAGGCCTGGGCCTGTTCCGGAGACATGTAGTACGCGGTGCCGAGCACCGTCCCGCGCCGCGTGAGCGTGTTGGCGGTGGCGGCCTTCCGCGCGACCTTCGAGATGCCGAAGTCGACGAGCTTGACGAACATCGGATCGTCGTCGCGCTGGCACAGGAAGACATTGTCCGGCTTGAGGTCGCGGTGCACGATGCCCGCCTCGTGCGCGCGGCCCAGAGCGCGCAGCACCTGGCCGGCGATGTGCACGACCTCCGGCACATCGAGGCGCTTGTTGCGCCGCAGTCGAGCTCTCAGAATCCTCGCCCTTCAAGAGCTCCATGACCAGGAACGGGCGATCCTCCTCCGAGCGTCCGGCGTCGAAGATCTGCACGATGTGCGCGCTCTCCACCGCGCTGGCGGCCTGCGCCTCGCGCTGGAAGCGCGCCACGGAGTCGAGGTCGCGTGCGGCGTCCCGGTCGAGAAACTTGAGCGCGACGCGCTTGCCGATGGCCGTGTTGGTGGCCTGGTAGACCGCTCCCATACCTCCCCGGCCGATCAGACGATCGACCCGGTACTTGTCCCAGACGGTCGTGCCGAGCAGGGGATCGGGATCTGGGTCCGGTCGGCTCATCCACTGACAGTACGGCCTGGAGGGCCGAAAGCGTCCCTGCTGGCCGCATCTTGATGGTAGCACGCGACGATTCCGGGCCACGAGCCTGGACGGCCCGGGTGCGGCGTGCAAACCGACGCAAGGGCCCCCTGGAGCAGGGAGCCCGCGTGGAAAGGGGCCTGGCTAGCCCTGTTTGGACAGCGCGTGCTGGATACGCGACGTGGTGCGCGACGCCGTCCGGGGGTGCACAACGCCCTTCTGGGCGGCGCGCGCAAGCTCGCGGCTGGCCTCGGCGACCTTGTCCTTCGCCGTGTCGTCGCCGGCTGCGATGGCGGCACGCGCCTTCTTGACGGCGGTGCGCACGGAGCTCTTGACGGCCTTGTTGCGCTCGGCGCGGACGAGGCGCTGCCGGTTGCGCTTTTCTGCTGACGGGTGGTTCGCCATGTCGATTCCTGTCTGGTGGGTCAGCTGGCGCTTTCGTCGGAACGGCGCGCGTCGGGAGCCTTGGGGTCGTAGCCCTCGGGATGGACCGGGAAGGCGGGAGTGCCCTTCCGCACCCTGGCGCGCTTGTCGTGCCGCCCGGCCTTCGAGTGCCGCATGCTGCGGCGCTTCTCGGTCTGCTTGGTGGACGAAACCATGTCGGATTCCTTCGATTCGAACGCGCGCGAGCGCGCAGGGGGCCGGGAATATGGGCGAACCGACCCCGCTTGTCAACGCGGGGAAGACGCCTACTGCGGCCGGACCGGCGTAGCCACCGTGAAGCGGCTCCGCGCGAACGGCTGGACCCGGGCCTGCGACAGCGCCGCCCGGATGCACCCCGCGGCGGGCGTTCCGGCTGCGGGACCGGACACGGACACGCTCTGCACGCGGCCGCTGGAGGCGAACACGATGACCGCGCGGGACGGCTCGTCCTGCCCCGCCACGCAGGCGCGCGCCGAGCCGAGCACGGCGCCCACGGCGACGGCCACCTGCCCCGTGGTCGGCTTGTCGGGCAGGCCACCAGTCGTCGTGCCCTCGGCGGGCTTCATGCCGGGGATCGGCTTGTCCTCCGGAGCCGGCTCCTTTGCCGGCTTGCCGGCAGGCTGCGCCTTGGCTTCGACCTTGGCCGCCGCCACCCCGGCGTGCGGCGGCGTGGCGAGCGCGTGGGCGCGTGGCGCGCCCGACTGGGCCGGCTTGTCGGCGGCTGCCACCTTGCCGTTCGGCAGCTGGTCCAGCGACAGCACGCCCTTCTCGTTGTCGGCGTTTGCCGTGGTGGTGGCCGCAGACGGCGCGGGTGCGGGGGCAGGCGCCGCTGCCGCCTTGGGCTGCTGCACCTCGGCGTTCGTCGCGAGCGGCGGCGGCTGGCTGTGCCCGTGGATGACCAGGGCGACTGCCGCGGCCAGGGCGACCAGCGCCACGCCGGCGGCCACCAGCGGCCCGGCAGCCCGCTTGCCTGCAGGCGCTGCGCTCGCCGGCGGTGGCGCTTCCGAACCCGGTGCGGGCGTGCTCGCAGGCGGCGCGGAAGTTCGCGAGGGCCGCGACGCGAGCACCGCGGCGATATCGGGCGCGCTCGGCCGCGTGCGCGAAGCCACGGAGAGTGACTCGCGCGCGATGTCCGACAGGTCGTCTTTCGGCTTGGCGGCTTCGGCCACCGCGGCCCGGGCCAGGTCCGCCAGGCTCCGGGGCGGCGCGCTCTCCGGTGCCGGGCCACTTGCCGGCGCCGCGTCCTTGCGGGGCTGTTCGGTATCGCCGCCCAGCGTGCCGTCCTCGTCCGTCGCCGGCAGTGGCGCGGCGAGCAGCTCATCCGCTGACGAGCCGGATTCGACTTCGGCCAGGCGCGCCTGGACTGCTTCCGCGTTCCTGTCCTCGAACGCAGGGTCCTCCCGCACCGGCCAGTCGACAAGCAGCGACTCGACCCGTCCGGGCAGTGTCGACTCGTCGTGTTCCGATGGGCTCATGACTCGTTTCCTTTTCGATCGTAGCCGCGCTTCTGCAGGTAGGCACGCAGCTTCTTGCGCGCCTCGTGCACCCGCCAGGCAACCGTGCCTTCGGGGCAACCCAGCACCTCCGCGGCTTCCGCGTGACTCAGTCCGTCGATGCTGACCAGCACCAACGTCGTGCGCAGTGTGTCGCTCAGCTCGTCGATCCCTTCGGAGACCAGCTTGGTCAGCTCGCGATCGGCGGCCAGCACGCCGGGATCGGCTCGAGCCGCGTTCCGCTCCACCATCGTGCCCTCGACGCGGGGATCGTCCGGTGTGGTCGAAGTGCGCTTGTTCTTCCGCGAGCGGATCGCGTTGAGCGAGAGGTTGATCGCGATCCGGTAGAACCATGTGAAGGGAGCGCTCCGCCCGTCGAAGCGATCCAGCGCCCCGTAGGCGCGCACGAAGGTGTCCTGCGTCACGTCCTCGGCTTCCGCGGCGTCGCGCAGCAGGTGGGCAGCCAGCCGGTAGATGCGCTTCTGGTAGCGGCGGACGAGGACGCCGAACGCGTCCGCGTCGCCCTCCCGGGCTGCGTCCACCAACTCGCGATCGCTCTTGTCGGGCATTCCGGTTCGCGCGTGTGGAGGGCGCTTTGCCTTGCCAGGTCGGGCGGAGCCTCCGGCGGGCGGTGACCATAGTTCATCACTGCCTGATTGGACAATCGAGGGGGACGCGGCATTGGGCCGCTTCGACGCCCTGCGTTGCGGCCGGTCAACTCCGCGGGATTGCGCGTATTTCCGGCCTGCACAGGGCTGCCGCCGAGGTTCCAGCAAGGTGCTGCCCGGGACGGGGCTTGGCGCTGCCCCGCGTTGGCACCATTCTCCACCCCGGCGGCAGGCTGGCCTCCGATGTCCTGCGCGCGCAAGCATGTACTCTACGCGGCGCCCGGGAAGCCCGGGCTTGGCGCGGGGGTTCTCGCTCCAGACCCGGAAGGCATCCGAAAAGCACCCATGCAGAACGAAAACGGAAACGGGACCGAGCCGGGGCTCGTGACCGACGCCGTCCGCGACCTGGAGAAGGAGCTTCGCGCACAGGGCGGGCGGCGCTGGCTCCGACGCCTGCTGGTGCTCGCAGTGCTGGCGGCGCTTGTGGGCGGCGTCATCGTCTGGCGACGCAAGACGCGGCCGCCGCCACCACCGCGCTTCACGACGCAGAAGGTCGAGCGGCGCGACATCGTGGAAAAGGTCGAATCCACGGGCACGGTCAAGCCGCTCAAGGAAGTGCAGGTGGGCGCGCAGGTGTCCGGGCGCATCGTGGACGTCAAGGTCGACTTCAACAGCAAGGTGAAGAAGGGCGACCTGCTCGCCGAGATCGACCCGCGTCTATTCGGGGCGCAGGTCAGCCAATCCGGCGCGCAGCTCAAGGCCGCCAAGGCGAGCCTGGAGCGCGCCAAGGCGCAGTTGGCCACATCGAAGGTCGAGCTGAAGCGACAGAAAGCTCTGCTCCAGGAAAACCTGACCTCGCAGTCCCAGGTCGACCAGGCGCAGGGCGCGTACGACGTGGCGGAGGCGGACGTGGCCGCGTCGCAGGCGCAGATCTCGCAGCTCGGCGCGCAGCTGACCAGCGCGCGCACCACGCTGGCCTACACGCGCATCTATTCGCCGATCGACGGGGTCGTGATCAACCGTGCGGTCGACCCGGGACAGACCGTCGCGGCGAGCTTCGCGGCTCCCGTGCTGTTCGTGATCGCGCAGGACCTGTCGCGGATGCAGGTGCTGGCGGACATCGACGAGGCCGACGTGGGCAAGCTGAAGGAGGGAATGAAGGCCGACGTGGTCGTCGATGCGTTCCCCGGCGAGACGTTCGAGGGCAAGGTCACCCAGGTCCGCTACAGCCCGAACACCGTCCAGGGCGTGGTCACGTACTCCGCGGTGGTCGACGTCGCGAACCCGGAGCTGAAGCTCCGCCCGGGCATGACCGCGACGGTGAGCATCCGCACGCGCGAGGCGCACCACGTGATCGCCGTGCGCAACGCCGCGCTGCGCTTCAAGCCGCTGCCGGAAAAAGACAAGGACGGCAAGGAGAAGACCGTCAAGCCGAAGACCACCATCAAGCCGGGCCAGGGTCGGCTGTACCTGCCCGACGGCGGTCCACCCGGCAAGGAGAAGTACCGGGAGAAGGTCGTGGATCTCGGCATCACCGACGGCATCTGGACCGAGCTCGACAAGAGCGGGATGAAAGTCGGCGACAAGGTGATCACCGACCAGCGCGACGACCAGAAGAAGGGCTTCCACCTCTTCTAGCGGCTGTGAACGGAGTGAATGTGAGCGACAGGCCGCTCATCGACATCCAACGGGTCGGCAAGGACTACCTGAGCGGCCCAGAGGTGGTGCACGCGCTCGTGGGCGTCGACCTCGCGGTGCAGGCCGGCGAGTTCGTCGCGATCGTTGGCGCGAGCGGCTCCGGCAAGAGCACGCTCATGAACATCCTCGGCTGCCTCGACCGCCCCTCGCGCGGAGCGTACCGCCTGGCCGGTGTCGACGTGACCCGCCGCACCGCGGATGCGCGCGCCATCGTGCGCAACCGGCTGATCGGTTTCGTCTTCCAGGGGTTCAACCTGCTGCCGCGCACCACGGCGCTCGAAAACGTCGAGCTGCCGCTCGTCTATCGCGGCGTGAGCGTACGCCAGCGCCGGCGTCGCGCGCGCCACGCGCTCGAGCAGGTGGGCCTCGCCGAACGCGCCGGCCACACTCCGGCGCAGCTCTCCGGCGGCCAGCAGCAGCGCGTTGCGATCGCGCGGGCGCTGGTTACCCAGCCGCCGCTGCTGCTCGCCGACGAGCCGACCGGCAATCTGGACACGCGCACGAGTCACGAGGTGCTCGCTCTGTTGCAGAAGCTCGTGCGGGAGAGCGGCATCACCATCGTGCTGGTGACCCACGAAGCAGACATCGCCGCCTGCGCATCCCGGATCGTCACCATGCGCGACGGCTACATCGAGCAGGACCACGCGAACCCGGAGCCACTGGACGCTGCCACCTGGGCCGCGATGCCGCACGGCGCGGTGGACGCAGCCATGCTCACGGGGCCGGGTCCGTGAAGACGCTGCTCAGCTCGCTCCGGCTGGCTATCTCGGCACTGATGCGCCGCAAGGCGCGCGCCCTGCTCACGGCGCTGGGCATCCTGATCGGGATTGCAGCCGTCGTCGTCGTGACCGCGCTGGGAACCGGCGCACGCGAGCGCATCGGCAGCCAGATCGAGAGCCTGGGCTCGAACCTGCTGTTCGTGTTCAGCCAACCCGTGGCCAAGAGCGGCGTGCGCGGGCGCCCCGGCACGCAGATGGTGCTTACCGACCGGGACGCGGCGGCGATCCGCCGCGACGCTAGCGCGGTCGGCGCGGTCACCGTCTTCTCCGAGGTCGACACCCAGGTCGTCAGCGAGTTCGACAACGCGAAGATCGGCGTCATGGGCGTCGACAAGTACTACTACCGGGTCCGCGGATTTTCGCTGGACGACGGTCGGAAGTGGACCGACTCCGAGCAGAAGAGCAAGGCCAAGGTCTGCGTCATCGGGCAGACCGCGATCCGCAAGCTGTTCGGCAACGTCGACCCGGTGGGCCGCTACATCCGCGTCGGCCGCCACCCGTTCCAGGTCATCGGTACGCTCAAGACCAAGGGCCAGTCGCCGTTCGAGGACCAGGACAACCGCATCCTGATGCCGATTGGCAGCTGGCGCGCCCGGGTCATGCCGACGCTGGGCGACCGGGTCATGCTGATCATGGCGTCGGCCAAGACTGCGGCGCGCGTCGGCCAGGCCAAGCGGCAGATAGAAGCCATCCTGCGCCAGCGCCATCACATTGCAGAGGGCGACGAGGACGACTTCAAGGTCCGCACGCAGGAACAGTTCAAGAAGAGCCAGGACGCCGTCTTCAACATCCTGACGGCTCTGTTGGTGTCGGTGGCGGGCATCGCGCTGTTCGTGGGCGGCGTGGGCGTGATGAACATCATGTTGGTCAGCGTGACCGAGCGGACCCGCGAGATCGGTATCCGCATGGCCATCGGCGCCAAGCGCCACGACATCCAGCTCCAGTTCCTGGTCGAGTCTGTCGCGCTGACACTGTTTGGAGGCCTGGCCGGCATCGCGCTGGCGGTGGGTCTGATCGTGCTGATCCACCGCGCGGTCGGCTGGACCATGCGACTGAGCCCGACGGCGGTGGTCGTGGCGCTTGCGACCAGCGTGCTGGTCGGGCTCGTGTTCGGCTTTCTGCCCGCGCGTCGCGCCGCGCGGCTCGACCCCATCGACGCCCTACGCCATGAGTAGCTGGTCCGAAAGCCCAACGCGGGGAAGCGGGCAATGAGCAGGACGCTCCGGTTCCTGTGGACGGCGCTTCTGGTGGCGCTGGGCGCGCTCAGGCGCAACGCTCTGCGCGGCACGCTCACCGCGTTCGGGATCCTGATCGGCGTCGCTGCCGTGACCATCGTCGTGGCGCTCGGCGAGGGCGCGACCAAGGCCGTCTCCGGTCGCATCGACAGCCTGGGCGAGAACGCGCTGATCGTGATCCCCGAGGAGACCCAGCGGAGCGGCGTGCGCGACCAGAAGACGCCGCTTCTGACCGAGGGCGACGCCGCGGCGCTGGCCAGGGAGGCGAACGGCGTTACTGCGGCGGCCGGGTTCCTGACGGGCTTCTCGCAGGTCGAGTGGAGCGACTCCAACACGACAGTGCAGGTCATCGGCACTACGCGCGACTTCTTCAAGGTCCGGGCCTGGAAGGTCGAGAGCGGCAGCCTCTGGACGGCGGGCGCGGAGAAAATCGGCGAGAAGGTCGTGCTCGTCGGGAGCACCGTGAAGGAGGAGCTTTTCCACGGCGAGGACCCCGTCGGACACACGGTGCGCATCGGCCGCTATCCGTTCACGGTCATCGGCGTTCTTGCCAGTAAGGGCCAGACGCCCTTCGGCCGGGACCAGGACAATGTCGTCTGCATGCCGGCCGCAACCATGCGCGCGCGGCTCCAGCCGACCAGGCCGGGGCAGGTGTCGCGGATACTGCTCAGCGCTGCGAGCCCGGGGCTTTCGGCGCGGGTCAAACGCGAAGCGACCGCCATCCTGCGCCAGCGGCATCACATCGAGGAAGGCGCGGAGAGCGATTTCAGGATCCGCAGCCAGGAGGACTTCCGCAAGGCCCAGCAGGCGATCATGGGCGTGCTCAGCATGCTGCTGCTCGGCATTGCCGGCGTGAGCCTGGTGGTCGGCGGGATTGGTGTGATGAACATCATGCTCGTGTCCGTCGCCGAGCGGACGCGCGAGATCGGTATCCGCATGGCGATCGGCGCGCGCGAAGCCGACATCATGCTGCAGTTCCTGGTCGAGGCCGTGGTGCTTGCCGTGGCGGGCGGCATCGCCGGAGCGCTGATCGCGACGGGCGCCATCGCGGCCCTGGCGCACGCGCTCGGCTGGTCGATGGCGGTGTCGCCGCGCGCGCTGGCCGTCGCGCTGCTCACCAGCACGGTGGTCGGCGTCGTGTTCGGATTCGTTCCGGCGCGGCGGGCCGCGCGCCTGGATCCGATCCAGGCGCTCAGGCGCGAGTAGGGCAGGGGGGCTGGACCTTCGCGGTCCGCGCTGCCTAGGACTCCTTCGAGTCTTCGCTGTCCAGACCTAGCTTCTTCTTGAGCAGGTCGCCGAGGGTGCCGAAGCCGCCCTGCTGCTGCAGCGCCTTGCGGTACTCGCGGTGGGCGGAGCGCTCCTCGTCGTCCTTCAGCGCACGGATGCTCAGCTTGGGCTCGCCGCGGCGGGGGTCGATGTCGATGATCTTCGCGTCGAGCTGCGTGCCGACCTTGAAGGCCTTGCGCAGATCGGTGCCGCGCGACGTGCCCGTCTGACCGGACGGGATGAAGCCGCGTGCTGAACGACCCGTCACGCCGAGCACGCGCACGATCAGGCCTGCGGTGCCCTCCGCCTTGATCACCTCGACCTTGACGCGGGCGTGCTTCGCGACCTTCTGCCGCGGCTCGTCCGCCTGCTCCGGGGGCGGCGCCAGGTGCAGCGAGAGCTTCTTGTTGCCGAGGTCGAAGCGGTTGATGACGACTTCGATCTCCTGCCCTTCGCTCACGAGCTCGCTCGGATGCTCGATGCGCGAGAGCGACATGTCGCTGATGTGCAGGAGGCCGTCCATGCCGGGCTCGAGCTCGACGAACGCGCCGAAGTGCTCCAGGTGCGTGACCTTGCCCTTGTGGCGCGTGCCCGGGGCGTACTTCTCCTTGGCTTCCGCCCAGGGGTCCTCGATCAGCGCCTTGCGGCTCAGCCAGATCTTGCCCTTGTCGTCGATCTTGGTGATTTTCACCTCGATCTGGTCGCCGGGCTTGAACAGCTCGGCAATGCGCGCACGCGGGTCGTGGCTCGCCTCCGAGATGTGCACCAGGCCCTCGAGGTTTTCGGCCTCCGGCAAGGCGACGAAGGCGCCCCAGTCCACCACGGTGCGGACCGTGCCCTTCATGACCTGTCCCTCGGTCAGGAGCGTGAGCGCCTGCTTGCGGCGCTCGTGCGCTTCCGCCTCCAGCATGGGACGGCGCGTGACCACGACGTCGCGTCCGCCCGGCTTGAACTGGACGACCTTGAACTCCATCCGCTGACCGAGCAGCGAGGCGAAGTTCGCGTTGGCGGGGTGCAGATCCATCCCCGACGCGGGAGCGAACGCGCGCACGCCGTTGATGTCCACCTCGACGCCGCCCTTGATCACGCCGGTGACGAGGCCCTTGATCAGGGTGCCGTCCTTGGACGCCTGCTCGAGCTGGGGCTTCTCGTCCTCTTCGCGCAGCGGCTTGCGCGTGAGCACCACCAGGCCGCCGCGCGCGCCGTCGTTGTGCACGTGCGCGAGGAAGCGATCGCCGATCTCGGGAACGAGGTCGTCGGCCTCCATCTCGCCGCGGTCGAAGATGGCCAGCGCCTTGCCCGACAGATCCACCATAATGGCGTCGTCGAGCACCGCGGTGACTTTGCCGAACACGTCCTCGCCGATGTGGAAGGGTGCGCGCTCGTTGGCGGGACGCTGGCCGCGGTGAGCGGTCTCGGCCCCTTCGCCCTCGGACGGCTTCTTCTTCTTGCGCTTGCGACGACGCTTCTTCTTCTTCTCGCCGTCCGCGCCGGCTTCAGCTCCGCCGGCCTCCGCGGTCGCGGCTTCTCCTCCGGTCGCGGACGCGGCCTCGGTCCCGGACTCGGCTTCGGTCGCGGACTCGGCCGCGGGCTCGGGCTCGGCCGCGGGCTCGGGCTCGGCTTCGGTCGCGGGCTCGGCTTCGGTCGCGGTCGCGGCTTCGGTCGCGGGCTCGGTCGCGGGCTCGGCTTCGGTCGCGGGCTCGGTCGCGGGCTCGGCTTCGGTCGCGGACGCGGCCTCGGTCGCGGTCGCGGCTTCGGTCGCGGGCTCGGTCGCGGGCTCGGCTTCGGTCCCGGTCGCGGTCGCCGCGCTGCTTCCGGACTCGGCCTGTGCGTCCGTCACGGGCTCCGCGGGTGCGGCGTCGCCGGAAGCGGTGGACGGAGTGCTGGCGTTGGGATCGGTGTTGTCGGAAGGCATGACGGACCAGTATCGGCTAAATGAGGGACGAGCGTATATCGCGCCTCGTGGCGGCTGCCAATCGCCAGCTTCTCGGGTCTCTGGTGTGGGCGGGACTTCTCGTCGATGGGAACTAGCGGGTGATCGGCAGATGGCGGTTCACGCCGCCGCTGCGGTCGATACTCAGCCCACCCGGTTGCTCCGTGTTGGTCCGGTCGACTTCGGCGGCCAGTTTCTCGGCGACCTCGACGAAAGCGCGCGCGATGGCAGAACCCGGAGCGGCCTGCACCACCGGCGTGCCCGCGTCACCCCATTGCCGCACGCTCGGGTCCACCGGGAGCTGGCCCAGAAGCGGCGCCTCGGCCATCTCGGCGACTTTCTGACCGCCGCCGCTTCCGTACAGCTCGTGGCGCTTGTCGCAACCGTCGCACACGAAATAGCTCTGGTTTTCGACGACGCCCAGGACGGGGATGCCGACCTTCTGTGCCATCGACACCGACTTGTACACGTCCTGCAGAGCGACTTCCTGGGGAGTCGTCACGATCACCGCGCCGTTGGTCGACAGGCTCTGCGCCAGCGTGAGCGCGACGTCGCCGGTCCCCGGCGGCAGATCCAGCAGCAGGTAGTCGAGATCCCCCCAGTCCACGTCCCGGATGAACTGCATCAACGCGCCGTGCAGCATGGGACCGCGCCACACGACCGCGGCACGTTCGTTTTCGAGCAGGAAGCCGATGCTCATCAACTTCACGCCGAAGCGCTGCAGCGGCACGATCTTCTTTCCGTCGCTCACCGGCCGGCCTGTGATGCCGAGCATGGTGGGGATGCTGGGGCCGTAGATGTCTGCGTCGAGCAGGCCGACCCGCGTTCCCATTCGCGACAGCGCGAGCGCCAGGTTGGCGGCCACTGTGCTCTTGCCCACGCCGCCCTTGCCGCTCATCACCAGGATCACGTTCTTCACGCCAGGCACGGGATCGTCCTCGCCGATCGCGCGACTCGTGACCTCGCGGCTCTCTTCCTTCGTTTCGCTCATCGCCCAGGTGAACTAGGACCAGCGCCGGGTCCTGTCAACGCGAGCGGGCGACCTGCCGTCTGCCGCGGGCGCCGGGGCACGCGGAGATCGGGCTGAACCAGCCTAGAGCAGCCCGGCGAGCCAGGCCCCGACCAGCCCCGCGCTGAAGCCGATCGCCGTCGCGAACAGCACCGCCTGCACGCCGATGCGGCCCATGCCGCCGTGCCGGGGAGGTTCTGCTCGGGACGGCGCGGGGTCCGGATCCAGCGGGTCGGTGGGCGTTACCTCGCGCGGCGTGCACGGTGCTGCGGGGATGCGTGGTTGCCTCAGGAGCGAATCGCTGAGCGCCGGGTCGCGGGGGGCCAGCCGCAGTATCCGGGTCGGGACGCTGTTCGTCCGGATCACCGGAGTCGGCTGTGAAGGGTCGACGATCGTGAGCTTCATCCTGGGGCGCCGACCCGACGACACGAGAGGAATAGGCGCTTCCGAGACATCCGGGCCGGGGCCTAGCGAGGGCGCGTGATCGGTGCCGACGAAGGGTCTGAGCTGTTCGGCGAGTCGGGTTGCGCTGTCCGGTCGCAGCGTGGGGTCACGCGCGAGAGCCGCTTCGATCACCTCGACCAGCTTCTGCGGCAGCCAGGGAGCCGCCTCCGCGAGCGGCCGCCGGCGCCCTGCGATCACCTCGGCCAGCACCCGCTCGGGCGTGTCGCCCTTGAACGGGGCCGTGCCCGTCAAGAGCTCGTACAGGATGGCGGCGGCCGAATAGACATCGGCCCGCACGTCCACCTCCAGCCCGAGCGCCTGCTCGGGGGCCATGTACATCGGGGTGCCCAGCACGATCCCGGCCTCGTCGAGCAGACCAGGGTCGAGCACGCCTTTGGCGATGCCGAAATCGAGCACCTTCGCCAGCGGGCGATCGGGCCGGGGATGCGTCACCATGACGTTGGCGGGCTTGAGGTCGCGGTGCACGATGCCGTGCTTGTGGGCCGCCCCGAGCCCCGCCAAGACCTGCAGCATCAGCTCGCAGGCGTACGACGCCGGCAGCGCGCCCCGCCGCTCGACAATCTCGAGGAGCGTTTCGCCTTGCAGCAGCTCCATCACCAGGTAGCACGTGCCGTCGCGGGCGACGCCCAGGTCGTAGATGTCGACGACGTTGGCGTGGGCAATGCGCGCCGCCGCCCGGGCCTCGGCCACGAAGCGGCGGGAAAGTCCCGCGTCGCGCGCCAGCTCGGGGCGCAGCAGCTTCAGCGCCACCTGCTTGCCCACGATCAGGTGCTCGGCTTCGTACACGACGCCGGCTCCTCCAGCGCCCAGCTCGCGGGTTACCGCGTATTTGCCGTCCACGAGGCGCGTCGAAGGCTGGATGGGTTCGGCCAGTGTCACGTCGCTTTGCCCTCCTGCTCCACAAACGGCCCACCCCCGGCGGTCTTTAGCTTCCCGCCCCGCTATTGTTGGCCCAGATGAACGAAGCCCCCCGGCGCTCGGGCGCCGGAGGGCTTCTTGTTGCTGTCTGGACGCGCTGGATCAGCCGCTGCTGCCGCTGACCGTCGCGCTGGCGCTCACCGACACGTCGATGGACGCCTTGGCATCGGCCATCACCTGCAGCTCGCCCACCATGCAGGTGGCGCCAGCTGCGGAGATGTCACCCGCCGCCTTGATCGTGTCACCCACCTGGCCAGCCAGGTTGATGATCGGGTCCTTCAGCTTGACCGTGTCACCGATAGCCTCGGCGATCTCCTTGCTGTGCGCCGAGAGCGCATTGTAGAGGTCGGCGTCGCCCTGGACGACGACCTGGGCGTCGCCCGAGCAGTTGACGCTCGCGCTCGCCTGGCCGTTGCACGAGGCATCGCAGCTCGCGTCGACGTTGCAGTTGAGCTTGCCGTCGCAGTGCGGTGCCGTGTAGGCGACCGAGCAGCCGCCGGTGCAGGTGCCCGAGCACTGACCCGGCGTGGCCGTGCAGGTACCGCTGCAGGTACCGCTGCAGCTAGCCGCGGCCTGTGTGGTGCACTTGCCGGTGCACTGGCCGCTGCAGGTGCCACCGCTGAAGGTGCCCGTGCATGCGGCGTCGCAGCTGCCCGATGCGGCGCCGCCCGTGCAGCTGCCCGTGCACTTGCCCGTGCAGTTGCCGTTGGCGCTACCGCTGGTGGCCTTGCCGTCGCACTGGCCGTTGCAGTTGCCCTGGCAGGTACCGCTGAAGTTGGCGGTGCAACCCGCGTCGCAGGTGCCGGTCCATTTCAGGGCGTCGCACTTGCCCTCGCACGTACCCGAGCAGCTCACCGCAGCGCTGGCTTCGCAGGTACCGGTGCACTGGCCGGTGCACTGCACCGACGGCGCCGTACACGAGCCGGTGCAGCTGGCGCTGCATTGACCGGAGAGCTGACCCGGATCGCAGCTGGCCGCGATGTCGCACTTGGCAGCTGCCGCGCACTTGGCCTGGCAGTTCGCCTGCACGCTCGCGTCGGCCGTGCAGTTGTAGTTGGCCTGCAGGCTGACGGTGACGCCGGCCTTCAGGGCCGACGAGATGCGCGCGTTCAGCACGCCGCACGCCTCCGCGGCGGTGGTCTTGCTGGTGTCCAGCTTGAGGTCCGCGTTGATGTCGTTGCAGACGGTCAGCCACTTGGCCTCGACCTCGAGGGCCTTGGCCTTGAGCGCGTCCGCCGCGTCGGCGAACGCCTGGACCGTCACGTCGGCTTTCGCCGACACGTCCAGCCCGTTGCAGCCCTGCGCGGCCTTGGCTGCGCTGCAGCCTCCACCCGCGAAGGGCAACGCCAGCGTTGCGGCGAGCAGAGGCCCGGCCAACAAGCGAAATCCTTTACTGCTTTTCATCTAAGGCTCTCCTTGATCCACTAAACCCAGGGCAGGGGTATCTGCCCCGCCAGCAATGTTCGACGGGTTACCACCCTCGGGTATGCAGAGGATAGAGCTACACGGCCCGCCAGGGAACGCCCTTGCGATTGCGAGGTGATTTCAGGCGGTTGCGATCGAGCAAACCACGCCAGCACGCGCCGCGCGCGGGGCAGATCCCGCGCCCGGCGCTCTGGCCGGACCGTTTCTTGCGGGTGCTACTGGGCCAGCCAGCAGCCGCTGCGGGCCGAGGGGCTGCCTAGCGCGCCACCCGACTTGTAGTACGAGTAGCCCTCGAGGCACTTGTTGTAGAGAGGCGTCTGCCCCTGGTACTGCGAGCCGCCGAGGCACTGCATGGCCACGCCGCCCCTCGACGTGGGGCAGCCGCCGCCGATGCACTGGGTGCTGGTCCCCGCAGGACAGGCACAGGACTTGGCGAGGTCCACGCAGTATTGCTCGCCCGAGTAGGTGTCGGCCAGGCAGATACCGTTCGAGCCGCAGTCGCGCTCGTCGATGCAGGGGTCACAGGGGTTGCCCTTGCCCGTGCAGCTGCCGTTGCGGTGTGCGCAGGTCGGCTTGTTGAGATCCTTGTCCCAGACGCCACAGGCACTGGCGTCACCCCACGGGCAGGACGTGGTGCCCGGCTTGCAGAGGAACGTGCAGATCTTGTGGCCGTCCCTGCCCTTGGCGCAGATCTGGCCATTTTCCTGGGCACAGTCGGCGTTCGTCTCGCACGAGTTGCAGTACTGGCGCTTCAGGCACATGTGCCGATCGAGACTGAGCGGCCCGCACTGGTACTTCTTGCCGGGGCCGATATCCGCCGCCTGCACGCAGTCCTTGTTGCTGGAGTCGCCCTTGACGGCACCGCCACAGGCGTCCTTGCAGGGCACGGCGCCCGAGCGCTGCAGCGAGCAGAAGTAGCCCGTCGGGCAGTCGGCGTCGGCGCCGCAGTCGACCTGGCTGCAGTAGGGCGTGGGATCCTCGTTGTCCGCAGACACGCAGACGAAGTTGTCCTTGGAGTCGCACTCCGAGGCGCCGTTCGGGCAGTTGGTGCCGAACCGGCCCTTGGGGACGGCGCACTTGCCGCTGTTGCACGTCAGCCAAGCGCGCTGCGAGCAGTCCGCGTCGCTGCTGCAAGCAGCGCCAGCCTTGCCGGCGCCGTCCTTCACGCAGTAGCGCGTGTCGTTCCCCTTCTCGTCCTTCTTGGTGTCCGTGCCGCAGTAGTAGCCGCTGGGGCACTCGCTGCTGTGCGCGCAGGGTTTCTCGCAGGACTGGCCAATGCAGCTGTAGCCCCGCGGCGCGTCGCACTCGCTGCTGGTCTGGCAGGCTTCGTGCTGTCCCGTACGGCCGCCCTTGGAATAGGGAAGGTACACGCAGTACTTCGCGATCGTCCCGTCGCCGAACTGGAACTTCTCGCAGTCCTTGCGGATAGGGCAGTCGTCGTTCGTCTTGCACGCCGGCTCGCACGCGTTGTTCTGGTCGCCGAACGTGACGCAGCGTGTGCCGGATGCGCAGGCGCTGTCGACGCACTTCTTCTGGCACTCGCCGTTGACCGTGATGCCGGGGCATCCGCTATTCCCGCTGGAACAACCGGCGCCGAGCATCAGCGTCAGTGCGAGAGCCGCAAGCACCAGACCGCGGACCGAGTGTCGCTGCGACTTTCGCTGCCGCGATGGGTCGGTCTGGCTCGAACGCAAGGATTCACTAGCGCGCATGACTACCTCTGATGATGAACAAGCTATCGGCTGGAGTCCTGGATCGGGATATGTGGCAGCGCCGAGAACCGTTGCGACAGCTGAAGTGTAAATTTCTAGAGATGCGGGCAATCCAAGCCCGTAACCATCCACTTGCGACCGGCGTACTACCGCAAAGCAAGCCCGTCTGGAAGAGGGCTTGGCCCTTGACGGGCTGCCTTGCGCCAGGTAGCTCAGGCCCCGTAGCATTAACGTGGGAGATGCGACCAATGAGAAAGCTTGTCCTGTCCGGTATCTGTGTTCTTGCCAGCGCGCTGGCTTTTGCGTGCAGCTCGAGCAAGAGCCAGCAGGCGGGTGCTTTCGACAACGGCACCGCGGGCTCGGCGAACGGCGGCGCGGGCGGCAGCGGTGGCCAGGCGAGCACGGGCGGCGCCGGCGGCTCGTCGCAGGCTGCGCCCTATCCCGATGGCCCCTACGGCTACAACGTCGGTGACACGCTCGGTCCGGACCAGACCTTCTACGGCTACGCGAATCCGCAGAAGGTCGGATACAAGGGCGCCCTGGAGCCGATCAAGCTCTCGGATTTCTACGACCCCGATGGGAAGAAGGGCATCAAGGTCATCCTCTTCGATGTGGGCGCGCTTTGGTGCCCCTACTGCAAGCAGGAAGAGGCCGACATCCAGAACAAGGGCTACTACGCCACCTACAAGGCCAAGGGCACGGAGTTCTTCAGTGCGCTCTTCCAGGATGCGAATGGTGGCCCCACCAAGGCCTCGGATCTGCAGCTGTGGACCACCACCTACCAGAGCGACTACCCGACCGCGATCGACCCGGGTTTCTGGTTCGGGCACTTCTTCGACTCGAACGCGGCTCCGTTGAACATGCTCGTCAACGCCCGGAACATGAAGATCCTGGACGAGATGCTGGGCTACGGAGCGAGCCAGCAGTGGGCCACGATCGACAGCGAGCTCTCCAAGATCCAGTAGTCGCCGTACCTGACGGGGTATCCAGCTCCGCCTATCCTTGCAACGCGTCGCGTGCCGCCTAGGCGGCACGCGGGTCGGCAACGCGCCCGGAGACATCATGAAGATGAGATCGATCATCACCCGCGCCGTCCTGGCGGTGGGCCTTGCTCTGCCTGTGGTTCTGGCTGGTTGCGGCGGTGCTGGTGCCCAGGGCGCAGGTGCGGCGTCCGCATCAGGTAACGACGCGCGACCGCCCGATTTCGAGCTCGACTCGATCGACGGGCAGAGCGTGCAGCTCAGCGACTATCTGGGCAAGGACGTTGTCCTGATCGACTTCTGGGCGACGTACTGCGACCCCTGCCTGGCGTCGATGCCGCATCTCGACAAGCTCTACAGGAAGTACAAGGACAAGGGTTTTGTCGTGCTAGGCATCTCGATCGACGGTCCCGATTCGGTAGCCCAGGTCAAGACAGAGGTGGCGAAGCTCGGCGTCAGCTTCCCCATCCTGCTCGACCAGGAGACGCGCGTGGTCTCGCTCTACAATCCGAAGACGAGCGCACCGTACAGCGTGCTGATCGCCCGCGACGGTCACGTGATCATGAAGAGGGAGGGCTACACCACCGGCGACGCAGCGCAGCTCGACAAGGACGTCGCGGCTGCGGTGGCGGCGAAGTAGCGACGACCACCTCCGCCGATGCTGGGCCAGACGCGAGCCGCCGGGAGGGCGAGGTACCGTACGCGGCGTAGGGCATTCGGGCTTGCCGGGCTTGTGTCCGTTGCGCTCGTTGCGCCCAGCGCTCTGGCGTTGCAGCCAGGCAAGCTGGGCAAGAAGCCGGTGGTGGTCGACGTCACCGAGGCCGGCAGCGTCATCTACAACTTCGACAATCGCAACTTCCGCCCCGGCTCCGTCAGCACGGCCACCGACGACCACTGGGGCATGTTCTACAATCGCCTCAACCTGCAGAGCAGCTGGGGCAAGTGGCAGCTCGGCGTCAGGCTCGACACGGCCTGGTTCTATACGGCGCCTACGGCGCAGGACGTCGCCCAGCGCATGCTCGATCACCGGCAATACTCGCCGTACGACACGCGGAAATCGAAGCAGTACTACAACGACATGGGGCAGGCGGCTCTGACCGACCTGTACACCCGCTACAACAACATCCTCTATCCCTCGAAGTACTACCTGGGCTACAGGACGCCCCACTTCCAGGTGACGGTCGGCGACGTGTACGCGCAGCTCGGTCGCGGCCTGGTGCTCAGCCTGCGCAAGCTCGACGAGCTGTCGAGCGATACCACGATCCGCGGTGCTCGCGTGACCGGTCGGCTCAAGGCTTCGAAGGATCTGCGCTTCAAGCTGACAGGAGTCGGCGGCACGCTCAATCCGCTGCGCATCGATGAGGCCAGCGGCCGCATCCTGAGCGTCGACCCCGGTTACGGCGATGTCGGGCCGTTTTTTGGCCAACAGGTGGCCGAAGCGGGGATGCCGCGACCGATCGCCGGCTCCAATGGTCCAACCTACAGCACCGACCGCGTTGCCGGTGGCGAGCTCGACATCAAGACGCGGCATGTTGCATTCGGAACGCAGGGCGCGCGGGTTTTCCGGCACGATCCCATCAAAGGTGATCGGTCGCGGTTCGCCCAGGACAACGTTACCAACGCCAGTGAGTCCATCAGCGTGCCGGACCTGGGTGGCCATGGCGCCGCCTATGTCGAGGCCGCCTACCAGCACCGCGACCACCCGGATGTAGGCGGCAACCCGGTCCCCGTGATCGACCCGGGCTACGCGGTCTACGGCAGCCTCAGCGTGATCGAGAAGCCGGTCACGGTACTGCTCGAGATGAAGCACTACCGCCGCTTCTTCGCGCTCCAGCCCAACCGGGACAGCGTGGCGAGCAGCGAGTTCTCGCTCCTGCAGTACAGCACGCCGCCGACGACCGAGCCCATCTGGCAGGACGCCTGGATCGGCGACATGACCAGCTGCATCACGGGTGGACGCCTGCGCACCGATGTTGAAGCGAGCGACAACGACACGCTGTTCGGCTGGGTCGGTCGCTACGACACCTGGGCGGGTTCGCAGGCTTCGAACAGCGAGTGCGACACGGCGGACAAGAATCTCGACCGCGTCTGGGACGTAGCTGTCGGTCTGGAGAAGACGGCGCACCACCATCGCTCGCGCGCAAGCATCACGGTTGGCGCTCGCGACCAGGAGGCGAACACGCCCTACGCCGACGCGCGCGGCCACCTGACCACTGTCGTCTACCGCGAGAACTACGTTCGCTACGACATCATCGAGTACATCTCCGGGCCGTTCTCGCTGCAGCTGCAGGGCTGGCACCGCCACCGCGCCGAGCCGAAGGCGAACGGCAATTCCTGGTTCGAGGGAGAGCACCTCACCGGCTTCCAGTGGGCGCCGCATCTCGTGGTTGCGTTTGGCGTCGAGTACGACACACGGCCGAACAAGCCGACCATGTACTACAACGGCCAGGTCCGCTGGAATTTCAACAGCGCCTCGAGCGTGTCGGCGTTCGTCGGCCAGCGCCGTGGCTCGCTGCGTTGCGTGTCGGGTGTGTGTCGCGTCTTCCCGGCGTTCACAGGCGCTCGTCTGGACGCGACGCTGCGCTTCTAGTCGTCACCCGGGCTCGAAGGGCTTGCCGGCGCCAGGCGGCGAGGTCGGTCCTGCGGCGTGAGCGCTCAGGCCCGCTTCGAGATGTCCCGCCCGCAGGTCGGCACCCCTTCGGGCGCCGTGATGCGCGCGACGGAGAAGCCGGCGGGTGGAGCCAGCCCGTCCTTGCGCGGATTGCCGCAGCCCGAGCACTCGACGCAGGCGGCCGGCAGGTCGGCGCTCGGCTCGTCCGCGCGAGCCACCGCGTCGGGCGGGCCGCCGTAGCGCTTGAGGCCCATCCGCCGCAGGCGGACGCTCTCGCCGGCGGGCAGATCCTGGATGCCGCCGAGGTCGCGGGCGGCCTTCATGATCACCGCCATGTGCTCGATGGTCTCGAGCCTGCAGAAGGCGTCGAGAAGCGTCGGTCCCACGCACACCGCGCCGTGGTGGTCCATCATCACGCCGTCGTGGCGCGCCACGGCCTCGCCGACGGCTGCGGCCAGCTCGCCGGTCCCGGTGGTTTCGTAGGAGAGCGTTGGCACCGTCCCCAGCGTCAGCACCACCTCCGGCAGCGCGCAGCGGGCCAGCGTCACGCCGGCGACCGTGAACGCCACCGCCATCGGCGGGTGGGCGTGGACCACCGCGTGCACGTCGTCCCGCGCCCGGTAGGCTGCCAGGTGCATGGCCATCTCCGAGGTCGGCTCGCCCCGGCCGCGCACTTTCTTGCCGTCCATGTCGATGACCACCAGGTGCTCGTCCGAAAGGAGCCCCTTGTGGCAGCCCGCCTGCGTGCACAGCACCAGCCCGCGGCCCAGCCGCACCGAGAGGTTGCCGTCCATCCCCACGAGCAGCCCCCGCTCGTAGCAGAGGTGACCGAACTTGATCATCTCCCGCCGCAGCAGCTGCTCGGGGACATACGCCATCGCGGCGCGGAGCATAGCCAGAGAAGCGGGCGGAGCGGAAGCCGCGTGCTCACCCCGGATTGCGGTAGCCCGGCCGCCTTCCCACGCAGACGGGCCTGTGGAGCCGGGGTGCGGGTCCGATCAGAACAGCACGCCGAGGTACCAGCGCACGATCTGTGCGGTGCTGGTGTTGGCAGCGCTGGGGTTGTTCAGATTGCGCCGCAGGTTGTCGGCTGCGGCGCTGGGATAGCCGAGGCCCGCGAGCGGGAACAGCACGCCGTACTCCAGCATGGTGTAGAAGCCGCCCATCTTGTTCGGGTCGTCGTTGAGCGTCCCGTCCTTGGACTGGAAGTAGAGCTTGCCGTCCAGCTCGACGCCCAGGTTCGCGTCGTGGCCGGGCGTCTGCACGAACTCGCTGGCCCGCGTCCAGATCGCCGCCACGCCGCCGCCCAGCTTCTGCCCGTTGTTGTTGCGCAGGAAGTCGTAGTCCGCGCTGGGCCGGAAGTAGTACTCGCCCTGGACCCTGGTCAGGATGTTGCGGTGGAGGATCAGGTCGATCTTGTAGTTCGGGTGGAAGCGGAAGGTCGAGATGACGTTGTCGCCCGGGTGCGCCTGCAGGCCATTCGTGCCTGGGCTCAGGCCGTTGACCCAGGAGTCGCCCGACGCGATGCCGAACTTGAACTGCAGCCGCAGCCGGTCCTCGATCAGCTTCTGCTCGAGCTCGGTGGCCAGGCCGTACTGCTGCACCTTCCAGCCCTTGCCGCCGAAGGCGCTCGTGTAGTCGCTGCTACCGGGGGTCGACAGGGTATTCTCGATCGAGCCCTGGATGGTCACCGCCTCCATCTCGAAGCGGAACTTCTTGTACAGCACCTGCAGCCACAGATCGGGGATCCACGCCTGCGCGCCGCGGCGCACGTAGCCGGTGCTGTCGGTCGGATTGAGCTGGCCCGAGGTGCAGCCGATCGCATTGGACGGGCAGGAGCCGTTGGCGTCGTTGGCCAGGAGCTGCGAGCGGTACACGACGTAGGCGCCGCCGTTGAGCACCAGCTTGCCCTTGGCAAGGCGCAGCTTCTGTAGCTCCGGGTTCGTCTTGCGAACGACGACCAGCACGTACTGGTTCACGTCGTCGAGCTGCGCCAGGTCGTACGGCTGCGCACCGGGCAGGTTCGCCGAAGCGCTGGTGGCGCCCTCGTTGGGGAAGTCCCAGGCGCCGGCGAAGTACAGATCGATCGACTTGATGCCCGTGACGAACATGACGCGATCGGCCGTCGACTGGTAGTCGTCGTCGTAGCCGTCGCCCGAGTTGGCGAGGATGCCGAGACCCCACTGGTTGGGCATGCGCCCGAAGCGCAGCTCGCCGACCGGAGTCATGTACTCGGCCCACACGCGCTTGACGCGGATGCTGTCCTTCAGCCCGTTGATGCCCGCGCTGGGCGGCGCCATCGTCGTGTCGAACGCGCCGAGCGGCGCGTAGCCGCCGCGCTGGATGACCGAATAGCCTCCGCTGGCGCCCGGCTGGTTGGCGTAGCCGGATGGAGTCGAGCCGAGCACCAGGTTATCCAGCAGATCGATCTGGCTCATGATCCGCAGGTTGTCCGAGATGTGCAGCTCGGGATTCAGACGGAAGCGGATGTTGGCGCCAGCCTGTGTCTTGTCCTTGCACGGCCAGTGCGCCTGGGCCGGATCATTGTTGTTGTTCGGACCGTCGGGGGACTGTTTGGCCGTGCACAGCGCCGGGCCCCACGACGAGCCAGAGCCGCCGACGTAGTTGTTGTCGGTCGGTGCCGGCCACAGCTGCGAGTCGGGCGGATCGATGCGCCCGAGCGAGAAGTTGTGGAACAGCTCCGCTCGCAGCCGGAAGTAGCCGTGCAGCTCGAGGATGGGCCGAGCGTGTGACCACCAGTCCTCGGCGTAGATGCGATCGGAGGAGCCGGCGCCCTCCTTCTTCTTCCCGGCAGCGCTGGACTGGCCGCCCTGCGCCTCGCCCCCGTTTTTCGGCGGCGCATTCCAGCCTGGCATCGGGCCGAGGCCTGTGCCTGCCGGAGTCGGGCCGGCGCCGGGTAGCCCGGTGGCCTGGGTGCCCTCGGGCGGGGCCGGAGGCGGCGGAGGCTGGCCCTCGGCTGTGCCGGTCGCTGCAGACTGCTCGCCGGCGGGCTGCTCGGCAGCCGCACCGCCCGCACCTTCAGCGGGCTGCTCAGCGGCAGGTGCGGAAGGCTCGCCCTTTGCGGGCTTTTCGCCTTCCGGCTTCTTCGCTTCGCCCTTGGTGGGCTTGGCGCCCGCCTTCTTTGGCTTGGCTTTCGGCGCGGCCTTCTTCGGCGCGGCCTTGCCGGGCTGCGCGGCCGGGGCCGGCTCTGCGGGTTGTTTCGGTTGCGCCGAGGCGTTCGTCGCACCGAAGACGACCACACCCAGAGCGAAAAGGGAGACGACGGAGATATTGTGCATGGGCGCGGATCTCCGCGGAAAAGCCACGTCAGCTGGACCGCCACGGGGCTATCGCATGGCCCGGCAAAGACTGTCAACGAGTACCTAGCCGCGTTGGTAGGCCTTCATCACTGCTGTGCGTAGTTTCTCGGCGCCAGCCTCGGCATCTGGCGCGGTCGCCGGCCGCGCCTCCTGCTGGAACTGGGAGATGGCCTGGGCGTTCTCCGCCAGCTCCTGCTGGGCGGTCCAGCCGGCCGACTCGGGCAGGTTCAGCGCCGCTCGGAATGCCTCGCCCAGCTCGATGGCAGAGCCGAAGCGATGCATCGGGTCCTTGGCCAGCGCGCGGGCCATCAGCATGTCGAGCACGGGCGGAGCCTGCGGAATGATCTGCGTGATGGGAGGCGGCGTCTCCTCCAGCTGCGCCGTTCGCACCATGATTTCGTTGCGCCCCGGCGCGTCGAACGGCGTCGCGCCCGTCAGCATCTCGAACAGCACGATGGCGGCGCCGTACAGATCGGTGCGCGGGTCGAGCTCCCGCCCCATGACCTGCTCCGGTGCCATGTAGGCTCCCGTGCCCGGCGCCATGCCGCCCGTGTTCCGGGCCTCCTCGGCCGGGACGCGTGCGATGCCGAAGTCGGTGAGCTTGATCACGCCATCGGTGCGCACCAGCACGTTGCTGGGCTTGATGTCGCGGTGGATGATGCCAAGCGCGTGGATCGCGGCCAGCGCGCCGAGCAGCTGCGAAAAGTAGTGCCAGGCGCGGGCAAACGGCAGACACGGGATGCCGCCGGCCTTGGCCGCTCGCGTGTGCTGCGCGATGACCACGTTGAGCGGCTGGCCCTCGACCAGCTCGATCGCGATGGCGAGCTGGTCGCCGGTCTGTACCAGCGCGAAGAAGTGCACGATGTTCGGATGCGAGAGCCGCGCCAGGGCGGTGGCTTCCCCGAGGAACAGGCGGCGTGCCCGCTCACGGCCCTTGAGCAGCGGGTGCAGGATCTTGACTGCAACCGGATGCGGCGGCGTGCCCGCGTGGCGCCCCTTTGGGTTGTAGTAGAGCCAGCCGCGGTGCACGACACCCATGCCGCCCTCGCCGATGACCCCCTCCACGAGGACCTTGCCCCAGTCCAGGTCGAGCTCCGTCCCCTCCGCGATGTGCTTTGTCCCGGAGGCGCTCGTCTGGGGGGTGCCGCATTGCGGACAGAAGCGGGCGCCGGACTCGGTGATCACGGTCCGGCAGCTGGAGCAGACAGCCACGTGGCTAACATAGCGCCGAGACGCCGATTTGCGCTCCAGCGCGTGCCGCCCGGGCGAGCTTTCCGCGCCGAACCAGCCTGATTTGTCGGGCGAAGGGCCGGCTCCGGCAGGCGCGTCCCGACGGAAATCATGGCCGTTGCGAAAAGCTGTTGGACTATGCGAGCCTTGGCTTCGCTCGCGAGGTGTGACTTCTACCCAACGGAGAGCTTTCGATGAAAGCATCCCTGCTCCCTGCTCGCCGACTGCTGACATCTGCCATGAACCGTCCCACTGCTGCGTCCCATCGCGGCTTCGGTTGGCTTGTCGGAGGGGCGGTGCTGTCGACCCTCGTGGCCGCCGCCGCGCCAGCCGCCGCGCAGCAGGAGGCCGCGAAGAGTGGCGAATTCAGTGTCCAGCGTTTCGATCCGGCGCCTGGACCGCGCAACTACTTCACCACGCGCGGCGTGCGCACCGACGGCAAGATGGCGTGGAGCGCCGGACTGTTCGTCAACTACGCGAACCAGCCGTTTGTCGTGCGGAGCTGCCTGTCGCAGACCAACTGCAGCGACCCGAACGCGATCCAGCAACAGGACGTGAAGGTCGTCGAGAACATGGTGACCGGCGACGTGCTCGGTTCCCTGACGCCGATCCCGCGCCTGCAGATCGGCCTCAAGGTGCCCGTCACCTTCGTCAAGGGCCAGGGCCTCACCAACACCGGTGAAGCCGACCTGAACGGGCTGAGCGGCACGGGCCTCGGCGACATGGAGCTCGAGGGCAAGTTCCGGCTCCACGGCAAGATCACCGACCCGTTCGTGGTCGGCCTGGGAGCGTTCGTCACCGGCCCCTTCGGTCATCTCACGTCCAAGGGAAATTACATTGGCGACGACACGCCGACGGCTGGGCTGCGTGGGATCTTCGACGGACTGAAGGGACCGTTCAGCTTCGGTGGGAACCTCGCGGCCGTCTATCGCGGCAATGGCCGCGTCGGCTCCACCGAGCTGGGGCCGGAGTTCCGTTACGGCATCGGCGCGGGCTTCAAGGTCAGCCCCGTGTTCCGCATCCTGGTGGACGACTTCGGCAGCACGAAGTTTTCCTCGCACAACGGCACCAACGCCAACGAGATCGACGGCGGCTTCCAGATCATGCCGCTGAACTCGCCGATCCTCGTCAACCTGGGCGCTGGCACCGGCCTCGTCCAGGGCGTCGGCGTGCCCAAGGTGCGGGCGTTCGTGGGCTTCATGTACATCGACGAGCGTCGCGATCGCGATCACGACGGCATCTACGACAACGACGACAAGTGTCCGACGCAGCCCGAGGACAGGGACGGGTACCAGGACAGCGATGGCTGCCCCGACCCGGACAACGACGGCGACACGATCCCGGACAAGCAGGACAAGTGCCCGAACCAGGCCGAGGACTTCGACGGGTTCCAGGACACCGACGGCTGTCCTGACCCGGACAACGACCACGACGGGATCCCCGACGACCACGACCGCTGTCCGAACAAGCCAGAGACGAAGAACGGCTACAAGGACCAAGACGGCTGTCCGGACGAACCGGACGCCGACAACGACGGCGTTCCCGATTCGAAGGACCAGTGCCCGCATCAGGCCGAGGACACCGACGGCTTCATGGACACCGACGGCTGCCCGGACCCGGACAACGACAACGACGGTGTCCCGGACACGCGCGACCAGTGCGATGGCCAGAAGGAGACCTGGAACGGCTACCAGGACGACGATGGCTGTCCGGACACGCCGCCGAAGGGCTTCAAGGCGCCGAAGGACTTCAAGGGGCCGCCGATGTGCCCGCCGGACGCCAAGCCGGGCCGGACGGTCTGCTACATGCCTCCAGCGGGTGCGAAGCCGGCGAAGGGCAAGAAGCACTGACAAGCCTGATCTTGGTGATAGGCTGCTCCGCCTCGACTAGAAGAAAGGGCAGTTGATCTCCATGGACACGCTTCAGGCGGGCCGCGTGGCCCGACGCCTTGTCAGTTCTGCTTTCGTCGCTTCCGTACTGGTGCTGGCTCCGTTCGCCACGGGCTGTGCTGGTAGCTCGGGATCCGGCGCTGCCAGCGCTTCATCCGACAACCCCATGATCGGAGTCAAAGCTCCGGACTTCGATGTGCCCGGAGAGGCCGGTGCCGGCGATCACGTCACGCTTGCCGACGGCAGCGGCAAGGTGACCATTGTCGACTTCTGGGCGACGTGGTGTGCGCCGTGCAAGGAGTCGTTCCCGGCGTACGAGAAACTCCGCGAGGAGTTCGGCGACCAGATCCAGATCATCGGGCTCAGCGTCGACGATGACCCCGGCGGCATCGCCGACTTCGCCAAGGACACCGGAGCAAAGTTCGAGCTCGGGTGGGACAAGGGCCAGGCCGTAGCCGGACGCTACAAGGTCGGCACCATGCCCACGAGCTACATCATCGATCAGAACGGCATCATCCGCTTCGTGCACGCGGGCTTCCACGGCGGCGACGAGAAGCAGATCGAGAAGGACATCAAGTCGCTCCTGAACTAGAGCGAACGCGCTCGCTGCTCCACGTGGAGGTGTGAGCGGGTAGGATAACCACGTCCATGTGCCACGAGGTGCGAGCGATCTCGACCGCTCGCCCGGTTCGGCCCCGCAGCACTGGACGGATGATCTATTGTATGGATGGGCTCCACCGCTCGTCCGACTCCTGATGATCCGTCTGCTGCGCCCGCTCGTCATCGCTCTCGCCGTGCTGCTCGCCGGTCCGGCGCTGGCGGGGTCCAGCTTCGCGACGCTGGTCCAGAGGCTGCGGCACGGAGAGGACTTCAGGGTTCGCGTGCAGGCGGCGCTCCAGCTCGGCAAGTCCCACAACAAGCGGGCGAGGGTGCCGCTGCAGCGGGCGCTCGACGACCCCAACGCGGCCGTGCGTGCAGCCTCCGCCGCGGCGCTGAAGGTGCTCGGCGACAAGCGCGCCATCCATGCGCTGAAAGAACACCGCCTGGATCCATCGGCGGCCGTCCGCTCGCAGATCAAGGCGTCGATTCGCGCGCTGAAGCTGATCGGTCAGCGTCACGAAAAGCCGAAGGTGCTGGTCAAGCTGGGGAGGATCCACGCGTCGGTGCGCTACCGGCGGCTGCTCGGCGAGGTGAAGCGCACGTCGCGGGCGGAGCTCGACGAGCTGCCCGGCGTCAGGGTGCTGGACGACTCGGACGACTACAAGGCCGCGGCCAAGCGCCGCAAGCCGCCGGTCGTGATGGTGACGGGGCGCCTGAGGCGGCTCAGGGCATCGCGCCAGGGCGGCAGCGTCATCTACAGCGCCAAGATGGAGTACGTGATGCACCGCATGCCCGAGCAGGCCATCGCCGGCACCGTCTCGGGCTCGGCGAGCACGCGCGCGTCCGCCGCCGAGGCGCGCGACCGCCGCCGCGTGGCGGAGTTGCAGCATGCCGTGCTGATGGCCGCCATCGAGAGCGCCATCCGCCGCGCCCCGGCCGCGCTGCTCGAAGCGGCCAGGTAGTCGTCGCCTCCCACCCAGCCGCCCCCGCCGAAATCCTCATCGAGGGGGCTCACCGCCCTCGAGCAGCCCGACGCACCTCGCTCCGCTCGGTGCGGGCTCGCTCGCGCTCGCTGGTTCCGTCGCAAACCGCTTTCGACACCAGTTTGGGCGTGCGCTCGACAGCGTGTAGCCTGCGCGGCCATGCCGCTCAGGGTGCTGTTCGTCTCCAAACCGATCGTGCCGCCGTTCCACGACGGGACCAAGTGCCTGGTGCGTGACGTGGCGCTGCATCTGGAGCGAGCCGAGCCTGTCGTGATGTCGGCGAAAGGCGCGCCGCCGCTCGAGCGCGCGGTCGACGCTGCGCTCTACCCGGAGCGTGCTGGCCGCCCGCCGGTCGAGATGGCTCCGGTGTATCCCGGCGCCGGGCGCTTTGCGCCCGGGCTTCGCGACAACGTGCGCGCCGCGGCGTTCCTGCTCGCCCGTTCGCACGCCGACGTGTGGCACTACGTGTTCGCACCCAACCCGAAGACCAGCGCCGTGGGGCGCGGCATCGGACGCTTGCGCCGCGTGCCCGTGCTGCAGACGGTCGCGTCCGCACCGCGGCGTTTCGAGGGTCTCCGGCGTCTGCTCTTCGGGCAGATCGTCGTGGCGCAGAGCGAATGGACGCGCCGCCGCATTGTCGAAGCGTACGAGCGCGAGGGCGTCGCGTCTGCCGATCGCCCGCGCCTGGAGGTCGTCCCTCCGCCGGTGGGTCCGCTCCGGGCACGCTCCGCCGGGACGCTGGCGGAGGCGCGGCGCGCGATGGACGTCGTCGCCGGTGCTCCACTGTTCGTGTACCCGGGCGACCTCGAGACCAGCTCCGGCGCCGAGGACGTTGCCCAGGTCGTCGAACCCATCGTGCGCGAGCTGCCCAACGCCGTGATCGTCTTCGCGTATCGGGAGAAGACACCGGAGGCGCCACGCATCGCCCGCGCGCTCGAGGCGCGGCTCGCGTCGCCCAACGTGCGATTCGTGAGCGAGCTCGACGATGTGCTCGCGCTCGTGGGCGGAGCCAGCGCCGTTCTGTTCCCGGTAGACGACCTGTGGGGAAAGGTAGATCTGCCCATCGTGCTGCTCGAGGCCATGTCGCTCGGAGTGCCTGTCGTCGCAATCGATCATGGCCCGCTTTCCGAGCTCGACGGTGCCGTGCTCGTGCCGCGTGGCGACCACGATGCGCTCGCGCGCGCCGCGCTCGACGTGGAGCGCGACGCGGGGCGCCGCGCAGCCGTCATCGAAGCCCAGCGCGCCGCGGTCGAGCGACGCTTCCGCGCGGGCGCCGTCGCCGCTGCCTACGAGCAGCTGTACGAGCAGTTGGTCGCGCGACCGTGACCATGGCCAGATCGTGACCGTGGTCACCCGGATATGACCCGTTGATGTCGACCTCGAACGCCGACGGTTGCAGCTCGCCGCCGCCGGGATGTTCACGAGATCGCGCACCTACCGCCCTGCCTTGACGCTCTGCCCGCAAGTCCGTATGCCGCCGGGGTGTCGTCACCGCGCCACAAGGCAGAGTTGCTCGAGAAGCTCGCGGAGCGGTCGGACCTGACCGCCGAGGAGCGGGACGTGTTGCGCGAGGCGGCGGGCCTGTTCGAGTTCGAGCCGCCGCACGCAAAGAGCCGCGAGGCTCCCACGCCGCGCGGCAGCGCACCTCGTGCTGCCGCCAGCAAGGCGCCTCGCAAGGCTGCCGGGAAGAAGGCGCCTGCCGATGCGAAGCGCGCCATCCTGTGGAGCGACGGCGCCGCGCGCGGCAACCCGGGGCCTGCCGGTATCGGCGCTGTGCTCAAGACGCCCGATGGCGAGCTGCTGGCCGAGGTCAGCGACTACCTCGGGCACACCACGAACAACGTTGCGGAGTACCGGGCGCTGCTGGCCGGGCTCGAGCGCGCCACGGAGCTCGGCATCTCCCAGCTCGAGGTGCGAGCCGATTCCGAGTTGATGATCAAGCAGCTCAAGGGTCAGTACCGCGTCAAGAACGCGGGGCTGAAGCCGCTCTACGAGCAGGCCCAGCAGCTCCTGGCGAAGTTTTCCAGCGTGAAGCTTACGCACGTCCGCCGCGAGCACAACTCCGAGGCCGATCACCTGGCCAACCTCGGAATCGATTCGCGATGACGGTCCACTACGAGACCCACGGGCCCGTCTCGGTGCTGCGCATCGATCGCCCCGAGCGCCGGAACGCCGTCGACCGCGTGACCGCCGCCTCGTTGCTCGACGGCTACCGCCGCTTCGAAGCCGATCGTGAACAGCGCGTGCTGGTCGTGACCGGTAGCACCGAGGTGTTCTGCGCTGGCGCCGACCTCAAGTCGCTCGACAACGACGGGGAGTGCGCCGAGGGGCCGATGGGCTTCACGCGTCTGGTCTCGAACAAGCCCACGCTGGCCGCTATCGAGGGCTACTGCGTTGCCGGGGGGCTCGAGATCGCGCTGTGGTGCGATCTGCGCGTGGCTGCCAGCTCGGCGCAGCTCGGCTGTCTGGAGCGGCGCTGGGGCGTGCCGCTCATCGATGGCGGCACGCAGCGTCTGCCGCGCGTGGTGGGGCTGGGGCGCGCGCTGGATCTGGTGCTCACCGGGCGCCTGGTCGATGCGACCGAGGCGGAGCGCATCGGGCTCGTTGATCGGGTCGTGCCCGACGGCAGCGCGCTGGAGCAGGCGATCGAGCTGGCCACTGCCATTGCAGCGTTCCCCTGGTCGTGCGTGCTGGCCGATCGCGACTCCATGCTGGCCGGGCTGGGTCGCCCGCTCGCCGAAGGGCTTTCGCTCGAGGCGAAGCGCGGGCTGGAGGTGCTGCTCGAGGCGGCCCAGGGCGCGGCGCGCTTCGCTGCCGGTGCCGGGCGCCACGGCGGACAGCCCGGGAACGACTCCGGATGAGCGACGAGCTGCCGGACCGTGAATCGGCGCCCGGGTCGGATTCCGGGTCGGAAGCGCCCACGCTGGTGCGTGCGGACGATTCCGGCGCCGGCCCGGACCCCGACGCGCCGCTCGTGGGCCGGGTGATCGGCGAGCGCTACCGCGTGATCGAGCTGATCGGCCGCGGCGGCATGGGCTCGGTGTACCGCGCCGAGCACGTGCACATGAAGAAGCCGGTGGCGCTCAAGGTGCTGCACCGCGCCCTGACCAGCCAGGTCGAGATCGTCGCGCGTTTCGAACGCGAGGCGATCTCGGCTGGACGCATCCAGCACCCGCGCATCGCCGCCGCGTCCGATTTCGGCAGACTCGAGGACGGCTCGTTCTACCTGATCCTCGAGTACGTGCAGGGCACAAGCCTGGCCGAGCTCCTGCTCGACGGTCCGCTGCCGCCGGACCGCGCGACCCGCATCGCGCGGCAGATCACCGACGGGCTGGCTGCCGCGCATTCCGACGGTGTGGTGCACCGCGATCTCAAGCCCGAGAACGTGATGCTCGTGCAGCGCCCCGGCGAGCCGGAGTTCGTGAAGATCCTCGATTTCGGTCTCGCCAAGGTACTGGTCGACGAGGACGAGGGCGACACGGGCAAGGGCCCGGTGCTCACGCGGATGGGTGTCGTGTTCGGCACGCCGCAGTACATGGCTCCGGAGCAGGCGGCGGGCGAAGCCGTCGACCAGCGTGCCGATCTCTACACCGTCGGCATCATGCTCTACGAGATGCTGGTCGGCTACGCGCCGTTCCGCGACGACGACATCGGTACCGTGCTTGCGATGCAGATGAAGACGGAGCCGCCGCCGCTGCCCGACTCGGTCGACCCGGAACTGTCCGCCATCGTCATGCAACAGCTCTCCAAAGATCCTGCCGCGCGTATCCAGACCGCGGAGGAGCTGCGCACCCGCTTCGAGATGGTGCTCGAGCGGATCGCGCCGCGCCCGATGCTCTCGTCGGTGGCGATCGATTCCGGGGCAGGCGCGGAGCGCCCGGGCGGCGGGTCGTCGCGCTCGCGTCGGCCGCTGTGGGCGGTGGGTGTGGGGCTGGGGGTGGCGGCGCTGGCTATTTCGGCCGTGGCATTCCGATCGAAGCACTCCGCAACGAAGCCGCCTGCGCCTGCCCGGGCGTCGGCCCCTGCGCGGGCCTCGGCGCGCGCTCTCGCGCCGAGCGCGTCCGGCGTTGCAGGCGCGAGCCCCAAACTGGCCGAGCTGCTCGCGCGGGCTTCGGTCGGGGATCGCGACGCCATCGAAGCGCTGGAAGCGCGCGACCCGAAGAAGCGCAGCGCGGCCGAGTGGCTGGCACTCGGTCGCGGGCGCATGCACCTCGACCACGAGAAGGCCGCACTGGCCGCCTACGAGAAAGCGCTCGATCTGGATCCCTCGCTGTCCAAGGACGCGACGCTGCTGCGCCATGTGCGGCGCGCTGCCGGCCACGACGACACGGCCGCCGAAGCGCTGCGCATCGCCGCGCTCCGGCTCGGCAGTGCGGGCGCCGACATCCTGTACAGCGTGTGGGTGTCCACCAAGGCCAAGACGCCCACCACGCAGCTGGCCAAGCAGCTCGTCTACAGTCCTGAAGAGCGCCGCAAGGCCTCGCCCGCGCTGGACGTGGCGCTGGCACTCCGCAAGGCGTCGACCTGCGAGGACTACAAGAAGCTCCTGCCGCGCGCGACGCTCAGCGGCGACACGCGCTCCTACCGCATCCTCGCGCCGCTCAGGACGAAGCGCGGCTGCGGTCCCGGCAAGAAGGACGACTGCTATCCCTGCCTGCGAGGCGGCAGCGCTCTCGACGACGCGCTCGACGCCTGCCACGCCCACCGCGAGCCCATCTACTGACCTGCCAGCGCCCGGAGCTGAGCAGGCCTAGTGCAGCAGCAGCAGCAGTACGGCCTGCACGCAGAGCAGCGCGAAGATCGGGATCAAGAGCCACAGGAAGCGCGCTTCCCGCTCCGAAGCCTCGCGCTGCGTGTCGCGGATCTCGCGCAGCAGCGTGACGCACGTCCGCGTTCCCGGTTTCCGTCGACGCTGCTCCGGCTTCTGCCTTCTCGTCGTCCGCCATGCTTGTCCTCCCAGGGGGGCGCCCCCGATCCCCGGGACAATGTCACGAACCCGCGTCGGCCCGCTATGCTTTTCCGGTTTCCAGACTGCTCTGCAGGCGCGCGTAGTCGTCGGACAGATAGAACGAAAGCAGCGCGGCGACGCGCACCGCGAGATCCTGGTACGCGATCTCGCCCTCCTCGTCGCGCCGCGCCAGGATCGGCTCGATGCCCTTCTGCTCCACGGCTGAAAGCTCGCGCTGGTAGCTGCGCCGGACAAGCAGCATCGCGCGCAGCGCCGCGCCCACGTCGCCGGCGAGCAAGAGGCCGGCGCGATCGGCGGTCAGCTGCATCACGCGGTGGGCCGCCACCAGCTCCTCGTTCAGTGTGGAGATGTCGTCGCTCTGTCGGTCCGGGTCGACCACGCGCCGCACGCGGTCGCTGACTGCGGCCGCGCCGCCCACCACACGCTTGAGCGTGCGCTGCGGCACGCGCGATGCCAGACGGCCGACCCGATCGGCGAGCCGCCAGCCGCGCAGCATGGGCAACACGCCCAGCGCCAGGTCCAGTCCCTGCCGACTCTTTTCCAGTGCGCCCGCCCACACGTCGCTGGACGTCACCCGGCTGTGCCCGTAGCGCAGGTGCGCGACCTCGGTGCCGAGCGCGAACGCGAGCTCGCGCGGCTGCATGCGGTACCTGCTGTCCGGCTCGATGTGCCTGCCGCCGATCAGCACGAAGGGCGGCTTTTCCTCGTAGCCGCGCATGCCCACGCCCTTGTCGCCGCGCGACACGTAGGCTCGCACCTCGGCCACGCCGAGCATGCGCGCGGCGCTGTCCAGGGCGCGCGCGGCGTGCTCGAGGGCGTCGGCGGTCTCGCGATGGCGCGCGGTCGATAGCCGCTCGCAGTAGTCGCGGATGACCGTCACGTCGGGCAGCGGCACGGCGGCGAGCAGTGTCTGCAGCCGACCCAGGAGCGCGCCGCCCTCGCGCACCAGCGGGTGGCGCAGCACGCTCCACAGCTGCTCGTCGGAGAGCGCGGACACGTCGGGCGGATCGCCCGGCGGCAGCGCGTCGGGCGCGAGCCCGCCGGGCGCCAGGACGGCCAGCACACGTTGCGCGCGGACCGCGAGATCGCCCTCCGCGTGGTCGGCCAGCGCCTGCACGCGCTCGACGACCAGCGGCTGCAGTCGCGAAAGCTCCGCCAGCGCGCGCACGTCGGGGGTTTCGCGGTCGGCGCCGCGCGCTTCGGCGAGCAGCTCGTAGATGCGGATGCGCAGCGCCTGGCCGCCCGCGCCGGCGGTCAGGTCCGCATCGCGCGGCGGCAGCAGATCCTCCAGCGCTTCGCTGGGCAGCGCGCTCAGACGCGCTTCGAGCAGGTCCCGCGCGCGCTCGCGCTCGGCGCGGGCGAGCAGATGTTCGGCGAGCGCGATGTCGGCGAGCGCGCCCTCGATCGGATCGCGCCCCCGCTCCTCGGCGCTGGCGTGCACGGCGATGTGGAGGGACAGCGACCACGGTTCGGCAGCCTCACCGAGCGCGCCGAGCGCTTCGACCAGCGCATCGCCCGCCTCGACCGACATCCGCCAGCCTTCGTACAGCTCTGCGAGCACTCCGCTGGGCTGGCCTTCGAGCAGCGGGGCCGAAAGCGCCGGACGCGTCGTCGTCGTCTCGTCCAGCTCCTCGCCGACCAGGTATGCGGCGAAGGGCGCGAGCGGATCGCCGCGCTTCGAGGCCGCGTCGAGCAGCCGCCTCGCGGCCGGCAGCGCAGCCTTGTCGTCGCGGCGCGCGAGCCATTCCAGCCGCGCGGCTTCGCGCAGCCGCTCTGCCGCGTCGAGCGCGGGTAGCTGGGCGAGCTCCAGGATGCGCTTGCCGCCCCGGCGCCCGGCCTTCCACGAGTGCGTGCCCGAGTGCAGCACGCCGCTGTCCGCATCCGCCCGCAGCGGCTGCTGTTCGAGCTCGTCGACGCGCACGTCGCCGACGGCGTTCAACGTGACGAGTGCCGCCCGCCGCTCGGTGAGCAGAAAGCGTACCTCGCCGTCGCTTTCCGTCAGGATCCCGGAGCGGACCGGCAGCCGCGACGAACTGGCAAGCCAGGCGATCAGGATCTCGTCCTCTTGCAGGAAGCCCTGCAGAAAGCCGCGCTCGATCTCGCCGGGCGGCTCGATATTATGTGCGGAGGGGATGTCCCCCGGTATGACGCCGTGGCAGAGCCGCTCACGCGCGATGAGCTTCTGCACTTCGGCGCCCTTGCCGGTGGGCACGCCGAGCGTGGTGCCGTCGACTTCCACGCTGTCGGAGAAGCGGCCAGGCAGATAGTGCAGACCGTCGCCGTCGACGAGCGCGATGCTGCGCCCCTCGGACTCGCTCTTCGCGGCGAGGATCACGAGCCCGCGCGAGGTGCGCCACAGCTCGGCGTCGGCGGTGGAGCCGTCGGCAAGAGCAAGCTGGCCCTTGAGCGCAATCCGCCGCTCGGGCTGACCCAACCCGTTCGCGTCCGCATAGGCCTGGAGTGCGTCGCTCATCCCTCGGCCGAGTAGCATGATCACGAGGGCAGGGGGGCGCCAGGGGGTGCTCCCCTGCGGAGTGCGACGCTGGGGCGCCCGGCCGTGCTCGCTGCGCTGCGCGCGGCCGGGGTCCCCCAGGCGCGGCTTCGCCGCGCGGGGGTCCCAACGCCGCAGACCGTGTCCGTGACCGTGACCGTGGCCGAGACCGATGACCGATGACCGATGACCGAGACCGAGACCGATGACCGAGACCGGTGGCCGAGACCGATGACCGCGACCGCGGCCGCGACCGCGACCGCGACCCAACGGCTCGCATCGCTTCGCTCGCTTGGGGGATAGACGGCTCGCATCGCTTCGCTCGCTTGGGGCGTCGGACAGACGGCGGTTCGCAAGCCAGCGCCAGGCTTGCGCCTGGCACTGGGGCTTGCATCGCTCGGTGTTGAAGACTTCGCGGAATCGGTCGAAGCGCTCTTGTTGCTGCAGAAGGTTGCGGGCTGCGGGGCGTGTCGTCTTACGCTTCAAGGTCAAATGCATGCGCTCGTGAGCACCATTCTGCTCCGGGTGCCCTGGCTGGATGCGGTGGTGGGTGATGCCGAGGCGCTTCCACCAGACTGACAGCTTGCTGAGACCCAGCAGGCTGGTCGTCGCAAACGGCACGCCGTTGTCCGACAAGATCGCGTTGGGCAACCCGTAGTCTCGAAATGCCCACTCGAAAGCCGTCTGGCTCGTCTCGTGCCGAGTGCTGACCAAGGCCTCGCACGTCAGCAGGTAGCGGCTATGGCGGTCCGTCACCGTGAGCGGGTAGCAGAGCTGGTTGTTCCCGAGACGGAACTGCCCCTTGAAGTCGCAGCACCAAACCGTATTGGCCGCAGTAGCCAACGGCTGCTGGATCGAGCTCGGTGGCGTGCGAGACGACGGCTTCGACGCTCCGCGACCAGGCCCTGACGCTTGAGGATGGCGCTGATGGTGCTTTCCGCCGGCAGCTTCAATCCCGGCTGCTTGTCCTGCAGCCATGCCTTGAGCTTGCGGGCTCCCCACGTTGGGTAGGAGTGTGCCGTGTCTCGACGATGAGCTGCTCCACCTCGGCAGCGACCTTGTGCGGCAAGCGCTCGGCGACTCGTCGCTCGTCGTACAGTCCAACCGCGCCAAGTCGCTCGTAACGCTTGAGGAACTTGTACCCAGTCTTGCGACTGATCCCGAACTCTCGGCATAGGTCGCTGACCCGCTCGCCTTGCTGCACGCGCACCACAAAACTCATCCGTTCATTCACGACACCGCTCGCTTTCCAGGGCACTGGGACCTCCCGCCCCTTGCCCTAACCGGTGTCACCCATGCTCCTAGAGAGATCCGTTACCTATGCCCCCGGATTGAACCAGCACGGACACGGACACGGACACGGTCACGGACCTGGGTCACGGTCACGGATACGGTCCCGGTCCCTGTCCCGGTGACCGGCCACCGGCCACGGCCTCCTTTCTCCCGCCGGGCGGGCGGGTCGGGCGACCCGCCCGGCGGGAGAAAGGAAAGACACATGCTCGAGGTCGAACACGTTGCTCTGGAAGTCATTGGCGCCTTGCGGCCGCTGATGCCGCGCATTGCGCGGCACGACCGTGCGCTGGATACGCAACTGCGCAGGGCAGCCAGCAGCATGGTGCTCAACGTGTGCGAGGCCCAGCACTCGGATGCTGGCAACCGCAGGGCTCGCTTCCACTCGGC
The DNA here is from genome assembly GCA_963822115.1 of uncultured Pseudomonadota bacterium. Classification (GTDB taxonomy): domain Bacteria; phylum Myxococcota_A; class Polyangia; order Polyangiales; family Polyangiaceae; genus CAWDXG01. The sequence continues at coordinate 1,223,863 of CAWGGM010000020.1, forward strand.
GGCGGGCTCGGCCAACGAGTCGCGCGGCGCGCTGCGCGTGGCGCTTGCGTGGGGCTACATCAGCGAGGCGCAGTCACGAGCGGTGCTCGAGCTGCTGGACCGCGCCGTCGCCATGCTGTGGAAGCTCACGCACTGACGCTCAGCGCACCAGGCGCGTGAGCATCGCGTTCAGGCGCTGCCCGAGCGAGAGCACGCCCGGCAGCGCCTCGCGCCTCGCATCGCCGGCCGCGACCGCGATCTCCACCGCCGCGACCGCTTCCACCAGCTCTCCCCGCGCCACCGCGAAAGCCCGCGACTTGTCCGCCCGGGTGACGCGACCCGCCCCTTCCGCACAGTTGAGGCACACGCTCTTGGCCGCGCGGAGTGCTTCGTCGCGCAGCTTGCGATCGCGGACCTCCGCTGACTTCACCGCAGCAAGCACTTCGAGCGCGAGCCCGTAGGCGTGCAGCCGATGGTGGGGCATGAGAGATGAATTTTCCGTCGTCATGTTTCTTCCTCCTTCACCCCAGAAGGAGGAAGAAACATGACGACGGACCGCGACCGATGACCGATGACCGCGACCGATGACCGCGACCGCGACCGATGACCGATGACCGGGACCGCGACCGCGACCGCGACCGATGACCGATGACCGATGACCGATGACCGGGACCGAGACCGAGACCGAGACCGAGACGGATGACCGAGAACGTGACCGTGACCAAGCGAGCGAGCGTAGCGAGGCGAGCGCCGCGACCGTGACCGTGATCAAGCGAGCGAGCGTAGCGAGGCGAGCGCCGCGACCGCGACCGTGACCGTGACCAAGCGAGCGAGCGTAGCGTCGCCGGTGCCAATCTTGATGATCTGCGTGCTCGGCCACGACGCCCGCGGCCGCTGGTGCCGGCGCTCGCGGCGGGTGGCCCCTGCCCGGGGAGGCCGTCCGTGACCAAGCTATGACAGTCCGGGGCCGCGTCCGGGCGTAGCTTCTTGCCGCAGTGGCCCAGCAGCTTTCGGGATTTTCTTCGGATACCGCCGACGTGCGCGTGGCCGACGTGGTGGCGCCGGAGAGCGCCAGCACGCGACGGCCAACGAACGTCGCGCGCACGGTCTTCCACGTCGGGTCGGGCGCGTTGGCGCTGACGTTGCTCCGTGTGCTGCCCTCGCGGGCGTGGCTCATCGGAGCGGCGGCGGCGTTCGCGGCGTTCGCCTGGACCTGCGAGATCACGCGCCGTCGCAGCCCGACGGTGAACGCGCGGCTGATGCGTTTCTTCGGCCCCGTCGCCCACGCCCACGAGTGGCACCAGGTCAACTCCGCTACGTGGTACGCGACCGCGCTGATCTTGATGGCCCTCGTCGTTCCGCTCCCCGCCGCCGAGATCGGCGTCGTGGTGCTCGCCCTTGCCGATCCCATGGCGGGCATCATCGGGCGCCGCTACGGCCGCCGGCGCCTCGCGTCGGGCCGCTCGCTCGAGGGTTCCTTGGCGTTCGCGGTGACCGGATTTCTCGCGGCCCTTGCCTGGATGAGCGTCGCGGGCACGTACGACGCCTCGCGCATCTGGATCGCCGCCGTGGCCGGCGTGGTCGGCGCGATCGTCGAGCTCCTCGTCTCGCGCGTCGACGACAACCTGGCGATCCCCCTCGGGACGTCGCTCGCCGTCGCTTTGGCCGCGCTCGTCTAGTTCGAATGCCTGCGCCGCGGGCGAGGCGTGCGTGTTCAAGCGCGATACGCAGAGCCGCCCGTGCTTGGGGCCGTGCGCGAGGTACGCGAGATCCGGCGCGGCAGCGGCGTACCTCGCACCGCACCCGGCGCAGCCGCAGGTCGTGACACCCGGAGGAACGCCGGGTCATCTTGCGGGGCGCGGTTCCGCGCCGGACCGGCATCCCCTCCCTAATCGACATCTGACGTCGCGTCGAAGGCCAGGAAGTCCAACGCCGTTCCGGAAGTGTACGCCTGGCGGCCGAGTCGAACAGTGGCCAGCACGGACATGCGCGAGCAGAGTGGTGGCAGCGCGTAACCACCGGGAATCGGTGGACATAACGTTCGATCCACGAACTCGTTCCGGGGCTATGCTGGGCCAGGTTGACACAGCGCGACGAGCAACGGAAAGAAGCGGAAACGCAACGTAGCGGACGCGAATGTAGCACGGCCCCGCGGGTCGGTTATCCTCCCTCTAACTGAAGATCGCTGGCGTCTGCTTCTGACGATTCACGCTCAAGGAGAACACGTCGGGGCGGGCGTAGTGACCACTCACGTCGAACTTGCGGCGCGACGCGGCGGCCGCCTTGGGGTCGAACTCCGTGATCAAGAGCCCCTTCTCCTCGTGCATCGGCCCGGCGACGACGCCTCCAAAGGGCTTGTAGACGACGGCATCACCGGGGTTGATCCACTCGTCGTCATTCGGGAATAGCTCGTCCCGGTAGGGCACGTCTTCCGGGATGTCCGACGCCTTCAGAGACGTCGCGCAGCCGATCACCCAGCAGCCTCCCTCGCGCGCGATGTGCTGCATCGTGGCCTGCCACGTCGCACCGCTATCCCACGTGGGCGCCACGTAGATGTCGATGTTCTGCGCGTAGAGCGCGAAGCGAGCCAGCGGCATGTAGTTCTCCCAGCAGATGAGCGCGCCGACTCGGCCCGCCGCCGTCTCCACCACGTTCAGCCCCGAGCCGTCCCCGAATCCCCAGACCATCCGCTCGGGATTCGTGGGCATCAGCTTGCGGTGATTGTTGGCCAGGCGACCGTCCGCGTTGATGATGGCGCAGCTGTTGAAGATGGTACTGCCGCTGACTCCGCCGTCGACCTCTTGATAGCCCATCACGACCACCACACCGTGTTCGCGCGCAGCTTCTCGAATCGGCGCCATGCCATCTCGACCGAGGTCGACGGAGTTTCCGAGGAGCTTGGCGAAGAGCTCGTCCGTCTTGCCCATGTCGCGGCCCGGTGAGAGTCGCCAGACGAAGGTGGGGTATCCCGGCAGCCAGGCCTCCGGAAAGACGATCATGTCGCAGCCCTTGGCGGCGCATGTGGCGATCAATTCGACGGCTCGCTCCATCGAGCGCTCGAGATCGAGATAGACGGGCGGCTCTTGGACGACGGCTACTTGGGTCATGACATCTCCTCGTGATGCAGCTGGTTGGGGAAACGCCTGGGCTACTTAGTGCCCGCGGCGACGAGTACCTGGCACGGCCCCTCGAACTTGCCGTCGACTTCGTAGGCTCCAAGCGCCTCTTCGATCTCGGCCCAGGCCTGGTCCTGTTCGGACGGCGAGAGTCCCCTCAACATCTGGTGCAACGCGCCGAAAGATTCCTGCTCGAACTCGAGGCACTCGAGTGCCGTGTCCAGGCGCACGGGCGCGTCGACTCGCTCGACCTCAACGTCCTTGAACCCGGCTTCCTTCAGCCTCGCGGCCAGTACATCGGGATCTCCGAGGCTGAACGGACCGGGTTGTCCCTGCAGCGGCGCGGGCAGCGCGGCTCGACGCCGGATGATGCCGACCGGCACGGAGAAGAACGCGTTCAGGTCGGCGCTGGCGTAGGTGATGGCGCCCACGCGACCGCCGGCTCGCAGCTTGTCGCGCATGCCGCGCATCGCCTTGTGCTGGTCGGGGAAGTAGATCAACCCCACGCGCGAGATCACGGCGTCGAAGGGGTCGGTCTCGATCTCCGCCAGCGCCTCGCCGTCCTTCACCACGGTGTCGACGTGGCCATAGCCTGCAAGCTTCGCGTTGGATGCGGTATACTCGAGAATGCCGGGTGACAGATCGCTGGCGAGGACGTAGCCGGTGGGGCCAACGCGGCGCGCTGTGGTCATGGTCTGTTCCCCAGCACCCGCAGCAACATCCAGAACACGGCTCCCGGTTCCGATGTTGGTCATGTCGAGCATCCTTTCGGTCGCAGGGCCCAGCCAGCGCGACAGCAGGGGCGACCATCGATTCCAGGCCTCGGCGGCGTCATTCCATTGTTGGCGCGTGGTCTCCTTGAAGGCGTTGGGCTCGAATACTCTTTCAGTCGTGCTCATGGCTCACTCCCTCGTGGTTTCGGTTGATGAACCGACCATGTGGTGCGAACGCGCTCGCGACAATTAGCGATAAGTCGAAGTCTGATGTGCAAAAATGCACGACGAGGGAGAGCTCTGATGCAGTGGGATGATTTGCGAATTTTCCTCGCCGTGGCGCGCGAGGGGTCGATCAGTGGGGCGGCGAAGAGGCTCTCGGTTCAGCACTCGACCGTGTCCAGGCGCCTGCGTTCGCTCGAGGAGAAGCTCGAGACTCGACTCGTCGAGCGCAAGAAGTCGGGCTTCGAGCTGACCGAGGCTGGCGAAGAGATGGTGGCTGCCGCCTCCAGGATCGAGGGCGAGATCCTCGGGCTCGAGGGCGCCTTGGGTGGTCAGGATGCGGGCGTCGCGGGCGAGCTGCGCGTGTCGGCCATCAACAACATGGCGTCGACGATCCTGATGCCTATTTTCGTCAGCTTCAGCGAGCTACATCCCAAGATCGATCTGCATGTGCAGGTGACCAACAAATTCGTGAAGCTCGCCCAACGCGACGCCGACATCGCGATTCGTCTGACCGACGCGCCGACAGAAACGCTGATCGGCACCCGGCTCGCGACCGTCGCGTCCGCGGTCTACGGCAGCCGTGACTACTGCGCCCGAGTGAGCGCAGGCGCGGCTGACGAGAAATGGTTGGGCATCGAGTGCTGCGGGTTTCACGTCGCGTGGACGAAGGACGCCTGCCCCGACGCCGATCATCATCTCTTCAGCGATGACACCCTGCTCACGCTCGCGGCCGTGAAGGCAGGCGCCGGGCTCGCCTACCTGCCCTGCTTCATGGGAGACAGCGAGCCATCGCTCACGCGTTTCCGTCCGCCCGAAGAGCAGCACGAGCTCGGCCTGTGGCTGGTCTACCACCGACATCTCAAGCGCGTGAAACGCGTGCGCCTGTTCCGCGAGCACTTCGTCCGTGAGGTCGCAAAGGTGATGCCACTGCTCGACGGCTCGCGTCCGGTCTGAGCCCCTCCGTTCTGCCGCGCGCTCCGGGTCACCAGCCGGACGACCTCGTTACGGGCGAAAACGTAACGCAGCGGATGCGACCCTGGCACGGCCCCGCGGGTCGGTTATCCTCGCGGATACGTCCGCCATGGTCGCTCCTACCGTCTCGCGTATCGGTCGCTACGACATCGTCGGGCTCCTCGCGACCGGCGGCATGGCGGAGATCCTGCTCGGACGTTCTGGTTGGTCCGAGCGGCTTCGAGCGGGCCATTGTCGTCAGGCGCATCCTGCCGCACCTGGCGCGGGTGCCCGCCTTCGTTGACATGTTCGTCGACGAGGCGCGCATCGTCGCGGGGATCCGGCATCCGAACGTCGTCGCCGTGCAGGAGCTCGCTCACGAGGGCGACGAGCTGTTCCTCGTCATGGAGTATCTCGAGGGCGAGAGCGTCGGCGGCGTCGCCCGCCGCCTCGTCACGCGTGGCGAGAGCCTGCGTCGCAGCCTTGCCGCCTTCGTGATCGCCGAGGCCTGCGCCGGCCTGCACGCCGCCCACGAGCTTGTCGACGACGAAGGGCTGCCCCGCGATCTCGTCCATCGAGATGTCTCGCCGCAGAACGTCTTCGTGACCTACTCGGGGCAGGTCAAGGTGCTCGACTTCGGTGTTGCGAAGGCGGCGAACCGCAATACGCAGACCGAAGCCGGCCAGGTGAAGGGCAAGTTCGCGTACATGTCGCCCGAGCAGTGTCTCGGCAAGCCGTTGGATCGACGCAGCGACATCTTCGGGCTGGGTATCGTGCTGTGGGAGCTTTCCACCGGGCGCCGGTTGTTCAAGCGCGGCAGCGAACACCTCACGTTCAAGGCCAAAGGCGAGGAAATCCAACGCCATTCCCGAAGTGTATGCCGAGCGTCGATGGCCGGACAGTGGAGTGGAACGGAACAGCCTGGAGAGGCTCGCCGCAGCGCGTAACCACCGGGAATCGGTGGACATAACGCCCAGACTGCGAACTCGATCCGGGGCTATGGTGGGCTATGCTGGGCCAGGTTACGCCGCAGGCGAATTCTGCACACCCGACACGTGGCGCACGAAGACGTTCAAGCCCTCTGGCGCGCAGGGTCGCCTGATGCAGCCGTCTATCGTCGCCGACGACGACTTCAAGACGATCGCGGTCATCTGGTACCAGTCGGACCCCCCTGGCTTCGGCCCCACGAAAATCGAGCCCCAGGGGAGGCTCAGCACGGATGGTGGAAAGAGCTGGAGCAATCCGCTCGCGCTCACCATGAACGTCGGCTCGACCAGCCAGGATCTGGCTTACCAGCCATGCCCCAAGAACTCATTCCACTACGGCGACTACATCGGGACAACGTTCGTCCCCTACGACCCGCTTGGCGGCGCGTTGGGAGGCAAAGTTGGGCTCTATGAACTCTCCGCCTGGACCGACAGTCGCGGCGGCTGCGATGGCACCGGCGAATACGACCACCATGTCCAGGCTACGCTGTGGTAGCAGCGTGCTCGGCGGCTTGCTCGTCGCTCTTGCGAGCGCGGGTTGCGGCGGGATAGCGGTGATGCCAACGCCCAAGCGAGAAAGCGTTCACGATGCCGGTGTGGATGGGCTCGGTATTGTCGACGCCGCCACAGACGCGAAATACGGATGGCATGAGTTGGAGGGTGGGCAATGCTCGGACCCCATTTCCGACCCACGATGCCACCTCGGTGTTTGCGAAGGGCATCGCTGCTGCATCGGTTCGGACCTCTACGACGACGGCGGCTGCACTTGCGGCGAAACGCCTGGTTGTCCGCTCGGTCAGGTCTGCTGCTTCTCGAAAGCGACAGGATACAAGGAATGTGTCGCGCGCGTAGAACGCTGTCTCGGATATTGACGGCTGCTGCTCTGTTGGTTGCGTGTAGCGGCCGGACTGTCGTGCAGGCGCCACTGGACGGGTCTACCGACGCCGGCACGGTCGATGCCCGCCCGGACGCTGCGGTGGACGGAGGGCGACGGGTGTACAAGTGCTCCAGCATGCAGGACTGCTGGCGCTACAATGCGTCCGACACGTGTGTTCGAGGCTATTGTTGCGAAGGCGTTGATGATGGCCATGGGCACTGCGTTTGTGGCACCCATGATGGCGGCTGTCCCCTGCCCAACCAGATGTGCTGTGCCTACCACACAGTCACCTCCTGCAGGACGGTCTTGTGCCCGTAGCGATCGACGCAGCTCGTTGATGAAGACGCTCGCCGCGACCCCGAGGCGTTCACCCCTGCGGCCGTCAAGTGGTACGAGATCAGGCGCGTGAGCCAGGGGACGGCCGCCGAGATCGCAGGAGTGTCGCGCGCCAGGTTCATCGACGCGCTCGGCAAGCACGGCGTCTCGCCCTTCCAGGAAACGGAAGACGAGCTGATCGAGTCGGTCCAGTCGCAGGAGGACCGCAAGAGCATGGTGGACGAGCTGACCGCCGAGGCAGAGAAGCACGGGCTCGGGTACTGACCGTAGGTTCTTGCGTTCGACAGCTGCGCAGCGGGGTCCGTTTTCAATGGCGGACGGTTCGGCCCGTGTTACGTTTGTTCACGTGGCTACGTCGAATGCCAAGAAGCTGTTGAGTGACGCGATGGAGCTTCCAAGCGAAGACCGGGCGCGCCTTGCGGCTGCATTGTTGGCCAGCCTCGACGATGGCGAAGATGCCGACGCGGACCGGGCTTGGGCCGCTGAAATCGAGCGCCGCGCCGATCGTGTGCTCGCGGGCGGGTCGAGTGGCGAACCTTGGCCGGATGTGCGCGCGCGACTGCTGGCGCGGTTGCAGCGCAGCTGATGCCGCAAGTCCGGCCGCTCATCGTCGAGCCCGAGGCGGAGGAAGACATCGCTGAAGGCATGGCCTGGTACGCGGAGCAGCAGCCCGGGCTCGGCGCTGCACTTCTGACCGAGGTGGATGAAGCGTTGCAAGGCATCCAGCGCGGTGTGCACAGCGGGGTCCGCGTGCCGCATGTCCGGACGACCCTCCCAGTTCGGCGCGTGCTACTCGGGCGCTTCCCCTACGCCGTCGTGTTTCTGGAGCACGCCGACCGGGTGCACGTCATCGCCGTCGCCCACTTCAAGCGACGGCCAGGCTACTGGGCGAGCCGCCTCCGCGATTTCCACGGAGGCGCGCGGTAGCCGTGGCGTCGGTGTTGCCGAGGACAGCAGGCAAGGTACGTGGCGCGGCTCCGGTCAACCCATGGTCATGACGAAGCCGCCCTCCTGCCCACGCTGCGAGCGCAGGCGGCATGTCGTGCCTGTGCTCTACGACCGCGAGGACGACCCGCGCGCCCAGGCCAAGGTCGCGGCAGGCAAGGCCGTCTTCGGCGACGAGTTCGAGCCGGACGGCGACCCCGAGTGGTGCTGCACGGCGTGCGACGAGCGCTTCAGCTGAAAGGGCCGGGGGACGTGGTGGCGTTCGTCAGATACCCTTCAAAGCGATCCGCTTGTTGTCGAACACCGCGACGACCTCCAGGTCGCCGCCCAGGGCCTCTACATATCGGCGCAGTGTCGAGAGCAGGTGATCATCTCGCCGCTCGAACTTCGACAGCTCGGCTTGTGTCATCTCGGCGATTTCGGCGACCTCCGCCTGGGTCTTGCCGGCCTCCTGACGCAACTCACGGCCCGTAGGTAGGATGAACGCCCTCTGCTCGTTGCTCCTGGTTGCCCCACGTCACTCTCGCTGCTTCTGCCGGACAGTCTACGCCGCGATCGAGCTCCGCGGACGGCGCGCCGGCGGGGCGTCCGGCCCCCCGCGCGTCGCCCGCGCACGACCACCCCGCCGCCGGTCGGATCGCCGCCCTCGCGAGCGCGCGTTCAGAGCACGTCGAACAGCTCCGCCTGCACGGGGTCGCCGAGCCGGCGGCGGATGACGCGGCTCTTGAACCACGGCGGGCCCCTCGCGGGCGCGAGCGTGGGCGGATCGGTGGGCTCGCCGAGCCAGCGGAGGTAGCGCACGATGCCGGCGGCGGTGACGACGAGGGCGCGGAGCTTCATCCTGCCGCCACAGTGCTCGCACCGCTCCACGCGATCTGTCGGAAGTGCGCGGCCAGACCACGGCGCGCCGCGCGCTGGAGATCGCCGCCGCGGGCAACCACAACCTGCTCATGATCGGCCCGCCCGGCGGCGGCAAGACACTGCTCGCGCGGCTCTTGCCGTCGATATTGCCGCCGCTGGAGTTCGACGAGGCCATCGAGACGACGGCCATCCACAGCGTGGCGGGGCTGGTCGAGCCGGAGAAGGGCGTCGTCAGCAGGCGGCCCTTCCGCGCGCGTGGTTTCCAGCGCGGCCGCTGGTGATCGGCGCCGTGAATCCCTGTCCGTGCGGTTACAGATCATGGGGACCCGCGTGGGCGGTCGGGCAAGTGACCGAGGGCGCAAGGGAGCCTCCCGTGGAATCTCCGCCCTGGGCGCGCACTCTGGGTAGGGTCTACTGCGGTTGGAGTCTGAAGGTGACGTTCCGCGTCTCGTGGACGCCGCAGACGAGCTCGCCGATCGCTACCTGCTTGCGTCCGGTCTGGTAGCCCGTGGCCGCAACGGTCAGGCTGCAAGTGGATGTCTGAAGGCCGCCGCCACCGACGTACGGGCAGTCGGTCCCCGCTTCCGGCATTATGCCCGCGTCAGCGCTCCAGCCGTTGCCGATCACTTCCTGGTCGCTACCAGCCACGAGCGTCACCGTCGCGTCGCAGACAGGAGCGCCGGTGGTGGCATCGAAGACCTCGACGCGGGCGGCGGGCGGCAAGTCGGCGTTGTAGCCTCCGTTGCACGGGCTGCAGCCCCCCACGACAACGACAACCACGGCAAACCCCATCCCGAACGCTTCTCTCCACATGGCCGCCTCAGCTCGGTGGCAGCGGTGTGCCGAGGTTGGAGAGCGGGATGCGCAGGATGGCTGTGGGGTTGTCCGCCATCTGGGCCTGCACGAAGATCTCCGAGCAGGTGATGCCGAGCGCCATCTCGTAGCTGAACGCGCCCGCGTCGCCGCTCCCGCCCAGGAGCCAGGCTGCACCGTCGGAGAGGCGCACGACGAACAGATCGTTCGTGCCCGCCGACGTGTACAGCCGGCGCGCAGCGTAACCGCAGCCGACGACGAACGGCTGCGGCAGCGGGAACACGACGGCCGGATCGGCGGCCAGCCGACGCGCGGTTTTCGCGACAGCGGCCGGATCGGTGGAGTACTTGGCCGTCATCACCGAGCGGGCGCTGTGGTCCTGGTAGATCCAGACCATGTCCTTGCCGTCGCTGCCGAAGTTGGCGGCGTTGCGCGCCGGATCGTTCGGCCAGCGAAGCAGCGAGACCAGCCCCGCCGAGCGCGACCACACCATCTCGCCATAGACGGCCGTCGTCTCGTACTGGTCGTCGACACCGGACCCAACCTCGATGAAGACATTGTTGCCGCGCGGGAGTGTAGTGTGACCGGGCAGGTGCTGCGGATCCTGGGCGGGGTCATAGATCGTCGTGGGCGTGTCCGAGGTCCACGAGCGCGCGATCCACGTGTGGAAGACCTCGACCAGCCAGTCCGCCGACACGTAGAAGTCCCGGCTGAGCTGAGGCGTCTCTGAAAAGCCCTGCACACGCTCGGGCTTCGGATCATCGATGCTCCCGGCGATGACGCCCTCACGGGTGTTGTCCAGCGGTCCGGTCCACTGATCGCCGATGACGTGGAAGGCGTACCGCCCTTCGTTCACGCCCTGATCGTTCAAGAGCTCACAGCCCTGGTTCTGGGAGTTCACCTGTAGGAGAGCAATCCGCACCGGTCCATCCGCCTCGGCAACCAGCCGGTACCGGACGTTTGACTTATCACCAACATTGAGCCGACCGAACTGTAGTAGTGGTGCCCCAGTGGCGGGATCTAGCCCGAAGCCTGGCGCGACGGTTGTGCCGATATGTCCGGTCGTCCAAGTGACCGCCATCCGCCGGCACCCCAGCGCCGGATCCACCGGCGCCGGACAAGCCTCCCATTTGATCGGCGGAACGGGCGCCGCGCTGGGCCCCGGCAGATACAGCGGGCAGTTGCACGACCAGCCCTGCCAGGCGTACCAACCTGGTGGCACGTCGGGGTTGGACGGAGCAGGCGAGCACGCTCCAGCATCGCCGCCCTCGACGCCGGCGTCGCCCGGACCCGCGTCGGTCGCTCGACCCCCATCCCACGCTCCCGCCTCCGGCAACCAGCTACCACCCGAGCCTCCCGCCTCGACTGTGGTGCTGCCCGCCCCACCCGTGCCTCCCGCATCTGGGGCGGGGGAACGCCGCCCGCTGCTCTGGCAGTTGCTGGCCGCCACCCCAAGCAGCGCCGCTCCCGCCACGAGAGCAAGCCAGGTCCGAAGCCTAGAAGCAGTCGCCAAGGTCGCGTGCGCTCCGATGCGCCTTCCGAAGCGTGGCAAGCCGAAGCGTCGAGTCCTGCTCGCTACCTGGTGCGCGGACGATGAGCCAATAGCCTTCGCTGTCGACGATCGGCGCGGCCGAGAGCTCGCCCGGCTGCGCATGGAAAGCGGTCACGTTGCCGGTCGCGGGATCGAGGCGGGCCACGATCCAGGTATGACGCCTCGCGCTTGACGCCGCCAGGAGGACCTGTCCGCCGCGATCCGGGACCAGCCAGTACTGGTCGAAGCGATCGGTACGCGGCCACTCTCCCACGTTGCGCGCCGCTCCGGACGCGGGGTCGAGCTCCACCAGCCGGACGCGCAGCGGGCCCTGGCTGACGGTGGGGGGCTGCTGATCGCGCACGTTGGCGCCGTTGGAAACGTGCGCGGCTCCGCCACTGCGGAACTGGGCCTGGACCTGTCCGCGCAAGTGCGCCGAGAACCGCTGATCCATCCCGCTGGCCTTGTCGTGAGCGCTACCCGACGTTGAGCGTGTCTCCTGCGCCACATCCAGCACCCACAGCCGGCCTCTGCCAAAAAGGTACGTGGCGGCCAGCACATCCCCGGGCCGGTACTGCACGCGCGGTACCCGGTACCAGGACACATCGCCCGCAAGCGGAAGCGTCCAGATGTCCCCGGAGTCGGATCCCGTCGACAGCTCCTTCCCTCCGACGACAAAGATCTGCCCGGCTGCGTGACTGTAGACGCCGGTGAAATGCGCCCGCGGAGAGGGTGGGTCTACCAGCGACGCCGAGTCGAGTCGCTCGCCGGAGATCTCGTCGCGGCGGATGATGTCCGTCGCTGAGACGAATCCCTGTCCTGACTCGAACGCTGCGTGCACGAGCGTGGTGCTGTCCGCACTGAGCGCAACTGCCGCAGGCATGAAGGGGCCGCGACCGGTCAGCATGGAGGGCTCGACGCCGTCGAGCCACACGCTGCCATCGGACAGCTCCTGCTCGAGCGTCGGCGTCAACGTGCCCTGGGCGATCCCCAGATCGCCTTCCGGAAGCAGCACACCCTCGGTCTGCTCCCCACCGATGTCGGCCTGCACGATCACGCGCGAGATGAAGGGACCCAGGTCCTGGAAGGGTCTGAGCGTAGGCGGCCCGCAGGTGGGACAGATGTCGCCTCCGGGCTGGCCGAACACGCCGCACTGCGGGCAATATCTCCACGGCAGGGTCCGCCGCATCACGTACGAGCCGCAGAACGTGACTTCTTCCTTGGGAGAGACCGATTCGTAGTGGTTGGCGAGCATGCTTGCCGGCGTGGTCGAATTGGGAAGCGTGTGCACGCCGGTGCCGATGTCCTGGGACATGCCTACAGCTGTCTTCGCGCTTGTCCAGAACCTGCCCGTCGGCTCGTCCGGCACCACGCTCGCGCCCCAGGGCGTCGATTGCCAGTACGCGATATCGGACTGCCATAGCCAGTCGCGCGTGTAGCTGTCGCCCGTCTTGTACTCGAGCGGGACGTCGGCGTTATCCGGCGTGATGGTTGAAAACTGGATGCGGTGCCAGTAGTCGCTCACGCCCTCGGCCGCCCTGCTCGGCTTGGATACCAGGTAGTTGTCGCCTATCAGGGCCGCGCTGTTGCACTTGACGTTGAGGCTGGGAAGATCGAAGCAGTACCGATACCGCGTCGACGAGACCGTGACCGGCGTCTCGACCGGATTCTTCAAGGCGTCCGCGAGGTGTGAGCCCATCGGATCAAGCCGGAGATCCTTGACTGTCTCGGTGATCTTCTCGCATCCGCCATGCGGCGGCGGCGGCGGCCTGTCCCACTGGATCTCCGGAGAGAACTGCGGGCACGGCACCGGGTCGCAGGCGTCACCCAACACCGCCGCGCCCTGCGCGTCCTCGGAGTCAAGGTTGCAGTTCTTCTGGGGCGCGAGGTTGAACACATTCGGGCAGTTGAAGGCGAGGAAATCCAACGCCATTCCCGAAGTGTATGCCGAGCGTCGATGGCCGGACAGTGGAGTGGAACGGAACAGCCTGGAGAGGCTCGCCGCAGCGCGTAACCACCGGGAATCGGTGGACATAACGCCCAGACTGCGAACTCGATCCGGGGCTATGGTGGGCTATGCTGGGCCAGGTTGGCCCGACGGCAGTGAACAGCAGCGCCGCCGCCGCCGCATCGCAGACCGCCGACATCAGGTTCAAGCGGAACTCGATCGTGCCGACCGGCAACAGCACGAACAGCCGCCCGAGCAAAGCATACAACGGATAGCCCGGCGGGTGGATGACGCCACCGGTCTGCACGGCCGCGACGAGCTCCCCCGCATCCCCCCCATGCCCGATCGCTTAAGCACCCATCGCCCCGAGTTTCAGCGCGATGCGTGGTCGCGAGCGTGATGGTCTGACCTCTCGGGCGATGCCGACGAGCGCAGCTCCGACGGTGACGAGCACGCGCGTCAGCACGGTGCGACTCGAGGACGCCAGCGCATCGAGGAGGTCGCGCGCGTACGCGCGCACCACATGCAGGGACGCGAGAGGACGGAGCTGCTCGAGCGGAATTTCGTTGGCCAGCGCGGCCTGGATCCTGACGGAGCGGACGAGCACATGAGCCAGCATCGCACCGTAGGTGAGCGCCTCGACGGCGTGGCGGTCGGCCGTGAAGGAGCGTCCGAGGTCCGCGCTCTGCTTGATCTCGCGGAACAAGAGCTCGATGAGCCAGCGCAGGCGATATCCCTCGATCACCTGGCGCGCGCTCAGGACGTGGCGCGGCACGGTCGTCAGGTACCAGCGGATGTTGCTGGACGTGTGCGCATAGCCGACCAGGCGCAAGGCGATCAGCTGCTTGCCCTTGCCCCAGGTCACGTCGAGGTCGAACACCGTGCCGCGACGGCGCGAAACACTCTGGAGGTAGTAGGCGAGCGCCCATCCCGGCAATGGTTTCATTCCGCTCTTGGTGAGCACGCGCGCGACGCGGACCTTCGCGGTGCTCTTGAGCCGCATCAGCACGTGCGCACCGGCCTGCTGCGCCGACGCGAACAATGCGCGCTCGAAGAAGCCGAGGTCGAACAGGTAGAGCACGCCGCGCGTGAAGCCCGGGGCGAGCTTCTTCCACAGCGGAGTCTCCGAGGCGGTTTCCGCATCGCAGATGCCGTGCTCGAGCAGGCCGGTCTTCAGGCTGTAGCCCATGATCCACTTCGTGCCGGCCTTGCCCTTGGTGCAGCCCGGCAGAGTCGCGCGCCCACGTGGAGGAACCCGCTGCCCGGTGCCGTCGTAGACGCGCACGTCGTCGAAGCGACCGAGCGGGCCGTCGAGCACCAGACCCGCAGCATCGACCACGGACGCGACGAGGCGCTCCAAGGCGGCACGGAAGAACGCTGCCGCGGACGCCTGCTTGAAGCGCTTCTGGAACGGACACGGCCGCATGAAGCCGAACCGCCGCATGAAAATCGCGCGCAGCGACGTGAAGGACAGCGTCTGCCCGGTGCCAGTTTGCAGCCTCATGGGGCCAGTGGCCGCGTGACTTTTTCAGGGTCATGGGGCCAGCCGATTTTCAAGACCATGGGGCCACCCGCGAGGGGATCGTGACCCGGTTTTTCAGGGTCATGGGGCCAGCCTCCTGACGGTTTTTCAGGGTCATGGGGCCAGCTCCGGGCCGAGCGACCTGACGTGAGAGACGCTCCCCTCCGACCGACCGCGCGGGTCGCGGTCGGAGGAGGAGCCATGGCGTACAGGGAGCTTTCCATGATCGACGTGAAGGAAGTGCTTCGCCGCTGGCAGGCGGAGCAGAGCGAGCGGCGTATCGCTCGCGAGACCGGGCTCGACCGCAAGACGGTGGGCCGCTACATCCGCTGGGCCGTCGAGCTCGAGCTGCCGCGTGACCGGCAGCTGGACGACGACGAGGTGCACGCCGTCGCCGACTGCGTGCAGGCACGGCCCGAGCCCGATCCAAGCGCGGAGAGGCGGGAGCTGGCGGCGCACAGGGAGCGCATCCAGCACTGGCTCGAGAGCGACAAACCGCTGCGACTGAGCAAGGTGCACGTGCTCTTGCAGCGCGACGGCGTGACAGCGAGCTACGCCACGCTGCGCCGCTTCGTGATGCGCGAGCTCGGCTGGCGCAAGAAGCAGCCGACGGTGCGGCTCGATGACCCGCCTGCTGGGCAGGAAGCGCAGGTGGACTTCGGCAAGATGGGCTACCTCGTCGACGCCGAAACGGGCCGCAAGCGCACGCTCTGGGTGCTGATCGTCACGCTGGCATTCAGTCGCTACCAGTTCGTGTGGCCGACGTTCGTGCAGACGACCGAAGCGATCTGCGAGGGACTCGATGCGGCGTGGAAGTTCTTCGGAGCCATGCCGCTGACCATCGTGCCGGACAACATGAGAGGTATCGTCGACAAGCCGGACGCGCTGTCGCCGCACCTGTGCGACGCCTTCGCCGACTACGCCCAGGCGCGTGGCCTGTTCGTCGACCCGGCGCGCGTGCGCAGTCCGCGCGACAAGGCCCGCGTCGAAAACCAGGTGCCGTACGTGCGCGAGAGCTGGTTCGCCGGCGAGGAGTTCAAGGAGCTCGCCGAGACACGCACCAGCGCCGCCGACTGGTGCCGGGACGTGGCCGGTCGCCGCATCCACGGCACCACGCGACAGGTGCCGCGCGATGTGTTCGAGGGCGTCGAGAAAGCCGCGATGCGACCGCCGCCGGATGCGCCCTTCGACGTGCCGCTGTGGACCAACGCCAAGGTTCACGCCGACCACCACATCCAGGTCGCACGCGCCCTGTACTCCGTGCCGACGCTGTACCTGCACAAGCAGGTGCGGGTGCGTGCCGACAGGAAGCTCGTGCGGATCTACTTCAAAACCCGCCTGATCAAGACGCATCCGCGCCAGCGACCCGGGGGGCGCGCGACCGACCCCGGCGACTATCCGGTCGGCAAGGCGCTCTACGCGATGCGCTCCGTCGATGGCGTCATCGAGCGCGCGCGGCGTCAGGGTCATCATGTCGGGCAGTACGTCGAGCGCATCCTCGAAGGTCCGCTGCCCTGGGCGCGGATGCGTCAGGCCTACGCGCTGCTCTCGCTCTGCGACAGGTTCGGGGCGGGACGCGTCGAAGCCGCATGCCAGAGCGCACTCGCGTTCGATGTTGTCGACGTGAAGCGCATCAAGCGCATGCTGACTATCGCGGTGCGCCCGCCGGCGGCGACGGACGACAAGGGGAAGGTCGTGCAGCTGCCGTTGCCGATGCCCCGCTTCGCGCGCGACGCCGAGCACTTCGCGACGCGCACCACCACCACGAAGGAGGAGGCGTGATGGCCACTGCCAAGCTCGATCCCGAGCTCGTCGTTGCGCTCAAGCGTCTCAAGCTCGGGCGCATCGCCGACACGCTCCCCGATCGCCTCGTGCTCGCCGACAAGCAGGACCTGTCCTTCCAGGAGCTGCTCCTGCTCGTGCTGGGTGACGAGATCAACCGGCGCGACAGCGGCGCTGCCCAGCGCCGTGCAGCGCAGGCCGGACTCGACCCCGACATGCGCATGGAGCTCTTCGACAAGAGCGCCAAGGTTAGCTTCGACAAGCGCCTGGTCGCCGAGCTCGCAAGCCTGCGCTTCATCGAGAGCCACCGCCACGTCGTCATCCTCGGTCCCGTCGGCGTCGGCAAGACCTTCATGGCCAGCGCACTCGCACACATCGCCTGCCAGCACGGCTACAACGTGCACTTCATCCGCGCCGACGAGATGCTGCGCACGCTCCGCGCCAGCCGGCTCGACAACTCGCGCGACGCCGAGATGATCGCGCTATCCACCGTCGACCTGCTCGTGCTCGACGACTTCGCCCTCGAGCCCATGACCAAGGAGGAGAGCCGCGATGTCTACCAGCTCTTCCTCGAGCGCACGGGCCGCGCCTCGATGATCGTCACGAGCAACCGCGACACCGCCGAGTGGATCAGCATGTTCGACGACCTGCTGCTCGCGCAGAGCGCCGTCGACCGCTTCAAGAACGCCGCCTTCGATCTCGTCATCGAAGGCGAGTCCTACCGCCCGCGCCTCAAGCCCCAGCTCGACGCCAGCGACCCGCCGCCGAAAACACCCTCGCCCAAGCCCCAACGCCACCCGCGCTCGCGCGCCAGGCGTCGCTGACGACGATCTCGACTCCGAAGTCAGGATCGGGCACTATCGACGAGTCGTTCAGCCCGTTCCCCTGGCCCCATGTGCTTGAAAATGGGTTGGCCCCATGGGGATGCAAAGTGGCAGCCCGGCGAGAAAGGCCTCGACGACCGTGATCATCAACCGGAACGCGGTGCCGACGCGCTGGCGCGGGTTGTAGCCCGTCTTCGCGCGCAGCGCGTCCACCACGGCGGGCGTGAACGCACGATGCAACGCTCGCTCCACGGCTTCGGCCTCGGCGCTCTCCACTGGACGGGACGCGCGCGCTCGGGTACCTCTCATCTTCATCGGGTCTCTCTCGTTGGTGTTGGTTTCGCAACTCACCCAACGCAGAGCGGCCCGTGCTTATTTCCATCATTCCGCTAGGTTACGCGCAAAGGATCTGGGCATGGCATCCCCCCCCGCCACGTCCGGGTACAGGCAGCGCGCATATAGGAGCAGCGCCACCACACCGACAACAAGGGGCGCCGCCACGTGCGAGCGGACCATCTCGGCGAGGCGCGTCTTCATAGCCAGGCGCATCGTAGCGGCGGCGGTCAGTGCGGTGACCGGAACTCACCCACTAGTGCCGCCTCTTGCCCGAGGCAAGCGTGGTCGGGGCGCCATGCTGGACAAGCTCGGCCCGCATACAACAGATCCTTGCCCCGCCCGACCCAGCTCGCGCCCGGCCCTCACAGTCCGGGCGTTTTCCGGGCGTTATATCTCCTGAGTTACGGCCTCAAGGAATTCCCTATGTTCGAGTAGCGGGGTTCATCCTACCAAGGAGGAATGGTTTTCTCGCGCTTGAAGTTTGTTGCTCTCGCTGGATGCATCGGGGCCATTGGGCTATTTGGATGCAGCTCCAACCCAAGCACGGCAGCGTCCGGCGGGAGCGGTGCAGCGAGCACCGGCGGTACGGGCGCAGGGGGTGCGGGAGGCGCCGACTCGGGTGCTGCTGGCGCAAGCGGGTCGCCGCAGGCGGGCGGAGCGGCGGGCACTGCCGGCGGCTCGTCTACGGGAGGGAGTGCTGGAGCCGGCGGTGCTGCGGGTGCTGCAGGCATGATCGGGCCAGGAGGGGGAACCGTCGCCGGGGACGGCGCGTCGGTGGACATCCCGGCAGGAGCGCTGTCGTCGAACGTCGCTATTGCGATCACCAAGCTCACTTCCGCCCAGGCTGCCGCGCTGGCGCCGTTCAACGTGCCTCGCTACAGCAGCAGCACGAGCTCGTCGGGGTATTTCGCCTTCACGCCGCACGGCACGCAGTTCGCGAACCCGGTGACCGTCAAGATGCCGTACACGGGCAGCGGTACCTTCGTGGCGCGACTGGACAACGAGAGCGATACCACGTGGGAAATTGTGCCCGGAGCCACCTTCAGCAATGGTGTGGCGACGTTCCAGATGAGCCATTTCAGCGTGCTGTCGGTCTTCAACTGCGGAGGGAACAGCAGCTGCTGCACGCCCTACGCGAGCTGCACCGAGGCGCTCACCGCCGCGTCGAGACGGTGCGGCCCGGCGATTCCGGACGGCTGCGGAGGTACGATGGATTGCAGCGGCGACAGCAACTGCGGGACGGACCCTACTGGTATGGCAACCAAGTGCCTGTGGATTCCTATGGATAATCAGTATCAGTGCGAGATCCCCTGCGCGACGGACAGCGACTGTCCTCCCTCTCCCCCGTCCACGTGCTTGGACTCGACCACCCTCGAGTACGGCGGTTGGAGCTGTGTAAAGGGCGTCTACTGCTTGGGAGCCGGCGGGCAGATGACTTGCCCCGTCCAGACGCCCAACTGCGTGAATGGCTCCTGCCAGTGATCGCAGGCGACGACGCGTCGTACCGGTGGGCGGGACGCGGCTCGCGCTTCTCGGTGGATAGCTGAATTGCGATACGCAGCAACTGTCCGTTTCGATGGCCGGACGAGGGGACTGGGCAGCTGGCCCTGACGGGCGTGCGTCAGATGGACGTAGATTGCCGTCGTCTCGATGCTGGTGTGACCGAGCAAGAGCTGCACGGCGCGCAGGTCGGCGCCCGCCTCGATCAGCGGGGGTCGAGCAGCCGCTCGACCTCGGAGCCGCTCAGCACCGTGGAAGGCGAGGAAATCCAACGCCATTCCCGAAGTGTATGCCGAGCGTCGATGGCCGGACAGTGGAGTGGAACGGAACAGCCTGGAGAGGCTCGCCGCAGCGCGTAACCACCGGGAATCGGTGGACATAACGCCCAGACTGCGAACTCGATCCGGGGCTATGGTGGGCTATGCTGGGCCAGGTTGTTGGCAGCCGCGAGCTTGGCGCTATCCCCGTCGATGCCGGTCGAGCCGCGGGTGATCACGTACCGCGCGTCACAACACACAGCCGTAGACGGGCGTGGTGCCGTCGTAGCCTTGGAGTCCGCCGCCGACATCGCACGTTCCTGTCGGACAGTCCGCGTTCGTCTTGCACCAGTGTTCGCATTGGCTCTGGCTCATATCTTTGCGACAGCCGTATCCTGGACCGCATCCGCATGAACCCGAGCAGGTCGAACCCTGTGTCCCGGTTCCGCTCGACGTGCAGCAGAAGGCCGGGCCCGAGTTGTAGATGGGCGGATCGCAGGTAACGCCGACGCCGCAGGGCGAATAGCCGGCGGTGTCTTCCGGGCTGACGGGGTTGCAAGGGCCAGGCATTCCAACCCCA
>CAWGGM010000021.1:0-537624 GCA_963822115.1 uncultured Pseudomonadota bacterium
CTGGGGACATTCGACTCGCGAATGGCGCCCACCACCAGCTGCCACTCGGCCGCTGCAACCTTGATCTCGAAAGGATCGAGCCAGCCGGCGTAGTCGACTGTTTCCCCTTCGGAGTCCACGAGGGCTGCGCCGATCACGCCAGTGCCCTCGCACAGTCGCATCAGGGCAGCGCTGAAGGCGGACGCTGCCTGATCCCGCTCGGCGAACGCACTGCGGCGCCGGCTCATGGTTGAACCCGGACTCTGGAGGTCAGGTCGCCGAACGAGCGCACGACCTGTGTCGGCGTCGATGCCCGGAGTCGCTTCAGGAGAGCTTTTTCGGCCTTGCCTGCGCGCGCTGCAATGGCCTCCGCGGCCAGTTCCTTCCTGCGCTGGTCGAGGGAGACGTGCTTCGCCGGAAGTCGCTTGTCGAGCAGGATCACGTGGTAGCCGAACTTCGAGCGGACCACCGGACTGTGCTCGCCCACCTTGGTGATCGCGTTCGCCGCTTCCGCGAACTGCTTGTCGAAATGCTGGAGCTCCGCGCCCGGCAGAGGTGGTTGTTCCGGGATGACACGCCCATCCGCGGCGACGGGCGGCAGCGTCTCGACGCGCACCTGCAGGCCACCGGTGGGCACGGCTTCCGCGCGCTTCTTGAACGCTGCCGGGTCGTGGACGCCGTCGACGGCCTCGAGGATGCGCTGTGCGAGAGCCTTGGCGGGCGCGTCGTCTGCAGGCTTGTTGACCAGCACAACGGCGTGGGTCGTGCGCACGCTTGCTGGACGATCGAGGTCGTACCAATGCAGCTGGGTCAACCTGGCGACTTCGGCGTCGGTGACGGGTCCCTCGGCTTGCGCCTGCGACTTGAGTTGCTCGAGCAGAGCGCGCGCTAGTCCGGCGTTCTCGGCGCTCTTGACGCGGCCTGTGCCGGCGAAGCGTTCACGAGCGCCCGCCGCAAACAGCGCGTCACTTATCGCGTGCTTGCGCGCCAGCGGCAGAGCGATGTGCTCGGCTCGCGCGATGCGCTCGACGGTCTGGACGCTCACAGAGTCGTGACCGACTGTGGCGACAACGCCGTCGGCTAGCTTGCCGTGTGCAGGCGGGGGCGGCGAGTGCCGCGCGCTGCAGGCGGACAGCAGAAACAACGACAGAACGGTGCCCAGACGCCGCACGCAAGGCCTCATCGCGAGCCGGACTTTGGACGCAACATGTCCGTCGACGCACGGAGCACCAGAGCACCGATGACCAACCAGTACAGCGCGGCGAGATCGCGCCGCGCGCCCAACGAGTGGACCCCCATCCCGAACGCCACCGCCGCGGCAGCCAACAGGAGCACGCTGAGTAGGTCGACAGCTCGGGCCACGTCGTCCCCACGCTAGCACTGTTGTGCAGGATTTCCGGACGTTGGGCGACGCTAGCGCAACATCAGCCAGATGAAGCCCAGGCCTAGCAAGAGCAGCGCCGTTGCGAGAGGTCGAGCGGCTGCGTTGAAGCGCGCTCGCGGCGCTGCGAGGGACGGCGAGCGACCTCGCTCGACGGCGACCCGCGCGGCCGCGCCGACCAGAGCGATGGCCGCAACCACTGCTACAGCGTGAGCCAGCAGAGCCTGTGCTGGCCGGACCACCTGCCAGGCCAGAAACAGCACCGCCACAGCGCCGGCCAGGCCGATCAAGTAGACCAGCTGCGTGGTCCACGGCAGCTGGCCACGCGCAGGCAGCGGATCGCCCCGGATGACGTGGGGGTCCTCTTCCGGAATGCTACCGGCGCGCCGCACCGCCCCCCAGCCGAACGCGAACAGCGCCCAACCCACGGCTCCCAGACTGGCGCGCACGGGCTCGAGGTGCTGCACGTCGAGCAGCGGGCCGAGCAGCAGCCAGGTCACGACCGACAGAGCCACGAACAACAGCACGCCCAGGGCGCGCCCCAGGCGCGGCCTCTCGAAGACCACCACTGGGCCGGTCACCAGCGCCACCAACGCCGCCATGGCGGTCACCCGCGCCGACAGCGGCGCACTGCGCTGTGCTGCCGGGTATGCGACGGTCGAGACCCAGGCGTACAGGCCGGGCAACAGCATGTTGGCCCGCGCGATGAGCCGGTGGCTCTGGTTCTGCGATTCGGCGCCGACCATCGAGTGAGAGCGTAGCAAAGTTGCGACGCCAATCCGCGGGCGGCCTAGCCTGCCGCGGGAGCCCTACGCCGCCTCCAGACGGCCCAGAGCCCCCAGGCCAGGAGCGCGACGAGCCCCAGCAGGACGACGCGCTGGGCCTTGCGTGAGGGGGGCGGCCACTCCGCCACCACGATGCGCGGGCCGGACGGACGATTCGACGCCGTCCAGCCGAACTGGGTGTGCACACCGGTCGTGCGCCCATCTCCAGCCCGCAGCAGCTTCTTGCCGGGCGGCGGACGGATGCGGAACATCGGTGATCTCGATGCCCGGCGCCGCATAGCTGTCCTCGAGCCGGACTGCCCCTATCTGGTCGACACTCTGGTGGAGCTTCAACACCCACGAGAACACCAGGTGACCCGTGGCGCCCGGGACCCAGCCGTCGGCCTCGACGCGTTCGATGTCCTGCTGCCCCAGGTGACCGCAGTGCAGCTGCTTCAACGTCCGGCCAGTACACACCCTGAGATGCGCGAGCAGCACCCTGGAGCGCGCGTCGAGCGCGGCGTTGCCCTCGGCCGTGCTGACGTCGAAGTCGCCGTTGGTATCGGCGGCCCGGCGGATGGGCGTGGAAAGCTCGATGCCGCGCCCCACCCGGTACTCGATGCGGATGGGCTTCTCATCGAGCCGGAGCACGATGAAGCGCTCCCCCTTCAGCGAAGGGAAGACCAGGTGTGCGAGCGCGGAAACCGCGACGAGGAGCCCCGCGACAAGCAGCAGCCCCGCGACAACGGCTGGCAGGAGCGCGCTTCTCGTAGGCTCCTCGCCTGGGCTAGGCGCTGTTCTCGACGAAGCGCAGGAAGGTGAGCACCGCGTGACCCGTGCCGCCCTTCGGCGTCACGCCGCGCGCGGCGTCCGAAAGAGCCGGACCGGCGATGTCGCAGTGGACCCAGGGCACGTCGCCGACGAATTCCCTCAGGAACAGGGCCGCGCTGATGGAACCGCCCCAGCGCTCGCCGGTGTGCTTGAGATCGGCCACGTCGCTCTTGAGCTGCTCGCGGATCTCCTCGATGAGCGGCATGCGCCACATGTGCTCGCCGGCCTCTGCGGCGGCCTTGTCCACCTGGCGCGCCAGCTTGTCGTCGCCGGTGTAGAAGCCCGACCAGGTCTTGCCCAGCGCGACCATGCACGCGCCGGTCAGCGTCGCGGCGTCGATGATGGCATCGGGCTCGAGGTTCTTGGCGTACGCCAGCGCGTCGGCAAGCACCAGGCGCCCTTCGGCGTCGGTGTTGATGATCTCCACCGTCTTGCCGTCGAGGGAGCCGAAGATGTCGCCCGGACGGTACGCCGCGCCGTCGGGCATGTTCTCAGCCGAACCGATGACGCAGTGCACCTCTACGCCCGGACGCAGCGTGGCGACGGCAACCATGAGTCCGAGCACAGCGGCCGCGCCGCCCATGTCGCTCTTCATGTCGCCCATCCCGGCCGAAGGCTTGATGCACAGGCCGCCCGAGTCGAAGGTGAGGCCCTTGCCGACGAAGCAGAGCTTCTTCTTCGCCTTCTTGGGCGCGTACGACATGTGGATGAAGCGCGGCTCGTTGGCGCTGCCCTGACCGACGGCGTAGTGCAGCTTCATTCCGGCTGCCGCGATGCCCTTCTTGTCGAGCACGGTGATCTTGAACTTGTGCTTCTTGGCGAGGCGCGTTGCGGTGTCCGCGAGCGCGGCGGGCGTGAGCTCGTTCGGGGGCTCGTTCACTGCGTCACGCGCGACGCAAACCGCGTCCGCGACCGCGCGGCCCGTTTCGAGCGCCTTCTTCTCGGACGGCGAAGTACGACCGGCCGTCTTGTAGACGGTGACGTGACCCAGCACCGCCTTGGGAACGCGATCGCCCGTCAGGTAGCGAGTGAAGCGATAGGCGCCGAGCTCGAGCCCCTCACCCGCTGCGCGCAGGCTCGCGCCGGACACCTTCTCGGGCAGCACGAGCGCCATGTCGCGGGCGTTGTACGACCCCGCAGCGCGCGCTGCCGTGGCCGCGTAGGTGCGGAGCCGCGCATCGTTGAAGCCACGCTTTGCTCCCAGTCCGACGAGCAGCACGCGCTTGGCAGGCACGCGACCGAGCGTGAGCACGTCCAGCGTCTGGCCCTCGCTGGCGCGGAAGTCCATCTGCTCGATGAGCTGCATCACGGCACCGCCGAGTGCCGCATCGACGTGAGCCAGGAGCTTCTGTTTTTCGAACGAGCCCTCTGTAACGGGTACGGCGAGCAGGTCGGATTCTGCGGCGGTGATATCTGCGGAGGACAGCTGGATCTGCAAGGACATCGCGAGGTCTCCTGGGCTCTAGGGCACCGGTAGCGGGCTCGGCCGGCGCGCAGGTCGCGTCGACGGCGCGCATACTGCCACCCTGTCCGGAGCGGCATCAACCCCGCCTTGCGCTCCTCTTGCGGACGCGCCCGGGAGCCACAAGGCCCCGGGCGCACCGGAGATCTCTCCCTCGCCCACCAGGACGAGGTTGGCAGAGGGGAAAACCCGCTCAGCCCTTGTATATGGCCATGATCTGCTTGAGCAGGTCGATCGCCTCGGCGTGCGGACGCTGGAAGGCATTGCGGCCCACGATCGAGCCGAATCCTCCGCCTTTGTTGATCTGGCGGATCTCTTCGAGCACGTCCTGGGTGCCCTTCGCGGCGCCACCGGAGAAGATGACGATGCGCTTGCCGTTGAAAGCCGCCTTGATGCAGTAGCGGACTCGATCGGCCAGCGTATCCACGGGGATCTTCGCCTTTTCGAAGGCTTTCTTCGCTTCGGGCTGCTCGAGATGGGCCGTCGGCGGCTTGATCTTGATGACGTGGGCGCCGAGCTGGGCGGAGATCTGCGCGGCGTAGGAGACCACGTCGATGGCCGTCTCGCCTTCCTTGCTGATGCCGTTGCCGCGCGGATAGGCCCACACGACCACCGCCAGGCCCTTCGACTTGGCCTCCAGCGTGAGCTCCCTGAGGTCCTCGTACATCGGGTTGCGGTAGTCCGAGCCCGGATAGATGGTGTAGCCGATCGCCACGCAGCCGAGCCGCAGGGCGTCGTCGACGGACGCCGTGATCGCCGAGCAGGGCTCTACCTTGCTCAGCGAGTCGCTGTTGTTCAGCTTCAAAATCAGCGGGATTTGCCCTGCAAACTTCGCTGCGCCGGCTTCGAGGAAGCCGAGCGGCGCCGCGTACGCGTTGCAGCCCGCGTCGATCGCCAGCTGGAAGTGGTAGTCCGGATCATGTGCGTCCGGGTTGGGGGCGAACGAACGTGCAGGCCCGTGCTCGAAGCCCTGGTCGACAGGCAGGATCACCAGCTTGCCCGTGCCGGCGAGGGTGCCGGTGTTCAGCAAGCGTGCGATCTGGGTCTGTGTGCCGGGGTTTTCCGACGAGTACCAGGACAGAATCTCCTTGACGCGATCCGTGGCGACCATGCTCTTTCCCTCTTTCCTGGATGATAGCGCTCAGGCACTGCAGAATCTGCGTGTTTCCTGGGTGCCGATGTGACTTGAACGCGGGGGCCGGGAAAGTAGATCCTAAAGCCGAGGTCCGCAACGGACAGAGAGGACAACCGCGATGCAAGAGCCCTCATGGTCCCCACCCGACTTCTCGCAGGCGGGCGTAACGCTGGAGACTTTCATCCTGGAAGGGATGTTCCAGGTGCCCGGTGCGACCGGCACCTTCACTTCGCTGCTCAACCAGCTCGCCCTGGCCGCCAAGCTCATCACGGGTCGCGTCCGCCGCGCTGGCCTGGCCGATGTCCTGGGCTACACGGGCGACACGAACGTCCAGGGTGAGAACGTACAGAAGCTCGACGTGATCGCGAACGAGACGTTGATCGCGTCGCTGTCGCGTCGCGGGCACTGCGCCGCGCTGGCATCGGAGGAGCTCACGCGTCCGGTGTTCTTCCCGCACGCGACCGGCGGCTATCTGGTCGTTGCCGATCCACTGGACGGCTCCAGCAACATCGACGTCGACATCTCGATCGGCACCATCTTCGGCATCCTCCGTTACGACCGCACCGAAGGGCCGCCCACCGAGCAGAGCTTCCTCAAGACGGGCCGCGAGCTGGTCTGCGCGGGATATTGCATCTACGGCTCGTCCACCGTGTTGATGCTGACCACCGGCAAGGGCGTGCACGGCTTCACGTGGGACCCGGGTGCCGGCGAGTTCTTCCTGTCGCACGAGAACGTGAAGTGTCCCGAGAAGGGCAACACGTATTCGATCAACGAAGGCAACACGGCGCGCTGGAACGACAAGGTGCGGCGCTGGAACGCCTTCATCAAGGAGCCGAACAAGGAGGACGAGCGGCCGTACACGCACCGCTACGTCGGCTCGCTGGTGGCGGATGCGCACCGCACACTGCTGCGCGGCGGCATCTTCGCCTACCCGTCCGACACCAAGAGCGAGGGCGGCAAGCTCAGGCTGCTGTACGAGGCGAACCCGATCTCGTTCATCTTCGAGGCGGCCGGCGGCAAGGCCAGCACCGGGTCGGGACCGATCCTGGACGTGGAGCCGACGGCCCTGCACGCCCGCGTGCCGCTGATCGTGGGGTCGAAGCAGGACGTTGAGACCTTCGAGCGCTTCATGGCGGAGTAGGCCCGGAAGCCCCCGCGCCGGCTTGAACACGGGGGGGCGCGCGCTGCGTCGAACCGTCCGGAGGTCTCGCCTCCGGCGCCGAGCGACCTTATGCTTTCCGATATGCGCGTTTCACCCGCTCTTGCTGCGGCAGGCGCAAGCGCTCTGGCGATTGTGCTCGCCTCGGCGCACGCCAGCGCCCAGGGGCAGCCACCACCCGGCTACCAGCAGCAGCCACCACCCGGCTACCAGCAGCAGCCGCCGCCCGGCTACCAGCAGCAGCCGCCGCCCGGCTACCAGCAGCAACCGCCGCCCGGCTACCAGCAACAGCCGCCCGGCTACTACGGCTACGGCGGGCCGCCGCCGCCACCGCCTCCGCCGCAGAAGCCGAAGAGCAGCGGCTTTACGATGCCGGACATCTCGATCCGCGTCGATCCGTTCAACTGGCTCTTGCAGGGGCGGCTGGGGTTCGAGCTCGAGTCCTCGGTGTGGAAGTTCATCAGCGTCGAGGTCGTGCCCGTGTTCGTGGTCAACAGCACGCCGCCGATGTTCAACAACGTGAGCCCCAAGGCGAGCCTGGAGCAGGCGTCGAACGGGATCGGTGCGCTCAGCGGCGCATCGCTGGACGCGGGCTTCTGGCTCGAAGGCAAGCCGTTCAAGGGCAACGTGCTCAGGCTCATCATCACGAACTACGGCTACACGTACAAGACGACCGACGGCGCCGGCACGATCGACCAGGTTTCCCACACCGAGCGGCAGCTGTACGGGTTCTTCGGCTCGCACATGAAGTGGGGCTTCTTCACCATCGCCGGCGGCGTCGGCCTGGGCGTGGAGTTGAACCAGCAGAAGCGCTGTTTCCCCGCTGGCGCCACATCGACCAGCGACGCGACGTCCAACTGCAGCAAGAAGGGGTTGGACATCGCGCTCGACCGCAACCTCACACAGATCGGCGACCTGAACGGCGGCTTCTACCCCGTCTACATCATGGGACGCCTCTCGCTCGGCGTCGTGTTCTAGCGCCGCGCTCTAGCGCGAGCTGGCGGAGGGAGCGGCGGAGGGTGTCTGCCGCATCCCCCGCACCTTGCGCAGGCGCGGGGGCAGCGTGCCCTGCCGCATCACGTCCTGCCTTGCCGGGATCATCTTCGTATCCTCGGCCTTGGAGCCGTTGTAGCTGCGGTACTCGTACATGGCCACGACGAACATGATGATGACGGCCAGCAGAATCAGACCCATCAGACCGAGCAGGTAGCGTTTCACGTCCTGCCAGTCGCCGGGCTCGCGCTCCGACTCGTCCTCCACGCTGTCCTGGTCGTCCGCGGCGGGCGGCTTGCTTCCGGTTTCGTCGACCATCGCCCCGCCGTCCTAGCACTACTGCCGGAGATTTCAGCCACCTGCCCGCAAGGCCCAGGCGTAGGGCCCCGGAGCGCCGAACGCTGGCCCATCCACGAGGCGCATGCGTGCGTTCACGCGCCGGGCGGCGTATGCACGAACGCATGACAGAGTTGACGCTGGTCACGGGCGCTGCGGGCGCCCTGGGCTCGGAGCTGGTTTCGCGGCTGCTCGCCGGCGGTCGCCACGTGGCGGCGCTCGACCGACCTGGTTCGGCCGAGCGGCTGCAACAACTTTCCGGGGGAAGCGCCGGTCGCTGCATCGACCTTCCCATGGACGTCTCCTCGCCCGCGGACTGGAAGCACGCGCTCGCGCAGCTCGAAGGCGACGGTGGCAGAATCGAAGGCGCGGTGCTCGTCGCCGGTGGCTGGAACGGCGGCAAGCCCTTCCACGAGAGCGACGAAGCGGTCTGGCGCTCGATGCTGGACGCGAATCTCGAGACGGCCCAGCACAGCCTGCGCGCTCTGCTACCGGGAATGGTGTCGCGAGGCAGCGGCAGCGTGGTGCTCATCGGATCGCGAGCCGCCGTGCGTCCGTGGGAAAGCGTACGTGCCGCAGCCTACGCCGCATCGAAGGCGGCGCTGGTCGCACTCGCGCAGGCCGTCGCCCAGGAAGTCCTCGACAGCGGTGTCCGCATCAACGTGGTGTTGCCGAGCACGATCGACACGCCCGCCAACCGCCGTGGCATGCCTGACGCGAAGCACGACCGCTGGGTAGCGCCGGCGTCGCTGGCGGAGGTCATCGCGTTCCTGCTCTCCGTGGGCGCGCGGGATATCTCCGGGGCTGCGATCCCGGTCTACGGCCGCGCTTGAGGGCGCCCCTCGGCGTCGCGAGCGTGGTATTGTTGTCGGGATGAGCAGTGGTGGGGACAAGCGGCCTCCGGCGGCGGCAAGCTGGGACGACGAGCCAACCATCGTCTGGTCGCCGCCCGACTGGGATCCAGAGGACAGGACCGACCCGGGGATCCCAGCGGAAGTGGAAGCGAGCGAGTCGCAGGCTCCGGAGAGCGCGCCGCGCCAGGAGATCGAGGTCGAGGTGCGACGGCTGTCGGGAACGGCAGCGCTAGGTCCCCACGCACAACGCACCTTCGAGATCTGGACGAAAAACCGCGTCTACAGCGTGGACAGTCGCCTGGAGTGCGTGGAAGTCATCGATCTTGCCACAGGGCGGAGCAATCCCAACCATCCGTTCCTGGGCGCACGCCTGGTGGGCGGCCAGCTGCACAGCGACGGCGGCAACGAGCTGACGTTTCCGCTGCCGACCGTCGGTTCGGAAGCCGTATTCCAGAAGCAGGACCAGCAGCGACGCATCCGCCTGTCGGTGACCTCGCGCGTCACGCGCATCATCCTGCACGTGCACCGGGTGAAGGTCGGCAAGGACGAGCGCGACGGCGCCTGGGGCCAGATCACGCACAGCTAGATCACCGAGCGTGGTTGTCGCTACAGAAGCATCAGCTCGACCTGACCGCGCCGTTTCGGGCTGCAGCGCCGACGACTGGAGCGTCCTGGCTGCCTGCCGCCGGAAAACTTCGTTCTGATGCTGGGTCTTGTGGGCGTTTGGGGCCCCGACCCCAAACGCGGCAACCGGAAGCGCCGCTCCTTGGCCTGTAGGGGAATCGTGACCGGTGATGTAGTGCTGGGGGTCCTGGCAGCCACTCCACCGCGAGGAAACGTAACGCTCGCGCCGCCCTGTGCGGCCCGGCCTCGTCGCGCTACCAGTATTTCTCTACGGAAATGTGTCCAGGCGCGCGCACGCGGTGCTTGCGTAGACCGCGAGCTTTGAAAAGCTCGATGCTATCGGCGATCATGCCGGGGTTGCCGCATAGCATCAGGTGCGAGCGCTCGGGCGAGAGCGTGAGCCCGGCAGCGCGCTCGATCTCGCCGGACTCGAACAGGGACGTGATCCGGCCGTGCAGCACGCCCTGGGCGTCCGGCTCGCGGGTCACGGCCGGCACGCGCGAGAGCTTGCCGCCGTGCGCGCGCGACAGCTCGGCCAGCTCCTCGGCGTAGGCGAGGTGGGCGGCGATCCGCACGCCGTGCACCAGCACGATGCGCTCGAAGCGCTGCCACGGCTCGTCGGTGCCGAGCATCGACAGGAACGGACCGAGCCCGGTGCCCGTCGCCACCATCCACAGCTCCTTCGCGGGGGGGACGTAGTCGAGCGTGAAGAAGCCCTGGGGCGTCTTCTGCACTTCCACGCCCGCACCGATCGGCAGCTCGAACAGCCGCGGCGTGAGCACGCCGCCCTCGACCAGGTTCAGATAGAACTCGAGCGGCGCGCCGGGCGCCGAGGCCATCGAGTACGAGCGGCGCACCAGTGTGCCGCCGATGTCGAGCCCCAGATTGACGAACTGGCCCGCGGCGTACGACTCGATCTCCGCGTCGAGGCGCAACGTGACGAGCCCTTTGGCCCACTGTCGCCGCGAAACGATTTTGCCTTCGGTCCAGCTCACGTCGATAGCCCCATAGTGCATCGAAGCGCGCCGGGCCAGCGTCGCCGCGACGAGGCCGGGCGCTCCCGCGCGGCGCGAGCGCTGCGTATCTGCGCCGTAGAGCGGCTGCCAGGACCTGCCAGACTCAACCGGCGTCGAGCGGCTTGCCTGTGTCGAGGGCGCGCCAGGTCCGGTCGAGCGCCTGCAGCGTGAGGAGGTTGCGCAGGTTGAAGCCGTGGGCGAGCCCGCGCGGCGACAGATCGCAGGGCGTGCGCCCGAGCGGGCCGCGGTACACGGAGGGGTGGATGCCGTCGTGGCCCATGCCCTGGTGCGGCTCGGCCATCAGCGCGCGGTGGTAGTCGACGAGCGGGATCTGCCGGGACTGGGCGAGCTTTCGGATGATGGCGTCGTATTGGGGGACAAGCTCGTTCCTGTCGTGGCGGTCGCGACGCGGCGGAATGGTGGACAGGATGGGGATCACGCCGCGACCCATCAGCGCATCGACGATGGTCGACAGATCGCGCGAAAACCGCTTGGGCTGGTCCATCTCCATGTCGTTGGTGCCGAACATCACGATGGCGAAGCGCGCGTCGAGCGCGGCGAGCTCGGCGTCCATCGGCGACGGCTTGCCCTCCAGCACCTGGAATGCGCTCCAGCCGACCCCCGCCGCGTGGGTGCGGCGCGCGAAGGGGTCGAGACCCGCGTCGGCTCCGGCGTGGAAGTGAACGAGGGTCTTGTCGAGCGCGGCATGCTGGCCGAGATCGACGCGCTTGCCGGAAAAGCAGTAGAGGAAGTTGCCGCTCACCGTGATCGAGTCGCCGATCTTGATGAAGCGATCGTCGTCGAGCTTCGGGTTCTTCGCGGCGATGCGGCGCAGATTGGCGACCACGAACCCGGTGATCGGCGACTGGACGCGATCGGCCGGGTATTTCGCTGGAACGAGCCTGCGAGCGCGGTGCGCAGACGGCGCTGTGGAGGCGACACTTTTCGCCGGCGGCGGCGAGGGCAGCTGGGCGGCCTCGGCGCGCTTCGAGTCGTCGCAGCCCGCCAGGACGACCAGGCAGAGCGCGCACAATATTCCGGAACGAAGCCGCATCGAGCGGCAGCATAGCGCGATGTCAGCCGCGCGGCGGCTGGGCCCTGTGCGACAGCGGCCCGTCGAGCTCGAGCGTGAAGAAGCTCGGCGTGCCGAAGCGCGTGAAGCCGAGATCGACGTAGGACCAGCCGAGCAGCAGCGTCGGGTCGCCTTCGTTCACGGCGACGATCGGATCGCGCAGGCGGTTCGTGAACGAGAGCGCCGCGTTGCCCCCAAGCCCGTAGTCGATGAGCAGGCCGCGACCCGCGGGCTTCGGCATGCGATAGCCCGCGGGGTCGACGACGCGGTAGTGGCCGAAGGTGAGCGGCTCGCCGCGCTTGTTCTGCATGGGGACGCACGGCGCCTCCAGGCCATGCTGTTCGAGCCGGACGTTCCAGCCGCGCAGGTAACCGCTGTCCGGATCCCGGTGGAACGTCTTCTTGAACGTCTTCCAGCTGAGGCGCTCGATGAAGCCCGGCAAGCCGAGGCTTACGCCCTTGTACTCGGTGTCGTCGAGCGCGGCCGGGTCGATGGCGTGACCGGCGCACAGCGCGCCGATCAACTGGCGGCGGCTCATGCCAAGGAAATCGGCGGCCTTCATGCCTCGTCCCTCACGCCGTCGGCGATCGTGTAGCGGCCGGCGCGCCAGAGCGCCCACGTCTCGGCCGGCGTCGCCGGCTGCGCCGCACACCAGCGCAGGTAGGCGACAAAGCAGATGTCGGGGTCATCGGCCTCGGCGGCAGGCAACCCGAAGTCGCCCTCGAGCGCACGCTCCACCGACGCCAGCAGGTTGTCGTGATAGCGCTCGTAGACGACGAGGTCGCGGAGCCAGCGGCTGCGTGGCGTGTCCTGGTCGATCACCTGCCGGGTCAGCTCGCGCACGCGCTCCAACCCGCCGGGATAGGCGGAAAGCAGCTCCAGATCGTAGGCGAACTGGTTTCCGTCGTGATGCGCGCCGAGCAGGTGGCTGACGACGCGGGACGGCGAGCTGGCCAGCCCGGAAAAGTCCAACGGCGCGACGGCCTTTTCCGCGAGCAGGAACGGAAAGCGGATCGGACGGAACGACAGCAGACGGGCGCGCCAGCCCGGGCGCACCGGGTTCTCGCGGCTGGTTCCGATCGACTCGGGACGGAACAACACGCGATGCCACATGCGCAGCACGCCGAGCTCGATCTGCCACAGGTTGGGCGGGCGCTCGACCAGACCGGCAGCCGCGACGCGCTCCAGTGCGCGACTGATGCGCCGCGGCGTGAACAGCAGCGCGTACGCATGCCACGCCGGAGTTCCGGACAGCGGCGGCGGTGGCGAAGCTTCGCGCGTCGGGCGCCGGCGCGGAGTATCGGAAAGGATGGTCGCTTGCTGGGTCATCGGTTGTTCTTCCTGCGGCTGCCGCGTTCAAGGCGCGAGAGGGTCTCGGCGTCGCGGCGTGACAGCTCGGCGACGATTCCGTCGACCAGCTCGGCGCGCGGCGCCGAGAGCCACGCGAGCAACGCGCGGTAGCCTTCGATGCTCCGCTCCGGCTCGGCGTAGATGGCGTCGCACAGCTCCGGCATCTCGGTCACGACGGCGAGCACCGGGTTGTGGCACAAGCGCAATACCGCGCTGCCGGTTGCATCGAGGATTGCAGCGAGCACATCCAGGTCGGCGCGCGCGACCTCACGCGTGGGCGCTCCAGCCTCGACGACGGCTTCGAAGCGATCGACCGCCCGCTGGATCGCCGCGCGCGCAGCGTCGGCCGGGCGCTCCTGAAGTCGCTCGAGCACGGCGCGCGCGAGCTGGCGGCGGACCAGCAGCAGGTCGCGCGCCACAGCGTGCAGGTCGGCTCCTGTGCCGGCGAGCTCGGATAGGCCCGGGATCAGCTCCGGCCCGCCTTCGCGCCGGAAGTCCCGAACGAGGTAGCCGCTGCCCTGGCGCACGCTCAGGAGCCGCGCAGCGGCCAGCCGGCCGAGGGCGCTGCGCACGGTCACCCGGTTGACGCCGAAGCTCGCTGCCAGCTCGCGTTCGGGTGGGAGGCGGCTGCCGGGCGTGAGCTCTCCGCCCAGAATTGCCCGGCGGATGGCGGCGGCGCAGGCATCCACAGCCGACTGCCTGGGCTCGAGTGGCTCGAACGACATTGGGCGGATGGTCCGACCAATATTGCGGGTTGTCAAGTGGCGCGGTGGATCCAGCTTCATGGCCTGGGGTTCGTGCGTGAAGGGCGGGGAAAATACCCGCATAATCGTAAGGTCGTGGGTAGCTGTAGCCTCTCCGCCGGGCGCTCCGGGACACCCCGGGTGCGCCGCCCGAAGCGCCGCCACGCGCGCGAGGATGCGCGATGGTAGCGGCGCTCGGCGACGTGGAACCCGGGCACCTGCTGGGTCGCTACGAGCTCCTGCTGCCCATTGCGCAAGGCGGCATGGGCTCGGTGTGGGCCGCCCGACTCAAGGGCAGCCGCGGCTTCCAGAAGATCGTCTCGATCAAGACTCTGCTGCCCACCGTCAGCAACGATCCGCGCTTCGAGAAGATGTTCCTCGACGAGGCGGCGCTCGCTTCGCGCATCCGCCATCCACACGTCGTCGAGATCCTCGATCTCGGCGAGCAGGACGGCCTCTTGTACCTGGTGATGGAGTGGGTCGACGGCGAACCGCTCAACATGGTGCTGCGCGCCGCAGCCCGCCAGGAAGGGCTGCCGCTGACGGCGGCCGTGCGCATCGCCAGCCAGGTGTGCCGGGGACTGCACGCAGCTCACGAGCTGCGCGACGACGACGGCGAGCCACTGGGGCTCGTGCACCGCGACGTGTCCCCGCACAACGTGTTGGTGTCGTACGAAGGCGTCGCAAAGCTGGTGGACTTCGGCGTGGCGAAGGCCACGAGCCGTCTGGTCGAGACAACGGAGGCGGGACACGTCAAGGGCAAGATCGCCTACATGGCACCCGAGCAGGTGCGCTGCGAGGAGATCGATCGACGTGCGGATGTGTTCGCGACCGGCATCCTGCTGTACCTCCTGACGCTCGGACGCCACCCGTTCAAGGGAGAATCATCGAGCGAGACCGCCAAGCACATCTGCATGAGCCGACCGGTGCGTCCGCGCGAGCTGAAGAGCGACTATCCGCGCCGCCTCGAGCAGGTCGTCCTCAAGGCGCTCGCAAAGAAGCCGGAAGACCGCTACGAGAGTGCGGACACGATGGCGCAAGCGCTGCAGCGTGCCCTGCCCGCGGCGCGCAACAGCAGCGACGAGGAAATCGCCGAGGTCATGCGGACGCTGTTCTCGGAGCGACTCGAGCGCCGGCGCAAGGCCATCCAGCGCGCGCTCAAGCTGGCCGACGCCAAGAGCGGCGAACGACCCGCGCTCGAAGCGGAAGGGCAGCCCTGGACGCCGGATCACAAGGAGAGTCACTCGTCGCTCAGAGCCGTGGCGATTGGAGGCGGAACCGGATCGAGGCCAGCTGCGGGAACATCGCCGACCGGAAGCTCCGAGGTCGTCGCCGTGCCGGCGAACGTGCCACCCGAAGCCCCACCGAAGCGCAATCGCGCGCTGATAGCCGGTGCGGCAGTGCTGCTTGTCGGCGCGGCTGCGGCTGCCGGTGTGATCGGCAGTCGCGCCCTCGGGCAGCAGGGCACGAACGAAGCCTCCTCGGCGGCACACCCTGCAGCGGCACAACCGACAGCGAGTGCGGCATCGCTCGCCGAACGGGAGCACCCCACGGCCAGCGCCGCCACAGCCAGCGCAGTGGGCGCCGTCACGCCGAAGACCGACGGTAGCGCGAGCGCAGCGGCGGCGGATGCCGGCGCAGCGCCGGCGGCGCACCACGCCGCGACGGCAAAAGCGAAGTCCCAGCACCCGCACCACTCCGCCGTGCACAAGGCGACCCACAAGAGCGGCCTCAAGAATCCGTACGAAGACCTCGGGTTCTAGAGCGGATGGCGCGTCGCGCCCGGGACTTTTCGACGCGCGCTACATCACAGGTCACGATTGCCCTACAGGCCAAGGAGCGGCGCTTCCGGTTGCCGCGTTTGGGATCGGGGCCCCAAACGCCCACAAGACCCAGCATCAGAACGAAGTTTTCCGGCGGCAGGCAGCCAGGACGCTCCAGTCGTCGGCGCTGCAGCCCGAAACGGCGCGGTCAGGTCGAGCTGATGCTTCTGTAGCGACAATCACGCTCGGTGATCTCAGTTGGCCCGGAGGCGACGCGCGGCGGCAGCCACGATCGCTTCGAGCACGAGCGCGTCCGCTGTGCGGAAGGCGTGGTCGGTGCGCCCGAGCTCGATCATCGCGAGCAGCTCGCGGCCATCGCACACCGGTGCCATGAGCACTCCTCGAAGCGCCTTATCGCTGCCGTCCAGGCGCTGGGCGGAGGCGCAATGCACGGCGGACTCCTGGGGGCGCCCGATGACGATGCGGCGCGCGCGTGCGGCCCCCAGCATCAGGTCGCTGCCGGGTACGGATTCGCTCAAGAGGCCGTGCATGCCGTCGCCATGTGCACAGCAGATCACCGGCTCCGACCAGGGTCCGGACATGCGATGCACGAGCCCCGCGCTGGCCCCGGTGCGCTTCACGGCCACGTTGAGCGCGAAAAGCAGCGTTTCGCCGGCGTCGCGGGCGCGCGACAGTACGATTTCCGCGGCTCCCGCGCTCGGCGGAGCAGGCGTATCCGCAGCCAGAAGGCCCCAGGTCTGGCGCCGCTTCAGCTCGCGGACCTCGCGGATCTGACCGAGCCCGCGCCACGCCTTCCAGCGCAGCTCGCGAACCAGGCAGTCGTCCGGGATCCGGCCGTGCGCGACGCCCTTCAGCAGGAGCCCTGTGCGGACCGGTCCGACGGTGGTCTCTCCGTTCGTCACGAACCACAGCGGCGGGGGCTGGACTCTCCGGGCACCGGCAATGGAAAGCTGCATGGTCGACTCCTTGGGCTCGCGTCGTCGCAAGAACGGCGACTGCGATGGAATTATCCGGTGAGCCGGAGCGACCGGGCCAAGTATCGGGACGATCAGTCGCGACGACGGCGACGCAGCGAAAGAAGTCCGAGCAGGAGCAGCGGCAGCGGGAAGCCGCCCGGCGCATCGCTCTCACTTTCCAGACGACAGGCGCAGCCCGAGTTGTTGCCGGCAACGACGTGCGAGTGCTGGCTGATCGGGCTGCCGTCGATGCCGGCGTCGCCAGGCGCCGCGTCCGGCAACGACGAAGCGCCGCCGGTCCCGGAAGCGCCCGACCCGCCGTTGCCCGTGGAGCCGCCGTTGCCCGTGGAGCCGCCACTGCCGGTCGCGCCGCCACTGCCCGCGGTGCCGCCATCGTTCGGGTTGGTCGCAAAGCAGT
Source organism: uncultured Pseudomonadota bacterium (assembly GCA_963822115.1). Classification (GTDB taxonomy): domain Bacteria; phylum Myxococcota_A; class Polyangia; order Polyangiales; family Polyangiaceae; genus CAWDXG01. Next base: position 16,858 of record CAWGGM010000021.1, read on the forward strand.
ACGAGGTGTGGACCTGGCGCTTGTTCGAGCAATCCGTGGGCGAAGCGCAGCTCGGCTCGGGAAGCGCGGGGGGCGAACCGCTGCCGCCGACGTCAGCGGGATTCGGGTAGGCCAGCGCCACGCTCTTCCAGTAGGCAGGGCTGCCGGGCGGATGCTCGACGTAGCCGAACACTTTCTCCTGGTACGGCGCGGCGCCGCCGACGCTCGGGTTCCACACGCCGCGGCTCGAGCTGTAGTTCGGGTTCGACGGATTGTTCACGTAGGCAAGGCCGTTGTAGGCCCACACCGACGTGTACCAGTCCTCGACGAGGCTGGGCTGGTTGTCACCGACGCAGTTGGTCGCCCGCCACTTGCTGGCCAGGATCTGCGTGCCAGTGGCCAGGTTGTACGTCGGGTCGCTTGCGACGCGGGAGCGATCGAACGACGGCGACTCGCCAGTGTGCATCCCGCTCGTCACCTGCCCGACACCGTAGCCGCAGTCGAAGCTGATGATGGTGCGCGAGGCGCCGCCGACCTGATCGGCGGGTGTGCTGGGCACGCAGAACTGCTTCCACCCCGACTCGACCCAACCGATCGCCTTGAGCACTTCGCACGGGAAGCGCGCCGGCACGCTGTGCAGCGCCTCGGGCTTGCCGCAGCCCTGGCCGATGTCGGCAACGGACGGGCCCTTGCTACCCCACACGCTCGGCCCCTGCGCGACCAGCGCGAAGATCGGCTGCCACTGGTCGGGCGTGGGGTTCGTGCCGTCGACGGCTTCCACGCCGCAGTTGTGCGAGTTGTACGAGCTCGACAGCGTGTACGACGGGCAGTACGCCGACGCGACTCCGGGCAGAGCCAGGAGCGCCGTCAGCGTACCGAGCGAGAGCGCGCGCCTCACTGGACGAACCCCGCGATGTCCGCGCGCTTGCCGAAGCCGACCGCAATGGTCTGCGTGCGGCCGGTCGCGACATCGAGTGCGAACGGCTGCGGCAGCCTGCCGGGCAGCTCGTGCGAGACCAGCGCCCAGCGGGTGTCGGCGCTGAAGCTCCGCACGTGGTCGACGCCCGCGCCCAGCGGCCCGGCGAAAGAGGCGCCTGTGCCGGCCACCCTGGTCAGCCCCCGCGCCCCGGTCGGGTTGAGCACGATGCCGGCACCCGGCCAGACGTGCGGCGCCAGCGCCATGTCCGGCGACGCGGCGATGCGCGTCACGTTGCCGCTGGCGATGTCCAGACGCTCCGCGACCCAGCTTCCGGAAGCAGGGTCGCGGTTTTCATAGACGAGCGCGCCCGACTTTTCGTCCACGGAGAAGTCGCGGGCGAACGCGGGGATGTTCGCTGCGAGCACCCGCAGCTGTCCACTGCTCTCGTTGACTGCGACCAGGTCCGCGTGATGGAACCGCACCCGGTAGACGACAAGCTCGCCGTCGAACGCGCCGGCCAGGTACGTGACGTAGCCCTGCCAGGAGTAGACGGTCCGCGCGTTGCCCGTCGCCGGGTCGACCTCGTCAATCTGCAGGTCGTCGCTGCGCAGCTCGCCGGCCTTGATCTGCTCCGGCGTCAGCTCGGGCCCGGCGCTTCCGCGCTCGACGAACACGCGGCCATCGTCGAGCACGAGCGGGCGCGACGCGTGGAAGACGCGATCGACGAGCGTACGGGGAGGCGCGCCAGGGTCCAGCCTGAGCAGCGACGCGCCCCACGAAGGGTCCCGACGCTGCTCCATGTCGGCCACCGCGACAACCGAGCGCGTGTGCGGCAGGACAGCTCCGCGCACGACCGCGTACGGCGGGTGCGAGAAGCTCGCCACGGCTGCCTGCACGGCCGGCGCACCTACCGGCTGCAGAACGAGATCCGTGCTGCGTGCACCGGGCGCAGTGACGAGCAGGGCGACCACGCGGGACGAGCCGACCGCAGCCGTCTTTGCGGCAGTGGGCGGTCCGCTGCCGCTTTCAGAGCTGCAGCTCGCGGCCAGAAGCAGGCACCACGCCAGCGCGCGTCGCATCGATCGGCATTGTATGCTGCTTTTTCGCCTGCCCGATGGGAAAAGTCGCCAAGATGTCCGGCATGCGTTCGAGCACCGCAGCCGCGCTGGCGCTTGCGATCCTGGCGGGCTGCTCGCGTGGCGGGCACCGCTGCGATCAGGGGTCCGCGCCGTCGACGGCTGCGACGACCAGCGCGGCGGCGGCGTCTGCCAGCGCGAACACGCGGGGACAAGCAGCACCACAGAGCGCTGTCCGCCTGCGCTTCGTGAAAGACGGCAAGCTGGTGCGCGAGCTCACGCTCGCCGAGCTGGAGCGCTCGACTCCGCCACGCCGCGTCGCGCTCTACGAACCCGACTACGCGACCACCAAGCACTACCTGGCGCTGCCGCTCGCCGCCGTGCTCGAGCAGGGCTTCGGCATGAAGAAGCCGGCACTCGCCGCAAAGGAACTCCTGCTCAAGGCACGCGACGGCTACACCGTTCCCATAAGTGGGAAACGTCTGCTCGAACCGGGGGGTCTGCTCGCCGTCGAGGATCTGGACCAGGCGGGATGGCAACGTGTGGGGCCGGAGCACGCCGATCCGGGTCCGCTGATGATCGTCTGGAGCGGCCACGGACAGACGGATGGGAGCCAATATCCCAGACCGTGGCAGCTCGCTTCGATCGAGATCGCGCCGTTCGAATCGGTCTTCCCGCATGCGGTGCCGACGGGCGAGCCGGCAGGCTCGCCGGCCATGCGTGGCTGGACACTGTTCAGGACTCACTGCATCCGCTGCCACGCCATGAACGGCGAAGGCGGACACGTGGGACCCGATCTCAACATTCCACGCAGCATCGTGGAGTACCGCCCCCTCGAGCAGATCCGCGCCTACATCAAGAACCCGCTCGCTTTCCGCTACACGCGGATGCCGCCCCACCCCGGGCTCTCGCGCACCGACCTGGACGACCTCGTTTCGTACTTCCAGGCGATGAAGACGCGCAAGCACGACCCGGGCGCCCGGGATCGGTAGCGCGCCGACCTAGCCTTCTTTCGGCTTGGCGGGCTTGGCCGGCGCGGGCTTCGCGGCCGCCGGCTTGGCCGCATTGGACGCCGCCGCTGGCGGCGGCTGGGGCGGCGCCTGGTGGTTGTCCGGCAGATCGAACAGGCCGACGATGCGGTGCGAGAGCACGTTGCTGCCGTCCTTCTTGCTGATCTGGTTGACGCCGGTGAGGATGCCGCACACCCGCCCCGTGCTGCCTTCGACGAGCTTGTCGGTGTTGCGCACGGCGATCGCCGAGATCGTGAACGGCGGGCCCGCGTCGGACGGGTCGCCCTTCTCGTCGTGACCCGCGACGGTCAGGACCGAGAAGAACACCTTGCCTCCGGGCACGACCCACGGATCCGGCGCGTCCTGCGGAGCGGCACCGGACAGCAGCGTACCGGCTTCAGCCAGCAAGCCGGCGTCGGGGGTACCCAGCGAAAGATCGCCGCCGATTTGCGGTGAGCCGCCCGGCGGCGTGGCGGTGATGTCCGGCAGTGGCGCGGCGTGATCGCTGAGCAGCCGGTTCGCCAGGGTGGTTTCCGCCCGGATCACACTGATGGTGCCGGTCTCGCACAAGCGGCGACCACGCTCGGCGTCCGGGTCCTTGCGGAACAGCGCGGGGGACGTCTCGGGCAGCGCCATCAGGTCGTCCCACGAGAGGTACTTCGAGGCCCAGAGTGTGAGCAGGGCAGACCCCTCGTCGAGCTTGTCCAGCGTGTCGGACATCTGCGGCTTGGCGACGGCGATGGCCTTCTCCAGCGACGGCTGCGACATGATCTGACCGGGAGCAGCGGTCCCGGTGGAAGTCAGCGCGCTGCCGAGCGGTGCCGACAGCGCCGACGGGGAGGTCGCTGCCGAGCTGTCCGGCGCAACGCTGGGCCCATAGGCGTTGTGCAGGTACCCGAGAAAGCCGACAGCAAGCACCGCGGCAACTGCGCCGCCGACAATCCACGTTTTCCTGCGTTTCACGAAGCGCTCCTGGGCCGGGTAGAGGGGTAGTTTCCCCACTTCGCGGATCCGTTCAAGGGAGTCCTGCTCCGCGCTGTGGCCCGGGAGCCATCATCGCAGGCTTGTCGTGGATTGTCGGACAGATCCCCACACCCGGGGGGCAGGCCCCCCCCTTGGGTATGCTCCGGCCGGCGCGCCACGGCGCCGGCCGGGAGGGGCAACCTACAGGTTCTTTGTGCCGCGATCCTCGAACTTCCGCTCGCGCTCGCCGATGTAGATCTGCCGCGGGCGGTGGATGCGATAGCCCTTGGGGTCGAACTTCTGCTCCATCCAGTGGGCGATCCAGCCCGGCAGCCGGCCGAGCGTGAACATGACCGTGAACATCTCGGTGGGGATGCCCATCGCGCGGTAGATGAGGCCGCTGTAGAAGTCGACGTTCGGGTAGAGCTTGCGCTCGACGAAGTAGTCCTCGCTGAGCGCCGTCTCCTCGATCTTCTTGGCCAGGTCGAGGGCCGGGTCGTGGATGCCGAGCTCGTTGAAGATGCCGTCGGCGGCCTTCTTGAGCAGCCGCGCGCGCGGGTCGAAGTTCTTGTAGACGCGGTGCCCGAAGCCCATCAGGCGCGCGCTCGGGTCGCCGGTCTTCACGCGCTCGAGGAACTTCTTGTAGTCGCCGCCTTCGGCCTGGATGTTCTCCAGCATCTCGATCACGGCCTGGTTCGCCCCGCCGTGACGCGGACCCCACAGCCCGCAGATGGCCGCGGAGATCGAAGCGAACAGGTTCGCCTCACTGCTGCCGACCATGCGCATGGTCGAGGTGCTGCAGTTCTGCTCGTGATCGGCGTGCAGGATGAGCAGCAGGTTCAGCGCGTCCTCGAAGACCTTCGGGACCTCGTAATCCTCCGCAGGTACTGCGAACATCATCCTGAGGAAGTTCGCCGGCCACGACAGATCGTTGCGGGGGTAGATGAACGCCTGCCCGACCGACTTCTTGTAGGCGAAGGCAGCCAGCGTCTTCGACTTGGCGAGCACGCGGATGATGTTCAGGTCGAGGTGGTTGTCTTCCTCGGGATAGAAGGTCGACAGCGAGGCGAACATCGCCGCCATGATCGCCATGGGATGCGCATGCGGCGGGTAACCCTCGTAGAACTTCTTCATGTCCTCGTGGATCAGCGTGTGCAGCGTCATCTCCTCGCGGAACTTCGACAGCTTCTCCGCGTCGGGGCGCTCGCCGTAGATCAGCAGGTAGCAGACCTCGGTGAAGCGGGCGTACTGCGCGATCTCCTCGATCGGGTAGCCGCGGTAGCGCAGGATGCCCTTCTCGCCGTTGATGAACGTGATCGCGCTCTGGCATGAACCGGTGTTGCCGTAGCCGGGGTCGAGGGTGATGAGCCCCGACTCCTTCCGGAGGTTCTTGATGTCGATACCTCGTTCGCCCTCGGATCCGGTGACGATCGGAAGTTCGTATTCCTTCCCTGCATAAACGAGTTTGGCGTTGTCCATGCTCACTCCTCGCTGGTTTGCGTCTGGAAACTATCCGGATTGTCGCCCCGGGGCTCGAGGACGCAGCGCTACCCTGGAAAGGGTGGCGCGATGCTTCGCGTCTGGGGGCGGCTGACAGGGCGTGACAAGCTACGGGCCCAGCGCCGGGAGCTGTCGCATCCTCGTCATCCTGCGAGATTCTCTGGTAGCAGATCCTTGAGCACGATGGCAGCGCGCGACAGTCCGCTTTGTCCGAATTTTCTGGAGCACCTGCGCCCTGTCATGGATCGGTCCCTGGGTCGGTGGATCGGAGGGTGAGCGTCCGTCTAGTGCCCTCGCGTCGCGCTTCCCGCGGCAGCGGAAAGCGCGCTCGTCGCGCCTACGGCGAGCCGCTACGCTCGTGACGGTGATCATTTCACGCGGTAGCGTCAGCTGGCTTCGCTGGTCGGTCTTTCTCGTGCCGGCGTGTGTGTCGCTTTCGGCCTGCAGCAAGCACCACCGGTCAACTCCGCCCCCGTCGGCGTCGGCCGCGCCCAGCGCCAGCGCCCCGACCACCGCGGAGCTCGCGGACGTTCCAGCAGAGCCGAGCCGGTGGGGCAGCGAAGCAGAGCGCGGTCGCATCAAGCCCACCGACCCGCTGTTGATTCCGGCTCGTCACCTCGTCGCCGGGCATTTCGGGGGCAAATTGCCGGCTGAATTGCACTACCAGAGTGCGGAGCTCGCCACCGGGGTGCGTGCGGTGTTGCTGAGCGACCCTGCGGGCAGCACCCAGCCGCTTCTGCTCGCGCTGGGGCCCCACCACAAGGTTATATGGACCCGCAAGCATCCGTTGGGGGGAATAGTCCCCGGATTTCGCGAGGTGACCCTGGCAGCCGGGCCCCGCGGCGACGCCGCGCTGTTCTGGTACAACGAGCCAAGCGCGACGGTGGCAACCCGGATGTGGGATGTCGAGGGCGGCCTTCTCATGGACGCCCAGGTAATGGAGATCGATGGCTGCGCCGCCTTGAGCGTCTTCTACTGGCCTCACCGGGGCTATGTGGTTGCGGCAGCGCGACGGAGCTCGTTCGTGGTCCAGCTGCTGGCCGACAACGGCGACCGCGAATTCGGGGCCCAGGGCAAGACGGTCGCCTACCGCTGGCGGTCGGCTGCGCCGGTTTCGATCGCCGCGGACACGCCCGACTCGGTGATGCTGTTCCACCTCGGCTATCTGGAGCTGTCCCCGAACTCCGCCTCGAGCGATCATTTGTTCGCACACCGATTCGACGCGCACGGCACGCCCCTGTGGCGGGGACCGCTCGACGCGGGGCGGCTTCCGGGCCGCGTTGCCGACGAGTCGGTCCGCGTCCGGGTCCACCACGACGGTCTGGGTACGGTGCTCGCCTCGCTACCGGAAAGCGCGGCCGGGGGCCATTTCGAGGTCGAGGTGCGGTCGGCAGGCACTGCGCAATTGCGCTGATCACGCGTCCAGTTCGGTGACAGCCCTGCAACATCGGACGAGCGCCTGCGCGCGGGGGGCATAGAATCATGGACCGACTTGCTTGTTGTCGTGCGCTGGCGTAGCCAGCACTCGGTCTCACACGAAGGACAGGAAATGACTTCTTGGCTTCCGCTGGCTTGGCTCCGATCCGGCCGCGCCCTCGTCGCTTGCATGGCCTGCGGGTCACTCGTCGCCTGCGCGACGAGCACCGGCACCACGCGCAACTACGGTTCAACGGGCGGCAGCGCCGGTGCTTCCGGAGCGGGAACAGGCGGAAGCGGCACCGGAGGCACGGCCTCCACGGGAGGCAGTGGAGGCGTGGGGATGGGCGGGTTCGGCGCCACCGGCGGGGGTGGCGGAATCGAGCGGCCCTACGCTTCTGTACGCCCACACCAACACCACGCTGTTCAAGGTCGACCCGACGTCGCCGACGCTTGCGGCGACCCCGGTCGGTGACTTCGATTGCATCGGCGGCAAAAACCAGGACAGCTCGATGACGGACCTGGCCGTCGACCGGAACGGCAAGCTGTGGGCCATCAGCCAGACGGCCTTCTACGAGCTTTCCATCCAGGGCTCGAGCGTGCACTGCGTGAGCACGACGCCGCTCAACAATCCGCAGAACGTCGCTTTCTACGCCCTCACCTTCGCACCGCGGGGCGTGCTCGACCCGAGCAAGGAGGTGCTCGTCGCAGGCAACTCCGCGGGCGAGCTCTGGGAGATCGATTCCGCGGGCAACCTGAGCGAGCACGGCACCTTCGGCAACGTGCCGTCCAGCGACGGCCATGGCCATAGCTATGACAGCGCAAATGTCGGCAAGCGCTGGGAACTGTCGGGCGACATCGTGTTCCTGGAAAACGGCGGCAACCCGGTGGGGTTCGCCACGGTCCGCGACTGCCCCAACCCTCCGTCGTCCTCCGGTTGCGACGCGACCGACACGCTGATCGAGATAGACGTGCCCAAGCTGGGGCAGACCACGACCGGCTCCGTGCTGCAGTCGGTGCGCGGCAAGATCGTCAAGCGCTCGGGCTGCAACGACAACAGCGGCACCAGCTACGGCAAGATGTACGGCATCGCCGCGCTTGGCTCGAAGGTGTACGGCTTCTCGCACAACGGCGCGATCTTCGACATCAACAACACCGACGGCAGCGCTTGCCTGGTGAGCTCCGACCCGAACAATCTGTGGTCCGGAGCCGGCGTCACCACGCAGGCGAAGGTCATCGTTCCGCAGTAGTGGCCACGGCGCCGCGCTGTCGGGCAGCTTGCCCCGGGTTCACGGCAACTTCCCCCCGCACAGCAAGCCTGGACTATTCCGCTCTGGCCAGCCGCGATAGCGCCGTCATCCCCGCACGGCTCGCGACGAGCCGCGTGACCGTGGCATAGTCGCCGCTTCATGACTTTCTTCCGCGCGCTCGGCCCCGCAGCTCTGCTGCTGGTTTCGGCGTTGGCCGCGACGCCGGCGCGGGCCGGCGACTTCAACGCGCGCGGCGTGTTTTCCTTCGACAAGCAGGCGGTCGTCACGGAGAGCTTCGAGAGCTCGTCGTGGGACGGGACGGCGGGCGACAGCAGCGCCGTCGCGAAGGATTCCGCCCACGCGCTCGACGGCAAGCGCGTGCTTTCGGTCGACCTGAAGACCGAGGGCTACCCCATCGCGCTCGTGGTTCCGGACGAAGCAGGCTCGTATCGTCTGCGCTACTGGGTGCAGGGCGACTGCGAGGGAGGCTTCGCCGTCGACTACGCGGATGGTTCGCCGAGCACCACGTCGCGCGCATTCCCCACGGGTCGCGTGACCAGCGACGGCTGGCTGGAAATGGAGACGCAGCCGGTCAGCGTCGACGGCACAGCCCAGGGCGTGAACGCCCGCATGTTCCTCAGCGCCTACGACGCCAACACGCCTGCGGCCGTGCAGATCGACGCGGTCGAGCTGGTACCCGACGGGAGCTACGAGGGACCCCAGACCTGCGTCGGATTGGACACGGCCGGCGTCTGCGGACCAGGGCGCACGTGTCTCGGCGGCGAGTGTCGCAACGCACGCGGCTGGTATCCGCCGCTACCGAGCGACGCCGACCAAGCCAAGTTCATCGCGTACTGGAAGCGCAAGCTGCACGACACCTTCGGACCGTACGCCCTGCGGCAGACAACGCTCTCCACGGCCGAAGCCACGCTCGACAAGATGAACGGCGCGAGCGACAACGTGGATTTCTGGTCGCGCTTCACCGAGGCGATCCGCCGTCTGCGCGACGCCCACACGTACTCCCGCACCGCCGCGCTTTCGGACGTGGCGCCGCGCCGGCCGCTGAATGTGTGTTTTTTCGAGGGCAACGCGGACGTGAGCCAGAACGCCGCCCCCAGCGAAGCCGGCTTGCCCGACGTCCTGGTTTCGCACACCGGTCCGGATCACACCTGGGGTCTGTCGCAGGGCGATCGCCTGGTGGCGATCGACGGCGAACATCCACTGACATGGGCGCGCAAGCTCATGGGGCCGAGCCCGTGGTACTGGGAAGCGGACGACCCGGACCAGATCGCCAACATCATGACGCTGCTGCGCGACGTGATCGCGCGGCATGCCAAGAGCATCACGATTGTCCACTGCGATGCGAGCAAGGGCACCTGCTCCAACAAGACGAAGACGATCCAGGTATCGAGCATCGCTGAAGTCGACGCAGCGGACAGCCCAACGCTGGTCGGATGCGACAATCGCCCCTTCTACGAGATAGGCGGCGCCCCGGCGGATCACCATTTCGGCGATGGCTTCTACGACCCCGCCACGATCATCGAAGGCCATGTCCTCGGCACCCCGGCCGCCGACAAGGTCCAGGGACTGATCTGGAACACGCTGCTCGGCGGGTCGCCGCCGAATGATCCGGTCGCCCAGGCGCTGACGACGGCCGTGCAGGATTTCCAACAGGCGCGCGGCGTGATTCTCGATCATCGAGAAGGGCACGGGGGCGACGCGCCAACCGCCAACATCCTGATCAAGTTCTCGCGCAGACCATATACGCCGTTCATCGGCTATGTGCGCACGCGAGCCAACGACGAGGGCCCGAGCGACGCCGCGGCGGGCACGGCCCTGTTCGATCGCTACAAGTCGCAGAACGACATCTTTGGCTCGGACAGCGCGCGCACGGACGTCCCCGTGGCTCTGCTGACGACCTGGGACGTGTCGGCGAGCGACTATCTGCCGAAGATCATGAAGGGCGGGCCCAAGGTGAAGCTGTTCGGCCCCGGCCCAAGCATGGGGGCATTCGGCACGTTCGTGCAGTATTCGGACTGGGGCGTCCTGCATTGGTCGATCGGCATCGAGGACGCCATCGCACCGGACGGTACGACGCTGTGCACGCACGGGGTCGTGCCGGACGAGATCATCAAACCGAAGCAGTCGGATCTGCTCGCGGGACACGACACCGTGGAACAGACCGCCCTCGCGTGGGTCGAATCGGAGCTGGCACCATGAAGCACGGCTACCTTTTCGCCTGCCTTCCGGCGGCTCTTCTGGCGGCGGTCGCACTCGGCGCATGCGGGTCCGACGAAGCGGCATCGGCCGTCGTGGTCGCGTCGGCGGATGCCGGCGCTGCCGACGGCGCCGCCGCCGACGCGACCACCGACGCAGAATCGCCGCCCCAGGAAGCCGGGCCGCCCGTCAGGACCGTGGAAACGCGCTCGCGTTTCGGAACGCTCGACCCCGACAACCTGCTGCTCGATGGCGACTTCGAGCTCTCCGGTCCCGATGCAATGCAGTATCCGTGGTTCCAGCTCACGGCGGCCAACGTGGCGGTCGGCATGCAGTGCCATTCGGGGCTGCGCTGCGCGCATCTGGATCCAGGGCAGTTCATCATGGGCGTGTTCGTGTGGCCGGAGGGGCCGGTCGAGGCGAGCTTCTATGCCCACATCCAGGGCAAGAGCTGCGACAGCGAAGCCATCGGCGAGCTCACATCTACCGCCAACTACCTGGGGGCGCCGCAGCCGACGGTACTGAATGCCGACAGCCCAGGTCCCGACAAGAACGGCTACTGCCACTACAGCGCCACCGCGCCGCTGCCCACCGACACGGGCAGCAGCTTCTGGGTGCTGATCATTGCCGACCACAAGAGCGCGACCGGTCCCGTCGTCGTGGACGACGCGGTGGTCCGCGCAGCATCCGGCAGCACTTCGAACCTGCATGCGGTGAGCGGACCGCCGACCGCCGAGGCCGCCGAGATCGTACAGCGCGCCCGCGACGCCTTCGCCAAGCGACCGCCGGTACCTCCGCGCTGGCAGCGAACGCCCGTGTTCGACAGGACGGGTCGCCTGAAGGCGCACAACCTGCCGAAGCCCTAGGCCTAGGGTTCGAGCGGCATCTCCAGCGCCAGACCATCGTCGGCGACGGTGATCCTGCCTTCGAACGCGCGCTTGGCTTCGCCGCGCAGGATGTGCGGGCGCGTGTCGTAGCGGGACGACAGGTGCGACAGCACGAGGTGCCGGGCCCCGGCGGCCTGGGCGACTTCGCCCGCCTCGAATGCAGTGCTGTGCAGGGTGTCGACGGCGCGGTCCTGCTCCTGGCGACTGAACGTCGAATCGTGAACGAGAATACCTGCGCCGCGTGCGGCCTCGATGAAAGCGGTGCAAGGCCGCGTGTCCCCGGAAAGCGCCAGCTTTCGGCCGTGCCGCGACGGCCCGAGCACCTGCTCCGGCCGGACCTCGCGCCCCGACGGCGACGTGACGGCGCGGCCGGCTTGCAGCTCGCCGTAGGCCGGCCCGGGCTCGATGCCGAGCGCGCGCGCCGCCGCGACGTCGAACTCGCCGGGACGGGGAGGTTCGTCGAAGACGTAGCCCAGCGCGGGCATCCGATGATCGACCCCGACGGCGCGGATGAAGTAGCCGTCGCGCTCGAGCACGTCACCGTGCTCGAGCGGACCGAGCTCGACCGGGAACGACAGCTCGCCGATGCCGACGTGGATGATCTCGCGGAGCTCCCGCTCGACGAAGGGCGCAGGTCCGAAGATCGGCAGCGGCTCCGTGCGACCGCCCATCGCGAGCGTCCGGAGAAAACCGATGATGCCGAGATAGTGGTCGGCGTGGAAATGGGTGAACAGCACCAGGTCGAGACGGAAGCCGGTGCCGTAGCGCAGCATCTGCCGCTGGGTTCCCTCGCCGCAGTCGACCAGCACGCGATCGCTGTGCAACCTCAGCTGCGTCGCCGACAGGCCGCGACGCACGGTGGGTTGAGCGGCGGAGGTTCCGAGGAAGGTGACCCTGAAGACCGTCATGAGCCAGGAGCCGGAGGCACCTTGCTCATGGTAGCGCCGTGATAGAACTGGCTGATCTCGGCTTCGTCGAGGAAGCCGACGATCTTGCCGGTTTCGTCGGTCACGAGCACTTCGCGCGCACCGTGATTGAGCAGCAGCTCGAGCGCCGTGTGCAGATCGTCTTCCGTGTTGACCGACACCGGCGCGGTCATCATGTCGTCGGCCAGCGTGAACTCGCCCAGCGTCGGGTCCGCCGCCATGGTGCGCAGGATCTCGGAGCTGATCACACCCACCACCCGGCCGTCGTCTCCCAATACCGGGAAGGCGTCCTGCCACTCCGTCCCCGCCAGGCTCTGGATCACCTGGCGCGCCGGCGTGCCGCGCTTGAAGGTGATGAACGGCCGATCGTGAACCACGACATCGCCGATGCGGATGTCCTTCAGCACGTCGAGAATCAGGTCGTCGCGGTGGGCCGGCGAGTCGCGCTTGGTGTTGTACTGGGCGTGATAGAGCGCGCGGTGGCGCAGGATCACGAACGCGATGCCCTCGGCGAGCATCAGCGGCACGAGCAGGTCGTAGCTGCCAGCGAGCTCGCACACCATCACCAGCGACGCGATGGGCACGTGCGCGAGACCGCCGTAGAACGTACCCATGCCTACCAGCGCGAATGCGCCGGGCTGGATTGTGGGATCGTGCAGCAGAAGCTGGGCGGCGCGACCGAAGGCGCCGCCGAAGATGCCGCCAATCACCAGCGACGGCCCGAAATCGCCTGCGCTGCCGCCACTGCCGATCGTGAGCGACGTGGAGAGGATCTTCGCGAGCCCGAGCACCAGCAGGAGCTGCACCCCACGCCAGCCGCCGGCAAACCAGGGCGCGCCGGTGATGGCGACCTGCGCCAGCCCGTAGCCACCGCAGAGAATCCCCAGCCCCTTGCCCGTCCCTCCGATGTGCGGGCCGATCAGTATCAGCACCGGGACGATCAAGAGCCCGAGCGCCAGACCGCCGAGGCCCGGCTTGGCCCACTCCGGAAGGCTGAGCCGCGAGCTGAGCTTCTGCACGCCGTGGAGGGAGTGAAGGAAGAAGTTCGCCACCAGCGACACCAGCACCGCCATCAGCGCATACAGCGGCAGGTGCGACGGGACGAACGGATAGTGCGGCGCGCTGGTGAAGAGCCTGGCCTCTCCGAAGAAGGAGATGAACACGGAATAGGCGATCACGCTGGCGAGAACGCTCGGCACCAACGCGTCCGACTCGAAGTCGTCGCGGTGCATCAGCTCGACGCCGAGCAACGCCGCTCCTAGCGGCGCGCGGAACACGGCAGCCATGCCCGCGGACACGCCAGCAACCAGCAGGATGCGGCGCTCCCGCTCGCTGACGCGCAGGTAGCGACCGACCAGCGAGCCCAGCGCGCCTCCGACCTGCATGGTCGGGCCCTCACGGCCGCCCGACCCGCCGAAGCCGAGTGTCAGGACCGAAGCGATCAGCTTCACGGTGGGGACGCGCCGGCGCACGAACCCCGCGCGCACGTGAAAGTCCTCGATGATCTGGTCGACACCGCCGCCGCGCGTCTCGGGGGCGAACTTCCACGAGATGATGCCGCCTGCCAGCGCGCCAATCGCGGGCAGCAGCATCAATATCCAGAAGTGGAACGGCGTGCTGCCATGGTCGGACACCACCGCTTCACCGCCGGCGCGCAGCAGCTGGTAGCCGGCCAGCCCTTCGAGCACCAATCGCTCGGTGACCTCCAACCCCCAGAAGAACAGCGAGCTGACCAGACCGGCGGCGGCGCCCACCAGCGCGGTGTGCAGCAGCGTCCGGCCGAGCAGCTCGAACTCGAGCGGAGTGGAACTGCGCCGGAGTAGCGATCGGAGCCGGGTGACTCCCGGCGGCGGTGGCTTCCCCGGGCTACCTTGTGGGCTCGATGACATCAGAACCAGGACGGGGGCGCGGGCCGATACCTAGCTCTTGATCGCGATTAATGCCAGCCGTTCTTTCGGCGCCGGGCCGCCCCCGCGTCCAGCGCCCGGCCCCCCCCCGGGAAACCCGCTGTCCACGCCGAGCGCACCTCGGGCCCGGAGCCTCGATCCCGCAGCCTCGGCGCGATCAGTCGTCGTCGGGCGCTTCGGTCAGGCCCAGCTTCCGCCTGCGCTCGGCGCGGGCGCGACGCCGCGCGATGTCCTGCTTCTGATCCGGCGAGAGCCGCGTGAGCTGCTTGCCGCGCATCCAGCGCATGACCTGGGCGTCCAGCCCCGGCTGGTTGTCGACGCGGTCGAAGGTCCAGGACGCGGTCAGCGTCCGCTCCGCGCGCGTCGACTTGGTTCCGCACTGGAGCGGCCAGCCCCGCGGCTTGTACGTGTAGGGCGTGTAGTCCGGCGTGGAGGTGAACAGGTCGAAGGGCAGCGCCGCGTTGGCCACCTGCACGTTGGGATACGGAATGCCGAATACGTGCGCGAAGATCTTGAATACGCCCGGCACCGAAAGATGCATCTTCGACACGTAGCCGCGCTTCACCCACGGCGATGCCACCACCAGCGGTACGCGGTGGTAGTCGACGTGATCGGCGCCCTGTTGCGGGTCGTCCTCGGTGATGATGATGAGCGACGACTTCCATAGCGGGCTGTGCGACACGGCGTCGACCAGCATGCCGGTCGCCTCGTCGTTCACCGCGCACATCACCTCCGGCGACGGCAGGTTCGGTGCGACGCCCTGGGTGTGATCGTTGGGCAGCGTCATGTAGATGAACGAACCCAGGTTGCACAGCACGCGCGCACGGCCCGCGACGTAGCAGGCCTTCTCGTCGTCATCGTGCGGAATCGACTGGAACGCTCCGCCCGGATAGTTGATGTCGACCGGGTTGTAGCCGGCGGGCTTCTTGTACGGCATGCCCATGATCTCGCCGAGCTGGTCGTAGTGGATGCTGTTGTTCCCGAGCCAGTCGAACAGCGAGCCCTCCACGGGCTTGCTCGGCGTCGAACCGCCGCAACCCGGGATGGTGCGGGCATGGGTGGACCACTCGCGCTCGCAGTAGTCGGTGATGCGGCCGTAGGTCGTCCAGGCGTGACCCTCGATGCTCGCGTCGGCCGCCGTGTACGAGTTGTCGCTGTGGGCGAAGGTGCGGGCGAGGTTGCGCAGGTTGCCCCAGATCTTCTCCATGTCCGCGGGGTCCTGCTTCATCGTGGCCTTGGCGTCGCCGTTCACGCCGGGCAGGTCGCCCAGCAAGCCGTCGAAGGTCTTGTTCTCGCGGATAACGTAGAAGATGTGCTTGATCTGTTTGGAAGGGCCTTCGGTGTTGGTGGCGGGCACGGGGAAGTCCTTCACGCCCGAAGGACAGACCAGCTTCGGGTAGCCCGTGAGCTTGTCGACCTGCACCTCGTGCAGCGTCTGCTGCTCGCCACTGGTGAGGTCGGCCAGGCTGGGCGCGGGGATCTGCTGCACGCCGCCGCGCTGGCCGGCCTGCTGCGTGCTGTCGGCGATGGGTACGGGCGTCGGGACGGGCCCCGCGCCGTAACCACGCATCGTGGTGACCGTCAGCGAACCATCGGGATGCACGACCAGGCCGCTCGGCCACCAGCCCGTCGGCAACCTGCCCAGCGGCTTGAACGACGGCGTCGCGCCGCTCATGTCCACCTCGTAGGCGTCCACCGAGTTGATGGCGCTCAGCGTGACGTACAGGCGCTTGGACGCCGGGTCGTACTTCGCGCCGGACAGATCCAACCCGTGCAGCCCGGCCTGGAAGTCCACCGGAACCGGCGTCACCTGCCCGGAGACGCGATCCACCAGCGACAGCGTCTCCCCGAGGTCGTTCGCCACCACCATCCAACGCGCATCGAGGAACGTGATCTCCTCCGGATCCTTCTCGGTGTCGAAGGTCCGGGACAGCGCGGGACCCGACGAGGCGGCGAGATCGATCTCGGCGACCTGACTCTTCGGCCACAGCGACACGTAGGCGTAGCGACCGGTCGGGTCGTTCGGATCGAAATACACTCCGAAGCTGTCCGTTGTGCCCACATCGACCTGACCGAGCACCGTGCCATAGCTGGCAGGAGTCAGATCGACGACTACAGCGTGCCTGTCGTTGACCGCGCTGACCACCAGACGCGTGTCGTCCGGAGACACACCGAGGCCCGCCACGAAATACTGATCGCCGTTCGGGAGGTCGGGCAGCGCGATCGACCGCGAGTCGTCCAGCGTGAGCTGTCCGGTCGTGGTGTCGAGCTTCATCGCCTGGACCTTGCTGTTCGCCGTGGAAACCAGCACCAGGTCCGGCGGGACGAAGGCCATGGAGGCGTTCAGCATCTCCTTGTTCACGTGACGATCGATGCGGACGTAGCTGACGACCGGGTTCGTCTGCCCGACCAGCGTGGTGTCCACGACGCGCACGGCGTGCGGCCCCGCGCCCGAATCCACGGTCAGCACGTAGTGGGTGCTGGGAACATCGATGATCCCGGTCGTCAGCCCCGATTGCAGATCCTTCTCCTGGAACACCGATAGCTGACCGACGGGGTGCATGAGCCGTCCATCGGGCAGCACGCGACCGCCCGACACGTCCGGGTCCGCGCCGGTGTACTTGAGCGCCTCGCCACTGGGCGCCGTCGCCTTGCACTGGCCCTTCACCGGGGTGGGGTACTTACCGTCCCAGCTGCCGCAGGCGTCCGCGTGGGGGATCGACTTCCACTTGCCCAGGCTCGGACACTGGTAGGGCTGGGTGGCCTCGCTGCAGGTCTGCGGCGCGCCGGGGCACGCGTACGCGCAGCCGTGCGGCGGGAACACGAACGTCGCGGGATCACCCCCGACGCCGCCTCCGCCCGGGGCAGAACTGTCGCCCGAGCTGCAGGAGACGAGGAAAAGACCGAGCGCGACCCAAGCCAGGTACCGGAGCATCTCCTCATACTCTACGCTCACCGAGCGCGCACATGAAGAGCGGGCGCTTGCATACGGCGCGGAGCCAACGCAAAGAAGAGAAACCATGACCGACGTGGAGCTTGCTGTGGTCACCGGCGGCAATCGCGGGCTCGGGCTCGAGACGTGTCGTCAGCTCGCTGCACGGCAGATGCGCGTCGTGCTCGCCAGTCGCGACCCGGAGCGCGGCCGGCGCGCGGCGGAACAGCTCGCCATCGAGGGCCTGGGCGTCGTAGCGCTGCCGCTCGACGTATCCAGCGCGCTGTCAGTCGAGAAGTTCGCCCGGCAGATGGCCGAGCGCTACGGACGCATCGACACGCTGGTAAACAACGCCGGCATTGCGCTCGACGGGTTCAATGCCGACGTTGCCCGCCGCACTCTGGTCGTCAATTTCTTCGGGGCGCTGCATGTGACCGAAGCACTGTTGCCGTTGATCGCGACGGGTGGGCGCGTGGTGATGGTTTCGAGCGGCGTCGGCCAGCTGGATGGCTTCTCCGACGCACTCCGTCGAAAGCTCGAGTCGCCGCACCTCGACCGCGGCGAGCTGGCCACGTTGATGCAGTCGTTCGTGAACGACGTGCGGGCCGGGCGCCACAAGGAGCGCGGCTGGCCGAGCTCGGCGTACAAGGTCAGCAAGGCGGGCCTGAACGCGCTGACGCGTGTCTTCGCTCGCGAGCTCGCCGGCCGTGACATCCACGTCAACGCCGTGTGTCCGGGCTGGGTGCGCACGGACATGGGCGGCAAGAGCGCAGCCCGTAGCGTCAAGGAGGGGGCGAGCGGCATTGTATGGGCGGCTACATTGCCTGCGAACGGGCCGAGCGGCGGGTTCTTCCGCGACCGCGAGCCGATCGCCTGGTAGCGGAGCGACCCGCCGACGCGCGTGCTAGCTTCAGGGCGCCATGCCCAACGAGGAGATGATCCAGTACTGGAACAAGCAGGGGGGACCGCGCTGGATGGCTGCACTTTCACGGCTCGACGCGCAGATCGCCCATCTGGCGGCAGGGCTCCTCTCCGAAGTCGAGCGCGGCGAGGCCGTCCTCGACGTGGGCTGCGGCTGTGCACTCACCACACTCGATCTCGCCGAGCGCGTGGGACCCACTGGGCATGTCGTGGGCATCGACATAGCGCGCCCCATGCTGGAGCTCGCAAAGAAGACGGCGCAGGAACGCGGAGCGGAAAACGTCGAGTTCGTCACCGCCGACGCCCAGACCCACGCGCTCCCCGAGCAGACGTTCGATCGGGTTTTCTCGCGCTTCGGTGTGATGTTCTTCGATGACCCGGTCGCAGCGTTCTCGAACATCCGCCAGTCGATGCGCCGCGGCGCCCGGCTGGGCCTGCTCTGCTGGCAGAACAAGGAGAAAAACGACTGGATGCGGGTGCCGTTCCAGGCGATCGCGAGTGTCATCGAGGTTCCACCTGCACCCGCGGCGGACGCACCAGGCCCGTTTTCACTAGGCGATCGCGACCGGCTGCACTCGCTGCTCGCGGCAGCGGGTTTCGAAAGCATCGACATCGAGAGCCAGGTTTCTCCCGTCACGATCGGCGGGGCACCGGGCATCGACAGCGCCGTGGAACACACGCGGTCGATGGGAATGATCTCGTCGCTTCTTGCAAAGGCCGACCCTGCCGTGGTCCCTCGCGTCGAGGCGGCGCTCAGGTGCGCTTACGAGCCGTACGACACGCCCGAAGGCGTGAAGCTCGGAAGCGCCAGCTGGCTGGTACGCGCAACGGCCTGACAGCGCGCTACTTCGCGCTCTTGTCCGCCGCCCCCAGCGCGAGCGTGATGGACGCGCCCGCGCTGGCCCATCCGCGCCTCTCCGCCGATTGTCCGAACTGCACCTCGGGCATCCAGCCGCCGCCCATGAACAAGGCGAAGCGCGCGTCGTGGATGAAGATTGGCAGGTGCCGGGCGAAATCCACACTCGAACCCACGAAGAACGACGGATAGGCACCGCTCACCTCCGCGTGCGTGTTCGCTTGCTGGTTGTCGCCGCAGTCGACACCGAAGCCGGTGTCGGGATTGCGGCAGTAGTCGCCGGAAGCAAATAGCCCCGACACAGCGGCCCCGCCCTGCAGGTGAAGCTCGGCCCAGCGACTGGTCGGCGTAGCCCGCACGTCGAAGTCGAGCTCGCCCCCCGTGTGCGTCATGCTGTACGAGGCAGCCCTGTCGGAGCTGTGCGCGTGGGTGCCGTAGCCAACCACGGCAAACGCGACGCGCTGGTCGTTGCCGAGCCAGTGGCGGTAGCGGAGCATCGGCTCGAAGTAGCCGTCGTTGTCCCCACCCACGTAGCGCGCGCCTGCGGATAGGCCCTTGACGTGAATCAGCTCGTTGGGCTCGACGAGGGCCGAGCCCTGCTCGAGGACCGTGCCCTTGCCGTCCTTCTGCACAGTCGAGCTGAGGTAGTAGCCGGGAACGGCAGCAGCCTGGACTTCGACGTTCCGCGCCTCTTGCCGGTAGGGCGTTCACGGCGGTCATGCCGGGCACCGGTCCGAGCGTGGTGCAGCCGGTGCCGGCCGCGAGCACGAGCACTGCGAAGGGGAATACGCGACGGAAGGATGTCGTCATTGCCTACGCGCTGTGCAATGCCCGTGCCGCTGGCAAAACGCTGCACAACGCCCCACGACGGTCCCGACAAAGTGGCGGTTTCGCGACGAGCATTGTGGCAGTCGCGGCACAGCGGGCCGCGCCGGATATTCCCGGCCGGCACTCAGAAGTCGAAGCGCCCCGCGGCCGTCGGCATGACCGTGAAGAAGGTGCCGAAGCCGTTCTCGCTCGGCAGGTACAGCTCGCCCACCGTCACTGCCTTTCCGTTCCTGGTGAGGTTTGGCAAGCTCGCCCGCTGGCCGGGGGATTGCGAGTGCGAACCTATCGGAGCCGAACCCGTGCGGGGCGTGTCCGGCGCGAGCATCACCAGCAGCGAGGCGCCCAGATCGACCGACACATGCTTGCTGAAGCGGTAGCCGATGCGCACTTCCGGTCCGCCGAATGGCATCCACACATGCGGGCTCTCTTCGGGCACGCTCACGTCCGTGCTGATGGACTGTCCGGTGCTGTCCGGCCCTGTGTAGTACCCGCTGTTTCCGAATATCGCCCGCACGCGCGTCACACCCGCCCACACGCGAAGCGTGAGCGGCGTCTTGTCGAAGAACCGATAACTCGCGGAAACGGCCGCAGCGGGGCCGAGGAGCTGCGTCGTGTCCTGTGCGGCGTCGGAAGTCCATGGTCCGTGCTGGGAGGTGAATTCGCTGGTCAGGTGCACGACCCGCGTCATCTTCTCCTTCATGTAGAGCGCGCCCAGGAAAACCTCGAGACCGAGGCCCTTGGTGATCTCGTAGCCGCCGCGCGCGCCAGCGAGGAAACCGAGGGGGCGCGAGCGGTCGCAGGTACCGCCTTGCTGCGAGCAGAGGCTGTCCGCGCCGCCGCCGAAGCTCGGTGCCCAGGCCGCCCCTCCTACAACTTCGACGTAGATGTGCGGAACGAAGCCCGCTTGCCACATCGGGTTCGACAGGTCCCGGTCCAGCGAGACCCGCTGCAGCTCGCGCTGCCCGGCACGCACCGTGACGTCATGCCGGTACGGGATGAAGCCGTCCGCGGCGATCTCGATGCGGTGCCGGCCACTGGTCAGACGGCCTTCCCAGATGCCATTGCCGACGCTGACCCCGTCGATATTGACCAGCGCATTGGAGGGAGTCGGCTCGATGCGGATCGAGGCGTCGAGCTTGACTGCGCGCAGCGTGAGCGCGGTCGACGAGTCCTTCTTCACGACCGCCGAGCTGGGAGCCGTGCCCACGTCCTTCTTCCCGCGGAGAAACACGGTGTGCGTACCGACGGCGAGCGCACCGGACCAGGGCGTCTTGCCGACCACGGCCCCGTCGACGACAACGTCGAGCTTCTCGCCGCTCGCTTCCCTGATCGTCAGTGTGCCGGTAGCACGCAGGGCGGTGAGGTGCGCAACGACGGCTTTCGTCTGGCGACCGGCTACGAGAACCTGCTTCTCGTAGGTCTCGAACCCTTCCTTCGACACGCGCACGGTGTGGGTGCCGGCATTGACGACGAGCGGCTTGGAAAGCGGCGCCTTGCCCCTCTCCTGGCCGTCCACGACCACGTTGCTGCCCGGTTGATCCGCGCTGAGCTTGATGTAGCCCACGTCGCCCTGCAGCTTGGCGATCGCGCTCTTCACCATCTTCAGCTTGCCGGGCGGAAGCGACTTGCCGAACTGCTGCAGAAGGTCGTTGTACATGTCGAGAGCATCGGCGTAGCGCTTGAGCTGCCGCAGACAGACGGCAGCGTTTTCCAGCGCCACGCGCGTCGGGTACAGATCGCGCGAAGCGAGGAACTCGGCGAGCGCCGCATCCCAGCTCTCGTTCTGGACGAACTCCAGACCCTTGAGGAAGTGTTCCTTGGCCTGCTGCTTCTTCTGTTCGAGCGCCTGATCAGCCGCCGGCTGTGGGCTGCTTGCCGCGGACGGCGAGGCCGAGGCTGCCGGAGGCGGAGCCGGAGCGGCGGCTGGCTGCGCAGAGGCGAGCGCCGCCGTCAGCACGACCGCAAGAGAGAGAAGTGAAAAGAGCAGACGTACCCGCATGGGCCATGCGAGCGACTTGACCACGGTCATCCGTGTCTCCGTGTCGAGGGGTGGGGCGCCTCGAGCGCGTGGCTGCATCAGTTACCGAACTCGCCAAGATCCTTTGAAATCTGTGGACTGTTCGCGTGCGGCTTGGTGGCCGGCTTGGCCTTCGTGGTCTTCGTCTCTCCAGGCGCTGCGGCCTTCGCAGTGCCGTGGTGGACACGCGCTGTCTTGACCTCGCGCTCGACCTCGAGCTTCGACGGCAGGAGCCCGGTCTCGGTGATTGCGACGACCTGTTCGATGCTCTTCTTGCCGAGCGTCAGCTTGACCTTCCGGGTTGCGCCGGGAGAGCCGGAGAGCTCGACGGCGCGATCCTTCACGTCGCGCTTCTCTCCGTCGACGCTGACGGTAACGTCGTCGGGGCCGACCTCGAGCTTGAACGTCTTGATGACAGGAGCGGCCGGCTCCACGCTCGGCGTGGGCGCGCTGAGCACGACCGTTTGCGGAGCCGCCTCCGATGCGACGGGCGCGGGCGCGTGTGCCGGCCGGGTGAGCTTGTAGGCCACACCACCCCCGATGCCAAGCACGGCAAGACCGACGATGGACGCCACAACCGCCGGGACCGCGGACGGCTTCGGCGGTGGCGTGTTCGCCGTTGTGGTCAGGCCCGTGCGCGTCGTCGCACGCAGCATGCCGTCATGGGTGAGCTGGAGGCGCGGCGCAACGTAGGCCCGGTGCTGCTCGCTGACCGACTGCATCACCGCTGGGTCGATACGCGGACCATCGGGCACCAGAGCCGACAACGCATCGCGGAACTCGCCCGCGTGGTTGTACCGCATGTCGATATTCCGGGACATCGCACGATGGGCGATTTCCGCGAGCTCGGGCGGCACCCACGGAGCTCGATCCTGCAACAGCGGGATGTCCGCAGTGATGATGCTCACCATCAGCTCGCCGAGGGAGTTCGCATCGGCGAAGGGCAAAGCCCCCGAGAGGAGCTCGTACATGACGACGCCCAGCGACCAGACGTCGCTCCTCGCGTCGATGTCTGTGGCGCCTTTGGCCTGCTCGGGAGACATGTACAGCGGAGTGCCGAGCATCGAACCGGTGCGCGTCAAGCCGTGCGACGTCTCGGCAAACTGTTCCATCACGACTTTCGCAACACCGAAGTCGAGGATCTTGACGACGAGATCCCCGGTGTCGCGCTGGGTCAGAAACAGGTTCGCCGGCTTGATGTCGCGATGGATGATCCCCGACTCGTGGGCCCTGGCGAGACCCATGGTGGCCTGCAGCACGAGCTTGGCGGAAACCAGCGGATCCAGAGGCCCCATGCGGTTGAGGGTATGCTCCAGATCCTCGCCGGAGAGCATCTCCATCACCATGTACGGGTAGCCCGTCTGGGGGTCGGCTCCGGAATCGAAGATCTGGACGACGTGATCGCTCTCGATCACGCTGCTGGCCTTCGCCTCGCGGAAGAAGCGCTTGACGATCTGTTCGTTCTTGCCGAGCTCGGGCGACAGAAGAAGCTTGATCGCACAGCGCTTGAGCGTGACGAGGTTGCGCCCCTCGTAGACCGCCCCCATGCCGCCAGCGCCGAGAAGCCGCACGAGCTGGTACTTCCCAGCTATGGTTTGGCCTTCCATCCCTCCCATGGAGGAGCGGCCGGCCTCGTCGGCGCCGTCCATCGTCATGCCTGACCTGGCTTCGGAGGATAGCGCAGCTTTCCCGCATAGCGATACGCCGACCCGGCGAAATCAACCGGGCCCGGCGCGCGGCCGGGCCCCAATTGCCTTGCCGCTGTGCGCGCGGCGGGCTATCCGGCGCAAAGCGCTGCCGCGTCCGCGCTCACCAGTCGACCGTTGACGCAGGCGCTCAGTTTCACGCCGCTGCACGCTGGCAGCCGGCTGCCGTCGGCGCAGCCCGCATCGGCGCTTCCCTCGGTGTAGATGCACCCCTGATGTCCATCAGGCAGGGTGCCGCACCTGCCGCCCATGCGCGAACAGTCGCGGTAGCTGACCTGTCCGCTGCTATCGCACCCCAGACGCACGTTGCCGTCGCAGCGGTCGACGTGGGGGCTGCCGGCGGGACAGCTGGTGAAGTGCCGGTCGGTGCATCCCGTCGGGCTGGATGGATCGCACGTGGCATAGGCCAGAGCGCAGTCACGGGAGGCGCCGTCGATGGTCGCGACCGTTCCCTGGCAGCTGACGCTCGCGCCTTCGGGACCGCGACAACCATCCTCCTCACAGTAGATGTCGCTGGCGCGACCACTTCTGCATGCAGCGACAGAGCTGCAGTCGCCGGCGTGCTGGTCCAGACAGCTGACGTAGTACTCGGCGCGCTCGTTGTCGTGCACCAAGCCGCTCATCGGAATGGCGCGTTCGGCGGACCACGTCACGTACTCCACACACGCCAGCACACCGGCCATTCGATCGTGCGGGGTGTGCTTGGGCCCCGACATGTCACAGGCCACTTCTGTCGCGCACGCCTTGATGATGTCCTTGGCTGTCAGCACGGGCGCCGACGCGGGCTTGTCCGGAAACGCTTCGCTCGCATTGCTCGCGACGGGACCGACCGGATTCGTCGCTACGCCACCGGCGCCACCTGCGCCACCGACGTTTCCGCCGTCACTAGACGTTACGACGCACGCGCTCGAAAACAGTGCGCCGCCCGCCACGGCGATCAATCCAAGCTTGTGGGCAGTGGTGACGACAGGACTCTGTGAAGTGTGGGTCATGGCAGCCGCTGTAGCAGCGGCCGTGCCAGCACTGTCCCGCCCGGGCGGGCGAAGCCCGGCCTTGGGGGGGACCGGCGCCCCGCAGGGGCCGGAAGGCCCCGAGGAGCGACGAGGGGGGGCAGCTCCAGACGCCTATCAGCGCGGACGTGCGAACCCCGGCGCGCAGTCGACCGCGGCATGCTGGTCAGACCTGTGCCGGAATCTGTTGCACGCGAGCCACACGTACTTCGGCGCGCCCGTTTTTTTGGAGAGCGACCGTGGTGGAGGCGCGGCTTCCACGCCAAACGCATGAGGCAACACTTGGATTTGGTTGCACAATACCCGTTTGCGCCGCGGGTGCAGGGCTGGACGCAATCGTTTTTCCAACGGTAGACTACATGACCCGGAGTTTTTCCGAGCATGCTTGCCCCATCGCAATCTCCGCCGCTGGTTCTCGGGCGCTACGCGCTCTACGGCGAGATCGCAACCGGAGGCATGGCCACTGTTCACTACGGCCGCTTGTTGGGCTCGGCCGGGTTCTCGCGCACGGTCGCCATCAAGCGGCTGCACCCGCAGTTCGCCAAGGACCCGGAGTTTGCGCGGATGTTCCTCGACGAGGCGCGGCTCGCGGGACGCATCAGGCATCCGAACGTCGTGCCGACGCTGGATGTCGTGGCGCTCGACAACGAGCTGTTCCTGGTGATGGAGTTCGTCCAGGGCGAGGCGGTCTCGCGGCTGATCCGCACCGTCATTGCCCGGCGCGAACGCATCCCTCTGGACATTTTGTCGGCCATCGTGTGCGGCGCGCTGTACGGCCTGCACGCAGCGCACGAGGCCACCGACGAACGCGGCGACCCGCTCCGCGTGGTCCACCGCGACGTGAGCCCGCAGAACATCCTGGTCGGAGCCGACGGCGTGCCGCGCGTGCTCGACTTCGGCATCGCCAAGGCGGCCGGACACAGCCAGCACACGCGCGAGGGGCAGCTGAAGGGAAAGCTGTCGTACATGTCGCCCGAGCAACTGTGCGCGGAAGGCGTCGACCGCCGCACCGACGTGTACGCGGCGGGCGTCGTGCTGTGGGAGATGCTGGCGCTGGAGCGACTTTTCGCCGGAGACAATCCGGGCTCGATCATCACGAGCGTCCTGCACAAGCGGGTGCCGCCGCCGAGCGCGCTGGTACCAGGTCTACCGCGAGGGCTCGACGGCATCGTGCTGCGCGCGCTGGCGAGCGATCGCGAACGCCGCTTCGAGAGCGCGCGCGCAATGGCGCAGGCGCTGGAAAGCTACGTGCCCGTCGCCAGCCCTTCCAGGGTTTCCGACTGGGTGCAGGCGCTGGTGGGCGATCTTCTGGCTGAACGAGCGCAGACGGTTTCGGAGATCGAGAGCGCGTCTCTGGAAGACATCCAGGTCGAGCGCAGCGGCTCGATGCCGCAAATCGCAGCCGAGCGACCGCTGGGCTCGAGCCCGGTGCAGGGTGACGCAAGCGCCTCGCAGGTGTCGACCATCTCTGTTTCCACAGCGAAGCGCGCCGGTCGCGCTTCCGGACAGGGACACCGCACGGCGATCGCACTGGGTGTCGTCGGCGGTTTCGTGGCCGCTGCAGCGGTCGTCACGATCCTGCTCATCCACCGCAGTACCTCGAACGCGGCAGCAACGAGTCCGGCTTCGGCAACCGCTGCGGCGAATGCGGACTCCTCATCCTTGCAGATCACGGCCGCGTCCGGATCGGGAGTCGCTGCGCCTGCACAGGCGCCGACCGCGAGCGCCGAGCCCGAGGCGCCGGCCGCCGCCGCTTCGAGCAGCGCGGCGCCCGCGGCAGCCAGCGCCGCTGCTCACGACGCGGGCGCTTCGCCGAAGCCCAGGCCGACGGAAGAGCACAAGGCCTTGCCGCGAGCCGCCACGCGAAGTAGCCCGAAGTGCTGGATCCGGACCTACAAGGACTCGTCCGGCATCGAACATTTCCAGAAGGTGTGCCGGTGATGAAGGTGACCCTGCGCCTCGGATTTCTTGTGTCGCTCGCCGTTGCCACGAGCGCGGCGAGCGCCTCCGCACACGGGCCCAAGGGCAAGACCTCAAGTGGAGATTCCTGCCTCTCGGCGCCGGTGGAAGGACAGAAGCTCCAGCGCGCCGGCAAGCTGCTCGAAGCCCGCAAGAGCTTCGCGAAGTGTGCCGTCGACACCTGTCCGAAGGTCGTCAGGAAGTCGTGCAAGGCGTGGCTCGCCCAGGTCCGGGCTGACCAGCCTTCGGTACAGTTTTCCGCGCGCGACCAGGACGGGCTGGACGTGTCCGGGGTGCAGGTGTCGATCGACGGCAAGCCCTCCATACCGCTCGGACCGGGCGCGGTCGACATCGATCCGGGCAAACACGAGTTCGTGTTCCATCACGTCGGAAGCCCCGACATCACGCGGCGGGTGGTGATCGACACGGGCAGCAAGAAGGTGGGGGTCTCGGTGATCTTCTCGTCTGCTGCGACTACGCCCAAGCCGCCACCGCCCAAGCCCGACGCGCGCGTCGATCTCCACATCAAGCCCGTGCAGACCGAGCCGAAGCGCCCCGTTCCGGTTCTTGCGTGGGTGCTGGGCGGAGTGGGGGTGGCAGGGCTGACCAGCTTTGCGACGTTCGGAACACTCGGGTTGGTCCAACGCGGCGGCGCCGAGTGCGCGCAGGATGCCGGAGCGGATGTGTTCAAGTCCTGCCAGGACTCCGCCTTCACCAAGTTCCGTATCGCGGACATCTCGCTGGGTGTCGCCGTGGTGGGATTGGGTGCCGCCACCTGGCTGTATCTGGAACGCCCCACTGTCTACGAGCGCTCGACCGCGCTCGCGGTCGGCATCCAACCGACCGCGCACGGCGGGCTCGCCGCGGTGAAGGGGACATTCTGAGCGCTCCAGTCCGCAGCGCCGAGGCGAGGAGGTTCGACATGCTTCGCAAGACCGGATTGACGCTGGCAGCTTTCGTGGCGCTGCTCGCGTTGGCAAGCTGCGAAGTCGTCTTCCCGAGGGAAAGCCAGAACCACGCCGCGGGGGGCGCCTCCGGCATCGACGCGGGCGGAACGGGAGCGGGCGGCGCCAGCGGATTCGGTGCGGGGGGCGCCAGCGGTCTGGGCGGCACCGGCAGCAAGTGCTTCCCGTCGCCTGGCCAGAAGTTCTGCGGCGGGCAGTCCTGCCCAATGAAGGACGACCCGTCGCACGGCTGCGCGCAGAGCTCTTGCTCCGCCTGCGCCGTCCCCAACGCCGTTGCGAACTGCGCAAGCGACGGGAGCTGCGGTATCCAGAGCTGCAACGCCGGTTTCTCGGACTGCAACAGCGACGCAGCCGACGGCTGCGAGACCAACACCGGCAGCGACCCGCACAACTGCGGCGGTTGCGGGCACGACTGCTTCTCGCCGGGCGACACGACGAACTGGCTCTGCAACCAGGGCACGTGCATGGCGAGCAACTGTCCGACCGGCAAGGGAGACTGCAACAACAACACAAGCGATGGTTGCGAGACGGATCTCGCGTCCGACCCCAACAACTGTGCCTTCTGTGGGAACGACTGTTCCGCCACCGTGCGGCACGCGACGCCAACATGCGCGAACGGCACGTGCGGCTATTCCAAGTGCGACGCGGGCTGGGCCGACTGCGACGGCAACGCCACGAACGGTTGCGAGCAGGACATTGCGACAGACGCGACCAACTGCGGCACCTGCGGTACCGTGTGCAGCGGCACGAACGGGCACGCAGCGTGCGTCGCGGGCCAGTGCACGATCGGCTGCAACTCCGGCTACGGCGACTGCGACGGCAACGTCACGAACGGCTGCGAAACGCATCTGAGCAGCAACACGAGCCACTGCGGCAGCTGCAGCGTCGCCTGCGGCAACCAGAACGGTACAGCCACGTGCTCCAACGGAACGTGCTCCATCGTCTGCCAGAGCGGCTGGATGGACTGTGACGCAAACAAGACCAACGGCTGCGAGACGAACATCGAGACCGACACGAAGCACTGCGGCAGCTGCAGCGTCGCCTGCGGCAACCAGAACGGTACAGCCACGTGCCAGGGCGGAACGTGTTCGCTGCTGTGCAAGAGCGGGTGGGGGGACTGTGACGCAAACAAGACCAACGGCTGCGAGACGGACCTGACGTCACCGAGCAACTGCGGCGCCTGCAATCTCTCGTGCACAAACGGACAGCAGTGCGTGAGCGGTTCGTGCCAGTAGTCCGATCCGGACGACGGCATCCGGAAAGTGCCTCTCGGCCCGGTGGCGCTTGGCGTTCGACGCGTCCGCGCCCGAGCAGCCCTGGCAGTCCGGCCGTGCGATAGTCCGCCCGCATGGACGAGCGCCGCCCCATCAGGCTTCCTCTCCAGGTCGGGGTTTCCTCGCTCTGGGGCCTGACCGGTGCGGCGGCCACGCTCCTGCCCGCGCTCGCGATGGCCGTGCTGGACGTCGTCTTCTATCTGGCCAGCGATCGCACGCAGAACAGCTACCCGGCCTGGGTGCAGGGGGCGGCGCTGGCGTCGCTGTCCGCTGTCTTGCTGTTGCCGTACGCGTTCGCGCGGGCAGCCGCGGCAGTGCGCGAGCGACCGAGCGACGTTGTGCTTTCGCCTGCTGGACTCCACGTGGAAGGTGGGTCATTCAACGGGCTGTTTGTCGAATGGACGTCCATCGACGCCGACGCATCCGGCATCGAGGTGGAACACAGGAAGGGGCGTTCGCTCAGGCGACTCTTCTCCAGGCTGCTTGGACCAGGGGAGTACGACGTGTGGAGCCTCTCGATCGTGGCCGGGGACGGCACGCGCTTCGTGCTGGCTACCAGCGAACGTCCGGTGGAGCGCGACTCGCTCCAGGCTCTGCTCGATTCCATCCGGAGCCTCGCCGGCGGAACGACGGAGCCGACCGGGGACGACCATCCGGCGCCGCATGACATCGAGATTCTCCGCTGCCCTTCCTGCAGCAGAGCGGCCACGCCACGCGACTCGGACAGCGTGGTCTGCACCTACTGCGGCGCGACCGTCGGCGTGCCGGACGAGCTACGCGAGCGGATCCGCGCGCTCCCGGAAGTCGCCGGGCGTCCACGGCTCGCGGCGATGGTCGAGCGGCTGCTGGAGCAGCCGGGGGCGCGCACCGTTTCGGGGCGCATTCTGCTGGGCGCCGCGGTGATGTTCCTCGCCTGGCCGGTCGCCTTCGGCGTCGCGGCCTGGCTGAGAGCAGGACACGTGCTGGTGCTGCAGAATGCGGTGCTGCTCGCGGCGTTCGCCGTTGCAGCGATCCTCGGCGTGAACCTCGCACTCAGGGCCGGCCTCGTGGACCGTCAGGCGCTCCGACGGGTCACGCTCGATCTCGGCGCCCGCCCGCCCCCGCACCCCGGCGCGCCGCCCGGGTGCCACGCCTGCGGGGCGCCGCTAGTCGTCGTTGCCGATCAGCTCGTGGCCCGCTGCGTCTACTGCAGAACGGACAACGTCCTGGGCATCGATGCGCGCCGCGAAGCGAGACCGCTCGGCAAAGCGCGCATCTCGCTCCAGAGCGCGATCGGGAAACGGACGCGCGAGCGCTGGCTCTGGCGCTCGCTCGCAGTCGGAGTGGTCCCGCTGATCGTGGTCGCGGGCTGGATACTCGGTCGAGCAACCCAATCTGCCTTCGACCCGCTGCAATTGCTCAGGAACCAGTGCGACAGCGGCGAGATGGCGCAGTGCCAGGAGCTGGGCTTCCACTACGACATCGGCCTGGGAGTCCCGGTGGACGCGCACAAGGCGGTCGAACTGTATCGACGAGCGTGCGCCGGCGGCTACGCGCTGTCGTGCGGCAGTCTGGCGCACAAGCTCGCGAAGGGCTGGGGCGTGCCGCCCGACCCGGGCGGAGCAGCGCGTGCTCTCGAGAAGGGCTGCGATCTGGGACAGGCCGCTCTCTGCGAAGAGCTCGGTCGCGCCTACGAACAAGGCAAGGGCGTCCCGGAGAACAAGAGCCGGGCACTGGCGCTGTTCCACAGGGCGTGCGCGTCGTCGGTTTCCAGCGCGTGTCGGGAAGAGCACGCGCTTGCCACACAACGACCCACGCATCGTACATCCCCAGCTCGCGGCAGATGATCTGCTGCTGGATCTCGCTGGGGGCACATGCGGTACGTCATGCGGGCGATCGTCCGCCCGCGCCCGCTGTCGATGATGGATCGAAGCGCGGGACACCCGAGCTAGCGCGCCGAACGCAGCGCGGCCGCCACGTCGGCCGAGTGCTGGGACAGGTCGAGCTTCGCGCAGGGGACGTAGTCCGTCACGCGCACGACCTTCTCGGGATGCGAGCGGAACGGTACCTGCGTGGCGGACAGCGTGATGCTCCCCGCCCAGGGGACCAGGTGGGCCGGCGAGACGCCCGGCTTGCCCACGTACGCCACGACCGCGCAGCCATGATCCGCACGGGTGACCAGCGCCCCGATACGCGTCGCCTTGCAGCCGCTGCGCGGGCAGACGCGCTCGGGCTCGGGCCGCACGTCGACCTGCGCGCCGCTCTTCCTCGCAATGCCCGCCAGCTGGGCCTGCACATCCGCCGCGATCTTCTCGAGCGAGGCGTCGGGCGGAGGGCTGCCGCTCGGTTGGACGATGCGCGGCCAGAGCACCACCACGCCGCCGGCGGTGCCGACGGAGCGGCTGATCTCGGGCGCATCCTTCGATGAAGAAGCCGCGGCGGGCGTCGCCGTCGCCTGAGGGGCCTCACCCACGCTGCGGATCGGCGGCGGCGAATACGCGGTCTCGGTGCCGCTGCGGCCGTCGGAGAGTGGCGCGTTGTCCGGGCTGTCCGCTCCACGTTGCGAGCCGCCGCACGCGCCGACCACTGCCAATCCGATCACCCACAGAGCTATCCCGCGCATCGCCGCACTATGGTACCAGGGCGGCAGCCCGACGCGGAACAACGGCCCTCGCGCTGGCTGGCGTGCGTGATATCCTCGCAAGCCGGTAACAGTGGCGTGGTTCACCCCCGACTTGTCGGACGAGGATGTCACCCGGACGTTGGTGCGCCCGCAGCCTGCATCGGACGACTCCGAGTGGACTGCCCCGACGCTCGAGATCCCGCCAGAGGACACCAAGAGCGACTGGGCACTGACCCTGCCGCGATCGGTCCCACCGGGACCTGCGCCGCTACCGCTGCCCCGCGTCGCCCTGCCGTCGCGGGTGGCGCTGCCGCCGGTCGCGCCCTTGCCGCCCGTCGCACCACCGCGACGAGCCGCGCCGCTCCCGCCCCCGCCCGTGGCACCGTTGCCGCGGCCGGCGCCGTTGCCCCGGATCGCGCCGCCACCTCCACTCAAGCGGCCTCCGCCGCCGTCGATGCCGCCGCCGGCGTCGCCCAACCGACCTCAACGGCCGCGGCCGCCGCCGGCGTCCCGGGCGTCCGCGCCGGAAATCACCTTCCACGAGTCGCCGCTGCCGCCGGCGGCAGAGCTTCCTCCCCTACCGGCGTTTTCCAAGCAGGCCGAGCCGCATTTCCCTCCGCCTTCGCAAGAGGCTCCCGTGGAGCCGGCTGTGGTCGTGCACAACACGTCGCCACCAGCGGCTCCGCCCGAAGGCTCCCGCGCCGGCCCGACGCAGCCACCCATGCCGCGGCCTCCGGCGCCGACCTACCAGACACAGCCGCCCCAGGCTGCTGGGCCGATTGTGGAACAGGCGTCCGTCCCTCCGCCGGCGGCCGCTCCCTTGACGCCCGAACCTTTGCCCCAACGCAAGCCCCGGCTATCGAATGTCGCGCTGACGTTCATCGCCTTCTATCTGGTCGCTGCGGCGGTACTGCTGATCGTGCTGGTGGCCAGACACGGCTCGTCCACGCCATCGACTGTCACCGCGTCGGACCTGCAGAAGTCGCCCATCACGATCGCCTCGGTGTTCGTCGATGGCCACGAGGTGTGCGGCGCCTTGCCCTGCCAGCTCCCCGACGACAGCGGCAGCCATTGGGTGTCGATCCGCGCCGCCGGCTACGTGGCACCCGATCCGGTCGAGACCACGGGCGACAGGCCCATCCACTTCACGCTGCGGCGCACCGGCGCCACGAGCGCGGCTCCCTCGGCCCCGGCGCAGGCGGCCGCCACGCCTGCCCCGTCGGAGGCCCCGAAGCCCACGCTGTCCGCCACGCCCAGCGCCGCGCCGGCAGAAACGCCCTCCGCCAGCGCTCCGGCTCCGGTAGCGCACACCCGGCACCGGACGTACTGGCATCCACCGGCCAGGCTCAGCTTCTACTCGCGCCCTTCAGCCTTGGTATTGCTCGACGGACGGCCGCTGGGCAAGACGCCGAAGTTCGGTGTCAAGGTCTCGGGCGGGCGCCACAGCGTGCTGTTCGTCCACGGCAGCCGCCGGATCCCGCGCAGTGTGTGGGCCGCACACGGGCAGACGCGGACGGTTTCGGTCCATTTCTAGCCGCATGCGCCACAACCGCGGCGCCGGGTAACCGAACCCGCCCGGGACGCATACGCGGCAGAGATGATGCTTGAAGTGCGTTCCCGGATCTGGACCTGGCTGTTCGTCGCGCTCGCCACGTCCCTGCTCGCCGCCTGCGGCGCCAAGGCGCCCGACACAGGCGGCAGTGCCGGAGGTGGCGGCAATGGCGGAAGTGGCGGCGACGCCGGCCCCAAGCTGGGCGCGCCCATCGCCATCGCCGGCGATCCGGTCGGCTCCGCCATCCCCGTCACAGCGCCGACCCCCGTGGCGCGCAAGTACGGCAATCCCATCCAGCTGACGCCCCCCGACCAGCGCGAAAAGGCGCCGGCGTCGGGGCTGACCCAGGTCGGCGGGTGGCTGAACACGACACGCGCCTTCACCGGCGACGAGCTCACCGGCCGCATCCTGCTGCTCGACTTCTGGACAGCCGGCTGCATCAACTGCATCCACGAGGCCGCGACGCTCGAGGCCTTCTCGCACGAGCATGAAAACGACCCCGTGCTCGTCATCGGCGTCCATGCGCAGAAGTTCAGCGCGGACGCTTCGCCCGACGTGGTGCGCGCGCAGATGATCGAGATGGGGGTCACCCATCCGGTCACGATCGACGCCCAGCACAAGGAGCTGCATGACTGGGGCGCGCCGGGCTGGCCGACGCTGTACGTGGTCGATGCCCACGGTCGCATCATCACCAGGTTGGTCGGTGAAGCATCGCTCAAGACGCTCGATGACGTTGTCGAGTCCGCGCTCCACGAGCAGGCGGCCGAGGGCGGCCTTGCCACGACCCCGCTCGGCTTTCTGGGCCGCGAAAAGGACGCCAGCACGCCGCTGGCGAGCCCCGAAAAGATCATCAGCATGCCGGGCGGCTTTGCGATCGCCGATACCGGGCACAACCGCGTGGTGTTGACCGATGCGACCGGCGCGGTCACGGATGTGATCGGAGACGGCACGGCCGGCAAAGCGGACGGGCCGTATGCGTCCGCGCGCTTCTCGGGGCCGAAGGGCCTGGCTCTGGACGGCAACACGCTGTACGTGGCCGACACGCAGAACCACCTGCTGCGGGCCGTCGATCTCTCGAACAAGTCGGTCTCCACCGTCGCCGGAACGGGCGATCGCGGCGGCAAGCTGACCGGCACGGGCAAGGCGATCGACACCGCGCTGGCTTCGCCATGGGACCTGCTCGCGATCCAGGGCACGCTGTACATCGCCAACGCGGGCACCCACCAGATCGCGACATACGATCCGTCCGCCGGGACAATCTCGGCCTTTGCCGGTTCCGCCGGCGAAGGCCTCGCCGACGGCGGCCCAACGGACGCACAGTTCGCCCAACCCAGCGGGCTAGCCACGGATGGAACCTCGCTCTATGTAGCCGACGCCGAGTCGTCGAGCGTCCGCGAGGTCGATCTCGCATCGGGCAATGTGACAACGCTCGTCGGCAAGGGACTGTTCAACTGGGGCGACGTCGATGGCCCGGCGGCGCAGGCGCAGCTGCAGCACGATCAGGGCCTCGCGATCGACGGGACGACGCTGTACATCGCCGACACATACAACTCGAAGATCAAGGCGCTGGATCTGACAACGCAGGTGATCTCGACCATCGCGGGCGATGGCACTCCGCCGCCGCTGTTCTATCCCGGCGGTCTAGCCGTCATGCCGTCGAGCGGCGCCACGACGAAGCTGCTCGTCGCCGACACCGATCACGACCAGATCGTGATCGTGGACACCAGCGGTACGCCCGCGCCGCAGCCGTGGCCCATCACGGGGCTGTCGGCTCCGTAACCCCGCCCAGGAGCGCGGCGACAACGCGGACAGCTCCGGCTACTGCGGGATCGGCGGCTGGATGCACACGTCGACCTCGAGCAGCACGTAGAGCAACGCGGCTTCCTGGGGCAGGAGCGGCGAGCTGACCGTCGCTCCGCCGGCTTCCGTGTGGTACGTGCTGAACATCACGCGTCCGCAGGCGCGGGGGAAGCTGACCGTGGTGGGCTTGTCACCGTAGTTCGGGACGGCGCCCTGGACCCACACCTTGGGCGTCACCGTCGTGGGGTTGCCGTCGACGTCCGTGGTCTTCACGGGGTTGACCTTGTCGATGATGGTCCAGCTCTGCTTGACCTGGAACGAGGTCACGCCGGACGCAGCGAGCCAGGCCTTCATGCCGGGGTCGAGCACGGTGGCGTTGGCGTCGTACTCGCCGGAAAGGCAGGCCGAACCGATGGCGCTGGTCTCGTTCGCCCAGTCCAGGTAGCCGGGGAACGGCTGCCGGACGTAGTCGTAGGAATAATCGGTGACGTAGATCTTGCCGCCGGCCGCCACGAACTTCTGGACGTTCTGCTTCACCGTCGCGTCACCCGACGTGAGATCATCGCAGGTCGTCCCGCCGCTGTTGTTGTCGCAGGGCAGAAACACGATGTGATACTGCGACAGCCGGCTGTAGTCGGACAGGAACGCCAGGCGGCTGTCGTTGATGATATCGAACGAAGCCGTGCCCGGTTTGACCTGCACGCCAAGGTTGAACGGCCCGGGCTCGAGCTGCGCAAGCCCGAACTTGGCGAGCGAGACCTCGATGGCGTCCCATGCTCCCTGCAAGACCGCCATCTTCGGGATCTCGTCGTGGACGGACAGGTCCGTCTTCTTCGGCAGCGTGGTGTCGTCCTTCGGGACGTTGACCGTGCCGGCCGTGACGTTGATCGTGCGGACGCGTCGGAACTGTCCCTTCTCCACGACCAGCTGGTACTTGCCGGTCGAGTACGCGCCCAGGTCGAAGCTGCCGTCGGGGTTCGACAGCGTGTAGGGCGTGCCCTTCGAGAGCTGCACGCAGCGATCGCAGAACACGTGATCGGGAAACGGCGCGGGAGCCGAACCGGTGAGGTAGACCAGCGCCCCCGAGATCGGCAACACGCCCTGCGGCGAGTACACCTTGCCCTTCAGGTGAGCCACAGCGGGAGGCGCGTTCGCGTCACCGCCGCCGCCGTCGAGCGACATGGCGCCACCGGTTCCGGCGCTGGCGCTCGAGCCACCCGACCCCGACGCAGCCGAGCCACCGCTGCCGCTAGCGTGCGCACCCCCGCCCGAAGCCGAGCACGCTGCCGCCAGAGCGACTACCGAAGAAAGCGAGAGGACCAGACGCAGCAAGTTCTTCACGGCGCCTTTGTGGATGACACATCCACAGCGCCGCGAATACCCCCACGTCTGCGATCGGTCACGACGCGACGCACCATGGCGCGACGCATCGCATCAGCTTCAGTGAGCCCGTCAGGGAAGCTTGGGCAGGCTGTTCAGACCGGCCTGCAGCAGCTGGGCCGGTGTGAGCTGGCCCTTGATGCTGAACGGCACGTCGATGTTCAGACTCTTGCCGCCCACCTTGGCGTGCCCATCGAAGCGATACGGCACCGGCTTGCCGGAGATCGCAAACGGCACCAGCTGGCTGATGTTCTGCCACGATACGCTCAGGTCGCTGGCGACACGCTGGGTCCCGTTCGCCGGGATCGACACGCCGCTGGGCACCGTGGTGGACCCCATGTCGATGTTGTCGGCGACGGTGAGCTTGCCGGAGACGGAACGTACGACGAGGGGAAAGCCGTTCGGATTGTGCACATCGAACTGCGTGTGCAGCACCAGCGCCGTCGGGCTCACCGACTTCACTTCGGCCGAATGGGGCGTGATGGTCGGAGGCTTCGGCTTCGAGCAGGCAACAAGAAGAACCGCTGCGAGGAGAGCGAGAAAGAGGCGCTGCATCGGGCAATGATGCGTCCGTCATCCCGGCCCGGCAATCCTGTTCAAGCGCTTCGCCCGGATCGGCTATCGTAGGAGCGAAGCATGACCGAGGAGGGATTCGGGAACCCCGACGTGTGGGCTCCGATCGAGCTGGAGGCGCACCTCGCGGCGCTGCCACCGTCTGCGACGGTGAAGGGCATGTTCCTGTCCAACATCGCCGAGCTCGCGGAGAACCGCGCGGGGAAGCGCCCCGGACGCAAGCGCTACGTCGCCTTTTCCAACTATCCCATGCGCGAGATGGTCGAACTCCTACCCGCCGCCGCGGAGCTCGCCTATCCGGGCCTGCCGGTACGCGAAGGCATGCGGCGGCTCGGACGCCAGGCGTATCCCACGTTCAGCAGCTCGACACTCGGCCGCGTGGTGATGAGCGTCGCCGGCAACGACCCGCGTTCGGCGTTGCACCTGGCGCCCAAGGCGTACCGGCTGATTGGCAACGCGGGCACCGCGAAGGTCGTCGACAGGAGCGACCGCGAGGCGGTCCTCCAGCTGCGCGGCGTGTGGGCCTGGCCGGAGTCGTACAACGTCGGCGTGCACGAGGGCGCGCTCGACGCACTGGGCGTGGACGGCGAAGTGCTGGTGCGGGTGCTGTCGCTGTGCGACGCGGACCTGCTGGTGCGCTGGCGGCCGCGCGTCTAGCGCGTAGACTCCCGACATGTCCACACGACTGCATGTTTCTGCCTTGGTCCTGGGCGTCGCGCTTTCGCCTCTCGCCGTCGCCTGCGGCGGTTCGACGAGCACAAGATCGAGCATGGATGCGTCGGCCGATTCCGGCCAGGACGCGACGGGCCTGGACGCCGGCGCGGTCGGCTGCGACGGCGCGATCTGCAAGAGCGGACAGGTCTGCGTGGTGACGACGGCCGGCGGCGGCGCCTGCCAGCCGCCGGACGACGCGGGCATGTGCCCCAACGGCAAGCCCGGCACGCCGGGACAGTGCTGCGACAACACCACGGTCAGCTACGCCTGCCAGGCGCTCCCGCCCTCCTGCAACGGCAAGCTAGCCTGCCCTTGCGCCTCGTCCCTCTGCCAGTGCGGCGCCTGCCAGATCCCCAACGCAGGTACGCTCGCCTGCGCGTGCATGGCTCCATAGCAGTCCGATGCCGAGCGCTTGCAGGCGCAGCGCAGCGTGTGCACCTTGTGCCCGCTCATGCCCTGTCTGGTTGGCTGCATCGCCGTTGCGTTTCCGCGTCTAGCCCTGTTTTTCGTGTGGTTCTTCGGCGGCGGCTACCTGTCGCGGGCCTTCGGTGGGTGGCTGTGGCCGCTGCTCGGTTTCTTCTTCCTGCCGCTGACGACCCTGGCCTTCGCCTTCGGCATGAATTCGCTGGGCGCGCCGGGACAGATGCCGCCGCTCGGCTGGCTCCTGGTGATCATCGCGCTCTTGATGGACATCGGGCTGCTCGGTGGAGGCGGACGCAGCGCACGGCGCTATCGGCGCGAGCGACGCCGGGCGTAGCGAAACGCGCCCCGCTGGGCGCGGCCGGCGCGAGGCGCTACGATGATCGGCGGCACTCCTGCCATTCTTCAGCTCTGCGGGTGACAGCATGACCAGACTTGCGAAGCCGGGCCTGATCGCTCTTGCGTTCGTCGTCGCCGCCTGTGGCGGCAGCACCTTCAGCAGCACAGACGGCGGAACGGCGGGCAGCGGCGGCTTCGGCGCGACCGGCGCAAGCGGCGGCTCCGGCGGTTCGGGCGCGACCGGCGCAACTGGCGGCTCCGGCGGCAGCTCACCGGTCGGCTGCCCCGCGACGCCACCCACGGTGGGACAGGCGTGCAGCCCTTCGGACCTGCGCTGCACGTACGGCAACTCGGTGCGTCCGGACTGCCGCGAAGCCTGGCTGTGCAAGGACAAGAAGTGGACCACGACGCAGACCGTCTGCGCGCACTCGACCGGCTGCCCCTCCAACCCACCAGCCACGGGCACGATATGCGCGGTCGAGTCCCAGGTCTGCGACTACTCGAACGGCACGCTGTGCCTGTGCACCTCGTGCAGCGCCGGCCCGTGCGGGCCGCCGCCGCCGAAGTGGCAGTGCGCGCTGCCGCCGAGCAACCCCGGTTGCCCCCCCATCGTGCCCAACGACGGCAGCACGTGTACTGCGCCGGCAGACACCATGTGCCACTACGGCACCCCCTGCGGCCCGAGCAGCGCCATCGTGAAGTGCAGTGACGGCACGTGGACGTGGCAGCCGCCCGCCATTTGCGCCAACTAGTCCGACGCGTCGCCGCACCCGTGCCGCTGGGTGCGGGAAGACACCAAGCGGATTTAACGTAGCCGGGCGTCCCGGCATGAAGGGCTGCCATGCAGCGGCTTGCCAGTCTTTTCGGAGCTCTTTGTCTTTCGTCCATCGTGGGCTGCGCGGCGCGAACGCCCGTGCGTCCGCCCGCCTCCCGGGCACCAGCGCCAACGGCCAAAGCGACGTTCGACCGCGCACGCGCGACCCACCTGCTGGCGCGCTTCAGCTTCGGTCCCGCGCCGGGGGACGTGGACCGCGCGCTCGCCCTGGGCGCGGACGCTTGGCTCGAACAGCAGCTGCACCCGAGCTCGATTCCCGATCCCGCGGGCAAGGCCGCGCTCGCTCCGTACCGGAACGTGCTCTCACCGCCGCTCCAGCTACTTGATCTGTTCCAGAAGACGTACGGCCCGGAGGGCGACGCCGGCGACGAGGATGCGATGTCGTTCCGGCAACGCTTCCGGCACATCGACGCGCGCAGACTGCTCGGCACGCTGGAGATGGCAGAACTGTCGCGCGACATCGGCAGCTCGCGTCAGCTCGAACAGGTGATGGTCGACTTCTGGGCCAATCACTTCAACGTCTTCGCGCGCAAAGGCGCGGTAAAGCTCTACGCCGCCGACTACGTCGAGCACGTGATCCGGCCCCGCGCGCTCGGGCATTTCGAGGATCTGCTCGTGGCCAGCGCGCGCCACCCGGCGATGCTGCTCTACCTGGACAATGCGCGCAGCACCAGAGCCGCACCCCCCGGTTCACCGGCGGCGAAACGACACCGACGCGGCATCAACGAGAACTACGCGCGCGAGCTGATGGAGCTGCATACGCTCGGCGTGAACGGCGGCTACACGCAAGCCGACGTGATCGCAGTCGCCCACATCTTGACCGGCTGGAGCATCGCGCGACCGAGAAGCGGAAAGTCCGGCTTCCGTTTCCGTCCGCGGCTGCACGACTTCGGGGCGAAGGTCGCGCTGGGCCAGAAGTTCCCTGCGGGTCACGGCCAGGACGAGGGTCTGAGGCTGCTGCACATGCTGGCCGAGAGCCCGGCGACAGCGCAGCACATCGCCAGCGAGCTGTGCGGACGCTTCGTCGCCGACAAGCCGCCGGCGAGCTGCGTCGATGCGGTCCGCAGAACCTATCTCCGCACGCACGGCAGCGTCGCCGACATGCTGCGGACCATCGCCCACCTGCCGGCGTTCTGGGCAGCCAGCGACGCGAAGGTGAAGACGCCCCTCGAGTTCGTGGCGAGCTCGGTGCGTGCCCTCGGCGGCACCACGGACGGCACGCTCGGCCTGGCCCGCGTCATGGTCATGCTCGGCCAGCCGATCCTGATGCAGCCCGTGCCCACCGGCTACAGCGACCGGGCTGCCGACTGGATGAGTAGCGGCGCGCTGCTCGCACGCATGAAGTTCGCGACTGCACTGGCGGTGGGACGCGCGCCAGGCGTCCGGACCAGGCTCGACCAGCTGCTGTTGCCCGCACCGGACGCAGCCACACTGACCCGGCGCGTCGACGACCTCGTGCTCGGAGGCGCCGGCAGCCAGCGAACACTGACCGCCATCCAGAAACAGGTGGCCGGCGTGCGCGATCCGGTTCGCGCACGACAGCTTGCGGTGGCGCTCGCGCTGGCGAGCCCTGACTTCCAACGGCTTTGAGGAGGCAACGATGGGCGTTTCTCGACGCGGCTTTCTGGGAATAGCGCTGGCCGGCAGCGCGGCGGTACCGCTGCTCTGGCAACAGCGCGCATGGGCGAGGCCCGCGCCGGCAAGGAGGAAGGTGCTGGTCTGCATCTTCCAGCGCGGCGCGGTCGACGGCTTGAGCATGGTCGTGCCCCACGCCGAGCCGGCCTACTACCGCGTGCGCAAGAGCATCGCGATTGCCCGGCCCGGCAAGGGCGACGGCGCCTGTGTCGACCTCGACGGCCGCTTCGCCCTGCACCCGCGGCTCGCTGCACTGAAGCCGCTGTTCGCGGCGCGCGAGCTCGCGATCGTGCACGCGGTGGGCTCCCCCGACCCGACGCGGTCGCACTTCGACGCGCAGGACTTCATGGAAAGCGGCACACCTGGCATCGCGACGACCGCCGAGGGCTGGCTCAACCGCGCACTTAGCCACGGCGCGGACCGCGCGCACACGCCGTTCCGCGGCGTCGCGATGGAGGACGAGCTGCCGCTGTCGTTGCGCGGCGCGGCGCGCACGCTCGCGGTCGGCGACCTCGCGAGCTTCGGCATGGTCGGCAAGGGCGCCGTCAGGCGCAAGCTCGGCGAGGGCTTCGCTGCTCTGTATGCCGGCCCGGCCGGAAACGACCCGGTACGGCAGGCCGGCGTCGAGGCGCTGGGCGCGCTCGGCACGCTGCGCGCGCGCCACCCCGAGCGCTTCGCGCCCGCACCGGGCGTCCGGTATCCAAAGGGAAGGCTGTCGAAGAAGCTCCGGCAGATCGCCCAGCTCATCAAGGCGGACGTCGGCGTGGACGTAGCATTCGCTGACGGCGGCGGTTGGGACACCCACGTCCTCCAGGGCGGCGCCGAAGGTAGGCTCGCGCGGCGGCTCGCCGAGCTCGGAGGCGCGCTCGCTGCCTTCCGCCGCGATCTCGGTGACCGCATGCAGGACGTGGTGGTGCTGACGATGAGCGAGTTCGGACGGACGGTGGCCGAAAACGGCAGCGGAGGCACCGATCACGGCCACGGCAACGCCTACTTCGTGCTCGGCGGCCCGGTTCATGGCGGAAAGGTCTACGGGCGCTGGCCCGGGCTCGAACCAGCACAGCTCTACCAGCGGCGCGATCTGGCCGTCACCACCGACTTCCGCGATATCTTTTCCGAGATCGTGACCCGCCACCTCGGCGTGCATCGCGCCGCGGAAGTGTTCCCGGGCTACAAGCCGCGGCGGCTTCCGGGGCTGCTCGCCTAGAACGCTTCTGACAACCTCCTCGAGGGGATAGCGAGGCAAACCAGCTTCGTGAAGGCGAGGAAGTTGCGGGAATCGTGGCTGACCAGCTGGGCAGGCCGCTGCCTCGGTTCCAGCGTCGAGCTCCGTAGGCTTGTCGTTTCTGGGCTCGAAACGGACGCCTTTGGGGCTGCGGTGGCGGATAGGGCGCGCCTGCTCTGGTACCTGGTTGGGTGCGCCCGATCGAGAAGCTGGAAAAGTAGCTGTCCCATGGAGGCTGCCGGCGTGCGGCCGGTATGCTAGGCGTTCGGCCCATGGCCCGGCTCTTCGACCATCCCTACGCGGCGTTCCTCCACAAGGTGGAGAAGCCGACGCGCTACACCGGCGCCGAGCACGGCTCGCGGACGAAGGACTGGGCTGCCGTCGAGGCGCGCGTGTGCCTGGCCTTTCCGGAGATCTACGACATCGGGATGAGCCATCTGGGCTACCGGATGCTCTACCGCATCCTGAACGACGACTCCCGCACGCTGGCCGAGCGCTGCTACGCGCCGTGGGTCGACATGCAGCGCGAGCTCCACGCGCACGGCAAGCTCCTGTGTGCGCTGGAGAGCGGGCGGCCGCTGTGCGACTTCGACGTGGTGGGGTTCAGCCTGCAGTTCGAGCTGACCTTCACCAACGTGCTCGGCATGCTGGACCTGGGCGGCATTCCGCTCCGAAGCGAAGATCGCGGCGACGACGACCCGCTGGTGATCGCCGGCGGACCGGTGGCAACCCACGCCGAGCCGATGACCGCCTTCTTCGATGCCATCTTGATCGGTGACGGCGAGGAAGCGGCAAGCGAGATCGCGCTCGAGTGGGCGCGGGCCAAGCGCGAGGGCCTCTCGCGAGCGGAGCGGCTCTTGCGCCTGTCGCGCATCACCGGCGTGTACGTGCCGTCGCTCTACGACACCGCGCTGGATCCCGACACCGGGCTCGAGGTGGTGACCGGAGCGCGCGAAGGGACTGGAGCGCCGTTTCCGGTGCAACGCCGGCTGTTGGAGGACATCGATCGCTTCCCGTTCCCCGAGGACGGACCGGTGGGCGGCCCCGAGGCGATCTTCGATCGCATGAGCATCGAGGTAGCCCGGGGCTGCACCGAGGGCTGCCGCTTCTGCCAGGCCGGCATGATCTACCGACCGGTGCGCGAACGCGATCCGAAGCAGGTGGTCCAGACGGTGCTGGGCGCTCTGGAAAAGAGCGGGCAGGACGAGGTCAGCCTGACGGCGCTGTCCACGGCGGACGTGAGCTGCATCTCGCCGCTCATCAAGAAGCTGGTGGAGAAGACCGCGCCGGAACGCGTGAGCCTGGGCGTCGCATCGCTCAGAGCCTACGGCCTTCCGGAGGATCTGCTGGACGACATGCGCAAGGTGCGCGCTAGCGGTCTCACATTCGCACCCGAGGCCGGCACGCAGCGCATGCGTGACGTGATCAACAAGAACGTCACCGAAGAGCAGCTGCTCGAGACGGCCGAGCGGGTGTTCTCGCGCGGCTTCGACAAGATGAAGCTCTACTTCATCTGCGGGCTGCCGACCGAAGAGCGCGAGGACGTGCTTGGCATCATCCAGGTCGGCAAGAACGCACTGGCCGTCGGCAAGCGCGTCGGCAAGCGGCCGAAGGTGACGGTCAGCGTGAGCGTTCACGTGCCCAAGCCGCACACGCCCTTCCAGTGGTGCGCGATGGACACGCCGGCGCAGATCAAGGAAAAGCAGGAAATCCTGCGCTCGCAGGCGCGCGGCATCAAAGGGCTCACGCTGCGCATGCACCACTCCGAGGCGAGCGTGCTGGAGGGCGTCCTGGCGCGCGGCGACCGGCGGCTGTCGGCCGTCATCGAACGCGCCTACCAACGCGGCGCGCGCTTCGACTCCTGGGACGACCACTTGCGCGTGGACGTGTGGCAGGAGGCGTTCGACCACTTCGCTGTCGACACGTCGATCTATCTCGGGACGATTCCGGTCACGGCGCGACTGCCGTGGAGTCACTTCGACATCGGACTCGAGCCGGGCTTCCTTGCGCGCGAGTACAGAAGAGCGCTCCGGAGCCGGCTGAGCCCACCCTGCGGCAAGGCGGTCGGGCAGTTCATCCACGAGACGAACGTGTCGGACGCGCTTGCCAACACGAAGAAGCTGGTCTGCTACGACTGCGGCGTGGCCTGCGACATGACGCAGATGCGCGAGCAGCGCATCCAGTTCCTGAGGGAAATGGATGCGCTCGAACCGGGGCAGCGGGCGCGACTGCCGGTGGTGCGCGCCACCCAGCCCGGGCCCATCCCGGACCCCGAGCAGCCGCCCGAGGATCCGATGCATCCGCATCCGCATCCCGTTCCGGATCCGGAACCGATGCCGGAAACTCCCGATCCGCTACCGGAACCGAAACCCATGGGGCGGAAGCGCGGGGCCTCTCCGGAGATGTACCGCCCACCCAGGTCGGGCAGCCCGCCGCGCCGCTGGCGGCTGCGCTTTGCCAAGACGGGGCCGGCCGCTCTGCTCGGTCACCTCGACCTGATCCGCGAGCTGCCGCGCGTGATCCGGCGCGCAGGCGTGAAGACCGCCTACACGCAGGGCTTCCACCCGAAACCCGACATGAGCTACGGCCCCGCGCTTTCGCTCGGCGTAGCGAGCCTGGACGAGC
The DNA here is from genome assembly GCA_963822115.1 of uncultured Pseudomonadota bacterium. Lineage (GTDB taxonomy): Bacteria > Myxococcota_A > Polyangia > Polyangiales > Polyangiaceae > CAWDXG01. The sequence continues at coordinate 61,076 of CAWGGM010000021.1, forward strand.
ACATCGACGCCAAGCTGATCGACGCGCCCGATGCAGAGACGCTGCTCACGCGCCTGAACCAGGCAGCGGCGGGCGGGCTCAGGTTCCTCGGCGCGGTGGAGCTCGAGCCGGCCGATCCCTCGCTGTCGCGCGTGATCAACGGCGCTCGCTACGTGATTGCGCTCGCCGAGAGCGCGCTCGTCGCCCACGGTGGGCGCCCCTGGCTCGAGGAGCGGGTGCAGGCGTTCCTCGACGCGGAGACGGCGCCGGTGCGCCGCAACATCAAGGGCATCGGCAAGGTCGTCGACGTACGAAGCTACGTGACCGCGCTGTCGGTCGGCGACGACGACGCGCGTGCGCTTCTGACCGAGGCCGGGCTCGTCGGCAACATGCTGCCGCTCGAGGTCGAGGTTCGCATGGGACCGAGCGGCGCCACCAAGGTCTGCGAGATCGTCGAAGCCGTCACCGGCGACGTCGCCTTCCCGCACCAGGCGGTGCGAACGGCGCTGCTCGCAGGCTGCGCGAGCCCCTTGCAGCTCGAGCTGCACCGCCGACCACAGCCAGCAAAGAGCGTCGAGCCCGCCGCGGAAGCGTCGGCGTAGTACGCGCGAGAGCCGCGCGATCTTCCCGCGCGGATACCACGCCGCTCGCGAAGCACACGGCCGAGCAGATCACGGGCGTCCAGCAAACCACGCGGCTGTGTGGGCTTCGACACGCGGCCGCGCTGCGGGCTTGGAGAAAACCGCAGAAAACAGCCTTTCTTCACTTGGCCCCGGGCTTGCTGGAACCGGGCGCGCAGGTCGCTGTCACGAAATGAGGGTCCCGCGCGATGGGATCCATGGCGGGGCAGCGACCCACACGCCCGAGCTCACGGAGGACTCTGATGAAAACGAATCTCACCCGGACCCTGTTGGTGCTTCTCGGCGCTCTGGCGATCGGCAGCGTGGCGCGCGACGCGCACGCCTGCGGCGGCGCATGGGTGCCGTATCTGGAAGAAAACCAGGTCGACTACCGCGTAGACGGCGTCGCGCGCGCAGAGAAGAGCTTCGACAAGGGGAAGGTCAACGCCGCAGCGGCGAGCGTGATCCGCATGATGCCCCAGGTGCGCAACATGAACGCGAAGAAGAGCAAGCTCGTCGCGCGTGCGCAGCGCATGCTCGCACTGGCCCTCGCCCGCACCGACGGTGCGTTGCCCGTGGCGCGCGAGGTTCCGGGCTTCGTGCAGGGCCGCTGGCTCGGCAAGACCGCCAAGGACCGCAAGGCCAATCTCGATTGGGCGGTGAAGGTGCTCGGCGCCATCAGCAAGACCAAGAAGGACAGCCCTGCCGCCCAGACGGACCTGGCCGAAGCCATGGCGCACGTCGACGCGGACAAGGCCCAGGCGCGCCGCATCCTGGAAAAGCTCGCCAAGAAGGACCTGGTCGCGACGCCGGAAGGCTACGCGGCGCTGGCGTCGCTACGCTCCGAGTCGGGCGACAAGAGCGGCGGCAAGCTCGCCATGCAGCGCTGCAAGGCGATGGCCGGTCATCCCGCGGCGTGCCGCATCGACGCAAAGGGTTAGGACGATGACTCGGGCGTGGCTCCACAAGCTGGGTCTTCTGTGCTGGACGGCGGTGATCGCGCTGGTCGCGATCGCCTGCACCGGCCAGGCCGATCACTCCGGGAAGGTCACGCCGCCTGCTGTGTCTGCGTCGAAACCAGAACCGAAAGCGGCAACAAAGACGCCCGCCGACGCGCTGTCGCCAGCAGTGCTCGCCACCATCGAGAAGGCAGGCGACGCCGCGGTCGGCAGGAAGCTGGTCCAGCGCTTCCAGTGCAACCGCTGCCACGACGGCACAGGCCTGGGCGCGGCAAAGCTGGAGCTGAACTGCGTGCACTGCCACCAGAAGATCCTCGCCGGCACGTACAAGGACGCGCCGGCGACAATGGTGCAGAAGTGGAAGAAGCACGTCGCTGTGATGCAGGTCGCGCCGTCGTTCACTGCAGCGGGCAAGCGGCTGAAGCGCGAGTGGGTCGCGCGCTTCCTGCTGGCACCGCACGACTTGAGGCCTGGCCTCGCTCCGAGCATGCCGCGGCTCGCCATCAAACCCGCAGAGGCCCGCGACATCGCGACCTACCTGACGCGCGACCACACGAAAGCGCCCGCCGTGTCGCTAGCCGGCGCCGATCCGGCGCGGGGCCGCACGCTCATGAACGAGAAAGCCTGCGGCACCTGCCACCGCTTCAGCGGCGTGCCGAAGCTGGGCGTAGCTCCGGCCCCGGGCGCCGGACTCTCGTCGCACGCGATCGCCCTGGCGCCGGATCTCCGCTACGTGCGCGACCGCTACACGCCGGCATCGCTCGTTCGGTGGCTCGAGAACCCGAAGCAGGTGAAGCCGGACACGTTGATGCCGACGTTCGGCTTCAGCAAGGCGGAGGCGCGTGACATCGCGGCGTATCTGCTCGGTGCAAAGCTCGCGCCGCCCAGGCAGAAGGCCATCCCCAGGCGACTGCCGCTGCTCGAGCGACGGGTCACGTACGAGGAAGTCGACAAGCGAGTGTTCTCGCACACCTGTCATCACTGCCACGGCAACCCCGACGTCGCGATGGGCGACGGCGGCCCGGGCAATACAGGCGGCTTCGGCTTCTTCCCGCGCGGGCTCGATCTGTCGAGCTACCGCGGGGTTTCCGGCGGCCTCCTGGACGTGCACGGCGAGCGCCACAGCGTGTTCGAGAAGATGAAGGACGGGACTCCGCGACTCGTGGCCGTGCTGCTGGCCCGCCAGCGCGAGGAAGCCGGGCACGTCGACCCCAAGCTGCGCGGCATGCCGCTGGGTCTGCCCGCGCTGTCGCCCGGGGACATCCAGGTCGTGGCCAGCTGGATCGCACAGGGGCGACCACGCTAGGCACGCGGGCTGGGCTCAGGAGACGATCTCGACGCAGCGATCCGCAATCTCCCGCGGATTCGCAGACGCGCCGAGGACAACCCAGGAGGCTGCCACCGACGTGATGTCGGACAGCTTCTGCACCAGCTCGGCCGTCGCCCCCACCAGCACGACCTGCGTCGAGACCGGCAGCTCCTCGGCCAACGCGGCGAGAGACAACGGGCGCACCGACGGCTGCCGGCAATCGAGCACGAGCACGCAGCGGGTGCGAGCCGCATCCTCCAGACGGTGCAGCATGTCGATGACGCTGCGCACGCGCATCACGGCGGCGCGCGGATCGAGCCAAACGCTCAGCTTCCTGAGCATGGCCGGGTCCCGCGTTGCAACGAGCACGTGGGGAAGCGCACGCTCCCGCCCGGCACGCGACGACGGAACCGCGCCGTTCATCCCCATCATCTCGGCTAGCGCGCTCGGGTACTTGTCGGACGCCCAGGGCGGCGTCTTCACGTCTTCGGGATTGCGCGAGCTCGGCGTGCGCTCGCTGCTCGACGGACCGGAACCCAGCGTGAGCTTGCGCGGGCTGGGCATTGTGCCGCGCGGGAGCGACGGGTTTCTGGGCGACACGGGCGGAAACAGATCCGCCAGCGACCGGGCCCCGTCCGCTTCCGCGAGCGGATCGTCGATCGGCGGGGCGTCCTGGCTGAGACCCGGCAGATCCTCGAAGTCCAGGTCCTCCGCGGATGTTGCAGAGACTTCGAGGTCGGGGGCGTCGTCTGTGGGCTCGGGTGCACGCCTGGAGACCTGCCCAGACCAGGGCGGCGGCGTCGGCTCCCGCCCGAGCGACCGCAAGGTCGCCACGCGCGGGCCCTGGCTGCGGCGAGGCAACGTCGCCGGGGGAGTGAGCGACCGCGGAGGCGGCTGGGTGCGGCGGGGAGGCGTCGAGACGGCGCGCAGCTTGCCGCTGCTGCGGGAGCTGCGGCGCGGCGTTCCACTGCTCGACGCAACCACCTCGAGCAGCCGGGCAATTTCCTCGGTCAGGGTTTCGGCGAGTTCCGCGCCGAGGCCCTGGACCAACGCACGACGCAGCGGTCCCTGCGCAAACTGTCGCAGGCGCTCTGGATCCCGCGGCAGCTCGGCTTCAGCGGATTCGTCGAGCGCAGCCCGCAGCAACGCATCACGGACAGCCGGAGCGACAACGCTATCCAGCGTCTCGACGATCGCGCGGGGGGCGTGCTGTTCGGAGCCGCCTCTACCAGGCGACATCGGGCGCTCCTTGGATCACTCGTGATCATACTAGCTCATCGCCCCCCCTCTCCGCTCGCGCGAACCTCGTTCGACGCGACGGGTCGGGCATCGACCCAATGGCCGATTCCAATGAACCCGGAATAGCGCTGAGCGCGCGTGCAGGACCCGGAGCCTGGTCACTGCCGTCGCAGCGCTAGACTGCCGCGCGATGTTCTTCTTCTTCGGGACGACGGATCGCGAAGCGCTGCGCGGCGTGGTCGTCGACTACTGCCCGGTGTGCCGGCAGGTCCGGCGCTTTTCGGTGATCGATCTCCGCCGCACCATGCACCTGTACTTCATCCCGCTAGGCAAGGGGACCTACCAGGGATCCGTGCGTCGCTGCGTCGAGTGCGGGCAGTACTTCGAATTCGATGCGGGCCGCTATTCGGAGGTGCTCGCGCACCCGGAAGCCGAGGCGCTCGACCTCGAGCAGGGCCTGCGCCGCACGACGCCACGGCTTGCCGAACGCTTCGAAGCCATCGACGCGATCGAGCGCATGGCGGGGAGGTCCGCCTACCGGGGAGGCATCGACGAGCCCGCCGAGGGGCGCCTGCATGACGCCGCAGTGCAGCTCCGGCAGCTCGAGATGCTGGGCGTCGACAGCTCGCGCTTCAGCCGCCGCTTCGCCAGATGGGAGCGGCTTGGCGAGAGCGAGCGCGAGAGCCTGCTGGCCGAGCTGAGAGGCTACGCCGCCGCAATGGAGGACGCGCGGCGACGCGCACCTTGACGCGGAGCCCCACAGACGAAAAGAACGAAAGCGGACCCCGCGGAGCGGGGGAGCGTGCGCTCGTGTACTACTACCTGTTCGCGGCCTTCTACATCTGGATGCTGATCGACGCCGTTCAGCGCCGCGCCGAATGGTACTGGTATCTGATCATCATCCTCGCGCCCTTCGGGCCGCTCATCTACTTCTTCGTCGTCAAGCTGCAGGACCGGCGCCCTGGCGGCGGAAGCGCCGTCCGGATCCGCCGTCGGGAACCCTCCCTGTCCGATCTACGCTACAGGGCAGAGGAAACGCCCAGCGTCGTCAACAAGCTGGCGTTGGCCGACGCGCTGCTGGGCCGCGGCGAGTGCCAGGAAGCCGCCGGCATCTACCGGGACGTGCTGCTGGGCGACCGCGAGAACAAGGAGGCGCTGCACGGTCACGCACTCTCGCTGATGGGCATGCACCGCCACGCGGAAGCTGTCGGCGAGCTGCACGAGCTGATGGAGCTCGAAAACTCCTACCGCGACTACGCCGCTGCGCTCGACTACGGAGAGGCGCTCTGGCAGAGCGGTGAGCACGAAGACGCAGTCGACCTGCTGCGCGGGCTGGTCGGCGTGGATGGCCGCATCAATCACCGCATCGCGCTGGCGCACTACCTGGGCCTCTCGGGCCAGAAAGACGAAGCGCGGAAGCAACTGACAACCGCGCTCGACGACTACGAGCACCAACCCGCGTTCGTGAAGCGTCGCGACGCGAAGTGGGCGGCGCAGGCAGAGAAGATGCTACGCGATCTGCGCTAGCCCCGTCCTGGCGGACTCACCCGACGTGGTTACGTTGGGGCAGATATGGAGATCCTGCTTTCGTGGTTGGTGATGAGCATCGCGGTGTACCTGACCGCCGTTCTGCTCCCCGGTTTCGAGGTCCGCGGCTTCGGCGGCGCGGTGGTCGTGGCGGCAGTGTTCGGTCTGCTCAACTGGCTCCTGGGCTGGGTGCTGTTCGTGGTGATCGGCCTCGGTACACTGGGGCTGGGCTTCCTGCTCGCGTTCCTGACGCGCTGGATCGTGATGGCGCTTCTGCTGAAGGTGACCGACGCGCTGCTCGACAGCCTGAAGATCAGGTCGCTGGGCATGGCGTTCGTGGGTGCTGCCGTGATGGCCTTGCTCGGCACCGCTGGCCAGTGGGCGGTACACCTCATCACGTAGACAGCACTCCTGGCATCGGAGCCTCCCCTCCCACGTAGTGCCTTGTCACCTCGACGCGCCAGGTATATTCCTGGTCAATGTTCTCGATGCGACGCGCTGCGTTCCTTTTGGTCACCTTGCTGTCGTTGGTCGCCTGCTCTTCACCCGGCAACCTGCGCTCCAGCCAGACAGACGCGGGCTCTGGAGGCAGCGCAGGAGCGGCAGGCAGCGCAGGGACGGGCGGCAAGGCGGGGGCCGGTGGCACCGCAGGGACGGCCGGCGACGGCGGGCTCGCAGGCAGCGGCGGCACGGCGGGCAGCTCCGGCAGTGGCGGAACGGGAGGCAGCACGACGCTCGGCGGCGTCGGCAGTGCCAGCGACAGCCTGACGAAGTATCCCAAGACAGGAGCTGTCACGACCGGCGACTACTATGTCGATCCGACGAACGGCAACGACGCCAACAGCGGCACGACGCTCGCCAAAGCGTTCAAGACGCTCGGCAAGGCCCTGTCGGCAGTGGCGGCGAACCCTCCCGCAGGCAACAAGGAGAAGACCATCCTGGTGACCGCTGGGATCCTGAAACCGTCCACGAGATGGAACCTGGATGTTTCAGGCGCCGGACGCGTGAACATCTACGGCTACGGCACCGACCGGCCGATCATCGACTGCCAGGACCTGGCTCAGGGATCCGCGGGCCGCGTGTTCGACATCTTCTCGGGCGGCGCCACCTGGCACATCAAGACGTTCTGGATCGTCAACGGCAACGGCGATCCCGGCAACATCAGCATCGGCGCGGGCGCGAGCGGGAATGTGATCGAGGATGTCTGGGTCAGCCATTATGGCGCGGCGGGCCCATCGACCGGCGTCTACATGTACAACGCGAGCAACAACATCGTGCAGGACTGCGCGTTCTTCCGTATGGGCGACGGCTCGAACCAGGGAACCAACGTCGGCGACGCCATCGGCATCGGCGCCAGCGCGGGCAACACCTCGACCGGCAACAAGCTGGTGCGCAACTTTGCGGCAAACCAGGGCGACGACAGCTTCGACACGTTCTACGGCCAGGGCACGCTGATGCAGGACAACGTGTCGTACCAGGCTGGCCTGTACTGGAACGGCAACCCTGCCGCCGACGGCAATGCGTTCAAGTGCGGCGGCAACAAGACCAACGATCCGCACGGCGGCGGAACGACTGCGATCGGCAACCTTGCCGTGGGGTCGACGCAACAGGGTTTCGACTACAACGACGGCGCCCCCGCCAACACCTACGAGCACAACACCGCGGTCGACTGTGGCGGCTACGGCTTCTACATGGACATCTACAGCACGCGCGTGGAAACCGCCAGCGACAACATTGCCTACAACAACGGTACGAACAACAACAGCGGCGGTGCGCTGAACGACTCCAACAACACCTGGAACCTCGGCATCTCGAACCCGGGCTTCGCCGATCCGGCTCACGGCGACTACTCGCTTTCCGCGGGCAGTCCCTGCATCGGCAAGGGCACGGGTAGCGGCAACCTCGGCGCGTCCACCGTCGCGCTGGAGATCGCCAAGCGGTGGATCGGGGATCCCAAATTGACGGCCGCCTCGCCAGCGCCGTGACGGCGATATCCCCCGGCTACGGCGCGAGCCAGATGGGGTTGGTAGACGCGAACGGCCGTCGTGAGCACGAGGTCACCGCATGCGCCCTTGCGGCCGATCCAGCGCGCGTGCCCGAAGAACCGGGGCGGCGCCCGGCCGACTCCCTGGAGGAAATAGTCGACGTTGCCCCACTTGACCGCGTCGCCGAGACCGACACTGGCAAGCCTGCCGCCTTTCATGTGCTCGACGCGGCTGTCGACAATGACGCGCGGCTTGTCGCCGTCGAGCCGGTAGTCGGTGACCACGCGTACCTTGCCGGCTCCAAGCGACACCTCGCTCTCGGTCTCGATGGCGTCTCCGGCGATGCGCACCGAGCTGGCCGTGAGGTTGACGCGCGTGCGGCCGTCCCAGAGCACGGGATGGAACAGCCACATGCCGTCGATCGCCGTCGTGGCGCCCAGCTCGGGCACGGTCGGGGGCGTCGGCGCGTTGGTCCAGAAGTCGACCAACCAGCCGTCACTCTTGCGCACGATCAACGTGCACTACTCAAGGGTTTTGCAGGTGCGGTGCCGACGCAAGGTCATTGTCGAGGCAGCGCCCAGGCAGCGGAATCCTTTTCGCCTCCGCGGGCTCGAACCGAGCAGGTACGCTCGACAAGCCCCCCACGAAGAAGAAGGTACGCGCATGGGTCTTCTCTCGTCACTTTTCGGTCCGAAGCACGAGGTCCTGCCTGTCCACATCGGCAGCGCCGAGGACTTCCGGCGCGAGATCACGAAGAGCGACCTACCCGTCATCCTGGATGTCTGGAGCGAAAGCTGCGTGCCGTGCCGGCAGCTCGCGCCCGTGTTGACCGAGGTCGCCACCCGCTACGAGGGCAGGATCAAGGTCGCCGAGCTGAACACCTCGGGCCCGCTGCCGGTGCTGAAGAAGCTCGGTGTGAGCGCGACACCGACCGTCCTGATCTTCGATCGCGGCCAGGAGATGGGCCGGGTCGTCGGCTACCACCCCCGGAGCTGGTTCGACGAGATGATCGCCGCGGAGTTTCCGGAAGGCGACGCCGACTGAGCGCGGACTACGCCGAGCGGTGATGCGCGCCGTGACGCACGTCGCCGCGCGGCCGACTCGCCGCCGGTTCCAACAGGCCCACGACCACGACCGCGGCGGCGGCCAGAAAGACCACCAGCATCGCGATCCACATCAGCATCGCGGCCGCGACCTGATCATCGAGCGGCGAGATCGGGAAAGACCGGGGAGCGTGGAGGTAGGCCGGGTAGACCACGTGTCCGCAGAAGGCGAGATACGCCGAGAGAACCGACACCGGCATGTCCGAGCCGAGCAGATACAGCGGGATCGTCCAGCGCGGCCACTGGGCCCGGGCTGGCCACGGCTCGATCACGGGCCACCAGAAGAGCAGCCCACTGCCGAAGAACGTCGCATTCTCGAGCGCGTGCACGGCGGGCGATCGCATTGCCAGCGCGAACAGCACCGGGATGTGCCATCCGAGCGTGACCGCCACCATGGCGACACCCGCAAACGCGGGATGCGTGATGCGACGCGCAGCGCGTGCCAACCACGGAGGAGTGGTCGCGCGCTCCTGCGCGTCGACGCCGAGCCGGCTGCCTGCCAGGACAAGCAGGGGAGAGCCCAACAGCAAGAGCGGTGCGGCGACGAGCACGAACAGCAGGTGCTGCACCATGTGCGCCGTGAGAAGCGTGTGCGTGAGCTGCGAGAGCCGCGCACTGTACGCGAGCCAGAATGTGGCCAGGCCAACTACGAACGCGCCGCGACGCCAGGCTGGAAGCTGGTCCGGCATCTTCTGGGATAGAGTCGTCGCGGCTCGCAGATAGGCGAACGCGACCAGCGCCAGCACCAGCGCCGACGCGATCGACGCGGGACTGGAATCCATGAACCGAGCCGCTATGCCAGGCATCGGATCCTCCGGTCAACGCTGGCTTGAAGCGGCAGCGCCCGGCTTGGCTCTTTCCTTCAGGGATTCGTCGCGCGCAGCAGGCTGCCCGGGAGGGTGCAGGGACTTCAGAAAGGCGACGAGAGCCGTCACTTCAGCCGGCGACAGGTTCTTGCCGTAGGCGGGCATGTTGCCGCCTCCCTGCACCACCTGACGGATGAGCTGGTCCCCCGTCAGCCGCGTCGCAACCGTGTCCAGAGCAGGACCGCGGTGCCCACCTGCGCCGCCCAGCGCGTGACAGTTGCGGCACTGCTTGTCCTGGAAGACCAGCGCGCCTCGGAGCTCGAGCGGCGTTCGTCCACGCAGGTCGGCCTGGGGAACCGGCTCGCTGCTCCAGGCGTTCATGACGGGCGACCAGGGAGCGAGATCCGCCAGATGCGTCAGCGTGCCCAGCGCTACCGCGATCAACGTGAGCGAAAGCACGGCAACCGGCCGGCGCCGCCAGCTCTTTTCCCCCTCGCCCGCCACGAACGGCAGGAGCACCAGCGCGCCGATGACGATGAGCGGAGCGATCAGCAGCACCGGAGTTTCCAGCTGCGGGGGCAGAAGCGCCAGCAGCGCAAAGAGCCACAGGAAGAAGAAGTCGGGGCGCGGCGAAGCGTGGATGTTCGTCGGGTCCGGCACCCCGTGAGGGCCGAACGGACCGAACACAAGCGCACAGCCGATGACCGCGGCGACGATCGCGGCCGCGAACAGCATGTCCTTCCAGATCGCGTAGGGGACGAAGGGCACGCCGTCCTCGCGGGTCAGCTTCTCGTACTCCTCGAGGTAGGTGTCACGGCGGACCAGGCGCCCGGGCATGGGCCATTCGTTGATACCGAGCTTCAGCACCAGAAACAGATGCAACCCGATGAAGCCGAACAGCAGCGCGGGCAGCACGAAGACGTGCAGGTCGAAGAAGCGGCTCAGCGTCGCGCCAGCGATGATCGGTCCCCCGAGCAGCAGGTGCACCGCCTCCTTGCCGATGAACGGCACGCGTCCTGCGATGGACGCGCCGATGCCCAGGCCCCAATAGGCGTCCTGATCGAACCGCAGGACCTGCCCGCTGAACGCCATCCCCAGCGTGAAGAGCAGCAGAAAGACTCCCGCGACCCAGGTCAGCTCCCGGGGAAACTTGTAGGCCCCGAACAGGAACACCTGCACGAAGTGGATCAGGACCACGGCGACCATGAAGTCGGCGCCCCAGCCGTGCATCGCGCGCAGGAACCATCCGAGCGTAACGCCGTGATCGATGTGCTGGATGCTGGCATACGCCTGACCCGCGGTGGGAGCGTAGACAAGTGCCAACAGGATGCCGGTCACCACCTGCAATCCGAACAGGACCAGCGCAGCGCTGCCGAACACGTACCACCAGCTCGCCGAACGTCGGGGCACGGGGTGTTCGGCCACCTCGCGCAGAGGAGCCGCGACCTTCAGCCGGCGGTCGAGCCATTTTCCGATGTGTCGGAACAAGCGCATCGCGAATCGCCCGCTCAGTCCGGCGTCGAGAGCGTCGGCAGCTCACCGGCGCGGATCAGCAACTTTCCCTTGCGAACGCGCCACGGATACTGGAAGAGACCACGCGGCGGAGGGCCCGCCGCGCGGGAACCGTCCTTGTAGTAGACGCCGCCATGACACGGACACATGAACAGCCCGGACTGCGGGAACCAGCGCACCGGGCAACCCAGGTGCGCGCAGTTGACGGCGAACACCTGGAACTTGCCGCCGCCGACGTTCCGCACGTAGCAGGCAGTCTTCTTCGTCGCACCGTCCCAGGGGTTGTTCACTGGGTTTTCGAACGTGGCCAGACGCGTCTGCCCTTCCGGAAAGCTGCCCGTCGGGCCCAGCGTCACCCACTTCAGGTAGCCCTTCGACTTGAACAACGGCGAGACGAGATAACCGATCACCGGCACGGCCAGCGCCGCGGCGAGAGTGCCGTTCACAACAACGGCGGCCTTCGTCAAGAGTGCGCGCCGCGACAGTTCTCGCTCGTCGGTCACTGTTGTGCTCCTTTCGATTGGTTCGGGTAGGGCTGACCGGGGTAGCGGGTGCGGTGCGACGCGAGCCACGCCACCACATCGGTCACTTCCTGATCCGTCAGCGGACGGCCCGGCACGTCGCCGCGCCAGTCGGGTGCGCCGAGCTTCGGCCGCCCTGCGATGACGACCGTGCGCAGGTACTGGTCGCTCACCAGCGCGAGGTACGACGAGTCGATGACGGAACCCGCTTTCTTGCCGCCCCCGCCGCCCGGTCCGTGACACGAGCTGCAGAAGGTGTGGAAGACCTCGGCGCCGCGCTGCGCATCCCCCGTGCTGTGCGCGGCGTAGGGCGGCGCGCCAGGCGGCGAACCGGGCTTTTCCCACTTGCGGATGCCGCCTACCAGCACGGACACCTGCGCATCGCTCAGCGACCCCCCGGCGGAGCGCGCGAAGGCGGGCATCGGCGTGTGCTGCGCGCCGCGCGAGATCGCCCGGCTGAGGACACCGTCATCTGCGATGGAAAGGTAGACGGTGCTGTCGAGCGCTATCGCCGCTCCGCCCTGACCCCGTGCGGCCATGACACCCCGCGCAGTTGTTCGCGTACAGCGTCTTGAAGTCTCGCACCTGGTCCGGCGATTTTTCGCGCATCGTCGACGGCTGGCCAGGCAGACTGCCGCAGCCCCCGGCGAGTGCGGCGACAGCGAGTGCGGCGAGGAGGCTCCGACTCATCTGCCCTGACCCTCCTCGTCCTCGTGGGCCTCGGGCATGCCGCTCGCTTCGATGCCAGCGCGCACCACGAGCCCGAACTGCCGCACCCGGACCGGCGAGTGTCGATTCACGACGATTCCCGCGACCAGCCCGAACGCGAGCTGCGAAGCGGTGAACCACCACCAGTCGATGCGGGCGTCCATCAGCGGGTTGACGAGCCCGAGCACGCTGTGCACCAGCCCCGACCAGAAGATCGGCCCGACCGCACCCCCCAGGAAGACCGGGTGACGCGGAAACATCGGCAGCATCGTGCCGTAGAGCAGCCCGATCAGAAGCGACGTGGTCAGGTGAAGCGCCAGCGCCACCAGCAGGAACACGAGATTGAAATGCGACAGCTCCGCCGCAGTCATCTGCGGCGCCTTTTCGTAGACGACACCGCCGAGCAGGTTCACCGGGTACCAGATGCTGCCGTGCGAGATCAGGCCGTAGAGCATGGCAACGCCGGCCATCGCCGCGCTACCCCAGAGCCCGCCACGCAAGCCGGCGCGGACCGGAAACACTTCCAGTGGAAATCTCATCCGGCGAAGCTCCGGCGCGATCTCGATCTTCCCGACCTCGTGGCGCGACGTGGTGATGGTCGCGACTTCTTCCCGGGCCTCGACAGTCTCGTGCCGCTCGTGGGGCAGCACGTCGCGGAACCAACCGACGGCGCCGAAGAGACCCAGCACCGCACCGAGAATGCTGACAACGGCGGATGTGACCAGACCGGCGACGACCAACGTCAAGCCGAAGGCCAGCACGAACGGCCAGGGCGTGGGCTCCGGCAGGGCTATCTCCTGCGGCGCCTGTCCGGAGCTGGTCTTGTTTTCGCTGGCGGACTCCAAGCCTCGTTCCTTCCTTCCGTTCAACGACCGAGCAGATACACCACGGTGAAGACGACGACCCACACGCCATCGACGAAGTGCCAGTACAGAGAGAACACGTCACAACGCTCGGCGTGCGCCTGCTTCACCTTGCCCGCGAGCCCCAGCAAGAAGACGAGCAGCAGACCGATCAGACCGATGATCACGTGCGAAGCGTGCAGCCCCACCAGCGAGTAGTAGCTGGTGCCGAAGAGGTTCGTCCGGATGGAAAACCCCTCGTGGACGATCATGCGGTACCAGTCGACCGCCGTCCCTTCGATGAATTTCAGGCCGAGGGCGAGCGTGGCGCCCCACCACAAGAGGAAGCTCTTCGAGCTGCCGCGTCGGAGCGCCCGGACCGCCATGTGGATCGTCAGGCTGCTCGAGAGCAGGCAGATCGTGTCGAGGACGGGGACCTGCAGGATCGAATCCGGAGTCGGGCCGCTCTGGCTCTTGCCCAGGTAGAAGATGTACGCGACCAGGAAGATCGTGAAGACGGCCGACTCGGCAACGATCAGGCACAGCATGCCGACCTTGCCGCGGGACGGAAGCGACCACTGCCCGTCGCGCGACTCGAGCGGTTCGATGGCTGCGCTGGTCATTCGTACTCCCAGTCCGGGTCTTCCGGATGCTTGAGGTCCCACAGCGGGCGGCGGCTCTTGACCTCGGGCGGCGTCCTGAAGTTGTACGCGGGCGGCGGAGAGCTCACCGACCACTCCAGCGTCCAGGCGTCCCAGGGATCATTGCCCGCCGGCTTCCCGCGGAAATACGAGCGGACCAGATTTACCAGGAAGAGGACAATGGCAACAATCTGCACGCCGACGCCGATCGTGACGATCAGGTTCCAGATGCCCCAGCCGCGGTCGGGCATGTACGTGTAGATGCGGCGCGGCATCCCCAGCAGGCCGGGGATGTGCATGAAGTCGAACGTGAGGTGGAAGCCGATGAGGAAGAGCCAGAAGTGCCACTTCCCCAGGCGCTCGCTCATCATCCGGCCCGTGACTTTCGGGTACCAGTAGTAGAAGGCGCCGAAGATGGTGAACAGGATGCCGCCCACGATGACATAGTGGAAATGGGCAACGACGAAGTACGAGTCGTTGACCTGCCAGTCGAAAGGCGCGGTGGCCAGCATGATGCCGGTGAGCCCGCCTATCAGGAACTGGAACACGAATCCGATGCAAAACAGCATCGGCGTGGCGAAGATGATCTTCCCGCCCCACATCGTGCCGAGCCAGTTGAAGATCTTGATACCTGTCGGCACGGCGACGAGCATCGAGCTGAGCACGAAGAATGCGTTGCCGTACGACGGCATCCCGACGGCAAACATGTGGTGCGCCCACACGCTGAAGCTGATGAAGGCGATACCCACAGACGCAGCGACCATCACCGGGTAGCCGAAGATGGCCTTGCGCGAGAAGACCGGGATGATCTCGGACGCGAACGCGAACGCGGGGATCACCAGGATGTAGACCTCGGGGTGGCCGAACACCCAGAAGAAGTGCATCCAGATGACCGCGGAGCCGCCGGCCTGCGTGTCGAAGAAGTGCCCGCCGAGATAGCGATCGACGCAGAGCATGCCCTGGGCGGCCGTCAGCGGACTGATGCCCGCGAGCACCATGCCGGCCATCACCAGATTGAGCCAGGCAAGCAGCGGCATCTTGCCCAGCGTCATGCCCGGACAGCGCATGGAGATGATGGTGGCGAACAGATTAACCGCGCCGCCGATGCTGCCGATACCGGAGATCAACAGAGCGAGCGTCCAGTAGTCGGTGCTGTGCCCACGCGAGAAGGCCTTCGCCGTGAGCGGAGCGTAGGCCCACCACCCGACGTCGGGGGCGCTGCCGGCGCCGTAGAGGCCGCTGCCGCCGATGAAACTGAAGTATAGCAGCAGACCGCCGAACGCCGTCATCCAGAAGCTGAAGGCGTTGAGGCGCGGAAAGGCCATGTCGCGCGCGCCGATCATGAGCGGCACGAGGTAGTTCGCGAAGCCGAACAGCAGCGGCATCACCACGAAGAAGATCATCGTGGTGCCGTGCATCGTGAACAGCACGTTGAACGTCTGCGGCGAGACGAAGTGCGCGTCCGGCACCGCCAGCTGGATGCGCATCAGCGTCGCTTCGACGCCGCCCACGGCAAGCATCAGCAGCGAATAGACGATGTACATCACGCCGAGCCGTTTGTGGTCGACGGTGATGACCCAGTCGTGCAGGCGCTCGAGCCACGGCACGCTCTGCGCGCGCGGCTCGCCGACCTTTCCGGCGCTGGGCAGCGAATCCTGCACCACGCGACTACCCTCCGCTCCCCGCCCGCACGATCACTTCAGCGTCTCCAGGTAGGCCACCAGCTCGGACAGCTGCTCGTCGTCGAGCTTCATCGCCGGCATCTTCACGCCCGGCTTGATGGAATCCGGATCGGCTATCCAGCGGCGGAGGTTTTCTGGAGTGTTCTGCAGCATTCCGGAAGCAAGCGTCTTGCGGCTCATCAGGTGCGTCAGGTCCGGCCCGAAGCGGCCATCCGCCACCGTGCCGCGAACGGTGTGGCAGTTGATGCAGGCTGTGGACTCGAACACGTGCCGCCCTGCGGCGACGCCCGGGTCCTCGACCGCGGAAGCCTGCTGGTGGTGGATCCAGCGCTCGAAGTCGGCGCGCGACTGGACGACGACGCGGATCAGCATGTGGGCGTGCTGTGTGCCGCAGTAGAGCCCGCACTGACCTAGATAGAGGCCCGGACGTTGGGGATCGATCCACGTGTGGTTGACGTGGTTGGGGATGATGTGGGTCTTGCCGGCAAGCTTGGGAACCCAGAAGCTGTGGACAACGTCCGCGGAGAGCAGCTTCAGGTATGTCGGCGTGGAACCCGGTGGATCGCTGACGGGGACATGCAGTTCATTCGCCGTCACGACTCCGTATTCCGGATAGCGGTATTCCCACCACCACTGGTGGGCCACGACCGTGACGTGCAGGGCTCCGGCAGGCGCGGGCGCGTCCTCGATGCTGTGGATGACCCGCGCCGTGGTGAGGAACAGCACCACCACGATGAGCACCGGAATCACCGTCCAGGCCAGCTCGATCTGCGTGCTGCCGTAGATCTGCGGCGGTTCGCGGCCTTCGTCTCCGTCGCGGTGCCGGAACCTGATAACCGAGTAGGCGAGCAGGCCGCCGACAACCACGAAGATGCCCCCGCAGATCAGCGCAACGAAGATCGCGAGTTGGTAGATCTGGTGGGCTGGAGTCGAAGCGGGCGAAAAGATGCTGGGCGAAGCGAGGTATTGTGCCCAGTCGAGCAGAAGAGCGGGCAAGCAGTGCACCGCTCAATCCCGACCGCTCGCACGCGCACTTCGGCGTCCGGCCGCGTTTTCGTGACTTGCCGTTCGCATGGGAAGGATCCCGGAAGAGCCTCTGGAAAAGAGCTGGGCAGCTTCATCCCCATCGGCAGCTTGGCTCTACAGCCGTAAGACCTGACCAGAGGTCCGTCAACCGGTGCGCGCTCGCCCGCTTGCCGCGGGAATACCGGCGTGGTCTTCTTGAAACATGGCTTGGAAAGCACGCGGGCTGGGTGTCGCTGCGGTGATCGCGGCAGTTGCGCTAGGCAATGGTTGCAGTGGAAAGAACAGCGCCGGGAATAGAAGCGACAGCGGACTCGCCGGTTCGGGCGGCAGCGGAGCCATGGCCGGATACGGCGGCAGCGATGCCGGTGCGGACGCCACCGTGGGCGGAAGCGGCGGCAGCGCAGGTTCGTGCGGGATCGGCGGAGCGGCCGGCGCCACGGACGGAGGTGTCCCCGTCCCCACCGCCTCGTCCATCCAGTTCAAGGCCGTGAACCCCCTGCCCAGCGGCGAGCAGATCCTGTTCAACGACTGGAACAAACAGCCCAACGCGGTGCTTTCCATGAAGCCCGACGGCAGCGGCGCCACCGAGATCTTCGATGCGTACCGCATCTGGAGCATGGGCGTGTCGCACAGCGGGAACCAGATCGCGTTCGCCTGCGGCGACCCCGACCAGGCGCAGCACTACGGCATCACGCTTGGCGACGCGATCCAGAACGACTTCCTGTACGACGCCACGAGCCAGAGCATCTCGGTGCTCGACTACGGCAACATCAACGACGAGTGCCACACCTTCAACGCAGCGGACAGCCGCATCTACGTGTGCCGCCGCTACGACTTCACCGGCGGCACGACTCCCACGAACAAGGGCTACCGCCTGGGCACTCTCGGCGTCTCCTCGAAGTGCTTCAGCTTCATCACGGAAGACAAGCAGTACCAGATGGACCTGCACCCGCAGCCCACGGCGGACGAGTCCGAGCTGTACTTCACGCGGATCGTCATCACGCCGCCCAGCAGCCAGAAGCGCACCATCATGAAGATGGCGCTGCCGGGCGGCACGCCGCAGGTGGTGCGCGACAACGCCTCGGGCAACACGCTCTCGCCCGACGGGACGCACTACGCCTACGCGGACTGGTCGGACAACTTCAAGCTCTACGTCTCGTCACTGGACGGCTCGAGCGTGGTCAAGGTCGCCGACAACAAGGGCACCAACATGGTCTTTTCCCCCGACGGCACACAGCTCGCCTATCTGAGGGACGACGCGACGGCAAACTGCTCGCACGTGGAAGTCGTCCACACCGACGGCTCCGACGCGGCGAGTCCGCTGCGGATCCGGGATTGCACCAAGACGAGCGAGCTCATCACCAATCTCGCCTGGATCAACCGCCCGTAGGGCGTGCCCGGGCACTGTCCGGCGGGCTTCGACGAACTCGGGCTCGTGTGCTTGAATCCCTCGCGATGGCCGAGCTCTATCTCAAACAGCTACTGATGGGCCGCGACGTGGGCCAGAACAACCGCGTCGCCGCGCAGATGCAGAATTTCACGTACCTCGTCGGCGACCGCGACAGCGGCGAGTGCGTCGTGATCGACCCGGCGTGGGACGTGCATGGCATCGTGAACGTCGCGAACGAGGACGGGATGAAGCTGGTTGGCGCGCTGGCCACGCACTACCACCCCGATCACGTCGGCGGCATCATGTTCGGCTTCAGCGTGGAGGGGCTGCCGACGCTGATGGAAGTGTCCCCGTGCAAGGTGCACGCGCACAAGCTCGAGGTACCGGGCATCATCAAGGTCACCGGGCTTTCCGACTCCGATCTGCAAGGCCACGACTCGGGCGACACCATCCGCGTGGGCGACATCGAGATCGAGCTGCTCCACACGCCCGGGCACACGCCCGGTTCGAGTTGTTTCCGGCTGAAGAGTGCGTTGCTCGCCGGCGACACGCTGTTCCTGCAGGGCTGCGGCCGCGTCGATCTGCCCGGCGGCGATCCGGAACAGATGCGCCTCACGCTCACGCAGCGGCTGTCCACCATCTCCGGCGACACCATGCTGTATCCCGGGCACGCCTACGGGGGCGAACACGCGCCGATGGACGAGGTGCGACGCACCAACCCGTATCTTTCCGGCGATATGCTCTAGACACCCCTAGCGTGACGCCTAGTGCGCCAGCTTGCGGTACTTGATCCGGTGGGGCTGGTCGGCGTCGGTGCCTAGACGGCGGTGCCGGTCTTCTTCGTAGGCCTGGTAGTTGCCCTCGAACCAGACCACCTGGCTGTCGCCCTCGAACGCCAGCATGTGCGTGGCGATGCGATCGAGAAACCACCTGTCGTGGCTGATCACCACCGCACAGCCCGGGAAGCCGAGCAGCGCTTCTTCCAGCGAACGCAGCGTCTCTACATCGAGATCGTTCGTCGGCTCGTCGAGCAGGATCAGGTTGCCGCCCTGCTTGAGCAGCTTGGCCAGATGCACGCGGTTGCGCTCGCCGCCTGACAGACTCCCGACCCGCTTCTGCTGGTCGCTGCCGCGGAAACCGAACCACGTGCAGTAGGCACGCGACGCCACCTCGCGCTTGCCGAGCTCGATCTTGTCCTCGCCGCCGCTGATTTCCTGCCACACGTTGTTTTCGCCCTGAAGAGCTTCGCGGCTCTGGTCCACGTACGCGATCTGTACGGTATCGCCGACAACCAGCTCGCCCTCATCCGGCTTGTCCTCGCCCATCAGCATGCGGAAAAGTGTCGTCTTGCCCGCGCCGTTCGGCCCGATCACCCCGACGATGCCGCTTCGCGGCAGCTTGAAGTCGAGGTGATCGATCAGCAGCCGGTCGCCGAAACCCTTGGTGAGCCCCTTCGCCTCGATGACCAGATCGCCGAGGCGCGGCCCCGGCGGCATGCTGATCTCGCTCGCGTCGCTCGCGCCCTGGTTCGACTGGGCGAGCAGCTGTTCGTAGGCGCCCAGGCGAGCCTTGCTCTTGGCCTGGCGCGCTCGCGGCGAGGCGCGTACCCACTCGAGCTCCTGCTTGAGCTTGCGCTGGCGCGCACTTTCCTGCTTTTCCTCGACAGCGAGCCGCGCCGACTTCTGCTCCAGCCAGCCCGAGTAGTTGCCCTTGAACGGATAGCCGCGACCGCGATCGAGCTCCAGGATCCACTCGGCCACGTCGTCGAGGAAGTAGCGGTCATGCGTCACGGCGACCACGGTGCCGGGATAGTCGTGCAGAAAACGCTCCAGCCAGGCGACGCTCTCGGCGTCGAGGTGGTTGGTCGGCTCGTCGAGCAACAGCATGTCCGGGTTCTCGAGCAGCACGCGGCACAGGGCCACGCGGCGCTTCTCGCCACCGGACAGCATGGCGATCTCCGCGTCGGCGGGCGGCAGCCTCAGCGCGTCCATGGCGATCTCGAGCTTCGAGTCGAGGTTCCACAGGTCGGCGGCGTCGATGCGGTCCTGCAGCTCGCCCTGCTTTTCGAGCAGCTGGTTCATCTCGTCGTCGCTCATCGGTTCGCCGAGCTTCATGCTCAGCTCCTCGAACTCGGTGAGCAGCGCGCGCTGTTCGCTCACCGCCTGGTCCACGGCCTCCTTGACGGTCTTCGCGTCACCGAGCTCGGGCTCCTGCGCGAAGTAGCCGACCTTCGTCCCCGGATGCGGCTTGGCCTCGCCTAGAAACTCCTTGTCGACGCCGGCCATGATGCGCAAGAGCGAGCTCTTGCCGGAACCATTCGCACCGATCACGCCGATCTTCGCGCCCGGAAAGAACGCCAGGGTGATGTCGGCCAGCACCTTCTTGTCGGGAGGGTGGACCTTGGTCACCTCCTGCATCGTGAAAATGAACTCGGGCATAGGGGGCGCAGTCTACATGGGAGCGAGCTGCTTGCCAGTGCCCGCTCCGCTCAGCTGCCGCAGGGCGCGAAGCCCGCGAAACACGCCAATGCGCTGGCGGATCCGGCGTTGTAGCGCTCGGGCACCTCGCGACCCCTGTCGGGGTTGAACAGGTCGCCGAGATCGCCCCGGTACGTAGTCTCGACGCGACACCGGGCCTGGCACTCGGGATGCGCGACTCCTACTGCTCGCTCGAGCGCCCCAGCACCGGCAGATACTCGCCGAGACGGGGACTCTCGATCGCGAGGTGCTCGGGCGTAGGTCCGGCGGTGGTGTGGCCTTTCGGCCTGATGCGGAGGCAACGACGCGCGGCTTCGAGTTGCACGCTGATGTGCGCCGGCGAAGTGGCGAAGCTCACGTAGCCGTCGCTCCAGGCGTTGCCGACGTCGGCCGGCAGCGCGCCGCGATGGTAGATGGACCAGCGCAGGCGGGTGACGGGGCCCATCGGTTCCGCCACGATGAGCCGCTCGGACGTGACCCGCACCACGGCCCGGCGGAAGGAGGGCGCTTTGCCGCTCCGCCGGTTCTTTCCGATCACCGCGAAGCGTGCCTCGTCGTCGTCGAAGCGCAACTCTTCGCCTTCCCTCAGGCTTATCCGATCGAGCCGCGCATCGCGATGGCGCCAGGTCAAATACAGCCACAGCACCAACACCGCGCCGACGATGATCCACGACAGGGCGAGGTAGCTCATGCGAAAGAGCAGGGTAGCAGACCCGCCGGCACGTCGCAGCGAGCGGTCCAAGCGGGTTTCGAACCTAGCGCTAGGTGATCCACTGGCCGGACAGCGTGAAGTCCCAGCCCTTGGCCGTGCGCTTCGCCTTCCACTCGCCGCCGGTCCAACCGAAGCTCACCGCTACGGATCCGTGGTCCTTGTCCTTCAACTTCACATCGACATGGAAGGTGACCTTGAAGCCGAAGCGCTTTTCGTACGCCTTGAGCTCGTCCGGACGCAGCGTGATCAAGCGGTAGTGCACGCCGCGCACGTCGAGCCGCGGGCCGGTCGACTTCTGGATCAAGAGCTGGCCCTTGACGAAGCGGCCCACGATCTTCTCGTAGGCGGCTTCCCGCAGCTCGTCTTCTGGCGTAGCTGGCTTGTCGGCCCCCAGCGGCGCAGGGTCCACCTTGTCGGGAAGACCGTCGTGGTCGGTGTCCGGGTCCTCGGGGTCGGTCGCCAGGCGCGCTTCCTCCAGATCCGTCAGGCCATCGTTGTCGCTGTCGCGCCGGAGATCAGCGAGCGAGCAGCGCAGCATCAACCCCTGCTTCTTCCGCTTGGCGTGCAGCCCTATGGGCGGAAATGTGATGCTCTTGTCGTCGACTTCGCGCAGGTCCGCGGCCACCTGCAGCACGTCGCCGTCGAGCAGCGGCAGCTTCGCGTTGGGCACGATCACGTACGGGCGCATCTGGCTCAAGCCGAGCGACAGATCCTCCTTCTTGCCGCCCTCGTCGATCGCCACACGGTAGCCCGCGTCGCCGATCTCCGAGCTCGGGTCCAGCTTGTACGAGCGGTACACGACCACCTTGCGCTTGCCCGCCATGCCGCCGGTCACCCCGGCCGGCGGCAGCGAGATGGCGATGCCCCGGCCCAGGTTCGGTCCGACCGCGTGAGGCCCAGCGCGGTAGGAAGCCGGCAGCTCGCTTGCCACACAAGGAGAGGCGGCGGCGTGCTGGATGCGGGCGATCAGGCTGGCAACGGGCTTGCTGGGCGCGGGCCTCGCTGGCGGCGGCGGAGACGGCACCGCGGATGCGGAGGCTGGCGGCGGCGCGACGGCAGCTGTCCCCGCCGAGCTCGCGAGCCTGGCGGGAGCGTGCGGCGCGGGCGGCGGCGTCTGGCAGCCAGCGAGGAAACCCAATCCGAAAACCACCAGAGCCCGACAGCGCACGATGAGAACCTCCTCCTCGTTGGTACGACGCGGGAGCGGAATGTTCCCTTGGGCGGGCGGATTTCCGGAAGCTACTTCTTCACGAGCACCATCGACGACCGCGCCGGCAGATTGGGGGCGGGGCCGCTGACCGCACTGCTATCGAGCAGATTGGTGTAGTTGCCGGCGGGCAATCCGCCCACGTTCTGGGCGCTGTCACCGCGATTGATGAGCACGTACACGGTGTCGGTGCCCGAGCTCATGCTGTAGGCGTAGGTGTCGGTGCCGACGGAGAGCGTGCTGCGCTGGCCGTCGCGCAACGCGGGGTGGGCTGCGCGGATCTTCGCGAGCGTCGAGATGTGGTCACGCAGCATGATCTGGTTCTGCGTGTAGCCGCTCCACTGCATCATGCGGCGGTTGTCCGGATCGCCGGCGCCGGGCAAGCCGATCTCGTCGCCATAGTAGATGAGCGGGATACCGCGCAGCGTGAACAGCACCGTGTACGCCGTCGCCAACCGCTCGTAGGGCGAAGCCGAAGTCGGCGTGGTGGGCTGGTTCTGCCAGGCGCGGTCCTTGCCGTCCGCCCATTCGTTGCCCCACATCGGCGTGTCGAGTGCGAACTCGATGGCGCGCGGCACATCGTGATTGCCGATGAAGGTGCTCATGATGCCCGAGCCGTAGAAGTTGTCGTTGGTCGCGAGGAAGCTATCCAGCTCGGACAGCGGCGCACTGCGGATCAGGAGCGTCTTCAGCATCTCGGCGCGCAGCGGGAAGTCGAACTGCCCGTCGAGCATGTTCGGCTGCACGTAGTAGCGGATGGCGTTGCGATCGCCGGTGAAGGTCTCGCCCACCATGTAGAAGTGCTGCTTGCTCGTCGGCTCGATCTGGCTTGTGACCTTGGAGCGCAGCTCGGTGACCCACGAGTCCTCGATGTGCTTCACCGCGTCGAGCCGGAAACCGTCGGCACCGGTGTTCTTGATCCAGCTGATCGCGTTGTCGGTGGAGAAGTCACGAGCTGCCTGCACCGTGAAATTGAAATCGGGCAGATAGTCCGCAAACCAGCAGCGCTTCGCATCCGGACCATCCCACGCGCAGCCCTGGCCGCACACGCACTTGGTGTTGCCGTTCATCACCGGCCAGAACCAGCCGTGGTGCTGCTGGTAGACGGGCGAGTCGATGTACACGTGGTTCATCGCGTAATCGAGAATCACCTTCAGCTTGTGCTGGTGCGCGTCGTCGACCAGACCTTTCAGCTCGGCCATCGTGCCGAAGCGCTCTTCTGGCTTGTCGAGATTCAGCGGCCAGTAGCCGTGGTAGGCGCTGTACTGCTTGCCGTCGGTACCCACACCGGACTTCTCCGGATTGTCCATGGGCACCGTGAGCCAGAGCGTGTTGACGCCGAGGTCGGTGAAGTAGCCCGCGTCGATCTCCTGCTTCACGCCCGCCCAGTCGCCACCCTGGTAGTCCGCGGCCTGGGGGACGCCCGACACGGGCTGCCCGTCGTTCGACGGGTCGCCGTTCTTGAAGCGATCGACGAACACGAAATACAGGACCGCATCGCGCCAGTCGTAGCCCAGCACCGGCGGCGCAGCGCAGGTGTAGTCCGAACAGGTCACGCCCTTCAGAAGCGAGTTCTGCCCTCCCTGCCCGTCCGATATCGTGTTCGGGTTCGACGGATCAGTCACCCACTGCGTGCCATCGATGACGAACTTGTACTGCACGTCGGTGGCGTAGGGCACCTCGACGGAAGCCGTCCAGTTCGAGCCCTGCTTGGTCATGGCCACGCCCTTGGTCCAACCGTTGGGCGCGAAGTCGCCGCGCACAGCCACCGTCTGCTCGCTGCCCACCGGGTAGTCGAACTCGTGCTTGCAGCGCTTCAGCGAGTCGTCGCACTGGGGCGGACCTGCGTCGGGCACGCCCCCACTTCCACCAGGACCAGCTCCGCCACCACTGCAGTTGCCCGACGCGCCACTGCCGGTCGCGCCACTGCCGGTTGCACCGCTACCCGTCGCGCCATTCGCCGATGCGCCATTGCCGCAGCCCGAGCCTGCGTCCGTGCCTCCCGCGCCTCCCATGGCGCCCACGCCGCCATCGGGCTGGTGGAACGGCGGGGACGAGGCCGCATCGGTCACCGAGCAGGCCGGGAACCAAGGCGCGACGAACAGGACCGAACCGACAAGCAGGCGAAGCAGCGATCGCATGCGGCAAGCCAAGGCGCTTGCCCCTGCCCTGTCAACGCTGCCAGCACGGCCGAATTGTAGCAGAATGCCACGGTCTTGACCGGTATTTGTGCCATTTTGCCACAATCACGGGACTTGCGGACAATTCGCCGACTTATTATCAGTGACTCGATGTCAGCGCATACAGCGATGCCCACGCGGCGCCAGCAACGCAAGGCCGACACCCGGGCAACCGTCCGTCGCGCAGCGCACGCGTGTTTCGCCGAACGGGGCTTCCTCGCCACGCAGATCGGCGACATCGCGCGGCGCGCGGGCGTGGCGCACGGCACGTTCTACGTGCACTTCGAGAGCAAGGAAGCCGTGCTCGACGAGCTGCTCGCGGAGTTCAACGCCGCGTTCGTGGAGAAGCTCGAGCGCGCCTGGCCCGCGCAGGGCGAACCACCGGCCATTGCGCACGCGCTGGCCGGCACATGCCTCGACTACTGGAAGGCGGAGCGCGGACTGGTCGCGGCCTTTGCCGAGCGTGCGGGCATCGATGGCAGTCTGGCTGGGCTGCGCGACGGCATCAGCCCGCCGGTAGTGTCGTTCCTCGCAGAGCGTCTCCGCACGCTGGCGGGTGGCAGCCTCGCCGATGCGGAGCTGATCGCGCACGGTCTGCTCGGACTGTGGACGCGCGTCGGCCTGCAATACCTGTTCGGCGACACGCCGCGACAGCGCGCCATCGATACGCTCGCGACGATGTCCGTCGGCGCGCTGTCCGCCGTCATCCCGGCGCTCCAGCAGAAAGGCTGAGCCATGACCACGCCCGTCTTCTCCCGCTACGTTCCCCGCGCAGGACACCCCGACTGGAGCGCGCTGTCCGCCGAAGCGCTGGAGCTTGCCGTGCGCCTGCGACCCGGCCTCGAGCCGCCCCGCACCGGCCCCGCCGAGTGGCGCCGCCGAGCGCACAGCTGGCGCACCGCCGCGCGGAACTACGCCGGAAATGTACGGCGCGCCCGCGCGGGCCGCGAGGATTTGTGGCCGCTCTATTTCATCTGGACCACGCTCAGGCCCTGCAACTTCCGCTGCGCCTACTGCGACGATCATCGCGGCGCGCGCTATCCGGAGCTCGACGGCCACGGCCGGCTCGACACCGCGGCGGGCAAGCGGTTGCTGCGCGTGATGCGCACGCGCACGCCCAGCGTCTACTTCGCCGGCGGCGAGCCGACGCTCCGTCGCGATCTTCCCGAGCTCGTCCGCGAGGCGCGCGACCTCGACTACTACCCTATCGTCGTCAATACCAATGGCAGCCTCTTCCACCGGCTGCTGGAGAAGCCCGCCTGGCGCACGTTCCTGGCCGACGTCGACCTTCTGGTGGTGAGCCTCGACGCACTCGACCTCGACGTGCTCAGCCGGATGTGGGTGACGCAGCATCCTGAGGACGTGATCAGAAACCTCCTGATGCTGCGAGAGCTGGCCAGCGAGATGCAGGTCAAGCTGATGGTCAACACGGTGATCCAACCGGGGCTCATGCACGAGGCGCGCGCCGTGCTCGACCTGGCGGACGATCTCGGCATCTGGTTGTGTCCGGTGCCGCAGAACCGCGGGCCACGTATCGATCCCGACGTACTAGCCGATCCGGACTACGCGGAGCTTTCGAGCACCATCGTCGAGCGCAAGCGCGCCGGAGCGCGCATCAGCGGCTCGGCGCGCATGAACGAGCGGCTGCTCCACGCGGCGCCGCTCGACTGCCGGAACACGCTCAAGCCACACGTCGACCACGACGGCAGGCTGGCGTGGCCGTGCAAGGCGAGCGCAAACGTACAACCGGCAAGTATCGATGTGCTCGACTTCGACAGCGTCGACGCGCTGTACGCGCACGCGCGCCGGCGCATCGACCCGACGCGTTTCCACGGGCCAGGACCGACCCAGTGCGGCGGCAACTGCAACTGGGCGCAGAACTACACCACCGACGAGTACGCCTGGGGCCTCCGCCATCCCGCACACCTGGCCCGCGAGCTGGTGAGCTTCACGAGGCGGTAGGCGCTTCGATGGCCTTGGAAGAAGCCGGCGAGCAACAGCGAGCCCGCGACGAGCGGAGCGAGTCGGAATGTAGCGATCGCGATTTCGCGCTGGATGCCGCGGCTATCGTCGTGGTCAGCGTGGCGATCTGCGTGGCGGCAGATCGGCTCGCATTCATGAGCGTGTTCGTCCCGGCGGTCGTCATCGCGCGCTTCGCTCTGTTCCGCGGACCGCGCGGTCGTGAGCTCGCCTTCTTCGCGCTGTGCACCGCCCTGGGCGCCTTCAACGACTGGAGCTCGGTCACGCGCCACCATATCTACGCCTACACGGTGCCGGTGTACTTCCCGTCGGTGTCGCTGCTTCCGCTGTGGATGCTCTTGTACTGGGGGCTCATCCTGCGCTTCATCGCGACACTGTTCCGCTGGCAGCGCCTCGGGCTCGGCGCGCCGCCCGACACGCTGCACCTCGGTCGCCGCCGCGTGACGAGCGCTCCCTGGCGCGTCGGCGTACTGCTCGCGATCGTCGTCGCGACGCGGCAGACCATCTACCGGAATTTCCTCGATCCGCTCTGGTCGTGGCTACCCTTTGCACTCGCGTTCGTGGTCGCGCTCGCGCTGCTCCGCCCCGACCGCCGGCGGCTGGGCGTGCTCGGCGTGTTCGTCGTGCTCGGCCCACTTGTGGAGGTCGCCTACATCCAGCTCGGCGGGCTGGACCACTACGCGCTCGGCTGGTTCGGCGGCGTGCCGCTGTGGATCGTGCTCTGGTGGGGACTTTCCGCTCTGATCTGGGAGGAGCTCTCCGCGCGCATGCTCTCGCTCCTTGAACCGCCCCCGAAGGTCGCCGTGCGCCGTTCCTAGGTTGGTGGATGCCCCCACGCGTCACGCCGCTTGACGGTGCGGCGGCTATCGCCGCCGCGTGGCCCCAAACCCGCGGCTCCGCCGCGGCCGGGGCCACAACCCGGCCCTAGCACCGATCCACGCCATCGAGGAACCTCCGCAGTGCCGTGTGCAGCTCCGGGCGCGCTGGCGCCTGGATGTGATCGGCGTCGGGGATCTCGACCAACGTCACTTCCGGCACCACGCGGGCCATGGCCCGGGCACTATGGAGCAGTGGGTCGCGACTGCCCACGATGCTGCAGACCGGTACGTCGACCGCGCTCAAGGTTTCTTCCTCGACGGCAAGATCCGGCACGGAACGGACGACACCCTCCAGCGCGCGCTGGTCGTTGAAATAGCGCGTCATGAGCCTGACCCACAGCCGGTGCGAGAACCCGGGCTGCGTGCGACCCGCACCGAGATGGCCTGCGATGGGACCTACCCCGTGCCCCGCTTCAAGCGCGTCGGCGAGCCGGGGCAGCGCCGCGAGCAATGCGCTGTTTTCTGGTGGCTCCCAGCCAGCGCCGAGGATGGATGCGCTCGAAAGCCGCTCGGGCGCGACGCTCGCCAGCTTGAGTACGACGAAGCCGCCCAGCGAGTAGCCAACGACGTGCGCCTGCGGCAGCTCGAGGTGGTCGAGCAGACGCACGATGTCCAGCACCAGGTTTTCGCCATAGTCGGCCAACGAGTGCGGCTTTCCGCTGCGCCCGTGCCCGCGCAGATCCATCGAAATGACCCGGTAGCCGGGCTCGAGAGCCCGTGTCACACCTGGCAGCCGCCAGTTGAGCTCGCCACTGACGGCGAACCCGTGCACGAGCACGACGGGCGGCCCTTGCCCTACGTCGGTGTAGTGGATGGGCACACCGCCCGACTGGAAATAGCGACTCTCCGGCCGGGTTCCGGATACGTATCGCGCAACCAGGTGACCCAGACCCAGAGCGCGTCCAACGTCGCGGGAGAGACGCATGCACAATTGTAGGCGCGTGGCTTCCGATCGACAGGGGGTGGCGGACAGTTTCCGTGCACCGTGCGCTAGGCTCGCGTCATGCGCTCCGGAAGCGCCCAGGCCGAAGCGACGACGAAGCCTGATTCGAGCGGCGTCTTCTCCCGACTTCGAGCGCTGCTCGCGGGTCCGCAGGCAACACGCGTGGTGCTGCTGGCGGCGGCGATCGTGTCGCTGCCGTCGCTGTTTGCGGGACTCGCGGTCGACGACTACTGGCACCGCATCTACCTGACGCGCGCCGCGCGCTGGCTCCCCGCGGTCAAGCCGCCGCTCGACCTGTTCAGCTTCTACGACGGCAACCCAGCGCGCAACCGCTGGCTGCTCGATCAAGGCATCAGCGCCTGGTGGACCGATCCCAGGATACGCATCAGCTTCCTCAGACCGGTCAGCGCGGCGACCCACTGGCTCGACTACCGGCTATGGCCACACACGCCGATCCTGATGCACGCCCAGTCGATCGCCTGGTATCTGGCGGTCGTCGCCCTCGCTACCGCGCTCTACCGCCGGATGCTGGGCGCGGGCTGGGTCGCGGGGCTCGCGGCGCTGCTCTACGCCATCGACCACACGCACGGTACACCGGTGGGCTGGATCGCCAACCGCAACGTGCTTGTCAGCGGCGCCTTCGCGCTCGGGTCATTGTGGCTGTACGCGCGCAGACGCGAGGGCAAGCGCGCCGCCGCGTGGCTCTCTCCGCTGGTGTTCGGCGTGGCGCTGCTGTCGGCGGAGGCTGCGCTGGCAGTCGCAGGCTACTTCGCGGCCTACGCGCTGTTCCTCGACCCCGCTCCCGGGCGGCGCCGCGCACTGGGTCTCGTGCCTCACGCCCTGGTCGCAACGCTGTGGACGGTCACCTACCGTCTTGGTCACTACGGTGTGCGGGGCTCGGGGCTGTACTTCGATCCGCTGCGCGAGCCGCTGGTGTTCGCGCGCCATCTGCTCGTGCACCTGCCGTTGCTTGTCGCCGCTGAATTCGGCGCGTCTTCGCCGGACCCGTACGCGCTGGCGCCCACGTCCATCCGGATTGTGCTGGTCGCGCTGGCGCTGGGAGTGCTCGCGCTGGCTGGGCTGGCGCTCGCGTCGATCTTCCGGCGGAACGCCGTCGCGCGCTTTTTCCTGGTGGGAGCAACGCTGGGTGCGATACCGCTGTGCGCAGTCGTGCCGTCGGCGCGCACGCTGCTTCTGCCGGGGTTCGGCATGATCGGGCTGGTGGCCCTGATGGTCCAGCGCGTGGTCGAGCGGAGTCCTGCCCTGCCGTCGCGGCGCGCGCTCAGGGCGCCCATCGTGGCGATCGCCGCGTGGGCCGGCGGCGGTCACCTGCTGCTCTCGCCGCTGGTATTCCAGGTCGGCGCGTTCCAGTTCGCGTTCATGCAACACCTGGCCGAGCAGCTCACCGCCACCTTCCCCCACGTACCGAACCTCGAGCATCGCCGTGTGGTGCTGGTGAACGCGCCGGACGGGGCGTTTTCCGCCTACATCTCCATCGTACGCTGGGCACACGGAAAGCCGGTTCCGGCCAGCCTGTTTCCGCTGGCGGTGGGCACCCGCGCCGTGGATATCCGCCGCACCGGTCCGCGCACACTGCTGGTGCGATCGGCAGGCGGCTTCCTGTCGCAGGCCACCGAGACCCTGCTGCACGATCCGCGCGACCCGATGCCGGTGGGCACGCGCGTCGAGGTCGATGGCGACACGGTCCAGGTCGTCGAAACGACCGCCGATGGGCGGCCGGCCCAGGTCCGCGTCACGTTCGATCGCCCGCTCGAGGCTCCGGGCCTGTGCTGGATCGTCTGGACCGACAAGCGCCTGTCCCGCTTCCGGCTGCCCAAAGTGGGCGGGTCGGTCCACCTTCCCGCACAATCGGTGCTGTAGATCGCCGCGCTCTCACACCCCGACGCGTGACAGGTCGAGTCGGCCGCCGTCGATCGGCGGGCACCAGAAGTAGCTGCCCGTCGCTGGGCGACTGAAACGGAACAGGCCGTCGACGACGCCGTCGTCGAGACCGGTCATGCGCCGGAGCACGTGCTCGAAGCGATCGAGGCTCTCGCCGTAGGCGATGAACAAGAGTCCCTTGTCGCGGCGGTTGATGTACGGCATCGAGCGCCGCAGCATGAACGCAGGCGGCTCGTAGCTCTCCTGCGCAGCGCGCTTGACGTGTGCGTAGTCCGGCGCGTCGTCGAGCTCCTCGTTGTCACTGGCGCGCCGACCGATGACGTTATCGCGTTCCTGTTGCTCGAGTCGCCGGAACCACTCGAGGTCGTGCACCCAGCGCTGCACCGCGACGAAACTCGAACCGTCGGGGCCGATCGCCGCCTCGATCGCGGCGTCGTCGGTCGGGTTTTCGGTACCGTCGACGTAGCCCGACAGATCGCGGCCGTCGCGGTACTTGAAGAGGTCCAGGTCATCCGACACGCGGTAGGCGTCGCCCAGCGCGGAGCGCGCACGGCGCACGCGATCGTCCACCTCGCCGCGGTCGTCACCGCGCACGAGCAGCCAGAGCGCAGCCTGCGTGGATGGCACGAAAACAGCGCCGCTGGTCAGCGCCGGGAACGCGCGCAATCCCGGTACTTCGCCGCCCAGGGCAACGACGAGCGGAGCACCGAGCCCGAACACCGTCGTCGCCGGCTCGATCACGCCCGAAAGCGAGTCCAGTCCCGCACGGGGATCGCTGGCGGCCCGCAGCGTGAAGGTGACGGAACGCGCCGTAGCGGGTACCGGCGCAAGCACGAGTGGTTGAGCGGTGGTCATCGGGCGGACTCTAGATCACCGGGCACGGGTTCACCAGGAGCGGAAACTCCGGTGCGGAGCGCCCGGAGCAGCAGCCAGGCGCCGGGTGGTGTGGTCTTTGCGCGCGCCACCCTTCGGCGCGCTATTCGGCCGCTACAGCCGCGCTGCCGGACGCCCTGAGCTCCGCGAGGATGGCGTCGACGTTCTTCCTCGCGTCGCCGAAGAGCATGCGCGTGTTTTCCTTGTAGAACAGCGGATTGTCCACGCCGGCATAGCCGGTGGCCAGACTCCGCTTCATCACCACGGTGGTCTTCGCCTTCCACACTTCGAGCACGGGCATGCCGTAGATGGGGCTGGAGGCGTCGTCGAGCGCGCCGGGGTTGACGATGTCGTTCGCGCCGATAACGAGTACCGCGTCCGTGCTGGGGAAGTCCTCGTTGATCTCGTCCATCTCGAGCACGATGTCGTAGGGCACCTTGGCTTCGGCCAGGAGCACGTTCATGTGCCCGGGAAGCCGGCCGGCGACAGGGTGGATGGCGAACCGCACCTTCGTTCCGGCGTCGCGCAGGATGCGCGCGACCTCGTACAGAGGGTACTGCGCCTGCGCCACCGCCATGCCGTATCCGGGCACGACCACCACGCTCTTCGCGTCGCGCAAAAGCTCGGCCGTCTCGGCTGCGGAGACCGACACCGCTTCGCCAACCGGGCCTGCGCCGCTGGGCGCCGGCGCTGCGCCTTCCGCTGCGCCGAAACCGCCGAAGATGACGTTGACGATGGAGCGGTTCATCGCCTTGCACATGATGTAGCTCAGGATCGCGCCGCTCGAGCCCACCAACGCGCCGGTGATGATGAGCAGATTGTTGTCGAGCATGAAGCCCGCCGCCGCCGCCGCCCAACCGGAATAGCTGTTGAGCATGCTGACCACGACGGGCATGTCCGCGCCGCCGATCGCCATCACCAGATGAATGCCCAGCACGCAGGCCAGCGCGGTCATGATGCCGAGATCGATCAGCCCGGCGGGAGCCGCGACGCCCAGGAAACGAGCGCCCAGGTACACCGAAGCGCCGACGATCGCCAGGTTCAGCCAGTGGCGCGCCGGCAGCATCAGCGGCTTGCTGCGGATCATGCCCTGCAGCTTGCCGAATGCGATCACCGAGCCAGTGAAGGTGATGGCGCCGATGAAGACGCCGACAAAGACCTCGACCTCGTGGATGCTGGCTTCGACGCCGCTGAGGTGGTGACCCGGGTCGAGGTAGCTGGCGAAGCCAACCAGCACGGCCGCGGCGCCCACGAAGCTGTGCAGCGCGGCGACGAGCTGCGGCATGGCTGTCATCGCCACGCGCATGGCGACAATCGCGCCGATCACCGCGCCGATAACGACCACGACGCCGAGCAGTCCGTAGCCGGTGACCCGTCCGCTCGCGGCAGTGGCGCCGAGCGCGATCAGCATGCCGATGATGCCGAACAGATTGCCGCGCCGCGCCGATTCCTGCGTGCTCAGCCCGGACAGACTGAGGATGAACAGCACGCCGGCGGTGAGATAGGCGACAGTGAGGAGACTCGCAGGCATGGCCGTTACTTGTGGAACATGCGCAGCATGCGCTGCGTGACGAGGAAGCCACCGGAGATGTTGATAGATGCCACCAGCACCGCAGCGGCGCCGAGGATCGTCACGGGCGAGCTGATGTGGCCGGAAATCTCGAGCATGCCGCCGATCAGGATGATGCCGCTGATGGCGTTGGTGACGCTCATCAGCGGCGTGTGTAGCGCGGGCTTCACGTTCCAGATCACCAGCCAGCCCACGAAGCACGCGAGCACGAACACCTGGACGTGGATGAGCAGCGGCTTCGGCGCAACCATGCCGAGGCCGAACAGGGCCGCGGCCGCGAGCACCAGGAACACGGCCGTGCGGACACCGTGCCCGCTAGCTCCACCCTTCGCGTCAGGCTTGGCCGCCTCCGCCGGCTTTGCGGCCGCTGAAGCGGCCGGGGCCGGCTTGGCCTGGGCAGCAGGTGCGGGAGCGGGCTTCGGCTTGGGCGGCGGCCACATCAGCTCGCCGTCCTGCAGCACCAGCACGCCGCGCACGACCTCGTCCTCGAGGTCGATGCGCCACTCCCCGGCGCCGCCCATGTCGCTCAGCAGGTGGCACAGGTTGTTGCCGTACAGCTGGCTTGCCGTGGGTGCGAGGCGGCTCGGCAGATCCGTGTAGCCGACGATCGAGACGCCGTTGTGCCGGGCCACCTCGCCCGGCTTCGTGAGCTCGCAATTGCCGCCCGTTTCGGCTGCCAGGTCCACGATGACCGAGCCGGGCTGCATGCTCTCGACCATTTCCGTCGTGATCAGACGCGGTGCGGGCTTGCCGGGGATCAGCGCGGTCGTGATGATGATGTCGACGTCCTTGGCCTGTTCGGCGAACAGCGCCATCTCGGCGGCGATGAACTCCTTGCTCATCACCTTCGCGTAGCCGCCCTGGCCCGCGCCTTCCTCCTTGAAGTCGAGCTCCAGGAAGTCGGCGCCCATGCTGTGGACCTGCTCCTTGACCGCCGGGCGGGTGTCGAACGCCCGCACGATGGCCCCGAGCCCGCGAGCCGCGCCGATCGAAGCCAGGCCCGCAACACCAGCACCGATGACCAGCACCTTGGCAGGGGGAACCTTGCCCGCGGCGGTCATCTGCCCGGTGAAGAAGCGACCGAACAGCCCAGCTGCCTCGACCACGGCCCGGTAGCCCGCGATGTTGGCCATCGAGCTGAGTGCGTCCAGCTTCTGGGCCCGCGAGATGCGCGGCACCTGGTCCATCGCCAGGACAGTGACCTTGCGCCCGGCCAGCCGCTCGATGAGCTCCTTGTTCCGCGCAGGCCAGAAGAAGCTGACCAGCGTGCCACCCTCGCGGATCAGATCGGCTTCGTGGAGGCCGAGTGCTGTGTTTTCCGCGGGTGGCTGGACCTTGAGGATGATGTCGGCCTGATTCCACAAGTCAGCGGTTTCGCTGACGATCGTGGCGCCGGCTGCCTCGTATTGCGCGTCGGGGAAGGACGCGCCGTCGCCGGCACCGGACTCGACGAGCACTTCGAACCCGAGCTTCTTCAGGCGAGTGGTCGTGTCCGGCGTGGCGGCTACACGTCGTTCGCCGGGCTGCACCTCTGTGGGGATGCCTACTTTCATCTTCCAGCAGCTGTGAGGAGACCTGGGCTGCCCCGCGCCAGAGCGGGTGCCCGGTCGCCAGGCTGGTGCACTCCATAGCTCAATTCGGGCCGGAGTGGTTGCGTTCGTCGGACATTCATCTGATGCCGATCACATACCGCTCGCTCCGGGGGGCGCTGCGAGCAGCGTGCTACCATGCGGGCTCCTACCCGTAGCTTCCGGAGACACGAGTCATGCGTCCAGATTGCCTGTCGTCGAAGACTTGCGCCGCGCTTGCGGTTGCCTTCGCCGCACTTTCCGTGGCGGCGTGCGGCAGTAGCGGCAACAACGGCGGGTCGACCGTGCATGTCGACGGCGGCGGCGGGGCGGCGGGCAGCGGCGCCGGCGGGGCCACCATCGGTGGATCCGGCGGGCAGGCGACAGGCGGAGCCGGCGGCCAGGCAGCGGGGGGCACTGGCGGGGCCGGAGGAGCCGGAAGCTGCACGACGGACTACGGACAGACAGCGACCTGCAAGGCGTGCCTGCAGAAGAACTGCTGCGCGGAAGCCACCGCGTGCGCCGCGGATTCAGCGTGCAAGGCGTTCGTCGCGTGCGACGAGAAGTGCCCCAATCCGCTCGACACCAGCTCGACCTGCGTCAAGGCCTGCGTCGATGCGGGCGCGCCGGGCACCGCCTACAACGGGCTCATCCTGTGTATGCAGAAGCACTGCGCGTCGCCGACCTGCAGCTACCCGTAGGCCGCTATCCTTCGGCCGGCTTGATCAGGAAGTTCCCGTGCGCGCTGGCGATCGGCCGGCTGCGGTCCTCCTGCCACGCCTCGACGCGCACGGTCGCGACGCGGCGCCCCTGCTTGGTGATGACGCCGTGGGCGAAGGTGTCCACCGGTCGACCCGAGCGCAGGTACTCGATGGTGAGGTTGATCGTCTTGGGCAGGATGACGCTCTCGGCTTCCCACATCAGCTGGAAGATGGCCGTGGACTCGAGCAGCGCGCCGATGGTGCCGCCGTGCAGCGCAGGCAGCACCGGATTGCCGACCAGGTGATCGGCAAACGTCAACTTGCCGAGCATCTCGCCGGACGAGCTGTCGAGCGAGATGCCGAGGAAGCGCGCGTAGGGAATGGCCTCGATCATCGGCTGGAAGTCGCCGCTCGCTCGAGCACGGGTGACTAGCTCCAGCAGGCTCATGGCACCGTCTTCCGGCCCTGCATGGCCGACTTTCCACCCTTGCGGAAGATGATGAAGGTGCCGGCCGCCGAAGCGATCGGATCGTCCTCGTCGTCGTGGAAGGCCAGCGCCCTGACGAACGCGACGTTGGTGGTCACCTTGTAGCACTCGGCGCGACACACCACGTCTTTGGGCGGCGTCGCGGGCTTCAGGTAGTCGATGCGCAGATCCAGGGTCGCGATCGGCGTCGGCACGCCCAGGTGCAGGAACACAGCCGCGCCACAGGTCGCATCCATGGTCGCGGTGATCGCGCCGCCATGCAGCACTCCGTTCTCGGGGTTTCCGACGAGGTGCGCGGCGTACGGCAGGACCATGCGCGCGACACCCTTGTCGTAGTCGAGGAAGCGCAGCCCAAGCGCACGGTTGTGCGGGACACCCTCCGCGAACCCCTGGTTCAGACGCGCGAGGTGCTCCGCGCGCTGGCTCTGGGTGTCGGGCTCGTCGGCCATGTGGCCGGCAACTTAGTCCAGACGGGAGGCGCGGGCCAGCGCCGGCGCTTAACGCGGCCCGTGGAGGCGGCATGTGCGGGATGTATGAGCCACGCCGCGAAAGCCGCGAGCGCGGCACCCGCCGAAAAGGAGCCTCATCCATGCGACCGTTCAAGACCCTTGCCGCCACCCTGCTTGCCGCTTCGTTCTTCACGATCCCCGCATTCGCACAGCCGGCAGGCCGGGCACCCGCAGCGGCCCACGGCCACGCAAAGAAGAGCCCGGCGGAACGCGCCAAGAAGCGCCAGGCCCGACGCGAGGCCGCGCTGAAGAAGGCCGGCGTCGACCAGAGCCGGATACGCCAGGCGCTGTCGACGATGGCGCGCTTCGACGCACAGCGGAAGCCGGTCCGCATCGAGATGCGCAAGCACATGAAGGCACTCCGCCAACTGCGCGAGAGCCAGAGCAAGGACAAGGCCGCGTTCAAGCGCGAGCGCGAAGCCCTGCGCGCCGGCAAAGCCAAGCTGAAGGCCATCCGCACGCAGGAGCGCGCCGCCCTCGGCAAGATCCTGACCAAGGCCGAACAAGCGAAACTGCAGGCGATGCACCGCCAGCACCGGGCCGGCCACCACGGCCGCCCTCACCACGGCAACCGCAAGTGAAACCACCTGTCCCCTTCCACCGTAGATAGTCAAAGAAGCGAAGACGGAAAAGCAACAGGATCCTCCCCAAACGCGCCCGGCTGTCGTGCACCCCGACAGCCGGGCGCATTCTGTTTGTGGCGGCCGCGTTGACGTTGACAAAGCAGTGTCGGCATCCTTCCGGGAATGGACGAGCCCGTCGCGCTCGAGGACATCCAGCGGGCGGCCGAGCGCATCGCCCCCTATGCCCACCGCACACCGGTGGTCACGAACGCGACGCTCGACTCGCGCTCGGGGCGCCAGCTGTTTCTCAAATGCGAGAACTTCCAGAAGGTGGGGGCGTTCAAGTTCCGCGGGGCCGTGAACGCAGTGCTGAAGCTGCCCGCCGAGGTTGCAGCGCGCGGAGTGGTCACCCACAGCTCGGGCAACCACGCCCAGGCGCTGGCGCTGGCCGCGCGCATCCGCGGCATTGCCGCGCACATCGTGATGCCGACCAATGCGCCGGCGGTGAAGCGTCGCGCTGTCGAAAGCTACGGCGCGCACATCCATCCTTGTGAGCCCACACAAGAGGCCCGCGAGCAGGGGGCCGCGCGCGTGGTCGCGGAGACCGGTGCAACCCTGATCGCACCCTACGATCACCCCGACGTCATCGCCGGCCAGGGCACCCTCGCGCTCGAGCTCATGGAGCAGGTGCCGGAGCTGGACGCGATCGTGGTTCCGGTGGGCGGGGGCGGGATGATCTCCGGCGTCGCGCTGGCCGTGCACGGCGAAAAGCCGCAGATCCGCGTCCTCGGTGCGGAGCCGACCGGCGCGGATGACGCCGCGCGCTCGAAACAGGCAGGGCGGCGCCTACCCCAGAACGACCCGCGCACAGTCGCGGACGGCTTGAGGACCAGCCTGGGCGAGCTGACATGGCCCGTGGTCCGGGACCATGTGGAACGCATCCTGACCGTCGACGACGAGCAGATCCTGGTGGCGATGCGCCTTCTGTGGGAGCGGGCCAAGCTGGTGGTCGAACCGAGCGCGGCGGTCGGCGTGGCGGTAGCGCTCGGCAACGCCCTGCGCGAGCTGGAAGGACTCTCGCGCGTGGGCGTCGTGCTGTCGGGCGGCAACGTCGACCTCGACGCGCTACCCCGGCTGCCGCCCGCGGACTGATCGCGAAACGCTACTTCGACTGCGCGGCAGCGGGCGTAGCAGACCCGGTCGAGGTCTTGTGTACCTCTGGAAGGCTGGACGGCCCGCTCACACCCGGTAGATCGGGCGCGCCCTTGTCGGCGGGCGTGACCGCGCTCCCGGGCTCGGGCAACAGCGCATGGACTGCGTCCGTATCTGGCGAGTCGGCTCCGTGCTGGGCCGGCTCGGTCGCGTCGTCGTCAGCAGCCGTCGGCGTGGCCGGGCTATCCGACGTATCCCCCGCCTGCGGAGTCCCGGCGTCGTCCTGGGTCTTCTCGCCGCCGCCAAGCTTGGGAGCCCGGTGGAACGGCACGTCCCGGTCCATCGCTGGCGTGTGCCAGGCGTCTTCGATGATCGCGAGCGCGGGCGCGAGATGCTCGAGGTGGGCGCAGTGCGCGTCCTTGTTCCTGCCCAGATACGACCAGACGTGGAAGCCCTTCACGTCGACGCGACCCGTCATCCCGAACGGCTGGTCACCGGGGTCGACCGGCGTGCGCGCGAGCCCGAAGTCCGACAGCATCAGGTCTGCTGTCTGGCGGGTGGACGGATACGTCACCGGGTCGATCTGCGAGTGGGTGAAGATGAAGATCTTCTGCCCATGGAGCGCACGACGCGCGAAGTCGAACACCGGTTGGACGTTGGCACTGCTCGCGCCCTCTGCGGTCTTTTCGTGGTGATGGCCGTAGGCCCAGCCCGCGTGCAGCGCGTCGAGCAACATCACGGCATCGATACCCTGGTCGCCGTGCTTGAGGATCTCGTTGACCGCTCCGTAGCCGGCACTCCACGCAGACAGTGCGAGGTGGCGGATGTGCGCGCGATCGTCGTGCGAGTACTCCTTGAGCGCCGCGGTGATCGAACGCTTCAGCCGCGGAAACGTGCCGGGCGCCTCGAAGGCGTCGGCGTACGGCCCACTGCCGAGTCCCTCGTCCAGTCCGACGTACACGACGCCGCGCGCTACCTGCACCAGCATCTTCCGCGCGGCCTCGTGACCGTGGAAGTGCACGAGCACGTCGTATCCCATGTCGGACGTGTGACCGCCCTTCTGCGGGATCAACATGCGCGCGCCCATCGCGATGGTGCGATACGACGAGTACGGACCCAGCCCGTCGGGGTCGGGCGGATAGCACTCGTGGTAGCCCTTCGCGCGGAGCGCCGGCGTGAGCGGCTGGATGTGCAGGCGCTTGTGCTTCTTCGGCGGGGGGAGCAACACGAGGGGCGCGTTGAACGAAGCCAGCGGTGGTCGCGGAGGCGGGGCGCTTGTCGATGCGCCGGCCAGCAGCGTCACGGCGAGCACGAACACGACACCGAGCATCCCGGCGAAGAGAGCTCGCGGGACGAACTGCGCGTCGGCCACGCCGCGCGGCGCATTGTGGTCGGGCTCGCCAAAGTGCGGGGAGTCTAGCTACTCGAGTGCGATCGGCAGCCGCCAGAGGGCTGTCTGTGGCCGAAAAATTACGAAAATCGGGCAGAATATCTGCAAGAAGCTGCTCAGGCTGGAACCGACCTGAGGGCCGGAGGTGGATCGAGAGCCCAGTCGTCAGCAGCGGCGACCTCGCTGCGGTCTCTTCCGCCGCGCTTTGCCTTGTAGAGCGCGCCGTCCGCCGCACGAGTCAATTCCTCGGAACCGAGCACGTCGAGCTGCTGCGACGAAGAGGCCACGCCGAGACTCGCCGTGACGTTCAGCAAGGCAGCAGGAGTCTTGATCGAGTGCGATCGCAGCCGCTGGCCGAGGCGATCCGCAACGCCGTTGGCACAGTCGAGATCGCAGTCCGGCAGCACGACAAGAAACTCCTCGCCGCCAATGCGTCCCACCACGTCGTACGGACGCAGCACTGACTTGAACAGAATCGCCGCAGTCCGCAGCACAGCGTCCCCCGCGGCGTGACCGTAGTTGTCGTTGACGCGCTTGAAGTGATCGAGATCGATCATGATCACGCTGACCGGGTTTCCGGTGCGGGCCGCACGGGCCAGCTCCTCGTCGAGACGCTCGAGCAGTGCGGCGCGATTGAGCAGATTCGTCAGCGAGTCGTGCATCGCCTCGAAACGCAGCTTCTCCCTGGCCCTGACCAGCTGTTCCTGGAGATCGATCACCCTGCGACCCGCGCGGAGGCGCACCTCGAGCTCGAGTGGGTGGCACGGCTTGACGATGTAGTCGTCCGCACCGGCATCCAGACCAGCCACGATGTCCGCCCTGTCGTCCTTGGCCGTCAGCAGGATGGTGTACACGTAGGGCTCGGAGGGTTGGCTCCTGATCCACTGGCAGACCTGGACGCCGTCGACCGTGGGCATCACCCAGTCGACGATTGCCATCCGCACTTCCGGGTCCGTCTGCAGCACCTGGATGGCCTCGCCGCCGTCCTGGACGACGACGACTTCGTAGCCCCACGACTCGAGCCAGCGCTTCAACAGCAGCCGCCCGACGGGCTCGTCATCTGCCAGCAGGACCTTCACACCCGGCACTACGGCCGGGGCCAGCGCGATCTTGAGCCGTGGCGTGACGATTCAGTGCTTTAACGCCGGTTTTTCCGGCAAACCGGGCTTGACGAACTTGAGCGTCATGCGGTCGCTCTCGCCGATGGCCTGGTACTTCTGGCGGTCCTTGTCACCCAGCCGCAGGGTCGGCGGCAGGGTCCAGACGCCTGCCGGGTAGTCCTTGGTGTCCTTCGGATTGGCGTTGAGGTCGGACTCGCCAGCCAGCTTGAAGCCGACGGCCTCGGCCTCCTGCTTGATGTACGCCTCGGTCACGTAGCCGGTCTTCTTCATCTGGGCGACGCTCGTGCCCGGCTTGGCGCGGTGCTCGACGACGCCAAACACTCCCCCGGGCTTGAGCGCCTTGTACGCGGCTTCGACGACCTGCTTGTCGTAGCCGCCTTTGATCCAGTTGTGGAAGTTGCGGAAGGTCAGCACCATGTCCGCCTTGCCGTCGACGCCGAGGTCGAGCTTGTTCGGAGGGGCGATGTGCGCGATCTGCACCTTGCCGAACAGCTTCGGTTGGTCGTGCATGCGCTGCTCGAGCTTGCGCGCCAGACGGTAGGGCTCCTTGTCCTGGGGACCGTTCGGGTCGAAGTTGGTGATGATGAGATGGCCGCGATGTGCCAGCACCTGCGCCAGGATCTCCGTGTACCAGCCGGCTCCCGGCCAGAGCTCGACGACCGTCATGTCCGGCTGCAACCCAAAGAACTCGCAGCGTCTCCTTGGGGTGCCGGTAGCGATCGCGCTGCCGGTGCTTGTCACTGCGGAACGAGGACATCAGCGCCTGCGTCACCGTCACGTCGTGCGCCGCGGGATTCTCCGGCGTCGCCTCGACGTCCTTCGGATAGCCGGGGGCTGGGTAGCAGTGCTGGCCGCCGCAGACGGCGGCGGCGCCGGCGCGGGCGCGGCAGAAGCGAGGGGCTCCCGGGCCGGCTGGTCGCGAGCTGGAACCGCAGGCGACCGCGCCGCAAATCGCGGCGAGACCAAGGGCAAAGAAGGAAAGATGGCGGGGCATCGGCGGATGCATAGCCACAACCAGAGCACGCCCGCCAGGGGCGGCTCGATAGTGGTGCTACGCTGGCCGAACAGTGCTCCGATCCCTGCGCGCCCTGCTGATGTTCTGGACGATCTTCGCGTCGTACGGAATCCAGTGGTTACTCGCCAAGTTGTTCGGTACACGGCGCCTCAAGTCGAGGCTGGAGCGAGTGAATCGCGCCAACGCGCGGCGCCTGGCCAATGGCTTCACCCGCCTGCGGGGGGTCTTCATCAAGATGGGCCAGGTGCTGAGCGTCATGGGCACGTTCCTGCCCCGGGCGTTCGGCGAGGAGCTCGAGAAGCTGCAGGACCAGGTGCCGCCGAGGCCCTTCCGCGAGATCGAGGGGCGGCTCGAGGAAGCGCTGGGCGCCGACCCGCTGTCCAGGTTCCAGAGCTTCGACCGCGACGCGCTAGCAGCAGCATCGCTCGCCCAGGTGCACCGTGCGGTGACGCTCGACGGCCGCGCCGTGGCCGTGAAGGTGCTCTACCCAGGCGTCGAGAAGCTGATCCGACGCGACCTGGCAGTCATGCGTTCCATCATGCCCGTGCTGCGCCGGCTCGTCGTCATGTCGCGCATCGAACGTGTGCTCGACCAGCTTGGCGCCATGCTGGCCCGCGAGACGGACTACGCGAACGAGAGACGGAACATGGAACGCATGCGCGAGCTGTTCGCCGATCGCGACGACGTGGTCGTGCCGACGGTAGTCGACGAGCTGACGAACAAGGGCGTGCTCACGATGACCTTCGAGGAGGGCACGAAGATCAGCGACCACGCCCGCCTCCAGGAAGCGCGGCATCGACACCGAAAGCGTCGCCCGGCTTCTGGTCGAGTGCTACTTCAAGATGCTGTTCGACGCGGGCGTGTTCCACGCCGATCCGCATCCCGGCAACTTCCTCGTGCGCCCCGGTCCGGTGCTGGTCATCCTCGACTACGGGGCGGTGGAAGAGGTCACCGAAGCGCTCGGCGAAGGCATGAAGACCGTCGTGCTGGGCGCCATCACGCGCAACGACGAGATGATCCTGCAGGGGCTCGAGCGCATGGGCTTCGTCGCCGAAGGCGGCGACCGCGACCTGCTCGCCGAGGTCGGGCGCGAGTACCTGCAGGTGCTCGCCAACGTGAAGATCGAGGACTTTTCGCGCATCGACCGCAAGGCGGTGGAGCAGCTTTCCGGCTTCGAGCAGACGCGAGGGCGACTGCGCGACGATCATGCGCAGCGTGGAGTATCCCGAAGGCTACTTCTACGTGGAACGCACGCTCGTGCTGCTGTTCGGCCTGGTCGGCCAGCTGGCGCCCAAGGTCGGGCTGCCAGGTCTGGTGCTGCCGTTCGCGTCACAGGCCTTCGCGCGCGGCCTCGCAAAGCCCAAGCCCGCAGATAGCGAGACCCAGGCAGCGTCATGAAGCGGCGCGCGGGATGGCTGCTGGTTTGTCGCGGCCTGCTCCGGCTGTGCGCACGCACGGGTGCGCCCGGCCGCCGGAGCCAAGCGAGCCCAGGTCGCATCGTGCCAGTACAACGTCGACGTGCTGCCCGGGCGCCCGCTGGGGCTGGACGTGGACGCGCGCTGCAGCGGCGCGAACATCGGCGGTTTCGTCGCCTCCGAGCGCGGCTCGATTCCGTACATCACGCAGGGTGCACCGGAGCGACGGGCGGCCGCTGTCGCACCACGGCGCGCGGTGGGCGCTGCCGCACATCACGTCGGCAACGCACATCCGCTACCACGTCGACCTGGACTCCGTGGCCAGCGCCGCTCAGGACTTCGACGTAGCCGAACGGGTAGGGAACTCGCTGGTGGCGCCGGTTTCCACGTGGATCCTGCGTCCCGATCCGCTTCCCGACGCTGCACCCGGTGACGATTGCCGTGCACACGCCTCCGGGCGAGAGCTTCATCAGCGGGCTCAC
Organism: uncultured Pseudomonadota bacterium; assembly: GCA_963822115.1. Classification (GTDB taxonomy): domain Bacteria; phylum Myxococcota_A; class Polyangia; order Polyangiales; family Polyangiaceae; genus CAWDXG01. The sequence continues at coordinate 104,050 of CAWGGM010000021.1, forward strand.
GCCCGCCGGCCCGGTCTACCGACTGGAGACCCAGGAGATCAGGGTCGGCGCGTACTCGGTCTTCGGGCGCTTCCATCTCGCCCGCTTCGAGCTGCCCGGCCCGGGCGCACTGTCCCGTCATACACAGACGACGGCCCAGGTCACCGTCGCCACGCTCGATGCACCGTTCGACCCTCCCCACGCGCTGGTAACGCGCTGGGTGCGCGACTCGGCCCTGGCGGTCGCGCGCTTCTGGGGCGGATTCCCGGTCAAGCACGCGCTTGTCATTGTCATACCCACACCAGGCCAGAGCGGGGTCGTGTTCGGGAAGGTGCTGCCGGAGAGCAGCCCCGCGATCGTCGTCCTGGTCGGGCAGCACGCCGACTGCGAGTCGCTGTACAGCGCCTGGGTGCTCGTCCACGAACTGTTCCACACCGGCTCCCCTTCCTATGTCGACGAAGGCAAGTGGTTCGACGAGGGGCTCGCCACCTACTACGAGCCGCTGATCCGAGCGCGCGCCGGTTGGCTCGGCGAACGCGCCGTCTGGCGGGAGTTCGCGCACGCGATGCCGGACGGACTGCCCGCGCTGGCCGAGGGCGGACTGGAGAAGCGCGAAGAGCTACAAGGGCGTCTACTGGGGCGGCGCGGTCATGGTGCTGCTCGCCGATCTGCGCATCCGGCAGGCCACCGGCGGACGGCGGGGACTAGAGGACGGAATGCGCGCAGTGCTCGCCGACGGCGGCGACGCCACTGAGGTGTGGGGGCTCGCGCACACCCTCCGCGTCGCCGACAAGGCAGTGGGCCTGCACGTGCTCGAGCAGCTCGCCGCCGCACACGCTCGCCGTTCCGATCCGGTCGCGCTGGACAAGGTGCTGGCGAGGCTCGGCGTGGTGCGCCACGGCAGAAGCGTCGCCCTCGACGATTCCGCATCCCTCGCCTCCATCCGCCACGCCCTGATCTTCGGCGACAAGCCCACGCCACCCCGCGTCGACCGCTGCACCGGCGCGGCGCGCTGACGTAGAGTCGCCGCGTCCGCGCGCGTCGAGCCATGGCGCCGCCGCGCCGCCTCTCCTACGCTCGGCGCGTGACTCTGGGCGTCTGGGCGGAGCTGATGAGCGATGGGCGGGTAGCGGAGGCGCTGCCGCTGCTTGGAGCGCGAAAGCTCGCTCTGTGCCTTCATCTACCCGCCGAGCGCGTGGGTGACGCTGCCTTTGCGGCGCTCACGCGGCGCGTCGCGGACAGCGGCATCCCTTTGCGGCTGTGGCCGCTGCTACCTGAAAGTGAAGGCTACTGGGTCGGCGAGACGAACGCGGAGCAGGCCGCCGACTTGCTTTCGGCGATCGTGCGCTGGCGGGCGCAGCCCTACGGTGTCGTCGCGGACGGGGTGTCGATCGACCTCGAGCCGGCGTACGAGTACGCCGAAGCGCTGCGCGCGACGCAGGATCTGAATCCCGGACGCTGGCTCGGCTTGCTGCGTTCGCACGTCGACCCACCCGCCTTCGAGCGGGCGCGCGGCACGCTGGGCCGCGCCGTGGACGCGACGCGGCGCGCCGGCTTGCGGCTGCACGCGGTCACCTATCCGATGCTGCTCGACCAGCCCGATGGTTCGACGGTGCTCGAGGATGCGTTCGACATTCCGGTGAGCGGTATCGACTGGGACGAGCTGTCGTTCATGGTCTACCAGACGGGCTTCGCCGAGCAGGCGGGGCTCTGGTTCGGTCCGGCGCTGGTGAATTCGTATGCGCGCTCCGCGGTGGAGCGCTTCGGCGAGCGTGCCGGCATCGACCTGGGCGTGGTCGGCGACGAGGGCATCGGAGTCGGTCCGGGAAACCGGTATCCGGATCCGGCGACGCTTGCGACCGATCTCGCGGCTTCGCTAGCCGCGGGTATTCCGCTCGAACGCACGCGCGTATACGGGCTCGCCGGCGTGCTCGCGCACGGCGGACTCGATCACTGGCTTTCGCTGTCTGGGGTCGAGCCCCGCGCACCTGCGCGCGGTCGCGCGACCGATGGTCTGCGCAACGCGGTCCGCGCACTCGCGATCGGCCTTCGCCAGATTGGGTAACTCCGCTCCGCGCGCCACGCACAGCGCGCACGCCACGCTACTCGATGCCGAAGCGCGCCTTGTGCTCGGCGACGTACTGCACGTAGTAGCCGCTTTCCTGGCGGCCCTCGATCTCGCCGGCATCGACAGCCAGCTCCAGCGCGCGCTTGATGTCGCCGATGAGCCGCGACGGCGGCAGCCCGAAGGTCTTCATCAAGTCGTTGCCGACGCCCTTGGGCAGTGGCGGCACCTTGGCGTCCTCGGCGGCGAGCAGGGTGATGCGGTCGCCCAGCTCGTTGATCATCGAGATGCCACGCCGTTTCTTCTCGGGGCGCTTGGTGGTGATGTCGGCACGCGACAGACAGAGCAGGTCTTCGAGGTACGGCCCGATCTCGCGGGCGAAGCGGCGCACTGCGCTGTCGGTCCACTTGCCGTCGTACTGGCTGGCGCGAAGATGGTGCAGAACGAGGAAGCGGATCTCCGAGCGCAGGGTCTCCTCGGCCGAGAACAGCTTCTCGCGCCGCTCGAGCTTGTCGAACATGCGCGCGCCGACCTCGGCGTGACCGAAGAAGTGCACCTCACCGTCGGGAGAGATGCTGCGGGTGCGCACCTTGCCGATGTCGTGGAACAGCGCCGACCAGCGCACCTCGAGCCGCGGCACCGCCTGGCGCACCACCTGCTTGGTGTGCTTCCACACGTCCTTGTGGCGCCACTCGCCGTCGCCGAAGCCGACCATCGCCTTGACCTCGGGCAACAGCACGTCGAGCACGCCGCAACCGAGCAGCGAGTCGAGCCCCTCGTCCGGATGGTCGCCCATCATCACGCGGTCGAGCCGCGCGCGCACATCCGCCGCGCCCAGCGCCGTCAGGTCGCCGGCCGAGACGAGCAGGACCGGGCGGTCCGCCGTACCGCGTTCAGCACACGCAACGGCCCTGTCGAGCGCCTCGAGCGCGCGGTCCGGATCGGTCTCGGATGTACTCGGCTGGAGCGGCATGGGTCGGAAAGGCTCGCGGATCGAGGGCGGCCCGGCCGGAGCGCCGGAGCCCGCCCCGAGCGGCGGGACGGCTCCTCTAGCATAGCTTGGCCTCCGGGCTCAGCCCTCTCGCCATGCGAGCGGAAACAGGCCAAAGTGGCTGGATGCGGCTCGGTGCGCTGCTCGTCCTCAGCATTCCGCTGGCAGTGTTCGGCTGCAGCGCCAGATCAGCTGCCAACGCGGGCGGCGGCGCAGGCGGTGCGACCTCGACCGGCGGCGCGGGCGGCGCCGCGGAAGCAGCTACGCCGCTGCCCATCCGCATCGTGAACTGGAACTGCCACAACTTCTTCAACGACAAGGTCGACAGTCCCGAGATCACGGGCGAGACGGTGCTGTCGACAGCCGACTACGACAAGAAGCTGTCCGAGATCGCCGGTGTGCTGTCCGGGCTGAAGCCCGACATCGCCATGCTCGAGGAAGTCGAGAACGAGCACGTCACCGACGACCTGGCCGCCAAGCTCGGCGGCTATCCGAACCGCGCCACCACGCAGGGCAACGACCTGCGTGGCGTCGACATCGCGATCCTCAGCCGTTTCCCTATCGACAAGCTGGTGTCGCACAAGGGGGACTACTTCCAGGCCTCCACGGACCCCACCCGCACGTTCGTGTACGCCCGCGACCTGATGGAAGTGCACCTGACCATCAATGGCCGTCACGTCGTCCTGCTCGGTGTGCACCTCAAGGCGTTCAGCGACGCGACCAGCCAGCTCAAGCGCCTGGCCGAAGCCGAGCACACACGGCAGATCGCAGCGCAGATAGCCTCGCACGACCCCACCGCCGCGGTGATCGTGCTCGGAGATTTCAACTCCACGCCCGGCTCGGCGCCGATGAACGCGATGGTCGGCGCGGCGCCGGACCAGTACGCCACCGTCGGCGACCTGATCCCGACCGCGCAGCGCTACAGCTTCATCTACTCGGGCCAACGCGAGCTGATCGACAACCAGGTCATGAACGCGAAAGCCGACTCGCTACTCGACGGCACGTATCCCGACGCGGTGTCGATCCTGCACACCTCTGCGACGGCTGCCGCCAGCGATCACGATCCGATGCTGGCGACGTACGATATCGACTAGGCCGTCGCCGAGCTCGACTGGGCACTGCTGCGCGTCTTCGCCGTGATGTCGAAGGCCGGCGGATTCTCGATCACGCGCTTGACCGCGCACTTGGCGGCGACGCGCTCGAGCGCCGGAACGTATTTGGCGGGGAAGTCGTCGGGCACGGTAATGTCGATGCTCACGCCCGTGAGCCGCCCGGCCTGCATGTCGAAGTCGTGGCGCTGCACCATCTCGATGCCGTCGGTGGGGATGCCGCGCGCCTGGCAGAACCCGAGCACGTAGATCCCCGCGCAGGTCGCAAGGGATGACAGGAAGAGCTGGAAGGGCTCCGGCGCGCTGCCGTCGCCACCGCCCAGCGGGCTCTGGTCCGTCTGCACGACGCGACCGTCGAAATGCGCGTCTACGCGCTTTCCCCCGCTGAACCCGATACGGATATCCATGAAAGACCTCTCAGTCGCGGCGTGTCTCGCCGTCTCTGTCGGGTAGAGCCTGGGCCAGCAGGAACGGGTTCGCCGACGCCTGACGAATGTCATGCGTTGTTCACGAGAGCGTGGTGCTGTGGATCACGCCTTCGATCGCCGCTCTCCCCGGAGCGACTCGAGCAGGTTCGGCGCGTGGCGTGCGAACGATCTGGCCAGCCCTGCTGGACAACGGGCCGGAAATGGGCCCGGGGGAGACCCGCGAGGTACGCTAGGGGCGCGAAAGCAGCCGGATTCCGGCCAGTAGGCCGGAATCCGGAAGTGATCGCCCCTCGTTGTCGTCTAATCTGGAGTGATGCCCCGCCGAGCCCAGAAGCCGGTACCCCGGCGCCGCTGGGACCCGGGCCGCCTGCTCGCGCAGCTGCTCTGCGCGGTGTTCGCGGTCGTGGGTGGACTGCCGTTGCTGGGCGGCATGCTGGTGCGCTCGAAGCCAATCCAGGAATGGGCAGCCTCGGAAACGGCTCGCGTGCTCAAGGAGCAGCTCGGCGTCACGGCCAGCTACCGCGTCGAGATGAAGCTCTGGCCGCTGCAGGTCTCGGTGCACGACCTCGTCGTGCCCTCGAACGACGGCGGCGCCCCGGCTCTGCAGGCGAAGCGCGTTGCCGTCACGCCGCGTGTGTTCTCGCTGCTCGCCGGCAAGCTGGACGTGGGCGACATCGAGATCGATCAGCCCAAGGGGCGCATCGTCATCCGCGACGGCAAGATCGCCAATGTCAGCTACCGGCTGCCCAAGCGGACAGGACCGGCTCCCAAGCTCAAGCGCGCGCCGTTCTCCTCGCTGTCGATCACCGACGCCGAAGTCGAGCTCGATGTGGCGAAGATGAAGATCAACGCCGGCCCGATGGACGTCGACGTGTTCGCCGACCGGGGCCCGAGCTTCGAGGTCAGGGTCAGCTCCGATCACAGCGCCGTCACGCGGCATCGCATGCGGCTGGTGAAAGCCGACGAGAACTACAAGAAGCCCGATCTCCAGGTCGACAAGAAGGGCCGGCGCTGGAGACCCGTGCCAGCCGTGGACGAGGACGTGCTGTGCGGGCTGGACCTGCGCGCGCACTTCGAGCCGGGCAGCCTGCTGATACGGCGCTTCTCGTTGCTCGGTGAAGCCGACAACAATCCCGCGCCCGGCACGCGCCCCAGCTGTCGTCGGGCGACCGGGGGCGACGACACCGATCCCTGGCGCGTCGCGGTCCGGCTGTCGGAAGTGCGCGTCCTGCGCCACCCGCACAAGCCGCCGCTCGTCGACGGCCACGTCATGCTGCGCGGTCCCACGGCCCTGGTGAACCGCTTCGCGCACACCGGCACGCTCCGGGGCTGGGCCGGCCTGGTCGGCGACATCCGCTACGACGGCAGCACGAAGCTGCCCGAATTCCACGGCAAGCTGCGCGGCGGCGGCATCTCGATGGCTGGCTACAAGCTGGCCAAGTACCTGGCCGCCTCGATCGACATCGACAACGACCAGATCCGCGTCGCCAAGTTCGACATGGGCTTCGCCGACGGCGACGTCTCGCTCGAGAACGCGCGCATCTTGCCGTTCGCGAAGGGCATGCCGATCACGGCGCCCTACGCGGTCAGTACGAACCTGAAGTTCGAGTCGATGATGCGCGACATGCTGGTGACGCCCAACACGATCGTGCAGTGGCACCTGAAGAAGACCACCATCCGCCACATCCACGGCGGCTTCTGGCCGTTGCACATCGACGGCGATCTGCTCAGCCAAACGCGCGACTTCGAGGTCTTCGACCGATCCTATCGCGACCCCACGCGCAAACACATGATCGGCGTGCCGGCTGCCACGGTGAGGGCGCGGGTCGGCGTGCGGCCCAACGCGTTCAACATCTACGACGCGCACGTCTCGTTCGGGCACAGCTCGCTCCTGTCGCCGATCGTGTCGATCGGCTTCCACAACGACATACGGCTTTCGATCGACAAGAGCTCCAGGCTGGACCTTGCCGACATCAGCCCGCTCATCAACATCAAGATGTCGGGCAAGGCAAAGCTCGACGTGAAGATGGCCGGACAGTCCGGCAACCCGCTCTTGACCGGGCATCTCGCCGTGAAGGATCTGGTTTTCGGCGGCTTCCCGATCGGCGACCTCGACAGCGCCAAGGTCCGGTTCCAGCCGCTCAAGCTGGACTTCGCCGACGTGCACGGAAAGAAGGGTCAAAGTCCGTTCTACGTCTCCAGTGCGCGCTTGAACTTCGACACGCGCGACTCGCTCGTTGCCGACGCGAGCATTACGAGCCCCCACTTCGACCTCCGCGACTTCATGGCGATGTGGCTGTTCGACAACGACCCGCGCTTCAAGGACATCAAGGGCGCCGGCAAGGTCAGCGCGCGCGTGCACTACGTGCTGCACGGACCGGATGACCCGTGCGAAGGCGGCGACCTCAGAGTGGCCGGAAACGCCAACTTCGACCGGCTGAACCTGTTCGACGAGCGCTACGACTCGGGCCGGATGGACTTCGACTTCCGCTGGCCCGACCAAAAGGCGGGCTACCTCGGCTTCGACATGGACGTGCCGAGCATGACGCTGACCAAGGGCACCGGAACGATGCTCGGCTCGTTCTCCGTGCGCCGCGGCGGCGTGGTGCGCGGGCACATGATCGGCAGCGGCTTGCCGCTGTCGCGCATCGACAATCTGGGCAGCCTGGGGCTCGCGCTCGACGGCCATGCCAGCGCGGTCGCCGAGATCGGCGGCACTATCGACGCCATGAGCGCGGACGCACACGTGCGCATCTCGCCGGTGCGCATCGGCGGCTCGCGCCTGCCATCGTCCGAGCTGGACGTACGGCTGGTGCCGAAGCCTCCACAGCGCCAGGTGGTCGGTCACTCGAAGTGCGGGCAACCGATCACTGCGCCCTTCGATCGCTCCGTGTGGGGCCAGGACAGGGCCGACGGCGTCTTCCACGTCGACGGCCAACTGTTCGGCAACCAGATCGCGTTCAACGATCTGACGGTGACCCGGCAGCGCAAGAAGATCGTGCGCGGCGACGTGAGCTTCAAGAAGCTGGATATCGGAGCGCTGGCCGAGATCTCTCCCACGGTTGCGCTCGCCGATACCAGGCCCAAAGGCGAGCTGACCGGCAAGCTGCACATCGACGACATGCCGCTCGAGCACGCTGCCGATACGCGCGCCACCGCCACCTTGAGCTCGATGTCGCTGTCGCGCGGCGGGTTCAAGGTCCAGCTCGAACCGGGTGCGCGCCCGCTGCACATCGACGGAAGACGCCTGCAGGTGCCGGGGCTGGCTCTCGCGGTCAAGACGCCCGGCGGACAGCACGGCGTGTTCGATCTGAAGGGCGGCGTCTCCGGACTCGGCAAGAGCCCCGACGTGGACGCCACACTCGCGCTCCGCCCGATGGATCTTTCCGGCTTCGTCGACCTGATCCCGCACGCCGATCGCGCCAGCGGCAAGATCCAGGGCAAGCTCCACGTCTCGGGTCCGCCGTCGGCACTGCGCTACAAGGGCGGCTTCTCGCTGGACAACGGCGAGGTCGCGGTGCGCGGACTGCCGAGCCCGATCTCGGACATCCAGCTCGCGATTGCACTCGACAACGACGAGCTGCGCATCACGCGGGGCCAGGCACACATCGGCGACGGCAAGCTGCAGCTCAGCGGCAGCGCGCCGCTGCGTGGCTTCAAGCTCGGCGCGGCGCGCGCCGTGATCACGGCGCGCCGCATCCACTTGCCGCTCGAAAGCGGCATCTCGGCGGTGGCGGACGCGGACCTGGTCGCGAACTGGCGACCGCCGGCCGACAGCGCCGACGGCGAGGATCACCGCTCGCTGCCGCACGTCACCGGACAGGTCACGCTCAGGTCGTTCAAGTACGCGCGTCCCATCACGATGAACGCCGACATCAGCCGGCTCGCCCAGCGCGGCAAGCGCACCAAGTTCGACTCGTACGACCCGGCGGACGACACGGTGGACTTCGACATCACGGTGCTCGCTCCGCGTCCGCTCAAGATCGAGAACAACCTGGTCGACGCCGAGCTGACCATCGGGAAAGACGGTCTGGTGCTGGCGGGAACGAACCAGCGCGTCGGCATGCGCGGCACGCTGCGGCTCAAGCCGGGCGGGCGCATCCGCCTGCGCCGCAACGAGTTCGAGATCCGCCAGGGCTTCGTGCGCTTCGATGATCTGACGCGCATCGCGCCCCAGGTCGACGTGACCGCCGTGACCGACTATCGCCGCTACTCCGAATCGGTCACCGGCAACCAGGGCGGCGGCGCTTCCGCCGGCGCGACGGCCAGCGCGGGCTCGACGGGAAGCACGACCAGCGCGCGCGGCGGCCAGTGGCACATCAAGATGCACGCCTACGGCGACGCGGACAAACTGCGCATCGATCTCACCAGCGAGCCGCAGCTTGCGCAGGACGACATCTTCCTGCTGCTCACCGTCGGGCTCACGCGCGCCGAGCTCGACCAGGCCCAGTCGGCCAGCGTCGGCGAGAGCGTTGCGCTCGAAGCGCTCGGAACGCTGTCCGGTGCCGACAAAGCCGTCACCGAAGCGCTGCCCGTGATCGACGAATTCCGCTTCGGCAGCGCGTACTCGTCGCGCACCGGCCGCACCGAGCCGACCGTCACCATCGGCAAGCGCCTGGCCAACCGCATTCGCGCCAACGTCACCAGCGGCCTGTCCGACTCGCGCGAGGTCCGCTCCAACATCGAGTGGCGGCTCAGCCCCAAGGTCAGCGTCGAGGGCTCGTACGACAACGTCAACGACATCTCCAGCTCGTCCCTCGGCAACCTCGGCGCCGACATCCGCTGGCGACTCGAGTTCGAATAGCCACGCCGGGTTCCGCGAATGGGGGGTGGGTCCTGGCAGCCACTACGCGGGATGGAGCCCCCGCAACGCTCGCGCCGCACGGCAGCACCCGGCCTCGTCGCTGCTAGCGTGCCTGGCCTTTCTCGCGTGCGTCGCGCTCCGCCGCGTGGGCTTGCGCGAGCAGCCGTCCCACCCGGCACAGGCGAGTGAAGGAAGCAGGCCCGGTAATAATCGGCTCGCCAAAGCCACCCTGGAAGTCGAGCGCCCAGCGACGGCGAATCACGTCGAAGGTGGTCCACGGTTTCAGGCTCCGCCACGGATAGAAGCCTGCCTCGCCGTTGCCCCACACGACCCGGAGCCCGGCTGGCTCCGCGACCATCGATCGCGCAACGCAGCCCAGGTTGAAGTAGCCAACAGGCAGACCCAGAGTCGCGAAGGCCAGCGCCCCGAGCCCAGCTTCCGCGCTATCGGCGAATCCTCCGACGACCATTGCGACCAACCCGATGGCGGCCAGCGAGTAGAAGGCGCGGGTCAGCTTCCAGGCCCAGCGGGGGCAGATGACAAGACGCTCGTCGAGCAGATGATCCAGTGACGGCGGCTGCGGCGCTGGCGGGGGCGGCGGCGGCTCGGGCGGTATCGGCGCCGGCTGCCGGTAGGGCGCGGAGACGGCGGCTACCATCGGATCAGGTTGGGCAGACATGCCGAAACCTCCAGCGGACCGGCTGCTATGCCGGCGCACAAGTCCTCGCGACCATCATGGTCCGGATCCCGAACACCTTCGTGTACCGACGGAATGGCGACACCCACCCCAAGTCCGGCGTGCAACTCGGCGCCGTCGACGTGGAACGTGACGCTGCCTTTCACGGCGTCCGCGCCGATCGACTCGTTGAAGCCGGTGCTGCCATCCGCGTTGTGGATGCCTGCGTTCGCGTGAGCGGTAAAGACCTCCCAGTCTCCCTGGACACTGCCGCCCCAGAATTCGAGGTGGCCGCGCCCCATGCCGGCCTGCACCTCGCTCTGCGCGCCGACCTGGCCGGACACGCTGAACACCTCGGCGGCTCCCTGACCGTCCTTGCCCTTGGCCGCCGCGGCGCCGGCGTAGACCGAGTCGCCGGACGATGTGACGCCGGCCTCGGCATACGGGCCCGGACGGCGCGCCATCGTGCGCTCGGCATTCGTGTCGGTCGGCTTCCGCGCGGCGGGCTTCTTTGCGGCGTGCGCCCGGGCCTTGTGGGCCTTCCGCTTGGCCGCTGCCTTGTGCGCGAGCTCGGACGAGGCCTTGGTGGGCTTGTAGCCCGCAGCGACGCTCTCGGCCGAGACGCTCCGCTCGTCGCGGCAGGCCGGCACGGCGGCCTTGTCCGGCGGCGCCTCGCACTGGTTCTGGTGGCAGGTGCGGTCGCTCTGGTCGGCCGCTTCCTGTTCCCCCAGCTGGCGGCGGTAGTCGGGATTGGAGAGCGAACAGCTCAGTGTGTTGTCGGGCATGGGCTACCTCGCTTTGAACGAGGTCCCTTCGGCCGCCCTGGCGCCCGGGTTGCGTGAAATCCGCACGCGTCCGCGCAGTTTGTCCGCGGGCTGGGCGCCGCGATGCATGCGGGGCGGCGTGGCCCCTAATCTGGCGGGGGACCCGGGTAGGTCGTGATCCGCCCGTCGGCCGCGACGCGAACCAGAGCGTAGTCGTTGTCCTTGCAGCCGGGCTCGCGACCCCGCGTCAGGATCAGCAGCGCCCGCTGGTCGCGCCGGTAGGCGATGGGAAGCCCATCCAGGAGCGCCATCGGCGCGGACTCCCAGTGTCCGTCGGGCCGTTGCTCCAGCCGATCCAACCAGCCGGCCTCCAGGAACATGTGGGCGAGGCCGGAGACAACGACGACCCTGCCCGGTCCGGCGTCGAGGAACTTCAGCGGGTTGGTGCGGAAGATGCGCTGGCGCGCGCCACTCTGCAGATCGCGCGCTTCCACCCAGCCGCCGAATTCCCCATGGTTGATGCCGAGCAGACAGGTGTTGCCGCGCTGCATTCCGACGTAGGCCGGATCGCCGCCGAGCCACTGCGCGCAGCGGCCCGCCTCCGCGCGCCGTACGGCGTGGTTGTCCGTCTCGAGCGCTTGCAGCTGGATCGACGGACCTCCGGAGTAGACGCGAAAGCTTGCGCCGCTCTGCAACACGAGGTGCGGACAGCGGCCCGGTCCCGGCACGAGCAGCTTGCCGGTGACGGACTGGTAGGCGCGCGCTGCGAGCTCGCGGATTACGGAAAACGGGTAGCTCTCGGCCAGCGCCCGGAGCTCCGGTGCCGCCGCCGCGGCATCCGGCCCGACTCGCTCGCAGGCGTGCAGGACAACACTGGTGTGGAAGCCAGGCGAAACCAGTTCCGAGGCAAGCGCACGCCCTGCTGCGGCGCCTCCAATGCGTCCGAGCGTAAAGGGAACCAGCGACCAGCGGGTTTTCGCAGGAAGCCGTGCCGTTGCCGCCACGATGGCGGGCACGGCGGGCTGCGCCGCCGGCCCTGCGGCAGCCAGATCGTCGAGCGCCTTGGCCTGCACCTTCGCGTCTGTTGACCTGAGCTCCCGCGTCGTGACCGACAGCGTCGTGGCGTCTCCGCGGGCCATGAGGCCGCGTCGCGCCATGCGGAACACCCAGCGGTTGCGGCTCCGTGCGCCTTCGCGCAACACGTCTGCGGTCGCCGCACTGTCCGGAAGTCCCCACGCTGCAGCCACCAGGTACGCGGCGCGCGGCGCACAGCCGTGCACCAGGCGGCGGAGCGTCGTTTCCCGGTAGCCCATCTCGAACAGGTCCCAGCCCGAAAACCCGATCTCGCTCTGCCCCGGCATGCCGCAGTGAGCGGGGCGATGCGCCTGCGTCCGGAGCGCGCGGCGCGTGCACGTTGCCCAGGCGCCGGTGAGCGCGGCTGGCGCACCGCTGGCCATCACGCTGGCTCCGTACGCAAGGTCGAGGGCGTCGCTGCCGGGATTGCACAGCACGTGCAGACAGGCGGCCGCGCCCGAGCATGGCGCCGAGCGCGGAGTTTCCGGGTGCGAGCACGCCGCGGGAAGCAGCGCGATCAGCAGGGCGAGCAACCGTCGCGCGAGCTGGACCCCGTCTCTACCCATCGCGCACCTACAGCCTCGATCCAACAATGCCCACGGAACCACCCAGGAACGCGCCACCCGTGTCGATGGGCGGGCCACCCGACGGAGACGGGTCATTGCCCTCGGTGTAGTCCCAGCCCGAACGAGCAAACTGCCAGGCCCATCCGATCCGGGTGCTCAACACCAGGTACGCGTGGTGCAGGGGCGAGATGGGGACCCGCTCCTCGATTCCGATCAGCCCGGCCAGTGCCCCCGCGCCGCTCTCCACCGTGGACGAGCTGGGATGCTTCGACAGCTGGGAGCGCAACAGGGGAGGATCCCTGGAGTCGTAGCTGACCTGGATGCCGCTGCCCGCGATGCCGAGCATGGGAAACACGGCGAGCCCCCTGTACTGCAGCACGTCCCATCCGCCGTACAGCGCGACGAAGTAGGACTGGAACCCGTGGGTCTTCCCGCCACCGGCCTTCTCGTACCTTCCGAATCCCCACGGAGTATCTTCGAAAGCGAAACGCCAGCGCGCCCAGCCGGCTTCGACCAGCATCCCCGCCATCGGTTGGTCGAGTGCCGGCGCAGCATAGCCGCTCTTCCGGAACTCGCTGACGAGAGCCGACTGGCGCTGGTGATGCACGGCGACGATTCCGGACAGGCTCAACCAGAAGGGTCGGCGACCGCGCTCGGCGAGCGCGCGCTCGGACGGCACCACCCCTTCACCGCGCTCCACCACCCCTTCGCCGCGCTTCATGTCGGGCAGGGTCGGCTTGGTCCTGAACCCGTACAGCGTCACGCCCGCGCTCCAACCCTTCCAACCGACGTGCGCGGTCCTACCGGGAAGGATCGGCTCCTGGCCGTTGGGCTGGAACCGGGCTTCGTGCCACAGCGGCCAGGGTCCCGGGTTCGTCAGCTCGAGGACGGAACGGCCCTTCCGGTAGCGGAGCGACACGCGAATAGCGTCGGCCGAGGTGTGGACGATACGCAGATCGAGCCGCTGCCCGTGCAGTGTGGGTTCGAGGCAGAGGGTCTCGCCCTGCACCACACGCACCACCGGGCCGTTGGCGGCATCGATGTGACGCGTTTGCGGCACGACGATGTCGCTGGAATCCCGGGCCGTGCGGGTCGTGCACGGCGACTCCGCCCTGGCCGGAAATGCGGTGCACAGGAGCACCAGAGCCGTCGCGCCCCGGACGCCTCTCATGCTCTCCAATGTCGCACGACTTGCTATGGAAATGGATCGAATGTCGCGAACACCCAGCAGCGTGTCGTTCGCGGGCCCGACCGCGAACGCTACTGTTTCCCCGACAGTGGACGCTGCACGGAATCCTCTGCGCTTCCGGGGCGTTTTCGCGATCGTGGCGACGGCTCGGAAGGTGGCGGCGCTGGCGGCCGGCGCGGCGCTGTGCGTCGGCTGCCGATCGACGCACAGCGCGCGTGACGCGCCCGCTGCCCGGCACGCCACAGCTTCGCCACGGCACACTGTCGCTCGCGGGTCGGCCCGTGCCGCACGCGCGACGCGCCCGGAAGCGTCCGCATCGGGCTCCGCGGCGCCTGCGGATGCGTCGGCCCCCGCCGCCGCGCTGCCGGTGCTGGCGCGCCTCGGCTTCAGCATCACGCATACCTACAAGGAGCGGCACCTGGCCTGGCGTCAGGTCGAGAAGCTCAACTGGCAGGGAGTCGCCGCCGGACAACCTGCGCTGCCGCCGGCCCCGCCGGCGCCTGACGGCCGGCCAGCGACGACCGCCCGTTCCAGCTGGTAGCCCGTGTCCGAAATGCCTGGCGACCAGGCCGCCACGCAATCAGTTGCCAGCGCCTCCTGCAGCTCGGGCATCAGCGCTTCCAGCGCCGCTCCGGGTACAGCCAGGTCGAAAGTGTTCAGTCGCTCGATGAGCGCCCGCGTAACGCGGAGATCTGCACTGCAGGGCCTGGACACTCATGATGCACGTTATCGACGGCGTCGCTTGAAGACAAGCGGATACTCCCGTGTCGAAAGCGTCGCGCCCGCTGAACCGAGCGCGCCGCGCTTCGACAGCCGCAACGCGCACCCCGGTCAGCGCGACGCTGTCTTCTTGTTGTGGTGTGGTCCGAAGTCGGCACTGAAACCAAAACCCCCGAAGAACCCGAAACCATGGCCCGAGTGGACATGCATGACCGATGCACCGCTGCCTGCCGTGGTCGAGTCGACGGCAACAGTTGGAATGTAGTAGCCCCTCAACCAGAAGCACGGTTTGCCCAGTGCCTTGAACCCTGCAATCAATCGATCCATCGGGCCCGTGACAGCTCCCGCAGACGGCGAACGGAAAACCCGGCGGTCTTGTTGTCGTAGCCAATCCTGAAGTCGGTCTGGTCGAATACCAGGACCCGGGGCCGCGCCACCGGAAGCCGCGGCGCCGGTGCTGCCGCCCGTGCCGGCCGCTGCGGTGCCGCCCGAACCTGTCTGGACTACGCCGCCTGCGCCTGCGCCAGTCGTCGCTCCCGTCGAAACGTCCGGACCCGCATCGGCCTGGGCAAATCCCGACATGGTCTTGCCGCCGCAGTCCGCGACAAGCAGTGAGCCGCCGAGACCCAGGAACACCACGAGCGCATGGACCCCACGCATGTCATCACGAGTCTACCATCCATGAGGTCAACGCGGCTCCGTCTCCAGTTGGAAATCTGGTGGATGCTCGGGGGTGACCACGGTCAATTATCCGGTCGTCGCTTGCCCGGCGTGCGGCCTGCGACGAGCTGGCCGCACGCCGCGGCGACGTCGCTGCCGCCGCTGTAGCGCCGCTGCGTGGGAATGCCGGCTTGGTGCAAAAGCGCGCAGAATGCCTGCTCGCGCTCGCGCGGGCTGGGGCGGAACGGATCGTCGTCGCCAACGGCAGTGGCGTTGTAGGGGATGACGCTGATGCGCGGGCGGAGTAACGTCTCCTTGCGGAAATCGAGCACGCGCTGGGCCAGCGCCTGCGCGTGTTCCGCCGAGTCGTTCACGCCGGAAAGCAAAGTGACCGCCCACAGCGGAGCGAGCCCGGTCAGCCGGGCGTGCTCCAGGCCGGCATCGAGCACAGCGTCGAGTGGATGCGCAGCGGTGATCGGCATCAGCTGCCGGCGCGTCGAAGACAGGGCGCTGCCCATCGAGATCGCGAGCCGCACGCGCGGCGCCTGGCGGGCGAGACGCCGGATCCCCTCGGGCAGTCCTGCCGTGCACACCGTGATGGCGCGCGCATCGATGGCGAAGGCGCTCGGGTCGGTCAGGACGCCGATCGCCTCGAGCACGCGATCGGCGTTGGCCAGCGGTTCGCCCATGCCCTGGAACACCACGCCGTGCACGCGCGGAGCGGCGCCATTCGACCGCTTCCACTCCGGCGCGAGCTCGCGCTGGACATGCCGGACCTGCTCGACGATTTCCCACGTCTCGAGATTGCGTGCGAGACCGAGTCGCCCGGTGGCGCAGAAGGCACAGCCGAGGGCACAGCCGACCTGCGAGCTGACGCACGCCGAGTAGCGGTCGGGGTGCTCCAGCGGGATGCGCACCGTCTCGAAGCACAGGCCGTCGGTGGCTTCGAAGGCGAATTTGACGAACCCGTCGAGCGCGCTCGCCTGCCGCCCGACCAGCTTCAGCTCCGGAACGCGACCGGCCGCTCGTGCCGCGTCGAGCGCGACGCGGCGCACATGCGCGACGTAGTCCGGCAGCTCGCCGGTATGGTGCACCGCCGACACAATCCGCCGCGACTCCGCCGCGCTCATCACGGGAACGGCCGCGGCCAGAGCCTCGGGACGGAGCGCCTGCAGAGCGAGCATGGAGCGTTCGCATAGCAGCTGCCGGCCGGAACCGCACTCGGGATACCCGGGATGTCCTTCGGCGGAGGTCGCGGACAATCTTGATTTTCTCCAGACCGGAGCGCGCGGCCGTACGTATAGGCAGGCAGAACCGCGCACGAACGCGGTCGGGCTCGCTCTGCTGGGCAACGGACAGCTCCGCACAACTTCGGGGAACGAGAATGTCGACGACGCGAAGCATCGGGCAGATGGCCCGGATGTGTCTTGGAGTGTGGCTTCTGGCAACGGTGGGCTGCGCCCGGACGGGGGCGAGCCCGAAGCCCGCCGCGTCGCCGAGCCAGCAAGCTGCGGCTCCGCATGCGGTCGATCTGTCCGCTGCCCGCGCAGGTCCGGTGTCCGTCGCCGACGACCCCAACGCGGTCGCGGTCTCGTCCACGATCCGCAAGGTGACGGTCTACTCCGACCGCGCGGCGCGTAGCTGAGATGAACGCCCTCGCGTCGCCGGGGGGGCGCGGGATCCCGGTCGGGAGGCTGCTGGGCTGTTGGGGGGCGATGCGGGGCGGGCTCCCGGAGCAAGGGTTTCGTGCTGCGGCGGCGCCCGGTAGCGTCTCGTGGCGTCGTCGGCGCACACCTATGCTGTCGCGACAGCGCCGCTCAATGCGCGTCGAACAGCTCCGCCTGCACGGGCTCGCCGAGCCTTCTGCGGATGGCAACGCTCTTGAAGAACGGCGGGTCGCGGGCGGGCGCGAGCACGGGGGGCTCGGTCGGGTCGCCGAGCCAGCGGAGGTAGCGGCGGATGGACGCGACCGTGATGACGAGGGCGCGCATCTTCAGCCTGCCGCCGCACTTGGCGCAGAGCTCGACGTCGATGCGGAAGGAGCGCTTCAAGAGCTCCGCCCAGGGGCGATAGCCCGAGCGATGCGTGGGCGGCCTGTCCTTCTTGCCGGTGCACGTCGGGCAGGCGTCATCACCCTTGTTGTCTGGCTGTGCCGGCAGCGGCGGCACGACGCGCGCTCGCCACTTTGCCGCCGCCGCGAGCACACCGGCGTAGCGCACGGTGTTGAAGCGCGGGGGCGGCACGGCGGTGGCGAGCCGGCAGAGCAGCGAGAGCGGATCGAGATCGATAGCGAACGTACCGTCGCTGAACGGCCGCTTCAGCACCAGGCGAACGAGGTCGTCGCCGACGAGCTCGACGCGCTCGGCTGCGACCGGCGGGCGGAGGATGTAGCGGCAGAGCGCCTCGCGTCCGGCGGCGTCGCTGGCGCTCGCCGTCGTTGCGGCATGCAGCGAGAAGCCGCGGTCGGCGGCGCACAGGCCCTTCGTCACTTCGAGGCCGTGGTCGTCGCGCAGCCGGATCGGCTCGCGGCGGCGCAGTGCGGGTCCTGCCGGCAACGTGCCGAGCGTGGAGGCGATGGCCAGCTCCGCCAGCACCGGCTCGCCGTCGGCCAACGAGGCGTCGGCGGTGACGACGCTGGCGCCGCTCTCGTCGTCGCCCGCGATCACGCCCTTGCGGCGCAGCAGCCCGAGGATGCGCGTGCGCGCGATCTGCAACACGTCCGCGACGTCGTCGTTGGTGAGGCAGGGCAGCGCGTGGAACGCCAGCTCGCCGTCCTCCTCGACCTCGGCGAACACACCATCCAGCGCGAGCGTATGGAAGTGCGGATTGAGGCGCAGATCGCTCGAGACACGCTGCACGGCGGTGACGGCGCCGCCCTTGGCGCCGTCGATTCCGCGCTCCCGCGAGCGACGTCCGTACCAATGGAGCAGCGAGTCGACGAACGCGCGGCACACCGCGCCGCAGAGCTCGCCATGGTAGGCGAGCCGCGCGCGTAGCTCGAAGGGCAGCGTGAGCACCCACTGCCGCAGGGGCACGCGCAGCGGCAGGACGTGCTCGACGAGATCGGCGGCGGTGGAGGCCATGCGCCGGCCGAGACACGACGGACAGAACCCGCGGCCTCCGCACGAGAAAGCGACGACGAGTCGCTCGCCGCAGTCGGGACAGGCGAGCACGGCGAAGCCGCGCGCCAGCACGCCGCAGTCGACGAAGCGCTCGAGCTCGCCGCGGACGAAGCCGGGCAGCGGCCGGGCGAAGCCCTGCTCGATGGCGGCGTCGAGCGTGCGGAGGTTGTCCTGCACCACGCGGTACAGCGCGGTCGCTTCCGGACAGCGGGGCGAGTACGTGGGCCTCGCGGGCGCGACCCGTGCGGCGGATGCGGCGGACACGGCGCGCCGCTGCGCAACGCGCGTGCCGGCGCGGCAAAGCTGTGATGTCCGCTATCTGCGCGATGCGACGCGGTGGCGACAGCGCGCTCCGCCGGCGGCGGCCGCCACCCAGCCGCGGCCGCTTCCGTGGGGCCGGTGCACAGGAGCACCAGAGCCGTCGCGCCCCGGACGCCTCTCATGCTCTCCAATGTCGCACGACTTGCCACGGAAATGGATCGAATGTCGCGAACACCCAGCCGCGTGTCGTTCGCGGGCCCGACCGCGAACGCTACTGTTTCCCCGACAGTGGACGCTGCACGGAATCCTCTGCGCTTCCGGGGCGTTTTCGCGATCGTGGCGACGGCTCGGAAGGTGGCGGCGCTGGCGGCCGGCGCGGCGCTGTGCGTCGGTTGCCGATCGACGCACAGCGCGCGTGACGCGCCTGCTGCCCAGCACGCCACAGCTTCGCCACGGCACACTGTCGCTCGCGGGTCGGCCCGTGCCGCACGCGCGACGCGCCCGGAAGCGTCCGCATCGGGCTCCGCGGCGCCTGCGGATGCGTCGGCCCCCGCCGCCGCGCTGCCGGTGCTGGCGCGCCTCGGCTTCAGCATCACGCATACCTACAAGGAGCGGCACCTGGCCTGGCGACAGGTCGAGAAGCTCAACTGGCAGGGAGTCGCCGCCGGACAACCTGCGCTGCCGCCGGCCCCGCCGCTCGATACGCAGGGCTGCCCGGCGGGCATGGTGCGCGTCCACGGCGGCTTTCTGGTCGACGCGAACGGCCGCGACGACAACGAGAACGTAGAGATCGCGCAGGACCGCGCCTGCAGCCACTGGCGCACCAAGGCCCACGACCTCGGCGGCCAGTGCGTCAGCTTCGACCGGAAGCGCTGGCTCGCAATCCAGAAGTCGCTCCGGCGCGAACCGATGGACTTCTGCATCGACCGCTACGAGTTCCCCGACGTGTACGGCCAGTTCCCCGTCGTGGTCGTCACCTTTTCCGAGGCGAAGCAGTACTGCAAGAAGGTCGGCAAGCGGCTGTGCACCGAGAACGAGTGGACCTTCGCCTGCGAGGGCGAGGAGGGCGTCCCCTACCCGTACGGCTACGACCGCGACAAGTCCGCCTGCCGCATCGACGTGTTCGGCCCGCGTCCGGACAAGGACACTCTGCGCCCGCGCACCCTCGCCCGCACCGCGAAAGGCATCGACCTGGCCTGGCGCGGCCTGCGCTCCGGCGCGTCGCCGCGCTGCAAGAGCCCGTTCGGCGTCTACGACATGACCGGCAACGTCGACGAGTGGACGAAGCGAATGCGCAGGTACGGCCACAAGATGGTGCTGAAAGGCGGCCACTGGGGCTACGTCCGCCAGCGCTGCCGCCCCGCCACGCGCGGCCACGGTCGGCTCTACGTCCGCTACGACCAGGGCTTCCGCTGCTGCGCGGACGCGCCGGGCAGCGACAAGTAGGCCGCCCAACATCGCGGCCGCGAAAGGCGGCGCGAGGTCAGAACTCCACGACGGTGCGGATCGACTCGCCCTTGTGCATCAGGTCGAAGGCTTCGTTGATGCGTTCGAGCGGCAGCTTGTGGGTGATCAGGTTGTCGATGTCGATCCGGCCGTCCATGTACCAGTCGACGATGCGCGGGACATCCGTCCGGCCGCGCGCGCCGCCGAAGGCCGTGCCCTTCCACACGCGCCCGGTCACCAGCTGGAACGGCCGCGTGGCGATTTCCTGCCCCGCGCCGGCCACGCCGATGATGACGCTCACGCCCCAGCCGCGGTGGCAGCATTCCAGCGCCTGGCGCATGAGCTGGACGTTGCCCACGCACTCGAAGCTGTAGTCGGCTCCGCCCCCGGTGAGCTCCACCAGGTGCGGCACGAGATCGCCGTCGAGCTTGCCGGGATCGACGAAGTCGGTCAGCCCGAACTTGCGCGCGAGCGCTTCGCGCGCGGGATTGATGTCGACGCCGATGATGCGGTTGGCGCCGGCCATACGCGCACCCTGCACCACGTTGAGCCCGATCCCGCCCAGACCGAAAACGACCACATTCGCACCCGGCTCCACCTTCGCGGTCCAGATCACCGCGCCGATCCCCGTCGTGACGCCGCAGCCGATGTAGCAGATCTTGTCGAAGGGAGCGTCCTGTCGCACCTTCGCCACCGCGATCTCCGGCAGCACCGTGTGGTTCGCGAAAGTCGAGCAGCCCATGTAGTGGTGGAGCTTCGTCTTTCCGATCGAGAAGCGACTGGTGCCATCCGGCATCACGCCCTTGCCCTGCGTAGCGCGGATCGCCGTACACAGGTTGGTCTTGCGGCTGAGGCACGACTTGCAGTTGCGACACTCCGGCGTGTAGAGCGGAATCACGTGGTCGCCGGGCTTCACGCTGGTCACGCCTGCGCCCACTTCCAGCACCACGCCCGCGCCTTCGTGGCCGAAGATCACCGGAAACAGCCCTTCCGGATCCGCGCCGGAGCGCGTGAACTCGTCGGTGTGGCAGACGCCGGTGGCTTTCATCTCCACCAGGACTTCGCCCGCGCGGGGCCCTTCCAGCTCGACTTGTTCGATAACCAGCGGCTTGCCGACCTCGTACGCTACTGCGGCGCGTGTCTTCATGTGTGCCCTCCGCGCGCATCGTACAGGACACGCGCTTGATGGCAATCAAGAGCGCGGTGGCGCGTCTCGTCCCGACTACGGGCTCCGACGTGCGGCGATCGTGGGCATCAATAGATGAAGCGGCGGATGTCGTATCGCGCGATCGACGCGCCGACACCAGCGCTGCGCAGCCGCTGGCGGAGCTCGCTCGCCTGCTCGTCGAGCGCGGCGCGGTCGAGCGGCTCGAGCGCGTCCTTTCGCATGCGCTGCTCGTAGACGGAGCCTTCGATGACGTGCAGCGGCGACAGGTACACACGGTCGCGCGGACCGAGCTGCATCGCGGTGATGGCCCGGACCGTGTCATCGACATGCTGGCTTGCGAAGCGCCGGCCGCCCGCGCCGACCAGCACGATCACGCCGCGACGGATGCCGGCCTTTCCGACGCCGTGGATGAGCTCGACCGCGGCGTCGACCTCGACCGGCTTGCCGAGCCCCGAGAGCACCTCGGCGCTGCCGCTCTCCAGCCCGAGCGCGACGCTGTCGAGCCCGAGCGCGCTGAGCTCCTCGAGCTCGTCCGGCGTCTTGGGGCGGGTGAACGAGTCGATGAACGCGCCCAGCGGCTGCGCGCCCAGCTCGTCGCGGACAAGCTCGATGAGCGCGACGAGCTTCTTCTGGTCGACGACCAGCGCGTTGGCCTGCCCCAGGAACACGCCGCGGCGGAGCGACAGCGCGCGACCGAACAGCTCGCGCACGGCGCGCACGTGCTCGCGCAGCTCTTCCGGCGGGCGCAGACGGAAACGCACGTCGTGATACAGGTGACAGAAGGTGCAGCGATTGAACGAGCAGCCCTCGGTGATCTGCACGACCAGCGCGCGGTTCTGATCGGGTGGAAGGATCGGGATGGGCCGGTACACGCGACGGAAGTGCGCGAGCTCCTCGGCATAGCGCGACAGATCCCACGCCTGGGCACGCTCGAGCGGCTCCGCGATCTCCGCCGACAGCTCGCGGCCGGCAGCGAGCGCGGCGGCCTGGCGCACCTGGTCGATCACCCGCTCGAGAACGGGCTCGGCCTCGCCCGGGTCGAGCACGTCGATGTCGAGCCAGCGCGGCGCGCCCGGCCCGCGCTCGATGTGCACGCGGCGCACGCGCCCGTCGATGCCGCGCTGGAACGAGTCTCCGCCGAGCCAGGCGCGGTGCAGCCGCCCTTCCAGGTCGAGGTGCACGCGCTCGTCGCCGCTGAACAGGCTCAGCATTTCCGCCCGGCGCGCCAGCGTGACCGCGCCCAGCTCCGCGACCTCGGTGTAGGCCCGGCCGATCTCGGGCGGTTCGCTCATGGGGGAATCACGAGTCCGCGTGCGAACGGCTCGACGAGCTCGATCGCCCGCTGGCGCAGCGCTCTCTGGAACTCGCGGTCGTAGGCCTGCGACCGGGCGCGCGACGGCTGTTCCACGTCGTAGTAGGCGCCGCTCTTTCCGGCGAGCGCTTCGAGGATGACGTGACGGATCGCGCGGGCGCCGGTCCGGGGCTTGCCGCGCGCGGGCATGTCCGATTCTCGCACCATCTTGGTGTCGAGCAGTGTGCCCGGGTGGAGCGACAGGACATGGAGGTCGGGATGCCGCTCGGCCAGATCGAACGACCAGGCGATGAGCGCGAGCTTGCTCCGCCGGTAGGCGAGCCAGCCGCCGTAGCGGCGCTCGAGCATCAGGTCGTCGAGGTCGACGTCTTCCTGGCCGATGGATGCGACGTTGACCACCGCGGCAGGACAGCCGCCGGCTGCAACCAGCCACTCCGTCAGCGCGAACGGCGCCAGGAAGTTCACCTGCAGGATGCGCTCGTAGCCATCGGCGCCGAGCTCGCGCTGGTCGCCCTGCCCCGGCCCTGCCCCGGCGTTGTTGACCAGCACGTCCAGCCGCTCGCCGTCCAGCAGGCGATCGACCAGAGTGCGCACCTCGGCGAGCGATGACAGATCGGCCAGCACCGTCCTCTCGGCGTGCACGCTGTCCGCGACTTCGGCCAGCCGCTCGGGTCGCCGTCCGTGCAACACCAGTCGCGTGCCCTCGCGCGCCAGAAGCTGCACCGTCTCGAGCCCGATACCATCGGTTGCGCCGGTCAGCGCGATGCGGGCTTCTTCGAGAGTGGGCATTGGTAGATCCTGCCCTTTCACCAGTCGAAAACAAGTTTCACCGGCGAAGGGGCAGGACCCCCTTTCAAACCGTGCGTGCGGATTTCCCGCACACGGCTTACCGGCAGTCTGTCGGCTTGCAGCATCACGCGGCCTCCTGGTTCCAGAAGGGCTGCTTCGGGCATGATCCGACGGATCCCGGCGCAGCCCGCTCCGAGGCGATCGCCGCGGGTTTCCCCGCCGGCACACGCCTTGCTGATGCTCACCGCCGTGAGCCTCCGCGTGATGACGTCCTCTTCGGCTGCAAGGTGCCCTGAGCGAACGAGGAAGGAGGGCCCGCGGCGACCGGATTGCCGCCGCGGGCCCGACGGGCCACATCACAGCGCGAGCTTGTCGTCCTTCAGCAGCCGCCGCCCTTCTTCACGGCGCGCTTGACGGCTATGGGCCGCGCCGTCACCGCCGCCGCGGCGGGCGCAGTGGTGCCGGTGAAGTGTGCATGCAGCGCCGCGCGCTCGCGGTACGCTCTGACTGCAGCCGCGGTCGGCTTGTGCGGCGGCGCGGGCTTTTCGAGCACCGAGGCCTTCCATGCCGCAAAGCCACCCGCCAGCACGCGCACCCGGCCCTGGTAGCCGCGTGCACCCTCCGGCAACTTCGCAGCGCCGGCCGCAGCGTAGACGACGAGCGGGCGCGTGTTCGGCAGCTTGCCGATGAATTTCCCTTCCGGGTCCTTGTCGGTCAGGCACATCGCACCCGGAATGCGCGCCGCTGCGCAGTCCTTCGGGCTGCGCGCGTCGACGACATACAGCGACGCGCGGTCGGCGGCGATCTCTCTGGCCAGCTCGGTCGCCGTGATCGGCGTCGTGCGGGGCTCTGCCGCGACCGGGAGCTTCTTCGCCGGCAGAAGCAGCGTAACCAGCGAAAGCCCCGCAGCAACGGCCAGCCCGCCGAACACGCGGTTGCGCGTCGGAACGTTGCCGGGAGGCGGCTCGGCTGCGTCCTTCTTCGCGAAGACGCGCTCGACCTTCTCCGCCAGCAAGAACGAGCCCACGGCAACAACCACGATCAGCGCGGCCAGCACCGCCCACGGCAAGCCGGTGAGCTTCGGCAGCGTGGCCACGCCCATCGCGCTCGACTCGTAGAAATGCGCGAGCGAGGGATACGCGAAGCCGAACACGATCGACCCCACGACCACGCCTACGAGCGTGAGCAGGCCATCACTGTAGCCGGACCCGGCGGCAACCACGGACGTGCCCGGGCAATAGCCCGCCATGATGAAGCCCATGCCGAGCAGCAAACCGCCGACCAGCTGCGGCCAGAGCCAGGTCTCCGGGATCTTCAGCGCCGCAAGGTCGACCCAGCCGATACCGCCGAGCAGCGCCAGGCCCACTGCCGTCGTCGCGATAGCCGTGAACATCACTTTCAGGACGCGCATGTCGCGACCGTAGAACTCCGCGGCCAACACCGGCGCGCGGCCGAAGCCAGAGCGCTCGAGCGTGTAGCCGAAGCCGATGCCGAGCAGCGTGGCCAGCGCCATCGCCACGGGGTAGCCGAAGGCATCGAGCTGGTAGAAGGGAGCGCTCGCCGCCAAGACACCGGACATCATCGCCACATCCTCCTGATGAAGGGCGCCAGCATGTAGCCGCCGGCGAACACGGCGAACATGAACACCCATGAGCCGACCGACAGCACCGCGCCACCCGTGAGCGCCTGGCCCGAGGTGCAGCCGCGCGCGAGCCGGGCAGCGAAGCCCATCAGCACGCCGCCACCCAGGGCGAACGCGATGCGATACCCCACGCTGGCGCGCGGTCCCTTGAGCAGTGTCGGCCGCCGCATCAGCCGCCCTCCCGCGTAGGCCGCCAGGATGCCGCCGAGCAGCACGCCGATGACCTCGAATACCATCCAGTCCTCGAACGGGTTGCCGGCGACGTACGGCGCCATGTAGGCGTTGTGGTCGACCGCGGCCGGCGCGACGACGTGAGTCGCCGCGTAGCCCAGCCGCGCCGCCGCCGACGAAGCACCGAGCCCGAAGCCCATCAGCACATACGAGGCGAGCAGGACCAACCCGAGCGCGATGCCGGCGAGATACGGATTCCAGTCCGCGCGCGAGGTATCGTCCGCTTCCGGTTTCTGCAGGGGCTTTGCAGTGTCTTCCATGGGGCTTCCTTTCAGCCGCCGAGCATGCTGAACGCAGTGGCCTGTCCGGAGGCGACCAGCACGGCGCGCAGCGCCAGGCCGCCAACCAGAACCAGGATGGGAGCAACCACGCTCGCCCGTGCGCGTCCGCGCACTTCCAGCAGGTTCATCGCCAGGGGCACCACCAGCCCGCCCATCACCACCAGCGACCAGAACCAGGGCGTGAACGCCCCGCCCATCAGATTGTGCGCGGCGATCTCCCCGGTCTCGCCGCCGGTGGAGAACGACACCAGGAGCGCCGCGATGAGGAAGAGCTCGATCGCGATGGCCACGGTGTCCCAGCGCAGCATCAGACGCTCCTCTTCATCTTCCAGGTGGAACAGCATCATCAGCGCCGCGCCGGTCGACACGCCCGAGGTGAGGAACAGCGGTCCGAATACGCCGCTGTTCCAGCCCAGGCGCGCCACCATCGTGCCAAGCAGAAGCCCGGTGTACGCGCCCAGCCCGACGCCGAGCGCGAGCGATGCCCAGATGATGCCGCCCCGCGTGCCGTCGGCCAGGCGGAACGCCCAGCCCAGCGGGCGCGAGAAGGGCTTGAGCCAACGCCACTTGCCGAGCCGCTGCCGCGTCGGGCCGTCCAGCGCGCCCAACCCGAGCAGCACGAGCACGGGGTAGACAGCGATCAGGATCCACGCGCCCCAGCTCATCGGCGAGGTCGGCTCGAAGGCGGCGTAGAAGCGATAGACGTGCGCCTTGAAGTCGAGGTCGAGGAACAGCGCGCCCATACCCAGCGAAAGCAGCACGATCGCCACGAAGGGCATCCACTGCGCCGCGGTCGACACGGGGCGCCGATTGCGCCGGAGCTCGAGCAGCGCAAGCAGCACCATCACGCCGGCGACGACGCCGCCGAGGAACAGATAGACCGGGATTTCCCAGCCCCAGATGTGCAACCCGGGGTCGACCAGGTGGTTGTGACGGGTACTCAGGACTTCGGTGTAGACGGGGTTCATCGAAAATCTCTCACTCGAGGTAGAAGAC
Source organism: uncultured Pseudomonadota bacterium (assembly GCA_963822115.1). GTDB lineage: Bacteria > Myxococcota_A > Polyangia > Polyangiales > Polyangiaceae > CAWDXG01. Next base: position 130,323 of record CAWGGM010000021.1, read on the forward strand.
GTTCGGCTCGGTGCCTGCCTCGGGGTGCAGCACCTTCCACTTGCGTGCACGCAGGAGCACCGAAACCTCGCTCTCGGGATCGTTCCTGTCGCCGAAGTGCAGGCTCCGCGTCGGGCACACCTCGACGCAAGCCGGCTCCTGCCCGCGCTGCACGCGGTGCAGACAGAACGTGCACTTGTCGACGTAGCCGGCCGGGTGCACGTAGCGCGCGTCGTACGGGCAGGAAGCGATGCACGCCTTGCAACCGGTGCACTTGTTGTGGTCGACGAGCACCACGCCACCCTCGGCGAAGTGGCTTGCACCGGTCGGGCAGACCTGCACGCAGGCTGCCTCGCTGCACTGGTTGCAGCGCTCCGAGAGGAACTGCTGCCTCAACTCGGGAAACACGCCGTGGGTCTCTTCGACGACCCAGCTCCTCGTGAAACCCTGCGGCACGTTGTTCTCGGCTGCGCAAGCGAGCGCACAGGCCTTGCACCCCACGCACTTCCTGGTGTCGACCACCATCGCGTAGCGCTTGGTCATGCCGATGCCCTTTCAATCCGGACGAAGTTCACGTTGATGGCAGTCCCTCCCATCACCGGGTCGACCTTGGCGCGCGTGCACACGTCGGTGTCACAGGCACCGCGCCCGCGCGCGAACTTCAGCCCCTTCGAGGTGTGGCCGTAGCCGTGCACCATGAACACGCAGTCGGGGCGGATGCGCTCGGTCGCCCGAAGTGGCAACGGCGCGGTCCGCTCGCCATCCTGGTTCACGAGCACGACCATGTCGCCGTTTTCGAAACCGAGCTCGCGCGCGCGACCTGCGTTCACCCACACGTCATTGGTGTCGTACACGCGCGCCAGGAAGCGGTTGTTCGTGGTGCGGCTGAAGGTCTGCGTCGGGGTGCGCCCGGTCAGAAGCCTGAAGCTCCCGGGCGGCCCCGCGTCGGGCCGCGTGTAGTTCGGCAGCGGGTCGAGCCCGGCGTCGGCGAGCTGCTGCGAGTACAGCTCGATCTTCTTCGACGGCGTCGCGATGTCCGGCACCACGCCGTCCTCGATGAAGATGGGCTGCTTCGGCGCCGTGAGCACGCCCTTCATCCGGATGTCGTCGAGTGACGAGCCCATCAGCGACAGGCGCTTTTCCAGGTAGTCCTCGACGTGCTCGAACGGGAAGTAGTCGCCCAGACCGAGACGCTTGGCGAGCTCCTTGGCGATCCACCAGCCTGGCTTCGATTCGTACAGCGGCTGCACTACCGGCTGCCGGAGCGCCGCGTAGCTCGGCTTGAAAGGCGCCACGTGCAGGTCGTCGAAGCGCTCGAGGTAGGTCGCTTCGGGTAGCACCACGTCGGCCCAGCCGGTGATCTCCGTCGGCAGCAAGTCCACGGACACCACGAAATCGAGTGCCTTCAGCGCCTCGATCGTCTTCTTCGGCTCGGGCAGCGCCATCGGCAGGTTGGTGCCGTAGACGAACCAGGCCTTGAGCGGATAGGCGACCTTCGCGCCCGGAATGCTCGCATCGCGCAAACCGTGGGCGAGCCCCTCGTCGGCAAACGGAAACACCGTGCCGAGCGGCATGTCGACCGGGTCCTTCGGCTTGTACGTCGGCTTCGGGATACCGGGGTAGGCCGGCACGTCCATCGCCGCCGGCAGGTAGAAGCCACCCTTGCGTCCCCACGCTCCGAGCAGCGCATCGAGGATCGCGATGGCCCGACCACGCTGCGTGTCGTTGCCGTACCAGGCGGCGCGCCGCCCCGGGTGGACCAGCGACCGGGGGCGCCCGCCGGCGATGAAGCGCGCCGTCTCGACAATCGTTGCCGCCTCGATGCCCGTCTCGACCGACGCCCACTCGGGCGTCTTGTCCAGGAGGTGCTCGGCGAGCTTGTCGAAGCCGACGGCGTACTTGTCGATGTAGTCGCGGTCGTACAGCTTCTCGCCCACGATCACGTGCATCCACGCGAGCAGCAGTGCGATGTCGGTACCTGGCTTGATCGGCAGCCAGTAGCGGGCCTTGCCCGCCGCCACGCTGAAGCGCGGATCGACGACGACCAGCTCACCGCCCTTGTCGATAGCGCGCGCGAGCTCCTGCACCTGCGTGTTGTGCATGTTCTCGCCCAGGTGGCTGCCGATGAGCGTGAGCACGCGCGCGTTCTCGATGTCGGTGGCCTCGGGAGAACCGACCGGGCAGCCGTAGGTGAGCTCCCACGCCACGTCGCGCGAGCCGCGGCACTGCGCGTAGCCCGGCGCGCCGGTGTTGCGTGTGCCGTACGCGGCAGCCAGCTTGTTGAACCACGAACCGCCAAAGCCGTGTGTGAAGACGGCCAGCGCCTCGGGGCCGTACTTGTTCTTGATGCGGGTTAGCTGCTCCGCGACGTGATCCAGCGCAGTGTCCCAGCTGACCTCCTCGAACACCTGCGTGCCGCGCTTGTCGCGTCGGATGAGCGGCTTCTTCAACCGGTCGGGGTCGTAGAGCAGACCGGTCCCGCCCGTGCCGCGAGGACACAGGTGCCCGCGCGACAGCGGGTGCTCGGGGTTGCCGACGATCTTGGTGACGCGTCCTTGGCGCACGTGAGCGAGCACGCCGCACTTCCAGAAACACATCTCGCAGAAGGTCGGGACGATCTCGTCGCCGTCGGTGCCGGGGTCGAGCGCCAGCTCGCCCCGGTGATTGCCATGCTGGGCGGCCAGCGGAATGCCGACCGCGGCCGCACCCGCAGCGACGCCGCCGATCTTGATGAAGGTGCGCCGGTTGAGTCTCATCTCGGTCTCCAGGCGGCGCGCCCTCGTCGGGCTGCGCCTACGGCCCGAGACTCAGCAAGGCTCGATCCATCTCTAAAAAAGTAATAATATCAGCAACTTGACGCGCTGCTCCGAGAACATGCCCCGATCACGCAACGTCATGCTTCAGTTTTGAAATGGTTTGTTTCATAAACTGGAACATAACGTCCCTAATGTGGAACGTTACGTTTCAGCCAGGGCCAGGCGTGGCCAGAACAGGAGGTTCCGCCTTTCGCGAGCCGGGCGATCGAGCCTGGAAAATCCCGCCAGATCGGGTCGTTGGCCTTGGCGTGGCAGGGCAGGCAGGCACCGACCCGCAGCACGCGGCGCTGCTCGCCCGCGTCCAGCCCGCGCAGACCGACGCGCGTGCCGCTCGCCGGCTGGTCGGGGAACAGTCGCGTCCAGCCATCGGCGGCCAGACGCGGATCGCGGGGATCGGGATGCGCGGGCCGGAAGCGCGGGCCGGCAGCGCCCAGCTCGAGCTCGCCTGTCCCCAACCCGAGCGCGCGCGTCGAGGCGTGGCACGACGCGCAGTCGCGCGCCTTCTTGCCGGTCGTGTGCGGGTCGTAGCTCGACACGAGCCGCACATCGCGCAGCTGCCCCCCCGCGGCGCGAGCATCGAGCTCGGCAATCATACCCGGCGCGGCAGGCGCGATGCGGCCGTCGGCGCGCACCGCCAGACCCGGCACGCCGTAGCCCATACCCTGGTTTTCCTCGATCCACTTGCCGGGTGCGACCTCGGCGCGAGCGAAGTCCCACTGCTTTCCATTGGGATCGTAGCGGGTGTGGCAGGTCGGGCAGCTCGGCATCCAAGCCGCGTGGCACGACGTGCACGTTAGCCGCTTGTGGCCGGGGAGTTCGTGGTTCTGGTCGTGCGGCGTCTGCTTGACTGCCCAGGACCGACCACCGGACTTGGGAAACAGCTGCCAGCCCTTGCCACCGGGACGCAGGTTCCACACCGGAGTGCCGCGCTGGCCAAGCCGCACCTTCTCGTCGGGCGCGCGCTTCTGCTTGTGGATGCGGAGCAGGTCCTTCGAGATCTGGTCCTTCACGTCGCTCCAGCGCGCGTCCTTTTCCGGGCCGTGGCACGTCTGGCAGCTGATTTCGACCTGCTCGGCCTCGTGCTTGCGCACGACGCCGTCGCCCATCAGCTCGCTGTGCAGGTGGCAGTCGGTACAGCCGATACCCGCGGCGTGGTGCACGTCCTCGTCGAGCCGACAGCCGCTGCGTCCGTCGAACAGCTTCGTCGGGTTCTTGCAGCTCTTTTCGTACGGCCCCGACACCTCGGCCAGCCCCTGGTACGAGAGGCTGATGCGCGCGCTGCGCGAGTGGCAGCCGAGACACTGCCGATCGGGCACGCTCTTCAGGATTTTCGGGTGGGGGTTGTCGGGCGAGTGCGTCGCGACATGGCAGGAGCTGCAGCCGGTGCCGATGCCCTGCACGGCGTCGTCGCGGTTGTCCTTGCGCACGCCGATGTGACATCCGCCGCACAGCCGCCCGATGTGGCTCTCGGCGGGAGTGGGATTCTTGACCGCGAGCACGTCTTCCATCGTCTGCAGACCGTTCGGGGTCTTCCGCTCGCCGAAGGCCCAGCGATCGACCGCGACCACGCCACGCCCGGCGGCCATGAGCGACGTCTTCACGGTCGCCGCCTCGCGCGTGTGGCACTTGCCGCAGGTGCGATCGACCGTGGACAGCGCACCGGGCTCCGGCTCCATGCCCACATGGGCCGCGGCTTTCGTCGTGGCATTGGCATTGCCGAGATGACAGCTGGCGCAGCCGATCTGCGCCGCGGCGTGGGAGCCGCCCGGGTCGTCGGCGCGCGTCTTGTGACAGACCACGCACTGATCGGGGGGCTTCGGCGCCTCGTCGGCGCTGGCGCTAGCGACCGGTTGCCGCGGGCTCTCGAGCATCACGCGCACCGTAAGCGCGATGATAACGAGCATCGCGACGCCGACGCCGGCGACGATCTTCAGAAAGCTCCGACCGGAGGGTTCCGGAAGCTGCATGGCTCTCGACGCCGCCTACTCGAGCCCCAGCGCACGCATGCGGCGCCACAGGGTGGTACGGCTGATCCCCAGCGATTCAGCTGCGGCCTGGCGATTCCATTGATGGGCGTTCAGCACCTGGCGAAGCTGCTCGGCCTTGTCGGGTGGCGCCGAGGGGCGCGGGTACAGAGGAGGTCGTACCGGCGCGCCAGCGCGACCCGCGTCGGCGGTAGGCGCCGCAGCAGGCGAAGAACCGGAAACGGGATCGGCGTCCGGTGCGCTGCTGCGGATCTCGGGCGGCAGATGGTCCACCTGCAGCGTCTGGCCCTGACACAGCGCCACCGCGTACTCGAGCGCGTTGTCGAGCTGACGCACGTTGCCTGGCCACGAATAGCGCACCATCACGTCGAGCGCGTCCGGCGAGAGGACCAGCGCACGCCCAGCCCGCTGCGTGATGCGCGCCAGCAGGTGACGTGCCAGCGGGCCGACCTCCTCGGGGCGCTCGCGCAGCGGCGGGATGGCGATCGGCACGACGCGCAGGCGGTAGTACAGGTCCTCGCGGAACCGCCGCTCCCTCACCGCGCGTTCGAGATCGACATGCGTGGCAGCGATGATGCGCGCATCGACCGGGCGTACGGTGCTCTCGCCCAGCCGGGTGTATTCGCGCTCCTGCACCACGCGCAGCAGCTTGATCTGCAGATCGGGCGGCATGTCGCCGATTTCGTCCAGGAACAGCGTGCCGCCCGCCGCCAGCTCGATGGAACCACGGCGGTCGCGCACAGCGCCCGTAAACGCGCCCCGCACATGGCCGAACAGCTCGCTCTCCAGCAGCGGTCCGGGGATGGCTCCCGTGTTGACCGCGACGAACGCTCCGGCCGCGCGCGGGGAGTGGGCGTGGACGGCGCGCGCCACCACTTCCTTGCCGGTGCCGCTCTCGCCCGTGATGAGCACCGTCGCTTCGGACTCGCTGAGCGCCTCGATCAGCTGGACGATCTGCAGCATGCCGGGAGAGCGCGCGAGCAGCGCGTCGTCGACTTCTTCGGGCATGCCGGGGGCATCCGCGGGGCGGATCACCACGAGGAAGCGCGCGTCTTCATGCAGCGCGCGCGCCTGCTCGCCCGGCAGCGGCGCCACGGTGAGCGAGACGAGCTGCGCGCCGGTGTGCGGGCACTTGATGAAAGCCCGGCGGCCCTCGGCCCGGCGGCCCTGCGAGAGCGCACGGTGCAGCGCTGCACCCGGCACGAACAGACGGCTTCCCAGCAGATCGGCAACGGGTCTGCCCAGGATCCGCTCGCACGTTCCCCCACACACGAAGGTGTCGAGATAGCCGCTGGCGAGCAGCACGTGATACGACGCGTCCAGCACCAGTGCGGCCCGGCCCAGTGCGCCGAAGGACGTTTCGATCGCACGCCAGGCTACCGGGTCGGGTTCAGCGGGGGTCTTCAGAGCCAAAACGAGCTCCTCGTCGGCGGCGTAGCAGCGCCGACAGAACGACCCCCCCGATGCTTGCAAGCTCCGGGCCGAACGGTGCATCCCCCGACGTCGCCGCACGGCAGGCGCAGCCGGAACCGGAGCTGGTGTCGTTCCTTGCGCCCGTCCCGCCGCTTCCGGCAGCTCCTGCGCTTCCTGTGGCGCCCGCAGCGCCGGTGCCGCCCGCAGCGCCCGCAGCGCCCGCAGCGCCCGCAGCGCCCGCACCGCCTGCGCCGGCCGCGCCGGTAGTGCAGCTCGACGGTGCGCAGCCGTTGGCGCTGCCCGAGGCACACGCCACGATGCGTGCGGCCAGCGCGTCGAACGCCGGCTTCTTCTGGAAGTTGTCGGCGTACGTAGCATCCGGCCCTGCGGTACGCAGCGCGAGGCCCCAGTGGATGTCCGGCCACATGCCGTTCGGATGTTCCTCGCTCAGCTCGTAGAAGAACGTCCGCTGCCACCAGGGACGGCACAGCATCGCGTCGACGACGCGACCGACGTACTGCTTCTGCTTGTCCAGCGCGGCCTGGTCGCCGACCGCAGCCTGCTCGCCGGTCTCGGTCAGCCAGACCGGCTTTTGCGAAAACCCGGTGTCGAGCAGGACCTCACGCACGGACAGCGGCCCTTCGTACACGGTGGTCGAGCCGAGCTTCAGGACGCGATGGCTGTCGAGCTTGTTGTAGAAGCTGTCCTTCGTCTTGCCCGCGCCCGGGTCGTCCTCGGGAAACGACGCGTAGTCGTGGAAGCTGATGGCATCCAGCTTCGCGCCGCGCGAGGCCAGTGCCGCTCGCAGGTAGTCCTCGTACTTGTTGCCGATGGTGGCGAGCTCGGGCCCCACCACCAGGCAGCTCGAGCAGTTGTTCTTGACGGCGTCTACGGCGGGCTCGAATGCGTCCTTGATCCACTCGTCCCGGGTGCCTTCGAAGAAGTCGCCCAGGTTCGGTTCGTTCCACGTTCCCCAGGCCGCGACCTTGTTCGAGTACCGCTTGACGGCATCGCCGACGAAACGCGCGTATTTGACCGGATCGGGCACGTCGTTCTTCGCGCCATCGTTGTTCCGATCGTTCGAGATCGACGCCCACGCCGGCGTGTAGCCGATGGTTGCGTACACGTGGAGGCCACGCGCGTCGGCCGCGTCGATGACGGCGTCGAGCCGGGACCAGTCGTAGGTGCCCTCCGTGGGCTCGGCCACGTCCCAGTTGAAATCAATCCGCACCCACTCGCTGCCCAGATCCTTCGCAAGAGCCAGCGTGTCGCTCGGGGGAAGGTGGACGTTCATGCCCAGCGCGGCGGCCAGGGCGATCGCAGGCACAGGCATGCCGTGATGCTCGCATGGTCAGCGCTCCAGGCTCAATACCGGCGGACCAGCTTCCTGATCAGCTTGTGCACCGAGTGGACCGACGGGCTCCGGTTCACGTACATCACGGCGCAGGTCCCGGTCAGTACGTTCAGCCCGCGCTCCCGCGCGATGGCCAGCGCTTCGGGCGAGTCGCGGTGCATGTGGATCCATACGTTCTTGATGCCGGCATCGGCGGCCTTTTCCACCCAGTCGGCGGTCTCCGAGCGCGGCACCTCGAGCACGGCGGCCTCCACCTGCTCGGGGAGCTCGTCGAAGCCGCGGTAGGCGCGGTCGCCCTTGATGCGATCGACATCCGGATCGATCGCGAACACCTTCTTGCCGAGCTTCCTGCTCTTCTCGTAGCTGAGCTCGGGGAAGCGCCGCTTGCTCGAGTGACCCACGAAGGCGAAGCTCGGGTTCGTCCAGAACTGCTCATGCGCGCTCGACATGGCGCACCTCCCTTCGGCTGGAAGGTAACAGCACGGCGGGCGTTCCCGACCCGCGCCGATCAGCGCACCGGTTGACCCTGGTCATTCCGGTCTACGGGGCGAGAGCCCCTCGCGTGCTGCCCACTCCTCCACGTCGAGATGGGTGGCGAGATAGGTGGGCAGGTCCGGAGCCTCGACCCAGCGTTCCGGCGAGTCGTGGCAAAACGCGATGATCTGCCCAGGGGTGCCGCCCTCGGCGGGATCGAGATCGACGCAGAAGTAGTTGCCCTCGCCACTGCTCGCGACGGGCAGCCAGTGGCGGTTGTACCAGTCGGCCTTGACCGGACCCCGCACCCGCTCGACCGCGCGATCGTCGAAACGCCCTTCGTCGAGCAGACCGGTCAGGCTCTGCCAGTGCTCCATCATCTCGGACAGCGACAGCAGCTCCGACGGGCGCGTGCTCTGCTCCAACACCGCCGGCATGCCGATGCCGTCGTGCACCAGATACACAGCGACCACGCCGTCGGGCAGCTCCACGCCCAGTGCGTTCTCGACCTTTCCCAGCGCCTGGGGCGAAGCCGGTGGCAGAAGGCGCGTTGCCAGCGCGGGGGCTCTAGCCTGGATATCCGCCTGGATCTGCTTCCAGACGAGCACGGCATGGTCGGCTGAGGTCACTCGGTCGCCTCGTAGCATGAAGTTGTCGTCCCGGCCCCCGAGCCCCCTTGCCGCATCGCCGACAAGGCCCAACGCTTCGGCCCGCGAGCGAAAGGAGCGATGGACATGCGTTACAAGCGACTCGGCCGGACCGGCCTCTACGTATCCGAGCTGAGCCTGGGCACGATGACCTACGGAGGCAAGGGCTTCTGGAAGGTGATCGGCGAGCTGGGCGTGGACGCGGTGGGTCGCCAGTTGAAGATGGCGATCGATGCCGGCATCAACTTCATCGACACGGCGGACGTGTACCACGAGGGCGAGGCGGAGCGGCTGACGGGGCAGGCCATCAAGCAGCTCGGAATCGAGCGCAAGCAGCTGGTGATCGCTACCAAGGTCCGTGGCCGCACGGGAGAAGGCATCAACGACACCGGCCTGTCGCGCAAGCACATCTACGACGCCATCGACGCGAGTCTGCAGCGGCTGGGCATGGACTACGTGGACCTCTACCAGATCCACGGGGTCGATCCGGCTACTCCCATCGAGGAGACCCTCGAAGCGCTCGACGACGTCGTGCGCCAGGGCAAGGTCCGCTACGTGGGTTTCTGCAACCTGCCGGCGTACAAGGCGATGAAGGCGCTGGCCATTTCCGACAAGAATGGCTGGGCGCGCTTCGCTTCCGCGCAGATGTACTACACGATCGCGGGACGTGACATCGAACGCGAGATCGCACCGCTCTGCCAGGAAGAGGGCCTCGGCATCCTGCCCTGGTCGCCACTCGCCGGCGGGTTGCTCACGGGCAAATTCAAGCCCGATGCCGAGGGGCCCGAAGGCAGCCGACGCAAGTCGTTCGACTTCCCACCGGTGGACAGGAGGCGGGCATTTGCGTGTGTCGACGCGATGCGCAAGGTGGCCGAGGCGCATGGCGCAACCGTGCCGCAGGTCGCGCTCGGCTACCTGTTGCACAAACCATTCGTGACGAGTGTCATCATCGGCGCGCGCACCGACGAGCAGCTTCGCGACAACCTCGGCGCGGTCGATCTACGGCTGAGCGAGCAGGAGCTGGCAGTGCTCGACGAGGTCAGCGCCCTGCCGCAGGAATACCCGGGCTGGATGGTGGAATTCCAGAACCGCGAGCGCTTCATCGAAGGGCAGGAGCCCTAGCGCGCGCCTGACGCTGGGCCGAAGAGGGCCGCGGTCCAGCGCCGTTCTGCTCGACAGGGGCGGTGACAGAACGAATACTGGGAAGTATCGGCGCGGGATGTCGTCGGTCGGGGTGGCACGGTGATACGAGGGGCAGAAGACAAGCTCGCGGCGCTTCAACTGGAAAACGCGAAACTGCGCGCCGAGCTGGCGGGGCGCAGCGAGACGGAACAGGCGCTCCACGAAAGCGAGGAGCGCCTGCGCCTGGTCATGGACAACTCCGCTGACGGCATCTGGGCCATCGATGCCGAAGGCCGCACCACCTTCGCGAACCAGAGGATGGCGGAGATCCTCAGCACGACGCTCGAGCACCTGCTGTCGTCCACGATGTACGACTTCGCCAGGGAGGAGACACACAACCAGGCCTCGACCAACCTCGAGCGGCGCTCGCTGGGCATGAGCGAACGGCACGACTTCACCTTCATTCGCAAGGATGGGCGCGAGGTCGTGACGAGCATGTCGACCAGCCCGCTGCACGCAGCCGACGGCAGCTTCGCAGGCGCTCTGGCCATCGTGCGCAACGTGAGCGAAGAGCGGCGTGCGGAGCAAGCCCTGCGCGACAGCGAGGAGCGCCTGCACCTGGCGTTGTCGGCGGCGCGTATGGGCACGTGGGAGTGGCTCGTCGCAAACGACACGGTGACCTGGTCCCGCGAGCTCGACGAGGTTCTCGGAACACGCGTCGGCGACATAGACAGCGGCTACGAGCTGTTCACGAAACTCATCCACCCCGAGGACCGCGACCAGGTCCACCGCCAGATCGAGGACGCACTGCAGCGCGCGGGCGGCAACGAGTTCGCTTTCGAATACCGCATCCTGCGCCCCGACGGTGAAGTGCGCTGGGTGCACAGCCAGGGGCGCGTGCTCGACGACGCGGAAGGACGCCCCCGCATGCTCGGCACCCTCATGGACGTGTCACCGCTCAGACAACTGGAAGCGGAATTGCTCCAGGCGCAGCGCATGGAGAGCATCGGTCGACTCGCAGGCGGCGTCGCCCATGACTTCAACAATCTGCTGACGGTCATCCTCAGCTCCGCCGAGCTCGCCCAGCGCAAGCTCGATCCCTCGACCTCGCCCGGCCGGCACCTCGGGCAGATCAAGCGGGCCGCGGAACAGGCCGGCACGCTCACGCGGCAGCTTCTGGCATTCGCACGCAAACAGGTCATCCAGCTGCAGGACATGGACCTGAACGCGCTGGTCTCCGACGTCGAGCAACTGCTGAAGCGGCTGCTGGGCGAGCAGATCGAGCTCGTCTGCACGAAAAACGATGCTCCCCTGCCGGTGAGGGCCGATCGGGGACAGCTCGAACAGGTGCTGATCAACCTGGCGGTCAACGCGCGCGATGCGATGCCCGGCGGCGGCAAGCTCGGCATCGAGACGGCGGGCGTCAGCCTGGACCGCGCGCAAGCGTCGGCGCAGGGCGGACTGCCCGCAGGCGACTACGTGCGGCTCACCGTCAGCGACACCGGCGTCGGCATGGACGAGCGGACGCTGGCACACGTGTTCGAGCCCTTCTTCACGACCAAGGAGATCGGTACCGGTCTCGGTCTGGCCAGCTCGTATGGAACCATCCGGCAGCTTTCCGGCAACATCAGCGCCAGGAGCACGCCCGGCGAGGGAACACACTTCGAGATCTTTCTTCCGCGCATGTCGAAAGGCGTCGTGAGCGTCGACAAGCCCTCCACTCCTCCAGAACGTCAGGGTGCCGAGACGGTGCTGGTCGTCGAAGACGAGCCGCTGGTGCAGAAGACCGTGGTGGGGGGGCTGCAGAACCGTGGCTACACCGTGATCGCCGCCAGCGGCGCGGAAGAAGCACTGGAGCTGGCCGCCGCGCACGAAGGCGTCATCGACGTGTTGCTCACCGACGTGGTCCTGCGCGACCAGAACGGGCGGGAGCTCGCCGAACAGTTCCGGAAGCTCCGTCCGGGGAGCAGGGTCCTGTTCGTGTCGGGCTACCCGGACGCAGGCCTGGATGACGCACCCGTACTGGAAGCGGCCTTCCTGCAGAAGCCGTTCACCATCAACGCGCTCACCACGGCGTTGCGCGCGCTTGTCGACAAGCGGTAGTCGGCCTCTTCTGCGCCTTGCCCACGAACCGGGCCTCTCCGGGCATTCCCGGCTTTGCCCGGCCGACCGGCAGGGGTACGCTGGGGCATGGCTTGTCGCTACGCCACGGCCCTCGCCGCGCTGCTTGCCCTGCCACTGTTGTGCTCGTGTTCCAGCGCGGATTCGGCGTCGAGACCGGCAAGCTCGATCGCGAAGTACGCGCCGCGGGACAGCTCGGATCTGACGCCCTACCCTTCGGATCGCTACACGGTGGCGGACCCCTCGACGCCAACCGGGCTGCGCGTGGACGTGAGCACGCAGACGAGCGCGGATCAACTCGTGGCCATGTATCCGGACACGGCCAGGGAGCTGAGCGCGATGGACGGCTTCTCGACCACCGGCGGCGTGGTGATGGAGTTCACCTCGCCCATCGACCCGACGGGGCTGGTCGATCTGCCCAAAGCGACTCCGCCGGTGACCGCTCCGGTGATGGACGCGAGCGACTACACGAAGCCGGGCTCGCCGCTCTACCTGGTGAACGTGGATCCGCAGTCGAAAGACAAGGGCAAGCCTGTCGGTATCGTGCCGACATGGTGGGAACAAGCGAAGGACGACTTCTACACGGAAAGCGAGTTCACGCTGATCGCGGCACCCGCTGTTCCGCTCGAGCCGGGCACGCGCTACGCGTTTGTGGCCACGAAGAAACTGCTCGCCAAGGACGGCACACCGGTTGGACGCTCGAAGGACATGGACGCGCTGATCCGCGGCAAGACGTCCGACGCCTACGGCAAGGAGGTATCGGACGCGCTGGACGTAGTCGAGCAAAGCGTCGGCGTGTCGCGGAGCAACGTCGCGAGCGCCACCGTGTTCACGACGGCAACGGTGAAGGACGGCATCATCGCCATGGCCAAGGCCGAGCGCGCTGCCCCGCCGCCGGCGCAGGGCGACCCCTGGTCGTTGGTGAAGACCGGCGGGACCGAAGTGCGCTTCCGCGCCACCTACGCCGCGCCCGACTACCGCAAGCCCCAGCCCGCAGGGCAGCCGCTCGCGTTCGACGACGGCAAGTGGCAGATGGGCAAGGACGGCGCGCCGGTCGTGCAGAGCACCGCACAACTCGAGACATTCCTCGACTTTTCCGACTCGACGAAGGGCGGCCAGCGCCCGGTCGTGATCTTCCAGCACGGCCTCGGCGGCGACAAGGACGGCGCATGGGGCACGGCACAGCGGCTCGCCGCGCTGTCACCGAACGGCGTGGCCGTGTTCGCTATCGACTCGCCGCTGCACGGATCGCGCGCGCCGGCGGGTTCCACGGGGAGCCTGATCACGAGCGTGGACGGCTTCTTCGGCATCGATCCGAAGACGCAGAACTTCGACATGGAGCGGGCGCGCGACAACTTCCGGCAGATGAGCTCCGACCAGCTGGAGCTGGTGCGCTTCATCGAAACCCTCGGCAAGCTGGACCTGCTCCCGCTCGATGCGAACGGAAATTCGGCGCCCGACGGCGTGCCCGATCTGGATCTGTCACACATCCTCTACATCGGTCATTCCTTCGGCTCGGTGCAGGGCGCGACGGTGTTCGCACTGGCGCCGGAGATCACGCAGGCCACGTGGAACGTCGGCGGCGACGGACTGACCACACTGCTCCGCGATTCGCAGCTGTTCGGCGTGATGGTCAAGGGCATGGTGCCGAGCGGAACGCCGTACGGTGCCGTGGCGCGCTTCTTCGCCATCACCCAGGCCATCATCGACCCCGGCGACCCGCTCGATTTCGCGCCCAACGCCACGCTGACCCCGCTCGACGGCGTCAGCGGCTGGAAGCCGCGCGACGTGCTCCTGCAGGAAGTGAACAACGACAACACGGTGCCCAACACCTCCAGCGAGGCGCTGGCCCGCGCCCTGGGGCTTCAGCTGATCCATCCGGTGCACACGATTTCCGGAGTCAAGACGGTGAAGGCTCCGGTGACCGGGAACCTGCCGACCGGCGGGACGGGCGTGGTGACGCTGTTCGATCTGATCGAGGGCGGGAAGACCGCCACCCACGGCGAGCTGATCTTCAGCCCCGAAGCGCAGAAGCAGTATGTCGGCTTCTTCAAGAGCGGGCTTTCGAACACGCACGCAACCGTGGACACGCCGTACTAGAATGCGGTCATGCGCTTGAGCTTGATGCGGGGTGGAATTGTCGCAGTGTTGGGCGTGGCGGTCGCCGCGTGCGGCGGGCAGGTCGCGGCGTCCAACAGCGGCGACGCCGGGGCGAGCGGAGGCTCGGGCGCCGGCGGCGGCACAACCAGCACGGGCGGCAGTGGCGGCAGCCCCATCGGCCCGCCGCCGGCTGGCGCGTGCAATCTGTCGCTGGTCGCGTCGGGTCAGCTGCCGCAACAAGGTCAACGGACGGTGGAAAGCGTCGCGGTCGCGAGATCGGCGAAGAGCTTTACCGTTGCCTACGTCGAGCGCAGCGCGTCGACGCGCGATGCGACGCTGGTGAACCTCGCGGACGGCGGCCAACTCGGCAATGTCGTGCGCAACGACCTGCCGAGCTGCGCGAACGCAGCCACGTCGCATGGAGCAGCGATTACCTTCGACTACAGCGGGACGGCTGGCCTGGCCGCTTTCGCCGCGGGTGACTGCACCGGCTCGGGAGCTGGAGCCCTGTTCGTCGGACTGGGGCCGGGTGGCACCCCCTCGCAGCCAAAGCAGACCAACACGCCCGACTTTTCCAGCATGAGACTTGGACCGCACGCACTGGCGTCCATAGGCCCCAACCGGTTCGCGTTCGTCTACAACCCGGGTTCGGCATCGTCCACCGGCGCCCAGCTGGCAACGCTGACGGGAGATCAGTTCGACGGCGGGGCGGTGTCGCTGTTTGGCGCCGAGGCGGCGGACAGCGCCGCGATATCCACGACCGACACCGTACGCGGGATCCTCGGCCACCTCACGTCGGGTTCAGAGACGCTGACGATCGGCTTCCCCGGAAGCGATGCCGGAGCCGACTTCCGCTTGTCGTTGGGAGGCCAAGCATGGGGCGCCGTCGCGGCTATCGGCACGCGGGTGGGCGTAGTGTTCCCTTCGCCCGGCGGCCTGGACTACAAGTTGTTCCCCTATGACCCCAAGCCCATTGCGCTCTCCTCGGGCGGCTTCGAAGGACCGGCTTTTGCGCTCGGAGACCTGGCAGCGCTGGGAAACCGCCTGATTGCGGTCGGCGCGTCCGGCACAGAGCTGGATGCGTACCGGGTCGACAACGCGACCGGCGCCACGCCCACGCACGACATGCAGGCCTTGAACAAGTTCAGCGGCAACGTCGGAACCACGCCGCTTCCAGCGGTCCAGAACCTCGCGATTGCCGCGGCGCGCGGCAAGGTGGCCATCGTGTACGCCGGCAAGGGCACGCCCGGCTACTGGGCGCTGCTGTCCTGCGCCAACTGACGCGCACGCGAGCACGCAGTACGCTTGCCAGCATGCGCAAGCGTCGCTTCTGGGGTTGGGGCTACGAGGACGAAGGGCCGGACGAGATGCAGCTCACGGGAGTGCGAGCCGCGCTCGGGCCGATGCTCGGCATGGAGAACGTCGAGCGGCGCGAGCCGCCGAAGCTCGACGAAGTTGCGCTGCGCGCGCCGCGCGTGGACGCTCCGGAAGTGCTCGCGTCGAAGATCAGCGTCGCGCCGTTCGACCGCGCATCGCACAGCTACGGCAAGTCGTACCGCGATCTGGTCAGAGCGTTCGCACGCGATTTCGAAAATCCCCCCGACCTCGTCGCCTTTCCGGAAACGGAAGCGGACGTCGTGCATTTGCTCGATTGGTGCAGCGACGCAGGCGTGGCGGCGATTCCGTTCGGCGGTGGCTCCAGCGTGTGCGGCGGCGTCGAGCCTCTGGTGGGCGACAGCTACAAGGGAACGCTGTCGCTCGATCTGACGAAGCTCGACCGCGTACTGGAGATCGATCGCGAGTCGCGCGCAGCGCGCATCCAGGCCGGCGCGCTCGGTCCGGTGCTGGAAGAGCAGCTGCGCGCCGAAGGGCTCAGTCTCCGGCACTACCCGCAGTCGTTCGAGTTCTCGACGCTCGGCGGCTGGATCGCGACGCGCTCGGGCGGACACTTCGCCACGCTGTTCACACATATCGACGAGCTCGTGGAAGGCCTGCGCGTGGTCACGCCGCACGGGATCGTCGAGTCCCGCAGGCTGCCCGGCTCCGGCGCGGGACCGAGCCCCGATCGACTGTTCATCGGCTCGGAGGGCATCCTCGGCGTCATCACCGAAGCGTGGATGAAGGTGTTTTCGCGGCCGCGCTTCCGCGCTTCCCTCAGCGCGGGCTTCTCCGATTTCCTTGCCGGGGCGCGCGCGGTGCGGGGCATTGCACAAGCGGGACTGTACCCAGCGAACTGCCGCCTGCTCGATCCGATCGAGGCAATGCTGAACGGCGCGGGCGGCGGCGACAACGCCGTGCTGATCGTCGGCTTCGAGTCGGACGACCACCCGCTGGACGCCTGGATCGGGCGTGCAGCAGAGATCGTGCGCGACCTCGGCGGCGAGGTCGCGGACAGCGCGATCCGCATTCGCAACGACGAGGGCACCTTGCGCGAGGGTGCGAGCGCCGCCTGGCGCCAGGCGTTCATCCGCGCGCCCTATTTGCGCGACGAGCTGGTCGCACTGGGCGTGTTCGTGGAGACGTTCGAGACCGCAACGACGTGGGATCGCTTCGAGGATCTGTACACGGCCGTGAGCGCCGCCGCGCGCGACGCGGCGAACGCGATGGGCGGTGCGTCGATCGTCACCTGCCGCATCACGCACGCGTATCCCGACGGCGCCGCGCCGTACTTCACGGTGATCACGCCAGCTCGCCGCGGCGCGGAGCTCGAGCAGTGGAACGCGATCAAGGGCGCCATCACCGACGCGATGCTCGACCACGGCGGAACGGTGACGCACCACCACGCGGTCGGCCGCGACTTCCGCCCCTGGTACGATCGGCAGCGTCCTGATGGCTTTGCCGCGGCGCTCGGCGCGGCGAAGCACGCGCTGGATCCATCGGGCGTGCTCAACCCGGGCGTGCTCTTGCCCGAACCCGCACCGGGGTGATGCCCCGCTGGTCGAAGGGCCAGCCGTGCACTACGCTGGACGCACCGTGAACGTACGACTGGTCAAGGAATACCGCTTCGAAGCGGCCCACCTGCTGCCCAAGGTTCCCCCCGGCCACAAGTGCCAGCGCCTGCACGGGCATAGCTTCAAAGTCGAACTGACCGTCGCCGGTCCGGTCGACCCCGAGACGGGCTGGTTCATCGACTACGGTGACCTGGACGACGTCTGGGCGCCCCTCTACGACATGCTCGACCATCACTACCTGAACGAGGTGGAGGGGCTCGACAACCCGACGAGCGAAAACCTCGCTCGCTGGCTGTGGGAGAGGATAAGGCCGAAGCTCCCGCAGCTGTCGCGCATCACCGTCCACGAGACGTGCGACGCGCGCTGCGAGTACGAGGGCGACTAGGCCCGCACCCCGCGCACCCGCCTACTCCCAGTCCGGATCCAGCGCAGCCAGATCCGCGATCGGCGTCGGATGGTAGGGCGGACGCGGAGTGATGCCCTGGCCCGGATCGCCACCCCGCTCCACAAGCAGCCTGGCGCAGAGCGCGAGGCAGGACTTGCCCTGGCACCAACCAGTGCCGAAGCCCGTGTAGCGTTTGACGGACTCGATGTCGCGATACCCGAGCTCGATGGCGTGCTCGAGCTCGTGAAGCGTGACGTCCTCGCAGCGACAGACCAGCGTCTTCACCTCTTCACGACTACCACGCCTGAAGGGGCGCTCCCACGGCGCTCGACCAGCTACGGGGCAAACTTCCGCTGCTGCCCGAAGCACAGCGCGCGAATGCCCGGACACCCACTGGCCGGGCATGCCGCGAGAAGCTAGGTTGGAAGCGCGCTCGTCGAGCGCACTTTCGAGCTTCTGGAGGCCCGCATGAATCCCCGTCTTGCCCTGTTCGCATCGGTCACCCTCGGCATCGGCCTCACAGTCGGCTGTGGCGGCAGCAGCAACACCGACCTTCTGAACGGAAGCGGCGGGCCGGATACCGGCACGGGCGGCTCATTGTCGACGGGCGGCTCGGCCAGCGGCGGCAGCGCGGGCACCAGCACCGGCGGCAGCGCGGGCATCAGCACCGGCGGCAACCCCGGCACCGGCGGCAACCCCGGCACCGGCGGCAACCCCGGCACCGGCGGCAACCCCGGCACCGGCGGCAACCCCGGCACCGGCGGCAACCCCGGTACCGGCGGCAACCCCGGCACCGGCGGCAACCCGGGTACCGGCGGCAACCCGGGTACCGGCGGCAACCCCGGTACCGGCGGCAACCCGGGTACCGGCGGCAGCGGCACCGGCGGAGGCGGCAACACGTCCGGCGCGGGAGTCGTGCTGTGCGGCAGCTCGCCGTGCGACGTGTCGAGCGGCGGAGCGTGCTGCGTGTCGCAAAACGGCTTCGATTGCTCGAGCGGGCCGTGCCCGTCGATGACAGCTGTCTACAAGTGCGACGGGCCGGAGGACTGCCCCGGTCAGCAGTGCTGCGGCACGATCATGCAGTACAACGGCAACTACTTCTACAGCCAGATCACCTGCCAGCAGCAGTGCTACCAGGGCCAGCGGGTCATGTGCGGCAGCCACCCCGACGCGTGCCCGACCGGCACGCAGTGTGTCAGCAGCCAGATCCTTCCCGGCTACCACGCCTGCGGCAACTAGCCCGCCTCAGTTCGCGATACCGACGTCCTGGCAGATGCTGGCCAGCTTGCCCTGGGCGTGCCCGCGCAGAAACCTGAGCGGCTCCGGATCCGTGAGGCCGGTGCTGCAGCTGTTCTCGACCTCGAAGCTCTTGGCGAGATCGATAGGCAGGGCGGTGTTCCAGTCGCGTGCGCCGTCGAAGCGCGCACGGATAACGCCCTTCGGATCGATGAACCAGGTCTCGGGATAGAGATCCGTTCCGAACTTGCCAGCCACCACGTTGGAGTCGGGATCGACCAGCACTACGAAGGGCGGCGGTCCCGCGAGCACCGACTGCAGTGTCTTCTTCACGTCGGCAACGCTCGGGTCGGTCGACACCGTGACCACGCGCATGTCGCTGCGCTGGTTCACCACCTGCGCCAGCGCGGCGAGCGACGGCATCTCCTGCATGCAGGGCCCGCAGTTCTTGGTCCAGAAATTCAGGATGACGACCTTGCCCCGGTAGTCCGACAGCTTGACGTTCTTGCCGTCGATCGAGGGCAGCTCGAAGTCGGGAGCGAGCCGATTGGCGTTCGCGTAGGTCGGCTGCATCGCGCAGAGCGGCGTGCAAAACCGCCTGAGCTCGGCATTCTGCGCGGTCGAGACGAACGAATAGACCGCAAATGCCGCCAGAGCGATGAATACCAGCTGTGCGACCTGTGCCAGCTTCACGGCCCCGTTTCTAGCACCAGCTCAGCACAAGGCGAGGGTATTCTAGCCTTGGCATGACGCCGACGGGCTCCAGACCCAGCGAACCGCCCCTCCCGGGCATTGCCGCAGCCATCCTCCAGGCTGCCGCCGAGGCGCGTATCGGGCTGGTGGTCACCGTGGCCGACGGGACAGACTGGCGCCGGGAATTCGTCAGCGAGGCGGCAGCGGCTGCCCTGGGCTACAGCCGCGAGGAGATGCTGGCGCTCCCAGCCAACGCCTATTTCCGGCCGGAAGCCCTGGCTGCCGTCCAGCGCTGGCGCGAAAGCCTCCGCAAAGGCGAGGACGTCCCGCGCGTGATCGAGACGGAGCTCGCGCACAGGAGCGGCGCAGCCCTGCCCGTCAGGCTTGCAGCCAGCGAAACGACGCTCGACGGGCTTCGCGCTTCGGTCGACTTCTTCTTCGTGACTGCCGAGCAACAAGCGACGGAGCGCGCGCTCCGCCAGTCCGAGCAGCGCTTCCGCCAGCTGGTCGAGACGGCGCCAGACGCGGTCGTCGTCCTCGACGGGGAAGGGCTCGTGTACTGCAATCCCGCGCACCTCAAGCTGGTCGGCTACGAAAGCTTCGACCAGCTGGCCGAAACCCCCAGCTCGGCACGGCTGCATCCCGACGATGTGGCCGTCGCGTTTGAACGCATCCGCCGGACGAAGGCGGGCGAGCGGCTGCCTCCGGGCGAGCTGCGACTTGCCCGCAGCGACGGTCGGTTCGTGCCGGTCGAGGTCGTGGAAATGCGCGTCGAATGGGACGGAAAGCCCGCCGTGCTCTCGTTTCTGCGCGAACTGAGCCAGCGCCGCCAACTGCAGAGCGAGCTCGTCCAGACGGATCGCACCACCGCCATCGGCACACTGGCTGCCGGGGTCGCGCACGAGATCAACAACCCCCTGGCCTACGTGCTTCTGAATCTGCAGTACCTGCTCCGGGAGCTGCCGCGACTGCATGGCGATCCAGCGCGCCTCCAGCAGCTGCTCGACCGCCTTGGCGAGGCGCGCCATGGGGTCGAGCGTGTGAGCACCATCGTTCGCGATCTCAGAGCCTTCTCCGGAACCGCCGAGGAAGAAGAGCGAGGCGCGGTGGACATGCGACTCGTGCTCGGTTCCGCCATCAAGGTGGCGAAAAACCAGATCGAGCAGCGCGGACGGCTGGTCGAGGAGCTCGACGACGACATCCCAGCAGTACACGCCAACGCTGCCCGGCTCGAGCAGGTATTTCTCAATCTGCTCGTGAACGCGGCGCAGGCGCTGCCCACTGGACAGAAAGAGCGGCATACGGTCACGGTGTCGCTGGGGGTCGACGACAACGGCAGCGTGGTCGCACAGGTAGGCGACACGGGCGCCGGCATTGCGCCCGGTTTGCTCGATCGCGTCTTCGATCCGTTCTTCACCACAAAGCCTGTCGGCATCGGCACCGGACTGGGGCTGCCCATCTGCCACAGCATCATCACCGCGCTCGGTGGCGAAATCGGCGTGACCAGCGGCCTCGGCAAGGGCACGACCTTCCGCGTGGTGCTGCCCGCGTACCGGGAGACGGATGCGCCGCCAAGACGTTCGCTGACGCCTCCAGCCATGGTGCCGCACGAGCACCGCCCGCGTGTGCTCGTCGTCGATGACGAGCTCCCCGTGGCGTCGATGCTCGGCCGCGTGCTCGGTGACGAATACGACGTGCAGCTGACCACGACAGGCCGTGAAGCTCTGGAGCTGCTACTGGTCGAACCGAGCTTCGACGTGGTGCTCTGTGACCTGCTGATGCCTGGAATGTCGGGAATGGATCTGTACCGCCAACTCCAGAGGCAGCGCCCCGGCTCCGAGGAACGACTGGTCTTCATGACCGGAGGCGCGTTCACCCCGCGCGCCTCCGAGTTCCTCGCAACGGTGTCGAATCCCAGAATCGAGAAGCCTTTCGACCTGCACAAGATGCGACATCTCGTTCGCCGTCTGTGCGAAAAGCCCGGCGACAGCTGACGTTCGACTCCGGCCCCGACGATGGCTGACCCTTCCGACCTTTCCGGAACCGATGCGTCGTTCGCGGAACACCGCGGCGAGGAGGTCTACCGGATCAACTTTTCCTGGTTGGTCAGGCTGCGCTGGGCCGCCATTACCGGCCAGCTCGTGGTGATCGCAGTGGTGGCGCTCGGCATGCGGATCCCGCTGCCGCTTGCTCCTCTGTTGGCGATCTGCGGGGTCGAAGCGGCTTCCAACGTGATCGGCGCGGGGTGGCTCACGCGAAGTCCACGAGTGCGCGAAGGGCACATCGGTGCGCTCGTAACGCTCGATGTGCTGTTGTTCTCGGGCCTGCTCTATTTCACAGGGGGTCCCCAGAACCCGTTCAGCTTCCTGTATCTGATCCACCTGGCCCTGGCGGCGCACGTGCTCAGGCCGCGGTGGATGTGGGGACTGGTCGGTCTGGTACTGGCCTGCTCGGGAGCCTTGTTTCTCGATCACGTGCCGCTGCCGACAACGGGACCACACGAGATGAATGGCTTCGGGCTGCACCTCAAGGGGATGTGGGTCGCGCTGTGCGTCGCTGCGGTCTTCATCGTCTACTTCCTGTACCGTGTGAACCGCGCACTCTCGGAGCGGGAATCGGAGCTGGAGCGCGCGCGCGAGCGAAGCGTGCAGAGTCAGCGACTGGCGGCGCTGGCGACGCTCGCCGCAGGAGCCGCACACGAGCTGGCCTCGCCCCTGTCCACGATCGCGGTGGTCGCCAAGGAGCTGGAGCTCGAGCTCGGCGAGGCAGATGCGGAAGCGCGCCAGGATGTGAAGCTGATCCGCGAACAGGTGGGGCGATGTCGCGACATCCTCGAACAGATGGCGTCGGATGCCGGGCAGCCCACGGGAGAGGGCGCCGGCAAGCTCGACGTGTCCAGCCTGATCGCGAGGGTCCTCGAGGGACAGCGCAGCAGCCGCGTCGAGGCGCACATTGCGCGGGCCGCACGAGAGGCGACGCTCGATGCACCCGCGCGAGCGCTGCGCCGCGCGCTCTCGGGTCTGGTCGACAACGCTCTCGACGCCTCCGGGGACGACGCGCCCGTGTCACTCCGCGTCGACGCCGACGAGTCCAACGTCCGGATCGAAGTCCAGGATCAAGGACCCGGCATGGACGCGGACGTCGCCGCGCGCGCGATGGAACCGTTTTTCACCACCAAGCCCGCAGGTCAGGGGATGGGGCTCGGGCTCTTTCTGGCCAAGACGGTGATCGAACAGCTGGGAGGACGCCTGGAGCTGGACTCGCGCCCCGGGCGCGGAACGACTGTCCGGGTCCAGCTGCCGCGCACTTGAGGGCGGAGGCCCGCGGCGCCATGCTCTCCAGGCTCATGCCGGACACTCCTGAGCCCGGGGCTCCCAGCATTCTCATCGTCGACGACGATGCCGTGCTGTGCCAGCAGCTGGTCCGCGCCTTCACGCGTCGCGGTTTCGAAGCCCGCGGGGCAGAACACTACGCCGACGCGCTGGCCACCGCGAAGGAGGACCCGCCGGAGCTTGCAGTGGTGGATCTGCGCATCGGGGACCGGTCGGGACTCGAACTGGTCGAGGAGCTCAGGGCGATCGACGAAGAAACGCAGGTGGTGGTTCTGTCTGGCTACGGCAGCATCGCCACGGCCATCGATGCGGTGCGCCTGGGCGCAGCCTACTTCCTGGCCAAGCCGGCAGACGTGGACGACATCCTCGCGGCGTTCGCACGGGGCGGGGCTCCGCCGCAGGTGCGCCCCGAGTCGGACTACCAGGCGCCCTCGCTGGCACGCGCCGAGTGGGAGCACATCAATCGTGTGCTGGCCGATTGCGACGGCAACATCTCGGAGGCGGCGCGGCGCCTCGGAATCCACCGGCGCTCGCTGCAGCGCAAGCTCAACCGCTACGCGCCGCGGAGCTAGAGCCCACGCCGGGCACGCTGGCGCTTGGCGCTCCGCGATTCCGGGTCGAGAGGCTCTTCGACGTCGTCCGGGACGCGGACGCGCTCGGCTACCCGGAGCCGGCGGCGCTCGGTCGCCTCGAGCAGCAGGTCGACGCCGCGTTCGATCTGCGGCTCGTCCCGACGGCGACGGTCGCGTCGATTCCGGCGGCGTCCGGGGTCCTCGCCATTCAGATATTTGACGCCGCGCCACATCAGCGCGGCAGTGAGACCGAAGATCGCCCACCAGAACCAGTGCCAGCCGTGCGTCAGCGCCGCGACCCACACGAGCAGCACGATGATCACCACGGTTCTGAGCGCCTGGCCCTTCAGCTGCGCGAGTTGGCGCCGGCGGGCGCCTTCGGGCGAGGGCCGATCGAGATCGCGAACGGCCTGGTCCAGCGCCGCCCGGTCGACGCCGACTTCCGCCGCCACGGCCGCGAGTTCCTCGTGGCTCAGCCCGCTGCCGCGCGAGGCCTGGACGTCCACAGCGCGCTTGAGGATTTCGCTCACCTGTTCAGTGGAGTAGCTCGCCAGGTCGGCGCTGGCGGGACGCGCGGAAAGCTGGACCGGCGCGGCCGAGCTGGCCGACGACCGAGCCCCTCCGGCGGCGTGACCGGCGGCGCGCTCCAGCGCGTCGGCCGCCTGCTGCATCGAGTCGAACCGCTTGGCCGGGTCCTTCTCGAACGCGCGCTCGACCACCTCCGCGATCTCCTCCGGCACACCCGCCTCGACGAGCGGCGGAGGCGTGTCCGTCAAGAGCGACGCAGAGATCGCCAACGGATCCGAACCGCTCCACGGCGAGCGTCCGCTCAGCAGCTCGTAGGCCATGGTGCCCCACGCAAACTGGTCGCTCCGTCCGTCCAGCGGCATGCCACGTATCTGCTCCGGTGACATGTAGCGCGTCGTGCCGATCAGCGTGTCCTTTGCGGTGAGCGTCGGCAGTGCCGGGCTCGCTGTGGGCGCATCCGGATCGACCGGACCAGCAAGCCGGCGCGCAATGCCGAAGTCGAGGACCTTGACGCGCCCGTCGGGGCGCACCATCACGTTTTCCGGCTTCACATCACGGTGGACGATGCCGCGCTGGTGCGCATGGTCGAGCGCGTGCGCTACGTCGCCGAGCCAGCGCACCACGTCGCGCTGCTCGGGGAGACCGCTTCCGAGGACCTCGCGCAGCGTGCGGCCGGGTACCAGCTCCATCGCGATGAAGGGCGTCCCGTCCTCTTCCCCGACGTCGTAGACCACGACCGCGTTTTCATGATCGAGCTTTGCCGCGGCGCGCGCCTCGCGCAACAGCCGCGCCGAAAGCTCCTGGTCCGTCACGGCTTCCGGGGTGCGGTCGAACGCGAGGATCTTGAGTGCGACGGAGCGGTCCAGCCTTTCGTCGTGCGCGCGGTACACCGCGCCCATGCCGCCCTGACCGAACAGAGCCTCGATCCTATAGCGCCCGAAGCGCTCGCCTTCCGGAAGCACGAGGCGAGGTTACGCCACATCGGCGCCGCGGTGCACGCGACAAGCCGTCACGCCGCCGGAGAAGGCAAACGGCCGTTGACCTCGAAAGTGCCCCGCTCGAACGCCAGGTTCCGCCGGCGGAACACGTCCTTCTTGACGAGCTCGACCCTGTCGCGACTCGCCGTGCACACCCAGCCCTCGGGAACGGTTGGCACGTCGGACGAGAACACAGGCACGAACAAGCCGATGTTCGCGCCGCGCTCCGGGTCGCGTGCCGACGGGTAGACGAACGCCTCGACGCCCGCGGTGCGCATGTCACGGCCAAGCGCCTGCGACGACCGGTAGCTGGTTTTCGAAGCGATCGCGCCGGCGTGCTCGGCGAATGGGGGCCGTGTCAGGTCCACGCCCCGGGACGTACGCACCGCCGCGCGAAACGCCGACAGCTCGACGCTGATCGAACCGAGCTCTGCCTGCGTGCCTTGTAGAAACACCAGGCGGTAGTAGGCGACCTCGGCGAAGGCCGTCCGGAGCGCGCGGGAGCCGTACCAGATCCCGGGCTCGAAGCGCGTGCCGAAACGCGAACCGTGTCGAAGCGGCGGATGGCGGAACGGAGTGGAGAGCAGATAGTGCAGCCCGGACAGCCGCGGCCAGGGCGGCAGCGGCGGCTTCACGCCGTCGATCAACTGCTCCAGCAGCTCCTGCTCCTCGACCGAGTCGACGATCTTGCGCGTGGAAACCATCGACTGCGACTCCACGACACGCCACGGACGCGTGTCGAGCCGCCGTAGGTGCGACGCGCCGTCGCACTTGTTCCACATGGAGGATACCATCGCCGTCTACAGCTTGCCGCGCATCGCGTCGAGATAGCCGGCCACCTCGACCAGCCCCTCCACGCTCTGGATGCGCTCGGCGGGCACGCCGCCGAGGTGCGTGTTGCCTGCGCGCATCCAGGCGCGCACGGCCTCGCCGCTTCCGCCGAGCAGCGCATCGACGCTGCGGAACACCCGCACCACGAGCAGGGCCAGCTCGCCTTCCTTGCTCGCCGGGTCCAGGGCGCGCCGGCCATGCCCGAGCCGCGACAGCGACGCCGCGCTGGTGCCGAGCACGCGCCCCAGCTCCTTCATGGAAAGCCCGAGCTCGGCGGCCGCGCGCAGCACCGCCTTGCCGAGCACCCGGCCGGGATCCAGCGACGAGGCCGCATCGGGGTTCATTGCATCTGCAACTATATGCATGTTTCTTTTCAGCTGCAAACACACGCCCATTGCCAGCCGCCGCCGGGCGCAGTCACTTCCAGCGTGATAGCGTGGGCGCTTCCCATGTCCCGACTCGAGAAGCGTCTGCTCTCCCAGGTCGCCCGCGCCAGCCACGACTTCCGGCTGCTCGAACCCGGCGATCGCGTGATGGTGTGCGTCAGCGGCGGCAAGGACTCGCTGTCGCTCTTGCACCTGCTCGGCCGCATCCAGCAGAAGGCGCCGTTCGAGCTATCGCTGGTGGCGGTCAATCTGGACCAGGGTCAGCCCGGCTTTCCCCAGGACGTGCTGCCGCGACACTTCGAGGCCGGCGGCTACGACTACCGCATCGTCGCGCAGGACACGTATTCCATTGTCAAGGCGAAGGTGCCGGAGGGCAAGACGTACTGCTCGCTCTGCTCCCGGCTGAGGCGCGGCATCCTCTACAATGTCGCCCAGGAGCTTGGAGCTACGAAGATCGCGCTGGGGCACCACCAGGACGATCTGATCGAGACGCTGCTGCTCAACCTGTTCTACTCCGGGCAGACCAAGTCGATGCCGCCACGACTGCGTTCGGACGATGGGCGCAACGTGGTGATCCGTCCGCTCGTCTACTGTTCGGAAGCGGAGCTGGCCGCGTTCGCCGAGGAGCGGGCGTTCCCCATCATCCCGTGCGACCTGTGCGGCTCACAGGACAACCTGCAGCGCAAACGCATCAAGCGGCTGATCGGCGATCTTACGTCCGAAAACCGCAACGTGCGCGGCAATCTGTTCGCCGCGCTTGGAAACGTACGGCTGACGCATCTGCTCGACCTCGAACTGCGCAAAGCGGCAGGAGTGGACGAGGCGCGAGGCGACGATCCGTCACTGGAAGACAAAGCGACGATCCCGCTCGACGGATTGGTTCGTCGCGTCGAAGCCTGAGACGAGCCCGCCGGCGCGGCGGTCATCGTTCATCAAGCCGCGCCGGCGGAAGGCGGCCGCTCATTTCGGCACGGCAACTGCCCGAGGAAGCCGCGTGCCTGCCGCGCCACCCTCGAGCGCGTGCTCCAACGCCGTGAGCTGGGCTGCCTCGTCAGCGCTGAGGGCCCGCCCCTCGAGCGGCGCGATCAGTCGCGCGGCGCGAGCCGTATCGCCGGCCGCGACCAGCCACGTCGCACCGGCCAAGAGGAGCGACGCGTCCCGGCCGCGGCCGCACACAAACGCGGCCTGTACGTAGGTCGCGGCGACTTCCGGGCGATGCGCATGGCGCGCACGCTCGGCGAGCGGCACGAAGGCCTTGCACTGGACGGCCCCCAGCCCCACCGCTCGCTCGAGCAGAGGCAACGCCTGTGCGGGCTTGTCGTTTTCGGCGAAGGTGAGGCCGACAGTCAACGCGACGTGTGCGTGGCCGCGTGTGTCGCGCGGTGGGTGCTTGGCAAGCTTCTCGGCGAGTGGCTGCGCTTTGCTGAACTCTCCGAGATCGACCAGCGCGCTGAGCCAGTTGGCCAGAAGCTCCGGCTTGTCCCCGCAGTCGCCCACGGCCCGCCTGGCCAGCGCCGGGACGCGGTCCGGCTGGTTCTTCATGAGCGCGCGCACCACCTTGCGCTCGCGATAGCGGCAGCGGTCTTCCTGGGTGCGGAAACGCTCTGGCACCGCGAAGTAGAAGACGCGATCCTCGTTGTCGAGCATCGCCAGATCGCTGGAAAACTCCCTGCGGTCCGCATGGGAGCGCGCGAGCAGCAGGACGGCCCAGCCGCCGACGCAAGCCGCGGCGATCGCCCACGCCCGCTCGGCGGAGATGCGCTCGAGCGCGCGCTCGCCGATCAGCACCCATGCCACGAGCGCCGGACCGAGCGAGCAGGCGAGCCAGCGGTCCGCCAGCGGGTACTTGCCGGTGACTCCAATCACGCTGATATCCCGCGCGACCAGCACCGGCGCAACGCCCAGCACCACCCAGAACAGCAGCGACAGCAGCTTGCGCTCGCGGCGTCGCAAAGCCCAGATGGCCACCGCCGCCAGCGCTGCCCACGCGACCGCCGAGCGAGCCAGTAGCGCGGCGCCGCGCGCTTCCGGAAGCGACACGTCGCGCACGCCGGAGGACAGCGACAGCGGAAACGTATTCCACAGGTAAGCGCCCAGTCCCGTGAAGATCCGCACGCCGTCCAGCGCGAGCGTGGTGCCCGAGAGCCCTTTCGCCTCGCCTTCGAGCAGAGCACGCCTGACGAGGAAGTAGACGACTCCGAGCGCGAGCGAGGGCAAGGCGGTCCACAGCCGATGCCGGCGGTCCGCCGCCAGATCGCCCTCGAGCACGCTCCAGACGACGACAACGAGCGGCAGCGCGACCGCGGTTTCCTTGCTGCCGAGCGCCAGTAGCGTGGCGGCGATGTGCAGCGCCGCCCAGCCACGGCGCTGCTTTCCACCTTCGCGCCAAGCGAGCCACGCTACCACCGCCCAGGTCATGCACGCGGCGACGACCACGTCGGAGCGAGCCATGATCATGCTCACGGGCGCAACCATGACGGGGCTCAGCGCGTAGAGCACCGCCGCCACGAACGCTGCACCGCGGGACAGCCCGACGCGCCGCGCAAGGGCGCCGACGCCGGCCACGCCGAGCATGAACCACGCGAGATTGACCAGCGCGTAGCCGCCGGCCCAGTCGTGGAAAAGCTGCCACTCGACCAGCCAGGACAGGCGGGTCACGGGCCGCCAGTACGGAATGATGTTGCCCGATGACGACCAGAAGTAGTCGTGCCAGAGCGTCGCTTTCCAGTACGCGAGCGAATGCGCGAACCGGTTGTCGGCGATCAGGAAACGGGCGTCCCCGACGAAGCCGAAGTGCACCACATCACGAAACGCGGTCGCCGCAACCAGCGGCGCGACCAGCCACCACCAGCGACGCCACAGGTGTTCGACGCGCGTTTCTGTCTGTTCCGGGGCTCGGGGAGCTTCCGGCTGGCTACGCGAGCGCCTGCGTCGCTTGCGCGTCATCGCGGCCCGAGCATGCCACGGCAGCGCGATTCATCGCCTCTCTCTGTGGCCCACCGCGATCAAATACAGCGGGACCTGCCCGCTCGCGAGCGCCAGCGCCGCGGCAACCCGGGCGTCTTCGTAGCCTCCGACGGGAACCGCTCCCAGCCCGAGCGCCGTGGCTTCCAGCAGGATGTTCTGGGCAGCGTGGCCGGCCTCGAGCGTGACGAAGCGCTCCGCCCGGCCTCCGTAGCGAGACGCTGTAACGGCGGGGCGCCCGATGACGGCGATGATAACCGCCGCCTGGTACAGCGGCGCCTGGCCGAGCGCGGCTTCTGCGATGCGCGCACGGCAGTCGCGCGCAGAAATCAGTACGAGCGAGTGCGCGGACGGATCGTAACGCCACAATCCAGAAGCATCGGCGACCAGGAGCGTGAGCGGGAAGAGCGCGCCGGCGGAGGGCGCGGTGCGATATCCGCTCGGAGAAGTAGTGCCCTGCCCCGCCCACAGCAGCTGACCCAGCTCGGCATCGTCCAGCGCACGCGACGTGAAGGCGCGCACCGAGCGACGCCGTTCCAGCACGCTGTCCAGACCCATGCCGCCGTCACGCTCTGGAGCCGGCAGGGCACGCACACCCGCGGCCGCGCCGCCTGTCTTCACTTCACTTCCTACAGCGATGTGCGCTCGGCGATCGCAGCCCGCAATGGCGAGCAGCGCGGACAGTGCGAGCGCTGCGATCGGTTCGTGCACAACTCGAAGAGGAGCAAATCGCGTGCCCTGTTGTGGCGGCAATGTGCACCTGGTTTCCGCAACGGCTGCACCGCCGTCGTCGCGACGCGCAGTCGCTACGCCGACCAGAAGCTGCCGATCCGGAGACGCCGAGGCTCGATCACGTACGGTCCGCCGTGCGTGCCGACCACCGACCAGCGCGCACCGGGCGCGTCGAACGCGCCGCGCACGCGCCCCTCGCGACCCACCACCAGGCAGCGGCCGGGTGGTGGCGCATTTTCATGCGGAAGCATTGGCTCGTCACAGGAAAGCACTGCGGCATCTCCCAGCGTTGTCGCCACCCGGTAGCGTCCATCGAGGAACACCTCGCGCCGCCGACCGTCCGGTGCCACCAACAGCACGGAATGGTGATCGCTGGGCGCATAGCGGGTGCCGTGCCGGTCGGATGGGAACGAACTTGCAGCCAGCGCGATCTCCGCGGTGACCTCTCCCGTCGCCGGATCCAGCGCTACGCCGCGCCCGCCAAGATCCACCCGCAGCCCGTCCGCCTCCGGGTCCATCCAGACCGAGGGTCGGTCGACGGCGAAGCGCCAACGCTCCGCTCCAGACAGGTCCCAGGCGATCAGCGCATTTTGCGCGTCGGGGACCTGGGCCACCACGATCTCTCCCACGACGCGGAAGCTCCGGGCGCCGGCCAGTCGCGCGCGCGGCACCAACGCGCCGCCGTTCCGCTCGAAGATCTGCAGCGTGCCGAACGGGCGCGGCTCCGACCAATGCACGACGAACGTGTCCGGGCCGGCCGCGACGACCGCTTCGACCAGCGGCTCGCCGGGTTCGCTCTCTGCGATCACGCCGGCTCGCGGACGCCACAACACGAGCGGGCGGACGGCACCGTCACCGGGTGCGGCGGGTGCGGCGTTGGGGACCAGCCAGTCCTCGCCCACCGGCTGCGGTCCCGGAACGTAGGACACGTGAGGGTTTTCGCCGATGCCGAGCGTCGACAGTGGTGCCAGACCGGTCGATCGGAACTCGAGAACCCGCGGTCGCTCCGGCCCGAGCCGCACAAACACCCACCCCAGAGCGCTGGAAGTGACCGCCTCGAGTGGTGCCACCGCTTCGGCCTTCTCGACGTAGCCCTCGGTGTCGATCTGCAGGAGGCCACGGCCGGCAGGCGCGTCGACCGAGATCAGGCACCCGCCGTCGTAGCGCCGCCCCACGTACGCTGGCTGGCCCAGGAGCGGGTGCCCCACGACGCGCTCGACGCTCACCTCGTACAGCATCGGCGACACGCCGCCCTTGATCAGCCACAGGCGACCGAGCGCTTCGCTCCACAGCTCGACGCCCTCGAGATCGAGCGCCACATCGACGCGGAACGGATACGCAGACGCCTGGAAGCTGCGGGCGCGCGCAGCAACCTGCCGGCGAAGCCAGGCGAGCGCCTGGCTCCAACGCGGCGGCAGAGGCGACTCGGCCTCCAGCGCCTCGATCAGCGCCGAGGGCGGTGCGCTCTGCGTCAGGTTCGACAGCGCCTGCGCCAGCCACTTTCCTTCCTCCCGGAGCGGACCGTACGGAAGGCCATGCGGAGGGTTGTGGCGCACGAGCAGCCGCACGAAGTCGCGTGGCGAGCGTGTCAGCGCCGCGCGCTCGGCCAGTGAAGGGTCGAGCTCCCACAGGTTCCAGTACTGGAATTTGCTGTCGTCATCGACCATCCAGAACCACTTGTTGCAGACCGTGCAGTGCAGGAAGTAGTCCGACGACTCGCTCGCGATCAGCTCGAGCCGGGGGTCGAAGCCTTCCCGACGGGCGTTGGGATGCGTGACGGCACAGGACATGTTATTCAGCGCGAAGGCCTAGAGCGGCTTGGGGCGCTCGCCCTGACCGGGAAGCTCGGGCAGGCGCGGTTCCGGTTCGCCACGGCCCGGATGCAGCGAGCTGGGCGGGCGCGGCTCCTCGTCGTGCTCGGCACTTCCGCTTGGCGCCGGCGCCGCCGACGGCACCGGACGCGGCGGCCGGGGCTGTGACGGCACGGGCACAAGCACTGGTGTCCGGCGCTGCACCGGAGCCCGCACCGGTGAACGTGGTCCCGCGGCGGGAGCACCGTGCGGTGGGTTCATGAGCCAGGTGGCGTCGGAGAGCCGCACGTAGGTTGCGCGGCGGCCACAGCCTTCCACGCCGTAGCTCGTGATCACGCCATGCGCATCCTTGCCGAGCGGCGCGAGCGCGAGCGCGCTTCGGGGGCACTCGAGATCGAATGACGCACGGGACTCCAGCGCGGTCCGGCCGCGCGCGTTCTGCGCAGCCGGGCTGCAGCTCGAGACGACGAGCGCGAGCAGCGCCGCGTGGCCCCGGTTCATCGCGTCACTGTAGCCACGGGGGGCCGTCGATGCTTGAGCCGTTCGGGCGCGACGGGCGCTTCGACTTCCAGGTAACCGGCGCCGTCGGGCTTGTGGCCCAGCTTGCCAAAGGTTCGCTTGAAGTCGGCGTAGCGCCCCCCGGCACGCACCGCCTCGGCCACGGCACGTCCCTCGGCCTCGCCACCCTGGGCCAGGACGTATTCGATCCACGTCCACTTCGCACTCGTCGAGCGCACGTCGGCCCTGCCGGCGAGCCCCCGTCTCAGACGCTCGAGCCGCTTCTGCACGCGCTGGACGCCGGCGTACGGCATGTTGTCGAGCGGCGTGTTTCGCTTGGAACAGAACGGCGAGATACCGAGCGCAATCGGCACGATGCGCGATAGCTCGCCGACGAAGCGAGCGCACTCGTCGATGTCCTCGTCGGTCTCGCCCGGCAACCCGATCATCAGATACAGCTTCAGGCGATCCATGCCGTGCCGCTTCGCACGCTCGGCAGCGGCGACGAAATGCGGCTCGCGGCCGCGCCGCTCGATGATGCCGCGCATGCGTTCGCTTGGCCCGTCGAGCGCGGTGGTGAGCGTGCGGTAGCCGACGCGCTTGAGCGCCGCGATGAAGTCGTCCTTGAGCTTGTCGGGGCGCAGGCTCGACAGCCCCACTTCGGCGCCGCGATCGGCCAGCGTGTTGACGATCTCGACGATCTTCGGGTGGTCGCTCACGGCGGCGCCGACCAGACCGACGCGCCGGGCATCATTCGGAATCGTCTCCAGCACGACCTCCTTCGGCACGATCCGCATGCCGCCATTGGTCGATCGTCGCATCACGCAGTAGGTGCACCCACGCGAGCAGCCACGCTCCACTTCCGTCAGGAACATGCCGGCCAACTCCGTGTGAGGCGTGATGATCGCGCTGTGGGCCGGAAGGAGCGCGTTGTCCGCCGCGGCGATCGGCGGCAGCGCCGCGCCGTGCGAAGCGGGTACGTAGATGTGCGGATGCCGCGCGAGTCGCGACAGCGCCTCGTCGCGGTCCGGGGCGTCGGCGATGGTCTCGAGCGCCCAGCCGACGACTTCCTCGCCCTCGCCCATGACGATCGCGTCGGCGAACGCCGACAGCGGCAGCGGGTTCGAGTTGGTGAGCGGACCGCCCATCAGCACCAACGGCCCTGCCGCGCGCTCTTCCCGCTCGGCGACA
Source organism: uncultured Pseudomonadota bacterium (assembly GCA_963822115.1). Classification (GTDB taxonomy): domain Bacteria; phylum Myxococcota_A; class Polyangia; order Polyangiales; family Polyangiaceae; genus CAWDXG01. The sequence continues at coordinate 163,421 of CAWGGM010000021.1, forward strand.
ATGCCGGCGGCGTCGAGCATCCGCACCAGTCCAGCCAGCTCGACTTCGTACGCCACGCTGAATGCGATCACGTCGAAGTCTTCCAGCGGGCGCAGGCTCTCGTAGCTGATGGGCCGCTCGAGCTTCGCCCCGGGACGGTCGCCTCCGTCTTCGAGGAAAACGCGCTCGCAGGAAAAGCCCGGGCTCTCCTGGATAGCGCGGTAGATACGCTGGTAGCCGAGCGAGCTCATCCCGACCGCGTACGGCGAGGGGTAGCAGAGCGCGACCCGCCGGGGTGCGTCCCGATCGATGCGCCCCACCTCGTCGGCGAGGCGGCGGCGGATCACACTGGCGAGCTCGGCGGAAACCATGCGTGGCCGCAGTATAGCGGCCGCCGGCCGCTGCGCTCGTTCAGGGGAGGTAGGTCGTGCAGATGCCCTTCTGGCAGACCGCCCGCACCTTGGATGGGTCGGTAACGGTCTGTCCGCTGTCGGTCCTGGTCTGCTGCGCTGCGCAGCCACACGCCGGGTACTGGCTCTCGCAGAGTTTCTCCGCTGCCGTGTACGCGACTGTTTCCGACTGGCCCACCCCGGTAATGACCATGGTGCCGCAGCAGTCGACCTGGTGCGTCTCGGCAGCGCATTCCGAGTCGCTGGTGCAGCTCCGGTTGAAGTCCGGAAACACGACCGGCTGCTTGCTGCAGTCGACGGCGCCCGTTCCACCCGCGCCGCCGGCGCTCGCGCCGGCCGTTCCCGCGGCGCCGGCCATTCCGGAAGTGCCAGCCGTTCCAGCGCTGCCGCCTGTTCCCGCCGAGCCGCTCGCGCCAGTGGTACCGCCCGCAACGACGCCCCCGGCTCCGCCTCCGCTTGTGCCGGCCTCTGTACCTCCCGCGCCGGAGCCGCCATCGTGTTGACCGCTCTCGAGGGAGCCAAGGTTGCCCCCGCACGCGCCTGCAAGGATGCAGGCTACGAGAGGAAGCAGGACGCCGCGCGCCATGCGATCAGGGTACTTGATGGATGTCGCCGCTGCCACGGTGCGCGTTGGGCCGCAGGAGTCGCGACGCACCGCGGCATGACAAAGCCTGGACGCGGGACTGCGCAGCGTGGGGTATGCTCCAAAGCATGCCGTTTTCCGCCGCCAAGAACTCCGAGGGGGAGCTCATCTACGACTGGAACGAGGTCGCTCGCAAAGGTCGCATCATCCCCCGGACCGTGGAGTTTCTCGACGAGACGCTGCGCGATGGCCTGCAGAACCCCTCCGTCACCGACCCGAAGATCGAGGACAAGATCAGGCTTTTGCACCTGATGGACAAGATCGGCATCGACGAGGCCGACATCGGGCTGCCCGGCAGCTCGAAGCGCGCCTTCGATGACTGCCTGCGCATGTGCCAGGAGATCACCTCGGCCGGCTTGAAGATCAAGGTGTCGTGCGCCGGCCGCACCGTGGTCAACGACATCACGCCGATGATCGAGCTCTCGCAGCGCGCGGGCATTCCGATCGACGTGTACGCCTTTGTAGGTTCGAGCCCGATTCGCGCGCTGGCCGAGGACTGGGACCTGGAGCTCATCAAGAAGCGCAGCGCCGAGGCCATCGACGTTGGGGCCAAGGCGGGCCTGACGGTCGCATACGTCACCGAGGACACGACCCGCTCGCGCCCCGAGGTGCTGAGCGAGCTGTTCAAGCTGGCGGTGGACCACGGCGCGACGCGGCTGTGTCTATGCGACACGGTCGGACACTCCACACCCGACGGCACGCGCAACCTGATCCAGTTCACGCGCAGCCTGATCGCCGGGATGGGCGCGGGCAACGTCAGCATCGACTGGCACGGCCACAACGATCGCGGCCTCGGGCTGGTCAACGCCATCTACGCGCTGGAGTGGGGCGCGGATCGCGTGCATGGCACCGCGCTCGGCATCGGCGAACGCGTGGGCAACGCCCAGATGGAGCTCATCCTGCTCAATCTCAAGCTGCTGGGGCTGCTGGAAGACCAGGATCTTTCGTATCTGCTGGAGTACTGCCAGGTGGCTGCCGAAGCCGTGGGCTGGGACGTGCCCATCAACTACCCGCTCGTCGGCCGCGACGCTTTCCGCACGGCCACCGGCGTGCACGCCGCCGCCATCATCAAGGCCCAGGCCAAGGGCGATGCCTGGCTCGCCGACCGCATCTACAGCGGTGTGCCGGCAGGCATGTTCGGGCGCCATCAGGAAATCTGTATCGGCTACATGTCCGGCGCTTCGAACGTGGCCTATTGGCTGCGCACGCGGAACATCGAACCGAACGACGCACTCGTAAAGGCCATCCTCGCCAAGGCGAAGGAGAGCGATCACATTCTCCACGACGAGGAAGTGATGGCCGTCGTCAACGCTCACTCGTAGCCGTTGCGTTCCCCCGCATGGGGTTTATGGTGGTCGACACCCCGCGCTGGCCCGGACATGCGTCCGGGAGGAGGCACCCATGGCGATGAGCGCGACCGAGACCACCAACCACTACCTGCACAGGGCCTTCGAGCTACTGAAGCTCGGCCCGCGCTACGAGACGCTGCTCCTGACGCCCAGCCGCGAGCTGAGGGTGGAGCTCGTGATCGAGCTCGACGACGGCAGCATCGGCAACTTCATCGGCTACCGCATCCAGCACGATGACTCGCGCGGCCCGTTCAAGGGCGGTCTGCGCTACCACCCGAACGTCGACCTCGACGAGGTGCGCTCGCTGGCCAGCCTGATGACATGGAAGACCGCGACGGTCGGTATCCCGTTCGGGGGCGCCAAGGGCGGCATCCAGGTCGACCCGCACCAGCTCAGCCGCCGCGAGCTGGAGCGGCTGACGCGGCGCTTCGTCGACCAGATCGCCGTGCTGATCGGACCGGACATCGACATTCCCGCCCCGGACATGAACACCACGGGCGCGGTGATGAGCTGGATCTTCGATCAGTACAGCAAGCGCTATGGCTTCACGCCGGCCGTGGTCACGGGCAAGCCGGTCGAGCTGCACGGTTCGCTGGGCCGCGACGCGGCGACGGGACGTGGCTGCATGCTGGCTATCCGCGACGTGCTGCAGTCAGCGGGCGGGAAGCTCGAAGGCACCCGGTTCGCCATCCAGGGTTTCGGCAACGTCGGCAGCTGGCTGGCGAGGCTGCTCCACGAACGAGGCGCGCGCATCGTCGCGGTCAGCGACGTTCGAGGTGGCATCTTCAACGGCGACGGGCTGGACATCCCCAAGGTGTACGAGCACTCCCGCGAAACGAGCAGCGTGGTCGACTTCGAAGGAGCCGAACCCATCTCGAACGAAGCGTTGCTCACGTGCGACTGCGACGTGTTGGTGCCCGCCGCTCTGGGCCACGTCCTCACCGCATCGAACGCACGCGACGTGAAAGCCAAGTACGTGCTGGAGGCGGCGAACGGCCCCACGACCGCCGAGGCCAACGACATCTTCGAAAACCGCGGCATCACCTGTGTGCCGGACATCTTCGCCAACGCCGGCGGAGTCACCGTGAGCTACTTCGAGTGGACGCAGAACACGCAGAAGCTGCGCTGGTCCGAAGAGCAGGTCAATCGCATGCTCGAGGACCACATGGTCGCCGCCCACCGGGCGATCTCGAAGACCATGGATCAGCACAAGTGCTCGATGCGCACCGCCTCCTTCATCCTCGCCGTGCAGCGGGTGAAGGAAGCGACGGACATGCGCGGGCTCGGCGGCTGAGCCGGCGCGGGGGAGGCATGACACGGGTCCAGCCGGCAGCGTGGTGCGCAATCCTGGTCGCGGCCCAGCCGGCGCTCGGCGGCTGCGATCGCACCACGCCAGCGCGAGCCGAAGCCCACAGCGCGATCCCCGCGGCAACACCTTCCCCACAGCCTGCCAAGGCGCCCAGCAACGCATCTGTCGCGATAGCCAAGCGCGATCCGCCCAAACGCGTGGCGGCCGTCGACCGCAAAGCCTACGGGTGGCTGGGCGGTCCCGACGCGCACGCTCCCCAGCCGGTCGATACACTTCAGGCGCGCTTTCCGGCGCCGGAGGGCTATCGGCGAGTGCAGCTGTCCGCTGGCAGTTTCGGAGCGTGGCTGCGCGCGCTTCCGCTCGCGGCCCAGGGCACGCCGGTGGTCAGCTACTCGGGAAAGGTGCTGCATCCCGCGGACGATCCGCGCATCGCGGCGGTCGTGGCCATCGACGTCGGCAAGGCGGACCTGCAGCAGTGCGCCGACGCGGTCATCCGCATGAACGCCGAGTGGCTCTGGTCCAGGGGGCGCCGCGATATGAGCTATCGCGCCGCGAGCGGCACGGCGCTGCCCTTCTCGCGCTGGGCGCGGGGCGAGCGCGTGTTCGCAAAGGGCGCCAGCATCCACTGGCAGGCTGCCGCCCGGCCGGCACACGACCACCGGACCTTCCGCCACTATCTGGACGCGGTCTTCGCCTGGGCCAACACGGTCAGCGTGGCGCGGCAGGCCAGGTCCGTGAAGCCCGCAGATCTCGCGCCCGGCGATTTCTTCATCATGCCAGGCAACCCAGGTCACGCCGTGCTGGTGCTGGATGTGGCGCGTGACGCGCAAGGACAGCGCGTTGCCCTGCTGGGTCAGAGCTACATGCCCGCACAGAGCTTCCAGGTACTGCGCCCACACGCTCACGCCGTCTGGTTTTCAATGAAGTTGAACGAGCCGGTCGTGACGCCCTTCTGGGAACCGTTTCCCTGGACGACGCTGAAACGGCTGGGCGACTGACGACGAGCGACAGAAGTCAGCGCCGGCGAGCCGGCGTGCAGGTAGCGACTCGACTACTCGCCGCCCAGCCCCCAGACTAGTAGCATGGGCCTCAAGCTCGCCTCGGCTCGTTCGCTGCGGGGTCCCGGGTCGCCAGAACTGGGACTCGCTTCGGCGCCCAGGTCGCGGCTCGGGCCGGTGCTTCTGGGCATCCTGCTCGGCAGCGGGTTCATCGCGCTCAAGGGCGGCGCGTCGTGGATGATGCTCTCCGCGTCCATGCTGGGCGGGCTGGTCGTCGTGCTCGCGGTCGTGGCGGGCCTCACACGGCGCAGGCTGCGTCTCGACGGCTCGATGTTGATCCTCGAAGGCAGCGTGTTCGGTCTGCGCCGCGTATCGGGGAGGCTCGATCACAACCGGCGGGTGTGGATTGGCTCGACGTCGGGGCAGGCGCACTCGCCCTATCGGCGGCGCGTGCCCGTCGAGATCCGCATCGTCGGCGAGCGCGGGCGGCTGACCTGGCACGTGGGCGGGAGCACTGCGGCAGCGCGCGAGCTGGAGCTGCTCCGCGAGTTTCTGCCCCGCGCGGGCGTGAAGCTGCTTCGAGACGACGCAGTCCTCGCGGGCGGCGTCGACGTGAGTCACAACGCGGAGCGCACGCTGCTGTCGTGGCGGGCCCGGCTGCCGACCACGGGGCGCCGCGGAATCGCGTTTCTGGCGCTGCTCCTGGTGCTGCTCGTCGGGTTGACGAGCGTGCCGGGACAGAGCCCGGTCGTGGCCACCATCCATCTGTCGGTGCTGCTCGGGACGGCGCTTTCGTTGGCGATCGTGGCTGTGCGTGCGAGGCGCGCACGGGCCAGCATCGAGGTCAGCGATCAGGGCTGGAACCTCGTGCGAAGTGGCCTGTTTTCCGCACATCGCTACGTGGGCGGCAGGGCGCGACTGCCCGGTCGCGTCATCGGACTGCACGGCAGCCTGCCGCTGGAGACATCGCTGGAGCTCGAGCAAGGGGCCGCTCGTGTGCTCGATCCGGCGGAGCTTTCGCCGCCCGAGATGCGCTGGCTGGCAGCCCGCGTCGTCGATCGCCTGGAGCGGGACTACCACAGCGAACCGCGCCACGGCGCCGCACGACTCGTCATCTAGCTGCCCGATCGATCCTTCGCCGGATCCGGGACGTGGCTGGCGCGCCAGGCCCTGGCCAGCTCGAGCGTTCGCGCGTTGTCGCGCACGTTCTCGACGAAGCTCCGGCGCAGCGAGGGATCGCGGATCCTGGCAGCCCGTTCGAGTACACGGCTCTGCGCGGTTGCTATCGCAAGACGTGCCCCGGGGCCGTCGCCGAGAGCATGCAGGGTCTCGGCCAGCACAAGGTGCAGGAGCGAGTCGCCGCCTTCGATCTCGCCGCTCGCGCGCACGAGATCGAGCGCCGCGTTGATCGCGGCGAGCGCTTCCTCCGCCCGTCCCTGGTAGAGGCGCGCCTGCGCCAACGTGGCGAGCCCCATCGGCACGACCGGCGGCGCTGCCTCCCGGGCCAGCGCGACGCCCTCGGTCGCCTCGACCGCCGCCTGTTCGTACTGATCGGCGAGCAGGTGGATGCACGCAAGGTAGATACGACCGGCGGCTTCGAGCCGCACATCCTGTTGCGCGGCGAACGTGTCGATCGCCTCGCGCTCGATCCTGATTCCGTCGTCGACCCGACCGAGATGCGCCACCACCAGGCCAAGGTTGTGCCGGGCCGCGGCAGCGGGATGCGCGAGCCCACCGCGGTCGGCCGCTTGCAGAGCGGCAGCGAGCGCCCGCTCCGCTTCGCTGTAGGCTCCGAGCTCCATGTACGCATAGCCGACGCTGACGGACTCGTTGAGCGCTCGGCGCAGGTCCCCCGCGTGCTCGTAGTGTGCGAGCGCCGCACGCTCCTGCTCCAGATACTCGCTCAGATCACCAACGTGAAGCGCCTCGATCGCGGCGAAGATGCACAGCCACGCCTGGGTCACGGGGCTCTGCTGCTCCAGGGCGCTCTGCGCGCGCACAGCCGAAACCAGCTCGGTCGCCTGCGTCCGCTCACCGGCCAGGAGCAGGCCCACGGCTGCGCGCAGCGCCGCGATCGCCCAGGCGTCCGGCGCCTGCACATCGCCCAACGCGAGCAGCTCCCGCGCAATATGCTCGAGCTCGGCAGGGCGGCCAAGCCGCTGGTGGAGCAACGCCAGCTCGGCAGCGGCGTGGCAGTAGCGGGCACTTCCCCGCGGCAGAAGCTGGATGGCGTGCTTCGCCGCACGCTCGGCGTGATCCGGAGCGCCGCGCCAGCGCTCGGCCTCCGCCAGCACCAAGAGCAGCGCGCCGAGCACTTCGCCCTCCGCTTCGCAGGCAATGCCGCGCTCGGCGCGCTCGGCGGCCGCGTCGAAGTCACTGGCGTCGAGCGCGCTCTCGGCGGCCGCGAGCCACCACGGCACGGCGCGCGCGCGCTCGCCGCCCTGCTCGAAATGCGCGGCCAACAGCGACGCATCGCTCTCGCCGACGCTTTCGAGCCATTGCGCAGCCAGGCGATGACCGAGCCGGCGGTCGGCGTCGGTGAGCATGGCGTAGGCCGCCTCGCGCACCAGCGCGTGGCGGAACCTGTACTCGGCTTCTCCGGAAAAGCGCGACTCGTCGCGTGCCGCGATCACTTCGCGCGCTTCGAGCTCGGCGAGCAGATGGCGGGCTTGTTCGGCGTGGGCCGGCCCGCCCAGAAGAGCCACTACGCCGCCCAGCCACGCTACCTGTCCGAACACGCTCGCGGCGCGCAGCACGCGGCGCGCCGGCGGCTCCATCGCTTCAAGCCGGCTCTGCACCATGGCCAGCACGGTCTCGGGCAGCGCGGCAAACCGACCTTCGGCCTGCGCGCGGATCAGCTCCTCCAGAAAGAAGGAGTTGCCCCCGGCGCGGTCGACAATGCGTTCGATGGCGGCTGCGTCCAGGCCGTCGCCCAGCATCTTGCGCGCCAGCCCTAGAGCGGCGCGGCGGCTCAACTCGCCGACCCGGAGCTTGTGCACGCCGTGCTCGCTCCACAGGTGGGGGAACCGCTCGTCCACTTCGGGGCGCGCCAGCGTTACGACCATCAGCGGCAGCTCGCGCGCACTGCGCAGCGCGGCGCCCACCAGCTTGACCGTCGGCAGATCGCCCCACTGCAGGTCCTCGAGCACCAGCACGACGAAGTGCGCCGAGCACTCGGCCGTCACGAAGTCCTCCCATGCGCGGCGGATCTGGTCGCTCATCAACATCGCATCCTGACGCGCGGCCTGGAGCTGGACGCTGACGTTGCCGGCGAACGGCACACCGCATGTTTCTGCCAGAAACTCCGTGACCCGCCCGCGCTCGCTCTCGGGCACGCGACGCCCGACGCGCAGCGCCAGCTTGCGCTGCTGCACATCGGCTGGCTCGTCGTTCGCCATGTGGCTGGCGCGGCGCAGCACCTGCGCCAACAGGCCGAACGGTGAGCCTGCGCGCATCGAGTCGCCGCGCGCGATCCACACCTCGACGTCGTCGCCGCCGGATTCGAGCTTGTTGACCAGCTCGTAGCGGATGCGCGACTTCCCGATACCGGCTGGACCGGTGATCACCACGGCGCGCGAGACCGGTTCCTCGATGCACTCGGCGGCCAGCTCTTCAAGCATTCCGAGCTCGCGCTCGCGGCCCACGCAAGGACTTGGCTTGCCCAGCAGCAGGCGCGCCGGCGCCACCTCGCGCTCCCCCTGAAGCGTCATCCCGCGGCCGTCGCTGCTGGTCTGGAAACGGGGCGGCAGGAGCCCCGACGTGACGTCGTCGATGCGCACGCGGCCCGGCGCGATCTCGAGCGCCAGCAGCCTTGCCGCGCGGTCGACGACCTCGCCAAACGGAAGCCGGCCCGCGGCGACGCCCCAGCCTGTCGACAGCGCCATCGGCGCACCGGGCAGCGCGGCGCGGAAATCGAGTGCGCAGCGCGCGGCGCGCGACGCCTGGTCGCTGGCAGCCTCGTGTCCGGTCAGCGTCAGTACCAGCGAGTTGTCCGCCAACGGCTCCAGTCGCGCGCCGTAGACCTCGGCGCGCGCGCGCAGTCCGAATAGCAGATCGTCGAGGCCAGCAGCGGACAGCGTGTCGTCGGAGTGCCCGTAGGCCTGTCCCACGAGTATCGCGCTCAACACGACGCGCTCGTCGCTGGTGAGGGCGGGCGCGCGGACCGAGGGAGCGCCACCCGGCGCGAGCGACTCGCCCAGTGCCTCGAGCGCAGCGACAAGCTGGGCACCATCGGAAAAGCGCGCGTCCGGCTCCTTCTCGAGCATGCGTTCCACGAGCCGATCCACGTCGCGCGGCACGTCGGGGCGGAGCTCGCGCACGCGCGGCGCGTCGTCCAGCACGATCTTGGCGAGCACCGCCAGGATCTGGTCGCCCCAGAACGCCTCGCGTCCCGTCAGGCATTCGAACAGCACACAGCCCAGCGAGAAGATGTCCGCAGCCGCGCGGATATCGCCGAGCCCGCGCGCTTGTTCTGGCGCCATGTAGCCCAGCGTGCCAAGCGGGACGCCGAGCCGCGTCAGCGTGATCGCCTGCTCGGTGTTGAACCGCACCCGGGCGAGCCCGAAGTCGAGGACCTTGAGGCGATCGACGCGGCCATCGACGAGAAACAGGTTGGCGGGCTTGAGGTCGCGGTGCACGACACCCTGCGCGTGTGCCAGCGCGAGCGCGGCTGCGGCCTGCCGCATCACGGAAAGGCTCTCGTCCATCGTCAGCCCGGTGCGTGAAAGCCGCGTGGCGAGGTCTTCGCCCTCGAGCCACTCCATCGCCAGGTAGTAGCGATTCGACGGGTCGACGCCGTGAGCCACGTACCGCACCACGTTCGGATGGCGGAGCTCGGCGAGTACGCGCGCCTCCCGCGCGAAGCGGGTGCGCCGCCCCTGGTCCCAGGCGGTCTCGTCGCGCAGCAGCTTGAGCGCGACATCGCCGCCTCCCTGCCTGTCGCGCGCCCGGAAGACCACGCCCATCCCGCCTTCGCCGGCGAGCTCGATCAGCTCGAACCTGTCCGCGACCAGATCGCCGGCCCGCATGAGCCTTCACATGCTAGCGCCAAACCCGCAGCCTGGATCGGGCCGGTTCCGGAAATACTTCGGGACTTTCCTGCTCCGGCAGTACAAACGTGCCAGCCATGGCCACGCGCCGGCGGAAGTCCGCGCCCAAGCAGGAAGTCGAAACGCCCGAACGCGCCGAGCGGCGGGCGCTGAGCCACGTCGGCGGCGCGGTCGAGCTCAGCGGCGGCAGCGATCGCGAGCGCAGCGCGCTGGAGCAGGCGCTCGACGTGACCGCAGACGAGCAGGCCGTAATGGCGCACGTCCACGGATTCCACAGCTATCCGGCGCGGCTGCATCCGCTCACCGCGAACGGCTTGATCGAGAAGCTGACACGGGCGAATGCGCGGGTGCTCGATCCGTTCTGCGGCAGCGGCACCGTGCTGGTCGAGGCGCGCTTGCTCGGGCGTCAGGCGTTCGGCGTCGACGCGAACCCGCTCGCGGTCGAGCTGGCCTGGCTCAAGACGCGCAGCCTGCCGCCCCGGCGGTGCGCCGAGCTCCTGGCCGCCGCACGCCAGGTGGCCGACGGCGCCGAGACCCGCCGCAAGGCGAAGGCGGGACCCACGCGACGCTACGACGAAAGCGACCGCCAGCTGTTCGACGTGCACGTGTTGCTCGAGCTGGACGGGCTCAAGGCCGGCATCGACGCGCTGGAGAGCAGCGAGGATCTGAAGCGCGCGCTCAGGCTGGTGCTCTCGTCGCTGCTCACCAAGGTGAGCCGTCGCCCAGGCGACACCACCACGCGTCGTGTCAGCAATCGGCGCCTGGCCGGCGGCTACACGATCAAGCTGTTTTTCCGCAAGGCCGAGGAGCTGGAACGGCGGCTTTCCGAGTTCACCGAGCACGTCCCACGGCGCACCCCGGATGCGCGCGTCGCGCTTGGCGACGCGCGCGACCTCGGCCACGTCCGCCCCGCGTCCATCGACTTGGTGTTGAGCTCGCCACCGTACCCGGGCGTGTACGATTACATCGAGCACCACGCGACGCGGCTCGGCTGGCTCGGCCTCGACGCCGGCGGGTTCGCGAAGAAGGAAATCGGTTCGCGCCGCAACCTGTCGCGGCTGCCCCACACCGAAGCACTCCAACGCTGGCAGCGGGAGTTCGGCGCGTGCCTCGACGAGATGGCGCGCGTCGTGACTCCGGACGGACGGATCGCGCTGGTGATCGCCGACTCCGTGCTCGGCGGCCGCGCCGTCTTCGCTGACGAGCTGCTCGCCCGCCTTGCGCCGCACGCGCGGCTCGATGTCAGAGCGGTCGCATCGCAGCCCCGCCCCTACTTCCACGCGCCGACCGCGTCGGCCTTCCGCCGTCGCCCACGCCGCGAGCACGTCGTGCTGCTGGCGCGAGCGTAGCCGCGGTCAGTCCTTCTTCACGGGCGCGTAGCGCATCACGTGCACCGGCTCCATCGTCACGAGCCCTTCACCCACCATCTCGTCGAGGATGGGCAGGAGCTTTTCGTCGATCATCTCCTGCGTGTCGACCACCTCGACGAGCACCGGAAGGTCCTCGCTGAGCCTCAGCACGTGCGCCGTGTGCAGGACGCTGCGCGCGCCGAAACCCTCCACACCGTGGAACACGCTGGCACCCGCGAAACCTTCCTTTCGCAAGCGCTCGATCAGCGCGGTCGTCAGCGCCTGATGGTGCCACCTGTCGCTCTCCCCGATGAAAATCCTCACCAGGGTCTGCATTCCATCCAGGACCCGCATCGTGCCCTCCTTGCGCCCAGGCTCCATTCTAGGTTCCCACAAACCAGCGTCCCACGACAAAGCCGAGAGCGCCGCCCACGAGACAGAGAACGACGGTCACCGCGATGTTGACCGCTGCCAGCCCAGCTGCGCCGTTGCGGTAGAGCTCCAGCGTCTCGTAGTTGAACGTCGAATACGTGGTGAGCCCTCCCATCATGCCGGTCGTGAGCAGCAGGCGCGTCGTCGGCCCAATCAGCGTCGAGGTGAGCCCGATAGTCATGATGGCGGCAATCAGGAACGACCCGGCGAAGTTGACCGTGAGCGTCCCGAAAGGAAACGCCGGCCCAAACAATCGCCCCATGCCGAGCGAGACCAGATAGCGCAGGCCCCCACCCATCGCGCTACCGAGACAGACCCAGAGGAATCGAACCATCGCTTCTCCCGTGCTGGGCGCGAGGGGCTCCTCGAAGAGACTCCTACGGCGCCACCGACCTTCCGTAGGAGTCATTGGCCACCCGATGCGGGTCGCGGTTGTCGGCGGACTCCACCGCCATCGAGCGCCCAAGCTAGAACAGATGCGCAGGACGCTTCAAGCCAACGTGTGGCGTTCGTGCGTCCATCGTGCCCCTATGTGGCATCCGAGCACACCCTTCAACCTCCCGAAACCGCGGCGGAATCAGCCAAACACACGATCGCGTATCTGGAACGGTTCCTGCTTTGGAGGCGGCCCAGAGGTGGTCGTGGTCGAGCTGGCATGCGACAAGGCGAAACCCATCAGCAACGCCAACACTCCCATTCCCAGGGCAAAGCCGCGCAGGGTGGTTGTGGTCGCGGAGGATGACTACGCGCTCCGGACGCTGGTTTCGGACGTGCTGTCGTTCAACGGCTTCACGGTGTACGAGGTCGGCAACGGGATGGAGCTGACCGCCGCCGTGGAGAGGCTGGGATCCCACGGTGCTCCGCCGGAACTGATCGTGACCGACATCGACATGCCGCGGCGGGATGGGCTGACGGCTATCGCAGCACTGGGGGGCGCGGAGCTCCCCATCCCGTTCATCGTCATCACCGCGTTCGCCAGCGACGACGCGCGGCTCCGGGCAACCAGTCTCGGCGCAGCCGCCGTATTGAGCAAGCCGTTCAGTCTGGAGCAGCTGAGCGCTCTGGCGCTGAAGCTCACGCGTCGTGACGCACTGTGCTGAAGGCCACGGCATGGATGCTGCAAGGCCGACGCAGGGGCAAATCCATGAAGCATGAACATTTCGTAGACGAAGTCGCCAATCGAGCGGTGCTGCCGCTCGAGGGCCAGGCAGAAGGGGCGATCGAGGTCACCCTCGAGGTGCTTGGCAGGCATCTGGCCGATGCGCACGCTGCCCAGGTGGCGCGCCGCCTGCCAGACTCCATCGCGCAATTCCTTCGCAGACGGCGCTTCGAACGCGACGTGGAACCCGACGAGTTCTACCGCGAGATCGCCGAGCGCGCGGGCGTACCGATCGGCTTCGCGCGCGAGCATGCCCAGGTGGTGTGCCAGGTATTGGCCGAGGCCGTCGGCGTCGAGGGGCGTCAGCATCTCAGGGTGCACCTGCCGCACGCGATGGCCGAGCTGTTCACGCCGCGCGGGTCGTCCAACCCGCCGCCGCCACCGCACGTGCATCCGCACGTCGTCAGTCCGGGAGAGGGCCACACGCTGGCCAGCGGTCGCCCCGGCAGCACCACTCCGCTCTACACGGCCGTCAGCGCTGGCCATCGCGACTCGATCGCACGTTCCGACGACCCGCACGCCCACACCAAGCTGTCGAGTGCGCAGGGTCTGTCCGCCGAACAACATCACGAGACGCTCGCCAGCGGAAAGCCGGGCAGCAAGCGCTCGCTCGCCGACGCGCGAGGCTAGCCACTTCGCGAGCAGCGCGCGGCAAAAGCGCCGCTTTCGCCGTGTTCCGGCGTCAGCGGCGCTTGCGCCGTTGTGCGCGTCGTCCGGGCTCGCGGGTCTTCGGAACCATATCGTCCTGTTCGGGCTCCGATGTGGTCTCGATGAACGGCCCACCGATTTCCTCGGCAACCATCTCGTTGAGAGCTTCTTCGCCGCGTTCCTCGCCCGACGTTGCGGACTCGAGGAACTCCTCGGCGAGGTTCTCGGCGAGAGTATCGTCGGTGTGGACCGAGCTCTCCGGAATGAAAGCGTCGGCACCATCGCGACGTGAGTGACGCTGCACGCGCGGCACGTTGCGCCGGGTACGATCTACACGATTCATACTTCGACCCCTTGCTTTTTCCGTACCACCCGAGGGGCGAAGCGCAAGCCGCTACCAGCTGACGACCGGGAACGGCGCGCCGGGGCGGGCGAACAGAAACCCCTGGAACAGATCGCAACCGCGTTCGAGCAGCACATCTCGTTCCGCGCGGGTTTCGACGCCTTCTGCGACGACAAGCGTGCCGAGATCGCGACACACCGAGATGATGCCTTCAACCAGCTTGCGCTTGATCGAGCTCTTGTCGATATCGCGCACGAGCGAAGTATCGAGCTTGACCATTTCCGGATCGAGCAACGAGAAGCTGCTCAGCCCAGCGTAGCCGGCGCCCAGGTCGTCCAACGCAATGCGGTAGCCGCGCTCTCGCAAAGCCGCGATGCGGGCCGAGATGTTGGCGACGGAGTGCAGCGACGCGCGCTCGGTCACCTCGACGAACACGCGCTCGGCGATATGCGACAACGGCAGAGCGGCGTCGTACAGCGCTTCATCCGCGAGGTCAGCCGGGTGCACATTCAAGAACAGCACCGGGTCGTCCACGCCCATCAGCGGCTCGGGTGCGCTGCGTCGGATGGCGCGACCGAGCTCGTGCAGGCGACCGAGTCGCTCGGCGGCATCGAACAGCGCACCCGGATGCGGGAACTTCGGCTCACGCGAGCGCACATAGCCCTCGTAGCCGAAGATCGAGTGCGCCTCGTAGCTCACCACTGGCTGATAGACCATGAACAGGGAGTCCAGCGCGCGGGAGAAATACGCTTCGAGCCCAGCGCGATCGCCGACCTGCCGGTCGCCGGCGCCGAGCTCCGCCATGGCTTGCCGCTTGAGCGTGGCCAGGCGGTGGATGCGGACGGCCTTCTCGACAACGCGCACCAGCTCGGCGTTCTCGACCGGCTTCACGAGATAGCGGAACGCGCCGTACTCGATCGCGCGGATCGCCGACGCGACGTCCGGCATGCCGGTCACGAGTATCACCGGACAGTCCAGGCTCGTGTCCCGGATGGCGCGGATGAGCTCGATGCCGTCCATGCCGGGCATGCTGATGTCGGTCACGACCACGTCGGGTGGATCGCGCCGGAAGCAGGCGACAGCGTCCGCACCGGTAGCAGCACCCTCGACGTCGAAGCCGGCCTTCTCCAGCGTGCGACGGAAAGCGCGTAGCACCTGGGGCTCGTCGTCCACGACCAGGGCTCTACCTCGCGCTGCTCTCCCACCCACACCCACCGCCGGCATTGGTCAAGTCTTCTGAGACGGCCGGGACATGTCAATCACCCCTAGGGGTGATTGCTGGACTCGCGCTTTCCGACCGGCGAGGTTCTGAGCGCGAGCCACGCCGCGTACACACCACCGAACACGAGCCCGATGGTGGCGTGACCCAGCAGCAGGTGATCGGGATCGGTGACAGGACAGTGGATCTGCAGGGCGAGATTGCCGACCAGACCGCCGATCGCCGCCGCCAGCAGCGCCAACCGGAAACTCCGGTGCCCGACCCGATCCACCATCCAGAGCAGCACCAGAGCGGGCAGCGCCAGCACCGTGCCGAACGCGAAACATCCGAAAGCCATGTGGAGGAAGGACTTGCCCGGAGGCGCGTAGGCGAGCGGCGCGTGGTTCGCCTGGGGGGCCCACGCGAGCAGCACCGGCACCACCAGCGCCAGCGCCACGAGCGCCGGACGCAGCCAGACGGGCAGCGGACGGCGCTCGAGCGGGCGAAGCTCCAGCGTGACCGCTGAACCGATGAGCAGCGCATACAGCGCGACCTCGACGCCGAACGGACCGGGCAGCCAGCTCGCTTCGTCCGGCCGCATCTTGAACAGCAACACGTACAGCAGGACCAGCAGCACTGCCGCCAACGGAATCGCCATCCGGACAAGCGTGCTCTGGCTGCGGAGCCATGCGGCCGGGCCGCGCTCCTTGTCGATCGAGCCGAGCACCTCGCCGAGCAGCGCCGACGCATCCACAGCGGGCAGCTCGGTCGCGGCCAGCGCCTGCCCGAGCTGACCGTCGTCAGCGAGCAGCTCGGAGCAACCCGGACACGCCGCGAGGTGCGCATCAACGTCTCCGCCCAGGGGCGTCTGGCCCCGAACGAGCGCGTCGCGGATCTCACGGCATTCCAAGGTTCTGCCCTCCTTGGGATATGCCGGAACCGCCCTCGGGGTTACCGGGAAACTCGTCGCCTAGAAGCTGCCGCAGCGTCACGTAGCCGCGGTGCGCACGCACCTTGACGGCGCTCACGCTGGCGCCCACCAGCTCGCTCACCTCCGGGAACGAGAAACCCTCGAACCAGTGCAGAGCGATGACCTCGCGCTGGTCCTCCGGCAGCTTCTCCAGCGCGGCCACCAGCGTGCGGCGCGCGTCGCTCCGTTCCTGACCACGCGGCGCGACGGCGGGATCGGCGCGCCCGTCGAGCTCGAGCGGCGACTCGGGCCGTCGCTTGGCGCGACGGAAGTGCTCGCGCTTGAGATTGAACGCGATGGTGTACAGCCACGGCCGAAGCTTGGCGCCCTGCTTGAAGTCGAAGCGCGCGCGGTGCAGCTGCAAAAACGTCTGCTGGACCAGATCCTGCGCGTCCGTCGGCGAGCGGAGCTGACGCATCATCACGCGCAACAACATGGGTGCGTAGCGATTGAACAGCTTCTGGAACGACGCGGAGTCGCCCGCCACGTAGGCGGCCATCAGCTCCTCGTCGCTCGCTTCCACGGGCGCCATCGTACACCGGAGCAGCAGACCGGGGGATTTTCGAACGGCTCGCCGGCTTGCGGCGCTCCGCCGGGAGCCCTACGGGAGCAAGGCGATGAGCAAAGCCGAAGCGAAGCACGAAAACCGACTGGCAGGAGAAACGAGTCCGTATCTCCTGCAGCACGCGCACAACCCGGTGGATTGGTACCCATGGGGTCCTGAAGCGCTGGAGCGCGCGAAGAAGGAAGACCGCCCCATCCTGCTGAGCATCGGCTACGCGGCATGCCACTGGTGCCATGTGATGGAGCGCGAGAGCTTCGAGAACGAAGCCATCGCGCGAGTGATGAACGACCACTTCGTGTGCATCAAGGTCGACCGCGAAGAGCGCCCCGACCTGGACGACATCTACATGACGGCCACCGTGGCGCTGAGCGGCAGCGGCGGCTGGCCGATGACGGTGTTTCTCACGCCCGACACGCGACCCTTCTTCGCCGGCACCTATTTCCCACCGGAAGACAAATACGGCCGCCCCGGCTTCCCGACGCTTCTCGAGCGCGTCGCCGATCTGTGGAAGAACGATCGCGACGCGCTGCTCCAGCAGGCCGCCGAGCTCACCCAGCACGTGCGCGACGTCTCGAAGACAGCGGAGCCGCTACCCGTCGCCGACGAGGCCATCGCAGCCGCCGTGCGCCAGCTCGGTGAAGCCTTCGATCCGCAGTACGGCGGCTTCAGTCCGGCGCCGAAGTTCCCGCCCTGCTCGTCGCTGTCGCTGCTGCTCCGCCACCATCGGCGGACCGGCGACCCGCGCGCGCTCAGCATGGTCACGACCACGCTCGACGGCATGAAGAACGGCGGCATGTACGACCACGTCGGCGGTGGCTTCGCGCGCTACTCCACCGACGAGCGCTGGCTGGTGCCGCATTTCGAGAAGATGCTGTACGACAACGCCCTGCTCGCAGGCGTGTACCTGGAGGCCTTGCAGGTCACGGGCGACGCGGAGTACCGCCGCGTCGCGAGCGAGACGCTCGACTACGTGCTCCGCGAGATGCAGGCGCCCGCAGGCGGCTTCTTCAGCGCCACCGACGCCGACAGCGAGGGCGTGGAGGGGAAGTTCTTCGTGTGGCAGCCCGCCGAGGTCGAAGAGGTGCTCGGTGCGGAGGACGCGCGCATCGCAAGCGCCTACTACGACGTGACGCCGGGCGGAAACTGGGAGGGCCAGAGCATCCTGCACACGCCACGCACGAAGGCGGACGTGGCGAAGGAGCTCGGCATCGACGTGGAAACGCTCTCCGCCGCACTCGCGCGCTCGAGGGAGAAGCTGTACGCCGCGCGCGAGAAGCGCGTCCACCCGCTGCTCGACGACAAGATCCTGACCAGCTGGAACGGGCTGATGATCGCCGCGATGGCCGAGGGCGCGCGCGTGCTCGGCGATCGGCGCTACCTCGAAGCCGGTCAGCGCGCCGCACGCTACGTCCTCGACTCGATGCGGCGCGAGGACGGCGGGCTCTTGCGCACGGCGCGCGACGGGCGGGCGCACCTCGACGCCTACCTGGAGGACTACGCGTTCTTCACCGACGCGCTGATCAGCCTGTACGAAGCGGGCGCGCCGGCGAGCTTCCTGGGCGAGGCCAAGACGCTAGCCGAGCGCATGATCGCCGATTTCGGCGACGACGAAGCCGGCGCGTTCTTCCACACCGCGCACAGCCACGAACAGCTGATCGTGCGCACGCGCGAGGGCAACGATGGCGCCATCCCCAGCGCCAACGCCGTCGCGGCGCGCGCGCTGGCGCGTCTGTCCTACCACTTCGACCGGGAGGATTTCCGCAAGCGCGCGTCGGGCGCGCTCCAGGCCTACGGTCGCCTCGTCGAGCGGGCGCCGCGTGCGTTCACGACGTCGCTGGCGGTCGTGGATTTTCTGCTGGAAGGTCCGCTCGAGCTGGTGCTCGCCGGCACGCCGGGTGACGCGGACTACGACGCGCTGGCCGCCGAGGTCGGCAAGCGCTACCTGCCGAATCGCATCGCCGGGCACATCGCGGAGAGCGAAAAGTCCGCCGGGCTGCCGCTGCTCGAAGGCAAGGGACTCGTCGGCGGCAAGGCCGCGCTGTACGTGTGCCGGAACTTCACCTGCAAGGCGCCCGTAACCGAACCCGCCGCGGTCGACGCAGCGCTCGCCGAGGAGAGCCGCCGCGCCGGAGCCGAGCGCGGCAGCGAGATCGGGCGCGAGCGGCTGGGCGGACACGCGACCGCCGAGGGCACCGCAGCGTACGCTGCGCGCCACGGCGCCGCATCTGCGAAGCTCGGCGAGCTGTCGGTGAGCCGGCTCGGTTTCGGCGGCTACCGCATCGACGACGGCGCGCCCGAGCACCGCGCCGCGCTGGTCAAGGCGCTCGGCGCCGGCGTGAACCTGGTCGACACCTCCACCAACTACACCGATGGACGCAGCGAACGGCTGATCGGCGACGTGCTCGCCGGGCTCGTCGACAAGGGCGAGCTCGCGCGCGCGGAGGTCGTGGTCGTCTCCAAGATCGGCTACGTCCAGGGCGAGAACCTCGACATCGCGCGGCAGCGCAAGACAGACGGCAAGCCCTACCCCGAGATGGTCGAGGTAGGCGACGACATCTGGCACTGCATGCACCCGGAGTGGCTCGGCGATCAGCTCGACCGCTCGCTGGGCCGGCTGGGGCTCGAGACGCTGGACGTGTGCCTCGTGCACAACCCCGAGTACTTCCTGTCCGACGCCGTGCGCCGCGGCGAGGGGCCGCTCGAAGAGATCCGCGAGGAGTTCTACCGGCGACTGGAGCAGGCCTTTGCCCACTTCGAGAAGGAAGTGGCGCGCGGTCGCATCCGCTCCTACGGCGTCTCGAGCAACACCTGCACGCGCGCGGCAGACGACCGCGAAGCCACATCGCTGTCGCGCATGCTGGCCGCGGCCAGGGCAGCGGGCGAAGCGCAGCACCACTTCCGCGTGCTGCAGCTACCCATGAACCTGGTGGAAAGCACCGCGCTGTTCGAGAAGAACAACAACGAAAAGACCGTGCTGGAGCTAGCCCAGGCCGAGGGCATCGCCGTGCTGGTCAACCGCCCGCTCAACGCCATCGTCGGCGACGGGCTGCTGCGCCTGGCCGACGCGCCGAGCGTGGACGGCGCGCCGCCCTTCGACGCGCAGCTCTCCCGCGTGCAGTCGCTCGAGACCGAGTTCCGCCGCAACGTCGCGCCGCATCTGCAGACGGCCAAGGGCAGCGCGCCCGCCTCGAGCCTGTTCAGCTGGGGCGACCAGCTCGCCAAGCTTCCCGCTCGCATCGAGAGCCTGGAACAGTGGCGCGACATCGAGCGCCAGGTCATCGCGCCGCGCATCGGCCACGCGCTGGCCATGCTCGACCAGGCGCTGAAGGGCGAGCTCGCCGAACAGTTCCGCGAATGGCGCGTGCGCTACCTGCCCGAGCTCGACAAGCTGCTCGGCGCGATGCGCGCCAAGGCCGCCGAAAAGAGCCGCGCGCGCACCGCCCGCATCGTCCAGACGATCGACCCGCTGCTCCCCGAAGCGCGCCGCGGCGAGACGCTCTCGCGCAAGGCGCTGTGGGCGCTGACCAGCGAGCCCGGCGTCACCAGCGTGCTCGTCGGCATGCGCGAGCAAGCGTACGTCGACGACGCGCTCGGGATTGCCGGATGGGGAGCGCTCGAGGATGTGGCGGCGGTGTTCGAGGCAGTGCGGGGCGTCGTGTAGCAGCGTCGCGCGCGGCACCCCGCCGCGACGGCGCCGGCAACCCCTTCACACGCCGGCAACCCCTTCACACGCCGGCGCCCCGCCGCGACGGCGCCGGCAACCCCTTCACACGCCGGCAAACCACTTCGGGCACCGAGCACTCCGCGTGATAACGGAGGGCTCGGCGCGAGCGCCTCGGTGCCGATCCGTTCCGGAATGAATCGAGTCGGCGGCTATTCGAACGAGGCGCCGCAGTGTCGACACCCGTCGGCATCGGATTCCACCGTTCCGCCGCATTCGCTACACGTCGTCAGCGAACGATCCTGCGACCTGACCGGAGCGTGAAAGACCACCCAGACAACAACCACAGCGAGGGCAATCCCGAGAAGCGGAAATCCGACACTCATGGCTCACCCACCCGCTCTGCGATTCCGACCCCAGCACCAGTCCATCAGGAGACACGAAGATAGTATCGTAGGGAGCGTCCGGAGCAAACGTGATGGAGGTCAAACACTGCGTTGCCTGTGGAATGGCCAACGAGGGCTACCGGTCGCGGTGCCAATGCGGATTCTCCCTCACGCCATCGCGGGACGACGTGGTGCGAGAACTGAGGCGCCAATCGGATCGGCACAAGATGGGGATGTTGGGCGGATTGGCTCTCGTCGCACTCGGAGCGGGCCTGACCGCGGCCACCTTCATCGCGCGCGAGAGGGTGCCCGGCACTCCGGCCTACCTCTGGTACGGCGCAATCGGCGCCGGGCTGATGTGGTTCTTGCGGGCCTTCTCGAATTGGCGCGACGTGAAAGCGGACGAGCGCGATTGGCTGGACGGCCCCGGCGATCAGTAGAGCCTTGGTGATCGAAGCGCGACAACCGTTGCGTGTTGCTGGCTGCCGGGCGACTGCGACGCCCTCCACGTTTCGAACGGAGCGACACGCCGGCATGGAAGCTTCGGCGGCGCTTCGCGTCGGCCCTACGCCACTTCCGCCGCCAGCCGCTTCGAGCGCAGGATGAGCGAGCCGAGAGAGGCGAACACGGTCACGCCGACGACGCCGAGGCCGGCTTCGGTGAGCAGCATGTCGGGGGCGCCGTAGTGACCGGCTACGGAACCGAGCAAGAGGCCCAACCACCAGATGGGGAAGTTCGAGAGCGAGGCGTAGACGTTGTATTTGGTGGCGCCGGAGCCGGGGCCCATGGCGTCGAGCACGACGGCGGTGAACGCCGACCACGCGAGCCCGACACCGAACGCATAGGCGAGGTTGAAGCCGATGTACGCCGCGGCGGTGGGCGGGAACAGCGCCATGCCCGTCGCGATCAGGCCGAGGAAGATGCCGATACCCAGGTAGGCCGCGCGCGGATGGAAGCGGTCGCACAGCCAGCCGCCGCCGAAGGCGCCGACAATCGTCACGCCGCCCGCGAACAGCCCCTGCACCAGCGCGACCTCGGTCGCTCCCGCGTGCCAGTACGCCGCAACCTTGGCCTGGGTGAGCACGCCCTGGGCGGCGCCGGTGCCGACCGGCATCACGCACAGCAGCGCCGCCAGCAATCCGCCGCGCGTCTTGAGCATCTGCTTGAGATCGCCGATGACACCCTTCACGGCAGCCAGCGCGCTGCCCGCCGAGCTGTGCTGCGCTTCGATGCGCGGCACGAGCCGGAGCGCGAAACAGCACACCATGAACAGCGCCGCCATGATCGCGCCGGCCATCCACGGCTTCGGCAGGTGGATCATCAGCGTCAGGCCGAGCGCGCCGCCCAGTGCATTGGCCCCCAGGTTTCCCGCCTGGAACCACGCGCTCACGCGCCCCGCTTCCTCGGGCTGGGTGATGTTCGAGATCATCGCCTCGACCGCCATACCGACCACAGAGTTGATCAGGCTGCCGAGCGCGATGATCGCCAGCAGAATGCCGAGCGTCGCGGGACCGAGCGGCAGCGCCGCCATCGCGAACACGGCCCCCGCCGACAGGCCAGTCGAGATCACGTACCAGGCACGCGGCGACAGCGTCACGTCGATCGCCGGCGCCCACAGCCACTTCATCCACTGCGTCAGCATCGACGCGCCGGTCAAGAGCGCGCCCTCGCCAATCGACAGCCCGTGCTTGGTCGCCAGGAACGTCAGCGCGATGGTGACGAAGCCCGAGAACGCCCCGAACGGAAGGTACAGGATGCTCCAGACCGAAGGATGGGGCGAACGGGGATTGTCCAAGCGGCGACGGCGTAGCACGAGTTCATGGCCGGGGGATCCGGAACGGAGCTCGACGCGGCGCGGCGCGGAATTCCGGCCCTAGAGGCAGGCGCCCTTCGTGCACCTGGACGCGCAGCACTCGCTGTTCGCGGCACAGGCCGCGCCGGTAGGCTTGCAGCAGAGCGCGTAGGCACCGCACACGCCCGGGCTGCAGCAGTCGCTGTCGACCGTGCACGTCGAGTCTATGGCGCTGCACTGGCACTTGCCGCCTGTGCATTGGTGGTTGCAGCAGTCGGTGACGACACTGGAGCCGCAGTTGGCGCCCGGTGCGCCGCACGCGCACTGGCCGTTCTGGCAGCTGCCGCTACAGCAGTCCGAGTTGCTGCTGCACGAGGCATACTGCCCGAGGCAGCACTTGCCACCGAGGCAGATGTCTCCGGTGCAACAGGCCGCGTTCGCGCCGCAAGCTGCACCGTGCGGCGCGCAGCACTGACCCGAGTCGCACTGCAGCCCTGCGCAGCAGCCACCGGCGCTGCACAGGCTGCCGGACTGTCCGCAGCACGTTCCCTGCGCCGCACAGCTGTAGCCCGAACAGCAGTCGCCCGCGCTGGAGCACTTTACCAGACTCTTTCCACAACACTGTCCGTTGACACAGCCGCCGGAGCAGCACTGCTTCGAGTTGGTGCACGCGCCGCCGGGCGGGCTGCACGTCGCGCACAGCGAGGCCTGGCAGGTCATGCCGGAGCAGCAATCCCCGCCGGAGCAGGCTTCGCCGGCGTTGCCGCAGCACTTGCCGCCGACGCACCCGCCCGAGCAGCAGTCCGCGCCGCTCGCGCAGCTGGCGTCTTTCGCCGCGCACTGCTTGAGGTGGCACTGCCCACCCTGGCACGACATGCCCGAGCAGCAGGGCGAGCTGGCCGAGCACGCCGCGCCGAGCGCGCTGCAAGCGCAGACGCCGCTTTCGCAGGCAAGATCTGCACAGCAATCGGCGTTGCTCGCACACGACTGCCCTTGCTGGGTGCACGTGCAGGCGCCGGATGCGCAGTGGAAGCCCGCGCAGCAGTCCGAGCTCTTCGTGCAGCTGGCGGCATCGCCGCCGCACGCCACGCAGGCGCTGCCGTTGCATTCGAACCCGCTGCAACAATCAGGACCGGACGTTGCGTTGCACGCCTCGCCCGCCTTGCTGCACTTCGACACGCACTTCTCGGTGTCGATGTCGCACTTGAAGCCCGAGCAGCAGTCGTTGTCCACCTGGCAACGCGCTTCGCCGAGCCCGCAGGCCGTCGCGCAGACGCCGCTCAGCTCGTCGCACCCGAGCCTTGCGCAGCAGTTGCTCGAGGTGGCGCAGGGCTCGCCCGCGGCCAGGCAGTGCGTCGGCGCGCCCGAACCGCCCGAACCACCCGAGCCGCTCGCGCCCCCCGAACCCGCGGTTCCCGCGTCCTGTGCGCAGGCGGCACCCACGCACGCCCCGGGTGGCACCTGCGGCCCCGAGCTGCAGCTCGCCGCGAGCGCGAACAGCAGAGCCACAAGCGCTGCGGCCGACGCATGGCGCAGCCACCCCGCGCCGAGCCCGCGCGGCATCACGAGCATACTCCTGATGTGCAGGAAAGCCCCGGACAACAGTCGCTGTCCGTGACGCAGGTGTAGTTCTTCTCGCCACAATGCACGCAGGCCGTGCCCTTGCAGACCAACCCGGCACAGCACTTGATGCCCGCGGCGGCATCGCAGGCCCCGTACGCAGTGCTGCAGATCGGCGTGCACTTTCCGGCGTCGCACTCCAGCCCCGAGCAGCACTCCTGTTGCGACTGGCAGGGCGTCCCTGCCGAGCTACACCCCGACGCGCACTTGTCCGTGGCACCCGCGTGCGAACAGAAGAGGCCGGCGCAGCAGTCGTTCGAGCCGCCACACTGCTCGCCCACCTTGTTGCAGCGCGGCGCGACGCACTTGCCGCCGATGCAGTCCTGCGAGCAGCAGTCGAAGTATTCCGTGCAATCGGCGCCCACCGGCCGGCACATGTCCAGGCACTGCCCGAGCTTGCACGCCAGGCCGTCGCAGCACTCCGAGTCGCCCGCGCAAGGGTAGCCGACCGACTTGCACTGGCACGTGCCCATGCACAGGCCCGAGCAGCACTCCGCACCTGCACCGCACGACTTGTACAGCGGAAGGCATGCGCCGCCGCCGGACGCGCCCGCTCCTACCGCCACTGGCGCTCCCGGCGGCCCCGAGCTGCAGCTCGCCGCGCCCAGGAGCAGCGCCGTCACGAACAGCGCGGCCAGACTGCGGCTCCACCGGGAAACCCCGCGCCGACCAGGACCATCCGCGCCCCAACCAAGCCTCACCGGAACAGGCTACAGGCTGCACCAGGTCACGTCTACCGCAGGGAAATCCGGACCGGCGCCGGCGCTCCGGCAAAGTGGCTGGAGTTCGCAAATCGCCTGGTCGGTGCCTCTGCCGGCGTGACGCGGTCCACCGGGCACGGGAAATGCAACGCGAACGCTCGGGAGGGGGTCCCATGGAGCAGCTCAAAGCGTTCGCTATAGAAGGTCTACCCAAGCTGATCATCCCGGTCGCGATCCTGGTCGTAGGCTGGATTGTCGCGTTGGCGATGGGCGCACTCGTCAAAGCCGCGCTGCAAAGAACGCAGGTCGACGACAGGATTGCGCAGAAGGTGCTGAGCAAGGAACGCGCAAAGCACGTCGACACGGCGCGTTGGGTCGGCAAGGTCACCTACTACGTGGCCCTCGTCTTCGTGTTCCTGTTGTTCTTCCAGTCGCTGCAACTCACGGCGGCCACCGAGCCGATTGGCGGGTTCCTGAACTCCGTGTTCGCGTACATTCCACAGCTGCTCGGAGCCGGCGCGATCCTGTTCGTCGCCTGGCTCGCAGCTTCCCTCTCGCGACGGCTGGTGACCGCCGCCATGAAGCGCTTCGACGTCGACCGTCGCGTGACCAGCGAGATCTCACCGCCTCCTGAAGGCGAACCCGTCGAAAGCCCCATTGCCAAGCCAATCGGCGGCTCCGTCGCAGCGATCGTCTACTGGCTCGTGCTGTTGCTGTTCGCTCCGGCGTTTCTCGGCGCGCTCAAGCTCGAGGGGCTGCTCGCTCCAGTGCAGCAGATGGTGGAGCGCACGCTGACCTTCGTACCCAACATCGTCAGCGCGGGCGTGATCCTGGCCGTCGGCTGGTTCGTTGCACGCATTCTGCAGCATCTGACAGCCAACGTGCTGTCGGCCGTGGGTCTGGACAAGCTGAGCGAGCGTACCGGACTCGCAAAGGTCATGGGCAAGCAACGCCTGTCCGGCGTGGTCGGCATCGTCGTGTACGCCTTGATCCTGATCCCGGTCGCGATCGGCGCGCTCAACGCCCTCAGGCTCGAAGCGATCTCTGCGCCGGCCAGCAACATGCTCGGCACCTTCTTCGGAGCAGTCCCGGCGATCTTCGGCGCCGCGCTGATCCTGCTCGTGGCCTACGTCGCGGCTCGCCTCCTGGCAGGCGTCGTGCGCAACGTGCTGCGTGGAGTGGGCTTCGACAGGATCCTCGTGCGGATGGGCTTCAACAAGCCCGCCGAGGGAGACCAGACACCCTCCGACGTCGCGGCGTCGTTGACCGTCGTCGCCGTCGTCTACTTCGGCGCCATCGAGGCCGCGCGCTTGCTCGGCCTGACCGCCATCGCGGCACTCGGCGTGAGCGTCGCAGCGCTCGCCGGCCGCGTGCTGCTCGGCGTCGTCGTGTTCGGCCTGGGTCTGTACCTCGCCAACATCGCCGCCAAGGCCATCCGCCAGACCGGCGTGGCCCAGGCCGATCTGTTCGCCCTGGTCGGGCGCATCGCCGTGCTCGCACTGGCCGGCGCCATGGCGCTCAGGCAGATGGGCATCGCCAACGAGATCATCGAGCTCGCCTTCGGCCTGAGCCTCGGCGCCGTCGCCGTCGCCGCCGCCATCGCCTTCGGCCTGGGAGGCAGAGAAGCCGCCTCGCAGACCCTGGGCGACATGCGCCGCCGCATCCAGAGCCGTCACGGGCCGGGCGAGCAGGAGCAGCACCCAGCGGAGTAGATGTGGGGTGCTCGCGGTGCGGGCGGCGCGCTGTTGCGCTACCCGTGCCGCGCTTCGAGAGTGACCGCTGTCGCTAGCCGCACTTCGCGCTCGTGCACTGCTGGCCCGACGCGCAGACCGTGCTGCGTAGGACGGGTTGGCGCTATCCTCGCCCGCGCCAATGTCCGCCCGCCACCCCCACTTCGAGACGCTAGCCGGCGCGCCCATCGGCACGCACCTCGTGCGGCCCGACACGCGCATCATCGACGCGGACGGCTGGTATCGGCTGGTGACGCCGTCGTGCCGCAAGGCATCGGCGAACGAGGTGTTACGCGCGCGCATCGCTGCTGGGCGCGTCGACGCGGAGGTGGACCGCGTGCTGGGCGAGTACGCCACGCTGGGTGTCCGGCACAACTGGGTGGCGGGACCGGACAGCGACGCGCCCGGGCTCGAGCGCGCGCTCGACGCGCGGGGCCTCGAGCCGTGGCAGGCGTGGGCGACGGCGCGCGCCGTCATTTCGCGACGCGACTACCTGATCGCGATGGGTCCGGCGGAGCGGGCGCGGCGCGGGGCGCCGAACCGCCGGGCGCTTGAGCGCTCCGAGGCAAGACGGTAGTATCCTGTGGAATGCTGGCGTGCTTCGGAAGGGGGTTTCTCCATGACAACGCGTCTCGCCCGCGCTGAGGCCGCGTCCGCGCCCGGTCTCCGTTCGCCTTTCGTGCCTCTCGCCACGCGTCCGTCTCGCGCGGGGGCAGCGTGCGTGTTTGCGCTGGCACTCTGCCTTCCGGCGTGTGGGAGCTCGCAATCGTCGAGCACGGGGTCGAAGCAGCCGTTTCCGCAGTGCTTCGCGGATGCGAGCGTGTCCGGCGCGTACACGGCCCAGGGCAAGGTCTCGGGTCCGTGTGGGATGGCGTATGCACGTGACGCAAAGAGCGTCCACCTCGGCTCGCCGCTCTTCAACGGTGATGCGGGATTCGCCAACACACTCCTCGTGAAGGTGTATGGGCTCGACGAATCCACGGGCAACGTGACGCTACCGGCCGGCGTACTCATCGATCCGGACGGGGGTCAGACGACGTGGCAGGCGGGCATGTGGGGGGCCGGTGGAGACTGCCTGGCCCTCATCGAGAGCCAGAAGCCGACTATCAACTCCTGGACGCTGGTCACCACGACCGTCACCTGCTCCGCGCCACTGCTGGAAACCAACGGGACCGCACAGAGCAAGCTCGATCATCTGCGACTGCAGTCGGTGTACGGACCGTAGGCGCCCTGAACGGGCAACCGCCGACGGATCGGTCGCCTCGAGCGCGCGTGGTATGCTCCCGGGATGGGGCACACGGGGAGACGACTCATGGGAACTTCTTGGCGGAAGCGGTTGGTTTTCCCGTTGGCAGGCGTGGTGGTCGCGGCTTGCGGCGGTTCGGCGATGCCCTCGACGACGCCGCTGTCGACGAACGAACCGGCGCCTGCGGCCGCGCCGGAAGCGCTTGCCAAAAATCCGCAAGCTGCACCGTCGGCCAGCGCTGCAGCGCCGCAGGCGAAGCCGTCGGCCTCCGCGAAAGCGCCCGCGCCGCCCACGGCGTCCGCAACGGCGGCACCGCCGCCCCAGGACACGGCATCGACGAAGGAGCAGGCGCCGCCGCCGGGTGCGCCCGTGGTCGCGCTCGTTTCCGCGGGTTCCGCTCCCCGCGCCAAGCTCCGCTATCACGTCAAGGGCGACCGCCAGGAGCAGATACGCATGGTCATGCACATGGACATGCGGATGTCGCTCCGCGGGAAAGCCATGCCCCACATACAGCTCCCGGCGACCGTTGCGCGCATGACCGTCCACGAGAGCGCGCGCAACGATGGCGGCGCGGACTACCAGTATTCGATCGACCAGTTCTCGACGCAGTCGGGCTCGTCGACACAGAGGATCGCCGCCAAGATGGACGCTGATCTCGCGAAACTGGTCGGCGTGACCGGTAGCGCGATCGTCACGACGCGCGGTTTCGTCAGTCACCCCAAGGTCAACGTGCCATCGGGCGTCGACCCGAAGACGCGCCAATTGATGGGCAGCATCAACAGGTCGGTGCAGTCCGGCGTGACCCCGCTACCGGAAGAGCCCGTGGGTGTAGGGGCGGAGTGGAATGTCACCTCGCACCTCGACATCCGTGGCATGTCGGTGAAGCAGATCACCCACGCGAAGCTGCTCTCGCACCATGGCAAGCACATCGTGATCAGCGCACGGGTGGAACAGACGGGGGCGCCGCAGCCCATCCAGGTTCCCAATCTGCCGCCGAATACCAGTCTCTATCTCGATTCCCTCACCTCCACCGGCACCGGCAAGAGCAAGGTCCTGCTGTCCCAGCTTGTTCCCACGCAAGCCCACTCGACCATGCAAACCAGCGCTGTGATGCACATCACCGCCAACACCAAGAACCAACCGATGACCACCGACGTGACCATCTCGATGGACCTGACGAGCGGGCCGTAGCGGGGACGGCGGGCGCACGGCAGGCCGCACCGCCTGGCTGCGGACGAGAGCTCCGCGCCGCCGCCCGGCACGCAGGTCATCAAGCCGTAGCCGGGTCGCCGCCAGGCAGGGGCGGAGATCGCGAGCCGCGTCTCGGAGATGCTGCCAACAAGAATCGACTGTCTGGCATCAAAACTCACTGACCTGCAACAGCGGAATCTGGGTTCCACATCGCCCACTCCGACGCATGCTACCCTTGGCAGATGCGTAGGACGCACCTTCTTGGGCTTGCCTTCCTCCTTTTCGCGCTCGGGGCGTGCAGCGGCTCCGGAGGACGCGGCAGCTCCGGCAGCGACTCGGGAACCGGCGGAGCATCGCTGGATGCAGGTCCGGATGCGAACCACGTCGCGGACGGAAGCTCCGTCGACGCACAGGATTCGGGTGGCGGCAGCGGCGGAGCGAACGACGCCAGCAGCGGCGGCACAGCTGGAGCAACCACGGACGCGGCAAGCAGCGACACTGGCAGCGACGCAACCGGGAGCGATGCCAGCAGCGACGCGGCCACCGACGCAGCGAGCACCGACGCAGGTGACGCGGTTGCCGACGCAGCGAGCACCGACGCAGGTGACCCTGCTGCCGATGGCGGTGCCTGCCCGGTCGGAAGCGGAACGACCCACACCGGCCAGGCGACGTTCTACACGCCGACCAACACCAACGGCTGCAGTATCCAGACGGCGGAGACCTACGGCGTCGCCGTGCCGAGTTCGTTCACTCCGGGCCTATGCGGCGCCTGCATCCAGGTGGACGGCCCGAACGGCAACGTCGTCGCCCGCGTCATGGGCGTCTGCCCGAGCTGCAGCTCGAACGACATCGACATGTACCAGGCCGCGTATTCGCAGATCGGTTCGCTTCAAGCGGGCGTGGCGGACGTCACCTGGCAAAAGGTCGAATGCCCCGCCCCGCAGTCCGCCATCATCCAGCTCGGAACCGGCATCAACCCCTGGTACGTGGCGCTGACCGTGGAGCAGAACCGCACGCCCGTGGTCTCGGTGGAGCTCCGCTCTAGCGGTTCGACCACGTGGAACGCGATGACGCTGGCGTCGTGGGGCCAGTACACGTTCACTTCCTCGACCCAGCTCGTGGTCCCCGTCGACGTGCGCGTCACCGACGCAAACGGCGCCGTGCTCACGACGAGCATCACGGCCATTACCGACAGCGCGACCTACACGCTCGGCCAGTTCCCGAGCGCGTGCCCATAGCGCCATGGCACGGAACTACGTTTCCACAACGTTGTCCCGCATTCCTTCCATTCGAAAGCTCGCGCCCGACGAGTGGCGCACCTATCGCGACCTCCGGCTCGCGGCGCTGGCGGATTCACCAGGGGCGTTCGGATCGACGCTGGCGCTGGAAGAGGGGCGGAGCGAGGCGGAGTGGGCGGCGCGGCTCGCGCCTTCGGCTACGGATCTGCCGCTCGTTGCCGAGGTCGACGACAAGCCGGTCGGGCTCGCGTGGGGACGCATCGAGAATGCGGCGCCCGACACGGTGCACGTCTACCAGATGTGGGTCGCGCCAGAGAGCCGGCGCCTTGGTGCGGCGCGCTTGCTGCTCGACGCCATCGTCGCTTGGGCGAAGACGAAACCCGTGCGCCGCGTCGAGCTGTTCGTGGCCAGCGACAACGCGCCCGCGACGGAGCTCTACCGGCGCGCCGGCTTCAAGCCCGTCGGCGAGCCCGACGCGCGCTGCGGCGGCTCGGAGATCCTGGCGCAGACGATGGAGCTGGTGCTCGATGCAGAACTGCGCCTGCCGCCCGCACCCGCAACGCTGTCCTCCGGCAACGTCACGCTGCGCTTCGTACGCATCACGCCTGGCGATGCAGCGCGCGGCTTCGTGCCCGGCTATCACTTCCGCATCGTGACGCGCGATGGCTCGGACGCGGGGCACCTCAGCTTCCGCGTGGGCGACACGGAGCACGTGCGCATGGCTGCGGGTCACATCGGCTTCGCGGTACACGAGCTCTTCCGCGGTCACGGCTACGCGCTCGAAGCATGCCGCGCGCTCGCGCCCTTCGTGCGCTCCGTGTCGGGCAGCGTCACCGTGACGTGCGATCCGGACAACGTCGCTTCCAGGCGGACGATCGAGCGGCTCGGCGCGACCTTCGTCGACGAAGTCGACGTGCCGCCGGGCGATCCGCACTACGCGCGGGGCTCACGACGCAAGCTTCGATACCGCTGGGCGCCGTGAACGCGGCCGGAAGCGGCTGGTGGGCGTTGCGGAGGGAACGTCGCGGGCGGTGGTAACGTAGATCCCGGTATGGCTCGGCTCGCGTTGTTGCTCGCGGTGGTCGCCAGTGGCGCGATCGCCTGCACGGCAGAGCCTGCGTCCCGCGTCGTCGCCTTCGCTCCACCCACCGCGCCGGTGCCGAGCGTCGCGGATTTGCCCGACGCTGCCGAAACCACGGCGCCCGGGCCGACGCAGCACGTCACACAAGCGGCACCGTTCGCGCCGGCAGACCGCGCCGCACTGGCAGGGCGCGCCGCACCTGCCGCACGCGCGTCACCCATCGGCCCGCCGGCGCCGGTGGCCCCCGCTCCTCCCCCGCCCCTCGCGTGCATCGTCCGCTACTACAAGGCCACCGCTCGCCACGAGGGCGACAAGTGGTTCCTCGTGCTGCCCGACGGCACGGAGATCCCCTACGCCGGCCGTCGCATCCCGATCGGCAACGGCTACTACTGGCCGAACGTCATCGACATCTACGAGCAGCGCTATCCAACGGGTCCCATCTATCCCATCACGCAGGTCGACTTCGACCCCGGCGCGATGCGCCTCGATCCGCTCTTCTACGCAACCTACGGCAAGACCGCCAAGGAGGTGCGCGCCGCGCTGGTGCGGGTGCACATCGGCGGCACCGTGTTCCTGGTGCATCGCAGAGTCGCCGAGCCGCTGCGCCGCGTCGCGGTGCGCATCAAGGCCGCCATCAAGAAAGATCCGGGACTGCGCCGCTTCTTCCGATCAACCGGCGGCTCGTTCAACTGGCGGCACATCGCCGGCACCAGTGCGCTGAGCTCGCACGGCTGGGGCATCGCCGTCGACCTGGGCACGAAGCGCGCCGACTACTGGCGCTACCACACCAAGAACCCCGACGGGCCGATCAAGTGGAGGAATCGCTATCCGCAAGCCATCGTCGATTCGTTCGAAGCGGAAGGCTTCATCTGGGGCGGGCGCTGGTACCACTACGACACCATGCACTTCGAGTACCGCCCCGAGCTGCTCGACCCGAAGTGCTATCCACGGTGATTCCGCGGCCACGCACCGGTCATGGTCCCGACTTGGCAGAGGCGTCACAGCGTGTAGGCTTGTTCGAGGGCCATGAGGCTGCTGGCACAGGGCGTTGGATATCTGGGCTGCGGCGCGCAGGGAGAGCGGCTGGCGAAGCGGTTCTTCCGCGGGCGGCTGGTGCGCCAGGTGTTCGCCACGTTCTACGACAAGTACACGCGCAGCTCCGCGCGCGCGTGGCTCTACCTGTGCGAACACAACGTGCTGTTGTTCACCAACTCGCTGAACGGCACGCCGCGCGTGCTGCTCGAGATCGAACCGTCGGACCAGGTGCGAGTGCAGCCCATCGACAACAGGATCCTCGGCGTCATCCTCGGCGGCACGCCCGGGGCGCAGCAGAGTGTTTCCATCCGGACTACCGGCCCCGTCTGCGTCATCGAGATCGGCCAGCAATACGCCGTACTCGAAGGTATCCAGCCCAAGGGCGAGCAGGGCTCGTTCAGCTGGCAGACCACGTACCGGACCGGCAAGAACTACATCCTCGAGACACAGAGTCTGGTCCAGCAGATCTGGACCGTGCAACGCGGCGGCACGGCGCGCGCAGTGGGAGCACTGCCCGGGCTCAGCCCCGGGGTGATGACCGCAAACATCATCTTCGTAACTATCGGCATCTTCCTTGCCCTAGTCTTCTTCGCGTTCACGGTGCTGCACGCACTGTTCTGATCGCGCCCTAGCGTTTCCCACGCCGTTTCCGACGCGACGCTGCACCGCGCGGCGCGCGATCCGCCGACTCCAGCAACAGCTCGCGCAGCGCCGCAGCCGCGGGCGGAAGACGATCCACGCCGCGGTGCTTGAGCACGATCTCGCGCGGGATCGGCAACAGCGGGTGCCGGAGCTCGACCAGGCGCCCGGCGGCGAGATCGCGCGCGACGGCGGCGCGGCTGATCAGCGCGATGCCGATGCGCTCGCGCACGTGGCCCTTCACGGCGGCAATGCTGCCGAGCTCCATCACGATCTGTGCGTCGGGAAACCAGCGGTCGAGCGTCGCGCGCGTGCTGCCACCCTGCACGAACGTCACGAAGGGCGCGTCCACCGATGCGCCGCGCGCCCCGACCAGGATGAACTCGTCGCGCCGCCACAGCTCGCCGCCTGGCCCCGTGACGACACCGAGGTCGATGTCGCCACTTTCCACCATGTCCTCAACGTCCGTCGGAGTGATCTCGCGCAGCACGATGCGCACGCCGGGGTGATGCTTGCGGAACTGCGCGAGCTCCGGCGGCAGCAGATAGGTCGCTGCCGTCGCACTGGCACCGATGCGCACCTCGCCGGCGGCCAACCCGGCGATCTCGCCTACCGCGCGCCGCCCATCCTCCACTGCGGCAATCGCAGCGCGCGCGCGGGGCAGCAGCGCCTCGCCCGCCGCGGTCAGCACGGCGCCGTGGCGGCTGCGGTGCAGGAGCTCGACGCCGAACGCGTCCTCGAGCCGGTGCATGGCGGCGGTCAGACCCGGTTGCGACAGGTGCGCGTGGCGCGCCGCGCTGGTGAAGGTGCCGTGCTCGGCGATCAGGATCAGGTAGCGGAGATCATCTATCACTAGAACTGATAGTAACTCGAAAAACAATTGATTGGATCAATTGCCAGGCTTGCCGCAGATCGAGAGGCATGCAAAGCGCGATGCTTCTCGTGATGGGGGCAGGCGCCGGCCTGGTGACCACCACGGCAGGGCTCGGCGGCGGCATGCTGCTCTTGATCGGCTTGTCGCTCGTGTACGGCCCGCGTGCAGCGCTGGCGTGCACGGCACCCGCGCTCCTGCTCGGCAACCTGCACCGCTTCTACCTCTACCGCCGCGCGATCGATCGGCGCATCGCGCTCCGTTTCGCCGCGGGAGCGCTACCCGGCGCGGCGCTCGGCGGCCTGCTTGCGGTCGCGGTTCCGCCCCGCGTGCTCGGCATCCTGATCCTGCTGTCCAGCCTGCTCGCGGTGGCACGCGCGCTCCTGCACTGGAACTGGCGCGTCTCGCCGCGGGTGATGACGCCGGCAGGTCTGCTCATCGGCGCGGCCACGGGCGCTGCCGGCGGCGCGGGCGTGCTGGTCGCACCGCTGTTTCTGTCCGCCGGGCTCATGGGCGACGCGTACATCGCAACCATCGCCGCGTCGGCGTGCGCGCTGCACCTCGGCCGCATCCTCGGCTACGGGGCGGGCGGAATGCTTGGCGGAGCTGCCCTGTTCCGCGCGGGCCTGCTCGCCGTCGCGATCCCCGTCGGCAACCTGATCGGAAAGCGTTTCGCCCTGCGCGAGCGCTTCCCGTCGGGTCTGGTCGAGCACGCAACGCTCGTCGCCTGCGTCGCCCTCGCCGTGATCGGCGCGGGCCGCTAGCTTTCGTCGGGCACCGAGCAGTCCGCGTATACTTCAACGCTGCGCGATGCTGGCCCTGACAGCGGGCTCCGAGGACGCGCAACGGAACGCAACGCGATGATCCAGGTCAACGCCGTGCACGCAACGCGTTTCACCGTGTTGCGCGGTGCTCGAGCCGCGGTGAAGAGGGACCGCGCGCGCCGCCAGTGCTAGCGTTGGCCATGGCGATGGGGGCAACGCGCGCTCGATCCCAGGAGGCACATCGCGTGCACATGGCCGCAGTGCAGCATCGTTCCGGAAGGCGCCTGGCGCTGGCGGTCGCTGTGTCCGCCGGCTACTGGCTGCTGGAGAGCTCGATCCACGTCTTCGTGCTTCACAGCGGCAATTTCACTGCTGCGCTCATGCCCCACGGCGCGAACGAGCTGTGGATGCGCGGTGTGATCGTGCTGCTCCTGTGCTGCCTCGTAACACTCGTCCCGAGCCCGGACGAAGTCGCCGATGCGGGCAAGCGCCCCCGGCTCGCGCTGGCACGCGCCGTCGACCAGGCGGACGAAGGCATCGTCATCACCTCGCCCGATGGGCGGATCCTGTACGCGAACCCCGCGTTCACGGACATCACCGGCTACACGCTCGAAGAGATCGCCGGGCGCACACCCGCAGTACTGAGCAGCGGCGTGCAGAGCGACGCCTACTACCGGCGGATGTGGAAGACCATCAAAGGTGGCCAGGTCTGGTCCGGCAGCATCACTGATCGGCGCCGGGACGGCAGCTACTACCCGGTCAAGCTCACCATCGTTCCCGTCACCGATTCGGAAGGCAGCGTGACCCACTTCGTCGGCATCCAGCGCGACCAGAGCGAATATGCAGCTCTGAGAGCGCGACTCGACGAGACGGCAAAGATGGCGCGCCTCGGCGAGCTCGCGGGCAGGATTGCCCATGACTTCAACAACGGCCTCGCCACGGTCGCGGCGATAGCCGGCGTTGCCTCCCGCCGCGCGCGTGGCAATCCCGAGCTCGAGGAGCTCCTGTCCAGCATGGGCGTCGCCGTGGACAGCGCCGGCACGCTGCCGCGCCAGCTGCTCGCGTTCGCGCGCAAGGGCGACGCGGCCGAACCCGTGGGTTCGCTCGACGCCGCGAAGTTCGTGGATGAGGTGGGGCCTGTGCTGCGAATGCTGGTGCCGGACAGCGTGAAGCTCGAGATCTTGCCGCCTGAAGCCGGGCTCGAGGTGCGCGCCGACGCCCACGGCCTCCAGCACGTACTCGCCAATCTACTGCTCAACGCTGTCGATGCCGTGGCGGATCAACCCGACGGCCGCATCCGCATCGAGTTCGACAAGCAGACCGAAGTGCGGCCCGGGCAGGACGCGCCAGAGCTGGTGATCCGCATCTCCGACAACGGCGCCGGGGTGCCGCGCGATCGGCACGACAAGATCTTCGAGCCGTTCTTCACCACCAAGGGTCCGGAGCGCGGAACCGGGCTGGGGCTGCCGAACGCGCTGGGCATGGTGCGCCGGTTCGGCGGCGATCTGCGGCTCGAGCCGGTCGCGGAACGCGGCGCGACGTTCGCGGTGCTGCTGCCACTGGTCGGCTAGAACTCGCAGGCTGGCGCGCAGCAGACAATAGCGGCGCGCCGGTCCCGTGAACGCGAAGGGCTCACAGCCGGCGGCGCATCAACCAGTGGCGGCGGCTATCCATCCAGTAGAGGTCCGCTCCGTCGAAGCCGAAAGCCTCGATGCTCCGCGCGCCAGGTGAGTGGTTCACCAGAGCGCCGCCGCCCAGCGGGCGGGACAACACCGTGCTCGTCCGACTCCAGCGACGCGTCCACCAGACCTGCCCGTCGCGCAGTTTGAACAAGCCATCGATGCTCTCGAGCTTGCTGTACTGCTTCAGCGAACCGCCCGTGATCGGCGCGGAGGTCAAGGTACCATCGCTCGACACCCACCAGACCTGGTTGTCCGAGATCGCGAGTCCGCTGTCTGCGTGGGCCTTGTGCCCGAGGGTTCCGAGCGTGTCCGCACCCGCGGCGCGGGCGAATACGTCCCCGCGCGGGTCGATTAGCGCGATCGCCCCATCCGACGCGGCAAGCGCCTGCGCGACGGTACCAGAAAGAACCGGCTCGACCTTGCCCCCCGTCGTCGCCACGCGCGCCACGACATGGTCGCCCGCAAAGTAGAGCGTGTGACCATCGAGCGCGAGCCCGCGTCCGATGTGCACGCCCAGGTCCGCCAGCACGAGCTTCTTGCCGTCGGGCGTGATGCGCAGCACGTGCCGATACAGCTCCAGATACACCGCCTCGTTGTCCCCGAGCATGGAACGGGCAGCGTCTCCTGATTCGCTCCTCCACAGCTGCTGCATATTGTGTTCGCCGTGCACGTTGTAGAGGGCGCTGGAAAACCCGAGCAGAAGCGTGCCGTCGAGCCGCGCTGCAAACTCGGGGATACCGCGGTCCGTGTAGACAAGGGCCCGCTCCACCGGGTTGCCACTGGGAAGACAGGTCCCAACGACCGACTGCGTGGACACTGTCCCGCTCAAGCCGGAGCTCAGCTCGACCCGGTTGTCCTGATCGTCCAGCGAGGTGCGGTACACGCGCTTGACCGAGCGGACCAGCCCGGCGCTGCCCAGCACCTTCATTCCGACCAGTTGTTTCACGCCGATCGGCTTGAACTTTCCAGCAGGAAAGCGCGCCCGCTTGAGCACGCCCGGTGGCACATCGTCCTCGAAATCGTACGCCTGCACGCCGCCCGGATAGTGCTGGACGACCGCCAGGCACTCGCCACCCGGAGTGGACACGGCCACGTATTGCTGCGTCGTGTCCGGCGGCGTCTCGTGGAGCGCGAGCCCGATGACGACCAGCAGTGCGACGACCGACACGATCGTCGGTGCGCCGACCGCCGCCAGGAACACCATCACCTTCGCGAGCACCGACGCCGAACCAGCCGCTGCCGCACGCGCCTGCACGGCCTGCTCGTAGCCGCCCAGCACCAGCTGCTCATCGGACCAGCGGCGCTGCATCGCGGCCTGCGAGACGACGTTGTCCGTGCCGCAGAACTGGCAGCGGGCCACGATGCTACCGGGCGGCGGCGCCAGGTCGCCACCACAGACGCGGCAGCGCGCGGGCCGTCCGCGCACGGGCGGCGGGGTCGCTGCGCACGCGTGCTCCAGCGCGGCGCGCGAGCGGCGCATCCACCACCAGCCGAACGCGCCGGACACCAGCACAACGATCAGCGGCCCGAAACCAACGATCAGCAGAACCCAGGTTTCGATTTCGTCCCGGAACGCGGTGCAGGCCGCCGCAAAGATCGCGAAGGGCAACGCCAGCGCCCCGAGCAGTGCGAAGTACAGCGCCATCGAGCAGCCCATGCGCCCGAGCGTGCGGTGCTGGAAGCTCGTCAATTGGCGCCGCCGCGCCTGCATGCTGCCGAGCACGGCAGCAGCGGCGCGCAGGCTCGCGGCCACTTCGGGCGGCGGCGGCCCCACATACGAGCAGTACGCGCAATCCAGGAGATCCGGCGCTGCCGCGCTCACCGGAGTCGGTGCACCGCACTGGGGACAACGCGCAGCCAGCATGCTCCACCCGCGCACATCGGCGCGCCTCTACGAATAGCGCACATCGCCACGGGCGGCGCGACGCACGCGAGATCGATCACATCCCGCCTCTCTTTCTTGGGGGGCACCGGGTCAGGTATCCCAGCAGGCCCACCCCATCCGGCCCCGCAGCCCACGGCCGGAACAATCAGGAATCATTGCGTTTTGTAGATAAGCCCTGCGGTGCTTCGAGGCGGACCGGCGCCTCGCCAGTCTGTGCGACACTCGCTCGAAGCGCGTATGGCTCTCCCGATCCCGTCGCTCCCTTCGATCCGCTTCCTCGGCCGCCGGCTCGTCCCGGTGCGGCGCAGGACCCAGCCCGGCGCGCCGCCCGGCACGATCACGCCCAGCCCGGACGCCCCCGAGCCCGAAGTCCGGGTCATGGCCTACAACGAGTCGGATCTTTCCGAAGGGAAAGTCGACGACCCGACCAAGCTCCGCGACTACCTCGCGGACTGGCCCGTGACCTGGGTCGACGTGGACGGTCTCGGTGACGTGAAGCAGGTGCAAGCCGTCGCGGACGTGCTGGAGCTGCACCCGCTCGCGCTGGAAGACGTATTCAACAACTACCAGCGCTCGAAAGTGGAGCAGTACGAGCACTACAAGTTCATCGTGGTGCGGATGGCCGAACGTCGATCAGGGCCAGCTCGTCACCGAGCAGCTGAGCCTGTTCCTGTCGCCGAAATTCGTCGCCACGTTCCAGGAGAGGCCGGGCGGCGATTGTCTGGATCCGATCCGCGAACGCCTACGGAAAGGCCACGGGCGCATCCGAAGCGCAGGGCCAGACTACCTGGCGTATGCCCTGGTCGACGCGGTCATCGACCACTACTTCCCGCTCGTCGAGAGCTACGGCGACGAGCTCGAGAAGCTCGAGGTAGAGGTCCTCGCCAGCCCCAACAAGACCACACCGCGGCGCATCCTCGGTGCGCGGCACGATCTGATGCAGTTCCGCCGCGCCGTCTGGCCGCTGCGCGAGGCGCTCAACGCGTTGCTTCACGACGAGACGGAGCTCATCAGCAAGGAGACGCGCGTCTATCTGCGCGACTGCTACGACCACACCATCCAGCTCATCGACATGATCGAGACGTACCGCGAGATCGGCAACGGCCTGATGGACGTGTACCTGTCCAGCGTGTCGAACCGCATGAACGAGATCATGAAGGTGCTCACCGTGATCGCGACGATCTTCATCCCGCTCACGTTCGTGACCAGCCTGTACGGGATGAACTTCGATCGCACGACCTCGCCGTACAACATGCCCGAGCTCGGCTGGCGCTATGGCTACCCTGCGGCCTGGGGCGTCATGCTGCTCATGGCCATCGGGCTACTGCTCTACTTCCGGCACAAGGGCTGGATGTCGGGAGACGACAGCGCGCAGATCGACGAGCCCGATCAGCGCGACTCCTAGATCTGCGGGGGCGGCGTAGTCGCAAAGGCCGGCCAGCCGGAACCTAACGGGCCCCGCCTTTCGTTATGGCCTTTTCTGGTCTATAGGTCCCGCGGCCGTTCTGCCGCTGTCGCACCGCGGCATGCATCCCACTCGACGGCAACCGGCCCGGCGCTTTCGCGCCGCCGACGCCACCACCACCTGGATCCCCTCCTGATGGAATACCTCATCTACGCCGCTCCCCTGTGCGGCCTGGCAGCTCTGCTCTTTGCCTACTGGAAGACCTCCTGGGTCAACAAGCAGGACGCCGGCACCGACGAGATGAAGGGCATCGCCGAGCTGATCCGCGAAGGCGCCATGGCGTTTCTGGCGCGCGAGTACCGCGTGCTGGCGGGCTTCGTGGTGATCGTCGCCGGACTGCTCGCCTTCGCGAACATGAAGGACACGCCGGGGCACAGCCCGCTCATCGCGGTCTCGTTCGTCGTGGGCGCGTGCGCCTCGGGCCTGGCCGGCTTCTTCGGCATGCGCGTGGCGACCGCGGCAAACGTGCGCACCACCGCCGCAGCGCGCACCGGCCTGCCGGCAGCGCTCGCTGTTGCCTTCTCCGGCGGCTCGGTGATGGGCATGAGCGTGGTCGGCCTGGCACTGGTGGGCCTGGGCGGGCTGTACCTCTTGTACACGCTGGTGCTCTGGCCCGGCGCGATCGGGGTGGTCACCGCCGTCAACGTCATCACGGGCTTCTCGATGGGCGCGTCGTCGATCGCGCTGTTCGCGCGTGTGGGCGGCGGCATCTACACCAAAGCCGCCGACGTGGGCGCGGATCTGGTCGGCAAGGTCGAGAGCGGCTTGCCCGAGGACGACCCGCGCAACCCCGCCGTCATCGCCGACAACGTCGGCGACAACGTCGGCGACGTGGCGGGCATGGGTGCAGATCTTTTCGAGTCGTACGTGGGCGCGATCGTCGGCGCGATGGTGCTCGGGCTCAGCTCGGACGCGATCGCCAAGGGCCACTTCGGCCCGGTGACGCTGCCGCTCGTGATCGCAGCGGGCGGCATCCTGTGCTCCATCCTCGGCACGTTCGTGGTGCGCACCAAGGAAGGCGGCAACCCGCAGACCGCGCTGGACACGGGTGCTTTCGGCGCGGCCGGCGTGATGGCCTTCGCGACGTTCGTGCTGGCGAAGATGCTCTGGCCCGCGGGTGGCACCGTGATCACCGGGCAGCACGTCACCTGGCTGAACGTCGGCGTCGCAACGGTGATCGGCCTCGCCACCGGCGTCGCGGTCGGCCTGATCACCAGCTACTACTGCTCGCTCGGCAAGGGCCCAGTCAACAGCGTCGCCGAGCAGTCGAAGACGGGTCACGCCACGAACATCATCGCGGGCATCGGCCTCGGCATGCAGTCGACGGCGATCCCGATCCTGTGCATCGCGGCGGGTGTGGTCGGCAGCGCGTACGTGGCTGGGCTGTACGGCGTCGCGATCGCCGCGCTGGGCATGCTCTCGACGACGGGCATCCAGCTCGCGGTCGACGCCTATGGCCCCATCGCGGACAACGCCGGCGGCATCGCCGAGATGAGCCACCAGAAGCCCGAGGTGCGCGAGCGCACCGACAAGCTCGACGCGGTCGGCAACACAACCGCGGCTATCGGCAAGGGCTTCGCGATCGGCTCGGCCGCCCTGACGGCCCTGGCGCTGTTTGCGGCCTTCGCGCAGCAGGCGCACATCACGGGCATCGATATCTCCAAGCCGCTGGTGATGGCCGGCGTGTTCGTCGGCGGCATGCTGCCGTTCCTGTTCTCGAGCATGGCCATGAGCGCCGTGGGCGAAGCCGCCATGGACATGATCGAAGAGGTGCGGCGGCAGTTCCGCGAGATCCCCGGGCTGCTCGAAGGCAAGGCCAAGCCCGACACGGCACGCTGCGTGGACATCTCGACCAAGGCGGCCATCAAGAAGATGCTCGCGCCAGGTGCGCTGGCCGTGGTGACGCCGGTGGTGGTGGGCTTCGCGGTCGGACCAGAGGCGCTCGGCGGTCTGCTCGCCGGCGTGACGGTGAGCGGCGTCTTGCTCGCCATCTTCATGAGCAACGCCGGCGGCGCGTGGGACAACGCGAAGAAATCGTTCGAGGGCGAGGGCTACAAGATGCGCGACGGCAGCATGCACCCGAAGGGCAGCGAGGCGCACAAGGCGGCTGTCGTCGGCGACACCGTCGGCGACCCCTTCAAGGACACCGCCGGCCCGTCGCTGAACATCCTCGTCAAGCTGATGAGCGTCGTCTCGCTCGTCATCGCTCCGCTGATCGCTCTCGCCCACTGAACACGCGGGCGACGTGAACGGCGATGGCTACGGCGATCTGCTGGTGGGCGCTGCCGGCGAGGACGAAAAGCAGGGACGCGCGTACCTGTATTTCGGCGGACCGCACGGCCCAGCCCGCCCGGTGTCGCTCGCGCCCGGTGTCAACGTCGCGAGCAACCACGGGCGCGTCTACGTCTACCTGGGTGGACCGGCCGGGCTGCCCGTCGCGCCGATGACCAGAATCGAAGGCCCCGGCACCTACGCCTTCGGCAGCCAGGCCGCCAGCGCGGGCGATGTGAACGGCGACGGCTATTCCGACCTCGCGCTCGGCGCGTTCGGCGACGGCCACACCGCGAGCGTGATGGGCAACGCTTTCGTGTATCGCGGCGGCGTCGCCGCGAAGCCCGCGGTTCGGCTCGATGGGCCGGACGGAGCCGGAGGCTTCTTCGGCGTCGTTGCCTCGAGCCCGGGCGACGTGAACGGCGACGGCTTCGACGACCTGGTGGTCGCCGCCTACGAGGCGCTAGGCGCGACCGGCCGCGTGTATGTCTTTCCGGGGGCAAAGGGCGGGGTCGCGGCTGCGCCGGCTACGACGCTGACCGGTCCCCCGGCAGGCAACTTCGGCGCAACGCTCGCTTCGCGCGGTCACGTGGCGACATCCAGACGCGCACGCCTTCGCAGCATAGCCGCCGGATCTCCCGGGTAACACCGGCTTGCGGGTCGACGCTCTCGACATGCAGGGCTTCCCGCACGATATACCTGAGCCATGAGCCGTTTGTTCTCGCCACTGAAGCTACGGGGAGTCGAGTTCAGAAACCGCGTGTTCGTCTCGCCGATGTGCCAGTACTCGAGCGAAGGCGGGATGCCGACGGACTGGCATTTCGTGCACCTGGGCAGCCGGGCCGTCGGCGGCGCGGGCCTGGTCCTGGTGGAAGCGACAGCCGTGTCGCCCGAGGGACGCATCTCGCCGGGGGATTCCGGGCTCTGGTCGGACGCACACGCCGAGGCCTTCCAACGCATCACGCATTTCGTCACGGAGCAGGGTGCCGTGGCCGGCGTGCAGCTGGCGCACGCAGGGCGCAAGGCGTCGACGGACGCGCCTTGGCACGGCGGCGGCGGAGTGGCCGACGACGCGGGCGGCTGGCAGCCCGTCGCGCCAGGACCGGAGCCGTTCAGCGACAAGACGAGGACGCCGCGCGCACTGAGCATCGAGGAAATCGAGCAGGTCGTCAGCGACTTCAGGGCGTCGGCAGAGCGCGCCCTTTCGGCGGGCTTCTCGGTTGTCGAGCTGCACGCGGCGCACGGCTACCTGATGCACGAGTTCCTGTCGCCGCTGGTCAACCGGCGGAGCGACGACTACGGCGGCAGCCTCGAAAACCGCATGCGCTTTCCGCTCGCGGTCGCTCGGGCCGTGCGCGATGTGTGGCCCGAGCGTCTGCCTCTGTTCGTGCGCATCTCGGC
Organism: uncultured Pseudomonadota bacterium; assembly: GCA_963822115.1. Taxonomy (GTDB): domain Bacteria; phylum Myxococcota_A; class Polyangia; order Polyangiales; family Polyangiaceae; genus CAWDXG01. The sequence continues at coordinate 206,480 of CAWGGM010000021.1, forward strand.
CAGCGACTGGGTCGACGGCGGTTGGGATGTCGAGCAATCGATCGAGCTCGCGCGCCGGCTGCACGACGTCGGCGTGGATCTGGTGGACTGCTCGAGCGGCGGCGCGGTACCCGGAGCGCGCATCCCGGTAGGGCCGGGCTACCAGGTACCGCTGTCGCAAGCGGTGCGACAAGGGGCGGACATCGCGACCGGTGCCGTCGGAATGATCACGGAACCCGTCCAGGCAGAGCAGATCGTAGCCACCGGACAAGCCGATGCGGTGTTGCTCGCCCGGGAGCTGCTCCGCAATCCCTACTGGCCGCTTTCCGCAGCGCACGAACTCGGCGCGGAGGTCCAGTGGCCGGCGCAATACCTGCGGGCGCGCCGCTGATCCGACGCTCCGTCTGTTCACTATTCCTATGCCGGGCGGGCTGGTCCAGGATCCCACCAGGAACCGGTCGGTGATCACTTCCCGCAGAACCCACGCTGTAGCTCCCGAGAGTCGGGGATGAAGCTCGACCTGACCCAGTGGCTCGAGCTGCACCCGCATGGCGGCTTCGCCTCCTTCGGAGGCGTGGGCGTGGGGCTCGCGCTGCTCCTGCTGATCGCCCTGAGGGTCCTGCTGCCGAAGAACGAGCGCCACAAGATACGCGCTCCGGTCTGGCTTCTAGCGCTGCACGCGCTGCTCGTTGGACTCAGGGCGGTCACCCCTGTTTCGGCAGGCCTCCAGAAGACGCTTGGCGTCGCGGCCCTGTTCCTCCTGCTCGCGTGTCTCGCGCGCGCCGGCTTCTTGCTGGTGGTCGACTGGTTCCTCGGCAAGCGGAAGGCTCGCCCGCTTTCGAAGATCTTCCGCGACATCATCCAGGTCTTTGTCTACGTCGGCGTCGCGCTCCTGACGCTGCGCGCAATGGGCGTCGCGCCTGGCTCGCTTCTCACGACGTCCGCGCTTCTGACTGCCGTCATCGGTCTGTCGCTCCAGGAAACGCTGGGCAATCTCTTCGCCGGCCTCGCCATCCAGGCACAGCACCCGTTCTCGGTCGGCGACTGGGTGCAGTTCGAGTCGGACGAGTCGTGCATCGGTCGGGTCACGGAAATCAACTGGCGCGCAACCAAGGTGCTGACCGAAGAGATGGTGGAAGTGATCGTGCCGAACGGCACGCTCGCGAAGGCCCACATCAAGAACTTCACGCAGCCGACGCTGGTCAGCCGCCGCAGCGCCATCGTGTCAGGCCCCTACGAGGCACAACCCGCCAAGGTCGAGGACGCCCTGCTCGATGCCGTCCGGGGCGCCAACGGCGTCCTCACGGCGCCGCCGCCACGCGTGCTGCTCAAGAGCTTCGGCGACAGCGGCATCGACTACCACCTGCAGTACTTCATCGACGAGTTCGAGCGACGGCACGAGATCGACGCGCGGGTGCGCTCGCGCATCTGGTACGCGTTCCAGCGCGCCGGTATCAGCATCCCGTTCCCCATCCGCGACGTGCGCACCACGGACGCAGCCAGGGTGGCCGCCGACCTCCGGAGCGAGGAGCTCAGGGAGCGCGAGGTCGCGCTGCGCCAGGTCGATTTCCTGGACATCCTTCCGCACGACACGCTGAACGATCTCGCGGAGAGGTCGGAGGTGCGCCTGTACTCGGCCGGCGAGGACGTGATCCGCCAGGGCGAAAGCGGCGACGACCTGTTCATCGTGCTGCGAGGCGAAGCGAGCGTGCTGGTCGCTCGCAACGGCCGCGAGCCAGTCGAGGTGGCGCGTCTGGAAGCCGGCAAGTTCTTCGGCGAGATGTCGCTGCTCACGGGCGAGAAGCGCAGCGCGACGGTGCGCGCCGGACACGGACTAGAGCTGCTCGCAGTCGGACACGATGCCTTCCAGCGCATCCTTGCGGGTGCGCCAGAGCTCGCCGAACGCATCAGTAGTGTACTGGCGAGACGTCAGGCGCAGCTCGACGAGCAGAGCTCCAGCGACGCCGAGGCCAAGAAGCAGCCGGTCGCACAGCGCGATCGCGTGTTGCTCAGCCGGATCAAGGCGCTGTTTTCGCTCTAGACCGTCGCCCGGAAAAGCGCTGGCGATCCGGAACGTCGTGGAGCAGCAGCTGGAGCTACTTGAACAGCCCCATCTCGGTCTGCCGACGGGTAAGCTCGGAGATCTCGTCCTCGTAGGCGTCGATCTTCTCGTCGAACTCCACGGCGATCTTGTGGCCCCACACTTCGCGCGGGCCGGTTCGCTTCTCGCAGCGGACGATCTTGCCGTCGGCGTGACGCGCCTCGTTGCCGTCCCCCGACAGGTAGAGCTCAAGAGCGACGCGCGCCCCCTCGGGCAGCGGCTCCTGTACGAAGAGGAGCGCCCCTGAAGCGCTCACGTCCCGGATCAAGGCAAGGTGCTTGTCCTCGGCCTTTACGTAGGCCGGGATGCAGGAAAGCTTGCGGATCTCCCGCCGGCGCTCGGAACTCGGGCTCTCGTCACTCATTTTCGCCTCTCCAGCGCGAGAGACTACCAGAAAGCCTGCGTTCGTCCACGCTGCCAGACCTGCAACCCGCGGCCGGCCCGGGGGATCGTCTACCCGTGTCCGTGCACCCGTCCCGCATGACGCGACTGGCGGCGCGCTTGATGTGGAACAGTGCACCCGGCAAGGGCTATCTCGAGTGTGTCGCTGTGCGCGATCGCAAGCTGGCGCGCCGACAGGTCGACCGCATCCTCGAGTGGGACATCGACGGGATCGTGCTCGCGCACGACGGGCTGATCGAGCACGGCGTGCGCGACGCATTGCGCGACGCGTACGCCTGGCTCCGAGAGCTCAACCGCCGCCCGCGTCGGGCGCGCCGCCGTCCGGCGTCGAGGGCGGCGCGAACGGGTATTCGACGATATCGTTGTTCTGCTGTTGCAGCAGGTACATCGCCTGACCGGGGACGATGACGCCGCCCATCATGCTGGGATCTGCGCTGCCGGGGTCGAACATCTGGTACGCGCCGGCGGGGTAGCCATCGAGCCGCAGGCGACAGACTCGGCTGTCGGGCGGGGAGATGTTCGTATCGGGGATCGAAGCCACCTCGATGAAACCTCCGGCGGGATCGCTGCCGACGGCATTCACGGTATCCGGGCAGTACCGATTCATGACCAGGACCGACGGCAGAGCGGTGCTGCCGCCGTCGCTTGCGCCCCCCGTCGGCACGTCGACGAGCGCGAGCCCGTAGGTGCCGATGAGCGCGAACTGGTGTGTGCCCGGCAGATAGACGACCCGGTCCGGGTACACATACCCGTCGAGCATGGCCGAGTAGCTATCCAGCGCCTGGCCGGTTGCGAGATCGAGATGCGTCAGATCGACCGAACCGGTCTGCACCGAGACGTCCCACAGGTCGAGATTGGACAGCGGGTTGGCAGCCGACCATCCCGAGCCCGGTACGGCGACGAGCTGCCCGTAGAAGTTTCCGCCGGACGCGGCCACCGGCTGACCGACGCGCTGGCAGGTGGAAAGGTCGTATGCGCTGACCAGATTGCCAACGCCGGGCAGCATCGCGTAGACGAGCTCGATGTTTCCGGAGAGGTGGGCCGAGACGTAGCTGCTGTAGGTGATGCCACCGTCCGCAGACTGCAGCGGGCTCGGCGAAAGTGTGCAGCTCTGCCCCGACACATACGGGGCTGGGCGCGGTTCGTCGCGGATGGCCAGCGCGTCGACATCGTAGCTGGAGTTCAACTCGAGACCGGCCGCATCGATGGCCAGCTGGTTTGCGCTGTTTCCCTCCGACGAGAAGATGTCCGCCCGATACGCTGTGCCCTGGCCCTGCGTCTGCCCGTGGACCGCCGTATTCGAAGCGCCGACGGATGTCTCGTCGATCGAGAAGTACACGCGCGTTGCGCTGCCCGTATCGATCACCGCCAGCGCATCGACGTTGTCGCCCGGCACAAGGCCGATCTGCGCGCAGCTGTACAGGACGCGGTTCTTGCCATCGCGATCGGAGGCGTAGATGGTGCAGCCGCGCTCGCTGACTGGTGTCGAGGCGACCGCGCTGCCCGAAGCGCCACTCGCGCCCGGGTCCACCGAGAAGTAGACCGTCCCCGCGTTGGCAGCGGTGACGCCAAGCTCGAGCGCGTCCAGGTTGTCGTCCACGTTCGGCATGCCTGCGTCGAGCCCGCCGCCGAAGCCACCTGTGCCGCTGGCGTCGCTGCCTGCATCGACCCCGCCGTCCTGCGCGCCTACGTGCGAACCGAGTCCCACCGAGAGGCCGTTCGAGTACAGACCGCTGTATCCGATCGGATCTCCGCCGCTGGTGACGACAACACCGTCCGAAAGAAAGACGTCGCCGCGCTGCCTGTAGTGCGACGCCTCGAGACCCACGTCGCTTCCGGTGAAGTAGTGATCCGCAGCGTCCACCGAAAAGTAGAAGACCGCGTTCGCGGGCTTCGGCTTCTTGACGGCGATGGCGTCGAGGTCGTCCTGCGCGTCGAGACCGAGATCGGCCGGCGCGACCACGAGCAGGTTGGTGCCGGGCGTCGTGGCGATCGAGCCGCTCGCCGATCCATACACCGCACTCTGCGGGCTCTTCTGCTGGGCAACGCCGCTACCGGGCTGTCCCAGCGCGCCCGGCGACACGGAGAAGAAGAGCGGCGGAGGCGGAGGCGCCGCTTCGGCCTCCGGCGCAGCGTCCACGCCCGAGTCCTGGCCGCCGTATCCCCCGCCCTGGGTTCCGCCGTCGTAGGCGCCACCTGCCCCACCGACGGGTGTCTTCTTGCGCTTGCTGTTGCTGCACGCGGCAGCGGCCAGGAACGCACAACCCAGGACCATGGATACGGAAAGCCATCGCATAGAGGGACGAGCCTACGCGCCAGCGTGCATCTCCAGCCACACCGCGTAGTGGTTAAACCACTTTGTGAAGCTGGCTACGCGGCAAACGCTTCGCGTCTCGCCCGTAACCATTTGAAATTACTATAACTCGATCCTGGCACGGCGCTCGCTCTTGGCAGGGGCATGTCGAATCGGCTGCTGCACAGGTTGGCGGTACTGGTCAGGTCGATGGGGGTGGGGGTGTTCGCCACGGCGACGGATCTGGGCGTTCTGGCGCTGCTCGTGAGCGGCCTGGGATGGTCGCCGCGAGCCGCCAGCCTGCCGGCGCTGCTGCTCGGCATCGTGGTGCAGTTTCTGGGCAACAAGCTTCTGGCCTTCGATGACCGGCGACCGGAATGGCTGCGGCAGGGCGCGCAGTTCATGGGCGTCGAAGCATTGGGGTTCCTCGCGAACCTGCTGCTGTTCGACCGCGCGATGGCGCTGACGCACCTGCCGTATCTGCCCGTGCGCCTCGTCACGACGTCGTTCGTCTACTTCGCGATCTGTCTCCCGCTGTGGACGCGGATCTTCCGCGCCGGAGCTCGTCCGATGAACCAAGGAGAAGCGTCATGATCATGCTCGCCGCACTCGCCGTCGTCCTGTGCACGACCTGGACCGTGCTCGGCTTCGTCAACGTGGTCCGCATCGCGCGTCGCGCGCGGAGCCGGCGCATCGAACCGTCGACGCACCGCCCCCCTCTGTCCGTGCTCAAGCCGCTGTGCGGCGCCGACGTCGGGCTCGAGAAGAACCTCGAGAGCTTCTTCACGCAGCGCTACCCGGACTACGAGCTCGTCTTCGGCGTGCAGGATCCGCACGATCCCGCCACCGCTGTAGTGGAGCGTCTGCGGCAGCGCTACCCGCACGTTCCGGCGCGTCTGGTGATCCACACGGGTGGCGGCGGCATCAACCCCAAGGTCCAGAACCTGCGCGGCATGCTGCCGCACGTGACCCACGACCTGGTCGTGATCAGCGACAGCAATGTGCGCGCTCCCGCGCACTACCTGGCAGAGCTGGTCGACACGCTGCACAGCCGCGACGACATCGGTCTCGTGACGAATCTGTTCGTCGGCAGTGGCGAGAACACGGTCGGCGCCGCGCTCGAGAACGTGCAGCTCAACGGCTTCTGCGCCGCGGGCGCCGCTCTGCCGACCGCTCTGGGCGATTCGCTCGTCGTGGGCAAGTCGATGCTCCTGTCGCGATCCACGTTCGATAGGCTCGGCGGCTTCGAGCGCGTGGCGGACGTGCTCGCCGAGGACTACGTGATGGGCAAGATGTTCCAGCACGCCGGCTACGGCGTCCGCATCGCGCCCACGGTGCTCGAGAACGTCACTTCGAGCATGACCGTTTCCGCTTTCATGCAGCGGCACCTGCGCTGGGGCATGCTGCGTTGGCGACTCAGGCCGGCCGCCTACGTGCTGGAGCCGCTGACGAGCCCGCTCGCGGCGCTGCCGCTGGCGCTCGTCTGGCTCGGCCCGGCTGGCTTCGCACTGGCTCTGGGTCTGTTGATGCTGCGCGACGTAGGCGGTTGGGTGGCGCTCCGGGGCTTCAGGCGAGCCTGGGTGCCAGCGCTGCTGTCGCCAGTGCGCGAAGTCACGATGCTCGTCGTGTGGGCGCGCGCCATTTTCAAGCGCCACATCGTGTGGCGCGGTCACCGCGTACGGTTGGGCGCAGGAACGCTGCTGTTCGCCGCGACCGACAAGTAGTCACGCTCGGCGCGCGCGCTGGAGCACACGAACCTCGGACTCCAGCGCGGCGATCACGCGTTCGAGCTCATCTCGCAGTGCAACGATCCGGCTCCGGACCGTCGCCTGGCTGGGCGGCGCGCCCCCTTTTTCAATCTCAGCGGCGATCGCGGCCAGACGGGACGCGCCCAGATTGCCTGCGGCACCCTTGATGGCGTGCGCAGCGTCGGAACACTGCTGCTCGCTCCTGGCGCGCTCCAGCTGATCCAGCCGCATCCGCATGTCGTCGACGAAGAGCGCCACGATCTCGGCGATGACCACCGGACCGGCTTGCGTGCGAAGCGTATCGAAGCGCTGTTCGTCCAGAAGGGGGCTGTCGGGCAGGTACGCCTCGGGGCTGCCCGACCGCGCTGCCTGGCTCATGCCGCACCTTCTTGGTCGGATTCCTGTGTCGCCAGACGCCGGTAGAGCGTTGCGCGACCGATACCCAGGAGCTTGGCGGCCTTGCCTACGCTGCCCCGCGTCGCGCGGAGCGCGTGCTCGATGGCCCTGCGCTCGAGCTCCCGGAGCGGAACGATCGAATCCGGTCCGGCACTGCGGAACATCGCAACCGATCGGCCGTCGCCCGAAGCCGGAGGAAGGCTGGGCAACGCCAGAGCACGGATGTCCGGCGCCAGGTCGGCCAACGTGATCTCTTCGCCCGCGCAGGACAGAAGGCTTCGGTGCACGACGTTCTCCAGCTCGCGCACGTTGCCCGGCCAGTCGTAGCGGCAGAATGCTTCCATCACCTCGGGAGCGACGCGGGTCACCTCGCGCCCCGCGTCGGGACCGAGCTTGCGCAGGAAGTGCCCGACCAGCAGCGGAATATCTTCCGCGCGTTCGCGCAACGGCGGCACCCGGATCGGGTAGACGACCAGCCGGAAATAGAGATCCTCGCGGAACCGTCCCGCCTCGACCTCCGCCTTCAGATCACGATGCGTCGCACACAGGATGCGCACGTCGACGGGGATCTCGGCGAGCCCGCCGACCCTGCGGATCGTCTTCTGCTGCAACGTGCGCAGCAGCGCAGCTTGCGTCGACGGGCTCATCTCTCCCACCTCGTCGAGGAAAAGGGTTCCGCCGGCGGCCTGTTCGAAGCGGCCCCGGTGGGTCTGCGTGGCGCCCGTAAACGCGCCCCGCTCGTGGCCGAAGAGCTCGGATTCCTGGAGCGTGCCGGGAATGGCGGCGCAGTTGATCGCGACAAACGGGCGCCGCTGCCTGGGACCGCCGGCATGGATCGCGTTGGCGACGAGCTCCTTGCCGGTACCGCTTTCGCCGAAGATGCACACGGCTACGTCGCTGGCGAGCACGCGCTCGATCTGACGCGCGAGCTCGTGCATCGGTGGGCTCTGTCCCACGATACCGTGCGTGGCGTTCTTCTCGCTGAGCGCGTTCTCCAGCCGGCGAACGCTAGTGAGCAGCTCGCGCCGTTCGCTCGCGCGGCGCACGGCGTGCAGCAGCCGATCCCGTTCCAGGGGCTTTGTCACGTAGTCGTAGGCCCCCGCACGCATTGCGGCCACGGCAGTCTCGAGCTCACGCTGGGCCGTGACGACGATCGGGGGGAGCGCCTCGTCGCGCGCCTTGAGATGCTGCAGCACCTTGAGCCCGGACACGTCGCCCAACCCGAGGTCGATGCAGGCAACCGCAGGCAGCTCGCCCGAGTCCGACAACACCGCGCGACCGCAGTCGTACTCCGCCGCACGGTAGCCCTCCTGTTCCAACCAGAAGCGGATCAAGCGGCGTGCCGCCGGGTCGTCATCGATGATCGCGACCAGCCCCTTGTCCGGGAGCGAGCCACTGCCTCCTGGGTTCAGCCGTAGGGACTCCATGTTGCTCCAGCCCGAACAACGGCCTGGGAACGTCCCGACTTAATAGCTGCGATCCCGGACTGGGACATTTCGTCTCGCCCGGAGACATGCGCACCAGCGTCCGGGCACCGGAAATCCGTTGGAGCTATTGGACTTACGGCTGTGCAACCGGAACGGCACGGAGGTTGCTCGGAAAGGGGGAGTCACCGTGAAACCGATACGCGCAATTTGCTCCCCCGGCGCGGCACCCTCTCCCGGCCGCGCGCCGACCACCGCTCCCGCGACGATGCCGATGCGGCGCGGAATGCTGCAGATCAATGGTGCGACGGTGGAACGTGGCGAGCCGACGGATGTGTTCGACGTGATCGTCGACAGGGCGGGACGGGTGTCTGTCGTGCTCGTCGACCTTGCCGATGCGGCGGACATCGGGTCGACCTACGACGCCCGGGCCCTGCTCGGGAGCGAGCTATCTGCGATGCGACCGATGCAGAGTGTGGCCGCCGCGCTCGAGCGCCATGTCCGCACACTAGCTGGCCCCAACGCTCGTGCCGCGCTGGGGGTCGCGCGCTTCTCGCCCGCCGACAGCAGCGTAGAGATCCTGAACGCCGGTCTCCCCCCCATCCTGTGTCTGCCCCGGGCGGACAAGCCTCACGCGTTCGCCAGCCGCTCTCCAGCGCTCGGTCCGTCGGTGACGACGGTCCATCCCTACGATCTTGCCCCATTGCGCTGGGGGAGCCTGTGGGTTCTTGCCTCGGACGGCGCAGTTCCCGACGCAGGGGCGATGGGACGGCTCCTCGCAGAGCTGCAAGACCCAGCCCAGCCGACGGCACCTCCGACCCGTGCCGCCTCGCCACAATTGCGCTCCATCATCGAGAGGGCGGCCCGACCGTCGACGGATGCGACGCTTCTGCTCGTCGGAACCGACCCCGGGTACGAAGTCCACACACGCTCCTAGACAGCGAAAGCGTCGCTGGATCGGCACGCCGCGACCGTGTAGCTTTGGCAGTCATGAAGCTCGAGACTACGACGATCCGACGGCTGCGCGACGCCCTGCTACAGAGTGGGCGCAGGCCCAGCGTCGTGCTGTCCAGCGCCTACGAGACCCTGGCGCGCCAGGGCATGTTGAGCCCAGAAGAAAGCGCGGCGCTGAACCGCGTCGACCCGCTCGCCGAAACCATGTTCCTGATGATGTCGGCGGACGGAAAGGTCGAAGAAGCGGAGAAGGACGCGGTGCGCGGAGCGATCCGCGGGCTGACCGACAACCTGCTTCGCAGCGGGACGATCAACGTGATGCTCGAGAACTACGAGAAGCGCCTGGCGGAGCAGGGCCGCGACGCGCGCCTGCAGGAAATCGCCGACGAGATCGCCGAGGAACCGACCGAAGCCGAAGGCGCGTTCGCGCTGGCCGCAGCTGTCGCTCTCGCGGACGACGAGGTCGCCGACGAGGAGAACGCGTTCATCAACCAGATGGCAGAGTGGTTCGGCATCAACGAAGACCGCGCCAACGACATCCTCGACCAGCTGGACGAGGACCACGCGGACGACGAAGAGGAGTAGCCAGGACGCGGCGGGCGCCGGCCCGTCCTGCCCCGGACCGCCTGGCTCCGTGGCGGACCCCTGCAGCAGAGCAGGGTCGACGCGGCACCGGATCGGCGCTAATCCGCCAGCACCATGAAGATCGCTGTTGTCGGATCGGGCTACGTCGGGCTGGTGGCTGCAACCTGCTTCGCCAATGCGGGCACGCACGTGACGTGCGTGGACGTGGACGAAGCCAAGCTCGAGCTGCTGCGCAAGGGGGAGGTCCCCTTCTTCGAGCCGCGGCTTGCAGAGCTTCTGGCTCGCAACTGGCCGGAGCGCCTCGAGTTCAGCTCGAACCTGGCCGAGTCGATCAACGGCCGGCAGGCCGTCTTCGTAGCCGTCGGGACGCCGCCCACCGAGGACGGGTCCGCCGATCTTTCGCACGTGCTCAAGGTGGCCGAGGACGTCGCCAAGGCGGCCCAGCACGACCTGGTACTCGTGCTCAAGAGCACGGTCCCCGTCGGGACCAACGAGCGGGTCCGCCAGGTCGTCGAGCGTCACACCAAGCATCACATCTCGGTCGTCAGCAACCCGGAGTTCCTGAAGGAAGGCGACGCCATCAACGACTTCCTGAAACCCGACCGGGTGGTGGTCGGCACGGAGGACGACGACGCCTTCGAGATCCTGGCCAGGCTGTACGCGCCCTTCACGCGCCAGCAGAACCGCATGCAGCGCATGAGCCCCAAGAGCGCCGAGATCGTCAAGTACGCCGCGAATGCCCTGCTCGCGACGAAGATCTCGTTCATGAACGAGATCGCCGCGCTGTGCGAGGCAGCCGGCGGCGACGTCGAGCAGGTGCGCATCGCGCTCGGCTCGGATGAACGGATCGGGTTCCAGTTCCTGTATCCGGGCCTGGGTTTCGGCGGGAGCTGCTTCCCCAAGGATCTGCGGGCGCTGACCCGTACCGGCGCGGAGCTCGGGGTGCCGCTGCGTGTCGCCGATGCTGCGATTGTCGCCAACGAAGGCCCGGTCGAACGCCTGCTCGGCCATATCGAACACGACCTCGGTGGCGTGACGGGCAAGACCATCGCCATCTGGGGCCTGGCGTTCAAGCCGCGCACGGACGACGTTCGCGAGGCGGCTTCCTTGAAGCTGATCGCCGGGCTCGTACAGCGTGGCGCCACCATTCGCGCGACCGATCCCCAGGCGCTCGAAACGGCCAAAGCGCGACTCGAGGTCATGGGCGTCGCCGACAAGGTCGCACTCATGACCAACGAGTACGAGGTGTGCGAGGGCGCCGATGCGCTGGTGCTGGCAACGGAATGGAATGAATTCCGGTCGCCCGAGTTCGAGCGCATCCGCGGCTTGATGCGCGGCCGGCACATCTTCGACGGGCGCAACGTGCTGGTGCCCGGGGCGGCGACCGACGCCGGCTTCGTCTATCGCGGCATGGGGCGGCCCATCTCGGGGACATAGTCGAGGTAGAGCGCCGGGACGGCGTGCGCGAGGCGCCGTCCCCGGTGTATGCTCGCGCCACGATGGATTGTCCCAGAGACGGAGCCAAGCTCGAAGCGAAGATCTACGAAGCCAACATCGAGGTGGACGCCTGTCCGCGCTGCGGCGGAATGTTCCTCGACAAAGGCGAGCTGGAACAGATCCAGGCAGCGACCGAGCACGACTACAAGAAGGCTCTGGCCGAACAGCCCGACTCGCTGAAGGAAATGTTCGGCGCCGCCAACCAGGCGACGGCCGGCCCCGCCCACTGTCCCCGCTGCAGCACCGAGATGGACATGCGGCCGTACGGCTTCGGCTCGCAGATCCTCATCGACGTGTGCCCGGAAGACTGCGGGATCTGGCTGGATGCCGGCGAGATCCAGGCGCTGGAGAAGTTCTTCGAGCGCAGCCACGCCGAAGCGAAGATCCCGATCACGTGGCGCATCTGGGCCACGCTGCTCGGCACGTTCAAGAAGCACTGAGGCGCGGTCAGGACTCGATGCGTCCACGCATGCGCAGTCCGGACTCGCGCACGCGGCACAGGTACGAGACCCTCAGCGGCAACCAGACGAACGGAATCGGGCGCTGCTCTTCGATGTGGAAGCGTTCGAGCAGCAGACGCCTGAATTCGTCGGCAGCCCAGTGGTGCAGCTTCTGCGGGCCTGCGTCGGGGTCGACACGCTCGCCGATCGCCCAACGCGCGGGCGAGTAGCGCAGCAAGCGCTTCACTCCGAGGCTGAGCGGCGCGTTGCCGGCAGTGATGATGGCGCGTCCCCCGGGCGCCAGCAGCCGGGCAATCTCGTCGAGCACGCGTTCGGGGTCGGGCGTGTGCTCGAGCACCTGCGTGCAGATGATGCGATCGAAACCCGCAGCGGGAAGCCGGAGCTTGTCGATCGCTCCCACATAGAAGTCGGCATCATAGCCTTCGAGCGTGCGTCGCGCGGCCTCGATGTGCTCGGCCGACTCGTCGACAAGCGTGAGCCTGGAGCGGCGGAACATCCTGAGCACGTGACCGGTGGCGCCACCGATTTCGAGGATGCGATGACCGGGATCTTCCGCGACCATTTCGCGAATCGCACGCAGTCGCTCGCCCTCGAACCAGCGCACGGGAAGCGGGGCTTCCTCGAGGTAGCTGCCGTTGTTGGGGCTTCCGTTCCCGGCGGCGCCGCTGGCACCGCGGTTTTCCGCGGGTCCAGCCGCCACGCCAGGCGCTTCGCTATCGCGCGTCGCTGCGTCGACCATGGCCAGGGGGGACCGAAGCCTAGCGCCTCCCGAAGGGGTTGGCGACCGGCCCGCGTTCCGCCCAGGCTGACCTTTTCCCGCTGCGACAGATGGCGGGCTCCAGCAAGCCGGTTTTGCTTTGCTTGCGGCCGGCGAGAGCCTATCGAAATGGGGTGAAACGTCCCCTGGCAAACTGGCTCGTCCTGGCGGTCTGCCTCGCGCCGCTCTCCTGCAGCGCTCCCACTTCCTCGCCGGGACAGAACGCCGAACGGTCTGCCGCGCTGAGCGGCTCCGCGGATATCGTCCCAGCGTATGTGGTCCTCCAGGGGCCCCCGGCCGCCGACCTGCTGCCGTCCAGCGGCCCCGTATCGGCACAGGCGCGTTCCGCGGTGAAAGGGAGGCTGCGCCGGCTGGCTGCCGAACATGCGGCAGTGCGCCCCGAAATCGAAGCGACCGGCGCCGTCATCACGGCGGATCTCACGCGACTGGCGAACGTCATCCAGGTGCGGGTCGACCGCGCACATCTGCGCGATCTCGCAGCCCTGCCCGAAGTGGTGCGCATCGACCCGGTCACCATCCTGCATCGGAACCTGGGTCGCGCCGTTCCGCTGATCGGCGCACCGGAGGCCTGGCAACTGTCGACCCCCATCCGCGGAAACGGCATCCGCATCGGCATCGTCGACACGGGCATCGACTACACGCACGCCGACTTCGGCGGCCCTGGCACCACCGCCGCCTACCAGCAGAACGACCCCACCAAGATCGAACCCGGTAGCTTCCCAACGGCCCGCGTGGTGGGTGGTTGGGACTTCGTCGGCGACAACTACGACGCCACAAACGCTTCGACGGCGATCCCTGCGCCCGATCCGGATCCGCTGGATTGTGACCACGCCACTTCCCAGGGTCAGGAGGTCAGCGGCGGACACGGCACGCATGTCTCCGGCATCGCGGCAGGCAACGGCGTGCTCAAGGACGGCTCGGCCTACACCGGGCCCTACAACGCCAGCCTCGATCCCTCGGCGTTCACGGTGTTTCCCGGCGTGGCGCCAGAGGCGTCGCTCTACGCCTTGAAGATCTTCGGCTGCACCGGCTCCACCGACCAGCTGGCAGCGGCGCTGGAGTGGGCTTCGGATCCGAAGAAGCTCGGCTTCAGCGACCACCTCGACGTCGTCAACGCGTCGCTGGGAACCTCCTACGGTCTGGGCAGCGAAACCGAAGGCAACATCATCAAGAACCTGACGAAAGTGGGCACGCTGCTGGTGGTTGCAGCGGGCAACGACGGGTCCGCGGGGGCCCCGTTCTACGCGGCGGGCTCGCCTGGCGTGTATCCGCAGACGCTTTCGGTTGCGGCCAGCGCGAGCTCGAACCTCCAGACCCTGACGGTCGACTCGCCAGCATCCATCCAGGGCCAGGTCGCGGCGTCCGAGGCATCGTTCGCGCAGCGGCTTTCCAGCACGGGCCCCATCACCGGAACACTGGTCTACGCCGAACCACACGACGCCTGCGCACCTTTGACGAACGCCGCGGCGATCAGCGGTCACATCGCGCTCATGGATCGCGGCACGTGCCCCTTCGTGGACAAGTTCAACAACGCCGTCGCCGCCGGCGCCATCGCCGGCGTGGTCGTGGACAACGTCGACGCGGTCGAACCGATGTCAATGGGGGGCGGCAAGCAGGGCTCGGTGCCCATCCCGGGAGTCTTGATCCGGAAGGCCGACGGAGCGCCCATCAAGGCGAACATCGGCCAGGGCGTGACGGTCACACTCCAGACCGGCTACACCGGCACCGGAAGCGAGACCATCGCGTCGTTCAGCTCGCGCGGGCCGAGCTCGAGCGGCAACCTGCTCAAGCCGGAAGTCAGCGCTCCAGGTCAGGGGATCAAGAGCGCCGGCGTCGGCTCCGGCTCCGGCTCACGCAACATGTCCGGCACGTCGATGGCCTCGCCGGTCGCCGCAGGCGCGGCCGCGCTCGTCAGACAGGCTCGCCCCGACCTCTCTCCGGTCGAGGTCAAAGCCGCGTTGATGAACACGGCCAAGAACATCGAGGATCTCGCGGGCAACAGCTTCCCCACCTCGATGCAGGGCGCCGGTCGCATCCGCGTCGACGCCGCGGTCAGCGGGCATGCCACGGCGCTGGAGAACTCGACGGACGGATCGGTCGGGCTGTCGTTCGGCGCGGTGATCACCGACAAGAACTACAGCGACACCCGGCAGATCACGCTGAAGAACCACGGGACGACACCGATCGACTACCAGGCATCGGTCGTTGCAAGCTACCCGCTTCCCGGCGTGACGCTCGACGTGCAGCCGGCCAGCTTCACGCTGGCGGGCGGCGCAACGACGAACGTCACGGTCACGCTGCATGTCGATCCGAAGGCACTGGGCGCTCCTGGACCGGACCCCGAGACGCCGCCCGTCCTTGACTTCGGCAATTCGACGAGCGAGCCGCGCCAGTTCCTCAACGAAGCCAGCGGCAACGTGCTGTTCACGGCGCAGAGCCAGGGGACCGAGACGCTTCACGTGCCGTACGAGGCGGTCGTACGCGGCGCGGGCGATCGCCATGCGGCACCGCTGACCGGCTGCGCTCCCGACAAGGGCGCGACCCTGCAGATCCCCATCATTGGTGACTCGGCCTACCCCGATCCGGTGGTCTCGGCCTTCGAGCTGGGCGACACGCACCAACCGACAGCGGGCGAAAGCGACGCCGACGCACTGCTCGACCTTGTGGCGATCGGCGCCGCAACGGACACCGCCACCCAGGACGCAGCCAACGCGTCGGTGTATTTCGGTCTGGCCATCGCCGGACAGTGGACGACGCCGGCGCTGGGTCAGTTCAGCCGCGTGGCGGTGCTGATCGACACCAATTTCGACCAGCAACCGGACTACGAGATCACGGTCGAACCGCTAACCCGTACCGGTCCGTATGCGGACGTGCTCGCGGCCAACACGTACAACGTCTCGACGCAGCAGGCGGTGAACAACTCGCAGCGTTTCGTCAACATGGTGCCGCCGGACACGCTGCGCACAGCGCCTTTCGACAACAGCGTGCTGGTGCTGTCCACCTACCTGCACTCGATCGGGCTCGATGCGAGCAATGCGCATTTCCAGTACGCAGGCCTGACGCAGTCGGAGACGCTGTTCCCCAAGGGACAACAGACGAAGTGGGTCGACTACGACGCGCTGCATCCGTGGATCGACACGGCCCAGGGCGGGCAGGGCGGGCAGCCCATCTACAAGAGCGGCGACCCGGTCGTCGTGCACGTGGGCAAAACCGCCACCCAGGCGCTGCCCAAGGTGCTGCTGCTCCATCACATGAACGTCCAGGGCAAGCGCTGGGAGGTGGTCGATCTCGCCAAGGAGACCGGGAGCCTCGAAAGCGGGGATCTCCAGCTTTCGGCAACGGGACCCGACAAGGCGCTCCCCGGCAGCCAGCTGTCGCTTTCCGCCAAGCTCGTCAATAGCGGCAAGACGGACCGCGCGGGCGTGAAGCTCGGCGGCAGCCTGAACGGCGCCGAGCTCATCTCGGCCACGCCTTCCCGCGGTAGTTGCTCGGTCTCGCCCAAGATTTCCTGCGACTTCGGCACGATGAAAGCCGGCGAGTCGATCAGCGTCCAGTTCAACGTGAAGACCGCCGCGACGGGCGCGGACAAGGCCGAACTGGGACTCCAGGCAACGTCGACGCACGCCTGCGAGTCGAACCTCGCCAACAACCAGGCCAAGGTCAACGTCGCGCTGTCGACGCCGCCCGCTCCGCCGGCGCCCGTCTACGTGCCGACGGGCGGTTGCTCCGGGTGCCACATCGGGACCACGACGCAGGGCCGCGCCGGCGCGGCGTTCGCTTCCCTGCTGCTGCTAGTCGGTCTCGGCTGGCGGCGGCGCCGCCAGCCCGGCCAGCGCTAGCCCTCGCTGTCCGCGGGCACCAGCACCAGCGCTCCCAGGGGGGGCAGCCGGAGGCAGAACGACTGTTCGCGCCCGTGGGTGGGCGTCGGATCGGTGCTGACTTCCGCCAGAGTCTCGTACTTGCTGCCACCGAAACGCACGTCGTTGGTCGAAAGCCGCTCGATGTAGCGACCGGCAACGGGCGCACCGATGCGGTAGTCGTCCCGGGGAACCGGAGTCAGGTTGAGCACCACGACTGCAAGCTGGCCGTCGTAGCGGCGCACGTAGGACATCACGGAATTGTCCCGGTCGCTGCAGTCGATCCACTGGAAGCTGTACGCGTCCGGGTCGCCCCGCCACAGGCAGGGCAGCTCGCGGTACATCGCCCCGAGCTCCTGCATATACCGGGCGAGGGCCTTGCGATCGGGATCGTCGGCCAGGTGCCACTCGAGGCTCGCGTCGTGGTTCCACTCGTGCCACGAACCGAGCTCCGTCCCCATGAACACCAGTTGCTTGCCTGGCCGCGTGTACTGGTAGGCGAGCAACAGCCGCAGGTTGGCGAACTTCTGCCACTGGTCGCCGGGCATCTTGTCGAGCATCGAGCGCTTCCCGTGCACGACCTCGTCATGGGAAATCGCGTTGATGAAGCGTTCCGTGTACTCGTAGAGCATCGAGAACGTCAGCTCGTCCTGGTGGAACTTCCGATGCACCGGGTCTTCGGCGAAGTACTTCAGCGTGTCGTGCATCCAGCCCATGTTCCACTTGAACGTGAAACCCAGGCCTCCGCTGGACGCCGAGCGGGTAACGCCAGGCCAGGAAGTGGACTCCTCGGCGACAGAGAACGTACCCGGCGCCTCCTCCGCGATGACCTGGTTTACCGCGCGCAGGAATTCAATGGCCTCGATATTTTCGCGCCCGCCGTAGGGGTTGGGCATCCACTCGCCTTCCTTGCGGCTGTAGTCCAGGTACAGCATCGAGGCGACGGCATCGACGCGCAGCCCGTCGATGTGGAACTCCTCCAACCAGTAGAGCGCGTTGGCCACGAGGAAGTTCTTCACCTCGGGTCGACCGAAGTTGAAGATGAGCGTTCCCCAGTCCGGGTGCTCGCCGCGGCGCGGGTCGTCGTGTTCGTAGAGCGCCGTACCGTCGAAGCGCCGGAGGGCGAAGTCGTCCTTCGGGAAATGGGCCGGCACCCAGTCCATGATCACGCCGATCCCGTTCCGGTGGCAGTAATCGACGAGGTAGCGCATGTCGTCCGGGTTGCCGTAACGCGCGGTCGGGGCGTAGTAGCCCGTCACCTGGTAGCCCCACGACGCGAAGAACGGATGCTCGGCGAGCGGCAGGAACTCGATGTGCGTGAAGCCCAGCTTCTTCACGTGCTCCACCAGACCCGGAGCTATCTCGCGGTAGCTCAGCGATCGATTGTTCTCGCCGACAACCCGCATCCACGACCCGAGGTGGCACTCGTAGACGCTCACGGGCTCCCGCGTGATGTCCCGCTGCGAGCGCTCCGCCAGGTATTCAACGTCGCCCCACTCGAACGTCGAAGCCGTGACGCACGACGCTGTCCCCGGCGGCAGCTCCATCGCCTTCGCCATCGGGTCGGTCTTGACGCGCAGGCTGCCGTCTTGCGTCTTGATCTCGTACTTGTACATGGCGCCGATGCCGATGCCCGGCACGAACAGCTCGAAGACGCCCGAGCTACCGAGTGAACGCATCGGCATCAGTCGGCCGTCCCAGCCGTTGAATTCGCCGACGACGCTGACGCGACGCGCGTTGGGCGCCCAGACGGCAAACGCGACGCCCTCGACGCCGTCCACCGTGTGGACGCGCGCACCGAGCACCTGCCACAGCCGGCGATGGTTGCCCTCACCGAACAGGTACAGATCCATCTCACCGACGGTCGGCTGGAACCGGTACGGGTCGTCGCGCTCCCAGGCCTCGCCACTGTCGAACGAGAATCGCAGGCGATAGGACAGCGGCAGCTGCCGTTCGGCGAGGAACAGGGCAAATATGCCTCCTCCCAGCGACCGCATCGCTTCGCGCGAGCCGTCGATCAGGCATTCCGCCGACTTCGCGTCGGGATGGTAGGCGCGGATCACGACTCCGCTCTGCCCATTGATGCTGGCCGGATGCGCGCCCAGCATGTTGTGCGGGTCGTGATGCTCTCCGGCGCGGAGCCGCTCTATTCCACTGGGATCCCCCGCCAGCGTTGCGGGGTCGACATCTGTCGTGCGTCGATTCATATTCGTTTCGCCTCGTTGCGTGCGTCGTGCTCCTACCAGTCCTGTGGCACCGCGCAACAGTCCAGCTTGATCACCCAGCGCAGCAGATCAACCCCCCGCTGGGGAACCGGCTTTCGTCTACGCGGGCTTTGTCGATTCCTCAAGTCTCGTAGCAAAGCAGAACCATGGAGTGGGGCGCGACGTTGATGCCCTTGCCTTTTGGACGCCGCCTGCCAGCCTGTGCGGTGTTGATGAGCTCGTGCCACGCTCCGGCTTCGGGCAACTCCGGCAGGGCGAAATGGCGGGCGCGGTTCTCGGCGTTCAGAAACAGCAGCAGCGTCTGACCCAGATTCGGCCGCCCGCGCTCGTCCACCTCGTCGGAAGCGTCACCGTGGACAAGCATGCCGAGTACGCGGAGCTTCGGCTGGCGCCAGTCGTCCATGGTCATTTCAAAGCCATCGGGCCGGAGCCACTGCACATCCTTGACCCCACGACCTTCCACCGGGTCGCCGGCAAAGTAGCGGCGACGACGGAACGCGGGGTTTTCGCTCTGGATGCGGAACACCTCGCGCGTGAACGATAGTAGCTCGCGCTGGCTATCGTCGAGCTCCCAGTCGACCCACGACAGTTCGCTGTCCTGGCAGTAGCCGTTGTTGTTGCCGCGTTGCGTCCGACCCAGCTCGTCGCCATGGGAGAGCATGGGCACGCCCTGGGAGAATGCCAGCGTCGCAACGAAGTTCCTGAGCATCCGGTCGCGCAACCGGCTCACGCTCGGGTCGTCGGTAGCGCCTTCCACGCCCCAGTTCCGGCTCCAGTTGTCGTCCGCGCCGTCGCGGTTGTCTTCACCGTTGGCCTCGTTGTGTTTGTGCTCGTAGCTGACGAGATCGCTCAGCGTGAAGCCATCGTGACAGGCAACGAAGTTGATGCTCGAGTACGGGCCGCGACCGCTCGGCTGGAAGATGTCGCTGGAACCCGACAGACGCGAGGCCAGCTCGGGCACCTGCCCGTCGTCGCCGCGCCAGAAGCGCCGCACCGTGTCGCGGTAGCGACCGTTCCACTCCGCCCATCCTGGTGGAAATGCTCCCAGGCGATAGCCACCCGGCCCCAGGTCCCACGGTTCGGCGATCAGCTTCACATGTGAAAGCACCGGATCCTGCTGCACGGTGGCGAAGAAGCGCCCGAACCCGTCGAACTCGACCGGATCGCGCGCCAGTGTGGGCGCCAGGTCGAAGCGGAAGCCGTCGACGTGCATTTCCTGGACCCAGTAGCGCAGGCTGTCGAGCACCAGCTGCAGCGCGCGCGGGTGGAGCACGCTCATGCTGTTGCCGCAGCCGGTGTAGTCGAAGTAGTGACGGCGATCGCCGTCCGTCAGCCGGTAGTACGAGGCATTGTCGACGCCGCGGAAGCTAAGCGTCGGCCCCAGGTGGTTGCCTTCCCCCGTGTGGTTGTACACAACGTCGACAATGACCTCGATGCCCACACGGTGGAGGGCCTTGACCATGGTCTTGAACTCGTTGACCTGCTGGCCCAGCGAGCCGGTAGCGTAGCGCGGATCAGGAGCGAAGAAGCCGATGGTGGCGTAGCCCCAGTAGTTCGACAGTCCCATGTCCCTCAGCCGCCGCTCGGTCACGAAGTGATGAACGGGCAGAAGCTCCACCGCCGTGACGCCGAGGTCGACCAGGTGGTCGAGGACCGCATCGGAGACCATCCCCAGGTATGTGCCCCTCAGCTCCTCCGGAACGCCCGGATGCCGTGCCGTCATGCCTTTCACGTGGCACTCGTAGATCACCGTTCGGCTCCACGGCGTGTGCGGCGGCCGGTCGTCGCCCCAGGTGAACGCCGTGTCCACGACCACTGACTTCGGAATGAAGGGAGCGCTGTCCTCTTCGCTGAAAGACAGGTCGTGTGCCGGATCGCCAATGCGATAGCCGAACATGGCGTCGGCCCAGTCCACCATCCCGTCGATGGCCTTGGCGTAGGGGTCGAGCAACAGCTTGTTCGGGTTGAAGCGATGGCCTTCTTCCGGCGCATACGGACCGTGCACGCGGTAGCCGTAGAGCTGCGCGGGCCGCACGTCGGGCAGGTAGGCATGCCAGATGCGGTTGGTGCGCTCCTTGAGCGGAACCCTGAGTGTCTCGCGCCCCGGTTCGTCGCGGTCGAAGAGGCATAGCTCGACGCCCGTAGCGTGCTCGGAGAAGAGCGCGAAGTTGACCCCTTCTCCGTCCCAGGTAGCGCCCAGCGGCGTCGGTCCCCCCGGCCAGATGCGCGGATGTGTCATCCCGGCGTCCTCGTTGTCATTCGATCCTCTCGATGTATCCGTCGGGTGCGACGGCGCGATACAGCTCTTCGACAACCGCCGGCACCGCTGCCGCTTCCAGCGCCAGTTCGCCGCCGCTCCTCAGACCGAAACGATAGCCGGCGCGGTCGTCGTAGAAGAACCCGCCGTACGTCTCCAGATAGCCGATCCGGTAGCCGTGCAGTGCGAGCCGGAACAGGAAACGTGCGAGCCAGTAGCGAGGCACCTCGGCATGAGCGCCGTCGATCTCCACGCGCGCGATTTCCGGCGAGACCGCCTCGACGCCAAGACCTGCCACCGACAGCGGCAAGCCGACCGGAGGGCGCTCTTCGTACACCGGGAACGGCGCCTCGGGAGTCGAGTCCCAGCTTGCCGGCGGCGGCTCCGGCTCGGCCGAGGCCGACGACACGACCAGCGCACGCTCGATGCCGCTTGCATCCAGTGCACTGCCGGCGGGCACGTGGATGAGATCGCCCGCAAGGTGCCCGTCGCCGGCGTCGAGCACGACCACATAGCCGCCGCGCGTCGGAGCGATGCGCCCGGGCGAAACGACAAGCGTGAGGCTCGTGTCAGCGACGACGCCGAGCAGGCGCGCCACCTCGCGTTGCGTGTCCGCCAGCAGAAACGGCACCTGCCGCCCGCCGTAGGCCTTCACGTCGGCCTCGTGCCCGTCGCTCACGAAAAGCGGTCGCTCGTCGGGAGGTGTCGGACGGCAGCCGCAGAAGACGAGCGAATAGCCACAGCGGCGCTGGCCAGGGGGAAACGCCATCGGCGCGTAGGGCGGGCGCAGCCGCCCTGGCCAATGCAACAGGCCGTAGGGATGCAGGACCAGATCCCGCGTGCGGTGGTTGATGCGTCCCACGTCCTCGGAGCTCTCTGGATCGGAAAGGAACGTGCGGAACGGGAAGGCGTCGATCAGCTCGTCGCCTGTCGTCATCGCCATCGCGTACTCGTCCGAGACGTTGGCGTGCGAAAAGTACAGCGGCTCGGAAGCGGTGGCGACCTCGAGCTGGGCCTGGCCGACACGCGCCACGACCATCAGGTGGTGCTCGAAACGCCCTGGCCGCGCCTCGAGCGCGCGCAGGTTGGTGCGACGAAGCCCACCGGCCAGCGGCTCGCGATCCGCAGGCGGCAGCACCCAGCTTGTCGTCGTCGGGTGGCGCAACGTCACGCGAAGCGCTCCTCGATCCAGGGAACAACAACGTCCATCAGCCGCTCCACATCGACCGCGTCCTTCTCGCCCGGCTCCGGCTCGAAGTAGTGCCTCGCCTGGTCGAACTGGACGAACGTGCGATCCTCCGCGACCACGGCTTCGAAAATAGGCTCTGCATCGGTCCGGGGATAGATCTCGCGGTCGCGACCGGCGTTGACCACCAACGTGGGCTCGCTGATGCGCGCCAGGTTCGCGATCAAGTCGGCGTTGGAGCTGAGCCCGGACCAGGTGCTGAGCCAGGCCCGCGGTGTGCACACGCGCGCGAACCCGAGCAGCTTCATGTTCATCAGATCGGGCCGCTCGCTCAAGAGCGAACCGTAGTCGCGGGGCGAGGGGTCGAGATGGCAGTCGACGTAGTTCAGATTCGCCATGGTGCGGTAGACGACCATGACCGGCTCGAACACCTTGTGCTGGAGCACGTGCTGCTGCTCCTCGAAGTCGAGCTCCGCGAAGCCCGGCTCTGCCGCGCGCCCGGCCGCCTCCGCGGCGTCCGAGAGCAGCTTGCGCGCAGCCTCGTCAATCCGCTGCACCCGGGCGCGTTGTGCACTGCGGAACCGTTGCACGAACTCCGGGGCGTACTCGCACCAGGCCGGCGGCGGGCGGAAGCCGTTGTCGCGGCGGTACATGTCGAGCTCCGGATCGATCGCAAACGGATCGCGCTCGTCGCGGACGGAGGCGTCGATGCAATCGAGCAGCACCTTGCCCTGCCCTCGATGGGCCGACACGTAGATCATGCCGTCGGCCGGGCTCATGCGAGCCTGCCCGAGCCGCGTCGGCTGTCCGGCGGGCGTCGCTTCCAGGCGCTGGTCCGGCGGGAGGCGCGCCTCGGCCTGGTAGAAGGCCGAGAGTGACCCTCCTCCGGAGTTGCCGAGCAAGATGACCTTTTCCGCCCCACGCTTTTCCCGGAGGTAGCGGACGCAGGCCGCGACATCGAGGATGATCTCCTCGTGCACGGTGTCGATATCGTTGTTCGGGCTGCGCGTGTTCGCGCCGAGCACGCCTATCCCCGCCGCGACGAGCCTCGGGATGGCGTAATGTCGCGTGAAGTCGACGCGCGGGTGCATGCACACCACGGCGACGCGCGGCTCCGGCTGCCCTGCCGGGGTCCAGTACAGCCCGCGGCACTGGCGGAAGTCGTCCGCGCGCAGCACGACGGGCTCGACCTGGGCGTTTTCGGGAGACCTCCGGAACTCGAAAGGCACCCCCCCCCAGTACGTTTTCGAGATCAGGATCACCGCGCGTCCTTCAGCGCCCTGCTTCGAGCACGTCGAGCACGCCGCGCAAAGGAATTCCGACCCAGTCGGGGCGATTGTTCAGCTCGTAGCCAAGCTCGTACAGGCTCTTTTCGATCAGGTGCACGTCGAGCAACAGCGCGAGATCGTCCGGGTCCTCGGGCAACAGCTCGGCCGGGCGGGCCGTCTCCAGATAGGCCGAGAAGAACGCGCTCGACACCCAGCGGTACCAGATCGGCGCCCAGGGCTCGAGCAGCGGCACGTCCTCGGGCCGCACCTGGCTGCCCGGGATTTCCGAGCTGAGCACGCCATGGACGGCGTAGTGGAACGAACGCAGAAGCCCCGCCACGTCCGCAAGCGGCGAGCGCAGGCGCCGGCGCTCGGACAACGTGCGGGCGGGCTCGCCCTCGAAGTCGATGATCACGAAATCCGCACCGGTGTAGAGGATCTGCCCCAGGTGGTAGTCACCGTGACAACGGATGCGGCGCCCGGCCGGCTTGCGATCGAGCACCTGCTTGAGCCGCGCACGGATCTCCTTTTCGTGCGCGAGCACGGCCTTGGCGTTGGGCCGCACCTCCTCGGGCAGCTTCGCCGCCTGCTCGCGCAGGGCGTCGAGGGCGCGGGACGCGAGGTTGCGTACCGACTGGTAGTACGAGCGACGCGACAGCTGCGTCATCCTCTGCGGTGCGAACTCCGGATGATCTTCCGACGAGGCCAGCGCGACATGCAGCTCCGCCGTGCGCCGGCCGATCAGCTTTGCGACCTCCAGGTAGCCGCCGATGCGTTCCAGCACAACGTCCGGAGGCTCGCGATCGAGGAGATCGAGCATCCTGCCTGGTAGAGGTGGCGCCGGCGCATCGGCTTCGGAGCGCACCAGCACACGTTCGAAATAGCGCTGCACCTCGTCCACGGTGAACGTCCAGGCATCACCCTGGTTGGGCACGAACGTCTGGAAGATGCCCAACGTGGCCCGGCCGCTGCGCCCGTAGTCGAGATCGATGTGTCCCGCGAGTCGCGGCACCCGCGTGAAGTCGGTCTTGTTGCCGATGAAGCGCAGCACCTCGAGCTCCACGCTCTCGCCCTCTTCCACGCGGCGCAGCAGCTTGCCGATGACCATGTCCGCGTAGATGTACGACGTGTTGCTCTGTTCGACGCCCACGGCGCGTGGCGGCGACAGGGTGCCGAGCACCGGGCGCATCGCGCGCAGCGCCTTGTCGGGAACGCCCACCAGCTCCACGTTCTTGCCCTTGATGCGTCGCCGGCGCACCGCAACGTCGAGCAACGCCGCGGCGACGCGCGGGTCGCGAGAGGCATCCAGCAGCGCCCCGGAGTGCTCGCCGCGCTTCGACCGCGTCTTGATCAGCGCCAGCGCGGAATCCGGAGGTTCGTCTCCTGCCAGGAAGCGCACCGGCAACACATACGTCTCCGGATCGCCCTCCTCGTACGCCACATCGAGCAGCAAGAGCCGCGCTTCTCCCGCGGCGCGGAGCGGGACCATGTCCGAGATGCGCGCACTCTTGATAGCGCGCGCCTTGCCGCGGAACCAACGCCGTCCACGCACGTAACGCGCCAGCATCCGCTCGAGCTGCCCCTTGGTGCGGCCCCGGAACACCTCGTCCCACACGCCGTCGACCTCGAACACGGGGCGCGCCTGCTCGTCGGCCACCTCGACCGGCACGTCGCGCCGACCAGCCAGCGAAAACCAGAAGAAATTGTGCGGACCAAGCGTGAGCCGGTACGGCTGCTCCTCGATGCGCGGAAACAGGATGTGTCCGAACAACTCCATGGGCTCGCGCCCCTTGAACTCGGAAAGATCCAGCTCCACGCACTGCGAGAACCGCGACAGGTTCGCGACCACGAGCAGTGTCTCGTCGTTGTAGCGACGGATGAACGCCAGGATCTTGCGGTTCTGCGGCGTCAGCGGTTCGAGCGTGCCGCGCCCGAAAGCCAGGTACTGTTTCCGCAAGGCGACGATGCGCTTCGTCCACCAGAGCAGCGAGCTCGGGTTGTGCTGCTGCGTCTCGACGTTGACGGCCTCGTAGTGATACTCGGGGTCGACGACAACCGGCAGGATGAGCTTCTGCGGGTTGGCCCGCGAAAAGCCCGCGTTGCGGTCCGGGCTCCACTGCATCGGCGTGCGCACGCCGTCTCGGTCGCCGAGGTAGACGTTGTCGCCCATCCCGATTTCGTCGCCGTAGTAGAGCACCGGCGTACCGGGCAACGAGAAGAGCAGCGCGTTCATCAGCTCGATGCGCCGGCGGTTGTTGTCGAGCAGCGGCGCCAGCCTCCGCCGGATCCCGAGGTTGATCCGCGCCTGGCGGTCGCGCGCGTAGGCGCCGACCATGTAGTCGCGCTCCTCGTCCGTGACCATCTCCAGCGTCAGCTCGTCGTGGTTGCGGAGGAAGATGGCCCACTGAGCGCCCTCCGGCGGCTCCGGCGTCTGCTCGAGGATGTCGAGAATGGGGAAACGGTCTTCCATATGCAGCGCCATGAACAGGCGCGGCATGATCGGGAAATGGAAGGACATGTGGCATTCGTCCCCATCCCCGAAGTACGTGACGGCGTCCTCCGGCCACTGGTTGGCTTCAGCCAGCAGCATGCGGTTCTTGAACTTCTTGTCGACGTGCGCGCGGAGCTTCTTCAGCATCGCGTGCGTCTCCGGCAGGTTCTCGCAGTTCGTGCCCTCGCGCTCGTACAGGTACGGGATGGCGTCGAGCCGGAGCCCGTCCACACCCATCTCCAGCCAGAAATCGAGCACCTGCAGCACGGCCTTCTGCACTTCGGCGTTGTCGAAGTTCAGATCGGGCTGATGCGAATAGAACCGGTGCCAGTAGTACGCCTTGGCGACGGGATCCCAGCTCCAGTTGGACGACTCGAAGTCCTGGAAGATGATCCGCGCATCCTGGTACCTGGTCGGCGTGTCGCTCCAGACGTAGAAGTTGCGCCAACGGCTGCCCGGCGGCGCGCGGCGCGCACGCTGGAACCACGGGTGCTGGTCGGAGGTGTGGTTGATCACCAGCTCCGTCACGACCTTCAAGCCGCGCGCGTGCGCCTCGCGGAGGAACGCCTTGAAGTCCCGGAGCGTGCCCGTCTCGGGATGCACCGTGATGTAGTCGGCGATGTCGTATCCGTCGTCCTTGAGCGGTGAGGGATAGAACGGCAAGAGCCACAGCGTCGTGACACCGAGGTCGGAGAGGTAGTCGAGCTTCTGGGTGAGGCCCTTGAGGTCACCGATGCCGTCTCCATCGCTGTCGTAGAAGGAGCGGACGCGGAGCTCGTAGAAAACCGCGTCTCTGTACCAGAGCTTGTCGTCGGTCATGTCGTTTCGTCAGGCTTCTAGCGATGGGTGGAGGTTCAGCTTGAACACGTGACCGACGCGCTCAGCCGGCTCGAGGCGAACGTAGTTGTCGGCTCCCCGCCAGGTGTAGCGATGACCGCCCAGAATGTCGTCGACATCGAAGGGCTCGTCCGCACCGATGCCGAGATCGTCGATCGGCAGGTGCAACATCGTTTCGTGCGGATGATGGGGGTCGAGATTCACGGCAATCAACAGGTCACCTTCCGGCGACCGCTTCAGATAGCCCAGGATCTGTGGGTTGTCCGAGCGGACGAAGGTCAGGTTGTCGAGCCGGTGCAGCGCTGGGTTTTCCCTACGGATACGATTGAGCCGGGCGATGTCGTGCTTGATGTTGCCCGGGCCGTTCCAGTCGCGCACCAGGATCTGGTATTTCTCGGAGTTCAGGTACTCCTCGCTGCCGTGGCGCACCGGGATGTTCTCGCACAACTCGAAGCCGCTGTAGATGCCGTAGGTCGGCGACAGCGTCGTAGCCAGAAGCAGTCGCACCCGGAAGGCGGGGCGCCCGCCGGTCTGCAGGTACTCGTGCAGGATGTCCGGCGTGTTCGCGAAGAAGTTCGGTCGATAGAACTCGACCATCTGCGTGGAACCGAGCTCGGTGAGGTAGTCCTCGAGCTCCCAGGGCGAGTTCTTCCACGTGAAGTACGTGTACGATTGCGTGAAGCCCAGCTTGGCAAGCCCCTGCATGCGCTTGGGCCGCGTAAACGCCTCGGCGAGGAAGATCACGTCCGGGTGCTGCTTCTGCACGTCCGCGATCACCCATTCCCAGAAAGCCAGCGGCTTGGTGTGCGGGTTGTCCACGCGGAAGATGCGCACGCCCTGCTCGATCCAGTGAAGGAAGATGTCACGACAGGCGTTCCACAGCCCCTTCCGGTCCTCGCACCAGAAGTTCAACGGGTAGATGTCCTCGTACTTCTTCGGCGGGTTCTCGGCATAGCGGATGCTGCCGTCTGGCCGGATGAAGTACCACTCCGGATGTTCCTTCACCCAGGGATGGTCCGGCGAGCACTGCAGCGCGTAGTCCAGCGCTATCTCTAGACCGAACTCGCGGGCCGCGCGCACCAGTGAGCGGAAGTCCTCCGGGCTGCCTAGTTCGGGATGGATGGCGGTGTGGCCACCCTCCTCGCTGCCGATCGCCCAGGGGCTGCCCACGTCGCCCGCTTGCGCGACGGTGCTGTTGTTCTTGCCCTTGCGGTGCGTGTGACCGATCGGATGGATCGGCGGCAGGTACAGCACGTCGAAGCCGAGCGCGGCGAGCTCGGGGAGCCGGCGTTCCACGTCGGCGAACGTGCCGTGTACGCCGGGCTCGACGCCCTGCGAGCGCGGAAATAGCTCGTACCAGGCGCCGAAGCGCGCCAGCTCGCGGTCGACGATGACCCTGAGCACGCGGTCGTAGCGAGCCGCCTCTTCCGGCCGGATGGGCCCGTGGATCAGCTGGAGCACCTCCTCGGAGAACGCGATCTTCAGGCGGTCCTCCATCGACAGCCCGGTGTCGGCCATGCGGGCAGCCAGCGTCTTTGCCCGGGCTGCCGCGTCGCCTTGCAGAGACCGCGCACCCCGCCTGAGCAGGTCGGAGCCCTCGATCAGCTCGCTTGCCACGTCCTGCCCGACCGACAGGCGCTTTTCCAGGTCCGAGCGCCAGCTCCGGTAGTGCGCAGGCCAGGCTTCGACGCAGTACTCCCAGCGGCCGAGGCGATCGGGCGTGAAGTTGCCGAACCAGCGGTCGGGATCGAACTCGTAGCGCATCGGCGTGCTCTGCCAGGTCTTTTCTCCGGAGAGCCGGTAGAGCACGCGGGCCGAAATGAGGTCGTGCCCGTCCTTGTAGATGTCTGCGCCCACCTCGACGACGTCGCCGATGGTTCGCTTCACGGGATGCCGGCCGCCATCGAGCTCTGGGCTGATGTTCTCGATGACGACGTGCGGCAGACTCGTGACGGTCTTGTCGCTTTTCACGTTCGCCTTTCCGCGCGGCACGAACCGGGAGCCGGTCGCGACCAGACGCGCTCGGAAGAGTGTCATCACGGCCCCCGACAACGTCAAGCGCGCGTCCGGCGGCCGCCGCAGAGCTTCAGCTCGACTTCCGGAGCTCCGCCGGCGCTTCCTCGCTCTGGTCAATCCACTCCACCCAACGGCGAACCCCCTCTTCCAACGACACCTTCGGGGCGTAGCCGAACGCCGCCGCCGCGCGCGACACATCGGCTGCTGTTACCTCGGACTCGCCGACCTGCAGCTGACCGAGCTCGACGTTGGGCACCACGCCCAGCGCGTCGCCGAGCAGCTCGATCAGCCTGCGCACCACGACCGGCTCGCTGCGCCCCAGATTGAACGTACCGAAGCCCCGGCCATCCAGCACCCAGCGCGTTGCCCCGAGCACTCCGTCCACGATGTCGTCGATATAGGTGAAGTCGCGCTTCGTCTCCTCGCCGTGCAGACGGATCGACACTCCCTGGCGGAGCGCGCGCGTGAAGGTTGCAAACGCCATGTCCGGCCTGCCCCGCGGACCGTACACGGTAAAAAAGCGCAGAACGGCCGAAGGCAGCCCGTAGACATGATGGAAGGCGTGCGCCATCAGCTCGCCCGAGCGTTTGCTTGCAGCGTACGGCGTGAGCGGCTCGGCCGCCGGATCATCCTCGACAAACGGGATCTGCTTCGTGTTGCCGTACACGCTCGAGGTCGATGAATAGACAACGGGAACGTTGTCGCGGTTTTTGCACTCCGACAGCACATGCAAGCCACCCAGCTCGTTGACCTGCACGTAGCTCAGCGGGTCCTCCACGCTCGCTCGCACGCCGGCCCGGGCGGCCAGATGCACGACCACGTCCGGCTGGGCCGCGTCGAACGCGGCAGAAAGCGCCGCAGCGTCTCTCACATCGCACTCGATCAGCCGGTACGCGTCGTGACGCGCCGCATTAGCGACGTTGCGGCGCTTCTGCGCGGGGTCGTAGTAGGGGTCGAAGTTGTCGATCGCGGTGACCTGCCAGCCGAGCGACAGCAGTCGATCCGCCACCGACGATCCAATGAACCCGGCGCCGCCGGTAACCAGTGCTCGCATCGCCCCGATGCTAGAACAGGTTCGGCCGCCGCGCCCGGACATCGAGCAGGACAAGAGCGGCACACGGAAGCCCGCCCGTAGCGCGGAATACGGCTTCTCCCGGCACGCTGCTTCCTGTAGTCTGCCCCGCTATGAGGCGGTCTGCTGCGCTGCTCCTCGGCGTCTTGCTGGGTGTGTCGGCACAGGTAACGAGCACGCGGGCGTGGGCACAGGACAGCTACGAGCCCTGGTCGGACAACGACGGGATGGGCCCCCACAACCGCTACGAAATTGGCGATTTCGGCTTCCGCGGCGGTGCGGAGTACCGCGCGAACTGGCTGTACATCCGCCCGCTGAATCTGAACGGCACGCGCAATCGCAACGCGAGCTGGATCGAACATCGGCTGCGGCTCGACGCGGCCGTCGACTACGAGGACAAGGTCCGCGTCGTCACGTCGATCGACGGGCTGGAAGGCACGCTCTGGGGCGACAACGGCATCTACGGCGGCAGTCCCTCGCCCAACAGCGGCGTGAACGCTTCGGCGTCCATCCCCAACAACGCCACCATCGGCGTCGGGTACAAGGGCGGCGGCGACGAGCTGGATCCGCAGAACTACGGCTACATCCTGGTCCCGGGCAAGCCGCTGCACATCCGCCGCGCCTACGGGGAGGTGGTCACACCGATCGGGCTTTTCCGCATCGGTCGCCAGCCCACGATCATCGGGACATCCATCCTGGCGGCGGCGGGCGACGGCCGCCCCAACCGCTTCGGCTACAGCAACGAGGGCGACAGCTCCGACCGCATCCTGTTCGCCACTAAACCGTTGGAGGGGCTGAAGCCCAAGGCCCAGCGCGATCTCTCACGCGACCACGGCCTCTTCCTCTTCAGCTTCTACGACCGCGTGACGACCAACCAGGTCCACCTGTTCGCCGACGACACGCAGGGCGCAGGGCTCGGTGTGCGCTACCTGAATCCCGACCCCGTCCACCACAAGTCGATCGAGGTCCTGGGCGTGTACTCCAAGCGCTGGGAAGCCAAGTACGACACGGACGTCAACATCATGACCGCTCGCGCCATCGGCCGCTTCGGCAAGCTGTCGGCGGGCGCCGAGGGAGCGGCCATCCTGGGCGCCACCAAGGAGGTGAGCAACGCGCTCGCCCTCATCAACAGCGATCCCATCGTCCGGCAGCCGATACGTCAGTTCGGCGCGCGCGCCGTCGTCCGCTGGGACGAGCCGATGTGGACCGCCTACTTCGAGACCGACTTCGCTTCCGGCGATCACAACCCCAACCCCGGCACAGCGCTGACCCAGCTCTACTTCGCGGAGGACAACAACGTCGGGCTGCTCATGTTCGAGCGCACGCTGCACTTCGCCAGCCAGCGCTCCGCGGCAGCGGGCACCGAGCTGCTCAAGCGCATCGGCGCCACGACCTACCCGGCCGAGCGCGTCGACACGGAAGGGTCGTTCACCAACGCCATCGCGATCTTCCCGCAGTTCGACTTCCACCCGGAAAAGAGCCTTTTGTTCCGCGGCGGCGTGCTCATGGCCTGGGCACCCTCCGGCGTGATCGATCCGATACGCAGCCTGTACCTGAGGGACGGCAACAGCATCGAGGACGACCTGGTCAACTTCAACGGCGGCCGGCCTGGGACCTTCTACGGTACGGAGTTCGACGGGCGCTTCTCGTGGCGCTACCTCGATCATTTCATCTTCGACCTGGAGGGCGCGCTCTTGATTCCCGGCGACGCGTTCTACAACAAGAACCGCCAGGCCGTGCGCAGCGGCATGGTCCAGGGTCGCACGACCTTCGTGTTCTGAGAGGGGTGCTACGATGAGGCATACGAAGATGAGGCCCTTCGCGCTCCGCTTGCTGATTCTGCTGACCGCGGCCGTCGTGCTGCTGTCGGCCGGCTCCTGCCAGACGTTCGACCCCGCACCGGACGCCACGCTGCTGAACAACGTGAACGGCGCGATGTCGACGGGGCCCGGCGCGCCGCTGGTCGTTAGGTTTACCGAGCCGGTCGTGCCGTCGACCCTCCGCGTGAAGGTCGTCTCGCTGGCTGTGCCGAACGCACTGGACGGCGAAGGCAACCTGCTCGACGAGCAGAACCCGCCGAAAACGCAGGCCTTCAAGGACAGCATCGTCTTCGCCTACGACGGCTCGAAGCCGGACGACGACACGGCAAGCTACGGCGCGACGGTGACGCTGGACAGCGACAGCACACTGATGACCATCACGCCGAAGACGACGTTCACGATCAGCGTGCCGTACATGCTGATCATCGAGCCGGGGCTCGAGGACGGCGCGGGCCACGCGACGGTGCCGCGGCTCAAGATCCCGTTCACGTTCCGGCTCAGCGGCGGCGGCCCCACGCGTCTGCCCAGCGGCTACTACTACCTCATCATGAACGTGAACTACCTGTCGCAGCAGCTCAGGTTGTTCACCGATATGGATGTCGATCCGACGACGGGGATCTGGCGCGGCAAGTTCACGGCTGCCATCCGTCAGCCGGAGACCAACAGCCGCCCCGGCTGTCCTGCGAGCTGCCCGAAGGACAAGCCGATCTGCCAGCTGCTCAACAGTGCGCTGCCGCCGTGCGTTGTGCCCTCGGACAAGCAGACCGCCTTGAACCAGTTCCCCGATTTCCTGCCGGATCCGAATCCACCGGATGGCTACATCTTCTCGACCGAGGGCTTCGCCAAGGACGAACCCGACGGAACGATCGCTTTCGGCACCGCGCCCTTCGACATCGACATCAAGGTCGGCTCGGGCGGCATCGAGGTGTACGCGAAGGCGACCGTCATCAACGGCCAGTTCAAGGAATCCCCCACCGAGAAGGGCCGCTACATCGGCAAAGGCAGCTTCTCGGTGGCGCTCGTCCAGTTGAACGGCGTCGGCAAGGATCCGACCAACGGCGACTTCACGGCCATGACCCTCACCGCCGACGAGGTGAAGAAGGTCGAGTCGTACGGCAAACCGATCCCGAAGCTGTCGGCGAAGTAGCCTACTGCATCACGGCCGGCGCCTCGTCGGGCGGCGCTGTGCCGGGCGCGTCCGGTGGAGCGGCGCTTCCGACCCCGAGCGTGAGATCGAAGCGCTGGCCCTGTCGCTCCAGCAGCGCCACGAGCTGGCCCTTCGCGCGCGCCGCCTCCAGCGCCTGCAGCGCACCGTTGAAGGTGGTGCACGGCGCACCGTTCAGCTCCAACACAACGTCGCCCGCCTGCACGCCCAGACGATCCAGGATCGAGTCCGGGGGAATCGTCTCCAGCGCGATGCCGACGACGCGCTCGTCGCGACGCAGCGGCTCGATGCGCGTGCCGGCGAGCAGGTCCGCTCCCGCGTCGAAGATCGATTTCACTGCGCTCGGCGTGAGTGTGTAGTCGCTCGGCGAGTTCTGCGTGATGGCGCTGGCGATGACATCCGGCACCTGCCACGCGGGCCCGGCTCTGTCCGCGGGTAGGATCGTGTTCTTGCCGCCCACTGGCGCCATCACGGGATCGGCTCGAGTGGGGCGCGCGCCCGCGTGCATGCCGACCGCGCAGCGCGTTCCGCCGCGCTGCAGCCACACGCGGTCCCAGTCGATCTTCGCGACGCGATAGCCCCCCACATGATCGCCCACGCGGCGCATGTGCGCCGTCTGGTCCGGCCCCGTCGCGATCGACGCGAACGACCACTTCGGGTCCTTGCTCGCAGTGATCAGCCGAACCCGCACCTTGCCGCACGGCCCTTCGGTGAAGCTGTCCGAGTCGTCGTGGTGGTGCTTCGGCTTCACGTGTGGGGCCAGCGACGTGACGGCGGGCGCCGGACCCGGACGCGCCGGCGGAAGATCCGCGGCAGCGCGAGCCGGCGTCTCGGCAGGGGGCGGCTCGCCGCGGCGCGGCCCATCGACGATGTCCGCGCTTGCGGCTGGACGGCGCGGCGCAGGCGGAAGGCCGTCACCAAGCACCAGCGCGGACGCCGACGCGGCCGGCGCGTGATGCGCCGCGGGCGCTGGACTCCTGAATACCCAGATCGCCGCTGCAAGCACCGGTAGCGCCGCCAGACTGCCGTATCGGATGACGCGGTCGAGATCCATCCGCGGGGATCTTCAGCGAAACGCGTGCCACTCGGGATTTCCCGGCGTATCGGGCAGCGCCAGGGCGCGGCACTGACAATGTGTCACCGCCCACGCCGGCTCACGGGTCCCAGCGTGACAGTCTGCCAATCGCCGGACTGTAGCAATATGCCACAAACCGAGCCGTTTCCGGGCAAAGTTTGTAGCCTTTTGCTACGATCTAGGTCTGCGCGGCGTGCTGGCCTGTCTTGCGGGAGCGGGTGCTGAAGCCGAACAGCGTGTACGCCGGACAGGTGCCGGCCAGCCCCGTCAGGAGCGGCACCAGACCGATCAGCCCCCACAGGGTGTGCGGGCCGACGAAGACCAGAGACAGCAGCACGAGTCCGACGACGACGCGCAACACGCGCTCGAGCGCGTGCTCATTCTGCGGCAGGAGCTTGGACATCCAACTCCTCCTTTCCCCGGGTAGGAGCCAATACTGCCGGAGGAGGGTTCACTTCGCCGACGAAGCGACGCGCGCCGGAGCCGAGAAAACGGAGCGCGCCCGAGCGGGGTCAGCACCGCCGCTGGCCGCGCCCTTCGCCGGCGCGTGACCGGGGTCGGCGCAACAGCGGAAGCCGGTCGAGTAGTCGTGGTAGTCGAACGGGTGCGCGGTGGTGCGGTATTCGCAGCCCTGGCCGTTCTGGAAGGTGTCCATGAAGAAGCCGCCG
Organism: uncultured Pseudomonadota bacterium; assembly: GCA_963822115.1. GTDB lineage: Bacteria > Myxococcota_A > Polyangia > Polyangiales > Polyangiaceae > CAWDXG01. The sequence goes on from CAWGGM010000021.1 coordinate 241,035, forward strand.
AAGAACGTGCCGTCGGGGTCGTCCACCCACTCGTGCAGGTTGCCGACCATGTCGTAGACGCCGTAGGCGTTGGTGCAGCCTTTCATGGCGCCGGCGGGCTTGACGCTGTGGCTCATCTCGAACAGCCGCGGGTCGTTCATCCAGCTCGGTAGCCACTTGTCGCGCGCGGGCGTGCCGGGCGGAGCGAATTTCCGGAACAGGCGCGCTACGGGATGGTGGTCGAGCTTCTTGTAGCGATCGTTGCAGACGTTGGGTTCGCGCGTATTTCCATACGGATAGGTCTGGAGCTTGGGTCCGCGGCAGGCGAGGACCCATTCGTCGATTTCGCAGAGGCGCTTGCCTGAATGGGCGCAGGCTTCGGCGGCCTGCTTGCCGGAGATGTAGCCTTGCGGGAGGCGGCCGGGGAGGCTGACGGCGCGGACTTCGTCTTCGATGCCGTCTACGGGTTTGTTGCTGGGCCACAGGTGTTCGCTGCCGTCGGCGTCGCGCTTCATGATCGAGGCTTCGTAGCGGTCGATGCAGTAGGGGCCCTCTACGCGGTGGAGGAGGACCATGTCTTTGGGGCAAGCGCTGCGGCCGACGGGTGCTCGCGAGCGGAGCGAGGCCCCGGCTTCGCCGGGGGCCCCTACCTCGCCCCGCTCGCGAGCACCCGCCGGCCTCCGCTGTGCCGCCGCGATTTGCTTTGTCCCCGCTTCGCGGGGGCCCCCCATTTCACGCCGCGCGGGAACGGCCGGCCTCTGCTTTGCCGCCGCTCTACGCTTTTTCCCCGCTTCGCGGGGGCCCCCCATTTCACGCCGCGAGGGAAACTCCGCTGCCGGGCTTCGGTTGGGGGTTCCTGGGGTAGCGACGGACTGCGGAGTTGTGGTGCTCTTGACGGTCAGCGGGCCCGCTGCGGGGGTGCAGCTGATTGCTAGCAGGAGGGCGAACGGGGCGGCCCGCTTCACATGGACTCCCAGCTTTCCTTCACATCGATGCCGCGGGCGCGTACGGCTCCGGCGAAGGAACCCAGGGGAACGGCGATCTCGCCCGGTAGAACGCCGCGTTTCTCGACGGCGCCGGCCGCGAGCATGTAGGCGACGGCTGCGGCGGGGTAGGCAGTGGTGCGCGCCATGGCCGAGTGTCCGGTCTTGGCGTCGTGACGGTCGATCAGCTCGAAGACCAGCCGGCCGCGCTCGCCGTCCTGCACGCCGCTCACCGTCACCCGCATCAGCACCACGTCTGTGTCGTCGTCGGAGAGCGTGCGCTCGAGCAGCTTCTCGGTGAAGACGCGGGGCACGACCGCGTCCACCGGCTCCTCGGAGAGCAAGCCAATCTGCTGCATGCCGGCGAACGCTGCGACGTGACCAGGATAGCGGATGGTCTTGTAGTCGAGCTCGCGCACCTTGCCGGCAAAGGTAGCCGGCAGCGTCGACGAGCCGCCCGAGGTGTTGAACGCTTCGAGCTTGCCGAACGGATACGGGAACTCGAGCTCCTCGGCGTCCGTGAGCGACGGTACCTGCACGATCTTTCCGTCGCGCAGCACCTCCGCCGGCTCGAGATACTCGTTGGTGAGCCCGCGCACGGAAAACACCAGCTTGTAGCAGAGCGGCGGCTTCGGATGCGCGGGCAGCCCGCCCACGCGCAGCTTCACGCTGTCCACCGATGAAAGGCGCTCGACGCCCCACGCCGCAAACAGCCCCGCCATGCCCGGCGCCAGGCCGCAGTCGGGAATGACCGTGATGCCGCGCTTTTCGGCGGCCTCGCTCAGAGCCATCTGTTTTTGAACCACGAACAGATTGCCGCCGAGATCGCACAGGTGCACGCCCACCTCGATGGCCGCGCGCGTCAGCGCTTCGTTGAAGCGGTAGTCCGCGCTCGACAGCACCACGTCCGAGCCTTCCATCAGGGACGGCAGACCCGCCGTGTCGTCCAGGTCACCGCGCGCCGTCTCGATGCGCGCCGCGCCGCCGCCGGTCTTGCCCGTCAGCTGCCGCTCGATCTCGCGCGCGGCGTTCGAAAGCGCATCCTCGTCGTGGTCGACCAGCTTGACCGCACCCATACCGGGCTGGCGCGCCAGATCCCACGCCGCCGCTCGACCCATCCGCCCCGCACCCAGAACCACAGCCCGCATCGCCATGCCCAGCGGTCTACATCACAGCCGCCCGCCGGACCACCGCGGCAGAGAGGAGCAACGCCTCCTGGCGTTTTCCTGGGGGTCCTGGCAGCCGATACACGTCGAAGAGACGCAACACTCGCGCCGCCTTGCAAGGCCCGGCCGCGGCGCTTGAAGAGGGCCAACCGCCAAGGCGCCAAGAGCGCCAAGGGCGCTGACGGTCGCGCGGCGCGACGCGTCCCGGCCTCGTCTCGGCGCGAGCTCGAAGGCACAGAGGAGCAGCCACGTGCGGCACTGCGACTACGCCCGCGCCTGTCTAGAGCTGCCAGGCGCGCGGCGCGACGCGTCCCGGCCTCGTCTCGGCGCGAGCACAAAGGCGCGCAGGAGCAGCCACGTACGGCACTGCGACAACGCCCGCGCCTGTTTTCGACTCCAAGCTCGAGCTTGGCGCCCTTTTCGAGCGCCTCGCGCCTGTTTTCGACGCCAAGCCCAGCTTGGCCTTTTTTTCACGCGTCCCGCGCCTGTTTTCGACTCCAAGCTCGAGCTTGGCGCCCTTTTCGAGCGCCTCGGGGCCTATCGAGAGCCGCTGCTCCTGCAGCTTGACGGATACGCAACGCGCCACCCAGCCATGGCGTGGGGGCAATCCGTTCGAGCCGGCGTCCGCAATCGGGATCTGCAAACCCGCCCGTACTTCACGCTACTCCGGCGGCGTCCAACCCGCTTCTTCGAACGCCTCAGCGGCGGGCTGGCCGTCGCTTTCGCGCCAGCGCTTGGCGACAATGCGCTTCGAGGTCACGCCGTCGGAGCTGTTCGACGCGAGCCAGAGCAGCGGCGGCAGCATCACCTCGGGCGCGAGCAATTTTGCGCGCAGCTCTTCCGACACGCCGTCGGGGATCATGCCGGTGAGCGTCGCGCCGCCGGGCAGAAGCGCATTGACCGTCACGCCCGTGCCCGCCAGATCCTGCGCCCAGATCACCGTCTCGCTCTCCAGCGCGGCTTTGGAGGGACCGTAGGGCGAGAAGCCCGCGCGGCGCATGGTCGAGCGGTTCATCGAGATGTTGACGATGCGCCCCCAGCCCGCGTCGAGCATCGCTGGCACTGCAGCGCGCGCCATCAGGAACGGTCCATTGACGTTGGTGTCGATCACCATCTGGAACACCTCGGCCGGACATTCCCAGAAGCGCGTCGGCTCCGTGAGGAAGCGCTCGCTCACGTACTTCATCCCGCGGCCGGCGTTGTTCACGAGAATGTCGAGCCGCCCGAAGTTCTCGAGCGTCTTGTCCACGACGCGCGCGCAGTCTTCCGGGCACATCACGTCGGCGACGAGCGGCAGCACGCGTTCGCCACACTGCTGCGCGACAGCAGCGAGCTCGTCGCCTTCGCGCGCCGCGGTAGCCACGACGCGAACATCCGCGCGCGCCAGGCCGAGCGCCATCGCGCGCCCCAGCCCGCGCCCCGCGCCGGTGACGATGGCAACGCGTCCGGCAATCGATGGGTCGGCCATGCCGGTGCCATAGCACGCCGACCGCGTACGACAATCGCGCGCCGGCGAGCGCCGCCGGAAAGCCGCGCTGCGCTTCAGCCCGTCGCTTCGAGCGGAGCTGCAGGCTCGGTCGACACCCTGCGCGGGCGGCGCTGCGGGCTCGTTTCCACGTTGCCCTCTCCCGAGCCCGACGCTGGTGCCTTGGTTGCGCGCGGCTTGCGCGCCTTGCGGCCGCGCCGCGTGCGGGGTGCGAGATCGATCGCATCGAGCCGCTCGCTCAGCTCGGGGTGACGGGCCGCGTAGAGGCGGGCGTAGGAGAGGCCCTCGCGCGCCCGCTCCAGCAGCGCGCTCTGCGCCATCGCGAGCTGTTCTTCAGCACTGGCCAGCTCCGCTCGCAGCGTCGTGACGCGCTCGTGCTGCGAGGTGACTTCACCGGCCAGGGCCTCGAGTACCTCGCGGTCCACGTCGGGGAAATGCACCTCCGAGAGCTCGACACGGAACAGCTCCAGCAGGCGACAAGCACTGGAATCTATGGGTGAATCTGCGGACATTGGCTACCTCCGAATAGCTGCTCTAATGTTCAGTACCAGAAGCAGATCGTCGGGTCAACTTCCGGTCGCGCGGCGTGGTGCAGCGCGACCACCCGTCGCGACGCCGATCCGTCACGCTAGCCAGATCGGGTCGGCCCGGACCGCGAGTTTCCTCGGCCCCCGCGTGGCATGTTCGGATCATGCGGCCGCTTTGGGCGAGGCTCGCGCTGGCGTTCGGGTGCTGGCTGGCAGCACTGGCGATCGTGCCGCGGGTCGTGTGCGGCTGGAATGCGGCTCGCTGGTTTTCGGGCGATGTGGAAACCCAGGACGCCGTCGCACAGAGCGTCGCGGCCTCCGTGCTCGCGGAACCAGGACGGCAGCTGTACCACACCGGACACGCGCGCTTCGATGGGCAGTCGGCGGTTGCCGTCTACCAGATGGCGATCCTCGGGCTCGGCCAGATCGTGCTCGCGCATCCGGACCAGCGCGCAACGTATCTGCCGGCGATGCGCTCGGCGGCGGCGCGCCTCGTCGATCCGCGCACGCTCGACTACGCCGCTCGGGCCTACGGACACAACGGGCTAGCGTACATGGCGCCGGGCGAAGGCCACGCGTATCTCGGCTACGTGAACCTGGCGCTCGGCATGCTGCGCGCGGTCGACCCGCGCACGAAGTACGCCGCGCTCAACGACCGGCTCAGCAAGGCGTTCGCGGCGCGGCTCGCCGCGTCGCCGACCGGTCTCATCGAGACCTACCCCGGCGAGACCTGGCCGCCTGACGTGGCCGCTGTCGCTGGGTCGGTCGGTCTGAACGCGCAGGTGACCGGCGTGGACCGGAGCGCGCTGCTCACGAAATGGGCGGCGCGCTTCGCGCACTGCGCGATCGACAAGTCGGGCTATCTGGTGCAGCGCGTGCGGAGCGGAAGTTGCGTTCCGGTCGACGCGCCGCGTGGCTCGGGCACGGCGATCGCCGCGTACTTCATCGGCTTCGCCAACCGCGCACTGTCGCAGCGGCTCGAGGCTGCCCTTGCCGGCGTGGGGCGCCGCACGCTGTTCGGTTTCGGCGCGATCCGCGAGTACGCACCCGGCCACAACGGCCCGGGCGACGTGAACGCCGGCCCGATTCTGCTCGGCGTCTCGGTCGGCGCGACCGGCTTCGGCCTCGGCGCCGCGCGCATGAACGGCGACCGCTTGCTGTTCGACCAGCTGTATCGCACCGCGGATCTGTTCGGCGCGCCCGCACGCGGCAGAACCGGCGAGAGCTTCGTCACCGGCGGCACGCTCGGCAATGCGCTGTTGCTGGCGATGCTGACTGCGAGGCGACCGTGACCCGTCCGCCGCGCCACGCCATGGTCTGCGCGATCGTCGTGACCTGTGCCGGGCTGGCCTTGCTCGCGCTGGGCCGCTACGCCGAGCCGCACGACGTGCTGGCCGCCGCGCTCACGCACTTCAACGCAACACAGCTTGTCGCCGTGGCGCTGCTGTTCGCGCTCAGGCTGTTTCTCGTGCTGCTGGCCCCCGGCTGGGTGCTGTACGTCGCGGCGCGCTGGGCGATCGACAGCCGTCAGCGGCGTCGATCGCCGGAAACAAGGCCGTAGGCGATCAGCGCCGTGCGCATGCGTGGTGCGGCGCGGGTTCCCTTGGAGAGAGCGGGAGCGGCGGAGGGAGCTCGGGCGCCCGCATCTTGAAGCGGCGGAGGCGGAGCTTGGAGCGGCGGAGGCGGAGCTCGGAACGGCGGGGCTCGGAGCGGGGCTCGGCGGCGGGACTCGGAGCGGGCGGAGCGGGCGGAGCGGAGCTCGCACCGGCGGAGGCGGGCATTTCGGGGTGCAAGCTCGAGCTTGGCGCGCAAAATGACCGAATTCCGGGCATTTTCGGGAGCAAGCTCATCAGGAAGCACCAAAATGCCCGGAAAACGGGCATTTCTCCCGACCAAGTTGAAGCTTGGGCACCAAAATGCCCGGAAAGCGCGGAAAACGGGCATTTCTCCGACCAAGTTGCAGCCTGCGCACCGCCCGCACCCCGCACTGCGCACCGCCCGCACCCCGCACTGCGCACCGCCCGCACCCCGCACCCCGCACCGCCCGCACCGCGCACCGCGCACCGCCCGCACACCAGGCGTTGTGCGCCGCAAGTCGAAGCCTGAGCGGCCAGATGACCGCGGCCCGCTAGGCGAGCTCCTGGGCGAGCGCCATCGACGCCACGGTGCCGTCGGAGACCGCCGTCGTCATCTGGCGGAAGCGCTTGCTGACGATGTCGCCGGCGGCAAACACCCCCGGCACATTGGTCCGCATCTCCTGGTCGACGACGACGTAGCCGGCTCCGTCCAGCTTGAAGACGCCACCAAAGGCTTCGAGGTTCGGTCGCATGCCGGCGAATACGAACGCGCCGTCGCAGTCGATGCGGCGCCGCTGTCCAGTCTCCAGGTCCTCGACGATCACGGCGTCGACCGTCTTGCCGTTGCCCGCCACGAACTCCCGCGGCTCGTGCTTGAACAGTAAATCGAACTTGTCGCTCTCGAACACCTTCGCCTGGGCGTGCTTGTTGGCGGAGAGCTCGGCGAACTGGTGCACCAGCGTGATCTTCGCGGCGAACTTGGCGATGAACAGCGCCTCTTCGACGGCCGAGTTGCCGCCGCCGATCACCACCACGTGCTTGCCCTCGTAGTACTTGGCGTCGCAGGTCGCGCAGTAGGAGATACCCTTGCCCTTGTACTCGCGCTCGCCGGGCACCCCGATCGGGCGCGGCGAAGAGCCGGTCGCGACGATCACCTTGCGTGCGCGGATCGTCTCCACGCCGTCGAGCACGACGCGCCGCTCGTGCAGATCCGCCGCCGTGAGCTCTGCGGCGAAGCGCGATTTCACGCCGGCCTCCTTGGCATGCTCGAGCAGGTAGTGCGCCAGCATGTAGCCCGGCTGCGGCTTGGGAAACCCGGGGAAGTTGGAGACCTGATGGGTGATCGAGAGGTTTCCGCCTCCCAGCCCGACGTCCACCATGATGGTGCGGAGCTTGGCCTGCGCCGCGTAGATGCCGGCCGTGACGCCCGCCGGTCCGGCCCCGAGAATCAACACGTCGCATTCGGTCTCGACCGCGCTCTCCCGGGACCTGAGCTCGGCGACCCGTTCGGCGGAGATCAGCGCTTCGAGCCCGGCCCTGAGCTCCGAGCGCTTGATCGCACCCGTCAGTCGCTGGCCTACTTCGCGACCGCCGTTGAAGAACAGCACCGTCGGCGAGCCGCGCACCCCAGGTTTCTCGGCCAGCTCGCGGTTTTCCTGGCGGAATATCTTCAGGAAGCGCACGTCCTCGCCGTAGATCGCGGCCAGTCCCTCGAACTTGGGCGCCAGCGCCTCGCAGGGCGGGCACTCGGTGGAGTAGAAGTCGAGAGCGACGGGTTTGTCGCTAGCGAGCACCACCGACTCGAAGCTCTGGTTGTCGATTTCCGTGATGTGGAACGTCATGGGGGACTATCTCCAGTTCATGGCTGATGTTCTGCGTAGAGCGCTCCCCCCAATGCCAGTAGCTCCGTGACGGGACGGCAGTCGGGCTGATCGACGCTGCCCTCGCGGTTCTTCGCGACCGCGCCGCAACCGCCGCCACAGGCGAGCTGGCGCGAGCAGGACCGGCACGCTGCGATGCCGAGCACGTCCCGCTCCTCCCAGCGCTGCACCTTGGCCGCATCGAGCTGCACCTCGGGATAGAACGTCCCGACCTGCTCACCGGGCTTGCCGACGTTCGCAGTGCACGGGTAGATGCGGCCGGTGTAGTCGAACGCCCACTCTGTCTTGCACGCCGGGCAGGAGTCGAAGAGCGGCGGCGGCAGCTCGCCATTTTCGAACAGGAACCGCGCCACCGAGAACGCTGGTTTGTGAAACTGCAGGATCTCCGGATCGCGCCGGATCAGGCGCGCGAGATCCTCGTACAGCGACAGCCGCGTGTGCAGCCGGTTCGAGTCGATCTGACAGGAGTGGAGCTCGTAGTTGCGGCCGATCTGGGTCTTGAAAAAGGGGCTGCGAGTCCACCCGCGCTCGATGGCGAAGAGGGCGAGCTCGGGAAAGAAGTCGAGATTTTCACGGTCGAGCACCGAGCGCAGGTTGACCGGCAGCTCCAGAGCCAGACAGGCGTCGATACCCGCTGCGACCCTCTCGAAGGTGTCTCCGCCACCCTTCAGATGGCGTCGCGCATCGTGCACGGGCGCTGGCCCGTCGAGGGTGACCTGCACTTCACGGATGCGCGCGCGGGCAAGCAGCGGCGCGTAGGTTTCGAGGTTGTACCCGTTCGTCACCACCGCCAGGTCGAGCCCTCGCCGAGCGGTTTCGTCGACCAGGCGCTCGACCATGCGCTTCGCCGCCGGGCTCGGCAGCAGCGGCTCGCCGCCGAAGAGTGTCACGTACTTCCTGCGGTTTGCGAAAGTCTTGTCGACGTAGGCGAAGAAGGCGTCGACCACCGCGTTCTGGTCGCTGCCGAGCTCCGGCTCGTATTCGGCCTGGTAGCAGTACGAGCAGTCGAAGTTGCAGGCGTAGGACGGAACGTAGAACAGCTGCACCTCGTCCGACTCGCGGCCTTCGAGGAAGTCGAGGTAGGCGCGACGATACCGCCGCGCCTCCTCTTCCGGTTCCACCAGGTAGCCCTTTTCGACGAGCTCGGCCTGGTTGTCGAACTCTCCGCGCGACAGGCGCTCGCCCTCGTCGAGGTCGAGCAGGTCGGCGTGGCCGCTCAGCAGGTTGACCAACAGCCAGCCCGAGCGCTTGTCGAGCCGGGCAAGGATGTTGTGGCGCGAGAGCTCCATTGGGTCAGTCGTGGCAACCCGCTACGACCTTGGAAACCTTCGCGCAGCACTGGGCCACGGTCTTCTGCCGGGCAGGTTTTCCGCGCTTCGGCTTGGTCACGCAACAGCTTTTCTTGATCAGGGACTTCATCGGTCATCACCTCGGGCTTTGCAACTAGTCCCCCACCCTACAGACAGCAGCGGATGCGTCGGGGGCGCCACCCGCTGATCGTGAAGCTGGCCACCGTCGCCTGGCCCTTTTCGTAGGGCTCGGACTCCTCGACAATTTCCACGTCGACCAGACCAGCGGCGGCGATGTGTTCGAGGTACTCCGCCTTCGGTACGGCGCCAGCCCAGCACTCGGCGACAGCCGCCGGGTCGTTCCGGTGCTCCTCGGCAATCTCGCCGACCGCGTAGATGTCGCTGATCACGAACTGGCCACCCGGCTTGAGCACCCGCGCGATCTCGCGCCAGACCGCCGCCTTGTCGTCCGCGTGGTTCAGCACGCAGTTGGAGGTGACCCAGTCCGCGGTGTCGTCGGGCAGCTCCAGCCGTTCCAGCTTCGAGCGCAGGAAGGTCGCATTCTCGATGCCTAGCTTGTCGGCGGTCTTCCTGGCCGTCTCCAGCATGGCGTCGGTGATATCGACGCCGTAGGCGTGGCCTTCCGGCCCCACCGCTTCCGCCAGACGCAGCACGTCGGTGCCGCGACCGCTGCCCAGATCGACGCACACGTGTCCGGCGCGAGGCTCGCAGCGCGTCGCCGCCGTCCCACACGACAGGCAGCAGCTGGATTCGGCCAGCTCGGTGTATCTCGCCTCGATCGCGTTCTTCATGTCGTGTGCTCCGGGCGGTCAGAGCCCGGGTGCGGAACAAAGGATTCGGAACAGCGACGAGCAAGCGGTTGTCCACCGAGCGACCGACACGGCGTTGATATTCGTCAATGACGATCCTCAATATCGGGTGCTGTTGCTCCCGACCCGGCGTATCCTCCGGCGCGATGTCAGCCGACGACAGATCGCACCACAGGGAAACCTGCGTGCACGACGCTCACCTTCCCGCCTAGCGCCCGGTCCACATGGCTGCACGCCCCAAGCCCTCTCTCGTCGTTCGTGCCTTCTGGTACGTCGCCCTCGCGCTCGCCGTGGGTGCGTTCCTGTTCCAGCTGATGCGCCGCTCGGTGGGCACGATGGCGGTGGGGCAGGTGGCGCGGGCGTACGTGGCGCTGGTGCGGCAGGACAAGCTGGACGCCGCCTACGCGATGCTGTCGCCGGCGACGCAGCGAAGTGTGCCGCGGGGGAGTTTCGAGGCCGCGCTCGGCAATCTCGACATCCACCGCGCGGGCTCGATGTCCTTCAGCCGGCGGCCGGATCGCCACGACGCGAACCACGCCTGCCTCGCCGGCACGCTGTCGACGGGCAAGACGAGCCAGCGCCTCGACGTGTTCCTGCAGAACGAGTCCGGGGCGTGGCGCGTGGTGACCGTGCGGGTGTACAGCGCCCACGCGCCGCCTGGTCCCTGGCCGTGCGGCGGCCGCTGACCGCCCGGATTGCGCTGGATCAGCCCATCTCTTGCCTCCAGCACGGCAAAGCGGGAGGCTCCGCCGCATGCAGACCAAGGACCAGGCAGGCAACCTTCCCAAGACCCTCGTGGTCGAGAACTGGATCGGCGGCGAGCCGCGTAGCTCGAAGGAAACCTTCGAACGCCACAACCCCGCCAATCGCGACGACGTGGTGACCATCGCACCGCTCAGCACGAGCGACGAGGTGCGACAAGCCTGCGAGAAGGCGCGCGCCGCACAGAAGATGTGGTCTCGCGTCCCGGCGCCGCAGCGCGCGCAGGTTCTCGGACGGCTGGCGCAGCTGCTCATCCTCGACAAGGAAAAGCTATCGCGCTTCGTGTCGCGCGAGATGGGCAAGCCGCTGCGCGAAGCGCGAGGCAGCGTGCAGGAAGCGATCGACACGGCGGAGTTCTTCCAGAGCGAAGGCCGCCGCCTGTACGGCCAGACCGTCCCGAGCGAGCTGCCCGACAAGGAGCTGTTCACCTACCGCCGCCCGATCGGCGTGGTCGGTGTGATCACCGCTGGGAACTTCCCCGTTGCCGTGCCCTCCTGGAAGATCATCCCGGGGCTGCTCACCGGCAACGCGATGGTGTGGAAGCCGAGCGACGACGCGCCCGGCGTGGCTGCGCTGTTCGCCGACCTGTGGCGCCGCGCCGGTTTGCCCGAAGGCGTGCTCAGCATCGTGCACGGCCAGGGCAAGGACAGCGCCGGACAGTTCATGGTCGATCAGGTCGACGCCGGCCTGCTCGACAAGATCTCCTTCACCGGCTCGACCACGGTCGGCCGTCACATCGGCGAGGTGTGCGGCAGGAACCTGCAGATCCCGTCGCTCGAGCTGGGCGGCAAGAACCCGCTGGTGATCCTGGCCGATGCCGACCTCGAGCTGGCGGTCGAAGGCGCGCTGTGGGCCTCGTTCGGCACTGCGGGCCAGCGTTGCACCAGCTGCGGCAACATCATCGTCGACAAGCGCGTCATGCCGACGGTACGCGAACAGCTCGTGCAGCGGGCCAAGGCGCTCAAGATCGGCGACCCGCTCGACGAGGCCGTCGACTACGGGCCGTTCATCAACGCGCGCTTCCTCGAGAACTGGATCGCCCAGCGCGCGGTCGGGCTCGAAGACGGCGCCGAGCTGCTGCTCGACGGCAAGCGCATCGTCCCGGGCGAGGAGCCCAGGAACTTCACCGGCGATGCCGCGCGCGGTCAGTACGCCACGCCGCGCATCTTCGATCGCGTGAAGATGGACATGCGGGTCGCCCAGGAAGAATGCTTCGGTCCGACCGTGAATCTGGTGGAGGTCGACGGCCTGGACGAGGCCATGGCCGCCGCCAACGGCACGCCCTATGGCCTGTCGAGCGCCATCTACACGCGCGATGCGAAGGCCATGCTGCGCTTCAAGGAGGAGATCTCGGCGGGCATGACCAGCGTGAACAACTCCACCACGGGAGCCGAGGCGCACCTGCCCTTCGGCGGCAACGGCTGGAGCGGCAACGGCACCCGCGAGAGCGGCATCTGGGTCATCGAGGCCTACACCCACTGGCAGTGCGTGAACGTGGACCTGTCGGGCAAGCTGCAGAAGGCGCAGATCGACATGGAAGACGAAGCGCCCCCGGAGCCGCCGGACTGGTCGGCGATCGTGCCGGAGTAGTCCCGCCGGCTCCTCCCGTGTGGGGCCGGAAATTCCGCTGCCAGCGTATTCAGGGCCCGGTCCGGCCGCGGCGCCTTTCATCTGTGAACTTCCAGATCTGAACGGTGCCGCGTCCAGGCGGCGAGCGTAGGCGGAATATCCGACAGTTACGTCACGAAACGGTTGGCATGTGGCGTGCTCCTGGCACCTACTAGCCTTGAGCGCATTCCGCGACAGATCCTCTACCGCACCGGACTACCCGACATCGGGGGGTCTCGTGAACAGGATTCCGGAATCCACGCCGCGCGCCAAGGCCGTCGGGGGGCTACCTGCAAGTCGCGCCACGGTGTCCATGCCTTCCCCTCGCATTCTCCTTGCCGATCGCGATCCCACCGTCCGCAACCAGATCAAGCCGATCCTCCGCGGGCTACGCGCGGAGGTCAGCGAGACGGACAACGGCGAACACCTGGCCGAGCTGCTGCGGAACGACGGACCTTTCGACCTGGTGATCACCAACGCCCAGCTGCCGGTGCAGAGCGGGCTGCAGGTGTTGGCACGCTGTCGCGCGGTCGGCGTACGGACACCGTTCATCGTCGTCACCTCGGTCCACCAGCCGCTGCTGCGGGTGTTCGTGAGCGACGCGGAAGGCACCGTGCTGTCGAGCCGCATGGTCGACAACGACAACCTCGCGACACTTGCCGAGAGCCTGATCGAGCACGGCGACGGCCCTGCCTCCGCCCGGCAGCGCTAGCGATCCAGCATAGAAACGGCCCTGATCGACGCCCAGAGGCGCCGACGCTACACTGTGGCTGGATGGAGCCGAAGACGCAGGTCGAGATCCAGCTCGGCCACATGTGCAACAACCGTTGCGTCTTCTGCGTCAGCGGGCAGGAGACGGGTCTGGGGCGCGCGCGCCCGCTCGCCGTCGAACCGCTGCTCGCCAGCGTGAGCGAAGCCTACGAGCGCGGGCACCGGAAGCTCACGCTGCTCGGCGGCGAACCCACGCTGCAACCGGGGTTCCAGCAGGTCGTCCGCCACGCCATCGCCCTGGGTTTCGAGGAGATCGTGCTGTTCACCAACGGCGTGAAGACCGCCCGGGCCGGCTTCATCGACGAGGTGATAGCGCTGGGCGGCAACTTCACCTGGCGCATCTCGATCCAGGGCGCGAACAAGCTCGCCCACGAGCGCACCACGAAGAAGCCTGGCTCCTTCGACCGCATCGTGCAGTCGCTCGGGCATCTGGCGGCGCGCGACCAGCGCATCACCGTCAACATGTGCGTCGTACGCTCCAACTTCGAGTCGGTGGACGAGTTCCCCGAGCTCGTGCGGCGCTACGGAGCCGTGCAGCTGCACCTGGACATGGTGCGGCCCATGGACGCCGGCACGCGCTCCGACGCCGAGTTCCGCGAGATGATCCCGCGCTACACCGACCTGGTCGATCCGCTGACGCGCATGATCGACGGCTTCGACGACGACTTCAACGTCAACATCGGCAACCTGCCCTACTGCGTCGCGCCGCACCTCGCGCGCTGGATCCACCACGACGGCGAGCAGACCGACACCATCGCCATCGACGGCGAGACAAGACTGAGCAGGCCCTGGGACAAGTACTTCGTCAAGCGCCGCGACAAGCTCAAGCCGGACAGCTGCAGGCAGTGCGTCTTCGACGACCGCTGCAGCGGCATCTTCGACAAGTACCGCGAGCTGTACGGCGCAAGCGAGCTCGTGCCGATCACGGCGGAGCGGCTCCGCGAGCTGGATCCGGATCTGCACCTGCTCGGCGTGCACCTGGGCGCAGTGGTTCGGGAGCTCGAGGCGTGGAGCCCGCCGGCCCCCTTCGACCGCGTCACCGGCATGCTCGTGAGCGACCAGGAAGCGCGGGTAACGCTGCACGCGGGACAGCAGCGACTGGTCGTGCGGCTCGGCGCGCCGGGCGACGGCGCCGGCAGCTTCGACGTATTCAGCGTGGGCGTGCTGGACGTGCCCGACAACCGCGAGCTGGTGCTGGCAGGGCTCGGTGCGTTGTGGAACCGGCTCGCCGAGGGCCGGCGTGTGCTGCATCCCTTCGGCGAGGACGCGCTGGCCGGCAGCGCGACGCGCAGCATCGCGACGCGGCTCTTGCGCCTCAGGCGCCACGCACCTTTCGGCGAGCTCGAGTGGCGCACGCTCGATCTGAGCCAGGCCGGACGCCGCGCCGAGATCGGACTGACGAGCCCAGAGGGCGAGAAGGCCACGGTGTGGCTGGCGGAGGAGCAGGACGGCCAGGCGCGTGGCGGCTACGAGCTCGCGCCCGGCACGCCGTCACCCGCGCTCGTGCAGGGGCTGCGCGAGCTGATGTCCGCGCTCAAGGCTTCGGCGGCGCCGGAGAGCGCGCGCCGCTAGCCGCAGCAGCCGGCTTCTTCGCGCTCGCCGCCGGCGCGGGTCGCGGCGCGACGGCGGCTGCGTCGCGCACCCGGAGCTGACCCGCGTCGCTGGCGCGCCGCTTCGCGCCGGCATCCGTGCTCTTCGCACCAGCCTCGACCGCACCGGCTTCCCGGACCCCCGCTTCGGTGCCCGCCTCGGTCGCGGCGCTGAAAGCGTCCGCGTGCGCGTCGGCCGACGCATCGTGCGCATGCTGGTGCAGCGCAGCGGAATGCGCGAGATGCCGCGCGCCCGCTTCGTCCGTCACCACCGCACTGCTGGCGCCCGCATCCGCACCCACATCGGGCAGCGGGCGCTGCGAGGTGTCGTGGTGCTGTCCCATCACGACGAAGCCGCCCACAAGCCCCAGCAGCAGCGCACCGCCCGCCACCGCCAGCACCACGCCTGCGCGCGATCCGGACTCTTCCGCCGGAGCCCGCGCTTCGCCGGGTGCGTCGCCTCTGGCCTTGGCGTCCAGCGCCGAGGGACGGAACGACGGCGGTGCCGCAATGGTTTCGGCGCGCGCCGCGGCCTCGACGCGGGCCACCTCCTCCGCGACGCCGGGGTCACGCTTGGTGAGCGCCCGCGAAAGCGGCTCGGCCTTGTCCTGCCCGGCTTCGTCGCCGGACTTGCCGTTCTTGTCGCCACCGGACGCGCTTTCCGCGTCGTCGCCAGCCGCAGCCTTCGCGGCACGCTGCATCGAGCTGCTCGGCGGGCGGTCCTCCTCGTCGATCGTGACCACCGTCGCGCGCGTCTCGCCCAGCGCCGTGCGCAGCGCCTCGGCCATCTCGCGCGCCGAGGCGAAGCGCCCCTCGGGATCGCGCGAGCAGGCGTGCACGAACCACTCGTCGAACTCCGGCGGCATCGGCGCCAGCGTGCTCGGCACGGGCAGATCGCGCACGCAGATCTGCAGCACCAGATCGCCCAGCCCTTCGCTCTCGAACGGCCGCTTGCCGGTCATGCACTCGAAGGCGATCACGCCGAGCGCCCACAGATCGCTGCGGTAGTCGACGTCCTTGTTCCCCTGCGCCTGCTCGGGGCTCATGTAGTACGGCGTGCCCAGCAGCGAACCGGTACGCGTCTTCTGCCCCTTGGGACCGAGCGTGGCCTTTTCCACCTTGGCCACGCCGAAGTCGAGCACCTTGGCGATCTCCGCGTCCTCGTTGTGGACGATGAAGACATTCTCGGGCTTCAGATCGCGATGCGTGATGCCGGCGTCGTGCGCGCGGTTGACCGCGCGCGCCACGTGCGTGATGAAGCGCGCCGTCTCGGCGGGGCTGAGCCTCTCGACGCGCTTCAGCCGCTCGGCAAGCGTCTCGCCCTCCAGCAGCTCCATGACCATGAACGGCGTGTCGTCATCCACGCCGTAGTCGAGGATCTGCACCACGTGCGGACTGCGCAGCGACGCAGCCGCCTGCGCCTCGCGGTTGAAGCGCGCCAGCGTCTCCTCGTGGTCGGCGATCTCGGGATCGATCAGCTTGACGGCAACCGGAGCGCACAGCACCAGGTGCTCGGCGCGCCAGATGGCACCCATGCCCCCCTCTCCAAGTCGCTCTTCCAGCCGGTACCGGCCGGCCAGGACTCGACCGGGCTTCGAGGGTTCGTCTCCCATTTCCCGTCGGGGCCCACCATAGCCCCCCAGGGTCAGCCGGTCGACCCCGACCCAACGGCCCGCTCCAGAACCGAGGGCCAGGCGGACCCGCCTGCCGGCCCGCTACAGGTGCGACGCCAGCTCGGCGATGGCTTCCGGCGTGGACGCCTCTTCCAGCAAGAGCGGCAGCCGCACCGCGGGCGCATCCACCGCCGCCAGCCGCTCCAGGGCGTCGGCCTGCACGCGCTCGCGGATGGAGCGCCGCACTCCGCAGGCAACCGCCTCGTCACCCGGCTGGGCGCGATCCAGGTCGCGCTGCTGGAGCAGCAGCTTGCGCTCGACCTCCGAGAACAGCGGCTCGAGCACGGCGTTGATCACCAGCCGCGCCAGCGGCAGCCCCAGCTCGCTCTTGAGCGTGGTGACCAGCTCCAGCGTCTCGTTGGTCGGCATGTCCTCCGGCAGTGTCACCACCACCACGCCGCTCTGGGCCGGGTTCTGGAACATCTTCCACGCCCGCTCGGCGTCCCGCCGCAAGATCCCCGGCGGCACGATGTCCACGATCACCTTCGGCACGCGCAGCATGTCCAGCCCGTGCCCCGTGGCCGGCGCGTCGAACAGCACCACGTCGTAGCGCGGCCGCCCGTCCGGAAGCTGCTCGGTCGCGTGGTACCAGGCCTTGCCCAGCACGGCCCACTCGTACAGCCCCGGCACCGCGGCAAAGAAGCTGCGAACGTACTTGTTGTCGAACACCGCGTCGTAGACCACGCGGCTCTTGAGGATCATCTCGCCGTACTCGCGCAGCGCGCGCTCGGGCGTGATGCGCACCGCCTGCACGCCCTCCGCCACGTCGACGATCTCCGGCCCCAGCGGCTCCACGTCGAACAGCGCCGAGATGCGCTCCTTGGCGTCCGTCGCCGTGATCAGCACGCGCTTGCCGCGCGCCGCCATGGCGCGGGCCAGCGCCGCCGTCACCGTCGTCTTGCCGACTCCTCCCTTGCCGGTGATGAACAGGAATCGGCGCTCGTCGAGGGCGTTCATCGGCAGAACTGACGCATAGGGCGGATTGACCGGCTCCGGCAACCGCCTTTTCGGCCGTCCTTCGCGCCGTGACGGGTCGATCCGGCACGAAACGGTTGCCCGGCAGCCACCTGGTATCTACACCAGACCGGCGAGATGAAAAGCCCCCCTCGATTCCAGCTGTGCGCCGCCGCGCTGTTCGCGCTGCTCGCGCTCGAGCCGGCCTGCGGCAAGCACGAAAAGTCCTCCGCCGCCGCCAGCGCCTCCGCCGCCCCCTCCGCCAGGGCCACCGCGACCCCGGTGCCCGAGCGCCCCAAATGGCACGCGCCGGCCCCCAGCGGCCCGGTGCTGGCCATCCTGGCCGGCAAGGGCGTCGGGGCGATCCGCATCGGCGCCACCGTCGCGACCATCGAACGGCAGATGCAGAAGAAGTGCGACCGGGTCACCGCCAAGCAGTGCCGCTACATCGACCGCGCCGTCGTGTTCGATCTCGACGGCGGCAAGGTCACGACCATCCGCGTGCAACGCCCGGGGCGCCCCGCCGGCAGGGGCCCGGATGGCCGCGAGCAGCGCTACGGCATCTTCAACGGCGCCATCCCCCCCGACATCCGCGCCGGCATGATGCCCTGGGCCGTACAGCGCGTGCTCGGCCCGCCCCTGAAGGTCGACAAGCGCGACGGCTCCGGCCCCGATCACGTCGTGGAGGTCGCCCAGTACAACGGCATGACGCTCTCCTACGACAAGCTTCCCAACGGCAAGTTGGCGCTCGGCGAGATCGCCATCCACAAGTAGCCCGCTTCTGGTTGGGGGCACCCCACCAGGTACCACAGCAGGCCCACCCCATCCGTCGCGGCAGCCCGCCCCCGGCCCTGTCAGCCCGGGACCACCGCTTCCTCCACCGCCTCGGTCAGCCGCTTGATCACGTGGCGGCGGTGCAGCTCGTGCACCAGGCTGATGGTCGGCTGGATCGCGAAGAACACGCTCCCAATCAGGAACATCCACGTGGCGATGTAGGTCGTGCTCTCTTTGAAGAACAGCCAGCTGCCGATCACGAACAGGAAGCCCGCTGCAAAGTCGGCAAACAGATGGGCCCAGAAGTAGATCCGGCGGATTTCCTCCAGCGCCGGATGCGAAGCCGGAGAGAAGCTGTGGGTATCGATGCTCATGCCCCAGGGTAACGCCAGAGGCACGCGAACGGGCCGCGCCGAGCCGGAAAATCCCTGTGGAGCTTCAGCGCCGCACGCGGCGGCGCTCCTGGATCATGCGTTGCGTGATGGAACGCTGCGCCTCGAGCGGCTCGACCAGCGTCCACACGTCGTGCTCCTGCCGCCCGCCCACGCTCTCCAGCAGCACGTCCGCCGCCCTATCCGGCGCGATCGCGCCGAAATGCCGCCCCGGCAGCTCCACCACCGCCGTGCGCGCGCGCAGGCCCTCCAGCGTCGCCAGCATGCGCTCGACCACCGCGCGGAACACGCGCTCGTTGAACGCCTTCCGCTCGCCCACGCCGAACAGCACGATCTTGTCGAACGGCAGCTTGGGCTTGCCCGGCACCAGCAGCACCTCGCCCACCTCGCCCGTGGCGAACCCCGACTCGATGATGCGCGAGATGCGCCCCGAAAGCCGCCAATCCGCCAGCCCCGCCACGCCGCGCGGCGGCCGCTCGTCACTCGGCAGCGTCGCGACCAGCACCTCGGTGCCGGCCAGGTCGAGCTTGCGCAGCTCGGGCGTGGTGAAGCGCAGATCCATCGCCCGCGCTCAGCCGCCCTTGTCCGCCTCGCCCGGCGCGTCGCCGTCGGCGCGCCCGCAGTCGTCGGCGATGCGATCGAGCACGCCGTTGACGAACGCGCCACTCTCCGCCGTGCCGTAGCGCTTCGCCAGCTCCACCGCCTCGTCCAGGATCACCGCGCGCGGCACGTCCGCTTTGCGCAAGAGCTCCCACGCGCCCATGCGGAGCAGATTGCGATCCACCCGCGTCATGCGCTCGAGCCGCCAGTTCTTGCTCGCCGCGCGGATGCGCTCGTCGGTCTCGCCCAGCTCCCCCGCCACGCCGCGCACCACCTCGTCCGCGTACTTCCGCCCCTCCGCGTCGCCCGGCAGCTCGCGCCAGAACTCGCGGATCACCTGCTCCACCGGATCGCCCCCCGCTTCCAGCGCATACAGCATCTGCAGAGCCGCCTCGCGGGCCGTGGTCCGGGCACCCATAGGCCGCGAATCGTGGTGGGTATCCGCCCCGCGCGCAAGGCCGACCGCCATTTCGCCCGGTTTCGCTCTGCCGCGTCGCTCCCGGCTCAGGCGGCGGGGGTGACCAGCAGCGCGTGCCGGCTGGTCCAGTCGACGCGGCCGCTCTGGTCGGCGATGTGCAGCACGAGGCGCACGTGCAGGGTGTTGTTCGGCGCGTAGAAGGACAGCGGCAGCTCCGCGGGGATGGGAATGTCTTCTTCGAGTGTGGTATCGCAGGCGATCTGTCGGCCCGGGGTGCCGGCGAAGACATGCTCGTCCTTGCGCACCGTCCAGCTGCCGCGCACGTGGCTTGTGCTGCTGTCGCTCTTCAGGTTCACGCTGCGCGCGAGCGTGCGCTCCTCGACCTCGATGCGCGCCAGCACGTGCTTCAGCTGGATGGGCTTCTGGATGGGCAGATGCACGCGGCAGTGCAGCGGCGCGCCGGGCGCGGCGCGATCCGGAACGCTCACTTCCACATGGCCAATGGCGGCGGTGGTGGCGTAGCGGCGCAGGATCGTGCGCAGGCCGAGCGCGCAGCCGACGGCGAGACCGCCGGCGAACAGCGCGTACATGCCGTCGGTGAGCTGCGTGACCTGGTCGGTCGCGGCCAGAATGGCGCGCACCAGGTAGGCGAGCGTGACGAGCGCGGCGACGATCACCACCAGGAAGCAGCCGACGGCGCCGCGCTTGCTGCCCGGATTGGTCGTTTCGGGCTCGAGCTGCGTGCCTGACTCCTCGAGCGGCGTCGCATCGTAGACGCAGCTGTCGTAGGCACCGGGGGCCGCTTTCAGGACAAAGCCGCTGCCGGCAACCGGGTCCTTGTGGCGGCCCGAGCCTTCCGCGATGGCGACAGCGGACCAACCGAGGGTGAAGTGACTACCCGCGTAGGTAGCGGGCGAGCGTGGCGCCTCGAACGAGAACGGGAACGTGCGGCGCTCGCCGGCAGCGCAGTCGAGCTCCTGGGCGAGCACCGTCGACTGCGGCTGGCCCTCGTCGTCCAGGGCGTCCTTGGCGACGGCGTACCAGCACCACTGCAGCCGCAGGCGGCAGTGCAGCTCCTTTTCGGGGTGCACCAGCACGTTGCCGCTGACGGTCTCGCCGGCGTGATAGGTGCGGTCGGCGCGGTCCAGCACGACCTCGATGTCTTCGGAATAGCTCATGGCGAAGGCGCGGGAGGCGGCGCAGCGTCGCTTGTCGGTGCGCCGGCATCGGGCGGCGCCGCATCGGGCGGCGCGCCGGCGTCGCCGACGGCGAAGACCAGCGGCAGGGCGACGTTGACGCAGCCGCCCACGGGCGCGGGGAAGCGCGCGCCGAGGAACAGGTTCTGGATGCAGGTGAGAGCGTCGGGGTTCTGCAGGCTATCGGAGACGATGTGGCTCTCGCAGACGGAGCCGTCGTCGGACAGCTGCAGGCCCAGCACGACCTTTCCACGTAGCGATGGATCCTTCTTCAGCGCGTCTTCGTAGCAGCGCTTGGCGGCGCGGGCACGCTGGCGCAGCGCGGCGGCGAGGATGGGGTCGACGCTGCCCTGGCAGTCGTGCTGGCAGCGGGAGTCGGTGCTGGCGGTCCGCTCCACGGGCGGCGCGGCGGGATGCGCGCTGGGCGTGGGGCGCGCGGGCGGCGGCGGACTTGCGGGATGCGTCTGTCCGCAGGCCGCGAACACCGCGGCGGCAAGCGCGGTGCACAGCGCGGCGGCGAGCGCCCGCTTCACGTCGCTCGCTCCGCGTCGCCCGTCGTGATCACGTCGCTCGCTCCGCGTGCGTCACAGTCCGGCGTCGGTCAGGGCGCTGCCGAGCGAGACCATCTCGAGCGCGGCCATGGCGGCGTCGAAGCCCTTGTTGCCGGCCTTGGTGCCGGCGCGCTCGACGGCCTGGTCGATGCTGTCCGTCGTGAGCACGCCGAAGCTGACGGGCACGCCGGTCTGCATGCCCACCGCGGCCACACCCTTCGACACCTCGGCGGCGACGTAGTCGAAGTGCGGCGTGCCGCCGCGGATCACGGCGCCGACGGCGACCACCGCGTCGACCTTGCCGCCCTTGGCCAGGCGCAGGCACGCCTGGGGGATCTCCCAGGAGCCGGGCACGCGCACCACGCTGATGTTCGCGGCCTCGACGCCGTGGCGCACGAGGGCGTCGAGCGCGCCGTCGAGCAGGCGCTCGGAGATGAAGCTGTTGAAGCGGCTGACCACGACGGCAAAGCGCGCGCCGGCAGGCGCAACCAGCGTGCCTTCGATGGACCTGGGAGTGTCTTGGGACATCGCGCCTACGGTAGTGGAAAAGACCGGCGCTGCCGCAAAGGATTTTCGCCCGCCCACTCCCTAGCGGGGAGCGAGCGGGACGCTCTCGACGACGTCCAGGCCGTAGCCGTGGATGCCGGCGATCTTGCGTGGATTGCTGGTAATGAGGCGAATCCGGTGCAGGCCGAGCTCGCGCAGCACCTGGGCGCCCAGGCCGTACTCGCGCAGCGTGCCGCCGTGGGGGCGGGTCAGGCCGGCGTCGGTGGCGGCCGGCGAGCTCTTCAGCTCTTCGGTGGCCACGGGCGAGCTCTTCTGCTCGACGGAAAGCTGTTTGAGCACGCCGAGCTCCTGCTTGAGGTCGCCCCTTGGCGGCAGGTACACGACCACGCCGCGGCCCTCCTGCTCGATACGGTCGATGGCAAACTGCAGGTTCTTTCCGCCCTCGCGTCGCGTGGAGGCGAAGGTGTCGGCGAGCGTGGAGCCGCTGTGCATGCGGCACAGCATGGGCTCGTTGCCGCACAGCTCGCCTTTGACCAGCGCCAGGAACTGGCGCTGCTCGAGCGTGGCTTCGTAGACGATGGCGTGCCAGGGCGTGCCGGTCTGGTCGAGCACGATGTCGTGCTCGTCGAGGCGGCGCACCAGCTTCTCGGTCTGCAGGCGATACGCGATCAGATCCGCGATGGTGACGATGCGCAGCCCGTGCTCCCGGGCGAAGCTCTCGAGGTCCGGCATGCGCGCCATCGAGCCGTCGTCGTTCATGATCTCGCAGATCACGCCGGCGGCGGGCAGCCCGGCCAGGCGCGCCAGATCGACCGAGCCCTCGGTCTGCCCGGCGCGCACCAGCACACCGCCGCGGCGCGCCCGCAGCGGAAAGACGTGGCCGGGCGTGACCAGATCCTCCGGCTGCACGTCGGGATCGATAGCGACCTGGATGGTGCGCGCGCGATCGGCCGCGCTGATGCCGGTGGTCACGCCGTCCCGCGCCTCGATGCTGACGGTGAAGGCGGTGCCGAGCGGCGCGCGGCCGCCCTTGGGCGCGGTCATCATCGGCAGCTCCAACCGGTCGACCTGCGCCTCGGTCATCGTCACGCAGATCAAGCCGCGGCCGAACTTGGCCATGAAGTTGATGGCCTCGGGCGTGACGGCGGAGGCGGCCATGGTCAGGTCGCCTTCGTTCTCGCGATCCTCGTCGTCGACCAGGATCACCATGCGACCCTGGCGGATGTCCTCGATCGCCGCCTGCATGCGCTGGAGCAGCTCGGGCTGGATGTCGAGACGACGCGGCGGAACACTGGGCGTGGGGTCGGACATGGGATTCACCGGATCAGGCCGGCGCGTTCGAGCGCAGCCTTCAGCGTGGAGCCACCACCGGGTCCAGACGCGCCGCCACCAGGGGTGGAGGGGCTGCCGCCCTGATCCGATCCGCCACCGGCGGCCTCGAGGTAGTGCACGACGTAGCGCGCCAGCAGGTCGACTTCCAGATTCATCTCTGTGCCTGGAGCGAGCCGGCCGAGGTTGGTGACCTGCTGGGTGTGGGGGATGAGCATGATCTCGAGCTCGGCGCCGCGGACGGCGTTGACCGTGAGCGACACGCCGTCGAGCGCGACCGAGCCCTTGGCGGCAATGAACGGCGCGAGCTCCGCCGGGGCGGTGATGACGACGCGCTGCGCCTCGCCCACCGCACTCACGGATCGCACGACGCCCACACCGTCCACATGACCACTGACCAGATGACCACCGAGCCGGTCGCCGAGCCTGAGCGAGCGCTCGAGGTTCACGCTGCTGCCGGGCCCGATGCGGCCCAACGTGGTCTTATCGGCGGTCTCCAGGGAAATGTCGGCCTCGAACGCGCCGTGGGTCATGGCCGCGACGGTCAGGCAGGCGCCATTGACGGAGATCGACTCCCCCAGCTCCAGTGGACCGAGATCCGTCTCGATTTCCAGGCGGTAGCCCGGCCCGCGCCGCGCGCGGCTGCGCAGTTTTCCCGTGCCTTCCACCAAGCCCGTGAACATGCCGTTGACATAGCACCGTCGCTTGCCGGGTCGGGCAAAAGCCGGCAGGCTTCCTGCTGCCTGTGGCCCGTTTTCTTTCCGTCCTGGTAGCACTGGGCCCGTGCGCGGCGCTGGCGGTCGGCTGCGGCCCGAGCGTGCAGTCGATCTACGAGGGAAACGTGCGCTTCGAGCACTGCTACCGGCTGGATATCGACCCGCACATCGCGCCCACGCACCGCGAGGCCTGCTGGAAGGAATGGAAGCAGCTGTACACCTACGGCCAGACGCGCGACCGCGTGGAGTACGCCGAGCGGCGCATCCGCGCGCTGGCCTCGGGCGACGACCGCCGCCCGGTGCTGGACACCCGGCCCGACCAGCTGAACAAGAAGCCCGAGGTCGCGCCGTCAGAGGCGCCCATCCCGACCAGCCTGCACGCGCCGCCGCCGCCGGTGGCTCCCGTCGCGGCGAAGGACGCGGGGCCGCCCGACGCCTCGCTCGACGACGACGTAGAAGCCGATCGGCCGGATCAGGTGTGCAGCGGCAACTGCGACGACCAGTGGGACAGCTGCGGCGAGGCGTGCACGCCGCCACAGACCGCCGACGGCGGAAAACCCGGAAAAAAGACTGAAAAAGCCGAGGCGGAGCGCAAGAAGAAGTGCCGGGCCTGCCGGGCGGACTACCGCAAGTGCATGCGGCGTTGTTTCAAGTAGCTCGGCGCGACTGGCACCGCCCGGCGTGGTAGTAGGCCGCGCGGCAGAGCAGCGCGGGATCCCCGGATAGTTGACGCGCCGGCCGAAGCGGGATTACCGAAAAAGGCACCAGCCGATGACCCTCCAGCACTCCGGTCCCCCCACCGCTACTCCGCTGCCGCGAGTGCTCAGGCCCCAGCGGGCTGTGCCGTCGGACGCGGTCCGGCCCACCCGGGCCGAGGTCAACCTGGCCAATCTGCGCCACAACCTGCGCGTCGTGCAGCGCATGGCAGGCGGCGCCGAGGTGTGGAGCGTGCTCAAGGCCGACGGCTACGGGCACGGTGCCAAGGCAGTCGCCCGCACGCTGGAGCGCGCCGGCGCGAGCGGCGTGTGCGTGGCCCTGCTGGAAGAGGGCATCGAGCTGCGCGACGCGGGGATCCGCGCGCCGATCCTGGTGATGGGCGGCTACTACGGCCGCGCCTGGGGCGAGCTGCTCCGCCACAACCTGACGCCCGTGGTCTACGACGTGGGGCAGGTCGAGGCGCTGGCCGAGGAGGTGCGCTACTCCGGCTCGGAGCCGATCCGGGTGCACCTGAAGATCGACACCGGCATGTCGCGGCTCGGCAGCCTGCCGCGCGACGTGACCGCGATGGGCGCGGCGCTCGCGCGCCATCCCGAGGTGGTGCTGGACGGGCTGATGACGCACTTCGCGTGCGCCGAGCGTGACGCGGCCTCCATCGACCGGCAGCTGGATCTGTTCGACGAGGCAGGCTCGACGCTGCGCGCGCTGGGCCTCGAGCCGCGAGTCCGGCACGCGGCCAACAGCGCGGCGCTCTTGTCGAGCCCGCGCGCGCGGCTCGACCTGGTGCGACCCGGCGTAGCGCTGTTCGGCGTGGATCCGACAACCAGCATCGCGCCGGAGCTCAGGCCGGTGATGTGCGTGAAGAGCCAGATCATCTCGCTGCGCGAGATCGAGGCGGGCCAGACAGTGGGCTACGGCGCGACCTGGACGGCCGAGCGCCGCTCGCTCATCGCCACTGTGCCGATGGGCTACGCCGACGGGCTGAGCCGCGCACTGTCCAACAGCGGGCAGATGCTGGTGCGCGGCCGCCGCGCGCCTATCGCCGGCGTGGTGAGCATGGACATGACCATGCTGGACGTGACGGAAATCGAGGGCGTGCGCGAGGGCGACGAGGCCGTGGTGATGGGCGAGCAGAAGGGCCCGCTCGGCCAGGACGTGATCGCCGCGACCGAGATCGCCGACGCGCTCGGAACGATCCCGTGGGAGGTGCTGACCAGCGTGTCGCGCCGCGTCCCGCGCTTCTACCGCGAGCCGTAGCGGGCCGGCGCGCGTCCACGCCTGGGAGAGCGCTGCCTGGGGGTTTGGCTGCGCATCGCGCCAACGCGATGGCGCGCCGTCAGGGCGCGGGGTGGTGCGGCGCGTGTCCGTGCGGCGCGTATCCGTGCGGCGCGTGGCGATGCGGCAGCGGCACGCCTTGGCGGACGAAGAACGTGAACCAGCCGTAGTGGTCCACGGGCAGCGAGATCGCCGAGTAGTCCTTCAGGAACTCCGGGCTCTGGAACAGCTCCTGGTCGCCGGGCAGGTAGGGGAAGAAGCGCGCGAACCACGGCACCAGATCGCCGCGCTGCAGCCGGCGCCGGGACAGGATCGGCAACCCGGGGATGATGATGTCCGGGCGCTTCGACAGCACGTAGGCTGCGTCGTGCTTCTCGTGGCCGGGCGCACCGCGCGTCGTCACGTGGTGATGGGCGATGTGCACGTCGTTCAGACCGAGCATGTCGATGGCAGGCAGCCCGGACTCGTACGGCACGATGCCCGCGGCGTTCAGGGCGATGGTCGTGTGCGGCGGGAAGTGCGCGCGCAGCCAGCGCCCCACGAGGAAGTACTGCTGGTCGAGATGCGCCACGTCGCGCAGTTGCTCCCAGGTAGGTTTACCTGCGCCGCCCGTGAGTGTGACGGGCGGGACGAACGCGACCGCGACGCACAGCGCGGCGTACAGCACGACGGCCGCCGCGGAGAGCGGCTTTGCGCGCGCGGCGAGCGCGGGACGCGCCTCTGAGAGCCGCTCGCCCACGCGCCGCCCGCCCTCCACCAGCAAGAGCAGGGCCCAGGGCAGCGCGGGCAGGAAGAAGCGATAGAACGCAAAGCTGTCCCCGCCGACGAGCAGCACATCGATGCACGCTCCGGCAAACACGAAGATCGCGAGCCGGAGCCAGTGCGAACCGCGCTCGGCCCGGACGAGCAGATAGGCGGCCACGGGCACCAGCCACAGCAGGTGCAGCGTGAGGAAATGTTCCAACTGGAACACGCCGCGCCACAGGTGCCCGAGCGTGGGCGAGGCCTTGGCGTAGTAGGTGTTCGGCAGCAGATAGCCGAAGTAGTGGTAGCGCCAGGCGAAGTACGGCACGAACACGAGCGCGAACGCGAGCGAGAGCGGTGCGATGCGGCGGCGCGCCGCGGGCAGCGTGAACAGCGCCAGCGCCACCACACCGAAGTAGCCGACGCCCTCGGGGCGGAGCAGCGCAGAAACGCCAAACAGGAGCCCCGCGCCGATAGCGGCGCCGCGCCCTTCGCGGAGCGCGAACAGCACCGCGAGCGTGACGACCAGCGAAAAGCAGGTCGTCTCCATGCCGGTCATCGACCAATACGCCCAGGTGCCGGTCGCCGCGAGCCAGAGCGGCGGCGCAAGCCACAGGTAGCGCGACGGGCGCATCAGCCGCCGCGCGATGACGCCCGTGAGCGCGACGAGCGCGAGACCACACATCGCGGAAAGCAGCGGCGCGACGAGCGGCAGCGACAGCTTCGCCAGGCGCGCCAGCGCCAGCAGCATCACCCAGCCGAAGCTGGTGAAGCCTTCGACACGCTGGCCGGGGTTGAAGGACAACCCGTGCCCCCCGACCAGATTGTCGACGTAGCGGAAGGTGATGTAGGCGTCCTCGAACGGCGTCGCGTACAGCGCCATGTGCACTGCAGCCAGGCCGACCACCGCGGCCAGCAGCGCGAGCTCACGCCGTGACACGGCGTCGACAATACCTCAACGTCCGCGATCCGGCGCGCCGCTCAGGAGAGCAGCGCGATGACCTTGGCGGCGCAGATGAAGTCGTTGTCCGTCAAGCCGCCCGCATCGTGCGTCGAGTAGCGAACGACGCAGCGGTTGTACGAGACCTCGAGGTCGGGGTGATGATCCTCGCGGTGGGCCATCCACGCGACCGCGTTCACGAACGCCATGGTCTGGTAGTAGTTGTCGAACTGGAAGGTGGAGTGGATGCTGCCCTCGTCCTTCGACAGCTCCCAGTCTCCGAGCCCTTCCAGGTAGCGATGAACCTCTCCAGGGGAGAGCTTGTCCGCCTTGCGCGTGCAGTGGCGGCTGGCAAGGTCGCTCATGGTTCCTCCTCTGCTGTGCGCTCTTTCAACAGCAGACGGGCAATGTTCAGTCCCGCAGCGACCGGAGCAACCCGGGGATCCTCTCGAACCAGCTCGACCAGGGCGTTCATGGCCTCGAGATAGCTTTCCCGGTCGAGCTCGCCGCGCAGCAGCTGGACGCGCAGGAACACCCCGGCGGTCTGGGTCACGTCGCACAGGCAGTAGTCGCGGACCTCGTCGAGCCGGCCGGCGTGGACCAGCGGCCCCACGTCCTTGCCGTCGACGCCGACCTTGCCCGGCAGCCCGCAGAGCTTGGCCACGATGTCCAGCTTGCTGGGCTTGGCGGCACCAAAATCCGCAACATAATCCATGAGATCCAGATGCCCCTCGGGTGAGAAGCGGTAGCGCACGTCGCGCGTCCGGTAGTAGTGCCGGAGCGGGATGCCGTGGCGGAGGCAGCGGGCGGCGATGACCGGCAGGTCGAAGCCGCGGCCGTTCCAGGTCACCAGGTCCGGCCGGCGTTCGTCCATCAACCTGGCGAAATCACTCAGTATCCCGTACTCGTCCTTGCCGTCGCCGATGACGCCGAGCTTCCTGACCTTGTGGTCGGAGCCGAACCAGAGCGCGCCGATCACCACGACCTTGTGGTGGGGCGGGGCAGGCAGTCGCTCCGCTTCGCTGGATTCCGCGATGGGCAGCTCGGCGTCCAGAACGGTCTCGATATCCAGCACCAGGAACGACCTCGACATGGCGCCGGAGCATCGGCGCGTGGCGCAGCCAGGTCAATCGGGCTGGCGGTCGGAGTTTTTTTCCGCTATTTCCGGGTAGTTGACATGCCGCTCCCGGTCATGCTGACCTGGCAGCGGGAAAGATTCCGGGGGAGCTCCGCGCTCCACCCACAAGATTTGACACCTGGACGGTGAGGCCCGCCCCACGCGGCGGCACAAGCGCTTCTCACAAAGCCGCCTCCCGCCGAGCGAATGGCTCGAAATCTACTTGTAATCAATTGTGACCTTCGGGAAACGCGCGTCGCTCTGATCGAAGACGGAGTGATCGCCGAACTCCAGCTGGAACGCGCTTCGGCTCGCAGCACGGTGGGAAACGTCGTGCTTGGCCGGGTCTCGCGCGTGCTGCCGGGCATGCAAGCGGCGTTCATCGACGTGGGCATGGAACGGGCAGCGTTCCTCCACGTCGAGGATCTGATCCGGCCGGACGACTTCGAGGCGTATCTGCACGGCAACGCGCACAAGCACGATGCCGAGCCGTCGATGCGCGGGGAGGGCGGACGCCGCCACAACTGGGGACTCGGACCGGACGAAGACGACTCGGAGGAGCCGGGCGAGGCGGCTCCGTCCGAACAAGCGCAGGCGACGCAGGAAGAGGCGGCATCTGGGGAAGAGAGCCCGGCGCCTTCGCGTCGCGGACGCCGCCGCCGCGGCGGTCGTCGTCGTGGCCGACGCCGTCATTCCGACGAAGCAGCAGCGGCCGGCGGCGACTCGAGCAGCGAAGCCGAGGAAGACAGCGCGTCGACGACCGGAGCCGACGACGACGCGGG
Organism: uncultured Pseudomonadota bacterium; assembly: GCA_963822115.1. Classification (GTDB taxonomy): domain Bacteria; phylum Myxococcota_A; class Polyangia; order Polyangiales; family Polyangiaceae; genus CAWDXG01. The sequence continues at coordinate 270,167 of CAWGGM010000021.1, forward strand.
TGACGACGCAGCAACGCAGGCTGCTGCCGACGAGGCGCAGGACGAAGTCGAGGAGGCGAGCGCCGCAGCCAGCAACGCGGACAACGAGAAGCCGGCCGCCGACGACGACGACGCGCCCGTCGAAGCCTCGGCCGACGACGACGACGCGCCCGCCGAGGCCGACGACGACGACGCGGAAACGGCCGACGACGACAGCGCCGAGACCGAAGCCGACGAAGCGGTTGCCGCGACCCCGGACGACGAACCCATCGTCACCGAAGCGGCGGATGTCGAGTCGCCGAGCGCCGTGGACAACGCCTGGGATGCCGGCGAAGACGATGCAGAGGCCAGCGAGCCTGCAGCCGACGACGACGACGCGGAAACGGCCGACGAAGCCGCAGCGGTCGCCGCGCCGGACGCCGAGTCCGGCGCCGAGTCCGACAGCGCCGAGGTCGAGGGAGACGACCCCGGCACACGCCGCCGCGTGAGCGCGCGCGCGCCCTCGAACGGTTCCACCGAGGAAGAACCGAAGGAGCGCGGTCGCCGCCGCCGCCGTCGCCGCCGCCGCTCCAAGGGTGACGGCGAAGCGGAAGGCGCGACCGAGCAGGCGCCTCCCGCGAAGAGCAAGAAGTCCGGAGACAACCGCGGCAGCGACAAGGACAAGCGCCGCGGCGCCAAGCCCAGCACCAGCCGCGTGTCGCGCTCCGTTCCCATCACCGACGTCGTCAAGGAAGGCGACGAGGTCATCGTCCAGATCTCGAAGGAACCGATCGGCACCAAGGGCGCGCGCGTGACGAGCCACGTCTCGCTGCCGGGTCGCTACGTTGTGTACATGCCGACAGTCGAGCACATCGGCATCTCCAAGCGCATCGGCTCGGCGAAGGAGCGCGGTCGCCTGCGCAAGGTGATGGAAGCGCTCAAGCCGCAGACAGGCGGCCTCATCGTGCGCACCGTCGCCGAAGGCCTGACCAAGAAGGGGCTCAAGGCCGACGTCGGCTACCTGATCAAGCTGTGGGCGAACGTCGCGGCCAAGAAGAAAGACGCGAAGGCGCCGACGATCCTCTACAGCGAGCTCGACCTTGTCCTGAAGACCGCGCGCGACCTGTTCACGGACGACATCGAGAAGATCGTCATCGACGACAAGGACCAGTACGCCAGGCTCGTCCGCTTCATCGAGATGTTCCTGCCCGAACGCGTCAAGGACATCGAGCTGTACACCGGCGACGAACCGATCTTCGACGCGTACGGCATCGAGGACGAGATCGGGCGGGCGCTCAGCCGCAAGGTGCCACTACCGAGCGGCGGCTACCTGATCATCGACCAGGCCGAAGCGCTGACCGCCATCGACGTGAACACCGGCCGCTACGTCGGCAAGGGCAGCAAGGATCTGGAAGAGACCGCGTACAAGACCAACCTCGAGGCCGTCGACGAGATCGCCTACCAGCTGCGCTTCCGCAACATCGGCGGGCTGGTGATCCTCGACCTTATCGACATGGAAATCGCGGGCAACCGCGACAAGACATGGCGCGCGCTCGTCCAGAAGCTGAGCAAGGACAAGGCCAAGACCACGCTCAACCGCATCAGCGAGCTTGGCCTGATCGAGATGACGCGCAAGCGCACCCGCGAGAGCCTGAGCCGCGTGATGCACGAGCCGTGCTTCTATTGCGACGGCACCGGACAGATCCAGTCGCGGACCACCATCGCCTACGAGATCCTCCGGCAGATCCGCCGCGAGCGGCATACGCTTCCGGGTTACGTGGTGCTGGTCAATGCGCACCCCGCCATCGTCGACCTGATGCAGGGCGAGGAGAAGGAAGCCGTCACCGAGGCCGAGCGCCGCTACATGCGCCGCATCGAGTTCGTGCCGCGCCGCGAATATCACATCGAGCAGTTCGACCTGCAGGGGAAGTAACGATGCCGAACGGTCGCCAGGAGGAGCGGGTCACGATCAACAAGGAGTTCGACTCCTTCGATCAGTTCATCCAGGAATACGTGACCAACATCTCGGCCAGCGGCGCGTTCATCAAATCGAAGACCCCGCTGCCCATCGGCACCGAGGTGAACCTGCGCTTCACGGTCATCATGGATGACATCGAGACCATCGAGGGCATCGGCGAAGTCGTCCGGGTCGAGAGCGATCCGCCCGGCATGGGCGTGGTGTTCAAGGAGCTGAGCAGCTATTCGCAGGCGCTGATCCAGAAGCTGCTGACCGCGCACAGCTCCGCCTAACACCGAGTAATCATTGCAAAACCCACTCTTCGCGCGGCACGCGCTTGCCAAGGCCGCCCGCGCGGCCTAGAACGCCCGCCCCATGTATCTCGCCAAGACAAAGACGCCGCGCAAGACCAACCGCAAGCGCTGCAACCGCCTCAAGGCGAAGCAGCACGCGAAGAACCGTCGTCGCCGCCAGAGCCTGAAGCGCTAGTCGCCAGGCGCTGGACGCACCGCGCCGCCGAGACGAACAGCTAGGCGCGGTCGACTACTCGTTCTGATCGGAGCCGTCGAGCGCTCGGCGCGCCACGTCGAAGCTGAAGCCGGCCCGGGCCAGCGCAGCGAGGTCGCGCTCGTAGCGCGCGGCGCGCTCGGGCTCGGGACGATGCGGGCCCAGGCGACGCCGCCGCACGAAAGCGCGTGCTGCGTCGAGCTCGGCGTCCTCCGAGTCGCGGCCCGCCAGGGCGATGGCCTGGTCGACCGTGTCCGCGGACACGCCGCGCGCCCTGAGCTTGTGCTGGATGGCGCGGCGAGACGAGCCGCGTCGGCGCAGCCCCTGCGCCAGCGACTCCGCGTAGCGCTTGTCGTCAAGCAGACCCGACGACTGATAGCGCTCGATGAGCTCGTCGACGAGGCGCTGCGCGGCGTCCACGTCGAGCCCGGGATGGGCCCGCGCCGCCCGCATCACGTGTCCGCGCAGCACGCGGCGCAGGTTCGCGGCCGAGCTGTCGAAGCGCTCGAGATAGCGGAGCGCCGCACGGTCGAGGGCTTCCCGCGTCGGCAGCGGAGGCGTCTTCTTGCGCCGCTTCTTCCGCGCCCCGGGCTCGTCGTGCGACATGACGCGGACGTGCCGCGCGGCAGCTATCAGCCGCCGCGCTTGAGCTCGGTGAGCACGAGCTTGCTCACGGCCTTGAGCGTGTCGAACACGCCTCCACCGGAGCGCGCCACGGCCTCGAAGTCGGGGACGCGCGCCGGATTCAAGAGCTCACGCAGCTCCTCGACCGGAACGGTGTTGGGCAGGTCGCGCTTGTTGTACTGGACGACGTACGGGATCTTCTCGAGCGAGTAGCCCTGCTCGGCCAGGTTGGTGCGCAGGTTCTCGACGCTTTCCTGGTTGGCCTCGAGACGCTCGATCTGGGAGTCGGCGACGAAGATCACGCCGTCAACGCCCTTGAGAATGAGCTTGCGGCTCGCGTCGTAGAAGACCTGCCCCGGCACCGTGTACAGGTGGAAGCGCGTCTTGAAGCCGCGGATCTCTCCCAACGACAGCGGCAGGAAGTCGAAGAAGAGCGTTCGCTCCGTCTCGGTGGCAAGGGAGATCATCTTGCCCTTCGCATCCGGATTGGTGCGTTCGTAGATGTACTGCAGGTTCGTCGTCTTCCCGCAGAGCCCAGGCCCGTAGTAGACGATCTTGCAGTTGATCTCCCGGGCCATGTAGTTGATGAAGCTCATCGCCCGGCGCCTCAGTCGTTGAACAGGTTGTCGATATCCTCGTCCGTGATCTCGGCGAACGGCGAGTCACCGCCCGGCTCCTGGACCTTGCTGAGTAGCGATTCGAAGATCCGATTCAGCTCGTCGCTGGCCTTGCGCACCCTGAGCCGCACCAGACCCAGGCTCGACTTCGAATCGAAGATGACAACCAGGATGACCCGGTTGCCCACGAGCTGGATGTGGATGTTGGCTTTCTCGCCTTCGTGGAACTGCGTCGCGAACTCGTTCTCGCGGAGGAGCTTCGCGATGCCTCCAGTGGCGGCGATGTTGCCGGCAGTGAGCGACGCGAGGGACGTGGTGTCGATGTTGTCGACTTCACCACTCGCCGCAATGAGCTGACCGTTCTTGTCGACGATGAAGACGACCTTGGCGTTCGCTTCCCTCACCAGACGGTCCACGACCGCCTGGATCTGGTTGAACTCCTCTTCGTACATCACCATCTGCGGGTTGACCATCCGAGCCTCCAACGCTTCCTCGATAGCCCGAGCCGGCACTGCTGGCTCACCTGGAGCCTGGCCCGCCCGCCCTCTTCGAGTCTGGCCAGTAGGGCGGAGCGGACAGCCCCTCTCGACGACGCGTCTCGCGCGCGGAGGGGATCGAGTTCGCTTGTCGTCAGATCCTTCTATATGAGCGCCACCGACCCAGCAAGCGCGGCATGGAATTTCCTGGTACCCAGTCATCAGTAGCCGCGGACACTGGAGCCCGGCCGGAGGGCCCGCGGATAGGGCCCCCTGAACGCGCGCGCCGGAGCCGCTTTCTGGTTTGCCGGCGCTGTCCCGAACAGCTAAGTCCCGAACAGCCAAGGAAAGGGCGGGCCGGTCGTGAAGTACTCCGTTCTAGCGCTCCTGGCGGCGCTACTCTGCCTGGCCCCGCACGCGGGGGCCCAGGTCGCAGAATTCGACCACGACCTCTCGCAGGCCGTGACAAGGCTGGATGCCGCTCGCGGGCCGGAAGCCTACGCGGCGCTGCGCGACGTGTGGGGCACGTGGAACCACGCCAATCCAGCACACGTCGAGGAAGCGCTGCGTGCCGCGTCGCAGGATAGGCGCCTGTCCGCGCCCGTTCGCGTCTACGCCGGAATGCTCGCCGCCTACGGCCTGAACCGCCGGGGCGACCTGCAGGCGGCGCGCCAGCAGATCAAGGGCCTGGGCTTCGTCGATCGCTGGCTGGTGGTGGGGCCCTTCGACAACGACGGCAAGACCGGGCTCACCACCCAGCTGCCGCCGGAGCTCGACTTCGACAAGGCCATCGTCCCGGGCCGCGCCTATACCGGCAAACAGCGGCCGGTACGCTGGCGGCGGGTCCCCGACGCCTTCCCGTACGGGTGGCTGGACACCGGCGCGCTGGTCCGGCCAACGCAGAAGGTGTGCGTCTTCGCGACGACGTTCGTGCAGGCCGCGAAGGGCTCACGCGCGCCGCGACGGATCAGCGCGTGGGTCGGCGCCTCTGGTGCCTTCAAGTTGTTCTGGAACGGCGAGCAGGTGCTGGTGGACAAGGCCTATCGCGGCCACGACGCCGATCGCATGGCGACGACCGTCGTGCTCGAGCCCGGGGTCAACAACCTCACGCTCAAGCTGTGCGGCGACAAGACGGCGCCGATCGCGTCGCTGCGGCTCGGGGACGCGCGCGGCGCACCGGACACCAAGCTCACGTTCTCCAACAAGATCCGGGACAGCGTCGCGTCCGCCAAGCTGGTCAAGAAGCTGCACGCCGGCAAGCACAAGCCCAGGGCGATCCAGCACGGCGTCGAGGGTCCGCTGCAGGCGTTCCAGCGTCTGACCTCGAAGAAACACCCCGCCGCCGCGGACCTGGAAGCCTATGCGCGCTACCTGGTAGCGACGAGCGGCGATGACCCCACCGTGCACGAGGCGCGGGACCTGGCGCGGCGCGCGGCGGAGAAGGCCCCAACCGTCGACCGGCTGCTGCTCGCAGGCAAGCTCGCCGAGGATCACAACCAGCGTGCGGAGTGGGTCAAGAAGGCCGTCGCGCTCGCGAACAAGCAGAAGGTCTCGGCGTCGAAACGGGTCGATGTGCTGCTGGCGCAGGCGAGGCTGGCGCGCGAGAGCCCGAACTGGCAGAGCGCCTTCCCGTTCTACGACAAGGTGCTGGCGCTGGAGCCGGACAACACGACGGCGATCCACGGCCGCGTCGATCTCGAGAACGAAGCCGGCCTGAAGCGCACCGCGCTGGCCACGCTCTCGCACGCCCTGAAGCGACGCCCGCACTCGGTCAACCTGCTGAACATGTACGCCTCGCAGCTCCGGGCTCTGGGGCGCGACACGCACGCGGCCGAGGTGGAGGACCGCTACGCGTCGCTGCGCTTCGACGACCGCAGCTTCATCAACGGCATGATCGACCTGGCAGTGGCCCGCGACAATCGCCAGGCCGCCGAGCGCTGGACGGATCGCCTGCTGGAAGTCGCCCCCGACAGCTTGTGGGCACTGGGCGTAGCGGCACGCACGTACCACCAGCTGGGCGAGGGACAGCGCGCCGTCGCGACCTACCAGCGGGCGCTTTCGCTGGCGCCCGAAGACGTCGGCACGCTGCGCACGCTCGCCGACCTTGAAGGAGAGCTGGGCAAGCGCCACGAGCAGCTGGCGCTCCTGCGCCGCATCCTGCAGATCCGCCCGCAGGACCGTGACGTGCGCCAGTACGTCGAGCACATCAATCCTCCCAAGGCGCGCGAGGACGAGGCGTACGCTTGGGCGCCGAAGCGCTTCCTCAAGCTCCGGGACGCGCCGGCGGCCGGCGAAAACCGCCGCACGCTGCGCGACCTGACGGTCACGACCGTCTACGACAACGGGCTCTCCAGCAAGTTCCGCCAGGTCGTCTTCCAGCCGCTGACCGACACGGCCGCCGCCATGGCGCGCCAGTACAGCTTCCAGTACCAGGCCGACACGCAGACCGTGCAGCTGCGCGGCGCGAAGGTGTTCCGCAAGAACGGCCGGGTCGACGAGGCCATCGAGTCCGGCGAGGCGGCTGCGAACGACCCGTCGATCTCGATGTACACCTCGGCGCGCAATTTCTACGTGCAATTGCCGCGACTCGAGCCGGGCGACGTGGTGGAGCTCCGCTACCGCATCGACGACGTGACGCCGCAGAACGAGTTCGCCGACTACTTCGGCGACGTGCACTACATGCAGTCGAGCGAACCGATCGACAGCGCCGAGTACGTGCTCGTCACGCCGAAGAGCCGCTCGTTCTACATCGACGAGAACCTGTCCGGGCTGAAGAAGACCGTCCGGCTCAAGGGCAAGCAGCGCATCTACGACTTCTCGGCCACCAACGTACCGGCGATCCTTCCGGAACCGGCCATGCCGCCGTGGCCGGAGGTGCTCGGCTTCGTCCACGTCTCGACCTACAAGACCTGGAAACAGCTCGGCAAGTGGTACTGGGGGCTGATCAAGGACCAGTTCGACCTCGACGACGCCACCCGCAAGCTTGCCCACGACATCGTCAAGGACAAGAAGACGGACGCCGACAAGGCCAAGGCCCTCTACGACTGGGTGGTGACGAACACCCGCTACGTCGCGCTCGAGTTCGGCATCTACGGCTTCAAGCCCCACCGCTGCGTGCAGACGGTGGCGCGCGGCTGGGGTGACTGCAAGGACAAGGCGACCGCGCTTTCCACCCTGCTCAAGGCTGTCGGCATCAAGAGCACAATCGTGATCGTGCGCACCCAGCTCCGCGGCGACTTCCACTCGAAGGTGGCGAGCTTTTCGCCCTTCGACCACGCGATCGTCTACGTCCCGTCCTTGAACCTGTACCTGGACGGCACGGCTGAATACACCGGCTCGACCGAGCTGCCTGCAATGGACCAGGGCGCCCTGGCCCTGCAGATCAACCAGGGCGACGCCAAGCTCGTTCACCTGCCCAGGGCGAATCCCGCCCGGAACGCGATCGACCGGAACGTCACGGCTCGATTGTCCCCCAACGGTGATGCGCGGCTCGACCTGGCGTACGTGACGCGCGGCACGAGCGCGGCAGAGTGGCGCCGCCGCTACCACGCCGACGCGACCCGCCGCGAGCGCATCAACAACGACCTCGGGCGCGAGTTCCCCGGCTTCACCATCCAACCCGGCGAAAGGGGCATCGTCGCCAGCGACATGCAGAACCTGGAAACGCCGGTGAAGATCACCGTACACGGCACGGCCCAGGGCTTTGCCCGCAAGGAGGGCAACGAGCTGAGCATGGCAGTGACCACCAAGATCCGGCTGACGCCCGCCTACGCCTCGCTGTCACAGCGCAAGCTCGACGTGCGCATCCTGGCGTACCCGACCCGCAACGACACGTTCGTGGTCAAGCTGCCGCCTGGCTCGAAGGTTGTCTCGGCGCCGCCGGACGTATCGGGTAGCACGCGCTTCGGCTCGTACTCGGTCAAAGTGGAAAAGCAGACCGGCCAGGTCACCGTGAAGAGCCACCTCGAGGTCAAGGTGAGCCGCGTGACGCCGTCGGAGTACGCCGCCTGGAAGAAGTTCTGCGCGGCCGTCGACCGAGCGCTCACTCCGCGTCTGGTGGTGAAGCCGTGAGTCGCCGTCCGGCCTTCTCGCGGCTCGTCGCAGCCGTCGTGGTATGCATCGCGGCGCTGAGCGTCGCGTCGTGCGGCCCGGCCCGGAGCGCGCGGAGCGCACAGCCGGCCTTGTCGACCCTGCGCGAAAAGGGCGAGGCGAGCACCGATCCGGAAGTGGTGGCGCGCTGGCTCCTGGGCGAGCTGATCTCGCCGGGCGGCGACGCCAACGTGGCCGCTCGCGCGCGCAAGCGGCTCGACAAGCTCGGCGGCAAGGGCATGCTGGCGGAGCTGGCCCGCGCGCTCGACGACTCGGTCCACGGCCGGCTCCAGAGCGCGCCCGACCACTACCTCCGGGCGGCCGAGGCCGCGCGCGTCTCGCAGGATCCGCGCGCGCCGTTCGTCGCCTGGTTTGCCGCGCACAAGGCCATGGTGCTGCGCGACAACGCGCCGAACCTGTACAAGCGGTGGAAGCCCTTCGTAGCGAATGCGATGAAGACGCCGCTCGGCATGGGCTGGCGCGCGCGCGGCGAGCTCGTCGACTGGTGGGCCAACGAGGCGTACGAGGCCGCCAAGAAGAACGTCGAGGATCTCTCGGCCGAGCAGTTCGGCTGCCTGAAGAACCTGCGCCTGGCCGGTCCCTTCGGACGCGGCGCCACGGCGGATTCCTACCGGCACTTCCCGGCGGAGGACCCCGGGCCGTGGCCCGCCGAGTGGACCCCGGAGCCAGGGATCGGGCACGCGCCTCACATACTGAAGACGAAGCGCCACGGCTGCTACATCGGCGCGGACGAGCCGGTATCGGGCGGCATATTCTACGCGGAAACCTACCTGGACCTGCCCACGGCGCAGGAGCTGTTGATCGCGGCCCAGGGCATGCTCGCGATGTGGGTGGACGACAAGCCGGTAGCCGATCGCGACCCGCGGGTCTGGGGCAACTGGCCGCATTTCGGCACCCAGGTGTGGCTCGCCAAGGGGCGACATCGCGTGCTGGTACGGCTGGCGGATCCGCAAACGTCGATCCGCGTGCTGTATCCGGACGGGCGTCCCTTCGGGGCCAAGGGCAGCACCGACGCGGCGCCGCCATACTCGCTGGTGCCGCCGCGAGTGACGCGCGACCCGAACATCCTCGACCGCTACATCAAGAGCGGCAACGTCGTGGATCCGGGCGACGATCTGCTTCGCTACATCGGCTCGTACCTGGCGGACGTGGAGGGCCAGGGCGACGTGGCGTCGGTGTGGATCGAGCCGCTGGTCGAGGATCCGCCCAGCGCGACGGGCGCGTCGCTCAGCATGGCGGCCAGCTTCATCGACGATGATCCGATCTTCGACTCGACCCAGTCCAAGGATCTGATCCGCTCGCTGCACGAGCGCGCCGTCGGCAAGGACCCGTGGCTGTGGCGGCCGCAGCTGGCGCTCGCGCTGTGGGAAGTCCAGCGCGCCGGAGCCGCGTCCGGCGTGAACCGCGTCAAGGCGCTGGTGGATTCGTTCCCCGAGGTGCCCGCCGTGCTCAGCGCGCTGTCACGGCTGTACGCCCAGCTCGGCTGGCAGACGGAGTACATCAATACCGTCAAGCTGATGGTGAAGCGCTTTCCGCGCGACGTGGACGTGCTGTCCACCGGCGTCGAGGTCTACGACTCCATCGGCGACACGAAGAAGGCCGACGCGCTCGTCCAGCGCATCCACAAGCTCGATCCGGACAACGAGATCGTGCTGACGCGCGCCCTGGGCCGCGAGGACTACAAGACGGCGCTCGCCGAGCTCAAGCGCATCGCCAAGCGCCGCCCCGAACGCAAGGACATCGCCGAGCGCATCTACGACGTAATGGTGCGCGCGGGCAACGTCAGCGAAACCTTCAAGAAGCTGGAGGAGGCGATCAAGCAGAAGCCCAGGAGCGGCAGCGCACGCCTCGACCTCGCCGATGCAGAGTACGCGGCCGGCAAGCACGGCGCCCTGCAGAAGGCGCTGGTAGAAGCCGTCGTGAACGGCGCGAACACCGCGCCGCTCAAGGACGCTCTCGACCTGGTGGAGGGCATGAGCGAGCTGGCCCCGTACCGGCTCGACGCCATACCGATCATCCATGCGTACGAGAAGAGCGGGCGGCACATGCCAGGCACCGCGGCACGCATCCTCGACTACTCGGCAGTGTGGGTGCACTCCGACGGCTCCAGTCGCCTGCTGGAGCACGAGCTCATCCGCATCCAGAGCGCAGAAGCCGTCAGCAAGCTGAGCGAACAGCGACGGCCCAGCGGGCTCGTCCTGCACATGCGCGTCATCAAGAAGGACGGCCGCATCCTGCAGCCCGAGATCGTCCCCGGAAAGCCCACCGTGACGTTCCCGCACCTGGAGGTCGGCGACTACATCGAGACCGAGCACATCACGAGCACGCCGGGCGACGGACAGCATGGCGAGCACTACATCGGGCCGCACTGGTTCTTCCGCGAGCAGAACATCGCCTACGCGCGCAGCGAGTTCGTGGTCATCTCGCCCGAAAACAAGAAGCTCATCGTCGAGACGCGCGGCAACGTTCCGGCTCCGAAGCTCACGCACAAGCCGGGGTTGGTCGTGCATCGCTGGCGCGTGGACTTCAGCCCGGCAGCGCCGGTCGAGCCGGCCAGCGCACCGATCACGGAGTTTCTGCCCAGCGTGCAGGTCGGCTGGGGCATCAACCTCAAGCAGCGGCTGCGCCAGCTGGGCGACTCGGTCGCCGTGGTCACGCCGATCGATCCGCGCATCGTGCGCATTGCCCGCAGCATCACCAAGGGAGTGCCCGCCACGGCGCGCACCGAGCAGGCCCTGCGGCTGTACCGCTGGGTGCTGGCCAACGTGGAATCGGGCCACGAGTCCGACGGCCGCCGCGTCATCATCGGCAAGCACGGCAACCGCTGGCGCGGCTTCATGACGCTGTGTCGCGCAATCGGCATCAAGGTCCAGTACGCCGTCGCGAAGAATCGTCTGGCGTCGCCACCCGTCGGGCCGATCTCCGAGGCCGGGCAGTTCACCGACCCGCTGCTGCGTCTGGAGGGCGACAAGGGCCCCGTGTGGCTCACCGTCAGCAGCAAGTACGCGCCCTTTGGCTACGTGCCCGCGGAGCTGCGCGGCGTCCCCGCGTACCTGCTCGGTGGCAGCAAGCTGGAAAAGCTCGAGACCCCGGCGCGCGGCACGCAGGACAGCGTGGTCTATCAAGGCACCGCCCAGCTCGCCAAGGACGGGTCGGCGAAGATCGATCTCTCGCAGAGCTTCTACGGCAAGTACGCGATGGCGCTGCGCAGCGTGCTGTCGCAGCTTCCGGAGGGGCGCCTGCACGACGTGATCGAGTCGCGCCTGCTCGGCCGCGCGCTGCGCGGTGCACGCCTCGACCACTACACCATCGAGCACCGCGACGACCTCGACGCCCCGCTCGTGATCAAGATGCAGGCAACCATGAGCGGCTTCGCGCAGCAGAGCGGCGACAGCCTGGTGATATCGCCACCGTTCGCTCCGCGCATCAGCCAGCTGGCCACGCTTCCGGCACGGCAGACGCCGCTGCTCATCGGCCAGGCCACGCATCAAGAAGTCAGGCTCTCGATCCAGCTGCCCAAGGGCGCACAGCTCACCAGCACGCTCGCTCCAGGCACCATCAAGGACGGCGATCAAACGGTGACCGTCAAGGACTCGTTCCAGAACGGCACCCTCACGCTCGACCGCGTGATCGACATCCCCGCCGGCCGTATCCAGCCCTCGGCCTACCCCGCGTTCGTACAGTTCGCCCGCCGCGCCGACGACGCGGTGTCGAGCAACATCACCGTCCGCGTCAAATAGGACGTCGCGGCCCCGCCCTCGGCGGGGCCTCGGAGCTACTTGGCGTTCTTCTTCGCCTTTTCGTCGGCTTCCTTGAGCCGCTGCGCGATGCGCTTCTTCACCGCGCCGTAGTCGGTGAGCATCTTCTTCCAGGTCGTGATCGCCTTTTTCCGCGCCTCGGCGGACTCGACGAACATTTTCGTCTTGGGCTGTTCCTTGGCGAGCGCCTCGTACTTGTTCCAGAGGTCGGTGGCGTCGTCGTACGACTTCTGCCGCTCCCTGAGGTCGGCAAGCACGAACAGGATCTTCGCCTTGAGCGAGTAGTCGTTGCCGACGAAGTTCAGCGCCGACACCCACGAAGCCTCGGCTTCCTTCGTGTTGCCCTTGGCCAGCTGCGCTTCGCCCATGCGGTAGTGGCCCATGGCGTTGTGGGGTTCGCTGGTGATCGCCTCGCGATACGCCTTGATGGCTCCGTCGAAGTCACGCGCCACGTAGGCCGCATCGCCCTTGTTGACCGCTTCCCAGAAGGGGCTGATGCCCTTGATGCCCTTCGGATCACGGCGGACTTGATCGCCGCCGGTCTGGGCGTTCGACGAACCCTTTTTCGCCGCGTCGTTCTTGCCCTGGGCCGAAGCCGCGGACGGGAGCACCAGCAACGAGACAACGACGGGGACGGCAAGCCAGCGAGTGCGCATGAACCGGAAACCTCCGGCGAAAAAGCTACCACGGCAGCGAGGCGCGCCGCCAACCACAGCGTATCGGCCCCCGCACCCTGGTCCCGGCCGGAGCCAACTCTCGAAACTGCTGCCAGCCTGGGCCGGAACCCATGGAGATCATGGCTCTATCCACACCTGGGGATGACCTGTGGACAACTGGGGTAGGACGGGCCGTTCGACCGGACGCATCTTCTGGAAAGCACTACGTATCTCCCCCTACATATCGGACTGCGGGCCGGGCCTATTTCCGGACCTGGGAGGCGTCGGCCTGCCCAGGTACGATGCCGGCCGATGCGCCAGGTCTCTCCCTATCCGTGGGACGCGCTCGACTCCGCGAGCCGCGCATCGCTGCGCGCCGGCGCCGAGGCTCGCCGTCGCGTGTTGCGTTCGGTCGACCCCGCACGCGTCGCGCAGGCGCTGTCGGGCGTGCTTTCCGTCGAGGCCGAGCTGGTCGTGCAGCGGGTCCGCGCCCGGGCTCAGCCACCGGCATCCCGAGGCGTCCGCATCGGGCTGGAGCCGGGCGATGGCTCGGCCGAGCTGTACCTGCATCTCGATAGCGATCTCGCCGGTCTGGCGCTGGCCCATGTGCTGGGTCGCCCCGTGCAGCTCGCGTCACCCGACGCGGCGTTGGATCCGGCATTGTCCGGAGCGCTTGCCGCACTGGCTCTCGAGGTCGCCCGCAACGCTGGAACCGGCGTGCCGTTGCTTGTACGCCGCGGCCCGCCGAGCCAGGCCGCCGGCGTGCAGGTGGACGCCACGCTGCTCGTCGACGGACGTCCCTACGCCATTTCCGCATGGGTCCGGAGTCCAGCCGAGCCCACGCGCGAGCCGCCGCCCGCGCTCGATCCGGCGCGGCTCGGTCGTCTACAGGTCGCGCTGTGTCTCGTCGTCGGCCGCTCGCTGGCCTCGCGGAGCGAGCTCGATCAGTTGTCACCGGGCGCGGCATGGATGCCCGGAAACGGCTGGTGGATCGACGCCGCCGGCACAGGCTACGGCGCGCTGGCAGCCCCTGGCGCCGAGAGCGGCTTCGGTGTGACCATTCCGTCCGGAGGCGGGATCGTGCTACGGGGCGACACGATCGCACTGGGAGCAGAGGCGACAATGACCGAATCGGATGAGACCCGGGTCGACGCTCTGGGAGACGCGGCTCTCGATGCGCCCGTCGTAGTGCGCGTGGAGCTCGGAGCCGTCACCCTCAGCGCCCGCCAATGGGCGGAGCTCGCACCGGGAGACGTGATCGAGACCGGACGCCGGCTTGGCGAACCGGTCGTGCTGCGCGTCGCAGGACGCACACTGGCGCGCGGCGAGCTGGTCAATGTGGAAGGCGAGCTGGGCGTGCGCATCCGCGAGCTTGCCGGGGAGAGCCCGGAATGAGATCGCCTCGGCTTGTTCTCGCGCTGGCGCTGGTCGCTATCGCCGGCTGCAATCACAAGAAGAGTGCTTCGCAGTCGACTTCAGCCTCCGCACAGGCCAGCGCGGCGGAGAAACCGCCGCCGCCTCCCTGGTATCCGGGGCACTGGTCGGGCACCTACGCCTCGGTCAAGCAGTACATGGACCCGATGGTCGGCCCCGAGATCAAGTGGCAACAGGACGAGGGCGGCACAGCGCACGGCTTCGGAAAGCTGTCGCTCGACATCGACAAGGACCGGCACGTCACCGGCAAGGCCTCGGGACCGCTCGGCGACATGTTGGTGAGCGGCACGCTCGACGGCGAGACGCTCAGGATTCGCCTGCTACCGGTGGTACAGCACGTGGGCGCCTTCAAGGGCATGCTCGTCGCACAGCGCAAGGGCAAGAAGGACAGCTTCGAGGGCTCGCTGCACGCCTCCAACGGGATGAGCACGACCGTGCGCGACGCGCCGGTGAAGATCGACAAGGGTGACACCGCTCCCAAGGTGAAGATGCCGATACCCAAGCCGCCAGAAGGCGGCGTGGACCTCGCATCCCAGGCCTCGCCGCACGCCAAGAAATACACCAAGCCGCGGCCACGACCACACCCCAAGGCGAAGTGACCCGCTGACTGCCGACAATGCCCACCGCCTTGCTCGATCTGTCCGTCCTGGCGACCGACACGCGCACGCGGGGCATCGGTCGCTACGTCACGGATCTAGGTCGGGGCCTCTCGTCGCTCGCGCGCGGAAGCGACGATCTGCGCGTGGTCGGTCTGGAGCGGCTGTCCTGGTCGGGTAAAGCCCGCGTGACCGAGGACATCGCGGCGGCCATCGAGCGCCTCACGAGCCAGGCGGCGCGCCGCGACGCGCACCAGTCCTGGGCCAACCGCACGCGCGTCGCGCTGGCCCGGGCAACCCGGGCCTTGCAGCCTGATCTGGTCCACAGCGGGCACCCGAACGCCACGCCGCTCGGGCGCCTGCCCTGTCCGCGCGTGGTCACCTGCCACGATCTGGTCCCGCTGCGCTTCCCCGACAAATATCTCGCCCTGGGCGACGGCTACAGGGCTGGCCGGGAGCGCCTCGATCACCGCCGCTTCCATACGGCAGATCACGTCATCGCTGTCAGCCAGACCACGGCCAACGACCTCGTGTCGCTGCTGGGCGTGCCTTCCGAGCGCATCACGGTCGTCCACAACGGGGTCGATCTGTCGCGCTGGTCGTCCGAGCCCGGCGAGCACGACGCCGCCGTGCGCACGCGCCACGCGCTCGACGACCGGAACTACGTGCTCTACGTGGGCGGCGCCGACTGGCACAAGAACCACGAAGGCATGCTGGCGGGGATCGCCCGGGCCCGACGCCTTGCGCCTGGGCTCGATGTGGTGCTGGCCTGGGCGGCGCGCCTCGACAGGAACGAGCGCCGCGACGTGAAGCGCTCCGCGCGTGCCAACGGCGCGGCCGACGCCCTGCTCTTGCTGGGCTACGTGCCCGATGACGAGCTCGCCGCCCTCTACCGCGGTGCGGCAGCCCAGCTGTTCGTGTCCCGTGCCGAGGGCTTCGGCTACCCGTTGGTGGAGGCCATGGCCGCAGGCTGCCCGGTGATCGCCAGCAACCAGCCCAGCACCGCCGAGATAGCCGGCGACGCCGCATTGCTCGTGGATCCGGAGGATCCAGACGCCATTGCCAGAGCCATCGTCGAGCTCGGCTCGAGCGCATCCAGGCGACAGGACCTGAGCCGGCGCGGCACCGTGCGCGCCGGACGCTTCACCCTCGAGCGCATGGCCGAAGGCACACTCAACGTCTATCGGCGCGTTCTCCACCCGACACGCCGCACCACCTGATTCCGTTCCCAACGGAGCGGGGATGACCGGCGTCTACCAAATCAGGTCGTCGACAGTCACTATCTGGACCGGAAGCGGCAATTCGCACTAGAACGGTACATGGAACGACCCGGGTGTACGTCCATCCGCTCCGAGACGGCCGCCGCAGCAAACATCTGCATGCAGGGGAAGACTGGGGTCGGCCGCCCCGTATACGTTACGTCCCCACACCCCACGAATCCGGGAAAGGGCTCGATCGATGAAGAAAACCCTCGTTAAGTTCGCAGTTGGCTCGGGCGCGCTGGCGCTCGTTACGATGACGGCCGGCATGGCCGCCGCGCAGCAGGCTGATGGCAACGCCATGGCCGCTCCCGCTGCGGACGTGGGCGCGCCGCCCCCCGCACCGGCACCCGCGGCCCCGACCGGCGCGCAGCCCGCCGCCAATGCCGACCAGGGCGTAGGCGCCGGCGCCGCGGCCCCGGCCTCCCCGAAGACGAACTTCAAGCCCCTCGCCCTCACCCTCAACCCGCTGAGCTTCATCCTCACCCGGTTCGGCGTGAACATCGAGTATCTGCCCGCGCCGCATCACGGGATCATGTTCAATCCCTATTTCTCGCACAACTCGGTCGAGGACACGCTCCAGAAGGAAACGTTCAGCACGTTTGGTGCCGAGCTTGGCTATCACTTCTACACGGGCAGCAAGGGCGCCGACGGCTTCTTCGTCGGTCCGCAGCTCGTGTTCCTGCACGCTACCGACTCGTACTCTTGCAAGGTCCAGGGCTGCGGCAACACCTCGAGCACCGGCTTCACGGCGTACGGCGTGGCGCTCGACCTCGGCGGCCAGCACGTCTTCGACAACGGCTTCACCATCGGCGGCGGCGCCGGCGTGATGTACCTGAAGTCGAGCTACTCGGCGGGCAGCTCCACGCTCATCAAGTTCGACGGCGTTATCCCCCGCATCCTGTTCATGATCGGCTACTCGTTCTAGCCCTCCCTCACAGGAAGCCACGAGCCGGCGCGGGTCCCCCGCGCCGGCTTTCGTTCGTGGCAGCGCGCCGGCCTACCCTCGCCGCCTGTAGTAGGCTCCGCCGCATGCAGACGGTAGCCGAGCGACTCGCCCAGGTCCGCGAGCGCATCGCACGCGCAGCGACCGAAGCCGGGCGCGATCCCTCCAGGGTGCGGCTGCTCGCCGCGTCCAAGACCAAGAGCCCCGAGCTCATCCGCGAAGCGTACGCCGCCGGCCAGCGCGACTTCGGAGAGAACTACGTGCAGGAGCTCGCAGAAAAGGCCGAAGCCCTCGCCGACCTGCCCGACCTCCGCTGGCACATGATCGGCCACCTGCAGAGCAACAAGGCGCGCCACGTCGTGCAGCACGCCAGCGCCGTGCACACCGTCCACTCCGCGAAGCTCGCCCGCGAGCTCGGCCGCCGCGCCGCCGATCATCCGGTGCCCGAAGCGCGTCGATTCGCGGGCGATCCGCGCCTCGTGGTCCTGGTGGAAGTCAACGTGGGCGGCGAGGCGCAGAAAAGCGGCTGCGCGCCGGCGGAGCTGGGCGCCGTGCTCGACGCCATCGACGCCGAGCCCGCGCTCGCCCTCAGCGGCCTGATGACCGTCCCGCCACACACCGACGATCCTGCCGGCGCGCGTCCCTTCTTCGACGAGTTCGTGCGCCTGCGCGACGCGCACGGCGGCGCCGCACGCCTGCCCGAGCTCAGCATGGGCATGACCCACGATCTCGAGCCCGCCGTCATGGCCGGATCCACCATCGTGCGCGTCGGCACTGCCATTTTCGGCGCTCGTGAGCGCAAGCAGTAGCGTCATGGCCCGCCGCGCGCGACAAGACCCCCATCAACCCACGCTTCTGTCGGCCGCTGCGCGCCAGGGCAAGCTGGGCGGACAGGCCGCGCCGCTGGCCGACCGCATGCGCCCGCGCTCGCTCGACGAGGTCGTCGGCCAATCGACGTTGCTCGGCCGCGGCAAGCTGCTCGCCTCGTCGATCCAGGGCGACCGCGTGCCCTCGATGATCCTGTGGGGCCCGCCCGGCAGCGGCAAGACCACGCTCGCCCACGTCGTCTCGCACGCCACGCGCTCGGAGTTCGTGCCTTTCAGCGCCGTGCTCGGTGGCGTCGCCGAGCTGCGCGAGATCATCGCCGCCGCCAAGGAGCGCCGCGCCTACCAGGGCAAGAGCACCATCCTGTTCGTGGACGAGATCCACCGCTTCAACAAGAGCCAGCAGGACGCCTTTTTGCCGCACCTGGAGAACGGCACCGTCACGCTGATCGGCGCGACCACCGAAAACCCCTCCTTTGCCGTCAACGCCGCGGTGCTGTCGCGCTGCAGGGTGTTCCGGCTCGAAGCGCTCTCCGACGAGGACATCGCCACGCTGCTCCGCCGCGCGCTCACGGACGCCGAACGCGGCCTCGGCGCGCAGCAGCTCGAAGCCGACGACGACGCGCTCGAAGCCATCTCCCGCTCCGCCCGCGGCGACGCCCGCCGCGCCCTGGGCCTGATGGAAACAGCGGTCTCGCTGATGGAAGACGGGAGCCGCCTCGATCTCGCGCTGGTCGAGCGCGCCAGCGAGGAGCGCACGCTGCTCTACGACAAGAGCGGCGAGGAGCACTACAACGTCATCAGCGCGCTCATCAAATCGATGCGCGGCTCCGATCCCGACGCCGCCATCTACTGGCTGATGCGCATGCTCGAGGCCGGCGACGACCCGCTGTTCATCCTGCGCCGGCTGATGATCTTCGCCAGCGAGGACGTGGGCAACGCCGACCCGCGCGCGCTCGGCATCGCGGTCAACGCCGACGCCGCCTTCCGCCGCATGGGCATGCCCGAAGGCCTGTACCCCATCGCGCACGCCTGCCTGTACCTGGCCAGCTGCCCCAAATCGAACAGCGTCGGCCGCGCCTTCACCGCTGCGCGTCAGGCGATCGCCCAGCGCGGCGCGCTGCCCGTCCCGAACAAGCTGCGCAACGCGCCCACGAAGCTGATGAAGGAGTCTGGCTACGGCGAGGGCTACCAGTACGCCCACAACTTCGACGAAGGCTTCGCCCCGGGCGAGACGTACCTGCCCGACGAGCTGGTCGGCACGCGCTTCTACCAGCCCACCGAGCACGGCCTCGAGAAGTCGATCCGCGAGCGCCTGGAACGCATCCGGGCGGCAGGAAAGGCCGAAAAGACGTAAATTTGTAGCGAAATGCCACAACTTTGTGACATTATGCTACAGATGTTGGCGATCGGGCGCACCCAACCAGGTACCCCAGCAGGCGCGCCCTACCCATCACCGCAGCCCCGGGAACGAGAAACCCGGTGCGTCTGTTACCCGCCGAAGCAGGGGCATAGCGACAGCAAGGGTGCAAGACAATTGGTGCGCTCGGGCCCGTTCTCTTGCAGGGAGTAGAAAGATGCGACGTTTCCTTCAGGTTCTCGGTGTAACCGGACTGGCTCTTGGCCTGAGCGTGGGCTGCAGTTCCAGCAGCAACAACAACTCCAGCACTGGGGGCAGCGGCGGAACGGCCGGCAGCGACGGCGGCAGCACAGGCGGTACCGGCGGAAGCACGGGCGGCACGGGTGGCAGCGCGGCGGGCGGTGCTGCGGGTTCAGCCTCTGGCGGCACCGGCGGCTCGACGGGCGGCGCGGGCGGAACCAGCGCGGGCGGCGCGGGCGGAACCAGCGCGGGCGGCGCGGGCGGAACCAGCGCGGGCGGCGCGGGCGGAACCAGCGCGGGCGGTAGCGGAGGGACGAGCGGCGGCAGCTGCAAGATCGGGGTTTCGGCCTGCCTCTACTGCGCGCAGAACAACTGCGCCAGCGAGGCCAACGCATGCCAGAACGACACCGCGTGCTCGGGCGCCATTAGCACCTACGCACTGTGCGTCTGCACCCACCAGAATGCCGGCACGTCCTACGCGAGTTGCACGACCGCGTTCGAAACCGCTGGAGGCGCTCCGGCAACCGCCTACGCGACGTGCCAGAAGCAGCACTGCGCGACCGAGTGCGGCCTGTAACTGGCATTCTGTGGCCAATCAGCCATAACAAGGAGGTCCGGTTCCCCCACACCGGACCTTCTTTCGCGAAGACAACAGTCGGGGTTTGCTTTCAAGGAGTTCGAGGATGCGACGATTCTTGGTGGTTCTTGGCGTGACCGGTCTGGCGCTCGGTCTGGCCGCAGGCTGCAGCTCGAGCAGCAGCAGCAACGGCTCGAGCAGCACGGGCGGATCGGCAGGCAGCGGCACTGGCGGCACGGCGGGCAGCGGCACCGGCGGCACGGCGGGCAGCGGCACCGGCGGCACGGCGGGCAGCGGCACCGGCGGCACGGCGGGCAGCGGCACCGGCGGCACGGCGGGCAGCGGCACCGGCGGCATCGGCGGGCAGCGGCGCGGGTGGCACCGCGGGCAGCGGCGCGGGTGGCGCATCGGGTGATGCAGGGCTCTCCTGCACCTTCGCCACCAAGGCCTGCGCAACCTGCGAGCAGACCAACTGCACCACGCAGGGCGTCGCCTGCGCGACCGACACCCAGTGCCAGGGTGCCGCCAAGGCGTGGGGTGATTGCGCCTGCGCCGCGCAGAACGCCGGCAACAGCCTGACGACGTGCAACAACACGTTCACGACAGCCGGCGGGCAGGCAGCCCAGGATCTGGTGACCTGCTCGAAGAACAACTGCACGACCGAGTGCGGTTTCTAGCGACCTCTGCTGACGGTACGCTGTCAGCGTTACAAGCGTCGGGTTTCATGGGTCCAGATCAGCTGGGCCCATGAAGCTCGTCTTCCGCCTCTTTCCGGGCGTCGGGACGCCGCGCTAGCCGCGAGCAGCGGCGACGCCGTGGATGGGCTCCAGCAGCTGGATCATCTCGGCGTGCACGGACGCGCCGCAGCTCACCAGCACGTCGCGCGCGTCGAGTGCGGTGGCGCTGCCATCGGCGCGGGACACGCTGCCGCCCGCTTCGCTCACCAGCAGCATACCGGCCGCAACGTCCCAGGGCGCCAGACCGAGCTCGAAGAAGGCGTCGTAGCGCCCGGCCGCGACCCAACACAGATCGAGCGCCGCCGAGCCAAAGCGGCGGATACCGGCAACCTGGTGCATGACGCGCTCGAGCGCTGCAAGGTACGGCGTGTGGTAGCGCAGGCCGCGATGCGGGATGCCCGTGGCCACGACGGCGCGCTCGAGCGGACCGGGGGTGGAGACCGACAGCGGCGCGTCGTTCACGAACGCGCCACGCCCCCTCTCCACGTGGAACATTTCATCCTTCGCCACGTCGTAGACGACGCCGGCGGTGACCACGGAGTCGACCTCGAGCGCGATCGCGACGGCAAAGTGCGGGATGCCATGCAGGAAGTTCGTGGTGCCGTCGAGCGGGTCGACGATGAAGCGCGCGCCACTGCTCTGCTGGGCATCGGGCGCGCTCTCTTCGAGCATCAGCCCGTGATCGGGATAGGCCGCCGACAGCGCCTCGCGCAGGATGGCTTCAGAGCGCAGGTCGGCGCTGCTCACGAAGTCGGACGGCTTCTTCTCGGTGACGCGCAGCTCGGCGAGCGCGCCGAAGTCCCGGCGGAGGCTCTCCGCCGCTTTGCGCGCGGCGTCGATCATCACTTCGATGGGGCGGGGCATGTCCGCGCTCGTAGCACGCTCAGCCGAGAAAGCACTGACGCATCCCGCGATACGTCTGTGCCCGGCCGAGCGCGCGCTCGCCGCGCACCAGCAGGTATTCGTTGAAGTGCTCTGCCAGCTCGCCGGCCTTGGCATGGCGGAAGAACACGATGTCGCCCATGCCGAGCGCCGTGCCATCCGGCACGGACAGCGGAGTCTGCACCTCGCCGGCGCCTTCCAGCGACGAGAGCGCCAGGCCCGGCGGCAGCGCGGGGATGGGCAAGCGATCGGCGCCGGCCACTCCCGAGGCGATCAGGCCGCCACCGTGGCAGGTGACGATGCCGTCCGCCGGCGCCCGCACAACCGATAGCGCGAAGTACGCTGCGGGCTCGAGCGCGAGCGAGCGGTAGTTGTCGAACAGGTGGCTGCACAGAAAGCCGGAGCCTGCAGTGACTTCGGTGAGTGCGCTCTCGGCGGTGCACCAGTCGAGGCTGCCGCTGCCGCCGCCATTGAAGAGGGCGGGGCGGATCGCCTCGGCGAGCTCCTGCCGCGTGCGCTCGACCTGCGCTCTGGCGCGCGCTTTCATCAGGCGCAGAGCAGCGTTGGACAGCCGCTGACCCGGCGCCGAGTCGCCGAGTCCGGCGATGTGGGCCTCGTAGGCCATCAGCCCGCGCATCTCGAGCCCGGGGAGCAGCTCGGCGCGGCGGAGCAGGACCTTTACGTCCTCGACGCTGCGCAGCGGGCTGCGCCGCACGCCGACGTGCAGGCGCGAGCCGAGCGGGCGGTACGCCACATCGACCTCGACGACGATGGGTATCCTGGTCTGCTTCGCGTGCGCGGCCTTGTCGAGCAACGCGAGGTGCTGCGGGCAGTCGACGACCACCGCCGCGCTGCCGCCGCGCGCGTTGATGTCGGCGATGAGCTCGGCGTCGGAAGCCTGCAGAGTCGGATAGGCGAGCAGCAGGTCGGTATAGCCGGCGTCGAACAGCCACGCGGTCTCGCGCGCGTGGAACGTCATCAGCCCGCCGATCGCGTCGCCGCCGCGCTCGGTGATGTACCGGAGGAGCTCCAGGCAGCGCACCGACTTGGTGGCGACGCGGAGCTTCTTGTCGTGTGTGCGGACGGGCGACAGCAGCGCGTCGATGTTCTGGTCGAGCGCGTCGAGGTCGACGATCGCGCAGGGCAGGGGCTCGTCGCCGAGGGCGCCCTTGTAACGGCGGTAGAGCTCGAGCCGATCGGTCATGACGGCTCAGCCGTCTTCGACGACACCGATCATGGGCAGGTTGCGGTAGCGCTGCGCCCAGTCCAGTCCGTAGCCGACGACGAACACGTCCTCCACCGTGAAGCCGAGGTAGTCGATGCCGACGTCCATCTTCTTGCGGCTCGGCTTGTGCAGGAGCGAGCACACCTTGACGCTGGCGGGGTGGCGCGCCTCCAGCAGGTCAGTGAGGTAGTGCAGCGTGAGACCCGTATCGACGATGTCCTCGACGACCAGGATGTCCTCGCCCTCCACCGGCTTGGTCAGGTCCTGCGTGATCTGCACGACGCCGCTGGACGCGGTGTCGTCGCCGTAGCTCCGCACACCGAGGAACTCGATGCGCAGCGGCAGGTCGATGGACCTTGCCAGATCCGCGGCAAACACGAAGCTGCCCTTCAGGACGCAGATCAGCACCAGCGAGCGGCCGTCGTAGTCGCGCGTGATCTCGGCGCCGAGCTCCTGGACGCGTTTCTGGATCTCCTCGGAGCTGATGAGCGTGCGGATCCGGTCGCGAGGCGAAGCGTTCATGACGAACGCGGGTAGCGGTGCGCGGAGCGGGGGTCAATGCACAGCTAGTGCGGCGCGCTAAACGCGCTGGCGCGCATCGCATTTCCGTCGGTCTCGACGGTAACGGAGCCGACGCGGTCGAGGCGCAGGGCGCGAATGTGGGCTGCCGCGAGCTTCTGCAGGGTGACGGCGTGCGGATGTCCAAAGCGATTGCGCACTCCGCAGCTGATGGTGGCGAGGGACGGGTGCACTGCGCGGAGCAGCGCAGGCGAGCTCGAGGTGCGGCTGCCGTGGTGGCCCACCTTGAGCAGATCGGCGTGCAGCTCGGGGTGTCGTGCGAGCAGCTTGGCTTCCTCGGGCGCCTCGGCGTCGCCCATGAGCATCACGGCGCGGCGGCCATAGGCAATACGCAGCACGATGGAGTTGTTGTTGGCGCCGATGTGCGGCGTGTAGTCGGGACACGGCGCGAGCGGCCTGAGCGTCGCGCCGCCGAAGTGCAGGACGCGCCCGCACAGCTCGGGTGGCCGCAGGATGGGGACGTGGCGCCGCTTCAGGCCGGCGATCAGCCGCGCGTAGGTCGCGCCCGCACCCTCGTCCTGCCCCTGGCCGTCGTCCCAGAACTGCCCGACCTTGAGCTCGGGCAGAGCGCTCGCCAGACCGGTGAAGTGGTCCGGGTGCGGGTGCGTGAGCACGACGATGTCGACCCGCGAGCGGCGCCGGGCACGCAGCAGCGGCAGAAGCACCGACTCTCCGGGATCTACCGGGCTACCGACGAAACCGCCGCCGTCGATCAGCATCAGACGGCCGTCGGGCAGATCGACCAGCGTGGAGTCGCCCTGCCCGACGTCCAGCGCGGTGACCCGCAGCTCGCCCAGTGGGCGGCCGGCGCGGCGGACAGCAAGCTCCAGCACCAGCAGCGCGGCTGCGGCGGACAGCGCCCAGAGCCCGCGCAGGCGACCACCCAGCGCGACCGCCACACCGCCCACGACGAGCGCACACAGCTGCCAGCTGTCGGGCGGCGGGACGTGGAAAGCCAGCCACTTCGCGTCGGCGCTCAGGTGGGCGACGCGCTTGACCACGAGCAGCGCGCCGGACGCGACCAGAGCGGTGCCGTGCTCGAGCACCGGGAAGGGCGACAACACGGCGTGGGCGAGACACAGCGGCAGCGCCGCAGCTTCACCGAACGGCGCGGCCACCACGTTGGCGGCAATGCCGGCGGCGGTGAGCGTGGGCGAGATCAGCGCGAGCAGCGGCGCGCAGGGCAGCATGGCCGAAGTCGTGGCCGCTGCACTCAGCGCCAGATAGCGCAGCGGCTTCAAGCGCAGGCGTGAGCAGAGCCGGGCCAGAGGCTGGCCGATCACGATGAGCCCCGTGGTGGCCGCGGCCGAGAGCAGGAAGGAGATGTCGAAGGCCGCCAGCGGATCGCACAGCGCGCCGATCAGCAGCGACGCCGCCAGCACGCGACCCGCGCGGGCGCGCCGGCCGAGCGCGCGCGCGGTGAAGGCCGCCGCGAGCATCCACGCCGCGCGCCAGGCCGAGCCGCTGCCGCCGGCGAAGTCCGCGTACACGAGCGCCAGCACCGCACCTGCCACGGCGGCCAGCCGCGCGACCTCGAAGCGCGCAGCCAAGCGCTCGAACCGCAACAGCACGAAGCCGAGTGCCAGAACCAGTGCCACCACCGCGAACACCAGGTGCGTGCCGCTCACGGCGAGCATGTGTGCCAGCCCGCTCTTCTTGAACGCTTCGCTGTCGCTCGGGTCGAGATCGTTTTCGCCAAGCACCAGCGCGCGGGCCATGGGCGCGGCGGCCGGGGCGAAGGTGGCGTCGATGCGACGGCGGGCGTGGGCGCGCGCTGTGTCGATCCAACGACGCAGACCGCTGCCACGCGCGAGCACGCTGAGCGAGAGCACCATGCCGCTGAGCAGCGAGCCCTGGCGCGCCGCGCGCGGCGTGGGGTCGGGCAGGCCCTGGTCGTGGAACAGCCGCACTGGCGCGAGCTGCGCGATGATCTCGACCTCGTCGCCGCGCCCGAGATCCTGCGGCCCACCGTACAGCCGCACACGCACCGGCCCGGCGATTCTCCGCCCTTCGCAATCGAGCGAGTCGAGGTCCGCCAGGTAGCCGATGGCGTCGTGCGCCCAGACCGGGGAGGTCGCTATCGTGCCGCGGCCGGCGCAGCGCGCTGGCGGGCCGAGCTCGTCGCGCACCTCGACGCGGCGCGCTTCGAAGCGCGACACGGCGCGCACGGCCCGCCACGCGCCGGCGCCGAAGGCCGCCAGCGCGACGAGCAGCACGACGCCGGACAGCCGACGGCGGAGCAGCAACGCGACGCCCGCCACGGCCACAACGGCCGGCAGCGGCGCCACGGCGCACACTGCCCCGCCCAGCAGAGCGGAGGCGACCACCAGCGCCGGATCGATGCGCACAGCCCGCCGCACTGCACGCGGCGGACCGGGCGCTGCGCGCGGCGTTCCAGCGCGCTCGGGGGTGGCGGGCAAGGCGGCCGCCGGCGGCGGCCGTCAGTCCGTCAGCCGGCGCACGACGGGCAGTTGGCCGAGTCGCCGTTGTTCACGCAGGTGCAGGCGCTGCACTGATCCGTGCAGCCGGCACACTGATCGCCGTTCATCGTGCAGGTGCCACCGTTGCCGACGGTGTTGTCGTTGCAGTACTGCTGGACCGCAGCCAGCTGCGTGGAGCAGGCCTGGGCCGCGGAGTCGGCGATCTTGGCGTCGCCACCGTCGGCCGGACAACTGATAGCCCCGAGCGCGTCCGCGCACTCGTAAAGGGTTATCGAGACCTTGGCGCACTCGAGCTCGGAGGCGGACAGGTTCGCAAGCCCCGCCTCACACTGGCTCAAGCAGTTGTCCGCCGTGATCGGCGTGGTGGTGCAGTTGGTGGAGCCTCCACCCGGCCCGGCCCCTCCCGCACCAGTGGACGCGCAAGTCGACGTCGCGAAACACGGGTACTTGGAGAGCACGGGGCAAGCCTTCTCGCACAGGCTCCCACCCGGAGTGCTCGACGTGTTCGACGGTTGGTTGGGGTTGGTGGGCACGTCGGTGGAGCTCGTCGGCGAGCCGCTGGAATTTGGAGGCTGCGTGCCCGAACCCGGCGTGCCGGTACCGGCAAACGACCCGACCGAACCCGACCCGGCGCCGCCGCAAGCGACCGCCAGCGCCGCTGCCACCCCGAACATCGCAAAGCTACGTATTCTCATGGCGCACTCCCATCGCCGAAGAACCAGCTTTCCGGGGCACGGAGGCTCCGCACCCCGGAAAAGCCCGAGCTTCGAGTGTATCAGAAGTAATAGAGAGCGGCGACGTTGCTCGTGAAGATGTTCCAGGGGTTATCGTTCACCGTCGTCGCGAAGCGCCACGTCGAGTGCGACGTCTTGATTTCGCCGACGCCGCCGAACGGCTTCTGGTCGTCCTTGACGCTCTGCATCTGGTAGAGCAGCCCGACGCTGCCCTGCAGCGAAAGCTGCGGGATGCCCATGAAACCGAAGTGGATTTCGGCGCCGGCGCGGGCGCCGATGTCGAACAGGAAGCTGCTGTAGTCGTGGTCGGCCTGTCCGGGCGGGTTGCCGGGAGCCTTCCAGGACGAGCTACCGAAACCGACGTTCAGCTCCGGGATGATCTCGAAGCTGAAGTGGCCGGCCGAAGCCAGCGACAGCGGCACGCCGCCGTGGATCAGGAAGGCCGTTCCACCCTGGTCGTCGACGCTCTGGCCAGGCGGATCGACAGTCGTGCTTCCGCCCTGCATCCCCAGGCCGACCCCGACATCGATGCCGATCATCTGGTCGATCCAGTAGCGAACGCCGACCTCGGGCGCGTCGAGAGACGCGATGTTGTTGGTCGCACCGACCGCGGGCCACAGCGGGATGGTGTGGCGGCCCATGTAGCCCACCGCGATCCTGCCCACCATCTGGTCGTGGTCGGAGTCACCGGTGGTTGCAGCAGCAGCCTGCGGAGCCGCGCTGGGCAGAGCCATACCTGCCTGTCCCGACGCGCTCGCACTGCCACTCGCTTCTTGTGCCGACGCCAATCCGGCCGTCATCACGCACACGACTGCGGCGGACGCCGCCACGCTGAGTTTCATCGATTTCTTCATCGCCTCCTCCAATCAACGACATCTACGACGCATCGCGGGAGCCCCGGCAACCAAGCAACCTCTGTCAACGGGCCCCAAGCCACTCGGACGGAATATTCCGCCTTCGACGGCGCATGCTGACGCAACTCCGCCTGCAAGGTCAACCTACACGTGACGCGGCGCGTTATCATCTTCTCCTGGCTTGCGTATGCCCGCACCGGGGTCTCCTACGCCCTGCCCAACGAATATCTCCCCTGGCCGCGCGGCACGGCTGGGGCCGGGGGATGCTAAGCGTCCCGTCGTGATGCTCCGCAGCTTCCGGGCTCTGCTCGCTCTCGCACTGGCGGCGATGGCGTGCGCGCTGGGCGGCTGCAGCCGCCACTCCCGGCACGACAAGTCCGCCAGCGTACAACGCGTGGTCTCGCTGTCGCCCAGCACCACCGAAGCGATATTCGCCCTGGGTGCCGGCAAGCTGCTGGTCGGCCGCTCGCGCTACGACGACTACCCACCCGCGGCGAAGAAGGTTCCGTCCGTCGGCGGCTTCGTCGATCCTAGCTACGAGGCGATCCTGGGGCTCGCTCCCGATCTTGTGATCGGCGCGCAGGGCCCGGGCGGCCACCAGATCGTGGATCGCCTGCGGAAGCGAGGCATCGCAACCTACTTCCCGAAAACCGGATCGATGGCGCAGATCGACGCGATGCTGCTCGGGCTGAGCAAGCGCATCGGCGACCCGGCAGCGGGACAGCGGGTCGTGGCGCGCATCCGTGCGCGGCGGAAGCAGGTGGTCGACGCCGTGAAGGGGCTGCCCAGGCCGAGAACGCTGCTGGTGTTCGACGTGCGTCCCATCGTGGTGGCGGGACCTGGAGGCTTTCCAGACGAGATCCTGCGGCTCGCCGGCGCGCGGAACGTGGTGACGAAAGGCACGCGCTTCCCGACGCTCGGCGTGGAGCGCGTGCTGGCGCTCGATCCCGATCTGATCATCGACGCAACCCGCGCCAACGGCATGAACGCGACGGGCAGCGGCGGAGTGAGCGCCGAGGCTCCCGGCTGGAAGGATCTGCGGGCAGTGCAGCAGCACCACGTGATCCGGATCAGGGACGACCGCGTGCTCAGGCCAGGGCCGCGCATCGCCGAGGGGCTCGCGGTGCTGGCACGCGCGCTGCACCCGGAGGCGAAGATCCCATGAGCGGCAGGAAGCGGGCCGACCTGCTGCTGGTCGAGCGCGGGCTCGCCGAATCGCGCACGCGCGCCCAGGCGCTGCTGCTCGCGGGGCGCGTGTTTTCCGGCGAGCAGCGCGTCGACAAGAGCGGCACGCTGCTGTCCGCAGACGCACCGCTGGAGGTGCGCGGCGGCGAGCGCTTCGTGTCGCGCGGCGGGCGCAAGCTGGAAGGTGCGCTGTCGGAGCTCGGGCTCGACGTGACGGGGTTCGTCGCCATCGACGTGGGCGCGTCCACCGGTGGCTTCACGGACTGCCTGCTGCAGCACGACGCGGCGCGCGTGTACGCGGTCGATGTCGGCCACGGGCAGCTCGCCGACAAGCTCCGGAGCGACGCGCGCGTGGTCGTGATGGATCGCACCAACGCGCGCCACCTCGAGCCGGCACAGTTTCCCGAACCGATCGACTTGATCGTGATCGACGCGTCGTTCATCAGCCTCGACAAGCTGATGCCCGCATTGGGGCGACTGCTAGAACCGGGCGGTCGGCTGCTCGCAATGGTGAAGCCGCAGTTCGAGGCGGGGCGCGACGAGGCGCGTCGCCACCGCGGTGTGATCAAGGACCCCGCGGTGCGCGAAGCCGCCATCGCCCGGGCCCGCGAGGCCATCGTCGTAGAGGGCCTGCGCATCACGGCCGAGTGCGACTCCAGCGTCGCGGGCCCGAAGGGAAACGTCGAACGGTTCGTGCTCGCCGAAAAGGGCTAGCCGCCGCGCGCGCAGAAGTCAGCGAAGCGAACAGTTCGGCACCCTCCAACTTCGGCAGCCCCACCTCGAACACGGCGAACTCGTCGCTTCCCACGTCGAAGCGGTAGGCCACGAGGTCGCGCGGCGACGAGACGCGCGGCACGTGTGGCTTTTCGTCGTCGGACGCGGACGCGGACGCTGCCAGCTGCGTCTCCGGAGCTCGTATCGACTGTCGACCCATCGCTCCCTCCCGCTATAGAGCTCAAGCAAGGGTCGCACTGGACACGCATGAGGCATTCTGGCCAGCGACGGGGCGGGCCGAGAGAAACGGGCTCGGCTGTCCGGCGCTCTCTGCTGGCCAGGCACGCTCGAGGTGTCATAAGCTGGAAGGATGACGAGTCGTGTCCGGAGCCGGTTGTACCGGGCCATGGCACTGGCGATCTGCGGCAGCGCGTGGCTGCTCGTTCGGTGCAACCCTGGTGTGCCGAACCTGAGCGGCACGCCAAACGATGCGGGCGGAAACGACGCGACCACCACCGACGCCGGAAGCGACGCGACCGCCACCGACGCCGGAAACGACGCGACCGCCACCGACGCCGCAGACAGCGACGCGCCCTCCCCGGACGCGGTCGCGGACAGCGGGGGCGACGCACCTGTGACCGACGCGGTCGCGGACGGCAACGACGCGGCCACTGGCTACTGCGCTTCGCTCTCTCCCGCGCCGGGGTTCTGCGCCGATTTCGACACCGGCAAGTTCGACAGCCAGTTCTCGTTCGATCACACCGCGGGTACCGGCTCGATCTCCGCGGACGCCAAGGTGTCGGTCTCCCCGCCCAACTCCTTCTACGCCAAGCTCGGCATCAGCTCGCCTAGCGACGACTTCGCCTTCATGACCCGGGTCATCAGCGACTCCGCTTCGCAGGTCACCTACGCGTTCGACCTGCGGCTGGATGCCCGGCCTGGCGGACCGCCCGCAGGCGTGCTCGCGGCGATCGTCTTCAACGACGGCAAGGCCAACCGGCACACGCTGTCGTTCTACGTGACGGGCACCTCCGCCGCGCTCGAGGAGTCGTTCACCACCACCGACGGGGGCACGGCCTTCCTCGACCACAAGCTCCTGTGGGTGCCGAAGCTTGGCCAATGGACGCGAGTCGCCTTTTCCATGGATGTCAATGCCGGAACGTGCACGGCAACGATTGACGGCAAGCCCGACCTGACGAACGGTTCGCTCGCCTCGTCGTGGAGCACGGGCGCGGTCACACTCGACCTCGGCTTGTCGTATGTCTCGTCGCAGTCGGCGGCCTGGGCCGCGCACTACGACAATGTCGTGGCCTCGTGGAAGTAGCTCAGAGCACCATCACCCAGATGTCGTACAGCGCGTGTGTCCAGACGGCCGGGGCGAAGCCGCGGAAGCTGTAGATGACGACGAAGGCGAGACCGCACACCCAGCGGAACACGAACGACTGGAGCTGGAAGGGATCGCCCAGCGGGCCGATGTAGTGCCAGGCGCTGAACAGGCCGGCCGCGATGATGCCCCAGCCGATGGTGAGGAGCTTTTCCTTGAACGGCACCGGCATGGGAAACAGGATCTTCAGGAGCTTTGCGCCGAGCCCGAACAGGATCACGCGGAACGCAACTTCCTCGTAGAAGCCGGCGCCGAGCGCCATCACCAGACCGGTGAAGGGGTTCTGCACGACCCCGGCGCCGCCCAGATGCAGGCGCCCCACGACGTAGCCGGCGGCCATGCGCATGGCGATCGCGTAGACGATGCCTTCGGCCGCAACCATGCCGAAGCGGCTCCAGCGCAGCGTGTGCCCGCGGCCCAGCACCAGCAAGACGCCGATGTAGACAGCGCCGATCGCGACGGTGAGACCGCTGTAGGCCAGGAGGCTGTGGTTGGCGAGATCGACCAGCTCGCGCGTCACCACGTCGGCGGCATTGCGCACCGGCAGGAACACCACGCCGAGGTGGTAGGCGATGAAGATGGGCAGCGTGAGGCCCAGGTCCGCCCAGGGCCCGCTGCCGCCCTTGACGATGGACCTGGCGTCCGGCGCGCCCGCTTCAACGCTGGCCATACCGCCTCACAGAACGAGCGACCGCATCAGCCCGGCCTGAGGTTGTAGACCATCCACATCACGAGGATGACCCAGCCGAGCACGATGCCGACAAACGGACCGTCCTTGAGCATCTCCTGGGTCGGGCTCTCGGCCTTCGGGCGGGCGCGCACCAGGTGCAGGAAGCGCAGCACGCCGAGCACGACGAAGCCGGTGCTGACGAACAGCCAGTCGGAGTGGAAGAAGGCGCGGGTGCGCGGGTCGAGGGTGTAGACGAGGTAGGTCGCGATGGTCGCGATGGCCGTCACGATGAGCGCGGTGTCGATGCCGCGCTGGGTGTACGACTCGAGCGCCGCGCGCGTCTTGCCGAACCCGGCCTTGGCGAGCGCGAGCTCGTGGCGCCGCTTGCCGAAGCCGAGGAACAGCGCGAGCAGCGCCGTGCACACGAGCAGGTAGTCCGAGACCTGGATGTGGGTTCCGTAGCCGCCCCCCATCACGCGCAGCACGAAGCCGGCCGAGATGATGCTCACGTCGATGTAGGCGACGTGCTTGAGCTTGAACGAGTAGGCCAGGTTCATCAAAAAGTACGCGAGCGCCACGGCGAGGAACTGCGGCGGCCCGTACGCTGCGCCGGCCAGCGCCAGCGTGATGAGCCCGACGGCGAGCCAGCGCGCGGCCGGCACCGGCACGCGACCGGAAGCGATCGGGCGGAAGCGCTTGACCGGGTGCTCGCGGTCGGCCTGCACGTCGGCCAGGTCGTTGATCGTGTACACGGCGCCGGCGAGCAGACAGAAGACGCCGAAGGCGCCGATCGCGCGCATCAACAGCAGCGGATCGAAGATCTCCTTGGCGAACACCACCGGCGCGAGGACGAAGACGTTCTTCACCCACTGGTGCGGGCGGATGGTCTTGATGGCTCCGAGGATGCGCCACGACAGCGGTCCCTCGCTGCGCGGCTCGGTAGGCGCAGCCTCGACGACCGGCCGCTCGGAGAGGTGAGCGCCATCGCAATCGGGGCCGCCGGACCCGGAACCGCTGTTGCCGGAGGCCGGCTCGTCGGTGTCGTCACCGTCGGCGGGGGCGGCAAACGCCGTCTGCTCGGTCGAGGGAGTGGTCACGTCCTTCTGGATCGATGGGAGGGCCGGTCGGGCCCGGCGCGGAACATAGCAGAGCAGCGGACCGTGCAACGAGCCTCAGGCGTCGGCTATCGTTCCAGGGTGTTCCCGCCCATAAGCTACCTCGATTTTGCCCAGCGCTGGTTTGGCCAGGTGCGTTACGACCTGGCTTCCAGCGGCCTCAGCCCGATCCGGGCGGCGGAGCTGGGCGCGGCGTCGGTGGACGACTACTCGGTCCGGGGACGCTTCGCCGAGGCCGTGGCTGCGCGCTACCAGGTGCCGCCGGGCAGCGTCGTTCCTTGCCTCGGGGGCTCGGGCGCCTTGTTCACGGCTTTCGCGACGCTGGTCGGCCGCGGCGGCCGCGTGTTGGTGGAAGCCCCGGGGTACGAGCCGATGTGGCGGGTGCCCGAGGCGCTGGGCATCGGCGTGGATCGCTTCGAGCGCCCGGCGGACGACGGCTACGCCGTGGACCCCGAGCGCGTGCTGGCGGCCCTGGAGCCGGACACGCGGCTGGTCGCCCTCACCAACCCGCACAACCCGACCGCGGCGCTGATCAGCGACGCCACGCTGCGCTCGCTGGCCCACGCGCTGGCGCCGCGCGGAGTCGGACTGTTCGTGGACGAGGCCTACCTGGAGCTGGCCCAGCCCGCGCACACCGCGCGGCGCATCGCGCCCAACATCGTGACCTGCTCGAGCACGACCAAGTGCTGGGGCGTGCCCTGGGCGCGCGCGGGCTGGCTCTTGATGCCGGAGCCGGAAGCGCGCGAAGCGCGCCGCATCGAGCAGCACATCTGCGGCACTGCGCCGCCCGGTTCGTGGGCGTGGGGCGAGCTCGCCCTGCACAGCATCGACGCGCTGGTCGCGCGCCGCGAGCAGATGCAGACCGGTAAGCGCGCACTGGTCGAGCGTTTCGTCGAGCGCCACTCCAACGCGCTCGAGTGGCACGCGCCGCATCCGGCGAGCCTGTACGGCTGGCTCCGCGACAAGCGCGGGCGCGACCTCCTGCCGCTGATCGAGCAGGGCATCGCCGAGCGCGGCGTGATCGTCTCGCCGGGCGCTTTCTTCGGCGATCCGAGCGCTTTCCGTATGAGCTGGACGAGCGAAATCGAGTCGCTCGCCGTCGGACTGGAGGAGCTCGCCAAAGCTCTCCAGCTCGATTGACGCGCCGCACGCTCCGGGGAAGACCTCGGGCGTGGGCGCCCCGAAGGACAAGCAGAAGCGGCACGCGGAGCTGATGGAGGAGATCCGCGCGCACGACTACCGCTACTACGTGCTCGACGATCCGACGGTCAGCGACCGCGAGTACGACAAGCTGTACCGCGAGCTGGTCGAGCTGGAAGCGAGTTACCCGGAGCTCGCCACGCCGGATTCACCCACGCGCCGCGTGGGCGCGGAGCCGCGCTCGGAGCTCAAGAGCGTCGAGCACGTCGTGCCGATGATGTCGCTCGACAACACGTACTCCGAGGACGAGCTGGGCGAGTTCGCGCGGCGCGTTCGCGATGGGCTGCCGGAAGGCGCAGAGGTCGAGTTCTGCGTCGAGCCCAAGCTCGACGGCGCAAGCATCGAGGTCTTGTACCGCGACGGCCGCTACGTGCAGGGCTCCACGCGCGGCGACGGCAGGACCGGCGAGGAGATCACCGAGAACCTGCGCACCATCCGCGGTCTGCCGATGCGCGTCGATCACAAGGGACCGCTCACGCTGCGCGCCGAGGTCGTCATCTACCGCCGCGATCTGGAAGCCATCAACAAGGAGCGGGAAGAAGCCGGCGAGCAGCCCTTCGCCAACCCGCGCAATGCCGCAGCCGGCAGCCTGCGCATGCTCGACCCGCGCATCGTGGCCAAGCGCCGGCTGCGCGCGCTGCTCTGGCAGGTCGTGGAGGGTCCGGAGATCTGCCAAACGCACGCCGAGGCGCTGGATCTGGCCCGGAAGCTCCACCTGCCGACCCACGGCAAGCACCGCGTGTGCCGCTCGCTCGACGAAGTGCACCAGGCCATCGAGGACATCGGCCGGCTGCGCGGCGACTATCCGTATGAAATCGACGGCGCGGTCATCAAGGTCAACTCGTTCTCGCAGCAGGACATCCTGGGCGCGACGGCGAAGTTCCCGCGTTGGGCCATCGCCTACAAGTTCAGCGCCGAGCAGGCCCAGACGCGCCTGCTCGAAATCGTCGTACAGGTCGGGCGCACCGGCGCGCTCACGCCCGTTGCGATCCTCGATCCGGTGCAGCTCGCCGGCACGACCGTGTCGCGTGCGTCGCTGCACAACGCCGAGATCGTGCAGAACCTGGACGTGCGCATCGGCGACCTGGTCACGATCGAGAAGGCGGGCGAGATCATCCCGCAGGTCGTCGGCGTCGCCACCGACGCGCGCAGCGGCAGCGAAAAGCGTTTCCACATGCCGAAACACTGCCCGGTGTGCGGCACCGCGGTGGAGCAGCGTGAAGAAGAAGTCGCCATCCGCTGCCCGAACCCGCGCTGCCCCGCGGTGGTCAAGGGCGCCATCTTCCACTACGCGCGGCGCTTTGCCATGGACATCGACGGCCTGGGCGAAGTGCTGATCGAGCAGCTCGTCGACAAGCAGCTGGTGCGCGACGTCGCCGACCTCTACGACCTGACGGCGGAACAGCTGCAAGGCCTCGAGCGCATGGGCAAGAAGAGCGCCGAGAACGTGGTCACCTCGATTGCGGAGTCGCGGAACCAGACCTTCGATCGACTGCTCACCGGGCTCGGCATCGAGGAGGTGGGCCAGGTCGCCTCGCGCCAGCTGGCCGAGGTCGCCGGCTCGCTCGAAGAAATGCTCGGCTGGAGCGAGGAGCAAGCGGTAGAGCGCGTCGACAGCATCTCCGGTTTCGGGCCGCGCATGGTCGAGAGCGTGAAGACGTTCCTGTTCGACGAGACCGAACGCACGCTGCTCGAAAAGCTGCGCGAGCACGGCGTGTCGCGTCCGATGCCGAAGCAGGAGGTCGCCCCGGGCGGCGCGTTGTCCGGCATGTCGTTCTGCGTGACCGGCGTGCTCAGCCGCAAGCGCGACGACGTGCACGCCGACATCCGCGCCCACGGCGGCGAGGTTCACGACAAGGTCAAGAAGGGCACGACGTATCTCGTCGCCGGCGAGAAGGTCGGCAAGAGCAAGCTCGACACCGCGAAGAAGTTCGGCACCGAGGTCATCAGCGAGCAGCGCCTGGCCGAGATGATGCAGGCCCAGTAGCGATTTTCCTGGAGGGTCCTGGCAGCCGCGGCGCAGCAGAGCGGCAGCGCGGAGCGGACCCCCTCCGCGACCTAGAAACGTCGCGGAGCG
This sequence comes from uncultured Pseudomonadota bacterium, assembly GCA_963822115.1. Taxonomy (GTDB): domain Bacteria; phylum Myxococcota_A; class Polyangia; order Polyangiales; family Polyangiaceae; genus CAWDXG01. The sequence continues at coordinate 305,863 of CAWGGM010000021.1, forward strand.
CTGCGCGTCGCGGTCAGCTCGGGCCCGGACATGTCCGGACGGAACGTGAGCGAGACGCCGAACCAGAGCCAGACGTTGTCGCCGTAGCCGCGCGCAGTTCCGTTGCCGAGCGACGGCGCGTTTCCGAACGCGGTGAACAGCCCGCGCGTCTCCAGCCCGAGCGAGACAAGACCGAAATCGAAGTCCGTTCCAAGACCCACGCCCTCGGCGGGCGCGTACTGCGTCACCGAGCGGTCGCCCGTCAGCGGCGGCTGATCGAGCGTGTCGGTCGCAGCCATCACGCCGCTGGACACGCCCAGCCAGGGCTCGACCGTGCCCTCGCCCCAGGGTCGCCAGCGGGCCTGGGCCAGGCCCTGCCACATGGTGTGCTTCGCGCCGTCGTTCTCGCCCGACCAGTCGAAGGCGGCCATGGCGCCGAGCGACCAGTGCGGAGACAAGCGCCACGCCGGAGCGAGCTGGGCGCCGGTGAACGCGGGGTTCGTGCAGCCCATCACGTCCGCGTCGCGGCGGCACACGGTGCCGAATGCGAACATGAAGTGACCGCCGGCCAGCAGCTCGAGCGGACGGGGTGACGCAGCACCGGCCGCGCCATGATCCACGGCAGACGCCGGCGCGCTCGACGCCTCTGCCGCCGCCCTGGAAGCGACCAGCCCGAGCACTGCCACAGCCGCGCCTGCAACGAACCAGCGCATGCCTCCATCATAGGCCGTCGCGGAGCTGCCGGCGACAATGCGTCCCTACTGCGTAGAAACCGAGTCGACGATCACCGCGGTCGGGACCGGGGCGGGCGCGGGGCCGCCTCCGCCGCCGCAGTCGCCCGGACCGAGGCCGGCAAAGATCGCAAAGCCGACCTCGGACGCGCTGCTCGCAGGCAGCGTGAGGGTCTTCTCGTCGGTGGTCCACATCAGGCTGCCGATGGGGTTGGGCAGCGCCTTGTAGTCGCCGCTGTCGACCTGCACGCTGTGGTACGTCGCTGCCTTGCCCGGCGAGGCCACATCCACGGAGAACGGCGTGCCGCCCCAGCTGGGCGGACCCGACGCGCCCGGGTAGTCCGCGCCGACCAGCACGCGGTAGCGCACCACCAGCTGTGCGCCGGGCTCGAGTCGTCCTGCAATGCCGGTGCGATCGGCACCGCACACGCTGTTGTCGTAGGGGCCCAGCACGGCGCAGGAGCCGCTCTCGCAGTTGTACTGCGTGGTGCACATGGCTCCTGGCGGGCAGGGCTGCTGGAACAGCACCTTGCCCCAGGAAGCAGCCGTCGGCGACGCGAAGTCGAAGGACGCGTGCGGCTGGCCCAGCGCAAGCCAGTTGAACATGGCGCTGTACGCCTTGGCGGCGTGGCCGGCGTGATCCTTCACGCCAGCGTCGACCATGAGCGCGAATGAAGCGCCGTCCATCGACCAGTCGGTGATGCGCGCGGTCGCCCGCGTGGCTCCCACCCAACCAGTCTTGTCCTGCGCAGACGGCGAGAGCTGCCAATTCGCAGCCGGAAACGCGGGGCCGCCCGACGGACCATTCGCCGTGCCGCCGCCACCCGATCCCGCGGCGAGCGCCGGCGAGATCGACAGGTGCGACTCGAGTGCGCCCTGGTCCACGCCCTCGGCGACGCTCAACTGGATGGGATCCCACGGCAACAGCATGTCCGCGGGGCCGTGACTCGAGACGGGCTTGCTCTTCATCTCCGGCGCCGTCGCATCCGGTCCGATGCTGCCGCCGCCCGTGATGTCGAACATGTCGCCCACATCGCCCATGAACACGTTCTCCTTGCCGACGGCCGACACGGATCCGTTCAGCGCTCCGTGCGCGTCACGCTGCAGCACCAGCTTCGTCCACTCGTCGTCGGCTCCGCTGCTGCCCCGGATCTTCACGCTGCCGGTGAGCGTGACGGCCTTGGAGCTGACGGCGACGGTCAGCGCCGCGGGGTCGCCCCAGCGCGGCGTGGCGACGGCTTCGTAGCCCGAGCTCGTCTGGCGGATGTCGATGCGGACGGCCGCTCCCTCGGAAGGCGACGACATGCCGTACGTGTTCGAGCTGGAGGGCACCTGGATGTTGTCGAGCTCGAGGTCATGCGAGCCGGTAATAGCGGAGTTGCCGCCGGATCCACCCGACCCGCCCCAGCCGCCGCTTGCCCCTGTGCCGCCCGTGCCGCCTGTGCCACCTGTGCCCGAAAAGGCCACCGAGCCACCACAGCCCGAAGCGAGAATCCCCATAAGACCCAGCGCAATGAGTGTTCGCATGGGCGACTGTCCAGCAAGGGCTGTGCCAGCACCCTTGGCGCATCTGGAAGCGGATCGAGCCGCACTGGTGGCACAGCATGACACAACAGCGGGACGCGGCGGTCGCCCATCGGACTGGGAGCAGCGAGTGGCTCGGCGCTGTTCGCCGCCGCGGAAGACGAGAGCGTGGCGGAGCCCGGGGCGTTGATCTACACGCCGGACATGCGCTTCGCTCGCGTCCGCACGCCGGACGGCTCCGCCGCCTACGCCCGCATCGAAGACAGCCGGGCCGTGTTGCTGTCCGCTGCGCCATGGCTCGGTGGAAACCCGACCGGCAACGAGCTCGACCGCCCGGAGTTGCTCGCGCCGGTCGAGCCCAGCAAGATCATCGGCGTCGGCCGCAACTACCGCGCGCACGCCGCCGAGCTCGACAACGAGGTGCCGCGCGAGCCGCTGCTGTTCCTCAAGGCCCCGTCTTCGGTGCTGGGCCCGGGCGGCACGGTGCTGCTGCCGCCGGAGAGCGAGCGCGTGGACTACGAGGCCGAGCTGGGCGTGGTGATCGGTCGCCGTTGCCGGCGGGTGGATCGCGCCGACGCGCTTCTGCACGTGTTCGGCTACGTGCCGGTGTGCGACGTGACCGCGCGCGATCTGCAGAAGAAAGACGGACAGTGGACCCGCGCGAAAGGCTTCGACACCTTCTGCCCGGTGGGGCCCTGGGTGGTGGACGGCGTCGACGCTGCCGCGCTTGGAGTCCGGCTGTCCGTGGACGGCGAGCGGCGACAGGAAGGCAACACGCGCGACATGGTCTTCGACGTGGCCACGCTGGTCTCGTACATCAGCGCGGCGATGACGCTGGAGCCGGGCGATCTGATCGCAACCGGTACGCCGCACGGCGTGGGCCCGCTGTCCGACGCCAACAACGTGCGGGTCGAGCTCGATCAGCTCGGCGCGCTCGAGTTCCACGTCCTGGCCGAGCGCTGACGCGGCCAGAGCCGCAAAATCCGGCTAGACGCCGTCGCGCACGCCCGAAGTGCGGTCGCGCCCGTAGATGTGATCGCCCACGCGCCGCATCCAGGCGAGCTCCTCGTCGTTCATCGGTCCGAGCTCGAGAGCGGCAAGCGCCTGCTGCATCTGCTCGGCGTTAGCTGGACCGGACAGCGCCAGGTCGACGTGCGGGTTGGAAAGCGCAAAGCGATAGCAGTCCGTGCCGGTGGGCGTGCGCTCGCCCTGCGCGGTGCGGCGGGGATCGCACAGGTGACCCCAGCGCGTGGTCGTGAACGTGATCACGCCGGGCCGCTTGTCGACAGGGCGGCCGTCGAGCGCTGGGAACACCTCGCGCTCGGCGCCTCGGTGCACGGCGTTGTAGCGGACATGCCAGGCTCCGTAGCGCTCGTCGTCGAGCAACGTGGGGAAGAGCTTGCGGTTGTGGCCCGACAGCGCGACGTGCCGGATGCGGCCCTGCTCGCGGAGCTCCATCGCGGCATCGATGATGCCGCGACCCGGCGCACCGTTGTACCAACCAAGCAGCAGGACATCGATGTGATCGACCCCGAGCTTCTTCAGCGCGCGCTCGATCGACAGCTTCACCAGGAAACCCACGCGCGCGTAGCTCTGCACGACCAGCACCAGCTCGTCGCGATGGCGCGGCGCCAGCTGCCGGATGACGCTGCCCATCGGTTCGCTGCGACGACTGCCCCAGTAGAAGTAGTTGACGCCGCGCTCGAAGGCCTCCTCGAACGCAGCCGCCGGCGCGGGGTACGACGCTCCGAGCCCGAGCCGCGAGACGCGCAGGCCGGTCCGGCCCAGGACGATCTTTTCCTTGAAATCCACTAGGTTGAGCCTCCGGCGAGCAGCGCGGCCGAGGTCCGCGGCAGGGCCAGCATGGGCACCCGGTATGAGCTCTGCAAGTCTCGCACTTGCCAGGTGCCGGCCCGGAGCGCTCTGCTTGGACGCTAGCGGGTCGTTTCCCTCCCGCAACAGAGCATGAAGCGCCCTGTCGTCATCCTCCTCGCTGCCGCCGCCCTGATCGTCGGCAGCGCCGCGATCGTAGTCGTGGTGACGCTCGCGCGTGGCCAGCGACGGCAACCGGAACGCTGCCCGCCGGGGCTCGAAGCGATGGGGCCTCGCTGCTGCGGGATCGGGCAGAAGCTCGTCGGCGGCCGCTGCACAGGCAAGCCGAGCGGGTGCGCAGCGGACATGTCCGAGAGCAAGCTCGCCGACCATCCCGGCTGCGTGGCGATCGATCGACGCATCGAATATTCCGGCGGCACGCTGCACCTTGGGCCGAGCGACTGGGAAGCGCCCGGCGACACCAAGCCGCGCTCGGTGCGCGTGTCGCCGTTCAAGCTCGACGCGGCCGAGGTCACCGTGCACGAGTGGCAGGCGTGCGTGGCCGCGGGCACGTGCCGTGCTCTCGACATGCGCGAGCCGGGTCGTCCCGTGACGGGCATCTCGCCGGCCGAGGCCCAGCGCTTCTGTCACTTCGTCGGTGGACACCTGCCCACCGGCTATCAGTGGCTGTTCGCAGCCGAAGGACCGAAAGGTCGGCGCTATCCCTGGGGCTCGACCGGCCTCGTGTGCCGACGCGTGGTTTTCGGTCTGGTGGACGGACCGTGCGCAAAGAACGCCACCGGACCCGAGCTGGCCGGAGCCCGGCCCAGCGGCGCCACGCCGGAAGGCGCCCTGGACATGGTGGGAAACGTCGCGGAATGGACCGCAGAACCCGGCGGACGCTTCCTGGCGCGTGGCGGCTCCTACCGTTCGCGTGTCGCCGCGGATCTGAAGAGCTGGTCGGCGGAAGGCAGCGCGCAACCGGAACCCTACATCGGCTTCCGCTGCGCGTACGACGTGGGGCACTAGGCTAGGGGCAGGCCGGGAACTGCAGAACGCCGGTAACCTCCGCGGCGACCTTCAAGGGGATGTTCTGGTCGGTCAGCACGTGCCCTTTGTCGTCGGTCACGCGGAAGCTGTACGGGCCTGGGCCCATGCCGGAGGCCTCGACGAAGTAGTTGTAGCTCTCGCGCGGAACGGCCACCCACTTGCCGGCCTTCTGGTACTCGAACTTCGCGATGGCATAGCGGTGGTTCCTCACCTGCACCGCGGTCCACCACTGGTTCGAACCTTCCTTGAAGCGGTAGCGGATGGGTCCCTGGACATCGCAGGCAACCGGGGTCCAGCTGATCGAGACCCGCCCCAGCTTCGGATCGGCGATCTGCGCGAAAGCGGACGGGCTGAGGTCCAGATCGCCGTGCTTGCACCCGGGGCAGCGGTCGACGATGCGCACCGTGACTTCGCCGCTGGGACCCGAGACGTGTACGCACTCGCCGCAGACCGCCGAGCCCGCGTAGTCGGAGTCGTTCATCGCGGCGACCATCAGGTCGTTCGGGCTGGGGTCGAAGCTGCAGTTCCCGCTGCCGTCGGCGGCGTAGTAGGTGCCGTCGCCGGTTTCGCTGGCCGGATCCGTGCAGCTGCCTGCCGGCGCTCCCCCGCTGCCCGTCGTTGCGCCACTGCCGCCGCTGCCCGTCGTCGCGCCCGCTCCCCCCGAGCCGGCGCTGGCCCCCGCGCCGCTCAAGCTGTTGCCGCAGGCAGCCAGCAGGGCGGCGATCGCCAGCACGCCGGAAACACGAAGGAACTGCACCTCCGGATCGTTATCCGATCGACCGGAGGGGCGCGAGACGCGGCAGACGTACAGCACCAGCAATCTGTCCAGACCCGTCCTCCAACGTCGCGGGAACATGTCGATTGTCCGCGCTAGGATGCCCGTCATGTCGGCAGCTGTGCTGTGCATCGGAACAGAGCTCACACGGGGCGAAATCGTCAACACGAACGCCACCTGGCTGAGCGAGTCGCTGACGGCGCTCGGCTTCGAGGTGACCGAGGTCGAGTGCGTCGACGACGACCGCGCGCGCATCCAGTCCGTGCTTGAACGCATGGGGCGCGAGCACGAGGTGATCGTCTCGACCGGCGGACTCGGTCCGACCACCGACGACATCACGAGCGAGTGCGCTGCCGTGGTGCTCGGCGTTCCGCTGGAGCGCGATGCGGAGTCGCTGGCTGCCATCAAGAAGCGCATGGAACGCTTCGGGCGCAGCATGGCCGCGAGCAACGAGAAGCAGGCCGACTTTCCACGTGGCGCAACGGTGCTGCCGAACCGCAAGGGCACCGCGCCGGGCTTTGCCATCCAGCTTCCCGCCGCTCGTGCTTTCTTCCTGCCCGGAGTACCGCGGGAGATGAAGACCATGTTCGGCGAGCTGGTCACACCGGAGATCGAACCGCTCGTGGGAGAGCGGCTCCACCAGGTGCGGCTCAAGACCTTCGGCATGACCGAGTCCGGCGTGAACGACAAGCTTGCCGGCATCGAGGACGAGCACAACGTCGTCATCGGCTATCGCGCACACTTTCCGGAAATCGAAGTGAAGCTGCTCGCTCGCGCTGCCACCCGCGAGGAGGCTGAACGTCGCGCCCGGGGAGCGGCCGACGAGGTTCGCGCTCGCCTCGGACCGGACACGGTCTACGCGGAAGGTGACGTGACGTTCTCCGAAACGCTGGGCTCGCTGCTGGTCGAACGGAAGATGATGCTGGGACTCGCCGAATCTTGCACCGGCGGGCAGGTGGCTGCGCTGCTCACGGAGCGTTCGGGATCGAGCGCGTATTTCGCCGGCGGCGTCGTCAGCTACGCCAACAGCGTCAAAAGCGGAGTGTTGGGCGTCCCGGCGGAGCTCATCGCGTCGAAAGGCGCGGTCAGCAGCGAAGTCGCGCGCGCCATGGCCGAAGGCGCGCGGCGCGTGCTCGACGTGGAGATCGCGCTTTCGCTGACAGGTGTCGCCGGGCCCACGGGCGGCACGGCCGAAAAGCCCGTCGGGCTCGTGCACTACGCCATCGCGACGGCCGACGGAACGACGGATCGGCAGATGGTGTGGCCGGGCTCGCGCGCCCAGGTGCAGCGCATCAGTGCGTTCGCCGGGCTGGCGCTGGCACGCAGTGTGCTCCTGCACGGACATCGAAAGTGAGCGGGCAGATCCGGACGTTCTTCGCGCTGCCGGTGCCGGAGGCGGCGATAACAACGCTGTCCGACGTGCAGGCGCGAATGAAACGCCGCGCGGAGCGCTCGCGGCTTTCTCCGCGCTGGACGACGCGAGAGCAGCTGCACGTCACGTTGAAGTTTCTGGGGTCGATCGACGAAGAGCACGTCGCCGCGCTCGCCTCTGCCGTAGAGCAGCTCGGCGCGAGCACGCCGGCCGTCCCGACGCGCATCGACGAGCTGGGCGCATTCGGCAGCGTGCGGCGCGCGCGCGTGCTGGTCGCGCACGTGGCGGACGAGGGCGGGATCATCGGGGCGCTTGCCGAGCGCCTCGAGCTGGTGGCCGAGGAAATCGGCGTGCCGCGCGAGACGCGCGACTTCCGCGCCCACGTCACGCTGGCCCGCATCAAGCGTCCAGGGGACGCCAGCGATCTGATCGAAGCGGCCCGCTTCGAGCCGATCGAGCTCTGCTTCGACGAACTCCGCCTGTACCGCTCGGTGCTCAAGCCCACCGGCAGCGAGTACAGCGTGCTAGCGCAGACGAAACTGACGGCCTGACCCTAGGCGTGTGCCTGGGGCTGCGGCGGCTCGGGCTGCCCGGCCTCCTCCGGCTTCGGCTCGCGCCGCTCGAAGCGGAGCTCGCCGTCCGGAGCGCGGTCCACCATGATGGTGTCGCCGGGCGTGAACTCGCCGGCGATCACATGGCGCGCCAGCCCGTCCTCCAGGTGCTTCTGTATGGCGCGCTTGAGCGGGCGGGCGCCGAACTGCGGATCCCAGCCCACCTCGGCCAGGAAGTCCTTGGCCGCGTCGGTGATCTCGAGCGACAGCTCGCGCTGGGCGAGCCGCTCGACCAGGTAGCCGAGCTGGATGTCGACGATGCTGCGGATCTGCTCGCGGCCAAGCCGGCGGAACACGACGATCTCGTCGAGCCGGTTGATGAACTCGGGGCGGAAGTGCTGGCGCAGCGCAGCCATCGCGGTGTTCTGCGCCTGCTCGAGCTTCTGGTCGTCGTCCAGGTCCCGGCGTTCCTCGATCTGCGCGATCTCGGCCGTACCGATGTTGCTGGTGAGGATGACAACCGTGTTCTTGAAATCGACCGTCCGACCCTGCCCGTCGGTGAGCCGGCCGTCGTCGAGCAGCTGGAGCAGCGTGTTGAACACGTCCGGGTGCGCCTTCTCGATCTCGTCGAACAGGATCACGCTGTACGGACGCCGGCGCACCGGCTCGGTGAGCTGGCCGCCCTCTTCGTAGCCGACGTAGCCGGGCGGCGCGCCGATCAGCCGGCTGACGGCATGCCGCTCCATATACTCGCTCATGTCGATGCGGATCATCGCCCGCTCGTCGTCGAACAGGAACTCCGCCAGTGCGCGCGCGGTTTCCGTCTTGCCGACACCCGTCGGTCCGAGGAACAGGAACGAACCGATCGGACGGCGGTCATCGCCTAGACCCGCGCGGGACCTGCGAACGGCATTCGCTACCGCAACCAGCGCGTCGTCTTGACCCACCACGCGCTGCTTCAGGTTGTCTTCCATCTGCAGGAGCTTCTGCATCTCGCTCTCGAGCATCTTGGAGACCGGGATACCGGTCCACTTCGAGATGATGCCGGCGATGTCCTCGTCGGTGACTTCTTCCTTCAGGTAGGAGCCCTTCTCCTGCACACGGGCGAGCTCGGCGCGGTGCTGCTCGAGCTCCTTCTCGAGGCCGGGCAGCTTGCCGTACTGGATCTCCGCGGCCTTGCCCAGATCACCGGCGCGGCGGGCCTGCTCCTGCTCGACCTTCAGATCCTCGACGGCCACCTGCTTGTCGCGGATCGCGGCGATGACCTCCTTTTCGCGCAGCCACTGGGCACGCATCGCGTCGCGTTCCGAAGTGAGCTCCGCCACTTCGCGCTCCAGCTCCTTGAGCCGCGCCTTGGAGGCCTTGTCGCGCTCGCGCTTGAGCGCCTGCTCCTCGATGCGCAGCTGCAGGAGCCGCCGCTCGACCTGGTCGATCTCGAACGGCATGCTGTCGATTTCCATCTTGATCTTGCTTGCCGCCTCGTCGACCAGATCGATCGCCTTGTCGGGCAGGAAGCGATCGGTGATGTAGCGGTTCGACAGCACTGCCGCTGCGATCAGCGCGGAGTCCTGGATCTGGATGCCGTGGTGCACCTCGTAGCGCTCCTTGAGGCCGCGCAGGATGGCGATCGTGTCCTCGACCGTAGGCTGGCTGACCATCACGGGCTGGAAGCGCCGCTCGAGCGCGGCGTCCTTCTCGATGTGCTTTCTGTACTCGTCGAGCGTCGTAGCGCCGATGGCGCGGAGCTCGCCGCGCGCGAGCGCGGGCTTGAGCATGTTGGCGGCGTCCATCGCGCCCTCGGCCGCTCCCGCGCCGACCAGCGTGTGCAGCTCGTCGATGAACAGGATGATGTTGCCGCCCGAATCCTCGATCTCCTTGAGCACGGCCTTGAGCCGGTCCTCGAACTCGCCGCGGAACTTGGAGCCCGCAACCATGCTCGCCAGATCCAGCGCCAGGATGCGCTTGTCACGCAGGCTCTCGGGTATGTCTCCGGCCGCGATGCGCTGGGCGATGCCTTCTGCAATGGCGGTCTTGCCCACGCCGGGCTCGCCGATCAGCACCGGGTTGTTCTTGGTGCGCCGGCTGAGCACCTGCATCACGCGGCGGATTTCCTCGTCACGACCGATGACCGGATCGAGCTTGCCCCGCTGTGCGAGCGCCGTGAGGTCCTTGGTGTACTTCTCCAGGGCCTGGAACTTCCCTTCCGGGTCCTGGTCGGTGACGCGCTGGCTGCCGCGGATCTCCGCCAGCGCATGCAGCAGCTTGTCGTAGGCGAGCCCGTGGCGGTCGAAGACCGCCTTCACGTCGTTGTCGTTCTTGGCAGCGCTGAGCACGAAGTGCTCGACCGAGACGTAGTCGTCCTTCAGACGCTTGGCCTCGTCCTCGGCCTTGTTCATCACCGGCAGCGTCCGGCGCCCGAAGTGGGGCTCAGCGCCGCCCGAAACCTGCGGCAGGCCCTCCACGCGCTGCCACAGCTCGGCCCTGAGCGACTGCGCGTTGACGCCGGCCTTCTCCACCAGTGGGCGGCCGATGCCGCCTTCCTGATCGAGGATCGCGACGAGCAGATGCTCGGGGATGATCTCGGGGTTGCCGCGGCGCATCGCCATGTCGCCGGCGGCACGCAGGGCTTCCTGGCTCTTGGTGGTCAGTCGATCCATTCGCATGTGGGGGTACTCCGTGCTGGCACGAAACGTGCTTTCGACAAGTTAAGTCGGAGTGCACGCGGATCAAGGGGGCCTGACCCTGATCGCCCAGGTTCGTGACGCGAAGCTGACCGGCACAAACGACACAGGCCGTGGCAGTTGTCTGCCACGGCCCTGTGATGCGCTGTGCGGCGAGCGTCAGCCGGTGCCGGCGTCAGCCGGTGCGCCGCCGCTGCCGCCGCTGCCGCCGCTGCCGCCGCTGCCGCCGCTGCCGCCCGCGCCACCGCCACCAGGTGTGCAGCTCTTCACGCCGCCATCGGGCGTGAACCCGACCGAGGTCGGATCGACGCAGCCGAGACCGATAGTGAAACCGGCGATGTCGTTCATGAGGTAGCCGCAGGTGTTCGTGTCGGGCTTGCAGCAGCCTGCAATGGTGAATCCCTGGACGGTCTGCCCCGGGCACTCGCTGTCGAGGGCGCCCGGCTGGTTCTTCTCGACGCATGCGGCCGAACCGACCAGCGCCGACACGTCGAGTCCGCACTTGTCGGTGGTGTTCGGCGGGCAGCACGGCCCGAGCTGACCGATAAGCGGGACCGGAACGCCGGAGCAGCTCGCGGTGCCACAGGTCGAGGTCGAGACGCTGCCACCTGCACCGCCCGCAGCGCCGCCTGTGCCGCCCGTAGCGCCACCCGCGCCTGCCATCGAGCCGCCAGCGCCTGCCATCGAGCCACCGGCTCCAGATGCGCCGCCAGCGCCAGAAGCGCCGCCGGTTGCCGCAGCACCGCCGCCGCCGCCAGTGGTGCTCCCGCTGCACGCGGGTAGCCCGCATGCCGCGAGCGCCAGGACGCCTAGACCAACACCAACCAGGAAGAAATTGCTACGCATGATTCACCTCGCAGAAGCCGGCAGATGAAACCACGGTTTCGCTCGTCGACCAAGCGGTTTCCGGCCAAACGGCCAGGTCGGAATTTTCGCCGACACGCCGCAACCCGCCAGCACGCCGCAACGACCCGACCCGGGCGTGCCGTCAATCAGATGTCGAGGTTGCGCACGTTCAGCGCGTTGTCCTCGATGAACTGCCGGCGCGGCTCGACCTGATCGCCCATCAGCACGCTGAACAGCTCGTCCGCGCGCACCGGGTCGTTGACGCGAACCTGGAGCAGCGTACGCGCATCCGGGTTCATCGTGGTCTCCCACAGTTCCGCCGCGTTCATCTCGCCGAGACCCTTGTAGCGCGTGATATGCGTCCCCTTGCGCCCGCGATCGTCGATGAAGCGATCCAGATCCTCGGCGTCCTGCAGCGTCACCGACTCGCCCTTGTCGAGCGTTGCGCTGTACGGCGCGGGACCGATCGAGCGGATGTCCTCCTCGATGGAGAGCAGCTCTTCATATTCTGCTGACTCGGCGAGCTCCCAGTCGACGACGGCCGGACGGGACGATGCCCCGGGACGGAACTTGACCACGATGCGTCCGGCTCCGTGTTCCTTCTCCCACTCAACGTCGACGCTGAGCGGAGTCAGATCGGGATAGCGTTCTTCCAACCAGACACGCAGCTTGTCGGCAGCCGCGTGCACCTTGTCGGAGTCGCGGAAGTCCTCGAGGCCCATCCCGCTCCCGCGCATGAGCCCGGCGATGACGCGGGCGTCGCACCGCCGGTCGATCTTCTCGAGGATCTGCCGGAAGGACTTGAGGCGGCTGGCGAGATTGAACAGCGGCATCCCGCTGAGCACAGGGCCATGCGACGACTGCACCGTGAGACCGTCGATGCCGCTCTCGATCAGGAAGCGATCGAGCGCCGCCTGGTGCTTCATGTACAGGTCCTTCTTGCCCTTGCGGACGCGATACAGCGGCGGCTGCGCGATGTAGAGATAGCCCTTCTCGATGAGCTCGCGCATCTGCCGGTAGAAGAACGTGAGCAGCAGTGTGCGGATGTGCGCGCCGTCCACGTCGGCATCCGACATCAGCACGATCTTGTGGTAGCGGAGCTTCGACAGGTCGAAGCCGCCGTCGTCGCCGATGCCGCAGCCGAGCGCGGAGATGAGCGTCGCTACTTCCTGCGAAGACAGCATGCGATCGAGCCGGGCGCGTTCCACGTTGAGAATCTTGCCCTTGAGCGGAAGGATCGCCTGGAAGTGGCGATCGCGCCCCTGCTTGGCGCTGCCACCAGCGCTCTCGCCCTCGACGATGTAAAGCTCGCTGATCGTCGGGTCCTTGCTCTGGCAGTCGGCGAGCTTGCCGCTGAGCGAGGTGTTGTCGAGCACACCCTTGCGCACGACTTCGCGCGCCTTGCGCGCCGCCTCGCGTGCTTTGGCCGCCATCACGGCCTTTTCCACGACCTTCTTTGCCGTTGCGGGATGCTCTTCGAAGTAGCGGCCCAGATGCTCGACCACCGCCTGCTCGACGATGCCCTTGACCTCGCTCGAGACCAGCTTGCTCTTCGTCTGCGAGTCGAAGGACGGGTCGGGATGCTTGACGTGGATGACGCAGATGACGCCTTCACGGGTGTCGTCGCCGCTGAGCCCGTTCTTCACGTCCTTGAACAGGTTGGCGGACTGACCGTAGTTGTTGAGCGTGCGCGTGAGCGCGGAGCGCAACCCGGTCAGGTGCGTGCCGCCGTCCTTGTTGTGGACGTTGTTCGTGTAGCAGAGGATCTGCTCGGCGTAGCTGTTCGACCAGCGAATCGCGAGATCGACCTCGATGCCGGCCTGCTTGCCTTCAGCCGGCGCGGTCGTCGTAAAAGCGATGACTTCCTCGTGGGCTGGTTCCTTCTTCTCGCTGAGCAGCGCGACGAATTCCTGGATGCCGCCCCTGTACTCGTAGGTCTCCCGCTTGCCCTCGTCGCGTTCGTCCTCGAGATTGATGATCAGCCCCGAGTTCAGGAACGCGAGCTCGCGCAGGCGGTTGGCCAGGATGTCGAAGCTGTAGTCGGTGGACGTGAAGATCTCGTGGTCCGGCTTGAAGGTGATCTTCGTGCCGGTATCAGTCGTCTCGCCGATGGCCTTGAGCGGCACCTTGGGAACGCCGCGGGAGTACTCCTGGAACCAGACCTGGCCCTCGCGCTTGATCTCGAGCCTGAGCCACTCGCACACCGCGTTGACGGCGCTGACGCCGACGCCGTGCAGTCCGGCGCTGACCTTGTAGCTCGAGTGGTCGAACTTGCCGCCGGCGTGCAACACGGTCATCACGACCTCGGCGGCGCTCACGCCCTTTTCGTGCATGCCGACGGGAATGCCGCGACCGTTGTCCTCGACGGTGATGGAGCCGTCGAAATGGACCGTAATACCGATCGTGGTGCAGAAGCCCGCGAGGTGCTCGTCCACCGCGTTGTCGACTGCCTCCCACACGAGGTGATGCAGAGCCGAGCCGTCGTGTACGTCCCCGATGTACATGCCGGGGCGCTTACGGACTGCTTCCAGCCCTTCCAAAACCGTGATGTTGCTCGAACCGTACTCTTCGCTCGGAACGGGCGCTGCGTCTGTGGTCAAGGTGGCTTCCTGATTAGATCCCGAATGGCTTCGCTCACGCGAGAGAGCACGGCGGGGGAGGCATCGAAACGTTGGGTCCCCCGGACTGCCGGGCCCGCCTTCGACGCGGCGGATCGAGTGGCGGCAAGGTCCGCAAAATCGACCCGTCTGGTATAGCCATTTCCAGGTCCCGCGGCAAGCCGGAAGCGGCATCAAAACAGCGGTTTTGACCGTCCGTGGGGGGCTAGCAGAAGGCTCGATTTCCAGGGCCTGTCCGGGGCCGGAAATCAGCCCTCGCGGACAGGACCGGACGACCCGTCGGATGCCGGTTCCGGACCCACCAACCGTCCACCTGAAATCGTCCAGTCCGCGCGTTCATCGGCCTCAACGTCGGGCGTCGTGAACAGTTCAGGACGGGTCGTGGTGACGAAGACCTGGCTCCTGGTGTCACGCAGGAACGCGTACACCGCGCCCGTGCGAGTCGGATCCAGCTCACTGGACACGTCGTCCAGAAGCAGCACGGGATGTGCGCCGCGCGCCCGCCGCACGCAGTCCAGCTCCGCGATCTTCAGCGCCAGAGCGAGAATCCGCTGCTGGCCCTGGGAAGCGTGGTGGCGGGCGGACCGGCCGTCCACCAGCAGCTCGAGCTCGTCGCGCTGCGGCCCGAAGGTGGCCTTGCGCCGGCGCAGGTCCTGCGCGCGGCGACCTGCAAGCTCGCTCTGGAACAGCCCCGGGTCTTCCGTACCGCCCGGCAGATAGCGGATTCCAAGCTCGAGCTCCGGTGCGGCCATGCGCGCGAAGGCGGGCGACAGCGCATCGGAGATCGCGCCCGCGGCGTGGGCGCGGGCACGCGCGAAACGAGCACCGTGCTCGGCCATGACGCTCTCGAACGCGTCCAGCTCGGGAGCCCTCGTGCCGCGGTCGTCGAGCGTGCGCTGACGCTCGCGGAGCGCTCGCGTGTAGCGGAGTCGGTCGTCACCGCTGGCGGGCTCGAGAAACAGCGCCACACGGTCGAGCAGCGTGCGGCGCACCGCAGCTGCCCCACTCGCAAGCTCGAGATCGCCCGGATGGAAGACGACGACCGGCGTGCGCGTCGCATAGGCGGCAAGCAGTGGCGGCCGCTTCCCGTCTATCAAGAGCGAGCGACTGCGCAGACCGGCGGTAGCTCGCTGTTCGCGACGCAGGCCTGCCTCGTCGATGAAGGCCCGCACGGAGCCGTGCTCCGCGCCTTCCCGGACGAGCTCGCGCAGGCGATCGGCACGGAAGCTCCTGCTGGTTGCCACGAAGTACAGCGCTTCGAGCAAGCTGGTCTTGCCCTGGCCGTTGTCACCGGCAATCACGTTGAGGCGCGGCGCAGGCTCGAGCTCCAGCGAGTCGATGTTGCGGAACGAACGCACGACAACGCGTTCGAACACGATGCGGGTAGCCGGGGACGTCATGACCCGCAGGGCCGATAGCGGACGCTAGATGCGCATCGGCATGATGACGGAGAGATAGCTCGAAGTCGTGCTCTCGGTGCCCGGCCTGAGCACGGCCGGGTCGAGCTCGCCACTGACGCCGAGAATGATCTCCTCGTCATCGATCGCCCCGAGTACATCGAGGAAGTATCGCGCGTTGAAGCCGATCGTCACGTCGGGACCGTCGTATTCGACCAGCACCTCGTCGAAGCCTTCTCCGCTTTCCGGGCTTTCGCTTTCGAAGCGCATCTTGCCCGAACCGAGCGTCAGCTTGACGCCGCCGGTGCGGTCGCTGGCGGCGATCGACACGGCCTTGAGCGCGTCGGCAAGCGCCAGGCGAGGCGCACGGATAGCGCGCTCCGATGCTTCGGGAATGACCTGCTGGTAGGGCGGGAACTGAGCGTCCACGAGCTTCACGCTGAACGACAAGCCCGCCAGCTGGAAGAAAGCGTTGGGGCCGCTCTGGACCATCTTGATGGTGGCTGCCTCGTCGCCCTTTCCGCCCTCGGCGCGGGCCTCGTCGCACAGACGCTTGAGCTCGAGAACGCCCTTCAGCGGAATCAGCATGGTCGCGCTGGCCTGCTTGCCAGGCACCTGGACTTCCATCTTGCTCAGGCGGTGACCGTCCGTGGTGACCATCCGGACGCGATCGCCGTCCCACTCGAACAGAGCGCTGTTCAGGTGCAAGCGCGTCTCGTCGGTCGAGATGGAAAAATGAGTCGCGGCGATCAGGCTCGAGAGCGTATCGACATCGAGCTCGAGCACGGAGGCGTTTTCGTCGGGCTGCGGCAGGCTGGGAAACTCCTCGCCGGGAATCCCATGCAACGTGTAGCGCCGTGCGGAATCGAGCGCGCGGATGGTCGTTGCCGCTCCTTCGCTCGTCGAGATGCTGATCTGTCCCTCGGGCATCATGCGGACGCGGTCGAACAGGTCGCGCGCACCGACGGCGATGGCTCCGCCCTTGTCGACTTCGGCCTGGACACGTCCGCTCACTGCCAGCAGCAGATCGGTCGCAGCAAGCTTGAGTCGATCCGGACCATCGACTTCGAGCAGCACGTTTCCGAGCACCGGCATGGTGCTCTTCTTGTCCGCTACGCCCTGGCAGCGGCCCAGGATGCGGAAAAGGTCCTTCTTGCTGACAACAACGTGCATTGCATGACCTGTACCCGGTGACGGCGCGGGCTGCTAGGGGGCGCGAAGAGCTGGAATGCTATCTGGCCACTGGGCCGGGAAGAGTGGGTCAGCTCTTCTATCTGGATCCTTTAAATTTAAATACACGTCGTCGCAGTAGGTCCTGTGGATACGGGGGATAACTCTGCAACTATATGGATCTATTACAGAAAGTGATGCACACGGCTGGGGATGCGACAAGGTGTGCGTTTGTAGGTGTACTGGGTACAGCTCGACTCACTCCGAGACATCCCCGACGGACACCGATCTCGTCCGCAGTGTTGTCCTGAGCTTGTCCCCAGGCTGTGGAGGAACAAAATCCAGTGCTGCTGGACGGGCCTAGCGTTCCGCAGCCGCGTGACGGCCGTGGCGGGCGCTGCTGGACTTGCTCTTCGAGGTCCCGCCGCTCTGCTTGTTCGCCATCGCCTCGAGCCGCGCCAGCGTGTCGAGCAATGTTCGGCGCGTACTCTCGTAGGTGCGGGGCCCGACCTGCTCGCGCCGGCGCGCTTTCTCCAGCGCCACGAGCTCGTCGAGCAGGAGCTCGCGTGACTGCTCGATGTCGCGCTCGGCGACCTTTGCAGCGTGGCTGCCGCTGTCGTGAGAACGAGTCAGGGCGGTGCCGAGACCACCGATGCCGAAGACGAACGCGATCACCACCGCGTACCAGCGTCCTTCAGGAGGAGTGGGAACACCGGTCAGCGTGACGGAAAGCTGCTTCATCTGCGGCTGGCCCTGCTGGAGCTGCCGGCTCGCGATCAGTACGCGCTGACCGTTGTTGTTCGTGCCTGGCTGTGCCGGCCCGAACCCGGCGATGTTCATGCCCATCCCCGGAGAGCTCTCGACGACCATCTGCATCGACGCCAGGTGCGGCGGCATGTCCATGCTGAAGCTGGTCGTCGCGTCGTGGTCGTTGGGCACCTGGAAACGGAAGCTGATCTGGTGTTGTCCCGGCGTGAACGTGCCCTCGAGCTTGATGCCGGAGTCGCCGTCGGCGACCACGCGCGTATCGCTCATGCCCTTGTCGGCGACGAATGCCTTCCAGCCGTGCGGTAGATCGAGGTGTACGTCCTTCGGCACCCAGGTGATCGGGCCGATGTTGTAGATCTCGAACATGAATTCGAAGTGGTAGGCGTCGTCGCGCGGCTGGATGTAGCCGAAGCCCCGCATACCCACCATTGCCGCCCGGATGTCGTCCGTGGACGGATAGACATGCAGCACGACCTGCTGGCCCATCGTCTTCTTGAGGATGAACGGGTCGGTGGCGTACGTAGCGCGGCCTTCCGGAACGCTGACGCGGTAGCTGATGCCGCTGGCAGCTTCGAGTCCGGTGAACTTCACGCGGCCGTTTTCGTCCGTCGTGGCCTGCTTCGCGGCGTGAGACTCGCCCTCGGCGATGCTCTGTTGCAGGATACCGAGCTTGACCTTCGTGCTTGGGACGGGATTTCCGTCCTTGTCGAGGATCTGCACTTTGATCGTGCCGACCGGCAGCGCGGCGTCGGGCTGGTCGATGTCCGGGGGCGGCTGGTAGCCAGAGGCCTGCGAGGCGCGCGTTCCCTGGGCTACGGTGGGATGCCCAGGGGGCAGGTTCGGCGTGTCCGCCGGGGCGGAATCGTCGTTGTTGCCGGCCGCAGGCTGTGCTGGAGCAGCCGAAGCAGCTGGCGCAGCGGACTTGGCCGGCGTGGGGGGCGCCTTCTTCTCGAGGTGACCGTTGATGGCCGATGCCGTGGGCGACGCCGCGGGGGCCTGCTGGCCGGCGGCGGGCAGGGCGGCGGTCAGTACGAAGAGTATCGTTACGGCTTTCCAGCAGCGTGTCATGCGTCCTCCGACGGAACGCCGCATTCAGGGCAGGCGCCGAGCGACTTGTCGTAGACAGCGGGGCAGGCGGTGCAGAGCGCCTGGTCGTCTGTTGCCATGGCCTTGCCACAGCTCTTGCAGAAGCGCGCGTCGAGGTCGTTGCGCGTCTCGCACCCGGCGCAGCGGCGCGTCGGGCCGCGGCGCGCCGGCGCGCTGCGCGGCGCTTCGTCCTTTTCCGCCGGGGGCTCGGACTCGGGGGTGCTGGTCGCTTCGGCTTCGACTTCCTGGTCGTCGGCCGCTTCCTCGTCCCGGTCGTTCTGTCTCGATTCGGGCTCCGGCTTCGGCTTGTTCTTCTTGTTGCGTCCCCGTCGCGGTTTCTCGTCGAGATGGGCTTCAGCCAGTCTCTTCTCGAGCAACTTCTCGGCGTGCTCGCGGTTCGGGGCCAGGCTCTGGTCGAGCGAGCGCAACAGCGCCTTGGCCTCGGTCCGGTAGCGGGCCGTCAGCGAGGCGTAGTCCTCCTCGCTGATCTTTCCCACGCTGTGCTCGTACTCGAGATCCTTGAGAGCGCGCAGCACGGCGCGCTTCTGCTCTTCTTCCGCGCTCGGAGCGCCCAGGCCGAGCGCTTCTTCGAGCGAGATGGGACTCTCGCCTGTCAGCCCCTGCAGGCTGTTCCAGAGCAACGAGACGATGAGCAGCAGCATGCCGCTCGCGAGCACGAGGATCGCTCCCGGCAGGCCGCGCAGCAGGCCGGCGCCGATGGCTATCAACACGACGACCAGAAATGCCAGCCAGCGGACAGGTCCGCTCTGGAGCAACCGTTCG
Source organism: uncultured Pseudomonadota bacterium (assembly GCA_963822115.1). Lineage (GTDB taxonomy): Bacteria > Myxococcota_A > Polyangia > Polyangiales > Polyangiaceae > CAWDXG01. The sequence continues at coordinate 325,006 of CAWGGM010000021.1, forward strand.
ATCTTGTCGCTGGTAGCGCTGCCGCTAGCCGTCGTCTCGTCCGGCATCCTGGTCGTCATCTGGTGCGGGCTTTCTCTTGCGCCTTGTGACGCTGACCGCGATGCCCAGCATCGCGCCAATCATGGGTGCTAGACCCGATCCGAACAAGATCCCACGTGGAACCTCGCCCCCCCGCATCAGCACGCTTGGCTGCGCACGGATCGAGCTTGAAATCTGTCGACTTTGTGTCGATGCGTGTGCCGTCGAGGGCATCGCCGCGAGCATGATCGCGATCATGATGCCCGTCGCGACCCCGGCCGCGCCCCGCACGAACCCCCAGGCGCCGACCTCGCGGAGGCCGAGCTCCGGCCACAGCGAGATAGCCGCACCGCCGATCATGATCATCACGCCGAACCAGATCCAGTTGGTGAGCGGATTGACGTGGAGCTGGAACGTGGCGCGCTTGGTCTGCGGATTGGCGTTGCCCACGACCGCGTAGAGGTCGTCGCGGAAGCTGCGCTTCATGCTGACCTCGGTCGTCGGCTGATGGGACTTCTTGTAGATGAACTTGGCGGGATGCAGCATGCCGTAGGGCTTGCCGTTCCTTTCGACCTGCAGGTCGGCGAAGATCATCCGCTTGGTCTCGTCGACCTCCATACGCGGACCCTTGTAGGTCACCTTGTACTCGCCGATGGTCGTGCTCTGCCCGGGGAGCAGGCTGGTTTCCTTGTCGACGCGCCAGGAGCGGCCCGTGAAGCCCAGGAACAGGAGCACAATGCCGAAATGGACGATGTAGCCGCCGTAGCGCCGGCGGTTCTTCTCCACCAGACGGAACAGGGCCGTCATCACGCCCTCGGACGCGTCACGCTTGTTCGCGGCCGAGCGTCGCGCGCGGACGCCACGCGCGAACTCCTGGACGATTACGGCGATGTTGAAGCCCGCGAGCATGACCACGATGAGCGGCGCGATGGAGCCGAGCTGCTGCAACACGGTACCGACGAAGCCCGGGTAGAAGCGATCGTTGGGCACCCACGCCGGCAGCCCCAGCGCCTTGCCGAATGCGAGATGCAAGATGCCTGCGACGACCATTGCCGCGACGGGGAAGATGAAGGCCTTCTTCAGCGCGGACTGGCTGGTCTTGCGCCAGCCGAACAGCGGCGCGAGCCCCATCAGTGCGAAGATCACCAGACCGATGGGTGCCATCCAGCGGTTGAAGAAGGGCGGCCCGACGGTGACCGTCTCGTGCCACAGCCACTGGCTGATCTTGGGGAACAGCGTGGCACCGAGGATGAATGTGGCGGCACCGAGGAGCGCCCAGTTGTTGACCACGAACATCGCCTCGCGGCTGGCCACGGCCTCGATGTGTACGCTCTGCTTCTTGTTCCGGAGCAGCGGCAGGCGCCAGACGATGAGGCCCGCGCAGACCGCTGCTATGAAGCCCATGAACCAGACGAAGTAGAGGCCGATGCTGCTCTGGGCGAACGCGTGCACGCTCGCGATGAGGCCGGAGCGGGTGAGGAAGGTGCCGAGGATGGTCAGGAAGAACGTGACGCAGATGAGCACCACGTTCCACACCTTCAGCATGTTCCGGCGCTCCTGGATCATGGTGGAGTGTATGTATGCGCTGGCTACGAACCACGGCAGACACGCCGCGTTCTCCACCGGATCCCACGCCCAGTAGCCGCCCCATCCGAGCTCCTCGTACGCCCAGATCATCCCGAGGGCGTTGCCGATGGTGAGGAAGATCCAGGCGAACAGCATCCACTTGCGGACGGCGTTGATCCACTCGTTGTCGAGCCTGCCCGTTACCAGCGCCGCCATGGCGAACGCGAACGGGATGGAGCAACCCACGAAGCCCGTGTACAGGGCCGGCGGGTGGATGATCATCCAGTAGTTCTGCAGCAGCGGGTTCAGTCCTTCGCCGTCCACCCGCGCGCCGGCGACGCTGGTCGCGAAGGGGTTGGCCGCGAACAGCATCAGGATGGCGAAGAAGCCGACGATCACCATCAGTGTGGCGATCACGTACGGCTGCAGCTCGCGGTAGCGCCCCTTGAGCCAACGCACGCACGCGGCGATGTACAGGCTCATCAGGAACAGCCACCACAGGATCGATCCGTCCTGTCCGCCCCAGAGCGAGGCGAGCAGGTAGCCCATGCTCATCGAGCGGTCGCTGTAGTGCGCGACGTAGCGGATGCGGAAGTCGTGCGTGACGAACGCGTACGCCAGCAGCAGCACGCCGAGCGCGACGAGAGCGGACGTCGCGTACGCACCGCGACGCGCAGATTCGAGCAATCGCGGTCGCCCTTTTCCGGCGGCTAGTGCGACAGCGAAGGTGTAGGCGGCAACGACGAGGATCGCGTAGATGATCCCCGTTCCGAGGTCAGGGATTGAGTCCCACATACGGCTCCGGGCAGGTTAGCACCAAGGGTATTGGGTACGAGACGCCCATATGACAGTGGTCAACTGTCGGGCTCAGGACGGGAGCGCAGACTTCGCTGGCCCCTACGGGGTCGGGTCAGCCTTGCGATACCGTCGTGCCCACGTTTTCTCCCAGGCAGACACGCTTGATGTTGCCGGGAACCATCTTGAACACGCGGATGGGCATGCCATTTTCCCGGCACAACGCCACTGCCGTCGAGTCCATCACGCCGAGATGGTCGGCCAGGAAGCGATCGTAGCTGACGCGCTGGAGCATGGTGGCGGTGGCGTCGCGAGCGGGGTCGCGATCGTAGATGCCCTCGACCTTCGTGGCCTTGAACAGGCAGTCGGCCCGGATCTCCATCGCCCGGAGCGCAGCCGCCGTATCCGTGGAAAAGTAGGGATTTCCCGTGCCGGCGGCGAATATCACGATGTGTCCGCGGTCGAGGTGCCGAATCGCGCGCCGGCGGATGTAGGGTTCGGCCACCTGGCGGATCTCGATCGCCGTCATGACCCGCGTCGGCGCTCCGGAGCGCTCCAGCGCGTCCTGCAGTGCCAACGAGTTGATGACAGTTGCAAGCATGCCCATGTAATCGCTCTGGGCACGGTCCATGCCTTCGCTGGCGCCGCGCAGGCCGCGGAAGATATTGCCGCCGCCGACCACGACGCCAATCTGCACACCTGTCGAGAGCACTTCGGCCAGCTCGTCCGCCGTCGACTTCAGCGTGGCGGTATCGATGCCTGATCCGCCTTCTTTGCCGCACAGCGCCTCGCCGCTCAGCTTGATGATCACGCGGCGGTAGTGGAGCTCGGAGTCTGGCTCTTTTCTCACGGACGCTGGCTTACCCTCCCGACCCTCTGGCCGCAATGGGTGCGCGCGCTGGCGCGCGCCGGCCGGCCGTAGTATTCCGCCCGCGATGATGCTGTCCGCGTCCTATCTCCGGAGACATTCTCCGGGACGCTCCCCCGCCGCTCGGCGCGGTTTGCGGTACTGCTGCTGGCCGGCGCCGGCCTGGTTGCGTGCAACAACAAGGCGCTGGAGAAGAAAGCGGGCCCGGCTGCTTCCGCCACCGCGGCCGGCGGGCTGAGCCCGGAGCTGGCGTCCAAGGTCCTGGCCAAGGTCGGCGACCACGAGATCACATTGGGCGAGTACGCCGCCACGCTCGATCGGATGGACGAGTTCGAGCGGCTTCGCTACCAGTCGGCGGATCGCCGCAAGCAACTGCTCGACGAGATGATCAAGGTGCAGCTCCTGGCCAACGAGGCGCGTCGACGCGGGTTGGACAAACAGCCCGCAACGAAAGAGCGCATCCGCCAGATCCTGCGCGACGAGCTGCTGCGCGAGGTGCGCTCCCAGGAGCCCTCCCCGCGCGATATTCCCGAAAAGGAGCTGCGCGCCTACTACGACGCGCATCGTGCCGACTACCGCGAGCCCGAGCGCAGGCGCGTGGCGTGCATCGTCATGAAGGACGGGCCAAAGGCTGAACAGGTCCTCGACAAGGCGCGGCAGGCCACGCCCATGGAGTGGGGCAAGCTAGTCCAGAAGTACTCGCTGGATGCCCCCAAGACGCCCGCCCAGACCGCTCCGCTCGAGCTTGCGGGTGATCTGGGCATCGTGGCACCGCCGGGCGCCGGTCGCGGAGACAATCCGCGGGTTCCGGACGCCGTGCGGGCTGCGGTGTTCAAGGTCGACAACGTGGGCGATGTGTACAGCGACCTCGTCAAGTCGCAGGGCAAGGCCTACATCGTGCGCATGACGGGCAAGACCGCGCCGCGCGACCGCACCTTCCAGGAAGCCAAGCGCACCATCCGGGTGGCGCTGGCCCAGCAGAAGATCCGCGCCGCGGAGGACGCGCTCGAGAAGAAGCTGCGCGCTCGCTTCCCGGTGAAGCTCGACGAAGCCGCGCTCGACAAGCTCTCGCTCCAGCAGGATGTCCATGCGCCCGGCGCCGCCAGCGGCACTCCGCACAAATAGGGCTCGCTCGCTGGAACTCGCCGACTGGCGCTGGCAGCTCAGGAATGCGGTGCGCAGTGCGGATGGGCTCGCGCGCGCTCTGGAGCTGACCCCCGCCGAGCTCGAGGCCGCACGCGCGGCGGAGCGAGCGGGATTTCCCATCGCGGTGACTCCCTACTACCTGTCGCTCTGCGATCCGCATGACCCGGCATGTCCCATCCGCCGGCAGGTGGTGCCGGTCCTGCCGGAGGGCGACGAAGTGGCGGGCGACCTGCGCGATCCCCTCGGCGAGGAAGCACACGAGGTCGCTCCCGAGTTGATCCAGCGCTACCCCGACCGCGCGCTGCTGCTCGTCACGGATCGCTGCGCGGTCTACTGCCGATTCTGCACTCGCAGCCGCATGGTCGGGGCCGGCGGTGGGCCGCGTTCCCTGGAGCGTCTGGCACCGGCGCTGTCGTATCTGCGGGAGCACCCCGAGGTGCGCGATGTGATCGTGAGCGGGGGCGACCCGCTCGCGATGAGCACTGATCGTCTGCTGCGGGTGATCGAGGCACTGCGCGGCATTCCCAGCGTCGAGACCATCCGTCTCGCGACGCGCGTGCCGGTCGCGCTGCCACAGCGCATCACCACCGAGCTGCTCCAGGCGCTCTCGCCGCACCATCCGCTGTGGGTGATGACGCACTTCAATCACCCGACGGAGCTCACCGCCGAGTCGCGGGCGGCGCTCCGCCGCCTGGCGGATGCCGGTTTCCCGGTGATGAACCAGACCGTGCTACTCCGCGGCGTGAACGACGACGCCGCGGTGCTGACCGAGCTTTTCCGCGGCCTGGTACGCGAACGCGCCCGGCCGTACTACCTGCTCCTGGCCGACCCTGTGCGCGGAACCGGACACCTGCGGACACCGCTCGATTCGGGGGTCCGCATCATGCGCGAGCTGACCGGACGCCTCAGCGGGATCGCGCTCCCGAAGCTGATCGTCGATACGCCGGGCGGTTTCGGCAAGGTGCCGGTGGGGCCGGACTATGTCGTGGCACGATCGCCGGGAGTCACGCGTCTGGTCAGCCCTCGCGGTCTAGAAGTCGACTATGTCGATCCGCCGATTGCCCCGGCCGACGGCCCGCGCAGATGACGCAGCGCGCGCTACGTGCTAGCCGAGGGCGCTATGTCGGCGGAGAAACCGGACCCGTTTGCCGAGCTCGATGCGCTGAACGACAAGGCGCTGGAGGGCGGCGGCAAGGCGCGCATCGAGAAACAGCACGCGGCGGCCAAACTCACCGCGCGTGAGCGCATCGACCTGCTGCTCGATCCGGGCAGCTTCGTGGAGATGGATCGCTTCGTGACCCATCGCTGCGCCGACTTCGACATGCAGAGCCAGAAGGTTCTCGGCGACGGCGTGGTCACCGGTTACGGCACCATCGACGGCCGCAAGGTGTTCGTGTTCGCCCAGGACTTCACGGTGTTCGGCGGTTCGCTCAGCGGGGCCTACGCCTCGAAGATCTGCAAGGTGATGGATCTCGCCATGAAGGTCGGCGCGCCCGTCATCGGTCTCAACGATTCCGGCGGCGCGCGCATCCAGGAAGGCGTGGAGTCGCTGGCAGGCTACGCCGACATCTTCCTCAGGAACACGCTCTCCAGCGGCGTCATCCCGCAGATCAGCGCCATCATGGGCCCGTGTGCCGGCGGCGCCGTCTACTCGCCTGCCATCACGGACTTCATCTTCATGGTGGAGGAGAGCAGCTACATGTTCATCACCGGCCCCGACGTGATCAAGACGGTCACGCACGAGGAGGTGACCAAGGAGGAGCTAGGCGGCGCGCGGTCGCACGCGTCCCGCAGCGGCGTCGCCCACTTCACCTCGCAAGACGATCGCGAGTGTCTGGCCAAGGTGCGCGAGCTGATGGGGTTCATCCCGTCCAACAACACCGAGGACCCGCCGCGGCGTTCCAGCGAGGACCCGGTGGAGCGCGAGGTGCCCGAGCTCGACAGCATGGTGCCGGCCGAGAGCAACAAGCCCTACGACATCAAGAAGATCATCGGGGCAACCGTGGACGACGGCTACCTGTTCGAGGTGCACGAGCACTACGCAAAGAACATGGTCGTCGGCTTCGCGCGCATCGGTGGGCGGCCAGTCGGCATCGTGGCCAACCAGCCGGCGTATCTGGCGGGGGTGCTGGACATCGACGCCAGCATCAAGGCCGCACGTTTCGTGCGATTCTGCGATTGCTTCAACATCCCGATTCTGACCTTCGTGGACGTCCCGGGGTTCCTTCCGGGTGTCGATCAGGAGCACCACGGCATCATCACGCATGGAGCGAAGCTCTTGTACGCGTTCTGCGAGGCGACGGTGCCGAAGCTCACGGTCATCACGCGCAAGGCCTACGGCGGCGCCTACGATGTCATGAGCTCCAAGCACATCCGCGGCGACGTGAACTTCGCGTTCCCCACCTCCGAGATCGCCGTGATGGGGCCGGACGGCGCCGTCAACATCGTCTACAGAAACCAGATCCGTAATGCCGAGGACAAGGAAGCGGCGCGGGCGACTTTCGTCGAGGAGTACCGCGCGAAGTTCGCCAATCCGTACAAGGCCGCGGAGCTCGGTTTCATCGACGAGGTGATCTATCCGCGCCAGCTGCGCCGGCGGCTTGGCGTGTGCCTGGAGCTGCTCGAGACCAAGCGGCTGGGCAACCCGCCGAAGAAGCACGGCAACATCCCGCTCTGAGCACCCGGAGGGGACAACATGAAGGCCGAAGCGCCGAAGGTTTCTTGTGGGTCGAGCGTTGGTGCGGCGCAGAGCGGCTAATCCAGCGGGTGCGCGGCTCCGTGCGTGAGGTCAGCTCTGTCGCGGCTTGGCGCCGGCTGCCTGGACCAGCTGTTCGAGCAGCTCGTACGGTTGTGCGCCCACGATGCCGCGCTCGTCGGCGACATACGTGGGCACGCCGGTAACACCGAGCCCGCGAGCCTGCTCCCAGTCGCGGTCGACGGCCTTCGCGAATTCGCGCTCCTCGATCACACGGCGCGCTTCTTCGCCGGGCAGCCCGACCTCGCCTGCAATGCGGACCAGCTCGTCGATTTCCGAAACGTTGACGGCGTCGACGAAGTACGCCCGGAACAGCGCGTCGTGGATTTCGTGGTGGTTCTGCGCGACGGCCCACGCGCCCAGCTCCTGGGCGAGCCGCGTGTTGTACGTCATGCTGCGATTTCCATACGGCAGACCCTCGGCGGCGAGCATCTGGCGCAGACGCTGCCCCATGGCTTCGATCTGCGCCTCGCGCCCGCGGAACAGCTCGGCGAGCGACCGTCCCTCGGGCGGCGTGTCGGGATGCAGCGGGAAATGCCGCACGACGATATCGACGTCGTAGTTTTTCCGGAGCTTTTCGGTACGGACCGTACCGAGATAGCACCAGGGTCAGCCGTAGTCGGAAAAGACCTCGAGAACGACGGGTTCAGCCATGGCTTGCAGCATAGTGCCGTTGACGCGCGACGCCAGTGACAGCTCGGGACGCAATGGAAGCGGGGATCTGGCCCGTCGCGTCCACCAGCGCTGTGGGCTGCGCTGCGGCTCAGCCGGTCCCGGGGACGGGCGAAGCGTGCTGGGCAAGCTCGGCGTGGAAGGCCTGGAACACGGAGGCTTCGGGCCACTCCGGCGCACCTGCCAGGAGCTTGCGGGCCTCCGAGGGCTTGCCGCCGTCGATGCACGCGACCGCGGCTGCGTAGCGCATGGCCCAGTGGACCAACGGGTTCTTGCGGGCCGCGGAGCGCAACACGCCCAGGTCGCGCTTGTCCGCCGTGTGTGCGAACGCGCGCGCCAGCGCGCCGGCAGCGGACCTGAGCAGCCCGACGCGCGCGCGTACTAGAGGACCGGCCGGGGGCAGAGGAAGCGCGGCTAGCCGATCCGCCTTGTCGAGAGCGCTGTCGCGAGCGCCTTCGAACGCGTCTGCCAGCACCTCGATGAACAGTCGGTGTTCGAGTGCCGCGTCCCACGCCGGGCCCTTGTGCGCGCGGGAAAGCGCGCTGCGAGCCCGCTCCACCATGCCGTTCGAGATCAGCGCGGTGGCCGCGATGAGCGGCGCCATGGTGTCCCGCGCGGGGATGTCGTCGAGTGCCGGTTGCCAGGCGTGCAGCATGGCGTCCACGTCTCCCGACTCCAGCAGCCGTCGCACGCGGCGACGGGCGCGTAGCTGGGGCACGAAGGCCAGGGCAGCCAGGGCGACCAGGAGCAGCGAGAGCTCGGGAGACTTGATCGCGAGGTGGACCCCGGTGGCCACCAGGGCGGCCGAGGCGACGAACGGGCCCCACGCCATGACCCGTTCGAACAGCGTCGGGCGGTAGGGGGTCATCATGCGTACAGGTTCCTATCCTCGCTTGGGAATCTAGATCGTGGGGCCTGGCACTGCCAGTGCTGGACAGACGGGTTTTCGTGCGTTAAGTCCCCCTCGAAGGCTCGTTGTGGGCCCGTCGACAGCGCAGCTCGAACCCCGCCAGGCCCGGAAGGGAGCAACGGTAGAGAAAAGCGGGTGTGACGGGCCCTTTCCCTTTTGTGCGCGGCGCGGCGCGGAGTCGATTGCCGGCCTACGACAAGAGGCCCGGATCGGTGAGCATGGCTTGCTGCACCGCGAGCGCCTCCGTGCAGAGCCGCACGCGCTCGGTGATGTCCAGCGCTTCGAGGATCTGCTGCCTATCGTCGGCGTCGATGACGAGATGGTGCGCGCAGCTGTCGGCCAGTAGCCCTGGTGTGCGAACGCTCGGCAGCTCGACCTCGAAGTTGGCTTGTTCGCTCTTCACGCGTGCCGCGAAGCGGGAAGCGGCGTAGGCCAGGGCCGTCACGTCCGCCTGCGCCGGCGTTCCGCTCTCGTCGAGCAGCGTGGCGCGGGCGCGTCGGTACGGAGAGACGAACGGCAGCTCCTCGAGCCGCGCCCTGGCGCGCCCGAGGACCAGGATGTTGTAGCGGCCGTCGGGCAGCTCGAGGTGGTCGACGATTTCGCCGACGCCGGCGACCTCCGCGAAGGGGGGCCGGCCATGCTCGTCCATTGCTGCGCCGCTCGGGATGAGCGCGACGGACAGCTGTCGGTCGCCGGCCAGCGCGTCCGCGGTCATCTTCCGGTAGCGGGGTTCGAAGATGTGCAGCGGCATCAGCGTTCCCGGGAACAGCACGGCTCCGGGCAGCGGAAACACCGGCAGCTCGACAGTGCTCGCGCTCATATGCCGAACATCTCGATGACGCCCCCGTTGTGCGCGAGCGGCGCGTCGAGCGCGTAGTGGGCGAGCGTCGCGGCGACTTCTTCCGGGCTGATGCGAGGCTGGAAACCGCTGTCTTCCAGCATGCGCGTGTCGACCGAGCCCGGCAGCACCGCGACCGTCATCAGTCCGGAATCGGCCAGTTCCTCGGCCAGGCTCTTCATGAAGCCGACCAGCCCCCACTTGCTGGCGTTGTACGCGGCCGAGCGGGCGGTGCCGAGCGTGGACGAAATGCTGCCGACGTGGACGATGCGTCCCTGGCCGCTGGATCGCATCGCGGGCAAGAGCTCGCGCGTAAGCAGGAACGGCGCTCGTAGATTGACGTGGAGCTGCGCGTCCAGCTGTTCGAGCGAGGTTTCCTCGAGCGTGGCGCGCTGGATGACGGCGGCGTTGTTGATCAGCGCATCGGGGGCCGCATACGCCGCGAGCACGCGCCGAGCTGCTTCAGCGATTGCCTGTGGCGAGCCCAGGTCGCAGGCGATGCTCTCGACGCGGACGCCCAGTGCGCGGGCTTCCTCCACCGTGGCATCGTGCCCGGAGGACGGGCGTCCGAGCAGCGCCAGGTCAACGCCGCGCCCAGCCAGAAGCAGCGCTGTGGCGCGGCCGATGCCCCGGCTTGCGCCGGTGAGCACCACGCTGGTCACGGACTGCTCGACCCCGCGTGCAACAGAGTCGCTGCCGCTCCCGGCTCTGCGAGTGTGCCGGCGCTGCTCACGCTCTCGACCAGGGCTCCGCTCTGCCGTTCGCCGCGCGCGCTGAGGCAGCCGTGTTGGAGCGCGATACGACACCAGGCGCCTCGCGCCTCGGCCTGCTGCATCAGTGCCTTCACCACGTTGTCGGCGATGGCCTCCTGCAACGTCAGTCGGCGACTGTACGCGTCCACCAGCGAGGCGATGGTCCCAAGCCCGAGCAGTCGCCCGCCTGGTTGGTATGCCACGGTGGCGCGCCCCAGCGCGGGCAGCAGATGATGGGGACATACGGTTGCGACTGCGATGTCGCGAACCGCGACCATGCCGTGGTGTTCGTCGCTGTTCGGTCTGGATCCGTTGGCGATGAGCCCACGAACATCCATGTCGTAGCCCGACAGGAGGTCGCTCGCGAAGGCTTCCACGACGCGAGCGGGCGTTCCGGAGAGCTCCGGGTCGGTGGTCGTGTCGTGTCCCAGCGCCGTCAGGAACTGGGCGATGGCACGCTCGGCTGCCTCGCGGTCGATTGTCATTTTGCCCCCAACCCGGTCGAAGACAACGTTGCGGTCAGCGTTCAACCTGCCACAGCACGCTGGCCGCGTTCGGGATCCTGTCGGCGTCCGACATGACCTCGCATTGACGGCAGGCATCGGGGAAGCGCTTGTCGTCGGTGCAGGCCTGGCACTCGGCGAGCAACTCGCGCGTGGTGTCCAGTTCGCCGAGAAGTCGTTCCAGAAGCGCGATGCGCTTCTTCATCGTGTGGATCTGGCTGTCGAGGCGATCGATGATTCCGCGCGAGGCATCGGCGCCTGTTCGCGCGGAGTGCTTGACCTCGATGATTTCCTTGATCTCTTCGAGCGAGAAGCCGGCAGCGCGAAGATCACTGATCAGCTGTAGCTTGCCGAGCTCGCGACGCGGAAACAGCCGGTGCCCGCCGTCCGTACGCTGGACCGGCATCAACAGGCCACTCTCCTCGTAGAAGCGGACCGTGCGCAGCGTATTGTCGGAGAGGCGCGCCATGTCGCCCGTTGTGAGCAAGCCGTCCTTGCGGCGGCTGCCGTTGGCTGGGCGACCGTTTTCTGAGCTGGCCTGGGACACTGCGATCGATCTCCCCTAACGGAAGGTTAGAGAGCGCATCCGTCACGGTCAAGCTGGCCCAACGGCCGGAAGGTGCTCGCCCGGCGCCGGCTTGACCGTGATCAATCGGTGTTGGCGTCGGTCGCAGCGTCGCCGGCGTCCGTGTCGGCCGCGTCCGCGCCAGCCTCGAGCGGCGCGGAGCCGTCCGGTTGTGCTTCGCAGGCGAGGACCCAGCGGTTCTGTTCGCACGACGCGACGACGTTCTTCGAGCCGCACACGCTGGTCGCGGTGGCTTTCGTCACGCCCGAAAGCGGGCAGCGCAATCCGTCGGCCCCGCAGTTCGGTACGCCACCGTCGAGTTGGATTGCCTTGTCGACGATCTGGGCGCCCTGCAGCTCGGCGCAGCTGACGGGGTGGTCGACGGAGTTGCCGACGAAGGGTGAAGGCAGCGGGTTCTTCGTCGAGGAGCAGGCCGGGAGCCCGATGGCGAGCGCCATAGCGCACCAGCCGAACAGTCGGCGACAGGACTCCCGGGTGGGTTGTGAAGCTGGACCGCGCATGAAGATCAGAGGGCCGGCCACATCGCAATCGCCAGCTTGGTGAGGAAGAAGTCGGCAATGAGAATGGTGATCGAGATGACCACCACGGTGCGTGTGGTGCTGTTGCCTACGCCCGCGGTGCCACCGGTCGTTGTCATTCCGAAATGACAGCCGACGAGCGCGATGATCGCGCCGAAGAACGGCGTCTTGAACATCCCGCTCAGGAAATCCATCATCGACACCGTTCCGAGCGCACTCCTGAAGAAGAACTGCGCCGGGATGTTGAACTGCAGGTCGGTGATCAGCATCGCGCCGCCGAAGCCGACCACCAGCGCGATGACGGCCAGGACCGGCATCACGATCACCGCGGCCACAAGGCGGGGCCAGACGAGCTTCTTCAGCGGATTGGCGCCGAGCGCTCGCACGGCGTCGATCTGCTCGGTAACCGCCATCGAGCCGACTTCAGCGGCCATGCCGGCGCCGATGCGCCCGCCCACGATCACGGCCGTCAGCGTGGGAGCCAACTCGCGCGCGAAGCTCAGCCCCACGACGCGGCCTGTGTATTCCATGCCGCCGAATTTGCGCAGGCCGAACGCGAACTGCACCGCCATCACCATACCGATGAAGACGCTAGTGACGACGACGATGCCGAGCGAGGCGACGCCCAACGACTCGAGTTGATCGACGATCGCTCGCCCCTCGAAGGGTCGCTTGAGACCCTGGCGCAACGTGCCGAGGGTCATGCGCGTGATCTGGCCCATGTGATCGAACAGCGCGATCACGTTGGCACCGATGCGGTCGACCAGGCCCGGTGGTGGGGGCGGCATCAGGCTCGGTCGGCCCGTCAGCGATACCCTCTGTTCGTCCTGGGTCGACATTGTCGTCAGCCTAGCGTGGCAAAGCCCCGGACGAAGCTCTCGAAGGCGCGGGTGCTTGATTCGGGCGGATGCACCGCGGCGATGTGGATGAAGTCGTAGACACAGCTGTTCTTCTTCAGCACATACACGATGAAGTGCTTGGGCACTCCGTCGAGCTCGGCGACCAGCTCCGTGCGCATGGCGGCGCGTCCATCCATGGAGAGCGTGCGCTGGCTGATGATGTTGCGGTGTGTGAACATCAGGAACAGGTGATGCGTGAGTGCCGACAGCGGCACGTCATCACCATCCTTGTCGCAGCGCCCGTTGAGGGCGATCGTGGCTTCGGCGCTATCGTCGCGGAACGCGAGCAGTGCGTGACCGACCTTGATGCGGCGCCAGTCGGGGGGCACCGGCCCGACCCGGAAGGTCATGCCGTTGCCCCGGTACTGCTGCCCGTTGAAGCTCGCGCCGCCGCAGCCATAGAGCGGCAGGAAAAGCGCCAGCAACAGCGCCAGGACGAATCCGCCAGTTTTGCTCGTGCCGGTCATGCCTCTTCCCGGGGAACGCTAGCGGGTGCCACTGCACCGGACAAGGCAGGAGACGCGCCCGGAAAGCGACAGCTACCGGTCGCCGCTGGCCGCGGTCGGCATTACTCTAGCGACCTGGCTCGATGATTCCGATCCGTGACACGAACCCGACGCGGACGACGCCGTACGTAAACTACGCGCTCATCACCATCAACGTGCTGGTGTGGCTGTGGGAGTACGCGCTGATCCAGGCCGGCGCTCCATGGGTCATTTCCGGCTACGGGATGGTTCCCGCCCGGCTGGTGGCCGACCCCGGCGGCGAGGCGTTCACCATCCTGACCAGCATGTTCATGCACGGCGGTTGGGCCCACATCGGCTTCAACATGCTGTTCCTGTACATCTTTGGCGACAACATCGAGGACGCCGTCGGCCATTATCGCTACTTGCTGTTCTACCTGCTGGGCGGGCTGGCCGCGGCGCTGGCGCAGATGGCCATCGATCCGGGAAGTCACATCCCGATGGTCGGCGCCTCCGGCGCAATCGCCGGCGTGCTCGGTGCATATCTGGTGCTCTATCCCCGGGCACCCGTCACGGTCGTCAATCCGATCTTCCCGCTGTGGTTCGTCTTCGGCCTGTTTCTCGAGTTCCCGGCGTGGCTGGTGGTGGGGGAGTTCTTCGTGCTGAATCTGTGGGGCGGGCTCAGCGCGCTTGGCGGCGGCGGAGGCGGCGGAGGCGTGGCGTTCTTCGCGCACCTGGGCGGTTTCATCACCGGGCTGGTCACGATCCGGTTGTGGATGGTCGGGCGGACGCGGATCCAGTCGCCCAGATGGGATGGCTGGCGATCACCTCCGCGCCCGCCCCACGTCGCAGGGGGCTTTCACGCACCTGGCAGCAGCTTCCACGAACCCGGCCAGCACCGCGACCCTTGGCTGCCGCCCGACCGCTGGAACTGAAGCTGCTTGTGCCGCAGCAACAAAGTCTAATAATGTCCATCGGTTGAACCATGCCTCCGCTCCGGCTCTACAACACCCTCACGCGCACGACTGAACCCTTCCAGCCCGTCGAACCCGGCAAGGCCCGCATCTATTGCTGCGGTCCGACGGTGTACGACGTGCCGCACGCGGGTCACGCCCGCGCCGCGTTGGCGCCGGACATCCTGGTCAGGCACCTCAGGGCACAGGGCCTGGAGGTCACCTACGTCAGGAACCTCACCGACGTGGACGACAAGATCCTGGCGCGTGCCAAGGACAACGGCGAGCCACCGCTCGAGCTGTCCAGGCGCATGGCGGCTGTCTACCAGGAGCAGATGCGGCTGTGTGGCTGCCTCGACCCGGACTACGAGCCGCGCGTCAGCGAGCACCTAGAGCAGATCTTCAAGCTGGTCACCGCGCTCATCGATCACGGCAGTGCCTACGTCGTGGATATGCCGGGCGGAACGAAGGACGTGTACTTCTCGGTGCGCAGCTTTACCGGCTACGGCAAGCTCTCGCGCCGCAAGATCGACGAGCTGATGGTGGGCGCGCGCGTCGAGAAGGAAGACCTGAAGCGCGACCCGCTTGATTTTGCCTTGTGGAAGGGAGCGACCGCTGATGAGTGGGGTTGGGAGAGCCCCTGGGGCCGCGGACGTCCGGGCTGGCACATCGAGTGCTCGGCGATGAGCACCCACTATCTAGGGCACGGCTTCGACATCCACGCCGGCGGTATGGATCTGATCTTCCCGCACCACGAAAACGAGATCGCGCAGAGCGAGGCGGCGGCGCCCGACGCGGGTCCGATGGCGCACTGCTGGATGCACAACGGCTTTGTCAGCATCGACAAGGAGAAGATGAGCAAGTCGCTCGGCAACTTCGTGACGGTGCAGGACGTGCTCGATCGAAACGACCCGGAGGGGTTCCGCTGGTTCCTGCTCGGCGTCCACTATCGGGGTCCGGTGCAGTTCGACACGGAAAAGCTCGACAGCGGGCGAGTGATCTTTCCCGGAGTGGATGAAGCCGAGCGGCGCGTCGACTACATGTACGCGACGCAAGCGCGCCTGGGCGAGCTGGTCGAAAGGGGCGTGACGGCGCCCGCCAAGTTGCCCCCGGACGCGGCAAAGCTGCGCGACGCCGTGCACGAGGCCGCGGAAGCGGGCCGGGCGGGGCTGGACGACGATCTGAACACGCCGGTGGCGCTGGCGTCTCTCGGCGAGATGGCCCGGCTGGCCAACGAGCTGTGCGACCTGGCCTACAAGCGCCGCAAGGACGCGGCCTTTGTCGGCGCCGCCGCGGTAGCGGGGCGCGCCATCCAGCATGAAATCGACGGGCTCGCCGGGGAACTAGGGCTGCTGCTGGCCGACCCCGACGAGTATGCCGAGCGCACCCGGAAGCGGCGCCTGGCGCTGCGGGGGCTCACCGCCGACGCCATCGACCAGAAGGTCGTCGACCGCACGGCGGCTCGTCAGGCGAAGGACTTCGCCCGCTCCGACGAGATCCGCGACGAGTTGGCCGCGCTCGGCATCAGCCTGCGCGACACGGCCGACGGTACCGAGTGGACGATCGACGTGTAGTCGCGGACTTTCGCGTGTCCCGGAACGCGTCCCCGAGCCGCCGCACTAGACGCCGATGAACAGCCGGTGCGCGAAGTTGCGCTCCAGCTTTGCGCGCAGCACCTTGTCGGCCGCAGTCTCGATGTCGTACTCGACGCGCTTGAACTCGAACGTCTTGCTCTCGGTGTCGAAGACGGTGTAGCTCGCGCGGTTGTCGTAGTCGCGTGGCTGGCCGACAGAGCCCACGCTGCAGATGTACTTGCAGCCGTCCGACAGCTCGAAGTCGACCGGCGGCAGCTCCTCCACCGTGGTCGGCGTCAGCGCGAACACCTTGCACAGATGCGAGTGGCCGATCAGCGTCAGGTGACCGAGCTGGTCGTAGATGGGGAGGCATTCCCGCGCCTGCTCCGGCGCGAAGATGTATTCGAACTCCTCCAGCCGCACGGGTGACCCGTGGCAGAGGTTCAGCCCGTGGTGCTCGAGCTCTACCTGATACGGAAGGCTCCTGAGCCACTGCATGTTCTCGGTGGAGAGCAGCTGCGCGTGCGTGTCGAGCGCGTGCCGGGCGGCCTCGTAGTAGTAGGAGTAGTCCATGCGCCCGGCTACCGCGGCGTCGTGGTTGCCGAGGATGCAGGCCTTGGTGTTCTCGCGGATCAGGTTGGCGCACTCGTTGGGCGAGCCGCCATAGCCGACCGTGTCGCCGAGGCAGTAGAACTCGTCGATGTCCTCCGCCTTGTACGCCTCGAGCACGGCGCTCAATGCTTCGTAGTTGGCGTGGATATCGCTCAGGATCCCGAGGCGCATCTGGAGACTGCGAACAATAACACGGCCCCGGCCGAAGTAACGGTACGTGATCTAGGGAGGGCTGATTTCCTGGGGGTCGCCCTGACCGGGACGGAATATCCGGGGAAAATCGCTGCATGCCGCGGGGCCGGGAGGCGCCCCCCGGCGCACCGTACTACGCTCCCGGCGTGTCCCAGGACGAGCCCGACGAGGTCGAGACGCCTCCCCCGGAGATCGCGGAACTGTCGGCCGCCTGTTGCGAGTACGTGCAGCGCGCGATGGGGCTGATGCCGGACTTTTCGCCTGAGACCCTGCCGCTCGTCGATCACTACCTCGATCTGGTGCGGGCCAGCGTGGAGGAACGTCCAGAGCTGCTGCCGCTCGTGGCGCGTGCAGTCGGTGCGTATTTCGGCGAGGTCGTGCGTCGACAGCTGCCCGCGTTCTGGAGCATTCCTTCCGCGGATTCGCACGAATGGCGATTGTGCGCGCGGCCCGTTTTCCTTTCGCTGAACCCGATCGGGGTTGCCTACGATGCTGTGCACGCGAGCAGCGAGCACGACGGACCGTCGTCCCAGCTCAAGCTGGCCCCGGAGGAACGCGACGTCGTTGATCGACGGATCGCCGAGCTGCCACCGGTCCGCGAGGACGAGTACTTCCTGCTGTCCACGCGGCTCGAGGTGATCGAGATCGCCGCCGACGCGTTGCGCGGCCAGATGCTCGAGGGCGGCAGCGCGGACGTCGCGTTCGACGCGAGCGACTACGCTGAAGAGCCGCAACGGTTGGGCTGAGACCGCTACTTTTTCGCTGCGCCCGCGTCGGGTCTGGCGCCGACGGAAACCCGGGCAGGCAGATCTACCGGCTTGGCCGCTTCGACATCGGCACCGAGGAAGTCGCGCCAGGCGATGGAGTAGCGTCCGGCTGGCGGCCCGATGATGTACTGCTGCGATCGAGGGCGGACCCAGGCGATGGGAATGCCGTCGAGCAGCACGTAGCGCAGGGTGTCCGTGTAGTTCACGGCGGTCAGCCCTTCGCCCGGAGCGCCCTTGGCGGGGTGGGCTTGCTTGTCGGCTCGAGTCCGCACCGCTGCGAGATCGGCGCGCGTCAGGAACACTCCTGAAGCCTGCGGTGGCAGCTCTCCTGGTTTGAACATCGCGCCGGCGGGCGGCACGAAGATTTCGCCCAGAGGTATGTCCTGCCGGTGGGTGAGCGCGTTCACCCGGAATCCGAGGTGTCCGTGGCCGGGCCAGGTGAAGTCGGCCGACAGCGGCACCATTTCCGGCTTGCACGCGCTGGAGCTGGGTTGAATCGCGGCGAGCTCCAGCAAGAGCCGGCAGAGCAGCTCGCCGCCGCTGCCGGTGCCGGGCACGCGCGCCTGTTCCAGGACGAGCTTGCCGGTGGGGCTGGTCAGCCGGACCTTCCGGGTATCCAGATCGAGCAGCTTGCCCTTGCCGAGCTTGACGACCTTGGCGGCCACGAGCGGCACGACGTCGGCGCGGCGCTCGGCGAACATCGCGCGCAGCGAGCCTGGTTCGAGCACGCGGTAGGCCTGGCCGTTGGGCCACACGACAATGTTCCCGTAGCGATCGCGCCGTGCGCGGATTTCGGCGTTTTCAGGGAGCGGAAAAGCAACGGACGTGAACACCAGCCGCATGCGTCCGGCCTGCGCGAGGTCGACCGTGACGGTCAGCGCGGTCTTCTCCCGGGCGCGTTTCTCTGCGTCCTTGTCCAGCTCGGGTACCGCCGGCGGGGTCGGCAGACCGGACCACAGCCACGTTGCCTGCAGACTGGCGCCGGCTCCGTCGCGCGCCGTCAGCGTGTCGCGCGGCAACGCCTGGTCACCGCGGAACGGGCGCGGCGGCGGCGGTCCCGCATCCGGCAGGACCAAGCGGCCCGCCGAGTCGGCCGGAATGCCCCCTCGTCCCGCGTCCCCGCTGTGTGCGCGCGCCTTGGGGATCAGTTCTGCGCCCGACGCCAGCGGAGCGGGGAGGATACTGGCGTTGGGGCTCGGTTCGTTCGGTGTGTCTTTCGCGGCAGCGGGCTTGTGGTGCGATTTGCAGGCCAGCCCGACGAACGCCGGCAGCAGGGCTAGCAGCGCCCCGATGCTCCTGGCTCGCTTCAGGCTGCGCGGTGTCATTTCGAAATCAGGAAGTCCGGAATCACGTGCACATCGTCGCGAAGCGCGGGTGCTCCGGGTAGGTGTTGTGTGTCGAGCAAAAACGATTCCATTTCCGGGAACACGTTCTTGAAGATGTTGCAGTTGCCGGGCTCGTTGTCGAACGACGCGACGAGCTGACCGCTGTGGCGCAACGCCGGCATGAAGTCGCGTTTGAAGTCGTCGTCGCGCAGCTGGGCGTCCGGCTTGAGCACGAGCTGGGTGCCGGGCACGCCGATCGGGAAGCCGAGGTCGCGCAGGCTGGCCAGACTGCCGAGCGCCATGTTGGGCAGATCCCTTCCGGTGAAGTAGATGAGAATCGCCCCGGCCTCGTAGCAACGGGAGGCGAACTCGACCGCGCCGTCGACGGGTTGATCATGCAGCAGGAAGTCATCGGTGAAGAACCGCGCCTTCCAGAAATCGAGTGCTTCGTCGAGCAGTCGCGAGTCGCGCACACCGAGCGTCCGCAGGTTGTCCTCGAACAGATAGGCGAGCGTTTCCGCGTCGGCTTCGCGGAGCAGCTGCGCCTCCTCGGGATTTCTGCCCTGCCAGCTTGCCGCCAACTCGTGCATGATCGCGATGCTGCGCGGCCGGTTGTCGAGGAGCGTCCCGTCCAGGTCGAAGACGACCACCTGTGGGTACTTGTCGACCGAGCTCTCGATGCGGTCGATGACCGCAGAGAGCAGCTCTGCCTGACGGTCTCGAGGGATTCGCGGGTATCTTCGGCTGTGCGGTGCGTTCATCGTCTAGTTCAAAAGGGCCGTCCCCCCGAGGAACGACCGGAACCCGGGATCTAGCACGCCCGCCGGGATCACCGGAAATCCGCCAGCCACGGTCGTGAAGCGCAACGCGTCGCGGCACGGCCCGGGCCCGCCGCGGCGGGGGCCTCCCGCGGAAAACCGGCTTTGGTTGGGCTCCTACCGGTGCGCTCGACCGATCAGGTCGCGAGCCGGGAGCTTGTGCTGCTCGCAGTATTCGGCGATGCCCTCGGCCACCTTCAGGGCCGCGCAAGGATCGGTGAAGCTCGCGGTGCCGACCTGTACGGCGGTGGCGCCTGCGAGCAGGAACTCCAGCGCGTCGCGCGCCGTGCCGATCCCGCCGATGCCGATGACCGGGATCGACACCGCGTCCACCAGCTCCCACACGATCCGCAGGGCGACGGGGCGTAGCCCTGGTCCGCTGAAGCCGCCGGTGCGGTTCGCCAGGCGAGGCTTCATGCTGACTGTGTCGATGGACAGGCCCCGGATGGTGTTGATCGCGGTGAGCGCATCGGCGCCGGCGCCCTCGCAGGCTCGCGCAACTTCCGCGATGTCACCCGCCTCGGGGCTCATCTTCACCCACACGGGCAGCCGGGTCGCTTTGCGAACGGCCTGGGTGACCTGCGACGCGAGGGCCGGGTCACGACCGAACTCGATGCCGCCGTGTGTGACGTTCGGGCACGACACGTTGAGCTCGATGGCGTGCACGCCCTCTTCGCCTTCCAGGCGCTCGGCGATGCGGACGAAGTCGTCGACGGTGCTGGCGAAGATGTTGGCGACGACCGTCACCCCGCGCTGTCGCAGTATCGGCAGCTTCTCCTTGCAGAAGAACTCGACGCCGACGTTCGCGAGTCCGATGGCGTTGAGCATGCCCGCCGGGGTCTCGCAGATGCGCTCGGGTGGGTTGCCCGGCCGCGGATGCAGGCTCAGCCCCTTCGTGCAGATGCCGCCGAGCAGCGCCACGTCGAAGAAGTCGTCGTACTCGAGGCCGTAGCCGAACGTGCCCGACGCGGTCAGAACCGGGTTCTTCAGCTCGAGCGAGCCGACACGCACGACCTGCGAGGTCATGAGGGCTTCCCGCCTGCGCTAGGGGCGTTCGGCGCGTCGTCCGCCGATGTCCAGTCCACACGTCGCGCATCGACGCACGGGCCTTCGGTGCAGGCGTACAGATAGCCACCGCCCACCAGGGGAACAGGACAGCCGAGGCAGACGCCGTAGCCGCACGCCATGGGGGTTTCGAGCGATGCTTCACACGGGACGTTCCGGGCGGCGCAGATCGCGGCCACCGCGGCCATCATCCGGTCGGGGCCGCAGGTGAAGACTTCCATGTCGCTCTCGAGCACGCTCTCGAGCAGCTCGGTCACCCTGCCGCGGCTGCCGCGCGAGCCGTCTTCCGTCGAAATCGATAGGTCGCTGACCTCGCCGACCTCGTCGTCGAGCGGCAGGTCGCGCGCGCTCCGGCCGCCGTACAGACAGATCGGCCGCGCTCCGGCCTGCTGCAGGTCGCGCGCGAGGAAGAGCAGCGGCGCGACGCCCACACCGCCCGCCACGAGCACCGGGCGCCGGCCGGGTGTGGGAGGTCGCCAGCAGTTGCCGAGCGGCCCCAATAGCGAGAACGGCTCGCCCGGTTCGGCTCTCGCCATCCGGGTTGTCCCCTCGCCCACCACCTTGATCAGGATCGACGGCGTCGTGCCGGCGGTCAGGTAGCTCATCGGCCGTGGAAGAAGCGGAGAGTCGCCCCACTCGACGCCGCGCACCATCGCGAACTGTCCGGCGCGCGCGTCCACGCCTTCCGGCACGTCGAAGGTGAGTACGTGATACACGTCGCCGATGCTCTCGCGTCGGAGCAGCGGGGCGGTGATCAGGCGCCGCGCCGCGAGCGGTCGGGCTGTGGAGCTGTCTCTGACACCGCGTTCCAAGGCAACGCGGTTTTGGCAGGATCAGGCGCCGCGATCCAGCACGATCTCGTCCCGCGCCGGAAGCACCTTGCCCGTCTCGGGGTCGATGGCGAGCATCATCTCCACGGCGTCTTCGGAGTTGTCCGTGTAGTAGGCGCGGCGGACGCCCATGGCGGCGAAGCCGTGCGTCCGATAGAGCTTGATCGCTGCATGGTTCGAGCGACGCACCTCCAGCAGCACCAGGCGCCGTCGCTCCTCGCGGGCCGTCGCGATCAGCATCGTCATCAACGCGTTCGCCACGCCGCGGCGCCGGAGCTCGGGATGCGTGGCGACGTTGATAACGTGAAGCTCGTCGGCGACGCTCCAGGCCAGCAGGAAACCTGCCGCCGGATCGCGCGGCTCGATGCGCCCCACCCAGATGCGTGCCCAGCGGCGCTCGAGCTCGGCGTGTACGTCCAGCTCCACGGCAGAGAGCCGCGCGATGGACTCGACCGCTTCGCGGTCGGTCGGGAGCATCGGGCCGACGAGCATCGAAGCCTGGGTCCGGTAGGCTATCCCGCGCAAGACCGGCTGCAAGCGCTTTCGCCGTCTGCCCGTCGCTCGCGAGCGGATCGCCGTGGCTAGCCCGTGACGGACCAGGCGCGCGCGGCCAGGAGCGCCGCGTCCAGAGCGAGGAGCAGCGAGCCGTCGCCACGCAGGATCGCCCCGCTGTACGGTCCGGCGGCCGCAATCAGCGGCGGGATCGGCCGCACGCTGACCTCCTCGATGTGGCTGGCCTGGTCCACCCCGATCGAAATCGGCTGCACCCCGTGGATCAGCAGCTCCAGCGCGAGCTTGGCAGGCTCCTTGACGGGTAGACCCAGGCAGGACAAGAGCGGCACCTGGCGTGTCGCGCGCGCTCGCTCCACGCGACCGGTGAAGGTGACCGGCAGCGCGAAGCGCAGGTTCTCGGCCTCCAGCCAGAGGACCTCCACCATTCCGCGCTCGCTCGGCACTTCGAGGGTTGCCGAAAGCCCGCCGCCGGCACGTGACGAAAGTCGGATCGCTCCGCCCATGCGCCGGATCGTGTCCTGCGCGAGGTCCAGGCCCACGCCGCGCCCGGCGAGCAGGTCGGCTGCGTCTCGCGTCGTCAGGCCTGGCAGAAACAGCATCGCGAGCAGCTCGTCCTCGTGGGCAGCAGCGGCGGCGTCCTCCGTGATGGCGCCGGACTCCACGGCGAGCGTGCGGATGCGCGCGACGTCCACGCCGCGGCCGTCGTCGCTGACCACAATCCTGAGCCAATCGCCGATCGGTTCCGCGCGCAGCGAGACGTGCCCGACGGCGGACTTGCCGGCTTCTTTGCGGGTATCCGGAGGCTCGATGCCGTGGGCAACGGCATTGCGCGCCAGTTGCATCATCGGGTCGAGCAGACGCTGGGCCACGCGGCGGTCGATGGGCAGATCGGCGCCGGTTGTGTCGATCTCGACCAGGTGCCCCTCACGAGCGGCCAGCCTTTCGATCCCGTGGCTGACTCGATCGAACAGCCAGCGGACACTGGTGCGCCTGAGCGTGGAAACTGTCGCGCGCATTTCCGCGGTGCGTCCGTGCAGCACTTCCGCGCTGCGCCGGCAGACCAGCCCCACCCCGTCGGTGGTGTCGGCTGCGGCTCCGAGGGTCCGCGCGGCGCTTTCGATGTGCGCGAGCGCTGCGGCGGGCGCGCCCCACGGCTTTGGCGGTCCGATGAGCCTGAGTGCCTCGAGCAGGCTGACGCGCAGGTCGCGCAGGTGCTGGGCGACCTGCCGGACCGACTCGGCGGTTCCTCCCAGCTCGTCGTGGATCAGGTCCAGGCGTTCGAGCCGCTCCAGGAAGCGATCAGCGGTGCTCGACGGGACCTGCAGCAGCTCTTCCGGCTCGGCTTCGTCGCCCTCCGCCGGCGATCGGCTCGGCGGAGGTTGGACCGGTCGGCTCGACAGCGGCCGGCTCGGCGGGGGTTGGCTCGGTCGGCTCGACGCTGGACGCGAGACCCCGTCAGTCGGCGGTTGGGGAGCGGCAAGGGATCGCAGCGTCACCAGAGCCCGTGCAGGTTGTTCGAGCAGCAGCGCGATCAGCGCGCGGTGTCGCGCCAGCTCGACCAGCGCGTCATCCGGTTCCTGTCCCTCGGCGAGGACGCCTTTCAAGCGGGCCTCCAGACCATGGCAGTACCAGGCGGTCGCGTCGTCACCAACGGCACTGGCCGCACCCTTCATGCTGTGCACGCTGCGATACGCTCGCTCGAGCGCCAGCCTGGGGTTTTCGTCGCTGGCCAACGCCTCGTCGAGCTCTCCCAGGCGACTGCGCATCGCCGCGAGGTATTCGGCTCGGTATTCGGGCTCGATGCGCGATGCGCCGAGCATGGGCGGAGGTTCGGGCCAGCGCGAGGGAAAGGCGCTTTCGCCGCCGCGTAGACGCGGAAGCGCCGCGCGTAGCAGTTCGAGCGCTCGAACGCGTGCGCTGTCCTCTCCCGATCGGAAACGCGCTCCGAGCTGGGCAAGTACCAGAGCCAGGTCGGCGTCCTCGGCCATCGCGGCCGAACCCTTCAGCGAGTGGAACGCCGCGCGCACCTGGCCGATGTCCGAGGTGTCCGACTCGAACACCGGCAGCCGCTGTTCGATCTCTCCAGCGAGCAGAGCCAGAAGGTCGTTGGTGTCGCTCACGCTCGACCCGCTTTCGATCCGCTACCCGCTGCCGCTCTGCTCGCGGCCGCCCTGGTCCAGGTCGCGCAGCAGCTTGAGCAGCGGCTTGAGCGTGGGCGCGAGCGCGCGCCACATCAATCCGCGCTGGGAATGCCCCGCCAGGGTCGACAGGGCGTCGAGCAGCCCCCGCGCATGCTCGGCAGCCGAGGACACCGCTCGAGCCATCTGCGGATCCGCGCCGGTGCTGCGCTGCAGGCCCTCGCCCAGCTTCGACAGCGCAGTGTTCACCTCGCGCAGCGCCGACTGCGATCGCAGAAGCTCGTCGGCCAGGCCTCCCGCGCGCTGACCGGCGTGCTCGACCTGTTCCTGCAGCTTGTCGCGCTCGCGATCCACCTGGGCGAGCAGGGCCGTGTGCTCGTCCAGCGCGTCGAGCCCGCGCGTCACCAGCGCGCGCATCTCGTCGGCGATAGCGACCACGGCTTTGCCCGCGGGTTCGCCGAGTCGCGAACCTTCCAGTCCCGCGTTGAGCGCTACGAGCTTGGCGCGCTCCAGAGCCTCGCGGACCTGCTGCGCTGCGGCCCGGAGGTCACGGCCCCGGGCAACCAGGAGCCGCGCGTGGTCCTGGGCCGCGTCCAGAGCGCCCCGCTGCTGCGCCGCCGTCGCGCCGGCAGCCTGACAGGTGCTGATGGCGGCCTGCGCAGATCGCATGGCCACGTCGTGAGTGTTGTACAGAAGCGCACCGTCGAAGCCGCTGTGGGCGCGCGGTGGTCTGTTCGTTTCCATGCGGCCGCGCAGCGCCTGGTAGAAACGATCAGCGATGCTCATGTTCTCGGGGCCCTTGTTCCCTGGCGCGCAGACCAGATCTCCAGTTCAGCCTTCGCGAGCGCGCCCTTGACGTCGAAGGCCGGTACCAGCTTGTCGTCGACCCGGACCCGCTCTCCCTCCACGGCGTAGAATCCGGAGCCGTGTACCGAGAGACCCGACAGGGCGACGGCCTCCCCCTCGAACGTCGCAGACCAGAAGCTCGTCCCGTCGCGGACCCACGTCGATGACCGTGACGACGCGTCCGCCAATCAGCGCCATCCCGATGGTGGTGCCCGGTACCCGCGTCACGGCCGGTCTTTGCACGATGTTTCCAGCCACTTCCGCCGGCACGAAGTACAGCTCGTCCTCCAGGCTGACCACGACGCCGGCACTCTGCGGTCGGTCGTCGGAGCCTTGCGGATCCGCGCCGGGAGCGGGCATCAGGCTGCCTTGCGCCGCACCAGGCGCGAGTTGAGGAACTGGTAGAGGATCTTGCACAGCTCGAAGGAGCTGCCTTCCATCTCGTCGACAATCTCGCGCACCGTGCGCTCGCCGTCGATGGCTTCCAGTACCGCGCGCTCCTGCTTGGTGAGCTTGGATTCGTCTCCGGTGCGTTCGATGGCGACCTGGTCGCGGTAGAGCACCTCGTCGAAGTCGAACGTGCCCTCGATCAGCCGCCATTCGTCGACGCGCCGGAAGCCCTCCATCACCAGCGCGCCGGTGACCAGGCCCAGCCGCGCCTCGGCGGGGGCTTCCTCGTCGGGCTTGACGCTGAACGCAAAGCGCCCGGTCTTCCAACGCACGACCTCGTAGACGAGCTCGGACGTCTGTCGCATCAGCGCGTGCTGGATCTGCTCGTCGGTGACCAGCCCCAGCTCGACCAACGACTCGCCGAGCACCTTGCCCGTTTCGCGGCTGCTCTCGAGCACCGACTGGAGATCGTCGCGCGACACCGAGCCGTCCTCGACCAGATAGCGCCCCATCAAGAACTCGTCGCGGAGACCACTGGAGGTCGCAAAGTCGATGTTGCCCTCGCGGACGTAGAGCGTGATCTGCCTCTTCCGCGAGTTGATGGTGAGCGCGCCGGTCTGCCGCTGCAGGTGCAACAGCTGGAGGATCTCGGCGATCGAGATCACCGAGATGTCGCCGGCCAGCACGTCGCTAGAACGCGTGTCGTTGTCGAACGACTCGACCATCGGCACCAGCTCGCGCAGCGTGCTCTCGGTGAACGTGCGCTGGATGACCTCGGCGAGCTTGCGCTCCGCCTCCGGCTGGACCTCGGGCAGTTTGAGCAGCTCGGGCACGATCAGCTTGATCAGCGTCTGCCCGACTTCCATCACCGCCTGGACGCGCTTGTATGCGGGGTCGCCCGTCAGACTCGTCGAGCTCGGCCGCAGGCTGTCCGCAATGCTGTCCTCGTCGGGCATTGCCGCCGCGTCGGGTACCGGCGGGGCGCGGCCTTCTTCCTGTCGCTTCAGCGCGCCTTCGACGACCGCGATCAGACCGCGCGCATCGAAGGGCTTGGTGATGGCGTCGATGGCGCCGGTCTGTTGCACGAACTGCCCGCGGATCTTGTCGCCCTTGGCGCTCATCAACACGACCGGGACGTTCTTCAGTGCGTCCTTGGCGCGGAGCTCGCGGCAGAACTGGTAGCCGTTCATGCGCGGCATCACGAAGTCGAGCAGAACGAGATCGATCTTCTCGTCTTCGCCGAGCAGCTCGAGCGCATGCTGGCCGTCCTCGGCAGTCAGCGCTTCGTAGGAACGCGTCTCCAGAATCGTCGCGACCACCTTGCGGATGGTGGAGCTGTCGTCGACGACGAGGATGCGAGCGCCCATGGGGGACGAGGATCGTGCAGGGTGAGAGAAACCCCCGTCAAGTCGCCGGCTTACCCGGCGACGTCAGGGGTGCATGCGTTCAGCCCCTGGCGCGGGCTTTCAGCCGTTTCCGAGGCTCTTGATGGCCAGCTCCGCGAGCTGCTCCGGGCTGACCGGACCTGGCGCGTCGCTCATCAGGTCGGTTCCCTTCTGCGTCTTCGGGAACGCGATCACGTCGCGGATGCTGTCGGTGCCGGCCAGCAGCATCGCGATGCGGTCCATGCCGAGGGCGATCCCGCCGTGCGGCGGGGCGCCGTAGCGCAAGGCCGACAGCAGGAAGCCGAACTTCTCCTGGGCTTCGTCGTCGGAGATGCCGAGCACCGAGAAGACGCGCTTCTGCACCTCCGGATCGTGGAGACGGATCGACCCGCCCGCGATCTCGAAGCCGTTGAGCACCAGGTCGTAGCGGTAGCAGAGCACCTTGCCCGGATCCTCGCCGAGCAGAGCGACGTGCTCGTCGTGCGGCCGCGTGAAGGCGTGATGTGCCGCAACCCAGCGCCCGCCCTCCTCGTCGTGCTCGAACAGCGGCGGGTCGACCACCCACAGGAAGTTGAAGTCGCCGCCGTGACCGACCTCGGGGATCAGGCCCTGCTTCTTGCCGAGCTCCACGCGCAGGTTGGCCAGTACGGTGTGCACCAACGACGCGCGCCCGAACTGGAACAGGATCAGGTCGCCTTCCTTGGCGCCGGTCGCCTCGTTGATAGCCATTCTGAGCTCGGGCGTGATGGTCTTGGCGAGCGGCGACTGCGTCCAGGTTCCGTCGGCGGCGACCTTGGCGCGGGCCAGGCCGGCAGCGCCCATGCCGCGTGCGGTCTTTTCCAGCTTGTCGCCGTCGGCGCGCGACAGGTTCGCGCTCTTCGGCACGACCAGCGCCTTGACGATCTCGCTGGGCAGATCACGGCGGTAGGCGCCGCTCTTGAACTTCTCGGCGATGGGCTGCCAGAACGGCACCGCGCCGCCATCGTGCTCGATAACCAGATCGGTCAGATCGACGTGCGGCATCCCGAAACGCAGGTCGGGCTTGTCGTTGCCGTACAGCTGCATCGAGTCGTCGAACTTCATGCGCGGGAAGTGCCCGTCCGGGTATTTTTTCTTGAGATCGATGCCCAGCGCGGCCTTCCAGATGGCAAAGATCAGCCCCTCCACCAGGCCGAACACGTCGTCCTGGTTCACGAAGGAGAGCTCGATGTCGATCTGCGTGAACTCGGGCTGGCGGTCGATGCGTAGATCCTCGTCGCGGAAGCAGCGCACGATCTGGAAGTAGCGGTCGAAGCCCGCCACCATGAACAGCTGCTTGAACAGCTGCGGGCTCTCGGCCAGCGCGTAGAACTTGCCGGGGCTGAGCCGCGCCGGAACGAGGAAGTTGCGCGCGCCGCCGGGTGTGTACTTCACCAGAAACGGCGTCTCGATCTCCATGCAGCCTTGCGACGCGAGGTAGTTCCGCGTCGCCTGGTTCACGTTGTGACGCATGCGCAGCGCCTGCTGCAGCGGAGTGCGCCTGAGATCCACGTAGCGGTGCTGCAGCCGGATCTCCTCGCGCGTGTCGAGCTCGTCGGTGATCTCGAAGGGCGGCGTCTCGGCGCGGTTGAACACCGTGGCCTCCAGCACCTCGACCTCGATCTCGCCGGTGGCGAGGTTCGGGTTGGCGGCGCTGACCATCTTGTTTTCTTTCTTGCTCCACTGCTCGCCGCGCGAGCGGACGCGGCCGCGGATGCCGAGCACCCATTCGCCGCGCACGCTCTCGGCGAGCTTGTGCGCGTCGGCCGAGATGTCCGGATCGAAGACGATCTGCGTCAGGCCTTCGCGGTCGCGCAGGTCGACGAAGATGAGCGAGCCGTGGTCACGGCGGTTGTGCACCCAGCCGAACAGCACCACCTCGGTGCCGATGTCGGCGGCGCGCAGTGCGCCGCAGTCGTGGGTTCTCTTGAGCTCGTCGATGAAACGGGCCACGGGGCTCCTTCTCCGGACGGGGTGGCAAACGGAGCACCGCATCTAGCGCGCGGGGGCCGGGCATTCAATGGCGGCGGCCCCGCGCCGGCTGACGCCGATCGCCGGAAATTGGTCCAGAATCCGGGGACATGGCACGGCTGGGCGGATGCTCCAGGCCGACCGCGACAGGGCCGCGCCGTCCCAGCGCCACTGGCTCGACCCGGTGTGCGCCTGGCTAGCGCTCGGCTTGCCGCTGGTCGTGACCCTGCTCCGGGCCAGCCCCGCCACCCAGTGGCGGGACGACCTGTCCGTGGTCCGCGGCCTGGGAATCGTGCCGATTGGAGGCGAAGGCACGCTCAGCAGCCTGCTCATGCAGCTGGCATCGCTGCTTCCGGTCGGAGGCCGGCTGCTGCGGGCGGCGCTGGTGAGCGCGCTCGGCGTCGCGCTGGCGTCCCGGCTCGCCTACGAGCTGGCGCGCCGCCTGCTCGAGGACAACGCTCTCTCGCCGCGGCTCACGCCACCTCTGGCCCTCAGCGCCGCGTTGCTCGCCACCTTTTCCCCTGTCTGGCAGCTCGAGGGCACCATCGCCGGAGGCGCGACCCTGGCCGTGGCGCTGCTTTTCGCCGGGCTCCTGCTCCGGCCCCGCGCCGCCACGCGCGACGCCCGCGTGTGGCTCGGCTTCGGCGCCCTGATCTCGCTGACCGTGTTCGAGAGCCACGTGGCCGGGCTGGCGTTGATGCTGGTGCTGGGCGTGCAGGTTGCCGTGCTGGCGGAGGTGCCGCCGCGCCGGAGCGTGGTGCTGTGCGCGGTCGGTGCTGCGGTCACGGCGCTTCTGTGTCTCGTGCCGGAGGTGGTGCGTCCGCTGTCGGGACGCGCGTGGGTGGATCTCGGCTACGGCTTGTCTACCGCGCCGCTCGCAGCCGTGGACACGGCTGCGCGCCACCCCGGAGCCGTCACCGCGTGGCTGCGCGATGTCGGCGTGATCTCGATGGCGCTGGCTGCGGTCGGCGGTGCCTGGGGCATCCTGCGCGGTCGCACGCGCTGGCTGATGGCGCCGCTCGGCGCGCTGGTGCTCGCCGATGTCCTGTTTCCCGCGAGCCGCGCCGGCGTGCTGTCTCCCGATCCGCTCTCGCCGCTGCGGCTGGCGGCGGTCGTGGCGCTCGCCATCGCTGCAGCGCTCGGCGTCCACACCGTCGTCCTCGGCCTGAGGCGCGCGCAGATCCCGATGGCGCGACCCGCAGCCGTTCTGCTCGTTGTCTTCAACTTCACGCTGGTGCTGGTCACCGCCGAGGACTCGTCCTACGTCGCCGACCGCCGCTCGCAGTACGGCGCCGAGGTGTGGACGGACGAGGCGCTGGGCGATCTGCCACCGCACAGCATGCTCCTGATCCGCTCGCCGGCCGTCGCCTGGCGGCTGTGGGCAGCGCGCCTGGTGCGCGGTGAACGTCCGGACATCGTCGTCGTGCCTTTGCCGCTGCTCGATCACGGCAGCATCGCCTCCGAGCTCCTGGCGCGGGAGCCGAAGCTCGCGCCGCTGGTGCGGGACATGGCGATCCGCGGCAGGCCGACCGAGTACTCGCTGTCCACGCTTGCCGACGCGCGCCCGCTGTTCGTCGAGCTCGACCCGCACTGGGATCAACGCCTCGTCGACCATCTTACGCCGCGGCCGCTGTGGCTCGGCTTCGCGCCGCACGCGCTCGGCCGCTCCGACCGCGAGCCCGCACTGGCAGAAGGACGCAAGGCCTTCTCGCGCGTGCTGGCGGCTGCCATCACGCCGGGTCACCGCGATGGCGCGACGCTGGCCGTGCTGGCCTCGGGCGCAAGGGAACAGGCCGTGGCGCTGGCGGCTCTGGGCGATCGCAAGAGCGCCCAGGCCATCGTCGCGGACCTCGAACGCATCGATCCAGACCAGCCCTTCGTCGCGCAGATGAAGAAGCGCTTTCGCGAAGATCGCCGCGGTCGCGTGGACGTGGCCGGCCTTCTGCCCTGAGCGTTCAGCGAGTCCGGATGCGCTAGGCTCGGCGGCGATGCGACTCCGCGCGACCCTGGCCGTGGCGCTGCTTTCGGCCGTGGTGGGCTGCCATTCCAAGGCTGGGGAGCACAAGCGCGACCCGGGGTTTGTCCGCCTGCAGAAGCGCGTCGCGGCCTTCGACCGGCGCCTTGCGGTGATCCAGAGGGCTGTGGCCGACGCCGCCAGGGTCGAGGACCAGGCGTGTCCCGACGCTGCGATCGACAAGCAGCTCCACGGCAGTACGGGCAGCGTGCTGCTGGCCGACTACGCGTTCCTGGGGCGCTTTGCCGGCAAGCCTCCGGTCGCCCAGCAGGGACGCTTCAAGTCGCTGACGACCCCCGCGCTCCGGGACGTGGCGCTCCCGGCGGACCTGCACACCCAGAAGCAGGCCACCGATGCCCTGTGGAAGATCCAGAAGCTCCAGCGGGACCACCCCTACCTGGCCGTGCTCCGGGCCTCGCACCGCGAGCTGCCGCACATGGAGGGAAAACGCTTCCACCCCGGCGTGCTCTCTGGCGGGCTGTTCGTGTTCGATCTTTCTACAGGGAAACAGCTGTGTCGCGCGCGCGTGGACGCGCACAGCAGCGAGCAGGTGGCGGGCATGAAAGGCCAGGACCGCGCGCAGGCGCTGCAAAACGACTTCTCGCTGCGGCTCCGGCAGGAGCTGGACCGGGCACTGTCGCGCGTGAGCCAGCAGCTCGAGCTCGATTTCGATTGAGTGCGCGGCGAGCCTTTGCGCTCGGGCGAAGCGAACGGCGCGATCGGGCTAGAGCTGGCAGCCCAGATCGAGGCGCACGTCCTGGCCGCGTATTGCGCACTCCCACGTCACGCTGTTGATGCGCGAGACCACGCACTTCGAAAACCCCATCGTGTCGCCGCTCGTGCCGAGGTTGAAGTCGACGCTCACGTTGTCGTTGCCCGCGTCGCCCGCCGCCGTGTGCAGCACCACATCGCCGCAGATGGAGCGACTGCTCTTGCGGCAGGCGTCGACGATCTTCGACAGCTGCTGCTTCAGCGTGTCCTTGGTGCACGGCGCCTTGTGCTTGGCCGGCGGGGCGCCCGTCTTGGCGAACGGGTCTGCCACGCCCTTGCCCGCCGTGAGCGGCGGGGGTCCCGCGTCGGCGCCGCCGCACGCTTCGTCCTTGGTGCACTCCACTGCGGAGGGCGCGGGCGCCGCGTTTGCCGGTGTCGCGGATGCCGGTGCGGGCTGGCTGGGCGCGGGCTCCTCCGCAGTCGCGGTCGTGCCCGGAGGGTTCGGCGCGGCTTGTGGCGGAGCCGCAGGTCGTGCGGTCAGCTGCGGACTGCACGCCACAGCGACGGTCAGCGGCGCTAGCAGCAGGGACGCGGCGAACGGAAGCGAAGCGCGCATGGTCCCTCTGTCGTAGCGCGGGTCGTGGGCATTCAGCGGTGCGCCCACGGTCCGCGCGTACCGGATATGGTGCAACAGACTGGAATCGTGCTCGATTTCCAGGTATTTGGCGGGAACTTGGCAGGAAGTCCGGACTACGGACACACCGGCGTGCAGTTGCGCCGCACGCACAGCCAGTCGCTGCAGCCCTGCGGCAGGGTGAGCCCGCTGCAGTCGGCGCTCACGTTGCAGTCGTACTGCTGGCAGTCCGCGGGGCAGCCCGTGGCGGACTCGCCGCCGAGCACATCGCAGTTGCCGTCGCCGCACGTGCTGTTGTCGCACACCGCCTCGCAGGCGTTGGCCGGATGCGAGCACGCCCAGTGGCCGCCGCCTCCGGTGCAGTTCTTCTCGTACCAGCGGTAGCCGAGGCAATCGACGGTGGTGTCGCACGGTCCGCCCAGGCAGTCGATGAAGCACGAGTCCGACGTCTCGCCGAGGGCATCGTCGCAGGTTCCGTTGCCGCAGCCGTTGCTGTCGCAGGTCTGCTGGCACTGCCCCATGAAGCAGGTGTGCCGCCCCTGGCAGATCTTGCTCCATTTCTCGTAGACGCAGTCGCTCGGCCACTGGCAGTGGTCGAGACAGTCCGCCGGGCAGCTGACCGCGTCCTCGCCGGCGCTCGCGTCGCACGTGCCGTCCCCGCAGGTCGAGTAGTCGCACAGTGGATCGCACACGCCGCTGCACTCCCAGCGACCGGCACAGGGCGGTTCCCAGACGTCGCCGCTGTTCACGCAGTCGGCGTCGTCGCTGCACGGCGTCTTGCAGTCTGCAGAGCACGAGTCGCGCGTTTCACCAGCGGCGACAGCGCAGTTTCCGTCGCCGCAGCTGACCGGGTCGCACACCGGCTCGCACCGTCCCTGGTTGCAGTCCCAGTTGCCGACGCACGGCTGGTTCCAGTCGAAGGCCGCGCAGTCGCTGTCTCTGGTGCACTCGGGATTGCACGCGGCGACGCACTGCCCGGCGGTGCAGTCCCAGTAGCCGTCGGCTTCTTCGCAGGGCACTCCGCCCGGCCAGGCCTTGCCGCTGCAGTCGGTGGCAGTGCTGCATTCACCCTGGCAGACGGCGTTGCAGAAGCCATGGCTACACTCCCAGGCTCCGTCGGCTTCGTCGCAGCCGGCGTCGGCGGGCCACGTCCTGTCGCTGCAGTCGCTCGCGTCGGTGCACTGGGGCCCGTCGCAGTGGGCCGTGCACATGCTGTTATGGCACGTCCAGTAGCCGCCCTGCTGCGGGCAGCCGACCATGAACTCTGGCCACGTCTTGTCGTCGCAGTCGCTGTCGATCTGGCACATGGGGTTGCACTTGCCGACGCAGCGGTTGTATTCGCATTCCCAGCGCCCCTCGTCCTCGGAGCACAGGCTCTTCGTCCAGTCACGCCCCGCGCAGTCGTCGGCCTCGTAGCATTCCATGGGGTGCGGACTGCTGCACGTGCAGCCGGCGAAGGTCGAGAGCACGACGGCGCCTGCCAGGAGCGTCAGAACGCCCAGCAGAGTGCGATAGAACATTGGAGGGCCTCCTCGCTTGAGCTACGTCAAGAAGGGAACCCGTGGGCGCTTCGAACGGCGCGCGATCTCCGTCTCGTCACGTCGACGAACGCATCGATTTCCGCTTCCGTACCCGCACCGGCAGGCCTCCCCACTACCTGCGGGGTGTACCTGCATCGGCTGTGCCGTGCGTCGCGCGAGCTAGCGCCGACCGAGCCAGCGCGCGTCGACGCTGAAGCGGCCGGGCCCCGCGACGAGCAGGGCCAGCGCGACCGCGCCGTAGGCGAGAGCCAGCTCCTTCTTTCCGAAGGGAGCCGCGCCATGCACGTCGAACGCCGCGACCAGCATCACGCCGAGCACCCACGCGGCCGCGCCCCGGCTGAAGAGCCCGACCGCGAGCAGCAGCCCGCCCACGAACTCGCCGAGGCCGGCAAGGGGGCCGAGCAGCCAGGGCACGGGGATGTGCATGGCTGCGACCTTGCCGGTGAACGCGCCGAGGTTCATCACCTTGCCGTAGCCGTGGTGTACCGCGAGCACGACGCCGAACCACGCTCGCGCGACGAGCAGGCCGAGGTCGGCGGACAGCGGAGTCGTTTTCGCCAGCTTCTTCAGCATGGGTCCGACCCATGGAGCATTCCGCGTGGCGGGGCAAGAGTGCTGGGTGCGCTCGCGGTGCGCTGGATTCTGGCGGAGGAGCAGGGATTCGAACCCTGGGTACCCGTAAAGGTACGGCGGTTTTCAAATGCTCCGGTAGCCGGCCGCCGGATTCTGGCAAGCACAGGTTCGGGCTTGAATATGGCTGGATTGGCGGCTGGGAAAACCGCCGCTGGGTCGTTCTTGCCAGGAGCTTGCCAGGATCCGCACCCCGACCCCGGTGAGCTGGGTCTGTTCCCACTCGGTCACGCTGTCTCGTCGCCCGGCTGCTCTTCATCGTCAACGAAGGACAGGATGCTGGGCGCGATGTACATCCTGTCGCGCTTCCTGCCCGTGATTTCCTTGAGGATGCCGGCTTGCCTCGAGCTTCTGGATGTTCGCGGATGCCGAGGCCTTAGTGACTTCAAGCACTTCGGCTGCCCTGGCGATCGTCATCGACGGTTGCCCGAACAGCGAGTCGATCAGCTTGAGGAGCAGTGCGGACGAGCGGGCCGAATGGAATTGCTCATGGTACTCGTCGCGAAGAGCCAGCAGCCCCGCAACCCGCTCGGTGGACTCCTGCGCGCTCTCGACGACCCCCTGCAGGAAGAACTGCACCCAGGCCGACCACTCTCCACGCTGGCTGACGCGGAGCATGCGGTCCACGTACTCGTCGCGGTGCCTGTCGAGGTAGGCGCTGACGAAGAGCGTTGGGGAACGCATGCGTTGCTCGTTGCACAGGATCAGCGGAACCAGGAGCCGTCCGACGCGACCATTGCCGTCGCGAAAAGGGTGGATGGTCTCGAACTGGTAGTGGACCAGTGCCAGGCGGACCAGCAGGGGGAGCTCTGCGGCGGGTGTTCCGTCCTCGGGGTTCAGGGAGCGCTCGAAGTCCTGGAGACACTTCCCCAGCTGGGCCGGCGGGGGAGGAACGAAACGGGCGTTCTGGATCCCGTCCACCCGACGACCGATGTAGTTCTGCACCGTGCGGAACTCGCCGGGTCTCTCCCTGTCACCACGGACACCACGCAAGAGCACGGTGTGCAGCTCCTTGATCAGACGGAGGCACACCGGCAGCTCCCCGAGCCTTTTCAGCCCGTGGTCCATGGCTCGCATGTAGTTGAGGACCTCCCTGGTGTCGGCGTCCTCATTCCGCGGCGCGCGCTCCTCGCCGAAGGCCTCCAGCAGGACTAGCTGCTTGGGCGTGGTGTAGGTCCCCTCGATCCGGCTGGACAGGATGGCCTCACGCCGCAGCAGTGGCCCAGCGACCAGGTACGGGTTCACCAGCCGATCGACGCTGCCCTCGAGTCGCCCCAAGGCGTTCTCCGCGTTGGCGAGGAGCTTCACCGTACGCGGCTCGAAAGGAAGGGCGTCCGGCAACGGGCTGGGGACAAACGCCAGTCCCCCTCCTTCCGCAGGCACCAGACGACCCGGAAAAGGGTCAATGAAGTCAGATGCTTCCACGGTAGTTTACCTTGAGCCGTCTCCGGTATTGCTAGTTTAGATTCAGCGTGGTTTCTAAACTAACCGGCGGGGCTGCGCAAGCAAGCTACTCCCCCGGCCCGATGTTGGGCTCTCCCACTGCGGCGTCACCGTGCGGAGGTGAGCTTCTGGATCAAGGCGCTGGCGACCTGGCACTGGTCGCGGAACTTCTCCGTTCCTGCAGAGTGGCACACGCGCTGAACGAACGCCTCCAGGTCCGCGAGCGCGCGGTCGCGGTCGGGCGGCGTCTGGACTGCGTAGGTGGACCCCAGGTTGAAGAGGATCTCGGGGTGTTGGGCTTCACCGACACCGCGCGCCCTTTCCATTGCGCGGATCATGCCGGCCGAATCTCCCTTCGCCTGGTGGACCTGGAAGCTCAACACGTACAGGCCGTACAAGCTCGAGCGCGTCCTGTCGGACGGGGTGAAGCGGTGGGTACCCGCATCGATCACCGCGCGCGCCGTGTCGTACTTCTTCAGCGCGATCAGTTCCTCCGCGAGCGGGGGGTAGAACCAGCTCGTGTCGGGATCGATCCGGATCGCCTTCGCATACTCGTCCAGGGCTGTCTGCGGATCGCCGGTCGCCAGCGCTGCCTCGCCCAGGAAGTGGTGGCACTCGGCGTAGTTGGGGTCCTCCCGCAGACACATGCGAAGCGACGCCTTCGAGCTCTCGAAGTACTTCGATTGCTGTTGGCGGTCGGCCGTGGCTTCGGCGAGCCTGACCTGGACGTAGCCGCGATCAGCCGGGAAGCGCGCGTCGCGCGGCGCCAGCTCTTCGCCCCGGGCGAGCACGGCTTCTGCTTCTGCCCACCGCTCGGCGCGCTCGAGCTTTCTCGCCCGCTGCCACAAGGCGCCCGCGCTCCGGCGCTTCTCGGGCCGAGGACAGCCCCTGGCAGGTTGTTGCGTCCTCGGTGCAACCGGCGGCGGCGTGGGCGCACAGGCCACGGCCAGGGAGGCGAGGAGCGCGAAGCGTTTCATGGCCGCATACCCGGCAGGGTCGCGCGCTTCGGCGCAGGCTTCAGCACGGTGATGTGCTGGTAGTCGAGGATGCCCATGATTGGATCCGCCTCCATCCCCGTCGACGCCTTGGTGAACGTCACGGCGTAGCGCCCGACGACGCGCACCTTGGCGCCGCGAGCCGGGATGGGATTGGGAATCGGCTGGCCCCAGAGCTCGTCGCGCTGGCTCGCGCCGGCACTCTTCGCGTAGGCGAGCAGAGCGTCGTGCAGCTGCGCGTAGTTCGAGGCCCAGCCCTCGACCTTGATGCAGTCCGCGCGCGCGGCATCCGGTGTGTCGCCCAGCCAGAATGCTGGGATCATTGCGACACAGTCTGGTGGATCCGCTTGGCCTCGAGCGTGCACCGCGCAGCGCGGAGCCTTGTCCAGATTGGTCGTGACGATCCAACCGACCACGCTGATCCGTCGCCCCGCGACCGCGGCATGCTCGTAGCGATTCCTGATGGAGTAGCTGGCGCCCCAGACCGTGAAGTCACTGCCGTGGCGTATGGGCCGGGGTACCAGGCGTGGCATGTCCGGTATCGCTGGCGGACCGCTGGCCGCGCGATGCGGCACGTACGCCGCCAGCGGCGGTGGCGTAGACGAGGACGGACACGGCGCGGCGACCGTCACGGGTTCGTGAGCCGTGGCAGGCGGGCCTTTCTGCACACGCGAGCACGCCGCCATGCCGCTTGTGAACGCGACAATGGCGACCGTTGCTATCGGTCCTGGAATCCTCACGGTCACCCCCATGCAACATATCCGGGATGGAGCCCGGAGTTGAGTCGGCTCGCGGCGCTGGGCCGGGTACTGCTCGGCTGGCCAAGGCGGTCATCTCTTCGCGGCGCTTGTGCCAGCGACGAAGCCGCTGGGCTGATGCGGGGACTTGCCAGAACCCTGCCAGAATGAGCGTCCAATCCTGGCAATTCCGGTCCCCTCCTGACCACTCGGCCAACCGCCGATCAGGACACTGAACCCCCCGGAACTTCTCGAAAATCAGGCGGAGGAGCAGGGATTCGAACCCTGGGTACCCGTAAAGGTACGGCGGTTTTCAAAACCGCTGCCTTCGACCACTCGGCCACTCCTCCGGGAGCCCGGGGTCTATCCCGCGGGCCTTGGGGATCGTCAAGCTGCGGCGCGCGGGGGAGCGCGCCGCAGCCCAGGCGAGCTACTTCTTCCCGTGGTGGCCCATGCCGCCCTTGGGCGTGTGGCAGCCGGTGCAGCCGAAGCCGGTCATGGTCTTCGGATCGAAGGGCTTCACGCCGAGCAGCTTGACCATGTCCGGGAGCACCTTGTGCGCCATGAAGTCCATCATCTCCGGATGCTTCTTCTTCTCCTTGGCGAGCTTGTGCTTGAAGTCGAGCTTCGGCAGACCCGGGTTGGGCATCTTGAACTTGCCCTTCTCCTTGGCGCCCTTGCCGTGG
This sequence comes from uncultured Pseudomonadota bacterium, assembly GCA_963822115.1. GTDB lineage: Bacteria > Myxococcota_A > Polyangia > Polyangiales > Polyangiaceae > CAWDXG01. Next base: position 363,084 of record CAWGGM010000021.1, read on the forward strand.
CAGGTGTCGCAGCCGAAGTCGGAGTAGCGCTTTGCGTCCTGCGCGATGAAGAGCGGCTTCATGTGCGGCACGACCGCCTTCTTCATGTACGCCTTCTTCTCGTCCATGGACATGTCCTTCCACGGCTTGGGCGGACCCATTTCAGGCGCTGCGCTGGCGGCGGCCGCCGCGCTCTCGGCCGGCGGCGTCGCGCTCTCGGCCGGCGGCGTCGCACTCTCGGCCGGCGGCGTCGCGCTCTCGGCGGGGGGAGGCGGCGGCGGCGGCGACTCCGTCATCGGCTTGGCGCCGCCACAGGCGGCGAACGCGCCGGCGGCGAGCAGGGTAACGGGGAAGAGGTAGTGTGTGATCTTCATGTAAGGGGTTCCTCCAGGGGGCGGCAGCATAGCCAGATCGTCTGGCGCTGACACGCCGGATTCCGTCCGAGCCCGGGCCCCGAATGCGGTTGCAGCCGGAATTTTCCTGAAACCGCGGGGTCAACCCGCCGCGGCGCGGCGCTCGTCGGCCTGGATGCGGCCGTCCACCAGGTTGATGATCCGATCGCAGCGGTCGGCCAGGCGGTGGTCGTGCGTGACGATCAGGAAGGCTGTGTCGAGCTCGCGGTTGAAACGGCGCAGCAGCTCGAAGGCGTCGTCGGCGGTGTGGGTGTCGAGGTTGCCGGTGGGCTCGTCGGCGAGCACCAGCGCCGGCTTCATGATCAGCGCGCGCGCGATCGCTACGCGCTGCTGCTGGCCGCCCGAGAGCTTGTTGGGTGTCGCGCCCGCGCGGTCCGCGAGCCCGATGCGTGCGAGCATCTCGCGGGCTTGGTCGAACATCTGCGGACGGGCGCGTCCGGCATCCACGCACAGCGGCATCGCGACGTTCTCTGCGGCGCTGAAGGCGGAGATCAGATGGTGGAACTGGAACACGAAACCGATGGCGCGCCCGCGCAGCGCCGTCAGCTGGGAATCGTCGAGCCCGGCGGTGTCCTGCCCCTGGATGAAGACGCGCCCCGCCGTCGGGCGGTCGAGCAGGCCGAGGATGTTGAGCAGTGTGCTCTTGCCGGAGCCGGAGGGTCCAATCAGCGCTGCGAACTCGCCGCGCTCGAGCGTGAAGTCGATTTCGTGGAGGACACGGGTGACGACTTCCTCGCCGTAGTCCTTGACCACGCCTTCCAGGTGGACGACCGGCGCGTCACTCATAGCGGATGGCCTCCGCGGGATCGAGGCGCGCGGCGCGCCGCGCCGGCAGCGCCGCCGCCACGATGCCGGTAAGGGTTGCGATCAGCGCGGAGCGACCGAGCAACGCCGCGGTCAGCGCCACGGGGAACAGCGGAGAGCCGTCGGGCGCGACGGCCAGCCGCTGGAAGAACAGAGCGAGACCCGAGCCGAGCGCACCGCCAATCATGGAACCGAGCAGGCCCACCAGCGCACCCTCGATGAGGAACACGCTGAGCACACGCGCGCGGGGCGTGCCCATCGCGCGCAGGATGCCGATCTCCCGCGACTTCTGCACGACCGAGACGATCAGCACGCTGGCGATGCCCATGGCGACCGCGATGATGACGAACACCTGGATCATGCTGCTCGAGCTGCTCTGCGAGCGGAGCGCCGTGAGCAGCTGCGCGTTGGTCGTCATCCAGCTCTCGCTGACGAGCCCCGTGCGCGCGGCGACGCGCTTCGCGATCGCGTCCGCCTGGAAGATGTGCCGGACCTTGATCTCGATGTTCGACACGCCGCCGACCAGATCCAGGAGCGTCTGCGCGCTGCGCAGCGAGACCAGCACCCAGCGGCGGTTCACGTCGCGGTTGCCGAGGTCGAAGATGCCGCGCACCGTGAACAACTCGCTCTGGCCCTCCGCGGTCTGGATGCGGAGCTTGTCGCCCACGCCCAGTCCCAGGTCGTCCGCCAGCTCCTTGCCGATGACCGTCTCGGTGCCGGACAGCGCGTAGCGCCCCGCGACGATGTGCCCCGGCACGTCGATGATGCGCGCGTACTCCGCGGCGTCCACGCCCATCAGCGCGACGGACTTGCTGGCGTTGCCGCGCACGGCGAACGCCGAGCCGGCCGCCATCGGCGAGCTGGCGATCACGCCCGGCGTCGCGTCGATCGAGCGACGCACCTGCTGCCAGCCGTCGATGGATCGAATGCGCTGCGCTGGCTTTTCCACGCGCGCGGCCACCAGGTCGCCGCCTTGCGTGCGCGGGCCAATGAGCTCGCGCGCCTTTTCCTCCTCGGGTCGGACCACGACATGCGGCTGCACGCCCAGCGTCTGGTCGATCAGGCTCTGCTGCAGCCCGGTGATGAGTGCCGACAGGAACACGAGCACGGCCACGCCTACGCCCACGCCGGCGACGATGAGCACCGTCTGGATGCGTCCCTGCCGGAGGAAACGCAGGGCGATGAACCACTCGAGCGGCACGCTCAGCCTCCCGGCAGGCGCGGCCGCACCCGTGTGCCAGGCTGGACGTCGCTCTGGCTCGGCGGGATCACCAGGGCGCCCGCATCCACGCCGCTCGTGACCTGCACGCGCTGGTCGCCGCGCAGACCGATCTTCACGTCGACCCGTCGCGCAACGCCGTCCTTGGCGACCAGGAGCCAGGGATGGTCCGTTGCCAGATCGCGGACCGCGCTCGCCTCGATCACCTGCGTGTCGCGCCGCCTGGCCACCTCGATCTCCACCGACACGGTCATGGCCGGGCGCAGGTACGTGGGCGGCTTGTCCACCTCGAGCTTGATCTCGATGGTGCCGCGCCGCGGATCGACGCTGGGTGCGATGAAGGCGACCTTCGCGGAGAAGCGCTTGTCGGGAAACGCTTCAGCGGAGGCGGTCGCGCTCTGGCCGACCTCGAGCAGAGCCAGGTTCTTCTCGTCGGGCTCGACGACGAGCTGTGTGCGCCCGGTGCCGGCCACCACCAGCAGCTTGGCACCGGGTTGCACCACGTCGCCGGGTTCCACGCTGCGAGTGAGCACCACGCCGTCCGTGGGGGCTACGACGCGGGCTCGCTCCAGTCGCGCTTGTGCCGCGTCGAGCTCGGCGCGCGCCTGTGCGATCGCAGCAACGGCGCCCTCTGCTTCGGCGCCGCGCGGCGAAGCCGCCTCTGCTTGCGCTTCGGCGGAAGCGTACTCGCTGCGCGCCAGGTCCAGCGCTGCGCGCGCATCGTCGAGCGCGGACTGCGTGGTCGCGCCGCCCTTGAACAGCGCCTTTTCCCGTTGGAAGGCAAGCTTGGCCTGATCGAGCCGCGTGCGCGCGCGCTCCAGGCCCTGCTCCGCGATCTTTGCGGTCACGCTGTGGATCCGCCGTTTCTGGGCTCGAGCGCGTGAAAGCGCTGCCTTCGCTTGCGCTACCGCGGCAGCCGCTTCGGTCGGATCGATCTGCACGAGCAGCTGGCCCTTCTTGATGTGATCGCCTTCCTCGACCGCGACGCTCTGGATGCTGCCGGGCACCAGCGCGGACAGCGTGACCTCGGCAGGTGCCAGCACGCGGCCGCTGGTCACCACGGTCTGCACCAGCGCGTGGTGCTCGAGCTGCACCACCTCGACTCGTTGCCCGAGCACGCGCGGTACCAGCGCAAAGGCGGCGGCGCCCAGCACGATGAGTGCGACGAACAGCCAGGCCAGACGGCGCTTGAGGCGGCCGGGCTTCGCCGTTCGCCGAGTGGCTGTCGGCACCGCGTCTGTCGTTTCGTGCCGCAGCGCAGTCCGGTCAGCCATGATTCGGTCCGAAAATCAGTCCCAGCTCAAGAACGTAGGGCTACGCGATGGGCGCCGCCAGCAGGCGCCCCCGGGGCCCGGGCAGCGGGCTGACGCCGATCGTGTCTGGTGCCAGCTCGGCGAGGTGTCGATGCTGCGCCGCTCTGTGCTCGACCAGAGTGGCTGGGGCGGGAGCGGGTGGGCCAGCGTTGAGGCATCACGCCATGGCAGGCGTGTAATGGTTTGAAATTAAACGAGAATCAGGCTGGCTTGCGGGCGGGCCGGGCTTCGGCTACTTTTCGCGACCCCCGACGGAAAGGATCTCCGCGAAACATGGCGCGCGTCACCGTTGAAGACTGCCTGGAGCAGGAAGAAAACCGCTTTGCTCTCGTCGTGCTGGCTTCGAGCCGCACGCGCAACCTGATGAAAGGTGCGCCCGCGCTCGTCAACGCGAAGAACAAGGCGGCCGTGATTGCGCTGCGCGAGATCGCCGCGGGCAAGGTGCATTTCCACCGCGACAGTCACGAGGTCGTGGCCGAGTACATCGACGAGATCACGCACGCCTCGCACTGACGTGTCCGGGAAATCCCGGTCGGCGCCGTCGCTGGACGCGCTGGGGCGCGTGGGCGATGCCGGCGCCCAGGCGCACTACGAGGACCCGGCCTACTACGACAAGACGTACCGCTCGCGGCGCTGGGACGTCGAGTACTACGTCAGGCTGGCGCGGCTTTCACGGGGCCCGGTCCTGGAATACGGCGCGGGAAACGGCCGCATTGCCATCCCCATGGCGCGCGCCGGGGTCGACGTGGTGGGCGTGGATCTGTCCAGCGCGATGCTCGCCGATCTGCAGAGCTCGCTCGCCCGCGAACCGGCGGACGTGAAGCGGCGCATCCGCGTCGTGCACGGAGACATGCGCAAAGTGCGGATCCGGCGACGCTTCCCCCTGATCATCGCCGCGTTCAACACCATCCTGCACCTGTACACGCGGCAGGACATGGAGCAGTTCCTGGCCCGCGTGCGCGCCCACCTCGCGCCGGGTGGACGCTTCGTGTTCGACTTCTCGGTCCCGCGCGGCGACGAGCTCGTCCGCGACCCCGGGCGGAGCTACGGCGCGCCGCGCATCCGCCACCCCACCACGGGGCAGCTCGTCCGCTACGCCGAGCGCTTCGAGTACGACCCGGTCCGCCAGGTGCTGCTCGTGTGGATGGACTTCAAGCCGGAAGGCGGCGGAAAGCCCTGGAGCGTGCCGCTCACGCACCGTCAGTTCTTTCCCCGCGAGATCGAGGCTCTGCTGCACTACAACGGCTTCTCCGACATGATCTGGACCGCCGACTTCAGCGATCAGCCGCCCGACGAGAGCGTCGACTCGATGGTTGTGAGCTGTCGGGCAAGCGGCAGGACGCGCGCTGGTGCGCGCCGGCGGAAGGCTTGAGCAGCGGCCTTGCCGCGCTCGTGCGACGCACTTAACTTGCTAGACAGTAGGTCTCATGGCCCAGGACTTCTATAGTGAGCTTGGCGTATCACGCGACGCGAGCGCCGACGACATCAAGAAGGCGTATCGCAAGCTCGCGGCCAAGCTGCACCCGGACAAGAACCCCGGCGACGAGTCCGCCGAGCAACGCTTCAAGGCCGTGAATCGCGCCTACCAGGCGCTCGGCGATCCGGAGAAGCGATCGCTGTACGACGAGTTCGGCGAGGACTCGCTGCGCGAGGGCTTCGACGCGGAGGCGGCGCGCGCCTACAAGCGTGCCGCGGGAGCCGGCGGGCGAGTGCGTTTCAGCCGAGGCGGCGGAGGCGGCTGGGAAGAGATCTTCACGGGGCAGGGAGGCGGGGTCGGCGGGGTCGGCGGCTTCGGCGACTTGTTCGGCGACCTGTTCCACGGGCGCGGCGGCGGTCGTCGCACGGCAATGAAGGGCTCGGACGTGCTGAGCGAGGTCACCGTCGACTTCGCGTCGGCCATCGTCGGGGCGTCGCTCAAGCTGCGCGTCCAGGATGGCAGCGAGGAAGTGACGGTGCGCGTCCCGCCCGGCGCCGGTGACGGCGACAAGGTGCGCGTCGGCGGTCACGGTCAACCGGGCATGTTCGGCGGGCCGCCAGGCGACCTGGTGCTGGTGATCCGCGTCAAGCCGCATCCCCACTTCGAGCGCGACGGGCTGGATCTGTACCTGGACCTGCCGGTGACGGTGCGCGAAGCGTATTCCGGCGCCAAGGTCCGGGTGCCCACGCCGAACGGGGACGTGACGCTGACCGTGCCGGAGCATGCGCAGAGCGGGCAGGTTGTGCGGCTCAAGGGGCGCGGCGTGAAACGCCAGAAGGAAACCGGCGATCTGTACGTCCGCTTCCTGGTGAAGCTCCCGGATGTCGAATCGGAAGAGGTCGACAAGGCGATCGAAACGCTCGACCAGGCAACGACCGCCGACGTGAGAGCCGGGATCCGCTTCTAGGGCTGGGGGTCCTGGCAGCCCCTCCACGTCGAACGCACGCCACGCTTGCGCCGAGCGGTCCGTCCCGGCTCCGTCACTGTGCGGTCACGGTGTATCGCTGAGCTCGGCGCTGGCGCGGAGGCGGCGCGACGAGTCGGTGTTCACGATGGGCTCGGAGGTGCTCTTCAGATTGCCCTCGTCGTCGTAGCGCGAGAGCTCGGCGGCCACCTTGCGCAGCGCGGCCTGCTTCTCGTGGAACGGCTGGAAGCTCGACTTGAAGCCAGCCACGACCATGCTGCGGATGTCTCGGAACGGCATGTGCATCTCGGTGTGCACCAGCCACAGCTCCTTCGACACGGACGTGTCGGTGATGAGCCGGTTGTCGGTGTTGATGGTCACGCGCAGACCGAGATCGAAGTAGAGCTTGAGCGGGTGCGATGCGAGATCGCGCACCGCGCCTGTCTGCACGTTGCTCGACGGGCAGCACTCGAGCGGGATGCGGTGGTCGTTGACGTAGTGGAGCAGGTCGCCGTTCTCGCGCAGCCTGACGCCGTGCCCGATGCGGTGCGCGCCGCAGACGTGGATGGCCTGCGCGATCGACTCGGGGCCGTAGGCCTCGCCGGCGTGGATCGTGGAGTTGATGTTGTTGTCGCGCACGAGCTGGAACGCCTGGCGATGGTGCTTGGCTGGGTGGTCGTACTCGGCGCCGGCCAGGTCGAAGCCGACAACGCCGCGGCCCTTGTACGCTACGGCGAGCTCGGCCATCTCGTAGGACGATTCCGGCGAGATGTTGCGGATCCCGCAGATGATGACGTTGGCCTTGATGCCGTAGGTCTCTCGCGCGCGGCGCAGCCCGGCGAGCACCGCTTCGACCACCTTGGTCAGCTTCAGGCCGCGCTGCGTGTGTAGCATCGGCGAGTAGCGCACTTCCATGTAGCGCACGTTCTCCTGGTGCGCGTCCTCCGCCAGCTCGAAGGCGATGCGTTCGAGCGCTTCTTCCGTCTGCATCACCTTGAGGGTGATCTCGAAACCGCGCAGGTACTCGACCAGCGAGCCGAAGACCTTGCCGCAGCCGATGGCTTCACGCAGGCCGTCCACGTTGTTGGCGGGCAGCTCGATGCCTTCATGCTGGGCGATGTCGAGGATCGTCTCCAGGCGCAGCGAGCCGTCGAGGTGGACGTGCAGATCGGTCTTCGGCAGTGCGCGGAAGACCTCGATGGGAACGTTGTACCCAGGGGCGCCGTTGTCTGCCGGCGCAGTGTGCTTTTTCCTTTTTTCCATGGCAGAGCATAACACTCCGCCGGGGCCTGGGGTACCGGCAGCTGACTAGCGTCAGGGGGTCGGGGTGGCTCGGCGGCGGCGCTGCTGGCGGGCTCCCGCTCCGACCAGCCCGAGTGCGACTACGCCTACCAGGAGCAGGTAAAGCCAGTCGGGAATGCCCTGCGAGCCTTCGCCGCGCGCGGCCTGCTCGAACGCCTTGCGGAACACGTCGTTGGGCTGTGCGCCGACCACCTCGTGGGCCCCCACGAAGGTCGTTGGCAGTCCCGAGAAGCCGGCCTTGCGCAGGATCCCGCCCTGCTGATCGATGCGCTTGTCCGTCTTGGGGTCCGCCACGCACTTGTCGAAGCGGTCCATGCCGAGGCCAAGGGCGACCGCGAGGCGGCGGTTGGCCTTGGTCGACAGCTCCTTGGCCTCGAACAGCGCGTCCGCCATCTGCTCGCCCTTGCCCTGCTCGGCGGCGCACACCTGGGCCCGGGCGGCGTCGCGCGCCTGCGGGTGGATCTTCTCGAGCGGCAGGTTGAGCCGCACGAAGTTCACCTTGCCCGGATAGTCGTTCATCAGCTTCTTCAGGCGGGGGGCCAGACCGCGGCAGTACGGGCACTCGTAGTCGGCGAACTCGACGACGTTGATCTTCCCCGGCACGTAGAACGCGCGGATGCCGGCTGGTACGGGCGGCGCGGGTCGGACGTGCGGCCACACCAGCGGTGCGGCGATGGCCAGGCCGCCCAGGCCCGCCCAGGCCCAGCGCGCGAAGAACTCGTGGTTGCGATCGGCGGGCGCGTCGGCGATCGCCTGCCGGTGCAGGACGGCGAACACGCCAATCAGCAGCGACGAGACATCGGTGGCGACGCAGAACTCGCAGAAGCGCTTGATGACCACGGCCTGCAGCGCGAACAGCAACAGGCCCATCGCCGCGCCGCCGAGCGCGAGCGGAGCCAGCAGGCGCTTGCGCAGCCCGCCGGCCGGCATCAGCGACACCACCAGCACCGCACCGAACCCGATCAGCCCCAAGAGCGGCACCGGTATCGCGCCGAGCAGGTAGCCGAAGCCACTGGCGCGCACGGCGCTGCAGCCCGAGTGGGCCCCGGTACAGAAGGCGGGGGCGTAGCTGGTGTAGTCGACGAACAGCGCCGCGCTGGCCGCGAGCGCAACCAGGGTGAACAGTCTGAGCAGCGAGATGGAGTGGGCGGGGCGCACGGTGCGGGGGAATCTATGCCGGCGCGGGGGCAGCGTCAGCTTTCGCGCGACGACCGGGACTCCGGTGGGTTATGACCGGCACCGTCATGACGCAACCTCTGCCCTCACGCGGGGACATTGTCGGCTGCCTGTCGGGCTCGCGTCGCGCGCTTCACGCCCGGGAGATCGCCTCGCGCTGCGGGGTGGAAGAGGCCTCCTACCCGCGGCTTCTGGAGCTGCTCGACCAGCTGAGCTTCGACGGAACCATCCGCCGGCTGGCTGGCCACCGGTTCAAGGCCCTGCCGCCCGAGGAGCGGGATCGGGGCAGCTGGGAGGGGGTGCTGAGCGTCAATCCGCGCGGTTTCGGCTTCGTGAACGCGGCCGGTCAGGACGACGTGTACGTGGCCGCCGACGGAATCGGGGCCGCCATGCACGGCGATCGGGTGCGCATCACGGTCATCGCGCGCACCTCGCGCGGGGTGGAGGGGCGCATCGACGACATCCTGGAGCGGCGCAATCCCCGGGTCGCCGGGGTGCTGCGCCGCAAGGGCCGGAGCTTCTGGCTGGAGCCCGACGACACCCGGGTGCGGGGGCCCATCGTGCTGGACGGGAGCGCGCGCGAGGGCAAGGACGGCGAGGCAGCGGTGGTGGCGATCACCCGCTTCCCGAAATACGCCGACGAGAATCCGGAAGGCGAGCTGGTCGCGGTGCTGGGTCTGCCCGGCGACCCCAACGCGGAGGTCGCCAAGATCCTGGTGCGCGAACAGATCGTCGAGGAGCACCCGGAAGGTGCCGTGCGCGAGGCGGAAGCCATGGCGGCGCGCGTCCACCATCTGTCACTGGAGGGGCGCGTGGATCTGCGGGACGTGCCGCTGCCGACCATCGACCCCGAAGACGCGCGCGATCACGACGACGCGGTGTGGGTCGAGCGAAACGGCGACGGCTACCGGGTCTGGGTCGCGATTGCGGACGTGAGCGAGTACGTGCAGCCCGGCTCGGAGCTCGATAACGAAGCGCTGTCGCGCGGCTGCACCATCTATCTGCCGGACCGCGCGCTGCCGATGTTGCCGGCCGCGCTGGCGGCGGACCTGTGCTCGCTCTTGCCCGATCGCGATCGGCTGTGTCTGTGTGTGGTCGCGGACATGGACAAGCGCGGCAAGGTGTCGCGGTTCGACGTCGTGGAAGGCGTGATGCGCTCGGCGGCGATGCTCACGTATGGCGGGGTCGCCCGCGCGCTCGGCTTCACCGACGCGCCGCCGAAGAGCGCGCAGGCGGAAGGCTTCAAGCGCGATCTCAAGGTGATCGAGGAGCTGACCCGGAAGCTTAGACGCGCGCGCATGAAGCGCGGCGCGCTGGATCTCGATCTTCCGGAGCCCCGCGTGTACATCGACGCGCAGACGGGTGCGCCGGTCGACGTGCAGCGCCGCACCGAGGACCCGGGTATCAAGCGCGCCTACCACATGGTGGAGGAGCTGATGCTGCTGGCCAACGAGCTGGTGGCGGAATGGCTCAGTCAGCGGCGGGCACCCGCGATCTACCGCGTGCACGGCAAGCCCGACGAGCAGAAGCTCACGCGGCTCGGCGAGGTCGCCCACATGATGGGCGTCGAGTTCGATCTCGACGAGATGCTCCAGCCCAACGGCGTGTCGCAGTGGCTGAAACGCATCCAGGATCATCCGAAGAAGTTCGTGCTCGAGATGCTTCTGCTCCGCTCGCTGAAGCAGGCCGTGTACGACATCGTCAATATCGGACACTTCGGTCTGGCGTCGGACGCGTACCTGCACTTCACCTCGCCGATCCGCCGCTATCCGGACATCCAGGTGCACCGCGCGGTCAAGCATCTGCTGCGTGGCGGCAAGCCGGACACGAGCGCGGCGGGCATCGAGACGCTTCGCGCGAGCGCGACTGCATCCAGCGTTCGCGAGCGCGCCGCGATCCTTGTGGAACGCGAAGTGGTGGACCTGTATCGCACTCTGCTCATGCGCGACCGCATCGGCGACGTGTTCGAGGGCACGGTGACCGCCGTCGTGGGCAGCGGCATGTTCGTGACGCTCGATCATCCCTTCGTCGACGTGCTGGTGCGCTACGAGGCCATGGGCCCCGACTACTACCAGATGGGCGAGGACGAGATCAGCGCGGTGGGGCTGCGCTCCGGTGACAGCATCGCGATCGGCGATCGCGTGGTGGTGGGCATCGAGGACATCGCGGTGCTGCGCCGCCAGGTGTACGCGCGGCGCATCCCGCCCAAGCGCGTGCTCGAGCAGAGCGAGGAGCGCACTCGTGGGCGCGGGCGGGGGCGATCGAAGGCCGGCCCGGACCGTCGCGCGCCGGCTCCCGCGCGCAAGGGGCGCGGCGGGAAGCAGCCAAAGACGACGGACACGCGCCGCAAGAAGCCCCCGCGCCGCAAGCGCTAGGCGAGCGCAGCGAGGCGCGTGAGGGGGGCGCGGGGGGCCAAGCCCCCCGGGAGGAATATGGGTGGGGGTGGGCAGGCGGGACACAAACCATCCACCCCGCACAGTTGGCGCTACGCCGGACCACGCCGCAGCGCCGCGCGGCGTCTATCCGGCCACGACGCGGTCCGTGCCCATGAACGCCCGGAGCGGCTCCGGAATCGTGACGCTGCCGTCCTCGTGCTGGAACTGCTCGAGGATCGCGACCAGCGTGCGGCCGATGGCGAGGCCCGAACCGTTCAGCGTGTGTACCAGGCGCGGTTTGCCCTTGGCTTCCTTGCGGTAGCGGATCCTGGCGCGGCGCGCCTGGAAGTCGCCGAAGCACGAGCAGCTGGAGATCTCGCGGTAGGCTTCCTGCGAGGGCAGCCACACCTCGAGATCGTAGGTCTTCATCGAGGCGAACCCGAGGTCTGCCGTGCACAGCTCCACCACGCGGTAGTGCAGCCCGAGGCGCTTGAGCACTTCCTCGGCGTGGCTCGTGAGCAGCTCCAGCTGATCGAGCGATGACTCGGGCTCGGCGAAGCGCACCAGCTCCACCTTGTCGAACTGGTGCTGGCGGATCAGTCCGCGCACGTCTTTGCCGTACGATCCGGCTTCGCTGCGGAAGCAGGGCGTGTACGCCGTGTACGCGATGGGCAACTTCGCGCCGTCGAGGATCTCCTCGGCGTGCAGGTTCGTGACCGGCACCTCCGCCGTCGGGATCAGGTACAGCGGGCTCGGGTCGTCCTCGCCGCTGCGCCGCGTCTTGAACAGGTCCTCTTCGAACTTCGGCAGCTGCGAAGTGCCGCGCAGGGCTTCGGCCTTGACCAGATACGGCGGGTACACTTCCTTGTAGCCGTGCTCGCGCGTGTGCAGGTCGAGCATGAAGGTGATCAGCGCGCGCTCCAGCCGCGCGCCCATTCCCCATAGAACGGCGAAGCGCGCGCCCGAGAGCTTTGCCGCGCGCTCGAAGTCGAGGATGCCCAGCGCGGAGCCGATGTCCCAGTGTGCCTGTGGCTTGAAGTCGAAGCTGGGCTTGTCTCCCCAGGTGCGGACCACCGGATTGTCCGCTTCGCCTTTGCCGTCCGGCGACGAGGCATGCGGCATGTTCGGCACGCCGAGCAGGCGTTCCTCCATCTCGGCCTCGACGGCGGCAAGCTTCGACTCCAGCGCCTTGACCTGGCCGGAGAGCGTCTTCAGCTCGTCGCGGCGGGCTTCGAAAGCGGCCTTGTCGCCGCCTTTGGCGAGCTTGCTCATCTCCTGGTTGGCGGCGTTGCGTCGCGCCTGGAGCTCTTCGGTCTGGGCGATCAGCTCGCGCCGGCGCGCGGCGATCTCGACGATGGGGTCGATCGCTGCTGCCGCTTCGGCGGAGCGGCGTCCCAGTGCGGCGCGGACCTCGTCGATGTGATCGGTGACGTAGCGGGCGTCCAGCATGGTTCCTCCGTGAGCGCAGGCTATTAGCGCGATGTCTGCAAAGCGTCGACCGCGCGCGGGAACGCGGAGTCGGTGCGCGAGCTCAGAAGCCGACGCCGATGCCGATCCCCACGGACGGAGTGGGGCGGCTCGCATACGACTGCACGAGCAGGATATGGGTGACGAGCGTGCACGTGCGCATCTGCGGGCCGTTGCAGCCGTGCCACACGCCGGCGTTCTCGCGGTCGCCGTCGGTGCTGAAGCGCACGACCTGGCCGTTGGGCAGGATGGAGAGCCACGCAGTTGCCGACCCGGGCGGAGCTGCGTTTGTCACGCCAACGCGCCCGAGCAGGCGGTTGTCGGTGCCGGCCACGTAGCCGTCGGGCAGCAGGATGGCGACCGGGTCGTAGTTGTCGTCGGTAACGCGTCCAGCGCGGTCGACGAACAACACCAGGTCGCCGTTCTCGAACACCTGACCGTTGGCCTTGATGTCGATCTTGTCGCCGTTCGCGCGGTCCCAGTGCGCCGGTGCAATGAGCAGTGGCGCGCCGCCTTGCTGCCAGCGCGGCGGTGGGGTCGCGGAACAGCCCGTGACCACGGAGGCCAGGAGGGCCAGCAGCAGGGCCAGGGCTAGCGATCGCATGGCTGGAGGATAGCCCGCCCAGACGCTGGAGGCTGGTGTTCCGCGGCCCGGATTTGACATCTGCGGGGTGCCTGCCCCAGATGACAGCCGCGAAAAGGAGCAAAGGCATGGATCTTGGTCGAGTAGACGCCCTCAGGGCCGGCTGGCTCGCGCTGGTGGCGGGTCTGGCGGTTGCCGGGTGTGCGGGCGGAGTCGGCGCCTCGGGCGCCCAGCTCGCTTCGGCACAGCAGGCGGCGCCACAGGGCGCGGATGTGTACGCAAGCCAGTGTTCGGACTGTCACGGCAAGGACGGTGGGGGCGGGCCACACGCTCCGCCGCTGATGGGCCCCAAAGGCCTGCCGCTGCACGGCCACGACGGTGACACCGGGCCTTTCGCTACCGGCGAGGATGTCTTCGAGTACGTGAAGGCGAAGATGCCGCTGCCGAAGAGCCACGCGGGAACCCTGAGCGACGCGCAGTACTGGGCCGTCACGAGCTACATTCTGGCTGGAAAGGGTGTGAAGCTCCCCAAGGGTGGGGTCACGCCGGACAACGCCGCCAGCATCGTGGCAAACCCGCACTAGACGCGGGTTTCTTGGCCGTTCGGCTGGACGGCGGATACGGGATCGGTGGAGGCACCGATCCGTGGAACATCGCCGCACGGCTTCAGCCGAGTTTCCGAACGACAATCCGGATCTGCACGAGGGGGCGCTCTGGATCGTGAGTCGACCCTGCGCTCCGGCGCGGGTCCTGGTCCCGCGCCCGCCCAGCGAACCGCCGTTCGAGCCCGCCGAGTTCGACCTGCCGGGTCCGGCCGACGACGGAACGCTCGATATCGACATCGACGTGGAGCTGCCCGACGACGCGGCGCAGCTCGAGGCGGCCGAGCCGCTGGTCGAACTGGCGTCTAGCGAGTCCGCTCCTGCGGAGCCCGCGCCCGTCGCGCCCGCGGTGGAGCCTGCGCCGGAGGCCGATGCGGCGGACGAGAGCCAGGTCGCGGAGGACCTCTTCGGGGTGTTCGTCGGCGCTCTGGTCCGGGTGGCGATGGACGCGGGAGCGTCCCGCATCGCCGCCAGGCTGCCCGGCTTCCTTGAAGAAGGGGCGATGTCGAGCGAAGGGCTCGCGCCGGAAGTGGTGGAAGCACTGGGCAACCGTGGCTTCGCCGAGCTCGGCGGCAGTGCTCTGCGCGCGAGCCCGGCCTGCGCCGCGACGTGCAGCGCATGGCGTCAGGTGCTCAGCGGCGCGAGCGACGACCTTTCCGCGTGTGGCACCAGCACGCTCGACGGCTGGGCCGCCGAGCTGCTCGCCGCCGCGCTCGGCGCGCCGCCCGACGCCGTCAAGAAGTTGCGCCGCGAGCTGCGTCGGCTTGGCGTCGCCGCGTTCGGCATCATCGCGCAGGCGGCGTAGCGCGGCTCACGCCTTTCGCGCTGTCACGCAGTATTCGTACAGCTCGCGCTTCGAGGTGCGCTTGCGCAACACCTCGATGTCCACGTCCACCAGCCCCGCTCGTTCGAACAGCGTGGCGAACAGCTGCTCGGCGGGCAGGAGCGTGTCGTAGAACTTGGAGTTCCCGACGATGTACGCGAGCGTGCCGCCTCGCGAGAGCCGCGGCACCATGCTGCCGACGTGTTCTGCCATATCCGCGAAATAGCGACGGACATAGGCTGCGAGCAGCGGGCTCTGCCTGGCGATCTCGTCCGCGATGCCGCTCAGTTCCGGCAGCTCGGCGCTTCGGGGTTTTGGTTTCCATGTAGAAAGACGGCTGGTGGCTGCGCCCCAGGTTCCGCCGATCGCCTGCCAGTCGAGCTCACCCGCGCTCTTCCGGTCCTCGAGGTAGCCGAGCCAGTACATGTACGGCCTGAGCTCGCGGATGTAGCTCATGCGGTTCGGATACGGGGGTGAGGTGATGATCGCGCCGTAGCGCCGGCGTGCCAGGGTCTTGTCAAGCCGTCGCGAATCGCCCAGCACGACGCGGCGGCGCGCTCCCCCGAGCGACCGCGCTGCTGCCGGCAGGATCGACTCGAGCGCGCGCTCGAGCGCTGCCGCGACGCGCTTCTGCCCGCCGGCGAGGGCGCCGCCTTGCTTGAACGACATGGACTGGTGCCCGAAGCTGACGTTCGCGCAATCGATGAGCGCTCGGCAGAAGGCGACCTGGGCGAGGTCGCGCGCGCGCGGCGTCGGCTTATCTTCGCGGAGGACCGAAAACGCCCGGCCCAGCGCACCCAGGGTCCCGGCGTCCCACCAGCGCTCGATGTGGTACAGCGGCGGCAGCCACGGGTGCGCCGGACTGCGCGCCCGCGCGGCGCGGCACATCGCGCCTACCACACGGCGCGCCTCGTCGCGTGCGGCTTCGGGATAGCGCGCGAGCTTGGCTTTCGCGAGCCAGACCAGAAACGGATTGAGGTCGACCGCATCGCCGGCGAGCCCCTGTTCGGCGCACGCCAGCACCGTGGTGCCCGTCCCTGAAAATGGGTCGAGTACCGGCGTCCGGGCTGGATCGAGCCCGGCCAGGCGCTCCCGCACCAGGTGTACCGAGTACGCCGGGGTCAGGCGCAGCCAGCCGTGGCGGCTGTCGCGGACGTTGCCCTGGAAGGTGAAGCGCCGACGGGCGCCGAGCGGCACGCTGCCGTCAGGAGGCACGCTAGCGCTTTCCCAGCAGCCTCAAGATGCAGAAGGCGGTGACGGCGATGACCGCGCCCCACGTACCGAGCATCATGACCCATCCGCCGGTCGTCATGTGGCCTCCTCTTCTTCTAGCTTCACGCTACCGACGTCGGCCACTTCGCCGTCGAGTTCCTTCTCTTCACGGTTCTTCCAGATGACGCCCACCATGATCACGAACAGCGCGATGATGCCCAGGATCAACCCGCGAGCGAGCCAGATGTAGGGCGTCGTGTAGAGGCCCTCGATCACCATCTGGCAGTGCCCTGCTGCCGGGTCGCCGTCCTTGTCGAGGTAGTGGAAGCGCTGCAGCTGGAACATGCGCTGGAGCTTTTCCGCTGGCATCGCCTTGACGAACAACGGGTCGCCGTCGAGGTTCTCGATCTTGACGTTGCCCTTCGCGTCGACCGTGATGGTTGCCCACGCCTTGAGGTCCCGCCCGGCGTTGGTGATCGCCGCCATCAGCTGGCTCTCGGCCGCGGCGTGGGCCTTCTTGTTCTTGGCGGTTGCCCCGGCCGAGGAGAAGTCGCCGGTGTACGTGGACTCGTTCAGGATGGAAGTGACGAGCTTCGGCTTCGGCGTGAGCTTGTTGGCGACAATGACATCCTTGTAGACCCACCCGCCTAGTATCAACATCAGCGCGATGGGCGTGACGTAGCGCATCAGGAAGCGGAAGACGCGCGGCACCTTCATCAGCGCGCCGCGGTGCAGTTCCTGCCAGCCCTTGCCGATGCCGAATACCCAGGAGAACAGCACGGCCTCGACTGCGCTGAACAACACCAGTCCCAACGTCCCTGCCCAGAAGTCGAGCTCGTCGAGGAAGCCGTACTTCAGGAAGAAGACGACCGGGATGCTGCCGAGCAGCCAGAACATGCCCACCAGCGCCGCCGACACACCGCGGCTCAGCTTGGCTTCGTCCTGGAAGAACGCCATCACCGGCTGGCAGATGCCGACCGACGAAGTGAACGCCGCGAAGAACAGCAGTAAAAACCAGATCGTGCCGAAGATGTGCGCCGAGCCGGTGGAACGCAGGATCTCCGGCATGCTCACCATGCCGATGTCGAACGTGCCTTTGGACGCGACCGTCGGAATCGCCGCTGCGCCGAAGAACACCGCGGCGGCGGGAATGGCGATCATGCTGCCGAAGATGATCTCGACGAACTCGTTGGTGGCCGCGGTGGTGAGTCCGCTGACGGCGATGTCGTCGTCCTTGCCGACGTAGCTCGCGTAGCACTCCAGCGCGCCGAAGCCGATGCTGAGCGTGAAGAAGATCTGCCCTGCGGCTGCCAGCCAGACGTCGGGCTTGAGCAGGGCTGAGAAGTCCGGGTTCCACAGGAAACCGAGCCCCTGTTCGACCGTGCCCTTGTGTGCCGGCAGCGTGAAGATGCGGATGCACATCAGCAGGCAGAACACGAGCAGCATCGGCATCGCGATCTTCGCGAGCACCTCGATGCCGCCGGCGACGCCGCGGTACAGCACCCACACGTTGAGCGCGACGGTGATGAGCAGGAAGCCGAACGCGACACTGACCGACGAGAAGTAGTTGCCGCTCGACATGACGCCCTGGAACTCGTACAGGAACGTCGTCAGGTGCGCGTGGTCGTAGCTGCCGTGGAACGAGAACCACGCGTAGCCGAGGCACCAGGCTTCGAGGTACGTGTAGTAGAAGCAGAAGACGAGGGGGATCGCGACGCCGAGCGCGCCGATGTACTTGGCGCCCTTCCACTTCGTCATCTTGTCGAAGATGCCGGGGGTGGTGCCGTGTCCGTGTCGCCCGCCGAGTCGCCCGATCGTCCAGGCGATCCACATCATCGGCAGGCCGAAGAGCACCAGCGAGATGAGGTACGGCAGGATGAACGCGCCGCCGCCGTTCTTCGCGGCCTGACCCGGGAATCGGAGCAGGTTTCCGATGCCGACTGCGTTACCGGCAGCTGCCAGTATCAGCCCAAAGCGCGATTTCCAGGACTCCCGCATTCCTGATTCCGTTTCTCCCCGCACGAGCCGTGTGCAGCTACCCGGACTTTCCTATCCGTGCGGCCTTCTCCAGGTCAAGCGCCGCGAGCGGGGCGGTAGCTGTCGGGCGCGAGCTACTTGCAGGGGCGCAGGATCTTGAGACCGTCCACCATGACCTCGCACATCTTGGGGCCCGTGGGTTTCGGTGGGGCGCGGCGCGGAGCGATCAGCGCGATCTTCACGGTCTGGTCGCTCTGCGCGAGCACCTTGGCTTTGCCGTGCATGGCGCCGAGCGATGCCTCGAGCACAAGCGTCTGGTTGGGCTTGGCATCGACATCGCACGGAGTCTTGTCGCAGACCTGGAAGCCGTTCTCCTTGAGCAGGGCGCCCGGCGGCGTTGTCACCACGTGCAGCTGGACGCCGGCCGGTTTCGACGCTGCGGAGGCGCTGGCCGGCGCGGGTGGCGTGGCGGACGTCACCGGCGGCTGCGGATGCCGGCGGCGCTGCGTGACTGCTTGCGGGCACAGCGCTCGCGGTCGGTACCGGCGGAGGAGGCGGGGGAAGCAGGCGCGGCTTGAGGAAGACGAAAGCGGCAGCTCCGCCGCCGCCCACCAGCACCAGCAGCGTGAGCACGAGACCCAGCCGGGAGCGGCGGGGCACGCCGGGGATGGAGCCCGAGGCGTCGAGGCGCGTCTGGACCGGTGCGCCGCTGACCCTGTTCTGCAGGGGCAGGGGTTCGGATTCGGCGGAGGGCGGCGGCGGGCCGGCAGAAGGAAATTGGGCTGCCGTTCCCTGGTGCGAGCTGCTGAATTGCGCGGAAGTCGGGGTTCCGGACGCTACGGGGCTCGCGTTCATCGCGGCGCCGGCCGCGGCGAACTGCTGCGCGGGCGCGTCCGGTATCGAGCCCATGCGGCCGATGCTCGAGCCCTCGGGGGTGGCGATGATGGCGCTGGAAAGCTCGCCCATCGATTGGAAGCGCTGATCCGGATCCTTCAGAAGCGCGCGCAGGATGACCTGCTGCATCTCGGTGGAGATCTGCAGGTCCGGACACAGCGAGGTCATCGGCGGTGTCGGTTCGTTGAGGTGTGCAGCGAGCACCGCCATGAACGTCTCGCCGGTGAACGGCACGGCGCCGGTGAACATCTCGTACAGGATGATTCCGGTGGCGTAGACGTCGACGCGCAGGTCAGCGTTCTTCCCCGCAGCCTGCTCGGGGGCCATGTACTCGGGTGTCCCGAAGATCATGCCGGTGCGGGTGAGCCGTCGTCGCTTGGGCTGTGAGGCAGCGGCCTCTTCCGTGCTGCGCAGCTGCGCGATGCCGAAGTCGACGATCTTGATGATTTCCTCGCCGTCGCCGAAGCGCTGGAGAAAGACGTTCTCCGGCTTCATGTCGCGATGGACGACGCCGCGGGAGTGAGCCGCCGCAAGCGCGCGGCAGATCTGCAGTGCGATGCGCACGCCGCGCTGGGGATCGATCAGCCGATGCCGCGTGAGCTCGTCGGCGAGGTCGTTGCCCTCCAGAAACTCCATCGCCAGGAAGAAGCATCCGTTGTCGAGTTGACCGAAGTCGAAGACGTTGAGAACGTTCGGATGCTTGATCCGCGAAGCGCTGACGGCTTCTTGTTGGAAACGCGCGACGATATCCGGCTTCTCGGAGTACTCGCGACGGAGCACCTTGACGGCGACCTGCTTCTCGATGGCCTCGTGCACGGCCAGGTACACCTGGCCCATGCCTCCCTCGCCGAGCGGCTTGAGGACGCGATATCGCCCGGCGACGAGGGTGCCGATCAGGGGGTCGGGCGGATTCGGGGGGGGTTGCAAGGGGGTCTCGCGCTCGGGCTACGTGTACGGCCCTACACCATAGCGGCGACGCCTTGAAGCGGCCAGCCACGGCAACTGCCCAAAAGCCCCGGGAAATCGCCATCCCGGGCCGTGCCGCTGGCGGCCGGGCCGCGGGAGCCTCCCCGACAAGGCCCCCAGTGGAGGGAGCTTCGACGGATAGCCCTCCCCGGCGAGCCCGGGTTTGCTACGCTCGTCGGTCCGATGATTGTCGTCATGGAGCCGGAAGCGCCCGAAGCGGCCGTCGAATCCGTGATGTCCTACCTGGTTGGGGCGGGTTTCGATGTCCACCGATCGAGTGGGCAATCGCGGACCATTCTCGGTGTCGTGGGCGATGTCACGCAGGACGACATGGCCGTCGTGCGCGAGCTCGATTTCGTTGCCGAAGTGGTCCGCGTCAGTGAGCCGTTCCAGTTGGCGTCGCGGCGCTTCCGACAGCGGTCCACGGTCGTCGAGGGAAGCTGGGGCATTATCGGTGGCGAGCGACCGTGGATCGCGATCGAGCCCATCGGTCTGACCCCGCAACGCAACGGCTCGCTGATCGACCAGTCCGATAACGGTCCGCCCTCGGCGGAGCTGCCGTATGCAGTGGCAGCGGGGCGCCCCTTCGATTCCGCTGTGACGCGTTCGCGGTTGGCGCCGGAGAACATCGGATCGCTGGCGTGTCTTCCGTTGCATCCGCAACCCGCCGAGCCGCGCTGGCCCGTCGTGTTCGTCGAGCGCGCACCCAGCTGGGGCGCGAACGCCTGGATTGGGGCCGCCGAGAAGGAGCTGACCCGTCGCGAAGGCAGCGTCGTGCTGCTCGAGGCCGGAGGCGAGTATCCCAACGGCGCGCGCACTCTCGAGATTGCCGCGATCGCGCGCGCCAAGATCCGCACGCACCTGCCGATTGTCGTCGACGTGCCGACCATCGCGCAGCGTTCGCGCTATTCGACAGCGGTTGCCTGCGCGGCGATTGCCGCCGGCGCAGACGGCGTCATCCTGCGCGTGTGGGTCGGGCGCGAAGGCGATCTGCCGCGGGTGCCCGCGACGCTCAGCTGGGAGGACGCCGTCGAGCTGGCCGAGAAGCTGCGCGCTGTGGGCGCGGCCGTTCGAGGATGACGCGCGCCCAGCGCTGCGCAGAGGTCGTTCGGGGGAGCGCGCGATGACGGGGCTGGTCGTGGTTGGATTGGGCCTGATTGGCGGGTCCGTGGCGCTGGCGCATCGTGCAGGCGCGCCGGACAGCGAGCGCGTGGGCATCGACGTAGCCGCTGTGATCCGCTCGCCCGCTGCGTCTGCCGTGGTCGATCGCTGCATCGACGCTGCCGATCGGGAAGCGGTCCGTTCTGCGCTGGCCGGAGCGCCGCTCGTGGTGCTGGCCATGCCGGTCGGCGAGATCGTCCGGCAGGTGGTCGAGGTTCTGGAGCTCGCCGACGTGGTGACCGACTGTGGCTCGACCAAGCGTGCGGTCGTGCAGGCCGCCTCGCGCTCGCCGCGCGCCAAGCGCTTCGTGCCCGGGCATCCGATGGCTGGCGCACCGAACGGTGGACTGGCGCAGGCGCGAGCGGATCTCTTCCGCGATCGTCGTTGGTTGCTCTGCCCTGACGGAAAGGATGCGGACGCGCTCGCCAGGGTACAGGACCTGGTCCAGCTGGTGGGCGCCGTGCCCGTGCGCGTAGGCGCGGCGGAGCACGATCGGGCCGTGGCAGTGACGAGCCACGTGCCGCAGCTTCTGGCCAGCGCCATGTGCGTGCTGGCCGAGCGCCACCACGCTGGAAGCGCCGTGGGACCCGCGTTCGAACGGCTGACGCAGGGGGCCGGCGGCGGAGAGGCGATGTGGGGGGATATTTTCGGCTCGAATGCCGACGCTGTCGCAGCGGCGCTGCGCGAGCTGTGCGCCGAGCTCGAGCAGGTGGCCACGGATCTCGAGCGGGAGCCGGAGCAGGCGAGCCGGGCTCTCGAGCTTCTGGCTCTGGCACGAGCCGCGCTCGGGTCGGGGGCCTGAGTCCGTCCTGGCGATTCGTTTCGCCGGGTTGGCTGGGAAATTGCTAGACTGGTGCTCCGGAGTAACTTGGCGATGCGGGGCAGAGGCTGGTTGATAGTTGGATTGCTTGCGCTGGGAGGCGTCAGCTCCTGCGTGCTCAATCCACAGCCGGAACCGCCCAGCGACACGGGCAAGACCAACGGCACGGGCGCGGCCGACGCCGGCGTCGGCTTCGGTGGGGCCGGTGGCAGCGCCAATGGTGGCGGCAGCGGCGCTACGACGGCCGCGGGTGGATCCGGCGGTAGCGCCGGATTCAGCGGCGGATTTGCAGGAACAGGCGGAACCGGCGCTGGCGGAGCGGGCGGCACCAGCATGGGCGGAGCAGGTGGCACCAGCGTGGGCGGAGCCGCCGGCAGTGCTGGAGCTGGCGGGGCGGTGACCGGTGGCAGCGGCGGCAGCGATGCGGGCCCCGACGGCGCCACGGAGGGTGGCAACGACGCCGCCACGGACGCGCCGGGCGATGCCCTGTCGGACGGCGCGACGGGCTGAATCGCGTCAGCGACGTCCAGGTTTGTGCCACGCTGTGCCACTTCGCTGGCGTCGCGCGACCGTGTGGATCGGCCGATTGACGCGTGCGAGGTCCTTATTTCGGTTGCGCGACCGCATGGACCAGGACGTGCTACGGAACTAGCCGATGGGGCGGAGACTCCACGCGCTTTCAGTCATTTCGCTGGGCTTCATGCTGGCGGTGGGCGCGTGCACCCTGAATCCGCAGCCCGAGCCGCCGTCTGCATCGCTAGGTGGCGGTGGACACGGCTACGCCACCGGTGGGTCCGCTGGCGTGCCCGGACTGGGGATGGGCGGTAGCTCTGCGGGCGGGGCTTCCGGCGGTGCCGGCGCGACTCCGGATGCCGGCACTGTCCCGTACAACGAGGCGGGGTCGGTCGACGGCGCGACCGGTGACGGCAGCGCCGACATCGATGGCGCAGCGGACGGAGCAGCCGGCGACGGCGGAGCCGACGTTGAAGCTGGCGAGGTGGACGGTGCGCTCCTGGACGCTGCGGGGGACGCCGACTCCGCGCCTGCAGCCGACGCCGCTGCCGACTGAGTCAGTGCTCGGGGCGCGTCAGGTAGCTGTCCATCACGTTGGCGATGAAGTCGGCGAGGATTCCGTCTGCAACCCGCAACCGACGGCTCAGCTCACGCGCCAGGTTCAGCACGATGAGCGAGTACGCCTTCACGTCGAAGCGGTAGAGCGCGTCGAGATCCGCCGACGTGATCCGCAATAGGCGCGATGGAGCAAGCGCCCGCACGGTCGCCGAACGCGGCTGGACATCGAGGATGCTCATCTCGCCGAACCAGTCGCCGGGGCCGAGCAGGGCCACCCGGGCGTCGACGCCGCGCTTGCTGCGTTTCAGCACCTCGATCTCGCCGCTGAGGACGACGAACATGTCCCGCGCTTCTTCACCTTCGCGGAACACGACTTCGCCGGCTGGTGGCACGACGGGTTTCAGGGTGGAAGCG
Organism: uncultured Pseudomonadota bacterium; assembly: GCA_963822115.1. Taxonomy (GTDB): domain Bacteria; phylum Myxococcota_A; class Polyangia; order Polyangiales; family Polyangiaceae; genus CAWDXG01. The sequence continues at coordinate 386,036 of CAWGGM010000021.1, forward strand.
AGATGGGCCAACGCATCGTCCGGCAGTGCGCCGAACAGCCCGATGTTGCGCAGCTCGGCCGGTCCGACGTTCGACTGGAGGTCTCTCGCTCATTGGCAGATTCCGTACGTCACGTTGTTGATCACGACTGGCGTCTGGAGGTTCGCGCAGCTGCCGGTCGTGCAGTCGCCGGTCGAGCCGACGCGGCACCAGTGTGCGCAGCTGTAGTTGTTGCTGCTGTCGTAGACGCAGAGATAGCCAGGTGCGCAGCCCGTCGGATTGGTGGAGCTACAGCCGTTGGTGCCTGTTCCCGTTCCAGCCGTACCGCAGTCCGTTGCGCTGCTGGTCTGCGAGACCTGGTAGCAGGTCAGGCCGGAACCGCACACCGTACTCGGATCGACGAGATTGCAGCCCGTGCTGCAGACCTTCATCCCCGGGATGTTCGCGCTGTTGCCGCTGCTATCCGTGTAGGTCACCTGCTCGCAGTCCTGGCCACTGCTGCAGTCGGCCGCCGTGTCGCAGTACTTCTTGCACGCGCCGCCTACGCAGTCATAGCCGGCACTGCAGTCGCTGCCGCTGCAGGCCTGGGCGGCTCCGACACTGCCAGCGGCGACGCAGCCCGTCACGCCCGTCGACGCGGTGACGACGACGCACGCCTGGCCCGACGCGCATCCGCACTGCGGCGATGTGTCGCACGCGCCGCCCGACACCGGCGGAGTGCAGGTACCGCCCGTCCCACCCATGTTGCCGGTCCCACCGGTGCCTCCGGCGTTGCCGGTCCCACCCGTGTTGCCGGAGTTGCCGGTTCCACCGGTGCCTCCGGCGTTGCCGGTCCCGCCCGAGTTGCCGGTGTTGCCGGAGTTGCCGGCCCCACCGGAGTTGCCGGTGTTGCCGGTTCCGCCGGTGCTGCTGCCCGCTGCGCCGCCGTAGTTGGTCGCGCCGCTGCCCCCATACGAGCCGTAGCTATTGGGCACCGACTCGGACTTTGCACAGCCCACTGCTGCGGCAGTGACGGCCACGAAGCCAAGAATCAATCTAGAAGTGCGCATCTCGTCCTCCCGGCGAGCCGTCGGAACCTTATCGCCGATTCGCGGACAAGCAATAGGGCGCAGCCCGTCGCGCAGCGGGTCCCCGCTACGATTCGTCGGCGGAGTCGTGATAGATGGGCGGTCTGGCCTGGCAAAACCGCGTAATCGCTTGGAGGTCGGCTGGATCGAGCTCGGTGAACGAGATGCCCATCCCGGGCGGCGAGTCCGCGCTCGCTTCCCGCGTCCAGCGCACGATTCCCTCGGCTTCTACCTCATGGCCGTCGGGCAGCACGAAGCACAGTGACACCCGTGTGCCAGGTGGTCTGGGTTGGTAGGTGGCCACGAACAGGCCGCCCGCGGACAGGTCGTGTGAAAGTCCGGCGTAGAACATCGAGTCGCTGAACAGCCCGATGTCCGTCTCCACGAAAACGCGGCTTCCGGGCGAGCGCTTGTCCTCTCCCGAGAATGGTGTCGGCCTCCGCGGGCGTCCGAGCGGTTCCGGCGCTTCCGGGACGCTGGACTTCCGCTTCCTGCCGTCCTCGCTCGGCATCACGACTTCGCGACGTTGCCGCTGTTGGGTCTTCGCGATCGGATAGAGCAGCGCGAGCGTCCGGGCGATGGGTTCGGTTGCGGGGTGCACCGTCGAGGCCTCGGACTCGTATTGCTGCAATGCCGACAGCGCTTCTCCAAGGTGTTCGATGGCGATGCGCACTCCCGAATACGATGCCTGGAGCGTCGTCGCTCCGGTCTCCGCTTCGTACAGTGCGCTGGATGCTGCCGCTGCGGCATCCAGAGCGCGCGTCGCAGCTTCCGTTGCGTTGTCGCTGGACTGCAGGAGCCGAAGCGCTTCAACCAGCTGGGCCCGCGCTTGCCTTGCGGGTCGCGATGCCGGGAAGGAACCGGGATCGCCCTGGGTCATCTCACAGTGTCTTTTCGAACACGATGCGCGGCCTGGCGGGACCGGCGTAGTCCTCGACAAGCGACACGCTCCAACCCAACGCCCGGTGGAAGGCGATCGAACCCTCGTTGCCGGTCGTCGTGATCGCCTTGAGCCGTTGGCAGTTTGCGGTGCGGCAGTCGTCCTCGAACGTCTGGTAGAGAACCTTGCCGACGCCGCGACGACGGTAGTCCGGGTGGATGCCGACCAGGTGCACGTAGCCCGTTGGTGGCGGCGTAGGCGTCACGAACCCGAACAGGAACCCGACCAGGACCCCGTCGTGTTCGACGACGCGCGCCATCGAGCCGAGCTCGTAGAAGAACATCGGGTGGGCCAGCGCGCTGGTGGGGCCTCCCCACCAGCGGTCGATGACCTGGACGATGTGGTCGTAGTCCTGCTTGCCGAGGGGACGAGTGAGCATCGGTTCGTGCGCCCGCGGGGGGCGGGCTCCGCCGAAGGTATCACATCCCGGTCGCCGTCGATGCAACGGGCAGTGGTCCCTCGCTCTCGCGAGCCTGACGCCCGCGGCGCTGGCCGTGCGCCCGGGCGTCGTGTATCCCGTGCTCCATGCCGAGCACAGTCCGTATCGCCCCCTCGATTCTGAGTGCCGATCTGGGTCGCCTCGCCGAGGAAGTTCGGGAGGTCGAGCGTGCGGGGGCGGACTGGATCCATGTCGACGTGATGGACGGACGCTTCGTGCCGAACATCACGCTTGGCCCGGCCGTGGTGAAGGCGGTTCGCCGGGCCACGACCCTGCCGGTCGACGTACATCTGATGATCGTCGAACCGGAACGCTATATCGAGCAGTTCGCTGCGGCCGGCGCCGACGTGATCAGTGTGCACATCGAGGCGTCCGTGCACCTGCAGCGGACGCTCGCCGAGATCAGGCGACTCGGCAAGCGAGCCGGTGTCGTGTTGAACCCCCACACGCCGGAAGAGCACCTGCGCTACGTCCTCGGCGACGTAGACCTGATCCTCGTGATGAGCGTCAATCCCGGTTTCGGGGGCCAAGCGTTCCTGCCGGAAATCCTGCCGAAGCTTGCCGGGCTGCGTCGCATGATCGACGAGGCGGGACTGGACGTGGACCTCGAGGTCGACGGCGGGGTGTCCCCCGAAACCGCCCGGAGCGTTGTCGACGCGGGGGCGCGGGTGCTCGTTGCGGGGTCGGCCGTGTTTGGCGAAGAAGATCGCGGCGCTGCGATATCGGCAATCCGCACGGCAACTGCTGGTTGATGTGCTTTGTGCCGGCTGGCCGAGGTGGCCCGGCACGCTGGCGCCCGCTACGCTCCTTTTCGCATGAAGACCCCGACGCTCGTCGCGCTGTCGCTGACTGTTCTGGCGGCGGGTTGTGGCGGGGGCGCGACTCCGGTCGCAGCCCGTCCCCCGACCCCGCCCCACGCACGACCCGCGGCGCCGCCGCCTCGAAAAGCGGCAGTCGAACCCAAGCGAGAACGGAAGCCCGACGCAGCCGACAAGGTGGTCGCGCGGGCCCTGGTCACGGTGTCACGGCTGCGGCAGCTGCCTGCCAAGGGCCCGGTGCGCGGTCGGATCATCAGCCGCGAAGAGATGGTCGAGAAGGTGCGCCAGGACGTCCAGAGCGAAGTTCCGCCGGACGCGATGACGGGGCAGGCGGAGATGCTGTTCGCGCTCGGCACGGTTCCGCCCGACTTCAACTACGAGGGCAGCCTCATGGATCTCATGACTGCCCAGCTGGCGGGCTTCTACGAGCCGAAGGACAAGACCATGTATCTGTCCGCGGATCTCGGACCGACCGAGCGCAAGATGACGCTGGATCACGAGCTCGTGCACGCGCTCCAGGATCAGTACTTCGATCTCGGCAAGCGTCTCGACTACCGCGTCGATGCCTCCGACGAGCAGAGTGCTGTGCACGCGCTCGCGGAGGGTGGCGCGACGAGTGCGATGCTCGACGCGATGCTCGCTCCCAAGGGGAAGCGCGCAACCGACCTTCCCGACGGCGCCGTGGGAGTCGAAGCCCGCGCTTCTATCGAGCTCTCGCCGGCGGCGGCCAAGGTGCCCGACATCCTGAAGCGCTCGATCGTGTCCGCCTACACGGACGGTCTGCGCCTGGTGCACTGGGCGCGGCGGAGAGGGGGTTGGGCTGCCGTCGACGCACTGTGGGCGCATCCGCCCACCACGACCGAGCAGCTGCTGCATCCCGAAAAGCTGCTTGCCCACGAAGTGGGCGACGCGATCCCGGTGCCGGTGGCGGACCCCGCGGGCCCGTCGCACGTCCTGTATCACGACATCGAAGGCGAGCAGTCGGTGCGACTGGTGTTCGAGGGCTGGATGCCGCGCGGCAAGGCCGTGCAGGCGGCGAGCGGATGGAACGGGGATCGCGTGGCTGTGTTCCGCGACGGAGCGCGCGTCGCGTTCGCCTGGCACCTACGCTACGACGCCGAGCCCGGGGCACGGCGCGCGCTCGAGGCGTTTGCACGCGGCGTTCTGGCGGCGGCTCGTGCCGACCGCACCGGCCAGTCCGATCCGGTGTTCATCGGGCCCAAAGCCGCGCACTCGGCGTCGAAGAACGGGCAGGTGTGTCGGGCGCGTCGACAGGCCGGGCCGTTTGCCGTGGTCCGCCAGGGACGCGATCTCGCAGTCGTGGCTGGGCCGTATCTGCGCAACCAGCAGGGTCCGGCGTCCGATGGGACCTGCGCTGCGGCGCTGAAGTGGGCGCGGGTGGTGGCGGCCCAGGCAGCCAAGAGCCCAGGTCGTCACTGACCCGTCAGGTCGTCTACGACTCTGTCTCGACGGTACGTTCTCCCGCGTTTCCGTTGACGTTTGCCATGGCACAGAACGTGCTTGTGCCTTGGCATGATTTCGGCGAGCAGTCTGAAAGAGATTCGCGCGCCGAACGTTAAGTGGATCGAGAGACATGAGCCGTAGAGCCCAACCCCAGAAGCGTCGCCCGCGCATTGCAGCTGGAAAAGCCGCTGTATCCGTCGCTACGGGCGCCTCCTGGCTGGCTCTGGTCGCGGCCACGACCCTCGGTCTGGGGCAGGTCGGGCGCGTGCGCGCCGAGATCTCGGCCGACCAGCTTGCGGTGGATGACGGTGACGCCGGGCAGGCCTACCGCCTGATCGTGCAGTCGTACTCCCCCGAGGCGGTGGGGGCCGACCATCTACCTGGCGAACATGCGCGCCCGCTGGCTTCCACCCAGCGAGCCATCACGCCAGAGGAGCTGCAGCGCGGCGTCGCCGTGGACATCGTGCAGATCAGCGACGACGCGGAGCCCATCGAGGCTGCGCCGATCGTCGTCGCCTGGATCGAGCGCGGGCAGCCTGATCTGGATTTCGACGGCCTCGAGGCACGTCCGCGCGCCGACACCTTCTACGGCGTGGGGCGCTCGTCGTTGCCCGAGCTCGATCCCGGCAACCCAGCCCGCGTAGTGCTCAAGCGCCATAGCGCTTGAGGCTTGTTACGCGTACCGCGCATCCCGGAGGTGGTCCCTTCTGGGGTGCAATTTGTGCGCGGGTCGGCTGGTTTATCAACACCCTGAGAAATAGCTGTGGATGAGTGCACTGCGCAATTATGGCGTTTGCTACAGGACTGTGCGCAGGGCGCTCCAGCTCATGGCAGATTGACACACCGGGTGTCCCGCATGTGACACTCTGCACCTGGGGAAACCCTGGGGATTGGCCCTTTCTGCCGGGTCGATATTGACCCGGGAACGGCGCCCACTCAGGCTGCCTGCCGCCCCTGCGGGCGCTCGCGCGTTGCCTGGCGGAGCAGTTTCACGCGCCGGCTGAAGTCCCGGCGCGCAGCGTCGTCCATGGGCTGGCCGCCAAAGCGCGCCTCGACGTAGCGCTCGGTGAGGGAGAGCACCTCCGGTCCGATGGGATGGCCCATCTCGACCAGAGCCTTCGCGTGCGACAGAGGCGGTGTGCTGGCGGGGCGGATGACTCCGTGGACCGCCATGGCGTCCTCGAGCGATCGGTAGAGCTTCACGACCTGCAGCGTCGCTACCTCGGTGGGAGTGCCGCGCCGGGTTGCGTGCGGCTTGCCGCGTCGTTGGCGTCGGAGCCACATCACTCCGCCGATCACGAGCACCAGCCCCAGGAACAGCGCCACCAAGCGGCGTGGCGAAGCGAGGGTTCTGATCACTCCGCCGGGACCGTGGAGCATCGAATAGCGGCTCCGGACACTGTGGAACAGCTGCACCTGTTGCTTCAGGTCGTAGCCGACGACGTGACGGTTCCAGCGCTGCGCGGTTGCCTCGATGAAGTCGCGCACGAATGCCAGCAAGCCGGTGACATCGCTTTGCGGGGCCGCGTCGGACGGCGGCGTCGGATCGAAGCGTGTCCAGCCCTTCTTGTCGAAATAGACCTCGACCCAGGAGTGCGCGTCGCCCTGCCTTACGGCGTAGTAGTGCCCGAACCTGTTGTAGGTGCCGCCGATGAAGCCCGTGACGTTGCGCGTCGGGACGCCGAGCGTACGCAACATGATGGCCATCGCCGTCGAGTAGAACTCGCAGTGTCCACGCTTGCTGTTGAACAGGAAGTCGTCGAGTGGGTGGGCTGCGGCGCCGGAGGGCGAGTCCAGGTCATACTTGTAGTCGTGTCGCAGGTGGTGCTCGATGAGCTCCGCCTGTCGCACGGGATTGGTGGTGGAGCCCACCCAATGCCGCGCCAGTTCCGCGATGCGCTGCGGCATCTTTGCGGGAACTTCGAGGTAGCGCATGCGGTCATTGGCAGAAAGCGGCGTCGGCTTGCGATGGCCGGTGCCGTCGAGGAACACGTCGTAGCGGATGCCGCGCTCTTCAGTGCTCGCGTACTTGTATTCGCCTTCCGGGCCTTTGTAGATGGTCGGCAGTCTGCCCAGTAGCGGGGTACCGCGCGGCAACAGCTTGATAGCGACCGCGTGGGAGGGCAGAAAGAGCACCGGCGGATCGATGGGCTCCAGGTCGATCGTCATCATGCGGTCGTGACCGGGATTGCCGAAGCGACGTATCCGCACGTTGGTGCCGAGACGATCGGCTTTCACCCGTTCGGTGATCGTTCGAGACCAGCTGGTTCCGTCGTAGCGGTCGAAGGCCGTGCCTCTCAGATACAAGGCCAGTCGCTCTGGAGGATGCTCGGGGAGCTTCGGATACTCGACGCGCATCGCTATCGTCGGATCGCTGCGGAGCTTGCCTACGCCTCCTGAGATCGACCTTGTCCGAGAAGCCGATCATGCGCTCCGGACGCGAATGGTTGAGCAGCAACAGCGATAGACCCACCCGCGGGAACAGTACGAACAGCAGCGCGGTGAAGATGAAGATGGGAACCGACAGAAGGCACGTGAATGCCAGAAACTGCTTCCCGATCACGCGCCGGCTGCGCAGGATGCGCGGCACGTCGACAGGAAGCCCCGTGCGGTCGCGTGCGCCCTGGCGGTAGTTGCCTTCGACCTCGCGACGCAGATGGCTGAGCACAAGGGCGCCGGGAGCGACAATCAAGAAGCCGACGAAGCACAGCGCGTAGGCCAGGCCGCCTCCCAGAACGGTTCCAGCGATCAGATGCAGCAGGGCGAGCACGATCACCTGCTGGTCGTGCGCTGCGCCACGTCGGGTCGCCAGGCGCACGACCTGCAATGCTGCGGCGAATTCCACGGCCAGCACCAGCACGCCCGCGCCGGTGAACAGCCGCCCGATCTGGACCACGAGCAGCACGATCGGCGACAGCACGGCGAACTGCCTGAGAGCGGGCTTCTCCTGCCAGCGCTCGGGAACGGCGAGTGCCAGTGCCAGCGATACCATCAACGACGCGCTCACCCAGCGACCGAGCTCGCCGCTTGTCACGAGCGCCAGCAGGCCGAGAGTGGCCAGAGCGTCGGTCATCAGCCGATGGATGAGGCCGAATCTCACGAGGCACCTTGCGGCACAGCGGACTTGCTGTCGTAGCGAGGCTTGGGCAGCGGACGGTGCGTGCCGGGTTCTGCGGCGGCCGGGGCGTCCGGGCCCGTGGGTGACGCCTGCAGCAGCGCCAGGAATCTGAGCAGCGGATCGGCGCCGACCGTCGCGTCGGCGCGGGCGCGTTCACCGCGTGTCGTGGTCAGCGTGACAGCGTCGCCGCGCTTGAGGTGGGCGACCGCGCGGGACGCGACGTCGCGGATGCGGCGCTCGAAGCGTGCCGACCAGTTCTCGTCCGGACTCTGGCCGGGGTAGCGGTTGTCGACGTTGAACATGACGTCGCGGCGCGTCTCTCTCGCGCGCTCGCGGAGCACGAACTGATTGGCCACCGTGCTCTTGCGCCAGTAGATGTCTCGCGGATCGTCACCGTCGCGCATGGGGCGCACGCCGACTATCTCGTCGCCGTGGCCGCGACCCAGAGCGCCGTCGCCGCCTAGTCGCAGCCCGGGCTGCTCGGGCGGTAGGCGTACCGGGTCGACGGCGGGGTAGATGATCAGGTCGCCGTCCGCCGCGAGCTCGCGCGACTTTTCGAACAGTCCAAAGGGAAAGCGCGTGGCGATGCGGAAGCCGATGTGGCGGTCGCGACCGCGGCGCGCAGGAGTACGTCTATACGCTGCAACCTGCGCCGAGCGCGGACTGATCTTCAGAAAGAAGCAGCGCTTGTCCGCGGGTTGGCCCGCCCGGAGATCCTCGATCTCGATGGCGTACGACGGCGCCCGCTTCTTGTGGTTGTAGACCTCGATTTCGACCAGGTGCGGGCGGCCAACCTGTGCCCGTGGCGGAAGGCGGCGGATGACGGTGAGGCTGCGCAGGCTCAGATCGCTCATCACGCCGGAAACGACGATCAGCGAGAGGAGCAAGCCAAGCAGAAGATAGAGCAGGTTGTTGCCGGTATTGATGGCGGCGAAGCCGACGCCGATCGTGATGCCGATGAAGTACTTGCCCTCGCGGGTGATCTTCAGCTTGCGCGGGGGGCGGAGTCGACGGCGCAGCCGACCGAACCAGTTTGCCGCTGGTGGATGGCGATCCAGTGGCTTCTGGCGGCGCGGATGGACGGCGACTCGTACCGCAGGCACGGCGCGGCTCTCACAAGGGGACGGGGACGCGTGCCACGACGTCGCGTACCGCGGTTTCGGCTTCTTCGCGGCTCGGAACGTAGCCTTCCGCGTGCGCGGCTAGACGCACCCGGTGCGCCAGGAGCGGGATGGCGAGGTCGTGGATGTCGTCTGCGATGCAGAAGCGTCGCCCCTGCAAGAGCGCACGGGCACGCGCGGCGCGCGAGAGGTTCATGCCCGCGCGGGTGGAGGCGCCGAGCGCGAGCGCCGGGGTGGTGCGGGTCGCGGAGATGAGCGCCTGGAGGTAGGTGCCGAGTGACGCGTCGATAGAGACCCGGTCGACGTCGCGCTGCAGTGCGACCAGGGACTGTGGGTCGAGAACGACGGGGACATGCTCGACCCGGTCGGCTTCCGGTTCGAGCATCAAACGCGTCTCGACGTGGGCCGGCGGGTAGCCGATGCGGATTCGCACCATGAAGCGATCGAGCTGTGACTCGGGCAACGGAAACGTGCCGGTGAAGTCCTGGGGGTTCTGCGTCGCGATGACCAGAAAGGGCTCGGGCAGGGGAATGCTCTTGCCGTCGAGCGACACCTGACCGTCGTTCATCGCCTCGAGCAGCGCGGATTGGGTACGCGGGCTGGCGCGGTTGATCTCGTCGGCCAGGAGGATGTTGCTGAAGATGGGCCCGTGCCGCAGTACGAAGTCGCCGCTGCGTTGGTCGTAGACGGACACGCCGAGCACATCACTCGGGAGCAGGTCGCTCGTGAACTGCACGCGGCGCATCTCGCCACCGACCGCCTTGGCCAGGCCGCGCGCAAGGGTCGTCTTGCCAACGCCGGGCACGTCCTCGATGAGGACATGACCGCGGGCGAGCAGTGCTACCAGCGCGAGCTCGACGGCTTCTGGCTTGCCTTCAAGGGCGCCTTCGACCGCGCGTCGAAGCTCGACGAGGCGTTCGATGCGTTCGGCGTCGACCGCGACGGCAGACGAGGACATTGTGGGCATCGTAGCATGGCGCCGGAGCGTGTCTTCTCGGGGGGGCCGCCGAATTCGGGTGTTGGTTGGTGATCGGCTTGCGGGCCAGGCGGAGGGCGCGGCCAGCATGGCCGTGCTGTGCTATCGAGGGCGCGTGGAACTGAACGGGCGCATAGAGCATATCGACGTGCGGGGTGTCACCCGTTTGTTCGGGGCCACGCCCGCGCTCAGGGGAGTCAGCGTCCGTTTCCAGGCAGGGACGATCACTTTCCTGGAAGGCCCGAACGGTGCGGGAAAGAGCACGCTGCTCGCGGTAGTAGGCACCGTGCTGCGGCCGACTTCAGGGTCGGTGGTGTACGCGCCGGTCGGTGACGACGTCGAGCAGGTCAGGCCCCACATCGGCTGGGTTGCTCATGACAGCCACTGCTACCGCGAGCTGACCGCTCGCCAGAACGTGGAGCTCGCCGGGCGCCTGTACGGCGTCGACGGACGCGAGGCGTGGGAGCGCGTCTCCAAGCGCGTGGCGATCGAGCAGTTGGAGGAGCGGGCGGTCGGCACGCTATCGCGGGGTCAGCGTCAGCGCGTGGCTCTAGGCCGGGCGCTTGTGCATGATCCGTCTGTACTTCTGCTGGATGAGCCGTGGGCGGGGCTCGACGCTGCCAGCGCGGAGCGGCTGGAGCAGGTGCTCATCGAGGAGCGGGACCGCGGGGTGATGGTCATCGTGGTGAGCCATTCGAGCGACCTTGCGGCGCGGCTCGCCGGCGTTCGCGTGCGTCTGGTCGGCGGGCGTATCAAGGCGTCGTAGACCGGCGGGCACCGAGCAGCGGCTCGAGTAGCTTGTCGGCGGGTTCGTCCGGGCCGAGGGCGAGCACGGTGTCCGCTACGCCCAGCCGGAGCAGTTCGGGGGCGTTCGTGCCTGTCGAAGCGTCGGGCGCCCTCGCTTGCGTGAGGACGACCAGGCTGGGCGCGAGCGCGCGACTGCGGAGTGCGGCAATCGTGGCGGATGCATCGTGGAGCACTCCAAGCGAGTCCGGGGCCACAAGCAGGACGGCGTCGGGAGACAGGGTGTTCGCGAGGTCGCTGTTCGTGAATCGGTCGCTCAGGGGGGTGAACGCGCCGCCTGCCGTCTCCAGCAGCAACCACGCGGTTGTAGTGTATTGTAGTGCAGTGCGGCTAACCCAGTCGCTTATGCGCTCCGGGTCGATTGTTACGTTGGCGCGGCGTGCGGCCAAGTGCGGCGAGATCGGGTCGGGGAAGGCGTACAGGGGGTGCGGGCGTGGAGGCGGGCCCGACATGACAGCTTCGAGCTGTGCGCAGTCGCTCCGGGGCGGGGGTGCGTCGGTGGTCGGGGTGATGCCGGTTTCGATTGGCTTCGCCGCAGCCGCCGGCAGTCCACGCCTGAGCAGAGCTCGCAGCAGCGCCGTGGTCACGTAGGTCTTGCCGACCTCCGTGCCGGTTCCAAGGATCACGACTCGGGGCATGACGGGGCGGTGATCGCGGACAGGGTCCGGACGAGGTCGTCTATCTGGTGCGTGTCGAGCGTGGCGTCGAGGGTCACGCGCAAGCGGGCCGTCCCCTTCGGCACGGTCGGGGGGCGGATAGCCCGCGTCTGGAATCCACGGTTCCGCATTGCTTCGGCGGCCTCGAGGGCGGCGGTGTTGGAGCCGAGGATGATCGGAACAATGGGGCCGTGGCTCCGCGGGTCTACGGGGACTCGCGCTTCGTGCAGGCCAGCGCGTACCCGCCGGCACGTATCGAAGAGGCGGTTCCGCTCGGGGTCGGCCGCGCGTGCGCGGCGCACCTGGGCGCGGGTGAGGCTGACGAGGTGCGGAGAGGGAGCCGTGGAGAACACCAGGCTACGGGCCCGATTCCAGAGAAAGAGGCGCAGGTCCTCTGTGCCTGCGACGAAGGCGCCCTGTGCGCCGACAGCCTTTCCGAGGGTGCCGACGACCACGTCCGCGTGGACTCCCTCGACGTTGGCGAGGCCCGAGCCGGCAGGTCCGAACACACCAAGAGCGTGGGCTTCGTCCAGGATTAGCGAGGCGTTGTGCTCGCGGCAGAGTTCGGTGAGCGCCGTCAGGTCGGGGCTGTCACCGTCCATGCTGAAGTAGCTCTCGGTGACGACCCAGCGATGGCCGGGGTCTGTGGGCCGTGCGAGCTGTTTCGCTAGATCGCCCAGGTCGCAGTGGGCGTAGACGGCGGTGCGGGCCCGCGAAAGCCGGCAACCGTCGATGATCGAGGCATGGTTGAGAGCGTCGGAAAGGATCACATCGCCTGGCCCCGCCAGGGCAGCGATGGTGCCGACATTCGCGGCGTAGCCCGTGCTGAACAGTAGCGTAGTCGGGCGGGCGAGCCAGTCGGCGAGCTCGCGCTCGAGTGCCACGTGCTCTGGATGGGTACCGAAAATGAGGCGGGAAGCGCCTGCGCCCGGGGGCAGGCTGGCGCTTCCCGCCAGGGTTTCACGTGAAACGCTACCGCGCGCGAGGCCCAGATAGTCGTTGGAGTAGAGGTCCACAGTCGCGCCTTGCGCGGCGCCACCGAGCGAACACGGCTCCGGCGCGTCCTGATCCGGATCGCGGAGCGCGCCGTCGTCTCTCAAGAGTTGAAGCCGGTGCGAAAGCAACGCCTGGAGATCGCGGGACACGGCGCGTAGTTAGCAGCAGAAGGCTCTGGCGTCAGGGGCGCACGGCGCGAATTCTCGATGGGTCGACGGACGTGTCGCCCTGCAGCGCGGGGCTACGTCCTGGGATGCTGCCGACGCGAAGTTGCCGGTCGCAGTCCGCAGGCCTAGCCCCGCGAGCCCGGCGCGGACGCAGAGCGCCCCCCCTCCGGCCACTCTGCGCTCGATCGCGGTCGCGTGCGGAAGAACCGCGCGGGGCGCACCGTGCGCGCGCCAGCCCGCTCGACACGACGCCAACCGCGACGCGCGGAGGCCCTGCAAGTCGTCTCGCCGAGCATGAACGAGCCGGAAGCGGAGTCGAGCGAGATGAGCGTCAGCCGGGCGACGGCCAAACAGCGTCCTCGAGAGCTGTCGTCGCAGCGCCCGCGCCGGACCTGAATGGCAGGGCCGCACCTACGCGGGCGACCCCGGGTGCCGGCATACACCTCCGGGAGAACGACGAACCACGCCGAGCCGCCCTTCCCGTCCCGCCAGCCGCGCCGAGCCACCTCGGTGAGGCGCGTAACCGCCGGTAGGTGCCCACCGAGAAGCCGAACGCACCCGACTCAGCACGTGCGCAACGGCTCGGAAGGGCCTTGCGCGAGCCCCCAAACGCCTGCGTCATGGGATTCCGCCGCTGACCGGAGCGTTGCACGTGAAACAAATACGCCGCAGTTTTTCTGTAACTCCCCGTAATTACACTGTTTCTTTGGCACGTCCCCGCCAAAATGCCACCAAGAACGCTAGCCCGTCGCACAGCAGAAAATCGGCGTCCGCCATAAAAATGATAGCATCTTCATGAAGTGCTCCGCCCTGCACCGCCTCGCGGCCGCTACGACCGCGCGCTACCAACCGCAGCGCGCCACGCCCAGCAGCGCGAGCGTCTGCTGCAGGCGACCATCGCGAGCCTGGCCGAGCACGGAGAACAGCTGAACGTCACGCACGTTGTCGCGGCGGCACGGGTTGGTCGGAATACCTTCTACGAGCACTTCCACGATGTGCACGATGCCGCACGCCAGGCGACAGGACGCCACGTGTCGAATCTTCGTGCTCGTCTGACGCGCTCGGTCGCGGACGCATGGACGCCGCGCGAACGTTTGCGCAGCGCGATTGGCGAGTGGCTCGCGTTCGTTTCCGACGAGCCGACGATCGCCCGTGCGCTGCTCCGACATCCGCCACGCACGCCGCACCTACCGCTGTCGTGCGCGGCGGAGCCGCTGGAAGAGTTGTTGCGCCAGCTGTTGGCGGAGGCGCGCCGCGACGCCGTGATCTCTGCCGCACCTGACGACCTCCGCCTGGTCGCAGTGACTGCTGCCGTGGAAGCGATCGCGCGTTGTCGTCTCGACAAGCCGTGGTCGAAAGCAGACGACGCTGCCATTGCAGTCGACGTCGTGTTGCGGGCTTTCCGCTAGCGCCGCGCCTTGGCCCGGGACGCAAAAGAGCCGTTGGTCGCCGGCGCAAGACAAGCTTTCGCCACCACGTCAAGAGCCAACTGAACCCGTCAAGCAGCGCCTCGACGGATTGCGCATGGCTCGTCGGGCAACGCGCGAAGCCACCGCGATACGAACCACTCGCGCGTAACAAGACAGTGATTTCGCGTCGCAAGCCAACGCAGCGTCGCCCGGCTCCGCACGCCAACACGCTCCGGAAGCGCGGGGTCATTTCCATGTGCGCGGCGTGGTGCTACCGTGCCGCACATGCATCGCTCTCCCGTCGAATTGCGGGTTGGCGGACAGACCTACCGGGTGGTCGCCTCCGCTGAAGAGGCGGAGCTGCGTCGTCTCGCGGATCTGGTCGATGCGCGGCTAAGAGAGCTGACGGGACCTGGTCGTCCCATCTCGCCGCAAGCGATGCTTCTTGCCGCCATCGCGCTGGCGCACGATCTCGAAGAAGAGCGCGAACGTCGCCGCCACGTCGAAGCGCGTTCGCGGGACATGCTCACGTCCCTGCTCGAGCGCATCGACAAGGTGCTGGAAGAAACGAACGACGCCGCGTCGAACCAGGACGGCGTTCCCGCAGCGCCCGACCAGTAGCGCCGTCGTCGACACTCCAGCGCTGTGCCCGAAGCGCTAGTCGTCGCCGGACGGCGGACCGCGCAGCCACTCGTATCCGATGATGAACGGTAGCGCGAGCGCGAGACCGTCGATCTGCGCGGCGATGACGATGGTGCGCTCCTTGGTGCGCCCCAGGCCGTAGTTCAGCCCGACCAGAAGACCGCCGGTCATGATGTAGCTCGAGTGATAGTTGTAGCTCTTGCTGCCGAAGAACAACCAGCCGGACACGCCGGGTTCCCATCCCGCAGCGCTGTGTCGCGCGTAGCCTCCGGCGGAGAGCTGGATCGGAAAGTACGGGTGCACCGGTAGGAGCAGCGTTGGCCCGCCTTCGAGCCGGAGGTCGTGGAACCCCGCGGTCGTCAGCTGCATGAAAGGTCCGACACCGATGTCCGCGTTGCGCGAACGCCCGAACAGCACGTCGCTGCGCAGTCCGTTGAACCAGCAGGTGTGCTGCCAGTAGGCGTTCGAGCCGGTACCGCACACTCCCGTCAGCAGACTCGCGTTCCACTGCGGGTCCGCCTTGGCGCGCGCCGACAGGGCGACCAGAGACAACGCTGCAGCGCCAGCGAACATCCTGCGGGCGAACCCCCCGGCGGTGCGCGACGCGAGCGGCATCGGCAACGTACGCTACTACAGCGCGGGCGCGCTTGCAGGCCTGGCCACAGGCCCCCGCGCCCGTGCTGTCAGCCTGGCGGTATGCAGGCAGGATTCTGCGTGCACAGCCGACAGTCGATGGGAACGTCCTGGCCGGGATAGCAAGGCGTAGTGGCTCCGCTCGGATCGCCAGTACAGCCAGCCGAGGGGTTGGCTGGATCGTAGGCGTTCGACGGGAAACTCACCAGGCAGCCCTGGCACGTGCTGATCGGATAGGTCAGGTCGGTCGACTCGATGCTGCGACCGCCCAGCGTGTCTCCGAACACGTGCACCTTCACCGTGACCGTGGTGTTGGCCTGCAGGTTCAACGAAGAGGGGATGATCTTGGCCCAGACGATGCCGTAACCCGGCGTAGTGCCGCTCGCCGGATCGACGAAACCTGTGGCGTCCGTCGTGTAGCTTGTCAGCGTATCGCCCTTGGCGTTCATCACGTCGACCACGGCGCCGCGAATGGTCACGCGGGACGTCTCCGTGCGCACCTGGTCGCGCGACCCGCGCTCGGTGAGCTGATTGCCGACCAGAAGCGGCGCCCAGTACACGTGGGTGAGCGCCACATCCAACATGCCGCCGCCCCACATCGTGGTGGTGGGATCCGCCTTGGCGTCGCAGCCCGGCGCCTGGACCTGGACCACGCCGCGGATGAAGAGCGCGCTCTTGTTGTCTGCGCAGCCGGAAGCAGCCATTAGGCCTGCCCCGAACAGGATCGCAGCCGAGAAGAAGTGTCTAGGCAGCCAACGCATGATGACCTCGAAAGCGAAACCGGGGACTGCCACGCACAACGACGAGGCGACCCGACTCTGGAATGAAAGAATATCGGCGGGAGCCCCTTCCCGCCAACAATCGCGTGACACCAGGTTGGAAACTGAACGCCCAAGCAGTGTTAGCGTGCTGCATCGAGCCGGGAAACGTGCTCGCGGAATGCCTCGATGCCGAGCTCGACCGTTTCCACCTGGCCAACGTCCCGTGCCACCACGAATCGCAGCCGGTCGCCAGCTCGCTTCTTGTCGTGGCCGACCAGCGCGGCGGCCTCGGCAAGCGGCTCGCCGGAAAGGGAGCTCGGCAGACCGAGTGAACGCAGCAGCCCGACCGTTCGTTCGACGAGGGCCGGTGGCGAGTATCCGAGCTCACGACCGATGGCCAGCGCTGCAACAAGCCCGAGACTCACGGCCTCTCCATGACCAAGTCTTGTGTAGCCTCCCTGGGCTTCGAGTGCGTGACCCACGGTGTGGCCCAGGTTGAGCGTCGCCCGGATGCCGCTTTCGCGTTCGTCGAGCCCGACAATCCGTGCCTTGACCCGGATGCTGCGACGAACCACTTCCGCGACGACCCCCGGGTCGCGTGCGCGCACCGCGGCACCCTGCGCTTCGAGCAACGAGAACAGCTCGGGGTCGCCGATGAGCGCGGTCTTCACCACCTCGGCGAGCGCGGCGACGTAGCCTCGCTCCGGTTCGGTCGCGAGCAAGTCGACATCGCAAACCACCCCCCGGGGTTGCCAGAATGCGCCGACCAGGTTCTTCCCCGGCCCGAAGTCCACGCCGGTCTTGCCGCCCACCGACGCATCCACCATGGCGAGCAGGGTCGTGGGAACGCCGATCCACGCGATTCCGCGCATCCAGGTCGCCGCGGCGAAGCCGGCGATGTCGCTGACGACGCCGCCCCCGACGGCCACGACGATGCTGCGGCGGTCGGCACCTGCTTGTAGAGCGGCGTCCCAGATGCGCCGTGGCGCA
The DNA here is from genome assembly GCA_963822115.1 of uncultured Pseudomonadota bacterium. Taxonomy (GTDB): domain Bacteria; phylum Myxococcota_A; class Polyangia; order Polyangiales; family Polyangiaceae; genus CAWDXG01. Next base: position 403,016 of record CAWGGM010000021.1, read on the forward strand.
TCGAGGTTCTTGTGCTGCTCGCCGGCGTGGAGCACCACGCGCGATGCCCTGGGCACCGCGCCGGAAACAGCCCGCACGATCGGCGCGGCATGCAGCGGCGCAACGTTCGAGTCGCTCACCACCAGACCCAGCGACGCCCCTTGTGCCAGGCGTGCGACTGCCGCCGAAGCCACGCCCTGCCCGATGTCGACCGCGTAGGAACGCTCGCCTGCCGCCACCGCGAGCGGATCCTTGCGCCATACTTCCGCTGCGAGCGCCGCGACCTCGCCCGGATCCCTACCGCCAGTGTCGATGCAGGCGTGGGCTTCGAGATAGCCCGGGCGGCGCTGTTCCAGCAGCTCGGCGACCCGCTCGGCCGGATCCGGCACGTCGAGCAGCGGCCGTCCGCCCTCCAGCCGCGCTCTCTGCAGGATCTCGTCCGGCGGTGCGTCGAGCGTGACCACGACGGCCCGATCCAGCGCGTCGAGTCGTGTCTGGCGGCGGGCGAGAGCGCCGCCGCCCAGCGCGACCACGGCGGCGTAGCCGGCATCGAGCACTCGACTGAGCTCTTCGCGCTCCAGTTTCCGGAACGCGGCTTCGCCATGCTCGTCGAAGATGCGCGCTACGCTCGCGCCGGCTCGCTGCTCGATCAACGCGTCCAGATCGACGAAGGCTGCGCCCTCGCGTTCGGCCACCAGCCGACCGACCGTCGATTTTCCGGTCGCCATGAAACCGGCCAGCAGCAGGGGTCGTCGCATCTCGCTCCCGAAGGGATGACACGCCGCGACGCGGACCGGAAGGGTCGTGGCGTCTGGCCTGGGGCGCGAGCGGCAGGGAGCGCCGCCGGCAGCGCTCCGCACCCTGGTTCGGCCAGGGCGCCGGCCTCCGCGGAACAGGTGGCCAAGACGGTGTGCCAGGCTAGGATCGGGCCGTGAGCCAGCTGGACCTCGAGGAGCGCGATGGCGCGCTGCACCTGCGCGTCCACGTCAAGCCCCGCGCCTCGAGAAGTCGAGTGCTCGGAGCGCGAGAAGGCGCGCTGGACGTCGCGGTCGCCGCCCCGCCGGTGGACGGCGAGGCGAACACCGAGCTGCTCCGCACTCTGTCCAAGCAGCTCGGCGTGGGCCGCAGGGCGGTTCGCATTGTTTCCGGCGCGACTGGCCGCAGCAAACGGGTCAGCGTCGAAGGGCTCGCCGCCGCCGAGCTCCGCCAACGGTTGGGAGTGGAATGACCGACCTGTGGGATCTGCCGGTTTCCGCGCTGCGGACTCGCAGCTAGGCTGGTGAGCCGATGACAATGCTGTCGTTCGACAAGTACGAAGGCCTTGGAAACGACTTCATCGTCGTGGAGCTGGACGATGCCGAGGCGCTCCAGCCCGCGCGGGCAGAGCGACTGTGCAGCCGCCACTTCGGGATCGGCGCGGACGGCGTGCTGATCGTGACGCGGCCGGTCAGCGCGGAAGCGCGCGCGCGGATGATCGTGCTGAACGCCGATGGCAGCCGCCCCGAGATGTGCGGCAACGGGCTGCGCTGCGTCGCTCTGCATCTGGCGCGGCGCGACGGGGCCGTCGGCACCAGCTACGTGGTGGACACCGACGCGGGACCACTGCTCTGCGAGGTGGAACGCGACGGCGACACCGCGCAGGTGAAGATCGAGATGGGGCGCGGCCGGGTCGAAGAAGAGCACGCGACCCGCTTCCAGGGCGCCGAGGTCCGCTTTGCCCGCATCTCGATGGGCAATCCCCACGCGGTGGTGTTCGACTCGGGGTTCGACGTGGCCGCTGTCGATCTGCTCGGGCCCCAGGTGTCGAGCGAGCTGCCCGGCGGTTCGAACGTCGAGTTCGCGGCGCGTCGCGACGACGGCGCGTTCGACCTGGTTGTCTGGGAGCGTGGCGTCGGACGCACTCTCGCTTGTGGCACCGGCGCCGCGGCGACGGCGGTGGCGGCGGCGCTCTCGGGTCGCGCCGGCTACGACAAGCCGCTGCACCTGAACCTGCCCGGTGGAGCGCTCGAAATCAGTGTCGAGCGGGAGACCCTTGCCGTCACGCTGCGCGGTCCGGCGCGCTTCGTGTTCCACGGAGAGGCTCCCGCACAGTGAGCGACTTCGTCGCAGTACGCTTGCTGGCAATCCTCGACGACGCCGAGGCGATCGAGTTGATGCAGCGCGCCCTCGCTGGCAGCGACGACGAGCTGGTTGTCGCGACCGACCTCGCCGAAGGCCTGGCACGCACCGTCGCGGAGGCGCCTGATCTGGTCTTCCTGGATGTCGGGATGGGGCAAAGCGCGGGGCTTGCCGTGGTCCACCACTTGCGCGCCGTCGCTCCGAACGTGGTCGTGTACGCCCTGGCGCGGCCCGACACCGTCGAGCTCGGCACGCAGGCTGTTGCGCTGGGCAGCACCGGGCTGTTGATGCTGCCGAGCTCGGGTGACGAGATCCTCAGTGCGGTCAGCAACGTTCGCATGCGGCTCGCCGAACGTGAGCAGCGGCGCAGGTTCGAGCGGGAAGCCATGCAGTCGCGCCGCGGCACGTCTCTGGTGACGCGCATCGCGCGGATTTCGGAAGCGGGAAACCGCCGCCGCGCTGCCGAGCGCCTCGCCGAGTTGCTGGAGGAGGACGCGGGCGCCAAGTCGGTGCTGGTGTACCTGCCAGCCGGGGAAGGGGTGCGCCAGCTCATGCGCATCGCCACTCGCGGCGATGTCACCACCGCGCCGAGCTTCTGCGACGAGATGGAATTGCTGGGCTACGCGGAGAGCCACCATCTTGACGTGGTACGGCTGTCGCTCCTGCGCGGACAGAGCGGGCTGCTCCTCGTGGGCGGCGTGCGTCGCGACGGCGACGACCCCCTGCCGCTCGTCGACCTGGTAGCCGCGCAGGCTGCGACATCGCTGGCGCTGATCGGCGAACGCGAACAGTCGACGCGCGGCGCGATGAAGGATCCCAGCTCGAGCGCGTACACGTTTGCCTACTTCGTCGACGTCGCGGGGCGCGAGATCGACAAGGCGCGGCGCTATCACCGGCGCTTTGCGCTGGCCACTGTCGGCATGGACCCGGAGCAGGGTCCGCAGGAGGACGATGAGCCCCCGACACAGCGCTTCGACAGTTCCGCCTATGCTGCGGCCGCCATGCAAGGGGATCCATCGGGGGTTTCGCCGCCTTCAAGCAGCGGCGCGCCGAGTATCGAGTTGGCCGATCGCGCGCTCGCCGCGGTGCGCGACACGGACGTGCTCGCGCGGGTGGACGAACACGAATTCTATCTGCTGCTGCCCGAGACGGGCGGCATCGGCGCCCAGACCTGCCGGCGTCGCATCGTGCGTCAGCTCGCGGGTCCTGGTGGGCTCAGAACCGTCGAACAGAACAAGCTCGACGTGAGCATCGGCGTGGCCACCTTTCCGCACGACGGGCTCGACCTGTCGCAGTTGCTGCGCGTTGCCAAGCACCGACAGGAAGTGGCGATCAGCTCCGTGGTGCGTCGACTGGATCTCGATCGTCTGCCGCTCGGCGAGATCCTCGACACCCTGTTCTGGAGCACAGCAGAACCTGGCGCTGCGGGTGTGGAATTCCCGCGCAGCATCGAGCTGCCGGCGATGGACCTGGTCGGACTGGCGCTGGGCGCGATATCCGAGGCGATGCGCGGCGGCGAGGCACGCATCGTCGCTACGCAACGACCGGGAGTGAGCATTGGTGCGGCCGTGCGTTCCGCGCTCGGACGCGACGCCGAGGAACGGGGATTCCGATCGGTGGACTTGACCGGAGTGAGCGGCTGCGCGGATCTCGAGGCGCTCAGCATCGTGGCAGAGCACGGCGTGTATGCCCTGCTCGGACGGGTGGATCGGGACGTGGTCCGAGCGGTGCACGCCAGCGACGCGCTGCTGGCTGATCTGGTCACGCAACGCCTGGGCGAAGCCGCGGGCTTGAGGCTGTTCGACTGATGTCCCGCTCGGTGCTGCTGGTCGAACCCGACGTGGACGCCCTGGGTGCGCTTGCGTCGGACCTCCGCGCGCGCGGGCTGACCGTCGTGCTGGCCGATGCTGCCGATGGTGCGTTGGAGCGGGCCCAGAGCAGTCGTCCGGACGCCGTCCTGCTCTCCTCCACGCTCGCCGACCTGGAGGGCGCGATGCGCCGCTTCGAATCGGACCGCCAGCTGTCGGAGCTGCCCCGGTTCGTCCTGGTGGATGCGGGCAGCGCTACGGTGCTCGAGGCGCACCAGTTGCCCCGCAGCGACGCGGACGCCATCGCGCGGCGTCTGTATGCGCTACCGCTACGTTCCGCACCGGTGCCCGCGGACCGCGGCGATTTCCGCGGCGACCTGACCCAGGTCAGCGCAGTGGACCTGCTCCAGCTGTTGAGCATGAACCGTCGCAGCGGGTCGCTCAGCATCACGACGCCTTCAGGCGCCGGCGAGGTCCGGCTCGCCGAGGGCGAGGTGGTCGACGCCGTGTATCGACGGCTCGAGGCGGAAAAGGCGCTCTTCCGCCTGCTGGCCGAGACGGAGGGCAGCTTCGCGTTCGCCAGCGGCGGGGCGGCGCCATTGCGCCGGATGCGGACCGCGACCGGTATGCTCTTGATGGAAGGGTTGCGGCGCGTCGACGAGGTGAAGCAGCGCCGCGCGATGCTGGCTGCAGACGACGATGCCCTGCTCGCCACCACCTCCGCGGCGGAAGACGCGCCCGAGCTGGAACGACGCATCATCGAGGTGCTGGGCACGCCGGCGACCCTTGACGAGCTGCTCGACGACATACCGTCCGGCGACCTCGAGATCCTCGAAGCAGTCGCCCAGATGCTCGACGCAGGCGTGGTGCGACGCATCACGAGGGGAGCCGAGCGCGTGGAGCTGGCGGACCCCGAGCAAATGACGGTTCTGGGGGCGCTGACCAAACGGCTGCGGCACGACGGGTTCGAGGGAGCGGCGAGGCTGCTGATAGCGGCGCCGCCACGCCGACTTTCCACCGTGATGTCCTCCGTGCGGCGCATCAACGATGCGATCGCGCCGGCGGAATCGGTCCCGGCGGCGCCCGTGCCGTTCTTGATGGCGACCCTGCGGCTTGCGGAGGGGGAGGAGCTCGAGATTGTCGGGTTGCCGACCATCGACGCCTACTCGCCCGCCTGGGCGCTGTCCGTCCCCGGAAGCGCGATCGTCGTGCGCCTCGATTCGGCCGAGCTGCCCGCCCTCGAATCGCTGTGCACCGTCGCCGGGGTGCCCCTGGTCGACGCCGGGGCCCTGCTGGGCGATATCGACGAAGCCGATGCGACCCAGGTTGCAGTGCTGATCCGGATGGCGCTGGACTCGGTCTCGGGCCGCTGACGCCGACTCCGGGCCGTCCGGGGCGACGCGAAATCCCGCCCATTCCGGACCGCCAGTCCTCTCGTCCGCCCGCGGGAGCTCGCGAGGACCCCTGGACCCCATCAACGAGCCCCGCTAGAACGAGGAGCCCGCATGACGAAGAAGAAGATCGCGATCATCGGGGGACGGCATCGGACCCGAGGTCACGCGCGAAGCGACCCGCTTGCTGGAATGGTATGCGCGCGAGCGAGGCTTGCCGGTCGAGCTGTGGCAGCTCGACCTGGGCGCGGAGCGCTATCTGCGCGACGGCACCACCATGCCCAAGGAAACCCAGGTCGCGATCCGGCGCGAATGCAGCGCGGTCTTCCTCGGGGCGCTGGGTGATCCGCGGGTTCCTGACATGGCGCACGCTCGCGACATCCTGCTCGGCATGCGTTTCAGCTTCGACCTGTACGCCAACATCCGGCCGGTGCGCGCGCTGGCCGACCGGCTCGTGCCGCTCAAGGGGCGGACGCGGAAGGACGTGGATTTCACGGTATTCCGCGAGAACACCGAGGGCATCTACGTCGGGGTTGGCGGCCAGTTCAAGCGCGGCACGCCCGATGAAGTGGCGATCAGCGAGGACATCAACACGCGCAAGGGCGTGGAGCGCATCATCCGCGCGGCGTTCGAGTACGCGAAGCAGAACGGCAAGAAGCGCGTCCACATGGCCGACAAGTCCAATGCCATGCGCCACGCGCACGAGCTCTGGCTGCGCGTGTTCGACGAGGTGCGGCGCGAGTATCCGGGCATCGAGGCGAAGCACGTGTTCATCGACGCGCTGTGCCTCTACCTCATCGAGGACCCGTCGCAGTTCGAGGTCATCGTGACGAACAACCTGTTCGGCGACATCGTGACCGACCTGGGCGCAGGCCTGCAGGGCGGCCTCGGAATGGCGGGCAGCGCCAACGTGCACCCGGCCGAACCGTCGCGGGTAGGGCTGTTCGAGCCTGTGCACGGTTCGGCGCCGCCGCTGGCCGGCAAGAACGTGGCCAACCCGTTCGCCGCGTTGCTCACGGTGGGCATGATGCTGAGCTATCTGGGCTGGACCGGCGAAGAGGAACGGGTCGAACGAGCGGTCGCCCAGGCGCTCGATGCCGGTCGCTGCACCCGCGACGTGGGCGGTTCGCTGGGGACCGAAGAGGCAGCGGCGGCCGTGCGCGAGCTGCTCGCGGCCGGCTAGCCGCGCCAAGGAGGCTTTTCCGCATAGGCCGGCCGGGGTCGCCGGCAGGGCGGGCGCGACGCCCGCGAGCGTGGCATGAGATCGGCCGGAGGGCGGTTCGGGGAATCCCCGAAAACTCTGCCATTCGAGCTGCTTGTGATAGGGCCGGCCGTATGATCGAGGCGCAGGAGGCACACGAAGAGCGTGCCCGCACTGCCGGGGCGCGCGCCGATTTTGTCGCGAACCTGGGGCGGCGTCTGGATGCCTTGCGGACGGCGCTGGCCGCTCTGGAAGACGATCCGCGGTCTCTTTCCCGCCGCAACAACCTGCAGCGGCGCATCCACGCCATGGGCGCAGCGGCCAGCGTTCTGGGTTTCGACAGCGTCGCCGAGGCCTTGTCGGGCGCCGAACAGGCGCTCCAGCGGTCGCTGAGAGGCGGCGCCACGGGGGCTGCCGAGCTGGCCGAGGTCGCGCGCGTGCTGGATTTACTCCCGTCGCTCGCCTGGGGCGCGCCCGTCACCATTCGGCCCCCGGTGGCGCCGACGGCGGAGACCCAGCCGGAGCAGGGTCCACGGAACTGGCCGCTCAGCTTGCTGGTCTTCGGGGGCGAAGCGCTGGCCCAGGGGTTGGCCGGGGACGACGACGACGATATCGAGACCGAGCGGACCGAAGCCCCGGCAGAGGCGCGGCAGTTGGCGCGAGTGCTCGGACCGGATGTCATTGTCATCGACAGCGACCACGAGGGCGCGCGCGAGCTGGTCGACACGCTGGTCCACGACCCGCTGGTCGAGCCGGTGCCGCTGGTGGTCGTCGGTAGCTTCGACAGCCCGGAATCGGCGTCGACCTACATCGGGCTGGGTGCGACGCGCGTGCTGCCCAAGCCGGCGAGCCCCGACGCGTTGCTGCGGACGGTTCGCGAGGTCAGCGAGCAGACCGCGCTGGGCCGATCGGTCCGGGAGCCCATCGGCGAGGTAACGATGGACGCCCTCGCGGATCGCATCGCTTCCGAGGTGCGCCGCGGCCTGATCGATGCCGTGGAGACCGGCGGCCGCCTGCGAGGCGTGCCTCTCGGAGAGGGTTCGGACGTGCTCGCCGCCGTCTGGGGCGCCGTGGCGCGGGTGCGGGAGCTGGTAACGCTGCGCTCGCGCGGGCTGGTGCGCTTCGACCCCGGCGGCCCGGAGGGCGCCATTCCGGTGGCGGTCTGGAACAGCGTCGAGCGCCGCGAAGGCCAGCGTGCCGGTCGCGGTACCGCGGACCTTTCCGCAGTGTCACTGAAGGGTCGTCGCTTCGTCGTTGCCGACGACGATCCGGCTGTCGTCTGGTTCATCAGCGGGCTGCTCCGGGCCGCAGGTGGCCAGGTGCTCGAAGCCCACGATGGCAAGAGCGCTCTTGAACTGGCACGCGACGGTTGGCCGGACGTGGTGATCAGCGACGTGGTGATGCCGGGGCTCGACGGCTTTGCGCTCTGCCACGAGCTCAAGCGCGACGTAGCCGTGCGCGACATCCCGGTGATTCTGCTGTCGTGGAAGGAAGATCTGCTGCAGCGCGTGCGTGAGCTGGGCGCGGATGCGGACGCCTATCTGCGCAAGGAGGCGTCGGCGTCGCAGGTGGTGCAGCGGGTGCGCGAAGTGCTCGGGCCGCGCGCCCGCGTCGAAGAGCGGATGGCCGCGGGCGGCGAAGTCCGAGGGCGCCTCGACGGACTGACCCCGCGGCTCGTGCTGCAGCTCGCCTGTCGCGTCGGCAAGAACGTGCGTGTCAGCGTGCGCGACGCCGCGTACCTGTACGAGGTCGAGGTGCGCGACGGACGGCCCCGTTGCGCCACGCGAACCGCGACCGACGGCAGCTTCGAGCGCGGAGAACCTGCGATTTTCTCGCTGCTTGGTGCGAGTGCAGGCCGCTTCGTTGTCGCGCCCAGCAGCAGCAATGTGCGCGAGGACTTCAGCGGCACGCTCGAGCAGCTGCTGGCGGCGCCGATCGGGCGAGCGCGGGCGGCCCAGGAGCTCCTGGCTGCCGAGGGGCTGCTGGACGTGGAACGCGTGGAGATCGACGCGCACGTGATGGCTGGCTATCTCGCCGGCACACCCGAGCCGGCCCGGAGTCTCCTCCAACGCATCGTGGACGGCGAGTCGCCACGCGAGATGCTGCTCAAGGGCGAGGTGTCCGCACGGTTGCTCGAGGGCGTGCTGTCGGATGTGGCGCGGCACGGTGCGGTGCGCCGTGTCGTTCAGTCCGGAGGCCACGAGCTGGACACCCAGACTGCTCCTCCCGCTGCGGTTTTGGGTCCGCACGTCGAGGCGGCCCTCCACGCCGATCCGACTCCACCGCCACCCCATCTGGTTGGAACGACCTTCGACCAGGATCCCTCAGGAGAAGAGACGCCTATGTTTACCTTCCAGCTGTCTCCCGTGCCGCCCGCTGCCGGAGAGGATGCTCCGGAGTCGGAGCGTCGGCTCCCGCCGGTCATGGTGCCGGACAGTCTGGATAACGGCTGGAACGTCGTGCCTTCGCTGGAGCCCCTCGGAGATGACGACCCGGCGTCAGCCCAAGACGATTCCGGGTCTGCAAGCCCGGACGAGGAGTCTCCAAGCGACCTGGGCGCCGCGTCGGCAGACGCGGAAAGCGCCGCGACGAACGACTCGCGGCCGGCGCGTCTGAAGCCTCCGCCCGACGCGCCCATCGTGGTGCGCAAGGTCGTGATGCCACCCAGGCCACGCGCCGAAGCCCTGATCCCGGACGAACCAACCTCGGCGCAAGAGCAAGCGCCGTTGCCGCCGCGCAAGAAGATCGAGTTCCCGGCGCGACCCGCCGAAGCCCGTCCCGCGCCGGAAGCTGGAGCTGAAGTCGAAACCACCGCCGAGTCGTTGGACGAGGACGACGAGGAAGCCGCCGAGGCCCCGATTGAAGCTGGAGTAGTCGAGGCCGAAGCGAAGGCCGCGCTGCCGGCTGCCGGGGAGGCCGAGGCCCAGCTGGAGCCGGCGGTCCAGGCCGAGCCGGAGCTCGAGGCCGAAGGCGAACCCGAGCTCGAGATGACCCCTGGCCCGAGCGCCGAGCCGGCGCGCCAGGCGGACCGTCCGGTCGGAGTGCTGCGCATGGGGCTGATCGCAGCGGCGGCCGGTCTGGTTTCGTTCGGCGTCGTCCGCCTGCTGACGGCGCCGCCGTCGCAGAGCAGCTCCACTGCGGCGTCTGCCCCGGCCGCCAAGGCAGCGCCCGCGGCAGCGAAGCTGGCTCCCGCCGCTGCGGGGAGCGCAGCCGCGCACAAGGCTGCGGCCGCGCCGATCAGCGTCAAGGCCGAGGACCTGCCGTTGCCCCCCGGCGTGCCCATCGCCAAGGACAAGGGCCTGCTCGAGGTCGAAACCGGCGGGCGCCAGGTGATCTACGTCGACGGAGTGTTCGTCGGGCACGGTCCGCTGAGGCGGATTCCGCTCTCGCCCGGCGAACACGAGGTCAAGACCAAGCTGAACGGGCGACAGCGCGTCGACCACGTGACCGTCACGTTGGGGCGCCGCGCGCGGCTGCCGCTCGCCCCGGCGTGGAAATAGGCGTTCCCGGACTGCGCCAGCGGACGATCCGCGGTAGACCCCGCCGCTGAGCCGGCTCCAGCCGCTCGTCTCCGTCATGTCCCGCGTCTGGTCGATCGTTGTCGCGTTGCTCGTCGTGCTGCAGAGCACGGGGTGCTCGCACGACAGCCATGCCGATGCGCACCAGCCAGCCGCGTCTGCTTCAGCCATGGCGGCCGCGCCGCTGGGCGCGAGCACGGCCAGCGCGCCGCAGGACGCGCCGCCGCTCTACGATTTGGTGGCGAACCTGCCGGCCTGCTCGGTCTACCACCGCGGCCTCTCGATCGACCTCGGAACGAAAGCAGCCCGCGCGCGCCGCGGCTACTCGATCGGACCCTTCGATGACGTGAGCTACGTCGACCGCGAGGGAGCGACCTTCGCGCGCGTGTTCACCAAGCGCCTGAGCTACGAGTTCTGGCTCGACAAGCCCGAGGAATCGGTGTTCGTCGGATTGCGGGTGCATACGGGCATCGCCTCGCGCCTCGGCACCTACATCGACAACAAGAACGCGGGCTCGGCGCGTCTGGGGTCCGACGAGACCCGCGTAGTGACGCTACCCGTGCGGCGGCACAAACTCGCGGCCGGCAGACACACTCTGCTGCTGCGCTTCTGGGGTATCAGGAGGCTGCCCGCCGGCTCGAAACGCGAACCCTACGCCGAGATCGACTGGCTGCGCGTCGGCGTCCAGGATGACCTCTCGGCGACCTACGCAGCGCCCACGCTGCAGGACATTGTGGCCGACACAGCACTGGATGGTCGCCCCAAGCGATCGATCGTGCTGCGCGCCCCCAGCACCGTGCGCTGTGCGATGCGCGTTGCGCCGGATGCAAAGCTGCGCGTGTCGCTCGGGTTCTGGGGCTCGGGCAAGGGCGTGGCCCAGGTGCGCGTGGTGGCCGATGGACAGCCGCCGGTTACGCTGAAAGAACGCAAGGTGACCGGTGGCAGCGGCGCGACGTGGACGCCGCTCGACCTGGACCTGGGTCGCTTCGCCGGCAAGCTGATCGGGCTGGAGCTACGGGCGCTCGACGCCAGCCGCGGGGGACGTATCGTCTTCGGCGATCCTGCGATCGTCCACTCGGGGGCGGCTATCAAGCGCGCTCCGCACGCCGACACGGTGGTTCTGGTCGTCGATTCCGGTCTCGACCGCAACAGCATTCCGCCCTGGGGACCGATCGGAAAGCTCAGCGCCCTGGGCGAGCTCACCCGTCTGGGCGTTGCGTTCGACAACTACCGGGCGCCCACAACCGTGCCCGCTGGCGTGGTGGCCTCGATGCTCACGGGCCTCTCCCCTCGCGCTCACTCGCTTGAAGATCACGCGGCGCGGCTGCCTGCATCTGTACGCACCATCAACTCGATCGTGAAGGAAGCGAGCGGCCGGACGGCGATGTTCACCGGCGTCCCGACGACGTTTGCCGCATTCGGATTCGATCGCAATTGGGACCATTTCCAGAGCTACTCGCCGGTCAAGGATCTGCCCGCGACCGCGCCGATCACCGACGCCGCGAACTGGCTCGACCACGAGCTGTCCGGGGAGCCGGCGCGCCGGCTGGTCGTCATCCACGCCCGGGGCATGCATCCGCCGTGGGATCTGACCCGGGACGAGGTGTCCGCGCTGCCGCCCCAGGAGTACGGCGGAGTGCTCGACGCTCGCCGAGGCGGCATCATCCTGGCAAAGATCCGCGCCCGCAGGAGCCGCCAACGTCGTCGCCTCCGGGACGATGACTGGGAACGACTCCGGGCCCTGGAGAAGGCGGCGATGCTCAAGCAGAACGCCGCCCTCACGCGGCTGGTCTCCGTGCTCAAGAAGCGAGGTGCGTGGGATCAGACGTTGTTTATCTTCGTGGGTGACGTGGGCGCCGGAGCGCCTCCGCGGATACCGTTCGAGCCGGCCGGTTCGCTCACGGAAGGTCGTCTCGTGTTGCCGCTTCTGGTGAAGTTTCCGGGCAACGCCCTGGCCGGCAAGCACGCCGAGGTGCCGGCAACCGCGGTGGACATCGCGCGCACCGTGCTCGACACCTTCGGCATCGACGTACCGGCGCATGTCAGCGGCGTGGACCTGTTTGCAGGTGCCTCGGGCGTGCTGCCTATTGTCGGCAGGCCGTTGATCGCAACGCTCGGTGAACGCTACTCGACGCGCTTCGGTTCGTGGCTGTTGCACGGCAAGCTCGGTCGTGTGCCGGACCTGTGCCGTCTGGACATCGACCCGGCATGTGTCAACAACGTGCTCGACAACGAACCCATTGCGGCGCGCACGGCCTGGCAATGGACGTTCGACGCCGAGACGGCCTCGGCGAAGCTGCGCACCCCGCGCGAGCCCGCCCGGATCGACATCGATACGGCCAACGCGCTGACCGTCTGGGGCGATATTCGCTAGCATCTGCGCTCGACGCGGGCTCGCTGTCGCTCGCCGAGGGGTTCCGGTCCGTGGCTAGAGTGGCTGTCGCTTGATCACGGGCGGCGTGCCGAGCAGCTGCAGGATCGGGTCGACCGCGTCGTGCTGCACGTTGGGCCCGACGGAGTTGGTCTCCTCGTAGTGATCACCCGGCGAGGCCTCGTTGAAATACGGGTCGTTCGGGTCGAGCTTGTAGTCGTATTCCGGAACGACGTAGCCGAGCTCGTCCTGCCCGAGGCCGATCACCCAGCGGTACTTCGCGTCGGGATCGCGCGCCAGGTCGATGACCTTCGTGCGATCCATCTTGGCGATGTCGGGCGGACCGTCGTCACAGCGCGAGTGGCCATCCTTGCCGCACTGGGGGTTGTCCTTCGGGTCGTTGAGCACGTGGTACGGCTCCGGCGTGAACGGGTAGGGCTTGTCCAGCGACGTGGTGCCGTCGCGCGTGGCCAGCAGTAGCTCCGCGTCCAGCTCGCCCGGGATGCTGACCAGCTCGGCGGGTCCGATGTCGAGCACGAAGATCTGGGAGCGGATCTCGGGCTCGTTGTTTTCCCCGAGGGGGATGGTCTTGTCGTAGAGCTCGCCGTCGCGGTCGAAGAGCTGCTGCGCGATGGCGATGTGGAAGGCTGCGTTCTTCACCGTCAGGTAGATCTCACGCGAGCGGAAACCGAGCGCAGCCGTCTCGCGCGTGTCCACGCCCTTGTGCAGCGACTCCAGTGCGTACGCCGCCAGCAGCTCCCCGTTGTTGTAGGCGCGCTGGATGCCTTCCGGCACCGTGTTCCCTTCCCAGTCGACGTGCTGGACTGCACCGGGGCCGACCTGCCCGCCCAGCGCTCCGTTGAAGAAGATGGCGATGCCGCCAACGCCGGCGGCCTTGTAGATCTGGTTGCCGCTCGCGTCCTTGATGTCGAGGCCCTTTTCGACGCCTTCGCGCAGCGTGTGCACGTAGTCGGCCGTGATCATCATGTTCTTGTCTTCGGAAAACTCCGGGTGGCTGCACCAGTTGATCAGGGTGGCGACGGTCGAGTTGTCCTTGGTGGAAACGAACCGAATCGTCCTGAGCTGGTTGTCGAGCACGACTGGATCGCGGGTGTCGCTGACGAACGCCGCAGTCTTGTGCCCCGCCGGGTCGGTCTCCTTGATATGGCCGTCGACCGTGCTGGCGCCGAACTCGAGATGCACCGGCTGAAGCGCATTCTCGGCTGCCTCGAGCGCGGCCGCGGTCTTCTCGCGGATCATCGCGTTGTAGTCTTTCTTGAGGCCGCTCTGCCCGTCCACCGGGCCCCACTGACCCATCACGTCCTGCGTCTCGTGGTCGTGCTCGGCGGCCACGGCCAGGTAGTCCAGATCGAGGTCCGGGTACTCCTGCTTGATGAGATCGCGAGTGCGCTCTACCTCGTTGTAGAACCAGCCGATCACGTCCACTGCACACATCCCGACCTTGGTGTTGCCCTGCTTCATCACGACGCAGCGCACATTGGTGTGGTCCGCGACGCCCTTGGCTGGACGCCCCACGCCGAAGCCGGCCATCCATGTGCACTTCGTTGGGTCGACCGCGGGACAGCTGGCGGGATTGGAGAGGTCGCAGGTGGCCTTCTCCACGCACTTGTCGCCGTTCTGCGGGTTGAAGCTGTTGCTGTTCTCGTCGCCGGGTGCCCACGCCACCACGTAGTCGACCTTGGGGGTGATGTCCTCGATGGCAGCGCCCGCGTAGAACGTCGGATCGTTGCTCTTTTTGCACCCGTTGCCGCCGGGACAGCGCCGGTCGCAGCCCAGCTTCGCGTCGTTGACGTCACCCGCGGGCTTCGTCTCGCAGTAGTCGCCCGTGGCTGTGCTGCTCTTGTTCTGGCTCGACGAGCACCCCGCCATCAGCGCAAGACAGGACAGCAGCGCCGTCCCCGCGCGCACCGCGCTTTCCCACATGCCCCTAGACTACGCGACCCCGCGCGCGCTGAACAGGCCGTCCAGCCGGAGGGAGCAGTGCGGTTCTGCTCGCCCGAGCCCGGCCAAACCCCGCTCCATGTGCGACGCTGGCGCGAGCATGACCCTCCCGCAGCGCTTTCTCGGGTTGATCGCTCTGGTGCTCGTCCTGGCCAGCGTCGACGGCTGTCACCGCCACAGCAAGGTCGAGCTCAGGCTGTTTGCCGCCGCCAGTCTCCAGGACGCCATGCACGAGCTGGCCGCACGCTACGAGAAGACGCATCCAGGTGTGGCCGTGGACCTCGACTTCGCGGGCTCGAACGCCCTGGCACGCCAGATCGCCAGCTCGCGCCGCGCCGACGTGTACTTCTCGGCCGACGAGAAGTGGATGGACTACCTCGACAAGAAGCACCTGCTGGTGCCCGGGTCGCGCCGCTCGCTTCTGACCAATGCGCTGGTCGTGGTCGCGCGCAAGGAAAGCAAGGTGCAGATCGCGCGCCCCGTCGATCTGGCGACCGCGGACTACGAGCACCTGGTGCTGGCCGCGCCCGACGCGGTGCCGGCAGGGCGCTACGCCAAGCACTACCTCGAAGGCATCCGCTACAAGGGCGGCACCCTGTGGGATGCCGTGAAGGGCAAGCTGGTGCCGGCGCTGGATGTGCGTGCGGCGCTGGCGGCGGTGGCAGCCGACCCGCGGCGCGTCGGGATCGTCTATTCGTCGGACCTCGTACGGAGCCAGGGTGTCAAGGCGCTGTACCGGGTGCCGGTCGCGGACGGTCCGCCCATCCGCTATCCGGTCGCACAGATCGCGGGGCGTCCCCACGCGGCTGCAGCCAAGGCGCTGCTCGCGTATCTGGAGAGCCCGGGCGCCCAGGCGGTGTACAAGCGCTGGGGTTTCGGCATGCTGCACCCGGTGGCCGGCAAGTAGCGGGCTCGCGAAAATGGCGGGGTAGCGCGGACGCGGGGCAGATCAAATGGCAGATCCCGGAACTACACTGCTCCTGACACTGCAGATCGCATCCAGCGCGATCCTGCTCATCGCAGTGCCGGCAGTGCTGGTCGCGTATCTGCTTGCGCGCCGCAGCTTCTTCGGAAAGAGCGTGGTCGAGACGATCGTCGCGTTGCCGCTGGTGCTGCCGCCCACCGCGGTGGGCTACCTGCTGCTCAGCACCCTGGCTGTCGACGGACCGCTTGGCGTGCAGACACTAGGCTTCGATCTGGACCTGTTGCTCACCTGGAAAGGCGCGGTGGTCGCTTCGGCGGTGATGGCCTGGCCGCTGGTCGTCCGCACGGCCCGGGTGGCCTTCGAGGGCGTCGATCCGCGGCTGGAGAGCATGGCGCGCACGCTCGGTTTCGGTCGCTTCGAGACGTTCGTACGCATCTCGTTGCCGCTCGCCGCGCGAGGGCTGCTCGCTGGATTGATCCTGGGTTTTTCCCGCGCTCTGGGCGAGTTCGGCGCGACGGTGATCGTCGCGGGCAACATCCCCGGCAAGACCCAGACGCTGTCGCTCGCGATTTTCAGTGCCGAACAGGCTGGTCACCCCAGTGAAGCGCGCGCGCTTCTGTGGATTGCCGTCGCGCTCGGCTTCGTCGCCGTCTTCATCGTCGAGTGGCTGTCGCGGCGACGCCCTGGCAGCCTCGCGCGGCGCGTCTAGCAACTATCTGCCGCGCCGGCCGTCGAACAGCTCGAGGTGCAGCCGCGGCGAGAAGCGGTAGCCGGTCGCGACGCACACCCGAGCAACTTCCGGCGAGCGCTCGGCCAGCTCCTGCCGGGTGTTCGCCTGGGGCATCAACATCACACGATCGCGGGGCCATTCGATCAGGCCGACCACGGCTTCGGCTTCTGCGCGATCCTCATCACCGCGGATCACGAGCTTGAGCCACGCGCGTCCGGTGTCGCGCAGCGCCGTGAGCGCAGCGGGCTTGATGCGCAAGCGCTCGGCGTCGCCCCCGTTGGAGAGCTTGGGCGAGACGTTCCACTGGTCGACGCGCGCAAGGAGCTCGGGGCGCGGCGCGACCGTGCCGTTCGTCTCGACCTCGACGAAGACATTCGCCGGAATATGCGAAAGCAGCGTGACCAGCCCGCGCTGCTGCAGCAGCGGTTCGCCGCCAGTGAGCACGAGGCGTCGTGTACGCGCGGAATTCAGGCGCGCCGAAAGCGCTGCCACGCTCTCGAGTCTGACTTCCGCGTCGTAGTCGTGGCTTTGCCAGTCCCACGTGTAGCGCGTGTCGCACCAGCTGCACCGCAGGTTGCAGGTGGCGAGCCTGACGAACACGCTCGGTTCGCCCGCGCCAGGACCTTCTCCTTGCAGACTCTCGAACACCTCCGAGAGCTTCAGCTGGATCGGCCCCGGTGCCGGGTGTTCGCTTTCGGTCTGGGTCGTGGCCACCGCCCGGATACTGATTCCCGTCCGGGCGCGGCGCAAGCGACAGGAAGTTGCCTCCTCCCGGAGCGGAGCGGCGCACTTCGTGTTATGGCCCCGTGCCATGAGCAAGGACAAGCGCGGAGGACGCGATCTCGGGAGCATCCGGCCGGTGGAGGTGACACCTGGTTTCCACCGTTTGAGCGAAGGCTCCGTGCTCTACCGCGCTGGCGGCACCGTCGTGCTGTGCACGGCCTCCATCGACGACTCGGTGCCGGAATTCCTCAAGGGCAAGGGCAAGGGCTGGGTGACGGCGGAGTACCAGATGCACCCGCGCTCGAATCCCAAGCGGCGCGAGAACCGCGACGGCCGCAACAAGCCACTGGGCGGTCGCGCGCGGGAGATCCAGCGGCTGATCGGCCGCTCGCTGCGCGCGGCGGTCGACCTCGACAAGCTCGGTGAACGCAGCATCGTGATCGATTGCGATGTGCTCGAGGCGGACGGCGGAACGCGTACCGCGTCGGTCACCGGTGGCTGGATGGCGCTAGCGCTTGCGTTGAACGAGATCCGCCGTCAACGCCGGCTCGACCGCGCCGTGATGCGCGACCAGGTCGCCGCGGTGAGCGTCGGCCACGTCGACGGCGAGTATGCGCTGGACCTCTGCTACGCCGAGGACAGCACCGCGCGCGTCGACCTGAACGTGGTCGCGACGGCGCGCGGCGGTATCGTCGAGATCCAGGGAACCGCCGAGGGCGAGGCGGTGCCCCGCTCCGACGTGGATGCCATGGTCGACCTGGCGCTCGAGGGTATCGGCGCGTTGTGCAAGGTGCAGGACGCCGTGCTCGAAGAGCAGCGGGTCGACAAGACGAAGCTCTAGAACAGAAAGGGGGCCCAGGATGGGCAAAGTACGGGATCTCGCCGAACGGCTGTGGACCGGAGAGGACAGCACCGAAGGGCTGCACCCGTTCACCGTGCTGCTCGGACTGGAGGAGTTTTCGCCGGGGCTCGCGTTTCTGTCGAGCTTTGCCAACGTGACCGCGGTCGAGACCGGCGCCGGGCTCGTGCTCGTCGACACGGGCAGCTTCTTCCTCGCGGGTCAGAACCACGCGAACCTCCGCGAGTGGTCCAAGGCGCCGGTGCACACGGCGGTCTACACGCACGGCCACGTCGACCATGCTTTCGGGCTTGGGCCGTTCGAGAACGAAGCGCGCGAGCGCGGCGCGCGTCTGCCCGAGGTGATCGCGCACGAAGCCGTGCCGGAACGCTTTGAACGCTATCGGCTGACCGCCGGCTACAACGAGCACATCAACGCGCGGCAGTTCGGCATGGCGGCGAACTGGCCGACGGATTACCGCATGCCGGAACGTCACGTATCGCAGCGAGCTGTCCGTTGAAGTGGGCGGCGAACGTTTCGAGCTGCACCACGCCCGCGGCGAGACGGACGACCATACCTGGGTGTGGATGCCGGAGCGCAAGGTGCTCTGCCCTGGAGATCTGTTCATCTGGGCATCACCCAACTGTGGCAATCCGCAGAAGGTGCAGCGCTATCCGCGCGAGTGGGCGCTGGCCCTGCGCACGATGTCGGCGCTGGGCGCCGAGACGATGTTTCCCGGACACGGTCCGCCGATCGTGGGCGCGGAACGCATCCGGCAGGCGCTGGACGAAACGGCAGAGCTGCTCGAGTTCCTGCACGAGTCCACGCTCGCGCTGATGAACCAGGGCGCCCGGCTCAACGACATCCTGCACGAGGTCAAGGCGCCGGAGCGCCTGCTCGCGCGCCCGTATCTCCGGCCCGTGTACGACGAGCCCGAGTTCATCGTGCGCAACCTGTGGCGCCTGTACGGCGGCTGGTACGACGGCAACCCCGCGCATCTCAAGCCGGCGCGCGAGGTCGAGCTGGCGCGCGAGCTGGCTTCGCTTGCGGGTGGCGCGCCGCGTCTTGTCGATCGCGCGCTCGAACTGTCAGCGAAAGGCGAGCACCGCCTGGCGTGTCACCTGGCCGAGACCGCTGCGCTGGCTGCGCCCGACGACGCGGCCATAGGTGAAACCCGCAGCAAGGTCTACACAGCGCGCGCCGAAGTCGAGACGAGCCTGATGGCCAAGGGCGTGTACAACGCCGCGGCGCGCGGCGAGTAGCGACCGAAACGCGGCCCGGACGAATCCGACCCAGCGAAACCGATCCCGACCGACCGGCACGGCGGATGATGGGCCGGTCCAGCGGCGGGTGGATGGCCAGAGGCAGACGATCCACGCGGTTCACGTAGCGGGGCTCGCTGCGCTGTTGGTGGAGAACTACGGCCGCAATCCTGCGCAGATCCGTGCAGCGATCGACAACAACGCCACCGACCTCGGGCAGCCGGGCGTAGACCCGTGGTTCGGCCACGGTCGCATCGACGTACCTGCCTCGTTGGGCCTGTAGTCGCAGCGCTCGTTGGGCCTGTAGTCGCAGCGACGGTTGGCGCGGAGTACGGTCGTGGCCGCGCTCCGCGCCACGCTGCAGTAGCAGCGTCATTCCGGATGGTTACATTGTCCGGACGATGAGGGAGGAACACATCGACGCAACCGCGCCCGGCTACGAGCCAGGCCGCTGGGAGCACAAGCTCGACGACGGTCGCATCCAGTGCGACCTGTGTCCGCGCTACTGCCGCCTACATGATGGCCAGCGCGGCTTCTGTTTCGTGCGCCAACGGGTTGGCGAGCGCATCTACTCCACCAGTTACGGCAAGGCGACCGGCTTCTGCATCGACCCGATCGAGAAGAAGCCGCTGAACCACTTCTACCCGGGCTCGAGCGTGCTGAGCTTCGGCACCGCAGGCTGCAACCTCGGCTGCCGCTTCTGCCAGAACTGGGACATCTCCAAGGCGCGCGAGATCGAGCGGCTCAGCGATAGCGCCACGCCCGAGCAGGTTGCCGAGGCCGCCGTGCAGGCGGGTTGTCGTAGCGTCGCGTTCACCTACAACGACCCGGTCATCTTCGCCGAGTACGCGATCGACTCGGCCAAGGCCTGCCACGAGCGTGGCGTGAAGGCCGTCGCCGTCACCGCTGGCTACATCACGCCGGAGGCCCGCAAGGACTTCTACTCGGTGATGGACGCGGCGAACATCGACCTCAAGGCGTTCACCGAGGAATTCTACCAGAAGCTCTGCTACGCCCACCTCGACCCGGTGCTCGACACGCTGAGGTATCTCAAGCACGAGACCAACGTCTGGTTCGAGGTCACCACGCTGGTCATTCCGGGGCACAACGATTCACGCGAGGAGATCGACCGCCTGTGCGACTGGTTCCTACGCGAGCTGGGGCCGGAGGTGCCGCTGCACTTCTCGGCGTTCCATCCGGACTTCAAGATGCTCGATGTGCCGCCCACACCGCCCGCCACGCTGGCGCGTGCGCGCGAGCAGGCCATCGCGCACGGTATCCACCACGTGTACTCGGGCAACATCCACGACCCGCGCGGTCAGTCGACGTATTGCCCGAAGTGCGGCCAGGTGGTGATCGAGCGCGACTGGTACAAGCTGGGCGCCTACCACCTGGACGGCAACAAGTGCGACAAGTGCGGCACGGTCATCGCGGGTGAGTTCGCGGCGACGGGCCCAGAGAAGTGGGGCCCGCGACGCATGCGCGTCGCGATCGCGTGAGGGTGCCAGGTCGTCGTGCGGCATGGCCCTCCCCCTTTGTTGACGGCGATCAAGCTAACGCGTGCGATCGCCTTTGCCAGCGTTTTCAGCTCTTCGCAGAGTGCCGCGCGCTTGCGATCTGCTACTCGCCCGGCGGCACTTCTTCAGTGCCGAACACGTAGCGGTAGATCATGTCGGCGAGCGCGCTGCGCAGCGCTTGAGCGCGCTCGGGAGAGGCGGCAGGGCCGCGGCCGCCAGTGGTCGCCGTCGCGGCTTCCTCCGCAGCGAGCTGGATCACCTCGGCCGCGGCAAGCGGATCGGGGATGCGCTCTCTGGGTACGACCGCTTCGATGACCGCGCCTAGAGCCTGCCTTCCGCGCTTCTCGAAGCGCAGCCGGATCTCCGCGACCTCCGGATCGCGCATCGACATGGCCAGGAACACGAAGTGCAGATCCGGATGCTCCGCGGCGTTCTGGAACAGCACGTCGATGACGTGATCCACCGTCGCGCGCTTGTCGCGCGGCGTGCGCGTGACGGCAAAAGCGTCCGGTGTGAGGTTGCCCATGACGCTCTGGTAGGTCTCTTCGAGATACTCGGTGATCATCTCGATGAAGATCTGCCGCTTGTCGTGGAAGTAGCGATAGAACGTGCCCACGCTCACGCCGGCGCGCCGTGCGATGTCCGGTGTCTGCGTCGCGTCGAAGCCCTTCTCCGCGAACACCTCCGCAGCCGCTGCCACCAGCGCGTCGTAGGTCGCCCGGGCTCGCTTCTGGGTGAAGGTGCGCGTGTAGCGGGTGGCCGGAGGCAGGCTCGGACGCTGGGTCCGGGCCTGCTCGAGCGGGACGACCTCGGGCTGTTCAGCAGCTCTGGACATCGAAAAACCTGCCGTAACGATAGCTCGCGCGGACAAAAAGTGAAATGAGTTTCGGATTTCGCTTGACCAAGATCAAGACGGCGGCAAACCTGAAGCGGGTTTCATTTTCCGAGGTCATCCGTCCCCCGGCAGGAGTCAGCCATGTCCGAAACCGCAAACCGTCCGCTGAACATCGAGCGAATCGAGGTCACTCTCGATGTCACCTACAACTGGGGCTACGAGGAGACCCGCCACGACCTGCGCGAGCTGTATCGCAAGGCGAAGAAGGCGCAGTGGAACGCCGACGAGCGGCTCGACTGGTCGATCGATGTCGACCTGGACAAGGACAACATCCCCGAGTTCATGCATCCGCTGTACGGCTCGGAGCTGTACGCGAAGCTGACCAAGAAGCAGCACGACCAGCTGCGCCGCGAGATGCCCGCATGGACGCAGTCGCAGTTCCTGCACGGCGAGCAGGGCGCGCTGCTCGCCGCGTCGCAGCTCGTCAACTCGGTGCCCGACATCGACTCGAAGTACTACGTCGCGACCCAGGTCGTGGACGAAGCGCGCCACGTCGAGGTCTTCGACCGCTACCTGCACGAGAAGGTGGGCGATTCGTATCCGATCAGCCCGCACCTGAAAAAGCTGCTGGATCTGATCCTGACCGACTCGCGCTGGGACATGAAGCTCCTGGGCATGCAGATCATGGTGGAAGGGCTGGCTCTGGCGGCTTTCGGCGTGACGCGTCAGTTCGTCCTCGAGCCGCTGCTCAAGGATCTCACCACGTACGTGATCCAGGACGAGGCGCGCCACGTCGCCTACGGCGTGCTGTCGCTGCGCGACTACTACAGTGACATGAAGGAATCCGAGGTCCGGGAGCGCGAGGATTTCATCTACGAGTCTGCCGTGCTCATGCGCGACCGCTTCCTGTTCCAGCAGGTGTGGGAGAAGATGGGTCTGCCCATGCAGGAGTGCATGGACATCGCACTGAACAACGAGGGGCAGCGCCAGTTCCGGCAGATCCTGTTCAGCAAGATCGTCCCGGCCGTGAAGCGCATCGGGCTGCTCAGCGAGCGCCAGCGCGAGCGCTTCGACCAGCTCGGTATCCTCCAGTACGAGAACTGGCAGGACCCGTTCGAGGCACTGGAAGAGACCGAGAAGGAGCTCGCGGCGGAGGGGTTCGGCGTGAGCGCCGCCGAGTAGCGAGCCCCTCGCAAAGGCCTGGACATCTGTCCGCGAACAGGCCTGCGCGCTGCGTATCTCCACGGCACACAAGTGGTAGAACCACTACGCACCCGTGGCATCGGAGTCACACCTTCTGGCCGCTATTTCCCGCTAGAACCGACAAATCCGATCTGGTCCGGCGCTTGCTATTCCCTGCGCCGTGACGCGGAGGGCAGGACATCGAGTGCGGGGACGGGCTGTGGGCGCGCTCGCGGCCGTGCTCGCGCTGGGAGGCGCGGGCCAGGCTTCCGCGGCGCCCAAGGCGCCCAAGGCGGAAAAGGCGGCCAAGGCACAGAGCGGGACGGTCAAAGGCTACGTGCTGGAGCTGTCGCACGGCGACATCGTTGTGGACGTCGCCGGCGATCGCGGAGCGCACAGCGGTGACGAGGTCGAGCTGTGGCGGCCGCTCAAGCTGCGGCACCCGGTGACGGGGAAGATCATCACCGATCGCTTCCGTATCGGCACGCTGAAGCTGACGCAGGTGCGCGACAAGCTGTCGCTTGCGAAGCCCGAAGGCACGCTCGAACGCAAGCCGCAGCCGGGCGATGTCGTGATCCTGCGACGGGCGCCGGCGCCAGCACCCGCTCCCGCGCCCGGTCCCGGTACGATCTCGGTCCGGCCCGCAGCGCCTGCGCCTTCGTCCGCGGCGCAGGGCCAGCCGCTCGATCCGGAAGCCGCCGAGGTGACGCGCATCTTCGAGTCGCTGCGCGGCTCGGATCCGACCACGCGCATCATCCGCTACGAGGACTACGTGCGGAAACACCCGCACAGCCGCTTCGCAGTCGTGCTGTACGAAGAAGCGCAGCAGCTCCGCAAGCTGCTCGCACTCGAGAACACCAGCCGATCACCCGCGGCGCCACGCCCGACGCTCGGCGGGTTCAAACCGCCCGAGGCCGCATTGGCGCACCTTCCGTTGTCGTTCGGTGTGGAAGTGGCGGGGCCGGCGACCGGCGCCGTGTTCCATTCGCGCAACGAGGGCGAGGTCGCCTACGACTCCACGCCGATGAGCAAGGCCGGCAACGGCTACTACACGATCACCATCCCGGCCGATCGCGTGAGCGCCCCGGAGCTCCAGTACTTCATCGAAGCGACGAACGCAGCCGGCGAGGCGATCCCTGTCGTCGGCGATGCCGACACGCCGAACAACGTCACGGTGCACGCGATTCCGACGCCGAAGCCGCCGAAACGGCACGAGGCGAACGTCACCATCCTCAGCGACTACGCGGACTACAACAACTGGAAGCACAACGACTACGCCTGGCAGACCGAAGGCTCCGTGGGCTTCCGTCTGGGTGACGTGGGCGTGCGCGCGGTGCGCACCGGTTTCGGCGTGTATCGCGGCGTGGGCGGATCGCTGCACGACCTGGACGTGCTGCACAAGTCCGCGCGCAAGGTGGGGCTCACCTACGGCTACATCGAGGGCGAGTTCGGCATCAGCTCGTTCACGTCGATCATCGCTCGCGGGGTCATCGGTCTCGAGGACCAGGGCGTTACCGGCGGCGCGCAGGCGCTGGTCCGCATCGGCAACGACAAGAAGACCAACCTGATGATCGGCGGTGAGGTCCTTGGTGGCGTGGGCCTGCGAGGCATTACCGAGCTCGACCTGAACACGTTCCAGAAGGTGCCGATCATGTTCCGCACCGAGGTGACCAACCAGCCGGCGGGCTTCGCGCAGCACGACGAAAGCAAGCTCAGGCCGGCTGTGCCCGGTACCGCGCCCGCGGACATCTCGCAGTCGCAGGCCAACGTCGGCGTGCGCGCCATTGCCCAGGTGGGGTACCGCGTCCTGCCCGAGCTGGTAGTGGCTGCGCGCGGCTCGTACCAGGGCAGAACCATCAACCACGCGGGTCCCGGCTTCGGGGGAGCGGTGAGCTACACATGGTAACGCCGCGGAAGCTCGTCTCGAACGCCGCCTTCGTGGCGTTCATCTCGCTGCCGTGCGTCGCGCTGGCCCAGCCCGGTGCCGGCGCCGCGAACAAGGCGCCCAAGGCCCCGCAGGCGGCCCCGGCGAAGGGCAACGAGCAGACGGAAAACGCTACAGCAAAGGGTGCGGCCCAGCCCGCGGCGGCCCAGCCCGCGGCCTCGGCGAGTCCGGAATCGGCCCCCTCGGCCAAGCACGACGAGGCCCAGGCCCCAGCGCCGCTCGGTCCGCGCCTGCACCACGATCCGGTGTCGGTGGCAACGGCGCACAAGCCACTGGTGATCCGCGCGTCCATCGACAATCCGCAGCTCGTCAAGCAAGCGCTGGTGGTCTACCGCGTCGGCGCGGACCCCCAGTTGCACCAGGTCGAGTTCCGCCGTGGATCGGAGGGGCCGTACGTCGCGATCATCCCGGGCAGCGATGTGCGCTGGCCGTCGCTTGCCTACGCCATCGAAATAGAGCGGCTCGACGGCACGCGCCAGAGCGTGTTCGCCTCGCGCAGCAACATGCACCGCGTCGAGGTGCCGGAGGATCTGATGGACGTGCGGGAGCGCGCGCTGTCCGAGCGGCTCGACAATCGCCGCTCGGTGTTCTCGGCCGGCGCGGAGTACGTCTCCTTCGGGCAGAGCGACGCGGCCGTGACGGACAGTAGCGGCATGACGACGAGCCAGTCCGTTGACGACTACTACTACCGCATCGAGGGCTCGTACACGTACCGCCCGCTCCGTGTCGTGAGCGAGTTCAGCCTACGCCTGGGCGTGGTGCGCGGCCAGTCGCCGGTCGCCATCGACACCGCGGCGAACACGGGCAAGACCCTCGCGGAGCGCTCCAAGGTCGGCTTGAACTACGGCGCGCCGACCGTGCAGTTCCGCCTGGCGGACAACTGGCACCTGGAAGGCGAGTTCCTCACGAGCGTGACCGAGGTCGGCTTCTCGGTGGGTGCGGGTGGCGCGCTGCATTATCGGCGATCCGTACGGCTCGAAGCTCAAGGTCGGCTTCGAGACCATCCACGTGTTCGGCACGCGCTTCTACAGCGAGCTCGACATCCGCGCGAGCGACCGCATCATCCTCACGCCCATCGTCGAGGTGAGCAACATGCCGCACGCGGACAAGTACGGCGTGCGGCTGATCGGCCAGATTGGCGTGAACCTCGGCCACGGCTTCGCGCGTCGCCGCGCGCGGCGGCTACCAGGCACGCAAGTCCACCAGCGGCGGGCCGAGCGGCGGCGGAACATTGTCCTACGCTTTCTAGTTCCGCGGGCCGAGCTCGCCCAACCCGAGCTCCCGTTCTAGCCACAGTGGATCCAGGGGCGACAACGGGCAGGACCCGTTGCCGCCACCTGGTATGCTCGCGGGCCATGGCTCGGCACATCCTTTCGCGGGTGGCGTCTGTTCTGCTTCCTTCCAGCGCGGTGCTCGTCGCTGCGCTCGGAGTCACCCGCAGCGCGCAGGCCCAGGTGTTGCGGTTCTCGACCACGACCAACGGCGGCATCGTTGCCACGGGCAACACGCTCGGCTTGAGCAAGGAGACCAGCGCGAACGGCCCCGGTACGCGCGATTCGATCGGGACGTTCATCTCGCTCGACCCGAACAGCGTCGACAACAATCCCCTCGACACCGCCAATCCCTGGCCTGGTGGAACGACCTGGGATTGGACCAAGAGTGGGTCGGAAAACACGCTCGCGCTGCCGCAGTACTCGGTGGTGAAGTACGCGGAGCTCGTCTGGGCGGGCAGCTATGACTACGTCGACAACGTGAGCGCGTATCTGAATAACGCGGTCACGCTGAGCGCCGGCGGGCAGTCCGTGCAGGTGACGCCCGACCCGGCGACGGCGCTCACCATCGATTCGATCGCGGCCTCGGGCTTCGCGGTGAAGTACTACATGCGCTCGGCCGACGTGACCAGCTTCGTCACGCAGCACGCGGCCGCCAGCTATGCCGTACAGGGCGTGCCCGCGACCCAGAACCAGGCCATCAACAGCCTCAACGCCTCGGGCTGGACCCTGGTGGTCGCCTACGCGGCCGAGGGCGTCCCGAGCCGCAACCTGAGCATCTTCGTCGGCGGCTCGTTCGTCGACGAGAACTCGCAGCAGGACTACTCGGTGAGTGGCTTTTGTGCGCCGGCGTATGGACAGGTCGACGGCAGCGTGATCATCAGCGCCCTGGAAGGCGACGCGAACCTGACCGGCGACCAGCTTCTGATCGGCGCGACCTCCGGCGGCACGTTTGCTCCGCTCTCGGGTCCGAACAACCCCGAGAACAACTTCTTCTGTTCGCAGATCAACGGCGCGAACGGCCAGCTCGACACGAACGGAAGCTTCGGCAACAAGAACCAGGACGCGAAGAACGGCCTCAACATCAGCGGCGGTCGCCAGGGCTGGGATCTGACCACGGTGCCCGTCAGCTCCGCCAACGGCCAGCTCTCCAACGGGCAGCAGTCCGCCGTGATCCGCACGATCACTACCGGCGACTCGTACATGCCGGTGCTCGCAGCGTTCGAGATCGACGTGACCTCACCCGACTTCGCGCAGAACTCGAGCCTGGTTTCGAACCTGTCGCAGGTAAAGACGGGCGACAGCCTGACGCTGACTGCAACACTGAAGAACGCCGGCGATGTGCCGGCGGACCTGCATTTCGTGCTGCCGCTCGATGCGGCGCTCGGCCTGACCGGATTCACCAGCGACGGCGCCAACGGCGACATCAACGGTCAGCCCGTTACGGCTGCTTCGCTCGGCAGCGGCGTGAACGAAGGAACGCTCGCAGTCGGAGCGCAGCGCACCGTACAGATCATGTTGCAGGTCAACGGCGCGCCGGGCAACGGTAGCCAGTTCAACTTCCCGGCCTACTGGGACTACAGCTACGTGACCTGTCCCGGAAAGCCTGCGGTCGGCGACCAGTGGCCGCTGCCGCTCCTGCAGATCCCCTGGCAGGCCGGCGTCGACGCAGGCGCGGGGGGTCAGGGCGGCACGTCCGGCAGCGGTGGTACGTCGGGCAGCGGCGGCACAGCGGGCTCGGGCGGCACAGCGGGCTCCGGTGCGGGCGGCACGGCCGGCAGCGGTGCAGGCGGTACAGCGGGCTCCGGTGCGGGCGGTACGGCCGGCTCCGCCGCTGGTGGGGCCGCTGGCGCAGGCACGGCCGGCGCCGGGACCGGTGGCAATGGCGGCGCCACGGGTGACGCCGGTGTGGCCGGCTCCACCGGCTACGCGGGCGGCACCGGCAGTGGCGCGAGCGCAGGCGACAATGGCGGCTGCTCATGCGAGCTGCCCGGTTCCGGGCGCACACCCTTCCCGCTCGCACTGCTCCTCGGTGCGCTGGGCGCGCTCGGCCTCGTGCGCCGTCGGCGAGGCTGAGCCCGATCCGCCGCGTCGTGTGATACGACGCGCCCCATGCGATCCCCAGGAGCTCGCGCAGGTTGTGTCGCGGCGGCGCTCGCCTGCGTCTCGCTGGTCTGCTCGGCCGCCGCAGCGCAGGTGAACGTCGAACCGTTGCGCCGTGAAGTGAAGGTCCAGGGCTTCAGCGGCAGCATCAAGGGTTTGATCGACGGTTCCACCGGCAACACAGAGGGCATCACCGCGGGGGGCGGGCTGCTGGTTGGCGTGGGTGGCGGGCGCCACCTGGTGTTCCTCGACGCGACCGGGAACTACTCGCGCATCAACGGCACGCTGCTTGTCGACAAGTCCTTCGCGCACCTCAGATACAACTACGAGATCTACGACTTTCTCTGGGCCGAGGTCTTCACGCAGATCGAAAACGACCGTTTCCGCCGCATCCAGGACCGGGAGCTGCTGGGTGTGGGGCCGCGCTTTGGCCTGCTCCAGACCAAGAAAGGGGGCATCTACTACGGCACCGCCTACATGCTCGAGCGCACCCGTCTCAATGCCGACATCGCCGGCAGCAGCCGCTCCACGATTGCGCATCGCTGGAGCAACTACATCGCACTGTCCTACCAGGCCGGCCGTCGCATCCAGGTCACGAACACCACGTACTACCAGCCGCGTTTCGACAACTTCCGCGACTACCACCTGCTCAGCGTGACCGGCCTCGACTTCAAGGTCACCAAGCTGCTGCACACCGGAATCTCCTCCACGGTCCGCTACGAGAGTCGCGTTCCCCAGGGCGTGAAGACGACCAACGTCGAGGTCGAGAACACGCTCGCGTTGAAGTTCTGATCTCGCCGTCCCAGGGCGAATTCCCTGGATCCGTCGTTTTGCGCCCTCCGACTTGAGCTGTCGCCGACATTGGCGTTGAATGCCGCCCGTGCAACGCTTCAAGTCGACATTCGCAATCTCCCTTGCCCTCGGCCTTTCGGCCTGCGGCCCCCAGCCCAACACCGTGCCCGCGCCCGCGACTCCCAAGCCGCCGCCCGCGCCCACCCAGGCGGCGGCGCCCAAGCCGGCACCGCACAAGAACCCGCTGCTCGAGCCGAGCCCGCTGCCGCTGCACTACCCCCAGTTCGACAAGATCAAGGACGCGGACTTCAAGCCCGCGTTCGAAGAGGGGATGAAGAAGCAGCTGGAGGAAGTCGCGGCCATCGCCAACAACAAGGCCGCGCCGACCTTCGAAAATACGATCGTCGCGATGGAGAAGACGGGCCAGTTGCTCACGCGTGTCGAGAGGATCTTCGAGAACCTCAACGCCTCCAACACCGACGACACGCTGAACAAGATCGACACGGAAATGTCGCCCAAGCTGTCGGCGCACGAGGACACGATCCTGCTCAACCCCAAGCTGTTCGCCCGGGTCGACGCGGTCTACCAGCAGCGCGACAAGCTCAAGCTCGACCCCGAGTCGCTGCAGCTCGTGAAGCGTTACGAGGACATGTTCGTGCGCGCAGGCGCGAAGCTGTCGCCGGCGGACAAGGCCACGCTCAAGAAGATCAACCAGCAGCTGTCGTCGCTGTCGACGAAGTTCCGGCAGAACGTGCTCAAGGCGACCAAGGACCGCGCGGTCGAGGTCGACGACAAGAAGGAGCTCGACGGGCTGTCACCGGAGCAGATCGGCGCGGCCGCGCAGGCCGCCAAGACGCGCAAGCTCGACGGCAAGTGGGTGATTACCCTGCAGAATACGACTATCCAGCCGCCGCTCGAGCAGATGAAGAATCGCGGGCTGCGCAAGCGCGTGTTCGAAGCGTCCAGCGGCCGCTGTCAGGGTGGCGATGCGGACAACACGGAAACCGTCTCGAAGACCATCTCGCTCCGCGAACAGAAGGCGAAGCTGCTCGGGTACAAGACCTACGCGGCCTACGCGCTGGCCGAGGAGACCGCCAAGACGCCCAAGGCCGTCAACCGCATCCTACGTCAGCTCGCCCCCGTGGCGCTCGCGAAGGCCAAGAGCGAGGCCCGCGAGATCCAGCAGCAGATCGACAAGGACGCGAAGGCGGCGAAAACAAAGCCCTTCGAGCTGCAGCCGTGGGACTGGGCGCACTACGCCGCCGAGGTCCGGAAGGCCAAGTACGAATTCGACCAGGCCGAGGTGAAGCCCTACTTCGAGCTGAACCACGTGCTGAAGGACGGCGTCTTCTACGCTGCGCACGAGCTGTACGGGCTCACCTTCAAGGAGCGCCACGACCTGCCCGTCTACCAGCCGGACGTGCGCGTGTTCGAGGTGCACGACGCGGACGGTTCGCTCCTGGGTCTGATCCTGCTCGACTACTTCAAGCGCGACAACAAGAACGGTGGCGCCTGGATGGACGCCTACGTCAGCCAGTCGACGCTGCTCGACGAAAAGCCCGTGATCATCAACAACCTCAACATCCCGAAGCCGGCGGCCGGACAGCCTGCGCTGCTCACCTTCGACGAGGTCACGACCATGTTCCACGAGTTCGGGCATGCCCTCCACGGGCTGCTCTCGCACGCCAAGTACCCGCTTCTAGCGGGCACGGACGTGCCGCCGGACTTCGTGGAGTTCCCTTCGCAGTTCAACGAGATGTGGGCGCGCGAACCGGCCGTGCTCAAGAATTTCGCGAAGAACTACAAGACCGGCAAGCCGATGCCGAAGGCGCTGCTCGACAAGGTCATCCGCTCGGAAAACTACGGGCAGGGCTACTCGCTGCTCGAGTACCTGGAAGCGGCGATGCTCGACCAGTCCTGGCACCAGCTCAAGCCGGGTACGGAGGTCCCCGCGTCGCAGGTGATGGACTTCGAGCAGAAGGCGCTGAAGAAGGACCACGTCGCGTACGCGCCGGTGCCGCCCCGCTACCACACGCCGTACTTCTCTCACATCTTCACCGAGGGCTACCAGGCCGGCTACTACGCCTACATCTGGAGCGAGGTGCTCGCGCGCGACGCCGGCGCCTGGTTCCACAAGCACGGTGGGCTGAACCGCAAGGCAGGACAGATCTTCCGGGACAAGATCCTGTCGCGCGGTCGCACGGAAGAGCCGGACGTGCTGTTCAAGAACTTCTACGGGCATGCGCCCGACATCAAGCCGCTCCTGAAGTACCGCGGGCTCACGATGCACCACTGAGAGCGCGGCGCCTTTCAGCGCTCGAGGCGCTGCATCGCGCCGCGCACGCCGAACAGTGTCGAGCGGTCCTCCGGCATCACCGGGCCCAGGCCGACGGAGGCGAGCACGCCGCACAGCGTGAGGGTCGCTGCTTCGACCTCGTCGCCCTCGGGCTCGATCTCCCACACGTAGCCGCAGCGCTCGGCCAGAAGCCCCATGCCCGACGCGCGGCCCTGGGCTTCGGCCGCGTTGGCGTACTCGTGGTCGTCGCGGTTGCTGGGCCGCGCGCTGATCGTGAAACGCGCGCTCCAACCGCGCTGCTGGTTCGACAGCTCCAGCCGCACGCGGCTCCGCTCGGGCGGCGAGAAGCCGGGTGGCAGCAGCTCCTCGTCCAGCACCTCGACCGACGCGTGGAAGTAGCCCCGCGCGTTCTTGACCAGCTTGGCCAGATCGATCCGCCCGCTGTCCGCCTGCGCAAAGACCACGTAGCCCACGCGCTGATGGCAGCACGCCAGCACGGTCGGCACAAGAGCGCCAGGCTGTCGGGCGCTTCTGGAGGGCGGGTCCTGGCAGCCGCTGCGTCCCGCAGAGCCGCGGCATGACGGACCCCCAGCGCGCCCTGCCGACCCGGTTTGCGCCCGGCGCTTCACGATCTACCTATGAGGTATGTCGAAACAGAAGCCGTGCGGGGTTGTGACGCTGCTCACCGATTTCGGGCTCAAGGACCCGTTCGTCGGCGTGATGAAGGGCGTCATCCTGACTCGCTTTCCAGAGGCACGCATCGTCGACCTGTGCCATGGCATCCGCGCGCAGGACCTGGTCGAGGCGAGCTTCTGGATGGAGCACAGCTACGCCTGGTTTCCCGAAGGCACGGTGCACGTCGCGGTCGTCGACCCGGGTGTTGGCAGCGCGCGCGGCACGCTGGCCATCCGCGCCGACGGTCACTACTTCATCGGTCCCGACAACGGGCTGTTCAGCGGAGTGCTCGCCCGCGCCGAGGACGTCGAGGTGCGCGACATCGACATCGACGGGCTGGGCCTGCCCGAGCCGAGCCGCACCTTCCACGGTCGCGACGTGTTTGCGCCAGCCGCCGCCGAGCTGGCTTCGCGTAACGTCGCCTTCCACGATATCGGCGCGGAAACAGCTCCCGAGATCAGCCTCGACATCCCGCTGCCGCGGCGCACCGAGGGTCTGGTCCAGGGGCGCGTTATCACGATCGATCGCTTCGGCAACTTGATCACGAACATCGATCAGTCGCTGCTCTCGGACTTCGACGAGGCGTGGGTGAGCGTGGGCAAGATCGAGCGGCGGCTCTGCGCGACCTATGCCGAGGCCGAGCCCGGCGAATACGTAGGCGTGATCAACTCGTTCGGCACCCTCGAACTCGCCCGCCGCGATAGCAGCGCCGCCCAGGCCCTGGGCGTGGGGCCCGGTTTCGAGGTGAGCGTGCGGCGCGCGCCGAGCTCGCGCCGCAGCAAGACGTAGCCGCAGCGACCTGGGCGGCCCACCCTTTCCCAAGCTGGCACCAACCCGGCTTGTCGGACAAGATGCCCCCCATGAAGTGTGCCTGGTTCAGTGCGCCATTGGTTCTCGCGGCGCTGCTCTCGGCCTGCTCGCCGGCCGCTGCCCGCCCGGCCGTGCACGCGCGCGCCCACGCTGCGCACGCCCGCGCCCACGCGCCTCGCGTCACGGTGGCCCAGCGGCTGCAGAACGCGCAGCAGGAGCTGGAGACGAGCAAGTACGCCGACGCCGAGAAGGACTTCAAGAACGCCGCTGTGGGTCGCCAGCGCGGCGAGGCCGAGCTCGGTCTGGCCGAGGTGCTGCTCGAGACCGGCCGCTACCAGAAGGCCATCCAGACCGCGCGCCGCGTGCGCGAGAACAAGCTCCGTCCCCGCGCCGCGTGGCTGGAGGGCAAGGCATTCAGGCGCGAGGGCAAGCTCGCCGAGGCGGTCAAGGCGCTGCGCAAGGTGGAAAGCGATCCGGCGGCGCGGCGCGCGCGGCTCCTGCTCGGCGAGATCCTGATCGAGCAGGGCAAGCGCAGCGACGCCGAAGCGCTGCTGATGACCATCATCGACGACTACAACAACGACCGCATCAAGCAGGACGACGAGAAGGGCCTGGCCATGGTCGGCCGCGCCGCGTACCTGCTCAGAAGCCCGCGCGACGCCAACGACGCGTTCAACCAGGCCGAGCAGGCCAAGTCGGGAGACGTGCAGACGCTGCTCTGGCGCGCCGAGCTTTTCCTGGAGAAGTACGACCCCGGCCACGCCGAGGAAGTGACGCGCGAGGCGCTGAAGGAGGCGCCGAACAACCCCGAGGCACACGTGTGGATGGCACACGTGAAGCTCGACCAGGCGCTCGACTTCGACGCCGCCGAGCGCCATGTCGACGAAGCGCTGAAGGTCAACCCGAAGCTGGCTGGCGCCTACTTCGTGCTCGCCGGTATCCGCCTGCGCGACATGGAGCTCGCCCAGGCCGACAAGGAAGCCGACGCCGGGCTCAAGTTCTACCCGGACAACCTCGACCTTCTGAGCATGAAGGCCGCCGTGCGCTTCCTCGCCGACGACAAGCCCGGCCTGAAGAAGGCCGAGGACAAGGTGCTCGGCCTGAACTCCGAATTTTCGCGCATGTATCGCATCATCGGCGACTACGCGGACTGGCAGCACCGCTACGACGACATCGTCGCGATGATGAAGAAGGCCGTGCAGATCGACCCCGACGACGCGAAGGCCTACGCGCAGCTCGGGCTGAACCTGATCCGCGCCGGCGACGACAAGGACGCGCTCCAGGCGCTGCGCACCGCGTTCGACAAGGACCCGTTCAACGTGCGCGTCTTCAACACGCTGAACCTGTACGAAAAGACCATCCCCCGCGACTACACCACGGTGAAGTACAAGCTCTTCACCATCCGCTACAAGAAGGACGAAAAGGCGATCCTGGAGCGCTACATCCCGCAGATGCTCCGCCACGCCTGGCGCGAGATGGTCAAGGAGTACCGGTTCACCCCCAGCCATCCCATCGGCGTCGAGCTGTACGCAAAGCGGCAGGACTTTGCCATCCGCACCAGCGGTCTGCCGCAGACGGCCATCCAGGGCGTGTGCTTCGGCAAGACGCTTGCCTCGATGAGCCCGGAGATCGAGCACTTCAACATCGGCATGACGCTGTGGCACGAGCTGTCGCACGTGTTCCACATCCAGAAGTCGAAGAGCCACGTGCCGCGCTGGTTCACCGAAGGTCTGGCCGAGTTCGAGACGCTGGAACGCCGTCCCGAGTGGAAGCGCCACCAGGACCTGGCGCTGTACCGCGCTCTGCGTGGCGGGCGGCTGCCCAAGGTCGGCAACATGAACCGCGCCTTCACCCGCGCGGCACAGCTCAGCGATGTGGCGATGGCCTACTACGCCTCGACCAAGATCATCGAGATGATCGCCGAGCACTACGGCATACCGAAGATCGACGAGATGCTCACGCTGTGGGGCGAGGGTAAGCGCACCCCCGAGGTCGTACAGACCGCACTCGGCGTCACGCCGGACCAGCTCGACGAGGAGTTCCGGAAGTACATCGACGAGAAGCTCGAGCGCTACAAGACGCAGTTCGTCCCGCACGAACGCGCCGGCGACTACAAAAAGGCGAAGGCGGCGGCCGCCAAGGCTCCGAACGACCCGAAAGCGCAGGTCGCGTACGCGCTGGCCGCGCTGGCGCAGCGGAAGGGTGACGAGGCCGTGAAGGCCGTCGCAGCCGCGCTCGCCGCCGATCCGAACAACCCCGACGCGCTGTGGCTCGCCGCGCAGATCGCTGGCGCCAAGCACGATGCCGCGGGCGCCGAGGCCAAGCTCAAGCAGCTCGTCGCCGCTGGTCACGACGGGTACGAGGTGGAGATGGCGCTCGGCGACATCGCCCAGGCCAAACACAACGTCGCCGGCATGAAGGCCGCGTACGAGAAGGCTGCGGCACTCGACCCGTCCCAGGACGCGCCGCTGCAGTCGCTGGTCGATATCGCGCACAAGCAGGGCGACAAGGCCGCCGAGCTCGCGGGTTTGAAGAAGCTGGCTCTGCTCGACGAGCACGACGGCCGCATCTACCGCCGTCTGGTGGCGGCGTTGGTCGACAAGAAGCAGTACGCCGAGGCGGTGAAGTACGGCGACATGGGCATCTACGCCGACATGGAGAACATGCAGACCCACACGCTGTTCGCCCAGGCGCTCATCGGCGCAAAGATGTACCCGCGCGCTATCTACGAGCTCGAGACGGCGGTGCTCTGCCAGGGCAGCGACAAGGACAAGGCCGACGCCTACGCCCTGCTCGCCCAGGCCTACGCGAAGGTGCCGAACCGCGCCGCCGCCCACAAGGCCGCCGCCGAAGCGAAAAAGCTCGACCCGAAGAACCCGCGGCTGAAGAAGCTCAAGCTGTAACGACGCGGCGGCGGGGACGCCCGCTGGAGCTCCGCTGCGCGGGTCGGCTTTCCCCCAGGGATGCTGTCGGTCGTCTCAGCCCGCGCGGCGGCGCCGCCGCACACCGACGACCAGCGCCAGGGCCATGAGCAGCGCTCCCGCGGGTGCGTTCCTGTCGCCGTCCTTCGGCGCGCTGCAGTCGCAGCCTCCACTCACAGTGAGGGCGGCGTTGCCGGTGCTTGCCGATAGCGGCTGGCAGGTGCGCCCGTCGAGCCGGTAGCCGACGAGCCGGACGCTGCGCGGAGATCGGTCGTAGCTGGAAGTGAGCAGTGCCGGGTAGCCGCGTCCCGACGCAAGTCGACCCATCGCGACCGGCATCCAGCGGCGTTCAGGAACTGGAAGCGCGAGGTCGTCGAGCGCGCTGCGGGCGAAGTGCGTTGTCGTCTGCAGAAGCTCGAGGTGCTGGGCGTTGTCCGCGAGGAGCCAGTACAGCGTGTCGCCCCGCGCCACCACATCCGTGACCGTCGCTATTCGTGCATCGACGGGTAGCTCGTGCAGGCCGCTCCAGCTACCCGACGGCGTGAGCAGCCCGACGCGCCACGGCGCGGCGCTCGCGCCCGTCGGGTCGGGGTCGAGCCAGACCAGGACGTAGCCCGCGCTGGTCGTGAACAGTTGCGCCCCGGTAGCTATTGGACTCGAGCGCGCAGGCTCGACGCGGTCGGGCTTCTGCGGCTTGCCGGCGTTGTCGAGCCAGCCGAGGCGCAGCGCGACTTCGTAGGGATGGCCGATTTCCCCAGAGGGCTTCGCATCGAAGGAGAACACGGCGACGCCACCGTCGATGCGCACGGCGATGCGCTGCAGCACCAGTACCTGCTGCGGACGCGGCAAGGGCACTTCGGCGACCAGGTTGCCCTGGGCGTCGAGAACCCGCGCGGTATCGCCGGCCGCGCAGCAAAGACCTCCCGAGACGCCGGCCTGCGACATGCAGTTGCTGAAACTGTACGGCTCCGCGAGTTTCCGCGCTGTTGTCGGATCGAAGTTACCGTCGCGACCGATGCGGAGGGCCGTTGCCAGTCGCTGATTGCCCGGATCCTGCGACGCAGTGACGACCAGAAAGCCCTTGTCGTCGCCAGCGAGACCCACAACCTCCCCGTCGGAGAGCGGCTGGGCCGTGCTCGTCGGGCAGCCGTCCGCTCCGAACGTCTCGGCGTACGTCACGGGATTGCCTCGGCGGTTGTCGAGCCACACTGCCAGCGCGGCATCGCCCGATGGCGTGACGGCTGTCCGGAGACCCCACTGGCTGTTGTCGGCGGTGGACAGAAGCACTGGCGCGGGGGCCTTCTGGCCTGGCAAGTCGAATCTCAGGCCGTCAACGTCCTTGTCGCTCATGTGGGTTCCGGAGGATTCCGTGATCCAGTACCCGGTGCCGTCGAAAGCCGAGACGTCCAATTCGGGAAAGGGCAAATGGCCGGTCAGTGCCCCGTGATCGTCGACATGTCCCTGGTCGTCGACGTGGACCGCATGGATGCCGCCCCACTCCGCAAGGAAGGCGAACGCACCATCCGGCGCCGAAACCGAACGCGCCAGGAGATCGGGGTGCTGCAGGGGGCCAAGCCTGAGGACGGAACCCACCAGTTTGCGTTCCGCGTCGAGTCGCGCGCCACGTTCGACGAAAGCGTACTTCTCCCGCGCGTCCCACGTGACAAGGTAGCCCGCACCGAGCCGTACGATGTCGGGTTCAGAGTTGTCGTTCTTCTGCGGCGCGATCGGAAGCTCGGTTGCGGAGCCGAGCGGGACCCCGGTCGTGGACAGCGCTCGGGTGTAGAACTTGCGCCCTGTCGAGATCTCGGCGCCAGCGCCGAAGACCACCAGGTAACGATCGCCCGCCCAGACGAGTCCGCCGCGCGGACTCTCGGCGTCCGGAGCGTCGGTCGCGACAGCCTGGGCTCCGGTGGGCTGCAGATTCGAGCCGAAGCTCTCGGCACTGAGCTCATCGGTACCGGCACCGTTGAGCCGCGCCCACAGCATCAAGCACGTTCCGGACCCGTCGCAGGCGACGTGCGGAGCCTGGGTCACGTCGTAGCCGGAAGCCAGCACGCGCGGCGTCGTATCGATCAACTTGCCGTGCGCATCGAGCTGCACGGCCTTGATGTCCGTGCCTTCGACATAGACGACGACGAAAGCCCGGCCGCTCCACGCCACCTCGAGCTGGTGGGTGTCCGGGTCGATGTGGTCCGCCAGAAGGGGCACCGGCGTGCCGCGCGTGCCCCCTTTCGGGATGAACGCGCCCGCGATGATCCTGTCGGTCGACGAGCCGTCACCATCCTCGTCGAACCACGTGACGAGTGTCCCGTCGTGGCCGCTGGCGGCGCTCAGGCCGTGCTGGGCGCCCCATTCCCACGCGCCGTCGACCGGCGAGTCCATGGCGTACGGGGCGCCCGTCCTTGGCGCGGCGCTGGCAATCGACGTTACGGAGACTGCTGCGGCCAATCCGGCGACCGCAGCGACTAGAGCGATGCGACGCATGCCGGCCCTCCTTGCCCTGCTGGGGCAGCGTAGGGCCCGGCTGCGGGGCGCCGCTATAGTCAATTCTTCTGGTTCGCGTTCATCAGGCCGTTGCCCGGCCCATCCGCGGCATGACCTCGGCTTCCTCGATCGGCAGCATCGCCTCGACCCAGCCGGCGAGCGTGTCGTCCGGCGTGTCGGCGCCGTAGATGTCGACCAGCGCGAGCGCTATCGGCACGCGCAGGTCGTTGCCGCCGTCGCCGCCCTGTTCGTACAATCGCACCGCAGCGCGAGCCATGGCGGCCTGCCAGCGGCGGGTCGTGCGGTAGATGTCGCCTTCGCGGCGGAGCAGATCGTCCGCCGCGAAGCGATCGAGCAAATCGTCACGCATGCGCGCGGCGCTCCGGCGGCTGCTTGCCAGCCTTGGCCATCTTGTTCTTGACGTACTTGACGGCCTGGAGCGTCTCCTTCCGGAACTGCTCGTAGTCGATCTGCTGCGCGTTCACGAATGTGCTCGCGTTCATCGACATGGCGCCCATCATGCTTGCTTCGGCGATTTCCTCGTCTGTCGCGCCGAACATCCGTGCGAGTTCCGTATGGAACAGCGCACAGTAGCGGCAGCGCGTGGCGCCGGACACGCCAATCCCGATCAGCTCCTTGTACTTGTTCGGGATCGTCGTCTCGGCGAGATAGAACTGGCTCATCTGGCCCCAGAGGCCGGGCAGAGCCGACTCCGGAACCTGGCGCAGCCACTCGGGAACAAGGCCGAACATCTCCTTGATCTCGCGTAGCGCCTCTTCCCTGTTTTGTTTCATTTTTCCCCCTTTCTCTGGCCAGAGGGTTCGCCGCACACAAACCGCCCCGCTCATCCCTGTCAGCGCTTGGCGTACCGACACCCCCTTGACCGGTGTCAATCTTGGGGCGCGCCATGATGTATGCAAGTGTGCGCAAGCGCACAGCGCGTGACGCGTCGCGGGAACGCGGTGCTCACGCTGTCGCGGCGGTGTTCGCTCCAGACCGCGGCCCCGGGACAAGCCTATTGACTGACTCGCCCAGTCAGTTATATTCCCCGGCCATGTCCCGCCGGCGCCCTGCCGACAGATTCGATCAGCTCGTGACCACCGCAACCCGGGTGTTCATCGAGTCCGGCGGCTTTGCGCGCACGCAGATCGACGACGTGGCGCGCGCGCTGGGCGTCGCGAAGGGCACGGTGTACCTGTACGTCGAGAGCAAGGAAGCGCTGTTCGATCTCGCCCTACGCCACGCCGACCGCACGCGCCCCCTTGTCGAGCCCGCCGAGCTGCCCGTCAAGACGCCGCCAGTGGGCGCCACGCACGGACTCATCGCCGAGCGCATCAAGCTGCGCGGGCGCTTTCCGGCGCTGACGCAAGCGCTGAAGACGGACTCGCCTGCGGACGTGCACGCCGAGGTCGCCGCGGTGCTCTCGGGGATCTACGACACGCTCTATGCGGGCCGCGTTCGCATCAAGCTGATCGCCACGGCGGCGCGCGACGTGCCCGAGCTCGCCGAAACGTGGTTCGTCAAAGGCCGCCGCCGGCTGAACCGCCGCCTCGCGCGCTGGATCGAGCTGCGCGAACAAGGCGGCTACTTCGCGCCGCAGCCCGACGCGATGGCCAGCGCGCGCATGCTGAGCGAGACACTCACCTGGTTCGCCGTCCACCGCCATTTCGAGCCGGAGCCCGAGGTGCTGGACGACGCCACAGCACGACAGACCGCCTTGCTCGGCATAGAGCGCATGCTGCTTGGCGCGAGCGCGTAGCCGCTCTTCAAAACAAGGAAAGAACGACATGCACGATCTCGTCATCAAGGGTGGAACCATCGTCGACGGCAGCGGCCAGAAGGCCTTTGAAGGCGACGTGGCCGTGGACGGCGACACCATCACGACCGTCGGCGACGCCGCGAGCGGCAAGCGCGAGATCGACGCGCGCGGCAAGCTCGTCCTGCCCGGCTGGGTGGACGTGCACACGCACTACGACGCGCAGGTGACGTGGGATCCGTACGTCACACCCTCGAGCTGGCACGGTGTGACCACGCTGGTGATGGGCAACTGCGGCGTAGGCTTCGCGCCCGCCAAGCCCGACGAGCATGACTGGCTGATCGGCTTGATGGAGGGCGTGGAGGACATCCCCGGCGCGGCCATGACCGAAGGCATGCAGTGGGAGTGGGAGTCGTTCCCCGAGTACATGGACGCCATCGAGAAGAAGCCGCGCGCGCTCGACATCGGCGCACAGGTGCCGCACGGCGCGCTGCGCGCCTACGTAATGGGCCAGCGCGGCGCGAAGAACGAAGCCGCGACCGAGGACGACATCGCGAAGATGGCGGCCATCGTCGAAGAGGGCATCCGTGCCGGCGCGCTGGGCTTTTCCACCTCGCGCACGCTCATCCACAAGGGCATCGACGGTGAGCTGGTGCCCGGTACCTTCGCCGCGGAAGACGAGCTGTTCGGCATCGCGCACGGCATGAAGCGCGGCGGCGCGGGCGTGTTCCAGATGACCAGCAACCACACCGACATGCCCAAGGAGGTCCCGTGGATGCGCCGCATGGCGCGCGAGCTCGGTCTGCCGGTGAGCTTCAACCTGGTGCAGTCGGACCAGGCGCCGGAGCTGTGGCGCGACATCGTGCGCGAGCTCGAGGCGGCCGCCGCCGCAAACGAGCCGCTCTATGCGCAGGTCGCCGGCCGCCCCGCGGGTGTGCTGATGAGCTGGGCGGGCACCGCGCATCCGTTCCTGGTGCACCCGACCTACATGGGCCTGCACTGGATGCCCGTCGCCGAGCGTCTGGTCGAGCTCAGGAAGCCCGAGGTGCGCGCGAAGATCGTCGGCGAAGATCCGCTGTCGGTCGGCGAGTTCGAGGACTTCATCGTCCGGAGCTACGACAAGATGTACCGCCTGGGCGACGACCCCGAGTACGAGCCGGATCCGTCGCAGAGTGCCGCGGCGATCGCCCAGCGCGAAGGCCGCTCGCCGCGCGACGTTGTCTACGACTGGCTGATGGAGAACGACGGCTGGGGCATCGTCTACTTCCCCATCTTCAACTACTCGCACGGCCAGATGGATCACCTGGCCGAGCTGCTTGAGCATCCGCGCACCTGCCTGGGCCTGAGCGACGGCGGCGCGCACTGCGGCGTGATCTGCGACGCCAGCATCCCGACCTACCTGCTCACGCACTGGGCGCGCGATCGCTCGCGCGGCCGCAAGCTCGCCATCGAAACTGTCGTGCACACGCAGACGGCCAAGACGGCAAAGCTCTATGGCCTCGAGGACCGCGGACAGCTCGCCCCCGGCCTGCTCGCCGACATCAACGTCGTCGACCACGCCGCCCTGAGCCTGGAAGCGCCCCGCATGGCGTTCGATCTGCCCGCCGACGGTCGCCGTCTCGTGCAGCGCGCCCGCGGCTACGACTACACGCTCAAGAGCGGCCAGGTCATCTTCGAGCGCGGCGAGCCCACGGGCGCATTGCCCGGCAAGCTGCTGCGCGGTCGCCGCAGCGCGCCGGGAGTCTGACGCTCGCTCCCACCCTTTCGCGACGCCTGGAAGAAAAGCGGCTGTTTTCCGCCCAGCTCGGCGCCCTTTGCTGCACCGGATGGCGCTACACTGCGATCGTGTCTTCAGCTTGGTTCCGGAGTCTGGGTCTCGGTGTGGCGCTGGTCGCCGGAGCCATGTTCGGTGCACAGAGCGGCTGTCAGGTTCTGTTTCCGACCGACAACTTCGAGCGCTCCACCGACGCCGGCAGCTCGCAGTCCGACACCGGAACGCCGGACACGGGCGTCGACCACAGCGTTTCGGACGCCTGCTCCGCGCAGCTGGCGGACAAGGCCCAGGCGGACTTCGCGCTCGGCAAGTACCAGGGTACGGCGTGGAGCTCCGATCACGTTGGCCTCGCTCCCGGCAAGAGCAGCGGCGACTACGTTTCCCGTGTGTTCGACCTGTGCCAACAGACCAAGCTGGCCGCGCTGGATTGGACACCGGACGCGCCCTACGGAATGCCCCTTCCAGATGGGGCCGCTGCCGAAACAGGCTACTCCCAGGGCAGTGTGGACATGAAGGACAATGTCCTGCTGCTCCACCTCGACGATGACTTCGTCGACACGTCCCCGTCGGCGAACAGTGTGAAGTTCGATGGAGCAACGGGGGAGAGCGCGATCTTCGACTCCGCGATGTTCGGTACGGGCTTCGAGGACACGATCACGTCGCGCGCATACACGACGATCCAGCCCGGCAGTGCGCTTGAACCGGGCACGACGGACTTCACCTGGGCGCTGTGGGTCAAGTCGAAACAGGACTGCACGCAGAACGTCGTCTACCTCGGAACGCAGGACGTCGCGGACGTGCGTCCGCATTTCTGGCTGGGCTGCGCCGCGGCGTTCAGCGGGTGTCCGAACCAGGATGGCACCGGGCGCGTTGCCGGCTATCTGGCGAGCGTGCAGGGCGACGGCACCGGGTTCTGCGGAAAGACGCCGATCAACGACGGCAGGTGGCACCACATCGCGCTGGTCAAACAGGGCCAGCAACCGGCGACCATCAAGGCCTACGTCGATGGTGTTCTCGACGCGAAGGGGACCGCCAACTTCCAGGCTTCGTTCACCTTCGACAAGCCGTCGCAGCTCTCGCTCGGCGCGTTCGCAGACAACTCGGAGAAGCAGTACCAGTCCTCCGGCGAGTTCGACGACGTCGCGATCTGGCGTCGCGCGCTGACGGACGCGCAGATCGCGGCGCTCGCCGCGCGAGGTCGGCTGCGCCTTTCGTTCCAGGTGCGCGGCTGCGCGACGTCCAGCTGCGCCAGCCAGCCCGCTTTCGTCGGGCCGGGCGGAGACCCGACGCAGTCGTTCGTCGATCCCGGACACGCGCCGCCGGCCCACGCCGCGCTCGACTTGTTGCCCACCCGCTACGTCCAGTACCGCGCGCACTTCGAGTCGGACGATCCTGTCTCGTCTCCGGCGCTCCGGAGCGTTGCTTTCGTGGCCTCGCCCTGACCCCAAGCCCGCTGCTGCTCCGCGGCGACAGGCCTTCGACGCAAAGCGGCAAACCGGCTCGCTCCCGTTCTTGCGCGGCGCGAGCCGCAATGTAGTGCATTTTCCCCGCTTGCTCTAGAATTTCCCCTCCCCCGATAGCGGGGGGCGGGCCGCCGGCGACACACCCATGCCTCGAACCATCGGACGCTACGCGCTGTACAACGAGATCGCGTCCGGCGGAATGGCGTCGGTTCACCTGGGGCGGCTCGTCGGGCCGGTCGGCTTCGCGCGCACCGTAGCTATCAAGCGACTGCACCCACACCTCGCCAGCAACGAGGACTTCGTGACGATGTTCGTGGATGAAGCGCGCCTGGCAGCGCGCATCCAGCATCCCAACGTCGTCGCCATGCTGGACGTCGTGCTGCTCCCGCCGGAGCTCTTCCTGGTCATGGAGTACGTGCACGGCGAGTCGCTCGCGCGCCTGGCTCGAGCGGCCCGGAAGCGCGGCGAAGCCATTCCCGTGCGCATCGCCAGTGCCGTGATGATCGGCGCTCTGCACGGCTTGCATGCCGCACACGAGGCCAAGAACGAGCGTGGAGAGCCCATGCACCTCGTGCACCGCGACGTGTCGCCCCAGAACGTGCTGGTCGGGGTCGACGGAGCGGCGCGCATCGCGGATTTCGGCGTCGCCAAGGCCACTGGCAGGCTGCAGTCGACGACGGAAGGACAGCTCAAGGGCAAGGCTGCGTATCTTTCGCCGGAGCAGGTGGCGGGCGAG
The DNA here is from genome assembly GCA_963822115.1 of uncultured Pseudomonadota bacterium. GTDB lineage: Bacteria > Myxococcota_A > Polyangia > Polyangiales > Polyangiaceae > CAWDXG01. Next base: position 446,405 of record CAWGGM010000021.1, read on the forward strand.
AAGCTCGATCGGCGGACGGACGTGTACGCCGCGTCGGTGGTGCTGTGGGAGCTCCTGGCGGGGCGGCGTCTGTTCCACGCCGACAATGCGCTCGCAACGATGCGTCTGGTGATGGAGCGGAAGATCGAGCTGCCGAGCCAGCACAACCCGTCGCTGCCGGAAGGGCTCGACGCGATTGTCATGCGGGGCCTGGCCAGCGATCCCGACGAACGGTTCAGCACTGCCCGCGAGATGGCGATTGCGCTCGAAGAGGCGGTGCCACCCGCAACGTCGCGCGCAGTGGGCGACTGGGTCCAGGCGGTGGCAGTCGATGTGCTGGAGAGCCGGGCATCGCGTGTCGCCGAGATCGAGAGCGCATCCCTTACCGATGACCCCGAGGGCCTGGAGTCGCTGCGTCGCTCGCGGAACGTCCCGCGCGACGAACTGCCGACAGTGCACGAGGGGACTCCGCCGAAGGGCGCGGGGCAGGAGCCGAGCAGCGTGTCGCTCGAGAGCCCGAGCGAGCTGCTGGTCGAACCAGGTTTCCGCCCTCCGCGTCGCCGAAAGGCCCTGGTTCTTGCTGGAATCGCGGTCGTCGGCGGCATTGTGGCGTACGGCGTCATGCGGCGCGGTACCCAGCGCGGGGGGTCCACACCGGCGGCGCCCTCGGCCGTGGCGCCGCCGTCCGCGGCGCCGTCGGCCGTGGCAGCTCCGTCCTCCGCCGCGGGGGCTGTGTCGGCGGAAGCTCCCGCTGGCAGTGCGGGCCCGCCCGCGTCGGCGTCTGCCACAGAGCCCGCGCCCCGGCCGAAGCCGGTGACGGCGCGCCGGCATCACTGGCGCCCGCGACTCAAGGCAAAACCCAAGGCGAAGAAGCCCAATTGCTCGAACCCCTTCACCTACACGAGTGACGGGAGGAAGATCCCGAAACCCGAATGCTTCTGACGACCCGCGCCCGGATGCTGTTCGTCTCCTGTCTGGCCGCCGGCGCGCTGCTGGCAGGGGGCGCACGGGCACAGACCAAGGCCGAGTGCCTGTCGTCGTACACGAAGTCGCAGGACTTCCGCAAACACGGCCAGCTCATCGAGTCGCGCCAGCAGTTGCTCGTGTGCGTACGCCCGAAGTGCCCCGCGCTGTTGCGCAACGACTGCACGCGCTGGCTTCCGGAAGTCGAGCAGCTCACCCCGAGTCTCGTCCTCGGCGCACACGATCGATCCGGCAACGACCTGGTCGACGTCAACGTGACCATGGACGGCCACCCGCTCGCGCAGCGCCTCGACGGCAAACCGATCTCCGTCGACCCCGGCGTACACGCGCTGCACTTCGAGGCCGCCGGCCACGCTCCGGTCGACAGGCGGGTGGTCGTTCGCGAGGGACAGAAGGCCCGTTCCATCGTGGTCGCGTTCGACGGCACGACTGGCTTCACGGCTGCGGGCCAGTCTTCGACGCCGGCCGAAGACGAAGCGGGACAGCACTCGGGGATCCCCGCCAGCACGCTCGTGTTCGGCGGGGTTGCCGTGGTGTCGCTGGGCGCATTCGGCTACTTCGGCGGGACCGGACTGTCGCGCTGGAACAAGTGTCACCACGGAGGTTGCACAGCCGCCGACACCAGCTATGTCAACGGCCGGTGGATCGGTGCGGACGTCGCTCTGGGACTGGCGGTAGCGAGTGCAGGCCTGGCCACGTGGTTCTATCTGTCCCGCGACCATTCGGCTGCCGCTCCCCGGGTCGGCGTGGCGCCGGGCTTCGCGATGGCGCGCTTCTCTTTCTGAGCGCACAGCGAGCCGCGCCGCTGCGACTCCCGGCCAGGCCTACAGCGTCCGGTACAGCGCGAAGTAGTACGAGAACTGGTTGTCCGCGGCGTCGACCAGATTGCGGCCGGCGGAAAACAGGATCTGGTACGGGCCCGCGATGGTGACCCCACCGCCCGCGTTGAAGCCGACGGCGAAGTGGCCGTCGCTGGTGTCGGGGCTCGTGTAGAAGACCTCGGCTCCCAGGTAGAGCGGATCGACGATCTGGCGTTGCAGGAGCGCGCCGGCGAACCACCAGTTCTTGTTGCCCGGTCCCGGGTTCACCCAGTAGCCGCCGCCGCCGTACGTCGTCCACTTGCCGAAGTCCTTCTGCAGCCACAGCGGCAGGTAGACCTGCGCGCGCCCGTTGCCCAGGCCGCGGCTCTGGCTCGCCCGTCGGCAGCTCGACGAAGGGGAACGTGGCGACGTCCGGCACGTACTCGCTCTGGTGGATGAAGCGCCACTTGAAGCCGAGCTCGATGTCGCCCAGACCGTACGCGCCCGGTCCGCCGTCGGGATGGTCGTAGGCGAGCGGGACCACGACGTGCGCGAAGGTGTCGGGCAAAAAGCAGAAGTTGAACTCCGCGCCGGGCGCGGCGTCGAGCGCCGTGTCACCGGCGCTGCGTGTTCCCGCCGAGAACAGGTACGCCTCGCCGTGCAGGTACGGCAGTGTCCCGGGGTCGTCCGTCGCGAACGGCGGACCCGCCCACGCCCGCGCCGGCGCGAACAGCAGCGCGAGCACCACGATGTCGCGTGCCGCATTGCGCGTTCTCGTTCATGCCCTCTACTCGTCGCCACCGCCGCGCAGACCCAGTGCGCGAGTCTTCTTGTACAGGTGGCTGCGCTCCAGGCCCAGTGCGCGCGCCGTGGCTGCCATCTGTCCGCCGTGGTGACCAAGCGCTTCTTCCAGGATCGTGCGCTCGGCTTCCTCGACCAGTACGCGATACGGCACGCCGGGTCGATACAGCCCCGCGGCGCCGGGTGAGCCGCTCATGCCCAGCGCGCGTTCCACGTCCGCCGCGGCGATGGCGTCGTCGGGGCTCAGGATCACCAGCCGTTCGATCAGGTTCTTGAGCTCGCGGACGTTGCCCGGGAACGAGTGGCGGGCGAGAGCAGCGACGGCCTCGTCGCCGAGGCGCACCCCGGGGCGGTTGTTCGCGCGCGCGGCGAGCTCGAGGAAATGACGCGCGAGCTGGGGAATGTCCTCGCGGCGGGCGCGCAATGGCGGGAGCTCGAGCGGCACGACGTTGAGTCGATCGTAGAGGTCGGGGCGGAATTCGTTCTTGTCGCAGGCGGCGACCAGATCGCGGTTCGTGGCTGCAACGACGCGCACGTCGACCTTCAGTGTGTCGTTGCCACCCACGCGTTCGATTTCACGCTCCTGCAACACGCGCAGGAGCTTCGCCTGCATCGCCAGCGGCATGTCACCGACCTCGTCGAGGAACAGGGTGCCGCCGTGCGCGCGCTCGAACTTGCCTCTGCGCTGCTTGGTGGCACCCGTGAATGCGCCCGCCTCGTGGCCGAACAGCTCGCTCTCGATCAGCTCCGCCGGCACCGCCGCACAGTTCAGTTTCTCCAGCGGACCCTTGGCGCGCGGCGAAGCGCGGTGGATGGCGCGCGCGACCAGCTCCTTGCCGGTGCCGCGCTCGCCTGTGATGAGCACGCCTGCCTGTGCGCGCGCCGCGCGTGCGATCTGTTCGCGCAGCCCGGCCATCGCGCGGCTGTCGCCGATCAGCTCCTCGAAGTAGCCGGCCTCGGCGCGCAGCTCCGCGGCCTCCTCCTCTGCGCGCATCAAGCGGAAGGTGTTCTCGAGCACGACGAGCAGGCGATCGGTGGACAGCGGCTTTTCCAGGAAGTCCAGCGCGCCCAGCCTGATGGCGCGTACCGCCGCGTCGATGTTGGCGTGGCCGCTCATCATGATCACCTGCGCGTCGTTGCCTGCCGCCCGCAGACGTTCGAGCAGCTCCACGCCGTCGCCGTCCGGCAGCGCCACATCGAGCAGCAGCACATCGTAGCTGCGCTTGCCCAGCCGCTCCTCGGCGACGCCCACACCGCCCGCTACGTCCACCGCGTAGCCTTCGAGCGAAAGCGCCTTCTTCAGGGTATTCAGGATGGACGGCTCATCGTCCACCACCAGCACATGGCCACGCGGCATGCTCGCAAGGTAGCCAAGATCGACGCATTGTGCCACGCACGGCGGCAGCCTGCCGCCCCTTGCCGGGAGAGCTCGGGGCACCCGGCGGAGCATGGCGTAGCCGAAACACGCCTGGTGCACTAACCTCGTCACGGCATGACGGAACCGAAGCCCACGGCGACTGGCACGCTGCAGGCGACACCCGTAGCGCACCTCCTGGTGTACATGCTCGACCGGCGCATGGACGGCACGCTGGTGGTGGAGACGCCGACCCACGAACGCAGCGCGCTCTGGTTCGACAAGGGCGCGCCCGCAAAAGCCAAGACGGCGGAACCGGTGATCCACCTGGGGCGCCTGCTGCTGGAGATGGGGGCGATCGACGAGGCGACGTACAACCGCACGCTGGGTCAGGTCGCCCAGCGACGCCAGCTGCACGGCCGCATCCTGACCTCCGAGGGTGCGATCCAGGTCCGCACACTCAAAGAAGCGTTGCGCGAGCAGGTCTCGCGGCAGGTGGTGTGGCTCTGCACGCTGCCAGCGGCGACGCTCTACGGCTTCTACGAGGGGCAGAACCTGCTCTCGCGCTGGGGCGGAGCGGACGCGCCGCGGGCGAAGCCGCTCGAGCTTCTGTGGCGCGTGGTGCGGCTACACGCCACGCCCGAAGCCGTCGAGTCGGGTCTGTCCCGCATCGCCGGGCGCGAGCTGCGCTTCCACAGCGAAGCCCAGCTCGGCCGCTTCCATTTTGGCCCGCGCGAACAGACTGTCATCGACGTGCTCCGGTCGAAGCCGCACACGCTCGACGCCCTGGTTGGGCTCGGTCTGGCCGACGAGCAGCTCGTCCGGCGACTCATGTACCTGATGGTCATCTCGCGTCAGTTCGACCTCGGTGTTCCCGGATCGCTGCCAGTTGGTGTGGACGAGCCGCCGTCGTCGTCTCGTGTCGCCGTGGCCCCGAAGCTGACCGCCGACGACGGCGGGTCGCGGCGGCGCAAGACCGGCGCACGGCGCTTCGCGACCGGGCATCGCTCGTCCCCCGACCCGTCGTCGGCGAAGCGCGCCGACGCCCAGACCGGGTCGGGTGCCGCCGCACCGGCAGAGCGGTCTGCGACGGGTCCGCGTATCAGTCAGGGTCCGCCTCGCGGTGAGGGCCCCGAGGTCACCGAGTTCAAGAAGGAGATCCGCGAACGCGCCGAGACCATGTCCGATCAGGACTACTACGCCATTCTCGGAGTTGCGCGCGACGCGAAGGAGCTGGAAATCCAGGCGGCGTTCTTCCAGCTCGCCAAGCGCTGGCATCCCGACCGGCTTGGGGCCGAGTACGAGGACGTGCGCGAGGTGGCCACGCGGGTGTTCTCGCGCATGACGGAAGCGCACCACGTGCTGACCGACGAGTCGCAGCGCAAGGACTACGATGCAGTGCTGGAGGAGGGAGGCGGCAGCGCCCAGGAGCAGGAGCAGGTGCAGCAGGTGCTGCGTGCGGCCACCAGCTACCAGAAGGCGCAGGTTCTGCTGAAAAAGCACAACCTTGCGGGAGCCGAGGAACACGCGCTGCAGGCCGTGCACGACGACCCTGGTCAGGCCGACTATCTCGCGCTGCTCGCGTGGATCCGCTCGCAGAAGCCCGATTGCACGGACCAGCGGCTGGACGAGTGCGTTTCCACACTGAATCAGGCGGTAAGCCGCGAGCCGAACAACGAGCGCGCGCGCTTCTATCGCGGTCAGTTGCTCAAGCGCCGCGGCAAGCCCGAGGGAGCGCTTCGCGATTTTCGCTGGATCGTCGAGCACAACCCGAAGCACGTCGACGCCCAGCGCGAGATCCGCCTCTACGAGATGCGTCACACGGGGAGCCGCAAGGAGAAGAAGGCCGACCCGTCGAAATCGAAGTCCGACTCGGGCGGCCTGCTCGGACGATTCTTCAAGAAGTAGCGGCGTCAGGGCACGTTGCGGCGGACGGTCATGCTGCGGACGACGCTGTGGCGCCCGGGCCCGCCGGCGCGGAGCGCGACCGTGACGCGATCCGCGGACACGTTGCACGACGTCGAGTCGCTGCCACGCTCGAGCGCGACGACGTTGCCGCTCCGGATCAACACCAGCGTGTCGGGGCCCGATGCCGGCCAAGGGCACGCGCTGCCGCCCACTTCCTGGTCGCCCAGCAGCACACGCGGCGGCGAGCCGCCGCCCAGTTTCATCTCGAGGCGCAGCGACGCATAGCTGGTGTCGGTGAGCAGCGCCGTCGCGTAGTCGCCGTCGAGCAGCAGACCCTGTGCCGGATCGAACCGGACCTGGGCATCCGTCGAGACGGGTGACCGGTCCGGAGCGAGGTGCCACGCCGGCGAGTCCGGGAAGCTGCCGGCAGGTGGTGCACCGACGAGTAGCGGCAGCAAGTCGAAGGCAAAGCGCCCCCGGGTGCCATGGCGGAACCCCTGGAGCGTCGTCTGCTGACCGCTTCGCGATAGCCAGACGAAAGCGCCCGGATCGACCGCGATGGGCGCGGGCAGCCCAGGTGCAGGTCCCGGAGGCGGGCTGTCCGCGTCCACGACGAAGCGCGCCTGCCAGGGATCGAAGCGCAGCCAGCTCTGCGCCTTCGCGCTCCACAGCCACGGTGCGCCGTTCTCGGCCGGGACGAGCACCGGGTGCGGCGCGGCGATCGGCAGCTCCGGCAGTTGTTCGGGCACCCCCTCCGGCGTGATCCACCAGGCGTCCCACCCGCCCGCCGGCGGACAGCCGCGATCGCACGCGCTGCAGTCTTCTCCCGCGTTTGGCGCCCGGTCCTCGCAGCCGCCCACGGCCAGCGCTCCGCCGCCCGGCATCGCCACGAACGCGCGATCGAAGCGCGGTGGCAGCTGGGCGGGCGTGAAGTACTCCGACGCGGCGTCCGCGCTCAGCCATTCCAGAAGGCCAATCGGCTTGCCGCTCGAGTCCACGCCACCGCCGATCAGGATGCGCCCGTCGTCGAGACGAAGCGCCGACGGATCGATACGTCCGACGGTAGGAGTCGCCAGTCCGGTCACGCGCGCCGTGCGGTCTGCGGGCGAGATGGCCTCGAGCGCGACCAGCGCTTCGCCGGCGCTTCCCCGTCCGCCAACCAGCAGCGTCTCGCCCGACGGCAGCACCAGTGCAGCGTGGTGGGCCCGTGCGTGCGATAGCGCGATCGGGGCCGCGCGGTCGAAGCGACCCCGCGTGGTGTCGTAGACCAGCGCGCTGCCGAGTGGCGGCGCCTGGGCCAGGTCGTGCGTGGCCTGCGTGTCGAGCCCGCCCGCGACCAGCAGGTCCTGCCCGAAGGGCGTGATGGTCGCGTAGGCGCGCCCCTGCAGCATGCCGTCCGGCACCGGCGAGGCCTGACCGCTCTGCAGGTCGATGCTCACCGCCTGTGCCGAGCTGGAGCTGGTCGACAGCTCTCCGGCCAGCAGCAGGGTGTGTCGATCCGGCGACCAGCCCAGCGCTTCGCCCGCTACCGGGCCCGGGTAGGCGCTGGGGCTCTGGACGGGATACAGCGGGCAAGCGCTGCCCGAGGGCCACAGCGGTAGCTCTACGCCGTGCTGACCCGCTTCAGCGACTCCCCACCAGTGTCGGGTGCCGCTGTCCAGCCGCGCCTCGACGGCCCGCGTGAGCGGCGGAAAAGCCAGCTCGCGGCCGCTGTCCGAAGCGCCGAAGACCTCTGCGGTCAGCGGCGAAGCATCGAAGTCCCCCAGCGCGGACAGGTCGACCGTCGCCTCGCCCGTCTTGCCGGCGCAGCCAGGCAGCCAGCGCAGCGACAGCGACAGCACTCGATCCGGCTGCTTCTGCGGTGCACAGCCCGAAAGCAGCAGAACAAGCCAGACGGCGCTACGATATCGGCGCGGCATGTTCCCCCAGATCTTCGGCAAGTATGTGCTGGAGCGAGAGATCGCTGCGGGCGGCATGGCGCGGGTGTACCTGGCCACGCTACGCGGTGCGGTGGGCTTCGAGAAGCGGTTGGTGGTCAAGCAGATCCGGCCCGAGCTTGCCAGCGATCAAGCGTTCGTGGAGCGCTTCGTCGAGGAAGCCAAGACCGCGGTGGAGCTCAGCCACCCGAACATCGTGCCCGTGTACGAGCTTGGGGTCGAGCAGGGCGTCTACTACATCGCGATGGAGCTCTGCGAAGGCGTCACGCTGGCCGAGCTACTGTCGGCGACCGGACCGCTCGGCCCCGGCGAAGGCGCCTACGTCGGCGTCGAGATCTGCCGGGCGCTCGACTACGCGCACCGGCGGGCCGGCATCGTGCACCGCGACGTAACCCCTAGAAATGTGCTGGTCGACGAGGAAGGCGCCGTCCGCCTTATCGACTTCGGCATTGCGGCGCCGGCGCTCGTTCCGGGCGAAGAAGAGCCGGGTCGGCCCGAGATCTTCGGCTCGCCGGGCCACATGCCGCCCGAACAGCTCCATGGCCGCCACCTGACGCCGGCCACCGACGTGTTCGCGGTGGGAGTGCTGCTGATCGAGGCGTGGACGGGAAAGCCGCCGTTCCGCCGCGGTACGGCCGAAAAGAGCGAGCTCGCGCTCGAGACGGCGCCGGCGCCGCTCGCCGAGCATGACGCCGCGCTCGCGCCACTCGACGAGCTGATCTCCTCCGCCATCGCGCTGGACCCGGACCGGCGCCCCGCGGGCGCCGAGCTGCTCGCGCGGCCGCTGCGCGAGTTCCAGAAGCGCGCGGATCTCGGCGACATCGCCCGGCGTCTCGGCGAGCGTGTGCGCGAGACCCGGCGCCGGGCGCGCGCGAGCAGCCCACAGCTGCCCGTTGATGGGCCGGAAGTCACCCGCGCCATCGACGACGGTGTGGCCGACACCTCCACCGATGCCACGCCGCCCCTTCCCGTCACGCCGGCCTCGCCCACGACGCGGACGTTTGCTGCCCGCGACGACATGGTCGAGTGGACCCGCAAGCTGCCCAGCGAGCGGCCGCCTCCGCCCGCCAGCGGCTCCGACGACGACACGTCGCCGATCACCGCGAGTGGGCCACCACCCGAGTCGCGCCGGTCTCCAGCCTGGCGTCTGCCGGCGCTGCTCGCAGCGATCGTCGCAGTGGCTGCCCTGGTGGGTGTTCGCTTCCTGCGCGTGTCGCCTGCCAGTCCGTCCAGGGCGCAGTCCGCGCCGGCCCGCGTGGCACCACCGGCCAGTGCGGCACCAGCGCCTAGCGCCGCTGCCCCGCTCCGGGCTTCGGCCTCCGCCAGCCAGCCAGTCCCGCGCGCGGTCCACCCGGTTGCCTCCGCGCACCCCGCCGACCCGGCGCAGAGCCGCCATCACGCTACGCTCAACCTCACCGCTGATCCCCCGGCGCGCGTGACCGTCGGCTCGCGCGGCTACGGGACGACACCTGTGGTCGGCATCAGCCTGCCGCCCGGGAGCTATCCGGTCGTCTTCCAGAGCGGCGCGCTGGGTGAGCGGGTCTCGGCGCGCATCACGCTCACGGCGGGCCAGACCCGCGGCGTCCACGCCGACTTCACCAGCGCCAGCCCCCGCATCATCCTTCGCTAGCGAGAGGGGCACACGAAGGTCGAAGGGCCGAAGGTCATTTATTTTGGGGGTCGAGCGCGGGGTGGCGGAGGGCGGCTCATCCAGCGGCTGCGCGGCGGGGTACGCTGGGTGCGCATTTCCGGGGGGCTACAGCCCGCTGCGCTCCGGGTCGATTTCGAGCGCACCGGCCTGTCGCAGCGCCTCGTACGCGACGATGGCCACGGCGTTGGAGAGGTTGAGCGAGCGGACCTCGCCCAGCGTCGGGATGCCCAGCACCTGCTCGCCGCGTTCGGCGAGTAGCTCCTCCGGTAGCCCCACGCTCTCCTTGCCGAACACGAGCGCGTCGCCTGGACGGAAGTCGGCCTCGAGGTAGCTCCGCCGCGCCTTGCCGCTGAACAGCCAGAAACGGGGCCCTGGTTGGCTGTCGCCCGCCGCGCCACCGATGGCCCGCTCCGCCGCGGCCAGGTCCTCGTGCTGGATTACCTGTACGAGATGCCAGTAGTCGAGGCCGGCGCGCCTGACGGCGTGTTCGTCGATCCGGAAACCGAGGCGGCCCACCAGGTGCAGCGGACAGCCCGTAGCGGCGCACAGGCGCGCGATGTTGCCGGTGTTGGGCGGGATCTCGGGTTCGACCAGCACGACGTGAAACGGTCGCTCCAGGGGCCGGCCGCGAAGTCGCTTCTGGCTCGATGTCTCCGGCACTGCAGGCTGCTCCAGGGTGGACTCTAGCAGGGTCGACCGGGCCAAGGGGCCCCCTCGGTCCCGGGTTGCCTGCAGGGCGACGCACCGCGAAAATGCCCCGTGGACGGCAGATTGCCCGGTGGCCGGGCGACGCACCTCCTTGACGTAGATCCCGCGGCCCAAGTAGCCTCGCCCGGTCGGAGATTGGATTGCTAATGAAGGCACGCTTCGCAGCGCTCGCTGCTGGGTTACTGGCGCTTTCGGTGGCTGCGGCGGCTGCGGCCGAGCCCATGGACCCAGCGATGGAACGCCTGGTCCTCGATTCGAGGTGTCGGACCGATCTGGGCCAGTACGCTGACCAGAACGCGGCGGCGCTCGAGAGCGCCACCGGCGCCGGCTGGTGTCTGCCCGACAACGCCAAGTTTGCCAAGCTGATCAATCAGTACGGTTTCGCGCTGGCGCCGACGGCAATGCACTCGGCGCGCACCACCGGCTTCGGCGGCTTCAACTTCTCGATCGAAGCCGACTACACGAAGATCTCCAACAACGCCGACTACTGGCACCAGGGCACGCAGGGCGCGATCGACACCTCGACCAACAGGGCGTCCATCGTCAACAACAGCCCGCCCTCCGTCCTCCAGCTCTACTCCGCGAAGATCCGCAAGAGCTTCGGTTTCGGTCTGGAGCTGACCGGCGTCTTCGGCTTCATGCCGCAGACGAGCATCCTCAACGGCGGCGCCGACGTGCGCATGTCACTGCTCGAGGGTTTCCGTACTGGATTTGCCGGCATCCTGCCGGACGTTGCGGTGGGTGGCGGCGTGCGCACCATCACCGGCATCTCCGAGTTCCAGCTGACCACCGCCGGCCTCGACGTACAGATCTCCAAGCCGCTGCCGATCGCCGATTCTGCAGTCCTCACCCCCTGGGTCGGCTACCAGTACCTGTGGATCTGGGGCGACTCCGGCCTCATCGATCTGACGCCCGCGACGGATGCGGTCCAGTACTGCAACTTCAGCGGCAAGAACGTCCCCGGCAACCCCGATACCAACAAGCAGGTCAACGGCAACCAGGTCTACGACGGTCAGCCCGTGTGCCAGGGCGGCTCGCCGCTCGACTTCAACAACAACACGGTGTTCAAGCAGGTGCGCTTGCAGCGCCAGCGGCTGATCTTCGGCGCCAAGTACCGCTACGAGATGGTGACGTTCGGCGGTGAGTTCATCACCGACATCGTCAATCCAGCTGACGCCCAGTCGAAGAGCGACATGAAGGCGGCGCTGCAGGGCGAGAAGCGTCAGTGGACGATCGCGCTCGATCTCGGAACGCAGTTCTGAGCCTGCCCGGCCGCGCCATCGCCGCTTTCGTCCCGCTGCTTGTGGGCGGTTGTGCGCCTGCTCCGCGCGCCGCCCAGCCCAGCGTGCCCGCGGTTGCGACGGCGCCGCAAAAGCGCGTCAGCGCGCGTCCTGCGGCGGCAGACCCGGATTTTCCCGTGCGCCCCGACTACGCCTCGCATCTCGGCGAGATCGGCAGCTTCGTGTCGCTCGGTCATGCCGGAGCGCGCTACTACGAGCGCCTGTTCGCCAACGCTGCCGCGACGCGGGCATGGAAGAGTCACGCGAAGACGATGCCGGTTGGCGCGCTCTTCGCTGCGGCGCACAGCGAGCGCGGCGGCGCGGGTCCGCTGCTCGTGATGCAGAAGCGCGCTCCGGGCTACGACCCGGCACACGGCGACTGGTACTACGCCGTCGCCGACAGTGCTGCGCGCCGTGTGCTGCGCCAGGGGCCGCTTTCCGACTGCGCTTCGTGCCACGCCACGTCGCCGACCGACTACGTCTTCATCCGCCCGCGAGCGCGTAGATGACGAGGCCTGCGAAGGCGAGGATACCCATCGTGCCCACCGCCAGCGCGGTGACCGTCGACGCGAAGCGACCCGCTTCTCGTGCCCGTTCCTCGTCCAGGTGATGCACGCCTCTGAGGTACGACGCGGCGGCGCGTGCCGGCACGGTCATGCCGAGCGGTGCAGTGCCGAGTGCTGCGCGCGGCCCTTCGCTGAGCGCTACGATAAGCAGCCCCAGCGGTAGCGTGACAAGATCCCACCCGCACGCGTAGAAGCCGAACCTGAGCCCTCGCCCGCGACGCTTTGGCGCACCCTGGCGTCGCGCGCCGATGTCGAGCCCGATGCCGTGGAGCGTATGCAACGCGACCATGGCGATCGCGACGATCGGTACGCCCGCGATCAGTGCGCGGGCAAAGCCTCGGCGCAGCTCGGGATCATGCACGACCGCATGGATCAACCACGGCGCGATCAGCAACACGACCGGTACGAACGCCAGCACTACACTGCTGACTGCGAGCAGCTCGGCAATCAGCGCGAAGCGCAACGCGGACGCGATGTCGCCGTCGGGCAGCGCACCGAAGAACGAATTGTAGGCCCGGGTCGACAGCCGTGCGGTGTTCCACAAGCGAGCGAGCAGACCGTGTCCGGGGCGTTCCCATGGAACGATCGCGACCACGCCCGAACCCTGTGTGAGCTCGTCCATCTGCGAGCAGCCCGGGCAGTCCGGGTCGCCGCAGTTCGCGCATACGACAGCAGCGGGAACGTCGACGAGCTCGGGCGGATCGGAGTCGACCGCACGACGACGCTCGTCGGCTGAGGCGTCTTTCGCTCGTGCTGTCGCGTCGCGCCCCATGATCCAGCGCTAGCACGTTGTGCGTTCTTCGGCGATGGGCGACCGGTTCCGACGCCTTGTCGGCTAGTGAAGCGTGTGACCTTTGCTGGTGTCGGCGCCCATCGCTCTTGTGTCGCCTTCGCCGTTTTCCCAGGGCAGCGCTGGCAGATTGTCGAGCTTGCCCCCGAAGCGTGCGGCGACAATGACGCCGAGCGTCGCGACGACGCCGCTCACATACAGTCCCCATCCCCACGAGAAGTCCACGCTCATGAAACGGCTGGATGCGGGCGGCAGCGACATCAACACGCCGACTTCACCCAGCGTCATTGCGGCGAACAGAGCGGTGATGATGCGTACGCCGCGCATGCGGGCGATCGTTCGACGCGTTGCGACGAGCGGGATCATGATGAACCACGCGACCGCGCCGCCCCAGAGCCAGCCGCCGCGTCCACGCGCCAGGTCGAAGCCGCTGTAGGTGGCGATCTCGGGTTTGCGCATCACGACCCACGGCAGGAAGAACGCCACCAGGCCCAGCACCGCGAGAGCCAGCAGCAGACCGCGTCCGCGGCCGAGGTACGTCCAGGGTAGCGTGCGGTCCTCGGGCGGCGTGATTTCCCCTTCCAGCACTTCCTGGTGCAGCTGTTCCAGCGACGGAGGCAGCTCGTCCATCGGCTGCAGGTGCACGTCGCACTGCGGGCAGCGACGGGTCTCCTCCTCGCTGTACAGCTCACGACAGAACGGGCAAGCCAGCAGGCGCGCCATCGAGCCAGCATAGCTCACGAGCCCGTGCCTCATGGCTGGCCTGCCGGGGAGCGCGGGCTCGGTTCGAGCTGGTCCAGGTGCATCGAATGGACCCGACACCGGCGAGGCCCTGCCAGTTCCACGTGTAGCATTTTGCTACAATTATGTGGCAAAATGCTACACGTGCGTCACGCTGAACGGAGGGACGGCGTGATTTCCGTGCCGGGTCCGCTAGCCTAGCCGCCGCCCATGCGCGAGACGATCGCCGAGCTGTTCGGATTGCCGCCTGACGCCCCGCACCTGGTGCAGGCGCTCACGCATCCGAGCTACGCCAACGAGCAGCGCTCGGTCGAGGACAACCAGCGGTTGGAGTTCCTGGGCGACGCGGTCCTGGGCTTCGTCACGAGTGATCTGCTCTGCCAACGCTTCCCCAAAGCCGACGAGGGCACGCTGACGCGCATGCGCGCCGAGCTCGTCAACGCCAACGCCCTGGCCGCCTGGGCCCGCGACAACGGCTTGTCCGGCGCCCTGCTGCTGGGCAGGGGCGCCGAGGCAGGGGGCCTGCGCGAGAGCAGGAACGTCCTGGCCGACGCAGTAGAAGCCCTGATCGCCGCGGCCTTCCTGGATGGCGGCCTGGAGGTGGCACGTGCTGCCTGCACGCTGGTCGTCGGCGGCGCGATCGAGCAACTCAAGGCCGGCGCGCGCGATCCGAAGAGCGAGCTCCAGGAGCGTGTGCAGGCGCGCGGTGGCGACCCACCGACCTACCGCGTGGCAGACAGTGGTGGGCCGGCACACGATCGCTGGTTCGAAGTGGCCGTGTGCGTTGCTGGCGAGGATGTGGCGCACGGGCGCGGCAACTCGAAGCGCAGCGCCGAACGCGCCGCGGCGCGCGCGGCACTCGACACCGGCGAGTGGATGAATGCCGTCGGCGGACAGCGCGACGACGGAGACCCGGACGAGCCCGGCACCAAGGACAGCTGAACATGCTTGATCGAACCCTTCCGCCTTCCATCCTGCGCGGCCGGCGCCGCGCGCTGTTTCTGCTGCTGTTCGTGTTTGGTGCGCTGCTTGTGGCCGTGCCCGCGTTCGCCGGTACGTACATGGACCGCGCGGCGCTACTCATCTCGCAGGCCGATCGCGAGTCGAACTACCTGAAGAGGCGCCTCTCCGACCGCGAGCTCGCACACGTGGTGCACGAGATGGCCTCGGCGCGGCTCCGGGCAGCCAGCACAATGCAGGTGCCGAAGGAAGTCCGGGCCGCGCATCCCCACGTTCTGCTGGTGCTCGAGAACTACGAGCGCGCGGCGAACTTCGCGGAGGAAGGCGACAAGAGAAGGTTTTTCGTCTACCTGGACAAGGCGCACCAGGAAGAGGCCATCATGCGCGGCGTCTTCAAGGAGCTCGGCTGGCCCTTGCCCAAGGTGCCGTAGGTTCGAGCGCGTCTAGCGCAGCCCGTTTTCGGTCTGTCCGGGTGCGGGGCTACCCCGCGCGGGCCGCCGCGGCAGAACGCCCGCGCGCTCGTGCGCTCCCACGTCGCCGGTGTCGCTCACGTTTACGTACTGCAGGAGCCGGTCGTTCCTGTGGGTGACGTGGGCGTTCTCGAGCTTGGTGAGCAGGTCGTTGACCGTTTCTTGTATGCGCTGGCGCTCCAGCACACGGCGGATCGACGGCGTCTCGTCCGCGAGCGAGCGGTGAACGGGCGGCATGCTGCCGCGCCGCCACACGACCGCCCAGTCCTTGCCTTCCGGCACCGGCTGGGGAACGACCTCGCCGTCCTTCACCTTGTCGGCGGCCGCATACACCGCCGGATCGACCCGGACACGCGGAACCCTCGTCTGACCATCGGGGAGGACGAAGCCGAGGTTGCCGTTCCTGAGCGCGGTGGCCTTGTCCAGCGACCTGTGCGCGAGCGTCGTCCAGCGCTTGGGTCCGCCAGTGCCCTGCACCTGCTTGATGACGTTCTCGGCCGCCGCCTTGTCTGCCACCAGGATGCGCCAGATCCGGATCCGCTTCGGAGTATCGAACTTCGACTTGTGGGCGCTGTAGTAGCGACGCAGCTCCAGGGCGCTGATGGGATGGTCCTTCTCGACCTCCTTCTGCAGCGCCTTCATCATTGTCGAGCGCAACACGCTATTGATGCGGGCCACGACTTCGGGTTTCTGGTCGAGCTTGCGACGCCGCGCTTCTTCCGCGTCCAGCACCTCCGGAATCATCACCTGTTCGACGAAGTTCTTCCGGACTTCGCGAGGTGTCTTGCCGTACGTCTTGAGCTGGAACGCGGGCACCTGGCGAAGGCGCTGCTGTACGTCACCGGCGGTGATCTTCTGGTTGCCGACCGTCGCCACGACCGTGTCGTCGCTCTCGGCAACCGCCGAACGAGGCGGCGCGAGCAAACCGGCGGCGAGCAGCGCGGCGACGAGCGCGATCTGGCGGGGACGCATCGCTCGCGGTTCTAGATCAACCCCCGGGATTCGCAAGTAGCGGCGGCCGGTGGTGTGTCCCGGCCGCCGCCGGGAGATACGGCCTCGGGGCTCCAATCGTCGGCTTTCGCCAGCGCGGGTCTAGTCGATCTTCCGGCGGGCGCGCGTGCTGCGCGTGCTGCGCGGAAGCACGCCGGCCGCGCGCAGCACGGCATCGTCCAGGCCCAGAAAACGGTATGCCTCCGCGCGGAAGCCGTACGCCTGGTGGAGTTGCTTGAGCACGCCGACGAGCGCGCCGGCCTCGGCGGGGAGCTGCCGAGGCTTGAGCACCTTGCGCAGCGCTGCCGGTGTCTCGCCCATACCGAGCAGCTCGTCGACGCGCGCCAGGATCTCGACGGGCTTCAGCTCGCGGTTGGAACCGCGCCGCCGTCCTGCCTCGAGCTCGGACAGGAGCCGCCGGCGCCGCTTCTCGGTGCGCCCGTCCAGCCGCCCACTGCCGGATGGGTCGAGCAGATCGTTGAACGCGCGCGCGGCGCGTCGCTTGGCGATCGCTTCAGGGCTGCCCCGCCGATTCGGAGCTGCGTCGCGGTCGGGCTTCTGCGGCACGGCGCCAGGTTAGTGTCACCCGGCGCGACCCGCAAACCGCGTTCGCGCTATCCGGAGGCGACGCGGCGCGCGCGTGGGCGCACCGCGTGCACACCGCTCTTGGGTTCGGGTTCGAGCACGCGCTCCTCGAGCGGGCGGACGCCCAGCTCACGCAGCCGCCGGCGCGTGATGCGCGAAGCTTCCGTGCTCTGGTCGATGCCGACCACGCGGCGCCCTGTGCGCGCGCAGACGGCCAGCGTGGTGCCGCTGCCCGCGTAGGGGTCCAGCACCAGATCGCCCGGGTGCGTGCACGCTTCGATCAGACGTTCCAGCAGAGCTTCGGGCTTCTGTGTGGGGTAGCCGGTGCGTTCGCGCGCGACCGGCGCGACGATTCCTATGTCCCAGACGTTGCCCATCGGAGTGCCGGGCGTCGCTTCCTCGGTGCGGCTCGAGCGCGCGCGGCGTCCTTCCTGCACGACCGCACGCTGCTTGCGATCGCCCCAGGTCGCCAGCGTCGATGGCGCAAGCGGTTCGTACAGCTGACGGAAGCGTGGCTTTTCGTCCGGGTCGCGCACGTAGCGCAAGAGCACGTCATGCACGCGCTGGAAGTTCGGAGTGCGGGATGGCCAACGCCGATAACGCCAGACGATCTCGCTGGCGAACGCGCGCGAGCCGAACACTTCGTCGCACAGCACCTTCGCGTAGTGACTCGTCTTGGGGTCGACGTGCAGCACCAGACAGCCGTCGGGCGCCAGCAGCTCGCGCGCCGCCACGACGCGATCGTGGAGCGCCGAGAGATACTCTTCCAGGCTGTTCCAGCGGTCATCGAAGGCGGGCCGGAGCTCGCGCACGATGCGGCCTTCGCTGTCGCGCCCGCGTTTGACCCGCGAATGCTGCCGCCCGGTGAAAAATGGCGGATCGAGGTAGGCAAGCGTGAAGCGCGCACCGCGCTCCGCAAGGGCCCGCATGCCGAGCAGATTGTCCCCGTGCAGCAACATGCAGGAGGGATGTCCGTGGCGGTGGAGCTTCAGATCGCCCGCCGGCGCGGGACTTGGCCCGGCGCGGCCGGCCCAGTGAAGCCGGATCGAGGAAGCAGGCGCTTTCATGCGATCGAAATCGTAGCTGGGTGACAAACACCTGGGCCAAATTCGCGGGCTTGCCCGGGCCTGCCTGGAGGGCTAGTCACAACACCCGTCGTGCCCTCCTGGATGCACCGGAGCCTGCTGCTCCTCGTCTTGCGCGCTGTCGTGCCGCTCGCTCTGGTCGGCGCGACGAGCGCGGTCGTCGGTTGCGAGTCGGAGCCGGTCGACGCGCGTCCCGACACGGTCGTGAAGGAATTCCTCGAGCGCATGCGACGCGTGCACGGCGACCCGCACGCTGCCAGGGCTGCCTACGACCTGTTGTGGTCGGAGGCGCAGAAGAACCTGGCGGAGCGCGCCAAGCGCGCGAGCGCCGTGGCGGGCCGCAAGGTGGCGCCAGAGGAGATGATCGCACCCTCGCGTTTCTCGCTCCGCTTCAAGCCACATCGGGAGACGATGCGGATCGACGGCGACTGGGCGGTCGTGACTGTCACAGGTGAAGAGCCGGACACGCAGCGGGCCGACATCAAGTGTGTGCGCGAGGACGGCCGCTGGCGCGTTGTCCTGGAGCTGCCGCCGCTTCCGCCGATCGAGAAGCGCAAAGACATCGAGAATCCGAAATAGGCAGTGCAAAATCACCGAGCGTGATTCCGCCACAGGAGTAGCAGCTCGTCCTGACCGCGCCGTTTCGACCTGCAGCGCGGACGGCTGGAGCTGGTGATGTGGCGGACAAAGAAAAACGGCGCAGGACTCGAGTCCTGCGCCGCTTCCTTGTGGGCACCGCTTGCGCGGCGCGCACGCTAGTTGCTGAAGAAGATCGCTTCGATCTCGTTCTTCACGTCTTCTTCGGTCTGCTCGCGAGCAATCGCGATTTCCTTCACGATCAGCGAACGAGCGGTGTCGAGCATGCGCCGCTCGCCGAACGAAAGCTGCTTGTTCGCCTTGAGGCGATACAGGTCGCGAAGCACCTCGGCCACGTCGTAGATCGAGCCGGTCTTGATCTTGTCCATGAAGCCGCGATAGCGACGGTTCCACGTCTGCGTGTCGAAGCCGATCGTCCGTTCCTTCAGGATGTCGAAGATCTCGCGGATCTCCTGTTCGCTGATTACCTGCCTGAGGCCAACCGCGTTCGCATTGGAAACGGGGACCATGATCTTCCGGTCGGTATCCAGGATGCGCAGCACGTAGAAGCGCTGACGATTGCCGGCGATGTCCTTCTCGTCGATGCTGATGACTTCGGCCACGCCCTGTGCGGGGTAGACGGCCTTGTCGCCGACCTTGAATTCGATTTCCTGGCTTGCCTGCATGTCGTCTCCTTTTATGGGACCGCGGTCGCCGGTCGGCGCCTTGTCGGCGCCCGGTCTCTCACCGGGACCTAGTGAACTGGTTAAGCTCGAAAACCGGACACTTGGCGCTGCGAACGCAGCAACAACAACGTGCCGGACAAGATCTTCATTCCGAGGGAGCGGCGGGTCGCCGGAGCTACAGTTGGCTGGCCGCGGAGCACGACGCCTCCCGGGATTTGGCGTACTCGCCTGATCTCGGGATATGAGTCGCCAGGCGCGGCACTCTAGTCAGCGCGTCTCGAACTGTCAACAAAACTGTTACTCGCGTCTGAGGGATGCTGTTTCGACCTTTCGTTATCCACCACCGGCAACGTACCGGACAGACGTGACCAGCGCTGGTCTCGCTCGTCGGTCAGAGTAAGAATATCATTGACTTACAGCCCGGTCAAGCAAAACTGGCCGCGCGGCCTGAAATGCGTCGGCGTGGAGATTCCGGGCGCTCTGCCGCAAGGCCGCGCTGGCTCGCTTCGCGTGCTCGACGAGGGCCGTCGCGCACCGGGCGCGGTCTGGGGTCAGCGCTCCAGCAGCTGCTGGACCAGACCCCAGCGCACCCCGCGATCGGACACCGTGAGCCGGTCCGCCGAGGCCCAGCCCATCACTTGACCGACGATCAACGCTCCGGTGACGATGACATCCGCGCGCTCGGGTTGGAGCCCCGGCAGCGCCTTCCGCGACGACAGGGGCAGCGCTCCAAGACGGGATGCGAGCGCGTCGACCTGCGCACGCAACAGCGTCGCGCCGTGTACCCGTCCGGAGTCGTAATCCACCAGCGCCTGTTCGATCGCAGCGAGCGTGGTGACCGTCCCCGCGACACCGACGAGCTGCGCAGAGGCAGGCGCGCGCGGCGCGCTCGACAGCGCCGCGTCGATGTCCGCGCGCGCGCGTTCGAGCTCGGCGGCGCTCGGCGGATCGGTGGTCACGTGTCGTTCGAAGAGCCGCACGCTGCCGATGTCCAGGCTGCGTTCTTGGATGACGCGTGGAGCATGTCCGCGCTCTGCCTTGCCGACGATGATCTCGGTGCTGCCTCCACCGACGTCGAAGACCGCAACATCTCCGTCGAGGTCCAGACCCGACAGTGAACCGGCAAAGGTGAGGCGCGCCTCTTCGTCACCGGCGATCACGCGCGGGGCCCGACCGAGAACGCGCTCGGCGTCGCGTACGAATTCCTCGCCGCCCTCGGCGTCGCGAAGCGCGCTCGTGCCAACGACGTCGAGTCGAGCGACCCCGGCGCTGTCGATCTCGTCGGCGTAGCGCGACAGACACTCCAGTGTGCGGCGGCGCGCGTCGGGCGCGAGTCGGCGGGTGCGATCCACACCCTGACCGAGACGAGTAATGGTTGCGCGTTCCACGATCGCGCGCACAGGTCCTTCGCCGCCCTCGGCAACGACCAACAAGACGGAGTTGGTACCGATGTCGATCGCTGCGACGCGGGTCATGCTCGTCAGGAGCCCCGGCTGCCTTGTGAGCAGGAAAACCGGCCGAAAACCGGCCGATTCACCGCCTCACTTGGTGACGAGGCTGTTCAGGTTGAGCATCTCCTCGACGTTCGGCTGAACGACGAGCTCGACGCGCCGGTTCTTCTGCCGCCCTTCGGGCGTGTCGTTGCTTGCGACCGGATCGGTGTCGGCGTAGCCGGCCGCGCTCCAGTTCTTCGGGTCGAGGCCGCCGCCGCCCTTCTCCGTCGGTTCCGTCAGGAACTTGAGCACGGAGCGAGCGCGCATTGCAGACAATCCCCAGTTGTCCTTGAACGGGCCACCCTTGAGCGGCTTGTTGTCCGTGTGTCCAGCGACCTGGAACTCGCGCTTGGCGAGATCCGGATCAGTGCGGATCACCTCGGCGATCTTGCCGAGAATATCCTTGCCGTTCTTCTTCAGCCGATCCGAGCCGGAATCGAACAGCACGTCGCCGGGCAGCTGGATCAGCATGCGGTTGTCGCGCACCTCGACCTTGAGCCCAAGCTTGGTCAGCTTCTGCAGCTTGTCGCGCAGGAGCTCGAAGCGCTTGCGGATCTGATCGAGCTGCTCGGCGCGGCGCTTGTACTCCTCGAGCGCCTTCTTCTGCTGCTCGAGGCTGGCGCTCAAGTTGTCGAGATTGACGCCGCGTTCCTTCAGCTTGCGCTTCAGATCATCGATCGAGTGCAGCGCGTCGGAGTAGTCGCTCTCGCACTTCTTGTGCGCTTGCCGCTGCGCGGCCAGCTGGTTGCGCAGGCTCTCGTTCTCGCGGACCTTCTGGTCCCATTCCTCTTGCGAGTAGCCGCACCCGACGACGAAAAAAGATACCGCGACCGCGATGAGTACGCGGCCCGCCTTGCTGAGCCCATTCTTCCGCATCTGTGCTGTCCGATCGTCCTTCGCCCAAGCGGGCGAGCATCGCCTATCCCGACCCCCGGGTGCGCGTCAAGTGTCCGAGGTCGCGGAACTTTTCGCCGAACGTCCGGCCGGGAAGCGGGCGGTGGAGGGCCCGTCGCGCCGGCCCGGATGGACCACTAGACATGTGGCCCGTCTGCAGCCGTTGCGGTCCTCAGGGAGCCACATCCCAAGTTCCCGCAAGACGCTTGTGAATTTTTTTCGTTGACACATCACAATAGGTGGCAATATACGTCGTGCAACATACCTCGGGATGGGCTTCATTGTCCGATTCCCATGCTCGTAGGAGGCAATAGAAAATGGCCGCAAAGAAGACCAAGTCCAAGACCGCCCGCAAGCCCGCTGCCAAGAAGGCGCCGAAGGTTGCCAAGAAGCGTACGGCCAAGCGCCGCACGAAGAAGGCTGCCAAGAAGGCACCTGCGAAGCGCAAGAAGACCGCCAAGCGCGCCAAGAAGGCCGCCAAGCGGAAGACCCGCGCGAAGAAGGCCTGATAGGCCCGAAGCAGTGGGGCAGGAGGGCGAAGGCCCGAGGCCGACCCCGATACGGGCTGAAGAGCCCGGACCGGGACAGGTCAGACGGCCCGCCCCCCCGCTCTCCTGGCAATAGGGGGGCCCGGTGCCATCACAAGCACCGGACCTGGCCAGGCCAGCAGGCCTGGTCGACCCCTGCTGCCGAGGCGGAGGCGATTCCGGGTTGGACCTGAGGTCGTGTCTCCGCGCGTTCGCGTGCGGGGCATGAAAGAGGGGAGCCGGGTCGTCCGTCTCGGTCGCGGGCACGCGGACGGGCGGGACCGTCCTGTCCCTGGTCTTGTCCGTCCGCGTGCCCGGACAGAGCGCATCGGGCGTTCGTCCGGATAGTCTTTTCCGCCACGAACGCTGTGGCGGTCTGTCGCTTGCTTTTCGCTTGAGTCTGCCCGCGGTGCGCCGCGAGAGCAGTCGGCACTACTCCACGGGACGGGGCGTCGGTTCAGCCGAGCTGGCGGCAGTGGCGCTAGTCGCCGAGATACAGCCTCAGGCTTCCCGCCGCCGCCCGGCGATCGAACGGCACGCCTTCCAGCACGTCCCGCTTCGAGATGTCCTCGAAGAGCTGCTGGAGGAAGCTGTGGAAGGCGACGCACTCGTCGATCGCGTCCTCGAGGCGTGACGGGTCGACGAGGTCCGTGTCCCTGAGTCGGCCCATTGCCGCCATGAAGGCGTCGAAGCGCGGGTAGTCCGTGCTGCGCAACAGCGGGTAGCCCATGGCGCGGAAGTAGGCGAGGAACTCGCGGACGTACTGGAAGCCGTACAGCGCGCTCCAGCGATCGTCGTTGGGTGAATGCTGCGCCTTGGTCGCGAACGCGCGGACAATCTGTCCGAACATCCACACGTCGCGACGCAGCCGCTCGCTCGTCTCGCGCCGTGCAGCGATGTCGTCGAACACGCCGCCCTCCTCGAGGCTGACGCCAAGTGCCTTGCCCAGAAACAGGATCGCGTTGCGCAGGGCTGGCCGCAGGTTGCCGACTGTCGTCTGCAGCGCAGCACGGAACTCGTGATCGCTCGGCGCCGCGTCGGGCGCCGGCAGGTCGTGCTGGAACGCCCGCCGCATCTCCAGACGCAGATTGCCGGCGATCCCTTCCAGCGCGCTTTTGATCGCGATGAGCCGGTGACCGGACGCGCGCAGCGATGCCGAACGCTCCCGGAGGCCGCTTGCCGGAACCAGGAACAGATCGCGCTCGAAGCTTTCCGCGAGCAGCGTACCGGAACGGCGTCTGAGGTAGTCGCTGAGAGCGCGCGCGTCCGAGCGCAGCACCGACAGCACGAGATAGGCGCGCCCCGCGGCGCGGCGACGACGGCCGCCCGACTCCACGGCAATTCGCGACAAGAGACGCAGGTAGCGCAGCATGCGGAACAGCGAAAGGAACGTCAGTGCCACGAGCCGATGGGCTTCGTCGCCCGGAACGCTGCGGATCAGATCGAGGACCTGGCCGGACTTGATGCGGTCGAACTCGGGGCGGAACTCGAGCGCCGTCAGCGGATTGAAGAACGCGTTGCGCCCGACTTCACGCTCCACGGTCGACAGCACCGCGTAGAACAACCGGAACGGCACGCGCTGGGCACGCAGCACCCCTTCCACCACCTCGCCGAGACTGGACAGGCCATGGCGCAGCGCCACCAGGCTCTCTTCCGGCGTCGACTGACGGTTGCCTTCGCGCAGCAGCTGGGCGCGCATGTTGTCCTCGGGCAGCATCGTCTCGAGGTAGCGGTGGAACACGAAGGCGCGATCGCGCGGGCCGAGCAGCTGGCGTCCCAGTGAGAGCGCACGCTGCATCCCGTCGCGGAAGATCAGCGTCATCTCGCGGAAGTCCTGTGCAACCACGGGCGTGCGGCGCGGCGGCCCGGGATGGTTGCGCGGATTGGCGAAACACGCGCTCGCCTTCAGCAGCACCTCGAGCTCGAAGAGGATCTCCTCCTTGCCGTCGACGGTCAGCGTCTGGAACCAAGCGTCGCGCGCGGCGCGCTCGTCACGGCGCAGAGAGCGCGTTCCACTGAGCAGAACGCTGTACGGGTCTCCGGGCGGCAGCGACGCGCCGGCGGGGTGTGCCGTGGGCGGGACGTCGGCCATGCTACTCGCCGTCCGGCGCGGTCGCCGCGTGCCGGTGCGGGCGGAACGAGTCGGGGACGACGCCGTCGGGGAGCGTCGCGATCGGCACGCGCCTCCGCTTGGCGCGCCAGAACAAGAGCGCCGGCAGCACGAGCATGGCGGCCATCAAGGTGGTGACCTCGCCGACCGCGCCCGCTAGTCCAAAGCTCCGGACCGCTCCGTTGATGGACAGCGTGAGCGCAATGTAGCCGAGCGTGGTGGTCAGCGAGCAAAGCACGACCGCGCCGCCCGTCTCGACGAACACGCGATACAGCTGCGAGTCGCCTTCCAGCTGTCTTCGCTTCATCACGTTGACGACGTAGTCCGCGCCCACTCCGATGCTGATGGGTAACGCGACAAAATTGAGGAAATTCAGCTTGATGTCGCGTATCGCCAGGAACGCCACCAGCCACGACAGGCCGAGCAGCAGCGTCCCCAGGGCCAGCCATCCCGCCGCGCGCCCGCGGAATGCGATCAGCACCACCAGGATGGTTCCCAATAGGCTCAAAAAGATCGCCTTCGGTGCGTCCTGGCCGATGCTGATCAGCATGTCGGAGAAGATAACCGGGTCGCCCGTGCCGCGGATCACGTCGCCGTTCGGCAACGTGACCTTGCGGAAACTGTTGGCCCACTCCATCAGGTAGTGCGCGTCGTAGACGCTGCGTCCGTCCGAGGGAACGATGTAGACAATGCGGCCGCGCGTGCCGTCGGCTTCCTCGAACGGGCGCGCCACCTGATTGGGAAGATCCTTGATGGAAAGCGCCGAGAGCTTGGCAGGGAGTTGCTTCTGCAGCTTGGCCCAGTCGGCGTCCTTGATGAAACCGTGCTTTCGCGCGCGATCCATGCGGTCGCGAATCGTGCGCAGCATCGCCAGCTTTTGCTGCTGGTGGTTGGGGATCAGGCTGTAGATGCTGACCACCCTCTTGAACGGCTTCTTCTTTTCTGGCGCGGCGGCCCGGCGCTCGTCGAGCACCTTGATCAGCGGTTTGACCTGGTCGAGCCGGTCGGTGAGGATGGCGCGCCCGTCCTGTCCGAGCCGGCCGACGATCTTGTCGACGCGTATCGACAGCCGCCCCGCCGAGGTCGGCGAGCGGTGGTCGTTGCGCACGTTCCGGAGGTCGTACTCCATCGGATCGTGCAGGAAGTAGCGCGCCGAGAGCACCACGGAGACCGCGCCCAGCGCCAGCCCGGCCACGGCGATGGCGCGCGGAAAGCGACGGGCCGCGTACGCGAAGGGGTAGCCGTAGATGCCCTTGAGCCGGGCGCGCCACGCCGGTCCGCCCTCGAACATCGGCGACCAGCGTTCGCTGATCACCAGGATGGCGGGCAACAGCACGTAGGTCGCCACCCAGCACAGCAGCATGCCCGCACCGCCGATGATGCCGAAGTGCTTGAAGCCCCGGAAGTCGGTGACCGCCAGCGAACCGTAGGCGATCATCGCAGCGCCTGCGGCAGCCAGCGTCGCGGTGTGCGTGTCGCGGTGCGTCTCGCGGATCGCATCGGGGACTTTCAGCTTCTCGTCGCGTCGCGCCTCGATGTAGCGCGCCATGAAGATGATTCCGAAATTGATGCCGTTGCCTGCGATGATGCTGACGAGGAAGCCCGTCGCCATGTTCAGGTAGCCGACGGTCAGATACGCCATCCCGAACGACCACAGACAGCCCGTGGCGATGGTGAACGTCATCGACAGGAGCGTCCGCACCCTGAGGAAGAACAGGAACACCACGCCCAGGATCAGGCCGACACCCCAGATGCCGACGTGAGCCAGGTCGCTGGTCACCGCGCGGTGTTCCTCGGCGCTCGTGATCAGATTGCCGGTAAACTCGACCTTCAGCGACGGATCCCAGCTTTGTGGATGGATCTGTTTGACCAGCTCGCGGACCTTGTCCTCGAGCTCGAACGCTTTCTGGCTGCCGCTGCCGAGCGGGGTGCGCACCAGGATCGCGGCCAGGTGACCGTTTTCGCCGATGTAGTAGCCGTCGATGCCCCGGGCTTCTTTCTTGGCTTCGTCGACCTTCTTCTGGAAGCGCTTCTTCAGCGATGACGCCGTGATCTCGGGTGGCTCGGCGGCATCGCCCAGCCCGAGGTCCATGCCGGACTTCTTGCCGACCTCGTAGTCGTAGCGGGCGACGACGTCGTCGCGGAGCTTCTTGATGTCGTCGACGCTGGCGTACAGGTACTTGTACTTCTTGAAGAAGGCCTGCACCGCGCGGTTGCCGTCGTCGACGCTGGCGACGTACTGTGGCCCCAGTTTGCGCAGCCGCGGCGTCATCTCGTCGACGAAGCGCTCGAGCGACTTCTTGTCGCGCCCCTCGGCCACCACGGTCAGCGTGGACATGCCCTTGAGCCGTTTGTTCACGCGTCGCATTTCGACGACACTTGGCTTCGAGTCGGGCAGAAGCTCGCTGAACCCGGTCTTCAGCGCCAGGTGCGCGGTCCCCCAAGCTGCCGGAATCAAGGACAGAATGACCGCCAGCACGACGAGCCACGGCCGCCGGATCTGGTAGTCGGCCAGCTTCAGGAGGAGGGGTTCGAGCGGTCTTTTCCGCATCGTCGGCCTGGCTTGTGCAGCGCGCATGCCAGCGGGGGCGTTGTCCCGTCATAGCGCGGGATTGCCCCGGAAGCATGGGTTGTCGGTGCGGCTCAGTCTCAGTGCGACTTGAAGTTGAACGGGTAGTTCACTTCCGAGCGCATGCCGCGCGACGACGGCGGAAACTTGAGCTTCTTCAGTTCCTTGATGGCGCAGTCGACGGCCAGGGGCGCCTTGATGTCGCTGCGCTCGATGTTGAGCTTGGCGCTCTTCACCTTGCCCTCGGGGTCGAGGACGAAGTGCAGCGTCATGTTCCCCTGAAGCTTCGGCAGCTTCTTGTGGGCGTTGTCGTAGCAGGCCCGGAAGGCCTTGCGATTGTCCTTGATGACCTGCGCGATGACCTGCGTAGTGCGGGTTTCCTTGGTCTTGCCCTTGTCCGGTGCGGGCGCCGAATCATCCCCGGCGCTGTCGTCGGCTCCCTCGTCGGGCGCTGCACTGTCGGCCGGCGCGGGCGCCGAGTCGGCGGGAGCCGCACTGGCGGACTCAGCGGGTGCCGCAGCCGGTTCCGCCGACGGTGCAGTAGCGGGCGCGGGTTTGTTGCCGGCGCAGGCGGCGAAATCCGAGGACCAGGAACAGGGCGCTGGCCGCGCCGAGGTTGGTGTAGGTGCAGACCTTCATGGCCCGCATACTACTCCAGCCCTACGCCGGATCCCCGCCGATCTGCGCTTGGACGCAGGTGTGCCCGCTAGCCGGCCTTGAGGAACGGCTGCCACTCCATGAACGGCTCCCGGGTCGCCATCAGGATGTGGGCAGTGGTCGACCAGCGCGGCTTGTAGGGCGTCCTGAGCAGGCGCATCCCCGCTTCCTCGGGGGTGCGGCGCCCCTTCTTGAGGTTGCAGGTCCGGCAGGAAACCACGAGATTTTCCCAGCTGTCGGCGCCGCCTCGGGAGCGGGGCAGTACGTGGTCGACGTTCAGGTCGCGCAGGCCGGGCCGGCGTCCGCAGTACTGGCACTGGTGGTCGTCGCGCAGCATCAGATTGCGCCGCGTCAAACGGACGGCCAGGCGAGGCGAGCGGTCGTAGCGCAGCAGGTGCAGCACCCGCGGGATCCTGAGCTCCCCGCCGACCAGGGGTAGCCGGTCGTCCACCTCACGCACCGGCAGCTCGCGCCAGGCCCCGAAGTCGTGCGATTCGCCGAGCTCGTCGAGCGCCAGAGCCGCGCCGCCGTACAGCAGCACGACCGCGCGTCGCGCAGTGGTCAGACAGAGCGGTGCGAAGAACCGGTTCAGAAGCAGCACCGGGAGCGTCAGCACGTCTTTTCGCTCCGGGTATCGGGGCCTCGATACGCTGGCGGACTGCTCCACGAAGAGAAAGTCTAGCACGCAGCCGGCAGGTTGCGTGCCAGCCGGGTTCCAGTGCGATCCCAGGGGGTTCTGCCCGCCAGAACGGGGGCTCGGTGGGTTCATCGAGTGGCGCTGCCGCGTGGCTCTCGACCCGACGGCGACAATGGGCTATCCCCTGCCGCGTCGCGGCGGAACGCCGTCACGCCTGCCACTTCGCCTGGCGGGTGTGGCCGAGCAGCTTCCGGGCGACACGAGGCCTCCATTGATGGAAATGCTGTCTTCCAAGCCGCGCGCTGGCCGCGCTTCCCGCGCTCTGCTGCTGGCGGCACCGGCAGCCCTGCTTCTCTCCCTCGGCGCTTGCGGCGCAACGGGACCGGGACGGGCGAGCTGGCCGCCGATGGCGAAGAAATGGTTCGACCGTGCCGACGCGAGCTACCACCGCGTCGACATCGACGACGCCGAGCACGCAGTCGACAACGCGCTGCGTATCGACCCGCACCGCTCGAAGATCCGCATCCTGGCTGCCCGGGTGGCGCTCGCCCAGCTCGACTACGACCGCGCTATCCAGCTGCTCAAGGGCCTGGACAGCGACGATGCGCGCAGCATCCGCGGCCGCGCGCTGTGGTACTCCGGCAAGCTGGACGCCGCTGCCGACGAGCTCGACGCGTTGCTGGCCGATCCGGACGTGCACGACCCCTGGGCGCAGCAGGTGGCGAAGCTTGCGCGCCTTGGTACGGGTCGCAAGCCGTTCACGATGAGCGGCGGGCTCGTCGCCGTCACCGAGATGCCGCAGGTCGCATCGACGTCGCTGGTGGTCCCGCTCGAGATCAACGGCGAGCCGGGCCTGGGACTGATCGCGACCGGCACGGCGGAGGCCTACATCGACAGCAGCGGAGGTAGCGGCGAGCCGTCCTGGGTCTCGCTCCGCTTCGGCAGCAGCAGCAGCATCGAGGTCAAGGACGTTCCGGCGCTGCCCAAGGATCTGAGCGGCATTTCCCGGCAGCTGAACGCGCCGATCAAGATGCTGATCGGCGTCAACCTGCTCCGGCACCTGAACTGCACCTTCGACTTCGCGGGCAGCCAGTTCGTGGTGCGTAGCTTCGAGCCGCCGCCCCCGCCGCACGCGACAACGGTGAAGCTGGTCTATGTCCGCGGCGGCGGCATGGTGATGCGCGGCGGTTTCGGTCAGGGCGAGACGCCCAAGCTGGGTTCTCTGCTCATCGACACGTCGATGACGTTCCCCATCGCGCTCGACAAGAGCGGCTGGAAGAAGGCGGGCGTCGCGCTCTCGACGCTGAAGCCGGTCCCCAGTGGCGGCGGCGACCTGCGGCACGGCGTGCTGCCGGTGCTCAAGGTGGGAGCGTTCCAGGTTCCCAGCATCCCGGCGGTGTACGGCGCGCCGGTGAAGCAGCTGGAAGACGGCCTGGGGGTCCACCTCGACGGGCTGATCGGGTCGGGGCTGCTGGCCGCGTTCCGCGTCACGCTCGTGGACGGCGGCCGCACCATGTGGCTGGAGGACAACAACGTCTCCGCCATCGGCGGTGCCAGGACTCCGCCGTCGAGTGGGCAGCTGCAGCTGACTCCGCCGTCGGCCCAGCCGCCGCCCCGGGAAGCCCTGCCCGGCGGGAAGGCACCGGGCGAGGGTCTGCCCGGTGGGGAGCAGCCTCCGGCTCCCGAGCTCCAGGCGCCCACGTTGTCGCCGCCTCCTGCGGGCAACGCGCCGCACCGCAAGCACCACGGCGGCCCGTCCTCCAACCGCAAGTAACCTCCGGCAGGGTTTGGGGTGAGCCCCCGGATTGGCTAAGCTGCTGGTGTCATGAGCGGCGACCAGCCAGCCATCTACGCGGGGAGCTTCGATCCTCCGACCTACGGCCACCTCGATCTAGTGGACCGTTCTTCGCGCCTTTTTCCGCGCGTCATCGTCGCGCTGGGACGGCACCCGACCCGCAGTCCGCTGTTCACGTTCGACGAGCGGATCGCATTGCTGGAAAAGCTCTGCGCTCCCTACGAGAACGTGACGGTGCAGTCCTTCGGGGGCCTGCTCGTCGACTTCGGCAACGAGGTCAACGCGCGGGTCATCGTGCGCGGCCTGCGCGCCGGCACGGACTTCGAGTACGAGCTGCAGATCGCGCACGCCAATGCCGACCTGCGCCCGGAGATCGACACGGTGTTCCTTCCCACCCGCGCGAACTACGGCTTCATCTCCGCTTCGCTCGTCCGCGAGATCGCCAGCCACGGCGGCGACGCCAGTCGCTATGCGCCGCCGGAAGTGTGCGAAGCGCTGAAGAAGAAGTTCGCGCCCTAAATCAGGCGCGGCCAGTCGCGCGCGGCCGGCATGACGCCAGCCGCGCGCGCCGCGTGGCCTAGCTCTCGTCGCCTTCGCGCCGCCGGAGCAGCAGCAGGCCGCCGAGACCGAGCAGCAGCGCGGCCGGAGCGCCGGGGGCGTGTCTGCCCGGAGTCTGGCAGCTGCAGCTGCTCTGCGCACTGAACGAGCCATTGCCGGTCGCGCCGGTGCCGTAGTTGTTCGAGCCGCCGGTGCTGTTGCCCGTGCCGCCCGCGCCGAAGCCGGCAGCGCCGCCGCTGCCGCCCGTTGCGGTCGCGCCGCCTGCGCTGCTACCCGCCGTGCCGGCCGCGCCGCCTGTGGCGGTTGCACCACCCGCGCCGCCGACGCCGGTGCTGCCGCCGCACTGCGAGCTGCAGTTGTTCGAGACGCAGGAAGTGAAGGCCTGAGCCAGCGCATTCGAGCTGCAGCTCGGGTCCGGGTTGCTCGAGGTGACGCACGCCGTGCAGGTCGCGTCCTTCGAGCATGCCGTTGCCTCGCTGCAGCAGCTGTTCTCGAAGCAGGTCTGGCAGGTCGCGTTGGCCGACGAGAAGCCGCACTTCATCCCGCACTGCTGCGCGCACTTGCCGGTATAGCACTGCATGAGCGCCGTCTCGTTGGCGTTCGAGCTGCAGCTGGCCGGCGGACTGCTGGAGGTGACGCAGGTGCTGCAGGCCGAGTCGGCCTTGCAGTTCTGCTGCTCGGTGCAGCAGCTGTTGTTCATGCACTGGCTGCAGGTGGCATCGCTGAAGCTGAAGCCGCACTGCGAACCCTGGCAGGATGGATCCGAAGCGCACTCCGTCTTGCATGCCGTGGTGCACACGCAGTCGCCGATCTTCTGGTACAGCGTCGTGCCGGCGGAATGCTGGGTGGCGCAGTTGTTGATGCAGGTCTGGTCGCTCTGCGCGCAGTTGTTGAAGCAGGTCACCAACGCCTTGCAGTCGGCGTTGTTCTGGCAGTCGGTGACCGCCTGCGAACAGGCGCCGACGCCGGTGGTGGACGCCTGCTGGCACTGGGCGCAAGTCTGCGTGCCCGTGCCGCTGGTGCCGTTGATGTACGGGTTGATGAAGTTGTCGACTACGGCCGAGACGCGGCCGCTGACGCCGAACTGGGTGCAGGTCTGGTCGCCGTAGGACGTGACGGCGGCGACGTATTGCGTGCCGTTTACGGTGTACAGCGCCGGTCCACCGCTGTCGCCCGAGCATGGGCCGCCGAGGCCGCCGGCCTCGCTGTAGCTGACGGTGAGCGCGCTCACCGCGTAGCCGGCAGCCGTGTCGGCCAGGGTGTTGTTCACGTGCATGCGCGTGCCGCTGTTCTGGCTTCCGGATGACGTGATGCCGTAGCCCACGAACTCGACAGGGCTGCCCGCCTTGAGGTTGTCGAGCGAGCTGGTGAGCATCTTCATCGTCGGCGTCGAGCTGCCGGCGCCGTTGAACTTCACCATCGCGAAGTCGTACAGCTTGTTGCCCGAGCTCGCGTAGCCGGGGTTCGCCTTGAAATCGACGACCGGGTACACGATGTTGCTGGTCTGCGCGTCGTTACCCTGCACCACGACCAGGTCGCTGGCAGTCGGCGCGGGAATACCCTTGTTCGGCTCGCCCAGCACGCAGTGGGCGGCGGTGAGCAGGAAGCCGTACGTGCCCTTGACCGCGACCACGCTGCCGCTGCACGCAGCACCGTGGGTCTGGTCGACGAGCATCATGACGCCCTGGTGGGTAGTGTCGGGACTGCCGTTGGTGATCGCCTGATGCGAAACGGCAGTCGGTGGGAGCTTGCCTGGCGAGCCTGACGAGCAACCTACCGCGGCGAGGATCCCGAACGCTGCAAACGCCCCCCATGCGAGCCTATGCATGACGACCTCCAATCGGAGAAAGCTGGAGACAGGCCGGAGATTCCGCCCGCTCGCCAAGCAGTCTAGGGGGGTCGCTATGGAAGGCTCAAGCAACACCGCTCGGAGCCGATAATTCCGCTGCGCTTGTTGCTCTGGCGGCTGACGCTCGTCACATCCATGAGGCCGAGCGGCACCGCGCAGCGCGAGTGTTGCGTGTCTCTGCCGTGGAGGGGCTGCCAGGACCCACCCGGAAAACGGACAGGGGCAGACGTGTTCGTGCCGGAGTTGTGGAGGGTGGCGTTCTAGAACGAGACCCAGGGCGACGGCATGAACAGCAGGATGAACAGCATGAGCGTCGCGGCGGCGACGATGCGGCGCGAGGGGGAGAGCGTGTTGTCGTCGACGGGCGGATGCGACGAGCCGGAGGCGCGCTTCATCCAGAGCAGCAGCCCGAACAGCACGAGCCAGTTGACCACCGAGCTGATGCCGGGGAGATAGTCGTCGAGGCCCAGCGTGCCGAAGCCGTGCGCAAAGCCCCGCGCGATTGCTGGCCAGGCGTACCTGGCGAAGTTGTAGACGACCAGCGCGAGCGGCACGTACAGCATCCAGCGCGCGACGCGGTTCTGGCGATCGCCGGCGAGAGCGAAAGCGACGTGTCCGCCGTCGAGCTGGCCGAACGGCAGCATGTTCAGGAACGTGACCAGGAAGCCGACCCACGCGGCGAGCGCCGTCGGGTGCAGGTACACGTCCTGTCCGGCGGGGATGTGGCCGAAAACGGCGTACTTCAGCCCCCAGTACAGGATGCACTGGCCTTCCTGGATGTAGTTGTGCGCGCTGACGGGGCCGATCGTCGACAGCGACAGCCCGTAGAGCATCACCGGTATCGCGACGATCATGCCGGCGAGCGGTCCGGCAGCGCCGATGTCGAGCAGCGCGTTGCGCGAGCGGATGCGCCCCGGCATGAGGATGACCGCGCCCAGCGTGCCGAACGGATTGAGGATGGGCAGCGGGATGAAGTACGGCAACGACGCGGGCACGCGGTGGATGCGCGCGGCGACGTAGTGCCCCGACTCGTGCGCGATCAGGATCGCGAGCAGCGGCACCGCGAACTCCCACGCTTTCATCCCGAGGCCCCATACGGCCGCGCCCACCCAGAAGACGCTGATCACCGTGAGCACGAACAGGACGGCGTTCTTCCACCACTTGAACTGCACGAGCTCGGCTTCGCTGTCGCGGACCGGTTCGGCCGGCAGCGCTTCCGCAGTCGCGGCGATAGCGGGCGGAGGCATCGGCGGCGGCGGGAAGCGGCCGTAGTCGGAATCGGAGCTCATGGTGTGCGGTGTCTGGGCTCGTGAGAAACCCGGCGAGCGATAGCGAGCCCGCGCAGAGCGTAGCGAATCGCGTCGAGGGTCCGGGGGCGGCGAGCCCCCGGCGGAGGATTACGGCGGGGGTGGGTGGGCGGGTGGAAAATCATCCCTGGAGAGACTGCCGGAGCTTGAGCGCGAGACGCTCGAGCTGGGGGCCGAGCTCGGCGTCCAGCACGCCGATGTCGGTCTCGAGGCGCAGGTTGCCGCGCGCGCGTGAGCTATCAGCCTGGATCCGTGTGGTGCCCGGGTCGAGCCCAAGCCCGTTCAAGGAGCGTTCGAGCACCGCGACATCTTCCGGATGAGCGACGATGGTGACGCGCCGCGCGCCGCGGGCCTCGCCCAGGGCCTGCTGTGCCAGAGCGACCACACGGCCGGGATCGAGCTCCAGCTCCGCGCCCAGCAGGCGTTCAGCCAGGATCCGGGCCAGATCGACCGCTCGGTCGAGCTGCCGCTCGTCGGCCCTCGCTTCGTGGTCGGCCAGCGCCAGCGCCTTGGCGGCGACCTCCGCGGCGGCCTCGGCTCGGCCCTCTTCCTCGGCGCGCAGCCGCACCTGGGCCGCCTCGCTCCTGGCCTGCTCGACAATGGCAGCGGCCTGCTCTTCGGCGGCGGCCACGATGCCGCTTGCGCGCTCGGCGGCGTCGACGACCTCGCGCGGCTCGACGCGCCCGCGCGGCAGCCCGCGGCGCTCGCCCCGGACCGGCTCGGTCCCGCCCAGCTCGCTCGCCGGAATCACCCGGCCCCGGGCCAGCGTCACCGGAGCCTCCGCTCGTCGAGTGCTTGGACGAGGCGCCCGAGCTCGGCCGCGAGCACCTGGGCGCGCGCACTGCGATCGGCGTGCGAGAGCGCCTGGGCGAGGGCGCGCGCAGACAGCGACGGCTCGCCCAGCGGCTCGAGCAGCGCTTCGTCGCGCTGTCCGAGCGCGTAGCGCATCGCCACGAAGCCCCGCTCGAATCCGGCGTCGGTGCTGCCTTTCATGCAGGAAAGTACCTTTCGCCGTCGCGCTTCGCCGCGCCGTCATGGACGAGCTTTTCCAGGTGGGCCGTGAGGCTCAATACGGCGAACGGCCAGGCCTGCTTGGGTGTGTCGCTGTAGGCGGTCGGCACGAGGTCTGCCGGTGTAGCACCTCCGGGGCCGGCTGTGCTGAGCGCGTCGAGCACCTTGCCTTCGCGCTCCAGCCGATGCGCGATGTAGAAGCGGAACAGCGCTTCGGGCTGCTCGATGGGCGCGCCGTGGGCGGGCAGCGCGCGCCGCGCGCCGAGCCCGGCGAGCCGCTCGAGCTCTGCGAGGTACACGGCCATGTTGCCGTCGTTCGGCTCGATCAGGATCGTGCCCTCGCTGGCCACCATGTCGCCGACCACCAGGTTGCCGCTCTGACGTTCCAGCAGGCACAAGTGGCCGGGCGCATGCCCCGGCGTGTGCAGCACTTCCCAGCGCTGCGGCTCGGGGCCCTCCAGGGTGATTGTCTCGCCGTCGGCTAGCAGCCGCTGGAACTGAAGCTTCGGCAGTCGCTCGGCTGTCAGCGCGTGGCCCCAGAGCGGCACGCCGAGCTCGCGGGACAACAGGGCAGCGCCGCCGACGTGGTCGACGTGGTGGTGCGTCACGAACACAGCGCAGAGCTCCCGGCCCTGCGACACCAGCGCGCGCGCCCACTCGAGCCAGGCGCGCTGTTCGTCTTCGTAGGGCGTCGCCGGCTCCACCAGCACGAGCTCGCGCGTTCCGAGAGCGTAGCTGTTGGTATGTGTGGCCGGCGGCAATGTCGGAGTGCGGGCGGCAAAGCCCTCGACGCCTGGCGCTATGGGATCCGGACGCGGCACGCCGGTAGTGTAGCCGATCCCATGCTATCGACATGGACATGGCTTCGCTTCTTCCCACGACGGTTGTCGGCAGCTACGTCCAGCCCGACTGGCTGGTGGATCGCAAGAATCTGAAGAGCCGCCTGCCGCCCCGGGTGCGCGCCCGCGAGATCTGGAAGATCCCCGAGGAGCAGCTGGAAGAAGCGCAGGACGCCGCCACGCTGGCGGCGATCCGCGACATGGAGCGCGCGGGCGTCGACATCATCACCGACGGAGAGATCCGTCGTGAGAGCTACTCGAACCGCTTCGCGACCGCGCTCTCGGGTATCGACACCAAGAACCACGGTACCGCGTTGGACCGCACCGGCCACCCGAACCCGGTGCCGCGCATCGCCGGACCTGATCCGGCGGGAGCGCCCGATCGAGCTGCGCGGCGGAAATTGTTGCGGGTCGCATCCGCCGCGCACTCGAGGTGCTGCCGCCCGAGCGACTGTGGCTCGCACCCGATTGCGGCATGAAGTGCCTGCCGCGGCAGGTGGCGTTCGGGAAGCTCCAGTCGATGGTGCGCGGCGCGGAAATCGTGCGCCGCGAGCTTCTCGGTTGAGCGGCGTCACGCACCGAGCGTCGGCGCGGCGCTCTGCGCGGGCCCGATGGATGACTGCCGTCAGCGGGCGTTGACGGGCGCCGCGCCGCAGGCCCTAGATTCGGACCCATGTCCGACTCGCTGAAGGATCTGCACGGTGCCAAGGTGATCGAGACCCGCAAGGCCGGGGCCTGGCTGCTGCACAACCCGTCCACCAACCAGGGCACGGCCTTCGATCGCGCGCAGCGCGATCACCTGCGCGTGCGCGGCATGATGCCGTATCGCGTGACCTCGCTGGAAGAGCAGGCGCAGGCGGCCATCGGCCAGACGCGCGCCAAGGAAAGCGCGCTCGAGAAATACATCGGCCTGGCCGCGCTGCACGATCGCAACGAGGTGCTGTTCTACCGCGTGCTGGTCGACCACGTCGCCGAGCTGATGCCCATCGTCTACACGCCGACCGTCGGCGAGGCGTGCCAGAAGTTCAGCCACATCTACCGTACGGCGCGCGGACTGTGGATCACGCCGGACGACGTGGACGACATCCAGAGCGTGCTCAGGAACTCGCCGTATCACGACATCCGACTGATCGTCGCGACGGACAACGAGCGCATCCTCGGGCTCGGCGATCAGGGTTGCGGCGGTATGGGCATCCCCATCGGCAAGCTGGCGCTGTACGTCGCGGGCGCCGGCATCCACCCGTCGAAGTGCCTGCCCATCAGTCTGGACGTGGGCACCGACAACCCGGAGTTGCTGGGCGACCCGCTCTACCTCGGCTATCCGAAGAAGCGGCTGCGCGGGCGCGAGTACGACGAGTTCATCGAAGCCTTCGTGCGCGCGGTGCGCGAGGTGTATCCGCGCGCCATCCTGCAGTGGGAGGACTTCCACAAGGACCGGGCGTTCGTGCTGCTGGAGCGCTACCGGCGGCGACTGCCCTCGTTCAACGACGACATCCAGGGCACCGCGAGCGTCACGCTGGCGGGCATCCTGGCGGCCCTGCGCATCACCCAGCAGCGCATGGCCGACCAGCGCGTGCTGTTCATCGGCGCGGGCGCGGCGTGCACGGGCATCGCGCGGCTGTGCGCGCTCTCCATGCGCGCGGACGGCGCCGACGAGGGCGCTATCCGCCGCGCCCTGATCGCCTTCGACAGCCAGGGGCTCCTGCACGAAGGCCGCGAGTACAAGGCGCCGCACAAGCGCGAGCTGTCGCTGCCGCGCGCGGTCATGGCCGAGTACGGCATCGGCCCCGACGCTTCGATGGTCGACGTGATCAAAGCGGTCAAGCCGACGGTGCTGGTGGGCGCCACGGCGCGCGCCAACACGTTCACGCGCGAGATGATCGAGGCCATGGCCGCGAACGTGGAACGGCCCATCGTGCTGCCGCTCAGCAACCCCACGAGCAAGGCCGAGTGCACGCCGGAGCAGGCGATCAGCTGGAGCAACGGGCGCGCTATTGTCGCGACCGGCAGCCCGTTCGACGACGTGGATTTCAACGGTCAGCGGCACGTGATCGGGCAGGCGAACAACGTGTTCATCTTCCCGGGGGTGGGCCTGGGCGCCGCGATTGCCGAAGCGCGCGAGGTCGCGACAGAGATGTTCCACATCGCGTCCGCGACGCTCGCCGAGCAGGTGAGCCCGGAGCGGCTCGCGGTCGGCGCCATCTACCCGGATCAGGGCGACCTGCGCAAAGTCAGCTTCGCCATCGCCAGCGCCGTGGTGCGCTACGCCAGCGAAAACGACCTCGGTCGTCGCTTCGCCCCCGAGGAGGTCGAGGACGTCGTGCGCAAGGTGATGTGGGATCCGGCGTACGTGCCGGTCCGGGCTGTCGGCAACGAGCCGATGAGTCGGCGCTGGTAGTGAGCGCGGTGCCGCGGCGAGGGGCGGAGCCGAGTTGCGAGCAGGCGCCGCTGGGCGGGCGCGCGGGTGCGACTTGGCTCCGTCGTCCCTCCTCGGCCTAGTCGCGTTCGACGACCACCGCGACGGCTTCGCCGCCGCCGATGCACAGCGTGGCCAGGCCGCGCTTGGCCTTCTGGTCGCGCATCGCGAACAGCAGCGTGGTCAGGATGCGTGCGCCGCTCGCGCCGATGGGATGACCCAGGGCGACCGCGCCGCCGCGCACGTTGACCTTGGCCGGATCGATGCCGCTGAGCTTGTTGGTCGCCATCGTGACGCAGGAAAACGCCTCGTTGATCTCCCACAGATCGATGTCGTCGACCTTCATTCCGAGCTTCGGCAGCGTGTTCTCGATGGCCTTGGCCGGCGCGGTCGTGAACCACTCCGGCGCCTGCGCGGCGCCGCCGTAGCCGACGATGCGCGCCAGCGGCTCGAGCCCATGCTCGCGTACGGCCTTCTCGCTCGCGAGCACCAGCGCCGAGGCGCCGTCGTTGATGCTGGAGGCGTTGGCAGCGGTGATGGTGCCGTCCTTCTTGAATGCGGGGCGGAGCTTGTCGAACTTCTCCGGGTTGCCGCGGCCCGGCTCCTCGTCCTCGGCCACCATGACCGGGTCGCCCTTGCGTTGCGGAACGGCGACCTCGACGATTTCGGACTTGAACAGCCCTTCCTTGGTCGCGGAGAGCGCGCGGCGATAGCTCTCGCGCGCGAAGTCGTCCTGCATCTCGCGCGTGAACTTGAACTCGGTCGAGCACAGCTCGCCCGCGTTACCCATGTGGAAGTCGCTGTAGGGGTCCCACAGGCCGTCGTAGATCATGCCGTCGACGAGTTTGCCGTCGCCCATGCGGTAGCCGGTGCGCGCCTTCTGCAGGTAGTAGGGCACGTTCGACATCGACTCCATGCCGCCCGCGATGACCAGGTCCGCATCGCCGAGCAGCACGCTCTTGGTGCCGAGGATGACCGACTGCAGGCCGGAGCCGCACACCTTGCTGACGGTCGTGGCGGGCACGCTGTTCGGTACGTCGGCGAAGATGGCGGCCTGGCGCGCCGGCGCCTGGCCGATGCCGGCCGACAGCACGTTGCCCATGAACACTTCCTCGATCTGTTCGGGCTTCAGCTTGGCGCGCTCGATGGCGGCCTTGATAGCGGTCGCGCCGAGGCGGGGCGCGGGCAGCGACGACAGCGCGCCGAGATAGGAGCCGATCGGGGTGCGCGTAGCGCTGACGATGTAGACGGGCGGATGCGACATCTGCTTTGCCTCCTCGGGTCGAATTGGGACGAGTCGAATACCGCTGTTGTCGCGGCTCGACCAGCCCCGCCGCTGGCCGCGCTCGACAACCGTCATGGAGCGCCAGGGCATGCCGCAACGCGTCGTGCGCGCTTTCCCTTCAAGCGCCGATCCGTCCACGGAAACCGCCACTTGCGTCTCCGACCGGGTGTCCGGAAGCCCGGTTTGTGCTATGGGGGAGAGGCTTGCGGCATTCGCGCCGTCTTGCCGTGAGCGCGAGGGAGTATCGATGCGACGCAGCTTGGGTGTGCTTGGGGCTCTAGCTTCTGTTCTTTTCGTGTGCGCGTCGGCGTGCAGTAGCGCGACGGGGACCAACACAGGTCGGCAACGGTACGCGGCGGCACCGGAACGGGCGGCAACGGAACCGGCGGCTTCGGTGCCGGCACCGGCGACGGCGGCATCAACCCGAACGGCGGACTCGGGGCTCTGCAGGGCTGCGCCAAGGACACGTACACCGGCGAGCTGCTGCCGCTCGACATGTTCGTGATGCTCGATCGCTCCGGGTCGATGCAGGACAACGGCAAGTGGTCGGCGGTGACCGGCGCGCTCGGCAACTTCGTGAACCTGCCGGGGCTGAGCGGCCTCGGCATGGGCATCGGCTTCTTCCCGACCAAGCCGGCGACGCCGCCGCCCTCCGGCGCCTGCTCCGCCGGCAGTCTGGCGTGCGGCGTCTACGAGTGCATCCCGGGCTTCAACCAGTGCAGCGGCTCGCTGATGCCGAACGACTCCTGCGTCGACACGGACTACGCGAAGCCCGTGGTGGGCATCGCGCCGCTTCCCGGTGTTGCGACGGCGATCAACTCCGCCATCGCCGGGCAGAGCTGCAAACGGCGACTCGACGCCGACCGACGCGGCCCTGCACGGCGCGCTCGAGTACTCGGAGCAGTGGGCCGGCGCGCATCCCGATGACATCACCATCGTGGTGCTGGCGACCGACGGCGAGCCGAACAACTGCAACCCGAACAGCGTTGCCACGGTGGCCGCGCGTGCGAAGCAGGGCTACGACAACAAGCCGTCGGTCAAGACGTTCGTGATCGGTGTCGGCAGCAGCCTGACCAGCCTCAACCAGATCGCGGCCAGCGGCGGCACGACCAAGGCGCTGATTGTCGACACCGCGAGCAATCCCGGCCAGCAGTTCCTCGACGCGCTCAACCAGATCCGCGGCTCGGTCGGCTGCATCCTGAAGATCCCGCAGCCCAAGAGCGGCACGCCCGACCCCGGCAGCGTCAACGTCGCGTTCACGCCCGGACGGCGGCCAGCAGCAGATCCTCCCGCAGACCAGTCCGGCGACGAGTCCGGCTGCCAGGGCGACAAGAAGTGGTACTACGACGACCCGCAGAACCCAGACGCACATCGTCCTGTGTCCGGCGGCCTGCGACCTGATCTCGAATACCAAGGGCAAGACGGACGTGGTCATCGGCTGCACGACAGTCGTGCAGTAGGACGGCGAGGCGGCGGCCTCGCGCTCGAGCGCGTTCCAGGCGCCTACGCGATCCCCAGGTTCTTCCGGATCCGCGCGATCGGCTCGTCCAGGTTCGGCTGGAACGGCGCGCCGGTGATCTGCTCGATGGCCTCGATGTAGCGGCGCGTCGCCTCGACGCGCACGTCGTCGGGGATGTGCGGGATGGCGCCGTCGCCGCGGAAGCCCTGCTTGGCGAGGAAGCGCCGCACGTACTCCTTGTCGAAGCTCTCCGGATCTTCCCCGGCGGCGAAGCGCTCGTCGTACGTGGCGGAGTACCAGAAGCGTGACGAGTCGGGCGTGTGGATCTCGTCGATCAGCACGATCTCGCCGTCCGGCGTCTTGCCGAGCTCGTACTTGGTGTCGACCAGGATCAGCCCGCGCTCGGCGCAGATGCGTTGCCCCTCGGAAAACAGCGCCATGGCCAGCTCGCCAGCGCGGTCGAAGTCCTCTTCGGCCATGTGCGTGAGAGCCAGGATCTGCTCGCGCGAGGCAGAGATATCGTGCCCGCCCTTGGCCGCCTTGGTGCTGGGCGTGAGGATCGGTGCGGGCAGCTTCTGGTGCTTCTTCAGGCCCTCGGGCAGCTTGTGCCCGCAGAACTCACGCTCGCCGCGCTCGTAGTGCACCCAGATGCTGGTGGACGTGGTGCCCGTCAGATACGCGCGCACCACCATCTCGACCGGCAGCGGCGTGCACTCGCGGACGAGCATCACGTTCGGATCCGGCACCTCGATGAGGTGGTTCGGCGCGATGTCCAACGTGTGCTCGAACCACCACGCTGCCACGTGGTTCAAGAGCTGCCCCTTGAGCGGCAGCGTGCCGAGCACGCGATCGAACGCGCTGATGCGATCGCTCACGATGATGTAGCGACGCCCATCGGGCGTCGTGTAGTTGTCGCGGACCTTGCCGCCGTAGCGCTTGCCGAGCGAGGGAAAGTCGGTGCCCTCGAGCGGGTGCGCGAGCGCGGCGCGGATGATGTCGTTGTCGACCGGCACGGCGCGAAGCTACCACGCGCCCCGGCGCCGCAAAATGCAGCGCGCCGCGCCTACGGATGGGCGACAAACCACGCTGGCACCTCGTCCGGCGCCGCGGCGATCCAGCCGTGGTCGGCGTTGTCGTCGATCACGGCCTTCGTCTCGATGCCCTGCTTGTCGAGCTGCGCCTTGTATAGCTTCATGGTCGAGATGGGGACGATCTGGTCGGCGCCGCCATGCAAAAACAGCGTGGGCGGATGATCCGACGGCAGCGGATCGGGCACCGAGCACTGCGACGCCAGACACGTCGCGTACGAAGCCGACTCGATGGCGAGCGCGCGGAAGCGCCCCGCGTAGCTGACGGCCATGCGGCTCGTCATGTAGCCGCCGCTTGACAGCCCCGCGGCGTACATTTCCTTGTCGTCGAGCGGGCCGAACTTCCCGCCTGTGATGGCCTGGAAGATGGCGAGCATGTAGGCGTTGTCCGGCGCGCTCTGCCAGTCGCTGGTGTAGGGCGCGATGTTCGTGTCCCAGTAGCCGGCGCCGTTCTGGTTGGCTTCGGGCGCAAGCACGGCGTAGCCGCCGTCGAGCAGACGCTTGACGACCAGGGTCTGGTAGTAGCCGCCCCACGGGTCGCCCTGGTTGCCGGTGAAGGTGTGCGCGGCCGAGTAGTACGCGCCCTGGAACATGATCACGACGGGCCAGCCCGCCGCCGGCGCGCTGCCGAGCGGCACGTTGTAGTGGATCGTGCGCTTTCCCCCGTTCTGTCCCATGTCGAGCACGAGCTCTCGCTCGTCGCACTTCACCTGAGCGGTGGTCTCGGTGCAGCGCGAGGGGCCCGCGTCGATCGGGGCCGCGCCACCTGCCGCGCCGCCGCTGCCTGCTGTGCCGCCCGAGGAGCCGCCCGCTGTGCCGCCCGAGGAGCTGCCCGACGTGCCGCCCGATGAGCTGCCCGACGTGCCGCCCGATGAGCTGCCACCTGCAGATGTGCCGCCGGTGCTGGTGCCCGCGCCCGGCTGCGCGCCGGAACCGCAGCCGACGGCGAGCAGCAGGATCGCGAAGAGTGCACGTCGCATGCGCGGCAGCCTACGCGCGGCCCTCGCCCACTACAACCAGCGGGCTTCGCGCCGCGCTACAGCCCGAGATCGCTCGCTTTCACCCAGAACTGGTAGCCGCTGTGGGCGCGATGTTCAGCGACTTGGGCAGCACGTTGGCCCAGCCGGCTACCGTGTCGATGACGTACGTCTCGGTGTTCTTCTCGATCACGCCGATCACCTTGCCGTCGTCCTTGGCTTCGATGCGCAGCGGGATCTCCTTGGTGGTCTTGACGACCTGGGGATTGCTCTGCAGCTGCAGCCGAGGCGGGTTGGACTTGGTCACCGGTCCAGCCAGCTCGTCCATCGTCTCGCCGGGCGGCAGGGCTTTCAGGTCGCGCGCGCGCGCCCAGGCGTTGATCGTGATCGCGCCGTGGTACTCGACGTGGACGTAAGCTGCCGCGGCGCTTGTCGCTCCAGAAGCAGGATGCCGTTGCTGCCCGGCGCGCGGTTCAGTGCGGTGACCTCGCTCCGGTCAGGGTGCCAGTCGTCGTAGAGCGTGATCTGGTCCTTCTTGACGACGTAGCCGCGCGCGTGTCCTGGCACGTTCCACCCCGGCGGCGTAGTTGTCGTCAGGGTCAGCGCACTGCACGAGGCCCAGGTCGTGAACGTCTGCTGGATGGGTGTCTTCAGACTCTGCTGAACCTTCAGCCTGCCCTTGCTCGCGGCGATCACCTTCACCTTGCGCTTCGCGCCCAGGTACAGGTGCCCGGACACCACCGGGATCGCCACGTCGGTGTACACCGGGATCCTGCGTGGCGTCCGTGTAGCCCGCGATGCGGAAGCTACCGGTGCCGGTGCCGGTCTGGACCTCGGCGCGGCCCTTTTTCGGATCGGCCGGGAAATTGCTGGCGGCCAGGGCGGTGTCGCTGCCGGTGAAGCGGGCAAAGGCGTTGCCGCCGCTGGCCTTGTCGTAGATGGCTAGATTGGCCGGCATCCGGACGATCCCGCGCAGCACGCACTGACTTCCGGGCCGCTTGGAGCCCTTCGCCTGGGCGTGGGCTGGGCTCGCCGCTAGCGCGAAAGCCAGAGCGCGGCAGGACCAGCAGCGCGCCAGCGAGGGCTGTGCGCAGTCGACTCATGCTATCTCCTTGTCCGTTGCTCACCAGAATACGGCCTGGCGCAGGCCACACAACCGTTTGACGGACCAGGCCGCCTCTGTATGCTAGCTCCCGCCCTATCCTTCGCGACGCCACGCAAGTTGCCGAAACCAGGGCAGGTTTCGGGGCGAGTCGGCGGTGCTCGACATCGCCTTCGCGGGGGCCGGCAGCGGCGGAGGTTTCCCGAAGATCACGCCGCCCTTCATCGATGGGCTCGGCGAGCGGCTGCGCGTCTGGGTGGACCACCACGACCACGAGGAGCACGCCCGCTACGCCGACGACCCGCGTTTCGTGCTGTCGCACCAAGGCCGAGCACGGCGCCTGCCCCGAGATGATCGACCCGCCGCTGGTCGAGCGCATCGGTCCCGTCGACACCATCGTGTGCCACACCGATTTCGACGGGCTGGCCAGCGCCGCCAAATGGATGCGCGGCGGCGTCGAGCCCTACGAAGGCTGCGACGCCGACTCCTACGCTATCGATACGCGCCTCGGAAAGCCGAGCCGCGTCGCCGAGCGCATCGATCGCGCGATCCGCGGGCGTCCGCGCGACAGTGGGCTGTTCGGTGTGGTCGTGCGGCACCTGGCGACGGGCCTGTCCGATGCGGCTCTATGGGAGCCCATCGACGCGGCGGCCGCCGAGCTTGTGCCGATCGAGGAAGAGACGCGCCGCGCGGCGCAGCGCTACGTGCGGCTGCCGCCCGGCGTGGCCGTGGTCGACGTGACGCACGGCTTCGGCAAGATCGACAAGACGCTGCTGCTTCTGCTCGGCCAGGAACGTGAAGTCGTCAGCGTCGTCATCGACGGCAACACGATCAGTGTCGCCGCGCGCTTCGACAGCGGCCAGGATTTCCTCAAGCTCTTCAACCTCGCGGGCGGTATGCCGACGCGCGTTTCCGTGCCCCGCTCGCGCATGCGCCACGTGTTCGCGGCGCTGGGCATCGACCCGTCCGCGCTCGAAAGATACGAGCCGTGACCGATCACGAGCCTCGAGCCGCCAGGCGCCAGACGGTCGAAGCGATCGGCATCGGCGGTGGCCTCATCGCACTGCTGATG
Source organism: uncultured Pseudomonadota bacterium (assembly GCA_963822115.1). Classification (GTDB taxonomy): domain Bacteria; phylum Myxococcota_A; class Polyangia; order Polyangiales; family Polyangiaceae; genus CAWDXG01. Next base: position 490,901 of record CAWGGM010000021.1, read on the forward strand.
CCGGTGGTCGGCTGGCTCGCGTTCGGAGCGAGCCTCGTTGTCGGTCGCCTGCGCGTGCATCAGGATGTGTCGCTGGGTATGGGCGTCCTGACGTGGCTCACGTGCGGCGGACTCGCCCTCGCCGGCGCGGTCACCGGCGCAATCGCCGGTATCATCGGTCTGCGCCAGGGACCTCCGCGTGCCCGCTCGGCGCTGGCGCTGGTGCTGGTAGCCGCCGCAGCGCTGGTCTGGTTGGGCCTGTGGGGCGCGATTGCGTGGAAGGTTTCCCACGCGCACCTTCGTTACTGAGACAACTCCGCCGCCCGCGGGTGTCAGTACCTCAGCAGACTTGTGATCGCGTGCGTTTCGCGGGCGCCGAGCAGGCCGAACTGGACGCCGAAACCGCCCGGCTTGGCCCAGCGAACGACCGCGGGCAGGCGCGAGTCACCGCTCGCGCCGGGCAGCCGCGTGACGATGGTAAGATCGGTGCCGAATTCCACCGCCTGCTCGGACTCGATGAACATCCCACCCAGGCTCAAGTCCTTGGCAACGCCGCTCACGGCGGGTCCGTCCTTGCGCTCGCAGGATACGTCGACGTTGATCGGGACTCTCGGGTGAACGCGCTTCTCTTCCACAACATCCTCGCGAGCAGGTTCTCGTGACGGGCGGGGACAAGAGCCGCGCCCGCCGCGCAGAAGCCCCATCGTGGCGACGGGGTGGCGGCAGTGTCAAGGCGGCTCTTCCGGCCGCGAAGCCCGCGCAGGCGGGCGGCTGGAAACGCCACCTCGAGGGCTGGCAGCTCGCGGTCGTGTCGGTGGGCATCGCGCTGCTCGGCGCGCTCCTGGGCGTTCCACGCGCTGCGGCGCCCGACGTGCTGCCGCGCCCTGCAATCGACTACCCCGCGGTGCGGCAGGAGCTCCGGCTCGAGAGCGAGCGGGCCCGCGCGGCCGAGGACTCCCTCTTGCCCTACGACGTACGCGCAGTCGGCGAGCTGATGCGGCGCTACGGCGCTGCTGCGGCTGCCGACGAGCCCGCTCTAGCCGACGGCGACCTCACGCGTCTGCGCGGACGGGTCGAGGTGGCCCGGCGTCGCTCCGGCGACAAGCTCCTCTTGCGGCTGCGCGCCGTGCAGAGCCGCATGTTCCAGCGCGCCCTCCTGCGCTGGGAAGCGACGGGCGAGGTCGACAGCGATCTCCAGCAGCTGGGCGGGGACTTCCTGCGCAAGGCGCGACACAGTGGTTGGATCGCGCCGCCGCACCGATTGCTCATGAACCGCGCCGAGCGTTCGGTGCTGTTCCGGATCCGCTGGTCCGGTCTGGCTAAGCTGCTCCAGACGTTTCCGTTCTCGCCGACGCTCGACGACTGGCGCGTGTACTACGGCTTCCTACTCGCGCACCCCGAAGGTGACGGCGGCGCGCAGCGTCTGGACAACCAGCTGTCCTACGTCGAAGCGTTGGCGAAGCGCGACCCGTCGTACCTGTCGGCGCTCGCGCGCGGCGTGCTCTACTACCGCCTGGGGCGCTACCGCGCGGCAACGACCGCGCTGCAGAGCCATCTGAAGGCCCACCCCGACGGCGCCTGGACACTGCGCGCGCGCAACTACCTCGCGGCCGCGCTCTCGGGCGGCAGCTAGGGCGCCCGCGTCCCGGCGCCCGATGTGCTAGTTCCCGCTGCCGGAAATGCCCGACTCCGAGCCCCCGATCGACGATGTGGCCGAGCCGCTGAGGCTGCCCGACGATCGCCCGATCCTCACCACCGCCGACGCCGCCAAGCGCGCGCTCGCGGCGCCGGAGGTGCTGCACGTCGTTGGCGCCGAGGGCTCGGCGCCCGCGTTGGTGGCGCGTGCGCTGGCACGGGTCGCGCCGGTCCTGTACGTGGCTGCGGACAACGACGCCGCGCGCCGCGCCGCCGCGGATCTGGCGTATCTGTCCCGCGGCCTGCCCTTTGTCGGCTCTGCCGCCCAGCCCGTCGAGGGCGACACGCTGCTCCTGGTGCCGAGCGAGTCGAGCCCCTACGCCGAGGTGCACCCGGATCGCCGCGCGGCGATGGCGCGTTCCAGCACGCTGTTCCGCCTCGCGCGAGGAGACTCGTGGCGCTTCCTGGTCACGACCGCCGCGGGGCTGCTCAGGCGCGTGCCGCCCGCGCGCGTGCTGGTCGACGCCGCGCCGCGCATCGTGGCCGGCGAGGAGCTCGACACGGCGCATCTGTCGCAGAAGCTCGTCGCTGCCGGCTACCTGCGCGTTCCCGTCGTCGAGGACCCGGGCAGCTTCGCGCTGCGCGGCGGCATCGTCGATGTCTGGGGCGCGGACGCCAATCTGCCGGTGCGCGCGGAGCTCGACGGCGACGTGGTCGCCTCGCTGCGCGCTTTCGACCCGGAGGACCAGCGCACGCTCGACCCGGTCGAGGCGCTGTGGCTGCCGCCCGCGCGCGAGGCCATCGTCACTCCGGACACCGAGGACCGCGCGCTCGCCGTGATGCGCTCGCTGTGCGACGCCGTGAACTACCCGTCCACCAAGGCGCGGCGCCTGGCCGACGACGTGTCGAGCGGCACGGCGTTCTTCGGTGCCGAAGGCTATCTGCCGGCTTTCTATCCGCTGGAGCCGCTGCTGGACTCGCTGCCGGCGGATGCCGCCGTCGTCATCGAGGATCCGGTGGCAGTGCTGCGCGCGCTCGGCGAGGAGCTGGAGCGCGCCCACGCAGCGCTAGCCGCGCGGGCCGGCGCGCCGCACTTCCCGATCGACGCACTGTTCGTCGAGCGCGCCGAGCTCGGTCGGGAGATCGCGCGGCGCAGCGTCGTCGCCGCGCATCGCGCGGGCATCGCCGGCGAGCCGCCGGACCAGGAAACCGGGCTGGAGAAGCTGGAAGTCGTGCCGCCCGAGGCGCCTACGCTCGCAGTGCGCGACCAGGCGGACCTGATGCGTGCGGTGAAGTCGGCGCGATCGGCCAGCGGGCGACAGGGAGCGCTCGATCCGCTGGTGCGTCGCATCGAAGCCTGGCAGGACGCCGGGCTGTCCGTCGCGATTACCGCGCGCGGCGCGACGCAGGCCGAGCGCGTCGGGGCGCTGCTGTCGCACCGCGGCGTGGCGGTCGCTGTGCACGTCGACGGCGATCGAGCGCGCGAGCCCGCCGCGGCGCAGATTGTGGTGGGCGAGCTGGCGCGCGGCGTGATCGCGCCGGCGGAGGGTTTCGCGCTGGTCACCGAGGAGGAGATCTTCGGCCAGCGGCGCCACCGTGCTCCGGCGCGCAAGCGCTCGGCGCGGGCCGTGCTCGAGGATCTGCGTGCGCTCTCGCCGGGCGACCACGTCGTGCACGTCGAGCACGGCATCGGGCGCTACCTCGGCCTCGAGCGCCGCAACATCGGCAACGTCAGCGTGGAGCTCCTGGTGGTCGAGTACCAGGGCGGCGACAAGCTGTTCGTCCCGGTCTACCGCCTGAACCAGATCCAGAAGTACTCGGGCGGCGAAGGTGCCCCGCGCATCGATCGGCTGGGCGGGCAGTCGTTCTCGAAGACCAAGGCCAAGGTGCGGCGGCGCGTGCGCCAGATGGCCGACGACCTGCTTCGCCTGTACGCCGAACGCGCCTTGACGAAGAAAGCGCCGCTGCCGCCGCCCGACGACGAGTACGCGGCATTCGAGGCGGGCTTCCCCTACGAGGAAACGCGCGATCAGGTGCAGGCGATCGGCGACGTGATGCGCGACCTGTCCGACGAGCGCGTGATGGACCGGCTGGTGTGCGGCAACGTCGGCTTCGGCAAGACCGAAGTGGCGCTCCGCGCGACCTTCCGCGAGGTGATGCACGGGCGGCAGGTGGCGCTGCTGTGCCCGACCACCGTGCTCGCCCAGCAGCACTTCCTCACGTTCTCGAATCGCCTCGCGGACTATCCGGTCAGCGTACGCGTGCTCAGCCGCTTCGAGTCGAAGAAGGAGCAGCAGGATACGCTCAAGGGCCTCAAGCAGGGCACCGTGGATGTGGTTGTCGGCACGCACCGCCTGCTCAGCAAGGACGTGCACTTCAAGAACCTCGGCCTCCTGGTGGTGGACGAGGAGCAGCGCTTCGGCGTCACGCACAAGGAGCGGATCAAGCAGATCCGCCAGAGCGTGGACGCGCTCACGCTGAGCGCGACGCCCATCCCGCGCACACTGCAGATGGCCGTAGCGGGCCTGCGCGACATGTCGCTCATCACCACGGCGCCGGTCGATCGCCGCGCCATCCGTACCATCACGTCGCGCTTCGACGAGGGCGTGGTGCGCGAGGCCGTGGAGCGCGAGCTGTCACGCGGCGGGCAGGTGTTCTACGTGTACAACCGCGTCGAGGGCATCCACGAGCGCGCCGCACGTCTGCAATCGCTGGTGCCGACGGCGCGCATCGCCGTGGGCCACGGGCAGATGAGCGAAGGTGCGCTCGAGCGCACGATGCTCGACTTCGTGGCCGGCGAGTACGACATCCTGGTAGCTACCGCCATCATCGAGAGCGGTCTGGATATCCCGCGCGCCAACACCATGATCATCGACCGCGCGGATCTGTTCGGGCTGGCGCAGCTCTACCAGCTACGCGGCCGCGTCGGGCGCTCCAGCGAGCGCGCCTACTGCTACTTGTTGGTTCCGCCGCCGGGGCAGCTCAGCGACGACGCGCGGATGCGCATCGAGGCATTGGAGCGCTACACGGAGCTCGGCTCCGGCTTCCATATAGCGACGCTGGACATGGAGCTGCGTGGCGCAGGCGAGCTGCTCGGCGCCGAGCAGAGCGGCTTCGTCGCCAGTGTGGGGCTCGACCTGTTCGTGCAGATGCTGGAGGACGCGACACACGAGCTGCGCGGTGAGCCCGTAGCCCAGGATGTGGATCCGGAGCTCTCCCTCGACGTGGATGCGCTGCTCCCCGACGACTACGTCGACGATGTGGGCGTCCGGCTGTCGCTCTACAAGCGCCTGGCCAGCGCCGCAGACGAGGCCGAGGTGGAAGACATCGCCGCCGGTATGCAGGACCGCTTCGGCTCTCCGCCGATGGAAGCGCGGCGTCTGGTCGAGCTGATGCGCATGAAGACCGAGCTCCGGAAGCTGTCGGTGCTTGGCCTGGAAGCACGCGCCCGCAGCGTGACCCTCCACCTGCGCGACGACACGCCGCTCGATCCGGTCAAGGTCGGTGGGCTGGTCGCCCGCAAGGGCTCGCCCTACAAGCTCACGCCGGACGCCCGCCTTACGCGCCGCGCTCTCGATACCGAGGCATTCCCGGATGGTCTGGCGCTAGCCGACCGCATGCTGAGCGAGCTCGCCTCGTGCTTGAAGCCCGCCGCTGCCTCGTAGGCGACCTGCGGCAACACGTCACGCGTCGGCGCTTCAGTACTGCTCGCAGCCGGTATGCTGCAGCGTCCAGTTCGCATCGCGCTTCACAGGCGCGACTCTAGCCGTGGCGAGGCGTTACTGGCACAGGCCGTAGCCGCCGGGCAGACGCGCATCGGAGGCGCAGGTCATGCCGCTCGGGCACGTGCCGGAGGCGTTGAGGTGGCAGACCTCGGCGGCCGTCGTGGTGAGGCCCGTCTTGCAGGTGGTGGTACACGAGAGACGATCGAAGTGCTTGCCGGTGATGCCCTTCGTGGCGCAGCAGACCTGGCCGCCGTTGCAGTCTTCCGGTCCGTCGCAGTCCACGACGGCCTTCTCGCACAGTGTGCCGGTGCACTTGCAGCCGGCGAAAGCGTCCTTCTTGTAGCAGTACGGCGTCACGTTCTCGCCGAAGCAACAGCTCTGCGAAGCGACCGCGCAGGTCTTCTGTCCGCATTTCACGCTGCCCGTGCCGGGAACTCCGCCGCTGCCGCCCGCGCCACCCGTTGCTCCGGCGCTGCCGCCCGTGCCGCCCGTCGCTCCGGCGCTGCCGCCCGTGCCGCCCGTCGCTCCGGCGCTGCCGCCCGCGCCGCCACTGACGCTGCCGCCCGCACCGCCGCTAGCGCCGCCGCTGCCGGCCGTTCCGCCGCTGCTGCTGCCGCTGCCTCCGCTGCCGGCCGAGGCGTCCACGTGGGAGCCGGGGATGCCGTTCGTCAGCTCGGAGTTGCTGCTGCCACACGCGGCAAGCAGCGTCGCGGCGAACACCCAGGACAAACGTCGAAGCATGCTTGTGACTTGATGGTGGGCCGGTAGCGCGCTGCTGGCAAGCGGAACGCACGGATTCCCATGCTTGGGGGCGCGTCGCGGGCTTGCTCAGCTGCCGGTCTGCTCGTCCTCTTCCGGGGGCTGGCTGTGGAAGAGCGCGGCCTGGGTCGCCGTGGACAGCGCCGGGTCGAAGCAACGTCGGCAGCGCGCCTCGTACGCCTCGGTGCCGCCCACGACCACGGTCGCGTCGCGGCGGACCAGGCGCTGCGAGCGATCGGCGGGATTGCCGCAGCGCATGCAGATGGCGAGGTTCTTCGTCACGTACTCGGCGATCGCCATCAGGTGCGGCATCGGATCGAAGGGACGGCCGAGAAAGTCCTGGTCGAGTCCGGCCACGACGACGCGCTTGCCGTCGTTGGCCAGCCGCTCGGAGACGGCAACCACGTGCTCTCCGAGGAACTGCGCTTCGTCGATGCCCACGACGTCGATGTCGTCCACGTGCTCCAGAATGTCATACGGGTCGTCGATGGCGAGCGCACTGAGCTCCTGCCGCGAATGGCTGACGACACTGTCGGCCGCGTAGCGCGAGTCGATGCGCGGCTTGAAGATGCGCACGTTCTGGCGTGCGTAGCGCGCGCGATTCAGCCGCCGGATGAGCTCCTCGGTCTTGCCGCTGAACATGCAGCCGGTGATGACTTCGATCCAGCCGGTGTCGTGCGGTACGTGGTGCATCGGCGCGCAGAGTAGCAGAGTCGTGCGCGCTCTGCTTCAGCCGTTGTGAACGGCTTCTCCGCTCCGCCCGTCGGAAACGGCGTACCATGAGCCATGCGCTGGTACGTGGGGACGATGCTGGGACTGGGAGCGGCACTGGTCGCGCGAGCTGCTCTCGCAGGGAACGATCTTGCGATCGTCGCGACGAAGATCGATCCGCCGACGTTGATCACGCTGGGCGTGCAGGTGCTCGTCTCCGGCGACGACAACCGCGATTCGCACATCGACGTGCGCTACCGCGAACAGGGCGCTGGCGCGTGGCATGACGGGCTGCCGCTGTTCCACGTGCGGCCTTCCGTTGTCGTCGGGGACACGGTTCCCGAACAGTTCGCCGGCAGCCTGTTCGAGCTCATGCCGGCTACGACGTACGAGATCGAGCTGCACGCGGTCGACCCGGACGGGCTCGACCAGACCTGGACCACCACCGGTACGACGCGGTCCATTCCCGGCGACCCGGCGAGCCCCCACATCGTGAACGCGACGGACGCCGGTAGCTTCAAGAGCGCTTTGAACAACGCGAAAGCCGGCGATGTGATCACGCTGGCCAATGGCACGTACGCAGGCAATTTCGCCATCCAGGCCAGTGGCACGGCAAATAACCCGATCGTCATCCGGGGCGCCAGCGAGGACGGCGTCGTTCTCGACGGTGGCGGCTGCACGGGCTGCAATGTGCTCGAGGTGTACGGCAGCTACGTGCACCTGGAAAAGCTCACCATCAAGAACGCCTCGCGCGCGCTGCGCTTCCAGGGGAGCGGCGCCACCGACAACGTGGTGCGGCGCGTGCATATCAAGGACGTGACGCTCGGTATCGGATCGAAGGACGGCCAGAAAGACTTCTACATCTGCGACAACATCCTGGAAGGGCGGCTGTCCTGGCCCAGCGTCTACGCGGACGACGGCGGCGCGCACGCCAACGACGACGGTATCAACGTGACCGGCGACGGCCACGTGGTGTGCCACAACACGATCAGCGGCTTCGGCGACTCGATCAAGAACGAGGCGCCCACCTTCCGCTCCTTCGACGTGTACGGCAACGACAGCTTGACCGCCTACGACAACGCGGTGGAGCTCGATGGCGCGGAGCGGAACGCCGTCGCGTTCCGCAATCGCTTCACGAATTCCTGGTCGCCCGTCAGCTTCCAGCCTATCTATGGCGGGCCGGCGTACGCGATCCGCAACGTGGTCGTGAACATCGTAGACGAGCAGACAAAGCTTCATTCGCTCGGCGGCAACCAGGAAACCGTCGGTGCGCACGTCTACAACAACACCTTCGTGGCGCCCAGGCACGCGCTGAACCTGCAGGACAGCGCGACGCCGCACGACTTCGTGCTCGCCAACAACATCTACTATGGGCCGTCGAGCCTCGACGCCGGCAAGACCGTCGACTGGAGCGCGCCCATCGACAACGGCACGATCGAACAGAACGGTTGGTACCCGGACGGGTTCTTCGACTTCGGCAGCGCGGGCAAGTGGACGGACTTCGCCGCGTACACGGGGAGCGGCGTGTTCGGGCAGAAGGCGACGCTGCTCGATGCCAGCACCTTCGACAGTGGGCTGTCCGCACCCGCGAGCTACACGACGAAGATGGCGCCGCCGGATGCGACGCTCGCGGCGGCATCGAAGGCTGTCGATCAGGGCGAAGTCCTGCCAGGCATCACCGACGGCTACAAGGGCGCGGCACCCGACCTGGGCGCGCTCGAGCGCGGCTGCCCCAAGCCTGTCTACGGCGTGCGTCCCGCGGGCATCGACGAGACCAACGAGCCGCGCGGTTGCACGTCGGCGGGTGGCGGCAGCGGGGGCAGCGGCGGAGCGACGGGTGCTGGGGGCGCAGCGGGAGGAGCTGGTGGCGGATCGGGTGGCACGGCCGGCAGCGGCGCGGGCGGCAGTGCGGGCGCTTCATCCGGTGCAAGCAGCGGCGACAGCGGCGGATGCGGGTGCCGCACCGCATCGCAAGGTGACTCGCCGTCTGCATGGCTCTTCGCGCTTGTCGGCGCGGTCGGCGTATTCCTGCGACGCCGCGGCGCTTCTGTCATCCGGGGAGGTGCTCGCGTTCCTTGATCTGGTCGAGTAGCTCCGACGTGACCTCGGTGAGCCCGCGCTCGCGCGCCACGGCTTCAGCGCGCCGCCGCACCAGGGGTCGGATCAAGAACGGCACCTTGTTCAGTCGCCGTTTCGCGTCGGGATGCCACCGCACCGTGCTTGCCACGTCGCGATACTAGCTGCCCGGACCCGGCAGCGACAGCTTCCTGGCTGGGTGCGGGTGCGCTGCAACAGCTCCCGCGCTAGCCGTCGCGCGTCTTGTCGCGCCAGTTTTCCACCACGGCGCGCAGCTCCTGCTGCTCCGGACTCGGCGGTACCACGCGGATTCGCGCCAGGAAGGTGTCGACCAGGGTCGCATCGACGCCGACCCGGTCGATCGCGGTGCTCAAGACGCGGGCGTGGTCGGCGTCCAGCGGAATACCGAGCGAGGCGAGCTCCACCACGAAATCGACCCAGCGAGCGCTCGGCCGACTCGAAGCGCGCTGGATGCCGAACTGCATCGCCGAGCGGCGCGTCCGGCTGTCGTCCAGGCGAGCTGCTCGCGCGGAGGCCAGCACGCCTTCGGCCCATGCCTCGACTGCTTGGTCCGGCCCGTCGTCGTTGCTGGCGCCGAGGGTCGTCTCGCTGGTCGCGTCCTGCGGCGGCGGGGTGGTGCTGCGCGGTCGCAGCAGCCCCGCTTGCGAGCTGCCCTGGTCCGGTTCGAGCGCAACCTCGAGCGCGTTGGCACCGATCCCCACGAAGTCCTGGTGGCGGAGCTGCTGGCGACCCTGCACAGGCTCGCCATTGACGTGGGTGCCGTTCGAGCTGCCGAGATCCTCCACCCAGGCGCCGGATCCAGTGACGGTGATCTGCGCATGGCGGCGCGACACGCGGTTGCTCGGGATGACGATGTCGCAGTCCTTGCTGCGCCCCAGCAGATACGTCCCCTCCGCCAGGTGTCGCCAGCCCAGATGCGAGTGGAGAAGTACGCGCGTCTGTCCCATCTTGATCCCCGGGATATACCAGAACCGGCAATCTGCGGGAGGCCGGAAGTCTACGGAGCGTGGGCCCGCCGGACTGCTGACTGCGCGCCCGTACAGCAGATTTCGGCCACGAGAGAGCCATGCCGGCTGGTCTGCAGCAACAGAACGACCGGCGGGCGTGCTGGGTCACGACAGGTTCCATTGGGAGATCCAGAGCGGGCGGCACAGCACGATCGGCATGCCGAACAGCACGATCGGCGGCGACGGGCGACCGGGGGCGTGGATAGCTGGTTCGTGCGGCGAGGACGCCGCGGGAGGTGCCTCATGCGCTCGAACACGAATGGACAGTGGCTCGCTCTGGTCGCGCTGCTTGCGCTGGGCTGCGGCTCGCCCGCCGGTGCGGCCGCGAACGGGTCGGCCGCGGGCGCCGGTGGACAGGGCGGCGCGGCCGGCAGCGCGGCGGCAGGAGCAGGCGGCAGCGCTGGAGCTCCGGGCGGCGCGGGCGGCGCGGCGCCCGTTGTCGACCAGGTGATCTCGACGCCCGCGTCATCCAGCAGCGAGCATGAGCCGTCGATCGCGGTCACGCCGGATGGGCGCGTAGTGGCCGCATGGATCGCCTTCGAAACCGCGAGCTACCAGATCGCCTACCGCGTCTCGCCCGATGGCGGTGGCTCGTGGGGCGACGTGCAACTCCTGCCGCTCGACGGCGACCAGAACATCGCAGCCAACACCTCGCTCTCCGCCGCACCCGACGGCACGGTGTACCTGGCGTACGGAGCCGAGCACGTCGATGCCACAGGCACCCGCTCGCACGTCGGCGTATACCTGGCGAAGCTCGCCCCCGGCGCAGCGGAGTTCTCCACTCCGGTCGAGATCACCGATCCGAAGGCGCCGGCGGGCGTGTACGACCAGCCCTTCGTCGCCGTCACCAGCAAGGGACTGTTCCTCGCCTACGGCGAGTTCTCCGCGAATCTGACGACCTCCAGGCTCACCACCCGCTTCAGCCCGGACGGCGGCAAGAGCTGGTCGGTGTCGTCGCTGTCGACCAAGAGCCTGACGGGCTTCATGAACGGCGTGCAGCTCTGCCGCCCACCGTCCGGCGACCGCGCGTACCTGTACGCCGTCGACTCCGACCTGGGGCTGGCGCTGTGGCGCAGCGACGATGGCGGCAAGAGCTGGTCGTCGCCGATCCAGGTGGAAGCAGCTGGCGAGCAGGGAGGGCTCACGTACATGCGCGAAGGCAACTGCGTCGCCGACGGCGACGACGTGTACATCCTCTACGGCTTGAGTGACGACCTGAGCCAGCAGAGCCACAACATGGTGGCGCCGCTCAGCCGCCTGGTGCTCGCGCATTCGGCCGACGGCGGCAAGAGCATCAGCTCGCGCACCGACGTGGGCGACAAGGCAGCGGGGTCGCACTACCTGCTCTCGCGGCTGGCCTCCGAGGGCGGAGGCGTGCTCGACCTGACGTACTACGCCGGCAGCGGCGAGGGAGACGCGCAGGCGAGCTATCGCTTCGCTCGCTCTACCGATCGCGGCAAGAGCTTCGGTCCGAGCATCGCCATCCGCACGCCGGTCCTGTACGAGCTCAAGCGCACGACCGAGCAGTGGCTGGGTGACTACATGGGGCTGGTCTGGCAGGGCGGGCGCTACTACTCGGCCTTTGTGGACAACAGCGCTCCGGCCGCGCACGTGGTGGTGCACAGCGCCCCGACTCCGTGACGCTTCGGCCTGCGCCGCGCGTCAGCTTCCTCACGGCATCGGCGCCACGTCTGGATTTCCGGGCCCTTGCGCGTGGCATGCGGCCTGCATCCGGGCGGGCATGCCGCTGTCAGGGTTCGCCGTGCAGGACGTCCAGGTTACGCCGCGTGTGCGCGTGAGGAGCTGGCACCACCAGAGCGGTCCCACCGCCTTCCCGGCCGGTGCGCACGCGGAGCTCGAGGTCTCGTGGACGCTGGAAGGCTCTGTGAGCTACCTCATCGACGGTGCCGTGCATCGCGTGCCCGCCGGCAAGGGGCTGGTAGTACCCGCGAAGCTCGCGCACGCCACCAGCGTGACGCCCGGCGTGCGCGCCGGCTCGGCGTGGATCGCCACCGAGCTGGTCTGCGACGTCGCGGCCAGTATCGGGCAGAGCGCGTTCAGTCGCCCGACGCTCCTCGATGACACGGATCAGGTGGCCCGCATCGGCGCGCTTCTAACGACCGAAGCGGCCGAGTCGCGGGTGGGCCGGGGGTTCGCGGTCGAAGCGCTCGCCGAGGCGCTGGTCGTGGCCATCCTGCGGACTGCGCCGCCAGCGACGCGCGTTGCTCGCGATCCACGCATCTCGGCGGCCGTTAGCCTGATGGAAAACCACTATGCCGAGCCGCTCGGCGTGGACGATCTGTCGCGCACGGCAGGCATCAGTCGCGCCCACTTCAGCCGGCGGTTTCGCGAGGCGTTGGGACTCAGCCCCTACCAGTATCTGCAACGCGTGCGTATCGAGCGCGCACGCGAGCTGCTCGGTCGTGGTCACGGCGTGACCGAGGCGGCGCTGTCGGTCGGCTACCGCGATCTCGGTCGCTTCGCGCAGGCCTTCCGCCGTCAGGTCGGCTGCGCGCCGAGCGACATGGTCGCGCGCACCGAGCGGCGTGCGTCGTAGCCTTGCGGCGTGAAGCTCGAGCGCGCGGGCGCGTTCAGCCGGCGACCAGGTGCACCACGCCGTAGACCACGCCGGAAAGCACGGCGAGGACGGACCCGAACATCAGCATCATGTAGGCCATGGGATGCCGGTCCATGAAGCCTTCCAGCTCGTGCAGTGCGCGTTTGCTGAACGTCACCGGACATTCCACGTGCACCTGTCCGGACAGGATCTTCCTGAGCGCCGACTCCATGTCGTCGACCGACTGGAAACGCTTGTCGCGATCGCGCGCCAGCCCGCGTAGGCACAGCCGCAGGTACTCGATGGGGACTCCCGCCTCGATGCCCGGATCGACCAGATCGCGCTTGGTGTAGTCGTGCGTGATCACCGAGGCGAGGACCTCGTTCACGGTCTTGAAGTGGGACAGCGGGTGGCGGAGCGTCAGCCACTCGTACAGCACCATCGTGAGCGCGTAGGTGTCGCTGCGCACGTCGACCTCGTCGTTGCGCCCCGCGGCCTGCTCGGGAGACATGTACAGCGGCGTGCCCGCCAGCGAGCCCGCCTTGGTCTCGAGCAGCCGCGTGTCTTGCGATTCGACCGCCGTGGCGTCCAGACCGCCAGCGTCCTCGGGCTCGGCGCGCGATAGCGGTTTGGCGATGCCCCAGTCGAGCACGGTGACCTCGCCATAGGGCCCGATCATGATGTTCGCAGGCTTGATGTCGCGATGGATGACGCCGCGCGCATGCGCGTAGCGGATGGCGTCGAGCACGCCCAGAAACACGCGGACGCGGTCGGTCTTGCCGTATTTCTCGAGCGCGCCGGGGTCGCTCGCTTTGAGCTCCTCGATCGCCTGCTCCATCGTCTGGCCGCACAGGTGTTTCATGACGAGGTAGACGCGACCCGACTCGTCGCGGCCCACGTCGTAGATCGGCACGATCCCCGGATGCTCGAGCTGCCCGACGATGCGCACCTCGTCGGCGAAGCGGAGCAGAGCCGACCCCGAGCCGGTGTCGTCCTTCATGCGCTTGAGCGCGACCGTGCGGCGGATGTCGTTGTCCCGTGCCAGCTCCACCTCGCCCATCGCGCCCTCGCCGAGCGTGCGCACGCGTTCGAAGCGCGGCCGCCCGCTCGACATGTCCGGCGCCGCGTCCACGCGGCGGCGGCGCGGCAGCACGGTGGTGCGTCGCGAGGTGCTGCTGCCGGCGGATGCCGCGGGACTGCTCGCAAGTTCGCCTTCATCGTCTGCGAGCACCGTCTCGTCAACGTCCACCGGAGTCGGGGCGACGGGGCCAGTGTCGAGCGCGACCGCCGTAGCGGAAAGCGCCATCGCGTTCCGGCGCAGCGTGTCGCCCGCGCCCGGTATTTTTCCAGCCATTTCCAGCATGATACGCCCAGCAGTCGCGTGGGTCATCCGGATGCGTCGCGGCGGCCGCGCGCAGAGCCAGGTAGTCCAGGCGTCACGCGGTCGAGCCTTGCGCCGGTGGTGGCGGAGCACCACGTTGACCTCCCCGCGCGACTCCCGGGCCGCGCTCTGCTTCAACCCATCACGAGGTGACCTATGAAATACATTCGACTTGGCGCGACCGGCCTCGATGTCTCGCGCATCTGTCTCGGCTGCATGAGCTATGGCGACCCGGACGCCACTGTCGACGGTTCGCCGATGCGCTGGCAATGGGCGCTCCGCGAGGACGAGGCACGTCCCTTCTTCAAGCGCGCGCTCGAGCTCGGCATCAACTTCTTCGACACCGCCAACGTCTACTCCTTCGGTGCGAGCGAGGAGATCACGGGACGCGCGCTCGGCGCGCTGGCGCGCAGGGAAGAGGTTGTGATCGCCACCAAGGTGCACGGTCGGATGCGCCCTGGGCCGAACGGTGCGGGACTGTCGCGAAAGGCGATCCTCCACGAAATCGACGCCAGCCTGAAACGGCTGGGTACCGATTACGTCGACCTGTACCAGATCCACCGCTGGGACCCGTCCACACCCATCGAGGAGACGATGGAGGCGCTCTACGACGTGGTGCGCTCCGGCAAGGCGCGCTATCTCGGCGCTTCGTCCATGTACGCCTGGCAGTTCGCCAAGGCGCAGCACGTCGCGGAGCGGAATGGCTGGACGAAATTCGTATCCATGCAGAACCACCTGAACCTGCTCTACCGCGAGGAGGAACGCGAGATGAACCCGCTGTGCCTCGATCAAGGCGTGGGGCTGATCCCCTGGAGCCCGCTGGCGCGCGGTAACCTGGCGCGTCCGCCGCGCGCCGAGCCGACGCGGCGCACGGAGACCGACGTGTTCGCGCAGCGGCTCTACGCGGCTACTCCAGACGCCGACGCGGCCGTCATTGCGGCTGTCGACAAGCTGGCGAAAGCGCGCGGTATCCCGCACGCGCAGGTCTCGCTCGCCTGGCTCCTGTCGAAGCCGGCTGTCGCGGCGCCCATCATCGGAGCGACCAAGCTGAAGCACCTCGACGACGCTGCAGCGGCGGTCGATGTCGAGCTCTCCGCCGACGAGATCGCAGCGCTCGAGGCACCCTACGTGCCGCACCCGATCGCCGGGCACAGCTAGCGAGCGGTAGCAGCGCAGCACGCGCGCGGGCCGTCGGCCTCACCGGCGAGGCGGCCCGCCGCGTCACGCGCTCATCGAGGGCTGGGAACCGGTTTCGTCGTGACGGACACGCCCGGCTGCGCGATCCACTGGAAGTTGTCGATCAGCACGGTCGAGTCGTACTGCTGGTTGCCGGTGTCCCAGATCGCAAAGCGGATCGTGACCTCGTCGCCGCCCTTCACCGGAGCCTCCGACTCGAGCCAGCGCGTGGCGCCCGCGGCGGTGGGCTGGTTCTCGAAGCTGGTCTGCTTCCAGATGTCGAAGCCGGTGCCCTTCAGCTCTCCTGGGCCCAGCGGGCAGTAGGGGTTCGGCAGCGCGGGGCAGTTGCTGCCGTATTGCTTGCAGCGATAGGCGAAAAGCGATGCCGTGCCCGGATCGCACACGTCGAAGTATCCCAGATCCACACTGACGGGGACGTTCTTGCTGTCGAACGAGATGTTGCCGTTGATCGAGCCCTGCGGTGCGGGCGAGACCAGCGCGATGAACTGATCGTTGTACTTGTCGCAGACCGACTCGGGATACTCGAACGAGTAGAACTTGAAGTTGAACGAATAGCCGGTGGCGTTGGTCGGCGCGCGCAACTTCACCTGGAGCGCGACGTTGTCGGTGATCGTGTTCATCGGCGGACAGGCCGGGTTCTTCTGTGGAAAGCCCGGCGGTGCGGTGCCCGTCGCGTTCTCCTTGCAGGTGAGTGAGCCGCAGGCGCCACTCTGGCCGATGGTGCGCGCGTGACCGGTGGACAGCACGAGCATCCTCTGGCCGGCCTGCACCTTCACGTTCGGGCCCCAGGCAGGTTCGACGCCGACTTGAAGCCCAGGGCTCGAGTAGGCGCTGCCGTTGGCGCGGACGTATTCTGCCGACAGCACGCCGAACTTCTTGTCGGTGGCGGTTGCGGTATGACAGAGCTCGATTGCCTTGGCGCCGTCGGTGGCGTTCACATCGTCGAGTGCGAGCCCCTGGTCGCAGGCTGCTGCTGAATCGCCGGGCTTGCCGTCGCAATCCTCGTCGCCCCAGGTGGGCGTCCCGCCGTCCGTCGTTTGCAGGACGTCGATCGCGCCCGGGTTCACATTCGGGTCGCAGTCGTTGCAGTCGCCCTGCGCGATCGTCCAACCGTCCTTGTCCTTGTCCTCGTTGGGCCCGGCGTTGCACACCTGCCCGCCCGTGCCGGCGTTGCCGCTGCCGGCGTCGATGTCGAGCCCCGCGCCCGCTCCACCACCGCCGCCGGTGCCGAGCACGCCGCCGGTGCCGCCGCTGGCCCCGGTTCCACTCTGACCCGCGCCCCCAAAGTTCCGCCCGGTCGGGCTCGACGTTGCCGAGCAGGCGACCGCCAGGGCCGCGAGCGAAACAAAGGCAAGTAAGGGTTTCATGCTCAGCGTCTACGAGCGCTGCGCGGAGGTTTCAAGACGCACGGCGTCGTGCGCCCGCCGCTCGACCGCGCTACTGGACAATTCCACCAGTACCTGGCTGCCCATGAGCGTAGTAGTCCGGACCAGGCCCCGGCTATCGCGGACGACTGGCTCGAGCTCACCACGCGCTACATCGTGAGCTACCGGCAGCGGCGCCGGGTGAAGGACCGGCTGTTTACAACTGCACCTGGCGTCGCTGTACGACAGGGAGGTACCATTCCCTCATGTCGTATGCGTGGCACCTGAGGTGCTTGTATTGCGGCGCGGAGGAATCGCTGAACCAATCGGTATGCCCTCGCTGCCAGTCCCCGGTCGGCAAGGTGGTGTGCCCCTCGTGCTCGAGCTGGGTGGCGGCGGGCGCCGGCGCGTGCCCGCAGTGCGCCGGTCAGCTGCCCAGTGCCGCGGCCGGCAAGGAGCTCGAGTGTGCGCGCTGTCCGGGTGCGCTCGAAGAGGTGACGCTGCCGGGCGGCGGCGTGCGCGTCCAGCGCTGCCGCTTGTGCTACGGCTGCTTCTTCGAAGTCCGCGAGATCGCCGAGCTCGAGAGCCGGGCAGCACGCGGGGACGCGCTCCCACTCGACCCGCTCGTGGCTCCTCCCGGCGTCGGGCTGCCTGCGCAGAGCCTTTTGCCCATGGTGCGCTGCCCTCTCTGTCAGCACCAGATGGACCGCGTGCGCTTCGATAGTCGCCTCGATGTGGTGGTGGATGTCTGTTCGACGCACGGCCTCTGGCTCGACGCCGGCGAAACGAGCGCGATCCTCGACTACGTCCGGAAGCGGACCCAGGCCGGCGGAGTCGTACCCGCCACCGCCGAGGAACAGAGTGAGCGGCTCGAACACGTACGCCACATGGCGCAGATCAGCGCGGACAACGCGCGCATCGAGGCCAACCTCATCCAGGCCCGCGCCTACCAGTCAAGGTACGGTGGCTACCGGGTCAACCAGAGGACGGTCCTCTCCGTGCTCGGACAGATGCTTCTGGGCGGCGGATACTGATCCGTCCAGAGCCGCGCCCGCGGCAACAGCGTGTGGGCGCTGCGTGCGCGCGGCGCTGCGCCGCTACCCCGCGACCGGCAGGACCAGTCGCGACGCGCCCAGGCCGACCTCCCAGCGCACGCCGCCTGGAGCCGGCGGCGTGGTGAAGTGATCGACGTCCGCTGCGCCGAGCGACACACGCAGGCGATGCCCGGCGCGGAAGCGCATGGCCAGAGGAACGAGCTCGATGACATGGCTCGCGGCCTGTCCCGGCACCAGCTCGCGGGCGTCCTTGCGCAGGAAGCTCGCTTCGCGGCGCGGCAAAGCGCCGCCGTTTTCCACAAGGCGCGTGGCGTGGATGGTGCGCAGCGCGCCCTCGCTGACGAGCCGCGCTTCGCCGCCTGCCGTCACATCTTCCAGGTAGACCACGATGGCGCCGTCGCTCGCGCTGGAGGACAACGACAGGACGAGCAGGGGATGGCCGGTGACCACGAGGTCCCTTTCGAGCGGTGCGCTCTCGAAGACCAGGTAGCCCTCTTCCGAGCGACCCTTGCCGTCCGCCTGCAGGTACGGGCAGAGCAGCGTGCGCCAGCGCGTGCGCTTGCCGGACCCGACCGTGAGGTCCATGTCCGCCGTGTGGGTCGCGTCCGGTCGGGCAGGCCTTCGCGCCAACCGCCGCCCGGTTTCAAAATGGAATGTCTCGGCGTGCGTGCCCGGGGGCGGCCAGGTCTCGCTCTGCCGCCAGCGGCCGGTGCCCATCTCGAACCACCTCACGCGCGGCAGCTCGCCTTCGGGCGCCAGCTCCGGCCAGAGCTCGCGATCGAAGAAGCGCAAGAGCTCGGTGGCGTGGTCGAAGGCGGCGCGCCGGCCCGGCGCGTCGGGGTCCAGGTCGAGCTGCCCGCCGTGGATCCAGGGCCCAACCAGCAGCCGACTGTCGACGCCGTGGGCCGTGAGCGCGGCGTGGCGCGTGAGCGCGGAGCCGGCGTAACCCCCATCGAACCAGCCGCCGTAGGACAGCACGGCGACATTCTCCAGCCGGTCGAGGTAGCTGTGCGGGCTGAAGTCGTCGACCGTGTGGCCCGGCAGCGGCGAGCTCGTCGGCGAGTCGTCGCGGAAGGTGGTCTCGAGCGCGCCGTCGTGGACGTTGAAGTTGCCGGTGTGCGACGCTAGCGCCTCGGCCAGCAGCCGTGCCTCCGAATCCGAGTCGACGGGGGCGACGCCGGCCAGGCCCCAGCTCGCCACGCCCGAGAGCAGCTTCGACAGCGCGGGCTGGTCGAGGTGGCGGGCCAGGCGCGGGTCCAGCATGCCGTGCGCCTGCAGCATGTAGATGAGCGCGACCATCTCGCCCGGCGCGTTGCGATCGAGGGCGGCGTTTGCGCTCTCCCAGGCCTCGGTGAAGTACGAGTTGTGCAGACCGCCGGGGAACGCCACGTCGGCGTATGCGTCGAACAGCGAGAAGCGCGGCGCGACGGCGCGCACCGCAGGGTGCCCGGTGATCGCCAGGAACTCCGCCGTCGTGCCGTCGTAGGAGACGCCGGTCGAGCCCACGCGTCCGTTGGACCACGGCTGCCGGATCACGAACTCGGCGATCTCCGCGCCGTCGGCCACTTCGCCGTCCATCCACCAGGGACAGGGACGCTGCCCGAAAGACGCGCCGGAGCCGCGCGCGTCCACGTCGATCCAGGCGTAGCCCCGCGACGTGAACAGCCGGCGCATAGAAGCGTTCATCGGGTCGAGCGTCTCCTCGTCGAGCAGCCGCTTGAGCGCCGGCTGCAGCTGGAAGCGCCGGAAATAGCGGGTCTGGCGGACCATCGCGGGCACGCGCTCACCCGCGGCGAGCCCGCGCGGCAGGCAGATGTCGACCGCGATGCGCACCCCGTCGCGCATCGTGAGGTAGCGCGATGTGCGCTCGAAGCCGCCATAGCGAGCGGGCCGCGCCCGGAGGTAGTCGTCGTGGGTCGGGTCGGCGTCGCGCGAGAGCTTCACGCCGCGCGGTATATCACCCTTCGAGCCACGCCGCGCGCGGGCAATCCGCTCCGCTCCGCCGCTACTCCGGCTTCAGGCTGTCGCACGAGAGCGCGCCGCCGACCACGCCGACGTTGCCCTTCCAGCGCGAGCCGTCCTTGAACGCGCGCCACTTGGCGGCGCTGTCGAAGCTGCACTCGGCGGTGTCCTTCTTGTCGGGCATGTCGAAGCGCACGACATACTTTTCCGTGCGCTTGCCCTGGCGTTCGCAGCCGACGCACTGCCCGGTGCGCGCGAGCGTGACCTCGGGCCAGTGTGGTGCGGGCGTGACGCCGTTGCCCGACGCCTTGAGCGTGCGTGCGCTCGACCAGCGGTTCACCATGTAGTCGCACTTGTCGTCGTAGACCGGCGTCTCCTTGTACTTCGGCTTGCAGATCTTCTTCTCGACGTAGGTGCCGTTGCCGCGGTCCTTTTTTTCCGTGTGGCAGGTCTGGCCGTCCGGTACCTTCTTGGTCGAGCGCTTCGCGCGGTGACGCGAGATGGCGTGCACGCCCGCCGGCAGCTGGTCGCACCAGACCGAGTCCTTCACCGGTCCGAAGCGTTCGACGACGATCTCGCGCTGCCAATGATGACTGGCCACGCGCAGCGCCGCCTGGCGCTTCCAGAACACCATCATGAGCACCAGCCCGATGCCCACGACCACCACGCCCAGACAGCCGATCGCCAGCAGCTTCGGCACAGCGCTCTTCTTTGCCGGTTGGGCGGGCTGCCCTGCCGGCGGCACGGCCGGCGGCGCCTGCACCAGCTTGGCGTCGTCGGCTTCCGCGAGCGGCGCACCGCAGCCGCCGCAGTGCTTGGCGGCCCGGCTGCTGTAGGCGCCACAGTACGTGCAGTGCTTGTCGACGCCGACGTACTCGTGATCCTGCACGGCGACCTTCTCGTCGTCGGGCGGGAAGTAGCGGCGTGACGCGTCTTGCTCCGCGCCGCACGAAGGGCAGTGCCGATGCGTGAGACCGAGGTTCTTCTTCTGCCCGCAGAACGAGCAGTCCCACAGCATCTCGTAGACCTTCTCTTCGGTCGTGTGCGCCTCCTCGTCGGTCATGGCTGCTCCTTCCGGATCGCCGAAGATAGCGCGCAGACCGGACGAGTGAAGCGACGCCCGTCAGGTCGAAGGCCGCAGCTGGTCGTGGCAGTCGCCCGCCGCGGTTCCGCGCCGGACCGACAAACCTATCCCGCCAGGTACTCGCAGATGCCCGGACCCGCGGCGCAGTAGCCCTTCACGCACGCGCCGCAGTCGCAGTC
The DNA here is from genome assembly GCA_963822115.1 of uncultured Pseudomonadota bacterium. Lineage (GTDB taxonomy): Bacteria > Myxococcota_A > Polyangia > Polyangiales > Polyangiaceae > CAWDXG01. The sequence continues at coordinate 511,593 of CAWGGM010000021.1, forward strand.
CGAGTCGTGCTGGCATGACACCCGGCTGCAGCCGTGGTTGCCGGTGCCGGGCTTGCAGCGCGTGTTCTCGGGGCAGGTGTAGCCCTGGTCACAGGGGACGGGCTGGCAACCGTGGGCGTCGGTACCGGTGGCGCCCGCCGCGCAGCGCCAACCCGTGGGACACGCGTAGCCGGCGTTGCACGGCGTCGGCTCGCACAGCCCGGTGCTGCTGTTGCAGCGCTGGTCTGCGCTGCAGGACGTGCTGGTGCATGGCGCGGTGCACTTGCTCGACCGCTCGCCGGTGCACGAGCACGGCGTGTCGTACTCGATGCAGACCTTGCTGCTCGCGCAGTCGGCGCTGGTCTCGCAGTCGCGATTCGGCATCATGCAAGCGCCGCAGCTCGGCATGGTCTCTCCCGGTGCGATGCACTCCTGGCCCCCCTGGCACTCGGACTGCGAGCGGCACAGCGTCGAGCCCGTCGGAGGCAACGAGTAGTCGGGGCAGTAGCCCGTCGCGCCGCCCGCACCCGCATTGCCGCCCGCGCCCGCGCTTCCGCCTGCGCCGCTGCTACCTCCGAAGCCCGCGGTAGCGCCGACTCCACCGCCTCCCGACAGCCCGCCGGTCCCGCTCGCGCCGCTGCCCCCCGCGCCGCCGCTGCTCGTGCCGCCTGTTGCGCTGCCGCTGCTCGAGACCGAGACGCCGCCACAGCCCATCGCCAGCGCACCTACCAGAAGCCAAGCCACACACGTCGCGCATCGCATGCGCTCGCGCAGAGCAGGAAGCATGCCGGCTTTTGCACCGGCGGAAACACGGCGTTTCGCCTGGCAGTACTGCGCCAGACTGTGCCGCGGGTGGGGCACGTGTTTCCGGGTGCGTTCCCGCTCACCTCGCGCTGCGTGCCGCGCGTCGCGCGTAGGTCAGGCCGCGTGCCGGTCGCCGGCGGCCGACAGTCAGGCGCTTGCGTAGCCAGTCCGCTCCGAACAGCAGCAAGGGGCCTGCGACGGCGAGAGCCAGCAGCTCGGCGGGCACGGGACCGGTCTTCAGGAAGCGCGCTATGGGCGGTGCGTAGAGCGCAGCGAGGGCAAACGCGATCTCGAGCCCGATGCCGATGCCGAACAGGGGATTGGCCAGCAGCCCGCGATCCAGCCCGGAAGAAGTCTCCGAGCGGCGCCCGACGAGATTGCCGATCTGCATGAGCACGATGCTGGCCAGCGTGAGCCCGGTCGCCGAACGGTACAGACTGGACGTTACCGACAGCTCTTCGCCGAAATGCCAGCCGCCGAGCACGAGCACCGTGAAGAACAGCGCCATGGACAGCGCGGCTTCGATGAGGCCGATGAACAGGTAGGCGCGCCGCATCAGCGCAAAGCTCAAGAGCCGGGCACCGAGACCGCGCGGGGGTTGGCTCATGACGCGGCCGTCCGGTGGTTCGCGGCCCAGGCCGATCGCCGGGATCATGTCGGTGCCCAGATCGATAGCCAGGATCTGGATCACCGTCAGCGCGAGCGGCACCGGCAACAGCACATAGGCGAGGAACGGGACGATCTCCGGGACATTGCTGGCCAGCACGTAGGTCGTGAACTTGCGCATGTTCGAAAACACGGTGCGGCCTTCCTCGACGCCCGCGACGATGGACGCGAAGTTGTCGTCGAGCAGCACGATCTGCCCCGCCTCGCGCGCCACGTCGGTGCCGCTGGCGCCCATGGCCACTCCCACGTCCGCTGCACGCAGCGCCGGCGCGTCGTTCACGCCGTCGCCCGTCATGGCGACCAGCAAGCCCATGCGCTTGAGCGCACTGACGATCTTGAGCTTCTGCTCCGGAGTCGTGCGAGCGAACACGCGCACGCCGGCGCCGAGCCGCTCGATCAGCCCCGCTTCGGTGGCGCGCTCCAGTACGTCGCCGGTCAACACGGCGCTCTCGTCCGCGCTGGCGACGATGCCGGCACTGGCAGCAATGGCGCGCGCCGTATCCGGGTGGTCGCCTGTGACGAGCAACACGCGGATGCCGGCCTGATGGCAGCGCTGCACGGCGTCGGGCACCTCCTCGCGCAGCGGGTCGGCAAAGCAGGCGAAGCCGAGCAACTCGAGGCCCTGCTCCAGCTCGGGCAACGGCAAGGCGACCTGCTCGTCCCGCAGACCGCGGCGCGCCACGGCTATCACGCGCTTCCCCTCGGACGCGAGCCGGCGCATCGTCGCGTCCGCCGCGCGCGGTCGCGTGGACAACATGGGCGCCAAGGCTTCCCAGGCGCCCTTGACGCACAGCTCGAGTCCCGCGTTGCGGCGCACGATGCCGGCGGCCCGCCGCCGCTGCACGTCGAACGGGATCGGGCGCAGCACCTCGGTATTTGCCGCATCCGGCAGCGCCCGGGCAATCGCCACGTCCAGCGGATCGCCACTGGGCTTGCCGCTGGCCTCGTGCAGCTGGCATGCGCCCAGCGCACATTCGAGCAGCGTGCGATCACCGTCGAGCGGCGTGCCGTCCGCGGCAAAGAGCCCCACGAGCGCTAGCTCGTTCCGGGTGAGTGTGCCGGTCTTGTCGGTGCAGATCACCTGCACCGAACCGAGGCTTTCCACAGCGGAAAGGCTCTTGACCAGGACGTTCTTCCTCGCCAGGCGTACGGCACCCATGGCCAGCGACAGGGTGAACGTCGGCAAGAGGCCCTCGGGCACGTTGGCGACGATGATGCCCATCATGAACACCAGGTTGACCCAGAGTGGACGCCCGCGAGCCACGCCGTAGGCGAAGAACGCGACCCCCATCGCGGTCGCTACGACGGTGAGGATGCGGATCATGCGCGCGAGCTCGCGCTCTATCGGAGAGGGCGGACGCGTGACCTGCACCGACAGCGCGGCGATCTTGCCGAACTCGGTAAACCTTCCCGTGGCGAATACCACGGCCCGGCCGCTGCCGCGCAGCACCGAGCAGCCCGCCAGCACGAGATTGTGGCTCTCGACGAGCATGCCGTCCTTCACCGCCTCGGATCTCAAGCTCACGGAGCGGGACTCGCCGGTCAGCGGGGCGTTGTTCACCAGCAGACCGCTCGCTTCGAACAGCCGGGCGTCCGCCACGATGCGATCGCCCTCGGACAGGACGAGCACGTCACCCGGCACGATCTCGGGCGCGGACAGCTCGCACTCCGCCCCATCCCTGAGCACGCGCACATGTTGGGGGAGCATCTTCCGGAGCGCGTCCATCGCGCGCTCCGCACGCATCTCCTGGGCAAAGGTGAACAGCGCGTTGAGCAACGCCACGCCCAGCAGTGCGAAGCCGAGCAACCCCATCCCTTCGCCTGGCTGCATGCGGTCCGCGACGAAACACAGCAGTGCGGCGGCATCGAGCAGCAGGCTGAACAGGTTGGTGAACTGCTTGACGAGCAGGCGCAGCGCGCGGAAGCGCGGCGGCGGGCTCAGCGTGTTGGGCCCCACCTCGCGGGCGCGCCGCGCGGCTTCCGCGCTGGACAGACCACGCGGGTTGCTGCGCAGCAGGCCGAAGACTTCCGCCTCCGCCAGATTGTGGATCTGACGCTTCATGGCTGCTTGTAGATGGCGACGTCCGCCGGTGAAGCGCGAAGCACGCGCTCGATGGGGCTGCCATGCAGGACACGCTCGGGCAGCGTGCGCTCCGAAGCGCCGAGCAGCACCAGTGCACAGCGCCGCTTGCCGGCGTTGACCACGATCTCGTGCGCGATGTCCCGGCCCGCCACGACATGGGAGTCGAGCTGCGGGGCCCAGTCGGCGAGACCGGCCTGGAGCTCGTGCTCGACGCGCGCGATGTAGCCGGTCGCCTCCGGCGAGAATTCGTCGACGACGAGCAGGATGTGCAGCCGGGAGACATCGCCGTCGAACAGCTCGAGCAGCGGTAGGACCGCGCTCGCTCCGCGCGGGTGTCCGGCAAACGGCAGCAGGATGCGACCGGGCTGGCCGAGAAGGCCGGGCTGGACCACGCGCACGCACAGCGTCCGGACGCGCGCCTTCTGCAGCAGCCGCTCGGAAACGGTTCCCGACAGGTACAGGCGATTGCGCGGCCGCAAGCGCGTTCCGCACAGAAGCAGCTCGCCGTCGCCGGTTGGCACTGCGTCGATGATCGCGTCGGCGACACGCGTCGCGCGCACTTCGTCGACCAGCAGGCGGACCTGGAAGTGTTCGCATTCGACCCGCAGGCGTGCGAGATGCGCGTCGAGGTCCAGCGGCTTGTCCTCCCGGACGTGCAGCACGCGCAAGGCGTGCTCCGGATGGTGCGCTGCCAGCCGGATCCCGTAGTGGGCGACCCAGTCCCCGTTCAGCGAGCCATCGTAGGCGAAATGCAGCATGCCCCCCGGCCCATCCGGGATGCATACGCCGTACCGCGCTGCGCAGAGAGGAGCGGCGCTAGCTCGTCGACTCGTCCAGGAGCGACCAGAGCGCAGAGCGCGTCGGATCCTGCTCGGCGTAGAGCACGACCACGCTCTGGCCGGCCTCGAGAGCTGGCTTCTCGCCCCAGACCCTCTCGCTGGCGCGCGTCGCGCCTGCTGCCGAGGTCCAGAAGGTGTAGTCGACCTTCCACGGATGCCGGCCGTTGACGCGTACGGCGAGATCCTCGCGCACGTCCAGGATCTCGCCGCGGGTCTCGAGTCCGTCGCGGAAAACCCGGAGCCCGGCGCGCTTGCGTCGCCAACCCGAAAGCCACACCACCCCGGCCGAAAGCGCGATGCCGCTGCCGACGGCCGTTCCGATCCACGGTCCCGTGAACCCCCCGACGAGCGCCACGACCGCCGTCGCGACTGTAGCCACCCCGCCGAGCACGAACCACAACAGCCCGAACAGTCGCAGCAGCTGTCCGCGCTGGGCGCAGCGGCGCATCACTTCGGGGGGAAGCTCGCGCGGCGCAGCAGGAGCCCGCCCCGCCGGGTCGCGATACGAACCGGACACCCGGCGGGCATTCCACGGTCGGGGAGCGACGGCAATGGTGCGCGTGTAGGCGGCTGCGCGTCGGGCCGGCCTCGTGCCGATGACTTAAGTCAGCGCGCCCGGACCCGTGCGACCCAATGCTTCCGGAATGGATCGCATCACCCAGTACCTGGAGCAGGATCACCAGCGCCTGCATTCGCTGCTCGACGGCGGTGACTGCGCGGGGTTCCGCGAGGTGCCCGTCTCGCCCTGCTACGGCGGCCCGGGAGCTCACCGCACGGCGGCTTCGGCCCTGGCCAGCGCCGAGCGCATCGCTGCCGCGCGCCGGAGCCGCCCATGACCGACGACACGACCCTGCAGGACAGAGCGCTCGACGCGCTGCGCCGCGTGATCGATCCGGAAGTGGGGCTCGATGTAGTCTCGCTCGGGCTCGTGTACCGGATCGAGGCGGCCGGTGGCGAGCTGGATGTCGACCTCACCATGACGACACCCGCGTGCCCGCTCGGCGACCAGATCGTGGAGGACGCCGAACGGCGGATCGCCGCGCTGGGCGGAGTCCGCGCCGTGCGCGTCGAGCTGGTGTGGGACCCGCCCTGGACGCCGGACCGCATGTCGCCCGAAGCCAAGCAGAAGCTCGGCTGGAATCGCTAGATGTCCGCGCGCGCACCAACGAAAACCGAGCCGCGCCAAAATGCCGGGATCGTGCGGCGCCGCGCGCTGCTCGTGCTGCTCGGTTTCATGGCGGTGTGCGCCGTGCTCGCGGGGCTGGTGCGCCTCGGTTTCGACATCCCGTTCGCGGCCCGCGAAGCACCCGCGCACGGGCCGTTGATGGTGCTCGGTGTGTTCCTCGGCGTGATCGCACTCGAGCGCGCCGTCGCTCTGGGCCAGGGCTGGGGCTATCTGGCTCCGGCCCTGGCCGTGGCCGGCGCAGCGGCGGATCTGGCCGGGCTTTCCGGTGTTTCTGGTTGGCTGTTCGTCGCGGGCACGCTCGGGCTCGCCGCCGTCGATGTTGCCATCGTGCGCCGGCAGTCGGCGGCGCACACCTGGCTCATGCTGCTCGGCGCGGTGGTGCTCGTGGCCGGCGCGACGGCGTGGGCGCGCGACGCGGCGATCGCGAGCGTGGTGCCGGCGTGGATGGCGTTCTTCGTGTTGACCATCGTCGCCGAGCGCCTCGAGCTGTCGCGACTGGTGCGCACGCCGCGCTGGGCGACGGCTGCGCTCGTCGTCATCGCTCTCGCGCTCGGCGGCGCCGCTGTCACCGCTCTCGCCCAGGTCGGGGGTGCGACGCGCGTGTTCGGCATCGCTCTGTTCGGCTCCGGTGCGTGGATGGTCGCGTTCGACGCGGCGCGCCACACGGTGCGGCAGCCAGGGCTGCCGCGCTTCGCGGCCAGCGGCGTGCTCGCAGGCGCAGCGTGGCTGCTCGTCGCGGGCCTCGATCTCGCGCTCGCTGGGCTGAGCCCGGCGGGTCCGCGCTACGACGCTGCGCTGCACGCCGTGTTCATCGGCTTCGTGCTGTCGCTGGTTTTCGCGCACGCGCCGATCATCCTGCCGGCGGTGGCCCGGATCCGCGTCGATTTCCGGCTCTGGCTGTACGCGCCGCTAGCGCTGCTGCACGCGACGCTCGTGCTCAGATTGCTGGGCGACGCGCTTGGTTCCGCGTGGCTCTGGCAGGCCGGCGGCATGGGCAATGCACTGTCGCTTGTGGCGTTCGCGATCGCCGTGGCCGCCGCGCGCCGTGCGCCACGAACGTGCAGTGACTTAAGTCATCGCGCCGCGCGCTCCGCAGCCGCACGCTTCGACGTATGAAGACTCTAGACGTACGCACCATTCCGTCGCCCGAGCGCCATCCCCTCATTTTCCAGACCTTCGACGAGCTGCCCGGAGGCGAGCGCTTCGTGCTGCTCAACGACCACTACCCCAAGCCGCTGCTCTACCAGTTCATGGCCGAGCGCCCCGGCCAGTTCGAGTGGAGCGTTCTCCAGAGCGGACCGGGGGTCTTTCGCGTCGAAATCGAGAAGCGCGCCCAACCGGGTGCCCGCGGCGTGTCGGGGTATCTGCAGAACGACCACGTGCGGCTCGACGCGCTCGTCGCCGAGCTCGAGGGCCGGCTCGAAGTGGGCCAGCTGACGCTTGCGCGCGACCTGTTCGACGAGCTGGCGTGCGGGCTCGAGCGCCACATGCAGGTGGAAGAACGAGTGCTGTTCCCCGCGTTCGAGCGCGCGACCGGGATGATGGGCGGTCCGGTGCAAGTCATGAATCACGAGCACGCCGAGCTCCGCGAGTTGCTGGAGCGCATCTCCGACGGCATCGACGCGAAGGACGCCCCCGCCGCGCACGACGCGCTCGACGAGGCGGTCGAGCTCTTGCGCCAGCACAACATGAAAGAAGAGCACATCGTCTACCCGCGCACCGACGAGGCCCTGGGCGAGCGCGCGCGCGAAGAGCTGGTCGCCCAGATGCTCACGCTCTGAGCGCGGGGCGCGAGAACACCCGTCCGGCGCGGAAGTGGGACCCTAGCGTTGTTGCGGCAGCGCGACGCGGTCGGTGCTGAAGGTCATCCGCCGCCCAGCCACTCGTTTGCAGTCGTCACTTCGGCCTGGCGCGGGAACACCTTGCCGACAAGAACGTCGTGCACCTCCTGGTCCAGGTCGGCGCATAGATCGGACAGTATGGTCAACTGGTAGTCCCTATCCGCCGCTTCACGGACTGTCGACAGCACGACGCCGCTGGTCGCGATTCCGCACAGCACGAGATGCTGGATGCCCGCGGCGCGCAGCACGACCTCCAGATCGCTGCCGCTGAACGCGCTCACCCGGCGCTTGGTGACGACAACGTCCGTGCCCTTGGGCGTGATCGCGGGGCGCGGATCGGCGACCAGTTGGGCGTGCGTCTTCGCCAGCGTGCCGAACGCCTTGTTGTTCGGGCTGATCTCCGGCATTCCGGGCCGGAAACCTACAACGACGTGGACAACGCGGAGCCCGCGACGGCGCGCCTCCTCCACGGTGGCCGTGACCCGCGCCAGGTAGTCGTCCTTTTCCGCCAGGCGATCCACGACTCCGGGTTGAACGTCCATCACCAGTAGCGCCGTTGCCTGGTTGTCGGTTGTCATGGGGGCAGCATAGAACAACGACAACACGGAGACGACGGGGCGCTGCCCCGTGGTAGAATCGCGCGTGCCGCGGGCAGCGGTAACGTGGGGAACCACGTGACCTGGCTTCCGCGTTCCCCATCCCGGGCGCCGATCGCACGGATGTGCTGGCATCGCTGTCGCTCGGTTGGACCTGGCCGACGCGCGGCCATGCGCGCTGACGTCTGCGACGGTGGGAAACACTTCGTATACGAAGCGTTTCGTGCGCGCTCGCACCCACGGCGCGGAGCGCTTGACCTGTCCCCGTGCTGGTGTCAGCTTCCCGTCGTTTGGCCCTTGATCGAGATCAACGTCTCGAGACTACCCGGAGATACCGAGCATGCTTGACAGGCGATGGAGTGGGCGAGCCGCGTGGCTCGGGTTGGTGATGCTGGCTGCGGCCTGCGGCGGTAGCGGCAATTCCACGAGCAGCGGCGGCACGGCGGGCACCGATGGCGGCGTCTCGGGCAGCGGAGGCTCGGCGGGCGCGGATGCCGGCGTCGCGGGCAGCGGCGGCACGGCCGGTAGCGCCGGCAGCAGCGGTGCCGCTGGCGCTGCAGGCACGGCTGGTAGTGGTGGGGTCGCCGGCTCTGCGGGCGCGGGCGGCAGTGGTGGGGCCGCCGGCTCGGCGGGTGCTGCAGGCGCGGCTGGCGCCGGCGGCGCTGCGGGCGCTGCGGGCGCGGCGGGCGCGGCTGGTGCGGGCGGCGCTGCGGGCGCAGGCGGCGCTGCGGGCGCAGGTGGCGCGGGCGGAGCCGGCGGAAGCTGCGCGTACACCATGTGCAACGGCACCTGCGTCGACACGAACACGAACACGAACCACTGCGGCAATTGCACCACGGCCTGCGTCTCGTCGCAGACCTGCGTCAGCGGCAACTGCCAGTGCCCCGGGGGTCAGACGCTGTGCAGCGGCCAGTGCACGGACCTCCAGTCGGACGACATGAACTGCGGTTCCTGCGGCACCCAGTGCATGACGGTGAAAATGGAATCGACGTGTTCGAGCGGCAACTGCGTGTGCCCCTCGAGCACCCACGACTGCAGCAGCTACGGTCTCGGCTGCATGTCGCTCTGCAGCTCGAGAGTCTCGTACTTCCGCGATCGGTTCCAGCTCGACTACAACTCTGGTGGCTCCTGCACGCACGCCACTAGCTGGATGGGCTGCTACGGCACGCTCGACACGCAAACGTCGTGCGGCACGGTCACCGCTGGCTGCATGTGAGATGAGCACGGCGCGGCGCCCGGATTTCCCCCCGGGTTCCGCGCCGAACGCCCGTCTTCGCTCGCACCCCGCCCTTGACGACCCCGCCGCGGCGAACCAGGTAGTTCGCGGGGCGCGACAGGCCCGGCAGCACGGTCTGCCTGGTGTCAGCGCCGAGGACGTCACGAAAGCGGAGGATGAACATGGCAAAGATGCGCGCGGTCCAGGTCGCGAAAGCGAACGGCCCGTTCCAGCTGGTGGAACGGGACATTCCGGAGCCCGGTCCCGGCCAGGTTCGCGTCAAGGTCGAGGCGTGCGGCATCTGCCACAGCGACGCTTTCGTGAAGTTCGGTGCCTATCCCGGCCTCGAGCTGCCGCGCGTGCCCGGTCACGAGATCGCCGGCGTCATCGACGCGCTGGGCGCGGATGTTACCCCGTGGAAGACGGGCGACCGCGTCGGCGTGGGTTGGCACGGCGGCCACTGTTTCGTCTGCGACGCCTGCCGGCGCGGGCAGTTCCTCAACTGCGAAAATGCGAAAGTCACCGGCATCTCGCACGATGGCGGCTTTGCCGAATACGCGGTCGTGCCGGCCGAATCGCTGGCGCGCCTGCCCGAAGGCGTGTCCGCCGTCGACGCCGGGCCGCTGCTCTGCGCCGGCATCACCACCTACAACTCGCTGCGCAACAGCGGCGCACGTCCGGGCGACACGGTGGCCGTGCAGGGCATCGGCGGGCTCGGCCACCTGGGCGTGCAGTACGCCGCGCGCATGGGCTTCCGCACCATCGCCGTCTCGCGCGGCAGCGACAAGAAACCGCTCGCGTTCGAGCTCGGCGCACACGAGTACGTGGATGCCGCCCAGGGCAACCCGGCCGAAGCACTGCAGCAGCTGGGTGGCGCCGACGTGATCCTGGCGACCGCGCCCAACGCCGGCGCCATCGAGTCGGTCGTCGACGGGCTCACCCCGCGCGGCACACTGCTCATCGTCGCGGCCGCACCCGAGCCCTTCAAGGTCTCCGCCTTCTCGCTGCTCAGCGGTCGTCGCATCCAGGGCTGGCCCAGCGGCTCCGCCATCGACTCCGAAGACACGCTGCGCTTCAGCAAGCTCCAGGGCGTCAGGCCCCGCACCGAGGTCTTCCCCCTGGAACGCGCCGAAGAGGCCTTCACCCGCATGATGGAGAACAAGGTCCGCTTCCGCGCAGTGCTGACGCCGTAGGCGCGCCGTCAGCGCGCCCAGGGCCGAGCTCTCGCCCGGCCCAGCGCTACTTAGCGACCTTGGACAGCGGGCCGTCGTTCGAGAAGTAGACGAACTGGTCGTCGACGCCCACGTCGAGGGTTCCGTAGCTGTAGGGCACCGGCTGGCGCATCAGCATGCGGCTGCCGCTGCCATCGGTGGCGGTCTCGAAGATGTAGCGGTTCTGGTGGACGCCCGCCGACCAGTACAGCTTGTTCTTGTAGGCGACGAGCGGGCCGAGCTTGTCCGGTTTTGCACCGGATAGCAGCTGCGTCGCATCGGCGATCACCTTGCGCCCGCTGCCGTCGACGCCGATGCGCCCGATGCGATCGCTGATGCCGTCGTAGAAGTAGAGCGAGCCGCTATCGAGCAGCAGCGACCGGTTCGGATCGAGGTCGCTGTCGAGCACTGTGTGCTGACCCGAGCCGAGAGCGACCTTCCACAGCTCGGTGTTGCCGCCCAGCGCGGCGAACGACGTGTAGCCATACGCTCCGGCTCTGATCGATCTGCACGCTGTAGACGCCCCCGAACACGTTGCAGCCGTCCTGGTTGATCACGGTGTCGCTGCCGTCCAGCAGCGACACGCGGTAGATGTTCGAGCAGTCGGAGACGGAATAGGCGCTGTCGCCCAGGAAGTCGACGCCGTACATGTCCGCGTTCTGCTGCACGGACTTCACCGTGCCGCCGGTGGTGGGGACGGAGAAGAACTCGTCGTGCTGCGTTGTCTCGTTGTAGCCCGCCCAGTAGACGTTGCCGCCACGGACCCGCAAATCCTCGAGGTTCGAGAAGCCCGAGGCGAGCTGGGCCAGCGAGTTGTCGTTGAGCGAGAAGCGGTTGAGCGTCTGCCCGTTCGTCGCGCTCATGAAGTAGACCGAGCCCCCATCGACCACGAGCGCCTCCACGCCGTCCGGGCCCACGGGCATGGGCGAGCACAAGCCGGCCTTGCAGGAGCCGCCCAGGCAATCGTGCCCGCAGGCGCCGCAGTTGGCCGCGTCGGTCTGCAGGTCCACGCACGCTGTCCCGCACGCCGTCTGCCCGCCGGTGCAGGCCGCCGTCTGCCCGCCGCTTCCTCCCTGTCCCGCGCTGCCCGCGGCCCCGGCGCCGCCCTGTCCTGCGCTTCCGCCACTGCCGGCGTTGCCGATCTGCCCGCCGCTGCCCCCGGGGGCCCTCCCGTTGCTGCTCGAACCGCATCCGGCCAGCAAGAGCCCCGCCATCGCCACCCACGCGCACGCTGTCCGCTTCATGGAGCCTTGTACGCTCGTCGCCTCCGGTTCTCCCCCGCACCGCGCCATGGCCAGCCGTTGCCCGTCGTCGCTCGAGGTCACGTGACGTGGGCCTGTGGTGAAGTAGCGTTTCTGGCATACTGGGCCCATGCGTGGGTGGGTTCGCTGGGGCAGTGTCGTGATGGCGGGGGCCCTGGTGACCGCGTGCTCGGGCTCCGGGAGCAAGCCCGCGACCAAGCAGCACCTCGAGATCAGCCCGCAGACCCACGTGGTCGGCAACGTCGACAACGTCACCGTCGAGGCGACGCAGCTGATCTTTCCGAAGGCAACCCATCCGGACATCCTCGAGCGCGTCCCGGGTGACATCCTGATCGGAGACAGGGAATCCGCCGCGAGCTTGAACGGTACCAACACCAGCGGCTTCCTGCGCCGCGTGGTGTCGGTATCGGAGTCGGGCGGCAACATTGTCGTGACGACCAAGCAGGCAGCGCTGACCGACGTGATCGTCAACGGCCAGTTCTCCAGCGTGCTGAAGCTCTCGACTGGCACCACGACGCAGGTGCAGACCCACCACGGCCCGGGCACGACGCAGGTCCAGACCAGCCACGTGAGCGCCGATTCGGTCCAGAGCGCCCTGAAGAAGCTCGACTTCTCGGGGTGGCAGCTCGGTCCTGTCGAAGCAAAGAGCCCGAGCATGTCCTTCATGAACAGGGGCGTGCCGGCAACGGGCCAGTTCTACGTCAAGGCGCTCGCCTCGGTGGGCAAGGGCGACGTCGCGTTCGTGCCGGACGTCGGGCTTGCGCTGAAGGTGAAGGACGGCAAGGTGCAGGAGTTCGAGACCTATCTCGAAGGAAAGCTCGAAACGGAGCTGTCGACCGAGCTCACCTTCGAGACCGGGTTCACGGCGTCGGCCGACTTCGGCAAGGCCACCGACGCCGAGCAGAAGGCCTTCGAGGCTGCGCTCGAGGCCTTCACGAAGGGCGGACCGCTGCCTGCGCTCAATGCCAAGGTGGGCGAGGCCCACGTGAACCTGCCGACTTTGTGGGTCACCGCCGGACCCATCCCCATCCCCATCGTCTCGAGCCTGCAGTTCGATCTGGGGCTGAGCTGCAAGCTCACGTTCAAGGGCAGCGTCACCGCCAAGGCCGGCTTCAAGCAGACTTCCACGGTGAAGCTCGGCGTGCACTACCAGAAGCAAGGCGACAGCGAAGGCTGGACGCCTATCGCCGAGCGCAAGGTCGACACGCAGCCGATCGGGCCGACGTTGACCGGGGCGCTGAAGGCCCAGGCAAGCTGCGCCATCGAGCCCACGTTCTCGCTCATCTTCTACGGAGCGGCGGGGCCGTACGTCTACGTGAAGGCCGAAGAGAAGGTGGGCGCCTCGGCTTCGGTCACGTGTGGCCCGGGCAGCAGCGTGCCCACGGTCGACACCAACATCGACATGTCCACCACCCTCGAGGCCGGCGCGGGTGCCAAGCTCGGGCTGTTCGTGCCGGAGCTGGGCCTGGACTACAAGCTCGCCGACGCGCACGTCGCGCTGTTCGATCGGACCTTTGGCCTCGGCAGTTTCTCGCCCTGGTCGGGCCCGGCCCCCTTCGGCTTCGGCTACTGCACTGCCGCGGGCGGCGCGGGCGGCGCGGGCGGCGCGGGCGGCGCGGGCGGTGCCGGAGGCAGCGGCGGGACCTCGACCGGCGGCAGCGGCGGCACTGGCGCCACGACCGGTACCGGACCCTGCGCCGGCAAGGATGGCGTGTACTGCGGCAGCGCGCTCAACTACGGCAGCCTCGACACGCTGTACACGTGCGTCGTGGGCAAGCTGGCGTCCCAGCAGTCCTGCCCCTCCGGTTGCGTGGTCGTCTCCGGCAACGACGACTACTGCTCCACGTGTGCGCAGCCGGGCGACGCCTGCAACACCGGCTCCGACTGCTGCAGCAATCATTGCGGGCCCGGCTTCTGCTGCGGCACGCCGCCAGGACAGTCATGCGTCTTCTGAAGCATCGCGGCCGTGTCCAACGCACCCTGATCGGTGCCGCCGCCGTGATGTGCGCGCTCCTGCTCGCCGAGCGCGCGCGCGCGCAGTGCGCGGTCGCCCCGACGGGCGAGACGATCCTCGAAGAAGACGATTCGTGCAGTCAGCAGGTCGGTGCCAGCGGGCTCGTGGACACGACCGGTCACGGCGGTCACGCCTACTCCACGCCGCAGGACGTTCCCTCGCCGAACTACGCCCAGGGCGTCATCTGGATGCTCGATCTCGCGCGGGCCGGGAGCTACGAGCTGTGGGCGTACATCCCGAGCAGCGTGACGAACCTCTCCGGCGAGGTCATCTACAAGGTGCAGTTCGCCGGCGAAGCGACGCAGAAGGTGCCCATCGATCAAGCCGCCTCCGCCGGCGACTGGGTCAAGCTCGGCGAGTTCTCGTTCGCGGCGGGCGCCGACCAGTGGATCCGGCTGGGCGACAACTTCTCCGACCCCGCGCAGAAGGGAAAGAACATCGCCTTCGACGCCCTCAAGCTCGTCGCCCCGAGCGCGGATGCCGGATCGATGAGTGGCTCGTCGGGCCCCTGCAGCGCCGGTCAGGTCGACAAGCTCGACTGCGGTCCAGGAGCCTTCCAGACCCGCACCTGCGGCACAGACGGCCAGTGGCAGGACTGGGGCGCGTGCAGCATCGGAGGCGATCCGCTTCCGCAGTCGTCGCTCTCCCGAGGCAGCACCGTGGCCGCCCAGAGCGGAGGCTGCAGCGTCGGCTCACGTGGCGAACCCGGCGACCCGTTGCCCGGCCTCGCCTGGTTGCTCGCCGCGGTCACGCTGGTTGCGTCGCGCAAGCGGCGGCGGGACTGAGCAGTGACCGCGCCGCCCGACTAGGCGTGGGCGCACGGAAGCGCGTGGCGCGCAGCGTCGTTCATCGGCGCGACGTCACCCATCCGGCGCGGGCACGTTGCGCTGCACGAACTCGCGACCGAAGTCGCGCTCGGCGGCCAGCGCGTTGTGCGCGCGGCAGCGCAGGCGGAGGTTTTCAACCGTCGCGGGACCGCCGCGCGCAAACGGCACTTCGTGGTGCAGCTCGAGTAGCGCCGTCTCGCGGCAGCGCTGTCCCCGCTCGTCGACGTACGTGCAGCGCCCGCCGTCGCGCTCGCGCACAGCGCGCCGAACGGCAGCCGGGATGCCGCGCCCGCGCGGGTCTGCCGGGCTGTCAGCGGGCCGGGTTTTGCCGCGCCGTCGCGGAACCGCGCTTTCGCCCTGTGGCGCGGCGCGCAGGTGCACGGCTTCGATGGACCGGTCGGGCAGCGCGTGCGAGAGCAGGTCGCGCGCGCGCTCGAGCAGCTCGACGTACTCCTGCGAAGCCGTGAACTCCACCCTGTAGCGTTGCCGCGCTGGCGTTTGGTTCCGTGCCGCCGCGGCATCCCCCCTCACCAATCGGCGGGTCGCTTCGTCATCGACCCGAGCCGGCGCGGCACTGCCGCCCGCCACGTCGCCGTCCGCGTCGCTGTCCACCCAGTCCTCCGGATGTTCCCCCGGCCGAAGCTCGCGCACCGGACTGAACGAGGCTGCGAACTCGCTCCACGTCGGATTGCGCGGCGTCGCGAGCTCTGGCCCGAGCGGCTCGATGCGCGCCGGCACATCCGCGCCGCCTTGGCGCGCCGGAAGGCCGCGTCCTCCGACATGCGCAGCTCGTAGACGCAGTGCGTGTACAGGCTCGCGCACGCCCGCACGCGATGGACGCCCCGCGCCTCCACTTCCGCCAGATGCGCCAGCAGCGCCGCCAGCGTGTGGTTCGCGGTCGCGACCAGCCGGCGCGTGCCCGTGAGCAGCGCCTCGTCGGAGAGCCCACCGAAGCACGCCCACCGCGCACCAACGGCACGCGACCTCGCCGCGCTTCGCGTCGCCCAGCTCGGCCCGTTTGCGGGCTGGGGCTTCGGGTTCGGGATGCCGGAGTGGCAGGCGCGCTCGGTGTGCGCGGGCTCGGGCTACCAGCTGACGCCGGAGCCCGACGGCTTTGCGTGCAGCGGCGTGCCGGGGCGCGTGCCGGCACCGGGTGTGACGGTGCGCGTGCGCGTCGCACAAGGCCGCGTGCACAGCGCGGAGCTGGTGTCGCGTTCACGCAGCAACGATGTCGCGGCCTGGCTCTCGGCCTTTCGCGCCTACCACGACGAGCTGCAGCGCGTGTGGCGGAGCCCGGACAGCGTCCACGTTCTGCAGCCCGATGCCTGCCGCAAGCGCGCGGCGTTCCTCGGCTGTCTGCGCTCGGGCAGGGCGTACCGCCGCGAGACGTGGCGCTGGTCGGTCGGGCGCCGCGTCGTGCTCGAGCTCGGCGCGCGCCCCGGCGAGGACCTCGCCATCCGCGTGCTCTATGAAGGCGGGCGTAGCGGCGCCCACCCGCGCCGGCACGACGACTGATCGCCGTCACTGCCTGCGTCGCCGTCGCGCTGCACGCGATAGGCGTGGGCGGCGCGCAATGGCGGCTGGACGACCCACGACGGGCGCGCACTGGACCGCGCGGAGACGGAGTCAACGCGGCCCGCCTCTGCTATCTTGCCGCGATGGCTGGAGACGCACCGGGTCCGCTGCCGTGGGAAGGCCAGTGTCGCTGTGGCGAGGTCGGCTTTCGGGTGACGGCGCCACCGATTGCAACGGCCGTCTGCCACTGCCGCGGCTGTCAGCGCATGAGCTCCAGCGCCTTTTCTCTGACGCTGATCCTCCCCGCGGGCGGTGTGGAAGTGACACGCGGTGAGCTGGTGCGCGGAGGCGATCCGGATGGCGACATCCGCCATATGTGCTGCGACCGTTGCAAGACGTGGGTGCTGACGCACATCGACCAGTTCGGCATCGTGAACGTGCGGGCCACGCTTCTGGACGATGCGAGCTGGTTTTCGCCCTACATGGAGACGTACGCCGCCACCAAGCTGACGTGGGTGACCACGCCGGCGGTGAAGCGCTACGACGAGTTCCCGGCGAACGAGGACTACCCCGCGCTTCTGGCGGACTACGCCGCCTGGGCCAAAGCCCGCGGCTGGCCCGTGGCCAGCTGAAGCGCCGCCGCGCCGACGAGCAGCCTACATAGTCGCTACTTCGCTCCCGACCGACGTGGGTCACTCTGCCGGGTAGCCGAGCACGAGCACGCCGTCGCCGCTGGGCATCAGCGTGTAGCCGGCTTCGAACACTTCGAAAGCGTGTGGGAACGGATCGGGTAGCTCGGCGTAGGGCCGCACCTTGGCCTGGACGGCTCCGGACCATCGTTCCGCTGCGAAGACCCACACTGCCATGTGTCGCGCCGCCATGTTCCGGCGATGGGGATCCATGGCGGGGCTGGCCAGCGCGGCCTGCCCCTCGAGTCGTTCGACAACTTGTTCCACGTCTTCCCAGGCCAGCTCGCCGACGGTCGACAGCATGAGCGAGTCCGGGTCCCAGACGTTGGGCTTGGTGTCGCTGAGCTGGTAGCCATAGCCGTCCAGCGAAGTCGGCGTCCACATCACCCCTGTGTGGCCGGGGCTATGCACGAGCTCTGGCTGAAGGATCCGGGCGGCAACCTCATCGAGATCTACGCCCGCCTCACGGACGCCGAGCTGGCCGAGATGCCCGAGGACAAGGAGCCGATCTTCCTCGCCGGTCGTCTGGGCTGAGCGTATCGCGCTTCCTCACGCCCCCACCTCGTCGCCCTTCACCTGCCCCCACGCCCCCCCGCGCCCGCTGCAGCTCCGTTCGCGTCATCGGCCCGCTCATCCAGCGAGAGGTCCCAAGCGGTGTGTGCAGGCGTTGACCGGGGCCAGGCCTGCCTGAGAGAGTGCGCGCCGATGAACCGCCGGCTCCCTGTTCTCGCAAGCCTCGCCGCTACCTTCCTGCTGTCGTGCGCTGTGCCGAAGCCGGCCGCTCCGGCACCGGTCGCCCCGAAAGCCCCGTCGCCGAGCGCTGCGTTCTCCGGCGGTCGGGTGTTCGTCGTCGAGCCGGTAAGCGGTCTCGGACTCGACCCGGCGGGGGAGCAGGCGAGCCTCGACTCGATCGCTGCCTGGGCGCAGCGGCGCGGTATCCGCGTCGTCGATGCGGCGAAGACCTGGCAGGTGCTATCACGCGCGCGGGCAGGGCGATCGGCGGCGACGGGTGCTGCCTGTGGAAACCCCCTGATGGACTTCGAGGCCGTCGTGCGCTGGCAGCGCCTGCTCGGGGCGGACGGGCTCATCGATTCCAGCGTCACCTGCGACAAGAAGGGATGCACGCTGTCGGTCCTCGTCCTCGACCGCGTCGACTTCCTCGACGCCAAGCAGCTCGCGGAGTTCGACGCGCCCTACGATCCGCGCACGCCGGAGCCGCGCGCCCTTTCCGCAGCCATCGCCCACCTCGCCCCCAAGCGCGAGAGCGCGGACCAGTACGCGCTGCTCGGCGACCTCGCGGGCCCGCAAGGCCAGCGCGCCCCGCTGCCCGAGCAGCTCGAGTGGGACCCTTCGCTCGCCGGGGTCGCGGGCTGGCTCGTTCCCGCCGGTGCCAAGGCGCCCGGCGACGGCGTGCATCTCGCCGACGTGCTGGAAGGCGGCACCGCGAAGCTGCGCGCCTGCTTCGGCGCCGGGAGCGCCAGCGCGCCGGTGCAGTTCGCGGTGAGCCGGGACGGTCGGGTCACCGACTGCAAGCCGGAGAGCGAGGCCGCACCGCGGGCGTCGTGTGCCTGCGGGGTGCTCGCCGCCGGCGCGCGGTTGCCCGCCGCGATGCGCGGTCGGCGCTTCCGCGCGGACATCCGCTTCCGCGCGGCCGAGACGGTCACCCCGGAGGGCTACATCGTTGAAGCGACGGTGGGCGCGCTCCGCAAACAGGCGCAAGACCGCGACGGGAAGCCGGTCTTTCTCGTCCAGACCAGCGACCCCAGCATCCGCGACTGGTCGCGGCCCAACGCCTCGCTGGTCGCGCGCTGCTACGCCAACGCGCACGGCGCCGCGAAGCGCGCGTTCGCTGTGCAGGTGAGCTTCGATTCCGGCGGTCAAGCGACCAGCGTGCACTTCGACGCGGCCCAGGGCCCGCCCGCGACCCCCGCCGAGCTGCAGTGCCTGCGCGCCGCGTTCCTCACGTCCCGCGCGCCGTGCCCCGCGGTGCCCACGACAACCGCCTACGCGACCGTGGACGTGAAGTTCCGCCCGACGCCGAAGACGGCGCAGGCGCACTGACGCTGCCGTCAGCCCGCGCGCACCTGTACGTCGACGACCTCGTACCCGCCCGGCAGCTTCCAGCCTTCTTCGGCCTGCGTCTCGAGGCAGAGCTGGATCGCTTCCTTGATGTTGGCGAGGGCTTCGTCGCGCGTGTGCCCTTGACTGATGCAGCCGGGAATCACCGGGCATTCCGCGACGATCCAGCCGTCCTCGCCGGGAACGAGCACCACGGGAAGAGCACGGGTCGCCATGGGGGCAAGTCCATTTCGCTACCGCAGCGGCAGATAGTACACCCGGTCGGTCCGAGCCGCGATCAGTCCTGGCATCGGCATGGCGCTGGCTACGCGTTCGAGCGCGCAGACCGGCGTCCTGGACCCTCACGACGTTCGAGCTCCGGTAGACGGCGGCGCAGCCCACGCAGAGCGTCGTTGTCGAAGTCCTCATCCGCGGCGAAGCGGATCATGGCTATGCGTTGTCGCGGCGGGCGAGGAGCTTGGCTCGGAGGCCGTGCGGAGGCTGCTGCTGCTCGACCGTCGATTGAGCGGAGGTCGACTTGTCGCGACGCGTCGCCAGGTACTCGTCGACAACCGGGCGGTGCCGGAGCACGTAGGCGATGACTTCATAGACAGTGGCGAGATCCAGCGAAGGATATCGCTCCACGATCTCCTCCGCGCTAGCGCCAGCGTCGAACGCACCCACAACCGTGTCGAGCGTGACGCGGCTGCCACCCACGCGTAGGGTGCCGTCGCCATCCTCGGAAATCGGCGGCGCTTGCGGTTCGAATGCGTGCGTCACGGACCACAGGATAGCACGCCGTGACCGCGCGTCCCGGCCCGCTCCAGCGTCAGGGGCGCCCTCGCGTTCGCTCACGCCGCCATCCCGTCCCGCTTCGGACCCCGCTCCCACGACATCGCCCAGCGCGGTTGCAGGAACTTGATCGCGCCGCCGTCGTGCACGAGGGATGCTCCCCGCACAGCGCGACGTTCGAGCGCCCTCCGTGCTCGCTCCGCTGCGCCCAGGGCAGAAGACGCACTACCGCGTCGACAGATGCGACAGATCCAGCGGATCGCTGTGGACGTACTCCGCTGCGGTCATGTCGTGGAGCGTCGCAATCTGGCCGTGCACTTCCGTGTACCGGCCGTCGCGGCGAAATAGCTCCAGCCACTGCTCGAGCCATTGCGCTGCGCGTGCGCCGTCATCGAACAACGTGTCGTCCTCCATGATTGCAGCTTCTGCGCCAGCCGAACGAAGTCATCGGGGAACGCGAACCGCGCGCGCTTGCGCGCCAGCGCGCCTGCAATGGCGCGGACCTCGGCGTCCGTGGTCCAGCCGGGAAGACGCTCCCAGCCCGCCACCACGGCCTTGTGCACCGTCATGGTCCGATCGAGGTCAGCGACGAGCCGGCGATCTGCCAGAGACGGGATCGCAACGTAGCGAGGGTAATGGCCACGCTCGATCTCGATGGCGCAGTTGCCTCTCGTCGACGGGCACCAGAGGGCTCACCTCGACGTATTCGCGCTTGGCGCTGCTGCGCACGATGTCGCAGGTCTGGGTGACGACGACCAATCCTTCGACTGCTTCCTCGGCCAGCTCGACGCCATCTGGTGCAAGCCGCGAGAAGGCGAACCACTGCTCTCCCAGCACGCAGTCGCCCTGACGCCAGCCTGCCAGGGCTTGATCGACGTCGGCGGACGCGCCAACCGCTTGGTCGTCAGTCCCCACCCCGCACCTTCACGCTCTTCGCTTTGCGGACGCGGCCGGACTCCTGGTGCACGGTGTCCTCGAGCGCATCGACCAGCTCCGCTGGTGGGCGAGGCGCGCGCGCGTCAAGTGCCTGTGCGGAGGGGCGCGAGCGGGACGGTCGTGCACGGCGTCGGGCTCGCACCAACCAGCTGCACTGCGTCTTCGTAGTCGTGCCGCGCCAGCAGGTCGAACGGGTGTACTCCCTTGATCGGCGCGAGCAGCGCCGCTCGATTCGCGCTCGCGGAGCCGCGGTCGACGCGTTGCAGGACGGCTAGCAGTCGCTGCAGGTGCTCCGCATTCTGCGCAGACAGCGGTTTCCCACTTGCCCAGAAGTGCAACGCACGCCGGCTCACGCCGAAGAGCTGCGCGAGCTGCTCCCAGGTGAGTCCGCTCAGTCGTCGCACTTCCGAGATGGCGGCGATAGGCGACGCTTCGGGCAGCTCGGTCGGCGCGGGTACGAACGCCTTCCCGGCTGTGTTCTCCGCCTTCGGTGTGCCGGACAACCGGCGGCTTCGCTAGAAAAGGCGCTCCAGCAGACGTGCCGGGCACGGCGAGCATGAAGCCGATCACCAGCGGAGCAGTGGCCCGTCCGAGCATCGGCCCAGACGCCGTGGTGGACTCGAAGGAGCGCGGCTCTTCGTTCATGTGTCGCCTCCGTACCTGGCCAGGAATTCCGGGGTCACCGCCCACCTGAAGAATGCGTAGACGCGAGCCGCATAGGTACGCGCGCGTTCCAGCACCTCGTCGGGCTCGAACGCGAACGGCGCGGTGCTGAACGCATCGAGGTCGAGCACCCAACTCGGCTCGTTCAATGGCTCGACCGTGGAGGGATCCACCGTGGCTCCGGCTGGCACCTGGCCCCAGCGCGCCAGTAGCGAGTGCCCGTCCATCGCAAATACCGACTCCGTCAAGGAGTGCTGCACATGGCGGGACGCTTCGGAACCAACGATGCCCCGCATCTCGGGGCGCACCAGCTGGGCGATGTCCTCCAGGCTTCTGCCGGAGATGCGATCGATGTAGCGGATACCGACCCGGTCCACGAGCTTCGGCCCGACGTAGTTGTCCAGCGCTCCGAGCATGTCTGCGAGCCGCGACAGGAACTCATCACGACTGGTGTAGGCGCGCGTCTCCAGCGCGAGGAACTGGCGGTTCAGCGACACGCGCCAGTTCGCTTCCAGGTCGAGGAAGCGCCACGCCTTGCCCGACTCCACAGTGAATACGGCGTTCGGAACCTGCGCGGAGACAGCCTGCGCCTGCTCCTCGCGCAGGACCGGATAGGTCGAGCGGATGGCGTTCTGGAACGGCTCGACCACGTCGCCCTTGTCTACCGAGCTCTCGATCGGGAAGCGCACCTGCGCGATGACGCGCACCAGCGGCGCGTCGCGCAGCGGAACTTCAGCCGGCGGCGGGTCGAACAGCGGATCTCTGCTCACCAGAGCTATCCTAGGACCTCATTTCACAATGTGAAGAGAAGTGTGAAGCAGAATCTGGGTCCGCAGGCCGGAAGTGCAGGTGGAGAAGCCGCCAAAGCCGGCAAGACAATGAGGGTTTATGGGAGCGCGGCTGCCCGCCACCGCAGGAAACGGCTGGAATGGGCACCGCAATAGCGCTGCCGATATGGGGCGCGTAGGGTGCCGGCCTACTGGCCGGTGCCGCAACCGCCTACGCCGCCTCGTCGTCGCGGCCCCGCTCCCGCAAAGCCAGCGCCGCCCGCAATTCCCCTCGCGTCATCGGCCCGCGCATCCAGCTCATGGCCCAGCGCGGTTGCAGGAACTGGATCGCGCCGCCGTCGTGCACGTCGCGCATCACGAACCAGCTCGGCGCGAGGCGCTGCACCAGGTCGTCGAGCTCGTGAGCCGGCGCGCCGCTCTGGGCCATGCCTTCGATGACGCGCGCTCGGTCCGCGTTCGTTTGAAGGCGGCCGAGGCACCACACCCCGGCATTGCCCAGCGCGCGGTAGTCGAGATCCATCGGGTTCTGCGTCGCCAGCACGACGCCCACTCCGAACGCCCTCGCCTGCTTCATCAGCGAAACGATCGGCTTCTTCGTCGGCGGGTTCGCGGGATAGGGCGGGAGGAAGCCGTAGACCTCGTCGAACAGCACCAGCGCGCGCAGGCGCTGGCTGCCGGAGAGGCCGCGCGTCCAGGCCAGCAGCTCCTCGAAGATCACGCCCAGCACCAGCGCGCGCTCCTCGTCGTCGAGGTGCGCCACGCTGACGATGGTCGCGGGCGTGCGGCCGTCGGCCAGGGGCGAGAGCCAGCTCGCCACGTCGATGCCCGCGCCGCTGCGCCAGCTCTCGAAGCTGGGCGACGCGATGAGCCCGTTCAGCGCCGCGGCCAGCGCCGCGCGATCCTTCTTCGACATGAAAGCGTTCACGCCGAGCGCGCCGATGCGGTCGATGGGCGGCTTCAGCAGATCGCCCACCAGATCCTCCAGCAGCGCGTCGCCCCCGGCACGCAGCCGCCGCTCCGCCAGCACGCTGAGCAGGACATGATCGCGGCTCCGCGCCGGATCGGCATCGCGCCCGAGCAGGCGCAACACCAGGCACACCGCCGCCACCAGCGCCGCGCGCGCCGCCTCCGGATCGCTATCCCAGCGCGGCGAACGCCGCTCCAGCGACGACAGCACGTGCAGCGGCTCGCCCGCGCTCGAGCCCGGCGTGATCACCCGCACCGCCACCGAATCGTGGAGCGCCCGCAAGTCCTTCTCGCCGATGCCCCACGCCCGCAGCGCCTTCTCCCGCTCGCCCGCCACCGCCGCCGCCACCTCCGCCGGCGCGCGCTCGTCGCCCGGCTCGGTGATCGCCTCCGCCCACGGCTCGATCCATTCCGCATCGAACGACGGAAACGCACACAGGAGATCCGGCAGGTCCCCCTTCACATCGATCATCAACACCGGCACCCGCGACCTGAGCGCCTCCTCCGCCGCCACCAACACCAGCCCCGTCTTCCCGCTGCCCGTCATCCCCACGATCACCCCATGCGTGACCAGATGATGCGCCGGCAGCCGCAGCCGCGCCGCCGGACCCGAGCCGTCGAGGGGCACCGTGTTGCCCAGATAAAGCGATCGTGTGCGCGACATCGAATGCTCCTCGACGACTCGTTTCGTGGTGTGCTCGGGTGGCTCGATCTACAGAGGATTGGGGTTGGTTGTCTGTCCGGCGCGGAACCGCTCTCCGCGATCCCACTCAGCTCGCCAGAGGCGAACCCCCCGGCATGCCCGGTGCGACAGGCGCGGCGTTGGACGCGCCGTTGGTCGGCGCGGTTGCGGTGGGCGCGGTGGTGGTCGGCGTGGTCGTTGCGGCGTCGGCCTTGTTGGCCTGGCCGTGACCGCCGCGACCCGCGTAGAGCGACGGAGCAATCGTGTCCGCATCGCCCTGCTGCCAGCGCAGGAACGTCACCGCGCGACGCACCTCGTTGTAGGCGCGCATCATCAGCGTGAACGCCTGGTCGCGCACGCGCGCCACGTCCTGCACGACTGCGGGACCCTGCTCGCGCAGACCCGCCGCCACCACCAGCTTCTCGCCGATCTCCTTGGCGTGCTGGATCTCGGCCTCGGTGAGCGCGGTCTTGCCCTCGATCTTCGGCCACACCTCGTGCATCAGGTTCGCCCAGTCGATGAGCTCGAAAGCCACGTTCTTGTAGCCGATGAGCCCCTTGAACGACGACAGCCGCGCCGGATCAATCAGCCCGCGCGTCGCCAGCGCACTGGCATCCGAACGGATGACCTCGCGCTCGCGGCTCGCCTCGTCATACAGATCCAGCAAGTCCGACTCGGGCCCCATCGCGATGGCGTACCGGGAGTTCGCCTCGCCCGCCGCCCGCGCATAGTCGCCCAGCCCATCGACCAGCTTCTGGTCGATCTGCGGCAGCTTCGCGATCTCCGGCCGCAGCGCCATGATCTCCGGCAGCGCCCCGAGAATCGTCGTGATCGATCCATTGATGCTGACGTTGTGCTCCGCGAGCTCCGTATCCGGCACAGCGCGGATCTCGTCGATCTTCTTGTTGTAGCTCTCCGCAAACGCCGAGTGATCCACGGCGCTGTTCTGCTTTGCTTGTGACATCGTTCTCCTCCCAGGAGGTGGACATTCCTGGAGCGGGATTGCCCCAGGTGACCACACTGCTCGGGCAGGAGAGGAGCCGGTTGCGGGAAATCGACGGCGGGAGGCAGCTAGCTGCTTCGGAACGTTCGATTTCAACGGTTGGGGGCAGCTGGCTGCTTCGATTCGATCGATTTCAACGTCGGAGGGCAGCTGGCTGCTTCGATTCGATCGATTTGAACGTCGGGGGGCAGCTGGCTGCCTCGGAATGCTCGAATCGAGCGTTGGCGGGCAGCTGGCTGCCTCGGGATGCTCGAATCGAGCGTTGCTGGGCAGCTGGCTGCCCTGGCTGCCCCGCTCACCCTCGCTCTAGGCAACCGATTTTGCGAGCTCGACATAGCGGCACAGCGCGTTGACGAGCTCCATCTGGCGTGGGGTTCGGCAATGAACCTCTAGCAGTCCCGGGCTGCCGACAAGTACGACCAGCGCTTGAGCACGCGATGTCGCCACGTTGAGTCGATTCAGGTTGTAGAGGAACTCCACGCCGCGCGGCGCATCGTCTGCAGACGAACTGGCCATCGAGTAGATGACGATGGGCGCCTCCTGGCCCTGGAACTTGTCGACGGTGCCGATCCTGAAGTCCGGCAGGCGCTGTCGCAGCGCGCCGACCTGGGCGTTGTATGGCGTGACGATCAGGATGTCGTCCTTACCGAGAGCGCGGTCCTGCTTGTCGTCGACGTAGCGAGCGTCGGGCGCGAGCAACTGCCCGACCAGGCTCTCGATGCGCTCGACCTCTTCGTCGGAGCGGTTGGTGTTGCCAGCGTGCTCGACGGGCATCCAGAGCAGGCCACTGCCGGCGAGTTCGCTGCCGAGAACGACCTCCTGATGTTCGAGCCCTGGCTGCGATTGGAGCTTTCCGTCGTAGAACAGCTCGGAGGTGAAGCGGCAGATGTCAGGATTCAGGCGCCGCGTTTGCGAGATGAAGAGACCGCGATCGGCCGGCATGGTCGCCGCGTCGCCGAGCAGGTGCCCGAGTGCTGACACGTCGGCGCCGGCTGGATGAATGCCCTTCTGCGGTTGGTCGAGTTGCGCGGGATCCCCAAACAGTACGAGATTGTCCGCAGCACCGGATATCGCGAGCGCATTGGCGAGCGAAACCTGACCCGCCTCGTCGATGACCAGCGTGTCGAGCGATCCCTGGAATTCCGGACGCGACCAGGCCCAGGAACATCCCACCGACCAAGGTGAACCGGCCAGACGCCAGCCCTTGTGCGATGTCCGCGTAGTTCTTGCTCACAGGGATATCGCTGTCAGTCGCGACGTGGTCCTCGGTACCCATGTGCAGGATGCGATCGGCGCCACGCTCGCTGGCGACCTTCTCGAGCACCTGCACAATCACCTTGTGGCTGTTGGCGGTCACGCCGACGCGTTTGCCGGCGTCGAGCAGCGCGCCGATCATCTTCGCGGCCGAGTACGTCT
>CAWGGM010000022.1:0-274002 GCA_963822115.1 uncultured Pseudomonadota bacterium
GTCGAAGAAGGGCGCGCCCAAGATCCTGAACCAGTGCTCGCTGCCGCTGACCGGCAAGGGCGTCGTGCACCGCATCATCACCGACCACGCCGTGCTCGACGTGGAAGCCGGCGGCCTCGTGCTCAAGGAGCTCGCCCCCGGTGTCAGCGCCGCCGACGTGAAGGCGAAGACGGAAGCGCCGCTGAAGGAAGCGCCGGATCTGGAAGAGATGAAGCTCTAGAGAAGGGGCTTGCCGTCTACACCCGCCACGCCGCGGCGAAGCGCAGTGCTTCGCGGGTGAGCTCGCTGCCCTCGACGCTGGTGACGGCGCGGAGGGCGAGCTCGGTCTCGCTGCGGTGGGGGATCGAGAAGCGGCGCTCGTGTTTGCTGCCGTCGGGCAGCTGCAGCGACCACGACAGGTGCTGGCCGTCGGGGTCGCGCGAGATCTGGCCGACCAGCTCGCCATCGCCGAGGCCGGCGCGGAGCGTCACCGACTCGATCCAGCCCAGCAGCTGGTCGCACTGTTCGCGCTGGTGCAGCTGGACCTCGATGCTGCGGCCGTCGTGCGTGGCAGCGCCGCGCGCCGCCTGCCAGCCGAGCCGCCCGCCCAGCCAGCCGAGCAGAAGGTCCGCCTCGGCGCCCATGCCCTCCTCGCGGGCGCAGGCGACGTGCTCGATGCGCACCGAGCGTACGTCCTTTGCGGCGGGCATCAGTGCGGGGTCGTCGAAGAACCGTGCGATCATCTCGCGCCAGCGCCGGCCGCGGGTAAACGCCAGATCCTCGATGTGACCCTGAGCCAGTTCCGCGATGCGCTGGGAGCGCGCGACGCCGTGGTACGCGCTGTCGAGCACTATGCGCGTGCAACCAGGGCTGAGCGCATCGACCGCCGCCGCGTGCGCGCCCGGTCCGAGCAGGAGCACGCCAGGTAGCCGCGACTCGCCGAGCGACTCGACGATGGAGCGCGCGCGCTTCGCGACCATGGCGCCGAACTTGAGGTCGATGCGCTCGGCGCAGACTTCCTCGCCCTTCCGCCCGGCCTCGTAGCGGCACACCGCCCCGACTTCGCCGTCGAGCGACCAGGGCTCTGCGCGCGGATCGACCTCGACGAGGAACGTGCGCGCGGCCAGCGTCGAGCCGACGTAGTCGACGAGCTCGAGGAAATGCGGCGAGCCGCCGCTGATGGCCACCAGGTTGAGCGTCGTGGCGCGCGCCTTCGCACGACCACTGTCGTCCGGTTCCCAGAGTCGCGAAATCGCCCGCTCGATCTGCGAGAGCGATTCGCTGACCTTTCCGCTGTGCTCGGTGATCATCAGGGCTTGCTCCACTGATGGCCCTGGCCGGCGATCAGGGCGTGCGCTTCGTCCGGACCCCAGCTGCCCGACTCGTAGCTCGCGAGAGGTACGTCGCCCTTCTTCCACTGTTGCATGATCGGGTCGACGAAGGCCCACTGGGCCTCGACCTCGTCGTGGCGGGTGAAGAGAGTCGCGTCGCCGCGCATGGTGTCGAGCAGCAGCCGTTCATACGCTTCCGGTGTGGCGTGGCCGAAGGCGGTGCCATAGCGGAAGTCCATCGCGACTTCGCGCATGGCAATGCTCTGGCCCGGGATCTTCGTCGCGAAGCGCAGCGCGATGCCCTCGTCGGGCTGGATGCGCAGGATGAGCGCGTTGGGCTGGTTCATTGCGCCGGGCGCGCCAGAAAACAACGGGTGCGGCAGCGCCTTGAAGTGCAGCGCGATCTCCGTGACGCGCTTGGCCAGCCGCTTGCCGGCGCGCAGGTAGAACGGCACGCCGGCCCAGCGCCAGTTGTCCGCCTCCATCTCGAGCGCGACGAAGGTCTCCGTCATTGACTCGGGATTCACGTCTGGTTCCTTGCGGTAGGCGCTGACGGCGTCCCCGCGGACCGTGCCGGCGGCGTACTGCCCGCGCACCGTACGCTCGCGCACGGCCTCGCCGCCGCGGATGGGCCGGAGCGCGCGCAACGCCTTGACCTTTTCGTCGCGCACCGAGTCCGCGTCCCAGGCGACCGGAGCTTCCATCGCGACCAGGCAGAACAGCTGCATGGCGTGGTTTTGCACGATGTCGCGCATCAGGCCGGTCTGCTCGTAGAACTTGCCACGGCCCTCGATGCCGATGTGCTCGGCGACGGTGATCTCGACGTGCGAGACGTGGTTCCGGCTCCAGAGCGGCTCGAAGATCGTGTTGCCGAAGCGCAGCACCAACAGGTTCTGCACGGTTTCCTTGCCGAGGTAGTGGTCGATGCGGAAGATCTGCCGCTCGTCGAGCAGCCCGAGTAGCTCGCGGTTCAGCGCGACCGCGGAGTCGAGGTCGATGCCGAAGGGCTTCTCGATCACGACGCGCGCGTACGGCTTGCCGTCGACGGGTGGGTCGACCAATCCGGCCTTTTTCAGGTGCTCCACGATGGTGCGCGCCGAGCCGGGCGGCACTGCCAGATAGAACGTGCGCCCGCCCGCGGTGCCGTGCTCGGCGTCGTACTTTTCCAGCCGTTCGCGCAGCCGCACGTACGCTTCGGGATCGTCGAACGAGCCCTGCACGTAGCCCATGTTCTTCGCCAGGTCGTCCCACACGGCGCTGTCGATAGGCTTGATGCGCGAGTGTTCGCCGACGGCTTCGCGCATCAGCTCGCGGAACTTGTCGTCGCTCCAGGGACGGCGCGCAAACCCGATCACTCCGAACGAGGAGGGCAGCAGGCGATTGTGGGCGAGGGCATACAGGCCTGGCAGGAGCTTGCGGCCGGTGAGGTCGCCGCTGGCGCCGAAGATGGTCAGCACGCAGGGGTCGACGGACAGCTCGCTCGCCATACCGGCGCGCAGCGGGTTCTCGGGGGGAGGGACGGTATCCATGGCCCACCGATGCTCGTCCGGAGCGCCGCGGCGCGCAAGCCGGTGCGGCGCTTTCGTTTTGCGAGCAGCTCCCAAATCCGCGTGACCGGGCGGATTTCGCGAGGTTGTCCTCCCATGGAGTTGGCAGTCGACGCCGGCCGGTAGCGGGCGTAGCGTCCCCCGCCATGGAACCGTTCGAGATGGGAATGATTGGACTCGGCGTGATGGGCAGGAACCTGTCCCTGAATCTCGAGGAGAAGGGGTTCAGCGTTGCCGCGTGGGATGCGTGGCCGGAGCCCGTCGACAAGTTCAACAAGCAGGCGGAAGGCCTGAAGATCCGCGGCTTCCACGAGCTGCCGGACTTCGTCAAGTCGCTGCGGCGACCGCGCCGCATCATCATGCTGGTGAAGGCGGGGCAGGTGGTGGACGACACCATCGAGAAGCTGCTGCCGCTGCTCGACAAGGGCGACCTGCTGGTCGACGCGGGCAACGAGCACTTCACCAACACCATGCGCCGCGCCAAGGACCTCGAGTCCAAGGGCTTCGGCTTCTTCGGTATGGGCGTCTCGGGCGGCGAGGAGGGCGCGCGACACGGTCCGAGCATGATGCCCGGCGGTGATCGCAAGGCCTACGCCGAGCTCGAGCCAGTGCTGCAGAAGATCGCCGCGCAGGTGCCGGACGGCCCGTGCGTCACGTACATCGGCCCGGGTGCCGCGGGGCACTACGTCAAGATGGTGCACAACGGTATCGAGTACGGCGACATGCAGCTCATCGCCGAGGCGTACTGGATGCTCAAGCAGCTCGGCGGCATGTCGAACGCGGAGCTGGCGGACACCTTCACCGAGTGGAACAAGGGCGAGCTCGATTCGTTCCTGATCGAGATCACCTCGAAGATCTTCAGGAAGAAGGACTCGGAGACGTTCCAACGATCTGGTCGACATGATCCTCGACTGTGCCTCGCAGAAGGGCACGGGGCGCTGGTGCGTGCAGGATGCGGTGGAGATCGGCTCGGCCATTCCCACCATTGCCTCGGCCGTCGACGCCCGCATCATCTCCAGCATGAAGGAGCCGCGGGTCCGCGCCTCGAAGCAGCTGTCGGGGCCGAAGTCGCGGCCCAACGTGGACAAGAAGGAGCTGGTCGAGCACGTGCGCGCGGCGCTCTATGCCGCCAAGTGCGCCAGCTACGCCCAGGGCCTGGCGCTGATCAGCGCCGCGAGCAAGCTCCACGACTGGAACGTCAACCTCGGCGAGGTGGCGCGGATCTGGAAGGGCGGCTGCATCATCCGTGCGCGCTTCCTGACCCGCATCCAGGAGGCATACAAGCGCAACCCAGATCTCGAGAATCTGGTGCTCGACGAGTCGTTCAAGAAGGAGATCGATGCGCGGCAGGACAGCTGGCGCGAGGTGGTCGCGCTGGCTGCCAAGGCCGGCATCCCGTTGCCGACCACCAGCATCTCGCTCGCCTGGTACGACGCCTACCGCAGCGAGCGCCTGCCGGCGAACCTGATCCAGGCCCAGCGCGACTTCTTCGGGGCGCACACCTACATCCGCATCGACAAGGAAGGCAGCGTCCACACGCAGTGGGAGTAGGCCGAAGCGAGCGGCCTGTCGCGTCCGGGGCGCGCTTCGCGCTGTTCTGTGTGGCGCGCCCCCCATGGTCTTTGTCATGATGCCGGGTCCATGGCCGGACGCACCTTCGCGATAGGCGACATCCACGGCGAGACGGCGCACCTCTTCAAGCTCCTGTCGTGCCTCCCGACTCTCGACACCGGCGACACGCTAGTGTTCATCGGCGACTACCTGGATCGGGGTCCGAGCTCCGCCCAGGTCATCGAATACATCCGCGGCCTGCCGGAGCAGACGCCGGCGAAAGTGGTCGCTCTGCGCGGCAACCACGAGGACGCCTGGCTCAGGGTGGTGGAAAAGGGCTGGGACGAGTTCGTGTCGCCCCCGGGCAACGGTTGCCTGGCGGCTCTGCGCTCGTTCACCGGCGGAGCCGTGCCGGCCGAGGGCGAGCTACCCAAGCCCCACGAGGAGCTCATGCTCAAGTCCGGTGGCTTCTTCCCCGACGAGGTCGTCGACTGGATGCAGTCCTTGCCCTACTGGTACGAGGACGATCACGCGATCTACGTGCACGCCGGCCTGCCGAGTGGCCCCGACGGCTTCATGCATCCTTCCGAGGTCAAGGCGCCGATCGCGCTCTTGTGGTGCCGCGACGAGCACTTCTTCCGCAACTATCGCGGAAAGTCGGTGGTGTTCGGGCACACCCGGACGGAGTACCTGCCGCCGGAGCTCAGCGGCTACACGCCTGACGATCCGACGGACCTCTGGGCGGGCGAGAACGTGTACGGCCTCGATACGGGCTGCGGCAACGGCGGCTACCTCACCGCTCTCGAGCTGCCCGCGCTGAACGTGTACGAGTCCCGCGACTAGCGCCGGTTCCGTTTTCGCGCGCGTCGTGCGAGCCCCACGCGTTCGCGCGTGATGCGGCAGGCGAGGGGACTCTGGTCGATACCGGCGGCGCGCCGGCCGAGCCGGAGCGCGACCGCCAGGGTGGTGCCCGAGCCGCACATGGGATCGAGCACGCGGCTGTCCGGCAGACTCGAGGCGCGGATGATGCGTTCCAGCAGCGCTTCCGGTTTCTGGGTGGGGTAGCCGGTGGTCTCCGCGATCAGCGGCGTGTTGGCGCGCATGGCGGGGCAGTCGCTCCACACGCTGCCGATGCGGCGACCCTGGTCGGCGTAGTAGCGGTACGTCTTTCCGTTGATGGTGCGCTCGCGGTAGCGCCGGCCCTCGGCATCGACGTTCTTGAAGTGCATGCGCTGGCTGGTGCCGGCATACGGTTCGCGCAGGGCTGGGTCGTCGCCGTTCCAGATCATCTCGCCCGGCGCGTAGACCAGGATCGTCTGGTGCGTCGCACTCGGGCCGGTCTTCTTGCGCGCGCCGTTGCCGGGCACCCAGATCACTTCGCCCCGGAACGCCGCTCGCCCGAACACGCGGTCCGCGGCGACCTTCGCGTCGTGCACGGTGCGATGATCGAGATGCAACCACAGGCTGCCGCGCTCGCTCATGGCGTCGCGTATCGCCTCCAGTCGCGGCTCCAGCATGGCGAGGAATGCATCCACTCCGCCCCAGTGGTCACGATAGGCTTCGGTCCCGCGCGCGCGCTGTCCGGAGCCTTCGCGCGCGGCGCGGCGCCCGCCGGCGTTGAACGGCGGATCGACATAGACGAGGTCGAACGCGCCGCCGTCGTCCAGCAGCCCGACGACGAGATCGAGGCAGTCGCCTTCGAGAAGCACGGCCTGGCCCAAGAGCTAGGCTCCGTTTCCCGCGACGTGTCCGCTGGCGGTCCGCTGGATGTCGAGCGGGTCGTCCCGGGCAATCGATTCCAGCGTTGCAGTGTCGAGTGGACCGAGCGTGGGTCTGGGCGGAAGCCAGTTCCAGTACGGGCCGCCACCCTGGCAGCCGTGCACCGCCAGGTCTCCGGTGCAGGCCATGCGCAGGTGGAGATGATCGTCGTGCGGAGCGCTGTCGCCCGGCTGCTGCAGCACGGTCTCGGCATGCCAGACCAGGGCCGGGTCCTCACCGCGTGCACGCGCGTAGTCGATGATCAGCGCTTCTACGGGCCGCGCACAGAACAGCCACTCGACCCCGAAGTCCGGCGTCTGCAAGAGCGCCTTGATCAAGAGCCACTCGCGCTCCACGTCGAGCCGCACGTAGCTCTCGGCCCCCGGAACCAGCGCCAGACCGTCGCTCTGCATGTGGATGAAGCCGGGGTTCTTCACGGGCGCGCCGGCCGGCGTGGTCACGTACCAGAGCAGGTCCGCGTCGCGACCGTTGCGGTGCGAGGCGTGCCGCGGGATCTTTCCGCCGTAGCGCGCGGACATGTCGCCGATGACGAGCGGCGCTCCGCCGGGGCGCTCGCGCGCGACAATCGCGGCGGCTCGCTCGATCGCGTGCACGAGCCGGGGATTGCCCCAGTCGTGTGGGGTGTGCGGGCGATAGCGCGCGAAGCCCGGGCCGCGGACCGGCAGTTCGACAGCGCCGGTCTGGACGCCGTCGTGCGGCACACCAATCGAGCCGCTCAGGCCCGGCGCCAGCGGCGACGGTGTGCCCAGGCAGCCGACGAGCCCGGACGCCGCGACAACCAGGCCCGCGAGCTTCCACGCCCGTCTCACTCCGCGACTTCTCCGCTGTAGCCGACGATGCGCCCCTCGATTGCGGCGGCCGTTGTCGCGTTGCGGAAGGACTCGGCCAGCGCCAGCTTGCCGTCTTCACGGATGAGGTATCCCTCGTCGACGAGCGCAAGGAACGCGTTCTGGAGGACGGGTTTGCTCACTGCTTCGCGGCGCTCGATCTCTCCCGCCAGGAACATGCGGTTGCCGGTTGCCAGCGCGCGCTTGACCAGGTCCTTCTCTGTCATGGGGCCCTTGACCAGCGCGGCCGCGCCGCGAGCCGCGACGCGGTAGCCCTGCAAGAAGCTCTGCAGGATGGCGGCATACGTGTGAAGCCAGTACTCGCCGCTCCAGTCGCCGTCACCCGGGCCCGCAATGAGCTCGCCTTCCTCGCCGAGTGCGACGATGCCCTCTTCCTTCATGGCGGCCAGCGTCTCGGCGAAGATCTCCTCGAACGGCGCATCGGCACGGAACCGGAACTCGTGCTTGAACAACCTGGACAGGTTCTGGACGCGCTCGCGCACGCTGTGTACCGCGGCGGGCGGCCCCGGCGGTACCAGGAGCGCGATCGCGACCAGCGCCCGTTCGACGAAGAAGTGGACGATGAAGTTCTTCGAGGTATCCAGCGTCAGGCGCTTGTCCTGAACCGTCGTGTAGATGACACCGTCGCCGGCGCGGACCTTGTGCTTCCGGGTCGCTTCGGGTTCGCCGGGCAGGTGCGCTTCGAGCATCTCGGCATCGACGAACATCTGCACCGCCTCGCGGACCGCCTCGGGGCGGAGCGCGCCGGACGACGTGGCGACGGGCTGCGAGACGCGAGCGCCCAGTCTGGCGAGTACGCCGAGGAGCTTGTCCGAGCGCTGGACGAGCTCCTCGTGCAGGATGCCGCGCTTTTCGTGACTCAGGATTGCGAGCGCCGCCAGTGCTCCGGGCGTCACGGCCGCCACGCGATTCATCTCGTCCATCACACGGTTTCCGAGCCGGGTGACGATGGCGCGGCGCTTGGCGGGCGATAGAGACTGCTCGCTGTCGACCCCTACCTCCTCGCGGATCTCGTCGAGCGTCAGGATCTGACCGAACTGCAGGTTGATGCGGCCGTAGCGGTGACGCAGGACCTCGGTGGTCTTGAGCAGGCCCGCCGCGTCCTCCTTGGACTTCTCGCCGCCGCTCAGCTCGCGCTCGTAGCTGCCGCCCTCGACGATGCGCTCGTAGCCGATGCTGACCGGCACGAAATACGCGCGCCGCTGCGTGACGCCCAGCGCGGCATCCACGATCATGTTGAGCAGGCCGAACTTCGGAGCCAGCAGCTTGCCCGTGCGGCTGCGGCCGCCTTCGAGGAACAACTCGATCGGATAGCCGTCGCGGATCAACCGGCGGATGTAGGCGTCGACGACGGCGGCGTACAGCCGGTCGCCCTTGAACGAACGGCGGATGAAGAACGCCCCGCCGCGGCGGAAGATGGCGCCGAGCGGGAAGAAATTGAGGTTGTCGCCGGCGGCGATCAGCGGAAGTTGGAGGTTTGCCTCGTTGAAGACGTAGCTCAGGATCAGGTAGTCGATGTGGCTCTTGTGGCTGGGCAGGAGCACCAGCGTGCCGTCCTTGGCCGCAGCGCGGACGCGCTCGATGTCGGCCTTGTCGTACTCGATGCCGGCGTAGATACGGTTGAAGACGCGCTCGAAGACCACCTCGTAGCCCTTGATCGTCCCCATGTCCTGGGTGGCCTGGAGTTGCCGGAGCATGTTCAGCGCGCGGCCGGTGAGGAGATAGCGATCGGACGGACGCGCGCCGGCCAGATCGGCGATCACCTTGCGGAGTCGCGCGCTTCTCAGGATCTCCATGCGCACGCGGTCGGGGGCCTTTTCAGCAGGGCCGGTCACGCTGCGTCGCTCGCGTTCCAGCCGGCGCAGCATGGCGTAGGTGACGCGCCGCACGCGCACGGCATCCGACGCTCCGTTCTCGCCCTTGATGAACTCGGACAGGTCGAGCGGTTCGCCTGCTTTCAGCGCCACGTGCCGGTAGTTGGACAGGAACTGGCCGACCGTCCGTGCAGGGCTCGGCCACTCGCGCGGACCGAGCAGGAAATCGAGTCGACGGGTTCCGCGCGTGTCGGGTTGTTTCGTCCAGACGAAGACCTGCGGCACGAGCAGGATCGGCGTGTCGTGTTCGCGCTGCAGGTCGATGAGCGTGCGCACGAGCTCGTCGCCTTCCTTGAGCCCGCGTCCGCCGCTCGCACCGGCCGCGACGTCGAGCACGCCGGGCGGGCGCTTGAGGAACAGCGCGGCCGAGCCACCGCGCTCGATGGCGTCGCGGAGCTCGTCGGAGGGCGTGACGCCAGGGCGGGGGAGGATGGCGTTGAGCCAGCCCTTGCCCATGGGGTTGAGCACCCACAGCCCGAGGTCGTTGGCGAACCGCACCTGCGGCAGGCCGAATCGCTTGGTGAGGTGATCGAGCGCGAAGAAGTCGATGAAGTTGAGGTTGCGGAGCACGTAGACGACCGTGCCCTGGTGGGCCAGGCGCCGGACGTCCTGCACCCAGCTCTCGTCGACCTGGATATGATCGAAGAAGCGTCGGTACAGCGCCCTGAGTGCAGGGTTCGGCTCGTACGGCTTGGTCAGCTCGCCCTTGGACATCGGAAAACCCGGCGACGAGCGTAGGCGAGAGGCCGCCACTGCTCGGCACCGGAAACAATGATATCGCGGCCTTGCCGCCACAACCAGAGCCGGTCGTCGTCTCGCGCTTGCCGGGGGCCGCGCCGACGACTAGATGAGCGGAGGCACTGGTCGTGCCCGGAGCCATGGCGACTAATCGAGGCACCGACGCCCGCCGATCCCCTTCGCTGGCTGTGCCGGCGCGGATCGCGCTGGGGCTCTTGATGGCGTGCGCGCTCGCCACGGGGTGCAAGAAGCACGCGAAGTCCGGCGGAGCAGCCGGCAATGCTGTCCAGTCGGCGAGCGCCGTGCCGGCCGCCCCGCCGGCGCCACGCTGCAAGGCTATCAAGCGTGGGGCGTCCTTCACCATCGGCCAGCCCGGCAAGAGCGACCTCGGGGGCGACGACGACAGCGTCGCTCTGCCGTTTGCTGTGGATCTCGGGTCGGCCGTCGCGACGTCTTCGGGCTTCGCGGTTTCCGCTCTGCAGACCGAGGACGGCGGGACCGGCGCCGTGGTGGCACTCGTCAGTGCGAACGCCGACAGCGGTAAGCTGGTGGATCTGGGGCACGTCTACGGCGACGCCGATCCGCCGCGTCTGGCTGCCCACGCTGACCGGCTGGTGGTCGCGCTGCCAGGCAACGATGCCAGTGGTGCGACGCTCCGGCTGGTCGCCATCCGCAATCCCGCCGGCTCGGCCGACGTGGTCTGGGGCCGCGAGATGGAGCAGGGCAACGACCAGTCCCAGGTGTTCGATATCGAGCTCGGCGACAAGCGCGGGGTGCTGGTCTGGGACGATTGGGACAAGAGTGCCGACCACGGCGTGATCCGCGCCAGTACGTTCAAGGCCGACGATGTGTCGAACGCCACGCGCCCGCGCGTCCTGTCGCCGAAGGACGACGATGCAGAAGCGCCGCGCATCGTCCGTCGCCCGGGTGGGTTCTGGCTCGCCTGGATCTCGCACCATCGCGCCCACGCTGGTCGCGGCGCGCCCGCGGCGTCGTCTTCCCCGGAACCGGGCGCGGGCAGTCCCATCGTCGAGCTCGGCAGCCGATGGCTCGAGCTCGTGCCGCTCGACGAGAACGGCTCGCCCACGGCTTCGCCCATCGCGGTCTCCCGCCACGACGCCCACGTGCTGGTGTTCGACGTAGCGCCCGCGCCGGACGGCGGAGCGCTCCTGGCGTGGCGAGACGACGAGGCGGAGCCCGGTGCCGAGGGCCGCATCGTGCACCTGGGCAGGGTGCGGCCGGGCGGCTCGGTCCAGACGCACATCCTCGACGACGCCAAGGTTGGCGCCGGGGTGCCGACGCTCCTCGTGGACGAGCACCCGCCGGCCAAGCCCGGCCCCCAGGCTGCCTGGTTGTCGCTGGCCGGGGTGAGCGACGAGACGCGGCTGGCTGCCCTCGACGCGAACGGCAAGCTGCTCGATCCGCTGGTCACCGATCCAGTGCTGCGTCGCGCGGAGCCCGTCGTGCTGGACCGCGGTCGCATGCTGCTGGCCGCGCCGCGCGGCCTGGCGCTGGAGCTATCGGCGGCGACCTGCAAGGTCAAAAAGCACACACCGCGCCCGGCTGCCGGCGCCAATTGACACGCGGCGGCTGCGCTCGCACTTTCTGGATCGGCGCGCCGGGTCGCGCCGTGGAGGAGTGGTCATGTCGAAGGTTCTGGTTCTCCTGGCGGATGGGTTCGAGGAGATCGAAGCCGTGACGCTCATCGACGTGCTCAGGCGCGCCGATGTGGAGGTCACGGTGCTCGGGACAGGTGAGGGGCCGGTTCGGGGGTCCCACGGCATCACGATCGTCCCGGAGCGCCACATGGACCAGATGCCCGTCGCAGCCTACGACGCGCTGCTACTGCCTGGAGGGATGCCGGGGTCGGCGAACCTCCGCGACGACAAGCGAGTGCTCGCGCTACTGAAGCGCTTCAATAACGATGGCAAGCTTGTCGGCGCCATCTGCGCCGCGCCGATTGCGCTGGAGGCGGCAGGTGTGCTCGCAGGGCGGCGCGCGACGTCGTTTCCCGGCCTGGAGCTACCCAGTGCCGAGTACGTCGAGGAGCGCGTGGTGAGCGACGGCAATCTGGTCACCAGCCGCGGCGCTGGTACGGCGATGGAATTCGCGCTCGCGCTGGTGGAACGGCTCGCTGGACGGGAGCAGGCGCAGCAGCTCGCCGACCGCATGCTGGCGAGGTGGAAGCCTTCGAAGGCTGGCGCCAGCTAGTTGCAGGTGCCGCTCGACAGCGACAGGTCGTCGATGTTCCAGCCGCTCATCTTCCAGGCGATGAACGCGCCCTTCTTGCCGGTCGCGAAGCCGAAGCGCACCTTGAAATTGGCGTTCTTGTAGGCGGTGACGTCGAACTCCTCGCGGGTCCAGGCGTTGTCGGTGATCAGCACGTCGTTGCTGGGATTCGTCCACAGTGTCTGCCAGCCGCTGCCGTTGTACACCTCGACCGTGTCGGTCGTGTACGGCGTGGAGTCGCAGTTCAGCCAGCGCCAGAAGGTGAGCTTCACGGTGCCGCCCGCTCCGGACAGATCGACGGTCGGGCTGGTCAGGTACCAGGCCGAGTGGAGATTGGTCTCGTCGTAGTTCCCGCCGAGCACGATGCCCGCCACGCCGTTGTCCGAGGTGGTGGAGTGGTCGAGGGAGGGGTCGGGGTTGCCCTGCTGTTGGCCGGAGCTGGTGGCGGTCGGGCCGATGGCCCACGTGCCGTCCATGGTCCAACCGCGCGAGTTGTCCGAGAAGTCCTCCGAGAAGTAGACATTCCCGCCGCTGCAGCTGCTCGACGCGCAGCCGCACGTGCCGTCCGAACCGCAGCGCGTCCCGCAGCCGCCGCAGTTGTTCGGGTCGCTGGCGGTCGCCGACTCACAGGCGTTGGTGCCGTTCTTGTCGCAGTCGCTCTGGCCGCTGCCGCACGACACGCACGTGCCGTTACTGCAATACTGCGACGACGTGCACTTCTTGTTGCAGGCGCCGCAGTTGTTGCCGTCGCTCGCAGTGTTGGTCTCGCACCCATTGGCGGAATTGCCGTCGCAGTCGGCGGTGCCGACGGGACACGCCGAGACGCAGTTGCCGTTCGAGCAGTTCGGTGTCGAGCCCGAGCAGACGTGCCCGCAGGTCCCGCAGTTGTTGGGGTCGGTCCGCGTGTTGACCTCGCAGCCGTCGGTGCGCGCGTTGTTGTCGCAGTCGGCGTAGCCCGCGCTGCAGGCGATACTGCAGCCGCCGCCGTTGCACGAGGGCGTGCCGTTGTTGTTGCTGCAGGCCGAGCCGCAACCGCCGCAGTTGGCGACGTCGGCGGCCGTGTGCGTCTCGCAGCCGTTGGACTGGTTGCTGTCGCAGTTGCCCCAGCCCGCGTTGCAGCTGCTGACCTGGCAGCTGCCGGTGCTGCAATCGCCGGCTGCGTTCGCCGGACTGCAACCCTGACTGCAGGCGCCGCAGTTCGCATTGGTGTTCAGCTGCGTCTCGCAGCCGTCGGCGGGGTTGCCGTTGCAGTCTCCCCAGCCGGAGGCACAGGTCGGCTTGCACACGGCGCCGCCTGACGTGGAACAGGTGGTGCTGCCGTGCGGGTTGGTGCACGTTGCGCCGCAGGCGCCGCAGTTCGAGACGGTGTTCAGCCGGGTCTCGCAGCCGTCGGTGACGTCGCTGTTGCAGTCGTCGTAGCCGGCATTGCACGTGATCGCGCATAGCCCCTGGTTGCACGACGCTGTGCCGTTGGTGTTGCTGCATGCATTCCCGCAGCCGCCGCAGTTGCTGGGGTCCGACTTCAGGTTCGCCTCGCAGCCGTCGGTGTACTGCTTGTTGCAGTCGGCGAAGTTCGTGCTGCAACCGCTGATGGTGCAGGCGCTCGAAACGCAGGCGACCGTCGCGTTCGAAGCCGAGCAGGCAGTGCCGCACTTGCCGCAGTTGTTGGTGTCGTTGGAGAGGTCGACCTCGCAGCCGTTGCTTGCCAGGCCGTCGCAGTCCGCCTTCGACCCCGTGCAGGTGACGCTGCTGAACCCACATACGCCACCGACGCAGTTGGCAGGAGCGCCGCCGGCTGGGCAGACGTGCCCGCAGGTGGAGCAGTTGTCCACGCTGGTGTTCAGGTTGGTCTCGCAGCCGTCCACCGGGTCGAAGTTGCAGTCGCCGAAGCCCGAGTTGCAGCCGACTCCGCACACGCCGCTGTTGCAGGTGGGCGCGGAGTGGTTCGTGCTGCAGGCGTGCCCGCAGGTCCCGCAATTGGCCACGTCGCTGCCGGTCTGCACTTCGCAGCCGTCGGTCGGGTCGCCATTGCAGTCCGCATAGCCCGGATCGCATGAGGCGATCGCACACTTTCCCGCGGTGCACTTGGCCGTCGCGTTCGGCAGCACGCACTTGTTGTTGCAGCTGCCGCAATTGAGCGGATCCTGATCGAGCCTCGACTCGCAGCCATCGGTCGGGTCGTTGTTGCAGTCGTCGTAGCCGGTGTTGCACGCGGTCACCGCGCAGGACCCGTTGTTGCAGGCTCCCGTGCCATTGGCCGGCTGGCACGCATTGCCGCAGCTGCCGCAGTTTGCGTCGTCGGTGAGAGGCTCGGAGCAGGTGCTGTCGCAGCAGTTCTGGCCGTTTGGGCACGCGTGCTGTGGGGTGCAGCCCGGCACGCACTTCAACGTCTGCGTGTCGCAGAGGCTGCCGGGTGGGCAGTCGGTGATGTTCACGCAGCCGCTGCAGGTGTGCGTGCTGGTGTCGCAGGTCAGGTGAGGGACACCGGAGTCGGCGCCGGCCCCGGCCGCGCCTCCCACTCCTGCGTCGCCCGCGCCTCCTGCCCCGGCGTCGGCAGCGCTGCTTGTCCGGTTGCAGTCCGCGTCGCTGTTGCAGCCAGTAGCGCAGTGTTTGGTGCTGTCGCAGTAGTTGCCGACAGGGCAGTCGGTCCCGCCCGGCAGGCACTGCACGCAGGTCGCGTTGGCGGTGTCGCAGACCGGCGTCGCCGGAGTTCCGGCGCAGTCTGCGCTGCTCTTGCAGCTGCCACCATCATTGCCCGCTCCGCCAGCGTCTCCGGCCTCGCCAGATTGGCCGCCGCTGCCGCCGGCAGTCACATCTTGACCGCCGTCCTGTCCCCCGGCGCCGCTGTTGGTGAACGTGTATTGCGGGACCGAGCACGAGAGGGCGCCGACCGCGGCGAGCAGTACGACGAGAAGGCGAGGTGTCTGCATGCGGAAAAGCGCTTGAAAAAGGGGAAGAACGGCGATCCTGGGCACAGTTCCCATTTTGCACCGGAATGTCCCGGGTTGCTACAGCTCTCGTGGGCGCCGCGGCTCGCGGACGGCACGCATCCGTTAGTGGGTGGCAGTACGCCAGCTAGATTATTCCTCCGCCGGCGAGAAACTCATCGTTTGCAGTCAGGTCGCATGCTTGTGGGGCGCCCGACCCTCTGCAACAATTGAACTCGAATGGATCCGCTCCCGGAATCCGCACCTGCCTCGGCCGAGATGGGGGTCGGGCATGAGCTCGGTCGCTACGAGCTGTTGATGCCGATCGCTTCGGGCGGCATGGCCATGGTCTGGGCTGCGCGGCTCAAGGGTACCCGCGGCTTCCAGAAGATCGTCGCCGTCAAGACGATGCTGCCGAAGCTCAGCGACGATTCCGAGTTCGAGCGCATGTTCCTCGACGAGGCATCGCTCGCGTCGCGGATCCGCCACCCGCACGTCGCCGAGATCATGGATCTCGGCGAACAGGACGGCGTGCTCTACCTCGTCATGGAGTGGATCGACGGGTTGCCGTTGAACCAGGTGATGAAGAAGGCGCGCAAAGCGGGTGGCATTCCGTTGCCCCTGGCTGTGCGCATCGTCATGCAGGCGTGCGCCGGGCTGCATGCTGCGCACGAGCTGCGCGATCAGAAGGGCGAGCTCGTCGGACTCGTGCACCGCGATGTGTCGCCGCAGAACATCATGCTGGGCTACGACGGCATCGCAAAAGTCGTCGACTTCGGTATTGCGAAAGCCACCGCCCTCGGCGGCGGGCAGACCGCTGCCGGTCAGGTCAAGGGCAAGATCGCGTACATGGCGCCCGAGCAGATCAAGGGCGATTCGCTCGATCGCAGGGCCGACCTGTTCGCGATGGGAATCATCCTGTACGCGCTGACGACCGGCAAGCATCCGTTCCGCAAGGAATCGGAAGCAGCGACGATCTACAACATCATCGACAAGGCGCCGGCCACGCCGCCGCGCAGGATCGTGCCGGGCTATCCGGCGGCGCTCGAGCGCGTCGTGCTGCAGGCGCTGGCCAAGGATCCCGCAAAGCGCTACCCGACGGCGAACGAGTTCCTGCGCGCACTCGACCAGGCACTGCCGCCCTCGATGCGCGCGAGCACCGACGAGGATGTCTGCGCTTTCCTGGGCGGTCTGTTCAGAGAGCGCCGTGACGAGCACCGCGAGGCTCTGAACAAGGCGCTCGAGGGCGCCGACCAGCGCGCGCGCTCGAAGGTAAGCCTGCGCAGCTTCCTCGATTCGCAGCCGCCGCCCGCGCCGAACAGCGGAGTCACGCCGGTGAGCGAGGTGTCGCTGAACACCGTGGCGGCGACGCGGGAGACGATGGATTCGGGCGGCGACGCGATGATGCCGACTGCCAGCGGACAGACGCTGTCCTCGCCGATCATGCGTCCGGCGCCGGATAGGAAGCGCTGGATGATCATCGCCGGGGCAGTCGCCGTCGTGGTTCTCGGAGGCGTCGTGCTTGCGCTCGGGGCGCGCAGCAACAGCAGCAGCGCCGCCAAGGCCCCCAATAGTGCGGAGCCGATCGCAGCCGCAGCTCCGACGAACAGCGCGACGCCGGCGCCGGCGGAGTCGGATACGACGGAGGTGGTGGAGGCGTCGTCCTTGCCCGTGGAGCCGCTCCCGCCGTCGGCCAGCGCCGAGCCCGCGGCTTCAGCGGCTCCGGCTCCGGTGAAGCACAAGCCTGCGCGCCACTACGTGCGTCACACGCCGGTGCACCGCACCCAGAAGCAGACGGCGAAGAAGACCACGCCGACGAATAACAGCTGGAAAGAGGACCCCGGCTTCTAGTCGAGGCCAGGGGAGGAAGCACGGGCCACGCGCTGGCCCCGCGCAGCGCAGGGGTCCCCGGCTCGTCTAGAACCTGCCGACGAGCGAGGCGCCTGCTTCAGTGCCGGGCGCGGCTGGCAGCAGCCTGAGCCCCGCCTTGTCGGCCGGCTTGGCCTTGTGCGAATGCTTGCCAGTCACGAGCAGGACAACGGCCGCGCCCACGCCTACTACGCCCACGCCGAGCGTGATCTGCGAGATGAGCGTGTCGGTCTTCGCGTTGTCGTAGTAGGTCCGGCTCGACGCGGGGCAGGCATTGTGGTTCGAGCCGCACGCGTCGTTGAGCTTGCTGATCTGGCCGTTGCGAAGCACGAAGTAGAACACACCGGAAGCGGCCAGGCTCGCCACTCCGATGCCGCCGACGACGAAGGGCAGGACCTTCGAGTGCGGCTTCGGTAGGGCCGGAGGCGGCTCACCACCGACCGGTCCGGTCGAGCCGCTGGAACTGCCGTTGCCCTCCGCGGGCGTCGGAGTCTTCTTCAGTACGATCTCCACCGTCTCCTGCTGCTTCTCCTTGACGGACATCGTCTTCGAAAACGGTTCGTGTCCCGGCGCTTTCGCGCTGATGGTGTGCGGGCCCGGGTCGACGGGCACGGGCACGCCGATCGAGGAAACGCCCAGTCTCACGCCGTCCAGCTCGATGCTGGCCGCTTCGGCGCCGTCTCCTCGCTTGATCACGACCTTCGGAATACGCGCCGAGAGATCCTTGATGTGACTCTGGACGGTCGACTTGAACGACCTGGCCCGGACCTCGTCGGCGCTCTGCAGCGCGAGCTTGTAGCCGCCCAGCGCGACCGCGAGCTGGCCGAGGTGCTCCTCGCACAGAGCGACGTGGTAGCGGACCTGCGGGGTCATCTTCACCTGGCCGACCTCGCGGAACCTGGTGAGCGCGGTGCTCCAGTCGCCGGCCTGCTCGAGCTCGGTGCCCTGCTGGAACTTGACGCGGGCTCGGGACAGTTCCTTTCTGCTGGGGCCGGCGAAGGCGGTGGTCGCCAGCAGCGACAGGCAGAAGAAGGCCAGAACGACGCGGCGCCAGCGCGCTACCGACGAGCGCGCACAAGACTGGAACATGATGACAAGATTAGCCGCACCGCATGCTCTGCGTCCAGGCGAGCCGCTCAGCCGCGCCTTTCGACTTCGATAAGAAGCGGTTCCGCGCTGGCGTCCTGGTCGTGGCCGAGCGCCGCCGCCACGCTCCGCGCCTGCCCCTGACCCAGCAGGCGCGCGACGGCAGCCAGAGCCACGTCGAGGGCCAAGGCACTGTGGGCAGCGCTGAGCAAGTGCCCGGACTCCACGACGCCCGCGTTGACCGCGGCGGGACGCGCTCGGGGCGCCACCTCCGCGAGAAGCTCGCCCGCATCGACCGGAACCGCCAGCTCTTGATCGTCGGCCAACCCGGCGCCGGCGGCGAGCAGCCCGCCGTAGCCCACCGTCAGCACCAGCTCGGCGCTGCTGCCGGCTTTGCGCACCCAGTCCACCAGCGCAGCGTCGCGAGCCATCCGGCGCGCGCCGTAGCCGCCCGGCAGGACCAGCAGCTCCGGCTCGGGGCAATCGTCGAGCGTGCCGGTGGCTTCGACGACGAGCTGGTTGCGCGTGGTGATGCGCCCGGCTCGCGTTGCGACGGTCGTGACCTTGAAAGGGCGCCAGTTCCACTTGCGTCCCGCGCTGCTCAGCACAGCCAGCGTCGCTGCCACGTCCAGCAGTTCGACCTCGTCGAAGAGCAGCAGAGCGACGCTGCGCGAGCGCGTCCGCATCAGCGCCTGGACGCTCCGCGGTGACGTGCGGCAGCGGACCGTCGGACCATCATGGTCCGATCCTAGCCCCGCAGAACGCCCCCGGGCCAGCCTTGTCGGGCGCTATTGCTGCCCGCCGGCGGCCAGTGCCGCGAGCACGGGTTCGGGCTCGACC
Organism: uncultured Pseudomonadota bacterium; assembly: GCA_963822115.1. GTDB lineage: Bacteria > Myxococcota_A > Polyangia > Polyangiales > Polyangiaceae > CAWDXG01. The sequence continues at coordinate 18,599 of CAWGGM010000022.1, forward strand.
ACCACGTCGGCGGTGGCCGGCTTGTCGCCGATGCGGTTCTTTTCCAGCACGTGCTTGGGCGGCGTGCGCAGATCGCGCGCGAGGCCAACCCACGACAGCAGCTTGAGCATGTAGTAGCTGATGTCGATCTCCCACCAGAAGAAGCCCTGGTTGGCGGTCGACTGGTAGTAGTGGTGGTTGTTGTGCCAGCCCTCGCCCAGGGTGACGAGCGCGAGCAGGAACGAGTTGCGGCTGGTGTCGCTGGTGGCGTAGCGGCGACGTCCGAACACGTGACTCAGCGAGTTGATGGTGAAGGTGCCGTGATACAGCAGCACTGTCGACAGGAAGAAGCCGATGAACAGCGCGCTCGGCCCGCCGAGCAGGTACACCGCCAAGCCGAGCAGGGTCGGCGGCAGCAGGTGGAAGCGGTTCAGGAAGCGCAGCTCCGGGTACTTCGCGAAGTCCTTGATGCGGTCGACCGGCGTGTCCTCGTACTTGTCGCAGACGATCCAGCCCATGTGGCTCCACCAGAAGCCGCGCTTGGGCGAGTGGATGTCCTTGGGCGTGTCGGAGTACTTGTGGTGATCGCGGTGATGGCCGGCCCACCACAGGACGCCCTTCTGCGCCGCCGTGGCTCCCCCGAGCGCCATCAGGAACTGCATGCCGCGGCCGAGCTTGTAGGCGCGGTGCGCGAAGTAGCGGTGGTAGCCCGCGGTGATGAAGAACATCCGCACGTAGTAGAGGGCCAAGCATAGGAGCGCGTCCCTCAGGTGCACGCCGGTCCACAGCGCCCCCAGCGGCATCAGGTGCACCAGGATGAAGGGGAGTGACCTGACCCAGTTGACCTGCTCGTCGGGTCCGCGGACGTAGGAGGAGGGAGAGTCTTCCATGCTCCAGGGATAGCCAAGCGCGTGTCAGGAATCCGTCAGGTCGTGGTCACTTGTTGATAGGCGTCAATTGGTGCGTATTTCCGGACAGTTGCGGCGGCAGCTGGAACTGCTTGTCCGGCCGGGGCCCGATGTTACGTTGCGGCAGTGCCAGCCCTGGAGGGTGCCGAACGAACGCGCGCCGTGCGCCGCGTGATCTGGATCACCTTCGCGCTGAACGTCGCGGTCGCCGCCAGCAAGATCGTCTACGGCAGCTTCGCCCACGCCCTGGCGATCCAGGCGGACGGGTTCCACTCCACCACCGACTCGGTCAACAACATCGCCGGACTGGTCGGCATCTGGCTGGCGAGCCGCCCGCCCGATGAAGGGCACCCCTACGGTCATCACAAGTTCGAGATCGTCGCCTCGGTGCTGGTCGGCCTGTCGCTGCTGGCCATGGCCTACGACGTGGTACACGGCGCGATCGGGCGGCTGATCGGCAAGGGAACAGCGCTGCCGCACATCGGGGTGGGCGCGTTCGTCGTGCTGGGAACCACCCTGGCGGTGAACATCTTCGTGGCATCGTACGAGAACCGGCGCGGCCGGGAGCTCGACAGCGCGTTTCTGGTCAGCGACGCGACGCACACCCGCTCGGAACGTCATGGTCACCGTAGGCGTGCTGGTAGCGTCTGTCCTCGTCGGCCTGGGCTATCCGATCTTCGACGTGATCGCCGCCGGTGTGGTGGCGGTGTTCATCGCCTGGGCCGGTATCAGCGTGCTTCGTCACAACATCGGCTATCTCGCCGACGCCGCGCGCGTGGACGAGGACCATGTGCGGGACATCGTGCTGGGTGTGCCGGGCGTTGCGGGGACGCACAAGATCCGCACGCGCGGCGTGCCTGGAGCCATCTACATGGATCTGCACATCCAGATCCCGCCCCACCTGGACGTGGTGCAGGCGCACGAGGTGACGCACTGGGTGGTCGATGCGCTCAAGCAAGGTTGCGACGGCGTGGCCGACGTGACCGTGCACACCGAGCCGGCCAAGCCCGGGGAGCCGTATCCGCCGCTGCCGTGGGAAAGCTGACAACAGGCTCCTGACGTCAGCGCGGCTGCGGGGGGGCCCGGGCGGAACGGGACCCCGCTTCGCGGGGGCCCCTATCCCGTTCCGCCCGGACACACCCCCCTGCGCCGCTCACGAAGTCTGCGGCCTTCTATTCGACGTGCGGATGCCAGCACGCCACGCGGTGGTGGCTGTCCGGGTCGAGCTTTTCGAGCACCGGCGTGTCCACGTCGCATTTGCCCTTCTCCGCGCGCGGGCAGCGCGGATGGAACGCGCAGCCCGGCGGCGGATCGATCGGGCTCGGCACGTCGCCCTCGAGCAGCACCCGCAGCCGGCGCTTTTCCGGGTCCGGTACGGGGATCGCGCTGAGCAGCGCGCGCGTGTAGGGATGGTGGCGCTTTTCGTAGAGGGACGCGGCCGGCGCCACCTCGACGATCTTGCCCAGGTACATCACCGCCACGCGGTGGCTGACGTACTCCACTATCTTCAGGTCGTGCGAGATGAACAGGTAGCTGAGCTTGAACTCGTCCTGCAGGTCCAGCAGCAGGTTGACGATCTGCGCCTGGATCGAAACGTCCAGCGCGCTGATCGGCTCGTCGCAGACGATGAAATCGGGCTCCACCGCCAGGGCGCGGGCGATGCCGATGCGCTGGCGCTGGCCGCCGGAGAACTCGTGCGGATAGCGGTGCATGGCTTCGGGACGCAGTCCCACTCGCTTGATCAGCGCCTCGACGCGCGCCTCCTCTTCCGACACCGAGCCCGCGAGCTTGTGGATGCGTAGCGCCTCGCTGATGATCGCGCGCACGGTCATGCGCGGATTCAGCGACGAGTAGGGGTCCTGGAAGATGATCTGCATGCGGCGCCGGAGCGGCCGGAGCTGGCGCTGCGACAGCGGCGTGATGTCCTGCTTGTCGAAGACGATGCGCCCGTAGGTCGGCTCGATCAGGCGCAGGATGGTGCGGCCGAGCGTGCTCTTGCCGCAGCCGCTCTCGCCGACCAGGCCTAGCGTCTCGCCGTTTCTGACGTAGAACGACACGCCGTCGACAGCGCGCACGAAGCGCGTGCGTCCGAGCAGGCCGTGCTTGGTGGGGAAGAACTTCGTCAGCCGCTCCACCTGCAGCAGCGGGCGGCGCTTCTCGCCCGGCGTGTCCTTGTGGTCCTTCCGCAATGGCTTCGGCTTGTGGACGCTCTCCGGCTCGCGGGTGCTGTCCGGCGCCGCCGGCGGATCCCAGTACGTCTCGCTTCCGTGCTCGGGGCCCGGCTTGTCGGGCGTGTCTCCGGTCTCGCTCATGAGGCGGCCCCTGCGTAGTAGCAGCGCCCCAGCCGGCCGTCAGGTTGTTCGACGAGCTCCGGCTCGGACTCGGTGCAGCGCTCGTATCCGTCCGGCCGTTGCGCCTTCAGCGCGCAGCGGTCGGCGAAGCGACAGCCCGGCGGCAGCTCGGCCAGATCCGGAACCAGGCCCTCGATGGTGGGCAGCCGCCGCGGTCGCGACTCGCCCTGCGACACGTCGACCGGAGGCACGCTGGCCAGAAGCCCGCGCGTGTACGGGTGCAGCGGATCGGAGAACAGCTTCTCGACCGGGCCCGTCTCCACCACGCGGCCCGCGTACATCACCACCACCTGGCTCGCGAACTCCGCCACCACGCCCAGGTCGTGGGTGATGAAGATGATGCTCATGCCGAGCTCGCTCTGCAGCCGGCGCAAGAGATCGAGGATCTGGGCCTGGATGGTGACGTCGAGCGCCGTGGTCGGCTCGTCGGCGATCAGCAGATCCGGATCGCAGGACAGCGCCATGGCGATCATCACGCGCTGCCGCATGCCGCCGGACATCTGGTGCGGATAGTTGTCGACGCGCTCCGCCGGGGACGGGATGCCGACCAGCCCCAGCATCTCGACGGCGCGATCGCGCGCGGCGCGGCGCGACACGCGGCGGTGGATGCGGATGGCCTCGACGATCTGCGAGCCCACCGTGTAGACCGGATTGAGCGACGTCATCGGCTCCTGGAAGATCATGCTGATCTTATCGCCGCGCACGCCGCGCATCTTCTTCTCGTCGAGCTTGAGCAGGTCCTGCCCCTTGAACTGGATCTCGCCGCTCACGATCTCGCCGGGCGGGGAGGGGACCAGCCGCATCACCGACAGGGCGGTCACGCTCTTGCCGCAGCCGCTCTCGCCCACGATGGCCAGCGTCTCCCCCTCCGGCACCTCGAACGACACGTCGTCCACGGCCTTGATCAGGCCGCGGTCGGTGTGGAAGGCAGTCGTGAGGCGTCGCACGCCCAGAAGCGTTTCGGCCATGAGCGGGCGAACGTTAGCACGCAAGGCGCCCGGGATACCCGCAACCCTCGGCCTGTGGGCTGGAGGCCCGCCCACCGCCGCCTGCTAGCGAAAGTAGATCTCGAGCCGGGGCGCGTGCCCGCCGGCGACGCCCGTCGAGAAACTCGCGCCGGTGGCGCCCGTGTCGCCGGAGCGCAGGGCGATGCCGTAGTAGCGGCGTGTGCCGGCGCGGACGGCGCGCGCCAGCGCGGTGACATCGATGCGCAGCACGGACGGCGGCCCGGAGCGGGCGATCCCCCGGCTCTGTGGACGGCCGAGCGGCGGTTGGCGCAGCCAGGTCAGACCCTGCTCGCTCCAGGGCCCCTTCACCCGCCAGGCATCCACCTGCACGTCGCGCGCGCCGACCGGCGTGTCGGGCATGGGATCGAGCAGCAGGAAGGCGCTGTCGATGCGCCGCACGTGGTGCCAGTCCGGCTCGAAATCGAGATACAGCCCGACCGAGCCCTCCGCCTGGCTGCCGAACACCACGGCGGTGGGCAGCTGGCCGGCGTGTCGGTGGGCGCGCGAGCTGACCACAGCCATCCGCTTCGGCTCGACCACCATGCGGCGGCTCGTCGCCGGCACGGGCTCGCCGCCCGCCGGCACGCAGCGGTTGGCCAGACACTCGTAGCCCCGCGCGCATGTGCCCGGGGTGTTGCACGGCTGGGGGCCCGGCGCGCAGGCCGGCAATGCCAGCAACATCAACACACAGCCGAGGCCCGCTCCGGTGCGCATGCGCGGCGAGCCTAGCAGAAGCGTCGCCGCGGCGTGTCTAGCGTCGCCGGCCGCGGCGCCTGGCGAGCAGGATCTCCGCTGCCGTCAGTGGACGGCTCGGAGGCGGCGCGTCGCCGGACGCCGGCGCCCGCGATGAAGCGGGCGGCGCCTGCACCGCGCTGCCGGGCTGGGCGACCGGCGGCGGGCGCGCGGCGTGGCCGAAGCGCGGCACGCTCGCCGGTGGCGCGTCGGTTTCCACGCTGGGCGCGTCGTGCGGCGCCGTGCCGTGGGCAGCAGCGGAGCGCGACTTGGCATCGAGTAGCGAGTCGAGCGCGGCATTGCGCTCGCGTCGCGCGGCACGAGCACGCCGTTCGCTGCGACGCCGCATGCGCGCCCTGAGCCGCCCAGGCAGCGCGCCGACGACTTCAGGCACCGCCAGCCGCCGCGCGGCCACTCCGAGCAGCAGCGCGAACGCTGCCAGCAGCAGCAGCAGCGACGCGAGGTCGCGGTACGCGAAGCGCTTGGCCTCGCGGTCGTGGAAGATGCCGGCCAGCGTGTCGCGGACCTTGCCGCCGGTCAGCGTGGCGATGCGGCCGAGCAGCGCGCGGTCGGTGCCCGTGGGCCTGAGCTCCTCGCCCGCAGTCAGCACTGCGCCGGTGGTGCCGACCGGCTTGCCGCTGAGCTCGTCGACCGCGGTCGTGATGTAGGCGCCGGGTCGCGATAGCGGCACGGTGGCGGCGTAGGAGCCCGCGCCGACGGCTTCCAGCGCGACCTCGCGCTCGAAGCCGTCCGGTCCACCCACCTTCACCTTCAGTCGGCGGAAGCTCTCGGTGCGCCCGTCGTCGTCGACCACCGTGGCGCGCACGTGCAGCTCGCCGCCCGCCGCGTCCGCCTCCAGCCGCACGTCCGGATCATCGGCCACGCGCGCGATGTCGCGGCCGAGCTGTCCGAACATGCGCGCCGCGCCGTCCCAGCTGGTCCAGGCTTGTCCCCAGCGATCCTTGTAGTCGCTGGTGAAGGCCGCCGCCCGCCCGATGCCGACCGACCAGGTGGCGAGGAGCGGATCGCCCTCCGGGCCGCGCAACAGCACCTGCGCCCGCCCCTTGGGGATGGTGACCACGTAGCCGGTGAGCGCCGGCGCCTTGCCGAAGTCCACGCCGCGCGTGGGCGGCCCCGGTGAAGACGGCTGCGCGTGGAACGTCACCTCGTTGATCGAGCTGCGCGAGGCCAGGATCGTCTCCTGCGCAAAGACGGCGGGCAGCCGCGAGGCGTCCTCGATCAGGTAGAAGCGCCCGCCGCCCAGCTTGCTGGTGTGCTCGAGCGCCGCCACGTCGCTGCCGCGCCCGAGCGCCACCACGCTGGTGGTGATGCCGCGCGCCTTGGCGCTCGAGGCCAGCGCGAAGGCGTTGACGCGCTGCTCGGCATCGTTGCCGTCCGAGAACAGCAGCACGTGCTTGAGGTTGACCTTCTCCTTGTCGAGCGCCGCGTAGGCCGTGCGCAGCGACAGATCGACGTAGATGCCGCCGCCGCCGGGGCCAACGGCGCGGATCGCCTTGGCGATCTTCGCCTTGTCGGTGACCGGGCCGAGCGGCACGGTCCACTTCACGGCCGTGTCCACGTGCATCACGCCCAGCCGGTCGCTCGAGCCCAGCAGCTTGGCCGAGCGCGCTGCTGCCTCGTTGGCGAGCTCCAGCTTGGTGTGCCCGCCCACGCTCATGCCCATCGAGCCCGAGTAGTCGATGGCGATCACCTCGGCGAGGCTGGCGCGGCGGCGCTCCTGCTTCAGATCGAACGAGACCGGACTGACCTCCTCGACCGGCGTCTTGCCGTAGCCGCCTGGCCCCATCGAGTGGTCGCCGCCCATCAAGAGCAGGCCGCCGCCCAGGTCGCGCACGTAGCTGGCCAGCGCGGACAGCTGCGTCGGCGAGAAGTCCGGGGCCGAGATGTCGCTCAGCACGACCAGGTCGTAGGCCGCGAAGCCCGCCACATCCGCCGGCGCGCCCGCCGGGCCCACCGTGTCCACCTGGAACGCCGCGCTCTTCAGCGCATCGACCAGCGTCGAGGCCATGGCCGGCTCGCCTGCCATCACCAGCGCCGAGGCCTGCCCGCGCACACGCACGAAGGTCGAGCCCTTGTTGTCCTCGGGCGCGGCATCCTGCTTCGGATCGAGCGCGCTGACCTGCACCTGGTAGCGATGCAGCCCCGGCCCCGGCGCCTGCTCGCGCAGCCTGAGCACATCCTCGCCCTTCGCCACCTTGGCGTTGCCTTTGCGGAGCAGCTTGCCGTCGCGGTAGACGCGCACCTCGATCGGCGTGGGCTCGCTGGCCGAGGTGACGATGCGCATCTCCAGCGGCTCGCCCTGGCTGGCGCGCGACGGCATGCGCACCGCCACCAGCCTGAGGTCCTTCACCTTGCTCTGGTCGAGCGGCACCACGTCGACCGGCACACCGGCCGCTACCGCCGCGGCGGCGGCCTGCAGCGGATCGCCGCGTGTGTTCACGCCGTCGCTCATCACCACGATGCGCGCCGCCGAGTCGGCCGGCACCTCGGCCAGCGCGCGGCGGATGGCCGCGCCGATGTCCGTGCCGTCGCGCCCGAGCTCCGCCTTCTGCGGCGCGGGCAGGCGCGTGCGCGGCCGCAGCGGGTCCTCGACGGCCGCGTTGGCCGCGAACGCCACCGTGCCGATGCGATCGTCGTTGCGCATGCCCGTCTCGGCCACCGTCAGCTCGGCGTGGATGCGCGAGTCGGCATCCGGCACCAGATCGATGCTGCGGCTGCGGTCGATGGCGACGATCACCGCCAGCCGATCCAGCGGCTTGCCGAGCTGGGCCCCGATCGCGGCCAGCGACGCCGAGAGCACCGATACGCCGATGAACAGCTCGGTCAGCGCGCGCCGCCAGGCGCTCTGGCGCGGCGACAGCGAAAGCAGCCGGTGCGCCACGAACACCACCGAAAGCGCGCAGGGCAGGGCCAGGAGCGGCCGCTCCAGCCTCAGGTAGTGGTCGGGCAGCACGCGCGCCCAGGTCAGCGCCACGTACAGCGCGGCAGCACGCCCAGCACGCTCGTTGCGAGCAGGATGGGCCGCGACGCCAGCCGCGCGCGGCGCACCGCCCAGACGAGATAGGCGGTCCACACCAGCGCAAAGACCACCAGCAGGCCCAGCGGCACCCAGCGCGTCACCGAAGGCGGGATCACGCGCCGCTCCTGCCTGGACGAGGACGGTCGGGAAGTCGCGGCTTCGGCGCGGCCGCGAGCACCCCGCGCGGTGCGCGGGCGCCGCGTCAGCCACCACGCGTCGAACACCATGAACGACGAGCGCCAGCAGGGCCAGCAGCCAGGTCCAGTCGGTGCGAGCGTCGGCGACCTTGGCCGCGCTCGACACGGTCACTGCCGCCTTGCCCGTCGCGAGCTTGTTCGGCCGCGTGTCGCTCTCGGTATCGCTGGTCAGGTTGGCCGCCACCAGCACGCTGCCCGGCCGCGCGCCCTGCCAGCTGACGAAGTAGAAGCCCGCCCTCGCGACCTCGGGCACCACCACCAGCCCGTCGCGCGCCGGCACCTCCAGGTGCTGCTTGCCCGGCTCGTCTATCGCGACGCGCCTCACGTCCGGCGGCACGCGCACCCGCATCGGCTGGCCCGTACGCGCCGGGCCGGTGATGCCGCGCGCGCGATGCGAGCGGGCCAGCTCCACGATGTTGCGCACGAACAAGCACGAAGCTCGCCTTCAGCGGCCAGTTGCTATCGCCCACGTCGAACGACACCAGCGTCGCGCTGCGCCCCGGCGACGAGATGTCGCTGATGACCGTGCCCTCGCGCGCTCGCACCAGCGAGTCGGCCGGGCCGTCGGTCTCGATGTTGCGCGCCGACAGCAGCTCCACGCCGTCGAGCGTCAGGAACCTCAGCCGCGGATCGCTCTTCGACCACGACGTGATGGCCGGCTTGTCGATGCGCTTGCCGACCACCGAGGTGCGGCAGCGCCCCGCCGGCGGGTTCAGGATCACCAGATCGGCCCCCGGCACGCGTGCCGGACAGGCTCCGTCCACGACCACCAGCGCGTCCGGCGGCACATCCGCCTTGGGCAGCGCGGCGAGCGACGTACCCATCAGATCCACGTCCGGATCGGCCAGCAGCGCGCGCTTGAACCACGGGCTCGCGCCCGCGGGAGCCATCACCACCGGAATCTTCCTGCCTGCCGGTACGCGCGCGTAGGCGCGGTCGTCGACGGACATGGCGTCGTCCGGGCTGAGCTGCATGACGAGCCCCGTGCCCGCGTCGCTCGGCGCCGGCTCGAACGACAGCACCACCGGCGCGCGCTCGCCCGGCGAGAGCGCGAGCCGCCGCGACGCCAGCGGCTCGCTCACGTTGCGCTGGCGGAGCGTGACGAACACGCTCTTCTTCGTCTTCGCGAAGTTCTCGACCAGCCCGAAGGCCTGCACCTGCTCGTGGTGCGTCGCCGGATCCTGCCCGCTGCGCACATCGATGCGCACCAGCGCCACGTTGTCGATGGGCGAGCCCACGCGGATCACGTCGATGGGCAGGCTGGCCGACGCCAGCGCGTCCGGGTGGGCCAGCGCGCCATCGGTGACCACCACGATGCGTTTCTGCCCCGGCAGCTGCCGGAGCCGATCGCTCGCCAGCGCCAGCGCCCGGCCCAGATTGCCCTCCACGTCGCGGGCTTTGAGATTGTCTACCGCCGCGTCCAGCCGCCGCGCGTCGCGGTCGAGCGGCGAGGCGACCAGCGCGTTGTGCCCCGCGTCCACGATCATCGCGTCCGCGCCCGGCCCCAGCGAGCGGATCACGTTGTGCGCTGCCTGCCGGGCCGCCGCCATGCGCGTCTTGCCGTCCTGGCCCCTGGCGCTCATCGACGCGCTGGTGTCGATGACCAGCGCGACGTGGTCGCCGGTGATCGCGCCGCCCCGCGTGGCCGGACGGCCGAGCGCCAGCGCCAGCAGGATCAGCGCCAGCAACTGCAGGATCAGCGGCACCTGCACCACCAGCTTCTTGAACGGGCTCTTGGCCAGCAGATCGCGCTGCGCCGAAGCCCACAGCCAGGTCGACGGCACCTTCAGCCGCTGCCTGCGGATCTTCAGCACGTACAGGAGCACCAGCGGCGCGATCAGGCCGAGCAGCCACAATCCGGCCGGGCTCCTGAGCTCGAAAGGCATCGGCCCGGGGAGCCTAGCATCCGCACCGACGCGCCAGGTTCGGAAGGTCGCGACAGTCGGACCGGCGCGGGATTGTCTCCTCCCGCCCGCCCGCCCCCGCCGTAGTCCTCCACGAGGGGCTCACCGCCCCTCGAGCACCCCGACGCGACTCGCTCTGCTCATCGCGGGCTCGCTGTCGCTCGCCGCTCCGCCCTGCCGGCTTCGCCCAGCTTCGCGTAGCTCTCGTCGCGGTCGCGGAAGATGTCGGCGAGCGTGGCTTCGATGGCTTCGACGCCCACTTCCGTCACCGTTTCCTGGTTGGCGCGGGCGATGCGCTGGCGCAGCGGCAGCTTGGCCTTCTCCTGCTCCGCCAGCAGCCGATCCAGATCCAGCGATGCCGGGTCGACGAAGGCGGTGCCCTCCGGCGAGCGGCTGCGCACGCTCTCCAGCACGCTCAGCCGCACCAGCTGCACCGTCGGGTCGGGGCTGCGCCGGATGAACGGGATCAGCCGCTCCGGATCGTCCAGATCCGCCTGGGCGTCCGGGTGGAAGGCCGCCAGCGCGAACGTCGCCGCGCCCAGCTCGTGGCGCGCCTCGTCCGCGCGCCGCACTTCTGCCACGAAATGCTCGAATGGCAGCCGCCCCAGTGTGATCCGCGGGTAGATGAGCAGCCCGATCTCGATGGCTGGATCTGCCGCCAGTTCCGCCATTGCGGCGAGCGACGGCGCCGTGTCCGCGTCGCTCTGCACCAGCACGCGCTCCGTGACGTGCCCTTCCAGCCGCGCGCGCTCCGCCCAGGGACAGAACGTGTAGCGCTCGATGATCTCGCTCGCGTAGCGACGGTAGATGCGCAGTGCTTCCCGGATGAGCGCGTCGTCGGACATGCATCGCGACGATAGCACCACCGACGAGCACGCGACCGATCGATGACATTGTCGGATGGAACGGTGACGTTGGTGGTTGACTGCGCGACAGACAAGTCAGAGAGTGTCGCTGCGCTCGACGATGCGAGCGTCTAGCAACGAGGAAATCGACATGGCCGCACGCAAGCGCAAGAGCAAGAAGGCAGCAAAGAAGGCAGCAAAGAAGCCCGCCAGCAAGGCGCGCAGGAAGACGGCAAAGAAGGCCGCCAAGAAGACGACACGCAAGGCCGCGAAGAAGACGGCCAAGCGCTCCGCCAAGAAGACGGCCAAGAAGACCGCACGCAAGGCCGCGAAGAAGACGGCCAAGCGCGCCGCCAAGAAGACGACACGCAAGGCTGCGAAGAAGACGGCCAAGCGCGCCGCGAAGAAGACGACGCGCAAGGCGGCCAAGAAGACCGCGCGCAAGGCCGCGAAGAAGACGGCCAAGCGCGCCGCGAAGAAGACGACGCGCAAGGCGGCCAAGAAGACCGCGCGCAAGGCCGCGAAGAAGACCGCCAAGCGCGCTGCCAAGAAGACGACGCGCAAGGCTGCCAAGCCCGCGCCGAAGAAGGCCGCCAAGAAGGCCGCGCCGAAGAAGACCGCCAAGAAGGCTGCTGCGCCGAAGAAGGCCGCCAAGAAGGCTGCTCTGCCGAAGGCTGCGCCAGCAAAGGCCGCCGCGCCGAAGGCTGCTCCGGCAAAGCCCGCCGCGAAGAAGGCGCGCAAGCCGCGTCCCGCACCCGCGCCGGCTGCGGTGGCCACGCCCGCACCCGTTATGCCCGAAGCTGTCGTGGCCGCGCCCGTTGTACCCGCCGCTCCCGAAAACCCCATCGGTCCGGACGTGATCAGCTCCGAGTCGCCGATGACCCCCACCGGCCGCCTCTTCTAGAGAGGCTGCTCCCCAGCATCAGAGCGGCGTGATGTCGAGCCGCCGCGCCTCCGGGCGCGGCGGCGGTCCCTCACGCTGCGTGCTCGGCCGGCCGTCGCTGCGCGTCGCGCTGCGCCCCGCCGGCCTGCGCGCGCAGCGAGGGTCCCCACGTCATGGGTTGACCGCGCGCGCGGGCCGCGCGGGGGCACAACGAGTCGGAGAAAGCCGAGCATGTCGACGTGGATGTGCGCGTCGGGGCGTCGAAGCGCGCGCGGGGGCCGCGCGCGGGCACAACGAGTCGGAGAAAGCCGAGCATGTCGACGTGGATGTGCGCGTCGGGGCGTCGAAGCGCGCGCGGGGGCCGCGCGCGGGCACAACGAGTCGGAGAAAGCCGAGCATGTCGACGTGGATGTGCGCGTCGGGGCGTCGAAGCGCGCGCGGGGGCACAACGAGTCGGAGAAAGTCGAACATGTCGACGTGGATGTGCGCGTCGGGGCGTCGAAGTGCGCGCGGGGGCACAACAAGTCGGAGAAAGCCGAGCATGTCGACGTGGATGTGCGCGTCGGGGCGTTGAAGCGCGCGCGCGGGCCGCGCGGGGGCACAACCAGTCGGAGAAAGCCGAGCATGTCGACGTGGATGTGCGCGTCGGGGCGTTGCGTCGCACGCTACCGAGCGGAGCGGGTCGCTCGTCTGGCGGCGGTGGGCCGCCGCGCGCGACGCGTCCGCTTCGTCGCGCGCCGGCGCGCCGCGGCGGCTCCCCGCCTGCACGCGCGAGTGGTGTCGACTAGTCGGGGTGCCTCCGCTCGCACGCCGGTCTGCGCGCGCCCCCTTCACGACGCGAGAAATCACTTCGTATAGGAAGCGAACAACGGCTCGCAGACCAGCAGCTTTTCCGCTGTTCCCGCGCGCGCGGATCGCTTCGTATGCGAGCGTTCCTGCGGCTCGTCGTGCCCCCGGAATCCACGGCTTCCCGAACATCCCGCCTGGGCGTGCTGTTCACTCTTCCGGCGTGCGCACCGCGACGGCGCGCGGCGGCTTTGCGCCGTCCGCGTCGACCGCGACGCCGGGGGGCGCGTCCGCATCGTCGAGCGCCTCGCTCTCTGCGCCGTCCGCTTTCGCCGCGACGCGCACGCGCGGCCAGTGCAGGAGGTCCGGCGGAATGCGGTCGACGAGGTGCTCTTCGAGGGCGCGCTCCGCCGGCATGTAGCCGCTCTGTTCGAGCCACTGGAGCGCTTCGCCCCTGGTCCGGAACGTGGCGAGCGTCCTGTCGAAGCCCAGCACCTCCGCCTGCTCGTCGCGGTACACCAGCAGCGCGACCCAGGCGCCGGGCTGCTGCATCTCGCGGTCGAACCACCACTGGCGATCGACGGGGAGCAGGTCGCGCCGCCCCGCGCCGCCGGTCGACGCCGCGCGCCGTTGGCGCCGTCAGTCGACGCTGCGCGCGACGAAGCGCCGCACCACGCCTTCGAGCGCTTCATCCGTCGTGGCGCGGACGTAGCCGGCGCCGTGGCGGCGGGACCAGGCGCGGAGCTCCTCGACCAGGCCGGCGAAGCGCAGCACGTACGCTTCGATCGCGCCGGCGTCCATCGTCACGTCGACGGTCTGGCCGGTTTCCGCGTCGACCAGGGTGAAGTCGCCTTCGAAGCCGGGCTCGATCTCGTCGCGGGTGACGACCTGCACCAGCGTCACGTCGTGGCCGGCGGCGCGGGCGCGCGTCAGCGCTTCGGTGACGGGGCCGGAGTCGAAGAAGTCGCTCAAGACGACCAGCATGCCGGGGCGGCGCGCGCGCAGCACGAGCTGGTCGATGGCGCGGGCCATATCGGCGGCGCCGGAGGGCGCGGCGCTCTCGAGATCACGCAAGAGGCTCGCGAGTCCGCCGCGACCGCGCCGCGGCGTGCCGGCGCTGGCGAGGCCCGAGGCGCGCTCCTCGGCGGAGCGGGCGACCAGCACCTGCGCGCGCTGCGCGCCGGCCAGCGCCATGTAGCCGATGGCGGCGGCCAGCCGGCGCGCCACCTCGATCTCGGGCGGATCGCCGTAGTCGAGCGAGGCGGAGCCGTCGACCAGCAGCCGCACGATGGCGTCCTCTTCCGCACGGAAGGTCTTGACCACGGGCTCGCCGGTGCGCGCGTAGGCGAGCCAGTCGACGCGCCGCAGATCGTCGCCGGGCGCGTAGGCGCGGTGCTCCTGGAACTCGGCGCTGCTGCCCTTGCGGCGCGCGGCGTGCTCGCCGGCGGCGCCGGAGCGCGCGCGGATGGCCAGGCGGCGGCGCAGCGCCTCGAGCTCGCGCACGAATTCCGGATCGAGCAGGCTCCCGAGCTCGGTCATGTCGCCGGCCCGGGTGCGGGCGGTTCGCTGCCACCGGGTGGCTCGCTGCCGCCGGAGGGACTGGTGGCCGGTGCGGCGCTGTCGCCCGCTCCCGCCGTGTCGCCCGCGGCGACGTCGTCGTCGGGCTGTGCGCCGCCCGCTGCCGCTTCGTCTTCCTCGAGCAACATCTGGTCGACCTTGGCCAGCGCGGCTTCGTGCTCGCGCACCACGCGCCGGCTGCGCACGCCGGCCGCGCCCAGCAGGCCAACGCCGAGCAGCGCCCAGGCTGCGGCGCACAGCGCGCCGGCGCCGACGGCGAGCGGATCGGGCGAGGTTTCGCCGAGCTCCTTCACCATGCGCACGACGTAGATGGGCGAGGGTGCCGCCAGAATCATCGCCGAGTCGTCGCTCTTGGTGACGACGCCGGCGATGGCCATGATGATCCAGGGGCCGACCATGGCCAGAAACAGCATGGCCAGGAGCAGCAGCCGCGGCGCGGTGGCCGCGCTGGAGCGCGCCCGCGCCCAGGCGGTGAAGCCCACGATGAACACCAGGAAGCCGACCGAGTAGCCGCCGAAGGCGATCACGCGCTGGGCGTTCTGCGTGGCGCTGGCGCTGCCGCCCAGGAGCTCGGCCGCGACGCCCGCGCCCGTCTGCAGCAGCAGCCCGCCGATACCGAGGATCAACAGCAGCGACGCGGCGCGCATCAGTCCGGGGCCGAGGTAGCGCTTGAAGCGGCCGACGCCCTGGCGGTCCCAGTGCACCTGCACGCGCCGCGACGGGCCAAGCGGCTCGCCGGCGAAGACGAAGGCGCAGAAGGTGAGGAACAGGTTGGTGGCGACCATGCCGGTCACGGCGGCCGACCAGCGGTCGTCGGGGATGACGAAGGCGGGCACCATCGCCACCAGCACCAGCACCGGCGTCGAGAAGAGGAACCAGCGCCTCAGGCCGCTCGAGCGGTCGTCGCTCGGGCCGGCCATGTTGGCGATGGTGACCTCGTGCAAAAACCACGCGGGCAGCGCGACGATGGTGATGGGCGTGAGCAGCAGGAACACCGCGTACTCGATGCCGAAGTCGGCGCGCACGTAGGCCGTCGGCAGCCACACCGGCAGCGCTTCGGGGACGCCGGGCCACACCGAGTGGGCCAGGTACGACAGGCCCACGCCGCCGCCGAGATAGACGATCAGGCTGACCGGCACGGCGACCAGCAGCGAGACCACGATCGCCACGGCGGAGCTGGAGAACTTGGAGCTCACCGACAGGCCGAAGGCGACGGCCAGCACCGCGAACAGCATCAACAGCACGAAAGCGGCGATCACTTCGGTGGCGGTCACTCCGCCGAACAGGAACGGCAGCGCGCCCACCGGCGCCAGCATCACGATGTACAGGCCGATGTAGGTGAGCGAGGCCAGGAATTTGCCGCGCGCGATGGTGGGCGCGCCCAGGCCGGTGAGCAGGAGCGCTTCCCAGGTGCTGCCGCTGCGTTCGGAGGCGATGGTGCTGGCCGCGACGGCCGGGGCGACCCAGGCGACGACCGCGAAGGCGAGCGAGAAGAACACGTGGAAGAGGGCCACGCCCACCTTGGCCGGCTCGGCCGTGACGCTGGCCACGCCGCCGATGGCGGCGATGAGCAGCGTCATCATGCCGGTGATGACGGCCAGGATGATCGGCGTGCGGCCGAGGCGCGCGGCCTGGCGCAGCTCGCGCATCCAGACAGGGTTCGGATCCTCGCGCATGCGCGCGACCTCGAGCCGCGCGCGGTCCATGCGGCGCGACGAGGGCGGCGCGGGGACATGCGTGGGGCGGCCGGTCTGCGCGCTCACTGGAGATCCCCCTTGGTGACTTCGAGGAAGATGCGTTCGAGCTCGTTGCGCTCGGGCTCGACGCCGATCACGCCGACGCCGCTGGCGACCAGGTAGCGCACGACTTCCGCCACGAAGCGGTCGCCGCCGGCGTAGTGCACGACCAGCTGTCCGCCGGGGCCGGGCTCGACGCCCAGGATGCCGCTGCCGCCGGCGAGCAGCGGCACCACGGCGCGCGCGTCGCCGAGCACGCGCAGCTTGAGCTTGCGCTGGGCGGCGCCGGGGATGACCGCGCCTCCGGCGGTGGTGTCGGGCAGGGCGACCGGCGGGGGATAGCCGCCTTCGACCGCGCCGGGTGCGGGGGCGTTGGCCTGTGCGGCGGCGTCGACGAAAGCCTGCGCGGGCGCGGCTCCGGCTCCGGGCTGTGCGGCTTCTGCGCCGGGCGCGGCGCCGTAGATGGGCGCGACCGGCCCTGGTGCGGCAGCCTGCGGCGCGGCGACGAAGCTCTGGGCCGGCGGCGGCGGGGCTCCGGGCGGCGGCGCGGGCAGCCCAACGGCGTCGGCGGCGCGGCGCGCTTCCAGCCGCTCGGCGATCTCGCCCAGCGGTCCGGCGACGATCAGCCGCCCGCGCTCCAGGATGCCGACCGAGGTGCACACATCGCTGAGCTCGGTGAGGATGTGGCTGGACAGGAACACGGTCTTGCCGAGCTCGCGCAGCTCCAGCAGCAGATCGCGGATCTCGATGCGCGCGCGCGGGTCGAGATCGCTGGCCGGCTCGTCGAGGATCAGCACCTTGGGGTCGTGCAGCAGCGTGCGCGCCAGCTGCAGCCGCTGCTTCATGCCCTTGCTGAGCGCGGCCACCAGTCGGTCCTGCAGCTTGCCGAGCTCGGTCAGCTCGATCACCGCGTCGACCACGCCGATGTCGAGCACGCCGAAGGCGTCGGCAAAGAACTCCAGGTACTCGCGCACGGTGATGCGCTCGTACACGCCGGCGTGGTCGGGCATGTAGCCGATCAGGCGCCGCACCTTGTCCGGATCGATCGAGACATCGATGCCGTCGATCTCGACGCGGCCGGCCATCGGCTCGAGCAGCGTGGCCATGATGCGGATGGTGGTCGTCTTGCCGGCGCCGTTGGGGCCGATGAAGCCGAAGATCTCCCCCTGGCCGACCTCGAAGCTCACGTCGCGCAGCACGTCGAAGGTGCCGTAGCGGTGCCACAGGTGCCGCACGCGGATGGCCGGCGTCGGCGCGGCGACGATGCGCGGCGCCTCGGCGGCCTCGAGCGTCTGCGGGCCGGCGTCGCTCACTTGACGCCTCCGTAGCCGACCACGCGCACCAGCACGCGATCGCGATCCAGCCTGAGGCCGGAGTCGCTGGTGCGGCCCTCGCCGCCTTCGAGCTGTCCGAGCAGCACCGGCACGTCGGAGGGCCACCAGTCGGTGTCGCGCGAGGCGACGGCTTCCAGTGCCTGCCAGGCCTCGTCGGCTCCCTCTGCGGCCTTGTCGATGTCGAACAGATCGGCGTCGAGGCCGTGAGTCGTGCCGGCCCCGGTCGGGCGCGGATGTCCGATGCGCCCCGGCACCGGCTTGCCCTTGCTCGCGAGCACGCTCCTGCCGTCGGGGATGCGCGGGAAGAACACCACGCCCTTGCCCGGCACCTTCAACAGCACCGCGAGCAGGTCGCGCGCCGTGCGGTTCGTCACTTCCACGTCGCGGCCGGAGCGCACGATGCTGATGCCGCCGCCCAGATCGATGAAGCCGTCCTCGCGCACCACGACGGTCTGCCAGGGCTTGGCCTGGAAGTGTTCGATGCGCGCGCCGTCGCGGTCCACCACCAGCTCGCGTCCGGTGTCGTCGCTGCTGCCGGCAACGTCGAGCACCGCGCCGCGCTGGGTGGCGCGCACCATCAGCTGCCCGGACGACGCGCTGTAGAAGCCACGGAAGCGCGTGGCCATGGCGCGCGACATGCCCGCGCCGGTTTCCACCAGCGTGAGGTGGCGGGCACGGCCGCTCACGCCCTTGGCTGCGACGCCCAGCACGACCACCGCGCCGAACGCGCCCGCTGCCAGCACGGGCAGGCGCACCAGCGCCCGCAGCGGGCGACCGCTCTTCGAGGCTTGATAGAAGTTCAGCGGGCCCGCGCCGGCCGCGTACAGGAGGAGCAACAGGGCCGAGACGGCGATGGCCCAGCGCGAGCCCTCGTTGGGGTCGAGCACCTTCTTGACCGCGCGCACGCCGCTCCGGTCGAGCGCGGTCTGGGCGTACGGCAGGGCGACGGCATTTTCCCGGTTGTAGGCGTGGGTGACGAGATCGCGCATCTCGTACTGCACCCACTCGTCGGTGACGTAGGGCGCGCTGGTCGCGTCGAAGGCCAAGAGGTCCACCTCGCCCAGGCCGTAGCTGGCCGATGCGCCCCACGGGCTCGGGTGCAGGTTGCCGCCGCTGTAGCCGACGAGCTTGTCCGCCGTGTCGCGCCCTGGTGTGAGCAGCCGGTGCCCCGTCGAGCCGCCGCTGGGGCCGTAGTACGGCTTGCCCATCAACGTCGGTCGCGGCACCAGGAAGTCGCGCTCGGCCAACAGCGAGGCGGGCGGGCGTCCGCTCTGGACCTCGCCGCCGACCAGCAGCGTGAGCGGCGCGCGGTGCAGATCTTCCGGCCTGGAGATCACCACGGCGAGCGTGCCGCCGGCGAGCAGCCAGTTTCCGAGCGCGCGCAGCTCGGCGCCCTTGAGCGCGGCGAGCTGCTCGCTCCTGGCCAGCACGACCGTCGCGCTGGCGTAGCCGGCCGCACGCTGGGGCAGCACGGGATCGCCGGTGGCGGGATTCACCTCCGGGCTGTGGACGGCAAGCGTGGGAAACGAGCCGTAGCGTACAGTTCGGGTGCGGGTCGTGATCACGCCCATGCCGCGCAGCGACGGCGCGATCCGGCTCGGCACGTCGAGATCGAACAGGAACGGACCGTTCGGGCGTGGATCGGGCAGTGCCACGTCGGCCAGCTCCGAGCCGTCGGGAGCGAGCGCGCGCAGCCTGAGCTCGGGTAGTGATCCGCCGAAGCCATGGGTCGGCAGCTCCAGCGTGACGTGGCCCTTGCCCGCGACGCCGAACGGCGCGCGCGTGATGATGTGGGCCTGGCTGCGCGCGTAGGCCAGCTGGCTCTCGAGCTCGAGCGTGCCGGTGATCTGGGCGTTGCCGGCGTTGGACAGGCGCACCGACACGCTGAACCAGCCGGGACAGGTCGGCGTGCCGGCGCCCAGTACGGGCGCGGCCTCGACGATGAGCGGGCTCTTCTTCGGCGCGGCGGCAGCCGGCAGACACGAAAGGACGAGCGCGAGCAGCGCGCACAGCGCCGCGGCTCCGGCTTGCCACTGTCGTCCGCCCCGCACCGAGCTGCGCCTTCCCGCCACGTCCCGCGCCTAGCGATCCTGCACGGCGCGCTCGACCGGCTCCGGCCGGGTGGCGACCGTCTCGACGAGCTGCCGGATGACCTGATCCGTCGTGATGCCGTCGGCCTCGCCCTCGAAGCTGCGGATGAGACGATGGCGCAGCACGGGCAGCGCGACGCGCTGGATGTCGGCGAACGCGACCTGGGCGCGGCCTTCGAGCAGCGCCACGGCCTTGGCGGCGAGCACCAGCGACTGGCCGCCGCGCACTCCCGCGCCGTAGCGGATGCCGCGCTGGACGATGTCGGGCGCCGCGGCGCTCTCCGGCGTGCTCGCGCCGACCAGGCGCGAGGCGTAGCGCACGACCGGTTCGGCCACCGCAACGTCGCGGCAGAGCGAGCGCAGCGCCAGCACGTCGTCGCGGTGCAGGACGGGTTCGGGCGCAGCCACCTCCTGCCCCGTGGTGCGCGTGATGATGTCGGTGAGCTCGTCCTCGGAAGGCGAGGGGACGAGCACCTTGAGCAGGAAGCGATCGAGTTGGGCTTCGGGCAGCGGGTAGGTGCCCTCCATCTCGATTGGGTTTTCCGTCGCCAACACGAAGAACGGCTCGTCGAGCACGTGGCGCTTTCCGGAGATGGTGACGGCGTGCTCCTGCATCGCTTCGAGCAGCGCGCTCTGCGTCTTGGGCGTCGCGCGGTTGATCTCGTCGGCCAGGATGACCTGTCCGAAGATCGGGCCGCGCATGAGCTCGAAGCGCCCGGTGGAAGCGCCGCTCGCGTCCATCACCAGCACGTTGGTGCCGGTCACATCGCTCGGCATCAGGTCCGGCGTGAACTGGATGCGCGAGAAGCCGAGCTCCAGGCTCGAGGCCAGCGTGCGGACGAGCAGCGTCTTGCCGAGGCCGGGCGCTCCTTCGAGCAGCACGTGCCCGCCGGCGATGAGTCCCCACAGCACCTGGTCCACCACGTCGTTCTGGCCGACGATGACCGTGGCGATTGCCTGGCGCAGCTGGGTGCTGGCGTGGCGGGCCTGTTCGAGTCGGGCTTCGAAGCTGGTTGTCTCGTCGCTCATGATTGGCGGGGGGCTGCTTTCGGTGGGGGCCGTGGGTGGACCCTAACAGGCCGATTGCCGGCGGCTAGGGCTGGAAATAGCGGCCGACCTGCTCGCGGTACTCTTCCGGAACCCGGGAACGGTCCACGCCGCCCACCTCGGTCTTGCCGACGCTGCCGAGGGCACCGGTGCCGACCTGGTTCGCGGTCTCGCCGGCGCGCGCCGGCGCGCGGCCCATCGTCGCGCCCTGCATGGGTACACCCGGGTTCAGTCTCGGGTTCGCCTTCGAGCGCAGCTCCTTCGTCGCGACCTTGCCGGTGTGGCCCTTGTGGTCGCCCTGTCCCTTGTCGTGATGGCTGCCCGGGCCTCCCGAACCCTTGCCGTTGCCCGGATTCTTGCTGCCGTTGTTCGCCATTCCCTTGTTGTTGCCGGTGCCGGGCGCGCCCTGCATGGGCATGGGCACGCCGCCGAGCTGGCGCTGGGCCTCGGCGCCGCCGCGGTCCGCGCCGTCCAGCCCCTTCTGCCGCTTGGCGTCGCCGCTGGGGTCGTCGCTCGCAAGCTTCTTCAGCTGCTTCTCGAGCTCTTTCTGGCCCTCGGGGCTGCTCATGCGTCGAGCCAGCTCCTCGAGCTGCTTCTTCGTCATCGGGTTGGCTGCGCCGCCCTGCTGCTTCAGCTGCTTGCCGAGCCGCTCGGCGAGACGCTTGCGCTCGGCGTCGCTCAGGCCCTCCAGCGCCTTCTCCATCGACTTGGCCAGGCGCCTCTGGGCTTCGGGGCTGCCGGTCTGTCCGAACTCCTGCAGATCTTCCTGCGCCTGCTTGGACAGCTTGCCGCCCAGCGATTTGGCGAGTTCGCGCAGCGCCTCGGCGTGCGCTTCGCGCTTGTCGAACCGCTTGCGCTGTTCTTCAAGCGACTTGGCCAGGCCCGAGGCGCCCTTCTTGCGCGCCTCCTTCTCGGCTTCCTCGAGCGCCTTCTTCGCTTCCTCGCGATCCTTCTTCTCGGTCTTGTTGGCGAGCTTCTGCATCTGGCGGTCGAAGTCGACCAGATCGCCGTCGCCGAGCGCCTTGGCTGCGCGCTTGGTGGACGCGTGCTTCGACAGCTCGCGGATCGCCGCTTCCAGCCCGTCGCGGTTCTTCTTGTCGTTGAAGTTGTGCCGCTCGGCGGCGATGTCGTCGCGCAGCTTGGCCAGGCGCGCTTGCGCCTCGCGCTTCTCCAGACCCTTCTTCAGGTCGGCCCGTAGCTTCTTCGCCTCGCGTGCGATGCGGTCGAGCCGCGCGCGCTGCTGCGCGTCGCGGGCGTCCAGCTTCTCGAGCGCGATGATGCGATCCAGTCCCTTCAAGTCGGCGGTCTTCACCAGCTCGCTGCCGGGCGGCTTCGGGGGTGGGGGCGGCAGCTTGGGCAGCGGCACGAGCGAGAGCCAGATCACCGCCGCGCCGCCCAGCGGGGCGAGCCCCTGCCAGCGCTCCAGCACGCGCGGTCGGGCACGCCTGGGATTGGCGTTGTCGAGGGCCGACAGTGCACGCTGGACGACGATTCCACGCGCGGGATGGTCGGGGTCGGGAGCGCCGACGGCCGTACTGATCGCTTCGTCGGAGGCGAGCTTCGCGTCGAGGTACAGGGCTACGTCCGAGTCGCTCCAGCGGTGGCGCAGCGCGACCGCGATGCCGATCAGCGCGCCCACGACGCCCAGCGCTGCCGCCCAGGGACGCAGCATTCCGAGTCGCAGCCACCATAGAAGCGCCGCCGCTCCGCCGCCGGCCACCAGGCCGAGCGCTGCTCCAGTGAGCGTGCGGCGCAGCAACAGGCGAGCCCGCACCCTTCGCGCCCAGCGTTCGAAGTTGCGACGGAATCCGGCTTCGGATGCGTTCGGTGCCATGCGCGAGCGGAGCCCTCTCCATTCTGGTTCTAGCCCCAGCTCGTTCTACGTACCAGGGCCGGCCGCGCATTCCCCGGATTTCCCGGCCAGTCGGCGGGAGTGCTGGCGACCAGAAAAGTGCTTACTCTATGGGTGTGGGCAATCTGCTCGTTGTCGAGGATTATCCGCCGCTCGCGACGGTGATCGCGATCAGCCTGCGGCGCCTCGGCCACGAGGTCCTCCGCCTGGGCAGCGTTCAGCGTGCCGAGACCGTCGAAGGTCCCTTCGATGCGGCGGTGCTCGACATCGAGCTGCCTGATGGCAGCGGTATCGTGCTGGCCGAGGACCTCCTGAACGAGGGACGCGCCCGCTCGGTGGTCTTTTTCAGCGCCGTTCGTGATACCAACGCCCGCCAGCGCGCGCTCAGGCTCGGGCCGGTCGTCGACAAGGTCGACGGGATCGAAGCGCTGGCCAGCGTGGTTGCCGAGCAGCTCGAGGTGCAAGCCGGGCTGGCCCGCGCCGTGGGGGCTGCCGACGGCGTCGTCCCGCAGCGCGTTTCGGGGCGTAGCGGCACGCGGCGCAAGCTGAAATAGGCTTGGCCTGGCGATTGGCGCCGCGAGCGAATACGCTGCGCGCCCCCGATGGCACCGAAGACGGACAAGGTCACCGCTCCGGCGATCCGGGCGCGCAAACAGAGCGGCCCGAAGATCGCCACGCTCACCTGCTACGACGCCACCATGGCCCGGCTGCTCGACGAGGGCGGTGCGGACATCCTGCTCGTCGGCGATTCACTGGGCATGGTGGTGCAGGGGCTGCCCAACACGCTACCCGTGACGGTGGACGAGATCTGCTACCACGGTCGCGCCGTTGCGCGCGCTACCACGCGCGCGCAGCTCGTCGGCGACTTGCCCTTCATGAGCTTCCAGGTCTCCAGCGAGAAGGCGCTGGAGAATGCCGGACGCCTGCTCAAGGAGGGCGGCTTCGAGGCGGTCAAGCTGGAGGGCGGCGTGAACGTCGCCGATACGGTGCACCGCATCGTCGGCGCGGGGATACCGGTGATGGGCCATGTCGGGCTCACGCCCCAGTCCGTCCACGCCATGGGCGGCTTCCGCGTCCAGGGCAAGAGCGAGGACACCGCGGTGCGCGTGATCGCGGACGCCAAGGCGCTGGAGCAGGCCGGGGCGTACTGCGTCGTGCTCGAGGGCATGCCCGCCGATCTCGGCCGCCGCATCACCGAGTCGCTGGACATTCCCACCATCGGCATCGGCGCGGGTCCGCACTGCGATGGCCAGGTGCTGGTCTGCTACGACTTTCTCGGCATGTACCGCGATATCAAGCCGAAGTTCGTCAAGCGCTTCGCCGAGCTGGGCGACGCGGTGGTCGACGCGACGGCGCGCTACGTCGCCGAGGTGCAGAGCGGCGCCTTTCCAGACGCCGCGCACAGTTTCGGCATGGCGCGCCCGCACACGCGCGGCGAGCCCACTGGCGAAAAGCCCGTGGTAGAACGCGCGCCCGCGGGCTACGGCCCCGCCGAAGACGAGAACAGTTGATGCGCGTTGCCCGACACGTCGAGAAGTTCCGCACAGCGTGCGACAGCGTGCGCGCGGGCGGCGGTTCGCTCGGGCTGGTGCCGACCATGGGCGCGCTGCACGCGGGGCATCTCGCGCTGGTGACGGAAGCCGCGAGGCACGCCAGCGACGTGGCCGTCAGCATCTTCGTCAATCCCACGCAGTTCGGGCCGAACGAGGACCTGGAGCGCTACCCGCGCGATCTGGAGGGCGATCTCGCCAAGTGCGAAGCCGCCGGGGCGTCGCTGGTGTTCGCGCCTCCGGTCGACGAGATGTATCCGGAGCACGAGCACACGCGCGTGCACGTCGAGAGCCTCACCGATCATCTGTGCGGAGCCAGCCGCCCTGGTCATTTCGAGGGTGTCGCCACCATCGTCACCAAGCTGTTTGCCGTTGCGGGTCCGTGCACGGCGGTGTTCGGGCGCAAGGACTACCAGCAGCTCAAGGTGATCGAGCGCATGGTGCAGGACCTCCTCTTGCCGGTACAGGTCGTCGGGCACCCCATCGTGCGTGAGCCCGACGGACTGGCTCTGAGCTCGCGCAACCTGTACCTCTCGGCCAGCGAGCGCTCGGGTGCGCTTTCGATTCCGGGTTCCCTGTCCGCCGCCGTCGCCCGCTTCAGCGCTGGCGAGCGCGGGGCAGCGGCGCTGCGCGATCCGGTGGCCGCGGCACTCGAACGGGCCGGCCTGCGCGTCGACTACGTCACGCTCGCCGATCCCGACACCATCACGCCACTCGACCCCGACGCGGTGGCGGGCGAGCGCGTGCTGCTCGCCGTGGCCGCGTTCGCGGGCAAGACGCGGCTTATCGACAACGTCGTCCTGGGCGAAGATCCTGCTCCAAAGCCGTAACAGGAGAAGGACGCGGTCGCGGTCCCAGTCGCGGTCGCGGGTGGCGCGGGTCAAGACATCCGTTACACTTTCAACGCTGGTCGGAGGTTGACAGTTAGCGCCTTCGTTGTGGGTTTGCTCTTCATCTGGGTGTTCTTCGAGGCCTTCTGCCCGCCGCAGGCGCTGTAGCCGACCGCGACGGCCGCGCGCCGGCCAGCGCCACCAACACGGCGCGTGCCAGGGCAGCCACGCTCACGGAGCAACCTCCGCAATCTGGACGCCGCCTGTCACTGGCAGTTCAGCGGCACCAGCGCTCCGCGCGTCTGTAGCCGACCCCGACGGCGAGGGCGAGCGCCGCCGCCGTCGCGACGCGCCCCGCACTGCCCGCCGCCCGACTCCGCACCTGGCTCCCGCTCCCTTCCGCGCCCCAATCCGGCGCCCAGACAGTCTACGCCCACGCCAGCCGGCGCGCAGCATTGCAGGCTTCAAGCAAGCGACGTGCCCCCCTTTCTGTGTGGGAACGTCGCGAGCTCGTGCCCACGGCTGTTGCCGCTCGCCTACAGGCCTATCCCGGGCGCAACAAGCCCCGTCAGTACGCTTCAGCGTCTATGCGGCTCACGGCCATGCCAGACGCACGAGCCTGGTCCCCTGACCTGCGTCTGGAAGGGTTACTCCCCCCATACCGACGATGCCCTTGGCTGTTGCCTGCGGATACAGGAGCTCCTTGTCGCCCCAGTTCGTGGCGGTGCCGGCGGGCCCCGTCTGGTAGCGAACGGGCGCGCCGTAGATGTTGTAGCCCGGTGCCCCCTGCGGGTTCTTGTTCGCATTCGTGCGCCAGTCCGACCAGGCGATGATGCCGTTGCGAATGGACGGCAGCTCTTTCTTCACGGGGTCGGTGGGGTTGTCGAACGTGATCCGCTTCTGCTCGCCGGTGACCAGGTCCTTCCAGTAGATCTCGCCAGCGTACTCGGACCCGTAGCTGCCGTGCTCGCCGTTCGGACCCGGGTCGCGGTAGTCGTACCAGACGGCCTGGGTGCCGTCGGGCGAGAGGTAGCCGTAGTTTTCGCCATAGGCACTGGGCGAGAGCTGCGAGGTGGTCTGGTCGGCGATGTCGATCATCAGCACGCGCTCGAGGTCCTCGTTCGTGCAGAGCACCTCGTCGCCCTTGGGCCCCGGCCGGAACCAGATGGTGCGGCAGATGCTGACGCCGTTGGTCGTGGTCTTCACCTCGCCGGTCTCCAGGTCGAAGCTGGAGACGGAGTTCGGGCCCTGGGCGTTGCCGTAGTACCAGTAGGCGTGGGTCGGGGTGAGGCCCGTGCGTCCGGGCGCGCCGTCATCGATCGACCCGAACAGCATCACCGTCTTCATCTCGCCGGTCTTCAGCGAACGCAACACTAGGCGCGAGTGGGACTCGCAGATGATGCTGTAAAGTATGTAGTCGCCGCTCACGGATGGTTCGGCAGCCTGGCAGTGGTCTCCATCCAGGTGCGGCTCGCTCTTGCCGTCGTCGATGAAGTATTCTTTCAGGGTGCCGAGATCGACGAGCAGCGTGTACACGTCCGTCCCGTGCAGGATCGGCGTGTTGTACGCGACGCGATCCCCATCGATGGAGAACGGGATGAACGTATGTGGCTCATAGGCTGTAATCGCCGTACACCCCGCGCCGCAGTCCGGCATGTTGTCGTGTGGAACCTCCTTCCACTGGTGCGGCGCGGTCTCGTGCCAGGTCGGATCCCAGGGCGGCAGCGTGCCCCAGGGCGGTGGCGCGGCGTCCGCGTCGGCGCCCGCGTCGGGCATTGCCGCCGCGCCGCCGGCGTCGCCCGAGCTGCCGCCTGCGCCTCCCGCGTCCGCCGCGGGCGCGCTACGCTGCTGCCCGCCGCACGCGCTGTAGCCGACGGCCACGGCGAGCGCGCCGCCGAGAGCGAGGGCGGCGGCGCGTGCAACAACAGCCAGCGTCAAGGCGCGACCTCCGCGATCTGCACGCCGCCGCCCACGAGCCGCAGCCTGCGATCGGGCATGTCGCGCCGCTCGACCCACCAGGGTACGTCGTGCGTCTCCGCACTGGTGAACTCGTCGCCGGTGAGGCCCAGCGCCGGGTTGAAGCGCTGGAGCTTTCCGCCGTGTTGCTTCTCTGTGACGCCATACACCCAGGCGCCGGACGCGCGCAGCGCCTGCAGCGTGCCGTCGACGTGCGTCTCCGACAGCACGTGCCAGCCGTCGCCGTCGTGGCCCAGCAGGAGCAGCGGCGGGTGACCCGGATCGACGTAGCTGGCTGGCTGCACGCCCGCCGAATGGAGCCAGCCGCCCGTGCTGCCGAGCGCGGGCGCCAGCACCACGCGGTCTCCCACCAGCGCCAGCGGCGCGCGCGCGCGACCGTCGCCGCAGCGGCCGCCGGCGCAGACGATGTCGTCGGCCGCGCGGCAGGCGGCGTGGCTCGCGCACTCCGCGGGCGGCACGTCGACCGCGGACCAACCGCCGCTCTGTGGGAGCAGCAGTGCGGCCTGGTCGATGGACGGCGTGCCGGTGTAGTCGACCGAGACCAGCGCGACGCCGGCCAACGTCGAGACCACCCAGCGCCCATCGTGGAGCGGCTCGGCCGCGAGCGGGCGGCCGCACAGAGGCAGGGGGTCGCTCGCGCGCAGCTTGCCATCGCTCTGCGAGACGATCACCAGGCCGCGGCGCGTGGCGACGGCCACGGTGCCGTTGTCCGCGCGCACGCTGATCACCGGCGCCTGGACGCCGATGCGACCGCGCAGCACGGGCGGATCGGTGTCGCTCCAGTCCTCCACGTGGGTGTCGGCGCCGACCCAGGTTGTCATCACGTCGAGATCCGCGGAGCGCGCCTTCTGCACCGGCAGCTCCCGGGTCGCCACAAGCCTCGGCTGCGACGCCGACGTGCAGGCGCCGGGGGCTGCCGGGCTGCAGGCGAGGTGGCCCGGATCGCTCCACCAGTCCTTCGCGCCGTCGGTGCAGAGCTCCGGCGTGGATCCGTCGGCGCAGCGGTCCATGCCGGTGCCGACGCGCAGCGAGAGCAGGCTCTGCGGGTGCCAGCCGTCGGCCGCGCCGCGCCAGGCGCCCGCAATGGGGCCCTGGACCCGCGACGTGCCCAGCACCACGGCTTGCCGGCTCTCGCCGCCGGCCAGCACCAGCGAGGCACTGTCGACGCGCGGCGCGTCGGCGCCGGAGGCGTCCGGCAGCATCAGCTGCGGAGCGATGCCCACCTCCGGCACGTCCCACAGGTCGGCGTGCGGCGCTCCAGCGGAGTCGAAGCCGCCGCCGTAGACGAGACCGCCGCGTTCCTGGTCCCAGGCCAGGGCCGGATCGCTGCGCGGCACCCAGGTGGGAGTCTGGCCCCACTCGCTGCCGCTGCGCGTGTCGAGCGCCAGGGCGTCGCCGGTCAGGTTGCCATCGCTGTCGACGCCGCCGGCCCGGAACAGCACCGCGTTGTGCAGCAGGTAGGCGGCGTGCGGGCGCGCCGGCAGATCCGCGGACAGCTGGGTTTCGCTCCACTGTCCCGCGGCGAAGCGCCACAGGCGCGCCGCGCGGTCGGGCCCCGGCTCCACGAACTCCACGGCGGCGCCGGAAATGCTATCCGCCAGCAGCACGCCCTTCTCGAAATCCCCCGGAAGCATCCCCACGCTGCCGATAGCGTAGCTCGCGCCCGCCGTGGGGTCGATGCCGAGCGGCTCGAGCTTTACCCAGCTGCCCGGCAGCTCGCTGGCAGTGTCGGCGTACAGGACGACGAGCAGTTCCGGCAGCGGCGACGACGCTTCCTTGTCCGTGGCCAGCGGCACAACGTCCGCCCCGGCGGGCGCTGCCGCCAGGAGGCGGGCGAGCTCCGTGCTGCCCGGGAGCACGTCCATGGGGACCGATCCCCCATAGTCCGACGCCGTCAGCACGATGGGGAAGGTCTGTCCGGTGGACAGCTGGAGCAGGTCGTCCAGCGGCGCCACGCCCTGGCGGTTGGTCACCAGCGCAAAGCCGCGCGGCTGCGACACCACGCTGATGGGCGAGGTGTCTAGAAAGCTCGAGCCCTCCGGATCCGGCGGCCAGATGATGTTCACGAGCAGCTTGTGCACGTCGATGGTGCTGTAGCCGGACGTCTCGCAGGCTGTCATGCCGCGCAGCCGCACCTGGTGGGCTGACGCGAGGTAGGGGTTGTCCTCGGGCAGCCCGCTCGCGCTCGACAGCGTGAAGTACGAACGCAGGCGCCGCGACTGGAGCTCCTGGTTGGATCCCGAGATGTCCACGTCCGGTTCCTGACCCGGCAGTTGCGACTGCACGTAGGGTGTGCCGCCGGTTTCCGCGTAGTAGTAGGGGTTCGGGTTGGAAGGCGTGGGCTTGATCAGGTGGGCCTCGCGCGCCACCTCGGAGCCGAACAGGAACGGGTACTTGCTGTGGAGGTAGGGCTTTCCGTCGATGTCTGGCGGGCTATCGAACAGGTCCTTGGGGAGGTGAGCCGGGTACTTGGCGCGTTCGGCCTGCCAGTCCCAGGTCAGGCTGTCCAGATCCTCTTCCCAGGCGTTCCAGTCCGCCGGGTGGGAATTGCAGGTGCCGACGTGAGGGTCGCAGTCCCGCGGGATGACCGGGCGCGCGGTGAGCGACAGCGGCTTGCAGTAGCCGTCGGGGTCTGGCGGACAACCGTTCGACCCGAGCGGGTGCCAGCCGTCCTCCTCTTTGGCGGAGGTTTTCACATGGCCGTTCAGGCCCTGATCCACCCAGCAGGGCGACGTCGGAAGGTGCGCGCACGTTTTCCAAACGTCACTCTGGCAAGCGCAGCGCTCCAGCGTGACGGGCACGTTCGTCTTCGACTTGTCGAGCAGGATCTGGGCGCGGCTCGCGTACGTGGTTCCCGCGGAGAGAGCAGGGTCGTTCGCGCTCAGGCCAAAGACGGCGGCGTAGTTGATCTGCACGCTGCTCGTGGTTTCGTAGTACGGGTGGTTCGGGTCGATGTAGCGGCAGTCGGTCCACTGCTGCGTGCCGGGGTTCGGGAAAGAGGGCCGCACGAACGTCGTCTCGAACGGATCACAGGCGTTGCCCCGGTAGGCGTAGCCGTAGTGCGTGAGGCGTGCTGGAGAGCTGTCCGTGATCGGGAACGCCAGCTTCTCGCCTCCCTGGTTCGTGTCGACGGTGGGGGCGTCCGTGAACGGGCAGAAGTCCGCACCGTTGATGTTGTGGTCGCCGTCGCTGTCGAGCATGCCCCTTAGAGACGGGTAGGGGTGGTACGCGTCCGGGACGAAGCTGGGCAGATCGGCGCGGCCCGGGCCCACCCAGCGGTCGTAGCCGTGCCTGAACTTGGCGGCATCCGACAGCTGGTTCTCGGGATCGCACGCAGCGCCGAAGCCGTCGTCGGTCCCGTCGTCGGCCTGGGGACTGCCGGGATTGTAGACGAGCGGGCAATCGTCCTGGAAATTGGTTATGCCGTCGCCGTCCTCGTCGATCTTGGCCGGGCCCTGCCACCTCAGCCAAGTGATGAAGGGATTGGCCTCCGTATCGCAGCCCGGAGGCTGCTGACCGCAGAACGTCTGGGTGTTTACCAGCGACCCCTTGTAGCCAAATGCGTTGAACTCCGCATCGGTGAGAAAATCGTCGGAATTGTGGTGCCCCCCTAGGTAGTATTGAAGACACCTGTTCCGGTTCGGATGGACGCCCGAGAAAGCCTGCGATTGGCAGGTTGCCTAGTCGCTCAGGTACTTCTGGTAGGCCGCGTCGCACGCATCCTTTGATGCCTGGGGCGGGCAGGCGCTACCAGTGCACTGGCACGCCACGTGATAGGCGTTCTTCTCGTCGTCGGCAGTCTCGCAGCTGAAGCCAGGGCTGCCGGAATAGTCCGGGGTCGCCTCGAGAACGTCCGACGTTCAGCGTCTGCCCGCTATCGGACTGCGTTGCGACTACGAACTGCCTGCCCTTTCCGTCGGCGCGGTCGTACTGCGCAAAAAGCGGCTCCGCCGCCCCACCGAGAATGAAATCGAACCACGGGTATTCGCTCTGCGCGTGGGGAAACGAGTGGTGCTTGCCAGCGCTCAGATAGACCACCGGGTGCGTGCTGCCGAACACCTCGAGGTGGCCAACCTGCACGGGGTTCGGACTGCACCCAGCCCCGAAGTAGAGGGTCTCGAGGACCGAACCGGACCAGCCCAGAACCTGAGCTAGCGACTGTCTGGGCCCGCACGCTATTTGGTCGTCATCGGGCGGGATTTTCGCACCAATCGGCTGTTCCTGCCAGAACGCATCGGTCGGATGAACCTTTTCCAGGCGAGCGTACCAGCTTCCGTCCGCTTTCTGACTGACCTGGACGCGCATGTCGATCCACTGGCTGTCACCCGGGTGACTGTTCGCATGCCCCTGCGCAAGTCCCTCGAGTTTCTCGAAACCGCCGTCGTTGTCGAACACCAGCACCCACTGGAGTGAAATTCTGTGTATGTGATCCCCGGCCGGCTTCACTGGTTCCACCATGTACAGCGCGAGCGGCTCGCTGTGGATGGGGGGCGAGTCCGGGGGAGACACCTTGGGCAATTCCGGTCTTTTGTCGCGTGCGTTCTCCCTCGAGTCGAAGATCACATACGGCGCGAAGCACTTGGCGATCTTGTTCTCGATGCGATCGTCGAGCCCGTCGTGGTCCTCGTCCAGCGAGCAGAGGTACGAGTAGTTTCCGACGTACGAAACGCCCGCGTTCTGCGTCGCGGTCTCGTGTGTATAGGGATTGTACGGCAGGTCACAATCCGGGCCCTGCGTCACCCACTTGATGCCTGGTGCCGCCTGGGCCGATTGCGTGACCGTCAGGACACAAAGGCAGGCAAGCACTTGCACGCACGCCAGAGCGCGCCACGCTACGCTGATCGCTGATCGCTGATCGCTGACGCCTCGCCCGTCATATCCCGCTCCCTTCCGCGCCCCCAATCCGGCGCCTGGAAGCATGATGCCGGAACGCGCCCTGATGTACAACGCGATACCTTCGCCGTTGGGAAATCGGGTGGGCGAATGTGCGCTTCGAGCCCGACATGCGCTTTGAGCGAGGCAGCAGGTGAGGCGCAGCCAGGCGTCCGACGATGTGGAAATGCGTGCAAGCCGGCAGCGCGCGTAGGGGCGGTCGTCGCCAGCCCGCGGAACGACGCGGAACGAGGAAGACGCGAGGCGTCCGGTCGCGGTCGGCGACCACGACCACGGTCACCGCTACCGTCGCACAAACGGCCACGGTCGAGGCCACGAACATTGATGCGGTCCCGTCACCGCATGGCAGCCGTAGTGCCTTGCCAGGCACGCGGCTGCTCCGCCACGGTCTCCACAGCGGACGCCTTCGCCCCCGCAGTCGCGAAAAAGGCCGCCGTCGCGACGAGCTACATGCGACAGTTGGTTCGAGGCCCGAGCCCTGGTTGGCCTTCGACAGACGCTTCAGGATACCTACCCAGCTCCGGACATGACCCTCACCTCCGCGCCCCGTTTCATCGTTCTTGAAGGTATCGACGGCTGTGGCAGCAGCACGGCTGCCCGGCGTCTGGTCGAAGCGCTCGGCGCGCTCGGCGAGGACGCGCGGCTGACGTGCGAGCCTTCCGGCGGCCCGGTGGGCAAGCTCATCCGCCAGGCCCTGCGCCGCGAGCTGCCGCCCACCGATGCCGGCGCGCCGCGCGAGCCGTCCTGGGGCACCATGTCGCTGCTGTTTGCCGCCGACCGGCTCGACCACGTCGACAGCGTGATCGCTCCTGCGCTTGCTGCGGGTGCCACGGTCGTCAGCGACCGCTACGACCTGTCGAGCCTGGCGTACCAGTCGGCGACCTCGCCGGATGCCGCCCGCTCGGTGCCGTGGATCCGCGAGCTCAACGCGCGGGCGCTCCGGCCCGGGCTGACGATCGTGATCGATGTCCCCGCCGAGGTCGCCGCCGAGCGCCGGCGCCAGCGCGGCGGAGCCGAGGAACTGTACGAAGCCAGCGAAACGCAGCGCCGCCTGGCCGGGATCTACGCCCGCGCCGAGGAGCTCGTGCCGGGTGACCGCGTGGTGCACGTGTCCGGCGAGGGCAGCGTGGAGGAGACGAGCCAGCTCGTGCTCGACGCCGTGCTCGCTGCGCGCGCCTGACGTGGGGCCCCCGGCCGGGCGCTTGCGACCGGCCTTGGCGGGCCCGCGGCGGGCCCGGCCCGCCGCTCGTGCCGCGACGAAGCCGCGCGGAGCGCGGCGGCAGGTGGGGGGCACCCAGCGAATTTGCCCGACCCCCGTCTCGCGGATCATATTCACGCCGTGCGACGACTCGTTCTGTTCGGACTGTTCCTGGCGGGCTGTGGCGGCGCTGCAACCGCCACGCAGCCGGAAACGCCGGTGGCTGCCAAGGCGCCCGCGAAAAAGGCTGCTGTGCCGAAGGGCTCCGTCTCGCGCAGCGCGCTTCTGGCCACCGTGAACGCCGGGCTCGGGCGCTTCCTGCAGCGCGTGGATGTGTCGGCCAGTCTCGACGCCGGGCAGTTCCGCGGTTTCCGCATCGTGGCGCTGCGTCCGCCGAGCTACTGGAAGAGCGTGGATCTGCATCCGGGCGATGTCGTCACGGCGGTCAACGGCATGCCCATCAAGACCGAGATGCAGGCCTACGACGCCTTCCAGGCGCTCAAGCGCGCCGACGCGATCCGTGTCAGCTATCTGCGCGGCGGCAAGGCCCACACGCTCGTGATTCCCATCGTCGGCAAGCCGCCGGCGCCCGCGAAGACCGGCAAGCCCGCGCCGAAGCCGGCCAGCACGGCCAGGGCGACCGGCGGCAGCAGCGGCTGACCGCGCACCGCTACGCCTCGCGGGCGACGAGCTGGTAGCGGTCGAGCGCTTCGTCGAGCGATTCGACCAGTTCCATGCGGACGCCGATGAGGCCCAGCGCGGAGCCGGCTGCGTTGATGGCGTGGTGCACCAGGCGCGGCAGGCTGGGGGGCTCGACGATGACGACGCGCTCGATGTCGCGTCGGGCGGACAGACCGAACATGGTCAGGATGCGTCCGGCGTCGGGCTCGACGTCCTCGAGCAGCGACAGGTCATGCACGATGAACATGGGCTGCTGCTCGGCGCCGCGCAGCTCGAGCAGGGCAGGCCAGGCCAGCTCGCTGATGAAGCGCGCCATCTTGACGCTGCCCGTCGCCGGGCGCGTGACCTGGCTGAGCAGTCCGAGCGGTTCGGTGAACCAGATGGACATGGCTTCTTCCGGATGCGCCAGGTGCGGAGGCGTCGCGAAGGCGCGCCGATGGGTTTCCGGAGTGGTCATGATCGCAGGAGGAAGCCGGCCAGGGCGTCCATGGCGGATGCGAAGCGCCCGCGATCGAAATGCGCGCCGCTGGTCATCCAGTCGACGTGCGTGGCGGGTTTCGTGTCGTCCTGGAAGTGGCCGATGACGTCGAGGTGGTCGGCTTCACCGCACCATATGAGCTCGCCCCACAGCATGCTGAGCGTCGGTACGATGCCGTCGTTGGTGCGGTCGGTGACCTCGGCGGCGACGTGGCGGGCGAGCAGCACGGCCTGGTCGTCGTCGGGCTCGGCGTAGGGGTAGGGACGGGGGCGCTGGCTCGTGAACTGGTAGAGCGTGGAGAACATCGCTGCCGTCAGCGCGGCGTAGGGCGAGCGCACGCGCTTGGCGAAGCGGATCGCCTGCGGTGCGGGGGCGGCCGTCGCGATGGAGCCGTAGCGCACGGCCTCGCGATTCTCGGCGGCAGCGTTGAACAGGTCCATCGCCTCCGGCATGATCTGGATGATCGCTCCCTGGTCGATGCGCACCTTGCCGAGGAAGCCCGTGATCTCCTTGCGCCCCCCCTCGTCGACCACGCGCAGCAGCATGTCGGACATGCGACTGACGAGCGCCAGGTTTCCCCCCAGAAACTGGTCGATGCCGCCGAGGCCGGACAAGAGCTTGGAGAAGACGGCGAACGACGGCGCGCCCACCGACAGCGAGACGACGGTGAGCAGGCTCAAGCCGTACAGCACGCGCGTGCCGGAAACGGTAGCGAAGTAGCCGGCGAGCGGCGTGCCGTAGTGCGGCGTGTTGAGCGACGTGCAGCTCCGCACGCGCCGCGTCCAGTCCATCGAGCCCGCGTCGAGCCCGAGGTTGGTGCTGGGCGACAGTGCCAGGCGCCCGTCCAGCCCGCCTGTCGAGTGGCCGACGAGGTGGATCGGGTCGTCGCCCTCGCCCGCGCTCTCGGCGACGGTCTTCGACAGCACACGCGCCCGGAAGCGCAGCGAAGACGTGGGCGGCGTCGGTACGGTCTCGACCCGCAGCTTGACGCCCGCGTCGCCAAAGCGCTGGCGCAGCGCCGCGCGCACGTGCACGAAGTAGTCGTAGCCCGCCAGCTGTCCGAAACCGAACATGCCGGGCACCAGGTAGACGCGATGCAGCGACACGGCGCCGGAAGTGTAACCGTGTTGCCGATGTCTGTCGTCAGCTTGCGCCCAGGGCGGCCAGCGCCTGGCGGTCGTCGTCGGCCGAGCGACCCAGCGGTTCGAGGGGAAAGCACAGCACTGCGCGCCCGCCGGCGAGCACGATGTGCTCGCGATCAACGCGGCCGTGGAAGCCGCCGGCGCGGTGCAGCGCGTCCAACGCCGTGCCGAGCTCCGAAAGCTCCGCCCGGGTCAGCGGGCGGTCGAGTGGCGCGCCGCGCGGGGCTTCAATCCACACCGAGTCTTCCGCCTGGACGTGTCGCAGCACGGCTGCCAGCGCGGGATGGTCGGCGCGCGCGAACGGCAGCACGCGCTCCAGCGTGGGCGGGTCGGCGCGCAGCACCAGGACTTCGCGACGCAGCAGCGTGTCGCGATAGCGCGGGCCGCCCAGCGGTTCGAGGCGCACGCTCCGCGCTGGCTCTTTCGCCTGTGCGGCCTGCTGCACGGGTCGGGCCGGCGGCGCTATCCGGGGCCATTCGACGGATGCGATGGCGGTGCGAGCCTCGAGGGCGTCGGCGGGGCGCGCGGTGGCCGGACCGACCAGGCGGCGCGCGACGGCGCGCGCGGTCTCGTCGAGCTCGTCCGACAGGAAGGGCAGCCCCGCCCCCGGCGGCGCGCCGGTCAGCGCATGCCAGAGCAGCGCTCCCGCGCCGTAGATGTCGCTCTGGATGTCCGCGGCCGCGCCGGCGCGCTGTTCAGGCGCCATGTAGGCGAGCGTGCCGATGAGACCGCTTGTGACCGTGGCTGCCGAGTCGCTGACGTGGGCGGTGCCGAAGTCGGCAAGGTGCGCCGCGCCAGCGCCGTCGAACAGCACGTTCGCCGGCTTGAGGTCGCGGTGCAGGATGCCGCGCCGATGCGCCTCGCCGAGCGCGCCGAGTACGGCCGACACGATCTCGGCGCCGCGCGCCGGAGCGACGGGGCCGCGCGCCAGCAGATCCGCCAGCGAGCCGCCCGGCATCCACGCCAGAACGACGGCGGGACCTGCGGGTATCCAGTCCACCAGCGGCACGATTGCGGGATGGCTCAGCTGCCCGAGCGCGCGCGCCTCGCGCTCGAAGCGCAAGAGCGCGTCGCGGCCGGACGGGTCGAGCCCCGCGGCGGCGAACACCTTGACTGCAACGCGGCCGGCGCCGATGCGATCGATCGCCTCGTACACGCGTGCGGTCGGCGTGGTCGCGACCTGGCGCACCACGTCGTAGCGACCGAACAGGCGCTCGCGATCGTCGTCGCGGGAGCTCGCGGTCGGCAGTGTGGGCGCCTCGTCGATGCCGAGCGCGCGCATCTCGCGCGCGACTTCGCGCGCCGCGCCGTCCAGCCCGAGACCCGCGAGCGCGCGCTCCAGCACGGGCAGCGCCTGGCGGCGCTCCTCGGCATCACCGGGGATCTGCTGCAGCACGCGCGAGGCCGCGCGCAGCCGTCCGTGATCGGCCAGGAGCCGGCCCAGTCGGAGTCGAGCCAGCTGGTGCCCCGCGTCCTGTGCGAGCTCGCCCTCGAGACAGCGCGCAGCGTTGCGCGCGTCCCCCGCGCGCTCGAATGCATCGGCGGCGTCGAGCAGATCGCCAGCTCGCTCGAAGTCCGCGGCGGCCCCGCGCGCGTCGTCGATGGCGAGCCGGAGCCGTGCGGCAGCGCGCGGCTGTCCCGCGTCGGCGAGCGACGCGGCGACCTGCCTGGCGCG
This sequence comes from uncultured Pseudomonadota bacterium, assembly GCA_963822115.1. Lineage (GTDB taxonomy): Bacteria > Myxococcota_A > Polyangia > Polyangiales > Polyangiaceae > CAWDXG01. The sequence goes on from CAWGGM010000022.1 coordinate 55,292, forward strand.
TGCGACGTTGCCGCGCAGGACGTTGATGGCCTGCGCGGCAATGTCCGCGGCGTCGCCGCGCGCAGCGAGGCCCAGCGCGCGCGCTGGATTGTCTGCGGCGAGCGCTGCGCGCGCTGCGCGGGAGTAGTCGCAGGCGCGCTCCCACAGCTCTGCCGCGCGCGCCGGCTCTTCGATCTGTTCTGCGAGCTCTGCCGCTTCCTCGAGCCGATCGTCCCGGACGAGCGCGTCGAGCTCGTCGCTCATCTTGCCCCGTGCTCGGCGGCCTGCTGCGCGGCCTGGTCGTCTGCGCGCACTTCGTCGGCGCTGGAGTCGTCGGGCGCGCTGTCGTCGGTCGATCCGGGGCTGGCTTCGTGCGGCGGCTTCCCGGCCGTCTTCTTCTTCGCGGCCGCCGCGGCCGGGGTCTTCCCGTGCTGTGCCGCCTTGTTGTCGCCATGCTGTGCGGCCGCGGCGAGCTTGTCGGCCAGGCGCGTTTCGGGGTCGATCGAGTCGGCGTTCCACACGGCGTCGACGTCGGGATCAGGACGGACGCTGGGCCGCGGCTGCGGACAACCCCGCGACAGCGCGCGGCGGTCGGCCTGTTTCGCGAGCTTCCGCAGCACGGGATGGGCCCGGTTGGGTCGGCCCGGTCCGCTGTGGTCGACCCAGAAATAGCTGCGCGCACGCACATCGACGTGCACGAAGCCGCTCCGCGTGTAGACGCCGACGCCGCAGAACCCGAGAGACCGCACGAAGCGGGCGACGGCGTGATCGCTCGCTCCCGGCACCACCAGGTCGATGGCGCGACCCTGGCCGTGACGCGAATGGCTGCCGGGGTGCGGCGTGCGGTACGCCGAGACCACGCGGATGCTGTACGTCTTGAAGTGGCGCTCGAGCCTGTACAGGATGTCGATCACGCCCGGGTCCATCGGGAATTCATTCCCGGTGCGCTGGTCGCGCAGCACGTGGGCTGCGCGCTCGAGCTCGCTGGCAGAAAATCCGCCCTGGTCGGTTATCGGCGACAGCGCGATCCGTTCGCGCGTGTTGATACTCTCGATGACCAGCTCGGGGCGTCCGTGCGAATCGAGCGGAGGCTTGCGGCCGCGCTGCTTCTTGTGCCAGAGCCTGACGTAGTGGCGGTAGCGGGCGTAGGACATCCGTCGCGCGTGGTGGTGGCGCGCACGATGCGGCCTTGCCTTCGCGCGTCCCGGCAGCGCGAGCACTGCGAGCGCTGTCAGCCACAACAGGAATAGCCGCATCGCTGCCGCGTCCTCCGCGGAGGTGCCTCGGCTACTGGATGAAGCTGACGTTGGTGGCCAGCTCGAAGTCGAAGCGCAGCTCAACGTCCTGCAGGCCGGCGCCTGTGAACATGCGCTCGTGCAGGCGATGCAGCGACAGCCGTCCGTTCTGCGACGGGGCGACGCTGCTGGCGGGGATCGTGCCGCTGCCGGCGTCGTCGCGGAAGCTGCACAGCGTGCTGCTCGAACCGTCGATGTGGGAGAGCTCGACGTAGACGATGTCGCCCGGCGCTCCGGCGTTCCACGTCACGTCCACGGGTTGGCTCGTCGACAGCCCACCGACCTCGGACAGCGGAAGCCCGCCGACGGTGACGTTGGCAAGCGGCGAGGGCGCGTCGGCCTCGAGCGTGAGCGGCGCGACCGACAGCCCACCAGATGTCTGGATCGTGTAGTGGGCCGCTGCGGGCAGCGGCTCGGAGCGATCGCGCGTCGTGTACATCACGCCGGAGACCCGGTCCGTCACGGTGGGGAAGGCGCGCGGAGCCAGCGTGGTGGTGTTGCCGGCGACGTTGACCGAGATGTCGCCCGCTTCCAGCAGCTCGACGTGGCCCACCGTCGATGGGTGCGTCGGCTGGGGCAGCGTCGTGCACTGGCCGGGGGAGGGAAGCTTCTGCGCTAGACCGACCATGCCCAGGACGCCCTGTGCGTCCACGTCGGCCGGGGTATGCACGAATCCAGCGAGCGCTCCGGCGCGCGTGGCGTTGGCGCTATCGACGGTCGTGCTCCGTTCGATGGAGATGAGCGCGTGGGTGCTGCCCGTGTCGGCATCGGTGGCGTAGTCGGCCGTCTGCGCCGAGCAGCCGAAGGCCGTCAGCGCGGCGCCCAGCAGGAGCGCGACAGACAGACGCCCACCACGCGGGCGCAGGAAGGCAGGAGCCGGGTCGCGGTGAGACCCGGTGGCGTCGGTGGACCAATCCACGTGCACGTCGATATGGTACGGCCCGCCCCTCCGGGGGGCAAGCGGACCGCACACCCCCGGACGGCCGGCCCAGTCCCGTTCCGCGCCGCGCGCACCCCTCTCTGGGGCGCGCGATACCGAAGCAGATACGGAAGTCATCAGAACCTGGCTGCCAGTGCGCCACCCGGGCCGATGGTCAGACCGGACAGCGACGCCCCTATACTACGAGTGCCGCTGGCACCATCTTCCAGCCTGAGCGAGCCGTCGAGCGCCTGGTAGGACACATCCAGCTCCGCGCCGAGCCAGAAGGGTTCGACCTCGATGGCGACCCCGACGAGCCCGCCGGCGAACCAGCGCTGCGCCGAGACCGGCGCAGTCTGCTCGATCGTCGGATCGAGATCCGTGCGCAGGTAGAAGTCGCCGCCGACATGCTCGAAGCCGCCCCTGAGTCCCCCCCAGACCTGCACGAGCGACGCGGTGCTGCGATAACCCACGAGCAGCGGCACATCCATTCCCCAGCCGCTGGCGCCTCCGCTATCCACGCCCGGGATGTCGCCTCCGCCGCGGGAGGTCTGCCCGGGCTTGTCCGCGCCGGGCTGCGACAGCACTCCGCTCAGGCCCAGACCGACGCTGAGCGCGTAGTGCGCACCCTCGAAAGCGTGACGGCCGTCGATCCGCACTGTGCGCCCCGACCAGGTGACGCCGGCATCGCTGGTGAAGCCGATGCCAGCGCGGGCTCCGAGCCAGGGCGAAAGGCCCGGGCCGGTGAGCTTGTCGGCGATCGCGCCGGCGACCAGATCGCGTTCGGCGCTCGAGTTCTGCGGTATCCCGCCTGTGCTCCCGCCGGCGTGGCGCGCGCTGTCGATGGCGGAGCTGGCCTTGCCCGCGACGAACTGCGCGGTGACTCCGCCGCCCATGCTCACCTTGCCAGCCGGGAGCGTGTGTGCCGGATGCAGCAGCGGCACCGCGCCGCCGCAGCCGACCGCGGTGAGCAGAACCGGCAGGAAAGCGGCCCGCGAGATGGCCACGGCTGTTATTTCCGGAAGCGCGACGGGTAGTCGTTCGCGTCGGCCCGCTGCTTCAGCTCCGAGTCGTCGGGATGCAGCCGGAGCGCGCGGGAGATCAGTGTCTCTTCCGCTTCGCCGCGGTTCGGGTCGGGCAGACAGCACTCGACCGGACACACAGCCTGGCAGGCCTCGTGGTCGTAGAAGCCGACGCACTCGGTGCACAGCTCGGGGTCGATGACGTAGATCTCGTCGCCCTCGGAGATGGCCTCGTTCGGGCACTCCGGCTCGCAGGCGCCGCAGTTGATGCAGTCTTCCGTGATGTAGGTAGCCATGGATCGCCCGAAACCGCGCCAATATCGCGCGGACAAGGGGTTTCTAGGCTCCGGTCCCGGGCGTGTCAACTCGACGCAGCGCTCCGGAAAATCTGCTGCTATGGTCCGCCCGCTTCGTATGACCCGCCACGACCTGATGCTCTTGTCGGGAGCGCTCCTGCTCTCGCTGGCGGCGCTTGCCGGCTGCGCGCCGAAAATCGGCGACGCGTGCTCCACCTCGACCGACTGCTCGGCGACCGGCGGCCGGCTCTGCGACACCACGCAGCCCGGCGGCTACTGCACGCTGTTCAACTGCGAGCCCGGCACATGTCCGAGTGAAGCGATCTGCATCGCGTTCAAAGCCTACCCCTCGCAGGCGGCGGCGTGTGAAAACCCGCAGAGCAGCGCGCGACTCGAGCGCACGTTCTGCATGGCCAAGTGCTCGAAGAACAGCGACTGCCGTGCGGGCTACGCCTGCGTCGACATGAACACGAAGAACAACGCGTACGGCGCGGTCGTGGTCGAGGACGGCCACGTCGACGGCCGCGTGTGCGCGGTGCCGGTGAGCGGAGCCCCGGTGTCCGCCGACGCCGACACGGCGGTGTGCACGGGGCAGGACGACGGCGGGTACGGTTCGTTCGAGGCCGGACCGGATGCCGAAGCCGGCAGCGACGCCGCGCCGGACACCGGAGCCGACGCCGCGCCCGAGGCCGGCGACGCCGCGCCCGAGGCCGGCGACGCCGCGCCCGAGGCCGGCGACGCCGCTCCGGACAGCTCCACCGACGCGGCTGACGCTTCAACGGGTGACGCCTCCGACGCGACGGCGGACTGATGTCCGCTGCCGCTCGTCCGGGCCGGCCCGCTTCCGGCGGTGGGCTGGGCGAGCGGCTCGCCCGCGTGGGACGCGTACTGTGGCCGATCGCGACGCGCACCCTCGGCGCGCTCGCCGTGCTGGTGGTGTTGGCGACGCTGGTGTTCCTGGCGCTGCGCCTGCTGCCCGGCGATCCCGCGGCGCTGATCCTGGGCGATCAGGCGTCGCTCGCCGACCGCGCGGCGCTGCGCGTGCGGCTCGGTCTGGATGCTCCCCTGTGGCTGCAGTACCTGCACTACCTGCGCGGCCTGTTCACGCTCGACATCGGCGACTCGTTCACGCGCCCCGGCGTTGGCGCCTTTGCGGAGGTGGGCCGCGCGCTCGGGCCTACTTCGGAGCTGGCCGGGCTCGCGGTGGGGCTGGGCTCGGTGCTCGGCATCGGTGCCGCGCTATTTTCGGTGGCGCCGTGGCTCGGGCGTGGTCGCGACTGGGTCCACCGCGGCATCCTGGCCGTCGCTGCGACGCCGCTGGTCGCATTCGCGCCGCTAATGACGTTCGTGGTGGCGGTGCACTGGAGGCTGGTGCCGTTGCCGGGCGATCCCAACAGTGGCTTCTCGGGACTCCTGTTCGCCTCGGGGCTCCTGTCGTTGCCGCTTGCGGCACAGGTCGCGCGCATCGCGCGCGCGGCGTTGCTGGACCAGGCCAACGCGAAGTTCCTGGACGTGGCGGCTGCCAAGGGCGCGTCCAGCGTGCGCGTCTGGGTGGTGCATGCGCTGCCGCCTGCCTCGGCGCCGATTGCAGTCGTGATCGCGACGCAGCTAGGTGCGCTGCTCGGCGGTGCGGTGGTGCTCGAGCGACTGTTCGAGCGCCCGGGCCTGGGAACTCTGATGCTCCAGGCATACGCGGCGCGTGACATTCCGGTGCTCGAGGCGTCGGTGATCGCTGCGGGCTTTTTGTTCGTGGCGGCGCAGGCCGCCGCTGCAGCGCTGTCGGCCGTGATCGATCCGCGGGGACAGGGCGCATGAATCGCGACTCGCGCCGTCGGCGCGCCGCGCTCCTGGCGTTGGTACCAGCTGTTCTGCTCGCACTCGGCACGGGCCTGTTCGCGCTGCTGTCGCATCGTTCGCCGTCGCGGCTGACGCTTGGGCTCGCCTGGGCCGGGCCGAGCGCAGCGCGCCCTTTCGGTAGCGGCGACGCGGGTGTGGATCTGCTGCCGCTCGCGTGCCACGCCACACTGCGTGCGCTCGGCCTTGCCGCCTGGGTGTCGGTGTTCGGTTTCCTGGTCGGCACCCCGCTCGGTGGCGCAGCGGGGCTGTCGCGCGGGCGCTTCGAGCGCTGGACGCTGCGCGTGTGCGATCTCGTCCAGTCGTTCCCGACCTTTCTGATGGCGCTGGCGGTGCTGTCGGCGGTGGAGGTGCCGTCGCGGCTCTACATCGGCCTGGTGTTCTGCGTCACGTCCTGGGCTTCGTTCGCGCGCATCAGTGTGGCGCAGTCCCGGACACTTGCGGACTCGCAGTTCGTGGAGGCGGCGCGTGCCCTGGGCGCATCGCGCAGTCGCGTCGTGATGCAACACGTGCTGCCGAACCTGCTAGGCCCAGTCGCGGTCCAGCTCGGCACTGCGGCGGCGGGAGTCGTCCTGGGCGAGACGGCGCTCGGGTTCGTCGGTCTTGGCCCGCCGGACGGCGTGAGCCTGGGCGCTCTGCTGGAACAAGGCACCCTGGCGATGCTCCGCGCTCCGCACGTTCTGGCGGTGGGCGCCGTGGCCGTCGCGCTGGCCAGTGGAACCCTGCAGCTGGCCAGTGAAGGGCTGCGGCGGTTGGTTCACGTGGCCTAGCCGGGATCGGCACTGCTTGTCCTGCCTCGGCGCGATGCGCCGCGTCGTCCGGTTGCTACACCAGCATCCTGACGCCGTGCGACGCGTCCTTGGTGCCGATCTCCAGCGCAGCCGAGCGGGTGGTGGCTTCGAGCACGGGGCGGCCCCTGACCTCCAGGCGCAGCTTGCCGCTCGCGATCTTGGAGTTGAGGCAGTAGGTCATCTCGCCGTTCGGGTTCTCGTAGTACAGGCCGACGAAGTCGTCCGTGTCGGCGGACAGCTCGCCCTCTACTCGCGCCAGCCGGCTTTCAGCAGAGAAGCGCCAGCTGCGCGGCGTGATGGTTCCGCGCGCGTGCAAGAGCTCGCGCGGCGCATTGAACTCGTAGCGCATGCCGCGGTGCCACACGCAGATGACCGTCAGCGGCGGGGCCAGCACCGGGCCGAGCTTGACCCGCGCGGTGACGCCTTCGAGCAGTAGTTCCTCGTCGTTGTCCCACTGGTTGACGTGCCCCCAGCCGTACAGCTCCGCGTGCCGTGTGCCCCAGTTGTGCCCCTGCATGCCGCGCCAGCCGTCGACCAACACCGGCTCTCCAGCGTCGACGGTGAACTGTCCCGTAAAGCTCGTGTCCGGGTGCGGCGAGACCAGCTTCGAGCTGGGTAGCTTGGTCTCGTACATCTTCAGGCTGGGGAAGGGGATGAGCGGCGCCCCGTCCGCGTCGAAGTCGAGCGAGAAGGCGATGCGATGCCCCTCGTGCTCGATGTCACCCTCGATGTGGCCATCCGAGAAGTGGACGTGCGCCACTTCCACGTCGAAGCCCTCGCGCGAGAAGCGCGCGTCCTCGTACGGCACCACCTGCTTGACGCCGATGTGCTCGCCTTCGCGGTCGAAAGCGATGGCCCACGCTTCGGCCACCGGATCGCGACCCGGCCGCGCCAGGATGGTCGTCTTGAGCCATAGCGCGCGGCGCCCCTCGGGACCGTTCAGCTTGAAGAAGTAGCTCTCGACGTGCCCGCCCGCTCGCGAGGGATCGTAGCGGACCGCGTTCCACCCGGGGAGTCCCATAGCCCGTCATCCAGCCACCGCCGCGAGCGCACTGCAACTGCTGCGTTGGGGTCGCAAGGCTGCGCGGTTTCTACAGCGCCGCGTCGGGGAATGAGGAATCGCCAACGGCGAGGGAGCCAACCGCCAAGACGCAAAGAGACGAGCGCCAAGGGGCTTGGTGGGTCCTGGCAGCCGCTACACGGCAAGGCGACGCAACGCCCGCGCCGCGCCGCGCAGCGCAACTGGCATGGCCCCCGACGTCGCTCGCTGACCCGGTTGGTCATGCCCGGATCTTTTGCGCGTAACGTAGCGGAATGATGGAAATAAGGACGGGCCACTCCGCGTTCGATGGGTTGCGACTCCAACACCGAGGAGAGAGGCCCGATGAAGAAGAGAGCCACCCGAGCAGGCACGCCCCGTCCAGTGCAGAGCTGCTCGCGCGGGCGTAGGGTCAGGCGCGGCTCGTCCCTCGACCTCCGGTTCAGGTGGCGCGTCCGGGCGCAACCTACGACGGGCACAACCCGGTGATGGGCTTGATGGTCTGCGTGTCCAGGAGTACGCCGTCGCACGCCACCCTCATCGTGAGCGTAGTGCTGCCCACGAACTTCGCCAGCGCACGCGCGTGGTCGGTGAAATCCAGATAGATGCTGCACTGGCCTATCTGGCAGAAATCATCCGCCGGACTGTTACCCTGCGGGGATGCGATCTGGGTCGTCAGGGGCCCGCAAGGGTCCGGAAAGGTATACCGCGCGACGCTGTGCCCCGCGCTGATGTCGACTTCGCAGCTGGTATAGGTCGGCCCCGGAAGTTGCGAATCCATCGAGTACTGGAAGGTCGATTGACAGGGCCCGCCCGCGCAACCGGAACAGCACGCCGAACCCGCAAGCACCGCCAGCGCGAAAATGCGCCGCGCCATCTCTCGTGTCGTGGCCTCGGGCATGGGAAAGCGCCCGGCGCGCACTTCACCAGCCCTTCTGTAGCGCATCGAGGTCCGCCGTGCCGAATCGAACGAAGCGGCGCACGTACTGGTGGTCCATGCCTTTCTGCGGTGAGTTGGTCTCCGCGGCGAGGATGGTGTCCTGGGAGACGGCCATGACGTCCCAATAGCCGCTGCCGGGACGCGGCGGGATCCCCCACACCTTTCCGGTGGAAAGCTGGACCACGAAGATGCGGCACTCGCCATTCGTTGGACCAGTCTGCCAACAGCCGTGGCTGGCAGCATAGTCACCGCCAACCCGCAACTCCGTGAGCGCGCCCGCGTCCGCCCCGATGGGTATCGTCACCGGTCCCGACACCTTCACGTCGGCGGCATCGGCTGCGACCGGAGACCAGTAGAGCTTCGCGGTGTTGAACCGGTAATTCGCCCAGTCCATCCCGTCCACGACGATCCAGACCATCTTGTCATCGCTCAGCGCCACCGACCACACGACGCCCTGGCTCAGCTTCACCAGCGTCTTCACACCGCCGGCGACCGTGTAGCTCTCGATAGCGTTCTGCTTGCCGCCGTCGCTCGCGTACCACACCACCAGCTTGCCCCGCCCGTACAGTTCCAGGTCGTTGCCGGAATGGACGATCTGGAACGCGGTCTCATCCGGAGACGTGTTGACGTAGAGGGCGCCGTTCATGCCGACCCCCCAGCCGTCGTTCCACGCGAACGTGGTGCCGAGCAGACCCGACTCGGGCAGCCAGTGCCCCCAGGTCACCGCTGCCCCGGGCTGGGTGCCGTGGATCGTTCCGCCGCGATCCCACACGATGTGCAGCGCTTGGGGATCTCCCCCCAGCGGCCCGGCATTCACGACCGGGAACACGAAGGCGGCGTCATTTCCCCAGCCCTCCGAAAGACACCCGCGGTAGTTCCTCTCCTCGACAGCGGCGATCGTCGCTCCGTCCTCGAGCCGGCGGGTTAGGATGAGATGGATGGGCTGGTTCGTTCCGAACCGCCCGTCCGGGCTCGTCTGGAGGTAGATGTGCCCACCCCGCTCGCTCGCGGTGACGCCGCCCCACAGAACATTGTTGTCCCCGAGTCCGGACATTGGCGCATCGCTCACCTCGCAGCCCGTCCCGCACGAGGTCCACTGCCGCTTCGGGAACGGATCCGGCACCACGTTCGCGACGTAGAGTCCGCAGCCGTTGTTGTCCGGCACGGGCGTCCAGACGGATGGGTCGCTGAGGATGCTGCCCGCGTCCCAGCCGCTGCCGTAGACGTCTTCGGCCGCGTCGCCGGCCTCCGGCACGGTCGACGGCGCGCCGTCGTCGACCGAAGCGTCCGCGGGCTGGTGGCCCCCGGCGTCCTTCTGAGCCTTCACCGTCGAGCTACCCGGCGAGCAGCCGGAGCAGCCCACGAGTACCGCCGAAAGGGCCAGCAGGGCCCCTCGTTGAAGCACGCCTACAGCGTATCCCACTTGCCGCCCGAGTGCTCGAAGTCGCCCGGCTCCAGCCGCACGAAGCGCGTGCCGCCATCATGGTTGACCGGGAGGAACACGCCGTTGCTGCTGTTCAAGGGCTGCTGCACGATGGCGCCCTGGCCTGTCTGCCAGCCGTCCCACGTGAGGTTGCCGTCCTGGTCGAGCGCGAAGTCGTAGGCGATCCACGCGTGGGCGGAACCGCGCCCGAGCTCGGCCGTCAGCACCCATGTGCCATTCCCCCGCGCAGTCAGGAACACCCGGCCGATGCGGCCGTTTCGCGGCAGCACCAGCGCAACCCGAGGCGACAGCGGAGCGGTACCCACGACCACCAGCCGCGCGACGGTCGTCGCGTGGCCGTGCTGGTCCAGAGTGGATGTCTGGTCGACGTAGGCGAGCTGGTTCTGCGAGGGATCGTAGCTGGCGGCCAGCACATCGAAGGGCGCAGAGCTGTCGAGCGAGCTGTTGACCGCCGACACGACCTCGTCCCAGGCCTGCCCCAGCAGATCATAGCGCCAGATGTCCCGCGCGGGCTGGCCCGAGGGGAGCGTCCCACCCAGCATGTACAGCGCCGACTGCTTCAGGCTCAGCGTGTAGATCGGCGCGGTGCGCGAGGCTGGGCCTGCGGGAGCTGCTTGCGGCGACGCCACGCCTGCGGCTGCCCCGCGCTCGATCATGTAGCCCCGCAAGCTCACTCTGCGGCCATCGAACACCACGGACTCGGGAACGCTGCCGTTGACCCAATCCCGGGGCATCATCACGCTCATGACTCCCGGGCTGGCCGTCCCGGTGCGCAGCACCTCGTAGCCGCGCTCGACCGCGGGAACAAACTCGAACGCCGGGTCCTGGATGTCCTGATCCAGCGGCGACACGATCGCGCTGGTTACGTCGGCGGTGCCCGTCGGACCCACCACGGAGCAGCCACCGTTGCACGTGAGCAGCCCCTCCGCCGGCGACGTCGCGACAAGTGAGGCAGGACTGATGATCGACTGCGCCGGGGAGACGAGCATGTGCGCGCTCCAGCGCGGGTAGCAGGGAGCGTTCACGCACGTGAGCTTGATCGGAAGCGTGTGCTCCACCGCGGGCGTGGTCACGTAGGCGTAGTTGTCACGTAGCCCGCCGTTGCTGATGCCCTTCTTGCCGTCGTAGAAGTCCTGATCGCGCCCGGAGGCGTAGTCGACACCGTTGTCCTCCACGTGGCTCCACAGGGCCCCCACCGTGTGTGGCGTTTTATCGCCTGTCACGAGAAAAGTCGGGAAGCTACCCGATGCGATGTCCGTGGCTTGATCCCAGAGCACGTTCTCGATCTCGCCGACGCGGTGGACCTCCTGGGAACCATAGGGGTGCCATTCGTCATCCTGGCTGATGGAAGTCGTGAACGTGCGCTGGATGGTCTGATCCGAGCCCGTACCCGGGAAGACATTGTGCCCAGACGTTTGGGTCGAGTCGTACGGGTAGGTCTGCGTCGTAACGTGCACGAACGTCGTCTGCACGCCGGGAGGCGGGTTGTATCCCGTCGTGGGGTTCTCCGTGGCGTGCTTCTTGATGCAGGTGTCCAGATCCCACGGGTTGGAGGGATCGTTGGGATCGTAGCAGTTGGTCCAGCGGAAGCCGACCTTCAGCGTCAAGGCCGGCGGGATGGCGCCGCCCATCGTCTCGTCGTGACCGATACCGGCCGTGGCCGTGAAGCGGGTGCGCTCGGTAGGATCATAGGCAGCGAACGGCCGCGTGGTCCCGCCGAACCCGGACACCTCGGTCGGGGCGATGACCATGCGCGTGGAATAGAGCGGGACGGGGTCGCATTGGTCGCCGAGCGGCGGCTTGGCTCCCTCGATGCTCTCGCGAATGTCGTTCGAGTTGGCGAGGATCGTATTCCCCTGGACGCTGTCGCAGCTGTCGCACTCGCCACCCACGCCGTTGTGGTTCACGTCGTCGAGCTGCTGGCTGCAGCGGCCGTAGTTGTCTCCGAGATCTTCGCACGTGACACCATCCCGGCATCCCGCATTGCCCTTGTTGAGCGCGCACGCCCAGCCGTCAGCGTCGTCGCACTTGCCGTACTTTCCTATCTGGAGGCAGAAGCCGTTCTTGTCGCCCGGGGAGTACTTGCAGTCCGCATCGCTCGTGCACGGCTGGACCGGATTCCGCTTGTTGCAATTGTCGCACGCCGCGCCGACCCCGTCGTTGTCCGGATCATCGAGGCCCGGCAGATAGTAGTTGGCGCTGGCGTTCGGAGTCGTCGGACAGGTATCGCATACGTCGCCTATGGTGTCGCCGTCGAAGTCCGCCTGCGGTCCGAACTTGGCCGGATAGGGATTGTAGCAGTCGCTAGCAGGCAGCCCCCGCCGCTCGCAGAGCGATGGCGGGCAGTTGTCGCAGGCGTCGGGCACGCCGTCGTGGTCTGCGTCCGTTGCGCCGTTCGCGCCGTAATCGTTGGGATCGAAATCTTCTTGCGGATCGGAGTACGGGTCGAAGGGGCACGGATCGCACGCGTCGGGCATGCCGTCCTTGTCCTTGTCGGTGTTCTCCAGCTTCGGGTCGTTCCACGGGTTCGGGTCGCCGGGGTTGCATTGGCCGACGAAGTGCGTCTTGGACTTGTCGAGGATGTGTTCCTGCAGAAAAGCCTGGTTTCCCGACGTTCTCGAGGTCGACGTGCTTCGAATAGAACCTCGGGGCCGGATCAAGCTCTGGACCCCAGGCGCTGTTCACGCCGCACAGTCGTCCGAGCGAGGAAAAGAAGGGCCCGCCGGAGTCCCCGGGCAATGTGCCGTAGAAGGATGAAGTGGCCAGCCAGTCATTGCGGAAGATCCCTCCGTCCTGGCTCCAGCCGTCGGACTCCATCTCCAAGCGGTCGCGTGCGTCGTTCCCACGCGGGACCCCGAAATTGATGTCATCCCTACCATAGCCCACGACTGTCGCAGTGAAATCGCTGGCATCCAGACCAGCGAGGCAATCGGGCGAGAACGTCAGCGTGTCGAGGCCGATTATCGGCGGGTGGATGGGCGCGAGCACATCAGTCGACACGCGATGGTCGAGCCGGATTAGAGCGATGTCCTTCTCGATGTCGTCGCTGCTGCAGAAATCCACGGGGGAGAGGTTTCGCACGATGAAGTTACCCGACGTGGACGCCCTGTGCCTGTCCTTCAAGGACGCATCGAGCGGGTACGTGCCGTTGCTCGGGAAGTAGAAACGCACGTCCGCGTCCAGCGACAAATCAGCAAAGGGCGGGCTGCCAGCGACGGCACACTGGAATCCCTCCCGAAACGTCCCTGTCACGCAGTGGTTGGCCGTAAGGATGTAGTAGGGCGTGACCAGGGTTCCGCTGCACGTATCGAGCTCCCCGGAAGAGCCGTAGACCCCGGGGCCGACATCGACTTGCGCCACGGCATCGTAATTCCCGTAGTAGTCGATCACACCGTTGCCTACGGCGCTACGGTTCGTTCCGAGCTCCTCCCCTGTGCCGGAGCTGGTCGCGCAGGCAGGCGCCACTCCTGCTAGCGCGAGAAGCACGAGAACCAGGAGCCAGCTGCCTCGCGCGGAGCGCGCATCAAGTGCCTGCTGCCCGCTGCCCGCTGCCCGCTGCCCGCTGCCCGCTGCCCGCTGCCCGCTGCCCGCTGCCCGCTGCCCGCTGCCCGCTGCCCCTTGGTCATCGTCGCCTCCCGGCCCTCGCGAGGCACTTCGCCCGCGCCGTTTGCACGCTCGCTCCATGCCGGCCGCCCGTCAATGCATCGAGTCGAGGTTCTCGATCCGGGACTCACGGCCAGAGCCGCTCGACCGCGCCACGCGGAATCGGCGGGTGCGTGTGCGCGACGCGGTGCGCCGTCGCGGGCCGGCATCGCGAGTCGCGCCAGCGAGGCGGCGCAGCCCAAATGGATCACGAACGCGACCGGAAATCCGGCAACTTGAAACCGGGCGCGCCGCGCCGTGGCTGCGCGCTTTCCGGGGGCGCCGGCGTGCCGTGGGGTGCGCCGTGGCTTTCTATGTGGAGGAAAGGATGGAAGATTTCGATGTGGCAGCGTATGCGCAGGCACCGGCGGTGGGAGCGGCGAGCGGGGTGACGCTGGGAATGGCGCTGCTTTCGGCGCTGCCGGCTTCGGCGCCCGCGCCGGTCAAGCGCGCGGCAAAGCGCCTGCGCGCGAGCACGCTGGCGCTGCAGACGGCGTGGCGGAAATCGCGCGAGGTGCTGCCGCAGGTCGATCGCCGTGCACAGGACCACCGGCTCGACATGGCGTGGAGTGCCCTCCACGGCCGGCTCGACGCCTACGCCGATCTGCCGGCGGAAAACCCCGCGGCGAAGCAGTCGGCGGAGACCCGCGAAAGGCTGTTTCCCCAAGGGGTGGCGTTCGTGAACCTTCCGCACGACAAGGAGTGGGCCGAGAGCAATCGGCTGCTCGCCCAGATCGAGGCGGATGACCTCCAGGGCGACCTCGACAAGCTCGCGGGCCCTGACTTCCTGAATGAAGCACGCGCGGCGCACGAGGCGTTCGGCGCGGCCTTCGGCATCACCCGGGCCGCCGCGCCGCCGCCGGACGTGACGCTGGTCGCGGAGCCGCTGAGCGAGCTGCAGGCCGACGTGCGCGGCTACGCGCTGCAGCTGTCCGCCGCGCCCGACGTCACACCCACCTCGGCCGAGCCGTCGCAGTCGTGATTGCCGCCGAGCGGAACGGCTCCCGACCCTGCCGACAGTTCGTCGCGAGAGGGTTGCAGGCGTTCGTGGTGCACCAGCGCCACCAGCCGACGGTATCGCTCTCGTCGTTCCTGTTCTGCCCGCCCCCCGGCTGACAAAGCACGCGGATGCGCTCTACCCTAGACGCGCGATACGCGCGCGGGGGAGCCGATCTCCGGAGACGCCCTGCCGTGCCCACAGGCAAGGCGACGTTGCGGCGGGTCGCGGGGGCGTCGACTCTGTTGCGGTCACACCTGCTGGGGGCTCCGGTGGCCCGCACGCAGCCGTGCCGCGCCGGCACGCACCGGCGTTCGAGCTCCGCAACGACCACCAGAAAGCGCGCACCGGGCGCCGCTACTCGCTCTCGGCGAGGTCTTCCAGCGCTTGGCGCACTGCGTCCGGATCGGCGCGGGCCGCGTCGCGGCTCATGGCTTCGATCAGCGGGCGCGCTTCGGACAGGCCGGCGCGGCCTGCCGCGGCGACGGCCAGCGTGCGCGCGTCGCGCGACCACGCGTCGAGCCCCCGTAGGATCGATTGGCGCGCGCGCGCGTCGCCCAGCGCGGCCAGCGCGATGCGCGCCTGCCATTTGAAGCGCGGCCGGCGCGACGGCACCATGCTCCACGCGCGCCGCATCAGACCGCCCCGTGCCGCTTCGATGCGGAGCTCGCCGGCGAGCTGGATCGCGGCCTGTTCGTCTTCGGGGTCCACGCCCTTGCCGGAGTTCACCGCCTCGGCGATCACCTTCTTGCCTTTTTCGTCGCCGGCGCGCGCCAGCAGGATCGCTGCGGCGACCCTGACGGAAATGTCGTCGTCGCGCAGCGCGGCGCGCGCGCGTAGCCTGAGCGGCTCGGGCAGCTCGCCGCCGGATTCCAGGTGGCGCTCTTCCGCCAGGCGCAGCGCGACGTGGCGGATGTGCGGGTCGTCGTCGTGCGTCTTGTCGAGCAGGGCCTGCTCGGCGTCCTCGCCCGCGATGCGGTGCAGCGCGATCAGCGCCTGGAAGCGCACCTCGGCAGAGCCGTCGTGCAGCGCCCGCTTGATGACTTCCAGCGCCTTGGCATCGCCGGGGCGCGCCGCTTCGCCCAGCGCCAGCATTGCCATCTGGCGCACGCGCGTGTGGCCATCGTCGAGCGCGGCGATCAGCTCGTCGAGGTGCTCGTGCGCCTGCGCGTCGGCCATCGCGACGGCGGCTTCGGCCCGCACCGCGGCGGCCTCGTCGTGCTCGAGCACCTTGACCAGCTCGGCCAGTGCCGCGTCGCGCTCGTCGCCACCGGCGAGCCGGCCCAGGTCGTGCACCGCCGACACACGCACCTCGAGCTTCTTGTGCGTGGCGTCGCGGATGGCTGCCTGGAGCGTGCGCGGCAGCGGAGAAGGCGTGTACATGGCCGGCCGGAGCCTAGCAGCCGCGCGGCTCCGCGCTCTATCGGCTCACTGGCCGGTGCTTCGTTCTGTCGGCCCGTACGTCCAATTCCCCGATGACATCGAAGCGCGTGTTGGCTCTGGGGTTGGCTCTGGCTTTCGGGGCATCGCTGGTGGCGGCCTGCAGCAGCTCGAACAGCGGCGGTTCCTCCTCCGGCGGGGGAGCGGGCGGCAGCGCCGGCGGCGGCATCGACGGCGGAGCCGGCAGCGGCGGCAACGCTGGCAGTGCTGGAACGGCCGGGGCCGCCGGGGACTCGGGCGCGACCACGCCGCTCGGCCAGGCCTGCAGCACGAACGCGGACTGTGGCACCGGCCTCACCTGCCTGTCCTCCGCCAGTACCGATCTCGGCGGCGCGGGACCGGCCAAGGGTCTGTGCACCGCCGACTGCACGGCGGATCTCGGCAAGGCGAGCTCCAGCATCTGCGCGGCGATCGATCCGTCCTCGGTGTGTGTCGATCTCGGCGCGCCGGGCTCGCCCCGCGGCGTGTGCCTCGAGGGCTGCTCGGCGGGACCGGACAACCTGACCGATTTCGATCCCGGCAAGTGCCACGGACGCCCCGAGCTGGCCTGTACGCCCATCTACGACTCGAACAACGTCTCCACCGGCAAGGGTTATTGCCGGCCCAACTGCAACAGCGACGCCGACTGCGGCGGGCGCACGTGCAATCCGCGCACCGGGCTGTGCGACGACCAGGCCGCGTCGGGGCTTCCCGTCGGGTCGAGCTGCACGCAGCCCAGCGACGGCGGCACGGACCCCTGCCGCGGCACCTGCGGCGGCGTGGTGCACTCGTTCGGCGGTACGGCGTTCACCTACACCTGCTCCGAGCGCTGCACCGTGGGCGCAGTGCCGAGCTGCGGCTGGAGCGGCACCGGGCCGGCCGACGCGTACTGCGTGTTCGTCTACGACACGAACGCCGGGCGCGGCGACCAGGGCGCCTGCGGCCAGACCTGCGACTGCAACAGCGACTGCCTTGACCAGGATCTAGTTTGCGTGCCGTTCGACAACACCGCGCTCGAAAACGAGCTCGGCCACAAGGGCTACTGCGGCGACCCGCTCGGAGCCGACGGCGGAGCCCGGCCGGGCATCGTCTGCAGCGACGCCGGACCCTGAGTTGTTCGCGGCGATCAGGCGGCTTCTGTTGCCAGCTTCGCAGGGGCTGCCGGCGCGGCCCGCCTCGTGTTAAGCGTCGTGCCCCACCATGAGCGAGCCCAACGAGGATCCCACGCTCGGCCTGATGCGCGTACTGCGCGACGACGGCCGCACCGATCCGGTGACCGATCCCTTCCTGGCGCCGGACGTGCTCCTGAAGATGTACCGCGAGATGCGCCGCGTGCGCATTCTCGAGACGCGCATGGTCGCGCTGCAGCGCCAGGGCCGCATTGGCTTCTACGGCAGCTGCACGGGACAGGAAGCGCCGCCCATCGGCACCGCCTTCGCGCTCGATCCCGGCGACTGGGTTTTCCCGGCACTGCGCGAGAGCGCGATCATGCTGGTGCGCGGCTTCCCGCTCACGCGCTATCTAGCGCAGGTGTTCGGCAACCGCTACGACGTGCTCAAGGGCCGGCAGATGCCGAGCCACATGTCCGCGCGCGAGGTCAACCAGGTCTCCTGGTCGAGCTGCATCGGCCCGCAGATCCCGCAGGCCGTGGGCGCGGCCTGGGCGGCGAAGAAGCGCGGCGACCGCATCGTCACGGTCGGCTTCATGGGTGACGGCGCGACCAGCCAGCCCGACTTCCACAACGCGATGAACTTCGCGGGCGTGTTCCGCGTGCCGTGCGTGATGATCTGCCAGAACAACCACTGGTCGATCAGCGTGCCCACGTCCAAGCAGACGGCGTCACAGACGATCGCCGTCAAGGCCAAGGCCTACGGCGTTCCGGGGCTGCGCGTCGACGGCAACGACATCCTGGCCGTGTACCGCGCCGTCAGCGACGCCGCCCAGCATGCACGCGACGGCGGCGGTCCCACCTTCATCGAGTGCGTTACGTATCGCATGGGCGCGCACTCGACGAGCGACGACCCGAGCCGCTACCGCTCCGAGGAAGAAGTGCAGGAGTGGGCCAAGAAGGATCCCGTCGATCGCTTCCGCCGCCACCTGGTCTACCTCGGCGTACTGGACGACGCGCTCGAAGCCAAGATGGACGAGGAGGTCGGCGAGGAGATCTCGGCGGCCATCAAGGAAGTCGAACAGTACGGCCCGCCCGAGCGGGAATCCCTCTTCGACGACGTCTACGCCACGCCCCCCTGGAACATCGAAGAACAGCGCGCCGAGCTGCTCAAGCTGCCGCCCGCGCCGAGTCACTAGGCGTCGGTCAAGTATCGTGCCTCCCGCCTTGTGACGCGCGCTGCGTTCCGCTAACAGGGCCGCATGGCGGATGAACAGTTCGATGCGATCGTGCTGGGCGGTGGGCCTGGCGGGTACGTGTGCGCGATCCGGCTCGCGCAGCTCGGGCAGAGCGTGGCCTGCATCGAGGAAGAGGAATACGGCGGCGTGTGCCTCAACTGGGGCTGCATCCCGTCCAAGGCGCTGATCTCCAACGCGCACCTGTACGAAAAGGCGCACTCGGCGGACGAAGTGGGCCTGCGCTTCGGCACGGTGGAGCTCGACTCCGACCGCATGCAGGACTGGAAGGACGGCATCGTCAAGAAGCTGACAGGCGGCGTGCGGCAGCTGCTCAAGGCCAACAAGGCCACCATCGTCGAGGGCAGCGGCAAGCTCGTCGATCGCCGCAGCGTCGAGGTGAAGGGCAAGGACGGCCAGACGCGGCGCCTGGTCGCGAACAAGGGCATCGTCGTCGCCACCGGCTCGGCCACCATCCAGATCCCGGGTTTCGAATTCGACGGGCTGCGCGTGATCGGCGCGCGCGAGGCAGTCAGCCTGCGCCGCGTGCCCGAGCGGCTGGTCGTGATCGGTGGCGGCGTGATCGGACTCGAGCTGGGCATGGTCTACCAGGCCTTCGGCAGCAAGCTCACGGTGGTGGAGCTCACGCCGAGCCTCTTGCCCGGCACCGATCCCGACTGCACCAAGGTCGTCGAGCGCCAGCTCAAGAAGCGCGGCGCAACGGTGCTGACCGGCGCCAAGGCCGAGGGCTACGAGGCGACCGACGAGGGCACGCTGCGCGTCAAGGTGAAGAAGGGCGGCGAGACGCAGTCCATCGAGTGCGAGATCGTGCTGGTCGCCGTGGGCATGAAGCCGCGCTCGCGCGGCATCGGCCTCGAAGAGCTGGGCGTGCAGATCGACCAGCGCGGCTTCGTCATGACCAACGACGTCTGCCAGACCAACGTCGAAGGCATCTACGCCATCGGCGACGTGAGCGGCCCGCCCATGCTCGCGCACAAGGCCAGCAAGGAAGGGGAGGTGTGCGCCGAGGTCATTGCGGGTCACCGCGCCGGCAAGGACTGGGTCACCGTGCCCGGCATCATCTTCACCAGCCCCGAGATCGCCACGGTCGGCCTCACCGAGCAGGCGGCGAAAGAGCAGGGCCTGGACGTGAAGAGCGGCCGCTTCCCCTTCGCCGCTCTAGGCCGCGCCATGAGCATCCGCGAGACCGACGGCTTCGTGAAGGTCGTGATGGAAAAGGAGTCGAAGCGCATCGTCGGCATCCACATCGTCGGCCCGAGCGCCAGCGATCTCGATCAGCGAAGCCGCGCTCGCCCTGGAAATGGTCGCGACCGCCGAGGACGTGGCTCTGACCATCCACCCGCATCCGACCCTCGGCGAATCCCTGATGGAAGCCAGCGCCGCAGCGCTGGGGCATGCGATCCACATCGTGAACCGCTAGCCGCGCGCGCCATCAAGCGATGACGGCGGGCGGGGACGCGGACGAGGAGCGCGACTACCGCGATGCGCGGCCGCGCCTGACGCTGCAACTCCGGCTGGTGCCGGTGCCGGTGAAGCGGTCCAACGCGCGGGCGTTCCAGTTCTGGATCGGAGCGATGGCGCTGGCCATGCTCTTCGGCGCAACCATGCCCTTCGGCCAGCAGGCGACCGCCGTGCTGTGCTTTGCGATCCTCGCCGTAGGCATGGTGCTTTCGATCGCCGGACACCGTCTGTTCCGGGGGCGCGTGCTCCGGCTCGACATCGGCTGCGACAGGGTCGTGCTCGAAAGCGCGAAGAGCAGGAACCGCATCGCCCTCTGCCCGCGCGAGGAGCTCGACGCCACGCCGCGCCACGCCGTCGAAGGCAGCTTCGAGCTCGTCACGCTCGAGCTCGCGGTCGGCTCGCGTCGCCTGACCGTCGGTCCCGCCGGCACGGGCTACCGCTGGCGCTTGGAAACCAAGCCGGGGCGCCCTGCCCAGTACGATCTCGAGCACGCCGAGTGGGTCGCCCTGCTCGAAGCGCTCGCGCTGACCGAGCAGGCGGTGCTGCCGGAGCTGGAAGAGTAGACGCCGCCGGCGTCGTCCGGCGCTCCGGCGGGTATCGCTCCCCGTGCGTCAGAGCGGCAAACGGCGCACGCGGGGCTCTGCATCCGTGTCATCGACGGACACGGCGGCACGGGCGTCCAGATCCCCAGCGCAAACGGCGATGCTATCCACGACCAGCTCGGCAAGCGCTTCCGCTCGCAACCCTTCCGCACGGGTCCGGAGCACCGACGGAGCTGTCGCCGCCCGCCGCGCGAGGATCGCGTGGAAAGTCGGCGTCGACCGTGATGACGACCCGTCCCGCCGCGTCCGGCCAGTCGAGGATGGCCTCGTCCGATGCGGTGGACAGGCCGACCTGGGCGGCGTGCACGGTATCGAAACCGTGCACGACCCCTGCCGCGAGCGGCGCGGCGAGCGCGACGGCCCACGCGCTATGTGCGAGGCCGTGCACGGCACGGAGCCGTGCAGGGAACCTCATCTGGAGATGATGCAAGGCGGGTTGCCCGGCGCGGGGGGCGACTTGCAGTAGTACCCGCAAGGGCACTGGGGGAGATCGTCGGCCTGGACACAGTCCGGATCGCTCGTCCTGTACGCGCAGGAGTAGACGTAGGGGTAGCCGGGCAGGGGCGGCTTCTCGCCCGCGCTGTAGCTGGTGTCGCATTGGCAGGCCTCGCTCACCCGCCGTGCCGCTCCGTCCGGCGCGTCCGTCGCAGCGTCGTGCTGGCCGGCGTCGTGCTGGCCGGCGTCGTGCTGGCCGGCGTCGTGCGGACCAGCATCGTTCCCCCCTCCGCTGCTCGCCATGATCGTCCTGCCGCCACAGCCGCTCGCGAGCAGCGCCGCGAGGGCGATCGTCCAGACTCTGCAATCGATGCGGTTCATGGCAGCGCTCACGAGGGTGGCGGTTCGGAACAGGCATATTCCCAGGCCTGGGCGCTGTCGGAAAACCCGGTCTCGATACAGGCCGGATCGTTCACCTCCTCGTCGCAATAGTAGGCATACGGATGGGTCTGCAGCCGCGGATCCGGCACCGTTGGCGGGTACTTCCCCCAATAGGTACACACATCCGGCACGCGCGGTCCCGCGTCGACCAGCGCGTCCGTCGCGGCGTCGGCAGATCCGGAGTCCGTGCCTCCAGCGTCGCTGGCGGCAGCGTCGTGCGCACCCGCACCGGCGTCGCTCTGCATCGTCGTGCCGCCGCACGCCACCGCCAGCAGCGCGGCCAGCGCTGTCCAACACGCCATGTGTCCGATGCGGGTCATTGGAGCGGGTTGTATAGGCCCATGATATTGTAGTGCAGATAGGCGTTCGGCGCTGCGGGCGGTGGCTGGTCGGACTGCGGCCACTGGGCGAGGAAGAACAGCATCTCGCGCGGCCCGCCCAGGGGGAGATAGAAGAACGCGCCGGCGTCGTAGTCACCGGCCCAGGTGACTTTCCCGAAAGTGGGTGCATAGTTCGGCAGCCAGTGGGCAGGCTTGCCGTTGTCCAGGGCGAGCTGGTGAGGCCCGTACACCATGTTGAAGTCACCGAACGCCGCCCAGCGAGCGGTCTCCCCCTCGCCCAGCGTAACGCCCAGGAAGTTGCTCGAACTGGGCAGCTCCAACCAGTACAGCACCGCCGCGTTTCCAAGCCAGGCCTCGCTCGATCCGGCCGGTGGCGGGCTGAACTCGAAGCGGTCGGTCTCGATGAATCGCGCCTGGACGACACTGGCGTCCGCTGCCTTGGCCCGGATGGTGGCCAGTGGCTCGACGATTGCCTTGGCGTTGGCAGGTTCCAGTGGCACGTAGACATTCACGACGCGCAACACCGAGCGCCTGACCGTGCCGACGAGGGGGACCGCCACGGTTTCAATCGATGGGTAGGCAACGCGGACCGCATCGAGGGCGAGCCCGGTGTCAAGCCCTGCCGGGCCCAGGTCGGGACCTCGCGCGAGCGTGATACCTGGAAAGGCGAGCTTCTGGTTTCCCAGCACGTCGCCGTGGCGCACATTGGCGCAAGGCTGGGGCTGCTGCGCGCCGGTGGCGATGTTGGTGAGGGTGTAGGAAACGCTCATCTTCTTCGGGAAGGACTGGCCCTTGTCGGGGCTGAAGTCGAGCTCCGGGTCGCCAGACACGCAACGCGCCACGTACAGCCCGTTGCTGGTCGAGGTCATGTTGTTGGGCCGCGCGCCGCCAGCCAGGATAGCTGGCGTGGTCGTGTTCCAGGTCTTGCCGTCGTCGTCCGAGCGGTAGACGAGCGTGTCCTCGTGCACTGCACCGCTGGAGTCCTTGCCGCTCGCAACCACGGTGACGTACACGTTGCTCGTGAAGTGATCGTAGTACATCGCCTCGCGATCGAAGGACTGGTAGTCGCCGCTCGGGACGTCCGTCGGGTCGATGTGGGAGAGGACCGTCCAGCTCTGCCCGCAGTCGTCGGACTCGTAGACGAGCAGCGCGCCGAATTGGGTCTTGTGGGCGTCGACGTCGCAGTTGCAGTTGAGAATGTTGCTACAGGATGGCGACGCGTAGCGGTCCGCAAGCCCGACGTACAGAATCTTCTGCCCATGTTTGCCGACGCGCACCATCCACGTATCCGAGTCGGACCTCTCGTAGCGTGCGTGTTGTCGCCTGAAGTACGAGCAGCCCGGAAAGCATGCGAGGTCCGTGCAGACCTGCACGGCTTTGCCGTACGTGCCGACGATGTCCGTCTTGTCCTCCGGCATGAGTTCGTCGATGTGCGCAAGATCGACCGGCTCGCTCTTGTCCTGCAGCAGTTGCCCCAAGGGGACCGACATGACGTGCTGTCGCAGGCCCGAGTAGGTACCGTACGTGAATACCGCGCGCCCGTTAGGGCAGGCCGTGTTGTTGATGCCAGGCGGAATGACGACCGAGGTGCTCTCGGCGTAGCCGTGATGCTTGCCCGTCCCCGCGGGCGCCGCCAGCGGCGTCAGCCGCGGGCTGGTCTTCTCCTGGCACGCGGTTACGCCCAGTAGAGCGAACGCGCCGCACATCGCGACCACACGCCAGCGACTACTGCGGTGCTGCGGTGCTGCGGTGCTGCGGTGCTGCGGTGCTGCGGTGCTGCGGTGCTGCGGTGCTGCGGCTGCGTCATGGGGGCCCTTCCCGTGGGAAAGATACTGTCTCCCTGTGGCACCTGGGCGTCAAGGGGCGCCGCCGTCCGGTAGAGCGCCGCGGCCGGGACGCGCTCTGCGCTGCGGCGCGAGTGTCTGCGCCGTGCAGTGGCTGCCAGGACCCACCAACCCCCCCCGCGCTGCTGTGGAAGACTGCCAACACGCCAAGCAGAAAGAACGGAGGCGCCGCACCGCCAAGCCCACCCCAATCGTTGGCGCTCTTGGCGGTCCCGGTGTCGCAGTTGGCGGTTCGGTCCTCGTCACGCGACGCGGCCGGGACGCACCGCGCGGCGCGAGCGTTGCGTCTCTGCGACGCATAGCGGCTGCCAGGACCCCCAGAAAATCCCACTGAAATGCCTTGATCGGTGTCTCTGGGCAGGCGCTCGACGGCGTGGCATGGTCTCCGGTATGGGCGTTTTCGATCGCATGGGGCGTGTGATTTCGAGCAACTTCAACGCGCTGCTCGACAAGGCGGAAGATCCGAAGAAGTCCATCGAGCTGACGCTCGACGAGATGCAGGAGCAGATCCGCGCGGCGCGCAAGGAAGTGGTGCGCGGCGTCGCGGCCGAGAAGCAGCTCAGAAAGAAGGTCGACGAGCTCGACGGCGAGGTCGAGAAATGGGCCAAGCGGGCGGAGCTTGCGGTGCGCCACGACGACGACCAGCTGGCGCGCGAGGCGCTCTTGCAGAAGAAGCGGCTGACCGGCGAGCGCGATCGCGCCGAGGCGCTGCGCGCCGAGCAGCGCGGCCAGGCGCTGGAGATGAAGGCCGAGCTCGAGCGCATGGAGCAGAAGGTCGAGGAGCTCAAGGCGAAGAAGAGCACGCTGATCGCGCGCGCCAAGCAGGCCAAGGCCGGCGGCGGCGCGGAGGGGCTCGGTGCGAGCGGCGGCGGGCCGAGCGCGTTTTCCGAGTTCAGGCGCATGGAGGACCAGATCGAGGGCGTCGAGACGGCGTTCCAGGCGCAGCGCGAGCTGGACGAGGCGCTCGGCGGCGGACGCGGCCCGGGCGGCATGACGCGCGACGAAGTGGAAGCGCGCTTCCGCGCGCTGGAGCACGGCGAAGCAGCGCCGGCTGGCGACAACGGCGGCGGCAGCGAGATCGACGACGAGCTGTCGGCGCTCAAGAAGAAGGTCCGCGTCGGCAAGTGAATGCCTAGTCCCGCGATAACCGGGCGGGGGCGCCGGGCGCGCGCATGACGTCGCGGTTTGTCGTCGGCTTCTACTGGCGGGAACGCCCGCAACAGGCCGATCCGATCGCTGCCGTGCAGGCGCTGATGCGCCGCTCGGAAGCGCTTGGCGGTCGGGTCGTCGCCTGGCACACCGACAGCGTCGCGTTCGACTTCGACGTGTTCGACGACGCGGTGGAGCTGGTGCTGGGCGAGCGCGAGGAAGGCGAAGCGGCAGAGCTTCCGCCTGGCCTGAGCGCGGGCATCGCGGCCGGCGAGCTGTCGGTCGTGCTGGGCGCCGGCTCGCAGGTGGCGCTGGCGAGCGGCGGCGCGCTGGTCCGCGCTGCGGCGCTGGCGCACATCGCGCGCGTCGGCGAGGTGCTGCTCGACCCCGAGCTCGGCGAGCTCGACACCGGCGAGGTGCTGCTGCGCGGCGCGCGCCTCGGCATGTTCGGCCGTTCGCGCGTGCGCGGCGTCCGGCTCGATCTCGCGCATCCGTGGCGCAGCGCCGTGGCAGAGGGCGTAACCCATCTGCAACCTGCGGGACGTGCCGGCAGCGCCCACGCCAGGCAGCTGGTGCTGGCAACAGGGCAGCTCGCCGTGGTTCGCGGCGATCGCGGCAGCGGCGGTTCGCGCTTGCTGGAGGATCTCGAAGACGAGCACGACTCGGCGCGCACGCTGCACATCGGTCCGTTCGCGGCAGGCGAGCCGCTGGGCGCGCTGGCGTTCGCGCTGTCGGCGGCGCAGGCCGAAGGCGTCGACAGCGCGGGGCTCGATCCGGTTGCAGAGGCGCTGCTCGAAGCGCTGCTGGGCGGCGAGGGGCTGGACGTGGACGCGGCGGCGACGCTGATCGGTGCGTGGCTGTGCATGAGCCCGGAGGCGCGCGGCGAGGCGCTGGTGGTGATCGACGACGCCGGCGAGGTGGACGCCGACACGCTCTCGGCGATCGCCGCGGCAGCCGTACAGCACAAGCTGCGCGTGGTCGCGCGCCTCGCTGCAGGCGCCGAGCTGCCGGAGTCGCTCGCCGAGCTGACCGTCTGCTCCGAGCTCGCGCTCGAGCCGCTGCATGGCGCGGAGGCGACCGAGCTGGCGCGCGCCGTCAGCGGCGGCAGCCTGGACGAGCGCGCCTCGCAGCGCTGGGGCCGGCGTGGCGGAGGCGTGCCGCTGGCCGTGCGCGAGGCGCTGGCCTCGAGCATCGAGGCGGGCGATCTGGTGTGGGACGGCGGGCAGCTGGCGGTGCGCGTGCGCAGCGCAGGCAGGGGACCGGACCACGATGCGCGGCACTGGATCGAGCAGCGGCTCGGCTTCGTCGCGGCGGAGGAACGCGCGCTGCTCGAGGCGCTCGCCGTGCTGGGCGGCGCGGCGCGCTCGGCCGACGTGCTCGGCCTGCTGGAACGGCTCGAAGATCCGCCCGAGGATCCCGACGCGGCGATCGTGCGGCTCACGCGCAATCGCTGGCTGTCGCGCCGCGGCGGAGGGCAGGTGCTTTCGCTGACCAGCGCCTCGCACCGCGACGTGCTGGTCGACTTGCTCGACCCGCCGCGTGCCGTGGAGCTGCACCGCGCGGCGGTCGATCTGCTGCTGGCTGGCCAGCGTCCACTGGCGCAGGGCTCGGCAGCGCTGCACGCGCTCCTGTCGGGCAACGCCGAGCAGGCGCGCACCCTGGCGCGGCGCGCCGGCGGCTCGGCGATGGTTGCGGGGCTCGAGGAGTCCGCCGCCGCGCTGCAGCGCTTCGCGCAGTATCTCGAGCTGCCGGCGCTCCCCGAGCGCGGGCTGGTCGGCATGTGGTCGAGATGGCTGCGCGTCGATCGCGCGCCGCTCAGCGAACCCCCGCCGGTCTCCGTCCGAACTACAGGCGCGCGCGCCGCGCTCGTTGGTGACGCCGAAGGCGCAGGGCAGGGAGCGAACGCGGCGCAGGCGCTCCGCGAAGGCGATCTGGACACGGTGGACGAGCTGGTCGGGGAGCTGCGCAAGAGCGGCGAGCAGCAGCTGCTCGCCGATCGCCTGGCCGCGATGAGCGCCCTGGGCCGCGGCAAGACCAGCGAAGCGCTCCGGCTGTTGCACGGAGTGCGCGAACAGGCGCGCCAGCTCGATCCCGTGCAGCGCTGCCGGGCCGCGCTGGCCTACGGCGTGGGCCTGATGGCGGCGGGCCGCCCCGCCGAGGCGCTGCTCGAAGCGCTGGAAGGCCTGGCGCGCGCTCGCGAGGCGCAGGACCGGAGCGGCGAGCGCGCCTGCGCGCGCTTCCTCGCACAGCTGTCCCGCGCCGCCGAACAGCCGACCGCGGTCGCCGTGTGGGAGGGCGTCGCCGAAGGCTGACGGCGTGCGGCGGGGCGGGCGCTCCAGCCCGGCTCGGTGGTCGTCGCCCGCCGCCTAGCTCGCGCTGTCGTCGTCGATCGCCTCGTCTTCGCCTTCGGCCTGCTGCCAGACCTCGCGCAGGATCTCGGCGACGGCTTCGTACAGGGCTTCGGGGATCTCGTCGCCGATCTCGAGCTCGGACAGGGCGCGGGCGACAGGCACGTCGCGGACGATCGGGATGTTCCACAGTCGCGCTGCGTCGATCATCTGTCGCGCCAGCTCGCCTTCGCCCTGCGCGACGACGCGCGGTGCGGCGTCGTCCTCGTCGGATTGTTCGTAGTGGAGGGCCGTTGCCAGGTGTGTAGGGTTCACGATGACCACCGTTGCGTCTTTCACTGCGGAAATGGTCGCGCCCCGCAGCACTTCCTGGTGTGCTTGCTTGCGCGCCTGTTTGATCTCCGGGTCGCCTTCCGACTCCTTGTACTCGCGCTTGACCTCGTCCTTGCTCATCTTCAGGCGCTTCTTCCACGACCAGTGCGTGATGAGCACGTCGAGCCCGGCGAGGGCCAGGCCGACCAGCGCCGCGATCCACAAGAGGTGACGCGACAGATCGGAAGCGACAATGGCCGCCGCGTTGACGTTGCCGATGGACGCGACGAGGTCGCCGCCGTGATCTTCGAGCAGCCGCACCGCGAGCCAGCCGACCACGAGCGCGCCGACCAGCGAGCGGAACACGCCCAGGATGCGCTGCCAGTTGAAGATGTTCTTCATCCCCGTGATGGGGTTGGCCTTGGACAGATCGGGCGCGAGCTTCTTCGTGGCGACGATGCCGCCGGTCTGCACGAAGCCGACCACGGCGCTGACCAGCGCCGCCGCGGCGATCAGCGGCACCGACAGGGTGAGCACGTCCAGCGCGAGCTGCATGGGCGAGAACGCCGGCATCGGCCGCTCCAGAGCCTGGTGCACCAGCGCCGTCGCGCGCCCCGCGGTAGCCGCGACGGCCGCCGGCGCCAGCGTGATGGCGACGACGAAGCCCGCGGCCTGGACCAGGGCCGCCGAGATCGGGCTGTCGCCCTCCTCGCGCGCCTTCCTGAGGCGCTTTGGGGTCGGTTCCTCGGTCTTGTCGCTCACGGCGCCTGCCCTCTAGTCGACTGATCCACAGCTCCGGTTGCGCGGAAAGGGGAGACGGACCAACCGCCAAGACGCCAAGAGCGCCAAGGGATTGGGGAGAGGGAAACCAACCGCCAAGAGCGCCTGCCTCGCAGCCCCCAAATGCCAGGCGTCCTTGGCGCCTTGGACGGTTCCCTCCTCCCGCGAGTGGACGCGACGCGGATCAGAACGTCGGCAGGATCGGCAGGCCTCTACCGCCCGTGGCGCGCCAGGCGTTGGCCGTCTGTTGGATGACCGGGATGCGCAGCTGGGGCGCGGGGTGGGAGCGATCGAAGCCGAACAGGATGTCGAGCGGGCTGAGCTGCTCGACGCCCTCGAAGAACTGCATGGTCAGGATGGCGCCCTCGTCGGTCCAGTGGGTGCCCTGTCGCGCGCCGGCGGTGAGCATGTTGTTGGTGCCGGCCGCGTCGGCGGCGAACTCGTTGGGCTGGTTGAACAGCGGTACTGCGCTGGACAGCACGCGCCCGATCTCCTGCGGGTCGAGCCCGCCGCGCCCGGTGCACGACAGGTGACCGAGATAGTGGTGCGCCAGCTCGTGGCCGAGCACGAACGCCACCTGTTCATCGAACAGCACGTGCTGGCGCGCGACGCGGGTGGGGTTCACCTGCTGCGTCGGATTGAAGAAGCCGGCAGGGGGCTGCACGATCGGCTTTTTCGGCTGCTGGTACTTGGCGATCAGCTGGATGTACTGCTGCGTCTTGTTCGTGTGGAACATCTCGTCGGTGCTCTTCGCGTTGGCGAGGTGCGCCTCGATGTCGAGCAGGCCGTCGGTGATGGTCATCAGCGCCTTGCCGTCCTGCGTGCAGGCAGCAAACGCGTTCACCTCGCCCGGCGCGCTGTCGACGACGAGCGGGACGTTCTGCACGCGCTGCTGCTGCGCGGCCGGCAGCGCGGCCACCAGCTCGCCCAGGATCTGCTTTGCGCGGGCGCGCTCCCACTGGACGTTGTTGGCGTTGATCGGATCGTAGGCGACGGGCGCCTGCGGCGCGGCCGGTGCCGTGGTCGGCGCCGGTCCGGGTGGCGGCTGGGCCGGGTAGGGCTGCTGCGGATATTGCCCGGGCTGGGCGTAGCCCGGCGGACGCTGGGCGGGATACTGCCCCTGCGGGTACTGCCCCGGCGGGTACTGCCCCTGCGGGTACTGCCCCTGCGGGTACTGCCCCTGCGGGTACTGCTGCGGGTACTGCGCGTACTGCCCCGGTGGGTACTGCCCCTGCGCGTAGCCCGGAGGGGGCTGCTGCGGATACTGGACCGGCCGGGAATTGTTGCAGCCGGCGAGCAGAAGGGCCGCGACTGCGGCGGCGCGCCACGAAGCGGGTGGGACCGACATGGACAGAGAATAGTCCCGGCTGGGGGAAAGGGCAGCCGGTAGTACGCGGATTGGACGGTCGGGCGCGGTTGTCGATTCAGCCGCCGGCCGGCCGCTCTGTGCAGCCGTCAGCCGAGCACGATCAGCCCTACCAGGAAGCTCAAATACGTTGCCGTCAGCAGCGCGCCCTCCAGCCGGGTCACGCGCCGCGAGCGCCGGAGCGACCAGACGCAGAACACCGTCAGCGCCAGCATCGTTCCGAGGTCGAGCCGCATGTCGTGCAGGCTGCCGTGCAGGGGGGCGACCAGCCCGGTTGCACCCAGGATCAGCAGCACGTTGAAGATGTTCGAGCCGATCACGTTGCCGATCGCCAGCTCCGAATGACCCCGCAGCGCCGCCACCAGCGACGCCGCGAGCTCCGGCAACGACGTGCCGATGGCCACCACGGTCAGTCCGATCACCCGTTCGCTCATGCCGAAGTGGTGGGCTAGCCCGACCGCGCCGCCGACGAACACCTTGCCGCCGACGAGCAGCACCGCGAGCCCCAGCACCGCCAGCCCCGAGAGTGCGAGCCGGTTGCTCTTTCCCGGCAGATCCGGCTCCTGATCTCCGCTGTCCGATGCAGGCCTCGCCCAGCGCAGCGTCGCGTAGGTGAAGCCGAAGGCGCCGGCGAGAAAGCCCAGCGCGACCAGTCGACCCGCGACGCCGTGCAACAGGATCAGCGGTAGGAGAGCGCTTGCCAGAAGCAGCACCGGCAGCTCGCGACGCGCCAGCGAAGAGTCGACCCGCGGCGGGGCGATGAGCGCGGTCAGGCCGAGGATCAGTCCGATGTTCGCGATGTTCGAGCCGATCACGTTGCCCAGCGCGATCTGCGGCTTGCCTTCCAGCCCGGAGAGCATGCTCACGGCCAGCTCCGGTGCCGAGGTGCCGTACGAGATCACCGTCAGGCCTACGACCAGGGGGCTGACCCCGAAGGCCCGCGCCAGCCCCGCGCCGCCGCGCACCAGCCACTCCGCACCGAAGTAGAGCAGGATTCCGCCGAGCAGCAGCAGGCCGACGTGTACGAGCATGCGACAGTGTACGGATCAATCGGACTCGTCGAGCCCCGGCACCAGCCGTCATCTTTGGCCCCCCCTACGCTCCAGCGCAACCCCCGCGCAGGAAAGGCTGCCCGGGCGGCCACCCGGGGTAAGCTCGGTCGCCGTGCCCCCGTTCGAGCTACTCCGCCAGGGACAGCGCGTCCCGAAAAGCCTGCGCCTGGTGCGCGAGCACTTCGTGGAGGGCAACCACATCTGGCTGCTGCGCAACGGAGCCGAGGCCTTCCCGTCCATGCTCGAGGCGATCGAGGGCGCGGAGCGCCAGGTGCTGCTCGAGATGTACTGGTTCGCGTCCGACGACATCGGGCGCAAGTTTGCCCGGGCGCTTGCGGACGCCGCAGCACGCGGCGTCGAGGTGGCACTGATCTACGACTCGCTCGGTTCGTGGGAGAGCGACATCGGCATGTTCGACGACCTCGCGCGGGCGGGTGTCAAGGTGCTCGAGTTCAACCCCATCATGCCGTGGCACAAGCGTTTCCGTCTGGCAAAGCTCACGCGGCGCGACCACCGCAAGATCCTCGTCGTCGACGGGCAGATCGGCTTCACGGGCGGCATCAACATCGCCGACCCGTGGCTGCCCGAGGACAGCGACGGCCACGGCTGGCGCGACGACATGGCGCGGCTCGAGGGGCCGGTCGTCGCCGGGCTCGCCGAGATCTTCCTGCGCAACTGGTACCGCGAGAGCGACGTGCAGCTGGCCCGCCTGTCCAGGGCGGGGGAGCCGAAGGCCCACCGTCCGCAGAAGGTCCGCGTGCTGGGCGAGAACTTCTCCGCGCACCGCCGCGAGATCGTCCGCGCCTATCTCAAGAACCTGTACCGCGCCGAGCGGCGGGTCTGGATCGCGAACTCGTATTTCCTGCCGGACCGCATGGTGGTGCGAGCGCTGAAGCGAGCCGCCCGCCGCGGCGCCGACGTGCGCGTGCTCGTGCCGGGAGTGAGCGACGTGGAAATCGTCCGCCACGCCAGCCGCGCCATGTGGGGCGGCTTGATGCGCAATGGCGTGCGCATCTTCGAGTGGCAGAAGAACATGCTGCACGCCAAGACCGCCGTCATCGACGGGCGTTGGAGCACGATCGGGACCTTCAACATGGATGCGCGTTCGCTCCGTTCCAATCTGGAAGTGAACGTCGCCGTCTCCGACGAGGGGTTTGCCGCGGTCATGGAGCAGTCCTTCGAGCGGGATCTGGAATCCAGCCGCGAGGTCGACTCCCACGAGTTCCTGTTCCGCCCGCTCGGCGACCGGCTGCTCGAGCTCGTTTTCTACAGGTTCCGCAAGCTGCTGTAGGCGGGCCGACTGGGCCGCCACGCCTGTCGTGCTATTCCATGGCCGTGGAGCGCCCTATCCGCTGTGACCTCGCCCAGCTGGCGCGCAAGTACCGCGCGCTCGGCGAGCTCAGGCAGGGCGCACACCACGCCCCGGCGATTCCCTCCGGGCTCCGCGAGCTCTCGCGCGAGTTCCCGGGTGCGCTGCGCGAGCTGGACATGTTGCCGCTCGACGAGATCCATCGCCGCGCCGAAGCGCTGGAGGCGGCCGCGCGTGCCGGCCACGCCGAGCCCTGGATGGAGTGGCTCTGCGCCTACCACGCCGCGATGCGCGCTGCGCTCCACGTCAAGCGTCGCCTTGCCGGAGCGCGCGGCATCGACGGACAGAGCGCGCTCGAGCTGGCGCGCGAAGCGAGCCGCGCTGCCGGCTACCCCTGTGACAGCGATTTCGTCCACGCCGTCGCGCGGCCGCGCGCGGGGCGGCTCAACACGGTGGTGTTCGAACGCATCGAGGCCGACTTCGGCGTCCGCTCCGGCAGCATCTGGCAAAGCCTGTTTCCCGAGCGGCGGCCACTGCCGCACCGTCACGCACCATGACCAGCGAAAAGGCGTCCGACACCGCGCTCGAGCTCCGGAGCTACGAGTCGATCCGCGACCTCGGTCGCGAGCAGTGGACGGCCCTCGCGGGCTCCGACGCGCCACCGTTCCTGTCGTTCGACTGGCTCGACGCGCTGGAGCAGACCGGCTGCGTGCGACCCGAGCGCGGTTGGATGCCCATGCACCTCGGTATGTGGCAGGGCGAGCGGCTGGTCGCGGCAGCGCCCGCCTACATCAAGGGCAACAGCGAGGGCGAGTTCGTCTTCGATCACAGCTTTGCCCACTTCGCCGAGTCCCGCCTGCACATCGACTACTACCCGAAGCTGATCGTCGCGGTGCCGTTCACGCCTGCGACCGGACCACGCCTGCTGGTCGCTTCCGGCGTGGACGAGGACGCGCTGCACGGCGCGTTCGCCGCCGGGCTCGAGCAGCTCTGCGAGCGGCTGGGTCTGTCCGGCGCGCACGTGCTGTTTCCCCCGCGCGCCGAGGCGGAGCTGCTGTCCGGGGCGGGCCTCGTGCACCGCTACGGCCTGCAGTTCCACTGGCACAACGCCGGCTACTCGAGCTTCGATGACTTTCTCGCCCGCTTCAGCTCCAAACGCAGAAACCAGATCCGCCGCGAGCGCCGCGAGATGGAAACGCAGGGCATCGACTTCCAGCTTCTTAGCGGCAGCGACATCGACACCGAGGCCGTCGACGTCATGTTCGAGTTCTACCGATCCACGGTCGAGAAGTTCTACTGGGGACGCCAGTACCTCAACCGCAATTTCTTCCACGAGGTGGCGTCGCGCATGCCTGACTCGCTGCACTTCGTGCTGGCGCGCGAGCGCTCGTCGGGCCGTGCGCTGGGCGGCGCGTTCAACCTGGTCGGCGCCGGCGCGCTCTACGGTCGCTACTGGGGCGCCAGCGAGGAGCGCCCCTTTCTGCACTTCAACGTCTGCTACTACCAGGGCATCGAGGACGCGATCGCGCGCGGCCTGTCGCTGTTCGAGCCGGGCGCAGGCGGCGAGCACAAGCTCGCCCGCGGCTTCGAGCCGACCCTCACGCACAGCGCGCACGTGTTTGCGGATCCGCGCCTCGACCACGCCGTGCGTGACTACTGCGCCCGCGAGCGCCAGGCCCTCGACGAACACATCGCCGACTCGCGCCGCGATCCAGTGCTCAAGCCGCTGTGATGGACGGGGCTGCTCCCCAACGGAACACGTCGCGGCGCGCCGCCGTGCTCGCTGCCGCTGCGCGCGGCGGGTCCCCCAGGCGCGCGTCCCGCGCGCGGGGGTCCCGAGCTCAGTGCACGCGCTGCGACGCCGCGAGCGGCGTGACGACGAAGCCGTGCCACGACAGCAGCACGAACGCCGACGGCACCGCGGTGTGATCGGGCGCGCCGGCCTGTTCGGGCCAGCGCAGCTGACCGCGCGCTTCGAGCCACAAGCCGTCCGCGCGCAGCATCAGCGGCAGGCCGAAGCCGAGCGAGCTCTCGAACCCGCGCTGGCTGCCGAAGCCATGTCCGGGCGGCTCGGCCCAGAACGCGCCGAGGCCGAGCGAGATCGAGTCCAGCAGCAGATCCGGAAAGGCCGCGTCGAGCTCGTGCCCTTCGGCCCAGCGCGGCAGAAACCCGGGCCGGAGGTCGACGCCCAGCGACACAAGCCGCGCGGCGCCGCTCTCCGGGCGGCGGAAGCCGTCGCGATAGCTCGCATACACGCCCAGCATCGAGAAGTAGTGCAGGCCCAGCCGTGCCGCGCCGCGTGCGCCGGCCTTGTCCAGCTCCACGCCCAGCCCCAGCCCGATGTCCAGGTCACCGTGGAAACGTCCGTAGACGCCGTTGCCGCCGATGTGCTGGTCGGGCTCGACCTCGGGCTTCACGTTGGAGGTCGTCTGGTGTCCCCACGTCTCCGCTGCGCGCGCGGGCTTGCCGGACATCAAGAGCAGGCCCAGCGCCGCTGCGGCGATCCCGCTGCGGCCGGCTCTCATGCCTCGACCGCCCGCACGATGTCCTCGCGCAGCTCCGCCGCGAAGATCAGCCGCACGCGTTCCAGGCGCTGGCCCCGGAGCCGCCCCAGCAGGAACGAGACATCGCCGGGCTTGCGTGGCGCGCCGGTGGGAAAGATGACGGTCAGCGAGTCCGTGGTGTCGTCGAACGGTACGTCGGCGGCCTCGTCGAGCCCGACGTACACGTCCGGGTCCAGGCCGTGCGCTAGCGCGACCTCGCGCGCGCGGTCGAGCGCCTCGCGGCGCGCGTCGGACGCGAGCTCGGCGCCGTACAGCTCGTAGGTCTTGAACAACCGCCGCGCGTACAGCCTGCTGGCGAGATCGGCGAGCACCTTGTCGCTGCTGTTGCGCCACGCCGCCAGCGCCTGCCAGAGCAGCGTGTCGTCGAGCTCGAGGTAGTCGGCGAGATCGGCGTCGCCAGTGCGCGCGATCGACTCGACGGCCGCAGGCGTCGCCGGAAGCCGCGCGCCGTCGGCAAGCAGCTGGCGGACCCTGGCCAGGATACGCCCCAGCATCCACTCGCTGGCGCGGCTTGCCTTGTGGAAGTAGACCTGCTGGAACATGAACAGCCGGGCGAGGATGAACGACTCGATCGCCGGCAGCCCCTTGGCGCCGTCGATGGCGAGCGGCGGTGCGACGTCGGGCGACTCCGCCACGCCGAAGCGCAGGCTCCTCAAGAGCCAGTCCAGATCGAACGTGCCGTAACCGACTCCGGTCGAGTAGGCGTCGCGCAGGAGGTAGTCGCAGCGATCCACATCGAAGGTGCCGCTCACCGCCCGCGCGAGGAAGCTCAGCTCGTGGCGGCCGTGTACGAGGTCCGCCACGCGCCCCGGCAGAGTCGCGTCGAAGCGGCACAGCACGGCGTTCACCTCGGTCGAGGGATCCATCACGATGCGTGTGGTCCAGTCCTCGTGCGGTGGGCCCTCGGGCAGCGCTTCCTCGAACAGATGCGAGAACGGCCCATGGCCGAGGTCGTGCAGCAGCGCCGCGGCCAGCGCGTCGCGCGCCCGCTCGGTGGTGACCCTTTGCCAGAAAGGCAGCGCATCCTGGATGGCGCGCAGGCGGCCGAGGAAGCGCGTCATCACGAAGGCCGCACCGATCGCGTGTGAAAACCGCGTGTGGTCTGCGCCGGGGTAGGCGAGCGAGGTGAGCCCGAGCTGGCGGATGCGGCGCAAGCGTTGCACCTCGCGCGCTTCCAGCAGGGCAGGAACGATCTGTTCCTCGTCGGACTCGAACGCCACGAGCCCGTGCACCGGGTCCCTGAGTATCATCGCGTGTATCCACCGGGCAGGGGGCGAGCTTCCCGGGTCGGGAATATTTCCGCCATGTTGTGGCATTTGCGACAATAAGCCATCGAGATCACGTTCTTTGTGGCACTCGTCTTGCGAGCCGAGGCACGCGTGTGCATGAGCTAGTGTTGGACCGCTGTCCACTGTGGGGCTGATCGGCTCCGGACGCGGAGTCTACCAAGACAACGGTTCCCCCGAACCACTGGACAGCGAGTCGATTTCGAGGTTTGCTGGGAGTATCCGGGCGAATGCGTTCGGGAACCAGAACCATGTCGAACCGCCGACAAGACGCATCGTCACGTACTCCCCGAGCCGGTCTGCGGGCGTTCCGCCTGGTCGATGTGCTCCGCCAGCTGCCCGATCGCGGAAATCGCCTCGCTGGTACAGCGTCTCGGCATCAACATCGATGAGGCCAAGCGCATCGATGTGCCCTCGCAGGTGGCACGAGCGCTGTTGATGCTGCCCGAAGCGCGCGACCCGTCGCAGCTGCCCGGCCCGACACGCGAGCTGCTCTATCGCATCGCTGAAGCGAAGGGCTCGCTCCCCGTCGAGACCCTGCCCCCGGCTATCGAACCCCTGGTCGCGCGCGGCATCGTGTTTGCCCGTCGCGGCAAGGACGCCGTCGAGCTGGTCCTGCCCATCGCCTACATGTGCCAGATGCGCACCTGGGAAGGCGAGGACCCGCGTGGGCTGCGCGCACTGCTCGCGCAGTCCAACCCCGAAGTCGCGAGCAGCATTGCCTCGCACTATCTGGGGCGGCCCGCGACGCCGCCGTTGGCGTTGTCTCTCGAGCCGGCCTGGGAGGTGCTCACCGACCCGGTCCGACTGAAGAAGGAAGTGGACTCGCTGGCCCCGCTCGAGCGCAAGCTGCTGCGCGCGGTCGAGAAGGTCGGCGGCGAGGTCGATACCGAGGAGCTGCTCGACCTGGAACGCGAACCGATGCGCCTGCGCGGCGCGACCGGCGTCACGCCCTCGCGACGCGGGGTCGGCTTCGCGCTGGAACGTCGCGGCTTCCTGGTTCCCGTCCA
The DNA here is from genome assembly GCA_963822115.1 of uncultured Pseudomonadota bacterium. Lineage (GTDB taxonomy): Bacteria > Myxococcota_A > Polyangia > Polyangiales > Polyangiaceae > CAWDXG01. The sequence goes on from CAWGGM010000022.1 coordinate 91,593, forward strand.
TCCCAACCGTCACGTGATTCCATCCGAGGTCGCGGTGGTCGTCGGCGCGCAGCGGCGCGCCGAACGCGAGGCGCAGCGGCGCGAGATCCTCAGCTACGTGCTCGACGAGGACCACGATCCGCGGCGCGCACGCTTCGCCGAGGACCCGGTGCCCCTGGCGCTGGCGATGGCGCTGGCGGTGCGTGAGCCCAACGTGGAGATCCGCCCCGACGTGGGGACGCCGCGTTCGCTCCTTTCGCGCTTCGCCACGCGCTTCGGCCGCGAGCAGGAGGCCGTCGCGCTGCTGGCGGCTCTCAGCCGCGCCATCGGGCTGTGGGAGGCGTCGGTGATCGGCGTCGCGTCGCCGCCGGGTTCGTACCGCGTCCAGGATCTCGGAACGGTGCTGTTCAATGCGTGGCGCCGCGGCGGTGCGTGGGACGAGGCCCGGCCCGACGGCGAGGTGCTGCGCGCCACAGGCGAAGCGCGCGAAGCCAGCTCGGTCGGCGTGATCCGCGAGATGGTGCTGGATGCGCTGCGCGAGCTCGGCGACGGCAACTGGGCGCCGTGGGAGGCCGTGGCGGCCTATGTGCGCGCCGACAGCCGTACGCCGGGTCTGGCGCGCCTGCTCGAGCGCTGGGCCGCGCGGGCCGGGGTCGAGGCAATGACGCCGGCCGAGGTCGCGCGTCGCGTGGCGCTCGAGAGCCTGCACGTGCTGGGCGTGGTGGATCTGGGCGACCCCGACACCGACGAGCAGGGTACGACTCTGCGCATCACTCCGCGCGGCCGCGCGTTCCTGTCGGGCGAAGAGCCCTCGGTGACGGCGGAAGTCAGTCGCTTCGTCGACAACCAGGCGCTGCGCATCGGCTCGGAGGAGCGTGTCGGCCACGTCGTTGCGCTGTCGTCGTTCGTCGAGATCGGGCGCATCACAGGTCAGCTCGACGTTTCGATCACCCAGCAGACACTGTCGCTGGCCCTGAGCGCGGGAATCGAGCCGGAGCTCATCAGGACGCGTCTCGAGAGCATCGCGGCCTTGCCGGATCCGATCGAGCGGCTGCTGGTCCAGGCCAGCGCTGTGGTCGGCCGGGCCGAGCTGGTCCAGTCGCCGGGCTTCCTCTGGGTGGAGGATCCCGAGGTGCGCGAGATGCTCCGCACGCGACGCCAGACTGCCGATCTGTTCGTGGACCCCTCGCCACCGGCGGGGCTTCTGCTGGCACCCGGAGTGGATGTGGACCGTCTGACACGCCGCTGTCGCGCGCTCGGCGTCGAGGTGCTCGTCGAGGGCGAGGTACACCACACTCGTGGAACCGTTCCGCCGCCGCGTCGCAGCTCGAGCGCGACGATGAAGGCCGTGGGGTCGGGCGCACCGCGCAAGCCGAGCGGCACGCGCCGCAAGGCCCGGCGGACCGGGTCGACGACGGCGCCCAAGCGCAGTAGCGGCAGCGGCTCGAGCTAGGTCACCGAGCGTGATTCCGCTACGGGAGTAGCAGCTCGTCCCGACCGCGCCGTTTCGACCTGCAGCGCCGACGACTGGGGCGTCCTGGCTGCCTCCCGCCGGAAGACTTCGTTCTGATGCTTGGTCTTGTGGCGTTTGGGGCCCCGACCCCAAACGCGGCGACCGGAAGCGTCGCTCCTTGCCCTGTCGGGGAATCTCGCTCGAGCTAGCTCTCAGGCGTCCAGGCGCCGCTTCACCCAGGCCGCCGCGCCCGGGCTCGGGCTCGCGCGGACCACGCGGCCGCCACTCACGAACAGCTCGGCCGGCAACGCCCGGCCGTTGTATTCGCTGGCCATCACGAAGCCGTACGCGCCCGCGTCGCGGATCACGACGGAGCCGGGCAGCGCATCGCCCAGAGCGTGCTCGCCGAAATCGTCCGCGCTCTCGCACACCGGGCCGACCACGCGCCACTTCGCTCCGCCCGGCGGTCGCTCCAGTGGTTCGACGCGATGGAAGGCCTGGTACAGCGCCGGCCGGATCAGATCATTCATGCCGGCGTCGAGCATGGCCCAGCGGCGGCCGCCGCTCTGCTTGCCCTGGAGCACGCACGCCACCAGCACGCCGTGCGGCGCCACCAGCGCACGTCCCGGTTCGACGATCAGCTGCAGCCGCTCGAGCCCTTCACGCGCAAGCCGCTCCACGGCTGCGCGCGCGAACTCGGCGGGCGTCGCGACCGGGCCTTCTCCGTAGTCGATGCCGAAGCCGCCACCGAAGTCGACAAAGTCGAGTGAAGCGCCGCTGGCCAGCCGTGCGCGCGCCGCGTCGCACACCACCTGTGCGGAATCGAGATACGGCCCGGGCGTGGCGAGCATCGAGCCGACGTGCGTCGAGACGCCGACGGCCTCGAGCGCTTCCGGCTGCTGGTCGACGAGCTCGAAGGCCCGCGCGAGATCCTCGCGCACGATGCCGAACTTGGCTTCGTCGTGGCCTGTAGCGACGTGGGCGTGCGAGTCGATCTCGATGCCTGGATTGATCCTGAGCGACACGCGGGCGCGGCGGCCCGCCGCGCTGGCGCGCGCCGCCACGCGTGCGATCTCCTCGACGCTCTCGAGCTGGATGGCGTGGATGCCCGCGGCGATCGCGCGATCGAGCTCCGCGTCGCTCTTGGCGACGCCGCTCATCACGATGCGCGACGGTTCAACGCCGCAGGCCAGCGCGACTTCCAGCTCGGCGGCGGACACCACATCGGCGCCCGCGCCCGCCTGTGCGAGCGTTCGCACGACGGAGCCGGCGGTGTTGGCCTTGACCGCGTAGGCGACGACATTCGGCGCCGCGCCGAACGCGCCGACCAGATCGCGCGCTCCGGCTGCCATCGCATCGAGGTCGTAGACGTAGGCGGGCGTGGGCGTGTTCTGGGCGGCCAGCAGCTCCGCGAGCGGCGCTCCGCCGAGCGTCGCTCTGCCCGTGGCGTCGCGTTCGAATCCGGACATGCTCGGCGGGTTCTAGCCGACGCGGGGCGATTCGGCGACTGGGGCTGTTTCCTGCGCTCGAGAGGCTGAATATGTAGCAAAATGACACAAAAATGTGACATTTTGCTACATATTTTGCTGTGCTGGCGGGCCTGGGCCTGCGGGGTCGGGCGGGGTGGGCTTGCTGTGTGGCCTTCCGGGGTGCCCCCGAAGGGAGGTATAAGCCTGAATGTATCCGTTGCGCGCCGACAATGGCGGCTGCCCAAGCGGCTGCTGCTGCCAGGCACAGCGGCTACGATTAGCTGATAGCTTGAAGAAGTACTCCCGCCCGCCGAAGGTCGGGCGAACCGAGAACGGCTAGCAGCTCAGATGGTTGTCCGTCGCGTCAGGATAGACTGCACGAGGGGGCCTGCCGCACCGCGGGAACAGGCTCGTGGCGTGCGGCTGTCGTGCGCGCGTGACGCATGGGGAGCACACCCGTGAGCTCTCCGGCCGAGCTCAAGCCGCGGCTCGACAAGTACGAGCTGCTGGAGGAGGTCGGCCACGGCGGCATGGCGACCGTGTACCGCGCGCACGATCGGCGGCTAGGCCGCGACGTGGCGGTCAAGGTCATCCACCGGCATCTGCGCGAGAGTGTGGAGGTCGGGGCGCGGTTCGTGAGCGAAGCGCGCGCCGTCGCCAAGCTCCGCCACCCGAACATCGTCGAGGTCTACGACGTTCTCGGACGAGGACGACCCGGAGCGCTATCTGGTGGTGGAGCTGGTGCGCGGCACCACGCTGCGCAAGCTCCTGAACCAGACCGGGCACATGCCCGCCGAGGTCGCCGCCGCGGTGGCGCTGGAGATCGGTGCCGCGCTCGAGCACGCCCACCAGCAGGGTGTGGTGCACCGCGACGTGAAGCCCGAGAACGTGCTGGTCGAGCTGCCCGAGAAGGGCGTGGACACGCGGCGTTCGAGCGAGCGGACCACCGAGGATGGCATCGCCCGCATCAAGATCACCGATTTCGGCATCGCGAAGCTGCTGGACGCACAGGGCGTGACGTCCACGGGGCAGGTGCTCGGATCGCCCGCGCACATGGCTCCCGAGCAGATCGAGGGTGGGGCCGTCGACGCGCGCGCGGATGTGTTCGGGCTGGGCGTGCTGTTCTACGAGTGTCTGGTCGGCAAGTTGCCGTTCGACGGGCGCAATCCAGCGCAGGTGCTGCGGCGCGTGCTCGACGGCATCTTCACGCCGGCCGATCGCGCGCGACCCACGGTGGGAGCGAGCTTCGCGCGCATCGCCGACAAAGCGCTCGCCCGCGACATGGAGGGACGCTACGCGTCTGCGGCGGAAATGTCCGAGGCGCTGCGCGCGGAGCTGTCGCGCCTCGGTTTCGACGATCCGCGCCGCGAGCTGGCCGAATACCTGGAAGGGCCCGAGGCCTATCGCAAGGAGTACGAGCCGCGCATCGTGGCGCGGCTGGTGGAGCTGGGGCGGCGTGCGCGCGGGCGGCGCGAGGTGACGGAGGCCGCGGCGGCGTACAACCGGGCGCTGGCGTTCCGCCCGGACGACCCCGAGCTATTGGCGCAGGTCACCGGGCTTGCACGCGCGGAACGCTTCAAGCGCGCGGCGCTCAGGATCGGCGTGATCCTCGGCGGAAGCGTAGTGCTGGGCGGCGTTGCCTACGGGGTGGCCCGCGCGGCGCGCGGCGGCTCGACGCGCTTGCTGCGACCGGGCGACGGCGGGCACAGCAAGGCCGCGGCCGCGAAGAAGCAGTACCACCCGATGAACAACTTGCCGCGGATCAAGTCCGGGGTCGTGGCGCCGGCGGCCAGCGCTTCGGCGGAACACCATCACGCGGCGCGGGTCGTGCACGCTTCGCCTCGCGCTCCTGCGGCCGCCGAGAAGGGGACGGGCATGGTGCGCGTGGTGATCCGCGGCGCCACCGGCGGCACGGTCCGCATCGACAGCGGTCCGGCCGAGAGCCCCTTCGGAAAGACCTACAAGCTTTCCGCCGGCAAGCATCGGCTGGATTTCGTGCCTCCCAACGCCGACTGCTGCGAGACGCCCAAGCCGACGTTCTTCACTGTCGTCGCCGACCAGCAGCAGACCGAGTACGGCGAGATCCCGTTCAAGGATGCGCAGCTCCAGGCCACCGGTCCGGCCGGCATGGTGGTGAGGTGTGGCGAGCTTTTCGCGGGCAGGCTGGTCGCGCCGGGCTCGCGCTCGATCCCCATGAACGGGCCGCGCGTGTCGGGCAAGTGCACGCTGAATCCGCCCCAGGGCAGCACCGACGCGCCCAAACAGATTGACGTTACCCTGGCACCCGGTCGAACCTTCCCCATCTCCTGGCCCTAGGCGCACTCTGCTGCCTGCGGGTCAGCGGTCCGGATGAGCCCGATTCGACTCCGTTTCCCCGCAGTCCTCGCGTGTGCCGCAGCCCTCGGCTCGGCGGGGTCGGTGCGCGCCCAGCCCAGAGCCGGTCAGGGCAAGGCGCCCGCCCAGCCGGCTGGCGCGGCCCCGTCCGGGCCGGCTCCCGACCAGAACCTCGACGACTCCGCCAGGCTGGCGGGCGGCGTGAACCTGTACGACTCCGGCCAGTACCAGCAGTGCGCGAAGCACTTCGCGGAGCTGTTGAACCCCGCCAAGCCGAGCGCACTGCACGATCCGCACATCATCGAGACGGCGCGCGTCTACTACGCGGCGTGTCTGATCGGCAGCAATCATCCCGAGCAGGCGGACAAGCCGCTACGCGACGCCATCCGCGACAACCCGCAGATGAAGACGCCGGACAGCACGATCTTCCCGCAGCCGGTCATCGACAGGTTCTTGCAGGTGCGCCAGAAGATGCTCGCCTACATCCACGCGCAGGAGCAGGAGCGCATCAAGGCAGCGCAGGCCAAGGCACGGAAAGCGGCCAGGGCGGAGCGTGACCGGCTCGAGCGCATCGCGCGCCTGAAGAAGCTCGCTGCCGAGGAGACGATCGTCACGAAGAATTCACGCTGGCTCGCGGCGATCCCGTTCGGGGTGGGCCAGTTCCAGAATCGCCAGCCGGCGTTGGGGTGGACGTTCCTGACCAGCGAGACGCTGCTCGGCGGCACGGCGTTCGCGATGATGGTGCTGGAGTCGAGCTACGCGAACCAGGGGTTCGATCCCGGCAAGGCCGCCGCGCTCAGACGGAACAGCAAGACCGCGTACAAGGTGCTCGAGGCAACGGGCTGGGGCGTCGTCGGCGTGGCGGTGCTCGGCATCGTGCAGGCCCAGATCGCGTACAAGCCCGAGTTCCGTGATGGCGTGCGCAAGCGCAAGCTGCCGAAAGACCTCGAATCGGTCGCGCAAACGCCGACCCTCGCGCCCGCTGGCGGCCCCCTCGCCGGCGGCGGATTCGCGCTCGGTCTCACCGGGCGCTTCTAGAGCACCTGCCCCGGGGCGGGGAATTGTGCCCGGCTACGGCACGTAGCGGTAGGTCACGGCGAGCACCGGGATGGTGGCGGTCGAGCTCGTGGTGTCGAGGCCGCGCAGTACGCCGAGGTCGAGCGCCCAGCTACGGAACGGGAAGCGCGCAGCCGCACCCAGCGCCACGCCGTTGTACGGACCCGCGTCGCGTCCGAGCGGCAGCAGCGAGTCGGCTTCGAGCAGCAGATGCAACCAGTGGGCGACCGGCACGATCGCGCCGGCGCCGCTCGCCACGAGCGACACCGGGCCGGCGAGCAGCAGTGTGGAGCCGAGCGAGAAGCTGCCGCGGCAGGCGTCGTCGAAGCAGAGTTGCACCACGCCGCCGCCGCGCCCGAGGAACATGTTGCCCTGCTCGAGACCCGCGGCGCCCGTGGCGGAGGCGATCACGGCGATGCGCACGCGTCGGTTGTCGAGCAAACGCGTCTTGAGGCTCAGGTCGAGAGGGAAGAAGTTCTCGGTACCCAGCGGCGGAGTGCCGGTGATGGATATTTGAGTGGTATCGCTCAGGGCGTAGCCGATCTGCAGGAGCGCGATGTCGTAGCTGGTGGCGTAGAACGTCCCCGCTGGGTGCGTGTACGCGGTCGGCGTCACGATCACGCGATCGGCGTGGGCGTTGCCGAGCTTGCGCTGGTGTGCGGGATGCGGAAGCGGCGGTGGCGGCGCGTAGCCGGGCGGCTGCGCTGTGTACGCGGGCGGCTGCGCCGTGTACGCGGGCGGTGTGGTCCCGGGGGTCTGCGCGAGCGCAGTCCCGCTCGCCGTCGACACGGCGAGCAGAACACGGACAACACGCAGCATGCTCATGAGCGGGGCTCGTCGCACGATAGCCAAGACAAGCCTCCACTGCTACGCTGCTGCCGTGGGGCAGCGACCGAAAGGCTGGTGTCGACCGTCCGCCGCCGTGGTGCTTGCCCTGTCGAGCGTGGTGTGGGCTTCTGGCTGCAGCCGCACCGGGCTCGGCGCGGAAGGTCTCGCGGTGAATGCGGATGCCGCATGGCCCGCGCAAGTCGACGCCGCCGACGCGAGCGCGTCCCCCGACGCGCCCGTCGCGAACTGCACGCCGTCGCCGGAAACGTGCAACGGCATCGACGACGACTGCAACGGCAAGGTCGACGACGGGATCAAGCCGGTTTCGTGCCCTGGCGGCGGCCAGAGCTACTGCGTCGCAGGCCACATGAGCCAGTGCCCGAAGCGCTGCGATGTGTGCGTCCCCGGCAGCCAGCGCGTCTGCTACCTGTCGTACTGCAACTACTGGGGCGTGGCGACCTGCGCCGCCGACGGTCGTTCGTTCGGCCCGTGCCTGGAACAGGATCCGCCGCCGGAGTGCAAGAGCATTGCAGACGCCGAGCACGGCTCGGCCGCGCTCGAGAAGTGCTGCATCGACAACGGCTATTGCTGCGTCGATGCCTACGATCTCGATCACGACGGCAACTCGAAGGAGCTGCTCGGCTCGTGCGACGAGGTGCAGTGCAACATGTAGGGCGGGCGGTGCTGGCGCTGGCGGGCGCGCTGTGCGTCTGCGTCCCGGCGTGGGCTGCGCCCTGCGGCAAGCCGGACCTGTTGTACGCGCTGCCGCCCGACAACGCCGAAAACGTGCCGACCGACGCGACGCCCAGCGCGATCTACGCGCATACCGCCGACTATCTCGGCGAGGACGTGTCGCTCGAACGCGCCGACGGCAGCCAGGTGCCGGCGAAGGTCGACTTCGACTCCGCCGAGGGTATTCTGACGCTTGCGCCCGACGCGCCGCTCCAGCCGGGCGGAAAGTACACCGCGCACTGGCCCAGGCTGCGCGGCTTTTCCACGGCCAGCAAGGGTACGGGCCGGGATGTGACGTTCACGGTCGGGCAGGGACCGGACAGCTCCGCGCCATCGTTCGACGGCGTGACAGGGGTGAACTGGGACGTGCAGCGCGAGCGCGACTCGTGCACCGACTCGGTCGAGGAGCGATTCGTCTTCGACCTCGATCTGGCGCCGGCCAGCGACGACTCCGGACGCGACGCGCTCGCGCTGGTCGTGTTCCAGACGAGCGGGCCGGGCGTGAACGCTCCCGAGCCGGTCGAGGTGCGCGCCATCCCTTCGGGAAACAGCGTGCGCGTCACGCGCACTGTCGATCAGGCTACGGGACACATCTGCTTCGCGGCGCTGGTGCGCGACCTGACCGGCAAGACGAGCGCGAGCGCGAGTCGCACGGCCTGCGTCGATGCCATCAAGCCGCCATTTTTCTACGGCTGCCGCGTCGCGGGCGGAACGGATGCAGGTGGGTCGGGCTGGTTGGTCTTGCTGCTGGGCGCGCTGTCGCTCGGCTGGCGGCGCAGGGCAGGGTAGAGGGACATCGGCACCTTGACCCGCCTGCATCGGACGCTGTGCGCTTTCGCACTCTCGCTGTGTTCTGCAGCCGCCGCACAGGCGCAGCCGGCTGCGTCACCCCAGCCGGAGCCGCCCGCGAGCGCGCCGGTGGCCGCTCCGTCGGCCGCGCCGCCAACTGCACCCGCGCCCGCTCCGTCGGCGGCTTCGTCCGCCGCGCCGCCAACTGCACCCGCGCCCGCTGCGCCGCAGTCATCGCGCGTCGCGCCGTCGACTGCACCCGCGCCGGCTTCGGCTCCGGCGCCGGCTGCTGCGCGCCCACTGGCTGCGGTCGTCGACGCGGTGGCCATCGGCGTCGATCCCGTGATCGGTGCGGCCGTGACGGAGCAGCTGCGTCGCACCACAGCCGCACTGGGCTACGCGCCGTCGGACGTCGTTGCGACGCGCAGCGCGCTGGCCGCGCTCGATCTCGAAGGTGCGCCGAGCGCGGGCGATCTGCTCCACGTTGCGCGGCGTCTCGGTGCGGCGCGCAGCGTCGCCGCCATGGTCTCGGCGCGCGCCGGCCGCTACGTGGTGCGGGTCGAGGTCGCCAGCGCCGACGGCAGCGGCCCGTGGTCGGCGCGTGGCGAAGCGGGCTCCGGCGATCTGCGCACGGTCGTCGATCGGTTGCTGCGCTCGGCTCTGCCGGCACCGTCGGCCGCGCCGCCGCCCACGCTCGCGCCGTCGCGCGCGCCCGCGCCACCTGCGATGGCGTCTCCCGCGCCCGCGCCCGCGCGAGCGCCGTCGCTCGCGCCGCCCCACCCGTCATCCCTGCCGCCCCCGCATTTCGATCACTTGCGCATGGCGATCCAGACCGAGGGCGCACTCGGCGTGTCGGGTCGCTTCTACAATCACCTGGCCGGCGCGCGGCTCGACTACCGCTTCACGCCCGACGTGGCCGCCGGCGCCTACGTCGCCTATGCCAACCTCAAGGGCAGAAGCGGCCGCGTCAGCAACGTACTCACGCTGCTGCAGCTCGACTACCGCGTGCCGCTGTCGCACTCGGGCGCGCTGCAGCTGCCACTCCGCTATGGCATCGGCTATCTGCCGAAGAACGGCCCGGTGCTGCGCGCTTCAGCCGGGCTTGGCTACTCGGTCAGCGACAGCGTCGACCTGGTACTCGACGTCGCGCCCATGGCCTGGGTCAGCGGCAAGCAGACCAACGTCTCGCTCGAACGTCGCGGGCGAGGTGTCGTTCACGCTGTAGCCGCCATAGGCGCGGCTACAGCGCCGTTACCACGACGTTCGTGCGGTTCGCTGCGCGAGGCGCGGCTACAGCGCCGTTACCACGACGTTCGTGCGGTTCGCCGCGCGCTCGGCGGCTTCGACGCTGGTCACGGCTTCGCCAGCGGGCGACAGCTCGCGCTCGCCGAGTCCGAGCAGCCGGAGCAGCAGCCGCGGCGGCTTGAAGTCCAGATCGTGCTCGCGCGCGAACAGCTGGCCCAGCTGCTCGGCGTAGCCGCGCGCCAGCGCCAGCGTGCCGATGCGGTCGAACGCCCCCGCCTTGGGACGGCTCGCCAGCGGCAGCGCCACCAGCGTCAGGAACAAGAGCCGGTAGATCAGCTGCGCGCGTCGACGATCCGCGCGCGAGGCGCGATCGAGCACATGACGCAGGAAGTGCACATTCAGCGGTACGTGGAACGACTCGTCGCGCGTCAGGATCGTCAGCATCTGCCGGACTTCGGGCTGCTTCACGTTCCTGAGCGCCATTCGATACGTGGTCGAGCCGATCGTCTCGAACATCAGGTTCGCGAGCACGATCGTTTCCATGCGCTTGGCGCGGCCGTACAGCCTGTACAGCATGCGCGTCACGCGCCCCATCGGCTGCACCTCGCCGCCGACGTGCTCGAGGAATTGCGTCAGGAGCTGCCGGTGCCAGCCCTCCTCGTCGCCGTACAGCTCGAGCACCTCCGCCAGATCCGGATCCCACTCCCGCACCACGTCCGCCAGCTGGTGCGCCTGCGTGAGCCCGCTCTCCTCGGCGCGGTAGGCCGCGTTGAAGAACTTGATCGCCGCGCGCCGCTCCTCGTCGCTCTGCCACTCGACGGATTTCGACAGATCGAGATACTCATCGTTCATGCGCTCGGCGCGCCGGCGCAGCGTCTCGAGCCACCACTTCGTCGGGCGCTGGGTGGGCGGGAATGGACGGAGTCGCTGGTTCATCGTCCCTGCTTCTGTATCGCAGCAATCCAGAACCCCCCGAAGACGCGCGCCGGCGAGTCGCACAGTGCCCACTCCGCTGCGCGGAACAGGTTGCGCGAGACCGGGTGGCGCATGAAAAAGGCCGTCGGCGTCACGATGCGCACGCCCCGCGAGTCGAGGATGCGACAATCTGGTGGCAGCATGCGGCGCACCGCCAGCGGCGAGTCGAAGCGCGTGAAGACGTGGCTCTCGTTGGCGTCCGGCGCAATGCGGCGCGACGGTCCATAGCGCTTGACCAGACTGCGGATACTGAACGGGTTATAGAACTCGGCCAGCATCCAGCCGCCGCGCCGCGTGACGCGCGCCATCTCGGCGAGCGCCTGCTCGATCTCGCGCACGTGCGCCAGCACCTTGAACGAGCAGGTCACGTCGAAGCTCTCGCTGTCGAAGGGCAGCTCCGTTGCCGAGCCTTCCACCACGTCGAGCCCGCGCTGGCGTGCCTTTTCCAGCATGCCCGGGGACAGATCCACGCCCTTGGCCGAGCGCGCGAAGTCCGCGATGCGCGACAGCACCAGGCCCGTGCCGCAGCCCACCTCCAGCACGTCGCGGTCGTAGCCGTAGCGCTCGACGAACGTCGCCTCCAGCTCGTCGAGCATCTCGTGGTAGCCGCCGGGATCGTTGTCTCCGCGGTGCTTCTCGTAGCCTGCCGAGAAGGCGTCGTAGTAGGCGCGATTGGAATCGTGGCTGCCGGATGCGTCCATACTTCTCCCGTCGAGCGAGCCCGGACCTTGTCGCCTCATGCCGCGCAAAGCAAGCCTTAGCCTGTTTCCGGTCCGGCCGCGTCCTCTGTCGCGGGCAGGTTGGCGAGCTTGCCCTCCACGTGACCGCAGCTGCGGCATATCACCAGCGAGCCGAGCGCGGAGGTCTTTCCGTCGAGCGACAGCTCCGCGCTGCCGGCCCGGGTCAGCTCCTCGCCGCACTCGGGGCAGTGCGCGCGGGTGTGGCGGTGGCGGCGCGCCGGCCGCGGTGCGCGCGCCGCCATTCGCGCCGCTGCGTCGACCAGCGACGCCGCGGCCTGCCGGCTCTCCGAGAGCACGCGCCCGCGCACCCAGACGTTCCACGCCAGGAACAGCGCGCCCGCGCCGCACAGCGCGAAGAACACGACACCCACACCGAGCTTGGCCACCGCGGCATAGGCGATCGCGCCGAGCAGCACCGCCAGCGCGACCGTGTCGCGCGCCCGCCCGCTCTGGATGCGCTCGGCCTGCGACTCGTATTCGCGGTCGAACGCCTGCCTCAGTTGCTGGCGCAGCGTTTCCTCGGCTTCGCCTGCGCCGTGCTGGCGCATCTCGACCAGCACGCGCCGCGCCATCTGCAGGAACGCAGCGGCGTCGTCTTCCGTGCACAGCTTCAGCGCCGCGTCGCGGTCGCCCTTGTCGAGCAGCGCCGTCAGCGCGCGGTTGACCTGCGGGATCTTCACCAGTGAGCGCAGCACGCGGATGGTGCGAAGCAGCGCGATGATCAGGCCCAGTGCGGCCGCCACCTCGAGCGTCGGGAAATTGTCCGGCACGCGCCATTCCTAGCCGATCTCCCCGCGCCGCGTCGCGGTTGTCGCGCGGGACCCGGCGCGCGGGCCGGGCCGCGGGATGGCGTTGGGCCCCCGGCCGGGCGCGAAGCGGCCGGGTTTGGAGGCCCGCGCCGCGCGCCAGCGCGGCGCGCCGTGATGGGACGGCCCAACGCGCGGGGCACCCCACTTGGGGCGGGCATTTTCGGGGGCAAGTTGCGGCTTGGGGGTGGAAATGCCCGGAAAGAGGGCAGTTCGGGAGGGCTGCCCACCCCCCCGCCGTGCTCGCCTGCGGCTGCGCGCGGCGGCCCCTCCCCGGTGTCGTGCTCGGCGCTTCCGCGCCTGCGCGCGCCACGGGAGGGGAGCGCTCCGCGAGCGAAGCGACGCTGCGTGACGTCGGGATCTGCGGCTGCTCAGCGGACGGGCAGCGCGAGCGCGGGGTCGCTGAAGGGCACCCGCTCGATGGCCTTGGCGTTGCCGAGGTAGAGGAAGTCGCCGAAGCTGCCGACGCCGCGGGCGGCGCCGATGGGGGCGGTGAGGCCGGTGGGCGCGGCGACGGCGGTGCGTGCGCTGCCGTCGCGCTTCATTCGGTACACGCCGCCGCTCGAGAGAGAGACGAGATCGGTGTTCTGGAGCACGATCAGTGCGCTCAGCCCGCCCTGCCCGCCGCTCAGCTGCTTGACGGTGCCGCCGTAGTTGCCCATGGCGGGGCTGCGCGGCACCGACCACACGTCGCCATTGTCGCCCGAGCCGACGTACAGCTCCGTACCGTCCTTGGAGAAGGCGAGTGCGCTCGGGTCGGTGGCCTGTCCGGTGATGATGATGATGCTGCCGACCGTGCCGTTCTTGTCGACTCCGTAGACCTTGGTGGCGTCCGAGAAGGCCACGCGGTCGTCGGGAGCGACCGCGACGGCGAGCAGCGACTTGAACTGCGTGTTGGTGACGAACGACGTCGTCGTGCCGTCGGGAGCAAGCTTCCACAAGACGCCGTTCTGGGCGCCCGGCGCGTGGCCGCACACCAGCAGGCTGCCGTCGGCCTGCAGGGCGAGGCCAGCGGGCGAGGGGATGTTGGCGATCGTGCCGACGGCGCCCTTGTCGGTGACCTTCACCACCTGGTTGGATGCGCCGAGGCTGACGAACAGCACCTCGCTGCCGTTCTTGTCCTTGCCGAAGGCAACGCCGGTTGCGTTGTCCGCCAGCTTGGCGAACTGGGCATAGGGGCTGGGCGCGCCGCCGCTGCCGCCGGCTCCGCCCTGCGCGCTGCCGCCCGCGCCGGCTGCGCCGCCTGCGCCCGAGCCGCCTGTGCCGCTGGCCTTGTTGGACGAGCCGCCCGAGCTGCAGCCGCCCAGCGCCAGTGCCACGACACAGATCGCATATCCGGAAGACGCCAGGAAACGTCGCATAGGCCCTCGCGCCACGTATATCAGAGCGGCTCCGCGGCTGCGAGGGACCCGCGCCGTGCTACCTAGCTCCAATGACAACGGCCTTGTGGTCTCTGCTCGGATTTGCGGGTTGGACGCTCGCGCTGGTGATCGTCGGGATCGGCGGGCCGCGCGTGGGCGCGGTGCTTGCCGGCCGCGCGAAGTCCAACGCCTTCAAGGCGGACGAACCGCACGGCAGCGCGCGCTACCGGCGCACCATGCGCGCTCACATGAACTGCGTGGAGAATCTGCCGATCTTCGCCAGCGTGGTGCTGGTCGGCACGGTCATCGGCGTGCACAACCCGGCCTTCGACATGCTCGCGCTGGCGGTGCTCCTGGCGCGGGTGGTGCAGAGCAGCGTGCACATCAGCTCCGGCAGCGTGAGCGCCGTGAACGTCCGCTTCACGTTCTTCCTGATCCAGCTCGTCTGCGTGATCTCGATGGGCGTCGTCATCGCGCGGCACGGCTAGGCCGTGCCCCGGTGGCCCGGGGCTGTGCGGTCCGCCCGCGCGCGAGCACATATCCAGCGATCCCGCGTGGTTGGACGCCATCTTCCACGCCGGGCAAGTCATTTGCGCCCCCCGTCCGTAGAAGACGGGGAGATGGATCGGCTCGGCGAATACCTGGTGCGGCGGCTGGTGGGCGAGGGCGGCATGGGCAAGGTGTACGAGGCGGAGGAGCGCCTCAGTCACCGGCGCGTGGCGCTGAAGGTGCTGCGTCAGGAGCTGTCGCGCTCCGAGCAAGGGCGGCGGCTGTTCCTGAACGAGATGACCATCCTCGCCCACCTCGATCACCCCAATGTGGTGCGTTGCCTGTCGTGCAGCGAGGTGGACGACCAGCTGGTGATGGCGCTGGAGTTCCTCGAGGGGCGCACGCTGCGCGACCTGCTGACGGAAGACGGGCCGCTCGAGTGGAGCTCGGCCGTGGGCATCGCCGCGCAGATCGCCTCGGCGCTGGCCGTGGCGCACCGGCAGGATCCGCCCATCGTGCACCGCGACCTGAAGCCCGAGAACGTGATGATCCGCGAGGGGGGCGGCGTGAAGGTGATGGACTTCGGCATCGCGAAGGTGCTGCAGGAGCTGTCGCGCACCACGACGCAGAGCGTGGGCACGCTGTCGTACATGAGCCCGGAGCAGATCGACGCGGGCAATATCGATGGGCGGTCGGACCTGTACTGTCTGGGGCTCGTGCTGTACGAGATGCTCGCGGGCAGGCCGCCGTTCGAGTCGGCGTCGCCGCGCGAGCTTCTGAACAAGCAGTGCACGGAGGCGCCGCCGCCGCTGCCCGAAGAGGTGCGGCGGGGGCTGCCGCGGGGTGTAGAGCGGCTCTTGTTCGAGCTGCTGGAGAAGTCACCGGACGATCGCCCCGCGACGGCCGAGGATGTGCTGCACGAGCTCGAGCCGTTCGCTCCCGCGGAAGCGTCGGCTCCGAAGCCGCGCTCGGGACACAAGCGCGCTGAAGTGGAAGCGGAGTCGTCCGACGCGCCGCGGTCGAGCGAGCGGGAGCCGGCGTCGGACAAGCCGCGCGACTCGCGCACGTCCGGCGAGCGGCCGCGCGCCGACACGGTGGCGCTGGTCGAGCGCGCAACCGCGCCGCGCGAGATCCCGACGCGCACCGGCGTGGCAATCGTGGTGGCGCTGTCGCTGCTGGCCGGCACGGTCACCTGGCTGGTGCGCTCGCACAGCGGGTCGTCGGCGAGTGCGCCGGGCGGCTCGGCGCTCGAGATCGCCGAGCCGCCGGGAGGCGCGCCGCTATCCGGCGCCGCGGGGGCCGCGTTCGACGATTCTGTCCGCGCCGGAGACAACCGGTGAAACGGGCCTCGCCCGCCGACGAGGGTTTCGTCGCGGGCGAAGAGCTCGAACGGCTGGGACGCGCAGCGCGCTGGGCGCTCGCGGACGGGCGCGAGCTATGGCGCCTGCCGCCGGATGCGCGTGCGGTGGGCGTGCGGCTGGGAAGACTCGCAGCGATCGGTGTGGCTGGCTTCGTCGTGGCGGGCGAGGACGACGACGGGCCGTGGCTGGTGCGCGAGGCGGCGTCGCCAATGCTGGGGGACGAGCTCCGGGGGCAGGGGCCGACGCCGTGGCGCGACGCTGCCGCCGTGGCGCTCTCGATAGCGGAGGTACTCGAAGGCTGCGAAGCGCAGGCGCTGTTCCCGGCGCCGCTCGCGCCCGGCGCAGTGCGGCTCGCCGGCGGCGCTGCGACCCTGCGCGCCGACGCGCTGGTGCGGGATCTGGTCGGTGCGCCGCCACCCGCCGAGCCGTCGCCGCGCTGGAGTCCCCCGGAGCAGGTGGCCGGTGCGGCGTGGAACAACGCGGCCAACCGCTACGTGCTGGGCCTGATCCTGTACCGGCTGCTGTCGGGTGAGCATCCGTTTCTGGCCAAAGGGCTCCGGCTAGGGCTGGAGGAGCAGCGTCGTGGCGCGCCGCCGCTCCCGGACGCGATCGCCGCGGAGCTGCCGCCAGGGCTGCAGAGCCTGTGTCTCGGGCTGCTCGATCCAGTTCCGGAGCGGCGGCCCGGAAGCGCCGCGGAGATCGTCGAGGCGCTGGGTCGCTTCCTCGCCGACAAGTCCGGGCCGCCGGAGCGCGCGCCGCCGCGCGCCGGGCGCACGCCGCTGCCCGTCGCGACGCCGACGCCGCATTCCGACGAGGCTCCCCCAGGCAAGGTGGAGCACGTGTCGGCGCGGAGCCGCGCGCGCAGATGGCTCCGCGCCCTGGCTCCGCTCGCTCTGGGTCTGGTGCTGGCGCTCGTCGCCATCAGCCTGGTGCCCGGGGCGCCGGCGCCGCCGCATCAGCGGCGCGCGGCGCTCACGGAGCGGACGACCACCGCCGGCAACTGCGAGACCTGCCACAGCCGCCAGGCTGCCGAGTGGAAGCGATCGGTGATGGCCCACTCGGTCAAGAGCCCGATGTTCCAGGCGCTGGAGATGCTCGTGGAGGAGCAGGTGGGGCGCAGCAACGACTGCCCGGACGGTGCGGGCATCCTGCGCAGCGCCGACCCGCGCACGGCGTGTCGCGACCGCGTTTCCGGGCTGCCCATCACCGGCTCGGGCGGACAGCTGTGGTGTGTGAACTGCCACGCACCCCGCGAGAATCTGCAGGCGTCGCTGCCTGCGTGGGACGCGCTCGACGCGCGAACGACAAGCCGGCTTCCGCTACGCGATCTATTGCCTGCAAGCACGATGGAGGGCATCGGCTGTGGCTTCTGCCACCAGGTGGCCGGCCCCGTGCATCCCGGCAATGCGCGCGCGGGGTACGAGGGGAACCCGACCTGGACCTCGCCGCGCACCGGTCGCATCTTCAAGATGCGCCCCGAGGATGCGCGCGGCGTGTTCGGCATCTCGAACAGCGGATACTCGCTGGATCCATCCGAGCTGCTGGGAAACCATCCCCACGCCGCACCGGATCACGCTGCCATCGGGTACCTCTCTTCGAGCCGCTTCTGCGGCGCGTGTCACGATGTGCGGCTGTTCGGTACGGACGTGCTGGGTGCGCGCAAGGGCGAGCACTTCAAGCGGCTGCGCAACGCCTACAGCGAGTGGCGGAACTACGCCGCCGGAGAGCGCGCCCAGGGCAGGCGCCCGGCGAGCTGCCAGGGCTGCCACATGAGCCAGTACCCGGGCGTGTGCGTGAAAGGCGCGGCGACACGCGAGCCGGCGGACCGCGCTCGCGAAGTCTTCGCGTCGACGCCGACGGCTCTGGACCAGGCGTGTCCGGCGGGGACGCACTTCGAGCCGCGCGCGCCTGGCACCCGGGCGCTGGGCTTCGTCGCCACGGCGTCCGCGCACCAGGCGCGTGTGTCGCCGCACTACTTCTCCGGCGTCGACATCCCGCTGACGCCGTCGTTCGGGCGCGACCTGATCGACGAACCGGAGACCGACGCAGCCGGTATCCCGCTCGGCGCGCGCCAGCGGCGCGACCTCCTGCTCGGTGCGGCGCTGCGCTTCGAGATCGATCGCCCCGCCGAGCGCAATGCGACGCTCGAGATCCCGGTGCTGGTCGAGAACGTCGGCGCCGGACATCGCGTGCCGGCAGGCTTCAGCCAGGAGCGCGAGCTGTGGGTGCATCTGCGCGTCACCGATGCGCGCGGCAGGCTCGTGTACGAAGTGGGTCGCGTCGAGCGCCCAGACGAGGATCTGCACGACAAGCGCTTCCTGCGCGTCAACACGTCCGACCGGTTCAGCGATGGGCTCGGTCGCCCGCAGGGATTGTTCGGCGCGGATGTGGCCGACGGCTCGGACGTGCCGCGCTGGAACCCGTCGCCGGAGTTCGGCGGCACGCACTTCCGCGGTCGCGGGCTGGTCAACTTCCAGAACGGCTTTCTGCGCTGCGTGGTGTGCATCGGGCGCATCGACTTCGACGGCCGCTGCCAGCCGCTGCCGGGGCAGGACACGGCGCGCGCCGATCGCTACGCCGACGGCAGCTACGACATCGACACCGGCGAGTGCGGCTCGAATCTGTCCGGGCAGAACGCGCTGTTCGAGACCTACTTTCCGGTCGGTGCGCTCGACGCCATGCGTGGCGCGGTCCGGGGCCCGGACGCCATCATCGACACGCGCTCGCTCGCGCCGCGGACGCCGGTGACCTACACCTACGAGCTGTCGGCGCGCGGCTTCACGGCGCCGTTCAGGATCGAGGCGGAGCTCCTGTTCCGGGCCTTCCCGCCGTACCTGATCCGCGCGTTCGCGAGCTACGAGGCGCGCCAGGCAGCGCGCGGGCTCAGGCCCAGCGGGCCGCTCATCACCGACGCAGCGCTCGACCGGCTCGAGGTCGTCGAGCTTCGCCGGGTGCGCGCGGTGGTGCGGTGAGCGAGTCCGCGGCCTGGCCGTCGCCGGTGTTCGATGCGCCGGTGCTCCGCGGGCTCGACGCGCGCGGCAGGGCCGGGCTTGCGCGCGCCGGGCGTCTGCTGGAAGTCGCAGCGGGCGAGCGCGTTTTCGACGAAGGCGACGCCTCCGACGCTTTCTACGTCGTGGTGCGCGGCGAGGTGGCACTCGAGGCGATCCGGCGCGGCGACGAGCAGCGCAGCATCGTGCGTACGGCGCGGCGCGGCGACACCTTCGGCGAGGATGCGGCGCTGGGGGGAGCACGGCGAGCGCGCGCCCGCGCCGTCGAAGCGACCGAGCTGGCGGAGGTGCCCTTTGCCGTGTTCCAGCGGCTCGCCGAACAGAGCGGCGCCTCCGCGCTGGTCGAGCGCGAGGAGCGGGCGCTGCGCCGCTCCGCCACGCGCGATCTGCTGGCGACGCTAGCGCTGTCGCGCGATCTCGAAGAGGGCGACCGCGAGCTGCTGCTCGACGCGGTGCAGCGGGCCCGCTTCCAGCGCGCCGAGCGCATCTTCGTCGAAGGCGATGCGGCCCGCGACTGCTACCTCGTCACCGACGGGCTGGTCCAGCTGTCGACCGCGGACGCGGGCCGCATCCAGGTGAGGGCGTATCTCTCCCGGGGCGACTTCTTCGGGGATACGGATCTGCTGGGCGACGGACGCCGCGCGATGACGGCTGTGGCGCTGGGCGAGTGCCGCTGTCTGAGGCTCCCCGCCGCCGCGCTGCGCTCGCTCGCCGACCGCAACCCCGGGCTCCTCGGGCGGATGCGGCGCATCGCCGCCGAGCGTCAGGCACTGCAGCAGGACGTCGCCCAGGGTGCGGCCCAGGGCAGCACCCAGCACGTGTTCCGCGATCTGTACCGCATGCAGATGGCGCGCTCGCTGCTCGCGATCGACCAGCGGAGCTGTGTGCGCTGCGGGCATTGTTCCTGGGTCTGCGCCGAGCTGTACGGCGTGGCGCGGCTGGTGCGTCGCGGCGACAAGGTCGTGACGACGCTCGATGGCGAGAGCGCGCACAGCCTGCTTTTGCCCAATTCGTGTCAGCACTGCAAGAACCCGGCGTGCATGATCGACTGCCCGACGGGCGCGATCGGTCGCGACCCGCGCGGTGAGGTGTTCATCCGCGACGAGCTGTGCACCGGCTGCGGCGCCTGCGCAAAGGCGTGCCCCTGGGAGAACATCCGCATGGCAGAGCGGCCGGATGCCGGCTCGCTGTCGGCGGACGTGGCCGTCAAGTGCGACCTGTGCCGGGGCTACGAGGCGCCGGCGTGCGTGGCGGCGTGTCCTACGGAGTCCATCTTCCGGCTCGAGCCTGCGCAGGACTTTGCCGAGGTGCGGCGGCTGCTCGGCACGCCAGGGCACCGGGCGCTTGTGCGGGACGGGCCCCGCTGGCTGGGCAGCGCGCTGGGCGCCGGCGCCGCCACCGCCATGGGTCTGGCTGGGCTTGCACTCGCGCTCTGGACGGGGGGCTTCAGGGCGCCCGCGTTGGCGAGTGGATCGTTCGCGGGGCTTCTGTGTCTGGCGCTGGGCGCGTACGTGCTGCCCAAGCGCGGCGTCCGCTACTGGCTGCGTGCGCGGGAGCAGCCCAGCGCCGCGCGCCGGGCCGCAGGCGATGTCGACGCGGGTCTCGCGCAGCGCTCCCGGGTGCGTCCGCACGCAACGCTGCACGTGGCGATCGGGCTGGTCGCGATGGCCGCGGTGCTGCTGCACGCGGGTCTGGCCTTTCCGCCGAACGTCGCCGGTGCGCTGAACCTGGGGTTCTGGCTCGCCGCGCTACTGGGCGGGGCAGGGGCGCTGTTCTACCGCGCGGTGCCGGGGCGGCTGTCGCGCATCGAGCGTCGCGGCGCGCTGCCGGAGGACTTCGCCCGGGAGCGCGAGGCGCTGCTCGTGCGACTGCACCGCGCTGCCAGCGGTCGGAGCGAGCTGCTGAAGGCGATCGTCGAGCGTGCGCTCCTGCCGTACTCGCGCCGGCCGCTCGGCGCGCTCGCGCTGGTCGTGTCCGGACGCAGCCTGCAGCAGGAGCAGTCGCGGCTCCGCCAGCGCATCGATGACATGCTGGAAGGGCGCGGCGCCGAGCGTCTGGATGGGCTGGACGACGCCCTGGCTGCCGTGGTCGAGCTGAGGGCGCTGCCGGCGCGGCGCGCGCTGACTGCGCTCCTGCGCGGCTTGCTGCCGCTGCACCTGCTGTTCGGCGGGCTGGTCGCTGTGCTCCTGGTCCTGCACGTCGTGGGAGTGCTCGGGCGATGAGCGATCGCGACTCGCCGCTGGTCTCGCTCCGCTCTGGCCCCGCGCCTCGGCGCCGCAGCGCGCCGCGCGCCGAGGAGAGCAGCGACGTGTCCCGCTTCCGGGGTCTTCTGGTTGCGCTGGCGCTGGCCGCCGTCGTGTGCGTGGTCGCGATTGCGGCGAGCACGGGCGTGGCTGGATTGCGCTCGCCGGGGCCGCTGTCGCGCCCACACCGGCTCGCCGGGCTCTCGTGTGCGGCGTGCCACTCCGAGGCGCGTGCCGATCACGCGTGCGTGCACTGTCACGGCGCGCATCCGTCCACCCGGGCGGCCCATCGCCGGCTCGCGCGGCGGGGCAAGCTGGGTTGTGCGGGTTGCCACGTCATCCATCGCGACAACGAGGGGCTGGCGCTGCTTCCGGGGGGCAAGGTGCTGCGCTACGGCAGCGGCTGGCAGCGTGCGCTTTCGGGAACGCCGGGGCCGGCGACGGCGCGCGCCGTGTACGTTCCGCTGGTGAACGCTTCGGCGTGCGCGCAGTGTCACGACCTGCGCGCGCCGACCGATCCCGTCGCGGCGTGCCTGGTCGGCGAGGGGCGTGAGCGCGTCGACGTGTGCTTCGACGAACACCGTCTCGCCGCCGAAGCCGGTCACGGCGGCCCGCGCATGGCGGCGAAGCCGGCTGGGCGCGACGCGGCGTGGCAGCGGGCGCGGGCGTTGGTGGCGCGCCCCGATACGCTGGACCGGGCGGGCATGGCCGGTCCTGCCGGTTGGCTCGGTGCCGGGCTGCTCGCTGCGCTGCTCGCGCTCGGTATCGAGCGTACGCTGGCGCGCCGGCGCCGCCGCGATGTTCGTGGTGGAAAGCAGCCGGTGGCGCTCGCGGCCGACGTCGTGCGGCTGCCGCAGATCGACACCGCGACCTGCCTCGGCTGCCACGCCTGCGTCGATGTCTGTCCCTACGACGTGATCGAGATCCAGCGCTACACCGCCACGGTCGTGCGCCCCGACGCCTGCTGCGGCCTCACCCTGTGCGAGCAGGTGTGTCCGAACGGCTCGCTGGTGGTGCGATCGGGCGAGCCGCGAGAGGACCGCCCGCGCGTCGACGACACGCTGGAGTCGCTCGATGCCGCGGGGCTGTACCTGGCGGGCGACCTGACCGGGCTGCCGCTGATCAGGAACGCCATCAACCAGGGCGCACACGCGGTGCGGGGAATCGCGAGCTCGCTGGAACGGACGCGGGACAGCGCCCTGCTCGATCTGGTCATCGTCGGAGCAGGGCCGGCCGGCATCTCCGCCGCACTGGAAGCCAAGCAGCAGCGGCTCGACTTCGCTGTTCTCGAGCAGAGCAGCGTGGCGGCCAGCATCCGTAGCTTTCCGCGGGGGAAGCTGGTGTTCGATCAGCCGCTCGGCATGCCGCGGGTGGGCGACCTCTGGCTCGAGGAGAGTACCAAGGAGGAGCTCTTGGGCCGCTGGCTGCGCATCGTACGGCGCGAGAAGCTGCCTATCACCGAGGGCAGGCGCGTCACCGCCGTGGATGCCACCGGCGAGGGAACCCGGCGATCGTTCTCGGTCGTTTCGCTGGACGCGGAAGGTCGCGAACACCGGCTGCGTGCGCGGCGCGTGCTGCTCGCCACGGGGCGCCGCGGCAGCCCGCGCAAGCTGGACGTCGAGATCCCGGAGAGCGCCGGGAACCGCGTCTTCTACCACCTGGCCGACGCGCGCAGCCTGGCCGGCCAGCGCGTCGTCATCGTCGGGCTCGGCGATTCGGCGATGGAGGCCGCCATCGCGCTTGCCCAGCAACCGGGCACCCGGATCACGATCAGCTACCGCGGCAGCGAGCACCGTCGGGGCAAGCAGCGCAATATCGACGAGATCCGGCGGCTGGTGGAGGCGGGCCGGATCGAGCTGGAGCTGGAGAGCGAGGTGGTGGAGGTGGGCAAGGAGATCGGCCTGCGCTCGCCGCGCGGCCAGCAGCGCCTGCAGTGGGATGTGCTGCTGGTGTTGATCGGCGCGATCTTGCCCTGGTCCCTGCTGGACAGGGCCGGGATCAGCAGGCCTGGACCAGGCGGATAGGTCGCCGGTTGGAGGTTGTCGGGGCGGAGCGGCGGAGCCATGATCAGAGATCGATGGGCGGGGGATCCAACGAAATAGACCGCACAACCGGGCAGGCGTTGGTGGACGCGCTGGAACGCATCACCGACAGCATCGTCGTGTACGACCGGGACTGGCGGATCACCTACCTGAACCGGAGCGCCGAACGGCATTTCGGCCAGACGCGCGAGGAGTTGCTCGGGCGCAAGCTGCTCGAAGCGTTTCCGGCCACCGCCGGCACCGAGACCGAGAGGGAACTGCTGCGGGCTGCCGCCGGCAGCTCGCCGCACGAGTTCATGGTGTTCACGCCGGTGCGCCACCGCTGGGTCGCCTTTCGCGCGTATCCGTCCGAGGCCGGGCTCACTGTCTACTTCCGCGACGTTACGGAGCAGAAGGTCGCCGAGGACGCGCTCAAGGACAGCGAAGCGCGCCACCGTGCGCTCTTCGAGCACTCGCCGAGCGCTCTGTTGCTCACTGCGCCCGCGGGCGGGATCCTGGCGGCGAACCCCGCCGCGTGCCGGATGTTCGAGATGACGGAAGAGGAAATCTGCGCGGGCGGCCGTGCGCTGCTGGTCGACATGTCCGATCCGCGCGCCAATCAGTTCCTGGAAGTCCGCCGGCGCGATGGCTACTTCCGGGGCGAGCTCACCGGTCTCAGGAAAGGCGGCAGGCGATTCCCGGCGATGGTCTCGTCGGCGATCTTCCGCGATGCGACAGGCGCCGAGCGCACCAGCATGCACATCGACGACCTGGGCAGTCGCAAGCGCGCCGAGCAGGCCGTCGCTCTGCTGGCGGATGCCGGCAGGCTGCTCGTCGCGTCGCTCGACGTGGCGACCCTCCCCGGAGACTTCGCCAGACTGCTGGTTCCAGGGTTTGCCGATGCCTGCGTCGTGGATCTCGTTCCCGAAGAAGGTGCCGAGACCCCGTTGCGTGGCGGCTCGGGGGCTGGCACGGCCGAGGTGCGCGGGCTGCTCGACCGCGAACCCTGGCGCCAGGCGCTCGGTCGCGTCCTTTCGTCGCGCAGGTCGGAGCACGTCCGGGTGCCCCCGGCCGAATGGTTCGATGTGGCGTCCGTGGAGGGGCCGGAGCGCGCGTCCGCTCCGTGTTCGCTCCTGCTGGTGCCACTGGTCGCACGCGAACGCGCCATCGGTGTGCTGGTGTTGCTCCGACGCGCGGGGCGCGACGCTTTCGACGACGCGGACCTGGGCCTCGGCGAAAGCCTTGCCGATCGCGCGGCCGCGGCCATCGACAACGCCAGGCTCTACGCCGCAGCGATCGAAGCGCGGCGGCTGCGTGACGAGGTGCTCGGCGTCGTCTCGCACGACCTGCGCAGCCCGCTCAATGGCATTGCGCTGACAGCGAAGCTCATCGAACGGCGCCACCCGGACGTTCCGGGGCCGCGCACCATCCTCGATGCTACCTTGCTCGCCAACCAGCTCATCGGCGATCTGCTGCTGGCAGCCAAGCTCGACTCGGGCACGTTCGCCGTCGATCCGCAGCCGGAGCTGGTCGGAGAGATCATCGACGAGGCGATCGCCCTGGCCAGGCCCGAGGCCGAGGAGCGATCGATCGAGCTGTGGTCTACCGTCGACACCGACGTCACCGAAGCGTTCGTCGACCGCGTGAGGTTGCTGCAGCTGCTCGGCAATCTGGTCGCCAACGGGCTGAAGTTCACTCCGCCGGGGCAGCACGTCGGGATCCACGCGCACCGCGCCGGCGAGCAGGTGGTGCTGGCCGTCACCGATACCGGCCCGGGCATTCCGCCGGAACAGCTGCCGCATCTGTTCGATCGCTTCTGGCAGGGCGCCCGCGCCGGCAGCGCCGACGCGGGGCTCGGGCTGTCGATCGCGAAGGGCATCGCCGAGGCACACGGCGGGTCCATCCGCGTCGAGAGCCAGCCGGGGCGCGGCGCGACGTTCCTGGTCACGCTGCCGGTGGAGGGCAAGCGCGCCTCGCGTCGGCCCGCCGTGGCGGGCTGAGCCCAGCGCGGGCGCGTGCCGTGGGCGCACACCTCATGAACGGCGGTGCACAGGTCCGCCGTCGGCGGCGCCAGAACCGCCGAGGGAGCCGGCACATCGCTTGCTTGGTTCCGGCGCATGAGAACCTGGGCGGTGCTTGTGGCGACCCTGGCCGTGCTTCCGGTCCGCGCCGCACACGCCCAGTCGCGCGCGAGGGTGTTCGATCGCATCGTTGCGGTGGTCGATGGCGAGCCCATCCTGCTGTCGACGCTCAGGCGGCACGCGGCGCCTTGGCTTCACGACTCGTCGCGCATGCCGGAATTCCGGCGCCGCGAGGCGCGCCGCAAGGTCTACCGCAAGCTGCTGTCGCGTTTGATCGAGGAGCGGCTCGTCGCACGCGCTGCACGCGACTCCGGCCTGAGCATGGACCGGACGGCGGTCGATCACACCATCGACAGGATTGCGGCGCAGAACGCCATGAGTCGAAGCGACCTGCTGGCACGCGTCCGGGCCGCCGGTGTGGGCGAGGAGCAGTACCGCGCCGAGCTGCGCTCGGAGTTGCTCGAACACGACCTCTTGTGGACGTTCATGCAGAAGCGCGGTGTGCCGCTCGCGGGCAAGGGCGACAAGGAGCTTTCGCGGATCATGCAACGGGAGCGCAAGCGATGGATAGCCGACCTGCGCCGTCACGCCAGCATCCAGCAGTACTTCCGGCCGTGATCGCGCTGGGTGCGCTGGCCGCGTGCGCTCCGGCGCGGCCGGCGGCTTCCGCGCATTCCACCGCTCGGGCCGACGACAGAACCCGGCGTGCGTTGGCCTGTGCCGCCCCCGGCCTGCCCGCACCGGACTGGTCGGACGTGCCGGAGCAGACCGTGCCGGAGGGATGGACGGCGACGCGCGTGGTCATCCGCGGTAACGGCGCCGTGCCCGCAAGGCTGGTCCGCGCCGCCATCCGCCAGAAAGCAGGGGAGCCCATCGACCCTGACGTGGTGGCCGCGGACATCCGCCGCATCTGGCGGCTCGAGGCGTTCTCCGATGTGCGCGTGGAGTTCGAGGCGGAGGGCGGCGGGACGGCGCTGGTGTACGCGCTCGAGCCGCGACGCCTGCTGGGGCGCGTCTTCTACGGCGGCGACGGAGCGGTCCGTGTCGGTGTGCATGCCGGCGACCTGTACGATCCCGCGCGCATCCAGCGTCGCGTCGGGTCGCTGGTGTCTGCGGCCCGCGCCGCTGGATATCTCGAGGCGCGTGGCGCGGTGCACGCTCGCCTGCCGGATGAAAGCACGGTCGACCTGTGCGTGGCCGTGTACCGGGGTCCGCGCTTTTTCATCGACCGCATCGTGTTCGACGGCAATCACCGGGTCGACGACGCCACGCTGCGCGCGGCCCTGCACACCGCCGACGGCAAGGTCGAAAGGCCGGGGCGTCCCTACCGGGCGGACCTGCTGCAGACCGACCGGCTCTTCTTGTCGGCCAGCTACTTCGACCGCGGGATGCTCTCGGTGCGCATCCACGCACCCCGCGCCGTGCTGGACCGCGCGCGCCACCGCGTGACCGTCCACTTCCAGGTCGATGAAGGTCCGGTCTTCCGGCTCGGAAAGCTCGCTGTGCGGGGTCGCCTGCTCACGAGCGCCGCGACCTACCGCAAGCTGCTCGGAGTCCGATCCGGCGAAGTGTTCGACCGCTCGCGCTTCCTGGCTGGCCTCGAGCGCATCCGCGACTACCACCTGTGGCGCGGTCACGGCTCGCTCGCGGTCGAGCCCGATTCGCACCTCGACCTCGCGCGCCACACGGTGGACCTGGTGCTGAAGGTGGAGAAGGCGAAGTGAAGCACGCCGTGCTCGTCGTGCTGCTTGGCCTGGGCGCGTGCGCCACGCCGCCGCGCGCGAAGCACGCTGCTCTGCCCGGAGCCCGCACCGTGCAAGCGCGGCCGCACGACGAGGACAAGCTGGGCCGCAGGATCGACGAGGCCCTCAGGCGCCGCTACACGCTGTACGACGATGCCCGCCTCGTCGGATACGTGCAGCGGGTGGGCGCTCGCGTGGCGCGGCAAACGCCGTGCGGTGCGTGCCGCTGGACCTTCCGTGTGCTCGATCTCTCGGCCGTGAACGCGTTCTCGTTTCCCGGCGGCTATGTGTACATCACGCGCGGCATGCTGGCCGAGCTCGGCTCGGAAGCGGAGCTGGCCGCGGTGCTGGGACACGAAGTCGGGCACATCGCCGCGCATCATTCGCTCGACGAGCACTCCTGGCTTGAAGAACAGCTCGGCGCGCCGGGTCGGGCCGAGCTGATCCACTTCTACGAGCGCTCGCGCGACAACGAGCGCGAGGCCGACCAGCTCGCGGTGGAGTACCTGGCCCGTGCGGGCTACGACCCGCACGCAATGGCGCGCATGCTCGCCGCGCTCGCCGACGTCGAGCGCGCTGAGGGCGAGCGGGATTCGACGTCCATCTGGGACGATCACCCGGCGACGTCGGCGCGCGTGGCGCGTGCGGCGCTGTCCGCCGCTCGTTTTCCCGGCGGACTCCGCGGGCGGGCACGCTACCTGGCCGCCATCGACGGACTCGTCGTCGGCGAGGATCCGCGCCGCGGCTACATCGCGGGTCAGCGCTTCGTGCGGCCCGACGCCGACTTCATGCTGCGGCTGCCGCACGGCTGGAAATCGAGCGTGGGCGACGGCACGCTGCTTTCATACGGGGCTACGGGCAGCGATCTGCTGTTGCTGTTCCGCACGCGTCACCGAACGCTTGCCGGCGCGCGCGCGGCCTTCTTCGACGACGACGTGCGGCACGACGAGCTCGTGCACCGGCGGCTCGGTGGCCTACGCGCGCTGGTGCGCGCTCGTATCGCTGGCGAGAAGAAGCAGCTGGTGTTCGCGATGTTCGAGGCCGGTAGCCACGCCTTTCTGCTGCTCGGCAACGGCGATGCCGCGCGCGACGACGTGCTCGGCGGGCTCTCGCCCATTTCCGGTTGCACTCTCGCGCACGTCCGCCCTCGCCGGCTGTCGGTGACGCGGCTGGGGCGCCCTGCGACGCTGCGGCGTCTGTCAAGCGGCAAAGCCGAGCTCGCCGAGTTGGTCGAGCTGAACCACGTTTCCGCCGACAGCCGGCTGCCCGCCGGGCGATTCGTCAAGCGGATTACCCCGGGAAGCGCTAACGTGGCCGGTCGTGGAAGCGGAACACCACGACCCGTTGGTGATCGGCTGGGCGGAGCTGGTCGACATCCCGGAGTGGAACATCTCGCGCATGCGCGCCAAGATGGACACCGGGGCGCGCACCAGCGCGCTGCACGTCGAGAACATCCGTGAAGTCGGCCACGGCCGCGTGCGCTTCGACGTCCGTCTGCATCGGAAGAAGCTCGATCGTCGCGTGACCGTGGAAGCACCGATCCTGCGGCACGGGCGCGTCAAGCCGAGCAGTGGCGACGCCCAGACGCGCATCTTCGTTCACGCGCGGCTTCGTATCGGCCCCGTCGAAAAGGACATCGAGCTGAGCCTGGTGGATCGCGGCAAGATGATCTTCCGGATGTTGATCGGTCGCTCCGCCCTGGCCCACGACTTTCTGGTCGACACCGGTCGGCGCTATCTCCTCGGCCAGCCGACGGCGGGGGCGGGCAAGAAGAAGAAGAAAATGAAGAAGCGCGCGAGGCGGAGCAGCGCACCGCCTCGGCAAGGCACAGATTGAGGTGGGGCCGCCATGAAGATCGCCATCCTGTCCCGAAGTCCGCGGGCCTACAGCACACGACGGCTGCGCGAGGCATGTGTGCGTCGCGGCCACCAGGTCAAGGTGTTGAACACGTTGCGTTTCAGCATGCTGGTCGAGATGGGCGAGCCGGACCTGTTCTACCGCTCGCGCCGGCTCAGCCGCTACGACGCGGTGATCCCCCGTATCGGCGCCTCGATCACGCACTTCGGCACGGCCGTTGTCCGCCAGTTCGAGCAGATGGGCGTGTTCACGCTCAATTCCTCGCAGGCCATCACCGTCTCGCGCGACAAGCTGCGCTCGAGCCAGGTGCTGAGCCGCCACAACATCGGTATCCCGCCGACCGCGTTCGTCCGTGATCGCGGCGGCGTGCTGCCGGCCATCGAACAGGTGGGCGGCGCGCCGGTCATCATCAAGCTGCTCGAAGGCACGCAGGGCATCGGTGTCATCCTGGCCGACAACAACAAGATCGCCGAGGCCATCATCGAGACGCTGCAGAGCGCCAAGCAGAACGTGCTCATCCAGAAATTCGTGAAGGAGAGCAAAGGGCGCGACATGCGCGCCTTCGTGGTGGGCGACCGCGTCGTGGCGGCCATGCGGCGTGTGGCCACCGGCGAGGAGTTCCGCAGCAATGTCCACCGCGGCGGCCGCGCTGAACCCGCCCAGCTCGATCCAGTCTACGAGCGCACGGCGATCCACGCCGCGCAGATCATGGGCCTGCGCGTTGCCGGTGTGGACATGCTGGAAGGTGCCGATGGCCCGCAGATCATGGAAGTGAACTCGTCACCCGGGCTCGAAGGCATCGAGACCACAACCGGCGTCGATGTCGCGGACAGCATCGTGGGACTGCTCGAGGAGCACGTGTTGTTCCCCGATCTCGATCTGCGCCAGCGGCTGACCTACAAGAGCGGCTACGGGGTCGCCGAGTTTCCGATCGTGAAAAGCTCGGAGCTTTCGCGCGTCACGCTTCGCGAGTCCGGCCTGCGCGATCGCGACGTGCAGGTGCTGAGCATCACCCGCGGTAGCGTGGTGCTGCCGAACCCGCGCGGCGACAGCGAGATCCTGCCGGGCGACGTCTTGCTTTGCTTTGGCAAGCTGATCACGCTCAAGGGGCTGATTCCTACCGTCGGACGCAAGCGGCGCAAGAAGAAGAGCCCGTCCGGGAAGAGCTCGAGCGCCTCGTCATGAGCGAGCGCGAGCCGTTCGTCATCGGCGACAGCCGCGTCAGGCGCGGCGAGACGCGGGACATCGCCCTGAAGGTCAGCGAAACGTCCATGGGCGTCCCGGTCAGCGTGCCGGTGCGCGTGGTGCGCGGCCGGCGCAAGGGTCCGCGCGTCTTCGTCACCGGCGCCGTGCATGGCGACGAGCTCAACGGAACCGGCATCATCCGTTCGCTGATGTTTCCGGATGTCGAGCTCGAAGCGGGCACAGTGATCCTGGTGCCGGTGGTCAACGTGTTCGGTTTCGAGCGACACAGCCGCTACCTGCCCGACCGCCGCGATCTGAACCGGAGCTTCCCCGGCGACCCGTCCGGCAGCCTCGCGTTCCGCTTGGCCCACGCCATCTTCACCGAGGTCATCCAGCGTTCCGACTACGGCATCGATCTGCATACCGCCGCCCACGGGCGTACCAATTTTCCGCATGTGCGCGCCGAGCTGTCGCGTCCCGAGGTCGCAAAGCTGGCGCGCTGGTTCGGCTGCGAGGTCATCGTCGACAAGAAGGGCGACGACCACTCGCTCCGGCAGGTTGCGTGCGAGCACGGCGTACCGACCATCAACGTCGAAGCCGGCGAGGCGCTGAAGATCGAGCCGGGCGTTGTCGAGCTCGGCGTGCGCGGCGTTCGCAGCGTGCTGTCGCACCTGGGCATGGTGAGCGTGCGCCCTGGGCGCCCCGCCTACCAGACCACGATCGAGCACAGCCGCTGGGTGCGTTCGCAGTGGGGTGGGCTGCTCAGGTTCCACGTCGCTCCCGGCGCGCTCGTCGACGAGGGCACGGCGCTGGCGACCTGCGACGGCTTCTTCCGTGACGAGAGCCCGGCCGTGCGCGCGCCGGTGAGCGGGATCGTGCTCGGCATGACCACGCTGCCCGTCATCCGTCCGGGCGAGCCGGTCTGCCATCTCGGCATCCCCGATCGGCCGCTTTCCGCGATCCGCCAGCAGCTGGAAAAGGCCCCACACACGCTGCACCGCCGCGTGCAGGGCGACCTGGAGAGCGACGTGCACGTGGTCGATCCGCCGAAGAAGCGCCGCCGTCGCTAGCCGCGCTTCTGCGGACAGCCGCCGGTAATCATAGACAAATTGCCATAATCTCCGGCCCGGGAGATCGACTGGTGGGGCCGCGCGTACAACCAGAAGCGCGCTCCGGTGTGTAAGGCCCGGGGGCGACTTTCGTTTGGATGGAGTCCGGCGGGCGTGTCCCGGGGAGCGACGAGATGAAGGTCCGGAGTGTAGGTATCCTGGCGGCGGCGGGAATGATGCTGACGAGCCTGACGGTGTGGTCGCTCACGCCGAAGGGCGCGAGCGTGAAGCCCGAGCCGACCACGCTCGCGACCATTGCCGGCCCAGGGCCGCTGGTGGTCGACCACGCGCGCTTCACCGCCGGCAGGACATTGATGATGGAAGGCCGGCTGGGCAACGCGCGCCTCGCCGCCAATCAGGACAACCAGACGTTCATCTCGGTCTCGGTCAAGGCCGCGGCCGACAGCGCGGCCACGACGCCATCGCCGCTCGAGCTGGCGATCGTGATCGATCGCTCCGGTTCCATGAAGGGCAAGCGGCTGCAGAATGCCGTTGCGGCGGCACAGGGTATGATCCGGCGCTTGCGCGATGGCGATGTGGTGAGCGTTATCGCCTACAACACGACGACCGAGACGCTGGTCCCGTCCACGACCATCGACGCCTCGTCGCGCGAGCGGGCCATCGCTGCGGTCAGCGGTCTGGATGCGCGCGGCGACACCTGCATCTCGTGCGGCATCGATGCTGGCATGGACATGCTGAAGCGAAGGAGCGGCATGGTCGAGCGGATGCTGCTTCTGAGTGACGGCGAAGCGACCGCGGGCGTACGCAACGTCGCAGGCTTCCGTCGCATCGCTTCGACGGTGCGGAGTCTGGGCGCGGCCATCAGCACGATCGGCGTGGATGTCGACTACAACGAGCGCGTCATGACCGCGCTGGCCCAGGAATCGAACGGCGCGCACTACTTCGTGGAAAATCCGTCCGGACTGCCACGCGTGTTCGACCAGGAGCTCTCGTCACTGGTGCACACCGTGGCCAAGGATACCAATCTGACGCTGTCGCTTGCCCCCGGGGTCGAGGTCGAGCAGGTGTTCGACCGCAGCTTCCGCCGCGATGGCAATCGCGTCGTGGTGCCGATGGGCAGCTTTGCAGCCGGCGACACCAAGACGCTGTTGGTGCGCGTGCACGTGCCGCGCGGCGCGGCCGGCGAGCGCGCGATCGCCGACGTGACGCTCGACTACGACGATCTCGACGCGCGCGCGCCGGGCAGTTGCCACGGCAGCCTGGCCACGCTGCTGGTCGACGATCCGTCGCAGGCCTCGCCGATGGATCCGCTGGTGCAGGGTCGCTTCGAGCGCAGCGAGACGGCTTCCACGCTGCGCGAGGCAAACCAGCTGTTTGCTTCGGGCAATGCCGAGGAGGCGAAGCGCAAGCTGGCCAAGCGCCTGGATGCCGTGCGCCACCATCGCGCCGTGGCGGAAAAGGCGGCTCCGAAGCCACGCAAGAAGGAAGTGGCCGCGGACTTCGAGCGCCAGGCCGCTGTGCTTGGGCAGGCGGAGCATGGCTTTGCGGCGCCAGCTGCAGCGGCGGCGCCCGCTCCCGCGAAGTCGCGCGCCGGCAAGGCCCAGGTCCGCCAGAACGCCGCCGATGCGTTCGATCTCGCACGCTAGCGCCGTAGCACCGACAAGCTGCAAGACGCGGCGCCGCGCCCGATTGTGGGGGTGCGGGCGCCGCGTGACGCGCGTCAGCGCTCACTTGCGGTCGCAGGCACTTTCGGCGGAACATCCAGAGCGAGCGGGTACTCGAAAGGGGAGACACGCGTGCGCTCTGGCGCCCAAGGAATAGAGCGCGTGCGAGTCGGACAGGCGGAGGATGACATGACGGAAACGACGGCGGGCAAAAGCAAGTCGCGCAGATGGTTGCGCTGGATGCTCGGAATGATGGTGTTGGCGATGTGCGGCGTGGTCGTGGCCTACGTCGCGACGCGCCCGACGCCTCCGATCGAAGCGCCGGCGATCCAGGCACGGTTGGAGCTGGCCGCCGGTGACGTGTCGCTCGACATGGGCAAGGGCGCGCAGCACGCCGTCAGCGGCACTCCGCTGCTCGCCAACGCCAAGCTGTCGACCGGCAAGGGCGCCCGCGCATTGGTGCGACTGCCCGACGGCTCGACCATCTTCCTGCGCGACGAGAGCGTGGTGAAGCTCGGCGCCGACTCGGTGACGCTCGACAAGGGCGAGTATTGGCTCGACGCGCCCCCGAACGACCGCAAGCCACTGGTGCATCGCGTGGGCGATGTCGCGGTGTCCGCCGCCGACGCCGGGCTTTCCATCAAGCAGAGTGCCGGCGCGACCGTCGTGTATGTGGCGCGGGGCATGGCCATCGTCACGTCCAAGGGCGGCCGCGTCGAGGTCAACGCCGGCGAGCAGGCGACGGTGAAGGGCGCCGCCGCACCCAAGGTCGCTGCGCTGTCGTTCTGGGACGACTGGACCGGCGGCATGGCCGACTACCGCTCCGGCAACGGCATCCCCGGTGCCGGCAGCGGCACCATCTACGGCGTCGACACCGGCGCGCCGCGCGGCCACCAGGCGCGCCGGCTCGAGATCAGCCGCCAGGTCGTCAAGGCCGTCGTGCGCGATGGGCTGGCCGAGACCGAGGTCGACCAGACCTTCTTCAATCCCGGCGAGCGCGACGTGGAGGGCTGGTACTGGTTCACGGTTCCGTCGCACGCCAGCGTGACGGGGTTCGCGGTCGAGACCAACGGTGTGCTGGTCAACGGCGAGTTCACCGAGCGCCACCAGGCGGCAACGCAGTACACGCAGGCCAAGGCCACGGGCCA
This sequence comes from uncultured Pseudomonadota bacterium, assembly GCA_963822115.1. Classification (GTDB taxonomy): domain Bacteria; phylum Myxococcota_A; class Polyangia; order Polyangiales; family Polyangiaceae; genus CAWDXG01. The sequence continues at coordinate 125,229 of CAWGGM010000022.1, forward strand.
CGCGCCGGCCATCCTGGAGTGGGTCGACAGCCACACCTACCGCGCACGCATCTACCCGGTGCCGGCGGGCGGCAAGCGCCGCGTTGTGCTGCGCTACATCGAGCTCAGCCCCGACACGGGCGGCACGCTCGAATACATCTACCCGATGGGCTCCGGCGAGCCGGTGCGCATCGGCGAGTTCTCGCTGTCGGTGGACCTGGGCGACGCGGGGAAGAAGATGAAGATCGCCACGCTCGCCGATGCGCGCATCGAGCAGGGTGGGCGACTCGTCACGATGCGCCGCTCCGGCTACACGCCGCGTGCCGACTTCCAGCTCGAAGCGCGGCTCGGCGACCAGCCGCCGCCGCTCAGGTTGGCGCGCTTCAAGGCAGGCGGCGACAGCGCCGACTACGTGCTCGCGCGCTACACGCCGGATCTGGACTTCAGCAAGGTCAAGCAGCCGCGCGGCGACGTGGTGGTCGTCGTCGACACCTCGGCCGCCGGCGACGAGGCCAGCCGGCAGCTCAAGGCGTCCACCGCGGAAGCGATCCTGCGCGCGCTCAGCGATGACGACCGCTTTGCGCTGGTGGCGCTCGACGTGAAGGCGACGGTGCTGCACCCCGCCAAGGGGCTGGCTCCCGCGTCGGACCAGGAGATCTCCAAAGCGCTGGAGGCGCTGGCCGATCACTCCTCGGGAGGCGCGACCGATCTGTCGTCGCTGTTCGACGTGTCGCTCGCGCGCCTGCACGGCGCCGAGCAGCCCGCGGTCGTCTACGTCGGTGACGGCATCGCGACCTCCGGCGACATGAGCGGCGAGCAGCTCGTGGAGCGGCTGCGCCGCGCGCTCGGCACGTCGCGGGCGCGCCTGTTCACCGTGGCCGTCGGCATGGACGCCGATACCGGACTGCTCAGCGAGCTGGCGCGCGCCGGGGGCGGCAGCATGCTGCGCGTCGACGAGGCGGAGGAAACGACGTCGACCGCACTCTCGCTCGCCGCGGCGCTGAAGGTGCCCACGATCACCGACCTGAACATCGACCTCGGCGCAGGGCTCGACGACGTGTTCTCGAGCGCGAGCGGCAAGGTGTCGCGCGGCTCGCAGGTCACCGTGCTGGCGCGCACGCACCACGACCTGCCGTCGAAGGTGAAGGTGAGTGGGCGGCTCGGCGGCAAGGCCTTCACGAAGGAGTACTCCGTCAAGAAGGACAAGGGGATCCTGACGGCATTCGTGCCGCGGCTGTGGGCGGCCGAGTACGTGCGGCGTCTGCTTGGTCAGGACAGTGGCGCCGACGCCGAGCGCGGGCGCGTCGTCTCGCTCGGCATGACCTATGGCTTGATGACGCCGTACACCAGCATCCTGGCGTTGGAGAGCGAGTCCGCGTACTCCGAGATGGGCATCCCGCGCCAGCACTCGAAGCTCAGAGGCGTGGAGCTCACCTCGCTCGACCCGCGGCAGGAGCGCACGCTCGCCGCGATGCTGAACGCGCCGCCGGTGTCGGTCGCCTTCGGCTGCGACCGGGCGGAGAGGTCCGCCCCCAACAAGGAGCAGACCGCCACAACCCGCCAGGCCAGCCAGACCGAATCGCCGCAGGTAGTCGCGGCTGCGCCCGCGCCCCAGTCGGCGCCGCAGGGACAGAAGTACGCGGCTAGAGCGGCGGACAAGCCGATGGCCGCCGCAGCGCCGGAGCCCGCGCCTTCGGTTCCGACCGAAGACGAGGGGAAGATGGCGGACGACCGCGGCGCGCGCGCCAAGCCCGAAGCCAAGAAGGGGCCCATGCGGCACCACGCGCAGGCTCCGCGGGCAGGCGGCGGCCTGGGCGGGCTCAACGCGCGCGGTCCGAAGGGCGGGACCGGCACGCTCTCCCGCCTCGCCCAGAAGAACAAGAATACCGAAAGCACCGGCCAGGCCGACAACGAGAAGGCGAGCGAGGGCGATCAGGACACGTTGGTCGCGGGCAAGCTGGAGCAGAAGCGCGCGCTCATGCAGGTCGCGACCTGTTCCGATGCCGCGTCGCGACCGCTCGCCCAGCGCGTGCTGCTATGGCGCAAGCGCCTGCGCACGGCGAGGTCCGCGAACGAGCTCATCGCCCGCTACGAGGCGGCGCGCCGCGCCTGCGAGCTCGGCAACTGGCGTGCCGAACGCACTTTCCTCGAGCTGCTCGAGAAGCGGGTCGACAACGAAGGCGCCGTGGGCGTTGTGCTCGGCCACTTCCGCGCGCGTCCGGAGGTGGAAAAGTTCCTGGCCAAGCTGATCCTGCGCCGCTCGGTGGATCCGCGCATGGTCGCCGCGGTCGAGCGCGTGCTGTTCGGCACGGCGGTGGACTGGAACAAGGCGGATCTCGAGCTCAGCGGCATCAAGGATCTGGACAAGCGCATCCAGAAGCTGCGCGAGTACATCGCGCGCGCTCCGGAAGACCCAAACGGCGGTATCCGTCTGGTGAAGCTGTTGGTCGAGGCCGGGCACAAGGACGAGGCGTTGGCCATCGGCCGGCGGCTGCGCGACCAGGGGCTGATGACGCCGCACATCGCCCAGCAGCTCGGTGACGTGCTGGCGGCCGCGGGGCTCGACGACGAAGCCGTGCGCACCTACTCCGAGATCGTCGAGTTCGATCCGGAGAGCATCGCGTCGCGCCGCCTGCTCGGCGACATCTACCTCGGCCATGGCTGGTACGACCCGGCCTACCGCCAGTACCAGACCATCACCGAGGAGGCACCGGACGACGCGCTCGGCTGGCTCCGGCTCGCGGATGCGGCAGCCGGCGCGGGGCGCGTGGACGAGGCGCTGCGCATCGAGCGCAAGGTCTCGAGCGCGCAGGGCAACCCGGGCCCGACCAATCCGCGACGCTGGGCGCGGCTGTGGTCAGCCGCGCGCCTGGCGCGGCTGCTCGACGAGCCACCGAAGCCGGCTCCGGGCCAGCCGGCGGTGGACGCCAAGCGGCGCGTCGCCAGCATCAAGCGCGAGCTCAAGCAACTGCAGCTGTTCAGTGGGCCCGGCACGCTGGTGCTCCTGACCTGGGAGCAGCTGGACCAGAACGTGTTGCTCGTCGAGCGGCTCGACGGCAAGGACGTGGGGCTCGGCGAGGTCACCGACGCGGCGCACGCGGGGCTCTCCTCCACGCTGCTTTCCACGGCGGACGCGGCCCGCGCCGGCTTCGTGGCGCGGCTCAGGAGCGAGCCGGGCGAGCGCGCCGTGCCCCTGCGCCGAACCGATATCGCGTGGAACGGCAAGGACTTCACGGTCCACGTGGAGAAGAAGCCGCTGCCCGCGGGCGCGACGGAGGTCGAGCTGTAGTCCGCTACACTGCCCACCCCAGAAAGCCAACGAGCGCTGCGGAAGAGCGCCGCGCGGGTCGTTGTGTTGAAGAGAGAGAACGAGTCATGACCGACTATCACTTGAAGTTCGCTACAGTTGCAGTCGTCTGCTTGACCGTTGCCGCGGGTTGTGGCTCGAACTCCGATGGCGGCGGGTCTGTCGAGAGTGGCCAGTGCCCGACCTCGATCTCCAGCGCTAGCGGGGCCAACAATGCGTTCACGAAGTTCAATGGCTCCTTGAGCGGCGACTACAGCGGTCCTGACGGAGCGGCCAGGTATGCGTCGGTATGCATCCGACTCGCCAACGTCCCACAAGCGCTTGCGATCAACGTTACGGGCGCCAAGCCGAGCGCCGGCGCGACGTACCCCGTCACCAGTGCGCAGACGACTGGTAACGCCGCGACCGTTGAATATTCAGAGGGCAACCACGGCACGAAAGTATGGGCGGGCACCAGCGGCACAGTGAAGATCGAGTCGGTTGCGCGCGACAGCATTGGGCTGAGCTTCGCGCAAGTGGTCATGGCGCCGGAAACTGGCAAGAGTGCAAACACCGCGACCGGCACGTTTGCCCTCTCGGGATCGCAGCAAGCCACTGAACGTCCTGGGATTCGTGCCCTAGAGCTCGCCAGATCCGCCCGTGGCGATTGCCCGGCGAATCAAGGCGTTTGCGGACCGCGTGGGTGCCGCCGGCGACCGCCTCCGGGGACCGACAGGTTCGTCGGGGGCGCAAGCTGGCGCGCGCAGGTGCATAATGGGCGGACCTATGCGCCCCCTTGTACTGCTTGTCGCCCTCGGTCTCGTCACCGCTTGCTCGTCGTCAGGCAATCACAACTCGTCCGCCTCGGGCGGCTCGGCCGGCAGCGACGCCGGTGGCGCAGGAGGCAGCGGCGGCTCGCCGCCGTCGTGCGACGTGCACGCCGTGAGCGGCTCGCCGCACTTCACCGACAAGACCGCGGACTGGGGCCTGTCGGACATCACCGGCAACCGCATCATCGCCGTGGATCTGGACGGCGACGGCTACCCCGATCTGGTCACCAACTCGATCGGGTCGAACCAGCGCGGCACGATCGCGGGGTCGGGTGGCAGCGGCGGCACGGCAGATGCTGGAGCCGCGCCGCCGGCGAACATGCGCACCCACATCCTGATGAACCGCCCCAGGCCGGGCGGCGGGCGCATGTTCGTCGACGAGACGGTGGCGAGCGGCTACGGCGCGCCGCGCGACGGCGCGCAGGGCGAGATCCGCTCGACGCAACTCGCCGTGGCCGCCGACGTGGACAACGACGGCGATCTCGATCTGTTCAGCGGCACCTTCACCGACAACACCAAGCTCAAGAGCCCGCCCAGCCCCGCCGACCTCGATCGCTCCGAGCTGATGCTGAACGACGGCAAGGGCCACTTCACGTTCGGGCCCAAGCTCGATCCCTATGGTACCACCGGGCTGCCGGTGAGCGGCGCGACCTTCGCGGACATCGATCGCGACGGCAAGGTCGACCTGTTCGTGGTCGGCTGGTACGCGAAGTACGGCTACTCGCTCGCCGGCACGCAGGCACGCCTGCTGCAGGGCCAGGGCGACGGCACGTTCAAGGAAGTGACGAACACCGCCGGCCTCTCCAGCAACCTCTTTGGCGGCTACGACAACGGCACCAACGCGCGGCCTGCCTACGGCGCGACGTCCTGCGACGTGAACGGCGACGGCGCGCCGGATCTGCTCGTGAGCGCCTATGGCCGGCAGTGGAACCAGCTGTATCTCAACGACGGCAAGGGCCACTTCCAGGACGTAGGACGCGAGAGCGGCTACGCCGGCGACGATATCACCGACTACAGCGACAACCAGTTCTTCCTCTGCTGGTGCACTGCCAACAGTGACCCGAAGTGCCCCCAGAATCCCAAGCCCATCATCCAGTGCCCGACCCCGGCGGGCGCCTACTGGAACCCGGGCATCGACGACCAGCCCTGGCGCGCCAACGGCAACACCTTCACCACCGCCTGCGGTGACGTGAACGGCGACGGCATCATGGATCTGTACAGCGCCGAGATCCGCCATTTCCACATCGGCGACAGCAGCGATCCGTCGCAGCTCTTGATTGGCAGCGTCTCGGGCGGCAAGCCCCACTACGACCGCATTCCCACCGACAAGAACGGCATGCTCTTCCCGCATCCGACCGCCGGCTGGAACGAGGGCGCGCTGATGGCGGCCATGGTCGACCTCGACAACGACGGCAGGAAGGACATCATCGTCGCCAACAGCGACTACCCCGACCAGTACTCGCTGGTCTTCCACCAGAAGGCCGACGGCACCTTCGAGGAGGTCGGCCAGAGCTGGGGGCTGCACCACCCTTGCGCCAGCGGTCTGGCCGTCGCCGACTTCGACCGCGACGGCGATCTGGATGTCATCGTCGGCTCCGGCACCGCGCGCGACTGCGGCAAGATCTGGTCGAAGAACGAAATCCACTTCTACGAGAACGACGCATCCACGCTCGGCCACTGGCTGGCGGTGAAGCTGGTGGGGCAGGGCGGCGCCAACAAGGCCGCCATCGGCGCGCGCGTCAGCGTGACGGCCGGCGGCGTCACGCAGATGCAGGAAATCGACGGTGGTTACGGCCACTTCGGCCAGGAGAACGACCTGGTGCTGTTCTACGGCCTGGGGGCCTGCTCGAGCGCCGACAAGGTCGACATCCGCTGGCCGGACCAGAAGCTCTCGACGACCAGCGAGGGCCCCACCCCCGCCGACCAGCTGGTCACCTGGACCGGGCCCTAGCCGTCGCCTCTGGCCGCGCGGAGCCGCGTAGGTGGTTCCGCATATTTTGGGGCCCCGCAGTTGCGCGTTCCAGCGGCGGGGGAGGGGAAGTATATTCCCGCTGGTGCCCCACATCTTGTTGGTGGACGACAGCAAGACCATGCGGCAGGTGCTTCGTACCCACCTGATGGGCTCGGGCTACGACTTTCTCGAAGCGGACAGCGGACGCGCGGCACTGGACGTGCTGTCCCAGCAGGCCATCGACCTGGTCATCAGCGATGTGCGCATGGAGGACATCGACGGCATCGCGCTCACCCAGCACATCCGCAAGCGCGAGGATCTCGGCACGCGCGTGGCCATCATCCTGATCAGCGGCGATCGTTCGGCGAGCCTGCGCGCCAGGAGCTTCCTCGCCGGAGCCGACGAATTTCTGGAAAAGCCCCTCGACCCTGCACAGCTGCAGAGCCTCGTCGAGGGGCTGCTCGTCCGCTCGCTGCCCCCTCCGCGCCGCACGTCGTGATGCGCTCGAGGCCCGGGCCGCGCGCGTTGCCGCCTAGCCACCCGCAAAGCACGTGAACGACAGCCCCGCCGGCAGCTTGGTCGGCGTGGGCGAGCGCAACGTGACGTCGAGGGGCGCGCCGCCCTTCGGCGTCAGGCTCTGGAGCTCGAACTTCCCCAGCGGACCCGCGTCCGGCGCCGGCACCGTGCCGAACGACAGCACGTACGGCGTCGACCCCACCAGGAATGTCAGCGTGCCGCTGTTGCTCATGCTCTGCTGGAAGTCCGTGATCTTCCGTTGGGCAACCGCATTCGGCGGGCCGTAGAAGATCGACAGCCCCCCGGTTGCCGGGTTCCAGTCGGAGTCGTTCATCGGCTCGGTCGTCAGGATGACGTTGCCGTTGGAGACGTCGGCGACATAGACGATCACGTCCGGCGCGTTCACGAGCTTCATCCCGGCAACGCTCGACGGGTCGACGAGCGTGAGCATCGTGATGCCCTGCGGCGACTGGTTCAGGAACTCCTTCGAGTCCGCCGGCCCGAGCGCCATCTTGTCCGCCTTGCCGCTCTGGGTCTCGACCAGCAGGTTCTGCGCCGTCGAGTAGTCGGCGCCGGGCGCGACGAAGCTGAACAGGAACTCGTTCGATCCGGACTGACCGGTGCCGACCACGTGTTGGCGCACGAGCTCGCCGCTGCCCGAGACGAATACGCCGCTCGACGCATCGACGTACAGCGTGCCGCCCGAGTCCTTGCCCACGCCGACGACCGTGCCCAGCGTGATCGCCGACGGTGTCAGCGGATCGCAGGCCTGCTCGTTCGTGTCGTAGGGCGCCGCGCCGGCGCTGCCGCCAGTGCCGCCAGTGCCGCCGCTCTTGCTGCTGCAGCCGCCCGCCGCTGCCAGCAACGCCACCGCCACCACGCCCGCCCGGGCCCTGTTCTTCATGTCCAGCTCCTCGTCTCCAGCATACTACGCCCGCCGGCCCACCCGGCCAACGCCGCCGTCCTGGCACAGACTGGCCCAGAACGCCGTTCCCCCCGGGACAGTGCAAAGAGCGCGCCGGCACAGCGCTGTTCCGGCGTCGGAGCACCCGGGTTGCCGCTATTTCCGTGGGGAGCTGCCTCCGGGGGTCCTGGCAGCCGCTCGCGCTTCGCAGCTACGCCGCGACACCGGACCCTTTCCGAGTCGCGCGCACGCTCGGGGTTTCGCGCTTCAGACCCCGGCCTGGTCGGCCTGCCCGTCGCCGGCGGGCGCGCGCGGGGCGAGCGGAGCGCCGCTGTCGGGGCCCTGGGCTTCGAGGGCTTCGAGGCGCGAGTTGGCTTCGGCGCGGAACTCGCCGAGCTCGCGCAGGATGCTCTCGATATTGACCTCGTTCTTGAGGTTTACCTTGAAGTCGATCTCGGCCTGCGCGCGGTCCTTCAGCGACTGGCGGTTCTGGCTCATCACGATGAGCGGGCCCTGCAGCGCGACCAGCACGGCCAGCACCAGGTTGTAGAAGACGTACGGATACGGGTCGAAGGTGTGCGGGTCGACCCTGGACGTGTTCACGATCGCCCACAGCACGCTCAGTCCGAGCAGCCCCAGGATGAACGCCCAGCTGCCGTTCAGCTCGGCCACCTTGTCTGCCAGCCGTTCGCCCCAGGTCAGGTGCTTGTCGAACTCCTCCATGAAGTTCTTGGTGGCGCGCTCGGAGAGCATCTCGTTGGTCTCGCGCAGCCGCTCGCTCATCGTGCGCAGGATGCTCATGGCGGCGCGCGGGCGTTTCTCCAGGTAGTCCGACAGCATCTCGCGGCTGAGCTCGACCAGCACCGCGTCGGTCGTGGCCAGCGCGCTCGCCGAGCGCGGCTTGTCGTCGAACAGCGCCAGCTCGCCGAAGTACTCGCCACGCGCGATGTCCTTGAGCGATACGCGGCGCGACGCTTCGCCCGGCAGGTGGATGTTCACGTGCCCCGAGGCCACGATGAACATCTCGGTGCCGGGGTCGCCGATGTTGATGATCAGCTCGCCCGCCTGGTAGCGCCGCTCGACCAGGCCGCTTGCCAGCGCGGCCAGATCGTCCGCGTCGAGATCCTCGAACATCGGGACGGTGCGCAACAGTTCTTCGTAGGCCATGCATGCTCCGCTGCCCCGCGCAGCGCGCGCGGGAGCGCCGCCGGGGATCCGCACACGGCGCAGCAAGGTCAACCGGCCAGGACCCCGGTTTGTTCCGGGGCCAGGGGGTGGCGGCGCGGCGGCGGCGCGGCACTAGGTGCCGAATTCACGGGCAAGCTCGACGCTACGCGTGTTCTCCGGCAACCCCGTGCTGAACAATTCCCGCCACTCCGGGTCGGCGATACGCGCGGCGCGGGCGTCGATGCGGGCGCGTGCTTCGGCGGCGGCCTGCTTCGCCTCGTCACGGCGGCCCGCGGCGAGCAGCGCCTCGATGTGCGCCTGGCGGATCAACGACTCGCCCACGGCGCTCTCGCCGACCTGGGCCAGGAGCTCCGCGCCGCGCGTGGCGGCTTCGAGCGCGGCATCCGCGTTTCCGTGGGCGAGGTGCACCAGCGAAAGCACCGCCAGCGCCGAGCAGAGCAGGGCAGGGGCGCCCTCGAGGATCTCCACGGCCCGCGTTGCTTCGGCCAGCGCGGAGTCGGTGTCGCCCCACTCGAGCAGCATGCGCGCGAGGTAGCCGCGCGCAACGCCGGAGAGGCGCTGGTTGCCCTGTTCCTCGAGCGCGACCATGGCCTGACGCTCGAGCTCGATCGCCTCGGCGAGCTGGCCGCTGCGCGACAGCGCGCGCGCGAGCTGCGCCTGTGCGACCGGCACCGAGTTGGACATGCCCATGCGCTCGCCGAGCGACATCGCGTCGGATAGCGCGCGCCGCGCAGCGGCGAATGCGCCTATCTCCACGCACGCGAAGCCCACGCTCACGCGCTGCAGGCAGGCGTTGCGCAGATCGCCCGCCTGTTCGAAGCTGTCCGCCGCGGCTTCCGCCAGCCGCACGCGCGCGGCTGGATCGCCGCCCGCGCCGGCGCGCACCGCGTGCGCTTCGTGGATCCAAGCCATCAGCGCCGGATCTGCGTGGCGCGCGTCGGCGCTGTCGACCAGCTGAAGCAGCGCGTCGGCCAGTCCGGACCTACCGCTCAGTACGAGCTGCGTGGCCGTGCGACAAAGCGCGATCAGCCGCTGCGGCGGATCGTCCTCGGTCGGCGGCAGATTGCGCAGCCGCTCGGCGATCGCCGCCAGCTGCTCGCCGTCGCCGGCCTTGCCGCTGGCGGCCGCAGCCTCGCCGGCAGCGCTGAACCACGGCGCGCTGCCCGGGGCCAGGTGCTCGAGCGCGGATAGCGCGCTCTTCTGCGCCTCGCGGTTGTGCCCGCGCCACTTCTGCGTCTCCGCTTCCAGCAGCTGGAGCGCGCCGAGCTCCTCGCCCTCGGCCCCGAGCGCGATGCCGCGCCGGGCTCGCGACAGCGCCGCGTTCGGGTCGTTGCCCTCCAGCGCCTGGCGTCCGGCGCGGAGGTACCAGCGCATCGCGCGCCCGGGGCTGTCGCCGCGCTCGAAGTGCTCGGCCAGCACCAGCGCCTCGATCTCGCCGGCGCGCTCGAGCCACTGCGCTGCCAGCTGGTGGCCGATGGCGCGGTCGCGCTCGGTGAGCATCTCGTAGGCCGCATCGCGCAAGAGCGCGTGGCGGAACACGAACTCGCGTTCTCCAGGGAAGCGGCTGGGCGCGGCCGGGGCGATCACCTCGCGCTCCTCCAGCTCCTGCAGCAACGCGTCGATGGGGACGCGGCTGTCGCTGCCCAGCAGCTCTGCCACGGCGCCGCGCCAGAACTGCTGTCCGAACACGCTGGCGGCGCGCAGCACGCGCCGAGCCTCGCTGCCCAGCCGCTCCAGGCGCGCCTGGGCCATCACCACCACGGTCTCCGGCAGCGCGCCGCCGCGGCCCTCGGCTTCGGCCCGGATCAACTCTTCCAGATAGAACGCGTTGCCGCCCGCACGCTCTACCAGCTGCCCGACGCGAGCCGGGTCGATGTCGCCCAGCACCTCGCGCACGAGCTGCTCGCTGGCGCGCGCCGTCAGCTCGGGCAGCCTCAGCTCGGACAGCCCGCGCTTTTCCCACAGGTCGGGGAACTGGTCGTGCACTTCGGGGCGCGCCAGCGCCAGCAGCATCAGCGGCCGGTTCTTCAGATTGCGCAGCACCGCGTCGACCAGCTTGATGGTGGGCAGATCGCCCCAGTGCAGATCCTCGAGCAGCAGCAGCACGGGCCGCGCGCCGCACTCGGCCGCGATGAAGTCCTCGAACGCGCGCCGCATCTGGTCGCCGCGCAGCATCGGATCCTGGCGCGCCGCACGCAGTTGGACGCTCTGGTCGTCGGGGAAGGGCGAGCCGACGAGCTCGCCGAGGAACTCGACCAGTCGCACGAGATCGGCTTCGGCGGCGCTGCGCCCCACGCGCGCGCGCAGCTTCTGCTGACGCACGGCGAGCGGTTCGCCGTCGCGGATCCCGGCGGCGCGGCGGACGGCCTGGGCGATGATCGCGAACGGCGCGCCGGCGGTCACCGAGTCGCCCTGGCCGATCAGCACCTCGGGTGGTGTTTCCTGTCGCCGCAGCCTGCGCAGCAGCTCGTGGCGGAGCCGGGACTTGCCGAAGCCGACCGGGGCGGTCACCAGCACGGCGCGCGCCACCGACTCCTCGGCGCACTCTGCGTAGGTCGCTTCCAGCGTGATCAGCTCGCGCTGGCGCCCGACGCACGAGGTGGGACGACCGAGCAGCGTGCGCGCGGGCTCGACCAGCTCGCGGATCCCCTTGAGCGCGAGCGTCGAGCCGTCGCCGCCGATTTCGAAGCGCGGATCGAGCAGGCCCGCGGTGATCTCGTCGATCTGCACCGGACGGGTCGGGCTGGTCGCGGTGGGCCCGGGCGGCGCCGCGCCCGCCAAGAGCTCGAGCGCGCGCTCGATGGCTTCGCCGACCGGCTGACCCTGCGTGCGCTCGCCCCGCCCGGTGCACAGCGCGACGCGAGCGTCGGGCAGGGCGCTGCGCAGCGCGAGGGCGGCACGCGCCGCGCGCGTCGCCTGGTCGTTGGCGTTGCCGCTGCCGGTGAGCGTCACCACCAGCGAGCCGTCGAGCAGAAAGCCCGCCTCGCCACCGAACGGTGCGACCGCGGCATCGATGGCGTCGCGCTGGGGCGTCAGTGCGCGCTCGCCGTCCGGGGCCGCCAGGATCACCGAGAGCAGGCGCTTCTCGCCGCCGGTGATGGCGTGCTGGACCGCCACCGGTGCGGCGGGCCTGGCGCCGCTCGCTTGCTCGACCTGTTCGAGCAGCGCCAGCACCTCCGCGCCGTTCGCGGGGCGTTCGCTGCGGTTCTTGCCCAGCATGCGCGTGACCAGTTGGTCGAGCGCGGGCGGCACCTGGCTGTTGAGCTCGCTCGGCGGCGGCGGCTCTTCCAGCAGGATCCTGGTGAGCAGCGCCATGATGTTGTGCCCCAGAAACGCCGGCCGCGCCGTCAGGCACTCGAACAGCACGCAGCCGAGCGCGAAGATGTCCGCCCGCGCGTCCAGATCCTCGGCGCCCTGCGCCTGCTCCGGCGCCATGTAGCCGGGGGTGCCGAGGCTGCTGCCGCCCAGCGTCAGCCGGCGCGAGGTGTGCCCGAGGTGTGCGATGCCGAAGTCGAGCAGCTTCGAGTTTGCAACGTCGCCGTCGACCAGGAAGATGTTCCGCGGGTTGAGGTCCCGGTGCACGATGCTCCGGGCGTGCGCCGCGGCCAGCGCCGAGGCGAGCCGTCGCGCCAGCGTCAGGCTCTCGCCTAGCGTCAGCGTGCTGCGCGACAGCACCGACGCGAGATCCTCGCCGTCGAGCCACTCCATTACCAGGTAGGCGATGCCGCTGCCGGTGCGGCCGTGCGCGACATAGCGGACGATGCAGGAATGATCGAGCTCGCTGAGGGCCCGGGCCTCGCGCGAGAAGCGCTGCTCGCCGTCGGGCGTGCCGCCGAGCAGCGTCTTCAGTGCGACGGGCTGGCCGGTGAGGTGATCGGTCGCGCGGTACACCGCACCCATGCCTCCCAGACCCGCGAAGCTTTCCACTTCGAAGCGCTCGGCGACCAGCGAGCCGTGCACCAGCCGGGTCCCCTGGTCGAGCGGAGCGCTCTGGCTGGGTAGGGTCCGGGCTGGATCGACATCCCCGCCCCGGCCCCGTGCAGGCTCCTCCTCCGACACGGCACCAGCGTAGCACGCATGCCCGGGTCGCCATGCGATTCCGCGGCGACAACGGCTTCCGCCGTGTGGGTTGCCTTCCAGCCGCAGGGTGGGGATCATCCCGGGATGCTGGACCTGACGGACGAGGTGGGGGCCCGGGCGGATCTTCAGCGGATCGTGGGGCTCGGGGATGCGGTGCTCAGGAACCTGCTCATCACGCAGCGCTATCACGACCTGTCGTTGGGTCTGGCCGGCGTTCTGGGGCGGAAGAACGTCAACTGGTCGACCTTCGCCACCTGGGCTTCGAAGACCGCCGGCGAATCGATCCGGGACGAGGAGGTCCCGCGGCCGCTGCTGGAGCTGATCGAGCAAGCGGGCCGGCTCGACGACGCGCTCGAGTGGGTCAACCGGAGCATCTTCGGTGAGAGCGCGGCTGCCAGGCTGGAGCGCACCGACGTGGTCGAGCGCATCGAGCGCACGCTCGGTGACGTGAGCCGGACGATTGCCCAGGGCAACCTCAAGGTGTTCGCCGAGCTAGCACCGGAGTTCCTGCGCGCGGTAGTCGCGTTCAGTAGAGATACGGAATACCGCCAGGCGTCGCTCGACGCTTTCGTCGCAGGCTTCCGTCGCGGGGCGGCAGCACAGGGCGGACAGGACCTGCTGCGTGAGGCGTTCTCCAACTACTACCGCGCGCGCTTCGAGACGGACTTCAACAAGAAGGCGCAGGTCATGCTGCTCGCCAACGGACAGGTCGGCCTGCACGAGCAGACGCGTCTGCAGCCCAACATCGAGTCGGCCTTGAATGCGCCAATCGAGGATCTGCTGACCGAGCACATTGCCGATCGCATCGAGGACAGGACCGGCGACGGCGCGCTCGCCGACAAGGTGAGGAACAACCGCGAGCAGCACCTCGGTCCGCTGCTCGGGCTGGTGGCCGGCGCGTGGCGTCGCTTCGCCACGCACTACCTGATGAAACTGGCGCTGCCCGGTCACGCGTATCTGTCGCTCGGCGCCGACATGCCACCGCTCGGCCGGCAGGAAGCGTTCCCGCCCGCGCTGGTCCAGCTCACGCTGCCCGGGCTCCGGCGCTTCGCCACCCACTACCTGGCCACGTTGTCCTCGGAAGCGGGCACCGGCGCGCACGACTGGGCCAACCTCGACCAGCGCATGGACTTCATCGTCGACCTGTTCCGGACCCGGCAGCAGACGGCGGCGCTGCTCGAGCAGCCGTTTTCCGACGCGCAGCGCGCGGCTATCGAAGCTGGCCGCGTTCCCGACGGCCCGCTCTACTAGCGCGCCGGCAGCTGGCAGCATCGGGGGCAGTTGACATCGTGCTGCCCCGTCCGGATGTTCCGGGGGACGCATGAAGCCCGGCGATCACCCCGACTTCTTCCGTTTCCCACCGCCGCCGGGCCGGTCGCGGGAGAGCACCATCCGCCTCGACGAGGATGGCCGCTTCTGGCACGACGGCGAGCTGGTCAAGCACCCCGGTATGGCCCGGGCCTTCGCGTCGTGGATCGCCCGCCATCCCGACGACGGCCGATACATCCTCACCAACGGCTTCGACTGGACCTACTTCAAGGTCGAGGACGTGCCGTTCTTCGTGCGCTCGCTGCGCATCGAGGGCGACCGGGCCATGGTGCAGCTGTCGGACGGCAGCGAGGAACCGCTCGACCCCTCGACCCTGGAGGTCGGAGCGCGGGACGCCCTGTACCTGAAGGTCAAGGGTGGCAGCTTCGACGCCCGCTTCACGCCCTCGGCCCAGACTGCGCTGGGGCCGCTGCTGGTCGAGGGCGAGGACGGCGAGCCGGAGCTCCACGTCGGGGGCCGGAGCTACCGGATAGGGCACCGAGCAGCCTGATCCTGCGCTGCGGGAGAACCCGGGCTTGTTTTCCTCCCGCCCGCCCACCCCCACCGGAATCCTCCTCGAGGGGGCTCACCGGGCGGGTGGGTGCGACCATCGCACCCCGACGCGATTCGCTCCGCTCATCGCGGGCTCGCTGTCGCTCGCCGGAATCCCAACAGTGCGGGGGATTCCGCGCTGCCGCCTCTCGTGGGATAATGCGCGCCCATATGCGAGTGCTGGTGGCCGACAGGCTCTCCGAGGGTGCGCTGGACGAGATGCGGACCCTCGGGGTGGAGGTGGAGTACGCTCCGGAAACGCAGCCGGAGCAGCTGCCCCGCGCGCTGGAAGGCGTGGGCGTGCTGATTGTGCGGGGCACGGAAGTGTCCGGCGCGGCCATCGAGTCGGCCGAAGCGCTGAACCTCATCATCCGGGCCGGCGCCGGCGTCAGCAACATCGATGTGCACACCGCGAGCGAGCGCGGCGTCTACGTCGCCAACTGTCCGGGCAAGAACAGCTCTGCCGTCGCCGAGCTGACCTTCACGCTGATCGGCTGCCTCGACCGGCGCGTGCCGGATGCCGTCCAGAGCCTGCGGGCGGGCCACTGGGAAAAGCACGAGTACGCCCAGGCCGTCGGCCTGCGCGGCCGCCGCATCGGCATCGCCGGCCTGGGTCACGTGGGCCGCCTGGTGGCGCGCCTCGCCGTCGCCTACGGCCTGTCGCCGCGCGCCTGGAGCCGCTCGCTCACCGTTGCGCGCGCCGCCGATTCTCGGCATCCCGCGTGCGGGCAGCCTGGAAGAGCTGGCCAGCGTCTCCGACATCTTCACGCTCCACCTCGAGCTCGGCGAGCGCACGCGCGGCATCATCTCGCGCAAGGTGATCGAGGCGCTGCCCGACGGCGCCTTCTTCATCAACACCGCGCGCAGCGAGCTGGTCGACTACGACGCCCTGACCGAGCTCGCCCCGAAGAAGCACCTGCGCGTCGGCCTGGACGTGTTGCCCGGCGAGCCCGAGCTGCGCGAAGGCAGCTACGACCACCCCATCCTGCACTCCGGTCTGGTCTACGCCACCCCGCACATCGGCGCCTCGACGGATCAGGCCCAGCTCGCCATCGCCGACGAGACCGTGCGCATCCTCAGGAGCTTCCTGGTCAAGGGCGAGGTGCCCAACGTCGTGAACATCTCCCGCACGTCGCGCGCGCGCTACCAGCTCGTGGTGCGCCACCGCGATCGCGTCGGCGCCCTGGCCGTCGTGCTCGGCGTGCTCAAGCGCCACGGCGTCAACATCCAGGAGCTCGACAACACCGTCTTCGAAGGCGGCCGCGCCGCCTGCGCCAAGATCCGCCTCGACACCCGCCCGTCCGAAGCCTGCTTCCAGGAGATCATGGCCTTCGACGACGAGGTCCTGCACGTCGACATCGTCACCCTGCCGAACCTCGCCTAGCCGCCCTGGCTAGGGGGCAGGTCCTGGCAGCCGCGGCGCCCGCAGCGCCGCCGCGATACCGCCAGCCCTGCGCGGCCCTGGTTCCGGAGCGGAGCGCAGCTCTCGACACCCCGCTGCGAGCCTGCGCCAGGCGCGCAGCGGGTCTCGACACCCCGACGCGACCCCGCGCCAGGCGCACAGGGGGGTCTCGATACCCCGACGCGACCCCGCGCCAGGCGCGCAGGGGGTCTGGATACCCCGGCGCGACACCGCGCCAGGCGCGCAGGGGGTCTGGATACCCCGACGCGACACCGCACCAGGCGCGCAGGGGGTCTGGATACCCCGACGCGACACCGCACGAGCCGCGCGACGCGGGTCGCGCGCGGGGTCGAGACACCCGGCCCGCGCGCCGGGGTAGTGCGGCCGGCCCGGGCGGTGGAGCCCGCCCCGTTCCGTGGAACGACGGACCCTCCAGAAGAAGCCGGAAAATCGTCGTGCGGGGGCTGGCGCTTGCCGTGGATTCGATCCACAATCTGCCCGGTGCGGTCCCACCCCGGGGCCGCTTGCGCAGTTGTCTGGCCTCGGTTAGACTCCGCGCCGACATTCCGGGTGGATCCTGCTCGCGGGCCCCCTTCAAGGGTCCGTTTTTTTTTACCCGCAGCCCGGCCACGGGGCGGATTTCCCCCCGGAATCGGCACGAAAAACCCCTCATGCACATCGCCCACGAACAGCTCAAAGGTCTCGAGCGCGACCGCGTTATCGCGGCCGTCGAGCCCGTGCTGCGTGCGCATGGCGTGGAGGGTGTGGAGCTGCTCTGGCGCACCGACCGCGACGGCCGTGTGCTCGAGCTGACGGTGGAGCGACCGGACTCGAAGGTGCCCGGCGCGGGCATCACCATCGACCTGTGCTCGGAGATCTCGCGCGACCTGTCCGCGGCGCTCGACGTGGCCGACGTGATCCCGCAGAGCTACCGACTGCAGGTTGGCTCGCCCGGGCTCGAACGGAACCTGTACAGCACGCGCGACTACGCGCGCTTCGCGGGACAGAACGCGCGGCTCAAGCTGCGCGAGGCCGTCGACGGTCAGCGTGTCCTGCATGGAACCCTTCACGGCCTCGACGACGACGGCCGTGTCGTGATCGAGACCGAGCGCGGGGAGATCGGTCTCGAAATCGACGTCATCGACAGCGCCCGACTCCAGTTCGACTGGAAGCGGGGCGGGGCATCAGCCGGCAAGCCGAAGGCTCGCCGGCCATCAGCGGGCGGCGGGCACAAGGCCCACAAGCCAGAGCGGAGCAGGTGACCATCATGGCAGCGCACGGAGCAGGCTTCGACATCGATCTCGGCAGCATTGTCGAGCAGGTCGCCCAGGAAAAGGGCATCGACAAGCAGATCCTCATCGAGACGATGGAGGCGGCGATCCTCAAGGCGGCGCAGGCGGCGTTCGGGCCGACGCGCGAGCTGGAGGCGCGCTTCAATCCCGACACGGGCCAGATCGATCTCTTCCAGTACATGACCGTGGTGGAAGAGGTGGAGGAGCCGGAGCGCGAGATCGCGCTCGACGACGCGCAGAAGCACGGTCTCGAGGCGGAGATCGGCGAGGAGCTGGGCTTCCAGGTGTTCTGGCATCCGCGCGACGCCGAGCGCGCGCGCCAGCAGGACAAGGAGTTCGGCTCCGTCCTCGACATGAAGCAGGCGCGCAGCGCCTTCGGCCGCATTGCGGCGCAGACGGCCAAGCAGGTGCTGCTGCAGCGCGTGCGCGACGCCGAGCGCGACATCATCTTCAACGAGTACAAGGACCGCCAGGGTCAGCTGATCCGCGGCATCATCCGGCGCTTCGAGAAGGGCCACAACATCATCGTGGACCTGGGGCGGACCGAGGGCGTCTTGCCGTCGCGCGAGCAGACGCCGCGCGAGACCTACCGCCCCGGCGACCGCATCGTGGCCTTCGTGAAGAACATCGACCGCGAGGCGCGCGGCCCGATGATCATCCTCAGTCGCAGCGATCCGCATCTGGTGGAGAAGCTGTTCGAGGCCGAGGTTCCCGAGATCTACGAGGGCATCGTCAAGATCGTGGGCGTGGCGCGTGAGCCGGGCTCGCGCAGCAAGATCTCGGTGACCACGCGCGACTCGGACGTCGATCCCGTGGGCGCGTGCGTGGGCATCAAGGGCTCGCGCGTGCAGGCCGTGGTGCAGGAGCTGCGCGGCGAGAAGATCGACATCGTGCCGTTCGATCGCGACCCGGCGCGCTACATCATCAACGCCATCCAGCCCGCCGAGGTCAACAAGGTCATCGTCGACGAGGCCGACCACCGCATGGAGCTGGTGGTGCCCGACGAGAAGCTCTCGCTCGCCATCGGCCGCAAGGGCCAGAACGTGCGGCTCGCCTCCCAGCTCACCGGCTGGAAGCTCGACATCATCAGCGAGAGCAAGTTCAAGCAGATGGAAGAAGAAGCGCTGCAGGCGCTGCGCGAGATCGACGACGTGGACGAGGACCTCGCCCGCGCCATGTACCGGCTCGGCTTCCGCGCTCTGGAAGAGATCGCCGAGGCCACGGTCGAGGAGCTCGTGCCGATCCAGGGTCTGGGCACGCCGGAAGCGGCGCAGTCGCTCAAGGTGCGCGCCGAGACGACCATGGAGCGGCTGCGCAAGGACCGCATCGACCAGGCTTCCAGCCGCACCGAGCCGCTGACCGAGCGCGACAAGCTGCGCTTCGTGCGCGGCGTCGGCCTGAGGACTCTGCAGCTGCTGGAAGAAGCCGGCTACCGCTCCGTGCAGGATCTCGCGCGCGAGGATCCGGACCGGCTCGCGATCAAGACGGGCCTCGGCATCAAGAAGGCGCGCCAGGTGCAGCAGGGCGCGGTGCACTTCCTCGACAACGAGGGTCCGGAGATCGAAGCGGCGCGCCAGAGCGCGCAGGCCAGCGCGCCGGAGCCGGAACCGGCATCGGTGGAAGCGAGCGCCAAGCAGTAGCCGGCGAGGAGCACGAACACAGGCATGATGGCCCAGCACGACATCCACGACAGCACGTCGGGCCGCCGTTCAAGGCGGATCCCGGTGCGCACGTGCGTGGGCTGTCGCACCGGCGCCCCGCAGGGCGAGCTGGTGCGGCTGGTGCTGGGTCCCGCGGGCGAGGTGGTGCCGGACGTAGCGGGCGGCGCCTTCGGGCGCGGCGCCTGGGTGCATCCCCGCCCGGATTGCCTGGAAGGTGCTGCGCGCGGCGGCCTGTCGCGGAGCTTCCGTACCCAGGTCAAGGTCACGGTGGCCGAGCTTGCCGGGGCGCTCTCGGACGCAGCGAGTCGCCGGGTAGGCGGTCTCCTGTCGTCTGCGCGGCGTGCGGATCAGCTCGCGATCGGATCGGACCCGGTGCGCGAGGCGCTCGCCGACGGCCGCGCGCTTGTCGTCATTGTTGCGAGCGATGCGCGGGCCGCCGCGGAAACGCCGTGGGTCCAGGATGCCGTGCGCGCAGGCCGCGCGCTCGGGTGGGGAAACAAGAACGCGATCGGCCGCGCTGTGGGCCGGAGCGAGGTGGGTGTGGTTGCGGTCCTCGACGAGGGCCTGGGCCACGCCCTGTCGAAAGCGATCGAGATGGCGCATATCGGTGCGCCGAGTGGTTCGAGGAACGTCAGGGCGGACGTTTCCACGGAGGGCTGAGGTCTGATGAGCAGCAAAGTGCGTGTCTACGAGGTTGCCCGCGATCTGGGCATGGACAACAAGGCGCTGGTCGCCCTGTTCCAGTCCGTCGGGGTGTCCGAGGTGCGCAATCACATGAGCGCGGTCGCGCCGGAAGCGGTCGAGCGCGTCAAGCGCCACCTCGAGAAGCAGAAGGCGCAGAAGGTCGTCGAAGAGCGGATCCGCCCGACGGTCGTCAAGCGTCGTGCGATCAAGAAGCCCGCTCCGGCCAAGGAAAAGGAAGCGCCCGCCGAGGCCAAGCCCGCTACCGCGCCGGCCGTGGCGAAGCGGGCCAAGTCCGCGCCGAAGGCGGCGGCTGCGCCTCCCGAGGCCGCACCGGCGCCCGAGAAGGCGGTGAAAGCCCCCGCGGAAGCGCCGCCGGCAGCCCCCGCCGAGGTCAAGGCGGCCAAGCCGGAACAGAAGCCCGCCGAGGCGCCGGCGCCCGAGGCCAAGCCTGCGGCCGCGGAAGCCAAGCCAGCTGTCGCGGAGGCCAAGCCGGTAGCAGCGCCGGCCGCGGAAGCCAAGCCGGCCGCTGCCGAGCAGCAGCCCGCCGAGGCCAAGCCGGCGCCGGCCCCCGCCGAGAAGAAGCCCACGCCACCGCCCGCAGCTGCCCCGCGGCCGTCGAGCCCGCCGAAGACCGGCATCGACGTGTGGGAAGGTCGTCCCGGCGTGCCCATGCCGCAGCCGCCGCGCGCCGCCACGCCCAGGCGCGTGCAGTACGACGCCAAGGCGCCCGGCGCGATGGGTGGCCGCCATCGCGGCGGTCCCGTGCGCATGGGTCGTGGCATGCGTCACCGTGGCATCGGCTCGCTGTCGCGCCCCAAGGGCAGCGGGCAGCCGGTGACGCAGGAGCGCTCCGCCCACAAGAAGGTCGTCAAGATCGAGGGCTCCGTCGGTCTGCAGACGCTCGGCGGCAAGATCGGCGTCAAGGCCACCGAGCTGTTGATGAAGCTGATCCGCCTCGGCATGACCGGCGTGAACATCAACAGCACGCTCGACGCCGAAACGGCGAAGATCGTCGCCAACGAGTTCGGCTGGGAGGTCGAGGACGTTGCGGTCAGCGAAGAGGACGCGATCGTCGCAGCGCAGGGCCTCGAGAGCACCGACGACGACGAGAACAAGAAGCCGCGTCCGCCGGTCGTGACCGTGATGGGTCACGTCGACCACGGCAAGACGAGCCTGCTCGACCAGATCCGCAAGGCCAATGTGGTGTCCGGCGAGGCCGGCGGCATCACGCAGCACATCGGCGCCTACAACGTCGACACGCCGCGTGGTCGCATCACGTTCCTCGATACGCCCGGTCACGAGGCGTTCACTGCGATGCGCGCCCGCGGCGCGCAGACGACGGACATCGTCATCCTGGTCTGCGCGGCCGACGACGGCGTGATGCCGCAGACCAAGGAAGCGGTGAACCACGCGCGCGCGGCGAAGGTGCCGATCGTGGTGGCCATCAACAAGTGCGACAAGCCGGACGCGCAGCCCGAGCGCGTGCGCCGCGAGCTCAGCGAGCTGGGCCTGGTGCCGGAAGAGTGGGGCGGCGACACGCTGTTCACCGAGGTCAGCGCCGTCACCCGTCAGGGCATCGACGACCTGCTGGAGCAGGTCGTGCTGCAGGCCGAGGTGCTCGACCTCAAGGCGAACCCCGACAAACCCGCCGTGGGCGTGGTGGTCGAGGCGCAGCTCGATCGCGGCAAGGGTCCGGTCGCGACGGTCCTGGTCACCGAGGGCACGCTCAACCGCGGCGACGTGATCCTGGCCGGCGGGGCCTACGGCAAGGTCCGCGCAATGCTGGACGCCAGGGGCGGCAACGTCGGCGTGGCGGGTCCGGCCATTCCGGTTTCGGTTATCGGTCTGAACGACGTGCCCTCGGCGGGCGACCCGGTCCACGTGGTCACCGACATGAAGAAGGCGCAGGAGATTGCCGAGACGCGCAAGAGCAAGGAGCGCCGCAGCCTCATGCCGGCTGGTGGCGCGCAGCGCATGTCGCTCGAGGATCTCGCCCGTGCCATGAGCGAGGCGGAGCAGCTCGAGCTCAAGGTCATCGTCAAGGCGGACGTGCAGGGTTCCGTTGAAGCGCTGACGGAGTCGCTGCAGAAGCTCAGCACCGAGAAGGTCAAGGTCAGCGTGGTGCACGCGGCCGTCGGCGCCATCACCGAGGGCGACGTGAATCTCGCCGTCGCGGCGGGCGCCATCATTATCGGTTTCAACGTCAGGCCCGCGGGCAAGGCCTCCTCCCTGGCGCAGAAGGAAAACATCGAGATCCGCCAGTACAGCGTCATCTACAACGTCGTGGACGACGTGAAAGCCGCGATGGAGGGCCTGCTGGCTCCGAAGCTGGTGGAAAAGAGCCTGGGCAAGGCCGAGGTCCGCCAGGTCTTCCGCATCTCCAAGGCAGGTACGGTGGCCGGTTGCATGGTTACCGAGGGCTTGATCCGCCGCAACGCCAGCGCCCGCCTGTTCCGCGAAGGCAAGGAAGTGTGGGAAGGCAAGGTCGAGGGCTTGAAGCGCTTCAAGGAAGACGCTCGCGAGGTCAAGGAAGGCTTCGAGTGCGGTATTTCGCTTGAAGGGCAGAACGACATCAAGGAAGGCGACATCATCGAGGCCTTCGAGGTCGAAGAGGTCAAGCAGACCCTTTGATATCCCGCCCGCCCACCCCCGCCGTAATCCTCCCGGGGGGCTCGGCCCCCCGCGCCCCCCTCACGCGCCTCGCTCCGCTCGCCGCGGGCTCGCTGTCGCTTCGCTGGGTTCCCACTGACAGGTTCTTCTGCAAGAACGTAGCGGCCTTTGCCTCATGTTCATTGGAGTTGCTCGTATCGTGTTGCAGATCCCGGGGGCCCGGTCGCTGAAGGACCGGCGGCGCGTGGTCAAGAGCTTCAAGGATCGCGTGCGGGCGCGGCTTCCCGTGTCCGTGGCGGAGGTGGGGGATGTGGAGCTGAGGCAGGTGGCGACGCTGGGTCTGGCCGTAGTCTCGGGTGACGCCTCGCGCTGTCGCGAGGTGCTGTCGAGCGCGACGAGTATCGCCGGCGGGCTCAGCGATGCGCTGGTCGCGGACGTGGCGACGGAAGTGATGTCGTTCGGGACCGGAGGCAGCGGCGTGCGTGGCGGCATCGAGCACGCGCTGGACAGCGACATCCTCGAAGGCGGCGGCCGGCCCGCGCTGGACGAGGACGACCTCGACGACGGCTTCGACGACGCCGGACCCCTCGACGGGCGGCTCGACGAGCGCGGTCCGGGCAGGGGGCGGCGATGAGCGACGGCCGGCGCGCCAAGCGGGTCGCGACGCGCCTCCAGGCGTTTCTCGGCCAGGCCTTGATCCGCGAGATCGAGGATCCGCGCCTCGGCTCGCTGGTGATCACGGGCGTCTCGGTCAGCGATGATCTCGGGATCGCACGCATTGGCGTGCGTCTCATGGTGGGCGACGACGATCCGAAGCTCAGGCGAGCAGCCATGCAGAGTCTGGCGCGCGTCGTAGGCCGGCTGCGCCGTGGTGTCGCGCCGGAGCTCGGTCTGCGCCGCGTACCCGAGCTGCGCTTCGACTACGATACGGGCCACGACGCGGCCCGGCGGGTCGAGGAGCTGCTCGATGAGATCCGCCAGGAGCCGCACGCGGACGACGACGACAGCGGCCCCGAGCAGGGCTGAGGGCACAGAACGCCAACGGCGCAGAACGGCTGAGGGCACAAAACGCCAACGGCGCAGAGCCCGTGAGGGCCCCGCGCCGTCGAGCGGGATGAGGCGCTGCTACTTCTTGCCGTGCTGGGTGATGATGATCTGCACGCGACGGTTGCGCGCCCGGTTGTAGGCCGATGTGTTCGGAACGAGCGGCTTGGTCTGGCCGTAGCCCTTCGCCGTCAGACGATCCGGAGACACGCCCAGGTTGACGAGCGCCTGGCGGACCGCATCGGCGCGCTTCTGGCTGAGGCGCATGTTGTACGCCGCCGTGCCGGTATTGTCGGTGTGGCCCTGGATCTCCACCTGCTTGATGTCGGTACGGTGCTTCAGCACGTCCGCCAGCTCCTGCAGGATGGCCATCGAATCGGGCAGCACGTCCGCCGAATCATGCTGGAAGTGGATGCGCTTCTTGAGCTTCAGCTCCTTGTACGTCACCACCACGTTCGGGCGCTTGGGCCGCTTGTTGATCGAGATGCGCGCCTTCACGTCCTCGCGCGGCTTCACCTCGAGCTCGGTCACGCTCGGTAGATAGCCATCGGCGTCTACCGTGATCTTGACCGGACCAGGTGGCACATTCTCGAAGCGGAATGCGCCCTGGGCGTCCGAGGTCAGCTCCAGCTCGCGGTTGAGCTTGTCGGTGATCTTGACCTTCGCATTGGCCACCGGGTCGCTATTGTCCGCGTTCACCAGCGTGCCGACGACGTTGCCCACCTTGGGCAGCGCCTCCAGCTCGCACTGCACGTTGACAGTGACCGGACCGCTGCTGCCACCCGAGACGGCGCCGCCCGGCGGCACCATGCCGGGTCCGAGCGGCTGGCCCGGCTGGCCCGGCTGGCCCGGCTGGCCCGGCTGCATACCGGGCTGGCCCATCGGCTGCATGCCGGGACGACCCATCGGTTGCATGCCCGGCTGACCCATCGGCTGCATGCCGGGACGGCCCATTGGCTGCATGCCAGGACGACCCATCATGCTGGGCTGGCCCATGCTTCCGGCCGGGATCGTGGCGGAGCACTTCCCGTCGCGGTAGCCGTCGGCCTTGATGTCGAAGGTGTAGGTACCAGGCGGCAGATCGAGCGTCTTGAACTTGCCGTCGTCGCCCGTGACCATGCCGGTCAGGTTGCGGCCCTCGTAGCGGAGAATGGCGTCCGCGACTGGCTTGTTGGTGCCCTTCTCCACGACCGTGCCGTCGATGAAGTGCTTCGTTGGTGCAGGCGGCGGTGCGGGCCGCTCCACGGGCACCCTCTTGATGATCGGCTTGGGCTTCTGCGTATCGAACGCGTAGCCCACACCCAGATACAGGTTCCACGGCAACTCGGGCGAGACCTCTTCGATGAAGTGCGAGGTCGCTCCCGTACCGATGTCGAACGCCGCCGTGAGGTCGAGCCCGTCGAGCCAGGGGTAGACGTGCGCGCCCAGCGTGATGCGCGAGGGCGTCGTCTTGAAGCCCGCGTTGTTTCCGAGGCAGCCGTCACCCTCGAACTTCAGGCTCTCGTTGCAGGTGTAGTTCTGCCGGTTGACCGGGATGTCGAACGTCCACTCGGCGAAGGGATGCACCACGTCCCACACGCCCTCGGCGCCGATGCCGATCTGGAAGCTGTCCACCTTGTTGATATTGAGACCGAAGCGCTCGATGCGCGTGATGGGCCGCTTGCGCTTGTCCTCGACACTCGTGACCAGTTTGCCCGAGTTGTCGAACAGGTAGCCCAGGTTCAGGTGGGCCTTGAACGGGATGCGGTCGGCGGGGTTCTTGCGGTTGGCCAGATCCAGGGTGCCGAGACCCCGGAGGGCGAAGCTCGTGCCGCTGCCGTTGAGACCGACGCCGCCCGTGCCGTTGAGCAGCCAGAGCTGCGCCTCGCCACCGAACGAGAAGATCTGATCAGGCTCCTTGGGGCTGAAGAACTTCAGTCCGAGATCCGTGTCGCCGAGCACCTGCAGGAGCTCCGGGCGGCCCTGGTTGTTCGACGTCGCGTACGAGTGCAAGCCCGCGTACGCCTCGAAGAACGGCAGGATTGTCGCCGACAGCCCGATGTGCGCGCCGATGCGGCTTACGCTGTCCTTGGCCGGGCTCGTGGTTGCGGTGGGGGCAGGGCAGTTCGAGCCGTTGCACAGGAAGCCCGACCCGCCGAAGTAGCTGCTGATGAACGACACCCGGAAGGTCCCCGGTGCGCCCGAGCCGGCCTCCGAGATGTGCATCAGACCCGTCGAAGCGTTCAGCGAGTTTTGCAGGTGCAGTGACTCGCGCCGCCAGGCGAGCTTGTCCTCGGGGCTCATTTCCTCGCTGCCGCTCGGCGGCATCGTCGATTCGCCCTGCGCTCCGAAACCGCGGCCCTGTCGACCGTACGAGAAGCCTGCGCTGCCGCTGGCACCCATTCCGGGTTGCCCCATCGGGGGTTGGGCAGGACGCGGTCCCATCGGCTGCATCCCCGGCTGTCCGGGCGCGGGCTGACCCGGCTGCATCCCCGGCTGACCGGGCTGCGGCGCCGGCTGACCGGGCTGCGGCGCCGGCTGACCGGGCTGGCCCGGCGGAGGGGAGGGAGGCGGCATCTGCGCGGCAGCCGTGCCCGCGAACGCGAGGATCCCAAGCAAAGACAGAGACGAAAGACCAGCGCTCCTTCTCATGTTCCCTCTTATCGCTTTCCGCCCCCGGATGCGGGACCACCGCCCGCTGGGTGTTCCTTGCTCCGGGGCGGCGCGGTTTTATCACCGTTTTGGCCTTAGCTGAAACCGATGGATTCGCTCTTTCCGCTCTCCGGGCCCGCGGGGCCGTTCTGATCCCGCCGGCAGGTGGCCGTTGGAGGGCTTTTTCCCGGGTTTCCGGGGGGACCAGCCCCACCTTGCCGGTTCGAGAGTCCAGCCAGGTCCGGCCCGATCCGCTAGGCTCCGGTCCGTGACGGACAGCGTTGATCCGGGTAGATGGCCTCAGGAAGGTCTTCCGGCTCGGCCTGACCATGCGCCGCGTGGAAGCCGTGAAGGGGATCTCCTTCGAGGTCCGCCGTGGCGACATCTTCGGGTTTCTGGGGCCCAACGGCGCCGGCAAGACCACCACGATCAAGATGTTGACCGGTCTCATCTTCCCCACAGGTGGCAGTGCCAGCATCTTCGGCGAGCCGGTGCCGAGCTCGAAGGCGATGGCCCGTGTCGGCTTCCTTCCAGAGAACCCCTACGTCTACCCGTATCTCACTCCCTACGAGTTCGTGGAGATGTGCGGGCGGCTCTCCGGACTGTCGCGGCGCGCGACACGGGACCGTTCGCGGCGGGTGCTGGACCAGGTCGGCATCCTCTACGCCGCGGACCGGCCAGTGCGTCGCCTCTCGAAGGGGATGTTGCAGCGCACGGGTCTCGCCGCGGCGCTCGTGGCCGACCCCGAGCTGTTGATCCTCGACGAACCGATGAGTGGTCTCGATCCGGTGGGGCGCAAGGAAGTGCGTGATCTCATCCTGTCGGAGCGCGACGGCGGTCGCACGATCTTCTTTTCCACACACATCCTCAGCGACGTGGAAACGATGTGCGATCGAGTAGCGATCCTCCGGCGCGGCAACGTCGTCGTCAGCGGGCGCCTCGACGAGCTTCTGCGCAGCGAAGCGCAACGCACCGACGTTGTGCTGCTCGGAGCTAGCGACACCTTCGAGACGGAGTGCCGGGAGGCGGGCCACCGCACGAGCCGCGTCCTGGAGCGCCTCGTGATCGAGGTCGAAGGCCGCAAGAAGCTCGAGCTGCTGCTCCAGAAGGCGCTGGAGGCCGGTGCTGCCATTGTCGAGGTCACTCCGCGCCACGAGACGCTCGAGGACCTGTTCGTGCGCGAAGCCATCGAGGCGAAAGGCGCGGGCACCGACGAGTAGCGCTGGCTGCTTTCAGACCTCGTCGCGCGCGATCCGGTGTTTGTAGTTCCGGGAATAGACCCGGCGCTCGCCTTCGAAGGCGTCGAGGGTGGCGTGGATTTCGAAGTGGGTCTTGTCGGAGGTCAACACGGTGTGGGTTTCGGTCCTGACTTCCCAGCCCTCGCGCCGGAAACTTCGCATGCTGGTAACCTCCCCGCGCACCGAGCCGTAGTCGCCGCGTCGATAGCTGTAGCGCTCGATGGTGGACTCGCCGAGCTCGAGATCGATCTCGTCGATGCGGACCACCCCATCGTCCTTGAGTACCTCGAGCGCGGACACGTCGTTGGCCAGGTCCCGCGTCACCGTCCAGCGGTGATCTCCCGGTTGCACGACCTGGACTGCGAGTGGCGTGGTTGCCTCCGGTTCCGGCAGGCGGCGTAGGTCGGCGTCGGAGTCGCGGGCTTTGCGTGTCGGCAGGACGAGCGAGCACTCGTCAGGGAAGAGCGTCAGCGGAGCAGGTTCGGGCGGCGGCCATGCCAATGGGAAATACGACGTCGAGAGAGCCAGCCGGATGCGGTGGCCCTTGGGGAATTGCTGCGCGACATCGTTCATCTGGACGCGCACGCGGTAGCGCTCGCCCGGGACCAGCGGTGTCGGGTGCTCGTGGCTGTCCCGGTGGGTCAGGTTCAAGAGCCCGTAGGTCACGCGTGTGGCGTCTCCATTGGGTGCGATGTCGGAGAGCCGGACCGCGATCATGGCTACGGGGCGCCGGGAGGAGAGCTCGAGATCGACGACCGGCGCGCCCAGTATTTCGAGCGCCTCGTCCAGCACGTCGGTATCGAAGACCAGTGCGCCGCCGTCCTCTTCGCGCTGGTCGTGCGGCAGATCAGGAGGCGCCGCGTACGAGCACCACTTCCCCGCGAAAAGGCCTACGCTTAGCGGCGACTGGAACGTCAGCGGTGCGTCCGGAACCAGCTCGCCCCGGGGTACCAGCCTGCTGGCACCCAGCGCGTACGTCTTCGGTCCGATCCAGGGCGAAGGCCACGAGTCCTCGGCGACCCAGCGCCCGGGGCGCTCCTTGTAGCTAGGGTGGGGGGGGACGCTGTCCTGCATCCACACGCGCAGCCTCGGGTCCTGGTCCACGCCGCGGTCGATGCCCTTGAGCCAATGGTCCCACCAGCGCACCGCTTCCTGTAGAAATCCGATCGCGGGACCTGGCTTGCCGACGTGCGGGTAGGCATGGCTCCACGGCCCGATGAGACCGCGGTGCGGTCCGCCGAGATTGGTGAGCAGCCGGAAGACAGCATTCGAGTAGCCGTCTGCCCAGCCGCTGATCGCCAACACGGGCACTTCGACGGCCGGGTAGTCCTCGCAGATCGACCCATGCTTCCAGTATTCGTCCCGGTGGGGATGGCGCATCCACTTCTCGAGCCACGGTCCGCTGTGTTCGAGTCGTTCGAACCACATCGTGCGCCAGCTATCGCCGACGACGGCAGGGTCGGGTGGGCAGGAGTTGAACGCGAACATCACCGACGCCCAGGACAGGTTGTCGCCCAGCAGACAGCCGCCCATGTAGTGCACGTCGTCGGCATAGCGGTCGTCGGTGAAGCAGGCGCTGATCACCGCTTTGAGCTCGGGAGGACGCCGGGCGGCGATCTGGAGCCCGTTGAAGCCGCCCCACGAGATCCCGATGATGCCGACACTGCCGCTGCACCAGGGCTGCAGAGCGATCCAGCGCAGCACTTCCAGCGCGTCGTCCTGCTCCTGCTTCAGGTACTCGTCCAGCAAGATTCCGTCGGAGTCGCCGCTGCCGCGCATGTCGACACGCAGACAGGCATAGCCGTGCCCTGCCGTGTACGGCATCGTCAACGCATCCCGCGCCCGCGTGTGATCGCGGCGGCGGTACGGGATGTACTCGAGCACCGCTGGAACGGGCTGCTTTTCGGCGCATTCCGGCAACCAGATACGCGCCGCGAGCCGGCAGCCGTCCGGCATCTCGATCCAGGCTGTCTCGATGCAGTGGACCTTGTGGGGGAGCTCCGTCACGATCTTCATGGCGCCTCCATGGAAAAGACCTCCCGCCGCGGGTTCCGGGTCACGTCACCACCCGCGGTGCAGGACCGGGAGAGCTCGACGGAACGGGTGCGACGGGAACGATGTGGATCCCCATGCGCTCGACGCAGGTCTGGTACTTCTGCTCCAGCTCGCGGACGCTGCTCCCAGCCGTGTACACTTCCGCGATCTGGTACGTGTAGCTGTCCTGCTCTTCGAGGTGGGCCAGGCGCGCGCCGTCCTCGACGTTGAGCTGGATTAGCGTGCCTGGCAGGTCCCGCTCGATGGCGCGGAGCTGCTCCTTCGAGGGGACGCCCGTGACAAGGCCATCCCGCGTCTCGCGGAGCATGAACTTGGCTGCGATTCTGAACGGGCCGTGCCCAGGCGGCGGGTAGTCCGGGCGGCGACCCAGGGCGAGATCGACCGCCACTTCCTGGTGCGAGGCGCCATGGACCTGCTCGAAGAGCGGACAGTGCGATTGCGAGATCCTCGGGTTGATCTCCAGGAGCCAGATCCGGTCGGTTGCCTCGTCGTAGAAGAACTCGATGTCGAAGGCGCAGCGGTCGAGCCCGATCTGGCGGAGCACGGCGGCAGCGCAGTCGATCATGCGCTGCTGCACCGGGCGCGGTAACCGGGAAGGATACTGGTAGCGCTCGAAAGACGAGCCGTTCGGGTAGCGCAGCGAGTCGACGACCCCGTAGACGTGCGGGGTGCCGGCGAAGACGTAGCCCTCCAGGGTGCACTGCCAGCCGGCGACGTAGCCTTCCGCGATGCAGTACCTCCCCGTCACGGGGGTGATTTCCGGCGGCAGTTCCGCGTGCTTCAGGATGAAGTCGAACGGTCCGGCGAGCCGCTCGATACCGGCCCGGATCCCGGCCAGCGCGCGCTCCAACACCGCGTTGTCGTCGATGCGGTAGCCCAGGAACGAGCCCAACGACTTGACCGGCTTGAGCCAGAAGGGAAACGGGAGGTCGATTCCGCGTGCCGCGTCTGGAGCGAGCGGATCGACCAGTCGGAAGGGGGGAATGCAGTCGGGAGCGACCTTCTGCTGCTCCAGTCGGCTCCAGTACTTGTGCTCGCACCTGAGGATGCTCTCGAGCGACGGCGAGGGCAGACCGAGCCGCTTGCACAGGATGGGGAGCATCGTGGTCACCGGAAAGTCGTAGTAGGTGACCACTGCGTCGACCTTGAAGGGCAGCGCACGGATCTCGCGCTCGGCCCGGTCGAGCAGCTCCGGGATGTCGTAGTCCGGAGCGTCCGTGACTTCTCCGGTCGCCAGAACTCCGTGGAACCGGAGCTCGGCGGCCCGTGTGAGCGTGGCCAGCCGGGCCCGGTGGAAGTCGTTCAAGCCGATGACAACGACGTTCTGTTTTCCCCCCATGGTGGCCCGCGTCTGCAATGCGCAGACCAGCCCGCAGTGCGGGCTCTTTCATGGGTCCGACGCTTCGCCGGTTCGTCCGCCCCTCGCGCAGGGAATGCGTTCGCCTGCTGCAAAGGATGCAGCTGTTTCATCGCGGCCCACTACGGCGGGGCCTGCTGCCCTCGTTCCCTGCCGGGAAAGCCTGCGCCCTACGCCGTCTTCTTCCGCCGCGACACGACCGTCATCACCATGTCCAGGTCGCTCTTTCCGAGCTCGCGGGTGATGAGCAGGACCACGGCGTAGATGCCGGCAACGAGCAGCGCGTAGGCCACGGTGACGACCTTGCCGTGGTAGGGCAGGTAGCGGCCGACGGTGATCGCGATGCCCATCGCCAGCACGACGCGCAGCAGGCTCGCCAGGGGCGCCACGCCGCCCGCCGTGCGCTTGACCATGATGGCGACGCCAACGGTCGCAATGGCCAGCCCGGCCGAGGTGGACATGGCCGTGCGCCACAGGAGATCGGCGCCGAAGGGCTGGCCGCGCACGCGCAGGAAGCAGAGCACCACCACCAGGCCGAAAGCGATGGCCGTGATGAGTGCGCTCATGCGCTCGCGCTTCAGGCTGTTGAGCACGGCGGTCATGATGCCGAAGATGGCGAAGGCGCCGAAGCCGATCGTGAGCAGTTGCATCGAACGCGTGCCGTACTCGGCCGCCTGCGGTGGGAACACCAGCTTGAGCAGCGGGCCTGCCAGGCCGGAGGTCACGCTCACCATCGCGCCAGCCAGCACCATGGCCAGCCGCACTCCCGTGCGGACGTAGCGCTTGACGGCTGCGCGGTCACCATCGCGGTACGCCGTGGCCAGCATGGGAAACAGGATGAAGGTCACGCTGAGCAGCAGCTGGTAGGGCAGAAAGCAGAACAGCTGCGTCGCGCGATAGGCGCCCACGAGCGGATCGGCGGCGCGCTCCGGCATTCCGGCGGCGACGGCCGAGCCGGCTGCGAAAGTACGCAGCAGCGTCAGGTCCGCCTGGAGCAGGAACTGCAGCAGCAGCTGGCCCAGATACAGCGGCGCAATGAACTTCAGATGCTCGGTTACGGTGGGCCCGCCCGGCCCCTTGCGTCCCACGCCGGCGATGCCGACGGCGACACTGAACACGACGGCGGACGAGCCGACGAAGCCGATCATCGCGCCGCCGGGGCCGAACGAGAACCGCGTCATGAAGAACCACGCGGCAGCGATCATCGCGGCGGTCCGCAACGTCGAGGCGGTGATGTCCAGCGCGGCCTGGCGCGTGAACAGCTTCTGGCCGTTCAGGACGCCGATGAACGGCGCATACATGCCGTAGAAGAACAGCACGCCGCTCATGATGCGCAGCCCCACGATGATGTGCGGCGCGCCGATGGCGCGGCCGATGGGACCGGCGAGGAAGAAGAACGCTACGGCGATGGGTGCAGTGGCCGCGGCGTGGATCTTCAGCGTGCGGCGGATTGCGGCGGGCTGCTCCGCGTCCGGCGTCTGCGCCACCCCCCGGCTCACGCCCTGGATGGACGTGGCGATGATGGGGTTATAGACGATGCTGCCGATCGACAGGATGCTGGCCAGCGCGCCGTAGCCGCCCATGCCGAGGACACGCGGCAGGGCGATCTGCGAGAGCAGGCCCTGGACCATGAAGTAGATCTTCGCGAACGCGACGGCGAGCCCGCCGCGGCCGGCCTTGCGCGTCACCTCGTGATCGCTGCCGTCACCCTCCAGGGCGCGCGCCGCGGCGGCGGCCTCCTCGGCAGGGGACTCGGCGTCCAGCGCTACTGCACTGGCCGCACCGCGCTCGGTCTGCTCGGTCGACGCTTCCTCGACCGGCGCGGGTTGCCCGTTTTCGGATGGGGGGGGTTGGTGTTCCTCGGCCACAGCGGAAAACGCGCTATCGCACCCGTGCCGAGCCTCCGTCAACCGCTGCTGGACGGAGGGGCTATTCCACGCTTGACGCAGCGCGCATCACGACTAGTCTTCCCGCTCCCCATTCCAGCGTAGCTCAGTTGGTAGAGCAGGCGGCTGTTAACCGCCGGGTCGTTGGTTCGAGTCCAACCGCTGGAGCCAGTATGCTCAAGGCCCCCCTGTGGGGCCTTTTCGCATTTGCGGATGGACCCAGGCCTCGTGTGCGGGGCGCCCCGGGTCGCCCTCCAACCCGGCAGCACCGAACCTGTACACCTCATAGCCTGCAAGTCGGATGCTCGGCTTTGCTGACACGTGCCAGCTTGTCGACCGCCGTGGTAGCGGCTGAGCTGCGAGCTTGCGCAGAACACCTGAGGCGAGACGGCCCTATGAGAGTCCGCCGCGTGCCACCGGCACCAGTTGCAGCCGCCCCACTTGCCGACGAGCCGTTCCGGTGGGCACGCTCCGGCAAGCAAGCGCGGCGCCAGTGGCGTCGCGCAAGGGAGATGGACGTGATGAGCAACGAGCTTCGCGAGTACGTTCCCGGGAGCGTCTGGCTTGCCGACTACCCGGTGCGGTTCTTCGCCATGGACATCGTCGCGCGCACCACGGTCGTCCGCCTTGAAGACGGAGGGCTGTGGGTGCATTCGCCGGGGCCGCCGTCCGACGCGTTCGACCAGCGACTCGCCGCGATTGGTCCCGTGAAATGGGTGATCGCACCAGGCACCTTCCACTATCTGAGGAAGGTGGGCGCAGCGTGGGTCGACGGCTCGGATCGGCGCGGACAAGCTGGTGGGGCAACTTCCTCTCCGTCACCCAGTCGCGTGGCGCCGTCGTCGAGCTCCAGGCGCCTATGGCGCCTCTCGGTGTTTCGCCAGGCCTCGTGTGCGGGGCCCCCTCAGGCCTGGACTTCGACGAGCAGCGCGCGGCTGTGTGCGGAGAGCGGGGCGGCGTCGGAGTTGGGTGCGTGCACCCGGACCCGGACCGGCTCGACGCCGAGCAGATCCAGCGAGCGGACGAGCGCCTGCAGCGAATGTCGACTGGCGTCGGGCAAACCCGCGGACAAGGCGAAGATCAGAGTGGGATCGGGTTCGGACGCCATGCGCCGGACGAGCGCCTGGGCGATCGCCATGCGTGCGAAGCGCACCTCGCCGTCGAGCGCGGACCCCAGTACGAGCACGGCCTGACCGAGCGCATGACCAACCGCGTCGAGCTGCCCGAGCCGTGCGGCGCAGCGCCTCGCGAAGCGCGCCGGTGATTCGCCGGGCCCCTGCACGACAACCGCGGTGCCCGCGTGGCCCTCGTTGCAGGCTCGTAGCCGCTCCGGCCAGGTCGCGCCGCGCTCC
Organism: uncultured Pseudomonadota bacterium; assembly: GCA_963822115.1. Taxonomy (GTDB): domain Bacteria; phylum Myxococcota_A; class Polyangia; order Polyangiales; family Polyangiaceae; genus CAWDXG01. The sequence continues at coordinate 159,035 of CAWGGM010000022.1, forward strand.
AGGGCGACAAACACGGACTCGTCACGGTGCGCGCGTGGTCCAGATCCGTTCAAAGACACCTAGCACCTCAATGCTTGTGTCGTCGCACGCAGCAATCCGCGTGCCAGACGCTCTGGTGTGCGCGGGCGGCGGGTTTTCTGCCGTCTCGTGGGCTCTCTCCCGCCCGGATCAGTGCGCGATTCGTGTCGAATCGTCGCGCTCGTGTTGGCTCTACGCCAATGCGTCATTCGCCGCGCCACGGTCGGATCTTGCGCCTTGCATCCGGAGACGCGGAACGCTTGCGCACTCGCGACATAGAGCGGCACGTGCGGTGCGACATGCCGACGAGCGGGGCTCGTCCCCGGTAGGTGTGCCGGCGAAGGGCGGCCCAGCGCGCCGGGCTGCTCAGCCGAGCTGCTTTTCGTACACGCGGTACTTCTTGTAGATCTTGGCGCCCATCGAGCGGATGCCGAGGTTGATCGGCGCGTCGTCCTCGCGGGTCCAGCTGAGCTCCGCCCACTCGTAGCCCTTGCGCTCGCCGCGTTTGGCGACCTCGACGTACATCGCTGCGGAGAGCGCGCCGTAGCGCTTGACGTTCTTGCGGAACTTCTCGCGCACGCCCAGAAGGATGAGCCGCGTGGAGCGCGGCGTCTTGACCTTGGTGCGCCAGAGCAGCTTGGCCCAGCCCAGCGGCAGCAGCCGGCCGCCCATGTCGGCGATGGCCTCGTTCAGGTTCGGCACCGTGATGCACATGCCCGCCGGCTCGCCGTCGACTTCGGCGATGAAGGCGATATCCGGATCGAGCACGAGCGACAGGTCGCTGGCCATCTTGTCCAGCTCCTCGCTCGAGATGGGCACGTACGCCCACTTGCCCGCCCAGGTCTCGTTGTAGATCTCCATGACCGTCGAGAGCTCGTCGCGGAGATTCCTGGTGTCCACGGTGCGCAGGCGCACTTCCGGAAGGTCGCGCACCATTTCCCAGGCCTTCTGGGTGCGCTTGTTGAAGCCCGCCTTCACGTCGTAGCGCCAGCAGTACAGGTCCTTCTCCTTCGTATACCCACAGGCTTCGGCAAGCGCGCCCTGGTAGTCGCGCGAATGCGCCATGTCGATCATCGGCGGATGCTCGAAACCTTCGATCAGGAGGCCGATCTCCTGCGCGGCGTTGAGCGACATCGGTCCGTTGACGCGCTTCATGCCTCTGGTCCTGAGCCACTCCTCGGCGCGCCCCAGGAGCGCTTTGGCGACTTCCTCGTCGTTGATCGTGTCGAAGTAGCCGAAGTGACCGGTATCGTCCTTCCAGGTATCGAGCCAGGTGCGGTCCACCGTGGCCGACGTGCGTCCTACGAGCTTGCCGTCCTTCCAGGCGGTGAACAGGGTCACGTCGGCGTGCTGATGGACGGGATCCTTCTTCGGGTTGAGCCGTTCCCGGATGACCATGTCGAGCGGCGGCACCCAGGCCTTGTCGCCGCGGAAGACCTCGAAACCGGCGCGGATGAAGTCGCTCGTGTCCTTGCCCGGTCTGTGCTGTCGGATCTCGATGCCCATGGGCCAGCGGCATACCCGATATGAGGTCGGAGGGGAACGTCGGGCTTGGCTCCGCCAGCGGGAGGAAGTGCGAGATGGATCTTCACGAATCGCCTGGGAAATCCGCGACTTGTCAGGTTCGGGAACACCCTGGCGATCTGGCGTGTTCGTCCCACTATCGGGTTTGTTCGTGACAATGGTGGAAATCCTGACTTCCTCTCGTCGAATCCACTTGCGTTCCGGTTTCCGCCTCCGGAGCCGGGCTTGACAGGGCGCATCCAGCAAGGGACAAGGCATCGCTGACATGGACCGGAACCTTGCGGGCAGCGCCGTCGGCACTCCCCCCCCCGATCCCGCGGTTGGCCGCGTCTGCCCCCTCGACCTGTCGCCGCTGGCGCCCGTCGTATTCGCGACGCCCGCCGAGGTCGCGGACGCTGCTCGCCGCGCGCGCAGGGCGCAGCGCGCATTCAGCGAGCTGACGACGCGGGAGCGTATTGCCCTCCTGCGCAAGGCAGCGCGAGCGATGCTCGCCCGGCGCCACGAGATCATGGAGATCGTCCGCGTCGAGACCGGCAAGGTCAACGTCGAGGCGCTGTTCAACGAGGCGCTGGGACCGCTCGATGCGGTCAACGCGTGGGCGAAGATCGTGACCCGCCACACGGCACGCGAGACCGTGCGGCTCAACCCCGTCAGCTTCCCGGGAAAGAGCGCCTTTGTGGATATGCTTCCACGCGGCGTGGTGGGCGTGATTGCCCCCTGGAATTTCCCCGTCGCGGGGCTCTACCGCGCGGTCATTCCGGCGCTCATGACGGGTAATGCGGTCGTGGTCAAGCCGTCACCCTACGCGCCGGCCTCTACCGCCTGGTTCCTCGAGGTCCTGGCCAGCGTGCTGCCTGCCGACGTGGTCGGTGTCGTACAGGGCGGAGCGGACGTGGGCGAAGCGCTCATCGGTTCCGGCATTGATGCCTGTGTGTTCACGGGCTCGCCTGCGGCGGGTCGCAAGGTGCGCATGCAGTGCGCCGAGCGCGGCATCCCGTCGAGCATCGAGATGGGCGGGAAGGATCCGGCGATCGTGCTCGCCGACTGCGACCTGCCCCGCACGGTCGCGGGCATCACCTCCTGGGCGTTGAACAACGCCGGACAGGCCTGCGGCGCAATCGAGATCGCCTACGTCGATAGCGCCATCGCGGATGAGTTCGTCGAACGGCTCGCAAGCGTCTGGAAGTCCCTCCGCGCTGGCCCCGGTCCCCGGGGCGAGATCGACGTTGCGCCCCTCGCCAACCAGCGGCAGTTCGAGATCGTAACCCAGCATGTCGAGGACGCTCGGGCGCGCGGCGCCAGTGTCGTCTGCGGTGGTCGCCCCACCGGCACGGGCCTCTGGTACGAGCCCACGCTGCTGGATCACTGCACCGAGGAAATGCACGTTATCCGTGACGAGACCTTCGGGCCCGTGCTGGCGATCGTGCGGGTGGACGGTGTTTCCGACGCCGTCGCGCTCGCCAACCAGAGCCGCTACGGCCTGGGCGCGTCGCTCTGGACGCGCGACGTCGATCGCGCCCAGCGCATCGCGGAGCGTCTCTTGTGCGGAGTCGTCACGATCAACAACCACGCGCTGTCCGGAGCGATCCCCGATCTTCCCTGGACCGGCACACGGGAAACGGGCTTCGGAGTCGCGAACAGCCGCCACGCGCTCGCCACCTTCGTTCGACCGAAGACAACCGTGGTCGACCGGTCGTCGGGCTTCGAGCTCTACTGGTTGCCGTACGACCGCGGGCTGTTCGATCTGGGCGAGGCACTATCCGACGCGCAGATCATGGCGCTGGACCGCGCCTGGAAGTTGCCGCTCCTGCTTGCGCAACGCGTGCGACGGCTCAAGAGGTTCTTCGGAGCGTGAGTGCACCATGACGGTCCAGGAAGTCCATAGCCGGGCAGCGATCCCGGCCGTCGGAGCGCGGCCGCGACGCATGCGCGGTGTTCCGGGTGGCGCGGTGACCGGACCTGCCATCTGGGCGGCCGCCAAGCTGCGCGTCGCTACCTGGGACAGGCTCGCCGCGGCCCCGGAGGCAGTCCAGACCCGCACGCTGCTTCAGCACTGCGCTCGCGGCGCGCGGACGGAGTTCGGCAAGCAGCATCGCCTGGGCAGCGTGCGCCGCTGGGAGGACTTCCGCGACCGCGTTCCGGTGCGAACCTACGCCGACTTCGAGCCTCTGCTCGAGCGCATGCGGCGCGGCGACAGGAACGTCCTGCACCCGGACTTCATCCGATACTACGGCTGTTCTTCAGGCACTTCCCACACCCGCGCCAAGAACAAGTATCTGCCGATCTCGCGCGAGCAGATCAAATGGCAGCAGAAGGCCGGCTTCGACGTGGTAGCCCGCTATCTGGCTCTCACCGGCGATCGCGAGTGGTCGGCCGGGTTCAGCCTCGCGCTGTTGCCGCCCGCGGTGATCAAGCCGGAAGGGCCCGTCGGAGTCACGAGCAACCCGGGCCTCATGCAGCTCCACATGCCCCGGGTTGCGTCGCTGATGTCACTTCCCCGGCCGCCGCTGCGCGACATCGAGGACTACGACCGCAAGCTGGATGCGATCGCCGACGCGTATCTCGATCACGACGTGCGGTCGATGTCCGGCACCACGTGCTGGTTCCCCAATCTGTTCGAGCGCCTGCTGGTGCAGGCTCGACGGCGCGGCATGCAGGCCGAGACAGTGCGTGACGTGTGGCCGAACCTGCGGGTTCTGTTCGGAGGTGGGGTGTACGCCGAACCGTACCGCGACATCATCGAGTCGCGCGTCGGCGGACCGATCCCGCTCATGGACAACTACAACGCTACCGAGGGCGGCATCTTCGCGGTGACCGACCGCCTCGACGGCCCGGGCTTGCGCATGATTCCGGACCGCGGCGTGTTCTTCGAGTTCGTGCCCCGGGAGCAGCAGGGCCGCCCCGACGCCGAGCGCGTGCCGCTGTGGCGCGTGGAGAAGGGCGGCGAGTACGCCGTCATCGTGACCACCTGCTCGGGGCTGTATGCCTACGACATCGGCGATCTGGTCAGGTTCACCGATCTCTTCCCGCACCGCATCGAGTTCATCGGGCGCAGCGCGGGGATGCTCTCGGTGACTCAGGAGTTGATGACGACGCTGGAGGTCGAGCGCGCAGTGGGCGCCGCCGTGAAGCTCGCGGACTGCTCTATTGTCGAGTTCGCGTGCGGCGCGGACATCGGTGGGCGCGGCGGCGGAAAGGGCTGGTACGTCCTGTTCGCCGAGTTCGAGCGGCCTCCCGGCGATCTGGAGGGCTTCCGTGTCGCGTTCGACGCCGCCCTCGGCGAGCAGAACCGGGTCTACCGCGAACACCGCGAGAACGACGCCGCGATCCTGTCGCCGGAGATCGTGACGCTGCCGCGCGGCACGATGAAGCAGTTCGTGGAGTTGGTGGGGCGCAGTGGCGCCCAGCAGAAGTTTCCCCGCATCCTCGACGACGCCAAGCGTGATGTGCTGCGACGGCTCGCTCGGGAATCCTTGCACTGAATGGAGTCCGTGATGTCCGAAAAGCTCGGTGTGCTGATTGTTGGCGCAGGTGGCGCCGTGGCGTCGACCGTAATCGCTGGTGTGGCCCTGATGAAAAAGGGGATTGTCCCCCGGCTGGGGATGCTCACCGAGACGGATCTAGGCAAGAAGTTGCCGCTGTCCGCCATCGACGATCTCGAGTTTGGCGGCTGGGACATCCGTACGACGGATCTGTTCGAGGCCGCGAAGCACCACGGGGTCATTCCCCGCCATCTGCTCCCCGAGGTCGAGGAGGAGCTGCGCGCGCTCCGTCCCTGGCCGTCGATGGTCTCGCCGACCTTCCTGGCCGGCGATCTCGGTGACAACGCGGTGGAAGGGACAAGCTACCGCGATCAGCTGCGCAAGATGCGCGCGCAGATCGAGGCGTTCAAGAAGGAGCGCAAGGTGGACCGCGTGGTCATCGTGAATCTCGCTTCGACGGAGCGGCACACGCAGATCGCGGACGTGCACGTGACGCCCGAGGCATTCGAGGCGGGCCTCGATGCGAACGACCCGCGAATCAGCCCGGCCATGCGCTACCTGTACCTGGCCATCATGATGGACATGCCGCACGTGAACTTCACGCCCAGCCTGTCCAACATTCCGGCGCTGGACACGCTGTCGCGCAAGCGTGGCGTGCCGATCGCGGGCGAGGACGGCAAGACCGGCCAGACGCTGCTCAAGACGGTGCTCGCGCCGGCCTTTGCGGTGCGACAGCTCGTCGTCCAGGGCTGGTATTCGACGAACATCCTCGGCAACAACGACGGCCGCGTTCTCGACGACCCCGGCTCGAACAAGACGAAGGTCACCAGCAAGCTGGGCGTGCTCGACAACATCCTCGGCTACAACGTCGACGACCACCAGGTGCACATCCACTACTACCGGCCGCGCGGCGACGCGAAGGAGGCCTGGGACAACATCGATCTGCTCGGCTTCCTGGGCGAGTCGATGCAGATCAAGGTCAACTTCCTGTGCAGGGACTCCATCCTTGCCGCACCGCTGGTGGTCGACCTCGTGCGCTTGATGGATGTCGCGCATCGCGTGGGAGAGTGCGGTGTGCAGCGGCAGTTCTCGGTGTTCTTCAAGGCGCCGTACCGGGTCGAGGGCCAGCCTGTTGTCCACGATCTGTTCGAGCAGCACCGGATGTTGCGCGAGTGGAGCGAAGCAGTCGCTTCCGCGCCGCGCCCGGTGGATGCCGTGGCAGCGCGGGCCGTTTGACCTCGCCGCTCGCCATCACCGGCGGGCGTCCGACGCTCGACAATGGGCGGCACGTCCGCTGGCCCGTGATTGGTGACGCGGATCGCGCCGCGGTGATGCGGGTGCTCGACCGGGGGATCCTCTCGGGGCCTCTGGCCCCGGAGGTCCGCGGGCTCGAGCGTGATTTCGCGGCGTTCGTCGGCGCCCGGCACTGCCTCGCCACCAACAGCGGCACCGCGTCGCTGCATATAGCCCTGGCGGCAGCGGGTCTCGGCCCGGGCGACGAGGTCGTGACCTCCGCGTACAGCTTCGTCGCCACCGCCCTCGCAGTGCTGCACCAGGATGCCATCCCGGTATTTGTGGATATCGAGCCGCGTTTCTGCGGGCTCGACCCGGCGCTGCTCGAGGCGGCCGTCACGCCGCGTACCCGGGCGATCCTGCCGGTGCACATCCACGGCACGCCGTGCGAAATGGATCCGATCCTCGAAGTCGCGCGGCGCCACGACCTCGTCGTGATCGAGGACGCCTGCCAGGCTCATGGGGCGCTCTACCGCGGGCGCCGGGTCGGGACCCTGGGCAGCATGGGCTGTTTCAGCACGCAGTCGAGCAAGAATCTGCCTTCCGGCGAAGGGGGGCTGTTCGTCACCGACGATGACGCCCTGCTGGAGCGCGCCAATCGCACACGCATGTTCGGCGAGAACGTCGGCTCGATGGCAAAGGCCGGATTTTCCCCGGAGCGACCGCTCGATGCGGAGCGGAGCTACGAGAGCGAAGCCATCGGCTTCATGTACAGGACGAACGAGATGTCCGCGGCGCTCGTGCGCAGCCAGCTCGAGCGCCTGGAGCACTACAACGAACGCGCGCGGCAGAACGCGGAGCGCCTTTCGGCGCGGCTCGGCGCTCTGCCCGGCGTCGGGACTCCCGCCACCGACGCCGAGCGCTCCGGCACCTTCCACAAATACCGGGTGCGGCTCGACGCACGAGCCATCGGCGTCGACGCGCCGCCGCGCGCTGTGCGCGATGCAATGCTGGCGGCGCTCCGCGCCGAGGGTCTCGAGGTCGTGTTGTGGCAGACGCTGCCAGTGCCCGGCCAGAAGCTGTTCCGCGACCGCGTCGGCTACGGCGGGCGCGCCCATCCGTGGGACGCGGGCCAGCCCGTCGACTACGACGTTTCCCGCTTTCCGGAGACCTGCCGCCTGCTCGACAGCTCGCTGGTCCTGTTTTCCCAGAGCTGCCCCATCTTTCCGCAACCGGACGAAGTCGTCGACGCCTACGCGGACGCCTTCGAGCGCGTGTGGACGCGGCTGCCGGAGGTGCTCGGAGCGGTCGGCCGATGACCTCGCGGAACAAGCGCCTGCTGCATGTCGCGTTCGGCGTGCTTGGCGCGGTGGTCGTGGGCATGCTGGTCGTGCGCGCCGGGCCCGCCCAGATGGCGGACGCCTTGCTGCGCGTGGGGCCCTGGTTGCCGGTGCTGATCCTGCTGGAGCTCGGCATCGTGGTGCTCAACGCGCTGGGTCTGGCATCGCTGTATGCGGCCTCGGGCGCGCCGCGCCTCGGTGCGGAGCTGTGGCGCGCGTCGTTCAGGGCGCAGCTGTTCGCGGTCGCGGCGCCCGCGGGTCGGCTCGTTGCCGAGACCTTCAGGGCGCAGCAGCTCTCCGGCCGTGCGGGGCGGGCGCGAGCTGCCGCTGCCGCTGCATGGATGACAGCACTGGTGCTGATCGCCAACGCGCTGATCGCGATCCCGACCATGATTGCCATGGCTTCGATCGAGGGAGCGACGTGGCCGACATTCGCTGTCGTGGCGTACTGCGTGGGGACGTTTGCCGTGGGCGGTGCGGTCGTGTTCGCGGGTCGCGCCCGTCTCGGACGTTGGCTCGCCCGTCGCATCCCCATCGCGCGCGAGGCCGGCCCGGCTTTCGACGATGCTTTCGCGGCCCAGGTGCCCGGCGTCGGCCGCGCCCTGTTGCTCGAGCTCGCCACGCGCGGGCTGCTCATCTGCGAGATCCTGCTGCTGCGCCACGCCGTGGGGGCTTCCGCCGACGTGGTCAGCGGGCTGGCGACTACCGGTCTCGTCCTGGCCGGCGCAGCCGCGGGCGATTTCGTTCCGGCGCAGCTCGGCGCAACGGACGGTCCGGTGAGCCTCGCCGCGGGCAGTCTGGGTATGCGCCGCGGAGCGGGCATCGCCTTGACGCTCGGTCTGCACGCCGTGCAGCTGTGCGTCGGCGTCGGCGGAGCGCTGCTCGCGTCCTTGATCCTGCGCCCAGCGCGGGCCGTCCCTGTGGAGTCGTCATGATCGAATCAGCGAATATTCCGCCCCAGCCCTCTCCCGCGCCGGGCCCGGCGTCCCAGGCAGATCGCGCGGCTTCGCTCGCTCTGCTCGAGGCGATCATCCCCGGCAGCGAGACGATTCCACCGGCTGACGAAGCGACACTGGCCCGCACCGAGGAAGTCGTGCATTCGGTAGCGCCGGAGCTGGTGCCCGTCTTCCGCAAGGCGCAGCGGGTCCTGTCCGAGGCAGCGGTGTTGTCGACGGGGCGCTCGTTCGCAGCTCTCGATAGCCGGCAGCAGCAGGAGCTCCTGCAGCGCTGGTACCAGACTCCCGCGTTGCGTTCGGCGCTCGCGGCGCTGTCGCTCGTCTACAAGTTCGTCCACTTCGACCGCCCGCAGGTCTACGAGCGCATGGGCGGGCGGCTCAACGTCGTCGAGCGCGTGGAGGAACCGGCCTGGCGTCGTCAGATGGTCGTGGCGACGGATCTGCCGGAGGACGAGACTCTCGAGTGCGACGTGGTCGTGGTCGGCACCGGGGCAGGTGGCGCGGTGGTCGGTCGGGAGCTGGCCGAGCGCGGGCGCGCGGTCGTCTTCGTCGAAGAGGGGCGCTATCACGATCGTCGCGACTTCGACGGAAGCTCGGTGCGCGCGCACCTGTCGTTCTACCGGTTTGCCGTTTCCTTCGGCAACACGGTGATGCCGATCTTCATGGGCAGGCTCGTCGGTGGCTCGACGGCAGTCAACGGCGGCACCTGTTTCCGCACGCCGCCGTGGGTGCTCGATCGCTGGTGTGACGACATGCGCACCGATGATTTTGCGCCGAGCGCGATGAAGCCGTGGTTCGAGCGGGTCGAGTCGTTTCTGGGCGTCGGGCCCACCGAGGCGCGTTACCTCGGCCCGATCGACAACGTCGTGGCGCGCGGCTGCGACTCGCTGGGCTGGAGCTATTCGCGCATCCCGCGCAACGCCCCCGGATGCGAAGGGTCGGGATTCTGCAATTTCGGTTGTCGCACCGACGCCCGTCGCAGCACGAACATCTCCTACGTCCCGGCTGCGCTCCAGCGCGGCGCGCTGTGCGTGACGGAGCTCCGTGCCGACCACGTGCTCATCGAGGGCGGTCGCGCCGTGGGTATCGAGGGTGTGGCGCGCGACGGCCGCCGGGTCAAGGTACGCGCTTCAGCAGTGATCCTGGCCGGAGGCAGCATTCCGACGCCGCTGTTCCTGATGCGTCAGGGTATCTGCAACTCGAGCGGCCAGGTCGGTCGGAACCTTACGTTGCACCCGAGCGGCGGACTCAATGCGCTCTTCGATGACGAGATCCGCGGCGCGGATTTCGTGCCCCAGGGACACGCCGTCGACCAGTTTTCGCGGGATGGGATCATGATCCTGACGGCGCTGGGCGATCACAATGTCGAGGCGGTTACGCTGCCGATGAGCGGCAAGCCCCTGATGGACGCGTTGGAGCGGCGGAACAACCTGGCCGGCGTCGGCACGCTCGTCGCCGATGCCTCGCCGAACGGCCGCGTGTGGTGGGAGCGGGCCGGAAAGCCTGCCATCACCTACAACCTCCAGCGCGAGGACCTGCGCCGCTTGCACGAGGCCAACGTGCGGGCGGGGGAGATGTTTCTCGCCGCGGGCGCCAAGCGACTCTACCCGCTGGTGCTCACGCGCCCGGTCGTGGAGCCCAACGACTTCCACGAGTTCCGGCGGCAGCCTCCGTCGGCGAGCGAGCTGGTCGTCGTGAGCTACCACCCCCTGGGCACCTGCCGCATGGGTCGCGATCCGAAGACCAGCGTTGTCGACAGCGATCACCAGACACACGACGTGAAGCGGCTGTTTGTCGTGGACGGAAGCACCATCAACGGTCCGCTAGGCGTCAACCCGCAGCTGACCATCATGGCCGTTGCCACGCGCGCGGCCGCGCGTATCGACGAGCTGCTCGACTGACGCCGAGAGCCGGCTATTCGGCTTCGCCCGCGGCGCCGCCCTCTGGCGCGGCCTCGTTGCCATGTCGCTTGCCCGGCATCAAGGCGGGGAGCACCACCAGCACCGTCGCCACGGCCATCACTTCTCCGAGCACTGCGGCCCAGCCGAAGGACCTGAGGGCCCCGGAGTGCGCGATGAGCAGCGTGAGGTAGCCGACGATGGTCGTCAGCGAACAGAGCAGGATGGCGCCACCCATCCGCGCGCACGCGCGCCGTGCATCGACGCCCCAGGCGTCCATCGCACCCAGTAGATTGACCACGTAGTCGGCTCCGACTCCGATGGTGATCGGGATGGCGGCGAAGTTGAGCATGTTGAGCCGCACGCCGACCGCGAACATCACGCACTGCGCCGAGACCGCAACGACAGCAACCGTGGCGACGACCAGAGGAATGCGCAGGGGGCGGCGCCGGAAGATGGGCAGCAGTACCAGCGCGACCAGCAGGCACACCACCAGCACGACGCGCGGCGCTTCCTTCTGTATCAGCCGCAGGATCTCCGCCATGAAGAGGAAGGCGCCGCCGGCAACGCTGCCCCGCGGCAGCTTCACCGACGAGAGCTCATCCGCGAAGCGGATCACGTTGCGGGCATTGTTGTAGTTGATGGCGAGGGATGGAAAGAGCAGCACTACCCGATCGGTGCGCCCATTGGTCTCGGCGAACGCGCGCGTCAGGGAAGTCGGGACGTCCTTCGGTGTGAGCACGTGGAGGTTTCCCGGCGACAGCCAGCTGTCCACGCGCTTCTTCACCTTGGCGGGCATGCTGTCCTTCGGGAACTTCTCTATCTGCGATCTGAGCTTGTCGAGCCGCGCGATGCGCGCCCGCTGCTGTGCGACGGGGTGGACATACTGGTCGATGGTCTCGACCCGTTCGGCCATGTGATGGGGTCCGTCGACCATCTTTTCGCGCAGCGCGTCCGCTGCGCGCGGTCGATCGGCGGGATTTTTCACCAGGACCACGATCGGGTTCATCCATACGCCGAAGATTTTCGACATCTCGGCGTCCCAGGATGCGCCGCCCGAGCGCAGCGACTTGGTGTTGCGCAGATGCAGCAGGTTCTGGTCGTAGGGGCCGTGAAGCAGCGCGCGGCGCAGTCCGATACCGCCGATCGCGAGGCTGGATGCAATCACGGCGAGTGCCACGATGCGCGCCGACCACGGCCGCGCGAAGAAGCGCGTCCAGCTCTTCTGGAATGTGCTCAGTTGTTCGCCCTGCCGCGGCGGATCGAGCCAGGCGATCGTGAGTGGCATGAGCAGAAAAGCGATGGCCCAGGTCGTGACCATGCCCACGCCGCCGAGCCAGCCGAACTGCGAGAAGCCGCGGAACGTTGCAGTGGCCAGCCCGAAGTAGGCGGCGGAGGCTGTCGCGGACGCGGCCAGCGTTCCCGGAAGCGCGGCCTTGGCCGCCGCCACGATGGCGTCCCGCTGTGAGCCAGTAGAGGGCTGCTCGCGGTAGTAGGCGAGGAACATCAACGGGTAGTTGATGCCATTGCCCGCGATGATGGCACCCAGGAAGGCCGAGTTGGAGTTGAGGAAGCTGCCCGACAGCCTGCCCAGACCGAAGGTGAACAACAGCCCGGGTATCAGCCCGAGAACGACGGCCGCGATGGCTCGGACGGTGCGGAAGTAGGCGACGATCAGCGCGCCCACGAGCAGCACCACCAGGATGGACGAGAGCGACAGGTCGCTCTGGATGGCGGCGTGCTCTTCCAGCAGGTTGGTGACCTCGCCGTTGTAGGCGACCTGCACCGACGCAGGGAACTGCGGCTTCAACTGCGCCACCTCGGCCTTGACCGCGTGCATCAGCGCGGACGACGGCCCGATGTCGACCTCGGAACCACGGAGCGCCATCATCAGCACCACCACGTGGCCGTCCTTCGATTCGAAGTAGCCCTTCGGGAAGCGATCCTTGCCCTTGGTCATCGCCTGGATGCGCTTCTCGACGTGCTCCCACTGCTCTTTCGGGGACGTCTCGAGGTCGACGTAGAACGGGTTCGCGTCGCGGCGCGTGATCTCGACGGCGTGATCCACGTCGTGCATCAGCGAGTCGAAGTCATGCTCCGACAGAAGTAGCGGGGCGTGCTTGTCGGCCCAGCTGCGCTCCTTGTCGATCGTCGCCTGGATCCAGCGTGCCTGTGGGATCTTCCGGGCCCGCAACTTCACAGCGAGCTCGCGGACGAAGTGCTCGTTGGCGGTGCGATCGGGGCCATGGGCGATCACGTTCAGTCGCGCGACGCCGCCGACCCGTGCGTGGATGCGGTTGAGTGCCTGGACGCTCGGCGCATTGTCCGGGAGCAGGTCCTCCATCCCCGCGTGGATGTCCATGAAGTAGCGCGCCGACAGCACCAACGATGGGGCCAGCAGCAGCAGCACGATGAACGTCGTGGCCAGGCGATGCGAGCAGATCGCGCCGACGAGGCGTTCATAAGCAAGCGCCGCGAGCCGTCGAAGGCTGCTGCCGGCGCGCGGGGCAGGGGGCCCGGCCGAACTCACTGGCCGACCCTGGCGCCGAACGGCTCCTGCTGCAAGCGGATGCGTGCGTAGGCCCCGGGAGTCTGTGGGTCCGGCCCATGGGCTAGACTGGGTCCCACGCCATGGCTGTGCAGGTGTTCGTCTACGGGACGTTGCTCGTCGGGGAAGCGAATCATGACCTGCTCGGCGGCGCTGCCTTCGTCTCGGAGGGTGCAACCCCGCCGGACTTCGAGCTTCGCGATCTAGGCGGATATCCTGCGCTGGTCCAGGGCGGAAGCGTGGCCGTGCCGGGGGAGGTGTACGAGGTGGACGAGGAACAGCTGCTCGAGCTCGACCGCTTCGAGGACCATCCCCGACTCTATGTCCGCAAGGGCATCGTCCTGGCGGACGGCAGGCGGGTCGAGACCTACGTGATGTCCGCCCCGCAGGCGGCTGGGGCACCTGTCATCGAATCCGGGAGCTGGCGGCAGCGGCAGGAGGAGGTGCGCAGGGCCGCGCCTGCCCGACGGGATTGACCGGCGCTCTGCTATCCTGACCCGCGTGGCTCGCTCCGCACAGCGATGGGTCCGCCGTGCCCCGGCGCTGCTCTGCATGCTACTGGCGCTAGCCGGTTGCGGCACCGACGAGAACGTCGTGCCGAGCGTCACCGGCATCCAGGTGCTTCCCGACGCCGGCGGACGTTTCGACGTGGAGGGCGCGGGCGGCACGCTGTTGCGCGGCGCGTGGGCGGAAGTGCTGATCGACGACGCGGGAAAGCAACGCACGCTGTCCACGCGCGACTGCACGGCCAGCTGGAAGCGGCTCGACAGCTCGCCCAAGCCCGGCGGGTACTTCGACGCGCTCCGGGGGCATGAGCTCGACTGCGAGTTCGACAAGGTCGAGCTGGCGCTCAGGCTGTACGCGGACCCGGTGCACGACATCGCGCTTGCCATGTTGGACGTGACGAACCACCGCGGCAGCGATCTGCGCGTGCTGCGCTTCACCCCCGTGATCAGCTCGGGCAGCGGCGGTGGGTTGTTCGTGGGCAAGAACGCGATGCGCACGCGCGTGCTGGACGACGGCATGGACATCGTCTCCGACACGGAAGCGAATCTGCACTATCCCGACCAGAGCTCGCGACAGCCCATCATCGACTCGTTCTTCACGATCAAGTCCCGCGGCGACGTGCTGTCGAACTGGAACCACGCGGTAGTCGATCTCGACAGCGGCCGGTCGTGGATCGCCGGCTCGCTGGGCGTGGAGCGCGCTTTCCCGACGTTCGGCACCACGCTCGAGCCCGACGCTCCAGCGACGGATCACGGGCGCACGGGACAGAACGAGTTCGTCACGGACCAGCCTCTGCTCTACCAGGGTAAGCCGGTTCCGGCGGGCAAGACGCTGGAGAGCGAAGTCGTGTACATGAATCCGTCCGCGCCGGACCCGTGGACGGGCCTCGAGCACTACGCCGATGCGGTGGCGGCCTGGCTCGACTTCACCGTGTGGACGAAGCGCGACGGCCGGCGCCCGACGCCGAACGGGTGGAACAGCTGGACAGGGTCGGCGTCCACCGGCGGGCTCGGAACCAACATCGACGAGACCAACATGAGCGAGAACCTCGCCGTGATGGCTCGCGAGTTCAAGCCCTACGGCATCGACTACTTCCAGATGGACGACGGCTACCAGAACGCCGACGGCGACTGGCAGGCGAACAGCAAGTTTTCTTCAGGGATCCCGGCGTTCTCGAAGAAGATCACCGACGACGGGCTCAAGCCGGGGCTGTGGATAGCGGCGTTCCGCGTGTCGACGAGCTCGACGCTCGCCGCCCAGCATCCAGATTGGCTGCTCGATCCGTCCGCCAACGTGCTCCAGAAATTCTTCGACCCCGGCCCGGGCGCGCGCATGCTCGATCTGTCGAATCCGGCGGTGCAGGACTGGCTCGGCCAGACCATGAAGCGCTACAAGAACGACTGGGGCGAGCGCTGGATCAAGCACGATTTCGGCTACTACGAGATGCTGTATCCGCCGAAGCACGACCCGACGCTGACCAGCATCGAGGCGTACAAGAAGGGCATCCGCGCCATCAAGGCGGCGCTCGGCGACAACGTGTTCTACCTGGGCATCGCGCTCATGGGCATCAACGAGGGCGTGGTGGATGGCATGCGCCTGACACTGGATGCCGGCCCCGTCTGGGAACAGACGCAACCGTTCTCGACCGTCGGCAGCGGCGACAGCTTCAAGTCGACGGTGAAGACGGGGGCGCGTCGCTACTATTTCCACAACCGGGTGTGGGTCACACACAACGACCTGCTCTTCTTCCGCACCGACAAGCAGCATCCGGACCCGCCGATCACGATGGACGAGGCGAAGACGTACGCGTCGTTCATGTCGCTCAGCGGATCGATCATCAAGTTCGGCGAGGATCTGCGCACGCTCACCCCCGAGCAGATCGACGTGTGGCGACAGCTGTTGCCTAGCTATCCGGATGCAGCGCGCCCGATGGACCTGTTCACGCGCCACTATCCCGAGGAGTGGCTGCTCTCCGTGCACGGCTCGCTTGCCGGATCGAACGAGAACTGGTTCGTGATCGGGCTCTTGAACTGGGGCAGGAACTACAACTTCGACACGCGTCCGATCCAGCAGATGCCCGACCAGGCACGCACGTACACCATCGATCTCGGCAAGTGGGGCCTGGACCCGGACAAGCAGTATCTGGCAAGTGAATTCTGGAGCGAAAAGTTCCTCGGCGTGGTGCAGGGCACGCTCACGCGCACGGTCCCCGCGCATGGCCACGAGGTGATCGCGCTCAGGGAGCTCAGCGGCCACCCGCAGTATCTCGGCGACAACCGCCAGATCACCCAGGGCGGCACCGACCTCGAAAGCGAGAGCTGGGACGAGGGCGCGCGCGTGCTCGACCTCCGCTTCAAGATCGATGCAGGGGCGTCGGATGCGGTGCCGTTCGAATATCGCTTCCGCGTCTACGCACCCGACGGATACGAGCTGGCCAGCGCCCAGGGGGCTCCCGCCGCACAGACGGGCCGCGTGGTCACGCTGCGGATCACCCCGGGAAAGCCCGGTGATCTGCAGCTGCGACTGCACTTCAAGTGAGCGTCGACCGTCTACAGCTCCGCGGCTCGCCAGAGGTACCAGCTGGCCACGGTGCGGTAGGGCTTCCAGCGCTCGCCCCGGCGGGCGACCTCCGCTGGCGAAGGCAGCTCGCCCTTGCGGAACGCGACGGCGAACCCCTTGCGGATGCCGTAGTCGTCCACCGGTAGGACATCCGGACGTCCCAGACGGAACATCAGCAGCATCTCGACCGTCCAGCGCCCGATGCCGCGCACCGGAGTCAGCCGCTCGATCAGGGTCTCGTTGTCCAGCTGTTGCGCCTCGGCGAGGCTGGGAAGTTCACCGGCCTTCGTGCGGCGCGCCAGGTCCTTGAGCGACAGCACCTTGGTACGCGACAGTCCGGCCGATCGCAGGCGCAGTTCGGTCGCGCGCAGGATCTGTTGGGGAGTCGGTCCCTGGTGCGCCTCCGGGAACAGCGCACACAGTCGGCCGTAGATCGTGGCAGCCGCCTTGCCGCTGAGCTGCTGGTAGACGATCGCCTCGGCGAGCGCGACGAAGAGATCCGGCGTGTTCTTGAGCTGCATGCGGTAGGGGCCGACGGTATTGATCAACCTGGCCAGAGCCCGGTCGGCGCTCTGCAGGTGCTCGAGCGCTGCTTCCGGATCGAAGTCGAGCGAGCGATCGCCGGCGAACAAGCCCGGCGCCCCCGCCGCCCCTTCGATCGCCAGCAGCCTCAGTTTGGTAGCGACGCCTCCGCTGGCGGAAAAACCCCCTGCGCGTCCACCAGCGGCGAGCACACGGTGACAGGGTACGACCAGCGCGAACGGATTGCGCCCCAGCGCCTGTCCCACCGCCCGGGCGGAGCCCGGCTTTCCGAGTCGCTTTGCCAGCTCGCCGTAGGTGAGCGTCGCTCCCGCTGGAATGCCGCGCGCCGCTTCATACACCTTCCGGTAGAACGCCGGGACGTTGGCCAGGTCGAGCCGAAGCTCCGAGAGATCGCGTGGCTCGCCGCGCAGCAGGGCCGCGATCTGTTCCACGGCGCCGGCTATCTCGGCGGGAGGCTTCCGTTCGTCGGCGTCGGGGAAGCGTTCGGCGAGGCGCGCTCTGGTCTTCTCGTCGCGGCTCTCCGGAAGCTGTACCCCCGCGATTCCGCGACCGTTCCACGCCACGCCGCAGCGGCCGATCGCGGTCTCGAACAGTGCGAATCCGTCGGCTGTCATCCGGCGAGCATTGTAGCTGCGCGCTCAGCCCTCCGCGGCTAGATTCCAGTCATGTCCCGTTCTGGCGCGTCGCGAAGGCACGTCGCGCTGCTGCGCGGCATCAACGTCGGCGGACGGAACAAGCTGCCCATGAAGACGCTTGCCGGGATCTTCGAAGGGCTGGGTTGTCGCGACGTCACGACCTGGATCCAGAGCGGCAATGTCGTCTTCACCGCCTCGCCGCGGCAGATGGGCCGGCTGGCAGCGCGGGCGTCGCAGGGCATCGCCGAGGCCGTGGGGCTCGAGGTGCCCGTGGTCCTGCGCAGCGCTGACGAGCTGGCGGAGATCGTCGAGACCAACCCGTTCGTGGCCGACGGTGCGGACGAGCGGAGCCTGCACGTGATGTTCCTGGCCGATGCGCCGGCCGCGGCGCGGGTCGCCGCTCTGGATGCCGGGCGCTCGCCACCCGATGAGTTCAGGGTACTCGGGCGCGAAATCTACCTCTTGTGTCCCAACGGCGTCGCCCGCACCAAGCTCACCAACGCGTACTTCGACGCCCAGCTCTCCACGGTCAGCACGAGCCGCAACTGGCGCACGGTGCAGAAGCTGCTGGAGCTTCTCCGCGGCTAGCGCGCCTCGGCGTGACCTACGCCGCCGGTTTGACGGCCTGGATCGTCGCCGAAGCCACGTAGTCCTCGGCTCCGCTCCCCGGTAGCCAGTCGCGGATGAAGTTCCGGCTCTCGGGCTTCACCTCGATGCGCACGTCGGCAAATCCCGCATCGCGCAGCATCGCTTCGAGCTCGGTTGCCCTGACGGCGCCCGAGATGCAGCCAGACAGCGCGTCGATCTGTTCGCCGAGAGCAGCGGGGATGTCCGCTGTCGCGATTACGTCGGAGATCGCGAGTCGCCCGCCAGGCTTGAGCACCCGGAACGCTTCGCGGAACACCTGGAGCTTCTCGGGCGACAGGTTGATCACGCAGTTGGAGAGGATGACGTCCACTGTGCCGTCTCCGACCGGCACGTGCTCGATCTCGCCCAGGCGGAATTCGACGTGGTCTGCGCCGAGGCGTCGCGCGTTCTGGCGCGCCTTCTCGATCATGGAAGGCGTCATGTCGACGCCGATGACGCGACCGCGCGCTCCGACCTGGCGCGCCGCCAGGAAGCTGTCGAAGCCGGCGCCGCTGCCCAGATCGAGCACCGTCTCGCCCTCGCCGAGGGCGGCGATGGCCTGCGGATTGCCGCAACCGAGCCCCAGGTTCGCGCCATCGGGAACGGCCGCGAGGTCGTCGGCGGTGTAGCCCAGTCCGAGCGACGCGTCCGGGTTCTGCCCGCAACACCCCGGGGAACAGCAGCCGGAGTTTTCGTCGGCTACCTTGGCGTAGTGGTCGCGGACGCTGCCGCGGATCTGGTCACTGGTTCTCGTCATTTCCGGTCTCCATCGACGGGTTGCTGGATGTCGCGCCGAGCAGCTCGGCGCGATGGGTCTCGAGTAGGCGCCCGATGCTGTCGCGGGCGGTGCGGAAACGCGCGAGCATCTCGTCGCGCGAGAGGGTGGGGTTGTCGCTGGCGGGGTCGGGGATGGGCCAGTGAAGTCGCCGCGCGCCGCCAAGGAACACCGGGCACACTTCCTCCGCGCACAGCGTGACCACTGTGTCGATGCCGGTGGGTGCGATGCTATCGACCGATTTGGAGTGTTGCGCATCGATGTCGATACCCAGCTCGGCCAGAACCTCGACGGCGTACGGATTGACGCGGGTCGGCCGGCTGCCGGCGCTCTGCACGTCGGCGCTCGCCCCGAACAGCTTGTGGGCAAGCGCTTCGGCCATCTGGCTGCGTGCGGAGTTGGCCACGCAGAGAAAAAGGATCGACGCCATCGTCTATTCCGTTTCGAGCTTGCCGGCTGGCAGGTCCGCGGGCGTGAAATCACTGAAATAACGCCGGCCGAACCAGAACGCGACGTGGACCAGCCCGATCATGACGGGCACCTCGACCAACGGGCCGATCACAGCGGCGAATGCCGCACCGCTGTGGATGCCGAAGGTGGCGACCGCGACGGCGATCGCCAGCTCGAAGTTGTTGGACGCCGCGGTGAAGCTCAACGTGGTCGCCTCCGCGTAGCCGCCACCGACGCGCCGGCTGAGCAGGAAAGAGATCACGAACATCACGACGAAGTAGATCAACAGAGGCAGCGCGATGCGTACCACGTCGAACGGCAGCCGTACGATGGCGCCTCCCTTCAGCGAGAACATCACGACGATGGTGAACAGCAGCGCCACCAGTGTGATGGGGCTGATGCGCGGCACGAAGCGCTCTTCGTACCACTCCACACCGCGCGCCCGGATCAACACCACGCGTGAGAGGAGTCCCGCCGCAAAGGGGATCCCGAGATAGATGGCGACACTGGTTGCGATCTGTCCGATCCCGATGTGGACAACGGCGCTCTTCAAGCCCAGCCACGATGGCAATAGAGTTGCGAAGAACCAGGCGTACACGGAGAAGAACAGCACCTGGAAGATCGAGTTGATGGCGACCAGCCCGGCGCAGAACTCGCGGTCGCCCCGGGCCAGGTCGTTCCATACGATCACCATCGCGATGCAGCGCGCGATGCCGATCAGGATCAGCCCGAGCATGTACTCGGGCTTGTCGCGGAGAAAGATGACCGCGAGCGCGAACATCAGCGCGGGCCCGATGATCCAGTTTTCGATCAGCGACAGCACGAGCACCCGACGCTTGTGCAACACGCCGCCCAGCTTTTCGTAGCGAACCCTGGCGAGCGGCGGATACATCATCAGGATCAACCCGATGGCAATCGGAATGCTGGTCGTGCCCACGCTCATGCTGGAGAGGCCGGTCACGACGCCGGGCGCGGCAAAACCGAGACCAACCCCGAGCGCCATCGCCGCGAAGATCCACAGTGTCAGGTAGCGGTCGAGGAACGACAGGCGTCGCGCGACGCGGGTGTTGGATGAGCTCATCGTTGTTTCCCGATGCTATAGGCTACCCACCAGGGCCTTGAGCCGCCTGAGCGTGCGAGGGTCGAGGCAATAGCCGACACGCGGCCCGTCCACCTCGCCCTGCACCAGCCCGGCTTCTTTCATCACCTTCAGGTGCTGGGATACGGTCGACTGCGCGAGATCCAGCTCGCCGACGAGTTCGCCGCAAACGCAGGCGTTGCGCCGGGCTAGCAGCCGCAGGATGTGCACCCGCGCCGGATGACCCAACGCCTTGCACAGCGACGCGAGCTCGGCGTCCGCTTCGGTGCCCTCGACCGGTCGGAGGTCCGGCGAGTGGTCGTCCTGGGGCGTGGTACAGGCGACGGCCTTGTTCATCGTTCATCGGCGATACACGATGGCAGGCGAGCGCGCAAGGGAAAGTCGAGGGTGGTGGGGTGACGCCGGCGTCGGGTATCTTCGCCGCGTGAAGCTGCAGGCACATGGGCTCTCGGACGTAGGGCGCAAGCGCGATCACAACGAGGACCGCTATCTGGTCGACGATGGCCTCGGCTTGTACGTCGTCTGTGACGGCATGGGAGGGCACGCCGCCGGCGAAGTGGCGTCTGCGCTTGCCGTGAAGACAATCGAAAAGGTAGTGCGCTCGGAGCTCGGCGACGCTGGCGACGAGCCGCTGGACCCGCGTCAGGCGGCTCACGTCGCAGAGGTCCTGCGCCGTGCCGTGGAAGCTGCGAACTCGGCGGTGCATGAGCTGGGCAAGCGCGAGGCGCGCGCTCACGGCGCTGGAACGACCTGCACCGTGTTGTGCATCCGCGGCCAGCGCGGCGTGTTGTGTCACGTCGGCGACAGCCGGCTGTATGTGCGCAGGGCAGGCGAGCTGCACCAGCTCTCGCTCGACCACAGCTTCATCGCGGACGCTGTGCGTCAGGGGTTTTCGCCCGAGCAGGCGGCGGACATGTTCCCGTCGAATCTGCTATCGCGCGCGATTGGACCGCTGGCGCGGGTGCGCGTGGATACGCTCGAGTTCGAGGTGCTTCCCGGCGACACCTATCTCCTGTGTTCGGATGGGCTGCACAACTACTTCGAGGATGGCAGCGAGCTCGGCCCGCTTCTGGATGGCGAGCCGCCGGCGTTGCCGCAGCGCCTCGTGGACCTTGCCAACGAGCGCGGCGGAGAGGACAACATCACCGCCTTGGTCGTCCGGGTAGCTGCACCCACGAACGAGCAGCAATCGCGCGCGCACGAAGACCTCTCCGCACTGGCTGCGATGGAGCTGTTCAGCGAGCTGACCTATCCGGAGCTTCTCGAAGTGGCCGCCGTGCTCCGCACCGAGGAACACGAGCCCGGCAGTGCTGTTCTCCGTGAAGGCGAAACCAGCCACAGCCTGTACATCATCGCGTCGGGGCGCGTGCAGGTGGAGCGCAATGGCGCGCCGCTGACGACCCTCTCGGCGGGCAAGCACTTCGGCGAGATGGCACTGCTCACGAACAGGCCGCGCTCCGCTACGGTGCGGACACTTGAACCGTGCCGCTTGTTGGCGCTCGATCAGGCAGCGCTCTACCCGCTGTTCCACGGCAATCCCATCATCGGGCTGAAGTTCCTGTGGAAGCTAGGGCAAGTCCAGAGCTTGCGTCTGGACGAGGCGACGTTGCTTCTCGCCCCTCCGGCCGACCCCAGCGCGGGCGCGAAGGTCGCGCTGGATACCACGCAGCAGCTGTTCCCGGCGCCGTTCAGTCGCCGGAGTCGGTAGCGCTCGGCGCTGCAGCCGCGGAATCCCTGGAGCTCAGCGGCAGGGCCGCGGAAGCGTCGCCGCTGTGTGGGTCCGTGGAGCTCCGTGGTCGAACCAAAGGAGCGCCGCGGCTGCCGGCATCGCTTGTCGAACTCTGCTTGGCGAGATCCTTGCAGCAGCGGAAGCCGGCCTCGTAGCCGTAGTCGAATTCCTTGTGGAAGATGACGGTCGGACGGCAGCGGTCGCGGACCGGCCCCCACCAGCCGCCCTTGAGCCCACCGCGGTGCGGCGATTCTTCACCAGGGCGGGTCACCCATTCGTTCACGTTGCCGTTGAGGTCCACCACACCGGCCCACGAAACGCAGCTGTTTACTGAACCGATCGCGTGCCGCTGGTCGAGCCGTGCGAGCTCCCTCGCGCAGCGCGGGTCCTTCTTGCACTGATCGTACGGAAGCATGCGGTGCTTGTGGTCCGGCATGATGTAGGGCTTGTCGATGTTGCAGGCCTGGGGGTCGCGCTTGTTGCCCGTGGCGTAGGCGTTCATCTCTGGCCCCTCGCACGCGAAGTTGAACTCGTCTTCCGTGCACAGCCGCTTGCCAGCACGCTGGCAGAGCGCCTGCGCCGTGCGCCACGAGGTGAGGACACGGGGCAGTTCGCCCACCTTGTCCGGGTACTCGTAGCGGTCCATGCAGAACGCGAGATGCCGGCGGAACTTGTAGAGGCAACGCGCCGGGCGGAACTGGAGGCAGCGCGCGCTGAAGTCCGGGTTGCCGCGGTGCGCGAGATAGGTGGAATCGAACTTCTCGCAGGTTTGTGCGACGTCCGGACAGTACTTGCCCTCAACGCGCACCATCCCGTCGGGGCAACCGCTGGTGTGTCCGGGCCGAGGCGCGCCGGCGTCCGCATCGGCGGCGGCATCGACCTCGTGCTGGCTCGAGCGAGAGGAAGGGACAGCCGCTGCGGTCCCGGTCGGCAAGCTTTCCAGCGCGGCCGCCGCCGTGTTGCCTTTCGGCTCGCTGGAATGCTCAACGTCGCGGCCGCGCAGGCGGACCGGACCACCGGTTGCGAGCGCGAGCCCTGCACCGACCGCTGCTCCAACCACTGCGCTTGCGACGCTGCCGGCCCTCACCATCCCTCTGCTCGTCAAACCAGCGCCTGCTCGGGAACGCAAGTCGGGGTCCGCTCCGGGTCCGGCCGCACGTTCGACGGCAGGGCTGGCTCGCTAGAGCCTAGCACTGTGATGCGGGAGGCCGGCGCGTTGGTCGAGGTAGCCCTGCTCCAGGCGGTACCAGTTGGCCTCAGCTCCCAGGCGCGCCAGGACGGACATCAGCCCGAAGCGGATGCGGAACAGGAACAGGAACTCGCCGGGTACGCCCAGCCTCATGAGCTCGCGCTTGCCGTCCATCACCTGTCGCATGCTCATGGCGTCGCCGAGGTCGATGCGCTGGCTGCGATCCTCCAGCATCGGACCGTAGAAAGCGCGCACGAGATCGCGCGCCGTCGCAAAATCGTATCTCTGTCCTTCGCGCACCATACCCAGCTCGACAAAGCACGCTTCCAGCCCATCGTGCGTGTCGCGGTGGACCGCGCGTGTCAGGTGGGCGAGCTTGTCGACGTAGTCGGGCTCGAATTCGCGCGTGCAGCCGTAGTCGAGCATCGCGACGCGCCCGTCGGTCTGGAAGAGATAGTTGCCCGGGTGAGGATCGCAGTTGTACAGGCCGTGCTTGAACAGGGTGCCGATGTAGAATTCGAACAGCGCCTTGCCCACCCGGTTGCGCTCGCGCTGGGCTGGCCGACCCGCGAGGAATTCGTCGAATCCCGAACCGGGCACGAACTCGGTGGTAAGCACCCGTTCCGAGGTCAGCTCCCGGAACACGGCCGGAACGTGCAGCCGTGGGTGACCGGCGAAGATCTCGGCAAACCGCTCCTGGCAGCGCGCCTCGTGAACGTAGTCGCACTCCTCGAGGAAGCGCGAGCGCGCCTCCTGCAGGAAATCATCCGCTCGCGCGTTCGGGTAGATGAGCGAGATGAAGCGCACCCCGACCGACGCCGGTGCGAAATCGGCCTGGATCGCCTGCCGCACTTCCGGGTACTGCACTTTCACCGCGACCTGGGTGCCATCGGAAAGCTCCGAGCGGTGTACCTGGCCGATGGACGCTGCCGCGATGGGATCGGGCTCGAGCCGATCGAGCAAGTCGCCGGCGCGCTCGCCCAGTTCCTGGTCGATGATGCTCCGGACGCGGGCCGGCGGCATGGGCTGCGCTTGGGTCTGCAGCACCGAGAGCGCATCGGCGAGCTCTTCCGGCAAGGCGATGTCGACGTAGCTCATCAGCTGCCCCGCCTTCATTGCGATGCCCTTGAGCTCGGCCAGAGTGGCGACGACGCGGGCCATGGATTGCTCGTCGAGGTCGCTGTCGGGATGCCTGCGCGAACCGAGGACCAGGCGTCCGCTCCGGAGAGCTGCGCCGGCCGTGCGTCGGAGGCGCCCGAGGCTCGATGTCGGCAGCTCGGCCGTGGCGTCCATCAGGTGCTCGGCAATTCGGAGCCTTTTCGAGCGCGCCATGGGCGATCGGCTGCTCGCGCGCTAGCGGCGTCCCGAAATCGCGGCTTCGCGCTCACGGATGATGTTGCCCGCGCGCTCCTCGAGCAGCTCGGTCAGATCGGAAGCCGTGATGGGTGGACCGGAGCGCTTGAGCCAGTCCTCGAGCGCCGCGCCCATGCGTTGGGCGGACGGATAGCGGAACGCCGCGCCACGAGCCATGGCCCGGAGCACGATCCGCTCGAGCAGGGGCGGGTAGTCCTCGATGACATCGCAGGGTGGCGCGAAATCGTGGTCCTTCAGCCGTTCGATCGTGCCGTCCCAGGACCCGGTGGCGAACGGTCGCTTGCCGGTGGAGAGCTCGTAGAGACACACGCCCAGCACGAAGACGTCGCTCATGCGGCTGATGCGGGCTCCGGTGGCCTGTTCCGGCGCCATGTACGCCGCCTTGCCGCTGGGTCGTGACTGGGGAGAGTCGTGCCGCTGCTGCTCGGCCGCCGACTGCGCCACGCCGAAGTCCACCAGCTTCAGCGCGCCCTGGGTCGTGAGCAGCAGGTTCTGCGGCGAGACATCGCAATGCACGAGCTTGAGGTGGCGCCCGTTCTCGTCCCTGAGCTCGTGGGCCGCATGCAGTGCCTCGCAGCTGTCGGCCACCAGGCGCGCGGCGATGCGGGGCGGCAGCGGTCGGGGAGCGTCGCCCTTGTTGGGCTTGAGCAGCCTCGCGAGGCTCTCGCCGTGGACCCACTCCATGGCGATGTAGAGCACGCCCTGCTCGTTGCCCAGGCCGTAGACCTGGCACACGTTCGCGTGCGACACCTGGGACGCATAGCGGGCCTCGTCCACGAACAGCGAGCAGTACATGGCGTTCTGGGCAAGCTCCGGCCGGATCGTCTTGATTGCCACGATCTGCAGAGAAGGGTGGTGACGCGCCGCCCAGACGCGCGCCATCCCGCCCTGCGCAACGGCGCAGATCAACTCGTAGGGGCCCAGGCGGCTGCCGGGCCCGAGCTGTGCAACGCTGAGTTCCGGGGCTTCCTGGATGCTCATGGCAGAAGGCCGAGCACGAATGCTCGCCCCGTCTCGCTCTGCCGTCAAACGTCGACCGTCCTTCCGGAGGCTTCGGGCCGAGGGGGCAGCTCAGTCGCGCAGGCGGAAGCGCTGGATTTTGCCGGTTGCCGTCTTGGGTAGCTCCGGCAGAAACTCGATCCAGCGGGGGTACTTGAAGGGAGCCAGGCGTTCCTTCACGAATGCCTTGAGCTCGCCGACCAGCTCTTCGGACGCCAGCCCCGGATCGGTCAGAACGACGAAGGCTTTCGGCTTGACCAGCCCGTCGCTGTCGGCGTGCCCGACCACAGCCGCTTCCAGTACCGCGTCGTGTTCGCCGAGCGCCGACTCGACTTCGAACGGCGACACCCAGATGCCGCTGGCCTTGATCATGTCGTCGGCGCGTCCGGCGTAGGTGTAGTAGCCCTCGGCGTCGCGCACGTAGCGATCGCCGGTGCGCGTCCACGGACCGTGGAAGGTGGCCAGGCTTCGCGCGCGCTGGTTCCAGTACGCGGCCGCGGCCGACGGACCCCGCACCCAGAGCGAACCTTCCTCGCCATCCGCCACCAGATCGCCGTCGTCGCCGATGAGCTTGGCGTCGTAGCCCGGCACGGGCTTGCCCGATGTTCCATAGCGTACGTCGTCGGGGCGGTTGGACAGGAAGATGTGCAGCATCTCGGTCGAACCGATTCCGTCCAGGATGTCGCTGCCGAAGCGCTCGCGCCATTTCTCGCCGACGTGCCGCGGCAACGCTTCGCCGGCCGAGATACTCACGCGCAGCTTCTGTGAACAGCTCTCGCGTGTGATGTCGGCGTCGGCGAGCATCGACGCGTACAAAGTGGGCACGCCACAGAAGATGGTCGGCTGTTGTTCGTGCATCACGCGTTGGATGGCCCGCGGTGTGGGGCGCTCGGCCATCAGCACCGCCGCCGCGCCCACTGCGAGCGGGAACGTCAATGCATTGCCCAGGCCGTATGCGAAGAACAACTTTGCCGCCGAGAACACGACGTCGTCCGGGCGGATCCCGAGGACTCCCTGCGAATAGAGCGCGGCGGTCTGCATCAGATCCGAGTGCAGGTGGAGCGCGCCCTTCGGCGACCCGGTGGACCCCGAGGAGTAGAGCCAGAACGCGACGTCGTCCGCCGTGGTGCGGGCGGCCTCCAGCTGGTTGGAAGCCGGGCCAAGCAGGCCGTCGAGCTCCGGGCGGCTGTGCTCGGGGCCGCCGGCAGGCGAGCTCGCGACTATGGTGTGCTCGAGCAGTGGCGCCTGGGCGATGCCGTGTTCCAGCTTGGGCAGGAGAGCATCGCTCGCGACCAGAACGCGAGCACGGCTGTCTTCGAGCATGAAGGCGTAGTCATCCGCAGTCAGCAACGTGTTGACCGGGACCGGTACTGCGCCGATCTTCATCGCGCCCAGGAACAGCGCAGGAAAGTCGACGGTGTCGTGCATCACGAGCATGACCCGTTGCTCCATCTGCACGCCGAGATCCTTGAGCGCATTGCCCGCGCGGTTGATGCGCTCGGCCAGCTCCGCGTAGGTGAGCTTCGTGCGGTCGTCGATGTAGGCGAGGCGCGCGGCCCGCCCCTCGTCGACGTGGCGATCGACCAGATCGACCGCGGCATTGTAGTAGCGGGGAAACGTCACCCGCGGAGGGGACGCCTTCATGTCCAGTCGGGCGTAGGGGCCATCAGTCATCGGTCGGACTCCCGGCCTCGCATGCGACCGCGGCGAGTGTCTTCATGGATGCCTCCGCACCCATCCTACAGGACGCGTCTCTGCTGGCAATGCAGCTAGCGGGTGTCGCCGGGCGCAGCGACGGGCACGGTTCGATCGGCCAGTGGGCTGGCCTCGGCTCGCTTCTTGTACCACCGGAACACCAGGCTGGTCGCCGTGTACACGACAAGGCTGTAGGTGATGCCCAGGAGCACGTCGGTAACCCAGTGGTGGTCGAGATACACGGCCGCGAACCACATCGTGATTGCGAAGGCGACCATGCCCAGCCAGGCGGCCCAGCGGTTGTGGCGCCAGCCTTCGAGCACAAGCAGCAGTGGGTAGGCCGAGTGCAGCGAGGGAACTGCGCCGAACACGTCGCTCGATCTCCCGTACATCCCGTGGAAGTAGCCGAAGCCCAGCATCGCGTCGACGCGCGTCAGGGCCGGGCCTTCACTGGCTTTCGTTGCCAGATCCACCACGCAGCCGTGACTGTGGAAGTACCAGGGCGGGGCTGCGGGATAGACGTGATAGGTGATGAAGCCCAGCACGTTCAGGATCAGGAACGACCAGGCGAAACGCTGCAGACCTGTGAAGTCGCGGAAGTACAGGTACACGGCGTAGCCGATGACCACGAAAATGAACGTGCCGTAGGGGATGGCTGCGATCACGTCCAGCACCGTCCTGTGGTGCAGCTGCAGCCAGTCCCCGGGAGTCATGCGCACGCCGCCCGAGGTGAACCCGAACCAGGCAAGCTCGTGGGCGCGCAGGTCGCACAGATGGACGCTGGAAGGCTTGCTCAGGCCGACCTTCTCGATCAGCGACATCGAGTCGTACAGGACAGCGACCAGCATGGCTGGATAGGCCCCGATGAGCAGACGCTTGGTCGAGCGGTTCGTGTACGACAGCACCAGCGCCAACACGAAGGCGACGATCAGATCCCAGCGGAAGACGCCGTGCGCGAAGCGGTACAGACACCACAGCACGAACGGGGCGGGAGGCAGCAGAGTCCAGCGCGGCCACAGCGAACGCATGTGCCCCCACGTGCGGGTGATGCTCCGGCGGATCATGCGTGCTTCCAGAACCCGGGCCCCGGGTTTCGATACAACCCTGCCTCCGTCATCTAAGGAGCGATGACGCTCTGCGCAAGCCTCCACTGGGCGGCTAGCCGGTTACGCTGCATTCGGGCAGGGCGTCGCGGATGCGCTCGCGCTCGCCTGGCGAAAGCGGATTGCCGCGCAGAGTGAGCCATTCCAGCGTCTCGACCTGCGAAAGCTCGCTGGGCAGCTCGCGCAGGCGGTTGTCGGCCAGGAGCAGCTCTTCCAGTGCCGGTAGCCTGCCCAGGTCCGGTGGCAGGGCGTCGAGCTCGTTCTGGTTCAGGTACAGCCGAACCAGCTTGTCGAGCCGGCCGACGCTGGAGGGTATCGAGCCGAGGTGGTTGCCGCTCAGTGCCAGGTGCTCGAGCTGGTCCAGCTGGCCGACCCTTTCGTCCAGGCACTGGAGCTCGTTGTCCGCCAGGTCGAGCTCCCTGAGCTGGCGGAGGTTGTACAGCGAACGCGGCAGCTCGACGATGCGGTTGGAGGCGGCGCTCAGCTCGCTCAGCTGGTCGAGCTCCCCCAGCCAGTCCGGCAGTTCGGCCAGTTCGTTGTCCGAGACGTCGAGGCGAACGAGCCCGCGCAGCTTCGCCACCGCGTCGGGCAGCCTGCGCATACCGACGGCGATGATCTCCAGCTCCCTGAGCCCGGGTAGAAGCGGCGCAGCGGCTTCGAGTTTCTTCAGCTCGCCGTAGCGCAGCGACACCAGCGTGGCAGCGTCGGGATCGGCGAGTGCGTTGTCCAGCGTCCAGCCCACCTCGATCATATAGCGCGGATCGAGCGCGGCGCCGCGTCGCGGCGATCGGCCGCCGGATTGAGACTTTCGTCGCAGCAAGAGTCGCGCTAGCAAGGGCGAGGCATGGCCTCCTACGATTCCGCGCGGGACTGCTACGTCGTGCGCATCGTCTACGACGGTCCGGGTTTCGCCGGCAAGACGACAAACCTGCAGCAGGTGTGTCGTCTGATCTCGACCAAGCGTCGCAGCGAGATGTACACGCCGGCCGAGCTCAAGGGCCGGACGATGTTCTTCGATTGGCTCGAGGTCGACGCGCCGCCACAGGGCGGCGCGGAGATCAAGATGCAGCTCATCACGGTGCCGGGCCAGGTGCAGCGCAACTACCGCCGGCGGCCGCTCGTCGAGATGGCCGACGTGGTTGTCTTCGTGTGCGACTGCACGCCGCAGCAGTTCCCCGACACCATGCGCACGTTTGCGAGGCTTCGCGCGTCGATGAAGAAGCGCGACGCGCCCTTGCCGCTGGTCGTGCAGGCCAACAAGCAGGACCATCCCTCGGCCGTGCCGGAAGACCGACTGCGCCGTCGACTCAAGCTGGACAAAACGGTTCCCATCCTGCCGGCAACGTCGGTGGAGGGGAAAGGCGTGCGCGAGACGCTGGTCACAGCCATGCGCATGGGCATCCAGTCGCTGGCCCGCAGCGAGATCGGGCCGGAGGTTGCTGCTTTCGCCAACGCCGACTCGCTGTTCGACCACGTGCTGACGTTCGAGGACAATCCGCACGACGACGAGCCCATCGACGCCGAGGAGGTGCACGTTGCCGCCGAGGACGTCGATGTCGAAACGGCGGCGGCCGCCGCCCACCTGCACGCGGCCAGGTCGCTCGATGCGCTGGAGTCCCGGGCGCGCCGGGCCGCCGCGAAGCGCAAGGGCTCGTCCAGGCGCAAGCCGAAGTCGCGGAGCGCCAAGTAGGGCAGGGGACCCGGACCGGTGCGGCGGGGGTGGTCATCGCGCCCCCACGTCGCCATGATCAGCGCCATGTGGTGGAACCCCAAGAAGCTCGAGGTCCCGGCAGCCGCGGATGCGCTCGCCGGGCGTGCAGAAGCGATGTCCGTGCCCGAGCAGCATTTCGTCAGCGGCGCGCGCCTGCAGCCGCCCTTTCCCGACGGGATGCAGCGGGCGGTCTTCGGCATGGGCTGCTTCTGGGGCGCGGAGCGAAAATTCTGGCAGGCCCCCGGCGTGTACTCGACCGCCGTGGGCTACGCTGGCGGCTCCACGCCCAACGCGACGTACCGCGAGGTGTGCAGCGGCCAGACCGGTCACGCCGAAGTCGTGTTGGTCGTCTACGACCCCATCCAGATCAGCTACGAACAGCTCTTGCGCATCTTCTGGGAAAGTCACGACCCCACCCAGGGCATGCGCCAGGGCAACGACGTCGGCACCCAGTATCGCTCGACGATCTACTGCTTCGGCGACGAGCAGCGCCGCGCGGCCGAGGCGTCGCGCGACAGCTACCAGAAGGTGCTCGCTGAAGCCGGCCACGGCGCGATCACCACCGAGATCCGCGAGGCGCCGGAGTTCTACTACGCCGAGGAGTACCACCAGCAGTACCTGGCGAAGAACCCGGACGGCTACTGCGGTCTGGGCGGTACCGGCGTCAGCTGTCCCGTCGGACTTGTGCCCGCGGGATGAAGCGCCGAGCGGGCCCGGAGCCTACAGCTTGAGGACCGTTGGGCTCAGCGTCGGCGCCGAGATGGCGTGGATGCCGGCTGCGGTGCTGACCGAGCTCTCCCGCACGTACAGGATGCCGCCGGCCAGATCGGTGACGGACTTGTAGAAGCCGACCACGGTCCCGACCACGTTGCCGGCGCTGTCGAGCTCCTGCACCTCGCGCTCCTCGCCGAACATCGGCTGGAGCGTGTCCTGGTCGCCGGTCCAGTGCATCGTGCCATCCGGCTCGATGATGGCGACGCGGAACCGCCCCGGCGCGCGCAGAGGATCAGGATTCTGGATCACGTAGCCGTTCGCGTTCACGTACGACTCCCGCGAGAAGATGCCGGCGTACGTGTAGTCGCTGATCCAATTCGGGAAGCAGTAGCCCATGAAGTCCTTGTACTGGCTCGGATTCTTGAGCCCCTTGCTGGACAGGTCGTAGCCCCACACGCCGATCGAGCCCTGCTGGTAGGGATAGCTCGGGTCGACGCCGCTGATCTGTCCGCCCTGGCTGCAGTTGGCGTGGTTCCGGCCCAGCGCATGACCCAGCTCGTGCGCCATCGTGTCCGGAGCGCCGCCCGAATACGAGGTCGGGCCGCCCGAGCCGTCGGGGAAGTACGCGAGCCCGACCGATGCCCGGCCGGATACGTCGCTGGGCTGTGGGACGGTGCCGAGACCGGCGACGCAGCCGCCGCCGCAGAAGGACTGCATGGAATTGGCCGGCGCCAGCATGCCGTAGATGAACGTCTTCGAGTCGATGCCGAGGCTGCTGCGCAGGCCCATTGCCCACTGCAGAGCCTGTGACCAGCCCGAACCGCTCGCGCTCACCGACCCATAGGGGTAGTTCATGGCGCCATGTAGCGTCACGTTGACCCCCGACGCGGGATACATCTTCATCAGCGCGTCGTGCAGCGCCTGCATGTGGGCCTGGCTGGTGTTCGGCGTGATGCCGTTCATGACCACAGGCACCGCCACGACCTTGAACGGCCCGTTGGCGCTCTTCGCGCTCATGCTTGCCGTGCCGGACCCGGGGTAGCGCGCGCCGCTGGGGGTGCCCTTCGTCGACCCACTCGCCTCCTCGAGCTCGACCGAGAACTGCGTGTTGCCGGTCATCTGCCCTGCCGGGATCGTGAAGTCGAACGTGCTGCCGAGACTGCCGTCGCTCGACGTGCCGCTGATGTTCTTGCTGTCGGTCTGGTCGGCGGCGCCCGATACCGAAAGTCGTCCGACGATGGTCCGCGCCGAGAAGCCGCTGCCCGGCGTCACATACACGCGCATCAGCGCCTGCCGCCCCTGCACGACCGGCGCGTTGCGGTTGGAGACGGCCTGGCCGTTCCGCTCGATCGGGATAGCCACCGCCTGGTTGATGACGATCTGGCTGATCGAGATGCCGCCGGCCAACGGTCCCTTGGTCGTCGAGCCACCGCCGCCGCCGGTGTTGCCGGAGCCTCCGGTGTTGCCGGTGTTGCCGGAGCCTCCGGTGTTGCCGGTGTTGCCGGAGCCGCCGGTGTTGCTCGTATTGCCGGAGCCGCCGGTATTGCCGGTGTTGCCGGAGCCGCCGGTATTGCCGGTGTTGCCGGAGCCGCCGGTGTTGATCGGCAGGCCACAGGCATTCGCGCAAGCGTTCTGCGAGCTGCCGGTGGTGCAGATGCAGGTCGCGAAGCAACCCTGGCAGGCGTTGCAGTCGGGCTTCGTCGTGCAGCCCTGCGCTCCGACGTTGCCGCCATAGCCGCCGCCGGCCTGCCCTCCGTAGCCGTAGCCGTTCAGACCCGAGCCGCTGTTCGAGCCGCAGCCCAGAGCCATCACCCCCACGGCAAAGAAAGCAAACCAGCTTCGCATCGGTCCCGCTCCTTGGTGTCGTTCCGCTGTGCCCCGGGAGGCGTCCGTGTCGCAAGTTGCGAGGCGCTGGGACGATGCATCCGCGCGAGCCCTCGCAGCGGTGATTATTACCCTTTCTCGCGTCGCGTCGAGCTTGTCGCACAACAAAACGAGGGAGTTGTGCGTGTGGCTGGACTTTTCCGTTCGCGCCCTACGCCATCGGCGCGCGCGCTCGGATTCCGGTGGAATTTTCGTGCAGCAGTGTCAGCCAGTGCCGCCGTTGGGCAGGGTGAAGACGAAGCGCGCTCCGCCGCGATCGCACCGCTCCGCCCGGATCGAGCCGCCGTGCGCTTCGACGATGCCCTTGGCGATGTACAGACCCAGGCCGCGTCCGCCGCGCTTGCCGGATGACGCCTGCCAGTAGCGCACGAACACGTTGTCCACGTCCTCGGGCGCGATACCGGGTCCGGAATCCTCGACCGAGAAACGGACAAAGCCGTCGTCGCGCGCTGCCGTGACACGGACCTGTCCGTGCTCCGGAGTGAACTTGAGGGCGTTACCGATCAGGTTGGAAAAGACGCGCAGCGTTCGCTGACGGTCGCACTCGACGACGAGTCCGGGCTGGGCGGACGCCGCTTCGAGCAGCACGTGTCGGTCTTCGGCGAGCGGCGCCAGCATGTCCACCGCTTCCGTCAGGAGCGAGTCGGCGGGCCACAGGCCACGATCGAGACGGATATTGCCCGCATCGAGGCTCGCGCTGTCGAGCAGGTCGAGCACCATGTTGTGCATGCGCGCTGCTTCGCGGCGTATGCGGTCGATGTAGCCGTGCGGACGCTGGTCGCTCCTGTCCAGGCGGCGATCGAGCAGGTTGGCGTTGAGCACGATGCCGTTCAGCGGATTGCCGAGGTCGTGGGAAATGACCGCCAGCATGTCGTCGCGCGCGCGGATGGCGCGCTGGCTCGCCTCGAACAGACGCGCCTGCTCGACCGCCTGTGCGATGCGATCGGCAATCGGTTGCAGCAGCCGCGCATCGTCGTCGTCGAAGCGTCGCGGTTCGAGTGTCCCGACGTGCAGGATGCCCGAGACCCGGTCGCCGAGTCTCATCGGTGCGATCAGCAGCGAGCGGATCCCCGCAGCTTTGAGCCCCGGCCGCGACAGTTCCACGCTGGACAGGTCATCGACCCGGAGTGGGCTCTCGCGCTCCAGCACCCGCCGTGCGACCGTCCCGGAAAATGGCACGCGCGTGCCGATCTCGTCGGCATCGACGATCCCCCGCGCGGCGCGGACCACCAGCACGTCCTCATCGACTGGATGAAGCAGCACCGCAACGGTGTCCGCGTGGAAGACGGCTTCGATCTTCGCCATCACGCTGTCGAGCAGCTGGTCGATGTCCAGACGCGACAGCGCGGCCTCCGTAACGGAGAGTAGATCACCGAGCGCATGGGCGGCCCGCTCCGCCCGCTCGCGCGCCGCTTGCGCGGACCGCAGCAGCTCTGCATGTTCCTGTTCGCGCCGCTTGTCGTCGGTAACCTCGCGCGCGATGCCGAACAGACCGATGACACGACCCGAACCGTCACGCAGGACGCCCTTGGTCGACAGATAGGTGCGGGCGCCATTGTCGGTCGCCGAAGCGCGTTCACGCGTGCGGGTCTGCCCGGTTTCGAGCACGGTTCGATCGTCCTCGGCGATCCGATCGGCGGCTTCCGGCGGAAGCAGCTCGCGCGCGTTGCGACCGATGATATCCGTGATGGAACGGCCGGCGGCGCGGGCGCCGGCCTCGTTGACGACGACGTATCGCCCGTCCAGATCCTTCGCGAACACAACGTCGGCCGTGCTCTCGAGCAGTGCGCGTAGCAGCTCGTGCGTGGGCCAGGAGCCGGACGCCGGACGCGCACTTGTTTCCGCGTTGGACGAAGCACTCGCTAGTGCATCGAGTGCTTCGAGTAGCCGACGCGTTGCTGCGCTATCGGCGTCGCCGATGTCGCGCGCCACGACGCGTTGTCCCGCCTCGACAGTGTCGAGGAGATCGATCTCGCCCATGCCCCCCGGCTACGGAGCATAGTGCTCCCGTCGCCTGGTGCAAGCGGCGCGGCGCGCCGCCATTTTACTGGTAGTGGATGCCCGGGTGCACCAGCATCAAGACCAGCGAAAACGCTGGGCGGGCAATGTAGGGAAACAGTTGCCATGCGGCGATGAGCCCGGCGATTTGCATGAAGCCCGACGACCGGAGCTGCCCGTAGAGCGAGGCGGTCGCGCGCGGCGCCATACCTTCGACTACACCGGCGCCGTCGAGCGGCGGGAGCGGGATCAGGTTGAACAGCCCGAGCAGCACATTGAGATTCATCATGATGGACAGCGCCATCGCTGCCGCGGCAAGCGGCGTGTGGCTGCCGGGGTCCTTCGCGAGTACCACCAGGTGCGTGAAGCTCACCTGGTTGGGCGCCACGAAGATGCCGGCTGCGAGCAGCGCGCGCATGATAGCCAGCGCGACCAATGCCAGCAGCAGGTTGGCTGCTGGACCCGCGAGCGACATCAGCGCTTGCCGGCGCGGGTGGCGTCGCCCCCACTCCGGGTCGTACGGCACGGAGGCCCAGCCGATCATCCAGCCCATCTGCCAGAACGAGATGAGCGGAACGAGCACCATCCCGAACGGCGAGCGCTTGATGTGCGGCACGGGGTCCAGGCTCACATGGCCGCCCTCGTAGGCCGTCAGATCGCCGCCCTTGTAGGCTACGAAAGCGTGCGCGAACTCGTGGAACGTCGTGCTGAAGACGAACACGATGTACCAGACGATGAGGTTGGCGATCATGCCGGAGGACAGGTGCATGGCGGCTCGACTGCGTGGGAGGCAGGAGGATGATGCACGACCAGCGCGGGAAAGCGAGCGCGTTGCCTTGCGCGTGGCTGTCCGGGTGTGGGCGAGGCCGGCCGATGGCCCGGTCCCGGCTTGGGGCCGCGCGTTGTGGCTAGGACAGCTCCTGTCCCAGCTGTCCGGAACCGCGCCGGTGTCGTGCTATGGACCGGCCGTGTCCGGTCCGAGGGGAGCCACGCTGTGAAGATCGTGCACGCCGCCGACCTGCACCTCGACAGCCCTCTGCGCGGGCTCGAACGGTATGAAGGCGCGCCGGTCCAGGAGATCCGTGGTGCCACCCGCCGCGCGCTGGAAAACCTGGTCGAGTTGTGTGTGGAGGAGCGGGCGGAGCTGCTGCTGATCGCTGGTGATCTGTTCGATGGCGAATGGGACGACTATTCGACCGGGTTGTTCTTCGCCAAGCAGATGTCGCGTCTCGCCGACGACGGCGTGAGCGTGGTCTGGGTGCGCGGCAACCACGACGCCGCGAGCAAGGTCGCAAAGAAGCTCCGGCTGCCGAACAACGTACGCGAGCTGTCGGACCAGCAGCCCGAGAGCATCGAGTTTCCCGATCTGGGGATTGCGGTACATGGGCAGAGCTTCGCGCGCGTCGCGGTGAAGGACGATCTGTCGCAGGCCTATCCGCCGCCCGTCCAGGGGCTCGTCAACGTCGGGCTGCTACACACTGCCGCCAGCGGTCGCGACGGTCACGACCTGTACGCGCCGTGCACCGTGGAGGGCCTCCGGAGAAAGGGCTACGACTACTGGGCCCTTGGCCACGTGCACCAGCGCGAAGTGCTGTCGAGTGATCCCTGGGTGGTTTTTCCCGGCAATCTGCAGGGTCGTCATGCGCGCGAGACAGGGGCGAAGGGCGCCACGCTGATCGAGATCGAGTCGGAGCGCATCGTCGCCGTCGAGCATCGCGTGCTCGAACGTCGTGCGCTGGGCGGTGTGTCGTGTGGACGCGAGCGAGGCGCCCAGCGCCGAAGATGTCGTCGATCTGGCGCGCGGGGAAATCGAACGCGAGCTCGCTCTGGCGGAGGGCCGCACGCTAGCGGTTCGCGTCGAGATCGAGGGCATGACCCGCGCGCATGCCGAGCTCGCGGCAGAGCCGGAACGCTGGATCAACAACGTGCGGCAGGCGGCGTTGGAGCTCGCCGCCGACGAAGTGTGGGTCGAGAAGGTGAAGCTGCGAACGCGCGACGAGGTCGACCTCGCTGCGCTCGCCGAACGCGACGATGCCGTAGGGCAGCTGCTGAAATCGCTTGCGGATATCCGCGACAGCGACGCTGAGCTCGGTCTGCTCGCCCACGAGCTTTCGGAGCTGCGAAAGAAGCTGCCGAGCGAGCTCCGCGAGGGGAGTCGCAGCCTCCGGCTGGATGATCCCGGGCGCTTGCGCGAGATCCTGACCGACGTGGAGCAGCAGCTCCTGCCGCGCCTGCTGTCGCCGGAGGAGCGCTAGCCATGCGGTTCCTTTCGCTGGACTTGATCGCGTTCGGACCCTTCACCGGTCGCACGATCGATCTTTCGGGCGGCGAACCGGGGTTGCACGTCGTGTACGGCAACAACGAAGCGGGCAAGAGCACGGCGCTGAGAGCAATCGGCGGCCTGCTCTACGGCATTCCGCACGACACGGACGACGCGCACGTCCACAAGATGCCGGAGCTCCGCATTGGCGCGCGGCTCTGCGCTGCGGACGGCAGCGAGTTGTCGGTGGTGCGACGCAAGGGGCGCTCCAACACGCTGCTTGAACCCGACGAGACGCCGCTCGACGAGGCGGTGCTCCGCCGCTTGCTCGGGGGCGTTGGCAGGGAGCTGTTCGAGCACATGTTCGGGCTGGACCACGTCCGGCTGCGCGCCGGAGCGAATGCGCTGCTCAGCGGCAAGGGAGCCGTAGGCGAGAGCCTGTTCGACGCCAGTCTGGGAGGGCGAGGGATCCACGACGTGCTCGGCGCGCTGGAGCGCGAGGCCAACGACCTGTTCCGTCCGCGTGCGAGCGCCCCCGAGTTGAACGCCGCGATCAAGGCTTTCGAGGACGCGAAGAAGCGGGAGAGCCACGAGAGCCTCCGGCCCGAAGCCTGGCACGACCAGAAGCGTGCCCTGGAAGAGGCACGAGCCGAGCGCGATCGGCTCGCCGGGCGTCGCACCAGGCTTGCGCTCGAGGAACAGGAGCTCACCCGCATCCAGCGGGCGCGGCCCCTGGTAGCGAGGCTGCGTGCAATCGTTGAAGAGCAAAAGATTCTGGGCGTTGTCGTGCGTCTGCCGGCCGACTCGCGGAAACGGCGCGAGGCCCTCCAGAGCGCGCTGGCCGACGCCAAGCGCGAACTGACGCGCCGGCGCCGCGAGCTCGAGACGCTCGAGCAGCGCCGCGCGCAGCTCGAGGTGCCGGAAGGGCTCGCGGCTGTCGACGAGCAGCGGATGGAAGCCTTGCGCGATCGCCTTGCGGCCGAGCGCAAGGCAGCGCGGGATCTGCCGAAGCGTCGCGGCGAGCTTGAAGTGCACGAGGCGGGTGTGGCCGCCGTGCTGCGCCGCCTTGGCCGCGCCGAGCCGGTGGAACGCGCGGTCGATCTCGTGCCGGCCGTGGCTCTGCAAGCGCGGGTTCGCGAGCTCGAGCTCCAGCACCAGCGCCTTGTCGATCAGCTCCGGACGGCAGAGGAGCAGCAGCGGCGCCTGGAGGAAAAGCGCGCCACCAGCGAGCGCCGGCTGGCAGATCTGCCGGCGATGCGGGACAGTGCCCGGCTCGAGGCAGCCGTTGCCCAGGCGCAGGGCGATGCGGACCTGGAGGTACGACTCGCGGCGTGTGAAGCCGCGATCGACAAGGAGCAACGCGAGGCCGAGCACCGGCTCGCCGCCCTGGGGCGCTGGTCGGGGGCGCTCGCCGGGCTGCCGGCCCTGCCGTTGCCGTCGCAGGAGACCATCGACCGTTTCGAGAAGGGGTTCTCCGATGTCGAGCAGCGCAGAAGGACCTTGATCGAGCGTCGCGAGGAGCTTGTCCGGGCGCTGAACCGCTGCCGCGAGAAGCTCGACCAGCTCCAGAGCGGCGGCGCGGTGCCAACCGAAGGGGATCTTCGCGCTGCGCGCGCGCGGCGCGACCACGGCTGGCAGCTGGTTCGTCGCACGTGGATAGACCAGGAGAACGTGAAGGCCGAGGCCGCACGCTTCGACAACGACCGTCCGCTGCACGAAGCGTTCGAACGTGCGCAGGTCGACGCCAATCAGCTTGCCGACACGCTCCGGCTCGAAGCCAATCGTGTCGAACAGAGAGCCAGCCTCGAAGGCGAACAGCTGCGGGCAGAGCAGGGAATCGAACGCACGGACGAGGCGCTTGCAAAGCTGGACGAGGAACGTGAGGCGGCTTTGCGCGATTGGACGGAGGCCTGGGCCGCTTCCGGGGTCGAACCCCTCACGCCTCGCGAGATGCGCGGCTGGTTGGCGCGTCACGCGGAGCTGTCGAGCCTGGTGCAGCAGCTTGCCACGCACAAATGCGAGCGCGACAAGCTGTTCCAGCGGCGGCGCGCACATGTCGAGGCGCTGCAGAGCGCGTTGGCTGTGACGGACGATACTCCGCTGGCGCTGCTGCTCACGCGCGGTTCGGGCGAGCTGCGGGAGCGCGCTGCAGTCCGGAGCGAACGAGTGCAGCTTGAGGGTGCGCTCGCCGAGCTCGACGCCGATCTGGAGCGCGCGCGGCGCGGTGTCGAGGACTGGAGAACCCAGGTCCAGCTCTGGCAGACCGAGTGGGAGCCGGTGGTCGCCGAGCTCGGGATGGAAGCTGGCGCTTCGCCGGCCGAGGTGCAGGCGGTGGTCGCCGAGCTCGTCGAGCTCTCGGGCCATGTCAAGGACATGCTCGAAACGCGCCGGAGGATCGCGAGCATGGAACGGGACACCCGGGAGCTGGCTGCCGAGGTCGAAGAGCTGGTGCAGGTGCACGCGCCATCGCTGGCACCGCTACCCTTGTTGGAGGCAGCGGCGGGACTCCTCGCCCGCTACGACCAGGCGCGCCGCGATCTCGACACGCGCGTCGGGCTGGATCGCGAAATCAACACCCGCCGTCGCGAGTGCGAAGATCTGGTGCGCGAGGCGGAGCACGCCGAGCAGGACCTCGCCGAGCTGCGCGCTGTCGCGGGCGCCAGCGATTCTCGCGGAGCTGGAAGCCGCCGAACAACGCTCGGAGCGGGCGCTCGAGCTCGAACAGAAGCTCCGCGAGGTCGACGGCCAGCTGCTCGACGTGCGCGGGAACGAGACCGTGGACGGGCTCGCCGCGGCCGTTGCGGAAAGCGACGAGGCGAGCGTCCGCGGGCGGCTCTTCGACATCGAGCACGAGCTCGGCGACATTGAAGAAGCCCTGCGAGGTGTGGACCAGGACATCGGCGCCCGGCAGCGCGGGTTGGAGCAGCTGGGCGGCGCGTCCGCAGCCGACGCGGCCTCGGACGCGGAGCAGCAGCTTGCACGGATCGAGGAGCTGGCGGAACGCTATGCCCGGGCGCGGCTCGCGACGAAGGTGCTCAAACGCGAGCTCGAGCGCTACCGCGAACAGAACCAGGGGCCGATCATCTCCCGCGCCAGCGAGTTGTTCCCCGGGCTGACCGCCGGACACTATCGAGGGCTGCGCGTCGGCTTCGGGAAGGACGACGAGGCCGTGCTGGAGTGCGTGCGTGCTGACGATACGCCGGTAGCAGTCGAGGCACTGTCCGACGGCACGCGCGATCAGCTCTATCTGGCGCTGCGCGTGGCCAGTCTAGAGCGCTTCGCTGCCCACAACGAGCCGCTACCCGTCGTGCTCGACGACGTGCTGATCCACTTCGACGCCGAGCGCGCCCGGGCAGCGCTCGGTGTGCTGGCCGAGCTGTCGCGTACCACGCAGGTGCTCCTCTTCACGCACCACCAGCATCTGGTCGATCTGGCGCGCGAGGCGGTTGGCGCGGGGCTGTTCTGCCACGAGCTCGACAGCGCCGGGCGTGCCGCCTGAGCGTCGGCTTTCCGATTTTCCGGGTCGGTGCTCTACTCGAGCGATGATCCAGATCGATTTCGATGCGGGCGAGGCGATGCGCGAGCTTCTCGCGGCGCCGCGCGACGCGCGCAACGAGGCGTGGCAGCGGCAGTTCGACGAGGCGGTGAAGCGCGCACCCTTCGTCGCCGGCGAGGTGATGCAGGGTCCGGACGGTTTTGCCTATCGCGTTCTGACCAGCGCCGGGGCAGGCGAGGACCCGGATAGGCTGACCAGCGTGCCGGCGATCGCACAGGATGCCACCGAGGACGGCTACGGCATCGTCATCGATCCCGACGAGCAGGGAGCTGCGGCGTGGGTGTTCCACTACGGGCAGCTGTGGTCGCTGCGACAATACGATAGCTTCCACGGCGATCCGGAAGACGAAGCGGTGGAAGAAGGCGCAGTGGAACATGTCGAAGAGGAACGCCAGATCATGGTGGGCCAGCCGAGCGAGCACATGTTCCCCACGTACGCCCGGCGCGTGGTCGACCTCTACCTCAGACGCGTGGTCGGCATCGCCGAGCCGCAGATGCTGGTAATGGTTGATGAGGCCGCACGACCCTCCCGCAATCTGGTGTTCAACCTGCACCCGGAGGATTTGCGGATCAGGAAGCGTTCCAGATGGCGCTGCAGTCGCTCATGTGGTTTCTGCCGCCGAACCGCGGCGTGGTCGCGGTATCGCGCGACGCGGGCTTCGACGAAGCCTTTGCCCCGCTGCATCCCCCGCCTCCGCCGCCCCACTAGGTCCGCAGAGCAGCGCGGGCGTGGTCAGCGGGGTGGCTCGCCTTCGACTACTTGCGCCGTTTGCGTCTAGCCTTGGCGGCGCGCTTCGGATTGGAGCCGTCCAGTAGCTCGTCGATGCGCACGCCGTTGATGACAAGGCCGTCGATGCGCGCGTCGTCGATGCGGACGTCCGATAGGTCGACGTCCGTGAGCTTTGCACCGGCGAGCCTCACGTCGGACAGCGACGCGGCGGACAGATCGACGTCTTCCAGCTTCGCGCCCACGGCGGTGGCGTCGCGGAGCCGCAGTCGATCGAGCGCTACGTCGACGAGACGGGCGCCGCCCAGTTTGGCGTCGTCGAGCCGGAGCTTCGACAGGTCGATGTTGCGGAGCTTCGAGCCGACCGCCGAGGCGTCGTCTACGCGCAGCTTCGGCAGGTCGACGTTATGGAGCCTGGCGCCGGTGATTCTCGCGTCGTCCACCACGAGCCCGGACAGCTCGACGTCGAGCAGCTCGGCGCCGGCGAGACTCTGGTGTTCGAAGCGCACCGGCGCGGGCGCTGCGCCCTGGCGCTTCTTCCTTCCCTTCTTCTTCCCAGCCATCGCGCGCGACTGCACCACGGCTCTCGCCGTGGTGCAATCCGGGCGGTGCGCCTGACAGCCAATCAGCCGAGCGCGCGAGCGGCGGCCAGAGCCGCGTCGTAGTCGGGCTCGTGGGTCGCGTCAGCGACGTACTCGACGTGCTTCAGCTTGTCATCGGCGCCGATCACGAACACCGCGCGAGCGAACAAGCCCTTGCTCGGGGCCATCACGCCGAAGGCGGGGCCGAACGAGCGGTCCTTGTAGTCGCTGAGCGCCTTGACGTTGTCGCTGCCCGTTGCGCCGCACCAACGCTTCTGTGCGAATGGAAGATCCATGCTCACCGCGTAGATGGTGACGCCAGGCACCTTCGACGCTTCCGCGTTGAAGCGACGCATCTCGGTGTCGCAGACGGCCGTGTCGAGCGACGGCACCGCGGCCACGATACGCGGCTTGCCGGCCATGTCCTTGCCGCTGACCGCGGCCATGTCCGTGGCAACGACCGTGAAGTCGGTCGGCGCGGCGTCGCCGGCTTTGAGCTCGGGCCCGAGCAGGTCGGTGGGGTTTCCCTTCCAGGCGACTGCGCCCTTGCGAACTTCAGCCATGTTCAAGCCTCCTCCAGGTGATGGGGCACGGCGTCGTGCGGTCGGCCTGGCCGCAGCGCTGCCGCGCAGGGCCGCGAACATGGGACCCGGTCTGGCGTACGTCAAGGCATCCAGGTTGGGATAGCGCGGGCGCTGACGCGGCTCAGTTCGGCGCGGCGCCGGGTCTGTGCGTCTGGCGCGCCACCTCCTGGGCGGCTTGCTCGGCGAACGAGATCCCGGTGCATTCGATGCAGCCGCAGGGCGTCTTTGCAAAGCGGGCGCAGTGGTGCCGGAAGCGCTCGTCGTGGATGCGGAGATACAGCTCGCGGCGCATTCCGGGGTCGTCCAGGTCCGCGGGTGGAAGCGCACACTCGAGGATGCGCATGGCGAGCCGTTCCAGGCGGCCCTTCACGCCGGGATCGGCGCGCTCTATGCGCGCGGCAGCGGCCGCGTCCCCTCGCTCCAGGGCGCGCACCCACACGAGCTCGCGCCGGGCGGCGGGGTCGTGGGCGATGCGCTCGAGCGCGCCGACCAAGAGGGCCTCGGGATCGGGATTGTGCTTGTGCTGTCGTCTTGTCATGCGGCCTATTCGGGCCGCGCGCGCCGCCAGTTTCCGGGATTGTGGAGCTCGGCTGCCGCAGGGCCGCTGGCGCGCGGAGATTCGCTAGCCCACCGCAGGGTGCCAGCCGGCGAGCGCGCGTTCGACGAACGAGAGGCGGTCCTGCCCCCAGAACACCAGATCGTCGACGACGAACGACGGTGCGCCGCACAGACCGCGGGCCCTGGCTTGCTCCGTGCTGGCGATCAGCTGCTGCTTCTGCCCAGCGGCGCGATCGACGAGCCCAGGGTCGAGCCCGGCGGCGCCGGTGATGGCGCGGAGCTCGGCGGGGTCGGAAATATCGCGGTCCTCGGCCCAGTAGGCGGAAAACACGGCGTGGCTGAGCGCGGGCAGGTCTTCGCCGGCGGCGAGCGCCATGCGCAGCGCCGTCACCGAGCGCATGGGGAAACGCGACGGGAAGCGGAACGGCACGCCGTAGGCGCGGGCGAGTCGTTCCATGTCGGCGCGCAGGAAGCGCTGCTTCGACTCCGCGAACGACAACAGCGGCACATCAGGCGTGCCGATCTCGTGGAACAGCGCACCGAGCAGGAACGGGCGCCACACCAGCTTCGCACCGCTCTGCTCGGCGAGCGCCTCGACCTGGGTGGAGGCGAGGTAGGCGAACGGGCTCGAGAAGTCGTACCAGAACTCGAAGCTCCGTCCGCGTCCCGCGCCCGCTGCGGGCGCGGGGCCGAGCGCCAGCTCACGCGCTTCGTCGGCGCCGAGGCCGAGTGCACGGGCGACTTGATCGAGTCGGTCCTGTCCCCAGTACAGCTCGCCGTTCACGAAGCACGCTGGCGCACCGAACACACCCCGCGAAAGCGCCTCGTCGGTGCGTTCGCGAAGCTCGCGCTTGATCACTGGTTCGCTGGCGCGTTCGACGAGCCGCGCGCCATCCAGCCCCGCGGCATCGAGTGCCGCGCGCACGATCCCCGGGTCGGACAGGTCGCGGCCTTCCGCCCAGTAGGCGGAAAACAGCGCGTGGCTGGCGCGCGGGAGATCGTCGCTCGCGAGCGCCGCGCGCAGGGCGGTAACGGTCCGGTTGGGATGCGTAGGCGGCATCCGCAGTGGCACCTGCCAGTGTTCGGCCCAGCGGTGCATGTCCAGGCCATTCAGCCGCGCGCGGGGCGGCGGCATCCGCGCCATGTCGGGCGCTGCGTCGCCTAGCGCGCGGAACACGCCCCCGAGCAGGAACGGCCGGTAGACGAGCTCGGCGCCGGCGCGCTCCGCGAGGCGTTCGATCTGCGTCGAGGCGAGGTACGCGTACGGGCAGGAAAAGTCGTAGTAGAACTCGAGTGCGGTCATCGGGCGCTCTACGGTGGAGCGCCGGGCGTCGGCTGACAAGGCCGCGTCGAGCGGGCCGCGCCGCCACCGCGTCTCTTTCCGTCGGCCGCCACCGGGTCGACAGCGCTAGGCTAGGGGAATGCGGCCGGCGGAGATGGAGCTCGAGCTCGGACTGGACGAGCCCGACGACGAGGCCAACCTCAGGCGCCGCGCGGCGCGGGCGCTCGGAGTAGAAGAAAGCGCGCTGCCGGTGGTGGAGGTGCGGCGCCGCTCCATCGACGCGCGCAAGGGCCGGGTGCGATTCAAGCTGCTGGTCGGCTTCGATGCGACCGGTGGCGAGCTGGGTGGCGCGCCGCTGCGCGAGGTGTCGCACCCGGCACGCGTCGTGATCGTCGGCGACGGCCCCGCGGGGTTGTTCTGCGCCTACGAGCTGGCGCGTCACGGCATCGGCTCGATTGTGGTCGACCGCGGCAAGCACGTGCAGCCGCGGCGCCATGACCTCAAGGGTCTGAACCGTCGCGGTGTGGTCGACGAGGACAGCAACTACTGCTTTGGCGAGGGCGGAGCCGGGACCTATAGCGATGGCAAGCTGTACACGCGGGCGCACAAGCGCGGCAGCGTGCGCGATGTCCTGGAGCTGCTCGTGTTGCACGGCGCTCCGGCGGACATCCTCGTCGACGCCCGCCCGCACGTCGGCTCGAACCGGTTGCCCAAAGTGGTCACGGAGCTGCGCGAGCGGCTCGAGGCCGTGGGCGTGAGCTTTCGTTTCGGCGCG
Source organism: uncultured Pseudomonadota bacterium (assembly GCA_963822115.1). GTDB lineage: Bacteria > Myxococcota_A > Polyangia > Polyangiales > Polyangiaceae > CAWDXG01. The sequence continues at coordinate 203,947 of CAWGGM010000022.1, forward strand.
CGCGTGGTGGCGCTGACAACGGACACCGCCCGGCGCAGAGTCACCGGCTTGCGGCTCGAGGATGGCGCGGAAATCGCCGCGGAGCAGGTCGTGCTCGCGACCGGACATTCCGCGCGCGATGTGCACACGATGTTGGCCGGGCTAGGCGTGCGGCTGGAGGCGAAGCCCTTTGCGCTCGGCGTGCGCATCGAGCACCCGCAGCCGCTCATCAACCGCATCCAGTACGGCGGGGCGGCCGGTCATCCGCGGCTGCCGAGCGCTTCGTACCGGCTCGCGGCGACGGTCGAGGAGCGGGGCGTCTTCTCGTTTTGCATGTGCCCGGGTGGCTTCGTGGTGCCAGCGTCGACCGAGCCGGGCGGGCTCGTGGTCAACGGCATGAGCCTTTCTCGGCGGGACTCTCCATTCGCCAACTCGGGGCTGGTCGTTGCGGTCGAGCTCGAGGACCTGGCTCGGGCGGGCTTCGACGGCCCGCTCGGCGGGGTCGAGCTGCAGCGCCGGCTGGAGCAGGCGGCGTTCGAGGCAGGGGGCGGCATGCTGCGTGCGCCCGCAACCCGTCTTGGCGATTTCCTGGTGGGACGCGCTTCGAGCACGCTGCCGGGCTCGAGCTATCTGCCCGGGCTGTCTGCGGGCAACGTCGCCGACGTGCTGGACAGCGCTGGCCTCGCACTGGCTGGTCGGTTGAGGGCTGCGCTGCCGGAGTTCAACCGGCGCTTGCGCGGCTACGTGACGGACGAGGCCGTGCTCATCGGAGTCGAGTCCCGGACGAGCTCGCCGGTGCGGATTCCGCGCGACCCGGAGCAGCTGGTCTCGCCGGAGCTGGGTGGCTTGTATCCGGCCGGCGAGGGCGCGGGTTACGCGGGCGGGATCGTCAGTGCGGCGCTGGATGGCATGCGCGTGGCCTGGCGGATCGTCCGGCCGGCCTGAAAACCCCGGGAATCGCGGGGGCAACGACGTTGGCAGTTGCGGTATCTACGGACAGTAGAGGAATATTCCCGGGTATGTCCTCTGGGGAGGCTCCCATCACGCCGGGCACTGTGCTCGCCGGCAAGTACCGGGTCGAACGGGTAATCGGCCAGGGCGGCATGGGGGTGGTCGTCGAGGCCCGCCACATCGCTCTCGACGAACGGGTGGCGCTGAAGTTCCTGCTTCCCGAGTACGCGAAGCACCCGGACGCCTCGGCCCGCTTCCTGCGCGAAGCGCGAGCGGCCGTGAAGATCAAGAGCGAGCACGTGGCGCGCGTCTCGGACGTGGGCACGCTCGACACCGGGTCGCCGTACATGGTGATGGAGTACCTGGAGGGCGGCGACGTCGAGCATCAGTTGCTCCAGGTCGGCGTGCTGTCGGTCGAGGACGCCGTCGATGCCATCATCCAGGCAGGCGAGGCCATTGCCGAAGCGCACTCCTACGGCATTGTCCACCGCGACATCAAGCCGGCGAACATGTTCGTCGCGCGCCACTCCGACGGTTCGCCGCTGGTCAAGGTGCTGGACTTCGGCATCTCGAAGATGATCGACCCTTCATCGAAGGGTCTGACCCGCACCGCAACGACCATGGGCTCGGCCCTGTACATGTCGCCGGAGCAGTTGCGCGACGCGCGCTCGGTAGATCACCGTACCGATATCTACGCGCTGGGCGTCTCGCTCTACGAGATGCTGTCCGGGCGGCAGCCCTTCGACGCAGAAACCTTCCCGCAGCTCTGCGTGCTGGTGGCCACCGGGGATCCGACGCCCCTTTCCCAGTTGCGTCCCGATCTGCCTCCCGATTTCGTGCAGATCGTCGAGCGGGCCTTCGCCCGGGACCCGGATCACCGCTACCAGTCGGTGGCCGAGCTGGTCCTGGCACTCGCACCGTGGGCGCCGGCACGCTCGCAGCAACTGGTGGAACGCATCGCGCGCACCGCCGGGCTGGCGCCGCGCCAGCCGATGTCGTCGCTGTCGCAAATCGGAAACCAGACCGGCCCGGCGGGTGTCGTCACCTCCAACACGGACTTGTCGGCTGCAGTGACCCGACCGCCGTCGCGCGGCGTCGGTCTAGCGCTGGGCGTGATGGCGTTCGGCGGGTTGGCTGTCGTGGTCGGCGGCGGGGCGTTCGCATGGCACCTGCACCAGACGAGCCAGGTCGCCGCTGCCAGCGACAGTGCGCCTGCGGCCGCTCTGCCGGCAGCCTCGTCGGCGGCCGCGAGTGCTTCTCCCGTCGAGAGCGCTCCGCCCGCCGCGGCCAGCGTTGCTGCGCCGACTCATGCCCCGGCCGCCTCGGGCGGCACGCACGCTGCGTCGAGTGCGGCGCCGCCGGCCAGTGCGACTGCACCGAAGAAGAGTCCCGTCGTATTCCGACCCCCTCGCACGTTCACCAAGCCGACCCCGCGCGTCGAACGGCCGATCGCGCCGGTCAAACCGAAACCGAAACCAGCAGCTTTGCCCACCAAGAGCGCTGATGAATACCGCTAGATTCTTCGTCCGGATCCTCGTCGCATCACTAGTGCTGGTCATCGTCGGCGTTTCGACGCCGAGGGTTGCCCGCGCGCAGACGGGCGACAAGGCCCTCGCCGAGTCGCTGTTCGAGGCAGGACGCACGCTGCTGAAGCAAAAGAATTATGCGGCGGCGTGTGCGAAGTTCGAGGCAAGCCAGCAGCAGGATCCTTCGCCCGGCACGTTGATCAACCTCGGCGAGTGCTACAAGGGGCAGGGCAAGACGGCGACGGCGTGGGCCGACTACAAGGCGGCGGCCGCGCTGGCGCTCAACCGCGGCCGCTCCCAACAGGAGCAGCTGGCCAACCAGCGCGCTTCCGAGCTGGAATCGAAGCTCTCGAAGGTCACGCTGGTCAAGCCGGCCGAGGTGCCCGCGGGGCTGACAGTCAAGCTCGACGACCGCTCCGTGGGCGTGGCCTCGTTCGGGGTTCCGATGGCCGTCGACCCCGGCAGCCACACGGTCAGCCTGGACGCCCCCGGCTACAAGTCCGCCACCAAGACGTTCAAGGTCGGCGATAGCGCGGACAAGGTGACGGTACAGCTGCCCGACCTCGACAAGGCACCTGAAGAGGCCGCACCTGCGAAGTCCGGGGCGGCCGCAGCTGGTAGCGGCAACGTTGGCGTCGGCGCAACCATGCCGCCGGGTGGCGACCAGGGAACCAGCGGTGGTGGCTCGGCGAAGACCGTCGGCTTCGTGCTCGGCGGGGTGGGGATTGCGAGTATCGGTGCGGGCGCCGTGTTCGGCATCCTCGCTTCGTCACAAGCCAGCAAGGCCAAGGGCGACTCCAAGCTCTGCCCGGACAAGGTGTGCACGCCGGCCGGTCGCAGCGAGATCGACTCGGCCAAGACCAAGGCGCTCGTCTCGACCATCGGCTTTGGCGTGGGCGCCGCCGCGCTTGTGGCCGGCACCGTGCTCGTGCTCACTGCGAAGCCAGCGGAACAGCACGCGGCGAGCACGCGCTTCGCGCCAGCAGTGGGTCCCCACGGCGGTGGCGTAGTCGTGACCGGAAGCTTCTGATGCGCCCCGCTCTGGTTGTCGCGTCGGCCAGCGCGTTGCTTGCCGCCGCGACCTGGGTCTCCGCCTGCAGCTCCGTTCTCGGACTCGGCGATTTCACCGACCAGAAGGCAGATGCTTCGGCAAACGGAGGCTCGGCCGGGATTGGTGGCAGCGGCGGCGCGACGGGAGATAGCGGCCCAACGGGTGGCAGCGGCGGTGCGACGGGTGGCAGCGGCGGTGCGATGGGTGGCAGCGGCGGTGCGATGGGTGGCAGCGGTGGCAGCGCGCCGGACGCTGGTCCCGACAGCGGAGATGCCGGCCCGTCCATCGCCTGCACGGACGGCGAAGTCTTCGACGCCCTCGTGAACTCGGATACGAACGGGCACGCCGGCAATGTGTTCGCCGTGGGCAACGGCACCGAGGCCTACGTGGTGATGGGGACGGACGACCGCAAGCGCGTTCTGGTGCAGTCCGTCACCGACCACCCGGGTTCCCGACGCGGCAACAAGGCTGTCGTGGATGTCGCGGGCAGCATGACCGTGACGGGCGCCCAGATCAGCGCGAGTACGCTGCACGTCACCGGCTACGGCGACTACAAGAACAACAGCACCTGGGAGTCCATCGATCTCTCCTTCGACTTGACGAACAGCCTCGCGGCGACGCCCGACAAGGAGGACCTCGCCGCGGCCCCGAGCGGTTGCCCGGAAATCCGGCGCGCCTTCTATGTGTACGACTCCGTCGGAGTGCGGCACTCGGCGGTGTCGTGTCTGGAAGACGCCAGTGGGCCGTCAACCGGCCCCATGCATCTGTATGTCGACGGCACGCCTGTCGGGACGACCTCGACGCCCAATGGAACGTGGGAGGTGAACCACTTCGAGATCTCGAACGGCCAGTACGTCGTTCTCACGGGGGAGGGCCCTGGAGAAGCCCGGCTTCTCCACGCCGCTGTGAACTCGCCAGCGAACTTCAGCAGCCCTGTTGAAGTCAAATTCGAAGCAACGGCGCCGGTGACCACCTGGCCGATGGCGGCCTGGGACAGCACCGGCGGCACGTCCCTGCTCGTCCTCGAAGTGGACGTGTCCGGCGGAGGGCTGTCCACGCCGGCAACGCTGTGGCACGGAGTGTTCTCGAACCTCGACGACGTCGCGCAGACCCCACCGCCGTCCATGACGGCCATCCAACAGGCCCTCAAACCGGCGGACATCACCAAGTTCTATCTGTACGGCAAGCCATCGAAGATCGACATCGGCGAGGTCGTGGCCGGTTTCATTTTCCCGGCCGAGAACTCGGTCGTGTACGGGCTGTTCTCCGCTGACGGGACGCCGCTGAGCCTGGGCCGCCCGGTTGCCCAGGCCAGCGGCAAGCAGGTGTTCCCCGACGTGGCCAGCGGCAGCCTGGATGGAGACCCGCTCATCGTCTGGAACGTATCTGACGGGACAACGTCCCTGGTAGAGGGCCAGAGCTTCCACTGTCTGATGAACTGAGCGTCAGCTCCCGGCCTCGAGCGTCACCCGCGTGATCTCCGCCGGCGCGCCGAGCCGCATCGGCGGTCCCCAGTAGCCGGTGCCGTTGCTCACATAGACTTGCGAGCGGCCGAAGCGGGCGAGCCCCGAGACTACCGGCTGCTGCAGATACACCAGGTAGTTCCACGGCCAGATCTGGCCGCCGTGCGTGTGTCCGGAAAGCTGGAGCCCGACGCCGTAGTGCTGGGCCTGTTTGATGGTGCGGGGCTGGTGGGCGAGCAGCACGAGCTCGCGGCTTTCGTCGCGGCCGCCGAGCGCGCGCTCGAGATCCTCGCCGTGGCCGTGACCGAAGCGCGCGGCGTTGTAGTCGTCGGTGCCGGCTAGATCGAAGCTCGCCTCGCCCTTGCCGATGCTGACGCGCTCGTTGCGCAGCACGCGGACTCCGAGACGCTCGAGCTCCTCGCACCAGGCAACTGGACCGGAGTAGTACTCGTGGTTGCCGGTCACGAAGAACACGCCGTAGCGCGCCTCGAGCTCGGCAAGTGGTGCGACGTGCGCTGCCAGATGTTCGACCGAGCCATCCACCAGGTCGCCGGTGATCGCGATCACGTCCGGTTCGAGCGCGTTGGTGCGCGCGACGATGTCCTGCATGAACTCGCGCCCCAGCGTCGGACCGAGATGGATGTCGCTGAGCTGCACGATGGTCAGCCCCGAGAGCTCCGCAGGCAGTCGCGGCAGCCGCACCCGGAGCTCACGGAGGCTGACGCGGGCCAGCCCACCGCGCACGGCCGCCAGCCCCATGCCGGCACCGATCACCGCCACGCCTCCGGCCAGCAGCCGCGCCAGGGTCAACCGCTTGCCCGGGTCAAGCGGCGGGCGGTGCGCGGCCAGCTCGCCCACGCGCACGAGGAGCCTGATCAGATCCGCCGAGGCCACCAGCACCAGCAGGAAAAACAACAGGCCCATCCAGGCGTAGGTGGCCAGCAGGATGGGGCGTGCACTCTCCGCCGGCAGGCTCGTCGACAGCGCGAAGGTGAGCGGCACGCTCAAAAACAGCGCGATGAAGAGTCCCGTCAAGAGCCGGTACGGAATCGGCTCCAGGCCCACGTCTCGCACCAGCCGCGCCCACAGGTAGTAGTGGGCCGCGCCGGTGATCCCGAGCGCCACCAGGAAGAACAGAGCAAACGACAGCGCTCGCGTCATTGGTTCCTATATAGGCAGGACACTGCTCTGCCGCCATCGCCGAGGCTTTACACGGGGCTCCGGTGCGCCTACCTACAGGCCGCCATGTCCACCCGAGCGCGCCGTCAGCGATGAGGCTCTGGCTCGCCTGCGCCGTGGTGGGGATCGCCGCGCTGCTCGTGCTGCTGCTGGTTCTGTGGCCGAGCGGGCGATTCGGGGCCCGCGCGGGGCGCCTCACGCGCCTGGGCCGGCTCGCCGCGCGACTCGCCACCAGCCGTTCTGGTGCCTGGCTCAGGCGTCTGTTTGCCGACGCCGAGGGGCGCGCGCGCATCGACGAGGCACGGCGCCGCGCCGACGCCGAGCGCGTCGCCGCCGAGATGGGACAGATGAAAGGCGCGCTGATGAAGCTCGGCCAGATGCTGTCCTTCGTGAGCGACGACGTGCCCGCCGAGTACAGACTGGCGCTGTCGTCGCTGCAGGCGTCCGCGCCGCCGATGGACTTTCCGCTCATTCGCGACGTCATCGAGCGCGAGCTGGGCCGCCCGCTGGAGCGCGCCTTCCTGCACTTCGAGCGCGAGCCGCTCGCCGCGGCGTCCATCGGGCAGGTGCACCGCGCGGTGCTGTCCAGCGGCGAGGACGCGGTGGTGAAGGTCCAGTATCCAGGCGTGGCCGAGGCCATCCGCGCCGACCTCGACAACGCCGACATGCTCTACCGCATGATGGGCATGATGTACTCGGCGCTCGACCCGAAGCCGGTCGTGGACGAGCTCCGGGCGCGCATCGGCGAGGAGCTGGACTACGAGCTCGAGGCCAGAAGCCAGAGCGCGTTTGCCGACCTGTTCGAGGGACATCCGTACATCGGCGTGCCGCGGGTCTACGCGGAGTACTCGACCGGGCACGTGCTAACGAGCGAGCTCGTCGAAGCAAAGCGCTACGCCGAGGTGCTCGACCTGCCAAAGGCCCAGCGCGATCGCTACGGCGAAATCCTCTACCGCTTCATCGTCGGCTGCGTGTTCGAGTTCGGCGTATTCAACGGCGACCCGCATCCGGGCAACTATCTGTTCGACGGCGATCGCGTGGTGTTTCTCGATTTCGGCTGCGTGAAGTACTTCCCGCCCACCATGCTGGCTCGCTGGAAGCGGCTGATGGCCGCGCACCTGTCCGGACGCCCCGGCGATTTCCGCGAGCTGTTGGTCGAGTTCGGCTTCATCGGTCCCGACAGCGACCTGGCGACGGACGACCTGTACGAGTACTTCGGCTACTTCTACGAGCCGTTCCGCGAGGACCGCATGTTCCGCTTCAGCCACGAGTACACGCGCCGCTCGTTCCGCATGGTGTTCGCGCCGGAGGGGCGCTTCGCTGGCTTCCAGAAGAAGCTCAACATGCCGCGCGATTTCGTGTTCGTGAACCGCATCCAGTGGGGCGCGTACTCGGTGCTGGCGGAGCTCGGTGCCGAGGCGAACTGGCATCGCATCCACCGCGAGTTCGTGTTCGGCGACGCCCCGGCGACCGCGCTCGGCGAGCAGGAAATCGCCTTCCGCGAGGCATGGCGCAGAGAGCGGGGCCTCGCTCCCGGCGACCTGATGCTCACGCCGGACGGCGTCAAGACCCGCCCCGCCCGGGCACCCTGACCTGCTGCAGCGCGTGCAGCGTCCAGGGTGCCCGCGCGCAGAACCTGCGTTTCGCCCGGAGCTCCGCGCCAATACCGATGTGGAAATCGTGTGGCACGCCGGGTGCAGTGCTTGGCGTGTGTCCGGGGAACCCGGCGTATGTCGATCTTCCACAAGGGGGGGCTCTCGGGAGCCGTAGCTTTGACGATGTGGCTGGCAGCCAGCTCGGCCGCCGGCGCTGCTCCGGTTTCCGTCACGTCCCCGACCAGAATCCGCCCGGCACCCGCAACTGCGGACCGGGCCGCCACGGCGACACTGTTGCCGGAAGGCTACTTCGTGGATGCCGCCGGCAGCCCGCGGCGATTTTCGCTCACGTACGACCAGTGGTCGTCCCGGCGCTATGCCGACCCGCACTACGTGCGCGCCGCCGCGGAGATGCTCGGCCTGCTGGGTGCGGGACTCGCCTACTACTGGATCAAGGCCGACCAGAACAAGGAGGACTGGGAGTTCCCGAATCTCAAGGACCGCCTGCTCACCTTCGACGCGGTGCGCTTCGACAACAACCTGTTCATCACCAACCACGTGCTGCACGGCGCGTCCGGAGCCGGCTACTACTCGTTCTCGCGCGCCAACGGTCTCTCCGTTCCCGCGTCGATCCTCTACTCGTTCGCGACATCTACCGTGTTCGAGTGGGGCTTCGAGTGGCTCGAGAAGGTCAGCATCAACGACCTCATCTACACGCCCATGGGTGGGTTTGCGCCGGGCGAATGGTTCAATCAGTTCGGTGGCTACCTGAACAGCGCGCCGGGCGGCGGCAACTTCGGCAACCAGCTGGCCGCGGCGACGTTGGGCTTCCCGCGCTACGTCCACAAGAAGCTCGATGGCGACAAGCTGCCGCCGGCGCTGCCGACGGACTCGCTCGGTCTGAGCACCGCCTACTACCACCGCTTCGACATCGGCTACGGCTTTGCCGCCGCCGACAACAACCTCGGCCGCTCGGGGGTCCAGCACGACGTAAACATCCAGGCGCGAGTGGTGAACATGCCCGGGTTTCTGCGCCCTGGCCGTTTCGCGACCGACTTCGGCAACGGCAACTTCACCGACATGCGCATGCGGTTTAGCTTCGACTCCAGCGGCTGGGCGGATGCGGATCTGTTCTTCGAGGCGGATCTGGCGGGCTACTACGCGCAGGAATTCCGTCCGCTCGCTTCCGGCATCGGCGGCGAGGCATCGATGTATGCGGTCGCCACTGCGGTGCGCGTGATCGACGATTTTTCGCTCGGCCGCCGGGATACGCTGGCGCTGGCGCACATGTTGGGGCCGTCCGCCAAGTGGTGGTTTGCCGGCGGCGGCGCGCTGCTCAGACTGGATGCGAGCGTGAGCGGCGACTTCGCGGCCGTGCGCTCGCTGCCCTATCGAGAGTGGGAAGGGCTTTTTGGCAGCACGGGTACGAAGACGGTGCTGGAGAAGTACAGCTACTACTTCGCGTACGGCGCCTCCGCGCGTGCTGGCGCCCGGCTGTCGTATGGCGGGCTCGACGTGGGTGGGCGCGGCGCGGTCGGCATGTACGATTCGATCGACGGACTGGATCGCTATCAGCAGTACGTCTCGCGCGACGTACACAACCGCGACCAGCTGCTCGAAGCCGAAGCCTGGATCGGCTACACGCCACCACGCACTCCGGTGCACTTCGGCCTGTACGGCCGACAGATGTGGCGCCACAGCGAGATGAAGCCGCTGTCGGAATCGCGCTGGGACCGCCGTCTGGCGATCCGGCTCGGCTTCCGCTTCTAGATAGACCGCGGCTACGGCCCGCTGCTCTGCCAGTCGTAGGCCGCTTCGAAATGCGCCATCACCGGCAGGTGGTCGGAATTGCCGGCGTTGATCACCCAGGAATTCAGCGGCTCGACCGAGCCGTCGAACAGGATGTGATCGAGCGTGGTCTCGAACTGGCCCGCGATGCCGGCATGCCGCCAGGTGGGCTGACCGGGATGGTAGAGCGGCAGCACGTCCTGGTAGCCTTCGCTCTTGAGGTAGTCCAGCGCGGCGCCGGCTCCGCCTTCGTTGAAGTCGCCCATGATCATCGTGGGGATGCTCTTGGTCAGATCCGCGGTGAACGCCTTGATCTCGTAGCGATGATCGCCGGCCGTGGTCAGAACCGAGTTGACCGTGTTGCCGTCCCCGCTGGTCACCGCTCTGAGGTGCACGTTGAGGATCTGCAGCCACCCGGCGGGAGTGTTCACGATCACGTGCCACGCCGGGTGCCAGTGGTTGGGAGCCCACAGGCCGCCGGCATCCAGAATGGGATAGTGCGACAGCACGGCCAGTCCGGCCGAGGCGGGTAGGGGCCGGTACAGCCGGTAGGCGTACTGGTCGGCGTAGCGCTTCTCGAGCACCGCCTGCCACTCCGGTGTGATCTCCTGCAGACACACGATGTCCGCGTTGCTCGCGCCGATCGCCGCGACGGTGGGACCGTCGTTCTGCTTGCCGGTCTCGACGTTGAACGTCTTGACTGTGAAGTGCGGCACACCGGGCGTCGGGTCGCGCGGTTCGAGCGGACGCGGACCGCAGCCGGTAGCCACAACGAGAGCAGCGGTCGCCCAGAATGAAGCGCGAAGCATGCGGAACATGAAGCTGTCATTCGATCGCTGCCTGGTCAAATGCGAGCGCGCGCAAAGCGCGACGAAATAATTTCGTGGCACTTGCGCGTGCGCTGGTTTTTCGCGTGCGCCGTCATCTGCTGCAGCTATCTTCCTGTGCCCGGGGGGGATCGGAATCAGTATTTGAAGTATCCGTTTCTGGTTCTCCTCCTCGCTCTGGTGTCGGTCGTGTGCGGCTGTGCGCCGATCGCCAGCTTCCGTCCCGCCTCGGGGTTGATGGACAACCGCAGTCTGGAAGTGGGCGCGGGCGCGGCCATCGTCACCAAACGTCCGTACGTGGACGAACCGGCGCGTGGCGCCGCGCAGCTCTGGGTCAGCGGCGAGCCCACGCGTTGGCTGTCGCTCTCCGGCGTCACCGTCTTCGACACGGGAGCGGCCGGCGCCGGCGGTGCGGTGCGCATCAACTATCTGCGCCGTCGCAACATCGTTGCCGGCGTGGAAGCAGAGGCTGGCTTTGCCTGGCTCGGCGCATCGCTGCCGCTGGCGTACCGCATCTTCGACCAGACCTGGCTGTACGGCGGACCGCGCATCGCCAACTGGGGCATCGATCCGGTGATTGGCTTTACCGGTGGTTTGAGCGCCCGCATCAAGGGCGGATTCATCCTGCGCGCCGAGAGCCAGGTCAGCTGGCAGAACTTCAAGTACTACAACTTCCGCCAGCACTTCGGCCTGGCCGCCGTCTACCAGTTCCGCTAGCGGCTCTGTCCCGGGCATCGTGGTGCTAGGCTACCTGGCACACGAGCAATTCCACGGCGCACACGTGCAAACGCACAGATTTCCTGGCGGGGTAGTCCTGGTCGCCGCGCTTTCGGCCGGCTGCGGCGGCTCCGCGCCATCGCCCAGCGAAGCCAGCGGTCCGCCACTGCCGTGGGCGCGGTCTTCCCTGGGTGCGCCACCATCGCCTGCCGACAATCCGACAACCGACGCCAAGGTCGGGCTCGGCCGGCTGTTGTTCTACGATCCGATCCTGTCGTCCGATCGCAGGGTGGCCTGCTCGACCTGCCACAGCGAGAGCTTCGGCATGTCCGACGGCCTGCCAGAGTCCATCGGCGTGGGGGGTACGGGGCCGATCGGGCCCGGTCGGACCGGAACGATGCACACCGATCGCAATGCCCAGACGCTGTGGAACGCTGCGTACCGCGAGCACCTGTTCTGGGACGGCCGGGCGGACTCGCTCGAAGACCAGATATTCTCGCCCCTCACGGGCCCGGTGGAGATGAACGGGGACCCGCACACGCTGGTGGCCGACCTTTCGGCGATCCCGAAATACGTCGAGCTGTTCAAGGCCGCGTTCCCCAAGGGGACGCAACCGGTGAGCTACACCAACGCCACGTTCGCCATAGCCGCCTTCGAGCGCACGCTGACCTCACGGCAGGCGAGCTACGATCGCTACGTGGCGGGCGACGCGAGTGCGCTCGACGCGGAGTCGATCCAGGGCATGAAGCTGTTCGCCGAAGCGGGCTGCTCGAGCTGCCACGTGCCGCCGCGCTTCGAGAGCGAGCGCTACGACAACCGCGGTATCGACAATGGCGATGGGGGTCGCTTCGACGTCACGAACGATCCGGCCGATCGCGGCGCGTTCCGCGTCCCCACGCTGCGTAACGTGAGCGCGACCGCGCCGTACTTCCACGACGGCTCGGTGGCAAAGCTCGAGGACGCCGTCGCGCACGAAGCGGCCCGCTCGTACGAGCAGGGCCAGAGCCGCCAGCTCTCCAACGACGAAGTCGCGGCCATCACGACATTCCTCGACAAGGGCCTGACCGACCAGACGAACGCGCCCTCGCGGCCCGACCAGGTGCCGAGTGGGCTCCAGGTTCCGGTCGCCGGATCCACGCCCTGAAAATCGCTGGTGCTGGCGCGGACCCGCGAGGCATCGTTGGCATCGAGCCGGATCCGGCGCCGCCGTGCTAGCATCCGCCGCGGTGGCCCGGCCGAGCTGCGTTCGGGGCCCGGACAGCAGGTAGAGCTCCAGAAATGAAATCGGTCGTACGGCGCCTGGTCGGCACCAAGTCGCTGGAAGAGCTGATCGCCGAGACCGAGCGCGAAGGCCACGAGCTGAAGAAGGTGCTCGGGCCGGTGCACCTGATCGCGCTCGGCATCGGGGCGATCATCGGCGCGGGCATCTTCGCGACCATCGGTACCGCAGCGGCAGGCGACTCGCTCCGGCCCGGGGCGGGGCCAGCGCTGATGCTGTCGTTCCTGCTGACGGCGGTCGTCTGCGGCATGACCGCGCTCTGCTACGCAGAGCTGGCGGCGATGGTGCCGGTGGCGGGCTCGGCCTACACCTACTCGTACGCCACGCTGGGCGAGCTGGTCGCCTGGATCATCGGCTGGGACCTGATCCTCGAGTACGCCATCGGCAACGTGGCCGTGGCCATCTCCTGGGGCAACTACATGAATACGTTGCTGCAGGGGCTGGGCATCAACCTGCCGGCGTGGATCACCATCGACTACCGCACGGCGCACCAGAAGTTGCCGGCCATCGTCGAGCACGCGCCGCACCTGTTCGGCATCCCGATCGTGTTCAACCTGCTGGCGTTCACGATCGTGGCCCTCATCACCATGGTGCTGGTCTGGGGCGTGCGGGAGAGCGCGCGCTTCAACGGGCTGATGGTGCTGGTGAAGCTCATCGTTCTGGCCTTCTTCGTGATGGTCAGCATCCACTTCGTGAAGCCCGCCGACTGGACGCCTTTCGCGCCCAACGGCTGGTCGGGCATCGGCGCGGGCGCGGCGGTGATCTTCTTCGCCTACATCGGCTTCGACGCCATCTCGACGACCGCCGAGGAGTGCAAGAACCCGCAGCGCGATATGCCGATCGGCATCATCGGCTCGCTCATCATCTGCACGGTCATCTACGTCGTGGTCGCGGCGGTGTTCACGGGGATGATCCCGTATCCGGTGCTCAAGCACCTGAACGCCTCGCAGCAGGCCGAGCCGCTCACCATGGCCATGAAATACGCCGCCATGCCCAACTGGATGGTGGGTGTGGTCGCGCTGGGCTCGGTGGTCGCGCACACGGCGGTGCTGCTCGTGTTCCAGCTCGGCCAGCCGCGCATCCTGTTCTCGATGTCGCGTGACGGCTTCCTGCCGCCGGCGTTCTCACGCGTGCACCCGCGCTACAAGACACCGCACGTCGCGACCATCCTGACCGGAGTCGCCGTGGGCGTGGTCGCCGCCGTCGCCAACATCGACGAGATGGTCGACTTGACCAATATCGGCACGCTGTTCGCGTTTGTTCTGGTGTGCCTGGGCCTGATGGTGCTGCGCTTCCGCGAGCCGGATCGCCACCGCCCGTTCCGCGTGCCGTTCGGTCCGGTGCTGGTGCCGACCGTGGGGCTGCTGTCGTGCCTGGGGCTGGTGGCGTATCTGCCGCCCACGTCGTGGTGGCGCTTCATCGCCTGGCTTGCCGTGGGGCTCGTCATCTACTCGGCCTACGGCTACCGCCACGCGCGGCGGCGCGGCGTGAACGCCGACGCTCTGCCCGAATAGCGCGCCGTCGAGCCAGCCGCGGCCGCCGGCTCAGGGGATCGACGCAATGTCCGACGCGGCGAGCACGCGCTCGAAGTAGTAGAGCGGCACGCCGTAGTGCGAAAGCCCGCTGTGCTTGAACACGAACGGGTGGGCGAGCTCCGCGTCCGTGGGCGTGGGCGCGGTGGCCTCCTGGAAGAACAGCAGCGAGTCGAGCCCGGCCGAAGAGAGCGCGCTGGCGACGTTGGTCTCGAGCTGCTCGGACAGCGTGTAGGTGCCGCCGCCGCTGGTCCAGATCATGGAAAAGCGGCGCGCGGGCAGCTTGGAGGGGTCGAACAGCGACACGTCGCTCGTCGTCCAGTCCGTGTACGTGGAGTACTGGCCGTAGAGCGAGTCGAACAGCTCGACCTCGTCGACGTTGATGCCGCCCACCGCGAGGGTGCGTGCCGTGGCCCAGTAGCCGCCGGAGTGCGAGGCGACTACGATGCGATCGAGATCGGGCACGTCGAGCGACACGCCGAGCAGCGGCGAGAGCTTGTCGACCAGGAGCTCCGACAGCATGGCGCGGACCTCGCCCGGATTCGCGAGGTTGCCCGGATTGCCTGTATCAGCGTCGAAGGTCAGCTCCGGCGCGACGAGGATCGCGTTGACGCCCGCTCCGTCGAGCTGCTCGGCGAGGTGCAGCGCCACGCGCGCCGGGCTGCCGGGCGTGCACACGCTGTCGGTCGAGCCGACGGCGTTCACCACGCAGTTCTCGAAGCCGTGGAAGAACAGTACCAGCGAGGGCCGGTTGCACGGGTCGAAGCCCGGCGGCACGTGCACGGCCACGTCGGGGTGCCCGCTGCCGGGATAGGCGGCGTGCGTGAGCTGGAACGGCAGCACGGGATCGAGCGCCGGCGCCGGGCACGACGTCGAGGCGTCGCTCGCGTCGGCGGTATCGGCGTCGCCGGCGTCGCTCGTCTGGCCCGCGTCGCCGGTTGCGTCGGCGTCGACCGCATCCTCCGCGCCGTCAACGGGCGCGACCGCGGCGTCGCCGGCGTCGCGCCTCGCGGTGGCGTCCGGCGCGGAGCTGCATGCCACAAGCGCGAGAGCGAGCAGACACGCGACGCGCAGCGACGACATCGCCCCGCAGGATACCGCGCCGGACCGACAAACCCCAGACGACCTGCCTGCGGTCTGGACGGAGTCCTGGGCTCGGCTATCCTTGTCGGGCGACGCGAGCTCGCGAGCAGCAGAGGATCAGGCGATGGCGACAGGCTGGGCCAAGGACGGGGCGGTGCAGGAGCAGATCGACGCCAGTGTGGCGGACGCGGTGGAGCGGGCGCGCAGCCGCTTGCGGGGCGAGAGCCTGGCGGACTGCGAGAGCTGTGGCGAGGCGATCCCGGAGGCGCGGCGCAAGGCGCTGCCCGGTGTGCGGCGCTGCGTCGAGTGCCAGGCCGAGGCTGACGCGGAGGAGGCCGAATTCGCCTTGTACAATCGCCGCGGCAGCAAGGACAGCCAGCTCAAGTAGCCGCTCTGGGCACACAGGCGACGCCTCTCGTGCGGGCTCAGTCGAGCCCGAGCGCGGCGCGCACCTGGCGCGCGCGCTCCGCGACGACGCTGTGCGCCTTGCCGAAGCGCGCATCGCTGCGCAACGAATCGAGCACTGGGCAGCGCTGGAGCCAGGTCAGGTCGTGCAGGCCGGTGTCGACCGCTCGGTCGAGCTGTTGGAGCGCCCCGGCCTGGTTGCCCGCGCGGGCGAACGCCTCGCACTCGAGCTGGTGCACCAGCACCATCTGCCGGCCGCGGCGCACGGTGAGCTGCATTTCCATGAACGCGAGCGCATCGGGGCCGAGGCTGCCGCGCTCGAGCAACGAGACCAGCAGCCGGGCGTACTCGATGGGCTCGGTCGTGGAGGCGGCGTCGAGTGCGGGCCGGAGCCTCGCGGCCCGATCGACGTCGTTTCGCCACAGTGAAATCCGCGCTTCGAGTGAGAGCGCGGAGATCCGCGACTCCGGATCCTCGGCAGGTCGCTGCAGGATCGCCTGCGCTTCGTCGTACCTGCCCAGAAGCGCGAACAGGCGCGCGAGGTCGAAGCCCGCGCGCAGACCGGGATCGAGCTGGCGCGCGCTCTGGAGCTGGGCGACGGCGAGCTCGGGCCGGCCGATCTCGCCCAGGATCACTCCCAGGAGGTGGTGGGCGTCGGCCAGCAGCGGTGCCCGCGATAGCGCTGCCTGCACCTGGCGTGCGGCTGCTGCCACGCGGCGCTGGGCGAAGTGCACGCCAGCCATGGCGACGAGCGAGTCGCTGTCCTCCGGAGCGCGGGCCAGCGCTTGCTCTGCGAGCCGCTCTGCTTCGTCCCCGAGGTTCTCGTCGCCGTTGAAGAACCAGAGCCGCACGCAGGCCCGGGCGTAGCCGGCGAGGATCGTCGCATCGCCGGGCGCCAGAGCCAGCGCTTGACGGAACAGCTCCACCGAGCGCTCCACCGGCGCGCGCCACTGCCGCCGGAGCTCGGCGCGCGCTTTGAGGTAGAGCTCGACCGCGCGTGGGTCGGTGGGCGCCGCGCGCACGGGTGCGGCGGCGGCGACCGTGAGCGCCTCGGCGATGGCAGCGGCCGCCTCGTCGCTGACCACGAGCAGATCGTTGGCGGGTCGATCGAAGCGCCGGGCCCAGAGCTGGAAGCCGTCCGCCACGCTGATCAGCCGTGCGGCGATGCGCAGCATCGGTCCGGCGCGCCGCAACGAGCCTTCCACCACCACCTGCACGCCTAGCTCGCGCCCCACCTCGCGCGAGTCGACCGCGCCTGTGAACGCGACCACGGCGCTGTGCGGGCGGAGCCGGAGCCCCTGCGCCATGCTGAGCGTGTCGATCAGATCCTCGGTCAGCCCGTCGGCGATGTACTGGTCGTCGGGCGGACCGGCGTTCCTGAACGGCAGCACCGCCACGGCCTTGTCGCCCGCAGGAGTGGGATCGGCCGGCAGCGCGGGTCGCCAGACCGAGATGGGGGGCTCCTCCGTCGCGTCGCTCCAGGTCGAGATCAGCTCGGCCAGCGTGCGGGCCAGGTCGCGCGCGCTTGCCGGGCGATCATCCGGCGAGCGCGCCATGCAACGGAGCACCAGCCCGGCGACTGCCTCCGGAAGGTCCGGGCGCTGCGTGCGCGGGTCGGGCGGCGGCGCCGTGAGGCGCGCTGCCGCGAGCGCGAAGGGCGAGTCGCCCTGCCAGGGCAGCTCGTCCGTCAGCATCTGGAACAGCGTCACGCCGAGCGCGTAGATGTCCGCGCGACCGTCCACGTTCTCCGCCGCCTCCACCTGCTCGGGCGCCATGTAGGCGGGCGTGCCCATTGCGACGCCTACGGTCTTGCCGGGCGACGCATCTTCCACACGGGTGCGCGCGATGCCGAAGTCGGTGACCACCACGCGGCCGCTCTTTTCGAGCATCACGTTGTCCGGCTTGAGGTCGCGGTGCACGACGCCGGCGCTGTGTGCTGCCGTCAAGCCGGCGCATGCGGCCCTGGCGATGGACAGCGCGCGCGCGACGGACAGCGCGCCGCCGCGCGCGAGCTCCGCCGACAGCGGCTCGCCGTCGATGTACTCCATCGTGAGGAATTTCTCGCCCTCGTGCTCGCCGATGTCGAAGGTGCGGGCCACATTGGGGTGCGTCACCCGCCGCGCCAGCTTCACCTCGCGCTTGAAGCGCTCGAGCACGCCCGGCAAGGCCATCAGCTCGCGCTTCAGCATCTTGAGCGCGACGACTTCGTCGAGCTCCCGGTCGCGGACCCGGTACACGCTGCCCATGCCGCCCGCGCCGAGCAGACCGAGCACTTCATAGCGCCCGCCAATCACCGGGCGCTCTGCTCCGGTGCCTGTGGCGACCGACCCGTATCCGGTCATCGCCTGCGTTTGCTCGTCGCTCCCCGGCCTCAACGGCGTGAGCGTAGCCGGGCCTCGCCCCGACGCCAACTCGCGTCCGTCGGCCCGGGCGCGGCTGTCAGGACCTGCCGGAGCTACAGGACGGTGATCAGGGCGGGCACTGCGTGCACTTGCAGCAGGTGACGTTGCAGTCTTCGGGGAAGTCGTCGCAGTCGAAGCCGACCTTGCCGCCGCAGGAGGCGGCCAGCGGCTTGCACTGGAAACCGGAGCACTGCGAGTTGCCGGTGCACACGCTCTCGCCGCAGCAGCCAGGGTTGCCGCAGTCGTTTGCCGTGCACGGGCAGCACTCCACGGTGCCGGGGTTGGTGATGGTGGAGTTCTTGGTGATGCCGTAGGTGCCGTCGGGGCAGGTGGCGGTCTCGCCGCTGCCGGTCGGGCAGGTGCAACCTGGATCGGTCTTGCACGTGGGCTGGCAGGCGGGATTGGTCACGCATGCGAACACGTCGAGGCAACCCGCCAGGTGGTTGCAGTTGTGATCGAGCGTGTCGCTGCAGACCTCCTGCGTCGGCGTGACCTCCCCGTTGCAGGTGGTCGGCCAGTTGCCGTTCACGCAGGTCTGCGTGCCGGCGTGGCAGGTGCCGATGCCCGCGGTGTTGGGTGGGCCGGTGTAGCAGGGGCGCGTCTGGCCGCTCGTGCAGGTGCCGCCGCAGCCGGCGTGGGTTGCGCAGGACGGATCGGCGCAGTCCTGCTTGCCGTTGCAGTCGTTGTCCTGGCCGTCGTCACAGACTTCGCTGGAGGGACCGACCGCGCCCGTGCAGGTGCCCCACACGGGGAACTCGCCGCCGCCGGTGCACTTCTGGGTGCCGTCCTTGCAGTCGCCGACGTGGCGTGTCGCCGGGTCGAGCGAGGTCGGATAGCAGGGGTGGGGTGGCGAGCCGGCCGTGCATTCGCAACCCGCGAGGTCGGGGCTGCTCGGATCGCAGTGGTTGACGGTGCCTCCGCTGCCGCCGGTCGCGCTGCCCGCGCTGCCGCCGGTACCGTTGCCTGCAGCGCCTCCAGTTGCACTCCCCGCTGCGCCTCCTGCGTCAACGCCGCCCGCGCCGGAGCCCGAGCCGCCGCCGTAGCCGCTGGCGGCGCTGCCGCCGTAGCCGCTGCCATTCGTGGTGCCGGTGGTGGCGCTGCAGCCGTTGCCGACGAGGCCAGCGAGGCCGACAAGCAGTGCAGCGGCGAAGTAGCGTAGGGACATCAGTGCTCCATGCGCCCGCGCAGAAGGACCGGGGGAAAGCGAAGGCGGAGATAGTACGGTGCTCCAGGGGCCCGCGGGCGTCAACGTCCGGCCGGGTGGAGGGCGTGTGCCGCAGCGATTTGCGCTATCATTCCGCCTCCCTGCCTGGAGATACCGTGGCTGAAGTCGAGTTTACCCTTAATGGCAAGCGCGTGAGCATGCAGCCGCGCCCTGGTGAAACCCTCATGGATGCGCTGCGCGGCCGCTTCGGCGTGCTGTCGGTGAAGGATGGCTGCAAGCCGCAGGGCCAGTGCGGCTGCTGCCTGGCTCTGGTCGACGGCGTGGCGCGCGTGACCTGCGCCTGGGCGGCCGAGAAAGCCGCCGGAAAAGAGGTCGTGACGCTGGAAGGCGTGCCCGAGGCGGATCGCGATCTGCTCTCGCGCGCTTTCCTGGTGACAGCGGGGCTGCAGTGCGGCTTCTGCATCCCGGGCATCGCGCTCCGGGCCAAGGCCCTGGTGGAAAAGAATCCCTCGCCCGGGCGCGACGAGATCGCCAAGGCTATCGACGGCAACTTGTGCCGCTGCACGGGCTACGTGAAGGTCATCGACGCCATCGAGGCGTACGCCCGCGGCAAGCGCGGCGAAGCGCTGGAGGCACCGGAGACGGACGGCCACGTCGGCAAGTCGCTGGCGCGCTACCAGGGCGGCGAGATGACACTCGGCGTCCGGCCGTACATCGGTGATTTCGTGCGCGAGGGGCTGCTCCACGGCGCCGTGAAGCTGTCCGACCACCCGCGCGCCCGGGTCAAGCGCATCGACACCTCGAAGGCGCGCGCGCTGCCCGGCGTGGTGGCTGTCGCCACCGCGGCGGACGTGCCGGGCAAGCGCTTCTACGGCCTGATCGAGAACGACTGGCCGGGCTTCGTGGCGGAAGGCGAGGAGGTGCGTTGCGTGGGCGACGTGCTGGCCGCCGTGGCCGCAGAGGACGAGCGCACCGCGCGCGAGGCCGCGCAGCTGGTCGAGGTCGAGTACGAAGTGCTCGAGCCGGTGCTCGATCCGGACGCGGGCCTCCGCGAGGGCGCGCCGCAGGTCAATCCGGCCTATCCCAATGTGCTGTCGCGCACGGCCTTCGCGCGCGGCGACACGGAACAGGCGCTGTCCGACAGCGCGCACGTGGTGCGCGGCACCTGGCAGACGCAGCGCATCGAGCATCTGTTCCTGGAGCCGGAGAGCGCGCTGTGCGAGCCGCGGCCGGACGGCAAGCTGCACCTGTACACGCAGGGGCAGGGGATCTTCGACGACCAGCGGCAGGTCTCGGCCTTCCTCGGCATGCGCGAAGAGGACCTGTTCGTGGAGCTGGTGCCCTGCGGCGGCGCGTTCGGTGCCAAGGAGGACATGTCGATCCAGTCGCAGACGGCGCTCTTGTGCAAGCTGACGGGAAAGCCCGTGCGCATCACGCTGAGCCGCGAGGAGTCGATCCGCATCCACCCCAAGCGCCACCCGATCCGCATGAACTACGAGGTGGGCTGCGACGCGGAGGGCAAGCTCACCGCCGTGCGCGTGCGCATGGTGGGTGACACCGGCGCCTACGCCTCGGTCGGCGCCAAGGTGCTGGAGCGCGCGGCGGGGCACTCGTGCGGTCCGTACCGCGTGCCCAACGTGGACGTCGAAGCGTTGGCCGTCGTGACGAACAATCCGCCCTGCGGCGCGATGCGCGGCTTCGGCGCGAACCAGGCGTCGTTCGGCGTCGAGGGCGCGATGGACCTGTTGGCAGAGAAGGTCGGCATCGACGGCTGGGAGATGCGCTGGCGCAACGCTGTCGAGGTCGGCGACATGTTCAGCTCCGGGCAGATCTTCGAAAAATCCGTGGGGCTGAAGAAGACACTCGAGGCGGTCAAGGACGCCTACTACGCCGCCAAGCAGCAGGGCCGCGCCGTGGGCATCGGCTGCGGCATCAAGAACAGCGGCATCGGCAACGGCGCCGTCGAGTACGGCAAGGCGCGGCTGGTCGTGGAGCAGGATGGCACGGTGTCGCTCTACAACGGCTTCACCGAGATGGGGCAGGGGCTTCTGACGGTGCTGGTGCAGTGCGCCGTGGAGGTGACGGGGCTGCCGGCCAAGGTGTTCGTGCCCAAGGTGGACGCGACGTTCCAGCTCGGCTCGGGCCAGACCACGGGCTCGCGCGGCACGCTGCTTGGCGGGCGCGCCGTGGAAGACGCGGCGAAGAAGCTCGCCGCGGACCTGGAGGGTGGCGCGGGGCTGGGCGATCTGGCCGGAAGGGTCTACGAGGGCGAAGTCGTCATCGACGACACCACCAAGCCAGGCGCCAAGGTCGACAAGGTCAAGACGCACACGGCGTTCGGCTTCGCGACGCAGGTGTGCATCCTCGACAAGGAGGGCCGCGTGGATCGCATGATCGCCGCGCACGACGTGGGCCGCGCGGTGAACCCGGCACTGTGCGAGGGGCAGATCGAGGGTGCGGTGCACATGGGGCTCGGTTACGCGCTGACCGAGGAGCTGCCGTGCGAAAACGGCATGCCCGTCACCTTCAAGCTGCGCGAGATCGGCGTGCTGCGCGCCCGCGACATGCCGCGGGTGGACGTGATGCTGATCGAGGAAACCGAACCGGAAGGGCCGTTCGGCGCCAAGGGCGTGGGCGAGATCGGCCTGGTGCCGACCGCCGGGGCCGTGGCCGGCGCGCTTGCAGGGTTCGACGGCGTGCGTCGCTACACGCTGCCGATGAAGGATTCGCCGGCCGCCAAGGCGATGGGCGTGGGGCGCATCCGCTCCAAGTCGGATCCGGCAAAGTGGCGATGAGCCCGGCCTGGGCGTAGGAGACGGCTTGAACAAGCTCCTGGTTGGACCCGATCGGAACGGGCGCTGGGTCGCGATCAGCGACGGTAGTATCGCGGCGGTCGGCGGCAGCACCGACCAACCGCCGGAGTGCGCCGCGCACGTGAGCTGCGCCGACGCGGTCATCGAGTCGGGGCGGGTCAACGCGCACACGCACCTGTACAGCGGGCTGTTTCCGCTCGGACTGCCGCCGCCCTCGCCGGAGCCCGAGACCTTCGTGCAGATCCTGGAGCGGCTGTGGTGGAAGCTCGACCGCGCGCTGGATGCGGCGTCGCTCAGGGCGGCGGCTCGCTACTACGTCGCCGAGGCACTGCTGGCCGGTACCACCGCCTTGATCGACCACCACGAGTCACCCGCGCTCATCGAAGGCTCGCTGGATATCGTCGCGGACGCCTGCGAGGAGCTCGGGATGCGCGGGCTGTTCTGCTACGGCGCGACCGAGCGTAACGGCGGGCTCGACGAGGCCCGTCGCGGGCTGGATGAGTGCCGGCGCTTCATCCAGCGGCCGGAGAGCGAGCTTACGCGCGGGCTGGTGGGGCTGCACGCGTCGTTCACGGTCTCGGACGAGACGGTGCGGCAGGCGGGCGAGCTGTGTCGCGCGCTGGGGACGGTGCTGCACGTGCACATGGCCGAAGCGGAGGCGGACGTGGAGGACGCGCGGAAGCGCGGCTACGCCGGACCGCTCGATCGGCTCGAGCAGCTGGGCGCGCTGGTCCAGGGGTCGATCCTGGCGCACGGCGTGCACCTCGACGCTTCCGCGATGCAGCTCGCGGGCGAGAGCGGCTGCTGGATCGTGCAGAACCCGCGCTCCAATCTGGGCAACAAGGTCGGCTATCCGAAGCACCTGTCGAGCTACCCCGACGTGGCGTTGGGGACGGACGGCTACCCTGCGGATATGCGGCAGGAGCGCGCGGCGCTCGAGGGGCAGATCAAGGCCCACGGCGAGCCGAGCGGCGAGGCCGCACGCCGCTTCGACGGCGGGCGGCGTCTACTGGCGGCCCGCTTCGGGCCGGGCTTTGGGCTGGAGCCGGGCGCGGCAGCCGATCTGGTTGCGACCGCCGACGGTGTGACAAGCCTCGTGGTCGTTGCGGGACGGATCGTGGTACGGGAGGGCCGCCTGCTGGTTGCCGACCACCAGGCCATCGTCGCCGAGGCGCGCGAACAGGTCGCCCGTCTAGGCGAGCGCATGAAGGCAATAGGGTGAAGCATGCCGCAGCTTGGACTTGAACGAGAGGTCGTGGACGAGAAGGTGCTGGAGCGGACCATCGGGCGCTTCCGCGAAGCGGGCATCGTGCTGCCCACGCTGCGCCAGCTGGCCCATCCGGAGGAAATCCCGGCCAAGGTGCGGGAGAAGCTCGCGGACGTCGATCCCGACGAGCCGCACCCGCTGAACCTGTTCCGCGTGCACTGGTACGACGCGGCCGACCGCAGGAGCTTTGCCAAGGTGCCCGAGCACGTCGTCCTGCCGTCGTCGCTGACGGGAGTCGACGCGAAGATCGTGGTGCTGCTCGGCAACCGCTTCCCGATGATCGGCGCGCACAAGGTGCTGGCGGCCTACGGCTGCCTGGTGCCGCGCGTGGTGACCGGGCAGTTCGACCCGACCACGCACCGGGCGCTCTGGCCCTCGACCGGCAACTACTGCCGCGGCGGCGTGGCCATCTCGCGGCTGATGAAGAGCCACGGCGTGGCGATCCTGCCGACCGGCATGAGCCGCGAGCGCTTCGACTGGCTGGAGCGCTGGGCAGCCGACAAGAAAGACATCATCCGCACGCCCGGCACCGAGAGCAACGTCAAGGAGATCTACGACGAGTGCGCCCGGCTCGACCAGGACCCGCACAACATCGTCTTCAACCAGTTCTGCGAGTTCGGCAACCACCTGGTGCACTACCTGTGCACGGGCCGTGCGCTCGAGCACGTGTACGAGACGCTGAAGGGACAGCACGCCGGGCTGCGCGCTGCGGCGTTCGTCTCGGCGACGGGCTCGGCGGGCACCATCGCCGCGGGCGACCACATGAAGGATCTCTACGGCACGCGCATCGCGGCCGTCGAGGCGCTGGAGTGCCCGACGCTGCTCGAGAACGGCTACGGCGAGCACAACATCCAGGGCATCGGCGACAAGCACGTGCCGCTCATCCACAACGTGATGAACACCGACGTGGTCGTCGGCGTCTCCGACAGGAGCAGCGACGCGGTCGAGGTGATGTTCGGCAGCGAGGAAGGTCGGCGCTACCTCGCCGGGCGCCGCGACGTTCCGGCCTCGATTATCGAGCGGCTGGGTGACTTCGGGCTGTCGAGCGTGTGCAACATCATCGCGTCCATCAAGACGGCCAAGCTCTACGGGCTCGGCGCGGACGACGCGGTGTTCACCGTGGCGACCGACGGCGGCGAGATGTACGGCTCGGAGCGCGAGCGCCTGCTCGAGCGCGATTTCGGCGGCAAGTTCGATGCCGTCAATGCCGGCGAGGTGTTCGGACAGCATCTGGCGGGAGCCAGCGTCGACCACACGCTGGAGTGCCGCCGCGTGGACCGCGAGCGCATCTTCAACCTCGGCTACTACACCTGGGTCGAGCAGCAGGGGCTGTCGGTCGAGGAGTTCGACGCGCGGCGCGACCAGAGCTACTGGCGTGGGCTGCGCGAGATGCTGCCGATCTGGGACAAGCTGATCGAGAACTTCAACGCGCGCACCGGTCTGTCGACCTGAGGCGGCATGCATCTGCCGACGTCCTTCGTGTGCAGCGGCTGCGGCGAGCGCATCGAAGGCATCGGCCTGCCGCCGTTCCGCTGCCCGCACCAGCTCGAAGGCGACAACGTCGATCACGTCCTGGAGCGGCGGCTCGACGTGGCGGCGGTTCCGTTTCCGGAAGCGGACGAGGACAATCCATTCGTCGCCTTCCGCACGCTGCTCGGGTCGTACCAGCGCTCGGCGCTGGACGATGCGGCGTGGGTCGCACAGGTGAGGGAACTCGACCAGCGCGTCGCTGCCGTGGACGGCCACGGCTTTGTGCGCACTCCCTTTGGCGAAGCGGTGGAGCTGGCGCGGGCTGTCGGCTGGAAGGGCCGGTTCCGGATCAAGGACGAGACCGGCAACGTGTCCGGGTCGCACAAGGCGCGGCACCTGATGGGGCTGCTCCTGTACCTGGAGACGGTGCCGGGCGCGCCCGCACGCGAGCGGCCGCTCGCCATTTCGAGCTGTGGCAACGCGGCGCTGGCCGCAGCCGTCGTGGCGCGCGCTGCGCAGCGCAAGCTCAAGGTGTTCGTGCCGACGTGGGCGGAGCCCGCGGTCGTGGCGCGGCTCGAGGAGCTTGGCGCGGAGCTCGCCGTGTGCGAGCGCGACGGCGCCGAGCCGGGCGATCCCTGTACGCTCGGCTTCCGCCGTGCCGTGGGGGAGGGCGCCATTCCGTTCTCGTGCCAGGGCAGCGACAACGGACTGGTCGTCGAAGGCGGCATGACGCTCGCGTACGAACTGCTCGCGAGCTCGGCTCCGCCGGAGCGGATGTTCGTGCAGGTCGGCGGCGGTGCGCTGGCGAGTGCCACGGTCCAGGCCTACGAGGAGGCGGAGCGCCGCGGCGCCGGCGCTCTGCCAAGCCTGCACGCGGTGCAGACCGAGGCGGTAGCGCCGCTCTGCCGCGCCTGGGCCCGGGTGATGCGGCGCGTGTTGCCGGCGCTGGGCTACGACGGCGAGCTGCCGCCCGAGAGCGGCGTCGGCATTGCCCCGGCGAGCGCCGCCGAGTGGGCCGAGCTGGTCCGCGAGCACCGCGACGGACTGGAGCTGGAAGCAGCGCTCGGCTACGCCGTCACGCACAGGAACGAGTTCATGTGGCCGTGGGAGGGCGAGCCGCATGGGCTGGCTCACGGCATCCTCGACGACGAGACCTATGACTGGTTCGCCGTGACGCGCGGCATGTTGCGCTCCGGCGGCTTCCCCATCGTCGTGTCCGATCCGACCATCGCCGAGGCCCATCGACTGGCGCGCGCGAATACGACGATCCCCGTGGACCCCACCGGAAGCTCGGGGCTGGCCGGACTTCTGACGCTCTCGCGCTCCGGGATCGGCGACCAGGACGACGCTGTGGTGCTTTTTACGGGTCGCGATCGGGCAGAATAGCCCGCGGGCATGACAGTCGTCTGTTTCGCCCGCGGCGATCCGGCCGCAGTATTCCGGCTATGGCTGAAGTGGCTCGGCGGATCTCCGTCGCAGTGGGTGCTGTGCTCGTGCTGTTTCTCGCGGTCGCCTGCGGATCGTCGGGTGGATCGGGGCATGGAACCGGCGGCGCTGCGGGTATGGCAGGCAACGGTGGTGCGGCCGGCATCGACGGCGGCGCGGGTGTGGGCGGTCTCGGCGGCAGCGCCGGGCTCGACGGCGGCGCGGGCGCCGATGGCAGCGCAGGCACCGACGGCGGCGCGGGCGCGGACGGCGGCGGTGGCTCGGCGAACGTGGTCACCTGCGCGACGCTGCCGCCGCTGTCGCAGGGGACGTGCGAAGTCACGGCGGGTTCGGGCACGGGCGAGCTGATCGTCGGAACGGTGCTCACGCCCGGCACCATCTACCGCGGCGGTCAGGTGCTGGTCGACGGCCAGGGCAACATCGCCTGCGTCGGCTGCAACTGCGACCAGAACGCGACGGGCGCGACGCGCATCAACTGTCCCGAGGGCGTCGTCTCGCCGGGGCTCATCAACACGCACGACCACATCACCTACGCGCAGGATCCGCCGTACACCGACACCGGTGAGCGCTACGAGCAGCGCAACGACTGGCGCAAGGGCAAGCGCGGGCACACCAAGATCTCCGCGGCGGGCGGCGCGAACGCCGACCAGATCCACTGGGGCGAGCTGCGCTTCGTGCTGGCGGGCGCGACCTCGACGGTCGGTTCGGGCGGTCAGGACGGCCTCCTGCGCAATCTCGACAAGGCGAACCTCGAGGAAGGGCTGGGCCAGACACCGGTCGACTACGACGTCTTCCCGCTCGGCGACTCCAGCGGGACGCAGCTGGTCGGAACCTGCGCGTATCCGGCCATTGTCGACCCGGCGACGCTGGCGGCAGATGACTCCTACGAGCCGCACGTCTCGGAGGGCATCGACGCCGTAGCCGAGAACGAGTTCCAGTGTCTCAGTTCGTCCAGCAACGGCGCACAGAACATCATGATCTCGAAGACGGCGCTCATCCACGCGGTGGGTCTGACGCCGCCCGACTATGCCTTGATGGCCGCAAACGGAACGTCGCTCATCTGGTCGCCGCGCTCGAACGTGACGCTGTACGGCGACACGGCCGTCGTCACCGAGGCGTCGCGTCTGGGTGTGCGCATCGCGCTCGGCACCGACTGGATGCCCACCGGCTCGATGAACCTGCTGCGCGAGCTGAAGTGCGCCGACTTCCTGAATTCGCAGCGCTTCAACCACTTCTTCAACGACGAGCAGCTGTGGCGCATGGTCACCTCCGATGCGGCTGGCGTGGCCGCGGTGGACGACGTGATCGGTGTGCTCGCGAAGGGCAAGGTCGCGGATATCGCTATCTTCAATGGCTCGCAGAACAAGGACTTCCGCGCCGTCATCGACGCCGAGCCGAAGGATGTCGCGCTCGTCATGCGTGGCGGCAAGGTCCTCTACGGCGATGCGAACGTCGTGTCCGGGCTCACCACCAGCGGTAGCTGCGACGCCCTCTCCATGTGCGGCGTGGACAAGCAGGTGTGCCTGACGAGCGACATCGGCGAGTCGCTGTCGGCGCTCGAGTCGGCTGTTGGAAGCTCGATCTACCCTGCCTATTTCTGCGGCACTCCCACGAACGAGCCCAGCTGCGTACCGATGCGGCCGAAGTCGGTCGACGGCTCCTCGGTCTACGACGGCACCACCAGCGCCACCGACAGCGATGGCGACGGCATCCCGGACGCCACCGACAACTGCCCCAAGGTGTTCAACCCGATCCGTCCGCTCGACAATGGCAAGCAGGCGGACTTCGACGGCGACGGCGTCGGCGACGCGTGCGACCCGTGTCCGCTCGATGCGAACACGACGATCTGCAAGACGTACAACCCGAACGATCGCGACAACGACACCATCCCCAACGCGCAGGACAACTGCCCGACCGTCCCCAACAAGGCCCAGACCGACACCGACGGCGACGGCAAGGGTGACGCCTGCGACCCGTGTCCCAACGCGGCGAATCCGGGCGCGGCGGCTTGTCCTGCGACCATCTACCAGACCAAGGACGGCACGTTGCCTGTGGGCACGGCGGTCGCCCTGTCGAATGCGCTGGTGACGGCGCGCTACGACAGTGGCTTCTTCCTGCAGGTCAAGCCGGGCGACGCCGACTACAACGGCTCGGACTACTCCGGCGTGTACGTGTACGCGCCGGGCAATACGGTGAAGGCGGGCGACCGCGTCGACATCACGACCGCGACCATCGCCGACTACTACGGGCAGACCCAGCTGAGCGGCGCGACGGTCAACGTCGTGTCGTCGCTCGGTGAAGCGCCACCGGCTCCTGTGGTGGCGGCTCCGGCGGACGTCGCGACGGGTGGGGCGCGCGCCGCAAAGCTGGAGTCGGTGCTGGTCGAGGTGGACAACGTAACCGTGACGGACATCGCTCCCCCGGCTGGTGCGGGGGATACGGCGCCCACCAACGAGTTTGCGGTGACCGACTCGCTGCGCGTCAACGATCTGCTGTATCTGGTGACGCCGTTCCCGGTGGTCGGCACGCAGTATGTGTCCGTTTCCGGTGTGCTCGAGTACCGTAACAGCAACAGCAAGCTCGAGCCGCGGGGCCCGTCGGACTTCGTCGTGGGCCAGCCGGTGCTGGTCGACTTCAGTCCGGGTTCCACCTTTGCCAGTGTCGGGCAGACGGATGCGGCGACGATTCCGACTGCGCTTGCCGTGAACCTGAGCGCGGCGCCGGCGAGCGACACCTTCGTCGCCATCACGTCGAGCGATACCAACGCGCTGACCGTCACCGGCGGAGGCGTCACCGTGCCGGCAGGTCAGCTGTCCGCGCCGGTGCTGGTCAGTGGTCTGGCCCAGTCGGCCGACGTGACCCTCACCGCTACGCTGGGCACGTCGAGTCTGCAGGCGCACGTGCGCGTGGTCGATCCGGCGACGGAGCAACCCGCGATCGCATCGCTGACGCCGGTTTCGACAATCCTCCAGCCCGGCGCCACTCAGACCTACACGGTGACGCTCGACATTCCAGCGCCGACTGGCGGTGCTGCGGTGACGCTCGGCGTGAATCCGACGGATTCCGGAACGCTGCCGGTGACGGTGACGGTGCCGGCGGGCCAGCTCTCGGCGACGTTCGACTACACGGATGCGTCGATCGAGACGAGCTCGACCCTCACCGCGACGCTGGGCGCGAGCTCGGCGCAAGCGAGCATCGCCATCCAGGCAGGCAGTCCGAAGGTCGTGATCAACGAGGTGGACTACGACCAGCCCGGGACCGACTCCGCGGAGTTCGTGGAGCTGTACAACGCGGGAACGGTTCCGGTCTCGCTGTCGGGCTTCACGCTGTATTTCGTGAACGGCTCGAACAACAGCGTGTACCGCACCGTGGACCTCGGGCCAGCGGGCTCGCTGGATGCCGGGCAGTATCTGGTTGTCGGGGCGAGCAGCGTGGTCTCGACCGTGCCGTCCGCCGCGCTGGTCATCGACGCGGGCGCTGTGACCGACTCGATCCAGAACGGCGCGCCCGACGGGATCGCGGTGGTCGACACGAACACCAACACCCTCGTCGACGCGCTGTCCTACGAGGGCGCGATGACCGCCGTGCCGCTGACCGGCCTTGGAACGGTGAGCCTGGTGGAGGGCACCGTGCTCGCGACGAACACGGCCGACAACAACAGCACGCCGGCGTCGCTGTGCCGCATGCCCAACGGAAGCGACACCGACGACGCGAACACGGACTGGTCGGTCTGCACGCAGGTCACGCCCGGCGCCGCGAACCAGCTCTAGGAGGCATCATGAGTGCGCTGGGAGCTGAAAACTACTGCTGGAGGCAGTAGATCGGCTGCGGATTCAGGCACTGCGAATAGGTCGTGCCGCCGCCGCTCGGGCAGCCCGCCATCGAGTTGTACGGGCTCTGGGTCGAGCCGATGCTGCCGGCGACCGCGAAGTCGACCGAGGCGGCCGTCCAGTCACTGCAGGTGCCGTCGGAGCCGACACTGAGACCGCTGGTGGTCCTGGTGCCGTCGGGGTTGGTGCCGGTCCAGGGGCAGCCGGTGACCGCATTTCCGTGCTCGTCGAGAACTGGCGCTGCGGGACCGCTGGCGACGAGCGCTGCCTTGTTGTCGGCGACCATCGCCGCTTTCGACCCTACGGAGTACCAGCCGCCGGGGACGTCGCTCACCCGATCGATAGCGTTCGTCGTCGCGTCGGAGAGCCACGCCTTGAAGCTACCGGGCAGGCCGGCGGTCATGGCGGCCTGCTGGCACAGCACATCGCCAGCAGTGAGCCCGTTGGGCGCCTGGGCGGCGTCCTTCAGATCGCCGGTGAAGGTCTGCGACGTGACGAACACCCGCGCGTGGCTGCCGGCGTCGTCGCCGCTGCCGGCACTGCCCCCGCTGCCGGCGCTGCCCCCACTTCCGCCGCTGTCGCTGCCGGCGTCCGCCGCGGCAGGCGAGGAAGCCGGTGAGGAGCCGCAGGCGGCCAGCAGCAGCGCCAGGCCGAGGGGCAGAAGGCGAGCGGCAATCATGAGCGATTGTGCGTCCGGACCGGCCGGCGCGGCAAGGCGCTGCGTGTCGCGTCGAGCGTTGCTGCGGCGCGGGTAGTGTTCACTGCACGTCGAATTGCATGCCGGCATCGCGCAGCCGCTCCACCAGCCGGAGGCCCATGGCCGAGGCGGGGGTGAGGACCCCGCCGCCCGCCTCGAGCTGGTCGCTGTCGAGCGCCAGGCACACTGCCGACTCGCCCAGCATCTTCGCGGTCTCGCCGTAGCCAGGGTCGGCGTGCCCCTCGACGCGCACGCGCACCCGCACCGGCTGACCGCCTGCGTCGCGACCGCTGCCGACCAGGCGTGTGACGAAGTAGCCGGCTTCGCGCTCGGCGCGGCTCGGCCCCTCGCCGGGCTTCGGTAGCTTCCGTTCGAGCAACGCGCGGGTCGCCGGCACGCTCGCTGCCGCCACCAGCGCGGCCAGGCCGCCGGCAGTGGCGGTCGCTCTAGCGAGCCCCTTCGCGCCGTGGCCGAAGCTCGCTTCCTCCGAGTAGCGGAAGTCGCGTCCCCACGGATGGCCGAGCAGCGCGTGCGATCGACGTACTACGCGCGAGTTGGCGGCGGCCATCAGGAACGGGCCAACCCACATGCCGAGGTCCCGGTCGTGGCGGACGCGCATCGGATCCGGACCGTCCGGCCCCTGGCGCTCGCCATCGGGGCAGAGCGCGTAGGGATCGCCGACGATCCGCCGGATTGTGCGATCGCGCTTCGCCTCGTCCAGCAGGTTCAGGATGCTCGCGAACGTCCCGCCGCTGAAGCTGCCTTTCATCTCTCCGGCGAAGAGCTTCACCCGAGAGCATGCGGCCCCGTGGCGCTCCTCGCTCGCCTGCTGCAGCAGCAGCGTTCCGAGGTCGGAGGGGATGGAGTCGAAGCCGCAGGCGTGCACGATGCGTGCGCCGCTCTGCTTCGCTGCCTCGTGGTGCGCGTCGATCATGCGGCGCATGAACTGCACCTCGCCGGCCAGATCGCAGTACGACGTGCCATGCCGTACGCAGGCGGCCACCAGCTCCGCGCCGTACTTCGCGTAGGGGCCGACGGTGCTGCACACGACGCGGGTCTGTGCCGCGATGGCGTCCAGCGAGGCCGCGTCGAAGCTGTCGCCGACGAGCAGCGAAAGCTCCGCCGCGCCGGGTTCGGACTGGGCCAGCCCGGCGCGCACCGCCTCGAGCTTTTCCCGGCTGCGACCGCCGAGGGCCAGCTCGAGCGCGTCGCCGCCGTAGCGCTTGATCAGGTATTCCGCCACGAGCTGCCCGGTGAAGCCGGTGGCTCCCCACACAACGACGTTGAAAGCTCTCTTGTTCATTTCTGTCATTGCGCCGCGTTCATTGCATATCGTGGGCCGCGCGCAAAGGCGACGCGCGGCGTGCCACGCCGCTACCGGGCGGCCGCGAACCGCGAAATCCACGGACGCCGCTCGGGCGGCGTCCACTCGATGTTGACCTGCCGATCGGTGATCTCGTGGAACGCGCGCTTCTCGACGCCCACCAGCTCGTCGGCGGCCGTTTCCAGCACCTGACCCGACACATCGGCCAGGTTCTCGCGCACACGCTCGAGCTCGGGCTGCATCTCGCGCGACGCGAAGTACGCGCCGACAATCAGCTTGGCCTTGATCCGCATCGTATCCGGCTTTCCGCCGATCACATGCGGCATCCCCAGCAGATCTTCCAGCAGCTCGCAGGCGCGCGGGTTTTCAGCGGTGTAGGCGCTCTCGATCACGTGTGCCAGGTCGAAAGCAGCGAGCTGGGGCAGGAAGAAGTCGCCCTTCAGCTCGGCGATACGCGAATAGTGCAGCAGAAAGCCGCCGATCTCGCGCACGGTGTCGTGGTGCGCGGAGATGTCGCTAGCCAGCTCGCGGTATTGGTAGAAGATGTCGTAGACCGCGCGCGTGTCGAGTCGCTTGATGGCTTCCCGCAGGAAACTGTTCATGAAGCGCAGACACAGCGAGACAACGTGCTCGTCGCCGCGTGCAGCGGCGGCGCGCGCGATCACGCGGTCGACGTTGCCGATGGCGCTGATCGCATCGGGTGCTTTGGTCAACGCGTGCTGGAAGGCGAGGTAGAGCTGCGTCAGCACGTTCATCTCGAGGAACGTGCGCTTCTCGGTGATCATCTGGCGCGCCGCGCTCGATAGCCCCACGAAGTCGCGGCGATCGGCCCTGAACCAGGCGTCGCTCATGTGCGGCTTCGCCTCGTTGTAGCGCGAGACGATGCGCTTGAGCGACCAGATCCCCTCGCGCGTCACGTCGCGGTCCGCGCGCTCGATCGACTTGATGATGAGCGTGCCGATCTGGTACAGGCGCTCCTCGATCTCGTTCTGCGCGCGCTCCGGGTCGACGCGCTTTCTGGCGGCACGGTCGATCTGCTTGAGCGCCTCGTGCATCAACAGCTCGACGATCGTGGAAGGGTCGAGGAACTTCACCACGTAGAAGAAGTAGGGGATGACCACGACCCAGCCGAGCAGAACGCCGTAGACGGCGGCGCGGTAGGCCCACATCGGGGCGAAGGCGGGCCCGACGATGTACATCACCCACAGCACGTTGGCCGCGCCGAACGCCATCACCGACAGCACGACGCGGTTGATGCGGTCGCGCAGGAACAAGTCGATGAGCTTGGGCGAGTGCATGTTCGCCGTCAGCGGGATGGCGAGACCCACTGTGGCGATCAGCATGGCCAGGATGTTGTTGTAGGCACGGGCGATGGGGCTCAGCGAGTCGACCAGCTTGGTGTTGTTGACTCCCGCCCAGGACACGGCGTGCAGGCCCGGCTCGCCCGCGCGCACCCACTCCCCGACGAACTCGAGCAGGAACACGCCGGTGAAGACCGCACCCAGCAGCGTCACGCCGCGCACAAACCTCCGCCTGAGCAGGTCCGCCGAGCCGTCGTCCATCCCCGGAGTTTCGGGCGGTTCGGTGACGTCGGCAAGACGAGAGCGTGACCGGCGTCAGGCCGGCAGGCGCGTCCGGATGGGGTATGTCGGGCCTGGATTCCATGCCGGGGACTGTAAGGATCGCGGCGCCAAGCGGGTCTGCCCAGGTAGAAGGAGGCAGAGATGCGACTTCAGGAAGTCAGCCAGAACTACGATCGAGCGGCCCGCCACTACGACCGCCTCACCGACGTGGCGTTCGGGCGGGTGCTCGGGCTCGAGAAGCAGCGCGAGCGGATCGTCGAGCTGCTCGGTGACCTCGACGGTGCGACCGTGCTCGACGTGGGCTGCGGTACCGGGCGGAACCTACCGCTGCTCGTGCCGCGAGTCGGCCCGGGCGGACGGGTCATCGCGGTCGACTACTCGGAGGGCATGCTGGAAAAGGCCCGCGCACGCGTGCGCGACCAGGGCTGGACCAACGTCGAGCTCCAGCGCGGCGACGCCGTGAAGCTCGAAGGCGTCTCCGGACCGGTGGACGCCGTGGTCTCGGCGTGGTGCTACGGCATCGTGTACGACCTGGACGCCGCACTCGAACGCGCGCTTTCGCTGCTGCGCCCCGGCGGACGGATCGCCATCATGGATTTTGCGGGCTCGTGTCCCGAACACGGACCGCTGCATTGGTTGTTCCCGCTGTACGGCGCGGCCCTCCAGCTGACCGGCATCGACACCGCCCGCGATCTGGACGACGCGGCGCTGCGCGCTCGCTGGGGGCGCGGCCAGGAGCTGCTCCGTGCGCGCCTCGAGGACGTCGTCGAGGAGCGCTATCTCGATGGGCTCGGCTTCAACTTGTCCGGACGCAAGCCGGAGTGATCGCACGGCCGGCGCGCTCGGTCGCGCCGGCGCGCCGCGCCGTCTGTTCCCCGACCGCCGCTTCGGCTAGGGTGCATGCAGATGGCAAACGCACCGCTCTTGATGGGCATTGCAGGGGGGAGCGGCTCGGGCAAGACCACGGTTGCCCAGCGCGTGGCCGAAGCGCTGCCCTCCGGCAGCGTCACGATCGTCGAGCACGATGCGTACTATCACGATCGCTCCGACCTCTCGTACGACGAGCGCTGCCAGCTCAACTTCGATCATCCCGACGCGCTCGAGACGTCGCTGCTCGTCGAGCATCTGACCTCGCTTGCGCGCGGCGAGGCGGTCGACGTGCCGGTCTACGACTTCAAGACGCATCGCCGCGCCGCGACGAGCCGCCGGCTCGAGCCGACGCCGGTGGTCATTGTCGAGGGTATTCTGGTCTTCGTCGACCAGCGGCTGCGCGAGCAGCTGGAAGTGAAGATCTACGTCGACACCGATCCGGACATCCGCGCCTTCCGCCGCATCCGCCGCGATCTGGAAAAGCGCGGCCGCTCGTTCGAGTCGATCCGCGAGCAGTACTACAGCTCGGTGCGCCCGATGCATCTGCAGTTCGTCGAGCCCTCCAAGCGCTGGGCGGATCTGATCCTGCCCGAGGGCGGCAACAACAAGGTCGGCATCGACATGGTCATCGCGCTGGTCCGGCAGCGCGGACTGCAGTCGGCCTGACCCCGACGCGGTCGTTCAAACACTCCGCTGCGCGTCGCCGGATCGCTGCAGCGTCGCGTCGCGATTGGAGTTATTGTCGACGGCATGCAGTGCACCAATTGCGGCGCCAGCCTGTCCGCCGAGCAGCTGTCGGGACGCGATTGCCCGTACTGCGGAACGGCTCTGCCGACCCAGGTGCGGGCGGCCGAGAAGGTCGCCGAGGTCGAGCAGCTTCTGGCAGACCGGAACGGCAACGGGATCCCGGATGTGTTCGAGGGCATGATGGCTGGCGTGGGGGTGGACCTGGCGGGACAAAATGTCGTCACGAGCTCGAGCACGACCGTGCGACAGGTGTCGTCCGAAGTCGTGATCGTCAACGGGGTCGTGCAATCCAGCACCCGCACTACCACCACCACCGGAGGGCCGATGGCGCTGCCGGTATCGCCTGCGCTCCCGCCTGCTGCCGCTCCGACGACGACGTCGCGCAGCGGAATCACGATCCCCTTGGTCGCCGTGCTGCTGGCGGTCGGGCTGGTTGCGCTGGGCGTGATCGCGCTGATTGTCCTGTCGCTGCGCTGATATCTGCCCGGTTTCGCCGTCGGTGGCATTTCCGGGCCGGCTTTGGTACCCCAGGGCGTCTCACCTGAAGGAGGTAGCCATGGCTTTCGTTCCGTCCGAGATGACCCTGACCAGCAGCGCCTTTGAACACGCCGGCAACATCCCGAAGAAGCACACGGGAGAGGGCGAGAACGTCTCGCCGGCCCTGTCGTGGACCAAGGCGCCCAGCGAGGCGAAGAGCTTCGCCATCATCTGTCACGATCCGGACGCACCGCTGATCAAGGACGGCCAGTACGGCTATGTCCACTGGGTCCTGTACAACCTGCCGGCGTCGACCAGCTCGCTCGCTGAAGGCGCCAAGGACGGCACCGCGGGCGTGAACGACAGCGGAACCCAGGGATACACCGGCCCCATGCCGCCGCCCGGCCACGGTGTGCACCACTACTTCTTCTCGCTCCTCGCCCTCGACAAGGAGCTGGATCTCGAGCCCGGGCTCACGCTCTGGAAGTTCCTCGAGAAGGCGGAGCCCCACATCATCGCGATGAACCGCCTGCTCGGCAGGTACCAGCGCGGATAGCGCGAGGGCTTCGTCGCGCTTCAGGCGCGAGGAGCCCGGGGCCCGACGTGCTGGCGCTCCGCCCGGGCGAGTGCCGAGCGTGCGGCGAAGGCGAAGGCCTCGGTCAGCGTCGGGTGCGGGTGGATGGCCCCGGCGAGCAGCCGGTAGCGTCGTGCCGGCGGCGATCGCCAGCGCCGCTTCGCCCATGAGATCGGCCGCGCCTTCGATCAAGGCGTGCACGCCGACTATGCGCAGATCGTCGCAGCGATACACGATCCTGAGTAGCCCGGTGGTCTCGCTGCTGATCTGCGCGCGGGCATCGCCGCGGTAGTCGTACTCCGCCACGGCAACGTCCATACCTGCCGCGCGGGCCGCCTCCTCGGTCAGGCCGGCCATGCCCAGCTCGG
This sequence comes from uncultured Pseudomonadota bacterium, assembly GCA_963822115.1. Lineage (GTDB taxonomy): Bacteria > Myxococcota_A > Polyangia > Polyangiales > Polyangiaceae > CAWDXG01. The sequence goes on from CAWGGM010000022.1 coordinate 240,355, forward strand.
GCCGCGAGAAGATCACGGCGCTGTTGTGCTCCGGTCGCGGCCAGGCGACGGGCTGCCCCAGCAGGTGGCGCGCGACAGCTAGCGCCTGCGCCGTCGCCCAGTGCGCGAACATGGGATGCCCGACCAGGTCGCCGGTCGCGAAGATCCCCGGCTCGTCGGTCTCGAGCTCGCCGTTGACCCGGACGCCGTGGCGGTCGTGGTGCACTGCGGTGGTCTCGAGCCCGAGCCCGTCGACGTTGGGGTGACGCCCGGCCACGATGGCCACGACTTCGGCCTCCAGCTGTCGCTCCGCTCCGGCGTGCTGGTAGCGCACGCGGTGGTGGCGTTCGCCGCCCTCGATGGCGTCGACGCGGACGTCGGTCTCCAGGCCGATGCCGGTCGCCGCGAGCTCCGCGGCCAGGCGCGCGGCCAGCACCGCGTCCACCGGTGCCAGGATGCGCGGCGCGGCTTCGAGCACGGTCACCCGGCTGCCGAGCAGCGCGAAGATCTGCGCCATCTCGATGCCGATCGGTCCGCCGCCGATCAGCACCAGCGAGTCGGGGACGAAACCGATCTCGATCAGCCCCCCGGAAGTGATCACCCCGGGCAGATCGGCGCCGGGGATCGGCAGGCGGTTGGGAGCCGAACCCGTGGCGAGGATGGCCTGATCGAAGTGTACGTGGCGTCGTTCGCCGCCCGCCTCTATGAGCGCTTCGCGCGGCCCGCCGAGACGTGCGCGCCCGAACACGACCTCCAGGCCGGGTATGGCGCGCGCCTGCTCCAGCGCCCCCTGCGCGCGCTGGTTGAGGATGCGGTGACGGCGGGATTGCACCGCCGGCCAGTCCACGGTTGCCTGGCTGTCGGCGAGCTCCAGACCGAACTCCGCGCTGCGCCCTATCTCCAGCCGCCGCGCCGCGGTCTCGCGGAAGATCTTGGACGGGATGCAGCCCTCGAACAGACACGCGCCGCCGAGCCCGCGCCCGGCCACCGCCAGCAGCACCCGCTTGCCGCCGCGCGCCAGCGCCATCGCCGCCGGCGTGCCGCCAGGCCCGCCGCCCACCACCAGCACATCCACATGCCCCCCGTTTGCCATGTCGCTCTCCCCGTCGTGCGTCCGGCAGAAGATATGCCGTCACCCGACACGGTAACCACGCGGCGCCGGCGGCCAACCCGGCAAGCTGATTACCGCGCTGTGCTGCCCGCAGGGGCACTCCGGCGCACACAGTGCGCATCGCGGTCCTGACCTAGAGCGACGCGGGATCGACGAGGTGCGCTTCGGCGCCGATCCAGTAGACGGCGTGATCCGTGGCCGCGACCGTCTCGATCGGCTCCGTGTCGCAGCCGATGAGCTCCGGGCTCGTGCCGTCGGGCGCGGCCGTCCACACCTGGTTGCAGTGCGAGCCTGGCGTTCCGGACTGCGTCCAGAACACGCGCGTCGAGTTTGCCGCGACAGCGCAGATCTGCAGCTGCGGGCGCGGCGGAACGAGGGTCGCCGCCTTGCCGCTGGCCGTGTCGAAGGCACAGATCGAACCGCTTCCTGGCGTAGTCTCGTAGGCCGCGAATGCTCGCCCGCCCGCCAGAGCGAGCTCGCGCCACTCGGCGTTGTTCCCGATCCCGACGCGGACTGCGGGGTTGCCGGACAGATCGCCGACCACCATCGCGCCTGCTTCGGCCCATGCGAGCCGCTGCCCATCCGTCCTGGGCCAGAAGGCAGAGCGGTGGAGCTGGAACAGGATCGACGCCGCTCCCAGCGTGGAGCCGTTGACGGGGCGGCGGGCCAGCGTGCTGGTCATCGTGTCTGCCGACAAGGTCATCGTAAACAGCGCGCCGGGCAGCAGGGCGATTCCCGTGGGAAACCCCGCCTCGTCCAGCGTGCCCGCGACGCTCGAGGCGAGCGTCGCGGGGCTGACGTGCTCCACAGGCTCGCCGGCGGTCACCGGCTGTCCTGCGGGGGCACGCACCCAGAACAGGTCCGACGCGTCCGCATCCATGACGACGCGAGCCTGCCCATCCACGACCGTCTCCCACGGCGCTCCGTGTTGCGTGCGGAAAACCCCGGCCTTCGTCACGCAGGTCTTCAGGCAGCTGTACGACTCGAGTCCCACATACAGCGTATCGTCGACGGCGACGCGGGCCGTGACGAGCGGTTGCTCGGATTGAAGACCGTGCACCGGAAGCAGCAGCGTCGTGGACGCGGGTACCGTCGAACAATCGGCAGCCGGTGCGCTGTAGCCGACCAGCGGCGCGCACTGCACGTCGTTCTGCGGCGCCGTCGCGTCCGGCTTTCCGTCGCTGGCATCGGCGTCCGTGATGCCGGAGTCGGAGTCTGGCGTGCTGGAGTCGGCGTCCGGCGTGCTGGCGTCGGCGTCCGGCGTGCCCGGGTCGCTGGCGTCGGTTGTCGCCGCCGGCCGACTCCCGGGGGCGCCGCCGCGACCACAGCCGATCGCAAGCAGCATCGCCGCCGCGACGACCCAGCCCGTCGTTCCGGGTGCGCGCCGCGACTTCGACCCGGTACCCCCGTCCATGCGCCGAGGATAGCGCCCGGGCGGCTCCGGCAGAAGCCGCGCTGGCGCTACGCCGGGTCGGCGGCTCGTGGCCCGTCGTCCAGCGCGCGTCCGGATGCTGCCGGTCCGCGCCCGTGGTAGCTTCCAATCGATGAGCAAGGTGAAGACGCAGACCGAGGTCACCGCGCTGATCGAGCGCGAGGGGGACAGCTACGTCGCGCTCTGTCCCGAGCTCGACATCGCGAGCCAGGGTGACAGCGTGGAGGAGGCGCGGGCGAACCTCGTGGAGGCCGTGGAGCTGTTCTTCGAGACGGCCGATCCGGCGGAGGTGGCCGAGCGACTCCACTCCGAGGTCTTCGTCACGCGGCTCCGGGTCGCCGTTGGGTAGGCTGCGCGTCCTGTCGGGCGCCGAGGTGTGTCGCATCCTCGCAGAGCACGGCTTCGTCGAGGTGCGGCGGCGCGGCAGCCACATCGCGATGCAGCGGCGTCAGGCGAACGCCACCGTCACCGTCCCGGTGCCGGATCACGCGGAGCTGCGCGCTGGAACGCTTCGTTCCATCATCCGCCAGTCGGGGCTTCCGAAGTCACTCTTCGAGGGGTGACCCCGCCGCCCCAGCCCTCGACCCCCAGGAAACCTTCCCGTCTTCCAGTCTTCCTGTTCCCTCCGGAAGACTGGAAGCGCCGGAAAGCTCCGTCTACTTCGCCGTCTCCTCGACGAACGCCGACGGGAAGCGCGCGATCGCCGCGATCGCGAGCTGCAGCTCGCGGGCGTCGACGGCTTCGCCGATCTTGTGCGTGTTCTGTTCGATGCCGGGGCCCATGCCGAGCATGGGCGGGTGGGTGAACTCGCCCGCGTCGACCCAGTTCTTGCCGTCGGGCACCTTCAGCGCGTCCTTCTTCACCGGGAAGCCGACGCCGTCGGTGGAGAAGATCCAGCGATCCACGCGCGGCTCGTGGCGCAAGCGTGCCGCCCTTCTGGCCCTTGTCGGGAACCGCGGGGCTGACGACGGCCTTGTAGGCGCGGCGCGCGGCGGCGATGGCCGGATGATCCTCCGGCGTGACCCAGCCCATGTAGATCTGCGGGTTGTCCGGGTGGTAGCCCTTCCACGTGGGCTCGTTGTAGGTCGGCACGCCGACCTCGACCGTCAGCCCGGCGTCGCGCGCGCGCTTCACCGCCGCCAGCTTCTCGATGTCGGCCACCGCCTGGTCGGGCGTCTCGCCCGCCGTCAGACGGCGGTCGAAGCGGAACGTGAACCGATCCGGCACCGCGCAGTCGCTGGGCGACTCCAGCACGGCCCACGACGCGGTGCGCGTGCCGCGACCCAGCAGCGGATCCTCGAGGAAGCCGTCGCCGCGCTCGTACGCCTCGGCCGCCTCGGCGAGGATCGCGCCGCCGAACTCCAGCGGGTTCTTGCCTTCCCAGGGCATCGAGCCGTGGCAGGAGCGGCCCGTCACGACCACCTCGATCTGCATGCGGCCGCGCTGGCCGCGGTAGATGCCGAGCGCGCCCTTGTGCGCGTCGCCCGTGCCCTCGGTGAGCACCACCGCGTCGGGGAACACCTCGGGCCCGGCCGTCGGCAGCACCTTGCGCATCAGGTACATCGGGCCGGCGCCGTCGTTGTCCTCCTCGGTGACCGTCGCGTACGAGCGCACGATGGCGCCGCGCAGGCTGCCCTGCGGGATCGTCTCGAGCAGGATCTTCGTCGCGACCACCTGGCTCACCACGCCGCTCAGCTGGTCGGCGCTGCCGCGGCCGAACACCATGTGCTCCCACTCGTCGTCGGGCGGCAGCCAGCCGAGCTCGCCGCGCAGGAACTCGCGGTTCACGCGTTTGTCGTCCGTCCAGCCGTCGTAGCAGTCGATGCCGCCGCCGATCTTGCTCTGCCACTGGCTGCGGAGCGCCTTGACCGTGTCGGTGTGGCCGTCGAGGTAGATGACCTTCTTCTGCGGCGCGGGGCGTGGGGTCGTCGGGATCCTCGACGCTCCAGACCAGGTTGCCGTACTCGTCGAAGCCGACGTCCTCGGGGCGCGCCACGCAGCCGTTGTCGAGGATGGCCTTCTTCAGCACCTCGAGGCGCGGGCCTTCGTGGTTGCTGAGGCCGCAGCTCGGGTCGCCGCCGTCGTTGTCGGCGCGGTCGACGTGGTCGGCCGGGATGCGGACGACTTCCTTGAGGATGGAGACGGCGAGGGGACGGTACTTTGCGGCGAGCTCGCTGATCGCCTTGTCGAGGTCGGACATTTCCTGCTCCTTCAACCGGGCGGGGCCCGGCACACTTCAGCCGGCGGCGGCGAGCCGCTCGGCGAGGTCGGCGCACTTGGCCGAGGCCAGCAGCGCCATGATCACGTACACCTTCTTGTTCGCCTCGCGCGCCAGGTCGACGCGGGCCTTTTCCAGCACGCCGGCGGTCACCTCGGCGCCGATGTCGGCGGGCAGGCAGTGCATGTAGAGCGCGTCGCGGGTCTTTGCCATGCGCTCCTCGTTGCAGATCCAGCTCGTGAAGTTCTTGTTCATCGCGAGCGCGCGCTGCTCGATGTCGCCCATACGCCGGCTGTCGCCCTGCTTGTTGGCCTCGCACGCGCTCCAGCATCAGCTCGCGCGGGCCCCAGCTCTTCGGGTAGACGACGTGCGCGCCGTCGAAGGCCTCGTCCATCGAGTCGGTGACGCGGAACGAGCCGCCGGACTCCGCCGCGTGCTTCTTCGCCGCGTCCAGCGTGGAGCCGGTGAGCTCGTAGCCCTTGGGGTGCGCCAGCACCAGCTCCGCGCCGTAGCGCGACAGCAGCATGGCGAGGCCCTGCGGCACGCTGAGCGGCTTGGCGTAGCTCGGCGAGTAGGCCCAGCTGACGGCGATCTTCTTGCCCTTCGAGCCCGTCGGGGAAGCGCTCGCGCAGCCACAGCAGATCCGCCATCGACTGCGTGGGGTGATCGATGTCGCACTGCAGGTTCACGATCGGCACCTGGCGCTCGTCCTTCGTCGCGGCCAGGTAGTCGTCGATGCCCTTCTTGACCTCGCGCTGGAAGACGTTGCCCTCGCCGAGGATCTTGTCGTGACGCACGCCGAGCGCGTGGGCGTTCATGCCCAGCATGGCGCCGGTTTCCTCGGCCGTCTCGCCGTGGGCGACCTGCGTGGACGAGCCATCGACGATCACCGGGCGCATGCCGAGCCGCGCCGCGGCGCCGGCCCAGGCGCTCTTGGTGCGCGTGGAGTTGTCGAAGAAGATCGCGTACGCCAGCTCGTTCGGGAACAGGGCAGGGGCGCGGCCCGCGCGGTCGAGCTGTTCGAGCTTCTCGGCCAGGCTGGCGAGCGTGTCGATCTCCGCCGTCGTCCAGTCGGACGTGAGCAGCAGGTTCTTGCCGTACAGCTTGTGGAGCGCTTCGTGATCAAGTCCGGTCATTGCTTCGCCTTCGAAATACGTGTGCCCACCCGGCCATCGCAGGCGCGGGCGTAGTCCTCGGGGAGGCAGATGACCACCTCCTCGCCGCCCGCTTCGAGGAAGTCGATGGCTGCCTCGACCTTCGGTCCCATGCTGCCGGGCGGGAAGGAACCGGCGGCGTATAGCTCACGCGAGCCGGTCCGTGTCGACGTTGTCCAGTCTCACGCGATCGGGCGAGCGGAAATTGTCGTAGATGGCGTCGACGCCGGTGGTGATGACCATGCGCCGGGCGCCGAGCGCCGTGGCCAGCAGTGCGCTCGAGCGGTCCTTGTCGACCACGCCCTCGATGCCGCGCAGGATGCCGGTGCTGTCGTGGTAGACGGGAATGCCGCCGCCGCCGCAGGCGATGACGGTGACGCCCTGCTCGACCAGCCGCTTGATGGTGTCGAGCTGCACGATCGACTTCGGAATGGGCGAGACGACTACGCGCCGGTAGCCGCGGCCCGAGTCCTCCACCATCGTCCAGCCGCGCTCGCGGTGCACCGCCTCGGCCTCTTCCTTCGTGTAGAAGCGGCCGACCGGTTTGCTCGGCGGGGCCTCGGCGCTCTCCGGATCGACCTCCACCTCGGTCACCACGCACACCACTTCGCGCTTCTCGCCATGGCTCTCCAGCTCGGCGCGCAGTGTGCGCTGGATCATGTAGCCGATGGCGCCCTGCGAGTCGGCCACCAGCGAGTCGAGCGGCACGTTGTGCAGCCTGCCCGCGGCCAACTCCGAGCGCAGCAGCATGTAGCCGACCTGCGGCCCGTTGCCGTGCGTGATGACGATGTGATCGCCGGCCGCGATGCGCTCGGCGATGGGACGCATCGCTTCCGCGGTGCGCTTGAACTGGCTCGCGACATCGGTTGCCAGCTTCGGATCCAGCAGGGAATTGCCGCCCAGGGCGGCTACGACGATTTCGTCGCTCATCGAAAGCTCCAGAACCCCGGAAAAAAGGGAAGCGCGCAATCTAGCACGCTGCGCAAACCTGGATACCCATTCGCGCAGCGCGGCGGATCCCGGTCATTTTCCGGGATTTCCGTCCTTCTTCTGGCAGGTCCTGGCAGCCGCGACACGGCGCCGGGACCTCCGCAACCCTGCGGCGACTGCCCCACGCGTCCCAGCCTCGTCGCTGCGCCCGCGGACGGAGGAAGCCGCCCCAGCCGGATTGGCGTATCAGACTGTGATGGTCGGGTTCGATCGCAGAGGCGCACTCTGGCTTGCAGCATCTCTTGCCTGCGCCTGTGCGCCACGCGCTGGCGCCGAGCGCCCGGCCTCGACGGGCGCGACAAGCCCAGCTAGAGCGACCAGCGCGGCCGTGCGTCGCACGCCACCCCAAGAAGCTACGCCCTGCCTCACGATCCGCGACGCGGAGCTCGGCTGCGCGCGCGAGTGCGAGCCACTGCAGCCGGTCGTCCAGGCCTGTGCCCGTGCGCTGGCCGTCGAGGACAATCCGCCCGCCACCGGCTACCGCGTCGTTGTGCACGCCACCAGCGACGGCAGGGGAGGCCTCGAGGACGTGCGGACGGAGCTGCCGCCCTCCTCCAGCACGAGCCTGCGCGCCGTCGCCGCCTGCATCGCGCGCGCGTTCCGTCGCTTCGTGCCCTGCGTGCCCGTGCAGGAAGGCCAGCCGATCGTCCTTCCGCTCCGGGTCACGGCTGGCACGCGGCGCTAGGCTCCTCGCTCTGGGCGCAATCTGGACATCGTGCCTGACACGCCGGGAGCGGCCTCGGGCCGATGCCATCGCCGATGCGCTCTGCTGCGAGCCGCGCTACGGTCCGGCGATGAAGCGCATCGCTGGTCGCGTCGTGGCGTTCGCCGGCATCGCGCTGCCGGTCGGGTGCGGCGCGCCCCGGGCGTCCCACGCGCCGGCATCGCACGCGCCGGCATCGCGCGCGCCGGTCTCGGTGGTCGTGCCGCCCGCGCCCAGCGCGGACGCACCGAGCGGGCCGGCGGCTCCGTCGCGCCCTCGTGCTTCGGGCGACGTTCCGGCGGGGTGGAAGAGACTCTCGGACGCGTCGCTCGGCGTGTCGTTCGTCTACCCACCGGCGATCTTCCGCGTCTCGAAGGCCGCGGGCGCGATCGAGCTCGACAGCTCGCTTGCGCGCGAAGAGCTCGGCGGCGACCCACACCCGAAGCAGTGGGTCTGGTCCATGCGCGTCGAGCGCTTCCACGAAGACGCGAAGACGGTGTTCCACCGCGACTCGCCCTCGTTCTTCGATCTCGCGTTCCCAAAGGGCAGGTTCGACCCCATGAACGGTGTCGTCTCGCGGACGAAGGTCGCGGGCCTCGACGGCTGGCGCGTGGCGGGCGGCGTCGAGGGCTACAACAGCGTGCTGCTCTACCTCCAGCGGAGCGCGGGTTCGACGCTCATCGTCCGCTTCCGCACCATCGGCGACATCATGGTTCCGAAGCCGAGCGAGGCCGAGCAGAAGCACGTCTTCGCGATCGTCGAGCGCTCGCTCCGCGTCGTCGTTGGCCGTTCGCATTGACCGCGCGCTGCCCGGCTCGACCGCGCGCGGGTATGCCGCAGCGGCAAGGGGACGCTCGCTAGAGCTCATCGGCCGACCCGCTGCTCTACGCTCGCTGCTGGTGCCAGCCGCTCGAGACGAGGCCTTCGATGATCTGTCGGCTGCGCTCGGGCCAGAGGGGATGGGGCTGGCGCGCGAGCTCGTCGGCGATGAGCGTGGCCGCGGTGGCGGTCGTCAGACCTTCGTCGCGGGCGCGGGCGAGCACGCGCTGGGTCACGACGAAGATGGAGTTATCCCAGTCGCGCCCGAAGTGGCGCTGGATGGCGGGGTCGTCGAAAATGGAGCCGTATTGCTCGTTCGCGCAGTTCACGATGCCCATGCGGTTGCACAAGAAGTCGGGGACGTAGCTGATGCCTCGCGCGGACAGCGCGCGATCATCCCGCTCGGCATCGAGCAGCTGGTTGTTGGCGGCGCCGCACACGAGCCTGGCGCGGATGCGCGGGATCGTGTCCGGGTTCAGCACGCCACCGAGTCCGTTCGGGGCGAGGATGTCGGCGGGCTCGTCGAAGATCGACAGATCGTCCGGCGTGACGTGACGCAGCGAAAGGCGCGCATCCTGAACGCCGCTCTCCAGTTCAGCGATTCGCTGTTTCGAGATCTCGCTGGCGACGATGCGCGCGACGCCGCGAGCGAGCAGCTCGCCGATCATGAAACCGGCCACGTTGCCGGCGCCCTGCATGGCGATGGACTTGCCCTCCAGGGTGCCCAGGCCGAGGAAGTCCAGCGCGGCTTCCATGGCCGAGACCACGCCCTTGGCCGTGGGCTCCGAGGGATTGCCGGAACCGCCAAAGGCCGGCGGGATGCACGTGGTGTGTCGCGTGCGTGAAAACACCTCGAGCATGTCGGGCGGCGTCGTGCCCGCGTCTTCGGCAGTGACGTAGCAACCGCGGAGCGAGCTGATGAAACTGCCGTACTCGCGGTAGAGCTGCCTGCGATACTCCGGATCGCGGTAACGCTCGCCGGGCTTCCGCGCGATCACGCCCTTGGCGCCGCCCCACCATAGGCCGGCCAGAGCGTTCTTGCGCGTCATGCCCACCGAAAGCCGAAGCCCATCGCGCAGCAGGTCTTCGAGCCGCGCGTACGCCCAGTGCCGCACGCCGCCGGCTCCCTGGCCGCGGGTGGTCTGGTGCACGAACGCCGTGAGCAGCGCGCCGGTTCCGGGGCCCACTTCGAAGAACAGCGGCCTCGTGTTCGAGGTGGTCCCGCTTGTCTTGTCGCAGGAACTCGACGAGCTCACCCAGGAACTCGTGGGAAGCCCGCAGGCCACCGTTGCGATCACGCACGATGTACGCGCGGCCGCCCTGCTGCGCCAGCCGCTCGGTGAAGGCCTCCGGAGCAAGTTCGAGCTGATTCATCGCGCGTCCGCCGTGCTCCTGGCCAGCGCCGCCACGTAGTTCGCCTCTGCCGAGTGGAGCAGGCTCCGGCGGAGCAGATCCATGATGTAGAAGAAGGTGAGATCGACTTTGCCGGAGGCTTCGCCTTCGAGCGTCCCTTCCAGATCGTTCGGGTCGAAGCGAAGCGCGAAATCCTTGCCGGCGTAGCGCGCGCGGCCGTCGGTCAGCTCGGCCACGAACTCGCCCTCGGGGAAGCGCCCCAGCACGCGCTCCGTCCCATCGACCACTTCCAGACAGAAGCCGTCGTGGTCGCTGAAGCGCTCGTAGTCGGCGCGGCGGCCGAAGAAGCGCGGCTTGAGCACGTAGGGGGCGCCTTCTTCGGGGCAGAACACGTCGCAGTTGCCGCACTCGTTGCAGAAGTCGGCGAAGGTGGCGATCTGGTGGCGCTTCTTCAGCGCGAGCGTGCCCTCGCGCCTGACGCTCCAGGCGCCGCCGCTCTCGTTCGGCCTTCACGATCGGCAGCTCGCGCTCGGGCGGCGTGAAGGTGAAGTTCGCGTCGTTGGGGCAGACGGGCACGCAGATGTCGCAGGTGACGCAGTCGAACAGCACCAGCTTGCTGTCGATGCGCTTCGGGACCTTTGCTGTTCTGCGCGGCGTGGTAGCGCGGGTCGTTCTCGAGCGCGCCGACGTAGGCTTCGGTGTTGAGCAGCGCCGTTTGTTCCGCCCACGCGCTCGAAGGTGTCGGCGTCGAGAGCGCCCCGTCGTCGAGCCCTCGTGAGTGCGCGCTCGCGCCCGTCGGCGTCGAGATCGAGCTTGTCGAGCGCCTCGGCGGCCTTGCCGTGCGCCCGCAGGATGAAGCCGGGCACGTCGCTGGCGCCGACGGCCTTCATGCGCTTGCCGAGCTCCATGAAGTAGCCCGAAGCGCGGCCGTAGCCGCCCTTCTTCAGGAGGTCGCTGCACACCGTGACCGGCACCAGGCCGAGCGCCACCGCGTCGGGGAAGTTCTTCTGGTCGATGCCGGCCGAGAACGAGATGGGGATGCTCGTGCCGAACTCGCGGCGGAAGCGCGCGACCAGGTTCATCGCCAGCACGTGCAGCGGCGGGCCCGACAGGTACATTTCCTTCTGGTCGGGCGTGAAGAAGCTCCGGTGGTTCTCGACGATCAGCGTGTTGCTGAACTTCACGCCGAAGCCGAGGCCGAGGCCCCGCGCCTTTTCCAGCAGCCGCCCGCTGAAGTCGACGGCCTGCTGCCACGAGGTGTCGCGCTCGAACGCGCTGTCGGGCACGTGGATGTCGGCGTAGCCCATCACCTCGTTCAGGAGCCGCCGCATCTCGACGGGGCCGAGCAGCATCGGGTTCAGCTTGACGATGGAGTGGATGCCCGACTCCGAGCAGGAAGTCGATGATGCGCTCGATTTCGTCGGGCGGGCAGCCGTGGAAGGTGCTGAGCGTGAGCGTGTCGGAGAGGCGCGTCGGGTAGTCGAGGTCGCGGTACTGCGACAGCTCGGCGGGCAGCTCCCTGCGCAGCCGCGTGACGACGTGGCTGGCGTCGCGCATGCCGCGGATGAACGCCTGCACGCGCTCGGTCTTGATGCCCTCGAGATCGTAGCCGACGCACATGTCGAACACGGCGGGGCGGTAGCCGGGCGCGAGCGGCAGCACCTCCTCGAGGATGCGGATCAGCATCGCGCCCTTGACGTACTCGTCGAGCGACTGCTCGAGCTTGAGCTCCTGCGACCACTCGACGTTGTAGCCGACGGTCTCCATGTCGATGCAGGGACGCGGGATCTCGAGCTCGTCGAGGATCTGCACCGTCTTCAGCTCGAACACCCGGCAGCCGCCGAGCCAGGCCAGCACCAGGTTCTGCGCCATCTGCGAGTGCGGGCCGGCGGCGGGGCCGAGCGGCGTCGCCGCGGTGTGCTGGTGGAAGCCGACCTCGAAGCTCCGCTCGCGATCGCCGAGGAAGAACTTCCGCTCGGGCAGATCGAAGATGGTTCGCTGCTGTTCGAGCTCGCGCAGCATGCGCGAGGCGAGCGCGCCAAACGGATACGGAACCAGCTCTGCCATGAAACCCGGGGCCACCGGCCGGAAAGGGAAGCGCGGAGTCTACCGCGGCGCCCCGGCGGCGATCCGCCGGGGGCCGGCGCGCCCGCGGCGCTCAGGCGTCGTAGAAGACGGGCTGGCGCTCGTCGATGAAGCGCAGGATCGCGGCGCGGTCTTCGTCGTCCAGCTCCTGGAAGCGCACGCCCATGCCGGGCGGGGCGTCGCCCAGCGGCTCGCGCAGCCAGACGACGCGGCCATCGGCGGTGATCTCGCGGCCTTCGGGCAGGCCGAAGGTCACGGTGATCTCGTTGCCGATGGGCAGCACGTTGTAGGTCGCGATGAACAGCCCGCCGTCGGAAAGGTCCTCGGCGAACCCGTTGTAGAAGTTGGTTTCGGACTGGAAACCGAGCTGGGCTTCGATAGCGATGCGGGGCGACGAGCGGCGATCGCCGGAAAAGGAAGGTCGCGAGCCGCGGTCGGTGCCGGGGTCGTCTCCGTCGGTGACTGGCATAAGATCACCGTATCGTCGAATGACATGGGTTGATGGGTGAGTGGCAGAGCCCGGGCGCAATGACGAGTGACCGGCAGCGGGAAACCGGCCCGGGCTAGCCGGCGTACCCGCCGGCAAGTGAAGGACACCCCCCATCCGCATGTCCGGCCGGGCTCGCTCGTCGCGCTTCCGGCACTTGCCGTGCTTGCCGTGGTATCGGTGCTCGCGTTCGGGGGCTCGCGGGCCGCAGGGTGGCAGGCACCGGGCTGCGGACACGACAAGTTCGCGCCAGCGCGCCCGGGCGTGCCGGCGGCGCTGCATTTCCGGCCGGCTTGAAGGACGACCAGGGCGGCGCCGAGTCCAGCGCGTCCGGTCACGCGCGGCCCTGTCCGCCTTCCTCCGCGGCGATTCCGCCTGTCCGGCCGGTCTTCGCGCCGCGCCCGGCGTTCGACGGCCTGCACCGGCCGGCCGTCGAGCAGCCGGCCTGCATGGCGACGGGGCCGCCTACGCCTCCGCCCAGACGCAGCTAATCTCCGTTATCGAACCCACATCGTCCGGACGCGCCACGCGTCCGCTTCCGCGTGGTGCGCGCAATCCCATCCGGGAGCGGCGCGCGCGAACCGCGCCCGCGGGACCACGCTGGCAGCGCCCAGCCCGCCAGACGCCTGCCCGCGGTCGCGCATCACGGGTCTACTGCACAAGGAAAACTCCTTTAACTACATTTCACGAAACTCCCTGTCCTCCGGCTCGCCTCGCGGCGAGCTCGCATTCCGGGTGCTCTCGAGCGGCATCTTCTGCGTTGCCGGTTTCGCGCACCTGTTCCACCCCGAGCGCATCGTGCCGCGCCTCGAGGCCGCACCGTTTGCCCACCTCGCGCTGGCATTGGGTCCGGCGCCCGTGCTGGTGTCTGCCAGCGGCCTGGTGCTCGCGGCTGGTGGCGTGGCGCTGCTCCTGGGACTCTGCACCCGGGGAGCCGCGCTGGCGCTGATGTTGGTGCTGCTCCCGATTACCCTCACCGTCCAGCTCTCGCCGGTGAATATCGGGCCGCTGTTCAAGAACATCGGGCTCTTCGGCGGGCTGCTGCATTTCCGCGCTGCAGGGGGCAGGCGTAAACGTGCTCAAGCCTCGACAACTGGTTGTCGTCGCGCCGTGCGCGTGTGCCGGCCGAGGTAGCGTCATGAGGGCGCTCGCAGTCCTGTTCGTCGTGTTCGCACTGACCGGCTGTGCGTCGAAGCCGGCCGCGCCGGCCTCTACCGGCGGCGTGGTGGCGAACGGCGGCGTCGTGATCCTGGTGAGCCAGGTGCCGCACCTGCCGGTGTCGCTGAAGACGACCCAGCAGATGCTTGCCGGGCACAGCGCGGATCACGTCAGCGTCGTCGTCTGTGGCAAAGCGCTCACCGCCATCGAGCGCGGCAGCCCCCAGGCAGCGCTGCTCGACCAGGCGATCTCGCAGGGCGTGCGCGTTGTCGCGTGCGAGCTGTCGATGCACAAGCTCGGGGTCAAGAAGACCGATCTCGAACCCGGCGTCGTCAGTGTGCCGAACGGCCTGCTCGAGGTGATCCGGCTGCAGCGGCTCGGCTACGCCTCGGTCGAGATCTAGCCCAGGGCTCGGCTTTCCGCTGATGCTCGAGCGAAAAGCCGAGCTCCATACCTACCGCGCCGCGACGCAGCGGATCATCGTCGACGCATCGGGGCCGCAGTGCGAGCTCGGTGCGCTGGTCGTCTTCCGGTAGCCCTGCGGGCAGCTCGCGTCGCAGGTATAGAAGCCGGCTTCGTCGTCCTTCTGGCAGAAGGTGTACAGCGTACCTTCCGCGCCGCAGCGCGTGGCCGGCGAGCGGGACACGGCGTGGTAGCGCTCGGGGCAACGCGCGTCGCAGCTGTAGAAGGAGGTGCTTCGCAGTCCGGGGCGCAGAAGGTCTGCAGAGCATCCCTGCCGCCGCACTGTGCGCTGGGACTGCGCGAGACCGGATGATAGCCCGCTCCGCAGCTCGAGTTGCAGGTGTAGACCGACTCTGGCTTCTTGTGCGTGACGCCTGCTTCCGGGTCGCAGCTGTCGAAGGTGCAGTCGTCACCGTCATCGGTGTCCACGGGCGTGTGCGTGACCCCGTTCGCAGGATTGCAGCGGCGGGTCGTGCGCACGTCGTGGTCGTCGACGTCCACCGGCGTGTGCAGGACGCCCCGGACCGGGTCGCACGAATCGACGGTGCAGGCGTTCTTGTCGTCGACGGCCGGGGGTGCGCCGGGGCTGCACACGCCGCGCTGGTCGCAGCGCGCGACGCCGTCGCACACGTCGCCGTTGTCGCAGTCGGTTCCCGCCGTTGCGAGCTGGGCCCGGCAATGCCCGTCCACGCAGCGCGCCCGCACGCAGGGCTTGCCGGTGGCGCAGTCGGCGTCCGACGTGCACTGCCTACCGGTCGATGTCGCCAGCTGCTGGTGCGCCTGCTTCGCCTTACTGTCGTCCGTGTCGTGGTGGCAGCCCGTCAGCAGCACCAGGGCTAGCGCCCCGGCGAAGAAGGGTGTGCGTCGCGTGGCCATGCGAAAACTAGCTTCCCGGCGCGAAGTACGTCGGGCCATCGGCGGAGATGTCGTCGTCGCTGTTTGCGTCGCCGGTGGCTTCGAGGCCGAGGTCGGCGTGGTCGTCGCTCTCGCCGAGCAGGGCCGCTTCGAGCACGTCGGTGAACACGCGGCGCTTGTCCTCGTCGTACAGCACGAAGCGCACGTGCTCGAGCCTCGAGCCGCCCAGGGCGAGGTGCCAGCGCAGCGCCGAGGCCATCGCCGCAGCCGACGCCTCGAACGCCACGGCGGCGGCGCCTGTGCCGAGGGCGGGCAGGGCGAGCGAGCGGAGACCGAGCCGCTCGGCGGCGAGCAGCGCGCGTTGCGTCGAGCGCCCGACGCAGGACGCCTGCTGCCACGCGCTGACGGCGTGCAGCACCTTCCGGCAGTCGAGACGCCCCGGGCCGGTCACGACGCACGCGCCGAGCGGGTGTTCGCCCCCGGCCTGCGCCTCGGCCTCGATGGCGTCGCCGCCGGCGCGGCGGAGGGCGTCACCGACGCCGGTCTGCATGTGGAGCTGCCAGTTGGCGCTGTTGACGATGCCGTCCACCTTCGCTTCGGCGATGTTGCCGACCTCGGTGCTGATGCGCGTGCCGTTCTGTGACAAGCCCGCTTCGCTGCGCGTCGGCGCGGCCGGCCGCGGCGCATTGCGAGCCAGTGCGCCGAGCAGTCTCCCCGGTTTGGCGAGCGTCGGATAGCGTTGCTCGCGCTCGCAGGCGAGCATACGGGCTAGCACGTGCTGGAAGTACGCTTCCTCCGGCCCGGTGGGCGGCGGGAAAGCGGGGCGAGGCTTGCTGTCCAGCAGCACGCGCGGATCGGGGAACGGCGGCGAGCCGTAGCGCAGGTCGAAGACAGCGGCGCCGAGCCCGAACACATCGGCGCGGCGATCGAGCGTCTCGCCGCGCAGCGCTTCGGGCGCCATGAAGCGCAGCGTGCCGCTGGCGTCGCCCGCGATGATCTGCCCGACCGGTCTGGCGACAGCGATACCGAAGTCGCCGAGCTTGGTTCCGAGCTCGGGCGAGCCGAAGAAATTGGAGGGCTTGATGTCGCGGTGAAGCACGCCGTGCTGATGCGCCGCGTGCAGTGCGCGCGCGATGTCGGCAGCGGCCTCGCACACGAACCACAGCGGCAGCCCGTGCCCGACCGACTCGCGCCGCGCGTGATCGAGCTCGTTCAGATCGATGCCGTCGACGTATTCCTGCGCCATGTACGGCGTGTCGCGGTGCGTGCCGACGTTGTAGGCGCGCACCACATAGGGGCTGGTGATGCGCGCCATCAGCTGCGCCTCGGTGAGCATGCGCTCGGCACGCTCCTGGGGCGGGACGTCGAGATCCGGGCGCAGCGTCTTGACGATGACCGGGATGGCGAGATCGCGGTGGCGCGCCAGCCACACATCGCTCATCCCCCCGCCACCCAGGCGTCCCCAGATCTCGTACTCGCGGAGCTGCTGCCCGGGGTCGAACATGACCGCAGGGTACAGCATTTGCCGGGCGGCGCGCCTCGTACGAAAGTTGTGCCGACCCCGCCGCCACGCCCGGCGAGATGGGCTCTATGCGTGTGCGGCGCTTTCGGCGGCTTCCTCGCTCTCGTGTTCGCCCAGCAGCAAGGCGTCCATCGGCGGGCCAAGCTCGGGGTGCTCGCTGATATTGCCGGAGAGGATGCCGGTGGCGACCCGTGCCAGCGCCGTGTACATGAACGCACCCGTGGCCCACACGCCCGCGCATACGAAGAACTCGGTCACGGACGGCGAGTACTCCACCACCTCGCCCAGCGGATCAGGCACGAAGCCGGGGATGATCAAGCCCATGCCCTTCTCGACCCAGATGCCGAGGGCGATGAAGATGCATGCCGTCACAAGCAGATTCCGTTTGTTGTACAGCTTCGGGACCAACAGCACGACCAAGGCTGATACTTCCATCACGATCGCGCCCCACACGTACGGCACCAACTTGTGGTGACCGTGCAGGCCGAACAGCATGTAGTACGATGACGAGACCTCGCCCGTTTGCGTGTAGAATTCCTTGAAGATCTCGCAGCCGAACAGGAACAGGTTGATGGGCAGGATGTACGTCATCACCCGCCGGAGGTAGGTGAAGACGCTCTCCTTAACGGTGTAATCGCTCCAGCGATTGATCGCGAGGAACACGACGTAGAGGATCGCCGGTCCAGAGACGAACGCGCCGATCAGGAAGCGGGGAGCCAGGATGGCGGAGTTCCAGAACGGACGGCTGCCGAACCCGCTGTACAGGAACGCCGTGACGGTGTGGATGCTGACGGCCCAGAAGATCGACAGCATCACGAACGGCAGATACATCCACCACTTCGGCGACTCGCGCTTGTACAGCTTGTAGAGCAGGTACGCGGGCACGTAGAGGTTGAGGAAGAAGTAGCCGTTGATGACCACCACGTCCCACGCCAGCATGGAGACCGGGAAGTTCATCCGGCCGACCCACGGCATGATGTGGTAGAAGCGGTCCGGCCGGCCCAGGTCGACGGTGATGAACATCAGGCACATCGTCACCGCCGAAAACGCGAGGATCTCGCCGAGCAGCACGACCTGGTGCACGTCGTGGCGATGGTAGATGTACGAGGGCACGACCAGGAGCACGGCCGCCGCGGCGACGCCGACCAGGTAGGTGAAGTTCGCGATGTACGCACCCCAGCTCACCTGATCGGTCATGTTCGTCGTGATCATGCCGTGGAGGTGCTGGTGCCAGTAGAACAGGAAACCAAGCACGATGATGCCGAGCAGCGTCGCCATCCAGACGTAGTACTGGAGGCTGCCGACGAAGATGCGGCGGAGGATCTTGCCCCAGAATACGAGATACCGCTTCATGCCGCCTCGCTAGAACGCTTTCCTCGGCAAGCGTGTGGCGCACCAGGTTCAGCGCGCGCATCACCGCGCGGTTGTCCTTCATTACCTCGCGTGAGACTTCTTTGGCCTGCTGCGAATCGGGAATGCGGCGGGTCGCCGTCATCATCGCGCAGCGGAGCAGCAGGACCAGCTCCGAGTGGAACTCCTCGACCTCCTCCTGCGAGGAAAATCCGAGGCTCAGGGTTTCGGGGTCGTACTTCATGGGTCACCCGTAGAAGTAGAAGAAGCGCGGCTTCGTCCCGAGCTCCTCCTTCAGGATCCACACGCGCCGGCGTTCGAAGATCTGGCGGACCTCGCTTTCGGGGTCGGCGAGGTTGCCGAACTTGCGTGCACCGGTCGGGCACACCTCGTAGCACGCCGGGTAGCGGCCTTTGCGCGTGCGGTGCAGGCAGAACGTGCACTTCTCGACCACGCCCATCGGACGGATGCGGTTGGAGATGTAGCCCTGGTCGGGATTGATCCGGTCGGGCTCGATCGACGGCTCGACCCAGTTGAAGTGACGGGCCCAGTACGGGCACGCAGCCATGCAGTAGCGGCAGCCGATGCACCAGCTGTAGTCGATGACGACGATGCCGTCGGGTTCCTTCCACGTTGCCTGCGTGGGGCAGGCGCGGACGCACGGCGCGTTGTCGCAGTGGTGGCACTGCACCGGCAGGTAGTACTTGCCCGGCTCCGGAACCTCCGCCGGGTCGTAGTACATCTCGCCGTCCTGGAGATCGTGGGAGCCGTTGTCGAGCTCGATGACGCGGATGTAGCGGATCTCCGGATCGTTCGGCTCGTTGTTCTCGCGCGCGCAGGCTTCCACGCAGCGGCGGTTGCCGTTGCAGTGCGAGAGGTTGAGCCCATAGGCGAAGTGCACGCCCTCGATCGGTTTCGGGTCGTGGATGTGCACCTTCACGCCGGTCTTCTTCAGCGTTTCCTTCTCGATGTTGGCGAAGATCCGCTTCTTGTCGGCGGGCGTCAGCTCCTTGTAGTGCTTGCGCAGGAACTTCTCGAATCCCGGGTCGTTGCACGCGGGTGCCGCGGTGAGCGCAAGCCCCGCCGCGGCGGCGGCGTGCAGGAAGTCCCGGCGAGACTTCTCCGTCCCGAGGCGCTCTCGGGCGCCTTCTCCATGCGGTCCGCTGCGGTCGGTGCGCTAGCGGCGTCGTGTTCGCGGTAGATGGGGAGTTTCCTGGGCATGACGCGAGCCTCACTCCGCGGCCGCTGGGGCGGATGCTGCGGCTTGATGGGCGGGAAGGGTGGATGCGGATTGTGGGGGTTATGGCAGTTGGGGCACGACTTCTTGTGCTTCACCCCGTTCCAGTAGCCGAGGATCAGGCCGTGCGTACCCTGCGTCCACGGCTGGAGCTTGTCGCCGTGGCAGGAGGTGCAGACCTTCCAGGCCTCGTTGAACGACACGAGCTCGCCAGTCGCCGTGCGCAGCTTGTCGATGTTCTTGACGGAATGGCACTGGTAGCACCAGAACGTCCCGTTGCCGTGGTTGAACTCGCGGCTGCGCACTGCGTGGAACTTGACGAGCTGGCGGGGCTGGGGATTCGGCGTAAGGTCCTTGTGGCAGCGCGAGCACGGATACATCGGCAACAGCTGCTCGCGCGGCTCGACCGCGACCGTGACCGCGTTCGACGAGGGGGCCGGCGCCACCATGTGCCGGGGCTCGGGGCTGCTGCACGCAACGAGAAGCGTGGCGGCACCGAGCACGGCCAGCGTTCGTGCGAGGGCGTTCATCGGGGGGGCTCCGCGCTCCCGGCCGGTGCGGCGCTGGCGGCCGGCGGGGCGCTGCCGGCGGGGGCGGCGTGGGTGGGACGCTGGGCAACGCGCTGGCCGGGGGGACCACATCGGGCGTGTCCTTCGGCAGGTTCCGGGGCGGATGCTCCATCACATCGGAGCCCCGCACCGGCGAGTCGATCCAGATGCGGCAGTAGTTGGCGACGAACTGCCCAGAGACGCAGCTGCCGGTCGCGTCGCGGAAGCAACCGCTCAGCTCGCCGTGCACCTTCATGTCGGGGTCGACCTGTGTGATCACGAACAGCGCGCGGGCGTCACCGTTGCCCATCCAGCGGCCGTCCTTGTGGATCTGGTAGTGAAGCTGCCAGGGTGCATTGCCTTCAGATCGATGGCGACTGCCCTTTCGCGATGCGCTGGGGGCCGTCGTGTCGGAGCCAGACCTCCGGAGCCTTGACCGGCGTCAAGTCCTTGCACGGTGTGGGCGAGTCCACCCCGTACAGCTTGAGGATGATCTTCTGGTAGCCGGGGCGCTGATCGACGTAGTAGCGCGCGCTCTTGATGGAGAACGGCTCGCCGAGCAGCTTGCCACTCAGCGGCGCGACCGGGATCGCCGCTGCAGAAGTCGGCGCCTTGGGCGGATCCTTCGGCGGTGCGGGCTCCGCGTGGCCGCAGGCACCAATGCGGAGGACACCAGAGATCGCTACAAGTCGCGGCAAGATGCGGAACACTTCCTCGACTCGAGATGCTCATGTACCAGCCATCGGCCAGGAGGATGACAGATATCGGTTCCGTTGCTCGAAGGGGGGGCGGAGCAAGGGGACCGCCCGCCCGGCTGCAACGGCTGTGCCACGGACCGCGCCCGTACCCAGCGAATGCCCTGCGGCCCTGGGTCGCATCGGTACCCATGACATGCGCGGCGATCCGATCGTGCGCGGAAAAGTGCACGCGCCTCCGCAGCCAGGAACGCGCAATTGTCGCCGGGTCGGCCTGGAGGTCGCGCAATAAGTACGCATTCCGTGTGGCGTCCCTGCGCGATCGCCGACTGCGGACCGTGCGTCGCCGGGGCGTCTTGACGTCGCAACCCGCCAAGGTTGCGCGCACTGCGCGCGCGATGCGCGAAACGATCGCGCGAGGATGACGGCCGTCAGATACACGCCGCGCAGGGTCCGCTATGTGCAAAGCGCACACCAACGGATCAAGCGATGGGCGACGACGAGCAGGACGACAAGGCTCCGGCGCGCCGTGACTTCCTCGGTTATGCAATCGGCGGCACAGCCGCCGCTCTCGGAGTGATGGCGATCTATCCCGTCGTCAAGTTCGTGCAGCCGATGGAGTCGACGGCGCCGACCGCGGTCCAGGTCGGCAAGGCCGAGAAGTTTCCGCGTGGCTCCAGCCGCATGGTGATGCTCGGCGGCGACCCCGTACTGGTGATCCGGATGGAGGACGGGAGCTTCCGTGGGTTCGTGGCGCTCTGCACGCACCTCAACTGCATCGTCGCGTACTCCGCGGCGCACAAGCAGATCGAGTGCCCGTGCCATGGCGGCGTCTACTCGTTGGAGGGGAAGAACATTTCGGGGCCACCACCGCGTCCGCTCAAGCGGGTGGATGTGAGTGTGGTCCAGGGCATGGTCACCGTTAGCCAGGCTTGAGTCCCCCGTGATCCCGAGAAGCGTCCGCCAGTGGTTTTCGGAACGACTGGGCACAGGTGCCCTGCGCGACCGACTCAAGGAGCGCCTCGTTCCCCGGAACACGCCGACTCATTACCTCGGCGGCCTGCTCCTGTTCCTGTTCCTGATCCAGGTCATGAGCGGCATCTTGCTGCTTCTGCCCTATCGGCCGACGCCTGCAGGGGCGCACGCCTCCATTCTGAACATCGTGGGGCGCGTTCCATACGGCAGCCTTGTTCGCGGCGTGCATCTGTGGACGAGCCACCTGTTCGTGCTGGTTCTGGCAGCGCAGATTTTCCTGATGATGCTTCTCAGGCGCTTTACGCCGCCGCGGGAGCTGGTGTGGCTGAGCGGGCTGCTCTTGCTGGGGCTCGGCGTCGGCATGGCCTTCACCGGCGCGATCCTGCCCTGGAACCAGAACGCGTACTTCCAGGCGCCTGGTCAGCAGCAAGATGGCGGGCGAGACGCCGCTCATCGGGCAGTTCCTCGAGCGCTTCCTGCGCGGCGGCCAAGAGGTGAGCAGCTGGACGCTGCACCACGCATTCGGCTTCCACGTCGGCGTGCTGCCGGCCACGGTAACGCTGGTCATCGCGGCGCACGTCTTCTTCGTGATCCGCTCGGTCGCGCGCGCGCGGGCGCGGTGCAGGTGGACGAGCCGAGGATTCCGTTCTTCCCCGACTTCGCGGTGCGGCTTGCGGTGCTGTGCACGGGCGCGCTGGTGCTCGTGATCACGCTGGCGACGTTCAAGGAGCCGGCGCTCGGCGTGGCCGCCAATCCGACGCTGCCCGCGCCGGCCGGCATCACACCTCCCTGGTACTTCCTGTTCCTCCATCAGATCCTGAAAGTCGACGCCGGCACATCTGCTCGGCGTCGTGGGATCCAAGTTCGTCGGCGGCGGTCTCAGCCTCGTGGTGCTCGGCCTCGTGGTTCTGCCGTTCGTAGACAAGCGCGGGTCGCGGTTCAGTTTCTGGGCGGCACTCACGCTTCTGGTGATCTGGCTGGTGCTCACTCTCAATGTCCTCTTCTAGGTCATTTTCGCTCAGTGCTCGCGGTCGTCGTTGCGCTCCTGCTGGGCGCCACGAACGGCTGGGCCGCGCCTGGTGCTCCCAAGGCGGGCGCGGCCCAGCCCAAGGCGAAGACCGCCGCGGGCAAGGCGCCGAAGCGCTGCGGCCGGCCAAGGCGCCGAAGGCTGCGGCTTCGGGTGACGCGGGCGCGCCCGTCAACGTCGCTCGCGTTGATCGGCGGCTCGCCATCGGGTCCGCGCCACGGCCGCGCAGAGCGCGACTCGAACACCTGTCTGACGTGCCACCTGAGCTTGCCGGACAAGAAGCTCCGGCGGGTGGCCGAGCAGTACCAGGAGAGCGTGCACCGCGACTCGCGCATCGGTTGCGCGGGGTGCCACAAGGGCGACCCCACGGACCCGACGGTGAAGGCGCACGATCTGGCGCGTGGCTTCATCGCACATCCGCGCCACGACCAGATCGCCGGGATCTGCGGCGGCTGTCACGAGAAGCCGGGCTTCATCCGCAGCTTCAACGCCAAGCTGCCGGTGGACGAGTACCAGCTCTACAAGCTCAGCATGCACGGCAAGCTGACGGCTGCCGGCGATCAGGGCGCGCCGACGTGCACCAACTGCCACGGCGTGCACGACATCCTCGCACCGGAGTCGCCGCGTTCCACGGTGAACCGGCAGAACATCGTGCAGCTGTGCGGCGGGTGCCACGCCAACAAGAAGCACATGGCGCCGTACGACATCCCGACCGACATGGTCGAGAAGTGGAAGCACAGCACGCACGGCAAGGCCTTCGCCGCCGGCAGCGCCGCCGCTCCGAACTGCATCGGCTGCCACGGCCCGCACGCCGGCACGCATCCCGGTACGCCGTCGGTCACCGCGGCCTGCGACTACTGCCACACCGAGGAGAAGAAGTTCCTTCCTCAAGAGCCCCCACGCGCGCGCCTTCCGTGATCGCGGCCTGGCCGACTGCCTGCCATGCCACGGGCACCACGACGTGGTCGCGACGAGCTGGCTGGCGGGCATGGCGCCGGACTCCGCGTGCAGCAAGTGCCACAGCAAGAACGACAAGCAGAAGAAAGTCGCGCTGGAGATCTCCAAGCTCTTCGATTCGGTCAACAAGGATCAGCACGCGGCGGTCGTCGATGTGACGCTGGCCAAGAAGGCCGGCCTGTACGTGCCCGACGCGGACTTCGCCCTCAACAAGTTGACGACGGCCAAGCAACATCTGCGCGTCTCGACGCACGCGCTCGACCTGGTGCAGCTGCGCGAACAAGCGGCCGACGCAAAGAAGGCAGCCGACGAAGCGAAGGCCGCCGTGGCCCGGGCGCGGCATGCGATGGCCGTGCAGCGTCGCGGCTACTACGTCGCTCTGCTGCTGGCTGCGCTCCTGTTCGTACTCCTGGTCGTGAGAGCGCTGCGGTTGTCGCGCGGGAGAACCCGGAGTGAGGCATGAGCGAGCCCACCAGTGCGCCGCCTCCGGAGCGCGCAGCGCGGCGCATCCCGCGCTGGGTCACGATTGCGTTGCCGCTGGTCGCGGTCGCGCTGGCCGCGCTGATCGCGGGCGGGCGCCGCTACGCGACGCATTCGTCGCGCGCGTGCACCGGTAGCTGTCACGCTTCGCTGCCGAAAGCGCACCTCACTTCGCCTGGCCACAAGGGCGTGCGCTGCCAGGCGTGCCATACCATCAGCGGTGGAACCGGCTTGAAGCTCGTGATGGCCAGCATGGTCGGCGACCACCACGTGGGTAAGCACGGCCAGGTGGCCGCGTCGAGCTGCACGTCCTGCCACAACAGTCTGCAGTCCGGCTGGCAGAAGATCGCGGAAACGTCGGGCCATCGCCTGCACGAGGACCTGGACAAGGTCGATTGCCTGTCGTGCCACGCCAAGTCGAGCCACGGCGGCCGCGTCTCCGCGCAGGCCTGCACGAGCTGCCACAAGGCATCGCACCTGCACAAGAAGGGCGACTTCAAAGGGGCCGCGAGCCCAGAGTGCCTGTCGTGCCACAACTTCTCGTCGTCCGGCGGCGGACGGCCGTGGCTCACCATCGACGCCTGCGACAGCTGCCACAGCGCAAACGCCAAGGCGAAGAAGGGGCCGCCCGAGGTCGTGCCGGCGAGCGTGATCCGTCCGCAGGACCTGCATGGCGGCGTGGACTGCAAGCTCTGCCACCAGCCCCACCACGACTACGGCAAGGGACAGGCCCAGCCGCCGTGCCGGCAGTGCCACGACATCAAGATCGGCACCGCGGACGTGCCGCTGCCGAAAGAGCACCACGACTGCCAGAGCTGCCACAAGATGCACGCTCCGCTGAAACACGCCGACGAGCAGTGCAAGAAGTGCCACGAGCAGGCGCGGCTACGCCAGGACAAGAAGCGCTCGACCGCGCTCGAGCACGACGAGTGCGCCAGCTGCCACCAGCCGCACACCTGGGTTCCCGACAAGAACGGCTGCGTGAAGTGCCACAACAAGCAGGCGACGCTGGTCTTCACGAAGAGCCCGGTCCAGCACCAGAAGTGCGTCAACTGCCACGACGTGCACGGCCCGCCGCCGGTGGGTACGGTCTGCGGCAAGTGCCACAAGGCCAACGCTGCGCAAGATGCAGGCGGGCCCGGCGCGCCACCAGATCTGCACCAGCTGCCACAATCCCCACGATCCGCTGCCCAAGCCGCCGCAGGCCTGCATCAAGCTGCCACGCGAAGGAAGTGCGGCAGGTGGTCACCGTCGGACCGCGACAGCACGCCCGCGGCAGCTGCCCGTCGTGCCACACCATCCACGGCAACCCGAAGGTCACGATCAAGGTCTGCGGCAAGTGCCACGAGGACAAGATCCGGCTGGTGGCGACCGCGGGGCCCAAGCCCCACCAGAACTGCATGTCGTGCCACAAGCAGCACCGCTTCAGTGTGAAGGGCGTGCGGCTACCGTGTCTGAACTGCCACCAGAAGATCGTCAAGACCGCGCAGATCCACACCGGCCGTTGCACGAAGTGCCACAAGCACCATGGCGAGCCCGACGTGCTGCAGAGCCAGTGCCTGGGTTGCCACAAGCAGATCCACCTGGCGCCGGTCAACCCGACGCACGAGAAGTGCAACTCCTGCCACAAGCCGCACTTGCGCAAGGAAGCGGCGCTGCAGCAGTGCCGGCACTGCCACGCGGACAAGGCGCACGTCGCCGACCAGTGGCCGGCCCAGTCGGCGCATCACAAGGCGTGCAACAACTGCCACAACCAGCATGACGTGCGGCAGAAGAAGCCCTGCGGCACCTGCCACACCAAGCAGGCACAGCAGGTCAAGGTCAACCCGAAGCACAAGTGCATCGGCTGCCACGCGCCGCACCAGGCGCCGCCGAGCACGCTGGTCGGCTGGTACGGCCGCTGCGTGAACTGCCACAAGACCGAGGCGACCGAGTCGAAGCACCACACGGCGTGCAACAACTGCCACAAGCCGCACGGCTTCATGCCGCCGAAGTGCGTGACCTGCCACGCCGCGAACATCAGGAAGGGCCTGCACACGGTGAAGGCGCACCACGAGTGCAACAAGTGCCACGTCACGCACAAGGCGAGCCTGCCCACGCGGGCGAACTGCCTTGCGTGTCACAAGGACAAGGTCGATCACCAGGTCGGCGCGAAGCGCTGCCAGGCCTGCCACCTGTTCAAGTAGTCGACCACCGACGAGTGCGATCCGGACTACGCACCCCTGGGCGTGCCGGGCCCGCGGTCCGGTAGTCATGCCGCAGTGCGGCGCAAGCGCGTCGCATGCAGGTTTCCTGCGGCAATTCCCGGAGAGCTTGAAGCGATTGGTCCTTGGTCCTACGAAGGCGGGAGAACCAAGGAGTCGAACGCGTGGGAACGTACATTCGTGATGAAGCGGACAAGGAGCCGGAAGAGACGCGGGAGTGGATCGAGTCGCTCGAAGCCGTCGTCCAGAACGAGGGGCAGCAGCGCGCGCGCTACGTGCTCAAGCGGGTCATGCAGGCTGCGCGGCAACATCGCGTGGTGCCGGTCGGACCGCTCACCACCGACTTCGTCAACACCATCCCGCGACAGGAAGAAGCTCCGTTCCCCGGCGACGAGGAGATGGAGAAGCGCATCCGCCGCATCATCCGCTGGAACGCCGTGGCCATGGTGCACCGCGCGAACAAGCGCTTTGCCGGCATCGGTGGCCATCTCTCCACGTACGCCTCGAGCGCCAGCCTGTACGAGGTCGGCTTCAACCACTTCTTCCGCGGCAAGGACCACCCGGGCGGCGGAGACCAGATCTACTTCCAGGGGCACGCCGCGCCCGGTATGTACGCGCGCTCCTTCCTCGAGGGTCGGATTTCCATCGAGAACATGGAGCACTTCCGCCGCGAGGTGGAGCGGGGCAGGGGACTCAGCTCGTATCCGCACCCGCGGTTGATGAGCAACTACTGGGAGTACCCGACGGTGAGCATGGGGCTCGGCCCGCTGTCGGCGATCTACGCGGCGCGCTTCAACCGCTACCTGCACAATCGCGGCATCCTCGACACCTCGCAGGCGCGGGTGTGGGCCTACCTCGGCGACGGCGAGACCGACGAGCCCGAAGCGCTCGGCAGCCTGACCATCGCGGCGCGCGAGCAGCTCGACAACCTGACGTTCGTCGTCAACTGCAACCTGCAGCGCCTCGACGGACCGGTGCGCGGCAACGGCAAGATCATCCAGGAGCTGGAGGGCGTGTTCCGCGGTGCGGGCTGGCACGTGATCAAGGTGATCTGGGGCCCGGAGTGGGACGAGCTGCTCGAGAAGGACGACGAGGGCGTCCTGCGCCGGCGCATGAACGAGGTGCCCGACGGGCAGTGGCAGAAGTACGCCACCGCGCCGGGCGACTACACCCGCCAGCACTTCTTCGGGACCGATCCGCGGCTCAGTGCCATGGTCGAACACCTGAGCGACGAGCAGATCAGGAAGCTCCGTCGCGGCGGACACAGCTACCGCAAGCTGTACGCGGCGTACAAGCGTGCCACCGAGACCACGGATCGCCCGACGGCCATCCTTTGCCACACGGTCAAGGGCTGGACGCTGGGTGAGCACTTCGAGGGCAGCAACGTCACCCACCAGAAGAAGAAGATGGAGAAGGGCGAGCTTCGCGCCTTCCGCGACACGCTGCACCTGCCCGTGCCCGACAGCAAGCTGGAGGAGGCGCCGTTCTACCACCCGGGCAGGGAAAGCCGCGAGGTGGAGTACCTGCTGGAGCGTCGCCGCGCGCTCGGCGGCGTGGTGCCGACGCGCCGCACGCAGGTGAGCGTGGACATCAAGCTGCCCAGCGAAGAGGACACATACGCCGAGTTCTACGAGGGCATGAAGAAGGGCGAGGCGTCGACCACGATGGTGTTCGCGCGGCTCCTGTCGAAGCTCCTGCGCGACAAGGAGATCGGGCGGCGCATCGTGCCGATCATCCCGGACGAGGCACGCACCTTCGGCATGGATGCGCTGTTTTCGCAGGTCGGCATCTACTCGTCGCGCGGGCAGCTGTACGAGCCGGTCGACAAGGGCAAGCTGCTCTACTACCGCGAGAGCACGGACGGCCAGGTACTGGAAGAGGGTATCACCGAGGCTGGCTCCACCGCGTCGTTCCTCGCCGCCGGCACTTCGTATGCGGTGCACGACGAGCCGATGATCCCGTTCTACATCTACTATTCGATGTTCGGTTACCAGCGCACGGGCGATCTGATGTGGGCGGCGGGTGACTCGATGGCGCGCGGCTTTCTACTCGGCGGCACCGCCGGCCGCACCACGCTCAACGGCGAGGGCCTGCAGCACCAGGACGGGCACAGTCCGGTCTTGATGAGCGTGATCCCGAACGCGGTTGTCTACGACGTCGCGTTCGCCTACGAGCTGGCGGTCATCATCCAGGACGGCCTGCGCCGCATGCTGCACGAGCAGCAAAACGTCATCTACTACATCACGCTGCAGAACGAAAACTACACCATGCCGCCCATGCCCGAGGGCGTGAAGGAAGGCATCCTGAACGGGCTGTATCGCTACCGCGCGGCGGAAAAGAAGAGCGAGAAGCGCGTGCAGCTCTTCGGTAGCGGCAGCATCCTGAACGAGGTGCTGCGCGCACAGCAGATCCTTGCGGAGAAGTACGGGGTTTCCGCGGACGTGTGGAGTGCGACCAGCTACCAGCAGTTGCGCGCCGACGCGCTGGCCTGCGAGCGGCACAATCGGTTGCACCCGGAAGCGGAGCCGAAGGTGCCGCACATCGTCAGCACGCTCGAGGGTGTGGAAGGGCCGTTCGTCACGGCCAGCGACTACATGAAGGTGAATGCCGACCAGATCGCTCGCTGGATGCCGGGGCGTTTCGTGCCACTCGGCACCGATGGCTTCGGCATGAGCGACACCCGCGAGGCCCTGCGCCGCCACTTCGAGATCGACGCGGAAAACATCGTCATCGCGGCCCTCGACGCGCTGCGGCTCGACGGCAAGCTCGAGGCGGGCGTCGTGGCGCAGGCCATCCGCGACCTCGACATCGATCCGGACAAGGTCGACCCGCTGACGGTGTAGGCGCGCCGCGCGCTCAGGGGGCCGGGCACGGCACACGCAGCGCCACCAGGCGGCGGGGTCCGACGGCGTCGCCGCGCGGAACCACCAGGGCGGAAACGCGTCCTGGCCTCGTCAGCAGGAAGACGTCCCAGCTACCGCGCCCGTCACCGGACGACGGCTGATCTCTGCCGAGCAAGGGCTTCCACGGAGTCCGGACGCGGGGCGGAAGCCAGCGCCAGCGCGCCCGGAACGTCCACGAATGGAAGCCATAGGTGCCAGCGTTGTCGTAGTCGACGTCTCCGTCGAGCGCCACGGCGACGACGCCTTTGCCCGACCGCGCAGCTTTCAGGCCGACAGAGTCGATGCCCAGTGGCTGGAGCGGACCGAGCGCGCCGTCGGCCCCGACATCTGCGATCGACCAGCCGCCAGACCCGTGCACACCAAGTAGCCCGTTGCCGAGGGCGTTGACGCGCGCGGTCGAACCGAGCGCGAGGCCGGTGTCCACCGCCTGGCCGTCGGCATCGAGCAGCCGGCGTCGGACCGCGCCGTCCCTGCCGATCCAGAACAGCAGGTGATGTGCGCCCGAGGTGACGACTGTCGCCTGGAGCACGTTGTCGGCCGCGACGTCGCGGCGGAGGCCGAGCGCGCGGAAGACGACCACGCGCGAGGCGGAGATGCCAGCCAGCGTGCAATGCCCCGCGCTGCACCACACTTCGAGCGGCCGGAAGGGTCCGACCAGTGTCGGGGAGAGCGCCAGCAGTTGGCCGCGTTTCACGTTCCACACGGCGACGCGCAGCGCGTTGTCTTTCGTGAACAACACCAGCGCATGCCGGCCGTCGCTGGCCGCGGCGCGAGGTGTGGCCCACGGCGCGCCGTTCCAGCGCTCGACGGCTCCCGCACCATGGAGGCTCGCGTACAGGGTGCGGAGCGGCAGGAGGGTTCCGTCGGGCTTCCGGACCGGTGCGCGGAAACAGCGTACGCCGTCGCCTTCCGGCACGCACAGGTCGAAAGAACCGGGCAGTGGGGCGAAGGCGAGCGAGCCGTCTCTGGCGAGCCACGCCAGGCCGCTGTGGTCGCCCCGCGCGGCCGCTATCACGGCGATCCCGTGAACCGAAGCGACCGCCTCCGCCCGTCCAGGACGCCTGCGACGGAGGCTCCGTGCGCCGGGCAATCCCCAACGGTCGCGGGCGCCACTCCGGGACCCGGCGCGGGAGCGCGCGCGCCGCAGCCGGCCAGCAGCAACACCAGGACCGACGCTCGCATGGCGATGTGGTCTACGCACCAGTCCGCTGGGTGCTTCCCCCGAAGCAGCTCCCTCTGCGATTCCCTTCGCGCGCTGCCTGGCGCACACTCCGGCCCATGTTGCATTGGGCCACACTCGTTCATCCCGGGATTCCCGTCGTCGAGAAGATCGCCCGCACCCTGGTGGTGTACATCTTCCTGTTTCTGGGGCTGCGCTTCGCGGGCAAGCGCGAGCTCGGGCAGCTCAATGCCTTCGATCTGGTGATGTTGCTGCTGCTCACCAGCGCGTTGCAGAACGCCATCATCGGCAACGACACGTCGCTCACGGGTGGGCTGATCGGCGGCATAACGCTGCTGGTCTTCAACTATCTGGTGGTGCGCGTGCTCTACCGCCACCGCAAGCTGGACCGGCTGCTGGAGGGTGACGCGGACACGCTGATCGTCAACGGCAAGCTGCTGGAGCGGCGCCTGGAAAAGGAGCTCATCACCCGCGACGAGCTGGAGGCGGCGGCGCGACGCCAGGGGATCCCGAGCCTGGCCCACGTCAAGACCGCGCGGCTGGAGGTCGGCGGCGCGCTCACGTTCGTGCAGCGCGAGCCCACCGACGAGGAGCTTCGTCACGAGGAGCTTCTGGATCGGCTGGCGCGGCTCGAGAAGAAGCTGGCCGCCGCAATCGACGGTGAAGCGGCCAGGAGCGCGTGAAGCCGCCTAGCGCGACATCACGTAGGCGACGAGCGCGTCGAGCTTCTGTCCGGCGATCATCCCGCGGTAGGTCGGCATGGTCGGCGAGTAGCCCGCGACGAGGTGGTCCTGTGGATCGAGCACGGCGTCACGCACGAAATCCGCGTCGACCGTGATCTGCCGGCCGTCGGCGAGCTTCAGCGTACTGCCCCGGAGGTCGCGCAGCGGCGGAGCGATGTGGCTCGGCGCGTCGTGGCAGGCGTTGCAGGCCAGGCTGGCGTAGAGCTTCTCGCCTTTTTCGAGCGACGGATTCGACGACGGTGGAGGCAGGTTCGACGACGGCGCTGGCGGAGTCGGGTTGGCGCCGGCACTCGCGGCTGGGCGTGCGATCGCGACGGTCGGAGCGGAGTGCTTGGCCGGGCGCGCCGGTGTGCAGGCCACGACGGCCGCTGTCGTCGCCTGGACCAGAAGCAGCAACCGCGGTTTCATCGCGCGCCAGCCTAGGACTTCTGCCCGCCAGTGCCAGCAGTGACGTCACCCGCGCATGAGCTCTGTCACCAGCTCCGCATTCGCCTCCGGAAAGCGGTACTTCCCGAGCTCCGCCGGCAATTCCCATGCAAACGCGCTCACTTCGAGCGCGCGCGGCTCGCCGGAGACGAAGTCGCAGTCCACAGGGTGCAGGACCACGCTACGGTCGGCGTAGTCGTGGTGGATGGGCGCGCGGCGCGAGCGCGCGCGGCAGCGGACGCCCAGTTCTTCGCGGACCTCGCGCTCGGCGGCCTGCTCCGGCGTCTCGCCCGCTTCGAGCTTGCCACCTGGAAACTCCCACAGGCCCCCCAGGTGCGCGTCGTCGGGCCGGCGCGAGAGCAACAGCCGCCCGTCCTTCCACACCAGCGCGATCGCAACCTCCACGGTCATGCGAGCTTGCTCGCGATCTTGCGGTGCGCCGCCGGCATGGCCAGCGCTTCCAGCTCGGCCTGCGCGCACCAGCGAACAGCCTGGCAGCCAAGCGCGCGGGCGCGCCCCTTCGGAGCACTGGCGGTGTAGGCGTCGAGCGTGATGCGGTAGCGCGTCACGCCGTGGCGCACCACGGCAGCGAGCCCTGTGGCTTTCGCGTCGAGGCCCACGCTCTCCCTGACCGCGCGCGACAGCGCCTGGTCGGGGGTTTCCTTCGCGTTGCGCTCGGCGTTTGGGAACTGCCACATGCCGGCCCAGCGCGGTGCGTCGTCCGGCAGCTGCGTGACCAGCACGCGCCCGCGCCGCCACACCAGCGCCGCCACCATGTGCAGCGCCGTCGTTTCGGGGCGGCGCGCCGTCTCGGGCAGCTGGTCCACGATGCCCTGCGACAGTGCCGCGCACTGCCCGCGCACGGGACAGCCGTCGCAGCGCGGCTGCTTCGGCGTGCACACGGTCGCGCCGAGCTCCATCAGCGCCTGGTTGAAGTCGGAAGCGCGCCCTTCGGGGATGAGCGCGCGGGCGAGCTGCCAGAGCTGCTGCCTTGAGCGGCGCTTGTCGCCGGATCGCCGCGCAGGGCGAAGAGCCGCGTGAGCACGCGCACCACGTTGCCGTCGACGATGGGCTCGGCTGGCCGTAGGCGATGCTCGCGATGGCGCCGGCCGAGTACGGCCCGATCCCCGGCAGCGCCAGCAACGCCTCGGCGCTGTCCGGCAGCTGTCCGCCGTGCCGCTCGACGACCGCGCGCGCTCCGGCGAGCAGCCGCCGCGCGCGCGAGTAGTAGCCGAGCCCCTGCCAGGCGTGCAGCACCTCGTCCTCGCTCGCCCGCGGCCAGAGCGCGAGCGCGTCGGGAAAGCGCTGCATCCAGCGCTCGTAGTACGGCAGCACCGTGGCGACCTGCGTCTGCTGCAGCATCACCTCGCTCACCCACACCGCGTACGGGTCGCGCGTGCGCCGCCACGGCAGATCGCGCTTCTCGCGGCCGTACCAGTCGAGAGCGCCTTGGCGAGCCGAGCGCGCCGCCGCGCGTCGGGCAGCGGATCGAGGGGGTGTGCGAAGTCTGGTGCTCAACTCACTCTCTGCAGCGGCCTTCGTAGCTCGTCATGCGTCGGCGCTCCTCAGCCGCTCGAACTCGACCGCGTCGTGCGCCGAGAACACGCGCACCTCGCCGCGGTTCTCGCGCGCCAGGACGCGCAGGCGCTCCTGGTTTTCGAGCATGCTGCTCGCCGTCCATCTGCACCGCGCGCTCGAACAGATCCATCAGGGGAGGGCAGCGGCGCCGATCCGGATCCATCTCCGAGTGGTGGAAGTAGGCGTCGCCCGCGTGCAGCAGCCAGCCCTCGTCCGTCTGCACCGCCACGGCGGAGTGGCCGCGCGTGTGGCCGGGCAGCGGCACCAGCAGCACCTCGGGTGGCACGCCGTCCAGACCGCGCACGCACTCGAAGCCGAACCAGGGCTCGCCCTCCGGCTGGTAGAGCGACCAGGTGGGCGAGTGGCTCCACTGCGCCGGCCGGTAGCGGTGCCGCTCCAGCGCGCTCATGCGGACGCGTCGCCGCATCGTGCTCCGCCGCCAGCACGTGCACCATCGCCTCGGGAAAGTCGCTGATGCCGCCCGCGTGGTCGATGTCGAGGTGTGTGAGCACGACGTGCCGCACGTCGTGCGGCGAAAAGCCCAGCGCCGCGATCTGCCGGGCCGCGGTCTGCGCCTCGTCCAGCTTCGGCTGCGTCAGCGCGAAGAAGCCGCGCCCCAGCCGCCGCCGCGGCGCCGTCGACGTCCTCGACTCCGAGCCCCGTGTCGACCAGGAGCAGACCGTCGTCCAGCTCGACCAGCAGGCAGTGACAGACCAGCCGCGCCCGCTCCAGCAAGCTGCCGTGTCCGGTCAGCCAGCGCCCGCCGATCGGACACAGCGTCGCGCAGTCGAGGTGACGCACCTTCATCACGCCGCGGACTATAGCGTCGAACGCGCCGCGCGGAACCCGGCGCCGCCCGCGGCCTGGTCCCTGCAGGCTCTGTGGCGACTTCGATCGCGGCGGCGCGGCCGCGGGAGCTACTTGGCTGGCAGGCGCTGGTCGTAGGCCTGCAAGGCGCGCCACTTGGCTTCTGGTAGGGTCTGGGCGGTCGAGCGGTCGGCCAGCATTCCGTTGACA